>NZ_VIGW01000002.1 GCF_007858435.1 Tsukamurella asaccharolytica | reverse complement strand
CTCGGAAACGATGTTCACGAGCAACCATCAGGTGGGGCCAGATCAAACCGTCGCAACACCACCGGCGAGTCGCAAACGGGGCCAGGTCTAGCCGTCGAGCCGGGGCCTCTTCAAGCTGTCATAGCCACCCGTCACGACGTTCAGCTCCGATCACCCAGTCATCCGCGCGCAGTCATTGATCAACCAGATCATCGACGAGGCCTCGGCCCAGTTCGGCGTGTACGCGAAGTCCCCGCAACCAGCGATGAAGGTACTCGGCGACGTCCGGGCAATCGCCGGCCGCGTTCTCCACTTCGCGACAGAACGGGACCTCGCCAGGCGATTGCCCGACGACCTGCTCGCGGCGGCGGCGCCCGACAACGCACCAGACCACGCTCCGGAAGGCATGCGGTCGATTCTCTTCACGGAGGCCTTCGAGCTCGGAGCCAGACCCGCCCTCGACTCACCAGCGAACGCCGCCACAACCGCAATCGCAGTCCACACCGCGCTCGATGTCCTCGACCGCGAAGACATTGGCGCAGCAGGAGATCACCTACGCTGGCTTATCCCTGCGAGCCACGACCTTGAACACCACATCAGGCCGTCGACCGTTTGGGGTGGAGACACCACCTCGCCGGTGCTCGCCGCCATCCAGATCGCCAGCCTCGCACCAGGAATGGCGCCCTCCGATCAACTACGATATCGAGTTCGAAGCGAGCTTCCTGGAAGACGATCTTCAAGATCGGACACAGGTCTCGACATTCGGCTGGTCCCAACCGAATTCTGGCCAGCGCTCGGAAATCTCCTTACAACGCCGAACACCCGGCGCACCAATGTCGGCCTAGCAATGTCCGCGGCACTCCACCTCGTCGGCACCGGCGCCACGCTCACGGACGCCGCTCTCCGCGCAGGCGGCAACATCAGCGGCCACGCACTATCAAGATTCCTCCAGCTCATGGAAGCTGAATCCCACTGGCCCGCCATCAGCACAGCACTGACCAGAATCGCCGAACACCTCGCCGCACACGGCAGCCCAATCGACTACCACCGCCGACGAAACCTCGACTACACCGCGCTTCTCCCCGACGAGGCATGGCGCCAGATCAGCCGCGACACCGCGACCCCATCCCCTGGACCCGCTCGCGCTGCAATCGCCCGCGGCTATCTTCAAGAGCGACTATCCGCATGCCCTGCCCAAGTCACCAACTCCTACCTCCGAGGGAAAATCGCCACCTTTCCCCGACACCTCACCCCCCAACTAAGCGACGCCCTCTTCGAACACGCACACGACTTCCTAACAGCCGCCGGCATCGACGACGAACCTGTCGAGTGGGCACCACCAGTCAGCCTCCTAGGCGACCTCGACCTACCCGGAACGTGGCCCGGCCGTATCAACACCTATCGACTGCGCGAACTGGTTCGGGATCACGACGCCAACCTCTCGACGGTCGCTCGCGAACTGGAGACGACGATCGGTGCCGTCCGCCTCGAACTGGCTGCGACGCCCCTGCCATTCGAACCCGAGGCGATCACACGGTCACGTCCCCGCAGTCCCGCCATGCAGTCGGCCCGCCGACAGCTGCCAAGACCACACCTCCTCGGCCTCTACGAGTCGGAAGGAATGTCCCTCAACAAGATCGCGTCACGCACCGATGTCAGCCGACAAGTCGTGGGGCGCCTGCTCAAGGAATACGGAATACCCACCATCCCCTCCGCAGAGCGCGTGAAGGTGACGGTAGATCGCGACTGGTTGCGCGAACAGTACATCGACCGATGCCGAACGCTCCCCGACATCGCTCAAGAACTCGGAATGAGCACCAGCAACCTCGCACGGTGGGCCAGGCGACACCACGTTCCCCTCCGACCGCGCGGAGGCGGGAGCCACGCGGCAAATCTGACCTCCGATGATGGCCAACTAACCCCGCGCGAATGGGTACGGACCGCCGTAACGAACGAAACAACGCATGAACGGCTCGAACTCTTCAGACACGCCGCGGGCCATCCAACCATCGCCTCGGCGGCACGCCAAATCCACATGGCACCCGCAGCACTGCGATACAGAATCAAGACTCTCGAACGAGCCAGTGGACACGCATTCATCATCCCCGCAGAGCACGACCGGAAAATGAAGGTCACACCCTACGGGCTCAGCGTCCTAGCAGCCCTCAGCCGCCTTGCCACTGCAGCCGCGCCGCTGGCACAGACACCAACGAGTGAAGTGCACTAGTGCTGCCGACGACGTCTCGCGCGTGTTCGCCGAGCGGAGGCAGCCGCTGGGGGGCAGCCCCCTGCCGCCATCCGCGTTGGACTGGACCTCGGACGTTTCCACCGGCCACCAGGATCACCTGGAGCCTTCTCCGCGGGGGCCGTTCGTCAGCAGAGTGTGATCACTCCACGACGACAAGGCCGGCATAATGGCTGGCGTCTGGCCGAACCCTCGGCTGGGCGCTACTGCCGCGCGCGCTCCACGAGACGCTGCGCGTTGGCGTCGTAGACCCAGTCGACGATGTCGCGGGACTTGATCAGGTCGACCGCTCGGTCGATGACGTCTCGGGGGACAACGAACCACTCCGAAGGGTCGTAGTCGCGTCCGTCCAGACCGATCTGCGTGAGGTTCAGCCGGGCCGCGGCGAAGACCTGGTGCAGCAGATTCTCCAGCGCCGACACCCGAAGGTTGTATGTGCGATAAGTAGCGACCACCTCGACAGGGGCCATCAGGTAGGTCGGCGACTTCGCAGCGTTCTTGATGCGATTCTTGACAGAGCCGCGGGTGAAACCGATCTTGTGCAAGTCCTTAATGCCGGTGATCTGAGGATCCTCGCTGAGTGAGCGAAGTACGTAGACATACCCGCTCACCTCGTCGTCCACGAGAATCTCGGGAACCCCGGCGGGCACGACGATCTGCCCGTCCTCGTCGCTGAGCCTGATGGCGAGGGACTGGCGGTACATCGAGGACTCGGTGCCGTTCTCGAACACGCACCGGAGCCGCTCGCGCTTGTTCTCCCGGACGGTGGTCTTCTTGTATTCGGTCTCGCCGATCTCGGCGACGAACAGCATCACGCCGTTGAGGACGAAGAACGCGCCTTCGACGATGTGCGCCATGCCCGGGTACTCCCGAAGCATGCTCGTGCCGGCCTGCAGCTCTGCGTGCTTCTCCTTGAACAGGGGCTCGAACTGCTCGAAGTCTCGCGCCTTCTCGCGGCGGGCGACCCTTCCGTCGTGCACCTGGCGGCGCACGGGGAGGTCGGAGACATCGAGCAGGCCGGATTCGTCGGCGAGCAGGTCGATGTCGTCGCTGCCGAGCAGGGCTTCGATCGAGGCGGGGGCCTCGGGCGTGTCCAGCAGGCCGAACTCGTCGAGGTCCTTGAGCGCCGCGATCTTGCCGTCGTCGGCGAGCATGCCGTCGAGCCGTGCGCCGAGCTTGCGCTCGGCGATCTCCCGGGTCGTCGGGCTCGGGGCCCGGCCGTGGGTCCGACGGAACTCCACGACCTCAAGGAAGGCTCGCTCCAGGCGATCGGAGGAAGTGAGTTTCGCCGGCTTCTCGGGGGCGTCCAGCAGGCCGTCGACGTCGGAGTCGAACAGGTCCTCAAGGCTGGTCGCGCTGGTGTGGGAGGCGGGGGTGGTGCTCTCGCTGGCGGTCATTACTCCTCGGCCTGCGTTTCCCTGGCGGCGGCGTCGCGCTCCTGCTTCTTGCGCTGCAGGAACAGTAGCACTTCGGCGTAGCGCTTCTCGGTGGGCTCCTCGGCGCGGATGTTCGGCTTGCGGCCGTTTACCTTCGCCCACTGCTGGATCTTCGGCCACGCGGCCAGAGCCTCCTCCTCGGTGATCTCGACGCGGGTAGCGGTGATGGCGTCGGAAATGATCCGCAGCACCGACGGCGTGACGGACTTGGAGATGACCTCGAAGGCGCGCTGGAACGGGTTCACCGAGTCGATGAGGTTGATGTTGATGTCCTCGATGTTGACGAACTTCTCCGACATCTTGATGAACCGCTTGTCGCCGACGTCGCGGACCTCGCCGTTCTTGATCACCGAGTCCACGACCACCTGCTGGCGCAGCTCCTCGACCTGCGACTCGTCCAGGTCCGGGTAGCGCTCGCGGATGATCTTCGGGATCAGCACTTTGTTCGTCGTCTCCGGATCCACGGATCCGGCCGCGGCCTTCGCGAAGGTGTCGTCCTGCAGGATGGTCGCCTTGAGGTCGTTGAGGTCGGTCTCGACGATCTGTTTCACGCGGTCGGTGGAGGGCTCCTTGAAGCCGCTGATCGTGATGGTTCCGGGCGGGGGAGCGCCGCCGTCGCCGGGGTGCTTGGTCTTGAAGGTGAAGTTCTGCGCCAGAACCTGCTCCATCAGCAGCGAGGCGGTGATCGCCTTGAGCATGTTGTTGACCGACACCTTGACCTCGCTCTGGGAGGCGTCCGGCTCGGCGATCAGGTTGGTGAACTGGGCGTGCTCCTTGCCAGGGGAGTCGCGAGTGACGCGGCCGATGATCTGGATGACCTCGGTCAACGACGCGCGGTACGCGACGGTGAGGGCGTGCTCGGCGAAGGGCCAGTCGAAGCCCTCCTTGGCCATCCCGAGCGCGATGATGACGTCGACCGCGTCGCGGTCCTTCGACGCGACGGTCGTGAGGTAGTGCAGGGTGTCGGCGCGCTTCTTCTGGTCTGTGTCGTCGACCAGGTCGGCCACCCGCACGATCGCCCCGGTGTCGGAGCGGCGGACGCTGATGATCCCGGTGTCGGGGTCGACTTCCTCGACGTGCCCGATCGAGTCGATGATGAAGCCGACCTCTTCGATCTTGTCCTTGGTCGACTCGCCCGAGTTCACGTTCGGGATGTGGATGATCGTCTTCTTGTTCAGGTCGAAGACCTCGCCGATCGCGTCGGTGTAGCGGCCCTGGTAAAAGTGGTGCCCGATGCCGAGCGAGCGCAGGTACTGGTAGCCGTTGAGCTGGTCGTAGTAGTTGAATGTGACCGGCGTGAACTTAGCCTCGTCCTCGGCGGAAAGCACCGGCACCGAGTCGCCGCGGAAGTACGACCCCGTCATCGCGACGATGTGCACGTCCGAGCCGTTCATCACGTCCCGCAGCAGCGCCCCGAGGCGACTGGCCTCGGTGTCCGCGGACACGTGATGGAACTCGTCGATCGCCAGTACCGTCCCGTCGAACGCGTCCGGGGAGAGCTTCTCGAACGCGAACCGAAGCGTCGCGTGGGTGCAGACCAGCACCGCGTCGGGACCGTTCAGGAAGTCGATGAACGCGCCGACCTTTCCCTGCGACGACCCGGGGTCGCACAGGTTGTGCTCGGGCTTGACCTCCCAGTCAGCGAAGAACCCGTGCGAGGTCAGGTTCGTCGAGGCGAACGACGCCCCGATGGATCGCTCGGGCACCGCGACGATGACCTTCCTGCGGCCCTGGTTGTAGAGCTTGTCGAGCCCCACGAACATCAGCGCGCGAGACTTGCCCGACGCCGGCGGAGCCTTCACCAGCAGGTGCTGGGCGTCGCGCTTGGCGAAGACTCGCTGCTGCATGTCACGCATGCCCATCGCGTCGGTGTTGACCGATCCGCCCGTTCGGGCGTAGGCCACGTCGACGATGTTTACCGGCTTCTTGATCGTGGTCACTTCTTCGTCCCCCTGGTCCTCTTCGCCGGGGCCTGGGCGGTCTCCTCGGCTGTCATCGCTTCATACATAGCGAACAGGTCTGACAATCTCTGCTCGTCAGTCTCGTAGCCGCGCTTGGAGTAGATCGAGTCGACCAGTGCGTCGACCTCGGCGTGCGCCGCTCGCAAGTCGTTCGGCATGTGGTCCGGGTCGTACAACTCTGCCAGGGTCCGCTCGCAGTGGTACTCGCGTACATCGAGAACGCGCAGCGCCGCGACGGTGAGCTTTTCCTTCGTCGCGTCGGAGAGCGGCGGGACCGGAAAGTTGTTGTAGACGATCGTGTTTGAGTATTGGAACCTGTTTTCGAGGCGTCCCGATACAGATCTTATCCAAACCATGTGCATCAACGAAGTAAGCAACGCAAACGCCCAGAAAGATGTGTCGTACATTACGAGAGCCTTGTTTGATCCAATAACGTCCGGATCGACGTACCCGATTGGAATGTATGTTCGCCGTTCGGACGAAATACTTGGAACGATTATTGAGTCGGACTGCTTGTGCGCGAAGTAGTAAAATTGGTTGGGATGCGCAGCCAGTGCATTGGTCGACTTCTCAGAGCTATTCAGTCGATGAGCGCGCACTCCTTCGAAGCGTCTTAAAATCTCAGGGGTTGCAACCGCCTGGTCGATGTCCCCGTCTGGAACTACGAGGCACCATCGAGTCTTTCCCTTGATGAATTCATCCGCTCCACAATACCCCTTTATGTACGTCGCAATACTAGGATGTTCCACTATCAGCCGATCCCGTTCCTGATCGCTGAGAATTAGGTTCCCGCCATCGTTCGGCATGGATCCGTAGCCGAGGCGGGGCATGTCCACGCCGAGCGGAGTGCTACGGCGACGTATCCAAATATTTGCAGCATCGGCAAGATAGGGATTGATCTGGTCTGCGCGATGCTGGATCCCGTCAGTATAGAGGTACTTCGCACTATCCGAGCGTGCTCGAAGAGAGAACACGACACACGTGACACCCGCACCGCCGCGCGCCTTGTTCGACCACGGGAAGGATGTGTATGCGTATGAGATTTCCAATTCATTGCCGAGAACTGGCGGCCAAAGAATTGCGACCTGCTCGCCCTGAGTAATGGAATTGGTGGTCACGAACGCAAGTCGGGCTGCCGTTCCGCGGATGTAGTCGGCCCCTAATATGACCCACCCTGATACATAGTCGAGGCTTTTATACCTCGGCGAAATGCGGGCAAGATCTCGTTTGTGTTCGGCCGACTGGTTTCGGCTACCGAGATAGGGGGGATTGCTTACAAGGTAAATCTCGTCGATTCCGTTATTTGGGCAGACCGCGTTCCACTCCACGTTGAGTGCGTTACCCTGCTTGATCCGGCCGGTCTCCCTAAGGGGGATCAACGGGATCGAGAGATTGAACTTCTCCTTGAACTCGGTGTTCATCTGGTGCTTGGCGATCCACAGTGACAGGATCGCAACCTCGGTGGCGAAGTCGGCAAGCTCGATGCCGTAGAAGTTCTCGATGCTGATCTTCGACTCGGCGAACAGTACCTGGTGCTTGGGATCCAATTCCGAGAGGCGCTCGAGGGTCGCGTGCTCTAGCTTGCGCAATTCCTTGTAGGCGATGACGAGGAAGTTTCCGGAACCGCAGGCGGGGTCGAAAACCTTGATCGTGCTGATACGATCCAAGAGCGCCTCGAGCTTGCGCACCGAGTCGAAGCCCGAGTCGAGCTGTTCGCGCAATTCGTCGAGGAATAGCGGCTCGATCGTCTTGAGGATGTTCGGCACTGAGGTGTAGTGCTGGCCGAGATTGCTGCGTTCATGCGGGTTCACGACCGCCTGGAACATCGACCCGAAGATATCGGGGTTGATGGCGCTCCAGTTGAGATTGCCGAGGTCGATCAGCAATTGGCGGGCCGTTTTCGTGAATCTCGGCACCGTCTGCGCAGCGTCCATCGTGAACAGCCTGCCGTTTACGTACGGGAATGCAGCCAGATACGTCGGGTTTTCTGATGCGTCCTCGGTGTCCAGGGCAGTGAACAGCGCGGCGAGGAACTCGTCCACGTCGGATCCGTCGGGCTGGGTGTGCGAGCCGATCGCGTTGGTGAACTGCCCCTCGGCGAAAATCTCCGTATCCTCGGCAAAGAAGCAGAACAGCAGTCGGGCGAAGAAGACGTTTAGCCCGTGGCGGTCGTGCTCGGCATCCATGAGGCCGGGGTTGGCCGCGAGTAGCTCGTCGAAGAGCTTGCCCATGCGCTCGGCGGCCTTGACGTCCGCATGGGCCTCGGTGACGTACTGCGCCTTCTCCATGCCGGCCCACGGCAGGAAGAACGTGAAGTGCTTATCGATATCCCGGATGGGGATCATCAGGTTCTCGCCGGTCTTGGTATCGACGGCGAGGAGTTCGGCGTAGTCGGTGACTATCACGAACCGCGTGCGGTACCGGACGACGGTCGGCGAAGTCCTCAGCTCGTCGACCACTGCGAGTGGGTCCCCGCTCGTCTCCTTGAAGTAGACGACGTTCTTCTGGGCGACCTCAGTCTCGAGATCGTCGGCGACGTTGAGCGAGCCCTTGCGCAGGCGTGTGACGGCGCTCTGGGGCTTCCCGTAGGCAAGCAGCAGATCGAAGATGAACTCGCGGTCGTACGACGCGCGGCCTCCGAGCGGTGCAACGCGCTCCTCGACGGTCTTCAGGTTGAGCCGCGCCACGGCAGACCTCTTTCAAAATGCAAATGGTGGTGCCGACTGCTTACACTCCCCAAGTCGGCTGTCTCCGGGCATCCTACGAGCTGGCCTGCCGCGCCGCGGGCAGAGCTCGGATTCACCCGTCCACGGGCAGCCAACGGTTCTACGGACGAGCCGGCTGTCACGAGCGGAGCATGAGGCGAGGGTGGTCCGCGAGCTCGAGGTGGGGGCTTAGACGTGTGGCACGGTCCTGGAGAGTCTCCTGACACCACGGCTAAGGACCGCACGGCGCAAGGCCTGTACACGCGAGGCGGGGCGGTGGACGCCATGGCGGAGGCTGAGAGCATGCGGGAAGACCGCCGGGCCGCAGTTAGGCCCCGACTGGTGAAACGTGACGAGCAGTACTGATCGGTCCCGCACGAAATGTTGGTGTTTTTTTTTGGGGGGGGGAGTTAGTCGATCTCGGGCCAGTCGGTTCTGTGTTTGGGTCGAGTCACGCTGTGGTCCCACGGTCGGGACAATCGAAGGTCTAGCCAATCGAGGTCAGCGCGATCGGTCGCCTTCGCGAGATCGTATGCCCGGGCCCCGGCGTCGGTCGCGTGGAGTTCGGCGAGGCAATCTTGAAGGCGCTGGATGTGTCTGCGACCACGACCGGCGGGTGACGACGGGAGCAGGGTCTCGGCGAGCTGTTCGACCTCATCTGAGGTCAAGTCTATGGTGACGTCTCCGATCGACAGCGTCGCGGAGTCGTCGCCTGTCCATCGAAGCTCCATCGGTCGCGAGGTGCCCGCTGACTCACTCATAGCGGTGGAGTCTGGCACAGTCGGGTGATTGAGCGCGCTGCAAATTGGTCCAGGGGTCTAGTCTCGCTCTGACCTGCTGATGGGAAGAGGAATCCGCGGTTGTCCCGGGGGACTGGTGCGCGTCCGATGCGCGATGAGCAAATCAGGAACCGCTCCCTCTGTCTAGAGCCCGGGGTGCACGGTGGATTGCCACGAGGCCAAGCCTCGAGGAGGCGTGCGCAGAGGTGCCGGGCCGTGGGCGGCCTGGAGCGAGACCAGAGAATCTTCGGGGCGGTGCGCCGTGCGGATGATGTGGCGGCCTACACCCAGCTGCGCGCCGTAACTTGGAATCGTGAAGCCACACACATATACCTCGTCGCCAAATGAGTTGAACTGAGCTGCAACCAATGTCGAGGCTGCGACTGTCAGGGCATTCAGTTGGGGGCCGAAGCCGGTCAGGTGCGAGTCGACGCCGGCCGCAACGTCGAGCAGGTGCTTTGCCGGTGCGCCAGAGGCGGTGGCAACTTCCTGGAGTCCGATTAGCCGGTGCCCGGCCGTCGCGGATCGACGTAGAGGGCCGGCCAGGAGGAATGCGCCGAATGCTGGGCACGCGAATAGTGCGGTTACCGGTGTGGACTCGTCAAGTTCGGCCAATCGAGTCCGTAGGCGGCTCCAGTGCCCGCGCGGCGCCGCATTCCGGCGGGGTGCAGAGCCGCGTTCGATCCATTCCACGGGGTGAGCGTACTGACATCACTGTATCGCGTGCGATGCAGGGTTGTGGAGGTGGACGGCCGGTGCGCTCCGCGTTAGTATCGCGTGCGATACAAACCGTGTGGGTCGCAAGGCGGCGGTGGCGTACCGGCGACAATCGGTCGGTGCCGGTTCCCGAGTCGTCGCTTTCCTCAGCGCAGAGGCGGGTACGAAGGGTGCGTCGAGATGCTGTCGGCGAAGCGCTTCGGCGAGCCCGCCTTTCGTCGGGGCTGAGTCAGGAGGGGCTCGCGAAGCTGAGTGGTGTCAGTCGTGCGGCGATTGCGCGGATCGAGACGGGAGAGGCGTCGACGCAGGTCGATCGGCTCTGGGACTTGGCTGCGGCCCTCGACACGACCCCGAGCGCGATACTTGCCCAAGCTGAGGAGTTGCTCTAGCTCCGGTTAGGACGAGGGCGAGGCGACCCACCGCCACCGCCCTAGGTGCGATCCAGAGGGCGCGGCCATTCCTCACTCCCCTGAGGCGTCGGGGATCCTATGCGCTCGCGTTCTTAGATCAAGGCACGACGATCGCCGTCGTCGGTGGGTCTGGGGCTGGGTCTAGTCCCTGTGCGAACGAGATTGATTGGATCGACTGGCTGTGGCGGTGGGCCGGGATAGCTCGGTCGAAGTTATCCCGACTATCCGGCTGGGCGGCACTATCGGATCGCTCTGCCGCCCACAAGCTTGGACGAAGGCTATTTCGCGCTGCGGAGGATGAGATACACCGCGGCAGTGACTTGGCGGGTGCGCTCGAGTTGGATGCCGGTGTACGCCGATGTGTACCGTCCCACGGCGAGGTAGCAGGTGTGCTTCGCGGTCGCCGAGGAATACGGCGAACTAGTCAGGGGGACGCTCCGGCACTGTGCCGAGGGCAGGCCCTCGATGGTGAAGGCTGTGGCGCCAGCCTCGGCGGCGAGGTCCTTTGCTAATTGCTCGAGCATCCGTGCCGCCGCCTGGGCGTCGCGGGTGCGGTAGACGGCGTTCTTGCCCACGCCGACCAGGTCCATGCCCACCTCGTCGAACAGCGCGGCTGCCTTGGTTGGATCGTCCATCCAGTGCAGTTGCGCCGTCCGTGTCTGGAAGCCCCAGTACTGCTCGAACCGGCCCGGCTCGATCCGGTCGGGCGTGACAGTGAGGCCGACGATGCCGTCATTGTCCGCGGGCAGAGTAGCCAGGTCCGCGCTCGTTGGTGAGGTGAACCCGGTCAGGCGATCGTGCTGGAGATCGACGGCTTTGGTCAGCCAGCCGGCGAGCTTGCCCTCGTCCTTGCTGCGCGGTGAAGCGATGAGGAGAAGGGGACCGAAGGCGGCGTAGCCGGTGATCGTGGTGAAGATCCGGTTGTCGCCTGCCGGGGTTCTGTAGGCGGGGAGGTCGTCGCGGCCGGGGATGGCCACGGCCCGGGCCCTTTCCTGTGTGCGCAAGTCCTCGACAGCTCCCTTGGCCGCAACTTCGTCGGGCATCCGCACCAGCGTGATCGTGATGCCGTCGCCGCTGGTCGCCCGATCAGGGGCCTCGCGGATTTCGCTGATGCCGTATAGCATGCCCCGCTTGGCCAGCCGGTCCTGATCGAGTCCGTCGAGGCCGACGAGGTTGGAGGCGCGCACCGCGATCTGGGGATTGCCGACCGTCAAGGAGCGATCGACTTCGGTCGGCAGCACCATCCGGTCGGAGAGCATGTTCGCCGCCAGCACCTTGCGCTGCGCTCCGGGAGCTGTGGCTTCCCGCGGTGCCGTCGGCAGACCGCCGGTGCCGCCGTAGAGTGCCTGCGTCTGGGGTCAGGCACCGCTGTGCCGGCCACTGTGGTGCACCCGGTGATGAGGAGGGTGGTCGCGATCAGGGCTGCTGTTGCTCGGACATGCACGACTCGAGATCTCCTTCGTCCTATGGGGTGCGGGTGAGGATCGTCCACTGGGCCGCTGCAGCCTGCCGGACCGCGGTGAGGTCAGAGGCTTGGACCTGGGCGACGAAGCGGCCGACCGCCAGTGTGCAGGTGTTGTCCTCGCTGCTGTCGCCCCGCGAGCACTGCACCGGTCCGCTCAAGCCAACGACGCCCTCGACCTGGGTGCGCCTTGAGGCCTCGCGCAGTTGATCGAAGAGGCGTAATGCGGCAGCGCTGTCCCGGGTGCGCAGGACGATGCTGTTGTTCCAACCGATGAGATCGACTCCGGCCTCACGCAGCATCGCTGTCTGCGTAGGGTTGCCGCCGCGGCGCTCGAAGACCGGCAGGGTGAGCAGGCCGATCCGTCGTTGCTCCAGTTCGGTCGCCTCCATGCCCAGATGCAAGGCTCTGGCGAGAACGCCGTCGCGGTCCAGCGGCACCGTTGTGATGGCCTGGGTGGCGGTGGGGGTGAATCTCGAGGTCTCCACTGTCTGCCGGCGGTAGAGGTTGGCGGCGAGGTCGACCGCGCGTGCCGCCGTCGGGGCCTTGACGTTGATGTTCATCAGGAGCGGTCCGCGGATAAATAGGATGTTGATCTCGCCCGGTGCCGGCTCGTGGACGACTCCGTCCGTGAGGCCGGGGATCGCGGCTGATGACTGTGAGACGTTGCGCGCCGTGGCGAGTGCCTGCGGCCCGTCGGCGGTCTTGGCCATGCGCACTGCGGCGACCGCGACCTCGGTCGTCGGGGATTCGGACTTGTCAGCCCGTACCAGCGCCACGCCCACCTTTGCCTCGCGTGCCAGGTATCCGACGTAGCTGGGCAGGATGGTGCTGGCTGCCAGCGTGGTGACGGGGTACGGTTCGCGTGCCTTTGGCGTGGCTACGAGCGTTGGATCGATGTCCATGGGCTCGATGAGCGTGGCGAGCATCCGGTTGCCCTCGGCTGTCCAGGCAGCGGTGATCTCGCCCTGCGGGACCTGATAGAGCGTGGTCGGGTACTCACCGACGTCGAGACCGGCCGGTACCGGTGACGAGGACGACGGCGCGGTTGCTGACGCTGGTCCGCTCGCCTGACCGTCCACCGTTGTCGAACACGCTGAGGCCAACACGGTTGCAGCGAGGATCAGGCCAGTCCCTATCACCCGGGTCATTCATCCTCCTCGCTCGGGCTCATGGTCTCCAACGGTGCCTGGCGGTGCTTGGCGTGTCCTTGCCGACCACTTACCGGCAGGTACCCGGTCTTGGGCGGAGAGCACCGCGCAACCTCGGCCGCAAGGATCGCTCGCTCATCTTCGAGACTGAGATCGAGACCGTCTCGAAGCACAGCCCAGTACCGCCGCTGCTCAGCGGCGTAGACGTCGAACAGCTCGAGTCCTCGTTCATCGCTCACATAAATTAGACGCACAAGGTGCGCGAACGGTTCCACATGTTTTCGCCGACCGACCAGCTGGAGCAGCTTGCAGGGTGCTCAGCCTGCGACGATCGTTAAGTTCGCCCTCGTCGAGGGCCGATCCGAAGTGTACGTGGGTCCTGTTCGATCTCAGCGACCGTCTCGACCTCACTGCTGAATTCGATGTCTTCGAGGCGCCCGTCGGCGCCGACTGCGAGTTCGTACCGGGTGACGCGAGCATTGAAGCTCCACACAGCGTTGGACTCCACGACTGGAGCGATCGCCTCGTCGCAGTCGGCGCACTCGGCGACCGGTTCGTCGAGTTCCTCGTGTGTGGCGCAGGCGTTCCGGCGCGAGTCGCATAGGTTCCCCGGTGTCAGCAGCTGTGCCTGTGGCGGCCACTTCATGTCGACCCACTCAGACGAGGTCAGCCGGTTGTCGCGAGCATATCGTTCTAGGGACTGTCGCTTATCTGCATCGGTCCAACGGATTTCGGGTGCGATTGCGACATCCTCGATCGGATCGATTCCGGAGTAGTCGGCCGGGTCAGAGAGGGTGTCGGCCATCGCAACGTCAGCCTCTGCGAACGCGGACGCCCCGGTGTCGGCGTTCGCTGCATCGACGGGCGTGTCGAACTCCGCCTCCAGGTGCGTCCACATGTGCCGTGCCGCCATCACGGCTCCAGGTGGAATCACGCCGAGTATCCGCTGCTCGAGCGCAGCCACGTCATCGGTACCGCCGGTCATCTCCACGAGCCGTGCCTGAACCTCCGCATGCGCCTGGCTTGAAGAGTATCCATGGAAGCTCGTAAGCACTTCGACCAGTGCGTTCTCAATCCTCGAACCCCTGCGCCCCCCTCTTCTGAATGAATGGCGTCACCGTATACGCGCCGGGTGACAAGTTCCGTCATGACGGTTGGAACCTGTCTCCCCTGCCTCGCGCAGAGATGGGCGACGTTCTCGACGGCATCGACGCGCTGGTCAGTGCGGGACATTGACCGCACCCGCGTCCTCAGAGGTTCGACTACGTTGAGCATGTGGCGAGAACGATGACCGCGGTATTCGTACTGATCGCATCCCCCAGTGACCTCGCAGATGCTCGCGCATCCGCAATGGAAGCGATGGTGCAGTGGAACGCGCACCACTGCGAACAAGTCGGTGTCGTCTACGTGCCTCTGCTCTGGGAGAGCGCAGTCGTGCCCCAGTTCGGAGTCGGAGAGTCACCGCAGACCCTCATCAACCGGCAGCTTCTCGATCGCGCCGACGTAGTGATCGCGATGTTCGGCAGCCGCGTGGGCACGCCGACCGACGGCGAGCTGTCAGGAACGCTGGTCGAGATACGTGAGGCGCGTGCGGCTGGCAAGCCTGTCCATCTCTACTTCTCGTCCGCTCCGCATCCCAACGATGTTGATCCCGGGCAACTCGCAGCACTGCATGAGGTGAAGCAAGCCGTACAGAACGAGGGCCTGTACGGCTCGTTCGACGGAGCCGCCGACCTTGGCTACAAGATTTCCTTCGTACTCACTCGAGACGCGGCTGGCTTCTCGCCCAGAGACCAGCCACCGCAGACAACGACAAGCGCCGACCCGATCGCCCAAGATCAGGAGCAGAGCCGCCAGGAAACCGACAGTAAGGGGAGGGTCAGGAGTCGCACCCACCGGTGGATCGAGGTCACCAACCGCGGTGCTCGGCCGGCGCTGGACCTGTCGGTCACCCCGACTAGCCACGGCATCATCCTTCATGAGGACGATCGGCCCCGGACGCTGTACGACGGGCAAACCCGCAAGTACACGTATATGCGGACCGCAGGCGCCGACGAGCCCGCTGTCCTTGTGCGGTGGCGCGATGATGAAGGTGGAGAGATCCAAGAACGTCGCTTTGACCTTTGACGCGCATCTCTGTGCGTCCGGTGGTTGCCGTCAAGCCTGAAGGCGACCAGAAATACCGACGCAGGTTGATATTTCGCCATCTGATGCTCCGTCGTTCGGGGCGTGGATCAGCCGGCCGTGTCCAAGAATGCATCTGCCTGGTGGGGCACGCCGAACGTCGATAACGCCCGTCGGACACTGCCCACTGGATCGCCGCGACCCATGTTGCTGGCCTGGGCAATTCCTCTTCGGCGTCGTCTCGAGGGACTGCCCTTCGACGTAGCGCCGCCCGCATCGCTCCTGACCTGGACCGATAGTATGGAGGATATGACGCGTTCGCGAGGGGCGAACCCGGTGCACCAACTCCTCGATGCCGGCGAGTTCACCCGCACGGAACTCGCTGCCGCGCTCAACGTCCAGCCCGGCGCGATCGACTACTGGGTCGACGGCATCGGCAAGCCGGACCCGGACCAGCTCGCGCGCCTGGAGCGCGCCGTCGCGGCCGACACCGCAGCTGGCACCGCGATCGACGTCGGCCTCCGCCGCGGGCCCGTGCGCATCGCCCTCAGGCTATGGGAGCTCGCATTCGCCCCGCAGGGACGGTTCAAACTGCCCCTGAACCTCGAATGGTCCGGGACCGGCGAGACGCGCTGGCGCAACGCCGCCGACCTCGACTCACTGCTCATCGCCTACACCATCGTCATGGTCGAGGGCCGCTACACCGACATCGTCCGCTGGGTCGACCCCCGCACCGTCGCCGAGCATGTAGACGAGATTATTTGGCCTCGGCTGTACGAGCGGGTCTGGCGCGGCGCGCTCTCGAGGTGGGGGCTCCTCTAGGTGCGGTTGGGTACGAGCGCTGAAGAGCGGTCGTACCGCAGGGGGTGGGACGCCGGATTCGGCCTGCCAGTAGTGTGAGAACCACGACTTACAGGTCTTTATAACTAGGGCCGACCTATAAAGACCTATACAGTAGGTTCAGGGACAGGCACGGAACCTGCAGATGCCAGGCCGAGGATCCAGCGGGCTCGACAGTCTCGTCTGCCGCTCAGGCAAGCCGGATCAGATGTCACCTACCCGTGCACAGTCCCCTGCGAGAGGATTCCGGACACTCCTGGAGGGGTCACTTGTCATGATTCGGGCCCGGGTAGTCTTTCTGAAGGCGTTCAGTATCCGCGGCGAACGTTCAGATGGGGCGAACGTGACCGACTTCAGGACCTGGTGCACGATTGGTGGTCTCGTGCCAGTCGGGGATCACATGTCGGGTGTCATAGAGTCGTACGACGACGCCAGCGGTATTGCGATCGTGGCCGCAAGTCTCCCCGAGGCCTACGCCGAATCCGACTCGCTTGCACTGATCGCCGAACGCTTCGGCAAGCGTGGTGTCGCGCAGTTTCTGCGAAACAAGCTCCCGACGAAGTCAAGCGCCCGTTCCGGGGACATGGGGGAGATCCTGGCCACTGCTTACCTCTTTGAACAGCGCGGGTACGTGGTCGGCCCCAGTCGTCTCATTCAGCGCGATCACCAAGAGTGGGCGATGAGAGGCGACGATGTGCTTGGGGCGAAGGTGGACGCCGACCAGGACGTCAGGATAACGAAGGTCGAGGCAAAGAGCCGCCTGAACTTGGGGGAGAGCACCGTCGCTGACGCTCGTGAGGGTCTGGCCCGCAACGCCGAACTACCATCACCGCACTCACTCACGCAGTTTGCGGAACGGCTCCTTCACTCCGCAGACAGCTCGGTCGGCGAAGCGGTACTTGCACTCCAACTCTCGGACGGCGTGCATCCTGACCGCATGAGCCACCTGATGTTCCTTTTCACAGGTAGCGATCCATCCGCTTACGTAGCCGCAGATCTGAACTCCTACCCGGGATCTATCTCCCAGCTCACCATCACGCTCCGAGTCGATGGGCACCAGGCATTCATCAAGGATGCCTATCAGGAGGTAATCAACAGTGGCTCGTGAGCCAGCTGACCTCGCTGAGGCGGTGGCAAGCGCGATTGAACCTAGTTTTAGGGAACGCCTGCTCGCTCGTGGCCAGGCACAGTCGATGATTAGGCGAGCGGGCGTGCTGCCACCGGGTGCGCCCCAGTTCAGTCCTCTCCTCGACTCAGATCTTCTCAACTACGCCTACGCGCTCCTATCGACAAGCCTCGACCTACTTGATTCGGCCAGCGACGACGACGTGACCGATCAGGAGATGCTGGCACGTCAGGGCTTCATCCAGGCCTCGTATGCGTTGGAAGCTGCAATCCGGAACGCAACGACCGTTGAAGAGACAGCATTCCACTGGCTGATCGCTGGGGCAGCAAGCCATCTAGGTGGCTATGCGGCCAGGGCCTTCTCATTGATGCAGGCGAGTCGTCGATCGGGCCGGCTGAACCCTATGGAGATGACCCTCGCGGACCTGGCGATGCGTGATCTTAACTCGATTGAACAGCGGACGCAGGCATTGCGGTCCTCTCCCCAAGTCTCTGATGATGCCCTGCTGCGCGCTCTCGCTGGCGACCTCGAAAGGCAGGATAATCCGTCCTCTGGAGACCAGGTCGGCCCGCTAGTCCTCCTCCTCAGTGAGAACTATCTCGCGGCCATCGCCGCCGCCTTGTACGCGCTCGAGATCGGAAGCGTCGAGCTTCTCGGGGCTGCTAGCGACGACATCGAGCTCGGTGAGCAGGCTTCGTTGGACGTCAATGCTCCGGGGCCATGGTGGGTCTACCGACTCACCCGACGCCTTCTCTGGGACCTATTTGAGACAAGCATCCAGACCAATATCCCCGACGATCCGCCGGCGGGTGCGGCTGAACATCACAAGCGGTGGCACTATCTCCGTCGCACCTTCATTGAGTCACTACTGGCTCGTGGTCGTTCCGAGATCGACCTCTGGCCCTCTCAGCTCAACGTCGTCGACCGGATCTTCAAGGACGGGCGAGATCTGGTGGTCGCTCTCCCCACGAGCGCCGGTAAGACACGTATCGCTGAACTCGCTGTCTTGGCCTGCCTCGCACAGAAGAAGCGGACGGTCTATGTGACGCCGCTCCGGGCCCTTTCCGCTCAGTCGGAGCAGGTCCTCGAGCGCACGTTCACGCCCCTTGGAGTTCGAGTTTCCTCCCTTTACGGGAGCATGGGGGTAAGCCACGTCGATGAGGACACGCTTCGCTCGGGCGAGATCGTGGTCGCGACCCCGGAGAAGCTGGATTTCGCGCTTCGGTCCGATCCTTCTGTCCTGGATGACGTAGGGCTCGTGGTGTTGGATGAGGGCCACATGATTGGCGCCTCCGAACGTGAAGTTCGCTACGAGGCCCAGATTCAGAGGTTGCTACGCCGTCCGGATGCTTCGACGAGGCGCATCCTGTGTCTTTCGGCGGTGTTCCCGTCGGGGACAGAACTCGACGACTTCGTCGCTTGGATCACGGGCGACGAGCCAGACGGGCTCCACCGTGAGCCTTGGCGGCCGACCCGACAGCGCTTCGGTCTGGTCGAGTGGCGTAACGCCTATGCAAGACTAACGATCACGCTTGGAGCCGACCAGCCATTCATCCCTAGGTACATCGAAGCGAGGACGCCGGGCGGGCGACGGAGGCGCCTATTCCCGGCAGATCAGCGTGAGCTTGTTGTTGCCACGGCCTGGCGGCTCGTTGAAGAAGGCCAGACAGTCTTGGTCTTCTGCCCGCAACGGAACTCGGTCGAGCCGTACGCGCGAGCGATCATCAAGCTTCACGAGCAGGGTTTGGTCACGTCTGTGTTGTCGCCTGACGTTGACCTGACCAACGCACTTGCTATCGGGGCCGAGTGGTTCGGTGCCGATCACGCCATCCTTAAGTGTCTCGAGATTGGCGTGGCCATCCACCATGGAGCGTTGCCGGGGCCCTTTCGTCGTGAAGTGGAGCGGCTCCTGCAGTCGGGCACCTTGAAGGTCACGATTGCCTCACCGACCCTTGCTCAGGGTTTGAACCTCTCCGCCTCCGCTGTGCTCTTCCACGGGTTGCGTCGCGGCAGGGACATGCTCAAGGGGTCCGAGTTCGCCAACGTGATCGGACGTGCTGGCCGCGCATTCGTCGACACCGAGGGCCTCGTCCTGTACCCGATCTTCGAGCCCACTGAGCGACGGCGGCGGGAATGGTTCGATCTCACGCAAGGTGACGGCGGGAAGGCGTTGCAGTCCGGTCTCATCGAGATCGGCATCCTGCTCCTGAGAAGGATGTACGCATCTCAGGGCCTCAGCTCCGTTGAACCGCTTCTTGACTATCTCACGGGTGGACCAGAGTGGTCGCTGCCGAGCGTGGCTAACGAATCAAGTGAAGACGTTCTCGCGGCCAGCTCGACTTGGCGATCGAGCCTCGCATTACTTGATGTCGGCATTCTGAGCATGGTCGGCGAGAGCGATCAGGAGGCGGATGCGGATGCCGCCACTCAGATCGTCGCCGATGCGTTGCTCAATTCGCTATGGGAGCGGCAGTTGCGTCGCTTCGACGCGTCGTCCGCGGCCGCCATACGTGGCGTTGTGGAGACTCGAACCCGGCACCTTTGGCGGACGTCTACTCCGTCGCAGCGCCGTGGCTGGTACTTGGCGGGTCTTGGAGCGGAGGCTGGGTCCGCGCTCGCGCTCGTCTCTGGAGACGTCGTTACTCTTGCGGCTCAGGCCGAAGTGGCCATTCTCGACTCCGACTTTGAGATTGCCGAGGACCGGCTAGTTGATATTGCTGAGATCGTGTTTGGGCTAGACGTCTTCGCGCCCGAGACAGCTATCGCTGACTGGCCGGGTGTGTTGCGGCATTGGGTGCGTGGCTCGGCTCTGAGCGAGCTTCAGGGCGACCGGGTTGCCGTGGCGCAGTTCGTAGAGTCGGATCTCGTCTACCGGCTGGTGTGGGGCATCGAGGCAGCAAAAGTCTTTGAGGTAGCTCAGGGAAACCTGAATGCTGGGTTGTTGATGGGCATGGCTGTGACCGCGATCGAGACGGGTACCTTCAATTTGTCGGCGTCGGTGCTCGTCCGTTCGGGGTTCGACCACCGGCGAGCAGCCATCCTGGCAGTCACCAGTACCGAGGCGACCTTCGAATCCGTCGCGGACATGCGCCAGTGGATACGAAACTTGGATGCCTCCTTTTCATCCGACCCAGCTTGGCCGACGGTCGAATCCCGCTCTGCTTGGGAGGCGTTCGCATCCCGCACAAGGACGCAGCGTTCGCGTCGATGGCGCGCACAGTCGAAGAGGGTAAGCGATGTAACTTGGTATGACGCTGTCCCCGATGCGGGGGCATGGCTACGCGTAACAGGTGCCGGTGCGGGCCGCGTGGAGATTTGGTCGCCGGGCTTTGATCTGCTCGGTGAGGCGTTCGTTCGCCTCAACGCCGAGCGGCAAGGAGTCCTGCGAGCCAAACGATCGCGATCCGGCCCAGGTATCGAACTTCGATATCGGGGCCCCGACGACCTAGACCCATCAGTTGTCTAACGCCAGACTCGTTGAGTGCGGTCGATCAGGCCTACCACCCCGCACGATGCTGCGCCGGACGAATAAGCTCTGCCGCTGCGGAGTTCGCGCTTCGGGGGTTCTTGTTCGCGTCGATGAACGTGACTCCTTCCGACGTTTACCGTACCCAGATCAGGGCTTGCGGCGGGCTACGGAGCGCCTTCGCCGCGTGCAAATGACCGGCGGTGACCTGTAGACCTGTACAGCGCGTCGGCGGAATGCGCGTGCTCGAGCGAGCGCAATACGACCGTGGTCACTGTGACGGAACGTGGCACGCCACCACCACTGTGGTGTGGCAGCAGGTCGCGGCTCGCGATGTCTGCTCGCGAAGCCCGCCACTGTCCGTGTCCGCTGGAGCTGCGCGTTGTAGGAAATGCCATGTCTGTGAGACTGGCGAGATGCCAAGTACGTGAGACAACTTGCATCGCCGCAGTTCAGAGGACTGTGAGATGCCAAGCAGCGTGAGACCCTACATCGTTGTAGGGTCCCAGATTCCGTGGCGGAATCCCAAGCTACGTGGCGGACAGTTGGCGGATCCGCCAACTGTTTGGGACACGCCGGGGCACGTCCCCGCATCTGAGGGCGGAAGTGGCACCGTCAAGACCATGTCGCCCGGCAGCTCCGCGGGGACCGCGGTGGAAGTATCGTTCCGCCGCGGTGAGGACCTCTGTGAGCGGACCGTGGAGTGGAAGTCGGCCGCAATGGAGGACCTTCGCGAGGCAGCGCCGTGGCGCACATTTCGCTGGTATCGAGGGCAGAAACACTACTCGGGGTGGTACTGGTCGAGCACTACCCGCGATCTGGTGATCTATGAGTCCCGCCTGGAGCTCGCTAACCTGATGCTCGCAGACTTCGACGATCGGGTTCGGGGCATCGTGGCCCAGCCTTTCCTTCTCGCGACTGAGGTCGATGGTGTCCTGCGGAGGCACGTTCCGGACTTCCTACTCGATACTGATTCCGGCCCGGTCGTCGTTGACGTAAAGCCTGCTCGAAGGCTTGATAATGATGATGTTGCAAGGGTTTTGAACTTGACTCGGGATGTCGTCGAGGCCAAGGGGTGGCGATACGAGGTCGCCACCGAGCCGCCGCCGCGGAGGGCCGCGAATGTCAGATTCCTCGCTGGCTATCGGCGCGAGAGTGCAATCGTGCCTGACCATTGCGAGGCGGTTCAGGCGGTCGCTCAGGTGGGATTGACGATTGGTGCTCTCATCGATCGGATGCCAGATCGTCCTGACGCGAGCGTGCGAGCGGCGGTGCTGCACTTGATATGGCGGCGTCGGCTGCACGTCGACATTGACGCCGCAATCACTAGTCGCACTCAGATTTCGAGGGTCTTGTGAGTGGCGTTGAGCGGGTTGAGGTTGGCGGACGGTACATGTACGACGGCGAGGCGTTCGAGATCGTGGAGCTCGCCACGGCTAAGGGCGTCGTCGATGTGCTGGGGAAAAGCGCTGCAGGGCAGTACATGCGAGTTGGCCTCGCGGAGTTGCTGTCTTCGGTCCGGGGTCGGGTCCTCCCGACCGGCCCTGGCGTTTCGAGCACTGATGCAACCGAGCCTGCAGGCGTCATCTTCGGTGAGTTGTCCGCGGCAGAGCTTCAGAAGGTGACGGAACGCGCGGGGCACGTACGCGAGATTCTTACCGGGTACAGATCTGGCAGCGCGGAGACTGCGAGCAAGGGGGAGCCCAGGCCGGAGTTTTCCGGCGACCGCCCGCTCACTGACCGCTACGCAGCGAAGGCGCGCGAACTGGGCGTCGGCTTGCGATCTGTGGAGCGGTGGGTGTCCAAGTTCCGCACTGAAGGGCCCGCAGGCCTGGTAGACGCGCGACGTACGAGAGAGGCGGAGCCCTTCCCGTCTGTCGATCGGCGGTGGTTAGACACAGCTGTCGAAGTCATGGTTGAGCACGCCACCGAGTCGAAACCGTCCCGCACGATGGTGATGGCACGCGCGGAGGCACGGGTCTTGGCGCGATTCGGAGAAGGGGTCGTCGCCATCCCGTCTCGGACAAATGCTTTCCGCGTTCTCGAGTATCTGGAACAGCGCTATCCCACATTTCGACTGTCTGCCAAGCGAAATCGCGACATCGCTGAGCGGCCAGAAGGCGTGTACGGCAAGCTCCGTCCAACTCGGCCTGGCGAGTACATGCTGATGGACACAGGCTCGATGTCTTCGGGCTCGATCCTCTGACGCTGCGATGGGTGCAGGTCGAACTGACCGTCGCGATGGACTGGTACACCCGCTGCATCACCGGGTTGCGATTGACCCCGGTTTCCACGAAATCGGTTGATGTAGCGACCGTGATGTACGAGGTTTTCAGCCCACGTCCGGCCGGCGCGGACTGGCCGGAATACGCGGTGTGGCCAGCTCACGGAGTACCGCGGTCGGTACTTGTAGATGTCACCGCGGAGCGGCCAGCGGATGCGGCCGCTGGACCAGCTATTGTCCCTGAGACACTGGTCGTGGACCATGGCAAGGTCTACCTCTCGAACCACGTGATGAGTGTGTGCCAGCGCTTCGGGATTTCGGTGCAGCCAGCTCGGCTCCGAACCGGCCGCGACAAAGGGCCAGTTGAGCGGTTCTTTCGTACTATTCGTGAAGATCTCCTCCAGGCCTTGCCGGGGTACAAGGGACCTGATGTCCACTCGCGCGGCGAGGATCCTGAGGGCGGAGCGTTCTTCTACATCGACGAGCTCGAAAGCATCATCCGCGAGTGGGTTGCGCAGGTCTACCACCACCGCCAGCATTCGAGCCTGCTCGACCCGCGAGTTCCGGGCTTACGTATGTCGCCCGCCGCGATGTTCGAGCACGGTGTTTCTCGCGCCGGATACATTGAGGCGCCTCGCGATCCGGACCTGGCATTCGAGTTCCTCAAGCCGGTATGGCGGAAAATTCTTCACTACGGTGTCGAGATCGGAGGCCGCCGCTACAACGGAGACGGGCTCAACGGCTACCGTAACCTCGCGAGCCGGTTCACCGGCGAGGCCAAGGGACGATGGCCGATCCACTGCGATCCCGACGACATCACCAAGGTGTACTTCCGGCGCCCAGATGAGCGGACCTGGCACACATTGGTGTGGGAGCACGCACCGTCGATCGATATGCCGTTCAGCGAGGATGCACTGCTCTACGCAAGGAAGCTAGCAGCATCGAAGTACCGATTCCCCAACGACCGCCTTGCGGTAGCTGACTTGTTGGAGCGGTGGAACATCGGCCTGGGCTCGACCCGAGTGGAACGGCGCATTGCATTGAGAATGTCACGCGAGACCGAACTGTCGCAGCGACCGCAGGGCGAAGCGCGTGTGGATCGACTGCCGTCGGTCGCCCGCGTGCTCGCTCCCGACCAGGACGAAAGCGATGTGCAAGCAGAGGACACCGCGATTGATCGCGGTCTCGACTACGCCGGCGAGGAAGGTGACGACGATCGATTCGACCAGGAAAACATCGATGACTTCTACTCCGACGCGCTGGAGGACGTATGACCGAAACCGCCGCGACACTCGACAATCTGACCCTCGCCCGAAAGGAAGGGTGGCAGAAGTTCGTCAACACCCCCGCACGTGTTCCACCGGAGGCGTTGAACCGCGATGAACTCGACAGACTGACCGACAAGGAGCGCACCGACTACGACCGTGAGCGCCGCGAGTGGCACGCGAACCTCGGGCCCCTCAAGACCAGACAGCTGGTCGAGGTGCACGAAAACCTCTGGGATGTCATCGACTCCAACGCCCAGGACGGAGACAAACCGAAAGGCGCCGTTGCGATCGACGCAGTACCCGGACTAGGGAAGACCACCGCGGTATTGAGCTTCGCCCGCGCGTTCCACCGCCGCGAAGTAGCCGAGAACGGCACTACGACCGAGGAAGGTCATGAACGGTGGCCGGTGTGCCGGGTGGGACTGACCGGCAACACTGGCCTACGCGAGTTCAACCGGGCGATGCTCGCGTTCTACGCCCACCCAGGCGGCCGCCGCGGCAACGCCGCCGACTTCGCCCACCGAGCCCTGGACTGCGTGCTGGCATGCGAAACGAAGATCCTCATCGTCGATGATCTGCACTTCCTGCGGCTGCAGTCCACCTCCGGTGTCGAGGTCAGCAACCACTTCAAGTACATCGCCAACGAGTTCCCGTTGACGGTGATCTTCGCTGGCGTCGGTTTGGAGGCGCGGGGACTGTTCTCCGAGGGCAGTAGTGACCGAGATGCTCTTCTCGCGCAGACCGGCCGGCGTACAACGCGGCTGACAATGGATCCTTTCGGTGTCACCAATGATGCTGGGCGCCGGGCATGGCGTCAGACGCTCAAGGCGATCGAGCAGCGGGTGGTTCTGGCCGAAAAGTATCCGGGCATGATCGCCGACGATCTCTCTGACTACCTGTATGCCCGGTGTACCGGCCAGATCGGCTCACTGATGACCCTGATCAACCGGGGATGTCAGCGCGCGGTCCGGACTGGGTATGAGCGCCTCGACGAGGAACTGCTCGATCGGGTCAAGATCGACGAGGCATCGGAGAAGGCTCGCGAAGAACTGCGCCTGGCATTCGACAACGGCTGCCTGAGAACTCGCATCGGCAGGGCCGGATGACAGTGCCACGTTCGCTTCCCTTCAGGGTGGACC
The DNA here is from genome assembly GCF_007858435.1 of Tsukamurella asaccharolytica. Lineage (GTDB taxonomy): Bacteria > Actinomycetota > Actinomycetes > Mycobacteriales > Mycobacteriaceae > Tsukamurella > Tsukamurella asaccharolytica. The sequence goes on along the minus strand of NZ_VIGW01000002.1, from coordinate 604,589 downwards.
CGGTGCCGGGCGAAGCGATCGATTCCTGGCTCGAAGCGATCGCCTTCCGCGCCGACTCAGCGTGGGGAGACCTTCTCGACGCAGTCGACATACCTGCGCCTGCAGGTCTTGGGTACCCGCCCTGGACGATCGCACTCAGCGAGGCCGAAGTAGCCAGCCTGTGTGCCGCCACGGGCAGCGACGTCGAATTTTCGATGATGACCCTCACCCGGTTCGACGGGACCGCGGTGCGCATCGACTCGCAGTCGCGGAGTTTGCGCCGCGAAGTGGCATGGACCCGCCGCACCGGATCCCGCTTCTGCCCGCACTGCCTCCGAAGCAACGGCGGCCGATGGAAGCTCGAATGGCGACTCGGCTGGGCGTTTGCCTGCACCGACCATCGTTGTTTGCTGTCCGACGAATGCCCTCGCTGCCATAGAATTCCACGCCGCCGCCCGCTCCCGGGCCACTGCACCCCGATCCCCGGCCGATGTGCATCGCCGGCGCAGGAAGGAGGCATTGGACGGGAGGCCCGACGGTGCGGCGCCGATCTCACGGCTGCCGAGGTCCTCGACCTTCCTGGTGCGCACCCCGCTCTTCGGGCACAGGCCCTCATCGATCGAATCATCGACGACGGAGTCGTGCGGTTCGGGGTCTACGCGCGCCTTCCACAGCCTGCGGCTTCTGTGCTTGCCGACATTCGCGCCATCGGCGGCCGAGTACTGTCCTACGCCACCGACGAAGAGCTCTTAGCGCGAGTGGGACCCGAACTGGCGGTTGAGTACCGGGCAGTCGATGAACAAGGTGGTGCACGATCCGGACAAGTCCGACAGAGCCGCACGAAGCCGGCCCTCGAAGCGCCAGCGAGAGCCGTCACAGCTGCGATTGGCGTCAGTGCCGCGATCGACGTTCTGCACTGCTCGGACCTCGCAGCCGCAGCTGATCGCCTGCGATGGTTAGTGACCTCGGCCCGGGAGACAGGCCTCAGTGTTCAACCGACGAACATCGGCTGGGGGACGCGAATCTCACCAATCCTGACCGGTGTCCAGCTCGCCGCGCTATCCCCGATGCTCGACCCGTCCGACCAACTTCGCTACCGCACTCACTCCGACCTTCCCACCTTGGTGACCAGTGGGCGCGCAGAGCTACTAGCGCGTCACACGCCGACGCAATTTTGGGCCGGAATCAGTTTGCCCTTCACGGTCCCGGCGGCGAGGCGCACAATGATGCGCCTGGCATTGTCTGCGGCCTTACAGTTGGTGGGCACTCGGTTGAATCTGACGGCCGCTGGTCAGCAGGTCGGAGGTCACCTGGCTGGCCATGCCCTATCCCGATTCCTACAGATTCTGGAGTCCGATCAACACTGGAGCGATGTGTGCGCGGGTCTGACACGCGTTGCCGATTACGTTGTCGAGCGCGGCGTACCGATCGACTATCAGCGCCGACGGGCACTCGATTGCACCGGTTTGCTTCCGGACGATGAGTGGAGGCAGATCTGCCACCGCACCGGAACGCCGTCACAGGGCGGCTCCGCCCGGGCGGCTGTTGTTCGGGCGTTTCTTCGCGAGGAGCTCACAGGCGTCCCCACGGTTGACGGGTCCGCAGACTTGCTCGCTAAGATCGCCGCGTTTCCCCGCGATCTGACACCCGGCCTTCGGGACGAGCTGATCAACCACGCACGGGTGTTCTTGGACGCCGCGGGCATCGATGAGGAACCAATTGCCTGGGAGCCGCCAATTGAGCTCCTCGCTGGTCTCGACCTCCCTGGCCCGCGACCAGGACTGATCGACCGTGATCGCCTTCGAAAGCTCATCCGAGAACGCGACCTTCCCATCGGCGCCGCCGCCCGCGACCTCGGCACCACTGGCGAGGCGGTTCGCCTTGAGCTGATCGTCAATCCCCTCCCAGTCGATACCGGCCGCCGGAAGTACGCCAGCGCTCGAACGCAGCTCCCCCCGGAGGCTTTGACCCAGCTCTATCATCACGATCGCCTCACCTTGCGACAGATCGCTAACCGTATTGGAGTCAGTCGTCAGGTGATCCGTCGACTCCTCACCGAATACGAGATCCCGACGATCCCCGCTACCGAGCGCGCGAAGATCATCATCGACCGCGACTGGCTCTACCAGCAATATGTCACCAACAGCAGGGCCCTCCCTGACATAGCCCGAGAACTGGGCATGAGCACGGCGAACCTGGCTCGGTGGGCGAACAAACACGAGATTCCGATGAGACCCCGCGGCGGACCCAGTCACACCGCGGCCCTCGACGCCGCGGCCGCCGCGAAAACGGTGCCGCCGATCTTGCGCACAGCTGTTGCGGCCCAGGGCGGGCGCGACCGACTGGAACGGGCGAAAGCAGCATCGCGATTCCCCACGCTGACCGAGGCTGCACACGCGTTAGGAACCAGCCAGGCAACCCTCACGAACCAGTTTCTCCGGCTCGAACGCGAGACCGGCGGAGCTCTGTTCGACCGTGCCGAGCGCAATCGCCCTATGACCCTGACCGCCCACGGACGGAGGGTGATCGACGCCATTCGAAAGCTGGACGGAACTGCTAGCGAGTCTCCCGGTGGGTAAAACGGTGCACCAAGTTCCTGAACCTGGCCTCTCAGGTGGTGAAGACGTGGTTCGGAATGCCCTAGCCTCCACGCACGTCGTCGCGTCGGTAGGGTCAGGAGCGAACCGCGATTCCACGTCCCGGAACCTGTCATGGTGAGGCTCTAGAATAGAGACAGCTAAGCCCGGCTCGTTTGCCGACGAACCGGGCTCAGCTGAACAACCGAATCACCACTCCGAGGGTTCGCCCCTCGATACCGTGACCGTTGCGAATGTCTTTGGATGACGCCTCCGATGGTAGACGGTGTGCGCGGGTTCGCCAAACACCGGAACGCTGGTGTGGGCGAGCGATGCGGACCTTGGCGTGGTGGCTCATCCACACTGCCTTGAGGAGGCACCGTTGACCAACGACAGTCGCGACTCTGATCGCACAACCGATACCACCAGCACTGAACGGGCTGGAGGTGCCCGGCCCATCCAGGTCGGGCAGCACCGGCTCGAGGGCATGTCGACGGACCTGTTCGTTCAGGTCCCGACGACCTTGATCGACCCGACTCGCGCGCTGATCGCGTCGGAAGGTGTCGGCGCGGTCTACTCCGTGCCGTGGCAGTCCCGGACCCACCGCTCCGCGGTGGCGAGGACCGCGGCGGATCAGACCCGCAAGAAGTGCCCCGAAGCAGCGTTGCTGCTCGACGCGAACCTCTACAGCGGCCGGCAGCGGAAGGTGGCGACGGCGGAGCCGACCCGCGACTGGATCACCGTGCAACGTAGCGCGGGCCTGACGTGGGCATTGACCGATTCCGGCTATGTGGCCAAGGGCGACACCGCTGGGCTGCGGACCACCCTGAAGACGGCGGCCCGCTTCGGTGGACAGGTGATTGCGGCGCTGCCGATCGCGAGCTGGTGGCTTTCGCACGCCGCCGATTCGCTCCGGTCTGAGATCAACGCGCACGGCATCCCCGTGGCGTTGATGGTCGAAGACACCGACGACCCGTTCGACCGGACCAACGTCGTGACCGGGCTGGTGCACGTCCTCACCGCAGATGTCCCGGTGCTGCTCCTGCGCAGTGACACGGCGGGGTTGGGGGCGCTGGCGTACGGCGCCGCAGGCGCGGCGATGGGGTCATCGACCACCTACCGGCACATCTACCCCGACATCGGCGGGGGCGGCACCAGCGGGTCGGTGTCGTTCATCCTCCCGGAGCTTCTCGCGTACACGTCGCTGACCGCGTTCGAGCGGCATTACCTCAAGGACAAGTCCCACGCCGCGTGGTGCTGCGACTGCGCACTCTGCGGTGGACGGGACCTGACCTGGATCCGCACGGCTGACATCCCGAAGGCAGCAGCGTTCTCGCATTCGGTCTCCGCGGTCGCGATGCTCGGTCGCGGTTTGGCCACCGCTATCGCCGCCCACAACGGCCCGCAGGCGTGGACGGCGATGTGCGAGGCCGCCCACGAGAGCAACATCGAGATCGAGAAGCTCACCGGCGGGGACTGGAAGCGCAAACGCGCCCTGTCCGCCTGGATCGGCGCTACGCCGGAGCCGGCTGCGGCGTGATCGGCACCCCTGTCGCGAGGGCGTGAGCGAATAGCCGCTCCTCCCAGTACCGCACCGCGACGATCCGCGGAGGATCGGCAACCTTCGATCCCCGCACCAGTAGTTCCTCGCCGGCGTGAGAGGTATGCACCACGCTCACGTCGGCGAGGTCCGCCGCCGTCAAGCTCAGCGCCGTGGGCCGCCGCTCGGTCAGCACCACGGTCTCGCCGAACCCGCGAAGCTCACTGGCGACATACAGGGCCCTCTTCCACTGCCCGGTGGCGACGAACCCGACGATGCTCAACGGCGCCGCCGGCGGCGCCCCCGCGCCCTCCGCCGGGCACATCTCCCACAGCTCGAGGACCTGCGCGTCGAGCATCGGTCCCGCCCCGGACGACATCCGTTCGGCGACGGTCGACGACCATCGGACCACCGGATACCCGCGAAGCCCCGACAGTTCGGTCCGCGGCAACACCGACACCGAGCTATCGAGGACGAGCTCCGCAGCCGCGACCACGGCCGCGTCGACCAGATCCGCCGGCGCGACGGCAGGGACGTCGAACAGGGGGAGCTGACCCGCCTCTGCGTGGATTGACCGGGTACGTCGCCGCGCCGTCACTGGTCTTCCTCTCCCACGGGCGCGGGCTCCGGCGCGATGACCCGCGACGCGGCGAACAGATGAATGCGGTCCTCCAGGGCCAGGAACGCCACGACGCTCCCAATGTCCAGACCGACCGAGTCGAGGACCGCCGCCGGCAGCGCGATCTGTCGCGACGTCCGCAGCCGCCGCGGACGATCCGGGTTACCTCGTACGGACGGCTTCGTCCCGCGCGGGCCGCGAGTGGGAATGATCTCGACGATCCTCTGGTCGGCGACGACACCGATCCGGACCCACGAAGGCTGCCGCACTCCGGACGCCTTCGCCACCTTCGCTGGGATGGTGATCCGGCGGAAGCTGTCGATCGTCCGGGGACCCGTGGGAAGCATACTGCTGATTTTAGCAGTCAAGGACCGAACAGTCACTGGTACTGCGGATTACAGCGCATGTTCCTCGTGCCGACCGCTGTCCCGCTAAGGCACGGAAGCGCCGTCGTCGAGGGCTTCGAGGACGGCGCGGAGGAACTCAGCCGCAGTGAGGGGGATGCCGCGTTCGCGGAGCTGTTGCTCTAGCTGCTGCTCGATGTGGTCCACGCGTGTCGATCCTGCCGCAGGCGATCGTGCTGGTGCTGTGCCGGGGAGCCTCGCGACGGTGTCGTGCAGCCACTACCTGCGCGCGAGAGGCGCGTTCGCGCTAGCAGCACGTGGCCAGGACGGCCCGGAGCGCTTCAAGGGAGTCAGGTTCGGCCCGGTAGAAGACGTTGATCCCGCGCCGCTCGGAGCTGACGAGGCCGGCCTTCTTGAGCTGGCTCAGGTGGTGACTGACGGTCGCCGACGACAGGCCCACCGTGTCGGCGAGGTCGCCGGTGCTGATTTCGCCTGGACGTGCGGCCATGAGGATCGAGATCAGCTGGATCCGGGCCGGGTCGGCGAGGGCCTTGAGGCGCAGGGCGAGCTCGAGTGCCGCGGCCTCGTCCATCACGCCGGCGGCCAGCGGAGCACAGCAGATCGGGGCGCTGATGTCGACGACGGGGAGCGTCTTGGGCATACGCTTCAATCTACCTACTCGTTGACATATGTCAAAGCGTGGTCTAGAACTGAACGAGCAACAGTTAGATGTATGTCGAAGCCTCGGAGGTTCTCATGTCCCGCGTCCAGCTCGCCCTCAATGTCGATGACCTCGATCAGTCGATCGCGTTCTACACCAAGCTGTTCGGCACGGGCCCGGCGAAGGTCAAGCCCGGTTACGCCAACTTCGCCGTCGCCGACCCGGCGCTCAAGCTGGTCCTGCTGGAGAACCCCGGCCAGGGCGGCAGCATCAACCATCTCGGCGTCGAGGTGGACTCCAGCGACAAGGTGCACGCTGAGATCGCCCGCCTCACCGAGGAGCAGCTGTTCACCGAGGAGGAGATCGGCGCCACCTGTTGCTTCGCCACCCAGGACAAGGTCTGGGTCACCGCCCCCGACGCCGAGCGTTGGGAGGTCTACACCGTCCTCGCTGACGCCGAGACCTTCGACGGCGGACACACTCCGGCGACGACAGCCGAGGACTCCGAAGCGACGCCGGCCGCGTGCTGCACCCCTGCGGCGGCGAACTGCTGCTAGTCCGCCCTCGATCGATGGCCGTCACCGCTTCGGGTGGCGGCCATCGACGCGGTTACCAGAGAGCGCTGGCGCGAAACGCAGTAGCGGGCCGCACTGCGCTGTACCGGCTGGTTCTCGCGGTCGGCGTCCCCCTGGGCGGAGGCTGCGCTGGAGGAGAGGCATCTGCGGTTAGGCGCAGTCGCGTGGGTGGAATCCCTCGATGCGGTCGATCGGGGTAAAGACAGGGCAACCGACTTGGTCGTTTCGGTTGAGGATCACGTTCGATGCCGCCATCACTTCGCAGGCTGCGAGCCCGCGGCTAGCGGCGAGCAGCATGGAAAGCCCGTAGAACGTTGCTGCCGCCGGCGGGGTGAGCGCGAAGAACGCGAAGAAGACCAGCGTGTTAGTGGCCATGGCCCACGCGCCTGTGACCCGCAGTGGTGCCGAATCACGACCCCGAAGTACAACCGCGAGGGTGATCGCGGCAGGGACCAGTGCGACCGCGATGATGAGGTCGATTGTGGAAGGTCCGATGATGATCCCGGCTCCCACGAAAGCGGCACCGATCACTGTCCGGGCGGCGGTGCCCCATCGGCCGATCTCTCTTGTCCTGCGTGCGAGGGGCGATTTCACTGTGTTGGTCATTGGGCGGTTCCTTCGTGCTGATCCGGCGAGCAGCATCCGGCCTGTCGGGCTGTGTCCGGGCTGATGAGCGCTTGTTCAGCGAGAGCTTTCCCGAGGGCGTGCGCGTGGGTGATGTCGAGGAGTTGGTTGCCGGGATTTTCGCGCGTCCACGTTTGGGCATCGTGTGGGGAGGCGAAGAAGTGCACTTGGTTGCAGAACGACGTTCGAAGCGAGCTGAGGTCATCGGGGTCGACGAGCGATAGCACTGCGGTGTCGGGTTCGATGCTGGTCACGGTGTCTGCCGTGACAGAGATTCTGATCGTTTGACCGCTCGCGGGTGAGGTCGACTCGATGGTGGCTGACTGGTTTAGGAGTGTGGGGAAGATCAGGGTGTCGAGTGCGCACCACGTGAACAGTTCGTGACCTGCGACGGTGAACCGATGCGGGGTCGGACGGAGGGTCAGTCCTTGCCCGACTATTTGGTCGCGATCGTCGTATTCGGTGTCGGAAACGGATTGGAGTCGTTCCCGTACATCGGGTTCCGACAGTCCGGCCGCAGCTGCTAAGTCCTCTACGCTGACGGGGTTTCCCTTGGAGAGGAGCCTGAGTAGGGGAACCAGGACTGCCGGATCGAGGCCGGACCCCTCGGGGGTGATGAGTCGATCGAGTGGATTGGTCATTGTCTGGGACTTCGCTTGCGGATCGGTGGAATCAGGAATTAGGAAGCGCAGCAGGAGAGCTGGGCGATGTCGGTGCTGAAGGATTGTGCGGCGATTTTGATGCCCTCGGCCATGGTCAGGTAGGGCGCCCATGTCCGGGCGACCTGCTCGACGGTCATCCTTGCTTCGAGGATGTAGACCCCAGCGGCGGCGATCTCGCCGGCACTATTCGCGACCGCCGAAATTCCGAGGACTCGATGACTATCGGAGTCTGCGATGAGCTTGATGAAGCCTCGGGTATCTCGGTCAACTTGGGCCCGGGGTACGTGAGTGAGCGGAAGAAGCGAGCTCGTGTACCGGATTCCGCTTGCGAGGGCCTGCGTCTCGGTCATACCGACGCTCCCGATTGCCGGACTGGTGAACATCACGCGCGGCAGGTGCGTGTAGTCCAACGACCGCGGGGTCTGTCCGAACATGTTGTCGGCGACCGTTGTGCCTTGCGCGGCTGCGACATAGACGAACTCGGGATGGCCGGTCACATCGCCCGCTGCCCACACACGCGGGTTTGATGTTCTGAGCTGATTCGACACGAGGATCGCGCCGCTGGTGCTCGTGTCGACTCCAACCGTCTCCAGATTCAAACCTCTAGTATTCGGGGTTCTGCCCGTCGCGACGAGCAGCTTCGCCGCACGGAAGTCGCCTTGTCCACCAGGGCTGGAGGCGGTCACGACGACCTCACCCGCCTCGGTGTCGACCGAGGTCGCGGTCGCGAGCTGCACTACCTCGATGTGCTCGTCAGCGAGCGCTTCCAGGAGAGCATCTGCGACGTCAGCATCTTCGGCCGAAGCGATCCTGGACCGCACCAAAACGGTTACCTTCGCCCCCAGTCGCGCGAAGAGTTGCGCCTGCTCGAGCGCGATGAACCCGCCGCCGATCACTAGGAGTGATTCCGGGACTGCGGTCAACTCCATCGCGGTCGTCGACGTCAGGTAGTCGACCAGATTGAGTCCGGGAATCGACGGAATCGACGGTTGGGCCCCTGTTGCCACCAAGTACCGTCGAGCAATTATCGTCTCGGTAGTCCCATCGGGAGCTGTGACCACCAGCGATGGCGCTGCCCGCGTTCCCGCGAACGCGGCCGCACCCTGGACGCGGCGCCAGCCGTACGAGTCCGCAACGGCAACGTACTTCTCTGACCGCATCGACTCTGCCAAGCGCCGTGTCCCCGCCGCCAGGGCGGCCATATCTACCGGCACGGCGGTCGCACCGACCCCCGGGAACCGGCCAGCATCAGAGACCGTGTGCTGTGCCTGCGCCGCGGCGATCAACGCCTTCGACGGCACGCAACCGGTATTCACACAGGTGCCGCCGAAAGTGCCTCGCTCGATCATCACCACGGACTTGCCCATGGCTGTTGCGCGGATCGCCGCCGCCATCGCTGCAGCACCCGAACCAACGATCGCAAGATCAAACTCTTCACTCATGTCACCATCATCAACCCTCCAGTACCCTTGAAGGTCAAGCCCAGAATCCGGACAGGGAGGACTCGATGCGGATCGGAGAACTCGCCCGCAAATCTGGCGCCACGCCATCGACGCTGCGGTACTACGAGGAAGCGGGGCTCCTCCCTGAACCGGGACGTACCGCCGGTGGATACCGCAACTACACCCCCGACGCCATCGGCATCGTGCAATTCATCAAGAGGGGGCAGGCGGCGGCACTCACTCTCGCGCAAGTCAAAAGAATCATCGACATACGCGGCACCGGCCAAGCCCCATGTGATCACGTACGCGACCAGCTAGACAGGTCGATCCACCACCTCGATCAACAGATCGCGGAACTGATCGCACTGCGCGACAACATCACCCACCTACGCCAAGCTGCCGAACACACCGATCCGAAGTCGTGCGCTAGCGAAGATATCTGTCGCTACCTATAACCCAGACACGCTTGTGTCCAACATCGATATCTGTCAATATTGATGTGTGTCGAATTCGATTCCGTTGACCGATGTGACCGTGCGGTGCTCACCGCTGGTCCGTGAGCCTCTGTCGGAGGGGCAGTCCGTCGACCTCGCGGCGGTGTTCAAGGCCCTGGCCGACCCGGTCCGGCTGCGCCTGTTCAGCCTGATCGCCAGCCACGAGGGAGGCGAGGCTTGCGTGTGTGACATCTCGCCGGCGGTGGACGTCTCGCAACCGACGATCTCGCACCACCTCAAGGTCCTCAAGACCGCAGGCCTGCTCGAGTCCGAGCGCCGCGCCTCGTGGGTGTACTACCGCGTCATCCCCGAAGTCCTGTCCTCGCTCGCCGGGATCCTGCAGTCCGGTGACCCCGCCATCTCGTTGGAGGTTCTTTCGTGACCAGCCCCGCCCCGACGACTGAGCATCAGCCGGTCGTCGGCAAGCTCTCCACCCTCGACCGGTTCCTGCCGGTGTGGATCGGTGTCGCCATGGTCGCCGGCCTGCTGCTCGGCCGGATGATCCCCGGGCTGAACACCGCGCTGGAGAAGATCCAGGTCGACGGTGTCTCGCTGCCGATCGCCCTGGGCCTGTTGATCATGATGTACCCGGTGCTGGCGAAGGTCCGCTACGACCGCCTCGACACCGTCACCGGCGACCGCAAGCTCCTGCTCGGCTCCCTCTTCCTGAACTGGATCCTGGGCCCGGCGCTGATGTTCGCACTCGCCTGGATCTTCCTGCCCGACCTGCCCGAGTACCGCACCGGCCTAATCATCGTCGGCCTCGCCCGGTGCATCGCCATGGTGATCATCTGGAACGACCTCGCCTGCGGCGACCGCGAAGCCGCAGCCGTCCTCGTGGCGCTGAACTCGGTGTTCCAGGTGATCATGTTCGCCGTCCTCGGCTGGTTCTACCTCTCGATCCTGCCCGGCTGGCTCGGCCTCGAACAGACCACCATCAGCACCTCGCCCTGGCAGATCGCCAAATCCGTGCTGATCTTCCTCGGCATCCCGCTCCTCGCCGGCTACCTCTCCCGCCGAATCGGAGAGAAGACCAAGGGCCGCGACTGGTACGAAACGAAGTTCCTCCCCCGGATCGGACCATGTGCCCTCTACGGGCTGCTGTTCACCATCGTCATCCTGTTCGCCCTGCAGGGCGAGCAGATCACCTCCCGCCCGTGGGACGTCGCCCGTATCGCCCTGCCGCTGCTGGTGTACTTCGCCGTGATGTGGGGCGGCGGGTACCTGCTCGGCGCCGTCATGGGACTCGGCTACGAGCGCACCACCACGCTCGCGTTTGCCGCCGCCGGCAACAACTTCGAGCTCGCCATCGCCGTCGCGATCGCCACCTACGGCGCCACCTCCGGCCAAGCCCTCGCGGGCGTCGTCGGGCCGCTCATCGAGGTCCCCGTCCTGGTCGGCCTGGTCTATGTCTCGCTGGCCCTGCGCAAGCGCTTCCCGCTGACCCCGTCCTCCACCGCCGCGACCGCGGATCCGTCCAGGAGTGTGAACTGATGTCCGACAATACGATCACCGCCGACACCGAATCGGCCACGCCGAGCGTGTTGTTCGTGTGCGTGAAGAACGGCGGCAAGTCCCAGATGGCCGCCGGCCTGATGCGCAAGACCGTCGGCGATGCCGTCGAGGTGCACTCGGCCGGCACCAAGCCCGGCTCCGTGGTCAACGGCCTGTCCGCCGAGTCGCTGGCTGAGGTCGGTGTCGACATCACCGGCGAGACCCCGAAACCGATCGACCCGGCGCTGCTCGCCCGGGTGGACCTGGTGGTCACTCTCGGCCGGGAAGCCGTCGTCGACACCCCGGACGGTGTCGCGTTGGTCAACTGGGATACCGACGAGCCGTCGGAGCGGGGCATCGACGGGATCGAGCGGATGCGCCTCGTGCGCGACGACATCGCCGCCCGCGTCACCGCGCTGGCAGCCGAACTCACCACCCGGTAGCGACCGAGCAGGCCGGGAAGCCCGAGAAGCGGGAGAAAGTCGGATGAACGCCAACGCCACGACCGAGTCGGCCGGAACACCGGAACTGCTGATGCCCCAGGCCCTGCTGGCGCGGACCGCGGAGCGGCTCGCCGCCCAGTACCGCGGGATCGTCTCCGAGCAGACCGTCGAACGGGTCGTCTTCGAGTCCTACACCGCGCTGCGGCGCACCGCCCGCATCCACACTCACCTGGTGACTCTCGCCGGCCGGTTCGCCGCCGAGCGTCTCGCCGCCCTGGCGCAGTCGACCGGTGCGAGCACCAAGACCGTGCCCGAGGTGCTGTTCATCTGCGTCCACAACGCGGGCCGCTCGCAGATGGCTGCCGCGCTCCTGACACACCACGCGGCCGGGGCGGTGCACGTACGCTCCGCCGGGTCGCTGCCTGCTGCGGTGATCAACCCGATCGTCGAGCAGGCCATGACCGAGGTCGGGCTCGACCTGGCCGCTGAGTTTCCCAAGCCTCTCACCGACGACGTGGTCGCGGCCGCGGACGTGGTGATCTCCATGGGCTGCGGCGACGCCTGCCCGGTCTACCCGGGCAAGCGGTACCTGGACTGGCAGGTCGCCGACCCCGACAACCACCCCATCGAGACCGTCCGCCTGATCCGTGACGACCTCGACCGCCGCGTCAAAGACCTCCTCGCCGAGCTCCATCCCACGATCACCTGACCCACCCCTTTGATCGACGTGCTCGACGGCCCCGCTCACCGCCGTCAGTGCCGCTGTGCCTGCTCACACCTCATTTGCCTGTTCTTGGAAGGGAACCGACACCCCATGTCTGCACGCAAGATCATCGCCATCGGCGGATCGGACGCCGGGATCTCCGCCGCCCTGCGGGCCCGCGAACTCGACCCCACCAGCGAGGTCACCGTGGTCGTCGCCGACGCCTACCCGAACTTCTCCATCTGCGGCATCCCGTACTACGTCTCCGGCGAGGTCACCCACTGGAGCAACCTCGCCCACCGCACCGCCGCCGACCTCGCCGCCACCGGCATGACCGTGCACACCGACACCAGAGCTACCGCGATCGATCCGGCCGGACACCGCCTGACCGTCACCGGCCCGGACGGCGCCGCCCGGGACCTCGACTACGACGTCCTCGTCATCGGCACCGGCGCTGTGTCCGTGCGGCCGCCGATCACCGGCCTCGACCACCTCGGCCCCGCTGACGGCGTGCACCTGCTGCACTCGATGGGCGACACCTTCGCCGTGATGAACACCCTCACCACGAAGGACCCGAAGACCGCGATCATCATCGGCGCCGGCTACATCGGCCTGGAAATGGCCGAAGGTCTCACTGCCCGCGGCATCACCGTCACCCAGATCGAAGCCCTCCCTGAGGTGCTCCCCACTGTCGAACCCGAACTCGGCGCCCTCGTCCACGATGAACTGGTCCGCAACCGGGTCGACGTCCGCACCCACACCCTGGTCACCGCGGTCGACCGCACCGACACCGGCGCCCTGACCGTCACCACCAGCAGTGACGGCCAGAGCGATCACCTCACCGCCGATCTCGTGCTCGTCGTCGTGGGCGTGCGCCCCGACACCGACCTCGCTGCCGCAGCGGGCGCGCAGCTCGGCATCAAGAACACGATCGCCGTCGACGAGCAGATGCGCACCAATCTGTCCGACGTCTTCGCCGCCGGCGACGCCGTGCACACCCACCACCGCCAGCTCGGCATCACCTGGCTCCCGCTCGGCACCACCGCGCACAAGCAGGGCCGCGTCGCCGGCGAGAACGCCCTCGGCGGCACCGCCCGCTACACCGGCTCCCTCGGCACCCAGGTCGTGAAGATCTTCGACCTCGTCGCCGCCCGCACCGGCCTCAAAGAGACCGAAGCCCTTGCCGCCGACCGCGGCTGGGTGCCGGTGTCGACGACCTCCACACCGGACGATCACAAGGCCTACTACCCGGGTGCCACCCCCATCAGCATCCGGATCACCGGCGACCAGAACACCGGCGCACTACTCGGTGCCCAGCTCATCGGGCACCGCACGGCCGAGATCTCCAAGCGCGTCGACACCTACGCCACCGCCCTGCACCACGGCATGAGCGTCGACGCCCTCTCCGAGCTCGACCTGTCCTACACCCCGCCCCTCGGGTCCCCGTGGGACGCCGTGCAGGTCGCCGCCCAGAACTGGGTCCGCGAGCACCAGCTGCACCATCAGCGCAGCGTCCTTAGCCTGAACAGGTGACCACCAGCCCCCACGACTCAACCGGGTCCGCCGCACGAGCGGCGGACCCGGCGATCGTTGCGATGCGGCCCGAGCATGGGCCACAGGTCCTCGCGATTTACCAAGCCGGCATGGACACCGGCAACGCCACCTTCGAAACCGCCGCACCCGGCTGGACGGACTTCGACCAACGACACCTACCTGAGCACCGCGTCGTCGCCCTCGCCCCAGGTGGGCAGGTCGCCGGGTGGGTTGCAGCGGCGCCCGTCTCGGGGCGCTGCGTCTACGCCGGCGTCATCGAGCACAGCGTCTACGTCGACTCCGGCCACGCCGGGCAGGGCATCGGAGCCGCGCTGTTGCAGGCCCTCATCCAGTCCGCCGACGCTGCCGGGGTGTGGACCATCCAGACCGGGATCTTCCCCGAGAACCACGCCAGCCTCGCCCTGCACCGGCGCGCCGGATTCCGCACCGTCGGCACCCGCGAACGCATCGGCCAACGCGACGGCCGCTGGCGCGACGTCGTCCTCATCGAACGACGCAGCTGACTGCCGCCTACACCTACCGGACTCAGCCGGCGTCACCGACTTCAGAACCGTCTGGTTCTTCATCCGCCAGCTCTGGGGCGCGGGTGATCGACACGATCACCGACGAGCGGCGGAACTGCTCGGTGTCGAAGGGGCTCGCGGGATCGTCGAACCAGACCAGTGACTGGTCACCGACACGCGGCCAGCGGGTGACCCTTGTGATCCGGTGCGCGATGCCGTCGTAGTCGAACGCCCCAGACGGGCTGGCGGGGCCGGGACGACGCGTGTACGTCAACGCATCCAGGTCCCACAGGTGCGTTGATCCCTGCGAGGCCACCACCCACCGGCCGCGCATACCGTCCGTGAGCTCATCCACCGTCTCCGACGGTGGATCGTTGCCGTCGGGCGGCTGCTGGACATCCGGTTCATCCGTCATGGGACTCCTCGTATAGGGGTATAGGGTCAGGCTCACTGTCCCGAACGCTAGGCGGAGTTGATTTGGGGCGCCGCTGCCGGGTGCGCCCATGATTTTGGGCCTGGGGTTCGCGTGCCGTCCTTGGCGGATCTACTCGGCGGGCTCGAGGACGCGAGGATGGATCAGTTCGATCCGCGGGACGTGGATCTCGGCTCCACCGAGAACCCGCACACGGGGCCACTCGCCGTCGACCATCGTCAGGCCGGCCTGGGCGGGAGTGAGGCCGTCCTCGGTGGGGATCAAGCACGCCTCGCCAGGCCCGGCCTTGCACCCCGGACAACCGGTCTTGGTCTCGATGGCGATACGCGACTTCTCCAGCTCGAGCTTCTCGTCGTCGGTGGCATGGCGCCAGCAACCGAACCCGTCCTGGTGGCCCACTCCGGCCTGATACAGCGGCCGCATCTGACACGGTTTCCCGTTCGTCTTCGGCCGCAGGCACTTCCTCTTGAGGCTGCGGTCGAGGTCGTCCTTCTTGGCCTTGATCCGCTCGACGTTGAGAGCCATCTGCGTCAGGTAGTCAGCGGTGTTGTCGCCGGCCGCCTCGTACAGCGCGAACACCTGCCGCGGAGACCGGGCGCCGGTCCAGCGCCGGCCGTCCGACCCATACACCGCCACGGGAAGCTTACGTGCGACGATGCCGATCGCGACCTCGATGTAGTGTGCCAGGCCAGTGGTCTCGGGAGTGTTGACGACCCGCTCGGGACAGATGGCGATGCCGTACTCGCTCTCGATCCGCGCGGCCTCGCGGTTGAACCCGGCGACGGCGATCTCCACCTGCCGCAATGCCGTCATCAGCGGTGTGTGATCCAGCGGTGCGGGCGCGGGCTTCGGGCGAGGGGTGCGGTTGCGATCTGATCTCCGGGACATTGGTACAAGCGTGCCAGTAACCAATTCGGAGGTTGCTCGACGGTGGCCCGCCGCTTGGTAGGAGCGGTGTGCGAAATGCGCGCGCGAAATACCAGGGACATCCCTCGAACCCAAACGAACGGACCGAGCCGCGCATGTTTCGGTGACGGCGAGCAGAGCACCGAGCACAAGCGACTGTCCTTCCTCGGTGTCCCCTGAAATCCCGAAGGACACCGAGCAGCTCACCCGCCCGGACCTGAGTCCGCGAACGCAAGCCGCACCGCCCGCAGACCGCACTGATCCCGCCCCAGTACCCGCGCGGAGGCCCGTGGCGTGGCGCTACACCGCTTGCTGAATCGTCGGCCGCCGGCTCGTTGCTGGGGGAGCCGGCGGGAGCGCGGTGACGCGGCCGGCGCGGACGCCGTTGGCGATGACGACGATCTCGGCGAGTTCGTGGACGGCGACGACGGCGGCGAGGCCGAGGACGCCGAACAGTGCGAGCGGGATGAGGATCGCGATCAGCCCGAGGGACAGGGCCACGTTCTGCAGCATGATGTTCCGGGCCCGGCGGGCGTGATCGAGGGCCTGCGGCAGGGTCCGTAGGTCCTCACCCATGAGCGCGATGTCGGCAGTTTCGATCGCGACGTCCGAGCCCATGGCGCCCATGGCGATGCCGAGGTCCGCGGTGGCGAGGGCGGGGGCGTCGTTGACGCCGTCGCCGACCATCGCGGTGAACCGGTCTTTGCGGAGCTCGCCGATGATCCGGGCCTTGTCCTCGGGCCGCAGGTCGGCGTGTACGTCGTCGATCCCGGCGATCTTCGCCAGGGCGGTGGCGGTGGCGGTGTTGTCGCCGGTGAGCATCGCGACGGTGGCGCCGCCGCGGTGCAGGTGATCGATGACCTCGCGGGCTTCAGGACGCAGCTCGTCGCGGACGGCGACCGCCCCGATGACCTGCCCGTCGTCTTCGACGAGGACCGCGGTGGCGCCGCCGGCTTGCATGGCCGCGACCCGCGCTGCAAGTGGGCCCGGGTCGATCCAGCCGGGCCGGCCGAGCCGGGCGGGCCGCCCGTCGACGAGCCCGGTCAGCCCGGCCCCGGGGACGGCCTGCACATCGACCGCCGCCGGTATGCGGTCGCCATTGGCGGTGAGGATCGCCCGGGCGAGGGGATGTTCACTGTGGGCTTCGAGCGCCGCGGCGACGGCGAGCACCCGGTCCTGTTCCGGCGACCGGACGCCCGAGCCGAGGTCGCTCGCCTCGACGGAGGGGCCGGCCGGGTCGTTGGCCGGGTCGGTGATGGTGGCGATGTCGACGACGGCGGGGCGGTTCGCGGTCAGGGTGCCGGTCTTGTCGAGGGCGACCGTCCGCACCCGGCCGAGGGCCTCGAGGGCGGCGCCGCCCTTGACCAGGACGCCGATCTTGCTGGCGGCGCCGATCGCGGCGACGACGGTGACGGGGACGGAGATCGCCAGTGCGCAGGGGGAGGCGGCGACCAGCACGACCAGGGCCCGTTCGATCCACGTTGCGGGGTCACCGAGCAGGGACCCGAGGATCGCGATCGCGGCGGCGAAGATCATGATCGCCGGGACCAGGGGCTTGGCGATGGTGTCGGCGAGGCGTTGTGCGTCGCCCTTGCGGGACTGTTCGGCCTCGACGATCTGCACGATCTTGGCCAGCGAGTTGTTCTCCGCGGTGGTGGTGACTTCGACCGTGAGGGCGCCGGTGCCGTTGATCGTCCCGGCGAACACCTCGTCGCCGGGTCCGGCCTCGACGGGCACGGATTCGCCGGTGATCGCCGAGACGTCCAGGGCGGTGCGGCCGTCGCGGATCACGCCGTCGGTGGCGATCCGCTCGCCGGGCTTGACCAGCATCCGGTCTCCGACCGCCAGCTCGGCCGGGGAGATGGTGGCCGGGGTGCCGTCGCGCAGGACGGTCGCGGTGTCGGGGACGAGGTTGAGCAGCGCCCGCAGGCCGCGGCGGGTCCGTGAGACGGCGTACTCCTCGAGGCCCTCGCTGATGGCGAACAGCACGGCGAGCATCGCCGCCTCGCCGACCTCGCCGAGGATCACCGCGCCGACGGCGGCGATCGTCATCAGTATCCCGACGCCGATCTTGCCCTGGGCCAGGCGCCGCAGCGTGGACGGCACGAAAGTCCACGCCCCGATCAGCAGCGCGATCCACTCCAGCACCAGTGACAGGCGCTGCGGGCCGCCGGCCCACCCGACGATGTATGCGGCGAGTAGGAACACCGCCGCGGCCGCGGCGGCCTGCAATTCCCGCACCTGCCACCACTGCCCGGGAGCCTGCTCGTCCTCGCCGGCGGGCTCGTCGTGCCCGCAGCCGCACGCGTCACTCATCGCCGCACCACCTTCGCCGCCGAAGCCTCCTCGGTCGTCACAGCGTCCGGGCTGCAGCAGGTGGCGCTGTCGGTGCCGTAGTTCGGGCACAACGCGACCGCGTTGCCGGTCGCCGCGAGCAGCGTCTCCGCCGCCGCGAGCAGGTCCATCAGCTCCGGGCGGGCGAGGCTGTAGAACACCTGCCGCCCCTGCGGGCGGCCCTGCACCAGACCGCAGTCCCGCAGGCACGCCACGTGCGCCGACACCGTCGACTGCGCCAGGCCCAGCTCGGCCATCAGGTCCGCCACCCGGGCCTCGCCACCGTGGGCAAGCCGCGTCGCGATCGCCAGCCGGGTCCCGTCGGAGAGGCTGTGGAACAACGCGACCGCGGGATCGAGCTGCGCGCCCGTCGCCACCGAACACTCATTCATCGTCATACGACGATGATAGCGGTATTCTGTGGTGTAATCGAGTTCTCGCGAGGAACAGGCCGCCGATCGGTGGCCGTGAGCGGTGTTGGGAGCTGCTGGGTATGCCATCGATGTCGACGATCGAGTCCCTGTTCTGCCGCAGCACGCCGTGGGAGGCAGCGACACGGCGGTGGGTGTTGCCGTGGGCCTTGCAGGGCGTGCGCCCTACGGGGAGGGTGCTGGAGATCGGCGGCGGCGGCGGCGCGATGGCCGCGCAGCTGCTGGCGGCGAGCGCCCCTGCGGATCAGGTGCAGCTCACCGTCACCGACTTCGACCCGGTGATGGTCGCCGCCGCGCAGGATCGGTTGCAGCGCTTCGGTGACCGAGCGCAGGCGAGGGTGGCCGACGCCGCCGCGTTGCCCTTCGGCGACGACGAGTTCGACACCGTCGTCTCGTTCATCATGTTGCACCACGTCGTCGACTGGGAGCAGGCCCTCCGCGAAGCCGTCCGGGTGCTGCGCCCCGGCGGAACCCTGGTCGGCTACGACCTGCTCGGCACCGCGCCGGCGCGGATCCTGCACCGGCTCGAAGGCGCACCGCACCGGTTCATCGACCGCGGCCAGCTGCGCCCGCACCTGGCAGGCCTGCCGCTGCGGGAGGTCACCGTCCGGGAGAACGCGGCACTGACCCGCTTCCGCGCGACCCGCACCGCAGGCCGATGACCACGCCAGGGCCCGAACACCGGCTCGGCCGCGGCCATCACCACGGTGCGCGGCCCGAGCTGGACGGCCTCGAACAGGTGGAGGTCGCCGTGGCATTCGTCGACCTCGCCGGCTACAGCGTGCTCACCGAGATGTGCGGCGACCACGAAGCCGCCGAGCTTGCGCTCCGGTTGGCTGAGCACGCCCGTCGAGCCCTGCACCCGCAGGCCCGGCTGGTCAAGACCATCGGCGATGCGGTGATGCTCACCGCCGACACCACCGATGCGATGCTGGCCACGATCACCGCGCTCGCCGGGCACGCCGCCGACGAGGACGGATTCCTCGCCCTCCGCGCCGGAATCCACCACGGCACCGCCCTCCGACGCGACGGCGACCTGTACGGGCACGCGGTCAACATCGCCGCCCGCATCACCGCCCTCGCCGGCGCCGGCCACGCCGTCCTCACCGACCCGCTCCTGCCCGCCGCCACCCGCGCCGGTGTGCCCACCACCGCCCTCGGCCCGCGAAACCTGCGCAACATCAGCACCCCAATCGAACTGCACAGCATCACCTTCACCGACACCCGGCACCCGCACGACCCGATCTGCGGCGCCCGCATCGACCCGGCGACCGCCCCCGCACACCGGCACACCGACACCGGCCGATGGTGGTTCTGCTCAGCCGACTGCGCCCGCCGATTCGACCGCGCGACCGCCCCGGCCACCACCACTGCCGCTGCGACGACCTCCGTCACGTCACCCGCCGGGTCAGCGCTCACATCACGGGCAGGTGGCCGGTGATGATCTCGACCGTGCTGCAAGCCGTGGGCCTGTTCGTGGCCACCAACATCGACGACATCATCGTGATCTCCCTGTTCTTCGCCCGCGGCGCGGGCCAGCGGCACCTGACGGCCAAGATCACCGCCGGGCAGTACCTCGGATTCGCCGGCATCCTCGCTGCCGCAGTGCTGATCGCCCTCGGCGCCGGCGCCTTCCTCCCCGTCGCGGCGATCCCGTACTTCGGGCTCGTCCCCCTGATCCTGGGGCTGCGGGCAGCGTGGTCGAGCTGGCGCGAATACCGCGGCAGCGGCAGCGGCGATGGTGACTGCGCGACGGGGAAGGGGGCGGGCAACGCGGTCGGCGTCCTGGGCGTGGCGGGCGTGACCTTCGCCAACGGCGGCGACAACATCGGCGTGTACGTGCCCGTCTTCGCCAGCATCAACCACACCGCGATCGCCGCCTACTGCGTGGTCTTCGTGATCTTGGTGGGGGCACTGGTGTCCATTGCCCGGTACGTCGCCACCCGCCGCCGCATCGCCGAGATCCTCGAACGAGGGGAAAGCGTGCTGTTTCCCCTGGTGCTGATCACCCTCGGGGTCATCATCCTCGTCTCGGGCGGCGCATTCGGCCTGTAGGCAGGGTGGTCGGGGTCGCAGTGCGTCGGCACGGATCCATCGCTTCCCCGGGGTTGTGGGTAGTTCCCCGGCGGTGATTGCGCACCGAACCGGTGGAGTCGGGGGTGGTGCCGGGCCTGTCACTCCGCGGTGCAGGCGTCCTGGCAGGCTGGCCTGCATGGCCGACGAAGTGAGTGAGGATGATCTGGCGGGGATCCGTGCCCGGTTCCTTCCGGGGTGGTACGGGTCCCTGGATGTGGGGCCTGGCTGGTACCGGTTGATCGTCGATCTCGACCGGGAGCTGGCGGCGATCGACCCCGGCTACCAGCTGATTCAGATCAAGGAGAAGTTCGGCGGCCTGCGGTACTACGTCGAGTTCGAACCGGACCGGCCCCGGCCGGGTTTCGACGAGTTGATCCGGGCGGCGGAACGGCGGTCCGAGCGTATGTGCGAGCAGTGCGGCGGTGACGGTGGCCTCACGCGCCGCGGGAGCTGGGTCCGGACCCTGTGCGCCGCGGACGCCGAGGCGAGCGGATTCACCCTCGACGAGTCCGCACCGGACTAGAAGGGTCGGTGTGGGTCCGGGTGCACGGTGATCAGTCGTCGGTGTCTGGCAGGCGATGTCCGGCGAACCGGATCCACGGCACCGTCACGTCGTGATCGCCGAATGTGAGCGTGATGCTGACCTCGCGGACGCCCGCGGCGGTGAGGTGACGCTGGAGTGCGGTGAGGACCGCGGCGGTCGCGCGGGCGCCGACCTCTGCGGCTGTCGTGGCACCGCGTCGTCGAGCAGCTGGGCGGCCGTGCGGTACCGCTGATCGATCAGGTCCATCTCGGCGGTGATGGCGTCCACCCGGGCCCGCCGCTGCGGGTCGGCGAGAATCCGCGCCAGTCGCTCATCGCCGGAGATGAACCGCACTTCGTCGCCGCTTTCCGTCATGGTCGTCAGTATCCACTTCTGGGCCAGCTCTGGGTGCGGGTCATTTCGGGTGGACAAGTGCACCGGCCGCGCGGATCATCACCTTGCGTGGACGAGACGAGCGCCGGCGCCGCTGCGGCAGCGATACTCGACGAGCTCGTCGGTCCCTTCTACGACGCCGATGGTGTCACCGGGTACCTCGGTCTAGATGGCGATGACCTGGCGCGGATGGTCGCCGCGGAGCAGGTGATCTGGGTGCCGCTGGCCGGCGGCACACCGGTGTTCCCTGCGTGGCAGTTCCCCGACGGTCGCTGGGTGGATGAGCGGCTGCTGACCGTCTGGCAGGCCCTGCGGCGCGCCGCCGAGCCGTGGACGGCGGCGTGCTGGATGTGCGCGCCGTCGGCGGACCTCGATGACCAGACGGCGATCACCTACCTCACCCGCGGCCCGCGTGATCCCCGCCGCCTGGACACCGTCCTGGCACGTGCATCCGAGGACGGCGCCCGCTGGCTGCAGTAGGGGCGTGGCACCGGAGCGGTTACCTGGTACCGGTTTCGGCGGACCCTTCCTCGAGGACCTTCGCGGTGAGACCGCGGGCGTGTGCTGCGCTCCAGGCGGCGGCGAGGTTGTCGGCGCGGCTCTGCCAGGTCATCTCGCCGAGGTACTCGGCGTGCTGCTTCGTCGCATCGGTCCACCGCAGTTCCGCGTATAGGCGCCGGTATTGGCACCGGAGGACCACCCGCCCGAGAGCGTGGGGCGCGGTGCGGATGACGCGGTTGTGGCGGCCGCCTGCGGCGTCGTCCTGCTCTTTGGCCTGCACTGCCTTGTTCGAACCTTGGGGGACTCGCCAGTGGTGGTCTTCGCGGCTAGCGCGCCGTCGAGGAGCCGTACAGCCGCGCGGTATTGACGGTCGAGCAAGGCCATCTCTGTGGTGATGGCGTCTACGCGCGTCCGGCGCTCCGGATCGGACAGGATCTGGGCCAGCCGGCATTGCCTGAAACGAACTGCGCAGCCTCGTCGCTTGTCGCCATAGCGTCAGTATCCACCCACCGGACGGTGGTGAGCGGGGCGGCCAGCTTGTACGGATCAGGATTGGTTGCCTGCCATAGACGAGGCGGCCGCGATGGGACGGCGCAGGTGCTGGAATTTCGTCGCCTGGGCGTTACGCGGCTTGTGTGCATGTACACTGGCACTCGGTCAGGGTCCCGTCGGCGGCCGCAGCGTGACGCCATGCCTGATCGGGTGGGACCGCGCCGCCTTCCTCCGCGGGGGCCGGTACCTGCGTGCCAGCGGGCAGGGCACCGCGCCGCCAGAGCAGCGGCGCGGCGATCGCACCGGCGGCGGCGATCAGCGCGAGTACACCCCACGCGGGTACGAGACCGAATCGTGTGGCCCCCCAACCCGCGATCGGGTAGGCAATGAGCCAAGCGAGGTGCGAGAGCGAGAACTGCGCCGCGAACACGGAAGCAACGTTTGCCGGCGCCACAGCAGACCGCAGCACCTTTCCGGTCGGGGTGATAGCCAGCGCTGAGCCGGCACCGCTCGCCAGCCAGATCGCCGCGGTCACCGCCCAGCTCGGCCGGTCCACCGCAGCCATGGCAACCGCCGCAGTAGCCGCGGCGGTGAGCAGGCCCGCTCCGGTGAGCATCACGGCGCGGGCGGTCACCCGGTCGAGCAAGCGTGGTACCGCTAGTGCCACAGCTAGGGTCCCACCGCCGGACGCCGCCATCATCCACGCGACGTCGGACTCGGACCCGCTCAGTCGGTCACGGACGTAGTTGACGGTGTTCACCACCACGATCGAACCGGCCGCGGCGACAGCGAAATTGACCGCGATGACTCCTCGCAGGCTGGCGGTACCTGTGAAAATCCGCAGACCGGCGAAGATCCGGTCCGTTGGCCGCGTGGCGCCCGACGGTTTCGCGTTGGGTACCTTGGCTTGCAGCACCAGCACCGCGGACAGGACGAACCCGATCGCGGTACCGACGAAGAGCACATTGAACTCGATCACCAGCAACGCCAGCGCCGCCACGACCGGGCTGACCAGACTCTCCATCGTGTAGGCAACTTGCGAGGCCGACAACGCAGTGGTGTACTCGCGCTCATCGGTGATGATGTCGGGGATCACGGCTTGGAACGTAGGCGTGAACGCGGCCGACGCCGCCTGCAGTGATCCGATGAGCACGTAGATCTGCCAGACCTCAGTGACGAACGGCAACGCCAGCACGATCGCCGCACGGAACAGGTCCAGCGCAATCAGGAACGCGCGTCGCGGCAGCCGGTCGACGTACGCCGCCGCCACCGGTGCGATAACGACATAGAGAACCATCTTGATCGTCAGCGCCGTTCCCAGGACGACCGCTGCGGACGAGCCAGCGATGTCGTAGGCGAGCAGCCCGAGGGCGACCGTCGCTAGCCCGGTGCCGAGCAGCGCAACGATCTGCGCACTGAACAACAGGCGGAAATCGCGATGAGAAAAAGGCCCCACGATGGCTCCCAACTAGTTGGCGACGACGTCGATCGAACAGGGCCCGCAGCGCACGCCACCCCGGGCTCCGGAAAACCTAGTACTGCCTGAATCAGCGCTACTGATGGTGGTGCGCGCTCGCACCGCCAGTGACTGCACCGGTGGTGCCTCCGGTGGCAACGAGGGTGAAGTCCGCGGTCCGGACGGTGTCCTGATGTCGGAAATCCAGGAACAGCCGGTAGGTTCCCACGGAGGGAGCGACCGCGTGGAACCGGATCCGGGGACCTGCAGGCGTCTGCGGGTCCGACGGGCTCCCCTCGGGATGGATATGCAGGTAAGCGAGGTCACCGGCCCGCAACGCCACCAGGTGGCCGTACGCAGCAAGATAGGGCTGCAGATCGGTCACCGGGACGCCATTCCAGGTGACGACGGCCTGCAGCTCCCCGGCTTGGGCGGCAACGAGATCGCCCTCGAGCGTGACGGTGTAGTCGCCGCCGGTCCAGGCCCTTCTCAACTCAGGCAAGGGCCGAGGATGGAACCCGCCCGGCACGAACAGGTCGGCACCGAGCGTGAGCCCGTCCGGCGCGCCCTGCGGCACGAAATCGGCCAAGACCCGCCACACTCCCGGCGTGAGCGCCAGCTGCACAGTCCAGGACCCGGCACTGTCCATCGACGGATGGACGTGGTGAAAGACGCTGGTGTCGCGGCTCACAACGATCAAGTGCAACTGCTTGTCGTGACGTTCCTCGAAGGTGACTAGCGGCTCGCCGTCGGGCCCGAGGATCACAAAGCGAAGTTCCACGGTCCCGGCGTCGACGATCTGGATCGCCGGTTCGAAGCGATAGCCTCGAGCGGCGACCTGCAGCCCCTGTGGCACTTCGGGCCCAACGCCGTGACCGGCGTGTCCTGTGTGATCGGTATGCGAACCGTGCTCCATAACGTGCTCCTTCGCGGAAACGACAGCCACCGGGACGACACCCCGGGTGGACTCATGATCGGACGAGACGGGTGATCGCGGCAGTCGCTTCGTTCAGCTTGGTGTCGAGTTCCTGCTGGTCTGAGCGGGCGGCCTGGACGACGCAGTGCCGCATGTGGTCATCCAGCAACGCCAAGGCGAGCCCTTGCAGGGCGCTCGTCGCGGCACTGATCTGGGTCAGGATGTCGATGCAATACTGGTCCTCATCGATCATCCGCTCAATGCCACGCACCTGTCCCTCGATCCGCTTCGCCCGCATCAGATAGCGCGACTTATCGGTCAAATACCCGTGCTGCGCCGCACAGCACTCGGCCCGCTCGACCGCAACCGCGGGGATATCGGTGCTCACGCCGAGGCCGCCGTAACGTACTTGTGTGGGTCGGCGTCGAACCGAGGCCCGCACCCGGCGCAGCACAGGTAGTACCGCGTGCCCTCGAAGTCGCGGTAGAGGCCCTTGCTGACAGCGGCAGACTTGTCCACCACCGTGCCGGTCATGACGGGGCACTCCGCCGTGTCGGTACCGCCTGTGCCCGCCTGCCGGGCGCTGCGGGTCAGCTCGAGCGACTGCTCGCCGGGGCCGGTGTGCCCACAGCAAGACTGTCGGTGTGCATTGTCGGTCATCGTCGAACTCCTTCATCTCAGGCCCCCCGACCGTCTCACATTCACCTGAACGGGTACCCCAGCCGGGTACCCCGAATATATACCCCGGCGGGGTATTGACCGCAAGGGTTGCTCGGGATCGGCCGCGCGACCACCGCTCCGGCGCACTCGCCGCGACAGGAGGGCCTAGACATACCCGCCTGGGGTATGTTAAGCATGATTTGGAGATACCCACAGGGGGTATCTGAACTGGGTAGGAGAAGGCGATGACGACCAGCGAATACCAGGTGACAGGCATGACCTGCGGCCACTGCGAAATGTCCATCCGTGAGGAGGTCAGCCTTATCCCCGGTGTCGAGTCCATCGAGGTCAGCGCGCAGACGGGTCGGCTGCGTGTCACGGGAGCGCAGCAGGTGACCGACGAGCGGGTTCTCGCCGCGGTGGAAGAGGCTGGCTACTCGGCAGTGCGCAATCCATGAGTGCCATGCGCAGGCTGATCGTCTACGTGGTTGCGGTGACCGGTGTCTTCGCCAGCGCGTATGTGATCGGTGGGGTGGCAGTACCCGACTCGGCGGTCGCGCGGTGGGAGCACCGTGCCCCCGGTGGATCGCCCGCCGTGCCGGCGAGTGAACCGGGCGCCCCGCACGGTGGCGGCCACCAGCAGTGACGCAATGAAGCAGCGCGGGCCACAGGCCTGGCGATAGACCGCAAGTACGGATCGAGGAAAATGATGAGTGTGTCAGCGCCGTCGGGCGGCCGTAGTGTCGAGCTGGACATCGGCGGGATGACGTGCGCCTCGTGCGCGAACCGGATCGAGCGCAAACTCAACGGGCTCGATGGGGTCGAGGCCACGGTGAACTACGCCACGGAGAAGGCGAAGGTGCACGTCCCCGAGGGTTTCGATGCGCAGGCGCTGATCGACGAGGTGGCAAAGACCGGCTACTCGGCGACTCTCCCGCGGTCCTCGACGCCGGGGGCTGGAGGACCTGGTGCTGGGGTTGCCGGCGAGGACATGGACCCGGAGCTGACGTCCCTGAGGCAGCGGCTGATCGGCTCGGCTGTGCTGGCGGTGCCGGTAGTCGCGATGGCGATGGCACCGGCCCTACAGTTCACCTATTGGCAGTGGGCATCGCTCACGCTCGCTGCGCCAGTGATCGTCTGGGGTGCCTATCCGTTCCATCGGGCGGCGTGGATGAACCTCAAACACGGAACCGCCACCATGGACACCCTCATCTCGATGGGCACCCTAACAGCGTTCCTGTGGTCGCTGTACGCGTTGTTCCTCGGCACCGCCGGCACGCCCGGGATGACACACGGGTTCGAGTTCTCGATCGCTCCGTCGGACGGAGCAGGCAACATCTACCTCGAGGTCGGCGCAGGGGTCACGGTGTTCGTGCTCGCCGGCCGCTACTTCGAGAAGAGGTCCAAGCGGCAGGCCGGAGCAGCATTGCGCGCGCTCCTCGAGCTCGGCGTCAAGGACGTGGCAGTGCTGCGTGACGGCGCGGAGGTTCGGATCCCGGTCGCCGAGCTGGCCGTCGGCGACACCTTCGTGGTCCGACCGGGGGAGAAGGTCGCCACCGACGGGGTGGTCACGTCCGGATCCTCGGCCATCGATGCGTCGATGCTGACCGGCGAGTCCGTCCCGGTCGAGGTCTCCGTTGGGGACACGGTGACCGGAGCGACGGTCAATTCCGGAGGACGGCTTGAGGTGCGCGCCACCCGGGTCGGAGCGGATACGCAGCTCGCGCAGATGGCCAAGCTCGTCGAGGACGCGCAGACGGGGAAGGCCGAGGTGCAACGGCTCGCGGACCGGATCTCGGGTGTGTTCGTGCCGATCGTCATCGCGATCGCGTTCGCCACCCTCGGCGCGTGGCTCGGTGCTGGCTTCCCCGTCGCGGCCGCGTTCACTGCCGCGGTCGCCGTGCTCGTGATCGCCTGCCCGTGTGCACTTGGACTGGCCACGCCGACAGCGCTTCTCGTGGGAACGGGTCGTGGAGCCCAGATGGGTGTACTGATCAAGGGCCCGGAAGTGCTCGAGTCCACCCGCAAAGTCGACACCATCGTGCTCGACAAGACCGGAACGGTCACGACCGGCAAGATGACGCTGGCCGAGGTGATTGCAGAGGACGGCACCGACTCTGACGAACTGCTACGGCTAGCCGGTGCATTGGAGAACGCCTCCGAGCATCCGATCGCCCAGGCCATTGCCGCCGCGGCTCGCGACAGTGGCGGAGAACTGCCCACACCGGAAGGTTTCGCCAACGTCGAAGGACAAGGGGTGCAGGGCGTGGTCGACGGGCATGCCGTGATCGTGGGCCGCGAGAGTTTCCTGGCTGACTGGGCACTCGAACTGTCCCCTCGGACGGCGGCCGCGAAACGGGACGCCGAATCGGACGGTAAGACCGTCGTGGCGGTTGGCTGGGACGGTCAGGCGAAGGGCATCCTCGTTGTCGCCGACGCGGTCAAGCCGACCAGCGCCCAGGCCATCAGCGAACTGCGGGCCCTGGGCCTGAAGCCGGTGCTGCTCACCGGTGACAACGCCGCCGTCGCACAACGAATCGCGGCTGAAGTCGGCATCGACGAGGTCATCTCCGAGGTGATGCCGCAGGACAAGGTGTCGGTGGTCAAGCGCCTGCAGGATCAGGGCAAGGTCGTCGCCATGGTCGGCGACGGCGTCAACGACGCACCTGCGCTGGCCCAGGCCGACCTGGGCCTGGCAATGGGAACCGGCACCGACGTCGCGATCGAAGCCTCTGACATCACGCTGGTGCGCGGCGACCTGCGCAGCGCCGTTGACGCGATCAGGCTCTCTCGCAAAACGCTGAGCACGATCAAGACGAACCTGTTCTGGGCATTCGCCTACAACACCGCTGCGATACCGGTCGCTGCGGCGGGCATGCTCAACCCGATGCTGGCCGGGGCCGCGATGGCCTTCTCCAGCGTCTTCGTCGTCGGCAACAGCCTGCGGCTGCGTGGCTTCACCAGCGTCGCCAACTAACGTCGCCCCGGCCCCGGCCCCGGCCCTCCACCGCGGAGGGACCGGGGCCCTGCGTATCGGAACACCGCAGCACAGACTCCTGACAGCAGGTCACCGACGATGCATTCCCGCCGCAGCGGCCACGTCCGCTTCGCGGGCCGCGGGATCGGGCACACTCAGTGCGCCGGCTCGATGGAGCGCCCGCAACGCGAGTGCCGCGCCGGAACCGACGATGATGAGCACCAGCCAGATCAGCGCCGGGAACCCGAGCCGGTCCCCCAATGACATGAGCGCCCCGGTGCCGAGGTTGCCGGCCAGGATCCCCACGCCGACCACCGTGTTGTAGAGCCCGTAGTGGGTAGCGACGAGTCGATTGCCGGAGAGGCTGACGACCGTGTCCATCTCGAATGGGAAGACGGTCGCCGTGGCTATCGCCAGGCCCGCTGCCGCCAGCAACAGCGCCGCGATGGCGGCGACCTGCCCGGTCAGCGTTGCGGTCGGCACTGCTAGTAGCGGCACGAACGCCACCGTCATGAGCGCCATCCCGAGGCTGAGGCTGCGGGTGGGCCCGAACCGGCTCCGGAACCAAGCGGTGATCCGCAGCTGCCCGGCCACGGCGATCACACCGGTTACCACGAATACGGCCGCCACAAGGTAGGTCGACGCTTGCTCGCTGCTGGTGATCGACGCCGCGTGCAGTGGCAGCGCTAGATAGACCTGGAAAGAGAGCACGTAGGAGCCGATCATCGCGCACGAGAACAGCACGAACCGCCGGTTGCTGGCCACGGTCCGCCAGTCGGCAAGCACCGACGGCCGCGGCTCGGCTGTGGCTCTGCGGTCGCGCCGATCGCGTGGCAGAGCCAGGATCTGCGCGACGGTCAGCACGCCGAAGACCCCAGCGGCGACCGCCGATGTCACCTGGAAGTCGAAGGCCATCAACGCTACCCCGACCAGCGGGCCGATCAGGATGCCGCCCTGGTAGAAGATGTTGAAGATCGCGAAGGCTTCGATGCGCCGGTCTCCGGCGTCAGCGGCCAGGTACGCGCGCACCGCGGGGTTGAACAGTGCCCCGGCGAATCCGGTAGCTACGGATGCGATTAGCAGTGCAGGCAGCGATTCGACCGTCGCCAGCAGTACGAACCCGATGGTCCGCAGTAGGCACCCGGCGACGATGAGCGGCTTGAAGCCGAGTCGGTCGGCGAGGGTGCCGCCGATGAGGAACATCCCTTGCTGGGAGAAGTTCCGAATTCCCAGCACCAACCCGATCGCCCAGCCGGCGAGCCCGACGGGGCCAGCGAGGTATCCGGCTAGGTAGGGCATGAGCATGTAGAAGCCCAGGTTGATGGTGAATTGGTTGACCATCAACACCTGGCTGGGCCGGTCGAAGGTCCGGAACGTGGCGATGGGCCCCCTCATACGACGGTCAGCGGGTTGCGGACGTTGGTGGTGCGGGACCAGCGGGTGACCACGGTCCTGGCTGGGTCGGCGATGGTGATCGGCGCCAACGGTGGTGCGAGCGTCGGGTCGATGTTGTTGGCGTGGCAGTAGGCGTCGCTGTAGACGGTTCCGTAGTAGCGCTGGGGGCCGTCGGGGAAGATCGCAGCAACGACCGTGTCCGGCGAGCGGGTGCCGGCGATCCACCCGGCGACCTGGGCTACCGCACCGACGCTCCAGCCGCCGGTCGCGTAGTGCGTCGATGCCAAGGTCCGGCACGCCCACACCGACTCCTCGGGCGCGACCCAGTGCACTTCCGAGAACGCCGAGTAGTCGACGTTCTCCGGATAGATGCTCGAGCCAAGGCCACGCATGAGTCGCTTGTGCGCGGGCTGGCCGAAGATCGTCGATCCGATGGTGTCGACTCCGACGAGTTGCAGGTCCGGCAGGAACTGCCGCAGGGTGCGGCTGACCCCGGCCGAGTGTCCGCCGGTGCCGACCGAGCAGACGAGCACATCGATGTGCCCGAGCTGGGTCAGCAGCTCGAGGGCCAGCGGCTGATAGGCGCTGACGTTGTCCGGGTTGGTGTACTGGTCCGGGCACCACGCGGTCGGGTCCGCAGCCAGGTGCTCACAGACCCGGTCGCGTCGGGCTTGCTGCCATCCGCCCGCCGGATGAGGTTCCGTCACCAGGTCGACCTCGGCGCCGTAGGCGGCGAGCATCTGCGTCAGGATCGGCTCCAGCCCCGGGTCGGTCACCAGCGTCACCGGATGATCGTGCACGATGCCCGCGAGCGCCAGGCCGAGCCCGAGCGTGCCGCTGGTCGACTCCACGATCCGTGCGCCCGTCGTGAGATCCCCCCGTGCCTTGGCCCGTTCGATCATGTGCAGGGCAGGGCGGTCCTTCATGCCGCCGGGATTGAACCCCTCGAGTTTGGCCCAGAACCCGTGCCCGGCCGGCGCGAACGGTTCGGCGATCCGCATCACCGGAGTGTTGCCGACCAGGGCCGCCGGGCGCTCCGAGACAGGTCCGATGTCGAGGAGCGACCGGGCGGGCAACGGCGGGTGCAGCAATGACAGTGGGGGGCGAGAATCAGGAACCGTGGTCACTTCGGTGCTCACGTGCTGGGGTCCTTTCGGAAGCGGAAAAGGGCGGCACAGGTGTGTGGCACGCCACCCGGCGCGACGGTCTTGCAGGACCAGGACGGTCAGCGTGAGTCGGCAGATGGCGTGCCCGTGGCCCGCCGGGTGAAGACGTGCCACCGGTGATCAGTCCGGTGAGGGGTATCTGATCGCCCTCGACTGTGCGTGCCCTAACCAGGCCGTTACGTGTGCTCAAGATCAAGATTTGCTCAAGAACCGCGCCTCGGGTCGATCCTGGGCATACGGTCAGGCCACGATGGAGGCATGGATGCGATTGTTGCCGAGCCCAAGCCGACGGCGGTGACCGAACCGCGGCCGAAGCTGGGCCTGCGCGCGATGGTTGTCGAGGACGAGCCGGACCTCGCCGAGGTCATCGCCGACTACCTTCAGCGCAGTGGTTTCGATGTCGAGATCACCGGCGATGGAGCGGCCGCAGTCGCCGCCGCGCACCGAACTCCACCGGATGTCGTCGTCCTCGACCTCGGGCTGCCCTCGCTCGACGGTGTCGAAGTGTGCCGGCAACTGCGCACCTTCTCGGACGCCTACGTTGTCATGGTCACCGCCCGCGCCGACGAAGTCGACACTCTGGTCGGCCTGTCCGTCGGGGCGGACGACTATCTGACCAAACCGTTCAGCCCGCGGGAGCTGATCGCCCGAATCGAAGCAATGCTGCGCCGCCCCCGCGCCGGAACCGTCAACGGGCCCGCCATGCCCCAGGGCGCGGAGCGCCGCATCGGGGATCTGCTAATCGACCCGAACGGTCGGGAGGTGAGCGTCGCCGGTAGACCCGCGGCTCTCACCCGCACCGAGTTCGACCTTCTCGACGTCCTCTCCCGCCGCCCGGGCATGGTGTTCAGCCGCGACCAACTGCTCGCCGAACTCTGGGGACCGACCTGGGTCGGCGATGCACACGTCGTCGACGTCCACATCGCCAGCCTGCGTCGCAAGCTCGGCGACACCACCACCGAGCGGCGTTACATCCGCACCATCCGCGGCATCGGTTACCGAATGGGTGACGGCCGGTCGAAGCAATGAGCGCGCCCCGATCCGACGCACGGCGCACCCGTCGCCCACGTTCGGGGTTCACCACCAGGCTGTTCATCGCCCAGACCATCGTCATCGCCGCTGGCGCTGGGGCCTCCGCGCTGGTGGCGTGGACTGTCGCACCGCACCTGTTCCACACCCACATGGCCCACGCCGGCCTGCCGACCACCTCACCCCAAGCCAAACACGTCGAGGAGGCGTTCGCCTCCTCACTGGTGGTATCCGTCTCGGTCGCCCTGTTGAGCTCCGTGGTCCTCGCACTGGTCGTCAGCTGGCTGATCACCCGCCGCGTCCGACGCTCCATCGGCGCCGTGGTGACCTCGACGGCGAACATCGCCGCCGGCAACCACGCCATTCGCGTCCCGCCCAGCCGCCTGGGCCGCGAATTCAGCGACCTGACCCGCAGCGTCAACCGACTCGCCGAGCAAATCGATACCACCGAAGAGATCCGCCAGCAGATGCTCTCCGACCTCGCCCATGAACTCCGGACGCCGATCACCACCATCACCGCCCAAATCGAAGCCGCCGAGGACGGCATCCGCACGCCGGGCGCGCAAATGTACGGCGTCATCCGCAGCGCCACCGGCCGCCTCAAGCGACTCGCTGACGACATCGACGCCGTCTCCCGCGCCGGCGAACGACAACTACGCGTCGAAGCAGAGCCGACCGCGGTCAACGACATCACCACCGCCGCGGTCCGAGAAGCGCAACCCGGCTACGACGCCGTAGGTATCCACCTCGGCCTCGGACCCACCACCACCGACCTCGTCGACGCCGACCGTGCCCGCATCGGCCAGACCCTCGCGAACCTGCTCAGCAACGCACGCCGACACACCCCACCGGGAGGCAGCGTCACGGTCAGCAGCCGCCGCCGCGACCACAACCTCATCGACATCATCGTCGAGGACACAGGCGAAGGCATCGCCAGCGAACACCTCCCACACATCTTCGACCGCTTCTACCGCACCGACACCTCTCGCAGCCGCGACGCCGGCGGCAGCGGTATCGGCCTGACTATCGCCCGCGCGCTCGCCGAGGCCCACGACGGATCCCTCACCGCCACCAGCCGCGGCCCCGGACAAGGCGCCCAGTTCACCCTGACCCTGCCGGTCTACAAACGCCGCAACACCAAGCGAGAACACCCACCACCGGAACCCGGTACAGCCTCGAGCCCACTACCCCGACCGCCCCTTCAACGAACCCCACAGAGAATCCCTGCCAGAAAGACGAACCGATGAACCCGAAACGACTGATCACCACCGCCGCCGTCACCGCCACTATTGCCCTCGCCGTCACCGCCTGCGGCGACGACATGTCCACGATGAACATGAACGACGACACCAGCACTACCCCCACCTCAACCCAACCGTCGATGCCCGCAGGCCACTCGATGAGCAGCTCCCCGACTTCATCGCCGACACCTCACACAAGCATGCCGGGTATGTCGGGTATGCCAGGGATGGGCGACGGCAGCCCGACAGTCAGCCCCGCTGCCCCCTAAGCAGGGCCGCCCCCGACTTCCTCGACGTCAAACCAAGGAACCAATTCATGACACCGGTGACCAGACGAACAGCCCTCTTCGGCGGTCTCGCCGCGCTCAGCGTCGGCGCGCTCGCCGCATGTGGCGACAAGACCGCCAGCACGCCGAGTGGTGCCTCTCGTGCGCTGCAAGGACCGCCACTACAGGCCACACCCCAGGCCGGACAGAAGGTCGTTGAGACGACCCTCACCGCGCGCGAGACCACCGTAGACCTCGGCGGTATCACCGCCCGTACCTGGGCCTACGACGACGCCCTCCCCGGCAAGGTCCTGCGCGCCAACGCCGGAGACTTCCTCCGCGTCACCCTCGACAACAAGCTTCCCGCCGACACCACCATCCACTGGCATGGCATCCGCCTGCGTAACGAAGCTGACGGCGTTCCCGGCGTCACCCAGGATGCTGTGCGCCCCGGGGGGCGATTCGTCTACGAGTTCACCGCCCCGGACGCCGGCACCCACTACTTCCATCCCCACGTCGGTGCCCAACTCGACCGTGCCCTCTACGCTCCGATCATCATCGACGACCCCAATGAACCAGGCGCCTTCGACGCCGAGTGGATCGTCGTCCTCGACGACTGGACCGACGGCATCGGCAAGAACCCT
This sequence comes from Tsukamurella asaccharolytica, assembly GCF_007858435.1. Taxonomy (GTDB): domain Bacteria; phylum Actinomycetota; class Actinomycetes; order Mycobacteriales; family Mycobacteriaceae; genus Tsukamurella; species Tsukamurella asaccharolytica. Next base: position 570,537 of record NZ_VIGW01000002.1, on the reverse strand, counting down.
GACCAGATCCTTGCCGACTTCCAAGCCAAGACCGGACCTTTGCAGACCGGAATGGGCGGGATGGGTGGCATGGACCACTCCTCGATGCCTGGCATGGGAAGCTCTCCGCTGGGCGATGCTGGCGACGTGGTCTACCCGCACTACCTCATCAACGGCCGAATCCCTACGGCGCCGACCGAGTTCCGCGCCAAGCCCGGACAACGCATCCGCCTGCGGATCATCAACGCCGGCTCCGACACCGTCTTCCGGGTCGCCCTTGGCGGTCACACGATGACCGTCACCCACACCGACGGACACAGGGTCAACGACATGCAGGCCCGCGCGCTCTTCGTCGCTATGGGGGAACGCTACGACGTGACCGTCACCGCAGGCGACGGCGCGTTTCCGCTAGTCGCCGCCGCCGAAGGTAAGAAGGGCCAGGCTCTGGCAGTCCTGCGCACAGGCTCCGGCGCCGCACCCGCCGCCGACATTCGCCCCGCGGAACTGGACGGCCCGGTCCTGCTCGGCGCCACCGAACTCACCGCCGCCGACTCCGCGCGCCTTCCTGACGCCCAGCCCGACTCCACGATCAAGGTCACTCTCAACGGCCAGATGGACCCGTACGCCTGGGGCATCAACGGCAAGAAGCACGGCGAAGACACGCCTCTGCGCGTCAGCAAGGGCCAGCGACTGCGGATGCAGATCACCAACGAAACGATGATGCTCCACCCCATGCATATCCACGGCCACACCTGGGGCCTCCCCGGCAGTGGCGGACTGCGCAAGGACACGGTGCTCATCAAGCCCATGGGCTCGGTCGAGGTCGACCTCGACGCGGACAACCCCGGAACCTGGGCCCTGCACTGCCACAACATCTATCACATGGAGATGGGCATGATGACCACCCTCAAGTACACCTGACGCGACCGACGTCTCCGCGGCTGCCCCCGATGGCGAGTGCGACCGACCAGCCACCAACTACTATGCTACTTAGTAGTTGGTGGCTGGTTCGTTAGCCGCCGAGAAGGGGTGAGGATGCGACGACAGTCCACACGGGCATCGCTGGGCGATGATGACCGTCCCCCGAGCGGCAGCTCGAGTCTGCGCCGGTGCGCCGGTGTGATCGCGGTGCTTGTGGTCGCGATGCTGCTCGGCGGGTGCGTTCAGCTCAGCGACCGGGCACGCGATGGCGGGATCATCGCTCCGGATGGCAAGGCCAGGCACTTCTACCCGCCCGAGCGGCGCAGCGTCGTCGGTGAGCTGTCCGGACGTAGTGTCACTGATCCCGGGGCCACGCTGCGACTGTCGGACTACGCCGGAAAGGTCGTGGTGATCAACGTCTGGGGCTCCTGGTGCGCCCCCTGTCGTCTCGAGGCTCCTGCTCTGGAAAAGGTGTACACGGCGCGCAAGTCCAAGGGTGTGCAGTTTCTCGGTATCGACGTTCGTGAAACCGCCGGCGACGATGCGGCGCGGGACTTCATCCGCTCCCACGGGCTGACCTATCCGTCGATCTACGATCCCCCTGGCAAGACGCTGCTCGCGCTCGGTGAGCAGTACCCGACCACAGTAGTGCCGATGACCTTCGTCCTTGATCGGCAGCATCGCGTGGCCGCGGCATACCTGACGACGATCGACGAGAAGACCCTCACCGATGCCGTGGACCGCGTCGCCGGGGAGGGCTGATGGGACAAGCCTTTGCCGACGCCGCCGTGTCAGGTCCGCTGATCCTGGCGATCGGGGCATGCCTGCTCGCCGGGTTGGTGTCCTTCGCCTCGCCGTGCATCGTGCCCCTTGTTCCCGGCTACTTGTCGTACCTCGCGGGGCTGGTCGGCGCCGAGGCTCCAGCGACGTCGATCGCAGAGCTCGGCGGCAGCGGAAAGGCGGTAGACCGGTCCGGTCGGTGGAGAGTGCTCGGCGCAGCCGCGTTGTTCGTCGGCGGGTTCACAGCGGCCTTCCTCTTGATGACGATGTCGGTGTTTGGTCTGGCGGCGACGATTCGGCTCAATGCAGAGACGCTGATGCGGATAGGTGGGGGAATCACCATCATCATGGGCTTGGCGTTCATCGGATTGGTCCCGGCACTTGCCCGCGAGGTGCGTTTTGCGCCACGACCCTGGACCACGCTTGCCGGTGCCCCGCTGCTGGGCGGGGTGTTCGCGCTCGGCTGGACTCCCTGTATCGGTCCCACCCTGGCGGGGATCATGTCGATCATTGTGGGCACCAACGCAGCGCCGGCACGCGGTGCCGCGCTGGTGGTGGCCTACTGCGTAGGCCTGGGCCTGCCGTTCATCGCACTCGCCGTCGGATCGACCGCCGCGGTGCGGGCCGTCGGATGGCTTCGCCGCAACAGCCGACGCATCCAGGTCGCCGGCGGCGTGCTCATGATCGCCGTCGGACTCGCCCTGGTCACCGGCTACTGGTCCGACTTCGTCGACATGGTCCGGCGGCTCTTCGTCTCCAACATCGTCATGCCGATCTGACAGGAATCGCCGTCGACACGCACCAACCAGTACGCCCGCGATCGCCCAGACGACTCGCGACGAGCAGCACCACCACGGTCCAGAATTGAGGAGATCTCACTCGTGACCACGCAGACAGCACGAAGGCTCCCATCCGCGACATCCACTCGGTGGGGGCCGGCTCATTGGCCGTGGACGCACACAGCGGTCAGGCTACTTCTGGCTGCCGCCGGCGGCGGAGCGATGTTCATCTCGTTCCCACCCACCGCGCTGTGGGGAGCGGCGCCGGTCGGTGTCGCGCTCGTGGTCGCCGCCGTGTGGGGCTGCGGAATCGGCCAAGCCCTGCTGTACGGCTACGCCGCGGGGCTGGCGTTCTTCCTGCCCTTGCTTCCGTGGGTAGGCATCTACGTTGGGGCTGGGCCGTGGATCGCGCTCGCCGCGGTCGAAGCCGTCGCGGTAGCGGTGTTCGGCGCCTTGGTCAGCCGGATGGTGGTTCTCCCCGGCTACCCGCTGTGGTGCGCCTGCGCGTGGACAGCGACGGAGGCACTGCGCAGCCGCCTGCCATTCGGCGGGTTCCCTTGGGGAAAGTTGGCGTTCGGGCAGACCGATGGGCCTCTCGTACAGTTGGCCGCGATCGCCAGCGCACCGGCCGTCTCGTTCGCGGTCGCCCTCATCGGGTGCTCCGGTTTCGCCGTGGTCCGCGCGGCACTGCGGAGGTCACCGCGCGCTGCTGTCCGTGCGTCGCTTGGTGGCATCCTCCCGTTCGCCGGCGCAGCACTCCTAATCGCGCTACCAGCGTACGAACCGCGAGCGAGCGTGACCGTTGCGGTGATCCAAGGCAACGTTCCCCGCCTAGGACTGGACTTCAATGCTCAGCGTGCCGCAGTGCTCGAGAATCACCTACGACGCACCGAGGACCTCGCCAGTGCCATCGAATCTGGCCAGATGCCCCGGCCCGCCATGATCGTCTGGCCCGAGAACGCCTCGGATATCGACCCGCTGCGCGATCGGCAGGTGCGCGCGCGGATCGATGAGACGGTCAACAGGCTCGGCGTACCTGTCCTCGTCGGTGCAGTGCTCTCCGCCGACGACGGCACATCACGCAACGTCTCCATCGTCTGGAACCCCGGCTCCGGTCCTGGACAGCAACACATCAAGCGGCGACTGGTGCCCTTCGGGGAGTACCTACCGATGCGGCCGCTCGCGACCCGCCTGTCCGCATACGCCGACAAGGCCGGCCGGTTCGTGCCTGGCGATGGTGACGGCATTGTCACCCTCGCTGGCATACCGACCGCGGCTGCCATCTGCTACGAAGTGGCCTTCGACGACCTCGTCCGTGAATCTGTACGCGGTGGAGCCCAGCTGATCACCGTGCCCACTAACAACGCGACCTTCGGCCGCACGGCCATGTCGTACCAACAACTGGCGATGTCCCGACTGCGGGCCATCGAGCACCGCCGCACCGTCCTGATCGCCGCGACGAGTGGCGTCAGCGCTGTCGTGACCCCGGACGGGACGGTCACCGACCAGTCCGCACTGTTCAGCGCGGATACTCTGATCGCGACTGTTCCCCTCGACGACCGGCTCACACTCGCCACCCGCTGGGGCGCGTTGCCCGAAGCGGTCACGTCCGCCCTGGCCGCTGCGGCCCTGATCGCCGCAACGGTGATCAAACGGCGCGCACGTCGCACCACCGGTCTCAAACAGTCGGTCCCCGCCGATACGACGCCCGTGCCCATCGACGAGCAGAAGACACCATGAGCGTCGCCCTTCCCCCCGGACCCGACGAGTGCGCCTCAACCCCGCCGTGGCATCGCCGGCACCGGTACGCACTGGCCCTTATTGCGATCGCTGCCGCGCTGCTGCTCATCGCCGTCTCGACCGCGCATTCGCTCACGGAAAAACCAGGAGACCACGATACCGCCTCCACCGGCACCCGCACTGGAACCGAGGCCCCACTCCAGGCCAGCTCAGCCCGCGGTGTACCTAAACCGCAGTGCGGCGGAACGAAATCGGTATCAGCCCGATCCGTTGGGCCCCTGGCAGATCTGTCCGAGCCCTGCCTCACTACCCCCGATGTGATCAACCTCGGACAACTCACCGCAGGCAGAACCACTTTGCTCAACTTCTGGGCGTCCTGGTGCGGGACGTGTCGCGAAGAAATGCCGATCCTCTCGCGCTATGCCCAACGCCCCGAAGCAGTCCAGGTACTCGGGATCAACGTCCGCGACGTCGAGAGTTACGCTCGTACCTTCGCCACCGATCTCGCCCTCGCGTACCCGAGCATCATCGACGCGGACGGCGCGGTCGCGAGGACACTGCAGATCCCGCCCCTGCTGCCGCTGTCCTTTCTCGTCCGCCCCGACGGCTCCGTGCAGCGGATCGTGGACCCGCTGGTCTTCCGATCAGTACAGGACATCGAGGACGCTGTTGCTAGGGCGCAACCCTCGCTTCCGGGCAAGTGAGCGCTTCAGTCGATGGAACGGTCAGAACACCCACCCGCACCTGCTCGACGACTCGCCGCGCCTGGTACCTGTACCGGCGGAGCGGGTGAGAGTACCTCGCCTGCGGACCTGGCGGGCTCGACCACTCACCATAAAGTACTATGCAAATTAGTAGTTGCGTGATGAGGCGGGTCGAGGGAGGCTGAATGGTTCTGCAACGGCGAACTCTGCTGGCGCGGACGGCAACCGGAATCGGAGCCGTCGCGATCACGTCCGCCTGCGGTGCCGAGCGGGGCGCGGTGCCGCTGAGCGGATCCTCGTCCTCACCGAAACCGTCGGGCGCCGTGCCACTGATCGAGCTGGCGCCGGCCGACGGCGCCGCGGAGGTCACACCCCGCACACCGGTCACTGTGCGTGTCGTGGGCACCGGCGCCCTCGCCGAAGTCACGCTCACCAACGAGGCGGGACGCGCCGTTGCCGGCACGTTGGACGCACCGCGCAAATCCTGGTCGGCCGGTGAGCCCCTTGGATTCGGCCGCACCTACCGCTTGCGAGCGGTCGCGGTCGATGAGGCAGGACGCCGGACCGAACGGCAGAGCACGTTCACCACTCTCGCGCCACAGGCGCAGGCGACGATGGAGCTGGCAACGACGGCGGGCACCCCGGTCGGCGAAGGGCGGACCTACGGTGTGGGGCTGGTGCTGGTGGCGAAGTTCGACACCGACATCGCAGACCGCGCCGAGGCAGAACGTCGTATGAAAGTCACCTGTACACCCGCGGTCGAGGGAGCGTGGTGCTGGGTCTCGAATACCGAAGCGCATTGGCGACCTGAGAAATACCACACGCCGGGCACTCAGATCACCGTGGACGCCGCGCTATACGGTGTCCGCCTGGGCGAGCGCCTCTACGGCGCCGAGGACGTGCGTGCCAGTGCGACCATCGGCGCCTCGCATGTCTCGATCGCCGACGACGCGACCAAGACGGTCACCGTCTACGACGGCGGTAATCTCGTCCGTGCGATGCCCACCTCCATGGGCATGGGCGGCAGCGAGATCATCAACGGCAACACCATCAGCTTCTGGACCCAACGGGGCATCTACACCGTGATGGACAAGGCGAACCCGGTGGTGATGGACTCGTCCACCTACGGGCTACCGATCAACTCGCGCTTGGGGTACAAACAGACGATCAACTACGCGACACGGATCAGCACAGACGGTATCTACCTGCACCAACTCGACAGTTCTGTGTGGGCGCAGGGCAACACGAACACTTCCCACGGGTGCCTCAACCTCAACGGTGACAACGCTCGATGGTTCTTCGACTTCTCGGTCCCCGGCGACATCGTCGAAATCCGCAACACTGGCGGCGCACCTCTCGAGCAATGGCAGAATGGTGACTGGAGTGTGCCCTGGCAGCAGTGGACCAAAGCCAGCGCCCTGGCGTCGTCGGAAGGCCGCTGACCAGGACGGAGAATGGGCGAGGCAGTCCGGATCTGTCTGAGCACATCCCGGTAGCCCCGCCGACTCGTCACAACGTCATCACCCATATCGCCACCGCGATCGCGGCCGTAGCACCTGCTGCGACTGCGGTACGCCCCCACCGAGTGTGCGGGTCGGAGCGCAGCGGAAACAGCACCTGCCGGACCAGCGCGTAGGCAGCGAGTCCGATCACGAAGATCGCTCCCGAGTGCCGGACGCCCAGGAACAGGAATTCGGCCCCTATCGCCAGCGTCCCGCACGCCGCAGCTTCAAACAGCTGCACCGGATAGCGTGAAGCGGCCACCCTCCGATCCGATGACCACAGTGACCACCGCGACACGGTGACCTTTCCAGCGCAACAGCCGGTCAGCCAACACCCCGGCCTCCCGACGGCCATCCCTGCGAGCAGTGCCGGGGCAGCAGAATCGAGCACCGCGCCCCATGACAGTCCGATCGCCGGCGCCCCCATCACCAAGACCACCGCGGCAGCGGCGTTGAACCCCTGAATGCAGGCTCCGGAGGACAGCAGCTTCCGTAGCGGCATCCGATGGATTGCCAAGAACCACAACCGCGCGCCGAGAAACCCCACAGCACAGGCCACACCGCTGATCCCCACCGCCGCGAATGCAGAGCCGCCAGCGAGGGAGACGTTCACTGCCATGAGCGCGACCGCGACGACAGCGCCGAGCCCCACCAGCAGCGGCCAACACCACGCTGCCACCGCGGGCCCGTGTGCCAGAGGCGCGAACACCGTCCGGACCCGCATCTGCTGGTCCGGAAGCTTCATCTCGCCCGCCAGCTCGCCCGCCTGCGTCGCAGCCGGTGTCCACGCTGCTCGCACCCGAATATCCCACTCGCCTGCCGGGATCCCCGATAGCCGCTCGGTCACAGCGACCGGCCGCCCGCGGGCCGCCGCGAGACTGACATCGCGCTGGCAGGTGAATCGCCCTTGCGTATCGTCGGCCTCGGCGCCGATCCGTAGGCCCTCGTACTGCATCCGGAGCGCACCGGGAGCGCTGACCGCGTCTAGCACGTACGTAGCGGACAGTCCTTGTGGCTCCGCTTCGTTCACTGGGTCGCAACCGCCCACCGGACCGGTGATCGTCGAGATCCTCTCCGACGCCTGCACCGCGTCATGCCGCACCGGCGCGCCGACGGATTCGGTCACCGTTGGAAGGCCCACGTCTGGATCCGGCACGCTAGAGAGATGTTTCATCGATCAGGCCTCTCCCGAGATTGAGCTACTAACACGCTTAGTAGGTAACTACTATGTTGAATAGTAGATGAGGGGCGGGCAGGCCCGCCACCAAGAACTACTATGTGATCTAGTAGTTATGCTGAGTTCGAGGAAAGACAAGCGCGAGGTGAGGAGGGTGCACTGTGAGTGGTATGAACCGCAGGGCGGTCATTGGACGGGTGCGGTGGTGGCACGCAGCGGCTGGCGGTGCGCTGATCGCACTGGTGATCGCGATCCCCTCCCGAGTGCTTCCCAATCCTGTCTTCACCCGGATGACGCCGGTGCGCTGGTGGGACTACCTCGTCCTCGTGGTGGTGACCGTTCTCGCGGCCGCCTGGCTGGCAGCTCCGGTGGTGGCCGGGTGGAATCGTGGTGCTGTGCGAGGCACTTCCGGTGTGGTCCTGTCGACGCTCGCGGTGGGGTGCCCGTTGTGTAACAAGGTCGTCGTCGCGATGTTGGGCGCGTCGGGAGCGTTGACGCTGTGGGCGCCGCTGCAGCCCCTGGTTGCTGTCGTCTCGGCCCTCGCCATGGGTGCCGCGGTCGCCACCCGCTGGGGGATACGGTGGTCGTGGCGGGGCGGCGAGCCTGAGCATCCGCTACAGGTGAGCGAATGCCCCGCCGGGGTGTGCGACCCCTCGGCGAAGATGCCTGTGGCTGTGGACACGACCGCCGGGCATCGGCATTCGTGACTCGTCGAATAGCGGCACCGGAGCGTAGTGGCTCAAGGACGTAGGCGCTCGGGACTCGGTGTACGGTCGCTGAAATGCGACTCGTGGGTCGCACTCGCTAGTCACGATGAAGCGTCGCAGCGGATGTTGCTGCGCAGTTGGCCCCCCGGGGAACAGGCAAATCTCTCTGTCACGCTGCGCCACGGGCGCAGCGGGCTAGAGCGCTGGGCAGGAAATAGCGGACACGACGAGGGCTGCAAGCGCCACCGTAGCGGCTGATCCCAGGGCGGTGGCCGCGGCGACCGCGCCGCAGTGGCGCACGCGAGCACTGCGGCTCGCTGCGGGGAGCTGTAGGCGGCGGGCCCGCGCCGAGGTCGCGGTGGTCGCCATCGCCAGAGTAGGGCCCCGCCCGGCTGTCCCTGATCGCTGCCGCACCGATTGTGCGGAGGCCATCTGCAGCAGGGCCCGGTGTACCGTGGCCGCCCCGCAACGGCGTGCTGCTGCTCCGTCAGCGATCGCCTCGACCAATTCCCGCACGGCGCTCGGGGCGTTCCGGCACAGCGGGATCGGGCGCAGGACCTGCCCGATGACCTCAGTGATGGCAACGATCAGGTGGTGGCGACCGCGGAGGTGTGCGTGCTCGTGTGCCAGCACTGCCGCCAGCTCGGAGGGTGCCAACAAGGTCTGTAGGCCGCGGGAGATCACCACCATCCCGCCCCTGGGTGCGGCGATGGCGAATGCCAAGGGGGCGTCGTGCTCGAGGCACCACACTCGGCCGTCCCCGGCGGCTGGACTGGCCACCAGCCTTATTCGGTCGCAATGCAACGTCGCGACCGCCCGCCGGCGCGCGAGGACGAAGACGCAGCGCACGCCGGAGATCACGACGGAGCCCGCAATGAGCGCGGCTAGTGCGGCGCCGGTCGCCCGGCGTCCCTGCGGCACGGTGCCATGGACCGCCAGGGACCAGCAGTCTCCGAACGCAGTGGTTACCGAGTAGTCTGCGTGCAGCGGCAGCAACAGTGCCACGATCGCTAACGCCGTCAGCAGTCCAAGCATTGCCAGCGCTCCCACCCAGCCGATGAGCAGGGCAACTGGATCGAGCCGCGTACGCCCCGCGCGGGTGAGCAGCACAGGTCCGGCAGCCGCGATCGCAGCCGCCGCGACGACCAATGCCGCGAACACCGTCATCGTGTACTCATTCCCTCCATCCGGGTCCGGATTCGGATCTCGCGCACCGGGCTTAGTCTATTGCTGCCGTGACCGACGGCGTAGTGCCCGCCGGATGACCTTTGATTCCTCGTCCGACGCGGACTCGGTGAAGTGCAGCAGCACTGCCTCAGGATCGCCGGATGCATCCAGCACGTCACGCAGCGCCTGGGTCGCAGCCTCCGCGCGGCTGAGTGTCGGCTCGTAGAAGTAGGCCTTGCCGACCTTCTCGCGTTGGACCCACTGCTTGCGGTGCAGGTTGTCTAGAACCGTCATCACCGTGGTGTAGGCCAGTGCCCGCCCGGTGTCGAGGGCATCGACCACCTCCTGCACCTTCAAGGCGTGCTCACTGTCCCAGAGCACTTGCATGACCGCGGATTCCAACTCACCAGGCAAGGGTCGCACTCCTCCTTAGTACTATCGTGGATAGTAGCAGGATCTTGATTGAATCTTGAATACCGCAGGCCAACCCCATTGTAGGTGGCAGTTAAGGCTCTGCATCTGCTCGATCACCGCTTCCCTCTGTGGCGTCTGTGACGTACGGTTCGGATGGTACTCAAGGGGTGCCGGTGCGGCGCGTCAAACTTTGCGTAAAAAGATTGCGCACCAACAATATTCCGCTTCTGATCCCCTCGCGTGGGCGCAACCTCCCCGCGGGGGGCGGTCGGCTCGTTGAAGGAGATGTTCCGTGGTGAATCAGCATCGATGGGCGTCTGGAATGCAGCGGGCGGCGGCGGTGACGATCGTGGCTGCGATCGTGGTCGGCGGAGCGGATCCTGCGTGGGCGCGGCACGTGGGAGACGACCCTCGAGCAGGTCACTCGGTCGCGGTGGTTCCTTCGTTGATCGTGCGCCTTGCGGACTTTGATCAGCAGATCGCGGCTTTGCAGAACGACGTTGACATTCGGCGGCAGTCGGTGAACAAGGCGGTGATCGACGTGGCGTTGGCCGCCGACGCTGCGCGGGCCGCGACGAATGCAGTAGTAGTTGCGGATCGGGAGGCCGTGGCTTCCGACCAGGCAGTGGATGCTGCTCAGCGCAGGCTCGATGAGATGCTCCGCGCCGCCTACATGCAGGGGAACACCTCGGGCGGGGTCGCGGATGCTCTGACCGCCCCGGATGGGCAGACGGCGGTAGACCGCACTGCGGTTCTTCGGCGCGTTGCTGCCGCCCAGGCAGGTACTGTCACCGGCCTCAATGACGCCCGGCGGCGGGCGCGATCGAGCCGCGATGCTGCGCGGATCGCGAAGATCTCCGCGGATGCAGCGGCTGGCGCGGCTGCCGACCGCCGCACCCGAGCGCAGGGGTCGGTGGCCCAGACCCTGGAGGCGCTGCGTTCGGCGACCGATCAACGCCGACGGTTGGATTTGCGTCGGCAGACGGCCGCAAGGGCGCTCGCCGAGGCGAAGGCGAAGTCCGGGGATGCCGCAGGTCAGCAGCGGATCTATGACCAATACGTCGTCAGCGAACAGCAGACAGTGACGGTGCCTTCCTCGCAGCCGGCTCCTGCACCGGCGGCACCCCCGAACGCAAGCACACCCGTAGCGGCTCCTTCTGCGGCACCGGCAGTGTCGGCGCCCGGGGGGCCACCGTCGGCCGCGACCGCAGCGTCGTCGTTGCTCGGGCAACTGAGCAACCTGTTCGGGTTCACGCCGCAACCGCAGACCGCATCCCAGGTCCCGGCTCAAGCGGCAGCCCAGGTGCCTGCAATCCAGGCACCAGTAGCGCCTGTGTCAGTCGCGTCGATGTCGGGCAAGCAAATGATTGACACGGTCATTGCCCGGGGCCTGTCGGTGGTCGGCACCAGATATTCCTGGGGGGGTGGTGATATCAACGGCCCCACCGTCGGGGTCCGCGACGGCGGCGTTGCCGATACCTTCCGTGACTTCGAGAACCCGGGATTTGATTGCTCGGGCCTGACGCTGTTCGCATTTGCTGCCGTCGGCATCAAGCTCCCGCACTACAGCGGCTACCAGTACAACATCGGCAAGAAGGTTCCGCTCGCTGAGATCAAGCGGGGTGACCTGATCTTCTTCGGCCCGAATGCGAGCCAGCACGAAGCGCTCTATCTGGGTGACAACCAGATGCTTGAGGCACCCGAGTCCGGATCGACGGTCAAAGTATCGCCGCTGCGCACCGACGGCGCGATGCCCTACGTGGTCCGGCTGATCAATTCGTAGACCCAGTTCTAGTTACGACCTGTCGAAGGCTGTGGGAACGGTACTGCTGCTGGAGTGGGAGTCCGGCGACGGCCTGAATGCTGTGGTGGAAATGCCATGTTGCTGGGACTGGCGAGATGCCAACTCCGTGGGACTGCGTGATGCAGTGCAGGTGAGAAGGCTGACAGTCGCCAGGTAGGTCGGGACCCTACATCGTTTCGCCGGGTTCGGTGAATCGTGCGATGCGATCGCTTGGCCTGCAAGGGGTTCGACGTGGCAAGCAGGTCAGGACCACGATCAGATCCAAGGACGGCGGGCTGGGCCGACTAGTACAACAACCGGCGACTGCACTCCAGCCTTGGCATGATGACCCCAGGGGAGTACGAGAACACCCACTACGCGGCCCTCACCCGAGAGCCGCACCCCGTATAGGAGCGGCACGAAACCTGGGACGGTTCAGGTCCTCACTGCCTCCGCCAGGTGGGGCGTAGCGTTCGCTATCTGGCAGGCTATTGCTCTGCTGAAACGTCAAGTTCAAAGGCCCCGCTGTCGTCGGTGAAGTGAGCGACGGTGCCTGGGACGGCGTGGGTGAGGTAGCCGGCGGTCCACGGGAACTTCTCCAGGTACAGTCCGCACGTCCACGCCTGGTAGTTGCCGGCGTCAGCGAGGTATTCGGGCGACTCGGCCCCGGTCGTGGAATTGAAGATGTCGACACCGTTCTCAACCCGGTCGCAGGTGACCCAGATCGGCGGGTACTGCTCATGCAGCTTGGTGACGAGGATCGGCCGGTCGGCGATGTCCGCCGCCGTGGGATACACGGTCGTGTCGCGGGTGACATCGAGCAGGTTGTTCAGGTCACCTGATTCGGTGACGAGCTGGTCGAACCCGCGGCCGGTGACCACCCAGGATTCCGGGTAGGTCAGCAGGCGGATGGTGAGCACTTGCCCGATCGGCGTTCCGGTCTCGTCCCGCACAACATCAAAGGAGTCGCCGTATCGGGATGCGGTAGCTGCTAGGGCGTAGATGCTGGTGCCATCCAGAAGGGGGGGCACTGTTGCGCCACGGAGCTGCCTGGGCCCGCGAGAGGCTTCCGGCGGCTAGGTCGTCACACAGGTTCTGCAGCACTACCAGTGCGGCGTCCTGTTGCCCGTCGAGGACCTCGATCGCGAACTCTGTGGGCAGCTGTCCGGCTGGCGGCGCTATCCTCGACGCCCCGCACGTCAGGACCGTCACCACACCAGGTACGTCTGGTGCAGGCTTCTCGAGCAGCAGCACCGATCCGCCGATCTTCTGCTCCCATACCCGCGGCGCCACCCCCAACACACGGAACATATGCCGAGCGATCCGCTCATCAGCCTCCGTCAACGCCACCACAACACCCCCGCCTTCCTTACAGTCACTCGCTAACCAACTTGAAAGTCACTGCTACTGTCTCGCTTCGTGCGCCTCAATAACCTCGGTTAAAACTTTCCTATGCCCCCACCGTAACGATCCATCATCATTCCGGTAATGAAACTCCGGAAACTCCAACAACACCTCATACATCGGGATCTTCTCCTCCTCCGTTAAAGACATATTCATCAGCAGCGCAGTGACCGGAGTGCTACCCTCCATACCCTTTGAATGATGATACAAGTTCATGTCAGCCCCCTCCTGCAGAAGACGTCGCAGCAGTGGCGCATCCTTCGCCGGAACGAGATGCTTGTTGCCCAGGAAGATGTTGAGGACGTTCAAATTGTTGTCCACGTAGGGCACGTTCACGCCGTCGTCAATCAATTGATTGCTGATCGCCACCCGCGCATCCGCGTCCTTATTCCCCACGGACAACCACAGTAGCGTGCGGTCAGCAGGAAGGTAGCTGGCTACGGTTTTTTGGTAGTCGGTTCCTGAATAGGATTCCATGAATTCCTTGTAGGTCCCATGTCGGGCGGTCCAGACAGGTGTATCGGGCGGCTCACTCATGTTGTTAATTCTACCTGTATCGGGTCGCATATTTCAAGGAAAGGGGCGGTTTGCGCGCCTCCGAGTGGTCCGTTTTCTGTAGTTACGGACGTGGCGGGAGTGGGGTCCTATCTTCGTCTATGTGGGAACTGTTTCGCTCAGGGGTGGAGGCTTCGTAGAGATCGGTGTCCGTGTATTCTTCGAGGAATTGCTTCTCAGTGATGCCGCCGTTCTCTGGGCCGCGCATGTAGGCGTCGTGAAGCTTGCGGTATTCGTCGCCTGTGGTGTGGCCCATGTCCCAGGGGCGGGGTTTGTCGCCGGGTTTCCATTTGACGAGCCGGTGATCCGGCTTGGTCGATGGAGGCTAATTCCACGATGATTCGCATACCTATCATTGCATCCCTAGGTAGACTTTTCCAGCAGCTCCAACAAAGGAGATCATCGCAATTGGCTCATCATCCAACCTTGGAGTCTCCGCATTTAATTGCGAATTTTGCATGAAATAAAATCTATCAGTGCCCACGCACGTAAAATTAGGAAGCTCCCCGAGGCCGTGACTTTGGAGCCAGTCACGCAGCGCCTCAGGATCGGCGCCGTTCGCAATCGACTCATTCTCTTGGGCGTCTAGGACTTTTCCGTATGTTGTGATCTCGTCGAGCACCATCCTCGATGGATCAAAGATATATACGGCACTTCCCCTATCGCGGGCCGCGCCTTGAGACTCCAGTAGGAACTGGACGCCACGCCAATCGCCTGCGAAACAATACGCATTTGGAAGATGCTCCTTGAGCATCGAACCTACCAGCACCGACATCTGTGCGGCCGACCGGCTGTCGTACACTTGGTAGGCACCGTGCGCGAGGGAGATATAGCAGTCTTCTGGCATGTCTATTACCCTTCAGTCTCCGACAAAAGTTTTATCTCCTGGATTCAACCCCTGCTTCTTATGGCCTTATCGATCAGGCTGCCGATGTTGGTGTTGCCTTGAGGGTTGAGTAACTGGAAGTTTCGGGCACATTTTTTCCGTCGACCTGCAGCTCTACTGTGCAGTCTACGTGTGTGTCCTCGCCCGACGATCCCGCTGACGTGAGCTCATCTGCCCGACGCAACTTGCGGACGATCTCCTCCGCCGAATGCCTCTTCCGACCAGCCACACCGATCATTGTCCTAACCTTCCTGGGCGATCACGGACTCAGAACCGGGTGGACCGATCTATGGGAACACGCCACCTACACTTGTAGTTGAAGTCTCTCTTCTTCCCGCTATTGACCCGACTCGACGTCGTCGTGCGGTCTGGGTGCTGCCCCATGCCGTGACCATGTGCTCGACGGTGCGGGTGGGCGCGCCGTGCACCTGAGCCTCGATCACCGCGTGCGGGGTGCGGTCGGTCCGCCGCAGGGCTGGGCACCGCAGCCAGGTGGCGGGGAAATCAGCCGCTCGTGGGGAGCAGACCACCATGCTCCGTTCCTAGTGTCAGTCGCGTACTAGCCGCCGGAATCCATTGCCGGACGGTTCAATGCCGTCTGTCGCGAGCAAGGAGAGAACTCGGTGTCGAGTCCACGTCGTCGGGACGCCCCACCGGGGTCGAGGCTTCTGCAGCGGACCACTCCAGCACGGTGCGATGGGGCACCGTGCGATCAGTCGCCGCCCCCCGGCGACGGGGCCACCGGCGCCGGCGGCGGACGTCGAGCCTGGACAGCGTCACGACTCCTCGCCGCGCTCCTGGTCGCTGCGACCGTCGCGGGGTGCACGGTGAACACCGCGTCGAGCGCCGACGCTCCGGAGGGAGCGGGCGCGTCCGCACCGGCGAAGTCGAATCGAACGCGGACCGCGTCGAATCTTCAGATCAAGCGGCTGTCGATCGGTGAGAAGCCCCCGCAGTTCGTCCTGTTCTCCTTCGACGGCGTGGGGGCATCGCCGAACTGGGACCGTTTCCTCGATGTCGCCCAGGCGAAGAACGCCCGCTTCACCGCGTTGATGACCGGTCTGTACTTCCTGACCGATGCCGCGAAGACCCGGTATCAGGGGCCAGGGCATCGCCCCGGCGAGGCGTCGCTCGCGTTCGGTGGCACTCAACGTGAAGTGCGGCAGCAGATCGATCACCTCAATCGAACGTGGGCCGCGGGACACGAGATGGGAACCCATTTCGTGGGTCATTTCTGCCACGGCACCGGATACCCGGGACAACGGTGGACGGCGAAGGATTGGAACCACGAGCTCGATCAATTCTTCGCGCTGATGAGCAACTGGCGC
This sequence comes from Tsukamurella asaccharolytica, assembly GCF_007858435.1. GTDB lineage: Bacteria > Actinomycetota > Actinomycetes > Mycobacteriales > Mycobacteriaceae > Tsukamurella > Tsukamurella asaccharolytica. The sequence continues at coordinate 554,711 of NZ_VIGW01000002.1, read as the reverse complement.
AATAATACCGGCATCAGCGACGGTGACGATCTGGCGTTCGATTCTCGAGCGGTGCATGGCGGCCGTACGCAGTGCCTCGAAGGCTCGCCGCAGACTCTCTTTCCAGCTCTGAAGTCGCATTCGATGACCTGGGATTCCTCGTTTCCGGCGCAGCGCCGCGGTGTGGTGTGGCCGACGAAGGTCGATGGCATTTGGGAGTTCCCGATTCCGTATGTGTACTCACCGACGTTGCGGAGGGCGCAAACCGCACTGGACTACAACTTCTGGGTCACCTTCAACGGCGCGAACAACGCCCCGGGTGAGGCGCCGAAGATCCGCGAAATGGTGCGAACGACGTACCAGTACATGTACCGGCGCGCGTTCGAGGGCAACCGCGCTCCACTGGTGATCGCGAACCACTTCAACGAGTGGAGTGGTAACGCCTTCAACCCTGCGACGGCAGATTTCATGACCGAGGTGTGTGCGCAAACCGATACCCAGTGTGTGACGCACGAAGACCTCGTTCGATGGATGGAGGCACAGGATCCAGCCGTGCTCGCAGCGCTGCAGGCACAACCGCCTGTCGCGGGCGACGCCGTGAGCTGAGCGTCTTCGGCCCGGGCGAAAGCCCCGCTGATCGGCTTGGTACAACAGTCCCGTCGAATACGCCGCGGGATGTACGCGGAACCGATCCGCAGGCCGATGTCCGATGCCGCCCGGCGGCCTACCGTCTACTGACGTGACCGCTGCACCCAGGACCGGACCGACGGGCCGGACCGCCCTCCGTCCGCTGCGCCGCATCGGCGCCGTGATCCCCGCCCTGCTCAGCGGTGTGCTGGGCGTGGCCGCCGGAGGCGTGGTGATCCTGGCGGTGGCGGCCATCGTTCCGCAGCCGGTGGTCTTCCTCGGCGCGGGCGCAGTGACGGTGTTGGTGGTGACCGCCGTAGTGGCCCGCGTCGCCGTCGCCGTCGATCTCCGTCGCGCCCGGCGCGGCTCGCGCGGCTGGCGCGCCGCGTGGATCGCCGGTGCGGCGTGGACGGCACTGGTCGCGGTGGGGTTCGGGCTGCTCTTCCTGCGGCCGTTCCCGCCGATGCAGCAGGTTCCGGTGCCGGCCGACGTCCAGTTCTGGCAGCTGGCCGATGGATCCCGGCTGGCGTACCGCGCCAGCCCCTCCACGGCGGCGGACCGCAAGGCCACGCCGGTGATCTTCCTGCACGGCGGGCCCGGCACTCCCGGCGAAGGTTTGCCGTATGGAACGCAAGCGCTGAACGCGGCCGGCTACGACGTCTACAGCTACGACCAGATCGGCGCCGGTCGATCCACGCGACTGGACGACGTCACCGGGTACACCGTGTCCCGCAACGTCGAAGACCTCGAAACGATCCGGAAGCTGATCGGGGCCGAGCACATGATCCTGATCGGCCAGTCGTGGGGCGGGTCGCTGGCGGCGCAGTACCTTGCGGCACATCCGAATCGGGTGGCGAAGGTGGCCTTCACGTCGCCCGGAGAGATCTGGCCGGGTGCACGCCCGGGATCGGGCGCCTCACCCTGGGGCGGGCTGACCGGAGCGAACAAGAAGCGCTACGACGAGCTGACGTCGGATTCACGCTTCCTGCTGCAGGCGGTGCTGCTGACGAACAGTCCGCAGGCGGCGCATCGCCTGGTGGGCGACGCGGAGTCCGACTCCCGGTTACACGAGATCGCCGTGGCCGGCCGGGACCTGGGCCGTTGCCCGGGCGCGCCGCGAGGGGAGGGCGAGGTGCATCAGAACCCCCAGGGCTTCTACACCAACCAGCTCACCAACGCCGACTTCGCGGTGATCGCCGACCCGCGGCCGGTGCTGCGCACGGTTCGCACACCCGCGCTGATCCTCCGGGCGGAGTGCGACTACGTCCGGTGGACCGAGACCCGCGAGTACCGCGACACCCTGCCCGACGCGACGTTGGTGTACATCCCCGGCGCTGGTCACAGCATCACCGCAGACGCCGGTCCGGCGTACCTGCGGTCGATCCTGGGTTTCCTGGCCGGCGAGCCGCTGGTGTCCTACACCGGGGCCGACGACCCGGCCGGGTGATCAACCGGAGCCGACGAGTCCCGATCGGTAGCCGATGATCACCAGTTGCACACGATCCCTGGCGTCGAGCTTGGCCAGGATCCGACTGACGTGGGTCTTGGCCGTGGCGGGGCTGATGTGAAGCTCGGCCGCCAGCTCGGCGTTGCTCAGTCCCTCGGTGACCTTGACGAGGACCTCCCGCTCCCGCTCCGTCAGGTCGGCCAACCCGGGGTGCGGCGTCGCCGAGCGGGCGGGCGGCGTCCACGTCTCGGCGATCCGGCGGGCGATCACCGGCGCCAGCAGTGCCTCGCCGGCCGCGGCGGTCCGAATGCTCTGCAGGAGCGCCGGAGCCTCGAAGTCCTTGAGCAGGTAGCCGCTCGCGCCGTACCTCAGCGCCGCCATGACGGAGTCGTCGCTGTCGTAGCTGGTCAGCACGATGACCTTCGTGGCGACCAGCTCCGGGTCGTCGGCGATGATCCTGGTTGCCGTCAGGCCGTCGCCGCCCGGCATCTTGAGGTCCATCAGGACCACGTCCGGACGCAGGCGGCGGGCCAGCTCGACGGCGGTGGAGCCGTCCCCGGCCTCCCCGGTCACCGTGAGGTCGGGCTCGGGCTCGATCAGCGACCGCAGCCCCGATCGGGCGAGCTGGTGATCGTCGACGATCAGGACGGTGAGCATGCCCGGTCCTCCCTGGGGACTTCCGCGATCACGTGAAAGCCGCCGCCGGGTGCTGGGCCCCAGCGCAGGCTGCCTCCGACGAGGGCCAGGCGCTCGCGCATCCCGCGGACGCCGTACCCCTCGACCAGGTCGCCCGGAGGCGGTCCCGTGCCGTCGTCGGTGACGCTCAGTCTCAGTCGGTCCGCCTGCCAGTCGAGCTCGACCCGCACCGAGCCCGCGTGGGCATGACGACGGGCGTTGATCAGTGCCTCCTGAGCCACCCGGTAGAGCGTACGGCCGGTCAGCGGGTCGCAGCTTCCCGGAGCTCCGCTCACCGCGAATGTGGCCGGCGGACCGTCGATCCCGCTCGCGTGGACGAGTCCGGGGAGATCCTCGAGGCTCGGGACCCGGCCCGGCTCGATCTCCGTGCCGCGCAACAGCCCCAAGAGCTCCCTGATCTCCCGGGACGCACCTCTGCTCGTGGTGTGAATCCGCTGCAAAGCCGCCTTCGCCTCGTCCGGCCGGCTGTCGAACAAGTGCAGGCCGATACCGGCCTGCATCGACACCGCCTCGACCGACTGGGCGATCAGGTCGTGCAGCTCCCGCGCCATCGCGGCCCGCTCGTCGGCGATCCGCCGCTCGATCGCCTGCCGCTGCTCGGCCCGCTCGGCAGCGGCGCGCGCCAGGAACAGTGAGCGGCGGAAGCCGACCGCGCGGCCGATGGCGAACGCGAGCGCCAGCCAGGCGGCGGTGGCGATCACGCCTCCCGGCTCGTGATCCAGCAGCCACCCGGCGGTCACGAAGGCGGGGGCGGCCGCGACCACGACCCAGGCGGCGGCCCGCCACGGCCGTTCCCCCGCCGCAACCGTGCCGATGGCCACCGCGAACGCCAGCACGAACGGACCCTCGAGCAGGGCCGCGATCGGCGTCACCTGGCCCGCGAAGCCCAGCAGCCCGATGACCAGCAGTCCCGTGACGGGAAAGCGCCGCCGCCATGCCAGTGGGAGGCTGCAGAGCAGTCCGAACCCGGCGACGACGAGCCGGTCGGACGGGGTCGTGGGATGACCCAGGAGCGTGGCCACCCCGAGCGCCCACACCGCGGCCGCCACCAGCGGATCGGCTCGACGGAGGAGACTCGACCTGAGGGACATGATGCACCGAGTGTAGAGAGCGACATGGCCCCCGGCCGGTCAGCGGATCGTCCCGCGACGCGCCGTTACGGCGCGCCATTGGCCGGCTCGAGCGCGTGGGCCTAAAGGGAGGACGTCTCGGCGAGGGTCTTCCCGCGTGTCTCGGGTGCCGCCACAATGCTGTAGAACATCGCGATCAGGGATAGTGCCGCGGCGGCCAGCATCGTCGGTCCGATTCCGAATTTCGCGATCATGGGCGGGACCGCGTAGATCCCGACCGCACCGCCGATTCTGCTGAGCGAACAGGCCATTCCCACCGCGCTCGCCCGTATGCTTGTAGGGAACAGCTCGTTCGGGTAGACCCATTGCAATACCTGAGCACCGCCGATGAATACCGCATATGCGGCGAGCATCCCGAACAACACGTACGACGGGGCACTCGGAAACAATCCGAGCACCAGAAGCGCCAATCCGGAAAGAAAGAAGCTTGCGATGATCAGGGGCCGCCGTCCGTAGCGATTAATCGTAATCATCGCGAGTACGCACCCCGCCAGAAACAGAGTATTGATGAGAGCAGAGGCGTAGTTGGCCATCGAACCGTTGAGGCCGATTTTGGCGAGAATTGCCGGCCCGAATGCGTAGATCGCGTACACCGGGATGAGCGAGCAGGTCCAGATGACTGTCACGAACACCATGCGCCCCAAGTAGCCGGATCCGAGGAGGCGAGCGGCAGGGGTGTCGTCGATGGCGGACAGCGTCGCGTCCGGCCCGAACGCCTTGCGCATCGCGGCTTGCGCTTCGTCGACCCGCCCCTTCGATAGGAGCCAGCGTGGCGATTCAGGTGTTCCTGCTCGAAGCGCGACGATGAGTGCGGCTGGAAGCGCCGCACTCGCCAACGTCCAGCGCCATCCGTCCTCTCCGGCCAGGTGGATGAACATTTCGCCCACGAACGACGCTAGGCCCGCTCCCACGAACATCATCACCATGAGAAAGCTGATGAGCTGGCCCCGGTGCTTCAGGGGCGTGAACTCCGTTAGGAGCGATGTCGCGATCGGATAGTCGGCGCCCACCGCAACGCCGACCAGGATTCGTAACGCGAAGAGCCACCAGAAACTGTCCGCCCAGAATTGGGCGACCGACAACACGACGATGGCAGTCAGGTCGACTGTATAAAGTACCTTGCGACCGAATACATCAGTCAGCCAACCTCCGGCGTAGGCGCCGAACAACATGCCGAACAGAATGGATGCGCCAAGTAGCCCCTCTTGGCTCGCGGTGAGGTGCAGCTGCGGCGATATCTGGACCATGGCGACGCCGATACTTGCGATGATGAATCCGTCGAGAAACGGACCGCCCGCCGAATAGAGAGCAAGCTTCTTGTGGAACGAGTTCAGCGGCGCTTCGTCGATACCGAGGCCGCTCGACGGGATTTTCTGCGTAGTCATTTCCAGCTCCTGCTGCAGGTGGGAATGCGGGTAGGGGAAGTCGGTGTGTTTACGTGCGCGAATAACAAGGGGTGCACCTCCGGAAGCCGCCGAAATGCCACGACCCGGCAAACGTCGCGGAGTAAAAAAATGCGGCTAGCGCTCGGACTCGCCATTAGCAGGCGCGTAGCCATAATCGAAGTGGCGAAGGCAGACTATGGTCTGCGTCACACCGATGTCAAGACGCTATTAACCAGCGACTCGTAGCTCGACCCGGCGCCGGGAACAGGGCAAAGACCGAACTCGACATTCGTAGAACTGTGGCACTTTTTCCTGCGACAACGCAATGTATCGTGCCCGACTCCGCCTCAGTATCTTGTGGAGAAGCATTGATCCGGCTGCCCATTCATCGACAGGGCTGCCCGAAATCAGCACGCGTTCCTAGGAGTGGATTGTGACGACTGTAGTGCTCGGAGGGGGTGTTGTCGGCCTCAGTACCGCATGGAGCCTTCGCCGGCGCGGCGAGGAGGTTATCGTCCTCGAACGCAACGCCATTGGCGAATCCGCCTCGGCGGTGAACGCCGGATGGGTGACGCCCTCTCTGTCGACGCCACTGGCGTCCCCCGGGGTGTTGACTCTCGGTCTCAAGCACGCGCTCCATCGCGACGGCGCGTTGTCGATCCGGCCGAAACTCGACGGCGAGTGGATCAAGTGGTTGTGGAATTTCATGAGGGCGGCGCAACCGGCCGCGTACAGAGACGGAGTGCGTGCTCTGCTCCACCTCAACGCGCACACTCTCGACCTCTTCGACGAGATGCATGACGACGGTGTCTCCTTCGAAATGCACAAGTCCGGACTATTGGCTCTGGCGCGGACGCCCGACGGACTCGGCTGGTTCACGCAACTGTTCGACCAGCTCATTCCCCTCGGTTTCACAGGCAACATCGAATACCTCTCCGGTGACGAGGCCAGGGAGCGCGAACCGGCGGTCGGCCCCGGGGTATCGGCGGCCGCGCACACCTCGGTGGACCGGCACGTCAATCCCGACATCCTCCTTCGTGGGCTTCACGAGCGGATCGCCGAGATGGGGGTGCTCGTTCGCGAGCACACCGCGGCCCGAAAGATCATCTTCACGGGCACACGGTGGATGATCGACACGGCGGACGAGACGGTGTCGGCCGACAACGTCGTCGTGGCCCTGGGAGCGGCGACGAACGCCGTTCTCCGACCGCTGGGCGTGGCTCTGCCCCTCGCCGGCGCGAAGGGCTACTCCATCGATCTTCGCGGCGTGGGAACGCCGCCCGAGTATTCGCTGTACCTCATGGAATCCAAGCTCGGAGTGAGTCCGTACAACGACGCGGTGCGCATCGCGGGAGCCTTCGAGTTGCCCGCCCAGGACGACGAGATCACCGGCCGACGAATCAGAAGTCTCGTAGAGCAGGCCCGCCCGTACCTGTCCGGATGGACACCGGACGTCGACGTGGACGTCAGTGTGGGCCGGGCGGGGCTGCGGCCGTCGACGCCGGACAGTCTCCCGTTCATCGGACCGGTCCCTGGCCGCGACGGCCTGTTCGTCGCGGCGGGCCACGGAATGCTCGGCGTGACTCTGGCACCGGCGACCGCGGAGGGGATCGCGGAAGTGATCACCACCAAGCGCGTTCCGTCCCATCTGTTGCCGTTCCAGCTCGCGGGACGGATCTGATGGCCGGCAACGACGAGGCGGTCACCCCACCCCCGGCGCCGGCGTACCGGCGGATCAACGACCTCGTCCTCCTCTCCGGCCAGGTCGGTGTCGACGCGCTCTGGCGCGTGGTCGGACCGGACTTCGAAGACGAAGCACGGCAGGTCTTCCGGAACATCGCCACGACTCTGGCCGAAGTGGACTGCACGCTCGCCGATGCCGTCTTCGTCCGGACCTACCTGTCGGACTTCGCGTACTTCGCAGCCTTCAACGACGTGTGGCGGGCCGTCTTCGGCGACTCGCCCCCCGCTCGCACCACCGTCCAGGCCGGCCTGCACCCGCCGTTCCGGATCGAATGCGAGGTGGTCGCGGCAGTACCGCCCGGGGCCGCCGGTTCGCCCGGGCGCTGACTCACGAACGCGGCTCACCTGGCAGCCCGCCGAGGGCACCGTCGGTGAACGTGCGGAAGGCGAAGGCGAGCGTGTCGAGCGACTGCAGGGTGCCGCTCTCGTAGCCCACCAGCAGGTACAGGGCGGTGGTCGCGTACTTCTCCGCGAGCCCGCGGTCGCCGATCACCTCGGTGTAGGTCTCCGCGATCACATCGCGCCGCGCGCGGTCGACCTCGGCCTGGTGCCTCGCCACCTCGGGGTCGTGCGCTGCCCACACCCGGATCGCCGCCTCAGTGGCGTGCGGCAGCGTCATCCCCACGTCGATGAGCGACATCAGCCGGTCGTAGGCGTCGGGCACCTGGCGCGCGGCCTCGATGAGCCGGTCGCTCTTGGTCTGCCGCCAGTACGCGATGAGCGCCGACGTGAACTCCGGCCAACTCGGGTACGCGTGGTAAAAGCTGCCGGTCGACGAGCCCGCCTGCTCGCAGACGGCGGCCAGTTTCAGCGCCGCATGCCCCCGCTCGGCCAGCACTGCCAGCCCCGCTTCCAGGAACCGCAGCTGAACGTAGCGCGATGGGCTCGAGCGCGCGGCGGGCATGCCGCGATCGTATCGGTCGCGCGCCCGGCGCCGTGGAATGCTGACCGCATGCGACGTTCGGTACTGGTTCCTCTGCTCGAGACGGTGCTCACGCTGCTGGGCCTCGTCTGGCTCGCCGCGGTGCTGCTGTTCGGCAGCGCCGCGCTGCCGCTGCTCGTCGTGTGGAACGTGTCGGCGGTCGCCTACGTGATCGCGGGATGGCTCCTGTTGCGCCGCCGGATCCCCGCGGGCGAGGACGATCCGGACCTGATCGCCGCGCCGCGGTGGCAGACCACGCTGTTCGCGGGCGTGGTCAGCGGCTCGGGCCTGGTGGGCGGCCTGCTCATGATCGCCACGCGCGGCGCCGAGCCGGATCCGGCGCTCCAGCCCGTCGCCGCCGCGACGGTCCTCCTCTCCTGGCTGCTCCTGCACACGGCGTTCGCCCAGATCTACGCGCGCGACTACTTCTCGGGAGGTGGCCTGCAGTTCCCGGAGTGCGAACGTCCGCAATTCACCGAGTTCGTCTACTTCGCCATCACGATCGGGACGTCCTTCGCGGTCTCGGACGTCACCGTCACGCGGCGATCCACGCGCCGGCTGGTGATCGTGCACAGCGTGCTCAGCTTCTTCTTCAACGCGGCCGTCGTGGCGATCGCGCTGGACTGGATCAAGCGCGGAGGCTGAGCACGCCGCGCGGCGTCAGGAGGCCACGACGGGGCGCTCGAGGCCGGTCAGGCGGGCGGGCAGCGGGGCGCGGTGCAGCACCCCCAGCCGCTGCGTCGCGCGGGTGAGCGCGACGTAGAGTTCCGCCGCACCCCGCTCGCCGTCGGCGAGGATCGCCTCGGGATCCACCACCAGCACCGCATCGAACTCGAGCCCCTTCGTCTCCGACGGCGGGACAGCGCCCGGCGTCCCTTCGGGCCCGATGACGACGGACGTGCCCTCCCGGCCCGCCTCGTCGCGGACGAAGGCCGCGATCGCGTCGGCGAGGTCCCCGTCGGTCACCTGCCGCGCCCACGGCCGGATTCCGGAGGCGCGCACCGACTCCGGCGGCACCGCGTCGGGCGCGAACTCCGACAGCACGTCCGCGGCGACCGCCATGATCTCCGACGGGGTGCGGTAGTTCACCGTGAGTGCGGTGTACGCCCACCGGCCCGCGACGTACGGGTCCAGCATCTCGGCCCACGAGCGGGCGCCCGCCGGGGCGCTGCGCTGAGTGAGGTCGCCCACCACGGTGAACGAGCGGGACGGGCAGCGGCGCATCAGTACCCGCCAGTCCATCGCCGACAGCTCCTGCGCCTCGTCGACCACCACGTGCCGGTACACCCAGGTCCGGTCCGCGGCGGCGCGCTCCACCAGATCGCGGGTGTCCCGCTCCTCGAAACGCCCCGCGAGATCGTCGGCGTAGAGCAGGTCGGTGGCGAAGAGGTGGTCCTCGTCATCCATCGAATCCGACCGGGAGACCAGCGAATCCAGCACGCCCTCGGCGAACTCCGCCTCCTCCCTCCGGGCCGCGGCGGCCGCGGCGTCGTCGGTCGCCTCGTGCGGGCCGAGCAGCTCGGCGAGCTCGTCCAGCAGGGGCACGTCGGAGACGGTCCACGCGGCACCGTCGGAGCGCAGCAGCGACGGGTCCGCTCCCGCCGCGGCCAGCCGTTCGGGCGAGCTCAGCAGGTCCGCGAGCAGAGTTTCAGGGGAGAGCACGGGCCACAGCTGATCGACGGTGCGCCGGAAGGTCCCGTCCACTGCGAGGTCGGCGAGCATGCTGCCGCGCATCTCCTCCCAGGCGCGCGTGTCCTCGCGCCGCAGCCACTGCTTCCCGATCCGGCCCAGCGCGCGCTCGGTGATCGCCCAGGTGAGCACGTCGAGGAAGACGGCCCGCGCCTGATTGTGAGGCTGCCCGCTGGCGGTGGCCTCGTCGCGGGCCCAGCCGACGACGTCGGCCTCGACCCGCACTTCTGCGTCGCCGAGCCCGATGGAGACGGGGGCCTCCGGCAGGGCGCGACGGTCCGCGACCGCTGCCGCGAGCACGCCGGCCATCGCGGGCGCGCCCTTGATCCGGGCCACCGCGGGCACGTCCTCCGCGCGGGCGGTGACCCCCGGGTAGAGCGTCGCCGGGGTCGCGAAGACCACGTCGGACTCACCGAGCGAGGGCAGCACGCGACCGATGTGCCGGAGGAAGGACGTGTTCGGCCCGACCACCAGCACGCCGTGCCGCTCGAACCGCGCCCGCTGGGTGTACAGCAGGTACGCCACCCGGTGCAGCGCCACGACCGTCTTACCGGTGCCGGGCCCGCCCTCGATCACCGTGACGCCCGGGTTGTCGGAGCGGATGATCCGGTCCTGATCCGCCTGGATGGTCGCGACGATGTCGCGCATCCCCTCGCCGCGCGGCGCGTTCACCGCGGCCAGCAGAGCGGCGTCACCGCGGGCGTCGGCTCCCGGGCGGCCCAGCATCTCGTCGGTGAACGCGGTCAGCGCCCGGCCGTGGCTGAGGAACTGTCGCCGCCGGTGCACGCCCTCCGGGTGCGCGCCCGTGGCCGTGTAGAAGGGCCGCGCCGCGGGGGCCCGCCAGTCCAGGAGCAGCTCGTCCTCCCCGTTCTCGTCGTCGAACAGGCCGAGTCGTCCCACGTACCGCGTCCCGACGGTGCCGCCCGGCTCCCCGTCGAGCCGGCCGAAGGCGAGGCCCTCCTCGGCGACGCTCAGCCGCCGCACCTCCCGGGCGGAGGTCATGACGTCGCCCTCCCGGTCCACCGCCCGGCCCTCGTGGTCGCGCAGGGCGTCGGTGTACCGTCGGCGCGCCCGGTCCCGCTCGGCGTCCAATCGCGCGTACAACGCCGCCACGTACTCGCGCTCCGATGTCAGTTCGTTCTCGTATTCGGACATGCACCCACCTCGTCGAATTCGGATCCGGCCAGCGAGTATGCGCCCTCCACGGGGCCTTGCGGCAAGGCCCGGGGTGCGTTATACATTGAAGGGGGAGAGCGGTCCCGCGCCCTCGCCTGTCTCCCTGCGCCTGGCTTCGCGTCCAGGATTCGGCCCACTCTGACGCTAATCACGCGCGAAGGCCTGTTTCGTCTGTAGGTTCGACACGTGGACCTCCGAAGATTCCTCGACGGTCGTGGGGGTCAGCTCGGCTTCCTCACCTATCAACACGCGTCGTTGGTGATCCAGTGCGTGGTGATCGGGGTGGTGATCGCGCTGGTCATCGCCGCCCTGGTGTATCGCTCCCGCGCCGGTGCCGCCTTCGCCACCGCCGTCGCCTCGGTCGGTATGACGGTGCCGTCCCTCGCGCTCCTCGCGTTGCTGCTCCTCGTCTTCGGGCTGGGGGTGACGCCGTCGGTCACGATGCTCACGTTCTACGCCACCCTGCCGATCCTGACCAGCGCGATCGTCGGACTACAGGCGGTGCCGCCGGCGCTGGTCGAGGCGGCCCGCGGCCTGGGTATGCCCCGCTGGCGGGTGCTGGCCACCGTCGAGCTGCCGAACGCCTGGCCCGTGATCCTCACCGGCATCCGCGTGAGCACGCAGCTGGTGGTGGGCGTGGCGACGGTGGTCGCCTACGTGCTCGGGCCGGGCCTGGGCTCCCTGATCTTCACCGGCCTCTCCCGCCTCGGCGGCGCGGGGGCACTCGAATCCGCGCTGGTGGGCACCGTTCTCGTGGTGGCCGTCGCGCTCGTACTCGACGGTCTGCTGGTGCTCCTGGGCCGCTTCACCGTCTCGAAGGGACTGCGATGAGTCAAACCACCGGCGTATCGATCGAGCTGGAGAAGGTGATCAAGCGCTACCGCGGGCAGGACAAGCCGGCGGTCAAGGAGCTGTCGATCGCCATCGACGCGGGCGAGACGGTGGCCATCGTCGGGCCCTCGGGCTGCGGCAAGACCACCACGATGAAGATGATCAACCGGCTGATCGAACCCACCTCGGGCCGGGTGCTCATCGACGGGACCGACGTCACCAAGGCCGACGCCGACCACCTCCGCCAGGGCATCGGCTACGTCGTGCAGGCGGGCGGACTGTTCCCGCACTGGACCGTCGAGAAGAACATCGGCGCGGTGCCGGGGCTCCTCGGCTGGGACAAGGCGCGCTCCCGCGCCCGCGTCACCGAGCTCCTCGAACTGGTCGGGCTGGACCCCGACGTCTTCCGCAACCGGTTCCCCAAGGAGATGTCCGGCGGCCAGCAGCAGCGTGTCGGCGTCGCCCGCGCACTGGCGGCCGACCCGCCGGTCCTGCTCATGGACGAGCCCTTCGGCGCCGTCGACCCGATCACCCGCGTGCGCCTGCAGGATCAGCTCCTCGCGATCCAGGAGGAGCTGCACAAGACCATCGTGATCGTCACGCACGACGTGGACGAGGCGATCAAGCTCGGCGACCGGGTACTGATCCTGTCCGAGGGCGGCCAGATCGAGCAGTTCGGCACGCCCGAGGAGATCCTCACGGCTCCGGCCAATGCCTTCGTCGAGGAGTTCGTGGGAGCGGGCGCCACCCTCAAGCACCTCTCGCTCAGCTCCGTCGGCGAGATCCCCAGCGCCCCCGTCGTGCTCGCCCGCCCCGGCGACTCCTCGGAGGAGGTCGCCGCGCGGGCCAAGGAGGCGAAGCTGAGCTGGGTGGTCGTCGTCGACGAGGACGACCGGCCGCGCGCGTGGCCGTCGGTGGCGGAGGTGCTGAGCAAGCCCGTCGTCTCGACCTACGTCGATCAGCGGCTGCCCGTCACCGAGCGCACCGCGACGCTCGCCGATGCGCTCGACGTGATGCTGGCCGCCAGCCAGGGCGGCGTGCTGGTCACGCAGCGCGGCAAGGTGATCGGCGCGCTCACCATCGAACAGGTGGCGGAGCGGATTCGCGAACGGCAGGCCATCGCGAATCCGGAGCAGGCCGCCGACACCTACCGGGCGGCGCCGTCGTGACCGCCGCGGCCGAGGCGCCGAAGGAGGCGCGCATCGGGCCCACGCCCCGGTTCGCCGGTGGCGTGCCGATCGATCTCATCCTCGAACCCCTGCTCGTCGTCGTCGGATTCGTCGGGTACCTGATCTGGCACGCCGCCCAGGACTTCACGGAGACCGAGGCCGTGCAGCTGCAGTGGTCGGCCCTCGGCCAGTCGGTGTGGGAGCACATCCAGCTGACCGTGGTCTCCGCGGTGCTCGTCGTGCTCATCGCCATTCCGCTGGGGATCCTGGTCACGCGCAAGCGATTCGCGCGCGTCGCGCCGATCATCGTCGGGCTCGCCAACGTCGGGCAGGCCGCGCCCGTGCTCGGCATGGTCGTGCTGTTCGCCATGTGGTTCGGCACGGGCTTCCGCACCGCCGTCGCGGCGCTCGTGGTGTACGCGGTGCTGCCGATCCTGCAGAACACCGTGACCGGCCTACGCCAGGTGGACGACCGCGTGATCGAAGCCGCGCGCGGTCAGGGCTTCTCGGCCTTCCAGACGCTCCTTCGGGTGGAGCTGCCGCTGTCCGTGCCGGTGATCCTGCACGGCGTGCGCACGGCCCTCGTCATCCTCGTCGGCACCGCCACCCTCGGCACCTTCATCGGCGCCGGCGGACTCGGCGTGCTCATCACCACCGGCGTCACGCTGTACCTTCCGGCCCTGCTGTTCTCCGGCGCGCTGCTGGTCGCCCTGCTCGCACTGGCCATCGACTGGCTGGCCCGGCTCGCCGAGTACCTGCTGGCGCCGCGTGGACTGCGCGGGGTGACGGCATGACGCGGGCGGGCCGGACTGCGCGGACGCGCGTGCGTCGCGCGCTGCTGCCGGTGCTGGCGGCCCTGTCGCTGGTCCTTGCGGGCTGCGGGCTGGAGAGCTCGTCGGGCCACTTCGTGCACGCCGAACCCGCGGACGGACAGACCCCGCTGGCGGGCGCGAAGATCTCGGTCACGTCGAAGTCCTTCTCCGAGGGCATTCTGCTCGGCAAGATCAGCACCACGGTGCTGCAGGCCGCGGGCGCCGAGATCACCGACCTCACCAACGCGCCCGGCTCGATGTCCTCGCGGCAGGCGATGACCAGCGGCGCGGCCGACGTCTCCTGGGAGTACACCGGCACCATCTGGGTCAGCTACCACAAGCAGACCGAGACCATCAGCGACTCCGCCGCTCTGCTGGCCCGCGTGCGCGAGGCGGAGCGGGCCGAAGGGATCGAGGTGCTCGATCCCGCACCGTTCAACAACACCTACGCCTTCGCGGTGACCCCCGCGCAGAAGGCGCAGCTGAACCTGAACACCCTGAGCGATCTGTTCCGGCTGCCGCCGGCGCAGCGGTCGCTGTGCGTGGATCCCGAGTTCCAGTCGCGCCCCGACGGCCTCGGCCGACTGCTCGAGAAGTACGAGGTGCCCCTCGGCAGCGGCACCCCGGCGAACACCGTCACCACGATGGACGCGGGCGTCATCTACTCGGCGATCTCCGGCGGCACCTGCCTCGCCGGAGACGTCTACGCGACCGACGGCCGCATCCGCAAGCTCGGCCTGCAACTGCTGGAGGACGACCGGAAGTTCTTCCTGCCCTACGACGGTGTGCCGGAGGTCCGCGCGGACGCGCTGGCGAAGTACCCGGCGATCAGGGAGGTACTGGGGAAGGTCAGCCGCCTGCTGACCAACGAGACCATGCAGGAGCTCAACGGCGAGATCGACATCGAGGGACGCGATCCCGCCGACGTGGCCGCCACCTGGCTCAAGGAAGTGGGACTCGTCCGCTGACCGCCCGCCCCGCGGGGCGCTTTCGGTCGCGGTGAGCGGAAGGGTTCATCCGGGGCGGTCACCGTCCGACACTGAAATGCATGACCGATACCGCACCGGACCTGCTGGCGCTCACCGCGACCGAGGCCGCGAAGGTGTGTGCCGGCGAGTACGACCGGGTGATCCCCACCGAGTGGCCGGTCGGTGAGCGGTGGTCGACCCGGCTGTGGGGCGACGACGATGTGGACGTCTGGCTGATCAGCTGGGTGCCCGCGCGCTCGACGGAGCTGCACGATCACGCCGGCTCGCTGGGCGCGCTCACCGTGGTCTCCGGTGCGCTGGCGGAACGCAGCTGGGACGGGGAGGCCCTGCGGGAGCGCCGGATCGACGCCGGAGGCCAGGCGGCCTTCGACCGCGGATGGGTGCACGACGTGACCCGGCACGCCGACGCGCACGACGCGGCGACCGGCGAGGCCGCCACGCCCACCCTCTCGGTGCACGCCTACTCCCCGCCGCTCACCGCGATGTCCTACTACGAGGTGACACCCGGCGGTAGGCTCCGCAGGGTGCGCAGCGAACTGACCGACGAACCCGAGGGTCCCACCGGCGGGCGCGGGATCGACGAGCTCCTCGCGAGCGCGCGCGACCGCATCGACCGCGTCGAGGCCGCGGACCTGCGCGCCGAGCTCGACGCCGGCGCGATCATCGTCGACACGCGGCCCGCGGCGCAGCGTGAAGCTGAGGGCGAGCTCGACGGCGCCCTGATCATCGAGCGGAACGTGCTCGAGTGGCGGCTCGACCCGTCGTCCGACGCACGGATCGCGGAGGCCACCGGCTGGGACGTGCGGTGGATCGTGATGTGCCAGGAGGGCTACTCCAGCTCCCTCGCCGCGGCGGCCCTGCGCGACATCGGGCTGCACCGCGCCGCCGACCTCGCGGGCGGGTACAAGGCCCTGGCAGCCGCGGCCGTCGGACCCGGCGCCGACTGATCGCATTCGGCTAGATTGGCGGCATGCAGGTACAGCTCCGTCACAACCCGTCGTTCACCATGGCCCGGTGTCAGCTGGCACCGAACGAGCCGATGACCGTCGAGTCGGGCGCGATGGTCGCCCACTCGGCCGGGATGAACCTGCAGTCGCAGGCCCAGGGCGGCATCATGCAGGGCCTCAAGCGCAGCCTGCTCTCGGGGGAGTCCTTCTTCGTCTCCACCTTCACCGCTCCCCAGCAGGGCGGCTGGGTGGACGTCGCGGGCACGCTCCCGGGCGATGTCGCGGTCCTGCAGATCCAGCCCGACCGGCCGTACTACGTGACCCGGGGCGGCTGGCTGGCCAGCTCCCACGGAGTGCAGACCACCACCCAGTTCGGCGGCGCGAAGACCTTCTTCGGCGGCGAGGGCGCGTTCGGTCTTCAGGCCGCGGGCCAGGGCGAGGTGCTCGTCGCCTGCTACGGCGCGATCGACGTGATCGACCTGCGCCCCGGCGAGCAGGTGGTGATCGACACCGGCCACGTGGTGGCCTACGACCTGAACATGCAGTTCTCGATGCGCCGCGCGGTGCAGGGGAAGTGGATCCAGTCGATGAAGTCCGGCGAGGGAATGGTCTTCGAATTCACCGGTCCGGGCCGGGTGCTGCTGCAGACCCGTAACCCGCGCGGCCTCGAGGGCTGGATCCGTTCGGTGGTGCCCTCGGCCTGATCGGCGGAGCATCGTCGCAGCGCACGAACCTGCAGGTCGTGCTGCCCCGTGCGTGGTGCGGGGGCGCGGGGGAGTTCGCCGGAGATTTGACCGGTGCCATAGCCCCTGTGATCTAGTTGCATCATGGCTACTGCAACTAATAGGCCAGAAGACCATCGCCGGACGACCGACTGGGTCGTCTTCGGTGTGACGGCCGTCGCGGTCCTGGCGTTCGTCCTCTGGGGTTTCCTGGATCCGGACGGGTTGAAGACGACGACGTCCGAGGTGCTCGATTGGATCATCACCGATCTGGGGTGGCTGTTCATCATCTCAGCCAGTCTTTTCGTTCTCTTCGCGGCGTTCCTGGCCTTCTCCCGGTTCGGTCGTATCCCGCTGGGGCGTGACGGGGAGCGACCCGAGTTCAAGACCGTGTCCTGGATCGCGATGATGTTCAGCGCGGGCATGGGGATCGGCCTGATGTTCTTCGGGGCCGCCGAGCCGATCTACCACTTCGTGGGCGCTCCTCCCGGCATGAACAGCCACGACGTGGCGGTCGCGATGGCGACCACGATGTTCCACTGGGGGTTCCACCCGTGGGCGATCTACGCCGTGGTCGGCCTGGCCATCGCGTACAGCACCTATCGGTGCGGGCGCAGCCAGCTGATCAGCTCCGTCTTCGCGCCCATCTTCAACCGCACCGGCGGGCACGGCGTGGGCGGCCGCATCATCGACATCCTGGCCATCTTCGCCACGCTGTTCGGCACCACCGCCTCGCTGGGCCTCGGCGCCGCGCAGGTCGGGGCGGGCCTGGAGCGGCTGGGCTGGGCCCAGGACGGCTCCAGCAAGCTGTTGCTCGTCGCCATCATCGCGCTCCTGACGCTGGCCTTCGTCGCCTCCGCGGTCTCCGGCGTCGCGAAGGGCATCCAGTGGCTCTCGAACATCAACATGGTGCTCGCACTGGTGCTCGCGGTCTTCGTCTTCGTGGTCGGCCCGACCGTGTTCATCCTGAACCTGCTGCCCACGTCGATGGGTGCGTACGCCGCCGACTTCATGGACATGTCCGCCCGCTCCGCCGCGAACGAGCCGGAGGCGGGCAAGTGGCTGGCCTCGTGGACCATCTTCTACTGGGCGTGGTGGGTCAGCTGGACTCCCTTCGTGGGCCTGTTCCTCGCGAAGATCTCGCGCGGCCGCACCATCCGCGAGTTCGTGATCGGCGTCATGGCCGTGCCCACCTTGGTGTCGCTGGTGTGGTTCTCCGTCTTCGGCGGCACCGCGATCAACCAGGAACAGGCGGGCCTCGGCATCAGCAAGGCCGAGAACGAGGAGGTCATGCTCTTCGACGTCCTCGGTAACCTGCCGTGGTCCACGATCACCACGTTCCTGGTGGTGCTGCTGGTCGGCATCTTCTTCGTCTCCGGCGCCGACTCCGCGTCCATCGTGATGGGCACACTGTCCCAGCGCGGCGCCGAGGAGCCCAACCGGCTGGTCACGGTCTTCTGGGGCGTGCTCACCGGGACCGTTGCGGCGCTGCTGCTCTGGGTGAGCGGCGACGACGCGCTGACCGGAATCAAACAGATGGCGATCATCGCGGCGGTGCCCTTCCTCGTGGTGATGGTCGGCATGTGCGTGGGCCTGATGATGGACCTGTGGCACGATCCGCTCATCGTCGCCGAGCGGGCGCACCGCGACGAGCTCGGAGAGCGCCTGCGCTGGCACGCGAACACGCTCGCGGTGACCGACGACAGCACCGACGTGCTGCCCTCGCAGGACCTGCCCGTCTACTCCGACGGCGAGGTCCCGGATGACCTGTACCACCCGCACCACACGGGCGAGCTGGTCACCGTCGAGGTCTACGACGCCGATCACTCCGGGCCGATCGAAATCGATCCGCAGGACGGCGCCTCCCGGTAGACCGGGAGGTTCAGCGCGCGGGCCGGAGCATCGGGATGAGCTCGGGGCCGTCCGGCAGCAGGATCGGTGCCAACGGCTCGAACCCGAACCGCTGGTACAGGGGCACGTTGCGGGGGTTGCTCGACTCGAGGTAGGCCATGCCGGTGACCCGCTCGAGGCCGTAGCGCAGCAACGCCGAGCCGAAGCCGCGGCCGGGAACGGCCGACCCGATCGTGGCGAGGTACCAGTGCGGCTCCGTGGGCCGGCGTTCCTCGAGCGCGGTCACCAGGGCGGCTCCCCGCCCGAGCCCGGTGCCGATCCCCGCGGCCAGCAGCGGCAGCGCGGCGAACGGCCGCAGCGGGTGCGGCGCGTGGCC
Organism: Tsukamurella asaccharolytica; assembly: GCF_007858435.1. Taxonomy (GTDB): domain Bacteria; phylum Actinomycetota; class Actinomycetes; order Mycobacteriales; family Mycobacteriaceae; genus Tsukamurella; species Tsukamurella asaccharolytica. Next base: position 536,220 of record NZ_VIGW01000002.1, on the reverse strand, counting down.
CGGCGGGTTCCAGGACGCCGCGGCGACGGGCTCGGCACCGTCGAACAGGAGGTGGCTCGCCCCCGGCGCCCCGTGCGAGGCCAGGTGGATGCCCGCGAAGGTGACGCGGTCGAGCCGCGGGGAGGGCTGGACCCACCGGATCACGGGATCGTCGGCGAAGGCGCGCGCCAGCACCCCGAACGACGCCCACAGCGTGCGCCGCGTGACGTCCTCGATGCGATGCCGGATGACCGGTTCCATACTTCGACGGTACGCCCGCGGCGGGCCCGGCGGCGGGATCAGTACGGGGCGGAGCGCATCGGCCCCGGCGTGTACCAGCCCGAGCGGGTGGCGGTGCCCAGCTCCAGTTGCGCCGGCTCCGCCGCAGTCCACGGCGTGAACCTGGTCAGCGTGCCCCAGTCCATCGCCCACTTGCCCTTGAGGTAGGTGGGCACGATCTGCTCGTGGTAGAGCGCGTCGGTCACGCCGAGCGGGCCGCCGGTCTTCCAGCCCTGCCACGTGTTCGAGGTGAGCACGGTCGCCATGTAGTCGGGCGAGATCCGGTACTCGGGCCGCTCGAAGAGACCGTTGACGGCGCGCACCTGACGCTGGCACGGGAAGGCGAAGGCCACCATGAAGTCCAGCGCGACCACCGTGTCGCGGCCGAGGGACTCCTGCAGCGTCCTCATGGGCGTCATCCTCGGCGGGGTCACGACGACGGGGTCGGGCGAGGGGACCTTGTCGTCGATCACCACGCGCACGGTGTTCGTGCCGCGCGGCAGGTCGGCCGTCGGGAAGCGCAGGTTGCGCCAGTTGTTGTTGTTCCACGCGTCGATCGGAACCAGCCGGCCGAGCGGCTGTACCGCCCCGTCCGCGGACCGGCGCCCGGCCTCGAGGAACAGCGTGCGGCCCTCGCGCGGGACCCCGTTGAGGCCGGTGGCCGCCACCGGGCCCCCGACGGACAGGGTCACCAGCGGGGTCGACTCGTCGATCGCGCCGAGCGTGTACCAGTCCGTGGTGAGGTTCGCCAGGCCCGTCGCGCCGGACGACCCCAGCACCGGGGTGGTCGCCGGGTTCAGGCCGAAGGGCAGCGGCACGCCGTCGGTCTTCGGGTCGGGGTTACGCTTTCCGCCCACCGTCTCCGGTACGTCGGTGTTCGTGACGTCGGTGTTGTGGCCCGGGTTCGACTTCACCGGAGACAGCCAGCCGGGGATCCCGGTGGGGGAGAAGCCCGTCGACCTCCCGGCCAGGGCCTGCGCGGCGCTCGGTACGGAACCGTCCGGCCGGGGCGCGGGCCGCAGCTGCCCCGCGTTCGGGTCGGTCTCCATCAGCACGTAGTTCGCCATCGAGCACGTGTCGCCCTGCAGGGCACGGACGTTCGATGCGGTCCACGAGAAGCTGCCGCGCTGCGCGTAGGCGCCCTTGGCCATCGTGCCCACGTCGAACAGAACCATGAGCATGGTGAGGATGGCCAGCGTCGGGAGCGTGCGACCGCGGGTCTTCGTCGGCTCGGGGGCGTAGTCGCGCCGGTAGTGCAGCCACAGACCGTAGAGGGCCGTGAGCACGGAGGCGAAGAACAGCACCCAGGAGAACTCGATCCCGAAGAGCTGCGGCGGCATGGTGTTCCACGGGATGCCGTAGGTGCCCACCCAGTAGTAGCCGACGCGCGCCGCGAAGGAGATCGCGGCGATGAACAGGGCCGCGGCGGCGAAGAAGACGCGGTTGCGCTTGGAGCGCATCATCGGGGCCATCGTCAGCGTCGCGGCCACGGCGGCGATGCCCGCGGCGTAACCGGCGAACAGGCCCAGGTGGTGGGTCCACTTGGTCGGGGTGAAGGCCAGCAGCACCACGGTGGCGAAGAAGACTGCCATGAGGCGCCAGACGGGGCCCGCAGCGATGCCCGCGGGACGCTTGCGGCGGAGCATGAAGGTCAGCACCGTCAGCAGGCAGAGGAAGGCGGTGAGCACGCCGATGCGCCGCACGGCGGAGCCGTCCTCGGTCTCGAGCATCAGGTAGTAGTAGCGGACGCCCTCCTCGTACCAGTTCAGGGTGGGACCGGTGACGCCCTTGACCGTGATCGCCTCGAGGAGGGACGCCGCGGTGGGGGTGAAGAAGGCGTAGAAGAGATAGGCCATGCCCGAGGCCAGGATCGGAGCGATCAACGGCAGCAGCCCGTCGCGCCGGCGGCGCTTGACGATGCGCGTGATGATCTGGCGCGACGCCGCCAGCAGCGCGGCGACGGCGATGAGGCCGCCGGGCGCGGCGCCCACGCAGAGCGCGGCGCACGGGACGGCGATCGCCACGGGCAACATGCGTCCCGTCGCGATCGCGCGCTCCACGGAGACCCAGGTGAGCAGCGAGAAGAAGACCACGGCGGGCTCGGGCCGCAGGCCGTTGTTGAGCGGCAGCCAGATCAGCAGGAAGCCGCCCGCGGCGGCCCACAGCGCGGCGGGGTTGTTGCGTACCGCACGGCCCAGCCGGGGGATCATCTCGCGGGAGATGATCAGCCAGGTGAGCAGGCCGAAGACCAGGCCGGGCACGCGCATCGCGGGCGCCGCGGTCGTGAAGTGCGAAATCGCGGTGAACAGGTAGTCGTTCCAGCCGACCGGGTTCTCCGGCACGCCGAAGCTGCGGAAGTAGTTGATCAGGTAGCCGCTGTACTTCGTCTGCGTGGCCATCGTGATCTGGTAGCCGTCGTCGGACGTATTGGGCCCGATCAGCCACCAGATCCCCAGCACGCCGATCACCGTGAAGTCCACCGGGCGCGGGCGCAGCCAGCCCTGCGGCATGAATCGGATGTGTCCGCGGCCGTCGCGCATGTCCACGAAGCCCAGCGCGACCAGCGCGAGGATCGTCGAGGCGATGCCCACGATGATCGCGATCAGCTTGATCGTCGACGGCGAGGTGATGAACCGGGTGTCCACCTGGGTCGAGACGTCGATCCCGGCGACGGGGGTCGACGCGGGCAGATCGGTGTAGAAGCCCGCGATCTGCGGCCGCAGGTTGGGGTCGGCCACCGTGTTCGACAGCTGGTTCGAAGTCTGCGCGCCCTCCGGCATGCCGGTGAACTCCGCCGTCGTCGTCTCCGGGGTCGAGACGAAGCGGATGGCGCAGCCCGCACCGGCGCGGGCCACGTCGGCGCGGTTGGCCGTCGCCAGAGCGACGTCGCGGTCGGCGATGATGACGTTCTGCGCGTCCGCGCGGATCACCAGCCCCTGCAGGCCCGGGCGCGGTCCGTCCTCGGGCAGCGTGCGCAGCAGGGTGCCGCCGGCCGCGGGCAACCCGTCGACCACCGTGCACGGCAGCGAGACGTCGAGCCGGATCGGGGCGTACGAGACGAGCGGTGCCTCGACGTTCGAGACCCGGCCGTTCTGCGGCCAGTTCAGCGCGGTGGTGGTCTCCTTGACGGGCAGGAACGGCGTGAGGATCGCCAAGAAGAAGCCCAGCAGGCCCGCCACGGCCGCGACGATCCGCCACTTCCCGTAGCGCTGCTCCGGCGGCACCGTCGCGGGTGCGGTCGAGTTCTCGCTGCTCATCATCGATTCCTAGTTCCTCACGGTCTGGTCGGTCAGCGCGCGGATCGGGCCCTGGCGCCACCACCCCGACCGCGTCTGGACACCGACCGTCAGGTCCGCCGCGCGGGCGTCGTCGGCGAGGGGCGTGTACTGCTGCAGCTCGCCCCAGTCCCGGGTGAGGTCCCCGGCCATGTACGTGGGCAGCGTCGTGGTCCGCAGCAGGGTGTCCGGCACCGTCAGGAGGCCGCCGGCCTCGCGCGCCTGCCACGTCCCCGAGGTGGAGAGCGCGTCCTTGCGGGTGGGCAGGATGCGCCACTTCGGGACCTCGTAGGTGCCGTTGCGAATGGCCATCGGGCGCTGGCACGGGAACTGCTGGCCCACCAGCAGGTCGAGCAGCACGGGATCCGTCTCGCCGACGACCTCCTGCAGGGTCCGCAGGCGGGGGACGCGGGGCGGCGTCACGCCGACCCACTGCTGGGCGCCCAGGTTCGGATCGCGCACGTGGATGCGCACCACGTTCGCGACCGGCGGGATCGCGTCCATCGGCACCCGCAGGTTGCGCCAGGGCTTGTTCGGACCCGGGTCGATCGGGTCGATGACGCCGCGGGCGCCGATCGAGCCGTCGGCGCGGCGCTCGGCCCACTCCAGCGTCACGGGCTGGCCGTACTCCTTCTTGCCGGTGGGGCCCACGGAGGCGATCGCGCCCGACGCGGCGAAGGCCACCAGCGGGCGGTCGGCGGACCGTGGCGGGAGCCCGTACCAGTCGCTGAACAGCTCCGCGGGCACCGTGTTCTGGCCGTACGAGCCGACGACGGGGGTGCGCGCCGGATCCAGCCCGAAGGGCAGGGCGGCGGTGCTGCCGTTGACGGTGCGCGGCCCGGTGCCGCCGCCGGTGCCCGCCGTCGCCGCCGTGGACGTGAACGGCGAGGTGATCGGGGAGGCCATGTTGATCTGGCCGGGCGCCGAGCTGATCGCGAGGGGCTTCAACTCGTCCGGGATGCCGTCGGGGGTGAATCCCGTCGAGCCGGGACCGACCAGCGCCTGCGCGGTCGCGCGACCCTCGGCCGAGGTCAGCATGTCGGCGTTGGGGTCGGTCTCCACGAGCACCGAGCGCGCCATGCCGCAGCTCGTGCCGCGCAGCGCGTCCAGGTTGCCCTTGGCCACGGTGTACGTCGCCGGATTCGAGACGTACGCCTTCGCGAAGATCGCGCCCTCGCCGAGCACCAGCAAGCCCAGGACCACGACCAGCGGCAGCGAGGCCAGCTGCAGCCTGCGCCGACTGCGCAGGGCCTGATCCCGGTCGGCCCGTGTGTGGCTGGCCAGCTGCGTGTCCTCCAGGGCCGTGTCGTCGACGGTGCCGTCCTCGACGAGGCCGCCCTCGCCGCGGCCACGGAAATCGATGCGGAAGTGCTGCCACGCGGCCAGCGCCCCGGCAAGGCCGGCCAGCACCAGGAAGGCCTTACTGAAGGTGATCCCGACGACCTCGGGCTGCCGGTCGAACCACGGCACCCCCCACAGGTAGGGCCAGGACCACAGGTTGAAGCCCGCGAAGGCGGCGGCCAGCGCGAACAGCATGCCGCACAGGAAGAAGGTGAAGTTCCGGATCGACGTGCGCGCGGCCTCGACCACCGCCACCGTCGTCACCGCGGCCAGCGCGGCGGCGAGTCCCGCGTACACCCCGAAGTGCACCGTCCACTTGGTGGGCGTGAGCGAGAGGAGGGCCGCGGCGATGAAGACGGCACCCACGAGGCGCCACACCGGCCCCGGCGCGATGCGCGGGATGCGACGGCTGCGGAGCATGACGAACAGCGCCACGAACAGGCACATGACGAACAGGTAGACCGGTACGCGGCGGACCAGCGAGCCGTCGGTCGTCTCGACCGTGAGGAAGAAGAAGCGCAGGTACTCCTGCGTCCACGGCGCCGCGGGGCCCACCTCGAGGCGGATCCGGATGGCCTCGGCGACGGACGCCAGCGACTGGTCGCGGAAGGCGATCGGCACGATCACCGCGGCCGCGGCCAGGACCGGTAGCACCAGGGCGGCCAGCCCGGCCTCGCGGCGGCGCGCGACCAGCACGCGGAGCACCGCCGCCGACGAGGCCAGCAGCAGCGCCGCCGCGATCACGCCCTGCGGGGCGAGGCCCAAGGTCAGGCCCGCGGCCATCGCGGCCACCGCCGCGGGCAGCGCGCGATGCGTGGCGACCGCGCGCTCGACGGCCGCCCACGTGACGATCGTGCCCAGCACGATGATCGGCTCCGAGCGCAGGCCCGAGGCCAGCGGGAACCAGAAGGCCAGCAGCATCGCGCCCGCGGCCCACACGGCCAGCGGGTAGCGACGGACGCCCGGCCCGAGGCGGGGCAGCAGCACGCGGCTGAGCAGCAGCCACGTCACGACGCCCGCGGCGAGCATGGGCAGTCGCATCCAGATCGCGTTGGCGCTGATCGAGCCCCAGTGCGAGAGGAGGCTGTAGTACCAGTCGAACGGGGCCTCGGGGGCGCCGAAGAAGCGGTAGTAGTTGGCCGTGTAGCCGGCCTCGGACGCGACCTTGCCCATCGAGAGGATGTAGCCGTCGTCGGAGCTGCCCGCGCCGAGCACGGTCCACAGCGCGAGACCGCCGAGGACGGCCACGTCGACGGGCCGGGGACGCAGGAGCTGCCCGATGCTGCGGTGCGGCGCCCGGCGGTGGTGGCCGAAGTGTCGGTCCAGCAGCCACAGCGCGACGAGCGAGGCGAGAACACTGAGCAGGCCGATGCCCATCGCGGCGGCCTTGAGCGGGGACGGGGACAGCTCGAAACGGGTGTCGAGGTCGGCGCGCAGGCGTAGGCCCGGGCCCGCGGCCGCCACGTCGGCGGCCTTCAGGGAGGTGAAGACGCCGCCCACCACCGGCCGATTCTCCGTGGGGATGGACCCGGCCACGTCGATGCCCTCGAATCGGGCGGCCACCTCGGCGGCGTTCGACCACACCCGCAGCTGAGAGCAGCCGCGCAGCCGGTCCACCGGCGCCGCGGCGATGACGGTGTTGCGCGAGGCCACCGTGACGGCCTGGCCCGGTCCCGGTGCTCCGACGGTGACGCTCAGGCCCAGTTCCCGGGCCGCACCCGTGCCCGCGGGCAGCGTCGAGAGGACCGTGCCTCCGGAGGCGGCGGCGCGAGTGATCGCCGAGCACGGCACCGTCGCCGTGAGGTCGGCCGGCGACTGCGCGACGAGGGAGGCCGTGACCTCCGCGCTCTCGGCCCCCGGCCGCAGCTGCGGCCAGTCGAGCGCGGCGGTGGTCTGCTGCACGGGCAGCAGCGGGGTCAGCAGGCAGAGCAGGAGGCCGACGGCACCGGCGACGACCGCGACGAGGCGGGCGATGCCGGCGGCTCGCGGCGGAGCTGTGGTAGCGGCTCGCCGCTGCGGGCCGGGCTCCGACTCGGAGCGGGACGTAGGCACGGACACGGATGCTCATGCTATGCGAGTCAGCTGCGAGAACCGATTCCCCGTCCGGGGAAGTCGGGATCGCTTACGGGATTCTCAGTCCGGGTGACCACGCAGGTCGGGAAACCCCGTCAGGAATCGGTCCGGTCCTTGCGGATCGGCGCCTCGACGTGCGTTCCCCAGACGGTGCGCGTGCCGAGTGTGAGATCCGCCGCACGGGCCTGGGAGTACGGCACGAGTCGCATCACGTCGCCGAAGTCCTGCCCGAGGTCGCCCCGGAGGTAGCCGGGGATCTTCTCCTGCTGCAGTAGCATCTGCGTCCAGCCCAGCGGGCCGCCGCCCAGGATGCCCTCCCACTCGGTGGTCACCGGAGCGAGGTTCTGGTCGGGCGTGATGCGCCACTGCGGCACCTCGGCGACGCCGTTGCTGTGGCCGAACGGCCGCTGGCAGGGGAAGGCCAGGCCCGACGTCCAGTCGAGCAGGACGGGCTCGGTGGAACCGATCAGCTCCTGCGCCGTCACCAGCTTCGACACCCGCGGCGGGGTCACCGCCAGCCAGTGGTCGATCGCCAGGTCGTCGTCGATCGCGACCACGCGGATCGCTGTGGCGTCGGCGGGCAGGTCGGTGCGCGGCAGGCGCAGGTTGCGCCAGGCCGGCTTCGGGCCGATGTCGATGAAGGATTTCTTGCCCGCGACGCTCGGCTCCGCGCCGGCGGACGGCGCGTCGGTGGAGTACTCGAGGTAGAGCTCGTCGTCGGTGAACCTGCCGGCGGCCGACAGCGTGATGAGCGAACGGTCCGCGGCCTTCGCGGGCAGCGGGTACCACTTCGAGACCACCTGCGCCTTGATCTGCGCCTCCTGCGAGTACGAGCCGAGCACCGGGGTGCGCGCCGGGTCCAATCCGTAGGGCAGGCGCATGCGCGAGCCGTTGATCCCGGCCGTCGACGTCAGGCCCGACGTGGTGTCCTGGGGCAGCCGAGCCATCGCGTCCAGCGACGTGCTCGAGTCGTCGGTGTTCGAGCTGGTGGTGGCGTTGATGATCGTGGGCACCCCGTCGGGCGAGACCCCGGTGGTGCCCGGCCCCGCGAGGCCGTCGCGGACGTTCCCGTCGAGCGGCACGAGCAGGCCCGACGTGGGGTCCGGCTCGGTGAGCACGTAGTCGGCCAGGTTGCAGCCCTGGCCGCCGAGCGCGCGCAGGTTCGCCTTGCCGTTGGAGAAGGATGAGAACTGGGTGATGCCGGTCGTCGCCAGCATCGAACCGATGCACAGGAGCACCACCGCCCAGGCGGCCCACGTGATCGACGACTGCCGGCCGACGGCGTCGGCGAGCCGCTTCGCCCGGGCCGGAACGGGAGCCGGATCCGGCTCGTGGAAGTGCAGCCAGCCCGCGACCAGCAGCGCGATGCCGGCACCGACGAAGAACACCGTGCCCAGGGCCAGCACCGACGACTCGCCCCACGGGACGCCGAAGTTGCTGGCGTACCACCAGCCGTTCGGGCCGCTGAACGACAATCCGAGGACCAGCAGGACCACCGCGGCGCTGAGGGCACGGTTGCGGGCGCTGCGCAGCGCGGCCGGGGCCAGGACGATCGCCGCGAGGGCCGCCAGCGCGCCGGCGAGGCCCGCGAACGCGCCGAACTGGTGGGTCCACTTGGTGGGCGTGAACATGAGCAGCAGCAGCCCGCCGAGGGTGACGGCCACGAGGCGCAGGCTGGGGCCGAGGCTCGCGCCGGGGATCCGGCCCTTGCGCAGCAGTGCCGCGCCCGCGAACAGCAGGCAGGCGAGGGTGATGATGACCGCGAACCGTCGGGCGACGCCGCCGTCGGCCGTGAACGTGAAGAGAGCCGAGTACCGGTCGATCTCGTTGTACCACTTCTTGGTGTCGACGACGGTGCCCACGTCGGACTGCATGAGCGTCTTCTGCACGAACGCCGACGCGGTCAGTTTGGAGAAGATGATCGGCACCAGCAGCACTCCGGCGGCCAGCACGGGAGCGACGTACGCGGCGACCGTCAGCCGGGAACCGACGGGGCTCGAGCGGGCCCGGGCCAGGATCCGCCGGCCCACCGGCCGCACCCCCGCGAGGAGCGCGGCGACCGTCATGATGCCCGTCGGCCCGGCGGCCACAGTCCACCCCGCGAAGATCGCCGCGGCCGCGAAGGGCAGGACCCGCCCCGTCGCGATGGCGCGCTCCACCGAGCACCAGGTGAGCAGCGCGCCCAACGCGATCACGGGCTCGGGGCGCAGGCCGTTGTTGAAGGCGAACCAGTAGACCAGGAACACGCCTGCCGCGGCCCAGAGCGCGAACCGTGAGCGCGCCGCGCGGCCGAGCCGGGGCACCACCTCCCGGCTGATGATGAGCCACGTCGCGATGCCGCAGATCAGGGCGGGCAGCCGCACCCACGGGCTGGCGGTCGAGAGGTGCGAGAGCCACGCGAAGGCCTGGTAGTACCAGCCGAACGGAGTCTCGGGCGCGCCGTACCAGCGGTAGTAGTTCGCGGTGTAGCCCGCGGCCTCCGCAGTGCGCGCCATCGTGAGGATGTAGCCGTCGTCGGAGGTGTTCGCGCCGATCACGTGCCAGGTCACCAGCAGCGCGATGACGGTGCTGTCGAGCTTGGTCGGGCGCCACCAGCCCGCGGGCAGGAGCCGACGGTGCCGCCGGCCGTCGGCCGCGACGTCGAGCCGGTGCAGCGCGACGAGGCTCGCCAGGATCAGCGCGAGGGCGAGGACGATGACGACCCACCGGGAGGCGGCAGGCACGGTCGAGTACCGGGTGTCGACGCTCGCACGGAACTGCATCCTCGTGCTGTCCGTGACTGCGCCGTGCAGGTCTGTGAACACTCCGACGACCTGGGGCCGGTAGTCGAAGCCGTTGTCCTTCCCCCCGGCGAGGGCTTTGCCGTCGGGGCCGGTGACACCCCTGACTTCGGCCTGCACGGTCTTCGCATCGCCCGAGAAGACGATCGCGCCGCAGCCGGGGGCGGCGAGGGCCGCCACATCGACGCTGAGCAGCGGGGTGTTTCGGACGACCACCTCCAGCACGCGGCGCTGGTCGGGGAGCGTGTTGACGCCGATGGTCATGCCCCGTCGGACGGTCTCGGGCGAGCCGACCGGCCCCGTCGCGACCAGGGTCCCCGAGCCCCCGGGAAGTTCGTTGACGGCGGAACAGGGGACGGCGACGTCGACCCGATCGGGGACGTAGGACAGCAGCGGAGCCGTGACGGCCTCGAGCGAGCCGCGCTGCGGCCAGTCCAGCGCCGCGGTCGACTGCTGGACCGGCATGAAGGGGGTGAGCAGCGCGAACAGTACCCCGAGAACGCCGGTGAGCGCGGCGGTCCGGGCCGTGGTGCGGGCGGTGCGGACAGCGTCGGACGGTTCGGGCACCCCGCGAGTCTAGACGCCGTCACCTCGCGGAATCGGGGTGAACCAGTGCGACGAGGATCGCAACATTCGTGGCGTCGACGAAACGGCGTATACAGTTTCGTGCATGAGGGGATCCGACAGGCCGACACGCGCGGTACGCGCCGTCGTGCGTGCGGTGACCCCGCAGTCCGGATCGGGCCCCAGGACCGTCGCCGACGTGGTCGCCGCGTACGCGGATCACCTCGGCCGTCGGATCGACGTGCAGCGCATGACGCTGCCCGTGGGCGTCTTCGGGATGTGGCTGCGCTCCGACGAACGGGACGTCCTGGTGGTCTCCAGCGGGGTCGCCACCTTCGAGCAGACGCTCGCACACGAGCTGGGGCACCTCGTGCTCGACCATGAGCAGGGCTGCTCCTCCGACCCCGACAGCGGCAAGGCCGCGCGGTGCGAGGCGGAGGCGGAGTCCTTCGCCACGCTGCTCGTGCGCCGCGTCAAGGCCGGGCACACGATCACGCGCGTCGACTCCGTGGTCGACGAACTGCTCGGATGATCGCGTCACTCGTCGCACCGATCCTGTGGCTCGGTGCACTGGAGAGGTTCAGCCGCTGGCAGACCAACAGGAATCCCCCCGCCGGTGGCGCGCTGCTCACCGCTGTCGCGCTGGCGGTGATGGTGACGCTCGATACCCCGGTGTCGATCGGCGCGCTGGTCCGTCTCGGTATGACCGAGCTCGAGGTCGTGACCGTCCAGCGGCTACTGCTGCTGGTGGCGTGCTTCGGCGCCCTGGTCTTCGCCTTCGCGCTCGACGGCCGGCTGACCCGCGTCCGGCTGGCGGCGTGGGCGACGCCCCTCGCCGTCGTCGGCGTCGTGATCGTGGTGGGTGCGATCCTCGGCCGCGTCGGCGATCCGACGGGGCTGGGCTTCGGCGGCGATTTCGGGCTCGCCGTGGAGACGGCGCTGATCTACACGTGCCTCGGGGCGACGGCGCTCGTCGTGGCGGTGTCCACCTGGCGGGTGTCCAAGCGCAGCCGAGTGCACCGCACGCAGCTGCGCATCCTGGCGCTGGGCGGCGTGCTGCTGGCGATCGTCGCGGTCGCGAACGTCATCGCCGGCGGGGTCCTGCTGCAGCAGCTGCAGGTCGGCGTGTGGGTGCTCCGGCTCAACCGGTTCATGCTGGACGCGGCGTTCGCCAGCTGGACGCTGGTGCTCATGGCGTCGTGGCTGACGTCGATCCTCATCTCGGCGCGCGAGTGGTTCTCCTTCCGGCCCGCGTACGAGCAGGTCAAGGAGCTCTTCCCCGAACTCGAGGCAGTCGTGCGCCAGGGGGGAGGCTGGGTCGAGACCGCGGAGGCGCGCGCCATCGTCGTGCTCGACGGGTGGGCGATGCTGGCCAGTCCGGGCGAGGGGAAGCTGTCCGAGGCTTCGCCGTCCGACCGCGCCGCCGCGGTGGCACGCTGGCTGGATCGCGACGCGCCGTACGGCTCCGTGCACGCCGTCGATCTCGAGCCCCCGTCGGGCTGGCGGACCTCGCGGTGGACGTCCGCCATCGCGAAAAGGACCCAGCACACCCCGTCGCCCCTGCTGGAGCGGGTGCGCTGAGCTCCCCTACTGCTCCTCGGCCTCGAACTCGGCGAGGAGGCCGGCGAGAGCCGCGCGACGGTCCGCCGACAGCTTCGTCGACCGACGCGCCATCTCGAGCATGCCCGACTCGCGCAGTTCGCGGGTCAGCTCCAGATCGCTCAGGACCTCGCGCTCGTACAGCGGGTCCGAGAAGTACTCGGCGCGGACGCCGAAGGTCTGCGCGATCGACGCCACCATGTCGTAGGCGGGGCGCGAGCTCCGGCCCGACCGCAGCTGCGACAGGTAGGGGACGGACAGCTTGCCGCCGCCCTCCTCGACCATCCGGCAGAACTCCGACGAGGTGTAGGGCCCCCGGTCAGCGGGATGCACGACCTCGAAAAGCCGATTCAGCTTGGCCGCGAACGTCGTCATGAGGCCCTCTCTTCCAGATTGCGAATACTGGGAGATTACATGATGTGCGGGGCGGATGTGTGCGGCATGGGACATGTATCCCCTATACGTCGATCGACGGACAGCTATTGTCGCTCGTATGAAAGCCCGCATTCTGGTGCTGAACGGACCGAACTTGAACCTGCTGGGGGTTCGGCAACCGGAGGTCTACGGCGAATATTCGTACGCCGACGTGGTCGACGTTTGTCATCGGGCCGCGGCCGCGCGGGGGGCAGAGGCGGAGGTTCGGCAGACGAACGATGAGGCCGAGTTGCTGGAGTGGATCCACGATGTTGTACGCGATAAGAACTTCTCGGCCATCGTCATCAATCCGGCAGCGTGGACGCACACTTCAGTGGCGCTCGCCGATGCCCTGGTGATTCCGGAGGTTCCGGTCATCGAGGTGCACCTCTCCAACGTCCACGCGCGCGAGGCCTTCCGGCACCACTCCTACGTCTCGCCCGTCGCCTCCGGCGTGATCGCCGGATTCGGGATCGCCGGATACGGCTACGCCGTGGATCGCGCCGTCGACCTGTCCTGACCGCAGCCCGCTCGCGGACGCGCCGCAGGGACGTGGCGGGGGCGACTCAGGCGGGCGCGACGGTGCGGGCGCGCAGGCCGTCGACGATGAGGTCGACGCCGCCGGCGAAGGCCCGGTCGGTGCCGGGCTGGTCGAGCTCGCCCGCGGCGGCGCCCGCCCGGGCCATGGCCTCGCGAGTCTGCTCCTCGAACGTGAAGCCCACGACGAAGTGCGTCAGCGTGAGCCCGACGGCGTTCGCGTCGGCGGGAGCAGCGCCGGCGCTGGCCGCGATCTCGGCGATCTGCGCCTGCAGGTTGCTGGTACCGAGCTGCGAGGCGAGAGATGCCGAGACCACCTCGGCGCCGTCGCGGTGCTTGCGGAGCACCGCGCGCAGGGCGTGCGCGTACCCCGTGAGCTGGCGGTCCCAGCGCATCCGCGACTTCGACGCCGCCGCGGCCAGCGACGGGTCGGCGAGGATGGTGTCGGCGATCGCGGCGAGCAGCGACTGCTTGTTCGGGATGTGCCAGTACAGCGCGCCGGGCGCGACGCCCAGGTCGGCCGCCACGCGACGCATCGTCAGGTCCGGCAGGCCCGACCGGTCGAGCACACCGATCGCGGAGGTCAGCACGTCGGAGCGGTTGATGGCCACGGACTTGACTCTAGCCGAGCGCCCCGTTACTTCTTGAACCGTGTTCAATGCCGCCACGTATCGCGCCACGCCGCGCGATATCGCCCTCGTCGCCGTCTTCACCGCCCTGACGGCGGTGCTGGCGATGCCCACGATCACAGTCAGCGGTATCGCGCCCATCACCCTGCAGACCCTGGGGTTCATGCTCGCCGCATCCCTGCTCGGCTACCCGTGGGGCGGGGCGTCGGTCGCGCTGTACGTGCTGCTCATCGTCGTGGGGCTGCCGATCGGCGCGGGCGGCCGCGGCGGTCTGGCGGTGCTCACCGGCCCCACGGGTGGCTTCCTCCTCGGTGGCATCGTCGGCGCGCTGGTCACCGGCTGGCTCGTCGACAAGTGGGGTCGGACGAACCCGTTCACCGTCGGCCTGGCCAACATCATCGGGCTCGTGCTCATCGTCTACGCCGTCGGCCTGCCGTGGCTCGGCTGGCGCACCGGCTCGGGCCTGTTCGCCAAGCTCACGCTGGGTTTCCAGTTCGTCCCCGGTGACCTCATCAAGGTCGTCATCACGTCGCTGGTGGTGGTGACGGTGGCGCGGGCCTACCCGCCCATCGCGCGGAGGGGCACGGCCGCCGCTCAGAGGGCCGCCTCCGAGAAGAGAGCATGATCCGTCTCGACGGTGTCACGCACGCCTACGACGACCGCCCCGTCCTGCGCGGCATCACGGCGGAACTGTCGGAGCAGCGGATCGGCATCGTCGGCGCCAACGGCTCCGGGAAGTCGACGCTCGCCCGCACGTTCAACGGCCTCGTCGTGCCCGATTCCGGCACCGTCGAGACTCTGGGCCTCGACGTGGCGAAGAAGCGGACCGAGGTGCGGCGCCGGGTCGGCTTCATGTTCGCGGACGCCTCCGCGCAGATCGTCATGCCCACGCCGGCGGAGGACGTCGCACTGTCGCTCCGCCCGCCGGGGCGCGGCCGCAAGCCTCCCGTCGATGCGGAGCGGGTGGCGGCGGTGCTCGCCGAGTTCGGCCTCGCCGACCACGCCGACGCCCCCGCGCAGCTGCTGAGCTCGGGACAGAAGCAGATGCTCGCCTTCGCGTCGGTGCTGGTCACCGACCCGGAGATCCTGGTGTGCGACGAGCCCACGACCCTGCTGGATTTGCGCAACGTGCTCAAGGTCCGGGACCGGCTCGCCGCGCTGGAGCAGCAGGTCATCCTCCTCACCCACCACCTCGACCTCCTCGATGACTTCGACCGGGTGCTGGTCATGGACGACGGCGCCCTCGTCCACGACGGCCCGCCGGCGGAGTCGATCGCCTTCTACCGCGAGCTGGCGGCGCGCTGATGCTGGGCCGCTACGTCCCGCGCGACTCCCCGCTGCACCGCGCGCGGGCCACGGTGAAGCTCGTGGCGATGCTCGCCCTGGTCACGGTCCTCGCGGTCTTTCCGCGGCCGGTCCCGCTCGCGGTCGCGGCGCTCGCCGTGGCCGCGCTGTTCCCGGTGGCCCGGCTCCGCCCGGTGCACCTGTGGCGGGCCCTGCGCCCGGCCCTGCTGTTCGCGGTGGTCCTCACCGGGTTCTACCTGCTCAGTCAGGGGCTCCCCGACGGTTCGCGCGCGGCCGTCGGCCCCGTCGGGCAGCTGGTGGTGGGCGTGCTCGCGGGCAACCTACTGGTCTTCACCACCCGCGCGACCGACCTCGCGGCGCTCGCGGGGCGGGTCCTCGGCTGGCGCGTGGAGCTGTTGATCGCGCTGACGATCCGCTCCATCCCGACGGTGATCGCCGTCGTCCGGCAGACCCGCGAGGCGGCGTGGGCGCGGGGGCAGCGCGCCTCGCTGGTCCGCGTCCTCCCGACGGTGCTGGTCCGCCTGATCCGCGACGCCGACCTCCTCGGCGAGGCCCTCGCCGCCCGCGGTCTCTAGCGCGTCAGCGCAGCGGGTGGGGGAGGAGCAGCTCGCAATTGCGGTCGGCTTCGGCGCCCAGGTGCGCGTCGTCGCGGTTGGTAACCGCTCGGCGGCGGCTGCGTGCCGGTGGCAGGGCGTGCCCTACTTCGCCAGGTACTCGCCCAGCTGCTTGACGATCAGGTTGGCGCCGGTCGGGCCGAGACCGAGGTACCAGACGTCGTCGTCCACGCGGAAGGCCTTGCCCTTCTGCACGCCGCTGAGCTGCGACCACGCGGGGTTCGCGAGCGCCGCGGTCTCGCCCGTGTTCTCGGGCTTGCCGTAACTCGAGTAGAAGATGTAATCACCGTCGGCCTGCGCGAGGTTCTCCAGCGAGATCTCGGTGGCGAGTTCGTCGACGCCCTGGTTGCCGGCGCGCGGAAGGCCCGCGTCCTGCAGGATCACGCCGATCAGCGACTTGTTTCCGTAGAGGCGCAGCCGGTTCGGCATGAACCGGACGAGCGAGATCGTCGGCTTCTGGCCGGTGAACTTCGCGCCGAGCGCCCTCGCATTGTCCGCGTACGTGTTGAGCGCGCCCACGGCCTTCGTCTCCTCGCCGAGGGCCGCGCCGATCAGCCGGAAGTTCTCCTTCCACGGAAAGCCGGGGCGGATGGAGAAGACGGTCGGCGCGATCGCGGAGAGCTGGTCGTACTGCTTGTCCACGCGCAGCTGGCTGCCGAGGATGAGGTCGGGCTTGAGCCTGGCGATGGCCTCGAGGTTCAGGCTGGTGTTCTTGCCGACGGTCTCGACGCCCTGCACCTTGTCGGCGAGGTACGTCGGGATCGGGCTGGCGCCGTCGGTCACCACCAGGCCGACGGGCTTGATGCCGAGGGTGAGCACCGAGTCGAGCTCGCCGCTGTCGAGCACGACGACCCGCTCGGGCTTCTTCGGGATCTCGGTCACTCCGCGCGCGTGCCTGATGGTGCGCGGGAAGACGCCGGGCGCCGCGTCGGTGCCGAGTTTGGCCGTCTCGACGTCGGCGGTGCCGAACCGCTCGCCGCCGGTGGCGACGGCGGTGTTGCCGGGGGTCTTGGCGTCATCGGTCGAGTCGGAGCAGGCGCTGATGCCGACGGTGGCGGCCAGCACGACGACCACGGGCGCGAGCCGGCGGGCGAGGGTTCGTTTCATCACGCGCCGTAGCGTACACCGAGTGTTAGGTGAGCCAAATCAAACTTTCCCGGTACGCGGTGGCAGGGCAGCCGGGGAGGGGGCGAAGGTCACCTTCGCACGATCACGACGAACGGGCCCGTCTCGGTGACGGCGAATCGCGGATCCTCGAAGAGCTTCTCGGGGAAGACCACGGTGTACCGGCGGACGTTCGGGTCGTTGGGGTACACGTCCTCGGCGAGCCGCAGCGACAGGCCGTCGGCGGACCGTCGGAAGACGAAGGCGTCGGGAGCGCGCCACGGCGTCGAGCCGAGGGCCTGGATCAGCTCGTCGGGCGTCTCGAGCTTCGCCCACGACTCGATCGCCTCGGACCGGGCGGTGAAGTGCGCGAGGGGGTTCGCGTAGTTCGACGTGAGGTTCTGGAAGCCCCAGTACGGGTAGATCGCGAGGAAGCCGTAGTCGGCCGTGAGCACGACGGTGTCGGTGCGCGGCCTGCCCGTCGCGGCCAGGATCGCGGCGTCCACATCCTTGTACGACGATTCCGCGCCCGCGGGCCGGCGATCGCCGCGCTCTCCGTTCCCGTCGGTATCGGAGTACGCGACGGCGATCTCGCCGGCCAGCTGCGCCGGGATCGTCTGCGCCACACCGATCGCGGCGAGGACGCCGAGCACCACGCCCGCGTCCCGGTAGCGCGGGTAGCCGTCGCCCAGCGCGCCGACCATGGTGACCGCACCGAGCGCGCCCGCGGCGGCGAGCAAGATGTGCAGCACCGGCTCCGTGCGGAAGCCGAGCAGCGTGGTGCCGACGGGGGAGACGGCCATCGAACCGATCGCCCACAGGTACGAGCCGGCGATGCTCAGGCCGAGCGCCTGCGCAAGCACGGAGGAGCGGGCCTTCACCAGGATCCACACGATGCCGATCATGCCGAGGGCGCCGAGCAGCGTGAAGTGGAGCATGGGCAGCGACAGCACCGACCCCTGCTCGGGCAGGTAGTGGAACGCGGAGCCCTTGGAATCGGTGCCGTCGCGGGCCACGCGCAGGAGGAACGGCCCGTATGCGGGCAGCCCGATCGCGATGGCGATCACCCCCATCGCCGCGACCCGTGCAGGGTAGCGCCACTCGAACCGGCGCTCCCGGATCCACGCGGCGCCCAGCGCGACCACGCCCATCAGCACGACGGTGAACGCGGCGACACCCAGATACAGCGTGTAGAACCACACCGCGACGCCGAGGTAGACGCCCACCAGCGCGATCGCGCCGCGTCCGCCGCGGAGGATGGCGAACCAGGCGACGATGAGTGCCGGCGGAAGCAGGATCGCGACGGCCGCGCCGTAGGGCTCGGCGGAACCGTAGAGCAGCATCGCGACGCTGGTGGCGAGGGTGGCCGCGATGGCCCGGGCGGGCCCGACGACGGTGAGCCACAGGGCCAGGGCGACGGCGGCAGCGACGGCCAGGGAGATGATCGACCAGGGCTGGAAGGCGGCCCAGCCCTCGAATCCGAACAGCTTCGCGAATCGTCCGCCCAGCCAGAACCAACCGGGGGAGTACAGCGGCGGCATGTCGATGTAGGTCATATCCGCCAGCCGCGGCGAGGAGGTGAACCGGGTGAGGTACTCGGTGCGGAACTGCTGGTCGACGGAGATGCCGCCGAGGTACAGCTTGGTGCCGCCGAGCGGGAGGGCGAGGGTGACGGTCACGAAGCCGGCCACCGTGGCGAAGGAGAGCAGGCGGGCGATGCGGGCCTGCCAGGCCGGCACGGGTCGCGACAGCAGCACGGCGCACCCCGCGAGCACGACGATCGCGATCACCTGGAAGACCGTCGAGAACGCGCGGGTCACGTTGGAGCTGCTGTAGGCCGGCCACTCGACGGAGCTGACGGCGAACCACCCGACGACACCGACCACCGCCGCGAGGATCGCGGCGGCAGCGAGGTCGAGGGCCAGGATTCGGCCCTGCGACGGTGCTGCCGGGGCGACGGTGCCGGAGCCGGTGCGCGTGTCAGTCACGCGGGCAAGCGTAGAGGGTGATGCCGGGAATCGGACGCACCGCCTAGATCGGTAGCTTCTTGAAGATCGGCTGCGGAATGTTCTTCAGGCCGAAGCTGACGAAGCCCCACGGTGCGGGCGCGTAGACCAGCGACTTGCCCTTGATCGCGGCGTCGACGGCGAGCTTGCCGATGACCTCCTTGTCGATCGTCAGCGGCGCCTCCTTGACGTGGGCGGAGAACTTGGTGCGCACCATCCCCGGCCGGACCACGAGGACGGAGCCGCCGAAGGGCTCGAGCGCCTGGCCCAGGTTGAGGTAGAAGCCGTCGAAGCCGGCCTTGGAGGAGCCGTAGACGAAGTTGCTGCGGCGCGGGCGCAGGCCGGCGACGGAGCTCATCGCGATGATCTGGCCGTGGCCCTGCTCCTTGATCTTCTGGCCCAGGAGCACGCCGACGGAGACGGCGCCGGTGTAGTTGACCTGCGCGAGGAGCACGGCCTTGCGCTGGTTCTGCCACAGCTCCTCGGCGTCGAAGTCGAGCGCGAAGGCCACGATCGCGACGTCGATGTCGCCGCCGGCGAAGGCGGCGTCGATGGTCTTCTGGTGACCGTCGAAGTCGGTGGCGTCGAAGTCGACGACCTCGACCGACGTGGCGCCGGCGGCCTCGGCCTGGGCGACGGCCTCCGCGCGCAGCGGATCGTTCGGCAGCGCGGCGAGCACGACGCGCTGCGCGCCCAGGGCGAGGTACTCCTCGACGATGGACAGGCCGATCTCGGAGGTCCCGCCGAGCAGCAGGATGGACTGGGGGACGCCCACGGCGTTCTTCATTTCTCTTCGTTCCTTGCTGTCGTGAGGCTCAGGCGAGTTCCAGGCGGCGGCCCAGGTCGGAGATGAAGACTCCGGTGGGGTCGATTCGCCGCCGCGTGGCGATCCACTGGTCGATCTGCGGGTACATGGCGTGGAACCGCTCCGCGGTCGTGCGGGAGTCCTTCGCCGTGTACAGCCGGCCGCCCATCGCCATGATGCGCTTGTCGAGTTCGTTGAGGAACTCCGCCACGCCCCGCTTGACCGGGAAGTCCAGGCACACGTTCCAGCCCTTGAACGGGAAGCTCAGGGGCGCCTGATTGCCGTCGCCGAACAACTTGATCACGTTGAGGAAGCTGACGTTGCCGGAGGCCTGAATGTCCTCGATGAGCCGGACGAACTCGGGCTCGTTGCCCGTGGGCACGATGAACTGGTACTGGACGAAGCCGGCGGGTCCGTACGCGTAGTTCCAGCCGCCGAAGACGTCGAGCATGTGGTAGAAGCCCGCGAGGTTCTTCACCTTCCCCGTGCTGGGAGGCCCCGCGCGCCAGTAGGCTTCGCCCACCAGCGAGAAGTCGAACTTGTTCGCGAGGCCGTTGGGGAACACGTTCGGCAGGCTGAACAGCGGCTTGTTGTTGAAGCTCAGCGGGTTCTTCCGGTACTTCTCCGGCAGCTCGTCGAGCGTCGCGAGGTTGCCGCGCGAGAAGGTGCCGCGGCCCAGCTTCGGCGGCGCGCTGATCGCGTCGAACCAGCCGGACGCGTACTCGTAGCCGTCTTCGAAGCCGTCCTGCAGGTGCAGGTCGATGGTCTCCTGCAGCGAGCCGGTCCGCTCGGTGTCCGCGATGAAGTAGGCGCTCTCGGTGCGCTTCATCTGAATCTTCGCGCGCAGGATGATGCCGGTCATGCCGACGCCGGCCACCGTCGCCCAGAACAGTTCACCGTTCGGATCGTCGGAGGAGCCCTGCGGGGTGAGCGTCAGCACCGTGCCGTCCGCGGTGAGCAGCGTCATCTCGGTGATGTGGTTGCCGAACGAGCCCTGGCTGTGGTGGTTCTTGCCGTGGATGTCGTGGGCGATGGCGCCGCCGATCGTCACCTGGCGCGTGCCGGGGAGCACGGGGACCCAGAGGCCGTACGGCAGAGCCGCCTGCATCAGGTCGTCGAGGCTGACACCCGCGTCCACCTCGACGATGCCGGTGTCCGCGTCGATGTCGTGGATCGCGCTGAGCGGCGTCATGTCGATGGTCAGGCCGCCGGTGTTCTGCGCCGACTCGTTGTACGAGCGGCCCAGCCCGCGCGCGATCACGCCGCGTCGCAGGTAGGCGGGCTTGTCGGCCTCGGCGTCGGCCACGACGGCGACGGCCTTGGCGATCTGGTCCACGTCAGGGGTGGACAGCACGTGCCCCTCGATCGGGGTGGTGCGCGACCACCCGACCAGCTTGCGCGTCGAGATGGGCAGATAGGGAAGAGTTGTCTCGGACATCGCCCATGAGATTACCGCGCCTCACCTGAGTCGATGCTGAGGTTGAAGCTGCTGTGACCTCGACCTCGTCGCGCGCAGCCGCTCGCAACCCGGCGACGAGCGGGTACGGCCGCTACAGACCCCCGCGGATCCTTTGCAGCGCACGGTGTTGACGCAACCGGACCGTGGACGGGGTGATCCGCAGCAGCGCAGCGGTCTCGTCGACGGTGCGGCGCTGCACGACGCGCAGGTGCAGCACGCGATACAGCTCGGGCGGCAACGCCGACCGGATCTGCGCGTCGTGCGCCCCGTGTTCCATGTGGATTCACGCTAGGCACCGCCCGCGAGCGCGTGCATCCTCCGTTCGGGTGATCTGTGCGCGCCGTTCGGCGGACCACGGTAGGTTGAAGAGGACCGAAACGGACAGCCATCCGAGGAGGTCCTGTGAACGATTCTTGGGCCGAGACCGTTGCCCGGGCCACCGAACTCCGACGCGAACTTCATCGCCGCCCCGAAATCGCCTGGGCGGAGCACGCCACCGCCGCGACCGTCCGCGCCGAACTGGATGCGATCGGCCTCGGCTGGCGGACCTGCGCGGATACGGGCACCGTCGTCCGCCTCTCCCCGTCCGCGCCGGGCAGGCACGTGGCGCTGCGCGCCGACCTCGACGCCATGCCGATCGGGGAGGCCACCGGCCTGCCGTACGCCTCCGCGACCGACGGCGTCATGCACGCCTGCGGGCACGACGGGCACACGGCCGCCCTGCTCGCCGCCGCCCGATGGCTCCACTCGCACGAATCGAGCCTCCCCGGCCCGGTCACCCTGCTCTTCCAGCCCGCCGAGGAGGGTGGGCACGGCGCGCGCGGCATGATCGCCGACGGTGCGCTCGAGGGCGTCGACGTCGTCTACGGCTGGCACAACTGGCCCGGTCTGCCGTTCGGCCGAGCCCTGTGCCCCGACGGTTCCGTGATGTCCGCGAACGGCACCTTCGAGGTCGAGCTTCTGGGCCGCGGCGGCCACGCCTCGCAGCCCGAGGCCACGCGCGATCCGGTTCTCGCCGCGGCCGCCGTCGTGGTGGCGCTGCAGCAGATCGTCGCGCGCCGCACCTCGCCGCAGCAGGCCGCGGTCGTGGCCGTGACCTCGCTCCGCGCCGAGAGCGCCGCCACCGTCACCCCTGATTCGGCGCTGATCGCCGGCAGCGTGCGCGCCGCGGACGACGACGCCCGGTCCCGGATCTTCTCCCTCATCGACGACATCGCCCGCGCCACCGCCGCCGCCCACGGCGTGGACGCCGACGTGCGGACCACTGTGCGCTACGGCGCCACCGTCAACCATCCCGGCCCGGCGGCCGAGCTGCGGGAGCGCCTCTCGGCGGTCCTCGGCCCGGCCTGGGCCGAGCATGCAGCCGCGGCGCCGGTCCTCGCTTCGGAGGACTTCAGCTACTACCTGAACCGGATCCCGGGAGCCTTCGCGCTGCTCGGCTCCGGCACCACGGCGCCTCTGCACAGCGCCGGATACGACTTCGACGATGCCCTGCTCGATCCCGCTGCGCGCCTGCTGGTGGGTCTCGCGGGAGCGCCGGAGCCGCTCTGACAGAACAGATCCGCACCGAACGAAAGGAATTCAGCCCATGACATCATCGGCCACTGCCCCGTTCGAGAACTGGGAATCGGAAGTCCGTGGGTACTGCAGGAACTTCCCCACCGTCTTCGCCTCCGCGTCCAACGCCCGGCAGGTGGACGAAGAGGGGAAGAGCTACATCGACTTCTTCGCGGGCGCCGGCGTCCTCAACTTCGGGCACAACAACCCGAACATGAAGCGCGCCATGATCGCCTTCCTCGAGGCCGACGGCGTGGCCCACAGCCTCGACACCTACACCACCACCAAGCGCGACTTCCTCACCCGCTTCCACGACGTGATCCTCGCGCCGCGAGGCATGGATCACCGCATGCAGTTCACCGGCCCGACCGGGACGAACGCGGTGGAAGCGGCGCTCAAGCTGGCGCGCCTCGCCACCGGCCGGCGCGAGGTCGTGGCCTTCAGTCACGGCTTTCACGGCATGACCCTCGGGGCGCTCGCCGCCACGGCCAACCACGCCTTCCGGCAGTGGGCGGGCGTCCCGCTGCGCGACGTGGTGCGGCTGCCCTTCGAGACCGCGCCCGGCGGCAAGACCGCGCTCGCCGATTACGCCGCCGCCCTGGCGGACCCGTCCAGCGGGCACACTCCGCCCGCCGCCTTCCTCGTCGAAGCCGTGCAGGCGGAGGGCGGTGTCAACGTCGCGAGCGCCGAGTGGCTGCACGCCGTGCAGGACCTCGCGCGGGAGACCGGGGCGTTGTTCATCATCGACGACATTCAGGCCGGATGTGGACGCACCGGAAGCTACTTCAGCTTCGACGGCTACGGCCTCGATCCCGATGTCGTCACCCTCGCCAAGGGGCTCGGCGGTTACGGCACACCGATCGCGATGAACCTTAATAAGCCCGCCGTCGACGCGCACTGGTCGCCCGGAGCGCACACCGGCACCTTCCGCGGCCAGGGCCTGTCGATGGTGGCCGGCACCGTCGCCCTGGACTACTTCGCCGACGACGAGCTGATGACGGCCGTCGCCGCGAAGGGCGAGGTCATGCGCGAGCGCCTCGCCGCGCTCGCGGCCGCACACCCAGACCGCGATTGGGAGGTCCGCGGCAAGGGCATGATGCAGGCCCTCGACACGGGCGACGGCGCCTTCGCCAAGGCCGTGCAGACCTCCTGTTTCGACGCCGGCCTCCTCATCGGGCCCTGTGGCAGCGGCGGCCGCGTGCTCAAACTCATTCCGCCGCTGACGATCCCCGACGAGGATCTCGCCGAAGGCCTGGACATCCTCGAGCGGGCCGTGACGGAGGTGGCGCGATGAGGCGGCGCGACGACATGACCTTCCCGCCGGAGGAGTACGAGCGCCGGCTGACGGAACTTCGGGAACGGATGGACAAGCGCGGGCTCGACGCCGTAGTGATCACCGACCCCGAGAACCTGATGTACCTCACCGACTACCAGACCACCGGCTACTCGTTCTTCCAGGCGCTGGTGGTGCCGCTCGACGACGATCCGGTGATGATCACGCGCGCGATGGAGGAGTCCAACGTGATCGCGCGGACCTGGGTGGAGCGGACCCGGCCCTACCCGGACACCGGCGATGCGATCCAGGAACTGGTGCTCACCCTCAAGGAGGGCGGGCTCGGGACCAAGCGGGTGGGCTACGAGCGCAATAGCTACTTCTTCCCCGCCTACCAGCAGGATCGCGTGCACACCTCGTTCCAGCAGGGTGTGCTCATGGACTGCTTCGGCATCGTCGAGGCCGGCCGCGCAACGAAGTCCGACGCCGAGATCGCGGTGATGCGCAAGGCCGCCCGCGCCGCCGAGGCGGGGATGGCGGCAGGGCTGGAGGCGGCCGTCCCCGGCAACACGGAGAACGACGTGGCGGCGGCGATCAGCTCCGCGATGTTCCGGGCCGGCGGCGAGTTCCCGTCCGTCATGCCGTACGTCGCCTCGGGGCCGCGGTCGATGATCGGCCACGCGACGTGGGAGGGACGGACGATCGAGCCCGGCGAGCACGTCTTCCTCGAGGTGGGCGGCTGCTATCGCCGCTATCACGCTGCCCTCATGCGCACTGTGGTCAACGGCGAGCTCTCGCCCAGCATGCACCAGGCGCAGGAGCGGATGAAACTCGCCCTAGCCGAGCTGAAATCCCTGATGCGGCCCGGCATGACGGTCTCGGACGCCGATTCGCTGGTGCGCCGCATCATCTCGGACAACACCGTCGGCGCGCGCCTGGTCACGCGGTCCGGCTACTCCATCGGGATCGCCTTCCCACCGTCCTGGGACGAGGGCTACATCCTCAGTCTCAACCCCGGCGACTTCACCGCGCTGGAACCGGGCATGACCTTCCACGTGATCCCGTGGATGTGGGGCGTCGACGGCGACAAGACCGTCGGCATCTCGGACACGATCCGGATCACCGACGACGGCTGTGAGTCCTTCTTCACGCTCGACGAGGACTTCACGGTGCACGATGCGGAAGGCGCGGTGCCGCAGCTGGAGACGAACGAATCGGAGGTGCCTTCATGACCACGATGCTGACTGCGATCGACCCGTCGACGGGGCGAACGGTGCGGGAGGTGCCCGCCGCGAGCCCCGTCGAGATCGAGGCGACCCTCGAGGCTGCCGAGACGGCGTACCACGACTGGCGCCGGGCGGGTTTCGCCGAGCGGGCGGCGCTCCTGCGGGCGGTGGGTGCCGAGTTGCGTGGCAACGTCGAGGATTACGCCGCCGTGATGACGGAGGAGATGGGCAAGCCCATCACCGAGGCCCGCGGCGAGGTGATCAAGGCGGCGTGGGCCGCGGAGCACTACGCCGACCACGCCGAGCGGTATCTCGCCACCGACGTCGTCGAATCCGACGCCACGTCGAGCTACGTGCAGTACCTGCCGATCGGTCCGGTGCTCGGCGTGCTGCCGTGGAACGCGCCGTTCTGGTTGGCCTTCCGGTTCTGCGCGCCCGCGCTCATGGCGGGCAACACGGCCGTGATGAAGCACGATCCGCATGTGCCCGGCTGCGCTGACGCGATCGCCGGGGCCTTTCGCGCGGTCGGGGCACCCGACGGGGTCTTCTCCTCCCTCCCCGTCGCCACGCCCGATGTGGCCGGGGTGATCCGCGACCGCCGGATCCGCGCCGTCTCCTTCACGGGCTCCGACCGCGCCGGGGCCGCCGTCGCGGCGGTGGCGGCGAGCGAGATCAAGCCCGCCGTGCTGGAGCTGGGCGGTTCGGACCCGTCGATCGTGCTGGCGGACGCCGACATCGAGGCCGCCGCGGAGGTACTGGCCCTGTCTCGGATCATCAACGCCGGCCAGTCCTGCATCGCGGCGAAGCGGATCATCGTGGAGCGGCCGGTGCACGAGGAGCTCGTCGAGGCGCTGCGCATCCGGCTCGCCGCACTGCGGATGGGCGATCCCCGTCAGGACGACACCCAGGTCGGGCCGATCGCCCGTGCGGATCTACGGGACAACCTGCACCGCCAGGTCACCGAGACTGTGGCGGCCGGCGCCACCTGCCTGCTGGGCGGGACGGTGCCCGACGGCCCGGGCTTCTTCTACCCGCCCACGCTGCTGACCGGGGTGCGTCCGGGTATGGCGGCGTGCGCCGAGGAGACCTTCGGCCCCGTCGCCGCGGTGATGCCGGCCGTCGATGCCGAGCACGCCGTCGATCTCGCGAACGCCACCCCGTACGGTCTGGCCGCGAGCGTGTGGACCGACGCGGCACGCGGCGAGTCCCTCGCGCGCGAGCTCGAGGCCGGGCAGGTCAGCGTCAACGGCATCGTCAAGACCGATCCGCGGCTGCCGAGCGGCGGCGTCAAGCGGTCCGGCTACGGCCGCGAGCTGGGCCGCGCCGGTATCCACGAGTTCGTCAACGCCCAGCAGGTCTGGGTGGGGCCGAAGCGGGACTGACTACTCGACGGTGACCGACTTCGCCAGGTTGCGGGGCCGGTCGATGTTGAGCCCGAGGCTCAGCGCCGCGTAGTAGGCCAGCAGCTGGGTGGGGATCATCAGCAGGATCGGATCCAGCTCGGGCTCGTTCTTCGGCACCCTCAGCGTGACCTTGGCCTCGGGCAGCTCGACGCCCGGGTTGGTGATGGCCACGATGTCGCCGCCGCGGGCCGCGATCTCGTGCAGCGCACCGATGTTGCGGTCGAGCAGCTCGTCGTCGGGGACGATCGCGACGGTCGGCATCTCCGGGCTGATCAGCGCGAGCGGGCCGTGCTTAAGCTCGGAGGCCTGGTACGCCTCGGCATGGCGGTAGCTGATCTCCTTGAACTTCTGCGCGCCTTCGCGGGCCGTCGGGTAGCCCCGTACGCGGCCGATGAAGAACAGGCTCGGCGCCTCGGCCAGCAGCTTCGCCGCGTCCTCGACGTCGCCGGGGGAGTCGATGATCTCGCCGATCTGGGCGGGCAGGGCCCTGAGGCCCTTGACGATCCGGGTCCCGTCGGTGATCGAGAGGTCCCGCACGCGGCCCAGGGCGAGCGCGAGCAGCGCGAAGCCCACCGCCATGTGGGTGTTGGCCTTGGTGGAGGCAACGGAGACCTCGGGGCCGGCGTGCAGGTAGATGCCGCCGGAGACCTCGCGCGCGATGGTCGAGCCGACCACGTTGACCAGGCCGACGATGGTGCCGCCCTTGCGCTTGACCTCCTGCACGGCGAACGCGGTGTCGGCGGTCTCGCCGGACTGGCTCACCGCGACGTAGAGGGTATCGGGCTCCACGATCGGGTTGCGGTAGCGGAACTCGCTGGCGGGCTCGGCATCCGCGGGGATGCGCGCGAGCTCCTCGATGAGGGAGGCGCCCAACTGGCCCATGTAATAGGCGCTGCCGCAGCCCAGGATTTTGACGCGCTTGAATCGGCGCATGGCCTGCGCGTCCAGGTTCAGGCCGTCGAGGCGTGCGGTGGCGAAGCGCTCATCGAGGCGGCCGGAGAGCATGCGCTCGAGCGAGCTCGGCTGCTCCGCGATCTCCTTGAGCATGAAGTGGCTGTGGTTGCCCAGCTCCAGGTCGTCGGGCGAGATGTCCACGGTGGTGGCGGACTTCGCGACGGAGCGGTTGTCGTCCGCGCTGAACATGCGGAAGCCGGAGGCGGTGACGGTGGCGCACTCGCCGTCGTCGAGGTGCACGACCTGGCTGGTGTGCCGCACCACGGCGGAGATGTCCGAGGCGACGAACATCTCCTTGTCTCCGACGCCGATGATGAGCGGCGAGCCGTTGCGGGCCACGACGATCCGGTCGGGGTGCTCGGTGTCGAGCACGGCCAGCGCGTAGGTGCCGCTGAGCCGCTGCAGGGTCTGGCGCACCGCGTCCTCGAGCGTCTCGGCGTCGCTGCGGGCGATGAGGTGCGCGACGGCCTCCGTGTCGGTGTCCGAGGTGAGCTCCACGCCGGCGGCCTCGAGCTCGAGGCGAAGGTCCCGGGCATTGTCGATGATGCCGTTGTGCACCACGAAGATCCGCTCGTTGCCCTCTGCGTCGGTGGCGGAGGTGTGCGGGTGCGCGTTGGCCTCGGACGGGGCGCCGTGCGTCGCCCAGCGGGTGTGGCCGATGCCCGTCTTGCCGGCCAGCCGCTTCGGCAGGGCGGCCTCGAGGTCGCGCACCCGGCCGACGCTGCGGACGCGCTTCGCGCCGGACGGACCGAGCACTGCGATGCCCGCCGAGTCGTACCCGCGGTACTCGAGCTGGGTCAGCCCGTCGACGAGGATGTCCACGGCCGTCTGGCCACCGATGTATCCGACGATTCCGCACATGCTTCGGAAGGCTCCTAGCTGTAGATGAGGCGGCGCAACTGCCGCTCGGTGAGATCGGGTGCGGCGACGAGCCGGCTGCTCAACTCGTCGGCGAGGGTCGCGAAGATCTCGGCGTTCTTGGCGCCGCGACCCTGAAGGTCGCGGTGGCGGCGGCGGACGAACTCCTCGACCGGTTCCCGGTAGTAGGCCGTGACGTCGTCGATGACACGCACGGCCTCGGTGGCGGAGAGCCCCGTGGTCCGCGCGACGTGATCCACGAGCTCGCTGTCCGGCACGAGGTCGATCTTCCGTGCCCGACGGTTCCGTGTCAACTATCTGCCCGGATTCGGGCAGGAATGAGAGCGGAGCGCCGTGGCGAGGCCGGACATCACTACTAGTGACAAGAATGCTTGACATCAAAAGTCAAGAATGCTTGACTTCAGTCCGTGGACGACGAGAACCCGGTGCGCGCCCGACGACGCGCACGACGGATCACTCAGGCCGAGCTGGCCGCCGCGGTCGGCGTGAGCCGGCAGACGGTGGTCTCGGTCGAGAAGGGCGACTATGCGCCCAGCGTGTACCTCGCTGTGAAGATCGCCCGGGTCCTCGGCTCCACCGTGGAAGAGCTGTTCCCAGTACCGGAGGAGGAGAACAATGGCGCCCTTGACCCGCGCTGAGCAGTACATCCTGGCACCGTCCGACCCGGCCTGGGGCGACGAACGCAATCGCGACGAGTACTACCGGGCCTCGTCGGTGGGCTTCTTCTGGGCCACCTACGCCTTCCTGGCGGTCGCGGTGATCGCCGCGCTGCAGGGTGCGATCGTTGCGGCGATCGTCGCGGCGGTGGCACCCGGCCTCATCCAGATCGGCGCAGTGCAGCGCTACTGCGCGCGGCACGGCGTCGCCTACTACGCGATCGCCGCGGCGTTCAACACCGGCAGGCGGAGGACCGTCGGACTCGTGACGCTGGTACCCCTGTATCTGGCGCTGGCCGTGATCCTCGCCGCGAAACTCGGCGTCCTGGAGGGCGACGCGGCCACGCTGGCGGGCGGCCTCGTGGGCGCGATCTGTGGTGCGGGCGCGGCCTGGGCGGCCTATCTGATCGGTAAGCGGCAGCAGCAGGATCCGTCGGAGCCGGACGACGTATTCGAATGACGAAGGATTTCTGAAGTACGCTGTGACCTCGTGACCGCCTCCGAAGCCGCCGATCGGGTACCCCTCGATCTCAAGACCCAGCTCGTGCGATTCGTGCTGACCGGTGGCTTCTCGGCGGTCGTCGACTTCGGGATCACCCTGCTGCTCGGCAAGTTCCTCGGCCTCGACGAGGCCCTGGCCAAGACCATCGGCTTCGTCTGCGGCACCACCACCGCCTACCTGCTCAACCGGCGCTGGACCTTCCAGGCCGAGCCCTCCACCAAGCGGATGATCGCGGTGTGGGCCCTGTACATCGCGATGTACGGCGTGCAGCTGGGCATCTACATGGCCTTCTACACGCTGTTCCCGCCACCCGAGGACGGGATCGGCAGCTACCTCAACCGCCTCGTCGCCTTCGTGGTCGCCCAGGGCACGGCGACGGTCGTCAACTTCATCGTCCAGCGCACGGTGATCTTCCGACTGATGTGATGGCCCCGGCAACTCGGCCCTGGAGAATTCGGCTCGTTCCCTGGGGTTTCGCGCTCCTCGGCGTTCTCCTGTCGCTGTGGCAGGGCGGGCGACCGTCCGTCTGGTTCGACGAGCTCGCCACCGCCTCCGCGATGGATCGCTCGCCGGGCGAGCTGTGGCACCTGCTGACGAACATCGACGCGGTGCACGGCCTCTACTACTGGGGCGTGCGGACCTTCTCGCTGGTCTTCGGCCTCGACGAGACGGCGTTGCGGGCGTTCTCGGCACTGGGCGTCGGCGCGGCCACCGCGGCCTGCTACGTCCTCGCGCGGCGGCTCGGCGGCGAGACCTTCGCGCTGGTCGCGGCGGTGATCGCGCTGATCCTCCCGCGGCTCACGTGGTCCGGTGTCGAGGCGCGGTCCTACGCATGGGTCATCGCCTCCGCAGCGCTCGTGCTGATCGCCGCGCACCGGGCGGCATCGTCGGCCGGTAATCCCCGCGCTGGGCGAGCCTGGCTCGCCTACGGCGCGGCGCTGCTTCTCGCGACGGTGCTCTTCCTGTACTCCGCGACGCTCGTCCTCGCGGTGCTCGCGGTCTTCGCCGCGGACCCGCGGACCCGGACGCGCGCCGTCCTGCGCCCGGCCGCGATCGTCTCCGCGGGCGCGATCGTCCTCGCCAGCCCCGTGCTGATCCTCGCCGCCACCCAGCGCGACCAGGTCTCCTGGCTGCGCTGGCCGGGGTGGCGGATCTTCCAGAACGTGCTGGTCGACCAGTGGTTCGACCATTCGTACGCCTTCGCGATCGCGGCCTGGCTCGTGATCGCCGTCGCGGCGCTGCTGTGGTGGCGGCGGGGCGTACCGTCGGACCTGGCGGACGCGCTCCGCTACGGCCTGGCCGGCGCACTGGTGCCGCTGGCCGCGATCCTGCTGGTCTCGCCGGTCGTCCCGTCGTACGTGGGGCGGTACGTGAGCTTCACGGTGCCCGGGGTGGTGCTCGTGCTCGCGGCCGCGGTGACGACGGTGGCGCGGTCGCTGCCTCGTCCGCGGGTGGCCGGCGCGGCGCTGCTCGCCGTGTTGTCGGTGGCCGCGATCCCCGGCTACCTGTGGCAGCACAGCCCCCTGTCGAAGCCGGGGGGTAGCGACTTCAGCTACGCCGCCCGCTACATCCGTGACCATGCCCGCCCCGGCGATTGCGTCTTCTTCCAGGTGCAGCCGAGCTGGGCGTGGCCCTCGCTGCGCATCGCGCACGACGGCCTGCCTGGGATGTTCGACGGGCTGCGCGACATGGGCAACGACGGTGACCGGCGTTCCGAGGGGAAACTCTGGGACAAGGAGAAGGGCGTCAACCAGTGGGCGTCGTGGGCCGCCGACGAGTGCACCGCCGCCTGGGTGCTCGCCGACGCCGACCGGCCCGAGGAGGACTTCCGGCAGGAGAACGGCAACCTCTGGTGGACCTTCCGCCCGTTCCGGTTCATGGGGACCGACATGCAGGTCTCGCTCGACGACGGCGGCCTCGCGGTGGTGCACCAGGAGCAGTTCCACATCCTCCAGGTGGTGCACCTGGTGCAGCCGCCGCCCGCGGAGGGGCCGGATCCCCAGCCGCTGCCGATGACCCGGCACACCTACTGGTGACCACGCCGAAGCGGCTGGCATTGAGCTCGTCGGTGCCGACCGGATGTCCGGTCATCCGTACTCATGATCGTTGAGACGGATGACCGGACATTTCTCGTCGTCGCCGACGGAATGCGGCGTCAGGCCGCGCGAGCACCGATCGCGTCGGCAAGGGTGGTGATGACACCCTCGGGATCGTCGGTGAGGTGGTGCCAGGAGAAGTTGAGGACCGACCACCCGGCGACGGTCAGCGCGTTCGCCTTGTTCTGATCACTGTGCCACCGGGCACGCGAGCGATGGAAGGCCCACCCGTTGATCTCGATCGCGAGCTTGAGCTCCGGAAACGCGAAATCGATCGCCCACCCCCGGAACCCGAGCTGGGCGTGCCATCCCGTGATGCCGTGGAGGCGGAGCAGCGCCACGAACAGCCTCTCCGCTTCCGATTCGGTGTCCCCGGACGCCACGCTGAAGACCGCGCGGGCCGAGCCGATGCCCTTGGCGTTCGCGTTCCGGTCCAGTGCGGCCGATAGTTGGTCGAGCGTCACGTCCTTCCGCTGCAGAGCACGATCCATGACTTTCGCGTCCGCCACCTCCAGGACGGTCAGCGCCTTCCCGGTGACGGCGAGTCCGTCGACCTCGGCCACGTCGGCGGGATCCAGCGCGCGCCGACGCGTGCGAATCGGATAGCCGGCAGTCGAGCGGAGACGCCGGTCCACCGGAACGGTGACGCTGATCGACGCGGGTGCCGTGTCGACCATCCCCTGCCAGAACAGAGCGGTTTCGCGGTCACCGATGCCGCCCGCGAGCAGGACTCCGATGCGGATCGCGGTCCTGTCGGTGTGCGGGTGGTGCTTCGTGCGAAAGAGGCCGGGCCGGACCCGGACGATCTCACCGGCGTCGATCCGCACCGCGATCATCGAGTCGCTCACACCGACGGCATGCAATTGCTTGCGGGTGGCCACCCCATCCTGGGCGGCGAACACCAGCGCGGCGCGATTCCACATACCCATTGGACGCATCAGCAGGCCGCAGGGTTCCGGCGCGCGGACTTTCGGTCACCCGTTCTCATGATCGTTAGGACGGATGACCGGACATCGTCAGTCCTTCGGGAGCTCCCGGCGGACGATCTTGCCCGTGGGGTTGCGGGGCAGGGTGTCGAGGAAGACGACGTCGCGCGGCACCTTGAAGCGGGCCAGGTTGCCGCGGACGAACTCCTTGAGATCGTCCGCGAGCGCGTCCTCGTCGGACGGGGCGCCGCCGTCGATCACGACGAAGGCGCGCAGGCGCTGGCCGTACTCGGTGTCGGGCACGCCGATCACCGCGGCCTCCACGACGTCGTCGCGGGTGGCCAGCAGGTTCTCCACCTCGAGCGGATAGACGTTCTCGCCACCGGAGACGATCATGTCGTCGTCGCGGCCGTCGATGTGCAGCAGGCCGTGCTCATCCCAGTGGCCGATGTCGCCCGACGCGAGGTGGCCGTCGATGATCTGCTTGGTGCGGCCGTCGCTGTAGCCTTCGAAGGGCGCGCCGGCGCGGACGAAGACGCGGCCCCGGTTGCCGACGCCCTCGACCAGACGGTCGTTCTCGTCGTACAGGCGGACCGTGGTGAGGACCGGGGGCTTACCGACGGTGCCGGGCGCGGTGCGCAGGTTGCGCGGCGTCGCGACGGTGGCGACGGCGACCTCGGTGGAGCCGTAGACGTTGTAGAGCACATCGCCGAAGACGTCCTGGAACCTCTCCGAGAGCTCGGGGGAGACGGCGGAGCCGGCCACGACGACCGTTTTCAGGCAGCTGGTGTCGTACTTCGCGAGCGTGTCCGCGGGCAGGCTCAGCATGCGGGAGAGCATCGTGGGCACGGCGACCAGCATGTCGGCGCGGTTGTCCGCGATCAGCTTGAGCGTGTTCTCGGGATCGAACCGGCGCATGGTGACAGTGGTACAGCCGACGGACATGCCCGCGGACCACATGGCGAAGCCGGTCGAATGGAAGATCGGCGAGGCGATGACGACGGTGCCGCGGCGCCGGAACGGGATGCGGTCGACCAGCATCGCCGTTGCCAGTGAGGGCACCTTGCTGCGGGTCGCACCCTTGGGCAGGCCGGTGGTGCCCGAGGTCAGGATGATGAACCCGCCCTGCTTCTCGGGCGGTGGGACGCGCGTGGCGTCGCGGCCGGACATGAGCTGATCGATCGTCTGCGACCCCTCGGGAAGCCCGTCGGCGTCGTCGACCCAGGTCAGATACTGCGGCATGTCGTCGGGCAGCGCGTCCAGCAGACCGGTGAACTCGCTGTCGTGGAACACCGCCTGTACCTTCTCGCGCTCGCAGACCTCGGCGAACTGGGGTTTGGCGAAGCCGGTGTTCATCATGGCCAGCCGCAGGCCCGCGCGGGCGGCGGCGCTGATGATGAGCAGGAGGCCGCGGTGGTCGCGAGCCAGCACGGCGATGACATCGCCGGACTTCAGGCCCGACGCGAGCAGGCCACGGGCCAGGGCGTTCGACTGCGCCTCGTACTGCGCGTAGGTGAGCGTGCCGCGCTCGTCGACGATCGCGATGCGGTCGGGGCTCTCGGCGGCGCTCTTGATCACCAGTGCGGCCTGTGGACCGTACTTCCGGTTGTAGCCGAGGGCGCGCAGCGCGACATCAGGGCGAGACGGGTCGACGACCCGTCGCTGAAGCATGCGCAGCAGGGCGCGACCCTGCGGAAGAAGATCGGAGACCAGGCTCGTTCCCATGCCGACGATAATAGAGACATACCGGTCGCTCTGCTGACGCCCCCTCAATAGGAGCCGCGCGCGGTGTCCGTCAGGGGCGGGTGAATCGCTCGTCGCGCCCCAGCTTGCGCAGGCGCAGCCACTCGCGGAAGCCCGCGAGGTCGCGCCGCTGCACCAGGAAGAACCAGCCGAACCGTGCCCACTCCTGCGGGATCAACTTCCGCATGCCCGGCTGGGACTGCAGGTAGCCGCGGTTGCGGTAGGTGAAGAAGCGTTTGGTCTCGTTGTCCGGGTACTGCGTGTGCATCCGCCCGCCGAGGATGGGCCGGAACTCGTCGGCCCCGTTCGGGTGCAGGTAGGCGGTGGTCAGGCAGGTGCCGAACGGGAGCCCGGAGCGCACGAGGCGCCGGTGCACCTCCACCTCGTCGCCGCGGATGAACAGGCGCAGGTCGGGCACGCCGACGGCGGCCACCGTGTCCTTGCGGAACAGCGCGCCGTTGAAGAGAGAGGCGATGCCCAACAGCACGTCGTGCGACGGGGCCGCGGGGTCGATCAGCTCCGACCGCTTGCGCCGCCAGACCAGGCCGCGGCGCAGGGGGAAGGCGAGGGTCTCGGGGTCGTCGATGGTCGAGACCACGGGGGAGACCTCGGCGAGACCGTGCTTCTCGGCGCACGCCAGCAGCGTGCCGAGCACGCGTGGGCCCTCGGGCCGGCCGTCGTCGTCGGCGAGCCAGAGCCAGTCGGCGCCCAGCGCGAGCGCATGCAGCATGCCGAGCGCGAAGCCGCCGGCGCCGCCCAGGTTGAACTGCGAGGGCAGGTAGGTGGTGGCGACGGGCTGGGACTCGACCAGCGCGCGCACCTCGTCCTGCGCGGCGTTGTCGACGACGATCAGGTGGTCGACGGGGCGCTCCTGCGAGCTGAGCACCTCGAGGGACTTCGCGAGCAGGGCGGCCCGGTCGTGCGTGACGACCACCGCGACGACGGTGCCCCGGGCGTCACTCATCCTTCTCGGCCTCGAGCTTGTCGAGCACCTTGCGTACCTGTGCGCCGGAGTCGGGCCCCTCGTACGACGTCACGACCTCCTCGATGCCGCCCTCCTGACGGATCTCACCGTGGTCGATCCACATGGCCCGGTCGCAGAGCTGCGCGAGGAACTCGTTGGAGTGCGACGCGAAGACGAGGATGCCGGAGCGCTCGACGAGCGCGGAGAGTCGCTTGCGGGCCTTGCGCATGAACTCGGCGTCGACGGCGCCGATGCCCTCGTCGAGCAGCAGGATCTCGGGATCGATCGAGGTGACCACGCCCAGAGCGATCCGCACGCGCATGCCCGTGGAGTAGGTGCGCAGCGGCATCGAGAGGTAGTCGCCGAGCTCGGTGAACTCGGCGATCTCATCGGCCTTGCGGAGCATCGACTTGCGGGTCTGTCCGAGGAACAGGCCGCGGATGATGATGTTCTCCATGCCCGAGATCTCGGGGTCCATGCCCACGCCGAGGTCGAAGACCGGCGCCACGCGGCCCTGCACGACGGCTGAGCCGCGGGTGGGCTCGTAGATGCCGGCCAACAGCCGCAGCAGCGTCGACTTGCCTGCGCCGTTGTGGCCCACCAGGCCGACCCGGTCGCCCTCGTTGAGGCTCATGGTGATGTTGCGCAGGGCCTCGACCACGACGACGTTGTCGTCGGCCATCACCGCGCCGCCGGCCGAGCCCATGACCGCGCGCTTGATCGAGCGCGATTTCGCGTCGAACACCGGGAAGTCGACGCAGGCGCCCTGCGTCCGAATGGAAACGGTCATCTCACACCCAATACGCGACTCGGGAACGGAACTGCTTCATCAGCACCAGGGTCAGCCCCAGGCCGACGATCGTGCAGCCGATCACCACGTACCAGTGCTGGGGATCGAAGGGCTTGCCGGTGAGCGGGCCGCGGACCAGCTCCAGGTAGTGGTACAGCGGGTTCAGCTTCACCAGCTGGGCGCGTTCGCTGTTGCCCCCGGGCACGGTTTCGAGCGTCCACACCACGGGCGTGATGTAGAACAGCAGCTGCGTCAGAGCGGTGAGGAGCGGCGCGATGTCGCGGAACCTGGTGGCGAGGATGCCGAAGGACATCGAGACCCAGACGCCGGTGATCGCCAGCATGGCGAACGCCGGGATCACGCTGAGCTGCGTCCACGACCACTGCTTCGGCGGGAAGATCGCCAGCACGATCACCACGATGATCATGTTGTGGGCGAGGAACAGCATGTGCCGCCACACCAGCCGGTAGACGTGAACCGACAGTGGCGCCGGTAACTGTTTGATCAGCCCCTCGTTGGCGATGAACACCTCGGCGCCGTCGATGATCGAACTCTGGATGAAGGCCCAGAGGACGAAACCGACGGTGAGCTGCGGCAACAGGGTCTTCACGTCGGCGCCGAGCAGCACCGACCACAGCAGCGCGAGCGCGCTGGCCGTGACGCCGGTGGCGATCGTGATCCAGAAGGGGCCGATCACCGACCGGCGGTAGCGCTGCTTGATGTCCTGCCAGCCGAGCTCGAGCCAGAGCTCGCGGTGCACGGTGGCGCCGTCGACCAGGTCGCGGATCGCGCGCGAGAAGGTGCGCGAGTCCGAGACGAGGGGCGCCGGTTCGGCGGCGTTGGGGCTATCGACGGGCACGGTAGGCCAGGGTACCCGCCGCGACTGCCCGCCCGGCGCACGTCGCGCGGGGACGTCGCAGGGGCCTTTCGGTGGGGCGTCCCGCGCGTGGCCGCCGCCCCGTCACAGGTACTGCCCGTGGCCCGTCTGCGACTCCGGGCCCGGGTTCATCACCGCAGGAAGGGCGCCCTGTCGCATCTGCTCGAGCTGGGCGCGCGCCGCCATCTGCTGCGCGAAGAGTGCCGTCTGGATGCCGTGGAAGAGGCCCTCGAGCCAGCCGACCAGCTGCGCCTGGGCGATCCGCAGCTCCGCGTCCGACGGGGTCGAATCGTCGGTGAAGGGCAGCGCGAGGCGCTCCAGCTCGGCCTGCAGATCGGGCGAGAGGCCGTCCTCCAGCTCCTTGATCGAGGTCCGGTGGATGTCCTTGAGGCGCGCCCTGCTGGCCTCGTCGAGCGGCGCGGCCCGCACCTCCTCGAGGAGCTGCTTGATCATCGTGCCGATGCGCATCACCTTCGCGGGCTGCTCGACCATGCCGTGCAGCTCCTCGGCGGTGTTGTCCGCGTCGTCCGATCCGGGCGTGCTCGTGTCGGTTCCTGCAGGAATGATCTCCACGTCGTCGTGATCGCTCATGCCACCATTCTGGCAGCTCCCGCGGGCGGACCACGGTGTCGTCGGGGCGGCGGTGTAATCTGCGTCCCAGTGAACACGTTCTCCGAAGGCCAGGGTGCGCCCGGCCGGGCATCGACTGCGGTTGCGGTATCCGCGTTCGACGTTGCCCGCGTCCGGGGGCTTTATCCTGCGCTGGGAGACGGGTGGATCCACTTCGATCCGCAGGCCGGAGCGCAGATCCCCGGGGCGGTCTCCTCGGCGGTGGCGAACGCCTTCCGCGGTTTCGTCAGCAACCCCTACGGCGTCTACTCCGCGGCGGCGCACACCCGCTCGATCGTGCAGGCCGCTCGCGTCGCCGTGGCCGATCTGGTGCGCGGCAAGCCCGAGGGCGTGGTGCTCGGACCCAGCCGGGAGCAGCTGCTCAACTCGCTCGCGGAGTCGCTGAGCGCGCGCCTGGGCCTGGGCTCGGAGATCGTGCTGTGCCGCCTGGACGACGATGCGAACCAGTCGCCGTGGCTGCGCGTCGCGGACCGCGGCGGCGGGCGCGTCCGCTGGGTCGAAGCCGACATCGAGACCGGTGAGGTCCCGGCGTGGCAGTTCGAGGAGCTCGCCGGGCCCAGCACGTCCGTGATCGCCGTGCCGTATGCCTCGTCGACCATCGGCACCGTCATCGACGTGGCCGCGGCCGCGCAGGCCGCCCATCGGGTGGGCGCGTTGCTCGTGGTCGATGCCACGAGCGCCGCGCCGTACGAGCTGCTCGACATCGAACGACTCGGCGCCGACGTGTTGCTCGTCAGCGCGAACCGCTGGGGCGGGCCCCAGGTGGCGGCGATGGCCGTCCGCGATCCGTCGCTGTTCGGCCGGCTGCGCGCAGTGAACCCCGACCGGAGCCTCACCGGGCCGGAGCGGTTCGAGGTGGGCGAGCACCAGTACGCGATGCTCGCCGGGCTCATCGCGTCGATCGACCACCTCGCGGGCCTCGACGAGTCGTCGGTCGGCACCCGGCGCGACCGGCTGGAGCACTCGATGTTCGGACTGCGCCAGTACCAGCAGCGGCTGCTGTCCTACTTGCTCAACTCGCTGGCCTCCGCGCCGCAGGTGGCGATCATCGGTCGCGCCGAGCGGCGGGTGCCCACGGTCTCGTTCACGATGCCGGGCGTGCCGGCCGCCAAGGCGGCCAAGCGTCTCGCCGATAACGGCGTGTGCGCGCTGTCGAACGTGCCCAGCCGGTACTTCGCCGGCCTGGGCGTACCCGAGTACGGGGGCGCGGTCACCGTCGGGCTCGCTCCCTACTCGACCCCGTACGACGTGGATCAACTGGTCCGCGCCCTCGCCTCCCTGGGTTAGCGGGTGGAACCGTCGGCGCTGGCGACGGCGTTCGGTGCCGGGATCCTCGCCGGCCTCGGGGCCGTACTGCCCCTCGGCGCGATCGGCGTGATGCTCCTGCACGAGGGCGCCTCGCGAGGCTGGCGCCGTGCCGTCCCGGCGGCCGCGGGGGTCGGCACCGCCGATCTGCTCTTCGCGGTGCTCGCGCTCGCGGCGGGTTCCGTCCTCACGCCCCTGGTCGCGCAGTGGGGCCGCTGGCCCGCCGCCGTGGGCGGCGTCCTCCTGCTCGTGGTCGCGGTCGTCATGGTGCGCAACGGCTTCCGTCCCGTCGCGGAGGAGTCCGACGGTGCCGATGCCGTCGGCGACGGTGCCGGCTGGGCGCGCTACGCGATGTTCTTCGGGCTGACGGCCGTCAACCCCTTCCCGCTCGTCTACTTCGGCGCGATCGCCGTCGGGATGGGGGAGGGGCTGCACCGGCCGCCGGTGGCGACGGCCTTCACGATCGGCGTCGGCATCGCCTCGGTCGGGTGGAATCTCGTCCTCGTCGGTCTGGGCGCGGTGCTGCGGGCGCGTTCCACGGCGCGGATGCGGCGGATCGTGACCGTCGCGGGCGGCGCGATCGTCGCGGTGGCCGCCGTCGTGGTGCTGGTGGCCGCGTTCGCGTGAGATCCGTCAGTCGCCGATCGCTGCGCGGTACTCCGCGGACTCGAAGAACGGGGTGAGGCGGCGGCGCAACAGGTCCTCGATGACGCCGCGTTCGTCCAGCGTCGCGATGACCGGCGGGCCGAAGCGCAGGGCCTCCTCGATCATGTCCTCGCGCCCCACGCCCAGCTCGGCGAGCAGCTCGTAGAGCGAGGCGTTGCCGTACTTGTCGAAGACGTGGTCGATGCCCTCGTCGAGCAGCGCGCGGAAGTAGTCGGTGTCGCGGAAGGTGCGCCAGAACTCGAAGATCAGCACCACCAGGTCTTCGACGTCGCCGTCGGTGAGCACCCCTCGGTACTCGGCGACCGCGCTCTCGCGGTGCTGGCGCCAGAATTCGCGGACGGCGTCGGCGAGGGTCTCATCGCCCTCGGTGGCGGCGCGGCGCAGGGCGAATCGCACGCCCCGTCGGGCGGCCGCATCGGCGCTCTGGCCGAGCGCGGGGAGTGCGGGGCGGAGGGCGCGGGCCGCGACGCCGGCGACGGTGCGCGTCACCGCGTTCCGGGCGAGGACGCGGTTGGCGTCGTCGGCCGCGGACGTGGCCGCGGTGTGCAGGATCGAGGTGACGGCGTCCTCGGTCACCGGGCTCTCGGACAGGGCCTGCAGAACCCGCCCGGTGAGGTCCATCTCCGTCACCGTGCCCAGCAGCTTCTCGAAGTTGTGACTGTCGATGACCTCGTCGAGGCGGGTGCTGTCGTTGACCGTGTGCCGGTACAGGCGGCCGGCGATCTCCCCGACGAGCTCGGGAATGGCGCCCTCGACGGGCACTTGCACGGTGTACTTCGCGGCGACGGCCTTGATCATGTCAGGGGTGACGGCCTGGGCGAGGGTCAGCTCGGAGGCGACACCGAGCGCGTGGTCCACTTCGTCGATCACCAACGAGTGGTATGCGGTGTCCCGGAGCTGGCGACGCGCGAAGGCGATCTGTGCCTCGAGGAGGAGGGCGGCGAGGTCGTCGATCATGGGGTCAGGAGCACCTTTCCGACGGACTCAGGGGAGTTCAAGCGGTCATGGGCGGCGGCCGCCTCAGCGAGCGGGAGTCGAGCGGAGACGACGGGGCGCACAGCACCGTCGGCGACGAGAGGCCAGACGTGGGCGCGGACCGCAGCCACCACCTCGGCCTTGCTGTGCGGCCCGGTGGCGGGACGGCCACGCAGATTCGTGGCGCTGACCCGACCTCGCTTCTTCAGCAGCGCACCGATGTTCAGGGTTCCCTCGACGCCGCCCTGCATCCCGATGATCACGAGTCGGCCGTGCGGCGCGAGGGCGCTCACGTTGGAGGGCAGGTACTTCGCACCCATGATGTCGAGGATCACGTCGGCCCGATCTCGCAGGATCTCCGCGAAATCCTGTTCGCGGTAATCGATCACGAGGTCGGCACCGAGGTCTCGGCAGCGCCCCGCCTTGTACTCGGAGCCGACGGTGACGGCCACCGTCGCCCCGAGGGCCTTGCCGAGCTGGATGGCGTGAGTGCCGATCCCGCTGCCGCCGCCGTGGATCAGGAGGGTCTCGCCGGCGCGGAGCCCCGCCTCGGTGACGACGTTGGAGTGGACGGTGCAGGCCACCTCGGGGAGCGCCGCCGCGTCGACGAGGGAGACCCCGGCGGGGACGGGCAGGCACTGGGTGACGGGCGCGAGCGCGTACTCGGCGTAGCCGCCGCCGGACAGGAGCGCGCACACCTCGTCGCCGACGGTGATGCCCTCGATCTCCGGGCCGACGGCGTCGACGGTGCCCGAGACCTCGAGGCCCAGGATCGGGCTCGCGCCGGGCGGCGGCGGGTACAGCCCGCGGCGCTGCATGAGGTCGGCGCGGTTGACCGCCGTCGCCGCGACCGCGATGCGCACCTCGCCACGGCCTGGTTCGGGGATCGGGAGGTCGATGAGCCGCAGGTCCTGCGTGGTCTCGTCGACGCCGATGGCCCTCATACTTCATGGGTAGCACATGGGCGTGGCCGTCGCGCCTGCTGTGGTGCGACGAGGAGACCGTGACGCGCCGGGGTCGGGCATGCGATCCCGACGACAGCGAGGAAGAGGTCGTTCCGGTGAGCGGCGCTGAGCAGTGCCTGCCTGGTGGGTCCGGTATCGTACCGCGCTAGGGAAGCGTGGCAGAGCGGCCGAATGCACTCGCCTTGAAAGCGAGCGTGGGTGAAACCACCGGGGGTTCAAATCCCTCCGCTTCCGCGTAGCTCGGGAAAGGTTTCTCGCTAGCTGAGGAACCTTCCCTCACGCGTTGATCCCCACAAATCCCCACGCGAGAACCGCTGGGGAGGGTCAGGGGTGTGCAAGCGCTGCGGCGGCGCGCCCGAGGTCCTTGGGATCGGTGTGCCCCTACACACGGAGTGCTAGCACCCCACCGTCGGCGTGCCCCGGCCACGTAGGCACGGGCTGTTCTTTGTTCCTGTAGGCCCCCTGGCCGGCGTGTGCATTCCAGTCGTCTGATCGAGAAGCTTGGGGCGACGGCGAACCAGGCGCGCGACGGGTGAGATGCGCCCGGGCTTCCAAAACAGGCGGCTTAGGCTGGCATCTTGTTCGACTTCGAACGGTTGCATCGCCAGCAGAGTGTCTGGAGGTTGTCGGCGGTTGACATGCCGCCGCGCGACACCGGGATGATGTGGTCAATCTCCAGGAGCAAGTTCGGCTCGACTGCCACCGATGCCGAGCAGTTCCGGCAGGCGTAACCGTCGCGTGCCTTGATCGAGTTCCGCAGCGAGGAGGTCATCAGTGCGCGTTGGCCTGCGGCGCTGTTCCGGAACCGGATCCGCTGCGCCATCATCTCTATCAGCGCGTCGATGGCCTGCCCGTGCATGTCGACGACGGTTCGTTGGGAGCTGTTGCCTCCGGCACTGACGTACTCGAACACGTATCGGGGGTAGGGGACCTCGATCGGCGAGAGGGTGACGCCGACCTGTGTCATGAACTCGTCGGCGTAGTGCTTGATTATGAATGCGGGCGGGTTGAACGACTTGGTGATCTCCTGCTCGCGGCGTTGCAGGTTCGCTAGGGCCCCTTCGAGGCGGCCGATGTCCCGGCCAAGGTCCTCGACTCTGGCGAGGTGCTGCTCGTCCGCCTTGATGTTGAAGTACTTCATCACATACTTGAGCGGGTCGGAGCTGGCGTTGCGGACCACCTGGAGCGAGCAGTTGTGAACGTTTGTCGCGCCGTAGTCGGCCGTGTTTCGGTCGCGCTTGTACTTGTGTCGGCTTGTGTTCTGGAACTGGGCGAGGTGCGCGTGTTGACCGGTGGTAGCGCCTCCTAGCTGAAACGAGCCAGTGCGACGGATATCGGCGACGTAGTCCGAGATGTCGTTGTGTTCTGCGACGACGCCCGATAGCTGGGCCTTGCGCGCTTGGAATGGCTCGCTACCGAAGTAGCGCTTCATCCTGATGTGTCGAATCGTGCGGTAGGTCAGGTAGATCGCGGCCGTGATGGCCGCGAGGGTGAGCACGGCGGGTAGTTGCTTCACAATGAAGCTGACGACGGTAACGATGACGACGAGCACTAGTAGGTATTGCATGTCCGGTTCGTGCCCCTTCGCGAGCTTCGTGACGTGAGAAGACGGACAGTATCAACCCCTGGGTGGCCCGAATCCGCGAACCCGTCGTAAAGAGCTTGTTCTGCGTGTGGGGGCCGTCTTGTTCCTGTCAGTCCCAGGGCCGGCGTTCCCATTTCTATTCTGATGGTTTAGTAACCGATATGCTCCCTGGCATGGGGAGACGGAAGACTATCGCCAGCATCACCGGTGCGGCGGTACTGCTACTGACCGGGTGCTCGTCGACGGTGGCGGGGACCGCCGTCGCGCCATCATCGCTTGCTCCGAAGCTGGACACCGGGAACTATCCGACCACGCCGCGCAATGTCGTAGCCAAGACAGATGCAGACGCGTGGCAGCAGGAGGGCTGGCGTGTCGCGGACGCAGTTGTGAACCCGCGGGAGATCGATCCTGAGATTGCCACGCCTGCCGCAGGCTCGCTGCCTGTCTTCAACACCGGGTACTTCACCACGGAGGGCGGCCAGTGCATTCTGACCAGGCAAAATGTGGCAGAAGTAGGCCCAGGTCAGGTCCTGACAGGCTTCATGGCCCGAGCTACGAGTGCCGATAAGCAGAAGGGGCTCACCGTCGGTTTGCTCCGCTTCCGGGATGACGCAGCGGCTCGCCGTGCGGTCCAAGTGATCGAACCTGTGGCAACCGGCAACTGTGGAACCAAGGCGGTTCGCGTCGAGGTCTCGTTCGCGGGGGCGGGCATGGTTGCCGTCGCCGCAGCGTTCACTGAGGGCACCACGAAGCCGGACGCAGCGACGCAGACTCGATTGACTACTGCAGCGATAAAGGCTCAGATCAAGAACCTCCACGTATACGCGCCCGCGCAAATGCCGCCTGGGGAATCTCGCCCGAGAGTCACCATGGACGTCGACGGGATAGTCTCGCGGACCATCAAGTCGGCAGATCCGA
This sequence comes from Tsukamurella asaccharolytica, assembly GCF_007858435.1. Classification (GTDB taxonomy): domain Bacteria; phylum Actinomycetota; class Actinomycetes; order Mycobacteriales; family Mycobacteriaceae; genus Tsukamurella; species Tsukamurella asaccharolytica. Next base: position 492,567 of record NZ_VIGW01000002.1, on the reverse strand, counting down.
GCTATTTCGGGCTCTCTGACGAGATAGGGTTGTTCGGCGGCTGGATGACGCCACACGTCTTCGAGCTGAGCATAGGGACCGCCGGAACGCTCGCCGGTCTGCAGCTCGTCGGGCGCACGACCTTGACGAGCGTCATGCGCTTCAAGGACCAGGCGGCGGCGACAGCGGCGAAGTCGGTACTTCTTGTGGGCACTCCGCAGTCGGTCCCTGGCGTGCCTGACGACAATGCCGGATGCGTTCCGCAGGAGGCGTTCGTAGCCTGTGTCGCGCAGGTGGGCCGACATCTCACCTTCATCGGCCAGGCAACAGAAGTGCAGTCCCGGCAAGCGGTTGCTGCGGCGTACCTGATCCTCAAGGCCGCGGGGGACAAGTAGCCAGGAGGGGACCGACCTGTTCCGTTCTGATTCGCACAGGGTAGTCAAAGGTATTAGGCCACAATGAAACCGGCTTGCTGCGGTCGGGACGCGCAGGTGCCGTGGATCCCGAGCGAGGTTAGGGGTCACTCATTTTGGCATCAGTGTGGCAGCAGGGCCGGTGAGCATCAGAAGAGGCCGTCAGCATCAAGCTGACGGCCTCTTTTGTGTCTAGGGGGATGCTGTTGGCCTTAGATTGGGATGTCGCCGGCCTCCATCGGCGCCACGGGCGTGACCGGGCTCCGAGGGACCGGCCTCGACCCCTCGCTCGCCTTCGGGCGGGTGGATGACGGGGCAGTTCGCGTCGAGTTAATGGGTGAGAAGCTTCATGAGGGGATCCTCCGAGGTGCATCGGGCGTCACCTAAGCAGGCGTCGTGTGTGCTCACGTGGTATCAGTTCCCGTGTGCTCAGTCTGGGACGAGGCGACCGCAGGCTTGTTAGAGGTGCTGTCATGCTCCTGCCGTTCGCGAAGTTTCGTCCTACCGTTCCGTTGTTGGCGAATCCGCCGCCGTGCCCGCAGTCCGCGAGTTTGTAGAACGCCGAGCCAAATCGACCCAACGGTGAACGCGACACCGACCAGTACGTAAGCGGGCGCAGCGACGCGGTTGTACGCCTCCTGCTGATCGAGCGTGCGGTACCTCCCGTCGGGCGGGTTCGAGCGCCCATTGTCGATCACCTTCTCATCCAGCATCTTCCGTCCGAGTTCGCACAGGTCCGCTGCTGTCATCGTCTTGAGGTCGCACGTCGCGGGCTCGTGAATCGTCACGATGCCGATCCAGATGGCGAAAACGCCCATGATCAGGCAGATGGGCGTCGCGATGAGCAGCTTCCCAGACAGGTCTGGTGATTCGCCCGACGAGTGCTTGCCCATGACGGAATCGTAGATGGGCATCGCTGCTCGCCCCGAGGAGCGACGCCTGGGTGACGCGAAGTGATCAGCGCCGCGTGGCTCGTGGCGGCTGAGGGGAGCGAGTCGGGCGTCGATGGGCGCCGGGCGGAGCGCTCCTGCACCGTACGTCGGAGGACAGCGCGGAGGGCCGCTGGGTGAAACCATCCGAGGTTCAATCCCTCCGCTTCCGCGCAGCTCAGGGGAGGCGCGGTCCCCTGAATCAACTCGCGCGGTGCCGGCGCACCGCCTCGCGGCTGCCGCAGCGGGGTGAGCAGTACCGCTGGCGACCGTTGCGGGAGACGTCTGCGAACACCGACGCGCAGTCCGACGATGCGCACCGCCCCAGGCGGTTCATGCCGCGCGTGGTCAGGTGCAGAGCGGTCCCGGTGAGGATCAGCACGGCGAGCTGGCCGGTGAGCGTCGCGCCGGACTCGCGGTAGTGGATGTGCCAGCCGGTTCCGGCGTGGTCGGTGACGCGCGGATGCGAGGCGTGCTCGGCGAGCAGTGCATTGAGCCGCTCGACCCGGGTGGCGACGTCCTCCGCGTCCACCACGGTGAGCCAGGCGTCGATCAGGGCGCGGCAGCCGGCGAAGTCCTCCGCGCCGACGGTCTCGACGAGCATGTCGTGCGCGGCGCACCGTCGGACCAGATCGGCGAGGTCGACGGCCGGATCGTTCGCCAGCTCGACCGCGAGCAGCACCGGGCCCTCGCCGTAAGGGTTGATATGCACAAGGCCATTACAGCACGATCGGGCGGTGCCCGACATCACCACGACGACGCTGCTCCTGCTGTTGCTCGCAGCCCTCGCTGCGGGCTGGGTGGACTCCGTCGTGGGCGGGGGCGGTCTGATCCAGCTCCCCGCGCTGCTCATCGCGTTCCCCACGGCCGCGCCCATCCACCTGCTCGCGACCAACAAGATGGCCGGCATCGCCGGCACGACGACGAGCAGCATCACCTACTGGCGCCGCGTGCGGCCCGACGGGCGGACCGCCGTCGCCCTGGCCGTCCCCGCCTTCGCCGGCGCGATCGCCGGCTCGATCATCGCTTCGCACCTCCCGCGGTCGGCGTTCAACCCGATCATCCTGGTAGCCCTCGTGGCAGTCTTCGTCTACACGCTGCGCCAGCCGGACCTCGGCCACGAGACGGAGCTGCGGTACCGCGGGCACCGGCACCTCGTGACCGCCGGGGTGGCCGGCTTCGCCATCGGGGTGTACGACGGTGCGCTCGGCCCCGGCACCGGCTCGTTCCTGGTCTTCGCGATGGTCGGCCTCATGGGCTACGCCTTCCTCGAGGCGTCCGCGAAGGCGAAGGTCGCGAACCTCGCGACCAATCTCGCCTCGCTCGTGGTCTTCCTTCCGCAGGGCGCGGGCTACTGGAAGCTCGGTGTGGCGATGGCCTGCGCCAATGTCGCGGGCGGCTACCTCGGCGCGCGGACCGCCGTCGCGAAGGGCAGCGGCTTCGTCAAGATCGTCTTCCTCGTCGTGGTCTCGGCGTTCATCTGCAAGCTCGGCTACGACGTGGTGGTGCAGTTCGCGCGGTGACCGCGTCGGCGTGGCCGACATCGTGTGGTCGACTTCACGTCGACGTCGACGGTTTGCGTTGTAGCCCATGGATCGTCGAAACTGAGAGGGTGAGCGATCCTGGCGCTGCAGCCCCCGAAGACCCGATCGACCTCGATGCCTGGCGCACCGCCAACGAACTGTCCGTCCCCTTCTCCGAGGCGCTCGATCTGTGGGCCGAGACTGCGCACGCCGCCCTCGTCGAGCTCGCCGGACGGTACGGATCCTTCATCAGCTTCGCCGAACTCGCCGCCCGCGCCCAGGCCGACGCCGGCGTCGTGACCCGCGCGCCCGTACGCCTGTGGATCGCGGCGCTGCAGCGTCGCGTGACGGATCGGTGCCGGGCGGCCGGGGAGCCGCCGCTCGTCGCGCTCATGGTCACGCACGACCAGACCGTCGGTGAGGGTTACGCCTACGCCGTCGCCGCCGCGGGCCTTCCCGTCCCGGAGAACCTCGATCAGCACGCCGCGGCCGCGCGTTTCGCTTGCTACCTCCACTTCGGTGCGACGATGCCGGACGGTGCGACACCGCAGCTCACCCCCAAGCTGGAGGAGGCGCAGCGCGTCGCCGCGGCGCGCCTCGCCAGGGTGAAGCCCGGGAAAGCGGCATCGAGCGCGCGGGTCGTCAAGGCTCGCACGCCTGCCGCCCCGCGGGCGACGAAGGCACCGTCGGCCCGGCCCGCCAAGGCGGCCGCCCCGGCCAAGCCCGAGCCCCGCCCGGCGAAGCTCTGCCCCAACTGCTTCACCGAGCTCGCCGTCACTGGCGAGTGCGGCTTCTGCTGAATCCTGGACCGGGGTACGCGACTCGATCAGCACGGCGCACTCGCCCGGCCGGTGGATCCCACGGGGCAGCGGGCAAAATGAGGGGATGCAGCAGAGTCGGGTGGCGTCGCTCACCGGGCTGCGTGCGGTCGCGGCGGGCATGGTGTGCCTCACCCACGCCGCGTTCGCGACGGGGCACTACACCGACGACTTCGCCGGTCACCTGTGGGCGCGGCTCGAGATCGGCGTGCCCATCTTCTTCGCGCTATCGGGGTTCCTCCTGTTCCGGCCGTGGGTGCGCCTGTTGCAGGACGGCGCGGGCCACCAGCCCGACCTTCGGCGGTACGCATGGCATCGATTCCGGCGCGTGGTGCCCGCGTACTGGGTCGTGGTCGTCGCCGTGTACGCGCTGGGTCTCATCCGGTACGAGCCCAACCCGTCGGGTCGCGGCGTCGACGGGCTGCTGCGGAACCTGACCTTCACCCAGATCTACGGCTTCGGGCACCTGCGCGTGGGCCTGACGCAGGCGTGGAGCCTCGCCGTGGAGGTGGCCTTCTACCTCTCGCTTCCGCTGATCGGCTGGGCGCTGACCTCGGTCCTGTGCCGGTACCGGTGGCGGCCCGCGCGGCTCCTCGGGGGCCTCGCCGCGGTCGCCGCGATCACGCCGGTGTGGATCCTCATCGCGCCCGAGATCGAGCTCACCGCGCGCATCTGGCCACCCGCCTACCTGTGGTGGTTCGTCGGGGGAATGGCGCTGACGGTCGTGGCCCCGCTGGTCCGGCGGTGGCCGCCGTGGGCGACGCCCGTGTGCCTCGCGGTCGCCGCCGCGGGGTTCATCGTCTCCGCCCTGCCGGTGATCGGCGGTCCGCCGACGATGGTGCCGGCGAGCCAGGGGGAGGCGCTGGTGAAGTCGGCGCTGTACCTGCTGATCGCGGTCGCACTGATCGCCCCGCTCGGCCTGGCGCCGGCGTCGCGCACGCCGTATCACCGGCTGCTCGGCAGCCGGCCGATGGTGTGGCTGGGCGGGATCTCCTACGAGTACTTCCTGGTGCACCTCATCGTCATGGACGTCCTGGTCCTCGACGTCTTCGGGTGGCCGCCGTTCACCGGGAGCACCGCGGTCGCCTTCCTCGCGGCCTCGCTCGTCTCCGTCCCGCTCGCGTGGGCGCTGCGCGCAGCCCTGCCCTTCGGGGATGATGAGAAGCACACGTCGAACAGAAGGGGGTGACGGATGTCCGCGCAAGAGCCTGAGGTGCACATCGAGGCGCCGGTGCGCCGGTGGTGCGACGCTCGCGCCATTCCCATGCCCCGCCGCGACCTCTCCGACGAGGCCGCGCTGCTCATCGCGGCGGGTTACCTCCCGCCCGCCGCCCGCGAGGTGGTGCTCAACCGGTTCGATACCGAGCGTGCCTTCCCGGACATCGGCGGCTACTCCAAGCTGCGCCGGCTGAGCCGGATCGCCGAGCACGAGACGTCACCGCCCACTGCCGACGGTGCCCCGGCCAACCCATTGCAGCAGGCCAAGGCCGCCGCCGACGCGGTCCGCGGTGCCGATGCGCGGCGCAAGCTCGCCGGCTTCAGGCACGCCTTCACCCTGAACCGCATCTCCTTCGCCGCGGGGGTCCGCGCCGTGCGCCGCGCCCGCAAGGACGCGGTGCACCTCGACCTCGACGAGCGCGACGCTCTTTTCGACGCGCTGTGCCTGACGCCGCTGCCGCTCACCCCCTCCGCCGCCGCGGTCGCCGCACGGACCGTCGCGCGGATGGCAGGGCCGGCGCTGCGGCTCGCGCCGCAGCTCGCAGGGTGGGTCGACGGGCACGGCGCGCCCGACGAGGGAGTACTGGTCTTCGAAGACCGCTACGACGTGCTGCTCTACATCGCCGGCCTCGTCTACGACAAGGTCACCTACTCCCGGTCGGTGAGCGCCGGCCAGTTCGACGAGCAGCTCGGCCAGCTGGACCTGCCGACCGACCTCGTACAGATCTCCGCCGACGTCGTCCAGCTCAAATCCGTCTGGGGTCAGCTGCGGTACGCGCCCGGACTCGCCGACGGTGCGCGCTCGGGCGAGCTCGACAAGGTCTGGGACGAACTCGTCGACCGGGTCACCGCGCTCACCCGCGTGGGCGACCTCGTGGACGTCGCGGACTCCAAGCGGCCCCGTCGGATGTCGATCGAGTCGATCGATCAGCAGATCCACGAGCTGGTACAGCGCGCCGGTGAGCGCGAGATCTCCACGCAGAGCGCACGTCGCGTCGCCGGGCAGATCATGGGCGCGCGCGGCGACCTCCCGCCCGCGTTGCCCGACGTTGCGCGGCACGCCCTCCCCGCCCCAGAAACCGGCACCGGCACCGGCACCGGCGGAGCGGGTGCGCGGCCCGGGACGCGGTCACCGGATACGAGGCTCCCGGGGCAGGCGCCGAAGGCGTGGAAGCCCGCGCCCGTTCAGCCGCGCGACCAGGACGCGAGGTAGGTCTTCTCCTCGTCGGTGAGGCGCCGCAGGCTGCGCCGTTCGATGTCGACGACCGCCATCTGCGTGGTCGCGCGGATCGCCGGTCGCGACTCGGGCGCGGCGCCCTTCGCGCGGACCTCGTAACCGATGGTGAAGTCGACGCTGCGGTTCGACGCGATGTACATGCCCACTTGCACCGGTGAGTCCTCGTGGTAGAGCTGTGCCTTGTATGCGATCGCCACGTCGGCGATGAAGGCGCTCTTGATCAGCGGCGCGTACTTCTCCCCGGCGGAGAGCAGCCACTGGATACGGGCCTCCTCCAGCAGCGTCACCATCCGTGCGTGGTTCACGTGGCCCAGCGCATCCATGTCCGACCAGCGGACGGGAACATGTGCGGTGAAGGCGAACTCGTACCGTCCGAGGCTCACCGCCGCCACCCTGTGGCGAAGGAGAGGAAGGCGTCGTTCTCTTCCGGCACGGTGACGGTGACCCGGACTCCGGCCCCGTCGAAGCCTCGGACCAGGAGGCCGGCCTCCGCGGCGTCGGCCGTGAATCGCAGCGCGTCGGGTCCCAGGGGGAGCCAGACGAAGTTCGCCTGCGTGGGCGGGACCTCGAATCCGGCCTCCCGTAGAGCGTCGCGGACGCGGGCGCGCTCCCCGACGACGGCCTCGGTGCGGGCCAGTAGCTCGTCGTTGGCACGGAGTGACGCGATCGCGGCGGCCTGCGCGGGCACGCTGACGGAGAAGGGCAGGTGCACCTTGGTGAGAGCGGCGATGAGCGTCGGGTCGGCGATGGCGTAGCCGACCCGCAGGCCCGCAAGACCGTACGCCTTGGAGAAGGTGCGGAGCGCAATCACGTTGCGGTGCCGCGCGATCAGGGCGGCACCGTCGATGCGCTCGCCGGTCTGATCGTTGTCGCGGTGGTACTCGAAGTAGGCCTCGTCGAGGGCGACGACGATGTGCGGCGGCACCGTGCGCAGGAACGCTTCGAGGGCCTCTTCGGAGATCGTCGTGCCCGTGGGGTTGTTCGGGTTGCAAATGAAGATCAGTCGCGTGCGGTCGGTGATCGCGGCGGCCATCGCGTCCAGGTCGTGCGCGTGCTCGGCCGTGAGCGGGACCTGGACCGGCGTCGCGCCGACCACCCGGGTCACGATCGGGTACGCCTCGAAGCTGCGCCACGCGAAGATCACCTCGTCGCCCGGCCGGCAGGTGACCTGGACCAGGTCCTGGCAGAGGGCGACGGAGCCGCAGCCCGCGTGCAGCTGATCCTCGGTGACGCCGGTGAGCTTGGCCAGCTCGGCCTTGAGCTCGACGGCGCCGTTGTCGGGGTACCGGTTGGCGCTGCGCAGCACCTCCGTGAGAGCCGCGGCGACCGACGGCAGCGGACCGTCGACGATCTCGTTGGAGGCGAGCTTGATCGCGCCCGGCGCGGACTTGCCCGGAACGTATGCGGGGAGCGCGTCGAGATCGGAGCGGATGCCCAGCGGCGCGGGGGCGGACGGGTTCACAGTGGCCACCCGGTCAGGGTAGTCCGACGTTCCGCCGCACGGGGCCATCGCGGCCGATCACCTGGATCCGCCGCGGTCGCCCCGGTTCAGGTCAGTTGCCGGAGGAACCGTCGGTGGCGTCCTCGTCGGCGACGTGGACATCGTGAACCGTGACGTTGACCTCGGTCACGGAGAGGCCGGTCGTGGATTCGACGGCGTCGATGACATTGCTGCGGATGCCGGAGGCGAGGTCGTGGATCGCGACGCCGTACTCCGCGACGATCGCCACGTCGATGGTGGCCTGCTTCTCGCTGACCTCAACGGTGACGCCCTGTGTCAGGTCCGCTGCGCCGGGGAGGGTCTCGCGGATCCGGCCCACCACACGCGCGGCCCCACCGCCGAGGTCGTGGACGCCGTCGACCTCGCGCGCGGCGATGCCCGCGATCTTGGCTACGACGACGTCGGCGATACGCGTGCTGCCGAGGCCGACCTGGGTGGAGACAGGGGACCCCGTCTTCGGGCCGGTCGAACCGTCGGTGGTCGTGGTGGCGGCGGGCTCGGTCGTGGGCGAGGGCATCGTCCGTCTCCTTGTGTCGACTAATGTGTCCGGACTTGAATCCGGCACACTGGGTACGACGCCGTCTCCACGGAGAGCGGCACGCCATTGTGTTTCATCTCACATCGGGAGGGTGGTTGTTCGACTCGGAGCTGCTGCCGTCGCTGTCCGACGAGACGCTGACCAGGCGGGCGCAGCGTGGCGACGCGCAGGCCTTCGACATGCTCGTCCAGCGGCACGGGCCCGCGCTGTACCGCTTCGTCGCGCGAACGACGCCGCAGCGCACCGATTGCGACGACATCGTGCAGGAATCGCTCATCGCCGCCTGGAAGGCGCTCCCGAGTTTCGCCTTCCGCTCGAGCCTGCGGACCTGGCTGTTCTCCATCGCCACCCGCAAGACCGCTGACGTGCTGCGGCGCCGCGCCCCCGTCGTCGACTCGGACGCGCTCGACACGGCAGTCGCGCAAGGGCCCGGCCCCGTCGAGCGGGCGACAGACAGGGAGTTCCTCGACGCGCTCGGCCAGGAGCTGGGGCGCCTGCCCTATCCGGCCCGCGCCGCATGGTGGCTCCGCGAGGTCGACGGGCTCTCCGTCGCCGAGATCGCGAGCGTTCTGCGGACCACGGAGGGGTCGGTTCGCGGACATCTCCAGCGGACGCGACAACGCCTCGCCGAGAAGCTGAGGGAGTATCGGCCGTGAGCCGAGCGACGCGGCCCGCGGAGGCCGGGTCATTGTGGAATTCGACTCAACGTGGTCACACTGGGGAAGCGATGAGTGCGATGAGTATCAGGCGAGCGGACGGTGGCGACGTCGAACAGGCGCCGGCCACCGATTGGATAGCCGACGCGACGCGTCGGCTATCCGGGCTGGCCGGACCCGATTCCGTGGCGCCCGAGACGCCCCCGCGCTGGGGGGCAGAGGCGATCGACCGATTGCTCGACGCCGTCTCCCGCCAGGTGTCGACGCTGCCGCGGCGCTCCCGCCCGATCGCCGCGGCGCGACCAGGGATCACTGTCACGGAACTGGCCCTCTCGAAGGCGATCACCGCGGTGCTCTCCGACGCTGCGGCCGTCGAGTCCGCCGCCGTCGCCGACGTCGCGCTCGAATTCATCGACGGGGCGCTGACCGCTGCGCACGTCCACCTCGTGGCGGCGGGGGCCGGCGGGCGGTCACACACTCTGCTCGATGGCGGCGAACACCTGCGGACGGTGACCGCCGATATCGTCCGGCGGGTGGTCGGCACCAGCGTGCGGATTGACCTCACCTGGGAGGACCTCCTCACTCCGGCGTCCGAGTAATCGCCGATAGCGGCGGCCCACGCGTCCCGCCCGTGAACGGAAGATGACCAGCAGTTTTGTGGGTTTCGGAGAGGTTGTGTAATGTAGCTGCTCGGCGGTTGCGCGTGACCCGTAAGGATCGCTCGCGCAGCGCGTCCGATTTGGAGGCGTGCCAGAGCGGCCGAATGGGACTCACTGCTAATGAGTTGTCCGGCCAACACCGGACCGGAGGTTCAAATCCTCTCGCCTCCGCCACGCCGGTTTCAGGACCGGCGAGAATTGAATAGGGTACGCGCCCGTAGCTCAGTGGATAGAGCATCTGACTACGGATCAGAAGGTCAGGGGTTCGAATCCCTTCGGGCGCACAGAAAGTACAGGTCAGGCCCGGTTTCCAGAGATGGAGACCGGGCCTGATTCGTGTTCGCGGGTCGTTTACGGGTCGGAAAACGCTGCGCGCTACGCGGGTCGCGCGCCGAGCCGGTCCAGCGCTGCCGACACGTCCGGCGCCACCGCGGCGCGGGTGATGTAGTGCCGTCGGGTGATGTCCGGCGACGTGTGCCCGAGGACCTTCGCCGCGTGCTCGGCGTCGAACTCGGCCTCGATGAGCGTGGCCGCCGTCTTCCGCAGGACGTGCGGCGTTACCCACTCGAACTCGTCCGGGTCCGGCGCCTTCCCGCCGATCGGCTTCTCGTGCTCGACGTAGGCGCGCGCCTCCCGCATTTGCCGCCGGGTGTTCGCGGTCGTCTTCGGCCCGCCGTGGCGGCCCGGCCACACGAGATCCTGATCGGTCGGGTGGCCGCGCGCGATCTGCCGGCGCAGCGCGTCCATCGCGAACCGCGGCATCGTGAGCTGCCGCCACGCCGCGTCCGTCTTCGGCCACGGCTGCCGCTCACCCTGCTTCGTGATCGTCCCCGAGATCGTGATCTTCCCCGGCAGGTACACCTCGGCGCCGGTGTCCTCATCGACGACGGTGCGGTCCCACACGATCTCCGAGCGGAGCAGCGCGAGGCCCTCGCCGATGCGGGTGCCGCTGCCGGCCATCACATCGACGAAGTCGGGCAGCTCGGGGCCGCGCGGCTTCCCGTAGCGGTTCGCGCCCGCCCAGGCGGCGGCCCGCGCGCGGTAGCGGTGGAAGTCCTCGACGGACAGCGACAGCACGTGCTTCTTGTCGGGGCGGCGCTTGGTGATCTCGGCGACCGGGTTGTGGTCGATCGCGTCGTGCTGAGCGGCGAGGCGCATCATCCCGTTCAGGACGACGCCGGCCTGCTTCGCGGTGGTGTCGCCGGGGATGGCGCGGATGAACCGGTCGAGCACGCCGACGGTGGCCTCGCCGACGCGGACCTTCCCGAGGCCGGGGACGATCTGGTTGTTCACGCGCTCGCGGTAGGACGCCATCGTCGACGGTGCGAGCTTGTCGGCCTCGCGCTTCTCGAGCCATAGCGCGGCGAGGTCGGCGAGGGTGGTGTCGCGGGTGATCTCGCCGACGGTGCCGGTCGGCTTCGCGCGGTCCCGGATCGCCTCCTTCACTGCGCGCTCGGCCGCCGCGCCGGTCGTGCCGTGCTTCTTGATCCGGCGCGTCTCGCCGTCGAAGTCGCGGTACCGCGCGACCGCCTCCCAGCGGCCCGGGCCGAGCTGCGTGCGGGTGATCCGGCCGTGCGTGCCGATCGGCATCGGCGGGCGCGCCATCAGGCACCCACCTCGTCGCTGGGATCCTCGCGGCCCGCCGTCAGCGCGTGCACCAGGCCGACGATGTGGTTCCGCTCCGCGCCGGTGAGCCGGTCCGTCGTCGCGGGTAGCTGCGCGGCGAGCATCGACGGCGTCTCGATCGTGAACCCGATGCCGGCGGCGTAGGCCAGGATGATCGTCTGCTCGCTCAGGTTCAGCGCGCGGGCGAGGCCGGTGACCGTGGCGGTCGACTTCGGCCACTCCTTCCGCTTGCCCGTCGCGATGTCGGACATGGTCTGGTGCGAGATCGCGCCGTCGGTGGCAGCGGCCAGCGCGCGTACCGTCCATCCGGTCTCGTCGCGTCGCTGCGCGATGAGCTGTTGCAAGGTCGGGTGCCTGCTCATGGTCTGGTCCTCTGAGATCGGCCGCCGCGGATGCGGCGGAGCCTGTTGACGACCGTCGGCGCGTACGCGACGGCTTCGGGGGTGTCGAGCACCTGGTTGAGGCGCTGGTAGTACCGCACGGGCGTGAGCCCGAAGTTCGCGACGATCGCGTCCTCCTTGGATCCACGTTGCTGCCACCACGACCGCTCGAAGTCGAGGATCTGCCGGTCGACGTCGGTCAGCACGGCCGGTCCTCGATCCGCATGTTGATCCACATCCGCTCGTCGTCGGTCAGGGACCGGATGAGCGCGAGGAGCATCGGCACGTCGACCCACAGTTCCTCGGCGGCCTCCTCCTCGTGGCGTGTCCAGCGGAGTACCTCGACGAGGTCGTTGAGGTCGATGAGCCGCCGGGCGGCGAGAGCCTCGACGGTTCGCTCCTCTCGTGCGGCGAGCACAACGTCGCGGGGATACACCTGCCGCTCATCGTGGATGAGTTCATGGGTGAGCGCGGACCGCCGCTCGGCCTGCGTCATCGTCGGGTGAAGTTCCACTCGACCGTCCCGGCCATGTCGTCCGCGAACTGCCGAGGGTGCGTCGAAACTGATCCGCAGGTGCCCGCGGGCGCGCGCCTCGCGCCACGGATGCCACGGCGGGGTCCTTCTCGTCATGTCCAGATTTGTACACGCGCCGACTGACAGAAATGGTGCCTGACCTGGAACTACACGCGTGTAAGTCGTAGGTGTGATCATCATGCACCGGCCTCAGGTCCCTCGGAATCTGGTGCCTCGGCGTCGTCGTCCTGCGCTCGGTGGAGTCGCTCAGCGTCGGTCGGCCTGTCGATGAATCGCTGCGCGAGGTCATATGCCTGCTGCTCGTTTGACGCGCGGAACGCCTCCCAAGCGCCGACGGGCGCGCCCGCCGATTGCCACGCCTTCCATTGCGACCAGTGCTCGTCATATACCGGCTCACCACTCGGCCACCTGTCCGGCCCGTCGGGGTGGGCGTTGGCAGTCAAGTCCTGAGGCTGGCGATCAGTCTCTGCAAGTGATTCGCCTTGCTGCTCGACTGGAATCCCGGGAGTGCTGGGTGGAAGCGTGTGGTACTCGAGCCCTTCGGGTGGCACTGGGCGTCCGAAGGCGTCCTGCTTGCCCTTGCGTTCGAGGGCACTCTCGACGTCGGCCTGCATCTTCGCAGCTCGGGCCGACTTCCGGCGTGCCTGCTCTTTCGCCTTCTCGATCGCGAGATGCGTCGTGCCACCGACACCGACCTCGGTTACCGCTCGCAGTATCGGCAGGAGTTCGTCGACTGCGTAGACGAGATTCTCGAGGTCGTCGATGACCGCGGTGATGTCGTCTTCTTCGGTGTACCCGGACGAGGTGTTCGCCATGAACTCGACCTCATCGGCGGCGAGATCGAGTTGAACCATCAGGTCGGGGCCGAGACTCCACGCGCCGAACTGAGGGCGGCGGGGAGGAATCGGGGCGACTGCGTCGACTTCGGCGCCATCGCGAGGGCGCCGCGGCTTCGCCTGCTCTCCCCGCTGGTCGACTGCGTCCTCAGCGACCACGGCGTCGCCCATCAAGACAGCGCGCGCCCGTCCTGACTTCCAGCGAAGCGCGCGGTCATATTTCGCGAGCGTCTGTGCGCCGACCTTGAGTGCGACGCCCAGCTCGATCTTGGACTGGGTCGTGTCGGACGGGCCGCCGGCCTTCATGACGTCGGCCTGGCTCATTCCGAGTTCTCCGCGGCGGTTCTTCACTGCTTCGCCGAGACGGGCGACGGACGGGGTGGTTGGCATGGGCTAGACCCTTCCAGAAAATTTTGGCAAACCTTGCCCCAGTTTGGCAAACCTCAACGGCGTAATTCAACCGTGAATCGGCCTACATGAGTGTGATTCAGCAGCTAAAGAGGGTTTGCCGAAGCCACGCCTCGGCACGGATGAAGGTTTGCCGACGTGCCGAACCGTGCTAGCGTCGGCAAGGTGACCACGACACAGCCAGCCAAGTACCAGCGATACGGCAAGGTTCGCCCACGCAGAACGCCTCCGCACGTGTCCATCAAGATCCTTCGCCTGGCCGCGAGGCTCACTCTCGACGACGTCGCTGAACGCATGGCCGACTTCGGCGAGGCACCCGCCCGCGGAACCCTCAGCGCGATCGAGAACGGACACAGGGGCGCAAGCCGGGAGTTCCTCGCCGCGCTCGAGCAGGCCCTCGGGATCCCTGAGGGCTCGATCACCACCGACTACGAGCCGCGCACCTCCGCGGCTATCGCAGTCGACAACTGAAACGGCCGCCCGGTGCGCCAACACCGAACGGCCGTCAAAACACATCACCAAGCAGAGGAGGCAACCTCATGCTCTACCCCCAGGATACCGCGCCACCAGCGCGCGGCATGTCACCCGCCGAACTCGACGCACTCGGCGTCTCCACCGACCTCCGCACCGCCGCACGCGCACTCGGAATCGGCAAGTCCATGGCCTACCGCCTGGCCGACCAGGGCAAATTCCCCTGCCCCATCATGCGGATCGGCTCCCGCTGGGTAGTCCCCACCGCCGGCCTCCGCGCAGCACTCGGCCTCACGGAGGCCACCGCATGACCGCCGCGGCTGCGCCTCTCACGGGTGCATTCACCGGCGCGCACCTCATCGCCGTCATCGTGCTCGTCCTCGTCCTGTGGATCCTCACCCGCGCCTGGGTCTCCGCGACCGTGCGGAAGTCCCAGATCCGCGAGGACGCCCGGCTCGAGAACCGCCGCAGGTACCGCGCCGAACTCATCGCCCGCAGGGGACCGCGGATCCGCGGCTGCCGCTGCGAATGCCACCGCCTATCCGCCGTCCGCTGAACCCCCGCCAGGAGAACCACCGTGACCACCGAATCCGTCGCCCCTGCCGCGGCTTCCCCCAAGATCCTCTCGACCACCAGCCGCCGCGAGACCGTATGGCGCCTCGCCCGCCACACCACCGCCGACGCGGTGCTGCCGATCCCCGGCGACAAGCGCGGCCGGACGCTGCGCCCCGACCTCATCGAGGTCACCGAGACCCTCTACGACGGTGCCGACGCGCCCGCCCCGAAGCTGTCCATCCACGTGAGCGGGCAGGTCGTGAACCCGTCCACCGGCGACCTCGGCACCCGGCGGCGCATCGTCCCGCCCGTGCCGCTCGCCCCCTGGCTCGTCGAACTCGTCGCGAAGTCGGTGACCCAGTGAACCCGAACCTGTTCCCCACCCGCACGCCGCTCGACGTGCGGCCGCTCGCCTCCCAGGAAGCCCCGCCCATGTCCCTCGCATCGGTCACCCTGACCACCACCTACCGCCCGCCGGCCGAGGGCTGGCCGCCCGTCGACATGCTCGGCCGTCCGATGGACGTCGACCTCGTCACCGTTACGGTCACCGTCCGCGCCGACCACCAGCACGAGGTCTCCGACCTCGTCTCGCTCAGGTCCGCCGCGAGCAAGGTCGTCTGGACCGAGCGGCCCAGCGCGCTCCCGCCGTTCGTGCAGGACCTCGTCGCCGACGCGCTCGCCCAGGGCTACAACGTGATTCGGGGTGCGCGATGAGCGCCGCCGACCTCCAGCCGCAGGACGTGGTCCGCACCCTCGACCACATCGCCGGCCTGTTCACCTCCCTCGACGCGGTGCAGGCGGACATCTCCGCGCTGCAGGACGCCGAGCGCGGGCTCAAGGAGCAGATCAAGGCCGCGCTGGGGGAGGAGGGCACCGTCGGCACGATCGGCGGGAAGGTCGTCGTCACGTACCGGCCGAGCGCACCGGCTTCGCAGCTCGACGGGAAGGCGTTGCGCGCGGATCACCCGGAGCTGTTCGACAAGTACCTCGTCGAGAAGCGGCCGAGCCGCCCGTTCAAGGTGCTCGACTGATGGCGCTCCTCTCCGATCCGCAGACCGCGCTCAACCTCACTCGCGACGACGTCATCCGACAGGAACTCGTCGACATCATCGAGTGGCACGAGCACAACCAGCCCCGCTCCCTGCAGAAGACCCTCGGCCCGTCCGAGGTCGGCCACCCCTGCCTGCGCCACCTCGGCTACAAGTTCCTCGACGTGCCCGACTGCAACCGGCCGCCGTGGCTCGGCGACGTCCTGCCGTCCGCCATCGGCTCCGCGATGCACAAGCGCCTCGAATCCCACTTCGACGCGCAGAACATGAGGATCGGTCGCGTCCGGTGGCTCACCGAGATGCGCGTCGAGCCCTGGCCCGGTCTCACCGGGTCGTGCGACCTGTTCGACGTCGACAACGGCCGCGTCATCGACTGGAAGGTCCTCGGCGACAGCTCGTTCAAGAAGATGCGGAAGACACCGTCGATCACGTACCGGCGGCAGATCCAGCTCTACGGGCGCGGCGCCGAGCTGGCCGGGCACGACGTCCGCGAGGTCACCCTCGCGCTGATCCCCAAGGTCGGCTCGCTCGCCGGGACGAAGACGATCACGGTCGACTACGACCCGCAGGTCGCCGCCGACCTCGAGGCGCGCTGGTGGGACTTCGTCTGCCAGGTCGACGACTTCAAGGCCGAGCAGCACCCGGGCCGCATCCACTGGTTTCCGCCGATCGCCCCGGAGTACGCGGACATGTGCCGCGTGTGCCCGTGGTTCTCAGAGCAACCCGAGGTCAACCCGGACATGACGTCGGTGCGCTGCGCCGGCCTCACCGTCCCGAAAGCAACCGCCCCGGCCGGGGCGTAACCCGCACCACCACAGAGAAGGGAAACCCCATGTCCGACCAGGACACCACCGCGGACGAGACGACGGAGGAATCGGTCACCGACTTCGCCGCGATCCTCGCCCAGCACGACAAGGGCCGCGCGCTCGCCGAGGCGTCCCGCGCCCTGGCCGAGTGTGTCGACGCGGCGCTCGCCAGCGGCAAGAAGGGCGGCAGCGTCACCGTCAAGACCACCGTCGAGCCGCTCGACAACGGTGCCGTCCGGCTCGCGATCAACGTCGAGTCGAAGCCCGTCAAGGAGCCCGCGCAGTCGATCTGGTTCGCCGACGGCGACGGGCACCTGTCCCGCGACAACGCCGGGTTCTTCCTCGGCGCCAAGTAGCCCCATCACAAGGAGGAAAATCTCATGTCCGACAGCAACATCCACCTTCCCCAGATCAACACCGAGTCGATCACGCCGGAGGAGTACGGCGTCGACGGCCCCGTGCACGTCTTCATCGCCAACGGGGTCGAGGGGCTCGAGACGAAGGTGGTCGACGTCCGCGCCGAGGTCCCCGACGCGTTCCCGCCCCGCACCACCGTCCCCCGCAAAGTCACCGACCAGGCGTCGTTCCTCGCCGAGGTGAAGCGCCGCCCGCTCCTCGACGGCCTGTCCACCGTCTGGGCGAACCGGAAGACCGGAACCGTCTCCGTGATCTACGACGAACTCGGAGCCGACGCGACCGCCGACTACACCCGCCGGCAGGACTTCCTGACGCTGCAGTTCGTTCGGGATCCCGACTGGACGCTGCTCATGAACACGATCAGCAAGGAGCCGTGCGGCCAGCTCGAGTTCTCCGACCTCATCGAGTCCGTCGGGCACCTCATCACGTCGCACCCGGCGGCCGAGCTGATGGAGATCGCCGAGAGCCTCCGCACCAGCTCGCAGGCCCGGTTCGAGTCCCGTCCCAACCGGGCGAACGGCTCGCAGGTCTTCACCTACGCCGAGGAGGTGTCGGCGACCGCAGGCCGCTCCGCGCAGCTCGAGGTGCCGACGACGATCACGTTCCGCGCCGCGCCGTTCGAGGACTTCCCGCCGGTCGACGTGACGTGCTGGTTCCGGTTCCGCGTGAACGGCGGCAACCCGCGCCTGACTCTCGAGGCCCAGCCGTTCGACCACGTGATCCGCGCGACCTGGTCGACGGTCATCGACGACCTCGCCGAGAACCTCGGCGTGCCCGTGTACGCCGCGAATCTGTAACCCCCACACCAGGAAAGAGAGATAACGATGCCCCTTCTGCAGCCCGTCTCGGGCTCCAACGCGAAGTTCAAGGAGATCGGCGACACCTACACCGGGACGCTGATCAAGATCTCCGAGGAGCAGCAGGCCACCGTCTACGACGGCGTGCGCGGCGTGCCGACGAACGAGCCCGACTTCTGGGACAAGGAGACCAAGCAGCGGCCGAAGATGCAGATCTACGTGCTGCTCGAGTGCCAGCGCGACGGCGTGCCCGCGCACTTCGACTACCCCGACGACGGGAACGTGAAGATCTGGGCCACCGTCGAGGCGAAGCACGCCAGCATGTACGCCGCGCTGATCGACGGCGGCCTCGGGAAGGCGGACCGCCTCGGCGGTCAGTTGACCGTGCAGTACGTGGGGACCGACCCGGAGTCGCGGAACCCGCAGAACCCGCGCCGGATGTACGCGGCGAGCTACGTCGAGCCGCCGCTGCTCGGTGGCCCGACGGGGCAGCAGACCCCCACGGTCCAGCAGCCCGTGCAGCAGGCCCCGCCCGCCGCGCAGGTACCGCAGGCCGGTCAGATCCCCGCGCAGCCCCCGGCGGGCAGCGGAGTCGACGCCGACACCTGGGCGCGGATGCCCGCCGCCACGCAGCAGGCCATCATCGCCGGCCTGCAGCAGCAGACCGGCGGGCAGCCGCCCTACTGATCGAGTCGCGGCCCAGCAGACCGGCTTCGAAACCTCTGCTGGGCCGCGGCCACCCGCTCCACCACGAACCGAAGGAGACCCCGATGTCGGAGACCACCGAGATCAAGGCGCGCCGCGAGATCACGTTCTCCGACGTCGGGATCCCCGGCGTGCACGCCACCTTCCAGCACGAGAAGCAGATCTGGATGGCCGCGCCCGTCCTCAAGGCCCGCGCCCTGTTCAACCGCGCGCAGGCCCTCGCCGACGGGGCGGCCCGCGCGCAGAAGCTCCTGTCCCGCGTCGTCGAGCGCCACCCCGAGCTGTACCTCGAGCTGCGGCCCGCGCTGCTCGCCCTCGAGGGGATCGCCGGGCGGGTGCCGTGGGGGAGCGCGCTGGACAAGGAGATCGCGGCGCAGGCGGCGGCCCGGGCCGCCGCGAAGAAGCGCCGGAGCAGCGGCGCGAAGTTCACCCACTGACACCAGCAGGAGGCACCACCCCCATGAGCAAGATTGAGCGCCGCGATATTGGATACGCGCACAACCGACTCCACGACGTAGCCCGGCAGCTCCGCACCGACGGACACGACGACGCCGCGAGCTACGCCCGGCGCGCCGACACCGAGCAGGCCGTCTACGAAGACCTTGTGAGCCTCGCCGAGCGGGGATATACCGAGGGCGCGAAGGACATCGACGCCTGGAAGATCGGCGCCAACCTCGTCGACTACCTCCTCGAGCGCGGCTGGACCCCGCCCGCCCACTTCGCCGACCGGATCGTCGAATGACCGCCCGGGAACGCTCGGCGCCGGTGATGGCGATCCGCGCCGCCCGTGTTCCGGCCGGCGGCTGGATCGTCCACGACCTGCGCGACCCGAGCACCGTGCGCATGCCTCCGTGGCGGCGCCCCGCGCCCCGCCGGTGGCGGCGCTACCCCACGCACACCGAGGCGATGCGCGCCGCGTGCCGCGCGATCAAGGGGCGCACCGTGCTTCCCGTACCGACCAGCGCCTTCACCCTCGCTCGCTGACCCGTTCACCACCCACCACCAGGAGAAGACGATGACCGACCAGACCCCCGATCTCGAGCCTGCGGAGGACATCCTCGCGCAGCTCGAGTTCGCCGCCCGCACGCTCGCCATGACCGCCTGGGAGATCCTGCGCTCGCAGCTCCCCCCGGCGATGAAGACCGTCCTGTCCCCGCCGTGGGACGACCTCCCCGCCGCCGACAAGGCGCGCCTGATCGAGAAGACCCGCGCCGACATCCGCGAGAGCGTCGCCGCCGAGCAGGCGGGAGAGTCGAAGTGACCGCGCCGGTCGGGACGGTCGCCCTCATCGACCGCGACGAGGCCCGCACGCTGGCCGAGTGGCTCATCGCCGAGCAGCGGTGGCTGGGCCAGCGCACCGCGAACGCGGTGGCCGACGCCTGGCTCGCCGACGTGGCACAGCTCGAGGACCGCGCCCGGTGGCTGCTTGCCGAGTCCGAGCATCACCACCAGGTCACCGCGAAGAAGGCCGCGTCCGCGGTCGTCGATGCCCGGGTCGCCCGCGCGTCGCTCGAGACGATCCGCGCACGGGTCTCGCACGCGGCCCGGGTCGGGCTCCTCACGCACCGCGGCGAGTGGCCGGCCGAGGTGCTCGACGCCGCAGCATCGGCGATGAGCGTGCCCGTCCGCTTCGGAGCGGGCGACGACCCGGCGCGCAAGGTCGCCGAGCACGTTCTCGACGCGGCGGCGCGCGCCCTCCACCGGGACCACGTGCACGTCGCGCCGCACAGCGCCGCGCACACGGTCGACATCGTCGACAAGTCCGGCCTCTCCGCCGACCTCGACACGTGGCTCGCGAAGAACCGCGCCGCGCAGACGAAGCCGGAGGTGTTCTGATGGCCGACTACCCGAAGGGCCTGCGGCTCCGCCCCATCGAGGCGTGGCCCGGCAGCCTCACCCGCGACCGCAAGGTCTCACCGTTCACCGCGAACTGGTCCATCACCCTCGACCAGCTCGACCGCGAACTCTGGCACCTCGGCCCCCGCAACCGCGGGAACGCTGACAACGCGCCCGCGGTCCTGCAGATCGCGATGCGCGAGCAGGACTTCCGGCTCGATGGACTGCCCCGCGCGAACAGCCGACCCGAGCACCCCGGCGTGATCCTCAACGTCGACGCCACTCGACAGGGCGCGCTGTCGTTCCCCTGCGACCGGTTCACCGACTGGCGGGACAACCTCCGCGCGATCGTCCTCGGCATGGAGGCCCTGCGGAAGCTCGACCGCTACGGCATCACGCCCGGTGACCGGCAGTACACCGGCTGGAAGCAGCTTGGCGCCGGCACCGCGGCCGTCGAAGCAGGAATGAGCCGCGCCGAGGCCGCGAAGGTCCTGTACCTCGGCAGCGGCGTCCCCGAGCCGATCATCCTCCGCGACCCGGAGGCCGCAGCGAAGGCCCACCGCGCCGCGCGCGCTGCAGCGCACCCCGACCGCCACGGCGACGACCGCACGAACTGGGACCGCGTCGAAGAGGCCGCCACGGTCCTCGGCCTGACCCCGTAACCACCACACCACCAGGAGAAGAACCATGCGTAACCCGTTCCGCCACAACAAGAAGACCCCCGAGTACGCGTCGACGCTCACCGCGACGATGCTCGTCTCCCTCAAGGGCGACGACACCAGCCACCCGGTGCGGATCACCGTCGACTACAACAGCCCGCGCGCCGCGGTCGCCGGAATGTACAAGCTCAGCAGCCCGCCCTACCTGCACAACATCGGCCTCGAGATCGGCGCCTACGCCGGCATCGCCGAGACGGTAGACGACGGGGACGACGAATGAGCACCGTCGAATCGCGCACCGTTGCTCTGCAATTCGCCGTCGACTGGGCCGGCGACCGCGCCAAGGCCCGCCGCTTCCACCCGAGCGCGGGCGAGGTGATCGACGTCGCCGAGGAGTTCGCCGACTACATCGACAACGGCACCGTCCCCCGCTCGTCCGGCCGGCGCCCCACGGGCGACGTCGTCGAGTACGCGGTCACCGAGAACAAGGTCTACGACCCGGAGACGGGCACGCCGGTCCCGTTCGACGAGGCACGGGCGCGGGGTCTGCTCGACACGTCGGCGGTGCCGAAGCCCGGGCCGCGGCCGACGCCGCGCACCGCCTCGGCGGTGGCCCGGTGAACGCCGCCGAGCACTTCGCCGCCGCCGAGCGCCTCATCGTGCCCGCGGTCTACGAGAGCCCCGACGACCGATCGGTTCCGCAGCTACTTGCTGCCGTCGCGCACGGTCTTCTCGCGGTCGCCGCGACGCGCCTCCCCGAGACGCCGACCGCCGACGACTACGACCTCGCGCGCCGCACGTGGGACACCGTGCACACCCTCGCCGGGCCGACGTTCGACGAGCTGAGCGCCGCCGGGCAGGGCAACCTGGCCCGCCGGCAGATGCGGCTCCGAACCGGCGCCTACTTCCAGGAGGACGCCGGCCATGGGTAACGCGATCGCACTGCTCGCCGCGATCGGCGCGGCGTTCTGGCTGGTCTGGTGGCTCAAGAATCGCCACCCCGCAGACCAGCACCACAACCACCACCAGGAGAAATGACCATGCCCACCCACGAGAACCTCAACGTCCCCGTCCAGATCGTCATCGACGAGAAGAAGATCCTCGAGCAGATCGGCTGGACCGAGCACTACCAGGACCACGACGGCGAATGGACCGAGGAGGGCGGCCAGTTCGACCTCCCCGCGAACCTCGCCGGCCTGGTCGC
This sequence comes from Tsukamurella asaccharolytica, assembly GCF_007858435.1. GTDB lineage: Bacteria > Actinomycetota > Actinomycetes > Mycobacteriales > Mycobacteriaceae > Tsukamurella > Tsukamurella asaccharolytica. Next base: position 470,812 of record NZ_VIGW01000002.1, on the reverse strand, counting down.
CGACCGCCTCGCACACTCCATGGAACGCGAAATGCGCGACGTCGTCGTGAAGGCCGTCACCGAGCGCGCGAAGACCCGCGTCGCCGAGATCATCGACGAGGTCATCGCCGGCGACATCCGCAAGACCAACCAGTGGGGCGAGCCCGTTGGGGAACCGACGACGCTCCGCGCCCTGATCGTCAAGGAGATCGGCGACCAGCTGAACCGGAAGGTCAACAGCCGCGGCGAGACCCAGACGTATGCCCGCGACGGTGCGATGCCGTACGCGCAGTACGTCGCCCGGGTGGCCGCACAGAGCGCGCTCAAGGGCGAGCTGGCCGAGGCCGCGCAGGAAGCCGTCGAGCAGGTGAAGGCGAAGGTGACCGGCCTCGTCGCCGAGGAACTCAGCACCAAGATCGTTCAGGCGGTGGCCCGTGCCTGAGACCACGACCACCCGCACCACGAGCATGAGCGGCTACGGCCCGCTCACCCTCGCGAACCTCCGGCAGTTCGTCGACGCAACCGAGAGCCAGTGGTCGGAGGACGCGCACGTCGCCATCACCACGCAGGCGGCCCGGGACCAGCGCGACAGCTCGACGTGGCAGATCACCCTCACCGAGACCACCCGAGCAGGAGCCCGGCGATGAAGCTCCGCAAGCTCCTCGCGTACCGCAAGCACGACGGCGACCGTGTCGCCTGGCACATCGGCGACGTCCGCGACCCCGACGCAGGCCCCGGCGGCGTCATCGAGGTTGCGCTCGAGTACGGCGACTACGGAATCTTCACCACCGCCACCTGGACCGCCAGCTCGTACGCCACCCGGCACTGGAACTCGCTCATCGCGTCCATCTCGCTGTGGCGATGGGGCGTGTGGATCGCATTCCGCGGCACGGAGGTCCGCCGCTCCGACGAACAGTAATTTCCCCTGCCCGTTATGGCTTCTACAACACGCCACATCGGCATCCTCAAGGAGACAACCATGTTCGACCAGATCACCATCCCCCAGGTCATCACCTGGATCGCCCTCACCGTCGCCATTGCGGCCTGCGCGGGCACCGTCCACTACGCCCGGCGCGCCGAGGCCGCAGCACGCCGCGCCCAGGCCGCGGCCGAGCACGCGCAGCGGTTCAACAAGTGGGCGCACATCCACACCGTCCGCGCCGACCAGGCCGCCGCGTCCACCCTGTCGGCGGCGCTACGCGCCGAGTCCGCGGCCGCCCGGATTCCCGCGTGGGGCTTCGGCGCGGGCAGCGGGGGAGCGGGAGCACCGTCCGGCTTCGGCGGTGGCACCCCGTCGCCGATGGGCGAGCCCGGCCGCGGCGGCGGCGCGGTCACGAACCGGATCGAGTTCGGCGGCCCCGTGACTCAGGAAGCCGTCAACGAGGCCATTCGCCGCGGGCAGTCCGCGCGCCGTACCGCACTCCGTGACCCGTTCTTCGCCAAGGCGTCCGAGGCCGCTCGCGCGAACACCGTCATCGCCAAGGGGCGCGACTCCGTCGACCGACTGCTCGCCGGCGAGGGCCACGACGCCGTCGGTACCGCCGACGACGCGGCGGAGGCGGACCGATGAGCAAGCCCCGCACCCCGCGCCACTTCCCGAAGATGAAGCACCGCGCCGCCAAGCGCCGCGCCGCCCGGATCTCCATCTACGACGCCGACATGCGCCTGCTGTCGTCGACGCACACCCGGTTCCGGCCCCACGTCGAGAAGCTCAACGCCCGCGCGCTCACCATCACCACGACGCACCGCGCTGACGGCGTCGCCGAGGCCACGGTCACCCGGAAGCTCGACATCCCGGAGGGCTCGCCGTTCTGGGTCGCCCCGGTCGGCACCCCGTTCCCCGAGCACGGCACCGACCCGGCGGCCGAAGGGTGGCACATCCTCGGCCACGCCGGCCCCGCGCGACTCCGCCCGCTGCACGACCTCATCGGCGACGCGCTCGCCGACGCCGACGATGCGGAGGCCGGCCAGTGAGCACCCGCGAGGAGCTGTACGGCAACGACTACGCCGCCGACGGCCCGGATCGCCCCGAGCCGTACGAGTACGCGGACCTCGACCCGAGCCACCCCGAGGCGTACCAGCACGGCAGCCGCGCGATCACCGAGTGCCCCGAGTGCGGCGACGACACCGTCGTCGCGGTCCGGGCCCAAGGGATCCGCGCGTGCCGCTCGTGCTGGTGGACCGAACTCGCCGGGGTATCGGCGCCATGACCGCGCCGGCCGAACCCGCCACGTCGACGACCGCCTCGCCGGACGTCGACCTCGAGACGATGTGGCACGCCGAGATCCCCTGCGCGTGGGGCGCACCGGACCGCGCCCCGCACTGGCCGCACGACGCCGCGACCTGGATGCTCACCGTTTACCCCTGCGCTCTCGTGCACATGTTGGGAGACAACCCCGTTCACGAGCCGATCTGCCAGCGGTGCGTGGACTACATCGAGGCCGAGGCCAAGGCCTACCGCGGCAACAAGACGATCTGCCTCGCCTGCTTCCACATCATCACCGTTCCCGATGACTACTACTCGCTCCGAAAGTTGTGACCCGCCATGACCGCATCCGTCACCAGCCTCACCGCGCGCCGCGCCATCACCACCGCCGAGAGCATCCTCGACGGTGCCCGCCTCAAGCCCATCGCCGGCAGCAACGCGCACGACATGGTCGCCGTCCCGGCGGAGCTGCTCCGCCAGCTCATCGTCCTCGCGCGCGGCGCCACCGAGATCGCCGAGTTCATCGACGTCATCGCCCCGCCGCCCGCACCGGCCCCGCCCGTGCAGTTCGCGACCCTGCACACCCGCAGCGGCGACCAGATCGACATCACCGTCCTGCCGCGGACCGTCGCCGACACCACCATCGGGGACCCGCCGAACCCGGTGAGGGCGACGCTCACGGTCGTCTCCGATCCCGGCGGGCTCGGCGGGTGGCTCGCGAAGACCCGCCCCGATCGCGGCGACCTCACCATCCTCTACATCGGCACCTGGTACCAGGTCGAGGACATCACCGTCACCGTCGAGATGTACTCGCGCAGCGCGCTCATCACCCTCGGCGCGCCGACCACCAACCCCGCATGTGGACCACCGACCAGCTCGTCGCCCTGGGTCGGTGCCTCGTCTGCGAGATGCACCCGCCGACCCAGGGACACCACTGGTCCTGCCCGGCGTGGCCCGTCTGGCACCTCGCCTCGGGAAAGCCGCCCCGCCCCTACATCAGCAACGAGACCCGCGAACTCGGGTCCGCGCCCATGCCCGACTACGACGCCGAGCCATCCGGCCCCGCGGTCCTCGACCTCGACGTCCAGATCCAAGGAGACCAACAACCATGAGCGCCCGGAAGCGGGCCGTCGTGCTCACCGACGACGAGCACGCGGTCGTCGACTCCCTCATGCACGACTGGATGATGCGCGACGTCGTCGCCGGCCGCCCGCAGGCCCTCGACAACATCCGCACCGCGCACCGCAGCGGAGGCGACGCCTTCACCACCGTCGTCTGGGCGGAGAAGGGCGCGATCGTCCGACGCTGGTACGAACCCACCCCGCGCACCTTCCACGACACCTGCCCCACCTACTGCGGGAAGCCCGGTTATCAGCCGGTCGAGCGGATGCACGTCGACGGCCGGCACGTCGCGAGCTGGAACCGGACCGAGCCCGTGCGCATCGCGCGGATCACGCACCGCCGCCTCATCGCCTGGGCCGAAGCCCTCACCGCGGAGGAGCGGCGCGCGCTGCTCGACGAGCCCCGCCCCGAACCCGAGAAGGAGGAGACCGCCGTGCCGGCGCCGTATTTCGCCGACGACTCGGTCACCCTGCACCTCGGCGACGCGCTCACCGTGGCCCGCACCCTCGACACGGGCTCGGTCGACTGCATTGTCACCAGCCCGCCGTACTTCGGCCTCCGCTCCTACCTCGACGACGACCACCCGGACAAGTACGCCGAGCACGGCGCCGAGCCCGACCCGCGGCTGTTCGTCGAGCGGCTGGTGCGCCTGTTCCGCGAGCTGGGGCGCGTGCTCGCCGACGACGGCACCCTGTGGCTGAACCTCGGCGACAGCTACGCCACGCAAGGCGGCGTGCGCACCGTCGGTGAGAGCTCGTGGACCGCGGGGCAGGCCCGGACCGAGGTGCAGCCGACCAAGTCGCGGAGTCGGCCGACGGACATCACGCCGAAGAACCTGCGCGGGATCCCGTGGCGCGTCGCGTTCGCACTGCAGGACGACGGGTGGATCCTCCGCAACGACGTCATCTGGTCGAAGCCGAACGCCATGCCCGAGAGCGTCACCGACCGGCTCAGCTCCCGGCACGAGCACCTGTTCATGCTCACCAAGAGCCAGCGGTACCACTTCGACCTCGACGCGATCCGTGAGCAGTACGACGGCGACCGGGCGCTTTCTCGACGCTCCCGCTCCGGCGCGACGAACAAGGAGAACAGCATCGCGCAGCCGTGGGGCCGCGCCGAAGCGACCCCGCCCCGGACGAAGCCGCAGACCAACTTCGGCCCGACCGGCGAGCGCAACGGCAAGTTCCACGAGAAGGGCCGCAACCCGGGCGACGTGTGGGAGATCGCCACCCAGCCGTTCCCCGGCGCGCACTTCGCCACCATGCCCGTCCGGCTCGCCGAACGCTGCATCCAAGCCGGATGCAAGCCCGGCGGCACCGTGCTCGACCCGTTCAGCGGCTCCGGCACCACGGGCCTCGCGGCCGCGCGGCACGGCCGCCGCTACGTCGGCATCGACCTCAACGCCGACTACCTCAACCTGTCCCTGCGCACCCGCCTGCAGGCACCCACCCTCGACCTCGGAGGCACCGCGTGACGAACGCCGACAGCACCACCCACGCCGGGCAGGAACTCGGCCTCGCCGACGTCGTCGCGCTCCTCGGACACCGCCAGTGGACCTCGATCATGCAGAAGCAGGTCGGCGCGCCCGGCGTCATCAACCACCATGTCACCCCGGGCATCGTCCCCGCCCTCGCTGCGGGGCTCGTCGGCAGTGACGTCTGGTACGGCGTCAACGAGATCGCCGAGCCGCCGCACGACAACCGGCGCGCCACCGAGAAGACCGTCGGCCGCTGGTGCGCCGTCTGGGCCGACCTCGACTTCGGCGACGGCAAGTCCGGCGACAACGACACCATCAACGCGATCATCGACGACCTCACCGACGCCTACGGCACCGAGCCCGTGTTCATGACCCTCTCCGGGCACGGCGTGCAGCCCGTGTGGATCCTCGACCACCAGGACCCGGCGACCGTGCTCGACACCGACGAGAAGCGCGCCACGGCGGTCGCGATGCTCAAGCGGCACGGCCGTCTCGTCCAGGCCAGCGCTGCGGCGCACGGCGTCAAGGCGGACAGCGTCTTCGACCTCCCGCGCGTGCTCCGCGCCCCGGGGACGACGAACCACAAGGACCCCGCCGATCCGGTACCCACGTCCGCGATCCGCGGCACCGGTGTCCCGCTCACCGTCGCCGAGCTGGACGCCGCCCTCACCCGCGCCGGCGTCGCGCCGATGGACTCCGACCGCCCCACCACCGGCGAGGTCGTGTCCGCGCCGTCCACGTGGTCGTACCGGCAGAGCGGCCAGCAGGCGTGCAAGTACGCCGACGACATGGTCCGCGGATGGGCGGGCGACCAGCCGCACGCCCGGCACCCGTGGCTCGTCGCCCAGGCCGTCCGCATCGCCGCAGCGCGCCGCCATGGATGCTTCACCGGCGCAGACGCAGCGGGCGCCGAGCGGGAACTCGGTGCCCGGTTCGCCGCGCTGTGCGCCCGCGGCGGCGACACCCGGCCCGTCGCGCGGTTCGAGGTCGAGCAGGCCATCCGGTACGGCGAGAGCGAGGTCGCCGCGATGAGCGATGCCCGCGTCGCCGAGGAACTCGGCGGCCACGAGCACCGCGACTACGCGGCCGAGGACGCCTACCTCGAGCGGTCCGCGCACGAGCTGGACCGGCTCCGCGCCCTCGCCGCACCCTCAACCGCACGCCAGAAACCGGACAATCAGCAGGTCACCGCCCCTTTCGACGAGGGGTGTGACATCGGTGATAGACCGTTTCACGCCGATGTCACACCCGAAGATTCAGGGGACACCGCCGGTTCGGTGCTTATGACCGCCACAGAGCCCGAGTACGCCGCGCTCGTCGCGCAGATCGAAGGCGACTTCTGGGAGGCCCGGCCGAGCCTCGCCACGGTGTACGCCGCGGCGCTGGCCGGCACCGCGAGCCCGTGGGCCACCCTCGCCGTCGTCATCATGCGCGTGCTCGCCGCCGTACCCCACGACGTGTACCTGCCCGGGATCCACAACCCCGACGCCGACGGCCCCTCGCACAGCCCGACCGGCTCGCTGAACCTGTACGCCGGGATCGTCGCACCGTCGTCCGGTGGGAAGGGTCTCGCCGCCGGGGTCGCGGCCCGCCTCTACCAGCACCCCTCGATTTACACCGCGGGCGCCGGATCGGGCGAAGGCGTCGGGCAGCTCTTCGGCGGCATGGTCACCGACAAGGAGACCAAGCAGACCGAGTTCGTGTGGGCCCGCCGGTCCGTGCTCCTCGACGTCCCCGAGGTCGACATGCTCACCGCCATCAGCGGCCGCCAGTCGTCGACCATCGACTCGGTGCTCCGCCAGGCATTCAGCGGCGAGACGATCGCGTTCTCCTACTCCACGATGGAGAAGCGTCTCCGGCTCACCGCGCACGGCTACCGGCTCACCGGCGTCGTCAGCGTCCAGCCCAAGCGCGCCGCCGGACTGTTCGCCGGCGCCGACGGAGGCACCCCGCAGCGGTTCATCTGGGCCCCGTCCGTGGACCACCGCATCGGCGACCCCGTCCGCTACGACGGCCGGATCCTGTCCCGGATCGGAGAACGCGACGAACGCGGCGAGCCGTTCCGCCCCGAGTGGTGGCCGGACGGCGGGCACACCATCGACGTCTGCCCGGAGGCGCTCCGCGAGATCTGGAACGAGCGACTGCGCCGCGCCCGCAACGTCGACTTCATCGAGGACCCCGACAACCCGGACACGCTCGACGGCCACACCATGTACGCCCGCGAGAAGGTCGCCGCGGCGCTCGGGATCCTCGACGGCCGCGACCACGTCACCGTCGACGACTGGGACCTCGCCGGGGTCGTCGTCGCGATGTCGTTCCTCACCCGCAACCGGCTCGTCGAGGCCATGGAGATCGGTCGCCTGCAGGCCGCGGAGAAGCGCGGTCAGGAGCGCGGTGCCGAGCAGGTCGGCGCGAAGGTCACGGCGCAGGAGATCGACGGCGCGCGGATCGCGGAGACCGAGCAGCGGGTCATGCGGATCGTCGGCCAGCACGACGGTGCGGTCCCGCGGCGCGACGTCCTGTCCGGTGTCTCGAAGGCGCAGCGGCCCTACGTGCAGACCGCGCTGGACAGCCTCACCGAGAACGGGCTCCTCGAGCGCGAGGAGATCGAGCCGACCCGCAAGGGCGGGCGTCCCGGCGTGCTCTACAAGGCGGTCCGAGCATGAACCCGCAAACCCTCGAAATCGAATTGCTGGCTTGCTGGTCGACCAGCGAACAGGAATCGAGCCCCGTTCTGTCACGGAACGGTAACGGAACATCACGAAGCAATAACGAGCAGCTCAAGGGGTATTAGTTATGTATTTGTTATCAAAAAATGTCATTCATCACATGCGCGAGAAACTCGCACATTCGCAGCCTGTTCGCTGGTCGACCAGCAAGCCAGCAATTCCCTTGCTGGTCGCTCCTCTCGAGCGGCGGCACGCATGACCACCTACACCGTTTTCGTCCCCGGCCGCCCCGCCCCGCAAGGCTCCAAGCGCCACGTCGGCCGCGGCATCATGGTCGAGTCCTCGAAGGCCGTCGGACCCTGGCGCGCAGTCGTCGCGCTCACCCTCGGCGAGAACGTCCCCGCCCCCATCGACGGCCCCGTCACGATCCGCGCCGAGTTCGTCATGCCCCGCCCCAAGGCGCTCCCGAAGACGAAGCCCACACCGGCGGCCACCAAGAAGCCCGACGTCGACAAGCTCCTCCGCGCCATCCTCGACGCCGGCACCAGCATCGCCTGGATCGACGACTCCCAGATCGTCGACGTCCACGCCACGAAACGCATCGCCGAACGCGACGAGCAGCCCGGCGTCGCGCTCACCATCACCCACACCGACCCGGAGGCCACGCCCTGATGCGCGCGAACACCGACTACCTGTACGTCACCCATCCCGAACAGGACAAGCTCACCGCGCGCCTTACCGTCGTCACCGATTGGCTCGCCGACGCCCTCGACGAGACCGTCACCCGACAGACGAGCCACGCCGCCGAGCCTCTCGTCTCCACCGGCAAGGCCAAAGAGCGCCCGTTCCCGTTCCACCCCGCCGCCTCGGATATCGCCTGGGACCTCGCCAACACCCTCGCCTCGTGGGCCCGCGCCATCGCGACCGCCCGCACCTTCGACGACCTCCCCGACCGACTCACGATCAAGGCCTCCGCCGCCTGGCTCGCCGAATCCCGCCACACCGGCGGCCTCGCCCTCATGCCCGACGGCGCCCAGGGCTACGACGAGATCCTCTACGCCATCGACCGCGCGATCGCCGTCGTCGACCGCCCCCGCACACCCAGCTACGTCGGATCCTGCCCCGACTGCGCAGGCGACCTCTGGGCCCGCCCCGAAGACGACCCGATCACCTGCCGCACCTGCTCCGCCACTATCGACCGCGCCACCAACGACCAACGCGTCGACCGAGCCCTCCGCGACCGCCTGTTCACCGCCGCCGAACTCGTCGACATCGTCGAGGCCCGCCTCGGCCTCACCGTCCGCCCGAAGACCATCCACGAACTGACCCGCCGCCGCCGGCCCCTCGAGGTCCGCGGCAAGGTCCCCGGCCGCACCCGCGGCACCGTCGAACACCTCTACCGCTGCGGCGACGTCCTCGACGCCTTCCTCCCGAGGCAGCGCCGCCGCACCCGAGCCCACGCACGCCTGCCCTGAACGGCGTGCACAACACGCCAGAACGGCGCGTCATACTTGACAAAACCCGACACCCTCCCGATAGGCTGGACGCCGTCGGCGTGAGGTGAACCCCCCACCTCCGACGAGACCCCCGATCTACGCCACCCTCCTGCCTGGCGAAGACCGGGGGTCTCGTCATCACCCAACACGCCAACCCTTCCAGCGCACGAACCACGGCACACCCTGCAACAGCAAGGGCCACCGCGAGCGAAGCGCACAAGAACCACACGCAGCAAAGTGAAACACGCTGATACACAACCTGATACGAACAATCTGAGCACACCGCACCCCATGCGACGCACACACTCGACAGGCCAAACAGCAACAGCAACAACAGCTTCCGCTCACACGCCAAACGCACAGTGCGAAGCGAACGAAGCAAGGAGCGAACAGCAATGGCCACACGAAACACGCGAAGCAACGACAGCACCAGCGCAAACGCCGAGAACAGCGACAGTGCAAACGCTGCCGAGCACGACGAAGCGAACACGAACGAGACCAACGAACTCGTCGACATCGCTGACAGCAGCACCGACGGCGAAGCATCGACGACCAGCACAAACGTCGAGAACACCGTCAACGCGCACGCCACGACCAACTACCAGCCCTACACCTGGTAAAACCCCCGGTGAGCTACACCAGCGGCGGGCCCAGCAGGACCAGCACACCCGAGCATCGAGCACGCAGACGACGCGTCTTCGCTCGCGACGGACACCGCTGCAAGATCCGCGGCCCACAATGCACCGGCGCAGCAGACGTACTCGACCACATCGTTCCAATCGCCGAAGGCGGCGACGAAACCGACGAGAACTGCCAGACAGCGTGCAACCCCTGCCACGACGCCAAGAGCCGCGCCGAGGCAGCCCGCGGCCGACGCCGCCAAGCCCGCAACGCCCGACACCCCAGCGAGCCGCACCCCGGCCTCAAACGAAGCACCCAGGGGGGGAACCCCTCAAGGCGCCCCGCGAGGCCACCCGTGGCATAGGCGCCCGGGAAACGTACAGGTCTGGGACTTTTTCAATTTCAACTTTCGATTCGCCCGTGAGGAGGTGCTCGTGATGGCTGGACGAGGACCCACTCCGAAGCCCGCCGCGTCCCGCGCGCGGCGCAACAAGCCCGACGCCGCGCTGCGCGTGATCGTCGCCGAGCCGGTCAAGCAGCCCACGCTGCCGCAGATCTGGGAGCGCAACGCGAAGACCGGGAAGCGGCAGCGCGTCCCGTGGCCGGCGGAGACCCGCCGCTGGTGGAAGATGTGGGGCGACAGCCCGCTCTCTGCCGAGTTCACCAGCACCGACTGGTCCGAGCTGCTCATCACCGCCCGGCTGCACGCCGCGGTCGTCGATGGCGACCTCAAGCACGCCGCCGAGCTGCGGTTGCGCGTCGCGAAGTTCGGCGCCACGCCGGAGGACCGCGCCCGCCTACGGATCACCTTCGCGGCGGCCGACGACGCCGAGGCGAAGCGCAGCACACCGCCGAGCGGCGCGTCCGGCACCGCGACGGGCTACGGCGACCTCCGCGCCGTCGACTGACATGCCCTGGCGGCCGAACTTCCCCGGCGAGTTCCCGACGCTCGGCTGGTACGCGCTCGAGTGGATCACCGAGAACCTCGCGCAGCCCGACAACGACGAGTACGCGCCGCTGCGGCTCACCCGCGAGCAGGCGCAGTTCGTCCTGCAGTGGTACCGCCTCGACCCGGTCACGGGCCGACTGCGGTACCGCCGCGGCGTCTGGTCCCGGCCGAAGGGACACGGCAAGAGCCCGCTGATGGGCGCGCTCGCCGCGCTCGAGGGCCTCGCCGACATCGTCCCCGACGGGTGGGACGCCGACGGTCGCCCCGTCGGCCGGCCGTGGCGCACGGTCCGCACTCCGAAGGTGCAACTGGCCGCGGTGTCCGAGGACCAGACCGCGAACAGCTACGAGCCGCTCCTCGAGATGCTCCGGCAGGGCCCGGTGCTCGAGAATTACCCGGGCGTCGACCCGATGGAGACGTTCGTCGCGCTGCCCCGCGGCTCGATCGAGTTCGTCACCTCGGCGGCCCGCACCCGCGAGGGCAACCGGCCCGTGTTCGCCGCGATGGACCAGACCGAGCAGTGGGTGCCGTCGAACGGTGGCCGCCGCCTCGCCGACGTCCTCCGCCGCAACGCGGGCAAGATCGGCGGGCGGACGATCGAGACGCCGAACGCGTACCTGCCCGGCGACAACTCGGTCGCCGAGAAGTCCGCCTCGTACTGGTCCGACATCCAGGCCGGCCGCACGCTCGACGACGGGCTGCTCTACGACCACCGCGAGGCCCCGCCGGACACCGACCTCGCCGACCGCGACAGCCTCCGCGCCGGCCTGCTCTACGCCTACGGCGACAGCGCTGAGGAGGCGGGCGGCTGGGTCGACATCGACCGCATCATCGCCGAGATCTGGGACCCCGCGACTGACCCGCAGGACGCGCGCCGGTTCTACCTGAACCAGATCACCCACGCGACCGACTCGTGGCTCTCGCAGCCTGCGTGGAACGACCGCACCCGCGCCGACAAGGTCATCGCCACCGGCGACACGATCGTCCTCGGCTTCGACGGCTCGAAGGGCCGCAACCGCGGCAAGGCCGACGCGACCGCGCTCATCGGGTGCCGCGTCGAGGACGGGCACCTGTTCGAGATCAAGGTCTGGGAGCAGGGACCAGCCGACGGCCGCGACTGGGCGCCGAACCCGATCGACATCGACCGCGAGGTCCGCCGCTGCTTCGACGACTACCAGGTGGTCGGGTTCTACGCGGACCCGTCCGGCTGGACCGAGTGGATCGCGAAGTGGGAAGCGGCGTACGGGCGGCGGCTCCGTGTGAAGGCCTCGCACGACCACCCGATCATGGCGTGGCCACGCGGTAAGGACTCCCGCGTCGTCGAGTACGTCGAGCGGCTGCGGCTCGCCGTGGTCAACCGCGAGATGACCCACGACGGCGCGACGAACCTCGCCCGGCACGTGCTCAACGCGCGGCGGCGCGCGGTCGCGAGCGGGTACCTGATCTACAAGAAGTACCCCGACAGCCCGGACAAGATCGACGCCGCGTACGCGGCCGTCATGGCCTGGAAGGCCCGCACGGACGCCCTCGCGAAGGGTGCCGGCGCGCCCCGGAAACGCAGAAAGGCGGTGTTCTGATGACCGATCCGTTCGTGCCGCTCACCGCCGTCGACGAGTTGAGCGACGCCGAGAACACCACCCTCGGGAAGCTCCGCGCCCAGCTCGAACGCGTCCGCCCGGCGAACGAGGGCAAGTACAAGCTGTACGAGGGCAAGCACAAGGCGCGGAACCTCGACATCGCCGTGCCGCCGCACCTCGCGGAACTCGACGTGTTCGTCGGCGTCCCCGGCACCGTCGTCGATGTCCTCGCCGAGCGCATCGAGTGGGACAACTGGATCTCGACCGCCCCGAAGGGCGAGCTGTACGGCCTGGACGAGATCTACCGGGACAACGCGCTCGACGTCGAGCAGTCCCGCGAGACCGTCGACGCCCTGATCTGCGGCACCGGGTTCGTCGCCGTCGGCTCGGGCAACGAGGACGCCGACGAGCCGCCCGTGCTGATCACGGCCGAATCGCCGATGGAGGCGACGACGCTGTGGGATCCCCGGCGGCGCGTCCAGTCCTCGGGACTCGTCCAGCGCCATGACCCGGATTGCCCGACCACCGTGACCGCAGAGACGCTCTACCTCGAGAACTCGACGATCACCATGACCCGCCGCGACGACGGCACCCTCGAGGTCGAGCGCGACGACCACCACCTCGGCATCGTGCCGCTCGTGCCGTTCCCGAACCGTGAACGGCCGTCGGACATCCGCGGGCGCTCGGAGATCACCGGCCCGGTGCGGTACCTGACCGAGGCCATCGGCCGGACGCTGCTCGGCATGGAGATCAACCGCGAGTTCTACACCGCGCCGCAGCGATACGGGCTCGGCGTCGACCCGGAACAGTTCGGGATCAAGGAGGACTCGCCCCGCGGCGAGGTGCTCCGCAAGCAGTGGCAGGTCGCGATGTCGCGGATGAACTTCATCCCCGGCCCCGAGAACCCCGGCGACCCGATGCCGCAGGTCGGCCAGTTCTCGCCCGCGCCGCCGACGCCGTACATCGACCAGGTCAAGCACTACATGCAGCACGTGTCCGCCGAGGGCGCGATCCCGTGGAACTACCTCGGGTTCCAGACCGACAACCCGCCGAGCGCCGACGCCGTCCGCGTCATGGAGTCGCGCCTGATCAAGCGGGCCCTGCTCCGACAGCGCATGTGGACGCGCGCCTGGCGGCAGGTCGCGCTGCTCGCGCTCCTGCACAAGGACCCCCACTTCGACCGCGCGCTCGCGGCGCAGATCTCCCCGAACTGGCTCGACCCGACCACGCCGACCCCGGCGGCGCAGGCCGACGCCACGACGAAGCTCGTCCAGTCCGAGATCCTCCCGAAGGACAGCAAGGTCACCTATCGGCGGCTCGGCCTGTCCGAGGCCGAGCAGACCGAGCTGGAAGCCGAGAAGCGGACGAGCACCTCGTCGACGATCATCGACAAGCTGCTCGGCACGCCGCCCGCGGCCGTCCCGCCGTCGCCCGACGGTGCGGCGCAGCAGATCCCCGCCGATCGACAGCCGCCCGTGCCCGCCCCGGCGGCCCAGCAGGTGGTCCCGAGTGGCGCTGGCGGTCGCTGAGTTCCAGGGCGCCCTGTCCGAACTCGCGACGAGGGCGAACGAACGGCTCGCGACGCTCGCCGGCCGAATGGACACCCTCGACACCGTCGAGCAGCTCGACTTCATCTCGCAGGCGTACCCGGAGATCATTACCCCGTACTCCACGGCGGCCGGCGTGCTCACCACGCAGTGGTACGACGCGCAGCCGACCACGACCCGCGGGTTCGTCGCCGTCCCGGCCGACGCGGACCCCGTCGAGCAGCTCGCCGCGTCGTCGAGGTGGGCGATGCTGCAGTCGAATCCCGTGTCGGCGCTGCAGGGCACCGCGACGCGCACCGTCTTCAACGGCAGCCGCCGCACCGTGCTCGCGAACGTCCAGCGCGAGTCCGGCGCGCGGTGGGCGCGCCACGCCTCGGCGAACGCCTGCAAGTTCTGCCGGATGCTCGCGACCCGCACCGGAATCGGCAAGGGATCGCTGTACACCTCGAAGGCCGCCGCGACCCGCGTCGGGGCCGGCGCCACGAACGCCCGCGGCAACCAGAGCGTCGGCGACAAGTTCCACGACCACTGCCGATGCGTCGCGGTCATGGTGCGCCCGGGGGACACGTACGAACCTGCTCCGTACGTCGCCAAGTGGACCACCACCGGCGAAATCATCGAGTAGACAACAGACTTCCGCCCATCGAGGGCGGGTAGGCGCGGACGGCCAGCGCACCAAGAATCGGCCGGATGCTGACGAGCTACGGAGAACACCATGCCCCACGACACCCTGCCCCTGCACCCCGTCACCGGACTGCGAGCCCTCGGTTACACGAGCCGCGGCCCGGTCTGGCCCGCCCTCGGCGGGTCCGAAGACGAAGGTCACCCGGCCGGAGGTTCCGGGAAGCCCGCCGATGAAGCCAAGTTCACGCAGGCCGACCTGAACACCAAGATCGACTCTCGACTCGCTCGGGAGCGCGCCGAAGTGCTCAAGAAGCTCGGCGTCGACGACCTCGACGCAGCAGTCGCCGGACTGGCCGACCTCGCCAAGCGCGAGCAGGCCACGAAGACGGCCGAGCAGCAGGCCGCCGACAAGGTCGTCGCTGCCGAGCAGCGCGCGGCCACGGCCGAGGCGCGAGCCAACGCGCTCGAGCGGACGCAGCACGGCCTCGAGGCCGGTCTGCCTCTCGCTCTGGCGAAGCGGCTCACGACCGACCCGAGCAACGAGGCCGCGTTCAAGGCCGAAGTCGCCGAGCTACTCCCGTTCGCGAAGGCCGCGGGCGGCTCGGAGGGCGACGGCGAGAACGAGGGCACCGGCACGGACGGAAAGGGCAAGCCCGCCCCGACCGGCACGCAGGGACGTCAGGAGGGCGGCGGCTCGACGAAGCTGTCGACGGTCGCATCCGGCGAGGAACTGTACAAGCAGCTCCACCCGCAGAAGTAGCGCAGGAAATCCCCTGCGCCGTAACGAATCCCACATAAGGAGGGAAAACCATGGATCTCACCCCGCGGACTGAGACCTTCGGCGCAGGCAACCTGTCCTGGCTCGGGTCGAAGCACGGCGTCGACGCCGCGCGCACCGTGACGATCTCGCGCTCGGCCCTGACCGAGGCGACCCACTACCCGAAGGGCTACCTGCCTTCCGGCACTCCGCTTGCGCTCGTGGACGGCAAGGCCGTCCCGTTCAACGCGGTCGGCACCGGCGGCACCGAGGTGCTCGCCGGGTTCCTGCTCACCGACCAGCAGGTCGCCAAGGGCGGCGGCGACATCGTCGCGCCGCTCCTCGACCACGGCCGCGTGATCCTGTCCAAGCTGCCCGCCCCCGTGACCGCCTCGGCGACCACGTCCGGCCAGTTCATCTTCGTCTAGGAAGGAGAGACCGATGACCCTGTGGACTGACGTCATCACCCCGGCGGCGCTCACCGGCTACGCCCGGCAGGCGCTCGCCGATCGCGAGCGCGCGAAGGGCTCGCTGGCCGTGTACCTGCCGAACCGCACCGTCGACGACATCGTCGCCCGGTTCGTGGCCGGCGCGAACGGCCTCATCGACACGGCCGAGTACCGCTCGTACGACGCCGAGGTGTCGATCGGCGAGCCCGAGGACGCCAAGCGCGTCACCCTCGAGCTGCCCCCGCTCGGCCGAAAGTTCCGCATCTCGGAGTACGAGCAGCTCCGGCTGCGCGGCAACGTGGACCCGCAGCTCATGCTGGGCCACATCACCCGGTACGCGGCCCGCGCCGCCTACTCGGTATCCGACCGCCTCGAGGTGGCCCGCGGCAAGGTGCTCGACACCGGCACCGCGGTGATCAACGAGAACGGCTTCATCGCCACGTCCGACTTCGGTCGGCGCGCGGACTTCAACGCCACCGCCGCGACCCTGTGGTCCGCGGCCGGCGCGAAGCCCCTGTCCGACCTGCGGACCTGGCGTGACGCGTTCGTCAACGAGAACGGCGAGGCTCCCGGCTCGATCCTCACCTCGCAGCAGGTGCTCAACGCGCTCATGGTCTCCTCGGAGTTCAAGGGCCTGGCGACCAACTCGGGCACCGCCCCGAGCGTCGTGACCGAGCAGTACGTCAACAGCGTGCTCACCTCGTACGGCCTGCCGACGATCACCGTGTACGACCGGCGCGCCCGCGTCGCCGGCACCACGGTCCGCGTGCTCCCGCAGGACAAGCTGTACCTGCTGCCCGCCGCGGTCGACCCGTACAACGCCGAGGGCACCGACCTCGGCGGCACCTGGTGGGGCACCACCCTCGAGTCCTCGGAGCCGAACTACGGCATCGCCGGACCCGACCGCCCGGGCATCGTCGTCGGCACGTACAAGACCGAGGACCCCATCGGCGTGTGGGTGCACTCGGCCGCGATCGGCCTGCCCGTCCTGGCGAACGCGAACCTGTCGTTCGCCGCGAAGGTGCTCTGATCGCCGTGGCCAAGATCCGCGACGACTTCGAGGGCGCCGTGTGGCTGCCCGACGGCACCACGTTGGTCGCCGGTGACACCGTCCCGCGCGGCGCCACCGTCGGCGAGCACCTGCTCGCCGAGACCAAGGCACCGGCCAAGAGCAAGGCCGGCACCAAGGATCCCGGCAAGCCCGAGACGGGCACGCCCGCGACGGGTGATCCCGGTACCGGCGACGGTGCGGACGGCGACCCCGCCGGCACCAAGGACGGCGACGGTGCCGGCGAAGCTGCTGGCCAGTAGGTCCGACGTCGAGGACCGCCTCCGGCGGGACCTCACCGACGAGGAAGCCGGTCCCGAGGACCGGTGGATCAACGGACTGCTCGAGGAGGCGTCGGTGCTGGTCACCGCATACTGCGGTGGCCGCACCTTCGCCGACCCGATCCCCGACAACGTCCGCATCGTCACCAGCCGCGTCGCCGCCCGCGCCTTCCAGGTGGCCGACCTCGACGACCCGCTCGCCGAGTCCCGGCAGGACCAGGCCGGCATCTTCATGCAGACCGTCCGCTACGGCGCCGACGCGGCGTCGGGCGGCGTCTGGCTCACCAAGGCCGACAAGCTCGAGCTGGCACCGTACGGCGAGGGCCGCGGCCAGGTGTTCTCGATCGACATGACCGGCACCGGACGAGGCTGACGATGCCCCGCAAGTTCCCCACGCCGCACACCGTCGCTCACGGCCGTGAGGTCATCGTGGGGAAGAACGCCCTGAACCAGCCCATCGTCGAGTTCCAGTGGGTGCCGCGCGCCGTGTACGGGTGGCAGCCGAAGTTCTCAGTCCAGGGCACCCAGCAGGCCGCGCTGGGCGAGCGCGCCATCACCGAGCAGACCCTCATGACCCCGGACGCCGACTGGGAGCACGGGGACCGCGTCCGCACCCCGGACGGCCGCGAGTGGCAGATCAACGGCGAGCCCGAGGACTACACGCACGGCCCGTTCAAGTACGCGCCCGGCTACGCATTCACGATTCGGAGGGTGGTCGATGGGAAGGCTTGAGATGTCCCACGCGGACCACGCCAAGATCCGCACCTCGCCCGAGGTGCAGGCGGAGCTACGCGCGGTGGCCGCGAAGATCGCCGCCGAAGCCGATTCGATCGCCGGCACATCCGGCGGCTACGGCCACGGCGACGTCACCGTCGGAACAGACCGCGCCCGCGCGCACGTCTGGCCCGAGACGCCGGAAGCGCGCCGCGCCGAGGCGAAGACGTCGCCGCTCATGCAGATCGTCGGCACGAACGGCCCGGCATGACGCTCACGCTCGGCGTCCCCGTCGGACCGACCGCCGCCGCGGTCGCGTACCTCGAGGGCGAACTCGCGCAGCGAGGAAACCCGCTGCCGATCGGGGTCACGCCGCCTCCCGGCCGCCCCACCTCGTACGCGCTGCTGTCCAGGTCCGGGCAGCACCAGCGCAACCCGTTCGTCGTCGACTACATGATCCGCGTCCGCTGCTTCGACGCGGACGCCGAGCAGTGCGAGCGGAACGCAGACCTGCTCTGGACGCTCATGCGCGCAGTCGGGCACCGCAAGATCACCACCAGCCAAGGCGCGGTGTGGATCTCGTCGGCCACGCCCGGCGACTCCGGGCCCGCCCTGCTCGACGATCTCGACGTGCCGCTGTTCGGACTGCAGTTCGGCATGTTCTGGACCATCGCGCTCAAGCCCACATAGACCCCCACCAGGAACCTCGCCCCCGTGCCGACCCGGCCCGGGGGCATTCGCATTCGCCCGCCCGGGCAGAAGGAGGACCGAGTCCCATGACCGGACCCATCACCACCACCCCGTCCGCGATCGGCGATATCGACAAGATCTTCGCCGCATCCCCCTCGGACCTGACGACCGCCGGAGGCCTCTGGATCGCCCCCGCCGGCACCACGCTTCCGACCGACGTTGACGAGCCGCTGAACGCCGCGTTCAAGAACTTCGGGTTCGTGAGCGACAAGGGCGTGAAGCTCAAGATCGACAGCAAGACGAAGCCGATCGAGGTGTGGGGCGGCGACGAGATCGGATCGCTGCGCGACAAGTTCGCCGTCGAGTACAGCATGGCCCTGTTCCAGGTGCTGTCCCCGCACGTGAACGCCGCGATCTTCGGCTCCGGCTCCGTGTCGACCGCGGCGGCGACCGCGCAGCACGGCGAGCGCATGAAGGTCATGATCACCAGCAAGATCCCGCCCAAGTGCGCGCTGGTGCTCGACACCGTCTTCGAGGACAAGCTCATCCGGCAGGTCGCCGCGCTCGCGCAGCTCTCCGACCTCGCGGACCTGACCTTCGTGCACAACGAGCCCCTCGCGCTCGAGCCCACCTTCCGGGTCATCAAGAACCCGGCCGACGGTGCGCACATCGTGCAGTACAGCGACGACGGCAAGGTCTCCGTCTAACGAGTCTCGTTGCGGGCGCGCCGGATTCCTGGTGGCGGGGCGCCCGCAACGAACCCCGTTCACCCCACCAGGAACCTCCACCGGGAAGGGACCCCATGTCCAAGAACCAGACCGAGCCCGACGACATCGACGTCGCCGAGCCCGACACCGTCGCCGAGCCCGCGGACGACACCGCGCCGGCCACCGGCGACGCCGCGATCATCGCCGAGTGGGCCGAGTGCTACGACCCCGGAACCGAGCTGTTCGTCGGCTCGTTCGGCGCCGACGACTTCGACCCGGAGTACGGCAGCGACGACTACCCCGACGGCACCACGATCGCCGTCAAGCGGTGCACGTCCAAGCCCACCCCGGGCTGGATCCGCAAGCACGCGCACCTCAACGACCTCGAGCGGACGTTCGCGCTCCTCGAGATGCACGCCTGCGACGAAGCCCTCGAGATCCTCGACGCGCTCAAGGGCGACCAGTGGGACGAGTTCGTCAACTCCTGGGGGCAGGACGGCGGCCTGGTCCCAAAATCCACGCGGTCTGCGCGGCGGTCCGCGAACAGGAAGCGGCGGTAGTCCGAGATCTCCTCGCCGCCGGGCCGGGATACCGACTGGATGACGGCAGCCTCGACTGGCACGAGCTGCACGCCCTCATCTACTCGGCCCCGCCCGGCACGGCGGTGTTCCACGCCTTCGAGAAGGGCTGGACCACCACCGATTACCTGCTCGCTCACATCATCGACGCCGAGCAGAACGCCCTCTGGCAGCGCGCGGGCGACGACCGCAACCCGAAGCCCGACCCGTTCCCACGCCCGAACGACGAGACCGACGACGAAGTAGACGGCGAGGAGCCCGGCCGCGGACAAGTGCAGGCCGGGATGGTCGTCGCCACCACGGTCACCGTCTCCGAGTTCATGGCCATGCGCGCCGAGCGCGAGGCCCAGTGGCGCGCACGACACAACATCCCCGAACCCGTCCCGAGCGAAGGAGGCCCGTAGATGCCCGGTGTGTATTACGTGACCGTCCTGCCCGAGACCTCGAAGCTCGAGGAGGGCATCCGGCAAGCCGGTGCCCGCGCGGAACGGGGCATGAAGGTCCGGCCCGAGTTCGACACCTCCCGCGCACAGCCCGCGGGCCAGCAGGCAGGCCGCGAAGTCCAGGTGGGTCTGGATTCCCAGGCCCGCTCGGGCGGCGGCCTCCGCGGGTTCTTCCGCTCCGACGGTGCGCGCTCGGCCGGCCAACAGGCGGGCAGCGAGATCAACTCGGGCCTGCAGAGCGCCAACATCGGGACCGGTCTGCACACGCAGCTACGGACGAACCTCGGCGACGGCGAGTCCGTCGGCCGGTCGCTCGGCACGCGGATCGCGAGCGGCCTGCGCTCCGCCACCACGATCGGCGCGGCGGCGGCCGTCGGCGGCATCGGGTACGCCCTGACGAAGGGCTTCGGCCGCCTCACCGAGATCGACACCGCGCAGTTCAAGCTCAAGGCGCTCGGCCACGACGCCGCGTCCGTGCAGGGCATCATGGACAACGCGACGACCGCCGTGAAGGGCACCGCGTTCGCGCTCAACGAAGCCGCGACCACGTCGGCAGCCGCGGTGGCCGCCGGGATCAAGCCCGGGCAGGACCTCACCAAGTACCTCGGCACCACCGCCGACGCCGCCGCTGTCGCCGGTACGTCGCTCGCCGAAATGGGCTCGATCTTCAACAAGGTCCAGACGTCCAACAAGGCGTACACCGGTGACCTGCAGATGCTTTCGGACCGCGGCGTCCCGATCTTCCAGTGGATCGCCAAGGAGGCCGGTGTCAGCGCCGACGAGGTCGCCAAGATGGCCTCGAAGGGCCGGGTCAGCGCGGAGATGTTCCGCACGGCCATCGAGAAGAACATCGGCGGCGCCGCGAAGGGCATGGGCGGCTCGTTCCGCGGTGCCCTCGCCAACCTGAACGCCTCGATCTCCCGATTCGGCGCCGGGCTCGCCGGGCCGCTCGTCGAGGGTCTCCGCCCGCTCCTCTCCGCCGGCACCAACGTCTTCGACGGCATCACCAAGGCCATGGGCCCCGGGATGAAGTCGATGACCGCCAACGTGAAGGGCTGGTCCGAGGACCTCTCGAACAAGATCAACGCCTGGGCCACGAACGGCGGCGTCGAGCGCGCTGCCGCCCGTATCAGCCAGGTCTGGACCACCACCGTCAACGGGCTGCGCACCGCTGCGACGTGGGTCAAGCAGCTCTGGGAAGACCTTCGCGGCAACGGCGGCGGGGGAGACCAGGCCGGCACCGCATTGAAGTCCGTGGGCGACGCCGCGAAGAACCTCGGCGGCGCAGCGCGTGACGCCGGACCCGCCATCCAGACCATCGGCTCCGCGCTCGTGTCCATCGGACCCGAGATGCTGTCGAGCGTCCTGGTGCCCGCCCTCAAGCTGTTCGGCGGCGCGCTCAAGTTCGGGGCCGACAACGCGTCCTGGATCGGCCCCCTCGCCGCCGGATTCTTCGTGCTACGCGGCGCGGTCTCGGCAGCCGTGCCGTTCATGCAGGCCTACACCGCCACCATGAACGTGATCCGCACGCCGGTCATCATCGCGCAGGCCCTCGCGCAACGGCAGCTCGCCGGCGCGATGACGCAGCACACCGCGGCCCTGATCGCGAACACGCAGGCGCAGGGCATCAACACCGGAGCCCAGAACACGGGCGCCGCCGCGACGCTACGTTCCCTCGCCGCCGCACTCGGCCACGCGATCGCCACCCGCGCGCAGGCCGCCGCGACCCGCGCCGCCGCCATCGCGCAGCGACTGTTCAACCTGTCCCTGCTCGCGAACCCCATCACGTGGATCGTCGCCGCCGTGATCGGCCTCGGCGTCGCCATATGGGCCTTCTTCACCAAGACCGAGACCGGCCGCAAGCTCTGGGACAAGATCTGGAACGGCATCAAGGCGATCACGAACAGCGTCGTCGGCTGGTTCCGTAACACCGCGCTTCCCTGGCTGCAGGGCTTCTTCGCAAAGGTCGGCGAAGTCGCAATGTGGCTGTGGCACAACGTAATCACACCAGTGTGGGAGGGTATTAAGCTCGCCATCCGCATCGCCATCGAGGTGATCAAGGGCTACATCGAAGGCTGGATGACCGCGTTCCGGGTCATCGAGACCGTGCTCACCTGGGTGTGGAAGACGATCGTCGTCCCGATCTTCGAGGGCATCAAGGCCTTCATCAAGGCCGCCGTCGACCGGGTCAAGGAGGACTGGAACACCCTCGTCAGCACCGCCGAGGCCGTGTGGACCGGCGTGCGCGACAAGTTCACCAGCCTCGTCAATTTCGTCAAGGAGCTGCCCGGCAAGATCGCGACCGCAGCAAAGGGCATGTGGGACGGCATCTCTGGCGCATTCAAGTCGATGGTCAACGGACTCATCGACATGTGGAACGGCCTCGCGAACAAGCTGTCGTTCACCGTCCCCGACATCGTCGGCATGCCGAGCCGCGGCGAGAAGGTCTCGCCCATCCCCACCATCGCGAAGCTCGCGACAGGCGGCATCATCCGCGGCCCCGGCACCGGCACGAGCGACGACATCCTCGCGTCCGTCCGCGGCGGCGGGAACGTCGCCGTCAGCAACGGCGAGAGCATCAACACCGAACTCTCGACACGCGAGAACTGGTGGCTGTTCTCCCAGCTCAACGCGGGCAAGTCCCTCGGCGAGGCGCTGCAGGGCTTCATCCCCGCATTCGCTGGCGGCGGCGTCGTCACCGACAGCGAGGTCGCGCGCATGGGCGGCGGCACCGTCAACCTCTCGCTGCTCCGCGCCGTCCGCGCCCAGTTCCCCAAGATCGGCCTGAACTCGGCGAAGACCGACCACGACGCCGACGGCGGGTACCACCCCAAGGGCAAGGCCATCGACCTCGCGCCCGACGACCAGGTCGCCGGATGGCTGTTCTCGAACCGCAAGGCCCTCGGCCTCGGCCAGATCATCTACGGCGGCGCGGGCGGCCGGTACACGTACTACAACATCAACGGCACCGAGGCCGAAGGCCAGAAGGCCATCGACATCTTCGGGTCGAGCGTCGTGTTCGGCCAGCACTCCGACCACATCCACGTGATGGCGAACAGCGAGATCGGGGCGGCCGTCGCGACGAACGGCGACGGCTCGGGCTCGTACGACAGCTCGGGCACCCCGGGCGGTAGCGGAAGCTCGACCACGTACAGCAACGCGGGCGGCGCGAGCAGCATCACGTCGGCCGCCGCCGCGAAGTCCGCCGGAATCGTCCCCGTCTGGGTCGAGAACTGGCCGTCGAGCATCGGCAGCGGCGCATCGACGACGTCGTCGACCACCGACTCGGGCACCACGATCAACGTGACCGACAACAGCAGCAGCGACAGCACCACCGGCAGCGGGTCCACCGTCGGGGCGGCCACGAGCACCACCGGCGCGACGACGACCGCGACGACGGGCAAGAGCCTCAAGCAGGGCGCGACGGTGCAGGAGATGATCAACGAGGTCGTCCGCGTCGGCAAGGCGAAGGGCATGTCCGCGGCCGACATCGAGTCCGCGGCGGCCACCCTCCTCGCCGAGTCGGGCGGCAAGAACTACGCGAACAGCAAGGTCGCCGGATCCACCGACCGCCCCCACGACGCGGTCGGAACGAACGGCAAGAGCCTCGGCGTCATGCAGCAGCAGTCCGGCATGGGCTGGGGCACCGACGAACAGCTCATGGACCCGACCTACGCGATCGGCAAGTATTACGAGCGCCTCGGATCGGTCGCCGGCCGCGACAAGATGACGGCCGCGCAGCGCGCGCAGGCAGTCCAGAAGTCCGCGCACGCCGACGGCTCGAACTACGCGGCGAAGCTCGCCGAGGCGAAGAAGCTCATCGGCTCCGCCGGAACGACCACGACGACCGGCACCTCGTCGGCGGCCACCACCATCGGCGCGTCCACGTCCACGTCGACGGGGAACCGGCGCGCCGCCACCTCGAAGGAACTCGACGCCGCGTCGAAGAAGACGAGCACCAAGAGCGAGGCCGTCACCCAGGCGCAGCAGTCCGTCGACGACCACGCGTACCGCGTCACCCAGGCGCAGAAGAGGCTCGCCGAGGTCCAGGCCAAGACGAAGCAGACGAACTCGAAGGGCAAGGCCCTCGCCGACGCCGACGACGTCGCCAAGGCCGAGCGCGCGCTCATGGTGGCCAACCGCGAGCTGACCGACGCCAAGAAGCGGCTCACCAAGGCCACCGGCAGTGCCGAGGACGCCACCAAGGCCGAGGCCGACCTCAAGACCAAGGGCGTCGAGACCAAGAGCAAGACCGGCAAGAGCAAGGACAGCTCGAGCAGCTCGAACGGCCTCAACGGCGCCGACTTCGGCAAGACGTTCGTCTCCGGCGTGCTCGAGACGATCGGCCTCGACGGATCCGTGTTCAGCAACCCCTTCGAGTGGCCCACGGTCAAGTCGATCATGGCCGGCATCAACTGGCTCGGCGGCCTCACCAGCGGCAAGGGCAAGGACAGCAAGGACGGCAGCACGTCGACGCAGTCCGCGGGCGGGTTCACCAACGGTGTCGCCGACCAGCTCGGCCTGGGCGGGTTCCTCAAGAACGTCATGCCCGGATCGCAGGTCGGCGCGGCCACCTCGAAGACCGGTGCCGGCCAGAACACCACGACGAACTCGGTGAACCCCGCCACCAACACCGCCGGTGGCGGCACGTCGGTCGCCGACAAGCTCGCCTCGACGATGACCTCGGTCCTCCCGACCGCGCAGCCCGCGCCCGCCGCGGCCCCGGTCGACAACCGCATCACGGTCAACGCGCCCGGCCAGAGCGCCGAGCAGATCTACACGAAGCTGCGCACCGAGCAGACGGCGCGCACCCGATCGACGGTCGTGAGGGGCTGACGCATGTACCAGGACGACCTGTGGGCGGACTCGATCGCCTATCCGAACGACGCCGAAGGGAACCCCGCCTACGCACCGTTCGATCCTGCACACCCGTCCTGGCAGCGCATGTCCCGCTGGGCCGACCTCGGCCCGAACGGTGAGCGCCTTCGCTCGGAGGAGACGAAGTGGGTGTACATGCACCCCGGGACCGGCTGGAAGATCTGGCACCTCGCCGGGCCGTTCCGCGCCCGCGAGGGCGTTGCGCTGGCCCGCGAGCTCGAAGGGATCATGCACCCCGAGTTCGAGATCCGTTACAGCGCGGGCCCGTACACCGTCGGCGAGATACCCGAGCGCGTCGACTTCAAGAAGCGCCAGGTGGCGATGGGCGCCGTGATGAATCCGAACGGCAACCCCGAGCGCACCGAGCCCGCGTCGTGGTGGTCGTACCGGATGATCGAGCAGGACTGGTGGCAGTCCTGGTCCGAGACCGTCCCGGGGTTCCTCGGCTGCTTCACCCGCACCCACGGCTGGCGGTGGCTCCGCATCATCCAGGGCGAGGCGACGAAGACGACCCTGTCGACCGATCCTGTCGCGAACGGCAACAACGGGATCACCTGGAACATGGTCGCGCACGCCCCGTGGCCGTTCTACTCGAAGAAGTCGCTGACCGGCGTGTGGAAGGCCTCGCAGGACCAGATCGACGTCCACGGCATCGCCCAGGGCATCATCCCCATGGCCAACCGCGGCACGTGGGAATCCTGGCCGAAGTACCTCATCCGCGGCACCGGCACTGCGCAGGTGCAGGACGGTCTCAGCGGTCGGATGATCACCCTGCCGAAGCTGTACGCCGAGGACGGCGCGTACATGCTCGTGGACACCGACCCGACGAAGCGGACGATCACCACTGAGAAGGAGCCCATCGACAACGAGGCCGCGCGCCTCATGCGGAATACGCAACTGCTGCAGGTGCTCCTGCCCGACGTCTACGAGACCGCCGCCGCGAAGCTCCCCGCCCAGCGCCGGATTCCCGGCGGCATCGGATTCGACGGGAAGATCCCGCCGCGCACCGTCGCGCAGCTCAAGGTGTCGCACACCAACCCCCGCGGCTCCATCACCTGCATCATGCCGCAGCACTACCGGATGCCCTGGGCATGAGCACCGCGCTCCTCGACCGGCCCGAAGTCGACGCCCGCCGCGGCGCACCGGACCCGGTCCTCGACCCGTGGGCCGCCTACAGCTACCTCGACGCGAAGCGCGATGTCCTCGACGAGGAAGCCCGCGCGCGGCCGTTGATCCGCCTGTGGGACAAGTACCACCGCTACATCGGCACCGTCGCGAACGAGAAGTCGCTCAGCGCCGAGGAAATGCTCCACGACACCGGCACCGGCGAGGTCGTGCTCCGCGCCTCCGACTGGCTCGTCGACTTCCTCAAGACCGACGTCCGCAAGGACGAAGACCTCCACATCACCATCGACCCGTACCCGCACAACCGGGACTGGCGTTGGCGGTGGGGCGCGAAGATCACCAACGTCGCCGTGAAGCGCAACGAGGACGGAATCCGCACCGCCACACTGGAATGCAGCCACAACCGCGAGCACTGGAAGCATCTCCTGTTCGGTGCCACACCGTTCAGCGCGCCCGAGGTCCAGCCCTTGAAGGCCTGGCTGATGCTCGGCAACACCCGCACCGTCGTCGCCGGCACCGGGTTCCTGAACCTCGCCCGCAACTACTGGCCGCTCCTCGCGCTCCCCGCGAACATCATGAACCCCGGCGCGTGGGTCGGGCAGGCGTCGAACCTCGCGAACCTCGACCCGCTCAACTGGCCCGTCCAGATGCAGTTCGTGAACCCGCTGTTCGACCAGTCCCGCACCACCGTCCTCATGTCGCGGTGGTCCGACGCGCACTCGGTCACCGAAGACCTCCTGCGGGACGCCGGCTGCCACGTCCGCGCCTACACCTGGCTGCCCGAGGACACCACGTCGCCGCACCCCGAGCTGGCCGCGATCGTCGGCGAGAAGCTCGCCCGGCCACGCCGCGCGTGCGTCGTCCTCGCCGCCGAGGACAAGAGCGGCGTCACCGGACCGACGGGCACCGCGTTCGACGGGTTCCTCAACCTCGTCGCGGTCACCGCCGACAACAGCATCACCGAGGTGCTGCACCCCGTCGACCTCAACGGCGACGGCGTCACCGACCCGTGGTTCCGCAAGCTGCTCATGGTCGCCCCGGCGATCCCGACCGTCGTGTTCCGCGACACCGAGCACTCGCAGATCCTCAGCAGCGAGCACAACTCGTACCGCTTCAAGGCGGGCAGCATCATGACCGGCGGCAAGTCGCCGGGCTGGGTCAACCAACTGCAGACGTTCGCGATCAAATACGCACTGTCCCAACTCAGTGCAGTCATCTCGTACGGCCTGGGTGCCTACCAGGAACCGGGAACGCCCGGCCTTGAGGAGATCTACCAGGGCCAGTTCGACGACATGCTCCTCGCGTTCATCCGGTTCACCGACCCGGTGCGCGCCTACCGCGCCGGGCCGTACGGCTACCTCGAGCACTTCGAGCAGGGCAGCGGCAGCGCCTACACGGTGTCGTCCGGGCTCACGCTCCGCCAGGGCCACTTCAAGACCCGCGCCTACCAGGGCTTCAAGGTCGCCGTCCGCAACGGCGGGCAGCACATGCTGTTCTACGACTTCAACCTCGGCGACCGCACCCTGTTCGAGATCGACGGCGTGCTCTACACCGACCAGGTCACCGCCTGGAAGCTCCACTACGACGAGACCACGCCGAAGACCTTCGACCTGTCCATCGGCGACGACCGCGAGTCCGAGGACCCCGTCGCGCAGGTGACCCGCGCCGCCGGGAACTTCTGGAACGGCCTCGCGATGATGTTCGGCTCCGGCGACCTGTTCTAACCCAACCGTCACCCCACCAGGAGACCCGAAATGACCGATGACACTGAACTTCCCGATGTCGACCTCCCGAAGCTCGAGGAGATCCCCGAGGACGAGCAGACCCCGATCCAGCGCGCCATGTACGCCATCGCCGCCGCGCTGCAGTACCCCATCGACAACCTCGGCCGCGTGTACGACGTCCGGTACATGATCCCGGTGCTCGCCTTCCACCTCGCGCGCGCCGGCCTCGGCCCCGTCGACGGGCAGGCCGTGATCAAGCCGCGGCGCGTGCCGCCCGGCCCGCAGGTCGTCGAGGACGCGATCGAGTGGGTGCCGCTGGACGCGCCGGACACCGTCGCTGAGGAACTCGCAGGCGTCACCAGCATCGATGACCTGCAGCACCTCTCACCGCAGGCCCGCGCGATCGCGGTGCGCGACCTCCTCGGCGGCAGCGACCAGGCCACCGCGCAGGCAGCCGCGCAAGTCCCGCTCGACGACAAGCCGGGCTGGCACACCCAGACCTCGATCCAGTTCGACGACTAGAGGAGCACCATCGTGACCACCTCGTACCCGACCAGCAACGACCCCATCGCGATCTTCCAGAGCTACCTGGCCGCGACCTGGCACGGCATCCCCGTCGACAAGGACGCGCCTCCCGGCATGTCCGTGACCCTCGAGATGATCGAGGGGCAGGCCGTCATCACCGGGCCGGTGCTCAAGGGCGACCGAGGGGACAAGGGCGAGCCCGGGCGGATCGTCAACCTGCAGTGGCCGCCGAAGGCCACGGCGGCCGAGCTGCCCGCGAACCTCACCGTCGCGGACGCCAACAAAGGCTGGTGGGTCGGCGACCCAATCCCGGACCGCGTGTACGTCTGGACCGGCACGAAGTACGAGGTCGTCCGCCCGGGCCCGCCCGGCGCCGCTGGGCCGGTCCCGCAGATCACGCCGTCCGTCGAGGTCATCCCGATGGCGGAGCGGACCCCGGACAGCAAGGACGAGATCATCGTCACCGGCGACGCCCGGTTCCCGCAGTGGCACATGCGTCTCCTCGCCCCGCCCGGCCCGCAGGGGCCGTCGACGAACATCGAGAACGCGCCCGACTACGACAAGCAGGGCCGCTCGAAGGAACCCGGCCAGGTCGTCACCGTCCTGCCGAACGGGAAGTTCGGCGCCTCGGACTTCGCCGCGAAGCACCCGCGGTTCTACAGCATCCCCGAGGGCATGTTCAGCTCGTTCTCTGGTCCCGCGCAACGGCACACGATCCTGCAGTACACCATCGAGGCGCAGGACTACGACTGGGTCCCGTACGTAACCGGGCACTTCCGCGCGTACGGCCTCGAGCTGGACGCCGACCCGCTCATCATCGGCAGCGAGGTCCGCCTCGGCGATCCCCTGTCCGGCACGCTCATCGCCCGCGGCTTCGGCAACAACAGCTCGTGGACGACCGTCGTCCCGCACTTCTCGTCGACCGGGAACACCACGGCCGCAGTCGCACCCGACAACGGCCACGCGATGGTCCCCGCCGGCCAGCCCGCGCAGATCAACGTGAACCTCTACAACGACGGACTGCTCGGCGTCTACCTGTTCAACCCGGCCGGCGCGCAGCTCGACGTGCTGGTCATCCCGCAGGGATAGGAGCGCCCCATGCCGTACACCAGGACCTACAAGGCGCGCCTGCTCGTCGAGCCCGACACCGACCTCGAGCAGATGCGTTGGCTGCAGCGCGAGTCCTTCCAGCGGCGCGCCGCCGCCGACATGCTCCGCATCGTCGACTACACCGAGACGGAGATCCCCACCGACGAACTGAATCCCGCGGTGGCGAAGGACCTGCCGCGCCCGCTCGAGGACTACCAGTGCTTCGAGTTCATCGGCGTCGCCGAGGTCGACCGCGACGCCGTCGCCGCACTCACCGCGGAGGCCCCGGCCGATGCCTAGAGCGCATGATCGGGTTCCGATTGCGCTAGACCGGAATCCGCTCGTCGGGCTCGTACCCGAGCCAGGGAAGCTGCCGAAGCTCAACCCCGTCGACTTCGTCGAGTCGGTCATCAAGATCATCACCGACAACATCGAGCGGATACCGCTGATCGGGCCCGTCGTCTCGGGTCTCGCGAAGCTCATCGGCCTCACCGACGACGGCGCGCTGATCAACCTGCTCAAGGGGCTCGTGTCCCTCGACCCGCGGAAGTTCCTCGACGGCCTCGCCGGCATGTTCGGCGGCGGCGCCGGCCTCGGGCTGCCCGCGATCCTGTCCGGCCTCAACGGCATGTTCGGCGGACTCCGCGCCGACGGCGGCCTCGACGCCTCGAAGCTGTTCGGCGCGCTCCCCACCGGCATCATGAACGCGATCCGCGGCCTCTTCTCGTTCCTCGGCGGCAACGTCGAACTGGGCCAGCTCATCCGCGCGACCCCCGGCCTCGAGAAGAACTGGCTGCCCCCGTTCGACACCGCCGAGTCGATCAAGGCCGACGACTGGTGGTCCTGGGACGGCACCGTCGGCCGCACCAAGCCCGGCAGCGCGAAGTGCCGCCTGGACGGCGTCGAGCACGTCCAGACCTCCGACCCGATCGACGTCGTACCCGGCCAGCAGCTCTCCCTGGGCGGCTACCTCCGATGGTCCAACTTCACCGGCACCGGCGGCCCCGCGTTCATCCTCCGCGTGCTCGCCTTCGACGCCGGTGACCAGCTCGTCGGGTCGGCGCAGATCGGCGCGGTCACACCGTCGGTCGCGACGTCCACGAACTTCGAGACCATGGTGGCCACGAGCTGGACCGCGCCGGCCAACGCGGCGTACGTCCGCGTACGGATGGAGTGCACCGCCGCGGCGACCGGCGGCACCGTCAACTGGGACGACCTCTGGCTCCGCAAGCCCGCGCAGAGCCTCCCGCAGGAGTGGATCAACGGGCTCGTCTCGAAGCTGTCGAACCTCACGTCGGGCATCGCCGACGCCTGGAACTTCGCGCAGAGCATCATCGACACGATCATGAACGGCTTCGGCCAGTTCGGATCCGGGTTCAGCCTGAACCACCTGCTCAGCCAGCTCGGCAACATCCCGCAGAACGCGATCGCGGGCCTCGGCGGCGTCCTCGGCGGACTGCTCCCCAAGACCGACTGGACCAGCTTCCTCAACGGGTTCAAGGCCGCCGGGAACAACGGCACCGCACCGTCGACCGGCAGCTCGCTCATCGACGACGTGATCAACTCGTTCCTCGGCGTGCGCACCAAGGCCGTCACCGCGCAGGCCAGCGCCCAGGCAGCCGTGCAGACCACCGGCCTCACCACGTCCGGGACGATGGGGACCCTCAAGTGGACCCGCGTCGTGTTCGCCACCGTCGGCAACGCAACCTGGACCGTTCCGACGCCGTCGGCCGGGTACCGGCTCGAGCGCGTCGACGTGCAGATCGTCGGCCCCGGGCAGGGTGGCCCGCGCATCCCACTGAATTACCTGGGCCGCGCCGACGGCGGGCTCGCGGGCGGCTTCCGACGACAGTCGTTCACCCCCGAAGAAATCGGCGCGCCCGGCACCGCGTACGCGCTCACGATCCCCGGCGGTACCTCCGGCGCTACGGCGATCGGCCCGGCAGCCGTCCCGCCGCGCGCGACGGTGCGCCGGCAGAGCGACAACGCCCTGCTGATCCAGTCGCCCGAGCCCGGCACCTCGGGCATCGTCACCACCGCCGGGATCCCGAGCACGTACCAGGCCCCGGGGTCGGGCGGCGCAAACGGCCCGGCCGTGTACACGGGGAACGACTCAAACGGGAACTCCACCTACTCGTACACCGACGGTGAGCCCGGCGACCCGTCGTTCGAGTCGCCCGGCGGCACCGCGGGGCGCTCCGCGACCGGATGGTTCGGGTCCGGCTCGGCAGCGCCCGGAAACGGTGCCAACGCGCCGACCAGCGACCCGTACCACCGCTACTGCGGATCTGGCGGCGGCGGATGCGCAGGCCGCGTCAACGCGCCGGGCGGCGCGGGCGGTGACCCCGGTGGGGGCGGCGGTGTCGGATCCCCGCACAACGGCGCCGCGTTCCTCCCGTCGTCCACCAACGGCGGCCCCGGCGGCCGAGCAGAGATCGTCTTCTGGATTGTTGAGGCCCCACTATGACCGACGCCTACCTCATCGACGACACCGGCACCGTCCGCCGCTACGTGCTCGCCGAGCCGCTCACCACCCGCCGCGTCGACCGCGTCGACGGCGACGGCACCCCCGTGTTCTCCGACGAGACGGTCACGGTCACCGACCTCACGATCGCGATCCCCGAGCAGTGGCCGCACTCGGTCACCATCCCGGCGGTCCTCGTGACCGGCAGCGGCCCCGAGGCCGTCGAGAACGTCGGCTCGTACCCGGCCGCGGTGCCGTGGGAGCAGGTACTCGACGACCTCGGCGTGCACATCGCCCAGGGCGAGCCGCCCGCGCCGCCGACACCGTTCCTCGTCGGCGCGGTACCGACGGCCGACGATCTCCCGCTCGAGCTGCAGCCCCTCGGCGTGTACCTCGTCCGCGACGACCAGGTCGCGCGGTGCCTCGTCGACGGCGAGCACCGGGACATGCCCTGGGATCCCGGGTGCATCACCTTCTTCGGCATGACCGCCGACGAGGTGCCCGACATCGAGCCGAACTGATGCCCTGGTCGTCGACACCCGAGCCGCCGCCCACACCAGGCCGGACAGCGTGGGCGCCCGGCGACGGCCACCAGCCCACGCCGACCGCGCCCCGCACGGGCTGGTGGCCCGTGGCAATCGTCGCCGGCACCGGCACCAGCATCGGAGACGCCGCCGGCCGCGCCGCGGTCCGCGCGTCCGGCACGGGCACCAGCGTCGGAGACGCCGCCGCGGCGATCCTCGTCCACCTCGCGGGCACGGGCGGCAGCATCGGCGACGCCGCGGCGGCCGTCCTGGCGCACCTCGCGGGTACCGGCACCAGCGTCGGCGACTCCGGCGGGCGCGGCGCGATCCGCGCGACCGGTGCGGGCACGAGCGTCGGCGACGCGGCGGCGGCCGTCCTCGCCCACCTCTCGGGCGCGGGCACCGGCGTCGGCAGCAGCTACGCCACCGTCCTCGCGCATCTCACCGGCACCGGAACCAGCGTCGGCAACGGCGCGGCCACAGCGGGATTCGCGCCGCACGCCCCGGAGCGCACCGAGTTCACCGCCGCCGGGGCCTACACCTACCTCATCCCGGGCTGGTGCCGGTTCATCGACCAAGTCCTCATGCCCGGCGGCGCATCCGGGCAGACAGGCGACGGCGCGTTCAGCGGAACAGGCAAGGGCGGCAACCCCGGCGTCTACCTCGTCCGCACCCTCGAGCGTGGCGTCGACCTCCCGTGGACGCAGACCACGATCACCGGCACCGTCGGCGCGGGCGGCGCCCGGCCTGCGAACTCCGACAACGCCGCACCGAACCCCGGCGGCGCGACCACCGCCGACTGGGGAAGCGGCAACGTCACCGCGCCCGGCCCCACCGGCACGCAGCCGTCCGGGCAGAACGGCGGCAGCTCGGCCGCGGTCACCGTGAACGGCCAGAACTACCCCGCCGGGCCGGGCGGCACGGGCAATGCAGGCGCGGGCAGCGCACCAGGCGGCGCGGGCGCGGGCGGCAACGGCGGCATCTTCGGTTCCCGCACCCAGGGCGGCCCAGGCGGCACCGGCCGCGCATCCTTCTACGCACGTCAATCCTGAATGGAGACAACACAATGCCAGCATCCGACGCCGTCAATAAGCAGGTCTGCGACTACAAGGCCAGCCTCGGGAAGACGATCAAGATCCACGAGCAGGACAAGGCCACCGTGCACGCCGCGTCCGGCGCAGGCACCGCGGCGCCGATCGCGACGACACCGGCATCCGCGGACACCGCGTGGGGCGCTGCCGTGATGGGGACCGGCCCGAACGCGGGCTACGCGGTGGCGACCGGCTCGAACGTGCCGTTCATGCAGCCCCCGGGGAAGACGTCGAAGTCCTACAGCGTGTGGAACGGCAACACGTACCTGTGGGCCGCCGACCTCGACGCGCCGGTCACGACCACCACGACGGCGCTGCCCGTCGACGTGGTCCCGCGTACGCGGCACCAGGAGCAGTAGAACCGTTACCCCCTTTTCGAGCCCCGCGTCGAACATCCGGCGCGGGGCTCACCTGTAACCCGCAGGAGGCCACCATGACCACGATCGTCAAGACCCGAGGAGCGTCCGAGCCCTACGGCACGAACTTCCTGACGCCCGCTCTCGCGCCGCTGAATTCGACCCGATTCCGAGTGGTTGAGACCAGATACCCCGCGAGCATCGGCCCGGTGAATCCCGCGCCGGGCACACCGGTCGGCCCGTCGCTGAACGCCTCGGTCGAGATCGGCGTGATGAACATCCTCGCGACCGTGACCGCCGCACCGGATGACGTCGTGCTCGTCGACTACAGCCTCGGCGGGATCGTCAACAGCGCCTTCCTGTCCCGCTACGGCACCGTCGGCAGCAAGGTCGTCGGCCGCGTCTCGCTCGCGAACCCGACCCGCGCCGCGGGCGACAACTACCACTTCCCGTCGTTCGGGGAAGGGATCTTCGGGCACCCTGTCGACTACCAGCGCCTCGGCATCCCGCACTGGGAACTCGCGTCGCCCGGAGACGTGATGACCTCCTGCCACGCGGTGTCGCCGCTGCGGTGGATCGCCGAGGACGTCGTCGCCGGGTTCAGCCTCGACGCCAAGGCCTTCGCGGCCTGGGCCGCCGCGACCGTCGCGAAGCTGCCGCAGATCGAGCAGCGCGCCGTCGGACAGAACGGCGCGCTGCTCTGGACGCCCGACTGGTACCAGCAGATCTTCCAGGCACCCGGGCAGCTCTGGGCGTACGCCCGAGGCGGCTCGCACACCGACGCCTACCTGCGGCCGTTGTGGCGCACCAGCTCCGGCGCACCGATCACCGCGCTCGCACTCATGACCAAGATCCTCCGCGACTACTTCGGGAGCTGACGATGCCCGCACGGTTCTGGCCGCTCGAACGCGGCCACGAGATCACCAGCCCCTTCGGCGCCCGGTGGGGCACCACACACTGGGGGACCGACTTCGGATGGCCCGGCGGCTCCGCCGGCCGCCCGGTCTTCGCGGTCCAAGGCGGCACCGTCACGCAGGCCGGCCCCGCGTCCGGGTTCGGGCAGTGGGTGAACGTCGACCACCCTGCGCAGGACGGCGGCGGCCTCACCGTCTACGGCCACGTCATCCCGGAGGTGCGTGTCGGCCAGCGCGTCGAGGCGGGGCAGCGCATCGCGCGGATCAACCCCGACAGCAACACGAACGGCGGCGTCGCGCCGCACCTGCATCTCGAGTGGCACCGCTCCGTGTGGGTGCCACCCGGGCCTGACCGGCTCGACCCGCTCCCGCTGCTGCAGGGAGCCCAGTACCCCGGCGAGGCGACCGCCCCCGGACCGACGACACCAGGAGGCACCATGACCGATCCCGTGTTCGGCATCGACGTATCGAACCACCAGGGCGACTTCAACTTCGCGGGCGCCGCCGCCGAGGGCTACCGGTTCGCCACGCACAAGGTCGTCGAGGGCGACGGCTACGCGGACCCGTTCTGGCCGCGCGCCCGCGACGAGATGCGCCGGCACTTCCCGGGCCGGTTCGGCGGCTATGTGTTCTGCCGCACCAACGTCGACCCGCAGCGCGAAGCCGACTTCATGCTCGGGAAGCTCGGCGACCCGAGCATTCCGGTGCAGATCGACTACGAGGACACCACGAACGGCGGCAGCGGCCGAGACCTCGCCGCGCGCGTGCAGGCTTACCGCGACCGCGGCGTGCGATTGCTGCCGGTGTACCTGCCGCGCTGGTTCTGGCGCGACCACATGGGTTCGCCGGATCTCGCATTCCTCCGCGACGTCGGCCTCTGGAACAGCAACTACGTGAGCGGCACCGGCTACGGGTCGGCGCTGTACGACCCGAACTCGGCGGGATGGCAGGGCTTCGGCGGTGCCGACGTCCGCATCCTGCAGTTCACCGAGCAGGCGCAGGTTGCAGGCCAGCGCATCGACGCCAACGCGGTCAAGGACCCGGCCGCGCTGGACCGCATCTTCGGCACTAACACAGGAGGTACTCCCATGCCCAACCCGCCCCTCGACACCCAGACCGCGGCCGGCCTCACCCTCGACCAGCTCGCTGGTCCCAACGCTCGCAACGGCGCCGGGTTCCCCGGCTGGGAGTGCCTCGGGAACCGCACCGTCGTCGAGGCGCTCGGCGCCATCGGCGAGAAGCTCGGCGTCCCGGGATGCAAGGACGTGAAGAAGTGACCGGCGCGCAGCGGCTCGAGTTCACCCGTCTCGCCGCCGGCCCCGTGCTCGCGCGCGCCGGGTACACCGCGCTGTACACCGTCGCGGCCACGGTGGCCGCGATCACCACGTTCAAGCTCGCATTCCGCTACGGAGGTCTGTAGATCATGCTGCTCAACATCCGCACCTGGGCGGACGTCCGCGCCGGGGCGTACGCGCTCCTCCCGCTGCTCTCGACGCTCCTCGTCGGGTACAGCGTCCTCGACCAGCAGAAGGCGACCCTGTGGGTCGCGCTCGCCACCGCGGTGCTCGGACCGGTGATCTCGGCGGTGCAGGCCCGCTCGGTGTCGACGTTCCGAGCCGCGTTCTACGCGGTGCTCGCCGCCGGGCAGGCCCTCGCGATCGGCTACGGCTTGCTGCAGGACGGGCAGCTCGACGCGTGGATGCCGCTCGTGACGTTCCTCATCGGCGGCGCGGCGGTCGCTCCGGCGGTGGCGAACACCGACACCAGCCCGGCCGACGGCACGACCGGGCGCCACCGGGGCATCGAGTGAAGCGCGGCACGTGGGTGCCGCTCCTCCCACCACACGCGCGCAACGTCGTCGTCGGCATCGTGCCGGTCGAACCGATCCTGCGCGGCATCGACTACGTCCTCCCCGGCGGTGAGACGGCTCCGCAGCTCAACCTCATCGAGGCCGCCGCGCCGATGCCAGTGTGGGGCGCGCTCTGCCTCATCGCGGGCGTCGTCGCGCTGGTCGGGTTCTGGGCGAGGTGGCGCACCGTCTGCATCGCGGGGATGTGGCTCGGCGCCGCCACCTACCTCACCCTCGCGGTGGGGCAGTGGGTCGAGGTGTCGGGGCATCCGTGGTGGGACGGTATTCGCGGCCCGGCCATCGTCACGATCTTCGGCGCCGCGATGGCGGGTATCGCGCTCGGCTACGCGCGCCAGGAGCCCGAGTGAACTGGGCGGCACCCGCAGGGGTGCCCTGGCTGTTGTGGCTGGCCATCATGCTCATCTTCGGCCCGCCCGCACTCGGATCGAAGATTGCGGCGCGGATCCCCGGTGTGCTCGGTGCGACCGGCCGGTGGTGGCAAGCGAGGAAGATCGCGCAGGTGTCGCAGGACGAGCTGGGCCGGATAAGCGCGGAGCTGCACGAGCTGCGCGCCGACTACGACCGTGTCGTCCCGGATCTGCGGGAGCGGGTCAACAAGCTCGAGGAGGCGCTCGACCGAGCGCAGCGGCGGCTGTGGGCGTTCCGTGATCACGTGCGGGACTTGAAGGACGTCCTGCGGCGGCACGCGCCGGACGCGCCGTTGCCGGAGCCGCCGGAGGAAATCAGCGACCTCGTCTAGGCCATCTTGAGCACGAAGTGCGGCCCCTCACCCATCCCCAGGGTGAGGGGCCGCTTTCGTCGTCTCCGGGTCAGGTCGCCGCAGGGGAGCGGCGCGTGATCCGGTTCGCCACCTGGAAGGTGACGATGCCGCCGAGAACCAGCCACAGCGGCCAGGGCGCACCGATCGCGAGGAGCACGCCGGCTGATCCCGCGGTGGCGACGAGGTCGTAGTTTCGTCGGAGCATTCTGGGTCTCCTTCCTGCGTGTTTGTCTAGCTACACTGTAAGTCCCCGGTCGGGGACCAGGCGGCCACATTCCGCCCGGTCCCCGGTTGGGGGCTACTTCCGCTTCTTGCGGTGTCGGCCCTTCGGGGGTTGTGGCTTGCGGTTCTGGATTGCCATCCAGAGGTTGACCAGGAGGGTCAGCCCCGCTAGCACGAGCCCGATGCGGGCTTCGTCCAAATTCATCACCTCCCCTCGTTGTTGGTAACACCAGTCTAAGCCATAGCTAGGGTATTAGTCAACCGAATCCAGGGAAAAGTTTTCGGGTAAGTATTCGGAGACGGTCGCGGGCAGCCAGCCGAGTCGACGGCGTTGGTGCGGGCCGACGCCGACCATTGCGTCTGCAGGCGGGAAGTTGCCTGTGCGCACGCGGGATTTCAGCCGCTCAAGAGGGTGGCCTCCTATGTCGGCTATGTCGGTGAGTGCGAGATACCTGGTCGTCATGCGCTCGATCCTACCCCCTAGCTGGGGTTTTGAAAATGTTCCGTCAGAACACTTGCCAATGACCTAGCTAGGGTATAGCTTGGTGTCATCACCGAGGAACGGAGAAACAAATGACCACCACCGCCACGCCCACCAAGATCACCGGCCTGACCGCCATGCACATCCGGCACCTGGAACTCGCGTTCTGGGGCGACGGCACCGCGACGATGAGCGCGACCACCGCGACCTTCCAGGACGCCGACCTCGCGCTCGCCACGATCGCGAAGCGCCTCGAATCCGTCGCCGGCCCCGAGCGTCGCTACCTGCAGACGGTGGCCCGCAAGATCCGCAAGGCGGCGAACCGATGAGCGCTCGACGGTGCCGGGCGAAGACTCCGAACAAGGCGTGCCCGAGCGTCAAGGTCGACTGCTCGCGGACGTCGGGCCACGCGGGGCCGCACCAGTTCAAGCTTCACGGCGTCGTGCTCCAGAGCTGGAAGAACACCGCGCGCTCGAAGGCCACGGCCCGCCCCGTCTGCCCGGACTGCGGGGGCTGCTACGCCGACGGCCCGTGCGTGTGCGCCCGCGGATGCGACCGCGCGCACGGCCCCTGGCCTGCCGCCAAGTAGCCCGTACCCGGCCAGCCGGCGCCCCTCCGTCATGGGAGGGGCGGGCACGACGCCCCGCACTCGCGGAGGCGCAAGACCCCGCACCTCTGCGGGGCGATCACCCACACCCCACCCGAGGAGTACAGCCATGCCCACGATCAAGCAGCACGCCGCCATGATGGCCGCCGGTGCCGCCCTGG
The DNA here is from genome assembly GCF_007858435.1 of Tsukamurella asaccharolytica. GTDB lineage: Bacteria > Actinomycetota > Actinomycetes > Mycobacteriales > Mycobacteriaceae > Tsukamurella > Tsukamurella asaccharolytica. Next base: position 432,087 of record NZ_VIGW01000002.1, on the reverse strand, counting down.
CCGCGATGATCTTCGCGACCCCGACCGCCGCGTCCTACGCCGATCCCGGCGACGGGAACAGCAGCACCTCGGTCGGCACCGGCTCGCCCGCCGCGGCCCCGAGCCCGGGGGACGGGAAGGGGTCGCCGAGCTACGACGTGCCCGTGTCGATCCCGTCGGTGACGGCGTCGAACCCGGAGAAGCCGAAGGATCTACCGGCGAACGCGACCCCAGCGGAGAAGGCCGAGCACGAGAAGGCGATGAAGGCGTACGACGCGGCGAAGGCGGAGTACGACCGGCAGGTGTCGGCGAACGCGAACGCGAAGTCGGCGGAGTACGCGCGGCAGCAGGCGCAGCGCGCGAAGGCCGCCGCGGAGGCCGCCCAGCATCAGGGCGCCGGCGGCGCGGTGCCGTCGAAGCCGTGGTGCCCGAACAACGCGGCCTCGTGCCCCGGGAACCGCTGACCCGGTCCGGCCCACGTAGCCCCGCGCCCCACGGCTCGGGGCTACCGGTCTACGTACCGCAGGTGCAGCACGTGGGTGACGTGCCCGCACGCGCGGCACGTGTACGACCGGCACGGCGGATCGTGCAGGTTGTCCCACCCGACGAGCACGCGGTGCGGCCCGAACCAGCTACCGCACGCCTCGCACCGCTTCGGGCCGATCTCCACGCTCACCATGGCGCCGACGGTACGACCGGCCACCGACATGCAGTGGGGCTACAACGACCACCACTCGGCGAGCTGCGTGATGAAGCCGGGCGCGTGCTCCCACAGCCAATGCACGAACTGCACGAGTCGCGCGACGCGGTACGCCAACTTGACACGGGCGCCCCACAGGGACGACCTGTTCACTGTCGTTGGCGCAGCGTTGATTTCGGTAGGTGCCATAGCAGCACTCCTGTCTCGGGCACGGTTGCCCGGGTTGTGAAATGGAGTGTCAGCGCGTAGACTGGGGTTGTTCTGCCAGGAACAGGCCCCGTGCGGCCGACATTGAATCGAACAAGTGCGAGCCCGAGATCTGAGAAGCGATCTCGGGCTCTTTCGTGCACGTGCTCTGTATCTATCCTATCACACGGGGATGCGCAGGATACATGGCTTTCGATTTGAGTGCAAGTATCGATGCAAAGTCCCAGGTGAAGCGGGTTCTACGGAGGGGGCTGTTCCGCTCGCCCCTGCAGTGGCATGATCTGCAATATGGAGACGTTTACCGGCACCGGCGGCACCGCGGTGCTCGACGAGATCGGTCGGACGCTGACCTTTACCTTCAAGGGGTCCTCGGCGAAGGCGCGTGGCGGGTTCACCGGCCCGTGGGTCGTACCGCTCGGCGCCATCGAGTCCGTCGAGACGAAGGGCGGCATGATGCCGTCGCTGCGCGTCGTGCTGCGCGGTCGCGTCGGCTGGCACAAGGATGTCGCCCGCGACCTCAACGGGCTCCTCGCCGGCAAGGAGAAGCCCAGCGACTTCGCTGACCGGATCCGCCTGGCGATGGCGACGGCGACGCCGTGTGATCCGCCGGCCGATCCGCGGCCCGCTCCGCTGCCGAAGAAGCCAGGCTTGATCATGTCTATACTGGGCAACGAGAACTGGTGACGGGTCTTTCACGGGTCCGTAATCCGCAGGAACCACCGGAAGTGGCAGCCACAAGCCGCCACGAAAGGCGAATGTAAACGGAATGTGCGGGCAAGATGGCAACTACAAGACGCCGCAAGGCGGCCTGTTAGTGCCAGAAGGTCAGGGGTTCGAATCCCTTCGGGCGCACAGGAAAACGCCGGGTCAGTTCGTCTGACCCGGCGTTTCTGTCGCGTCCCCCCGTCGAAGGGCGGGAGTCACACGGGGTGTGTTCGCGAAGCGCGACGACGCCGGACGGTGTCGGCCAGCTGGCGGTCCCACCGTGCCCACGACGCAGGCGGAAGGACCGCCAGTCCCACGGCGACGCCCGCCAGCCCGATCGCGAAACCGGCCGCGGTGTCCGAGAACCAGTGCACGCCCAGGTACAGCCGGCTCGCCGCCACCGCGCCGATCACTGCGGCGGGGACGAGGAGAGCCAGGAGGCGCCGGCGGGCGGTCCAGCTCGCGGTGACCGCCACCGTCGTGGCCAGGAGCAGGGCCGTTGTGCCGGTGACATGGCCCGAGGGGAAGCCGTAGTCGGTCTCGTTCGCGAGGTGATCGATGAGCGGCGGACGCTGTCGGGCGAAGGTGTATTTCAGCGCAAGGGTGGCCGCTGCGGCGACCGCCGTGCTGCCGAGCACGAAGACGGCGGATGCGGCGGAACGACGCCAGACCAGGAGTGCGGCGACGAGGACGCCGAGCGCGATCGTGCCGCCGGGCGAGAAGACGTTCGTGATGAGCGTCATCACCGAGGTCGTGGCCGTGTCGCGGTGCTCGATCATCTCCTCCAGCACCTCGCCGTCGGTCTCGGTGACGGGCCGCCACCCGACGAGCAGGCCGAGGGCGATGACGGCCGCGACGAGCACGGCGGCGGCCAGGCAGAACCGGCTGCGCCGGGCGAGGGTGGGCATCAGACCAGATTGCCCGCACGAAAGTCGTTCGCGCAACCCAAGACCGGGTAAAGCGCCCCTCATGACGGGGGTTGTCGGGGGTAGCGTTGGCGGGGTGAGGAAGCGACTGAGGCGGGCGCGGGCGGCACGGCTGCAGCGGGACACCCTCTACGCGGACGTCTCCGAGTGGCAGCCGCCGCTTCCCGAAACCTACCCCTACCGGTGGGTGGCCATCCGCTCCAACGACGGCACGTACCGCGACCGTCGCTTCGCCGCCAACTGGGACACGGTGCGGCGCATGCTCGACGACGACCGTCTGGTGGGCGCCATCGTCTACGCCGTGGTGCGTCCCAACTGGGAGGACAGCCTCGCCGTGCACCTGGAGATGCAGAGCGAGGACCGGCCCGACGTGGTGACGATGGCGGATGCGGAGTCCTGGGGCGGGCAGATCGTGGGCGACCACTCCGACGCCTTCAATCGGTTCACCTGGGGCGCGTCCGACTGGCGCGGCGGCGGCGCGGATCCGCGGCCGACCCGCTGCATCGGCTACCTCAACCCCAACGACATCAGCATCTGGCCGACGCTGCCCGAGATGCCGTTCGTGGTGCCCTCGTACGGCGCGCTGCCCGACTTCTCCCGGGCGCCCGAATTGGGGCGGCGCTTCGCGATCCACCAGTACACCGACGGCAGCGGCTACGGCGGCGGGTTGCCGGAGGGCTACGGCAGCGTCCGATGCGACATGAACGCCGCCAACGGCCTCGACCCGTGGCAGCTCGGCGACCTCCTCGGTACCACCACGATCCCGGTGGACTGAGTCAGTCGACGTGGCGCACCACGGAATGACTCTCCTGACCGCTGACCTGCGGGCGCCGCGCACCTATGAAGCCGTCGGGGCGAGGTACCGGACGGTGTGAGGCGTGCCGCGGATACCCTCGGGTGTAGCCAGGGGACCGTTCCACCGACGTCGCCGTCGGCCGCAGCACCGTCGGCCCGCACCACCGCCGGGCGTCCGAAAGGCGAGCCCGGAACGGGCCGTCACCAGCCCGGATCGCCCACGATCTGCAGGCTCACGTACGACGGCCGGTCGGGGCTGAACAGCACCGTCTGCTTGCCGAACCGCGTCTTGAGCAGGTCGGGGACCGTCGCGAGGTAGCGCGGAACGCTGCCGGCGTAGACGTCCACGCGCAGGCGGTGGCCCTCCTCGAGCAGGGCATCGGTGGGCACCACGTCGATGTCGAGCTCGATCGTCTCGCCCGGCACGACCGGTTGCTTCGCCGACCACGTGAGCGGGTGGAAGGCGCCGAGGAGTTCGCCGTCGAGGTCGTAACTACTGCGTGCGGCATCGAGGGCCCGATTCGAGGCCATGAGGGCGCCGCCCGAGAGGACCGTCGAGGTGCCGTCGGGCGCGACGTCGTTGACGGTGACCGCCCAGATCGCCTCCTCGCCCTCGCACTGCGTCACGAGGTGCACGTTGATCGAGCCGCTGAGCTGCACCGGCACCACGGCGGGCGGCGAGGTGAAGGAGATCGCGCCGCGTTCCTGCACCCCCGCGTCCGCCAGCGCGGGGACGGCCTTCGTCAGCCCCGCCAGGACCTGAGTGAGGTCGGGGGAGGCCAGCCCGCGCAGATCGATCCGCGTGGACGCGGACGCGCGCCGGCGCTCCGGGACGGCGGCGAGCCCGCCGTCGTACCGGGTGTGCCCCGCCGTGCCCGACGACGCCGGGGTCGCGTAGAGCCGCCGCGTGCGGGCCCCGGCACGGGGGAAGGACTCGCCCGCGCTCCAGCCACCGCCCTGCTGCTGCAGCGTGACGGGGCCGTACCGGTCGACGCCGTTGTCGATGCCCTTGAGCCAGCGGTCGTACCAGGCCCGCTCGAGGACGTCGATGCGCGGCGGCGCCTGGGTGCCGCCGAAGCCGGCGCCCATGTCGAAGTGGAAGCCGTTGGTGATCACCATCTGCTTGCGGCCCGCGGGCAGGTTCAGGCGGGAGAACACCCGGGGTGTGCTGCGGCCGAAGAGGTCGTGCCAGCCGCCGAACAGGAACGTCGGGGCGGTGATCGACTCGATGTTCGCGTTCCGCTCGGTGAAGTACGGGTTGTCGTTGACGCGCGGGTCGCGTCCGGTGAGCACGCCCGCCACCACGGTAGAGACCTCCGTCGCGGGCGAGAGGAGGCGGCTGTGCAGCCAGCGGAAGACGTTGCCGTTGACGGTGTCGCGGAGCAGAGTGCGCGGGTTGTACAACCACTTGAGGGCGTTCACTGCGCCGAGCCACAATGGGATGAACACCGACGGGAGGCCGCCCGTGATGTAGATGTCGCGGACGATGTCCTCGCTGCCCTCGATCGCGAAGACGGCGCCGAGGCCCTCCGGCGCGTGGCCGGCGGCCTGCAGCGAGTTGATCGCTGAGTACGACCAGCCGCCCATGCCGAGCTTGCCGTCGCACCACGCCTGCTCGCGGGCCCAGGCCAGGACCTCGACCGAGTCGCGCTGCTCGCGCGGGCCGAGGATCTGCCACACCCCGTGCGAGGTGCCGGTGCCGCGCACGTCGACGATCACCTGTACGTAGCCGCTGCGCACCAGGCGCCGGTTGATGCCGAAGCCCTGCAGGAGGCCGCCCGAGAAGTCGACGGTGCCGCCGGTGAGCGCTTTCGACGCGTTGGTCAGCGCGGGCCCGACGAACGCGGCGTGCGTGGTCTCGTCGATCGCGTCGACCACCATCCGGTTGTACGGGTTCAGGTTGAGGATCGCGGGGTACGGGCGCGCGACCGGCACCCCGTCGAGCTCGGCGGGCCGCACGACGGTGGCGCGCAGCACGACACCGTCGGACATGCGGATGTCGACGTTGCGGTCGATGTGGACGCGGGGATAGGTCAGCCGGCCGTCGACGGCCTCGCGCCAGGCGAGGGCATCTGCGCCGCCGGTGGGGTCGCCGAGTGGCAGCGTGTGATCGACGCGCGAGTGATGCTGTCCGCGCGACGGGGAGGGGAGTGCGGAGCTGCGGTCCCAGAGCGGTAGACGCACGCTCGACAGTCGGGCGTTCGCCCTGCCGGATCGGCTGGTCACCATGGCCACCCCTTTCCTTCAATCGTCAACTTAGAGCACCCGTGACGAACCTCACACACCGCGGGTGCGGTTGTTGCAGATCCGATGCAGAACGGTTGCATTCCCGGCGCGTCCCGCTCACTGGGAATGCAGCACTCCCCACCGCTCTGGGAGGCCCGATAAGCTCGGTCTCGCAATCGCCCACGAAGAACCCGGAGGTTCCCATGTCGCTGTCCACCACGCTCCTCGATCCCGCGCGCCAGCCGGCCGTCGTCGCCGACTTCGCGTCGGTCGTCGAAGCCGAGGTCGGCGATAAGAGTGGGCTGTCCGGCACCGTCATCAAGGCCGCCTACGGCACCGTCAAGAAGGTCTCGCCGAACGTCATCGAGTCAGCCCTGACCAAGCTGCTCCCCGATTTCGCGGCCGCACTGGATCCGTTCTGGACCGAGTTCCAGGCCCAGGGCCCCGGCGACTTCGGCCAGTTCCTCGCCGCCCGCGGCGATCAGGTGGGCGACGCCCTGCTCGCGGTCACCGACAAGAAGGCCGAGTCCACCAGCCAGCCCGCGCTGCGGAAGGCGTACGCGAGCCTGCGCGGCAAGGCCAAGGAGAACGTCGTCGCCGCGCTCCCGCGCGTCGGTGCGGCCGTGCAGAAGAACGCCGCCTGATCATGGGGAAGGTGCAGCTCAACGGCTCGGACCGGCTGACAACCGCGGTCGAGCACGCATACAGCGCGACTGTGCCTGCGGGCCGAACCCTGCACATCGCCGGCGTCGCGCCGCTGGACGAGGGCGGTACCACCGTCGCCCCAGGCGACGTGCAGGGCCAGGTGCGTGCGGTCGTCGCGAACCTCCGCGTGATCCTGGGCGAGCGCGGCGCGGAGCTGTCCGACGTCGCCCGGCTCACCGTCTTCGTCGCAGAGCACCTGCAGGTGGACCTGCAGGTCGCGGGTGAGACGCTCGCCGAGGTCCTCGGGGACGTGCCGCCCGTCTCCCTCGTCGGTGTCAGCCGGCTGCGCTACGACGATCAGGTCGTCGAGCTGGAGGCCGTCGCGGCGTTGTAGGCGCGGAGGTCGCGGGCGGGCCGGTGTGAGCGTCGGCACAGCCCCGGCGCTGGTCGAGTGGCGCCACAGGGTTCGTTCGGCCCGCACGCGAGGGGTTACCGTAGGGGGCGTGAGTAGCCTTTCATCCGCAGACGCAGTGGCGACCGTGATCACCGGGGCGAGCTGGCCCAGGATCCTCACCTGGCGCTCCGAGGACGGGAACCTCCTCGAGTCGGTCCGCGTGCAGCTCACGGGCGATCGGATCAAGGCCTACGGTCGGATCATCGCGGCCCCGTCGGCCGACGGCCCCGCCTTCAACGCCTCCTACGACCTCGTCACCGACGACGAGGGCGTCACCAAGCGGCTTTCCGTGCACGCGCTCACCGCGGCCGGCGAGTCGCAGGTGACGATCGCCCGCGACGGCGAGAACCACTGGCTCGTGCAGGGCGCGCAAGGCTCCGAGCGCGGTTTCTTCTCCGGCGCGCTCAGCGTCGACGTGCTCAAGTCGGCGTTCTTCAACGCCCTCACGATCCGCCGGTTCGACCTGCAGTCCCACCCCGCGGAACTCGACGTACCGGTCGTCTACGTCGACCTGCCGAGCCTCGCGGTCAAGGAGACGGTCATCAACTACGACGGTGCCGCCGACGGCATCACCGTCATCTCCCCGATCAGCAGCTCGAAGATCTCCGTGGACGCCGACGGCTTCGTCATCGACTACCCGGGCCTGTCGAGCCGCGTCGAATAGTCAGCCGAGCGCCGTGATCACGCCACCCGCGTGACCGGCCTCGCGCAGCGCCCGCTGCCACCCCGCCCCGTCGAGCACGGGGGAGAAGGGGGTGCGGCGGGCGCTCTCGTACCGTTTGCGCGCCGCGTAGCCGCGCGCGGTGATGTCCCCGACGGTACCCCGCTCGGCCAGTTCGGCGCGGGCTGCGATGAGCTCGGCGATGGTGTCGTCGAGGGCGTCGAGCAGGGCGTCGGCGTTCGCCTCGCACATCGCGTTCACCAACGACGGGGCCGTGCCCGCGACCCGCGTCACGTCGCGGAAGCTGCCGGCGGCCAGCGAGAGAGCCAGCTGCTTCGCCGCCGGATCCAGCTCGGCCGTGATCGCGACCGCCTCGGCGACCACGTGTACCGAGTGGGAGATCCGCGCGACGGCCGCGTCGTGTTCGGCGGAGCCGGCGGGCACGATCACCGCGCCGCAGTCCAGTCCGACGGATGCGGCGAGGCGCCACGCCTCCGCCGGTGTCCGGTCGTCGGCCGTGACCACCCAGGTGGCGTCGTCGAACAGCGCGGGATCGGTGGCCCCCCAGCCGGAGAAGGAGGTCCCCGCCATCGGGTGCCCGCCCGCGTACCGTCCCGTCAGGCCCGCGGCGGAGACCCGACGCGCGACGTCGCCCTTGACACTGACCGCGTCGGTCAGCCAGGCGTGCGGGGCGTGCTCAGCGATGGCGGCGAGCACCTCGTCGAGCGCGGGCACGGGCACCGCGACCACGACGACGTGCCCGCCCGCATCGGCCCGGCGGAGCGTCGCGGCGAGGTCCGACGACGCGTCGAAGCCGGCGGCCCCGGCATCGTCGACGGCGGCGGCCGACCGGTTCCAGCCGTAGGCGGGGCGCCCCGCGCGGCCGAGCGCGCGCAGGATCGAGCCGCCGATCAGGCCGAGGCCGAGGACGCAGACAGGAACGTCGGAATGCAGAGTGGGCACCCCGCCAGCGTTCCACAACGGTGTGCGAAGCCGAGGGAGACGTGTCGCGGACGCGCGTTTACGGATACGGTTTGACCCATGGCCGCAGAGACCTCACCGGAGCGCTACGACGACACCGACGGCTACGCCGTGGCCGTGATCCGCGGGGAGACCGCCTGGACCGTGCACCTGCTCGACCCCGGGGCGCTGGGCAGCATCGCCAAGGCGGAGCAGGAGCTCAAGGCGCTGCGCGCGACCGGGGCCGTGATCGGCCTGCTCAACGTGGACGACGAGTACTTCGTCGTCGTGCGGCCCGGTCCGTCGGGCACGCGGCTGCTGCTCTCCGACGCCACCGCCGCGGTGTTCGACGAGTTGGCCGTGCAGGCGCTGGACCGGCTCGATGTCGAGGTGCCGGACATCGACCCCGAGGAGATCGAGGACACCGATCCGTGGCCCGAGGGCGATCTCGGCATCCTCAGCGATCTCGGCCTGGGCGAGCAGGAGCTCAGCGTGCTGCTCGCCGATCCGGACCTCTACCCGGACGAGCAGCTGCAGGTGATCGCCGAGCGGCTCCGGTTCGACGCCGAACTGGGCGCGATCCTCGACTCGCTGGGCTAGTGGCGCTGCTGGACGCGGAACGCTCGGCGATGGGCTTCGCCCTTGAGGCCGCCGGCCTGGCCGGCCCCGATGACGTGCCCGTGGGCGCCGCGGTGATCGGGCCCGACGGAGCCGTGCTCGCGCTCGCCGGGAACCGTCGGGAACAGCTGGGCGACCCGACGGCCCACGCGGAGATCCTCGCGATCCGGGAGGCGGCCGGCATCTTCGGCGACGGCTGGCGGCTCGGCGGTTGCACCCTGGCCGTCACACTGGAGCCGTGCGCGATGTGTGCGGGAGCGCTGGTCGCGGCCCGCATCGGGCACCTCGTCTTCGGCGCCTTCGAACCCAAGACCGGGGCCGTCGGCTCGGTGTGGGACGTGGTGCGCGATCCCCGCGTCACCCACCGGGTGACGGTGCGCGGCGGCGTCCGGGAGGCCGAGTGCGCGGCGCTGCTCCACGACTTCTTCCAGTCGCACCGTTCCTGACCTGGCGATTTACCTCCCGAGGTGACTTCCGGTAAAGTACTCCGACGGTGGCGTGTCCGAGCGGCCGAAGGTGCAACACTCGAAATGTTGTGTGCGGTAACCCCGTACCGGGGGTTCAAATCCCCCCGCCACCGCTGAGGGAAACCCTCTCCGATTCCGTTCGGAGGGGGTTTCTCCCGTTCCGGGGACTGTGCGCGCTGCGCCGCAGCCACCACTCGCAGAGGCCGATCGCGATGAGCCAGCTCGGCCAGGCGACGATCGCCGGCCCCCAGGCGTCCATGAAGGACTCCGGTGCGCCGGCGGCGTCGAGCACGAGGAACGACACCGGCCCCAGGACGCGGTTGACGATCACCGAATACATCAGCGCCGCGCTGCGCAGCATCCAGCGCCGGTGGGCGGCCACGTCGCCGCCGACGATCGCGCGGACGCCGAGCGCCGTGAACAGCAGCATCAGCGAGCCCAGCGTGACATTGGAGGCGGCGTTGAGCGGACCGAACGGCGTGACCGTGCCGATCGCGATCGCCGCGAGTCCCACGGGCAGGGCGCACGCGACGTAGATCCGGCCGGCGATCCAGTGGTACTTCGCGAACCAGCGTCGGCCCAACTGCACCAGCCCGGCGAGCATCGCCACCGACCCGAGCAGGATGTGCCCGACGAGCAGCCCGTAGTACCAGCCCGGTTGATCGTCGAGGGGCACGCGACTGCCGCCCGTGAGATACGGCGGGAGAGAGTAGGCGAGGAAGACCAGCACGATCAGCGTGCCGACCAGCAGTTTCTTCATGGACCACACGCTAGGAGCGGTCGCCGCGACGGAGGATCCCCCGCGCGGGTGGGTCTGTGTAGTCCGCGGGGGTGAGGCGGCGTCGCGTCTGCGGCGGTCAGTGGGAGCTGAAGAAGCCGATCGCCTTGTCGCCGCTGTCGCAGCGCGCGAGCACCCCCGGAGTCTGCGGGAACGTGCAGTTCCATCCCTCGACGGTGACGGGCTTCGCCGTCGCGATCTGCGGTCCGAAGGCGTTCGCTACGCGCATCGCCTCGGCGCAGTCGACCTTGACGGTGCCGAGCGCGTGCACGTACAGGGCCCCGTCGGGGCCACGGGTCTGGCCGCACATCTCCCCGCGGGCCTCGGCCGCCGCCGTCGCGGCCGACGGTGCGCCGGACGGCGCGGGGCTCGTGGCGGGGTCGGACGAACTACCGCAGCCTGCAAGGAGCAGGCCGCACAGTGTTGCAGCTGCGACGGCTGTGACGGGCGTTGCGACGTGCCGAATTGCGGTCATAGCCTGCACCGTACCCTCCTCACGGTGACGAGTCTCACAAAGCCGCCGGTCAGCGGCATTATTGCGGGCGACAACTATCGGTACACTCGAAGCCGACCCGCATCGCGCAGCCCGTCGCGCCTCGACGACTCGGAGTGACCCGCATGGCATTGTTCCTGTACCGCCTGGGGAGGTTCGCCTACCTCAATCGCTTCAAAGTCATCGCCGCGTGGCTGCTGATCTTCGTCGGCATGCTCGCGGGTGGTGCGGCGCTCAGCAAACCCACGGTCGACAACTTCTCCCTGCCGGGCCTGCCCTCGGCGAAGGCGACCGACATCGTCTCCCAGAACTTCGGCGACAGCGGCGGCGACCCGTTCACCACCGCCTCGGCGACCATCGTCTTCCACACCAAGGACGGCAGGCTCACCGATCCCGCGGCTGCCGCGGGCATCGACCGCACCATCGCCGACCTGAAGAACCTCACCAAGGACGAGGACGGCCGGAAGGTCTCCGTGGTCCAGGACCCGGAACTCCTGCACAACCCGACGGGCGAGCTCGACCCGAGCGCGCTCACTCCGGAGCAGCGATCGAAGCTCGAGGCGGTCACGGCGCAGGGCCGGGACATCGCGTCGACCAAGACGCCGGCGCAGAAGACCGCCGACGCGGCGGCGACCTCGTCGGTGAGCCCGGATGGCAAGACCGCCAGGATCACGGTGAACTTCATCGGCAAGGTCACCGAACTCCCGAGCACCGTCTCCGAGGACATCACGAAGGCCCGCGAGGCCGGCGAGGCCGCGTCGAACGGAACCCTGCAGGTCGAGGCGGACGGTTCCGCCGCTCGCGGTGCCGCCGACATCGGCTTGACCAGCGAGATCATCGGCATGATCGTCGCCGCGATCGTGCTGATCATCACCTTCGCCTCGCTCGTCGCCTGGGGCATGCCGCTGATCAACGCGATCATCGCCGTCGGCATCGCCCTCGGTGGCGTCCTGCTCGCCACCCGCTTCATCGAGCTCGGTACGTTCCCGACCGTCCTGACCTCGATGATCGGCCTGGCGGTCTCCATCGACTACGCCCTGTTCATCGTGTCCCGGTACCGGCACGAACTGCGGCGCCTCGGCGCCTCGACCAAGGAACAGCGGGCCGAGGCGGCGGGCATCGCCGTCGGCACCGCCGGCACCGCGGTGGTCTTCGCCGGCCTGACGGTGATCATTGCGCTCGCCGCGCTCGCCTTCATCGGCATGGACTTCCTCGGTCAGATGGGCGTCGCCGCCGCGTGGGGCGTCCTCATCGCGGTCCTCGTCGCGCTGACCCTGCTTCCGGCCCTGCTGGGCCTGTTCGGCACCAAGGTCTTCGCCGGGCGGGTCAAGGGCCTGCACCCGCCGGACACCGACCAGGGCGACGGTCGCGTCGCCAACGGCCTGCGCTGGGCCAACCTGGTCAAGAAGGTTCCCGTTGTCACCCTCGTCGCGGGTGTCGCGGTGCTCGGCATCCTCGCGATCCCGATGAAGGACATGAAGACCGCGCTGCCGAGCTCGGGAATGAGCGAGAAGAGCACGTCGGAGCGGCAGGCCTACGACCTCATCGCAGACGGCTGGGGCAAGGGCGCCAACGGCACCCTCCTCGTCGCGCTCGACGGTGCCGAGGCGCAGCCGAACCAGCGCCTCGCCGCCTACAAGCAGATCGTCGACCAGCTCAACAGCAACCAGGCCGTCGCGCCGCTGATCGCGAACGCCCAGCTCACCCAGCTCGCGCCGGAGAACAAGGCCGCCACCATCGTGGTGACGCCCAAGTCCGGGCCCAATGACGACGACACCAAGACGCTGGTCACCAAGCTCCGCGCCATGGCCAACGGCGACGGCGGGACGAAGGCCCGGCTCGGCGTCGACCTCGGCGTCGCGGGCGCCACCGCCATCGAGATGGACATCTCGGAGAAACTCGGCGACGCCCTGTGGATCTACCTGGCGATCGTGGTGGGCCTGGCGTTCCTGCTGCTGCTCATCGCCTTCCGCTCGATCCTGGTGCCGCTCACCGCCGTCCTGGGCTTCCTGCTGTCCGTCGTCGCGACGTTCGGCGTTACGTCCGCGATCTTCAGCGACGGCGCCCTCGGCCTCATCGACAACACGCAGCCGCTGGTCTCGTTCCTGCCGATCTTCATGATCGGCATCGTCTTCGGCCTCGCGATGGACTACCAGGTCTTCCTCGTCTCCCGCATGCGCGAGGAGTTCGTGCACACCGGCGACGCCACACAGTCCGTGGTGACGGGCGTGCAGTACGGCGCCCGCGTCGTGACCGCGGCGGCGATCATCATGATCTCGGTCTTCGCCTCGTTCATCCTCAACGACCAGGTGTTCATCAAGGAGATCGGCTTCGGTCTCGCCGCCGCCGTGCTGCTGGACGCCTTCGTCGTGCGGATGGTGATCATCCCGTCGGTGATGACCCTGCTCGGCGCGTCGGCCTGGTGGCTGCCGAAGTGGCTCGACAAGATCCTGCCGAACGTCGACATCGAGGGCGAGGCACTCGTCAAGCAGCTCGGCCGCGGCGACACGAAGACCGACACCGCCGAGATCCCCTCGCCGGTCACCGCCGAGATCCCGGTGCCCACGGAGCAGTTGGTGGCCGTCGGCGCGACCGACGTCCCCGCGCGCGGCCCGGCGCGGGTCGAGCAGGCCGTCGGCCTCAACGGCCACGCCGGCGACACCACCAACGGTGCTGCGCACGGTGCCGAGCTTCCTACCGCCGCCCCGACGGTGCCCGTGCCGCTGCCCTCCGGCACGGCGGACGAGCACGTGACCGAGCAAGCACCGGTGCACGCCGACACGGAGCAGGTCGAGGCGGCGCAGGTCGCCGCGGCGGCATCGGAGACCGCGGCGGACGGTGTCGCGGACACCGGCGAGTACCCCGTCGCGCGGCCGGGCGTCCCGCGCCCGGACCAGACGACGACCGGTCCCATCCGCCAGCGGGACCGCACCCGGGACGAGATCGCCCAGCTGCGGGAGCAGAACAGGGCGATCGCGGCGGAGCTCAGCGCACTGCGTTCCGATTACCGGTCCATGGCCAGTCGAACCCGGCTGCAGAGCGAGCACATCAGCGACCCCACCCGCTTCGAGATCGAGGGTCGTCTCGAGGGGCCGAACGGTCCGCTCGGCCGCGCCGGCCGCCTTCTCACGCCGCACGGCGAGATGCTCACGCCGGCCTTCATCCCCGTCGGCACCAAGGGGACGGTCAAGACGGTGCTGCCCGAGGCGGTCTCGGAGCTCGGCGCGCAGGCGATCCTGGCGAACGCCTACCACCTGTACCTGCAGCCGGGCCCGGAGATCGTGGAGCAGGCCGGCGGCCTGGGGGCGTTCATGAACTGGGACGGCCCGACCTTCACCGATTCCGGCGGCTTCCAGGTCATGTCGCTCGGCTCGGGCTTCAAGAAGGTCATCGACATGACCGGCGGTGAGGAGCTGCAGGGCGACGACGCGATCGCCGAGGGCAAGGACCGCCTCTCCCGGGTGGACGACGACGGCGTGACCTTCCTGAGCCACCTCGACGGCACCGAGCACCGGTTCACGCCGGAACGGTCGATGCAGATCCAGCATCAGCTGGGCGCCGACGTGATCTTCGCCTTCGACGAGCTGACCACGCTGCACAACACCCGTGCGTACCAGGTGGAATCGCTCGAACGGACCCGCCTCTGGGCGCGGCGCTGCCTGTCGGAGCACAACTGGCTCACGGCGCAGCGGAACGATGCGGTCTCCCTCTGGGGCGTGGTGCAGGGTGCGCAGTACGAGGATCTGCGCCGCAAGGCGGCCCGCGACCTGCGGGCGCTGAGCGAGGAGGACCGGCTCGCCGGCGGCCTCGGGTTCGGCGGCTACGGTATCGGCGGCGCGCTGGAGAAGGCGAACCTGTCGACCATCGTGCGCTGGGTCAACGAGGAGCTCGAGGAGGGCAAGCCGAAGCACCTGCTCGGGATCTCCGAGCCGGACGACATCTTCGCCGCGGTCGAGCAGGGCATCGACACCTTCGACTGCGTTTCGCCGTCGCGCGTGGCCCGCAACGGCGCGATCTACTCCCTCGACGGTCGCTACAACGTGACCAACTCGCGGTTCAAGACGGACTTCCGCCCGCTCGATCCCGAGACGGAGAACTTCACCTCGCAGTACACCCGCGCGTACATCCATCACCTGTTCAAGGCGAAGGAGAGCCTCGCGGCCACGCTGGCGACGATCCACAACGAGCAGTTCATCGTCTCCCTGGTCGCGAAGATCCGGCAGTCGATGCTCGACGGGACGTACTGGGAGTTCAAGGAGGAGTTCCTGGGGCGCTACTACAAAGGCACCCAGCAGCACCTCGCCAAGTCCGACTGACGCGACGGGCACGTTCCGCCCGTAGAATTCGGACATGGCTCACGTCGTCGCCCTGCCCGTCTGCGACGGGATGACGATGCTCGAGTACGGCATCGTGGTCGAGGCGCTGAGCTTCGCCTGGAAGGACCTCCCGTCGCTCGGGTACGACGTGCGCGGGTGCGGTCCGGCCGACGGGGTGCGGACGCTCGGGGGCGCGGTGCTGGTGCCCGGCTACGGCCTCGACGAGATCGCCGACGCGGACACCGTCGTCGTCTCGGCCGTGTCGGACCCGCGGACCGACTCGAACCCGGAGTGGCACGAGCCGCTGCGTGCGGCCGCGGCGAACGGTGCGCGGATCGTCTCCATCTGCACGGGCGCCTTCGCGCTGGCCGCGGCGGGCTTGCTGGACGACCGGCGGGCGACGACCCACTGGCGGCACGCGGGCCTGCTGCAGTACCGCTTCCCGCGGGTGCACGTCACGCCGTCGGAACTGTTCATCCAGGACGGTCCAGTGCTCACCGGCGCGGGCTCGGCGGCGGGCCTCGACCTGTGTCTGCATCTGATCCGCACCGATCACGGCGCCGACACTGCGAACGAGGTGGCACGCCGCCTCGTGGTGGCGCCGCACCGCGATGGCGACCAGTCGCAGTTCGTCAACATCGATACCCTGCGGCCCGATATGGACAAGCGCTTCGCCGACTTCCTGCAGGGCCTCGCCCACGGCATCGGCGGCGTCAAGGGCCTCGATGACATGGCGGCCCGCGCGGGCGTCTCCCGCCGCACTCTACACCGCCGGTTCCGGCGGTACACCGGCGTCGCTCCGCTGGAATGGCTGATGCGCCAACGCGTCTACCGCGCTATGCGGCTGTTGGAGACCACGAACGACTCCGTCACCGCGATCACGGGCCGCGCGGGCTTCGACGCCGAGGAGACGCTGCGGTATCACTTCAAGCGGCAGACCGGGCTCGCTCCGACGGCCTATCGCGAGCGCTTCCACGGCAGCGAGGTCGGCCGCAGCTCCGCGCGCTCCGTGGCCGGATCTTGAGGAATTCCGGCACCGCACACCTGGGCGCCGGCCTTCGCCCCGGATAGCGTTCATGCCATGCGGATTCAGGAGATGCGGAAGGTCTTCGGCGGCACCCGGGCGGCCCCGACGGCGACGAACCGTTCCCCGGGATGGTTGCGGGAGTTCGCCTCCGGCGTGGCGGCGGGCAACCTCGTTCGCCACGGAGCAGACGTTCCGGGCGCGCACGGCGCACGGATCTGCGAGCGGCCCCGGCGGGGCCGGGCTCACACGACGGGGCACGCCTCAGAGCGGTAGCGTCCAGGGGTTCCGGGGGAGTCGGGCGGGGTCGAACCCGTCGAGCATCTCGTGCGGGGTGCGACCGCGCAGCCCTAGGCTCGCCGCGATCTCCGGGAGCACCACCGCGGGTCCACCACGCTCCGCGAGGGTGACGGCACCGTCGCGCTTGGCGAGCCGGATGCCGCTGGGTCCCAGCACCATCGGCACGTGGGCGTAGGTCGGAGGCGTACCGCCGAGGAGGCTCGTCAAGTACGCCTGGCGTGGCGCGGAGGAGAGCAGGTCGTCGCCGCGCACCACCTGGTCGACACCCTGTGCCGCGTCGTCCACCACGACGGCCAGGTTGTAGGCGTACGTCCCGTCGCCGCGCCGGAGGACGACGTCATCGACCGTGCCGGTGTATTCGCCGTGCAGCAGATCCGTGACGGTGAACGAGGAGACCGTCGACCGCAGGCGCACCGCCGCAGGCCGATTCCGCCGCCGGGCCTCCCGTTCGCCCTCCGTGAGGTTGCGACACGTGCCGGGGTACGCACCGTCCGGTGCGTGCGGCGCCGACGGGGCCGCGAGGATCTCGCGGCGCGTGCAATAACACTCGTAGACGTCGAGACGCCCCAGCGCCGCTTCGTACAGGTCGGTGCGGGACGACTGCCGCACCACGTCCCCGTCCCAGTGAAGGCCGAGCGCGGCCAGGTCGGCGAGCTGGCGCGCCTCGGCACCGTCGGCCGTGCGCCCGGTGTCCAGGTCCTCGACGCGCAGCAGGAAGTCCCGCCCCGTCGAGCGGGCGAAGAGCCACGCGAGCAGGGCGGTGCGCAGGTTGCCCACGTGCAGATCGCCCGACGGGCTCGGCGCGTACCGTCCAGCTGTCACCGCACCAGCTTACGAGCGCGCGCGGGAGAGATTGCCCGCCCATCGGGCCAGGTGGGCCGTCAGTTCCGCGGGCTCGACGACGGTGACCTCCGCGTCCAGCACGGCGATCGCCATCGCGGGCCAGTCGAGCGTATCGGCCTCCATCCGCACGACGATGCCGTCGGTTGTTTCCTCCAGTCGGGCCCAGCGGCCGATGAGCGAACGCACGTGGTCGATCGGCGCGTGCACGCGGAACTGGATGCGATGGCTCGGGGTGCGCTGGCCGACGGATGCGCGGACGTACGCGGCCGCATCCTCGGCGGGCAGCTCGCGGGGCCGGAAGCGCACGCCCGTCCGCGACGGTCCGCTGATCCGGTCGAGCCGGAAGCTGCGCCAGTCGTGGCGGTACAGGTCGTAGGCCACCAGGTACCAGCGGCGCCCGAGCGGTACGAGCCGCATCGGCTCGGCGAGCCGGTCGGTGCGCGCGCCGTGGCGGCGGTGTAGCCGAATTCGATCCGTTCCTCCGCGCGGCACGCCTCCGCGAGTCCGGTGAGAACGCGCGGGTCGACGGCAGGACCGCCGGTGAGGGCGGCGGGTTGGGTGACGGCGCCCAGGGCCTCGACGCGTTTGCGCAGCCGGGGCGGCATGACGGCGGCCACCTTGCCCAGCGCCCGGACGGAGGTCTCGGCGATGCCGGCGATCCCACCCTGGGCCGCGGTCTGCAGGCCGACCGCGATCGCGACGGCCTCCTCGTCGTCGAGGACCAGCGGCGGCAGCGCGGCGCCGGCCGCGAGCTGGTATCCGCCGTCGACGCCGCGGGTCGCGGAGACGGGGTACCCGAGGTCGCGCAGGCGCTCGATGTCACGCCGCAGGGTGCGTACCGACACCTCGAGCCGGTCCGCCAGCTCGGAGCCCGGCCAATAGCGATGGGTCTGCAGCAGGGACAGCAGTCGCAGGGTGCGGGAGCTCGTGTTCGCCATGTCTTTCAGAATTCCTTCGATTGAGGACAGAAACTGGCACTTGGCTCAATAGTCTTATCTCATGACCGAGACACAGCAGACCGCCCCCGGAGAACGCGCCGACCTCCTCAGCCTCCTCGCCGATCGCCGGCAGTTCCTCCGCCACACCGCGGAGGGCCTCACCGACGAGCAGGCGAACACCCGCAGCACCGTCAGCGAGCTGACGGTGGGCGGACTGATCAAGCATTGCGCAGAGGTGGAGAGGAGTTGGGCCGATTTCGCCGAGGGTAAGCGCGACGACGCCTATACGGACGTCGACTGGCAGAACCCCAGCCCCGAGGTCCTGGCGCAGTGGGCGGACAAGTTCCGGATCGCCGAGGGCGAGACCCTCGCGGGCATCCTCGCGGATTTCGATGCCGCGGCCGCCCGCACCGACGAGCTGGTGCGCACGCTCGACCTCGACTCCTCGTACGAGCTGCCCGAGGCGCCCTGGCAGCCCGCCGGCGTGTTCTGGACCGTGCGCCGCGTCTTCCTGCACGTCGCCGCCGAGACCGCGCATCATTCCGGCCACGCCGACATCATCCGCGAGGCCATCGACGGCCAGAAGAGCATGGGCTGAACGACCGTCGCGAGCGGGGCCCCGCGGTGCGGGGTCCCGCTTCCGCCCGTTTCGTCGGTACGCCCGCCTAGGATCGAGGCGTGGACCTCCCCGTGAACCCGCCGCTCGATCCGATGCTCGCCAAAGCCGCGAAGGCCGTGCCCGGCGAGGGATATTCCCACGAGCCCAAGTGGGACGGTTTCCGCGCCCTGATCTTCCGCGACGGCGACGAGGTGTTCATCGGCTCCCGCAGCGGCAAGGACCTCGGCCGCTACTTCCCCGAGGTGGTCGCCGCGGCCCGCGACGAGCTCCCCGAGCGCTGCGTGCTCGACGGGGAGATCGCGGTCGCCGTGCACCGCGAGGGCCGCAAACGCCTCGACTGGGAATCGCTCTCCGCGCGCATCCACCCGGCGGAATCCCGGATCGCCAAGCTCTCGGAGGAGACCCCGGCGATCTTCGTCGGATTCGACGCGATCGCGATGGAAGATGTGGACCTCACGGGCAAGCCCTTCAGCGCGCGCCGCCAGGTGCTCGTCTCCGCGTACGCCGGCACGGGGACCTGCAAGATCAGCCGCGTCACCACCGATGCGGGCGCCGCCGCCGACTGGTTCGAGCGGTTCGAGGGCGCCGGCCTCGACGGGGTGATCTCCAAGCGGATCGACGGGCCGTACCTGCCGGGTAAGCGCGAGATGATCAAGGTCAAGCACGCCCGCACCGCCGAGGCCGTGGTCATCGGCTACCGCCCGCACAAGTCGCAGCGAGGCGCCGTCGGCTCGGTCCTGCTCGGGCTCTACCAGGATGGGAACCTGCTGCCGATCGGGGGCATTGGTGCCTTCACCGCCGCGAAGCGCGAGGAGTACCTGCAGCTCCTCGAGCCCATGCGCACCGCCGACTCCGTCCAGGGCGAGCCCAACCGGTGGGCCACCCCGGAGAAGACGGGGGAGTGGGTGCCCGTGCGCCCGGAGCTGGTGGTCGAGTTCGACTACGACCAGATGGAGGGCATGCGCCTGCGGCACACCGCCAAGTTCAGGCGCTGGCGCCCGGACCGCGAGCCGTCGAGCTGCGGGTACGACCAGCTCGAGGTCCCCGTCAACTACGACCTCGATGACGTGCTGCAGGAGGGCGAGTGATGGCGAAGGCCCCGACGGCCGAGGTGGTCGTCCCCGGTCCCGGCGGCGAGGGCGCTGACCGCACCGTCAGGGTTTCGAGCCCGGACCGGATCATCTACCCCGCCACCGATCTCACCCCCGAGGTCTCCAAACTCCAGGTGGCGCAGTACTTCGCCGCGGTCGGCGAGCCGCTGCTCGCGGCGATCGGGGACCGTCCCACCGCGCTCGAGCGGTGGCCCGGCGGAGTCCACCCCGGCGGGCGGCTGGCGCAGGGGCCGCAGGACCGGGACGCTGACGGCTTCTATCAGAAGCGGATGATGAAAGGTGCCCCCGAGTACGCGCAGACGGTGCGCATCGCCTTCCCGTCCGGCCGCCCCGCCGACGAGCTGTGCCCCTCCGAGATCGCGATCCCGGTGTGGTGCGCGCAGATGGGCACGATCACCTTCCACCCGTGGCCGGTGCGCAGCGCCGACGTGGACCATCCCGACGAGTTGCGGATCGACCTGGATCCACAGCCGGGCACCGACTTCCGCGACGCCGTGCGGGTCGCGGGGATCGCCCGCGAGCTCGCCGACGACCTCGGGCTGCGGGCGTACTGCAAGACCTCCGGTAACCGCGGCGTGCACGTCTTCATCCGCATCGCACCGCGGTGGGACTTCGTGGACGTGCGGCACGCCGCGATCGCCTTCGGCCGCGAGCTGGAGAAGCGCGACAGCGGCGTCACCACCGCGTGGTGGAAGGAGGAGCGCGGGGAGCGGATCTTCGTGGACTACAACCAGAACAGCCGCGACCGCACTATCGCCTCCGCCTGGTCGCTGCGCGCCGTCCAGGGCGCCACCGTCTCCACCCCGCTCACCTGGGATGCGCTGGCCGAGCTCAAGGACCCGCACGAGCTCAACCTGTTCACCGTGCCCGAGCGACTCGCCGACGGGAACCCGTGGGCCGATATGGACGAGGTCGCGCACGATCTCACGCCCCTGCTCGAGAAGTGGGAGCAGCACCCCGTCGAGCTGAACTACCCGCCCGACTACCCGAAGATGCCCGGCGAGCCCCCGCGCGTGCAGCCCAGTAAGAAGGTCGCCGAGCACTGGGACGCCGACGGCAACCGCATCGAGTAGGCGGGCTCACACACAGCCGACCAGTGGCGGCCGCACTCTGCTCCGAGACTAGGCGGTATCGAGACCGTCATGCGTAAGGAGAGTTCGTCGGGTTTCGGAGAGCGCGGATGGTGCGGAGCGCCGGCTCCGTGATGGTGCGCGAGTAGTCCTCCTTCTGGACCGAGAGATGCACCCACGCCTCGACGTGGCCGACCCCGGCCATCGCTCGCAGGTCCTCCATGATCTGCAGGAGCGCTTCGCTACTGCGCTCCAGGAGCGTCGCGAGCACATCGAATCGTCCGATCACGCGCGCGGCGAAGTCGACACCGCGGCGCTGGGTGAGGTATTCGACCACCGTGTCGTCGTCGCCGCGCAGCACGATGCCGATGCCGAGCGGGAGTTGTCGCTGCGTGACGGTGCGCGTCTCGACCGTGCTGATGCGGATGACTCTGTTGTCGATCAAGCGCCGCACCCGCACCGCCACCGACGAGGGGGACAGCCGCACGGCGTCGCCCAGCGCGCGGAAGGAGGTGCGGCCGTCGCGCTGAAGCTGCTCGATGAGCGCCACGTCGATGTCGTCGATCGTGGTCTCGCCCTGGTGGCCCGACACCAACAAGCCCTTGATGACCGAGGAGTAGACGTGCGTCTCCACCGCTGTCACGGTGGGGATCGCACGGATCGCGCGAACCAGATCGTGCAGCTCGGCGCGCGATCCCGAGCGGACCTCGGCGATGAGGTCCGGCGCGCCTCCGACCGCCGAGACCAGCACCGCCTGTTCGTACGCGGCGAGGGCGGCGGCGATGGGACGGGCCGGGCCCGCGGCACTGATCATCAGGTGGGCGAGCACGTGCTGCCCGAGGAAGCCGGGGTCGACGGCGGCCACCACCCGGACCGCGCCGGAGTCGAACATCGTCTGTAGCCGGGTGGCCACCGTTGCCCGCGACACCCCGAGGCGGCGCGACAGGTCCTGCACGCTGACCCGCCCGTCCTCCTGGAGGGCGTGGACGAGATCGTCATCGATATCCATCGTTCACCCGATATTCACCCGAATAGCTGGATTCGCTCGAAGTGGACGACAAATATTGCGCCGATTCGCACACGGTCGAGTCATCAGCCAAATATTAGCGGAGCAGTTCTCGCAAACATGCGGATCGGAGCAGGGGCGGCAGTCCAAGTGTGGTTGCCGCCACACCTGGTCGAACTTACGATCATGCGCATATTTCACCCAGCGAGGAGCTGTGCCCCATGCAATCCGGTTCGAACAGATCTCGCCGCGCGGGTCTCGCCGCGTTCGTCGGCACGACGATCGAGTGGTACGACTTCTACATCTACGCCACCGCGGCGGCGCTGGTCTTCGGGCCGCTCTTCTTCCCAGGCGACAACGCCCTGGGCGAAACGGCGGCGGCGTTCGCGTCCCTCGCCGTCGCCTTCGTCGTGCGGCCCTTCGGCGCGATCCTCTTCGGCCACATCGGCGATCGGTTCGGCCGCCGCCGTGCGCTCGTCTGGACCCTGCTGCTGATGGGAGTTTCGACGGTCCTCGTGGGCGTACTGCCCACGCACGCCCAGATCGGTATCTGGGCGCCCGTCCTGCTGATCTTCCTCCGCGCGATGCAAGGCCTCGCCGTCGGCGGTGAGTGGGGCGGGGCCGTATTGATCAGCGTGGAACACGCCCCCGAGAAGTCGAAGACCTTTTACGGCGGCTTCACGCAGCTCGGTAACCCGGCCGGCGCGCTCCTCGCTTCGGGCACCTTCGCTCTCATGACGCGGATGGGTGACGACTTCATCATCAACGGCGGGTGGCGGATCCCGTTCCTGCTGTCGATCGTCCTGGTCGCCGTCGGGTTCTGGGTGCGGAGTCGGGTGGAGGAGTCTCCAGTGTTCGAGGCCGAGGTGCAGGGCAAGGACCACGGTCTCCCCCTGCGCTCCGCGCTGCGGACGAATCGCCTGGCCATCCTCCTGGGCATCGGAATCCTGCCGATCTCCACCGGCGGCTATTACCTGGCAACCACCTTCGTCACGTCCTATGCGACGAATGCGCCCATCGAGATGTCCGAGCAGCTCATCCTTGACGCCATGACCGTGGCATCCCTCGTCGAGTTGCTCGTGACCCTGCCGGTCGCCTGGCTCGGCGACAAATGGGGCCGCAAGAACGTCATGTACATCGGATTGGCCACCTCCGTCCTGACCTTCGTGCCGTTCCTGCTGATACTGCCGGGGCGCATCGAACCCCTCGTCTTCCTGTTCGCGTCACTCGTGCGCGTGGCATTGAGCGCGACCTATGCCCCGCTTGCCGCGATCATGTCGCAACTGTTCCCGCCCGGAGCGCGTTACACCTCGGTGGGGCTGACCTACGGGATCGGCGCCGCGATCTGGGCCGGATTCTCTCCCTGGTTCGCGACGATGCTGCTCGGCTGGACCGGCACCATCTGGTCGGTGGTCGCCATGTTCGCGGTGATGGCCGCCATCGCCACGGTGTGTACCTACTTCGCGCCGCAGTACGTGGATACCGAACCGGATCGACTGGAGGACAACGCGGTTCCCGGCAGGAACGCGGTATGAACAGGCTCGCCGGGTACGGACAGACGATGGCCTGGATCGTCGGGTGCCGTCGGCATGGTGTCTCATGACGGGTATGGATGACCAGCCGACTGTCGAGGATCCGGCGCAGCGGTACGCCGATACCACGGGGCGCGCCGTCATGGAATGCGTGGCCGCGTACGGTGTCACCACGATCTTCGGGATCCCCGGTACGCACAACCTCGAGCTCTATCGACCGCTCGCCGATCTCGGCATCAGGGCGGTGACCAATCGACACGAGCAGGGCGCCGGCTACGGCGCCGATGGCTGGTCGCAGCGCACGGGCTTGCCCGGCGTCGTCATCACCACGTCGGGGCCCGGGCTGCAGAACGCGCTGAGCGCGATCGGCACGGCGTTCTGCGAGTCCCGGCCGCTGCTGGTGATCTCCCCCGGTACCGCCCGCGGCGCGGAGTTCGCCGACGTCGGCACCCTGCACGAGACCAAGAACGCCTCGGCCATGGTCGATGCGGTGGCGCAGTGGTCGCGCCGGGTCGTCACCGCCGAGGCGGCGGTCGAGGCCGTCCACGACGCCTTCGAGCTGTTCCGTTCGAGCCGGCCCCGGCCGGTACACATCGAAATCCCGCTCGACTTGCTCGAGGAGTCCGCGGGCGTCGACCCGGAGGTCCGTCGGGCCCGGCCCTCGGGCGGCGCCGGCGCACCGGATCCCGCCGGCGTCGCGCGCGCCGTGCAGCTGCTCCGTGGCGCCGAGCGGCCGGTGATCATCGTCGGCGGTGGTGCCACCCGGGCAACCGCCCAGGTCGCCGATCTCGCTCAGCGGCTCTCCGCGCCCGTCCTCACCACGACGAACGGCAAGGGAGTACTCGACGAACATCACCCGCTGTCGCTGGGGGCGAATCTGCGGCTGCCGAGCGCGCGGGAGTTCGCCGAAGGCGCCGACGTGCTGCTGGTCGTGGGCTCCAAACTGGGCGAGGCGGAACTCTGGTGGCCGGCGATAGAGCCCCGGGGTGCCGTGATCCGCATCGACGTCTCCGCGGACCAGCTCGATAAGAACCTGGCGGCCACGGTCGGCCTGCGCGGCGACAGTGCCGCGGTACTCGATGCGCTGCTCGAGGGAGTTCCCGCTGGTGATAGGCCCACGCCGGACCTGGAGCCCCTGCGGCGTGCGATCGCGGAGGAGACGCGGGCGGCGGCGCCGACGACGGTCGCGCTCGCAGAAGACATCGCGGCGGCCGTCCCCGACGGGGCGATCGTGGCGGGGGATTCGTCCCAGATCATCTACCTCGGTCTGAGTAACGTTCTCAAGCAGGACTCCCCCCGCAGATTTCTGTACATGCCGACCTACGCGACACTGGGTTACGGCCTGCCGGCGGCCATCGGCGCCCGGATCGCCGAACCGGACCGGCCCGTGGTAGCCGTGCTCGGCGACGGCGCGCTGATGTTCAGCGTCAACGAGCTGGCCACCGCGGTGGAGCAACGGGTCGACCTCACGATCGTCTGCGTGGACAACGGTGGCTACGCCGAGATCAAGCAGAACGAGGTGGACCGCGCGATCGCTCCCATCGGAGTCGAACTGCACCAACCCGACTGGCCCGCGCTGGCGGAGGCGTTCGGCGCACGGGGCAGGCGGGTGACGCGGGATGAGCTGCGGGACGCGATCGCGGCATCGGTGGAGTCCGGGGGCGTCCATCTCTTGCACCTGCTCGACGTGTAGTCCCGCCCCGGGTAGCCGAGATACATCCGAGGCGGACGCCGGGCGAACCAAGCCCCGCCTGGAGTGGCGCGGCATTCACCCGCGTCTGGTAAGCACAGGGCATGCGCTCGAATCGCCGCCTCGCCGTTGCCCTGGTCGCCGTCCTCGCCGGCGGCTCACTCGTCGCCTGCTCCTCCGGCGGGGGTGAGGAGATAGCCACGCTGGACCTCAAGACCGGCACGAACTCCCCGCTGACCATTACCGCCGCGCAGCTCGCCGGGCTCGCCCAGGGCGGCGCGGTCGTCGACGTCAAGCCCACGGCCGACGGCACCATCGAGGCCGCGAAGGGCGGGGCACTCGTCTTCAAGCCCAAGGCCGGGTTCACCGGCTCGGTGCAGCTCACGGCCGTCGTCTCGCCCGCCGTCGCGTTGTACTCGTCGAACATCCCCCCGCTCGCCACCATCGGCGGCGTCTCGATCGACGGCAGCGGATACGGCTCGTCGTGGACGCCGGTCCCGGGCGCACCCGGCGAGTTCTACGGCCTCACGGACCGCGGTCCCAATGTCGACGGGCCGGGCAAGGACGAAAAGGTCGCGGTCATGCCCGATTTCACCCCGCAGATCGGCCGGTTCAAGCTCGAGGACGGCGCCGCGGTTCTCCAGAGCGTCATCACCCTCAAGGGCCGCGACGGCCGCCCGCTCAACGGCCTCAACGACACCGCGGCACCCACAGGCGAGAGGATGCTCGACCTCGACGGCGCGGCGCTCCCGCCCACGGACCACGGCATCGACTCCGAGGGCCTCGTGGCCCTGCCCGACGGCTCCTTCTGGGTCTCGGACGAGTACGGCCCCTTCCTCATCCACTTCGACGCCAACGGTCAGGAGCTCGAGCGTCTCCTCCCCGGCAGGGGGCTGCCCGAGGTGCTCCGCAGCCGCACGCCCAATCAGGGCATGGAGGGCCTCACGGTGACGCCGGACGGCAAACGCCTGGTCGGAATCATTCAGTCCGCGTTGAACGTTCCCGGGCTGAGCGGCAACGCGAAGGAGGTGCCCGTGACCCGGATCGTCGCGATCGATCTCGCCACCAAGGCGGTCCAGCAGTACGCCTACCTGCTGGACAACCCGAAGGACACGAAGAAAGCCGTCTCCGAGATCACCGCGATCTCCGACACGGAGTTCTTGGTCGACGAGCGCGATGGCAAGCTCGCTCCCAAGGCGAACAAGACGATCTACCGGATCAGCCTCGACGGTGCGACGCCGCTCGGCGAGCGGAACCCAGAGACGATCGCCGGCGTGAGCACCACCGTGGCGGCGGAGGCGGCACTCAAGGGCGCCGGAATCACCCCGGTTCGCAAGACGGTGGCGCTCGACCTCAGCGGACTCGTCGACAAGCTCAACCCCGCCGGCAAGTTCTTCGGGCACGACAAGGTGGAGGGCCTCTCGTCACCCGACGGCGGAAAGACCCTGTTCATCGCCAACGACAGCGACTTCGGCCTGGCCGGGATCGCGGGGCCGCAGACTCCGTACCAGCTCAAGGCGAAGGTCCTCGCCAACGGTCTGCAGGACAGCCTCGAGGTGCTCAAGGTCGATACCACCAAGCTGAACGAGCCCACCGCCGAGCGGACGATCACCGTCACCGTCGGATAGCACGACCAGGACGTGCCGCCCCCGGGAACTGTTTCACCCTCGACTTATGTGAGTCGAGATTTGAAGTGCGTGCACTCGTGACGTCTTTGTCCCCGCCTCGCTCATCCAGACCTATCCCACACCGACGTCGCCGATCTCTGGGACGCCGTCACCAGCGCCGAGCGCCTGCCGCGCTGGTTCGCCCCGGTCCACGGCGAGCTCGAGCTCGGCTGCCGGTTCCACGTCGAGGGGAACGCCGGCACGGTGTCGTCACCGGGCAGGACCGTCCCGAGGACGCGGAGGCGTTCTTCGGCACCCCGGCCACACGGCCGCCCTCATCGCCGGCGTCCCCGCGGAACAGGCTGCCGCGCAGGGCGGTCGCACCGCCGCGTTCTTCTCCGGCGGGTAGCGCTCAGGCGGCGGCGGTCGCGACCACCGGCTCGTCGGCGGCGGGCTCGGCCGTCTCGGGCTTCTGCTCGGTGGCCGTCGGTGCCGTGGCCTTCTCCGTCGCGCTCGGAGCGGGGGCTGAGGCTTCCGCCGTCTTCTCGGTCGTCTTCTCCGCCGCCGTGCCGGTCGTCGCCGTGCCGGTCGCCGCCGTGCCGGTCGTCTCGACGGCGCCGGTCGGCGCGGTGATCGGGGCCGGATCGGACTCCGACTTGGCCTTCGGCTCCGCCGTCTTGACGAGCTGCAGCACGGGCGCCTGCTCCTGCGTCGTCTGCGGGTTCGACGGCTCGGTGACCTTCGGCTCCGTGGTTCCGGTGCGGTCGGCGTCGGCGTCGGTCGTCGCGGGCGCGGTGGGCTTGGGCGCCAGGAACTTCGAGGCGTCGCCCGTGCCGGTCGAGGCCTGTTCAACGCCCTGCACGGCGGCGCCGATCAGGTCCACGCCGAGGCGCAGCGGATCGATCACGGGGAACAGGCCGAAGGGGTTGGCGGCGCCGTAGTCGCGGCGGTCGTACCCGGTCTCGATGAGCACGCGTGCCACCGGCGAGACGAGATCGACCAGGGGGACGACGAATCCAGTCGTGCCGGTGGCCGTCCCGAGGTCCAGGAGCGGCAGCATGAGCGGCAGGATCTTCGCCGGCAGCGTGACGAAACGGGTGTCACCGCTCACCTGGCAGTAGGTTTCCGCGGAGCAGTTCGCGGTGGCCGCCTCGACGGCCGCGCGGACCTCGTCCGGCGTGTACCCGATCGGCGTCGCCGACGGCTCGTCGGAGCCCTTGGGCGCCAGCATCTTCCCGTGCACGTAGGAGAACCCGGCGAGTGCGTTGACAGTCGCCAGCAGGTTGACGGGGTACTTCGGGAAGTCGGTCACGCCGTCGTACTGAAAGCCCACGTCGGTGGTGTTGATCGGCCGGGTCGGGGTTCCCGTGTTCGTCGGGGTGCCGGGGCCGAAGGTCACGTCGAGGATCGGGATGTGCCCGAGGAAGGACGGCCGGGTGAACAGACCGCCGTTGGGACGGCTCGCGTTGCCGATGAGCACGAACGAGACGTTGTCGGGGACGCCGCCGTTCTCGGACAGCTGCTTCTTCACATCGGTGACCACGGTGCCGCCCTGGGAGTACCCGAAGATCACGATCGGGGAGTCCTTGTCGGCGGCGGCGTACTGCTCGTTCAGGCTCGCGACGCCGCTCGCCACGGAGTCGTCCCACTTCGCTCCTTCGAGCCCGCCCCATCCGGGGAGCGGGATCGGCCAGAACTCGGCGATGTAGGGGACGGGCTTCGCGACGCAGTCGGTGGCGCCGCACGCGCCGGTCGGCTGCACGTAGTAGCCGACGACGTTCTCCTGGTAACCCGGCACGGTCGACGGATCCTTCGTTCCCGTTCCGGGGACGACCAGCACCGTCGTGGCCGCCCATGCGATTGCGGAGGTGAACGTGAGGGCGATCGCACCGAACAGTGCGACCAGGACGTATCCAAGCTTGCGGGCGGTTTCGCGCATGACAGAGCAACCTCTCGGGTTTCGGGATGCGCCCAGTTTCGCACGACTCTTCCCGTTTCGCTTTGCGAGCTCAATCAGTGCGACCCGTGGTGTACTGGTCGCGTGTTCGAGATGGAGCGCGACCCGTCGATCGTCGAGCTCGATCGCTTCGTTCCCTGCGCGCCCGCCGCCGTGTGGCGGGCCCTCACCGAGCCCGAGATCGTGGAGCGGTGGCTGATGCGTTCCGTCGGGCTCGGGCCCCACGAGGGCGCCACATTCATTCTCGAAATCCCGTCGGATCCGCCGGGTGAGGTGTCCTGCGAGGTGCTCTCCGCCGTTGCCGGCGAGCGTTTCACGCACAGCTACACCGATCTCCGGGCCGTCCGGCCTGTGCGGTGGATCGTGGATTGGCGGCTAGTGCCGGAGGGGAAGGGCACGCGGGTCGTCATGACGATGTCGGGCTTCGATCCGGACGATCGGCAGCAGAGGTTCGCCCGCAACGCCGTCGAGCGCGGTTACCGCAACTCGCTGCTCCCGAAGCTCGCCACCGCCGTGATCGCGCTCGAAGGCTGACAGTCGCGCCCCTGGATAGAGGACCGGCCCGCGACCAACAGTGCTGGTCACGGGCCGTTCCGCGGCGGAGGATAGGGGATTTGAACCCCTGAGGGCTATTAACCCAACCCGCGTTCCAGGCGAGCGCCATAGGCCACTAGGCGAATCCTCCGTCGACCATCGTAGACGAGACGCCCCTGTCGACCCAAACCAGGACGACCACGTATAGTCGAGGACGGACTCCGCGCGGCGTCCATCCTGTGAACTCCCCCAGGGCGGGAACGCAGCAAGGGTCAACGGGCTCTGGCGGGTGCGCGGAGTCCCCTTTATGTCCGGGCCCGAATTTCCGTCGGAGGCGCACCCGATGTCCACGTACGTGTCCCTGAGTCGATCCGAACTCGCCGACGTCCACGCGAAACTGACGGAGCAGTTCGAGACGCTGAAGGCGCGGGGGCTGAAGCTGGACCTCACCCGCGGCAAGCCGGCGCCCGACCAGTTGGACCTCTCGAACGGGCTGCTCGTGCTGCCGGGGGAGGGCGACTACCGCGCCGCGGACGGCACGGACACCCGCAATTACGGCGGCCTCCCCGGACTGCCCGAGCTGCGCGCCATTTTCGGCGAGCTGCTGGGCATCCCGGTCGCGAACCTGTATGCGCAGAACAACTCCAGCCTCGAGGTCATGCACCGTCTGATCACCCTGGCGTGGATCCACGGCACCGTCGACGGCGAGCGCCCCTGGGGCGCCGAGGAGTCGGTGAAGTTCCTCTGCCCCGCGCCCGGGTACGACCGGCATTTCGCCATCACCGCCGAGTTCGGCATCGAGATGATCGTGGTGCCGCTGAACCCGGACGGCCCCGATATGGCGGTCGTCAAGAAGCTCGTCGCGAGCGATCCCGCGATCAAGGGCATCTGGACCGTCCCGAAGTTCGCCAACCCCACGGGAGCGGTGTACTCAGAGGACGTCTCCCGCGAACTGGTCTCGATGCCGACCGCAGCACCGGACTTCCGCATCTTCTGGGACAACGCGTATGCCGTGCACCCCCTGGTG
Source organism: Tsukamurella asaccharolytica (assembly GCF_007858435.1). Lineage (GTDB taxonomy): Bacteria > Actinomycetota > Actinomycetes > Mycobacteriales > Mycobacteriaceae > Tsukamurella > Tsukamurella asaccharolytica. The sequence continues at coordinate 401,898 of NZ_VIGW01000002.1, read as the reverse complement.
GGCGAAGCACCGTCGGACCCCGACATTCTGGGCCTGGCCGCCGAGGCCGGGCATCCGAACCGGCCCTACGTGCTCGCCAGCACCTCGAAGATCACGTTCGCGGGCGGCGGCGTGAGCTTCTTCGGGGCGTCCGCCGAGAATCTCGCCTGGTACGGCCAGTACACCGGCCTGAGCTCGATCGGGCCCGACAAGGTCAACCAGCTGCGGCACGTCCGGTTCTTCGGCGACGCCGAGGGCGTGCGGGCGCACATGCGCAAGCATCGCGACCTCCTCGCGCCCAAGTTCGCGCGGGTGCTGGAGATCCTCGAGGACCGGCTCGGCGCGGCGAAGGTCGCGTCCTGGAGCGAGCCGACGGGAGGCTACTTCATCAGCCTCGACGTGCTCGACGGGACGGCCGCGCGGACCGTCGACCTGGCGAAGGAGGCGGGCATCGCCCTGACCGCCGCCGGCGCCACCTTCCCGTACGGGGTGGACCCGCACGACCGGAACATCCGGCTCGCGCCGTCGTTCCCGTCGATCTCCGACCTCGAGGCCGCAATGGACGGCGTGGCGACCTGTGTACTCTTGGCTTCTGCTGAAAAGCTGATGTCGCAGCCCGAGTAGGGCGCGCCTGAGCAGGAGGATCGCGCCGGTGGCGGACGAGAACAGCCGGCGGTTCCCCCGGCAGTGGTGGGTGCTGGTCCTCTTCGCGGTGTCCGCGGGAGTCGCGGTGTGGCAGCAGTTCGTGCGGATCCCGTTCTCCACACCGATGTTCGGTCTGTTCCACAATCAGATCGACGCCGAGGTCTACCGCCAGGGCGGCGCGATCGTCGCGCGCGGTGGCGGCGGGCTGTACGACGGTCCGCTACTCAACGACATCCTGCCCTTCACCTACACCCCGTTCGCCGGCGTCCTGTTCGTGCCGCTGAGTTGGATGTCCACCGACATGGTGCGGTGGGTGTGGTTGAGCGCGGTGATGCTGGCGCTGCTGGCGTGCATCCTCATCGCCTTCCGGCTCGTCGGCTTCGTCCGCGACGGTCGGGTCTGGTTCGCGGCGATCTGCCTGACACTGGTCGCCACGGTCCTCGAGCCGGTCCGCACCACCCTCTGGTTCGGTCAGATCAACGTCTTCCTCATGCTGCTCCTGCTGTGGGACCTCGGGCGGCCCGCCGGGGCGCGGTTCAAGGGCTTCAGCATCGGCATCGCAGCGGGCATCAAACTCACCCCGTTGTTCTTCCTGGCCTACCTCGTGGTCACCCGGCAGTGGCGCGCGGCCCGCACCGCCGTGGCGACCCTGGCCGGCACCGTGGTGATCGGCTTCCTGGTGATCCCGCAGGAGTCGTGGCAGTACTGGTCGGGGACATTCCTCGACGCGAACCGTGTGGGCGAGCCGAACCAGGTCGGCAACCAGTCCATCAACGGCCTGATCGCGTACCTGACCAACGCGGAGAAGCCGTCGACGGTCGTCTGGCTCGCGGTCGCCGTGCCCGCCGCGCTCGCGGGCCTCGCGGTGGCGGCGTGGGCGTACCGGCGCGGCGTGGTCCTGCTCGCCATCACCGTCGTGGGGCTCACGGCCTGCGCCGTCTCGCCCTTCTCGTGGGGACACCACTGGGTGTGGATCGTTCCGCTGCTGGTCCTTCTCCTCAGCCTGGCGCTGCTGACCGACGACCCGCGGCGCCGGGCGCTCGCGCTGATCGCGGCCGCCGCCCTCGTCGCGGTGACGTTTATCTGGATCACCTACTTCCCGACGCTGCAGCCGACCGGCGTCGAGGACGTCCACGCCACCTACGCCGTCGGGATCTTCCTGCGGCCGCTGGAGAATCCACTCCTCAAGGCCCTCGCCGGCGGCGCCTACGTGTGGATCTTCGCGGCCACCCTCATCGGCTCGGCCTGGTACCTGCGGAGCACGGACGGGTCCGTGCCGGCGAACGCGGAGTCGGTCGGCCGTGCAGCCTGACCGGATCGCCGAAGACCGCCGACTGCTCGCCTATCTCGGCGCCGCGATGATCGCGGGCGGCCAACCCGTGCACGAGGTCGAGGACGAGCTCACGAGCGTGGCCACGGCCATGGGACATCCGCTCGCCCAGATCGGGGCCACGCCCACCGGGCTCACGCTGGGGCTCGAGCCTGGCGCCGCAGCCACTTTCGAGTCCGTCGACGGGCCGCTGCGACTCGACCAGTCGGCCGTCGTCGCGGACGTCCGGCGGGGCCTCGTCGCGCGGACTCTCTCGGTCGACGAGGCCTTCGCCCGCCTCGGCACCCTGCGCTCGCTGCCGCACCGCTACCCGCAGTGGGTGCAGGACGCCTCGTGGCCGGTGATCGCCGTGGGCATCGCGATGCTGTTGCAGCCCGGGTGGCCCAACATCGCGGCTGCGGCGATCGGCGGCATCGTCGTGATGCTGCTCGTGAAGCTCGCGGGGCGGGTGCGGTTCGCCGCCACGCTGCTTCCCACGATCGCCGCCTTCACCGTCGGCACGGGAGTCTTCGCCGCCGCCCAGGCCGGGTGGCTCGACGGTCCGCTGCGCACACTGCTCGCGCCGCTCGCGGTCCTGCTACCCGGCGCCCTGATGGTCACCGGCATGTCGGAGCTCGCCGCGGGGGCGATGGTCGCGGGCAGTTCCCGGCTGACCTTCGGGACAGTGCAGCTCCTCCTGTTCTCGCTCGGCATCCTCAGCGCGACGTCCGTGCTCGGCGTCGCGCCCGACCTGCTCGTCAACGAACGGGTCAATCAGCTCGGCTGGTGGGGTCCGCCGGTCGGTCTGGCGCTGATCTGCGTCGGCGTTTGCCTGAACGAGGGAGCGTCGATGCGGCTGCTCCCGGCGATCGGTCTCGTCGTGGCCGCGGCTTTCGGCGCGCAGCTCGCGGGCCAGCACATCTCCGGTGCCGTTCTCGGTGGCTTCCTCGGGGCGATCGCGGGCAGCCTGGGCGCGTCGCTCGTGGCGTCGGTGCGGCCGCGGCTGCCGCGACTCGTCGTGTTCCTGCCCGCGTTCTGGGTGCTCGTGCCCGGTAGTCTCGGCCTGCTCTCCGTCACGTCGGTGGGTATCGATCCCGAACAGGGTGTGCGCACCGTCGTCGACGTGGCCGCGGTCATCTGCGCACTCGCCCTCGGATTGCTCTTCGGCTCCGCCCTGGCCCAGGCGATGACCGGACGCTTCGAGCGGCGCAAACACACCTGAGGGGGAAGTGTTTACCCACCCAGCGACTTATGTTCATTCGCGCATGTTTCGCTGCAGCAATGACGAATCTCGGTAGTAGGAAAGCTCGGACGGCGTTCGCCGTCAGCGCAGTGGCGGTGCTCGGCGTAGTCGCGGCCTGCGGCAGCAATGGGAGCAACGGCAGCAACGACAGCGGTCCCGGAAACTCGGGCGACACCGCCTCGAAGGTGGAGATCAACCGCCAGGCGGCCGGCGACATCACGACGCACGGAGGCGCCAAGCGCCTCTCGGGTGACCAGACGCAGGCGATCGCCGATTCGATCCAGCGCTCGAAGGCCAAGAACGTGATCCTGGTGATCGGTGACGGCACCGCCAACCAGGAGCTCACCCTCGCGCGGGACTACCAGTGGGGTGCCGGTGCGCAGATCCCCGGTATCGACCAGCTGCCCCTGTCGGGCGACTACACCACCTACGCGCTCGACAAGACCACGAAGAAGCCGGACTACACGACCGACTCCGCGGCCTCCGGCACCGCGTGGGCGACCGGCACCAAGACCTACAACGGCGGCGTCGGCGTGGACGTCAACGGCAAGCCCCAGCGCTCGATCCTCCAGATCGCCAAGGCCAACGGCCGCAAGACCGGCAACGTGACCACGACCGAACTGCAGGACGCCACCCCGGCCGTGCAGGTCGCGCACGTCGCGCAGCGCAAGTGCTACGGCCCCGTCGCGACCAAGACGTTGTGCGCCCCGGACGCGCTCAGCAACGGCGGCCTCGGCTCGATCACCGAGCAGCTGCTCGCGGCCCGCGCCGACGTCACCCTCGGCGGCGGCTGGAAGACCTTCCAGGAGACCGCCGACGCCGGCGAGTACAACGGCAAGACCCTCGAGGTGCAGGCCAAGGAGCGCGGCTACCAGATCGTCCGGTCGGGCTCCGAGCTCGACGGGATCACGCAGGCGAACCAGGACAAGCCGCTGCTCGGCGTCTTCGCCGACGGCAACCTGCCCCGCCTGTGGGGCAAGGCCACCGCTACCAAGGGCGGCGGCAAGGAGCCGGCCGTCACGTGCTCGGACAACCCCGAGTTCGGCGCCACGCCCAAGCTGGGCACGCTGACCAAGAAGGCAATCGACCTGCTCAAGGGCAACGAGGGCTTCTTCCTCCAGGTCGAGTCGGGCTCCGTCGACAAGGCGAACCACGACGCCGACCCCTGCGGCCAGATCGGCGAGACCGTCCAGCTGTCGGACGCGGTGACCGCCGCGCTCGAGTTCGCCAAGAACGACAAGGACACCCTGGTCATCGTCACCGGCGATCACGCGCACACCAGCCAGATCATCGAGGTCGGTTCCGACACCCCCGGTCTGACCCGCACGCTGAACACCAAGGACGGCGGCCTGCTGACCGTCAACTACGGCACGTCGCTCGAGCCGGGCGAGGAGCAGCACACCGGCGGCCAGGTCCGCATCGCGGCCTACGGCCCCGGCGGCGCCAACGTCCTGGGCGTGACCGACCAGACCGATCCGTTCTTCTACATCACGGACGTCCTCGGCCTGGACCGCAACAAGCAGTAGCGGCGTGCGGGCCGTTCGGACATCACGACGTCCTCGGCCTGGACCGCAACAAGCACGCAACAAGCAGTAGCCCCGTTCGCGAGCCGCGGCCCCCGGAAACCCGGGAGCCGCGGCTCGCGGCGTTCGCCCCTCCCGCAGCATCCGACGGTGCGGTTCCCCTGCGCGCCGACGGTGTCGGAGCGAGCTGCGCCGCTGTCGGACGGTGCCGGTAGCCTGACACCGTGGCTCTCTACCGCAAGTACCGTCCAGCGACGTTCGCCGAGGTCGTCGGGCAGGAACACGTCACTGAGCCGCTGAGCATGGCACTCGATTCGGGTCGCGTGAACCATGCGTACCTGTTCTCCGGTCCGCGCGGCTGCGGCAAGACCTCGTCGGCCCGCATCCTGGCCCGATCGCTCAACTGCGAGCAGGGCCCCACCAGTACGCCGTGCGGCGTCTGCAACTCGTGCGTCGCGCTCGCTCCCGGCGGCCCGGGCAACCTCGACGTCACGGAGATGGACGCTGCCAGCCACGGCGGCGTGGACGACGCGCGCGAGCTGCGCGATCGTGCCTTCTACGCACCGGCCGAATCGCGCTACCGCGTCTTCATCGTCGACGAGGCGCACATGGTCACCCCGCAGGGCTTCAACGCCCTACTGAAGATCGTCGAGGAGCCGCCGGAGCACCTCATCTTCATCTTCGCCACCACAGAGCCGGAGAAGGTGCTCACCACCATCCGGTCCCGCACGCATCACTACCCGTTCCGGCTGCTCGCGCCGAACGTCATGCGGCCGCTGCTGGAGAGGATCACGAGCGCCGAGCAGGTCGCGGTCGAGCCGCAGGTGTACCCCCTGGTCATCCGCGCGGGCGGCGGCTCGCCGCGAGACTCGCTCTCGATCATGGACCAGTTGCTGGCCGGCTCCGGCCCGGAGGGCGTCACCTACCAGCGGGCCCTCGGCCTGCTGGGCGTCACCGACACCGCGCTGATCGACGCCGCGGTCGACGCGCTGGCCACCGCCGACGGTGCGGGCCTCTTCGGTGCCGTCGAGAAGGTGATGGAGGCCGGGCACGACCCTCGACGGTTCGCCACCGACCTGCTCGAACGCTTCCGCGACCTCATCCTCCTGCACACCGTCCCGGACGCCGCCGACCGCGGACTGATCGACGTGCCGCAGGACGTTCGCGAGAGCATGTGCGGCGAGGCGGCCGAGCTCGGCCTCGCCACCCTCACCCGCTGCGCCGAGGTCACGCACGCCTCGCTCGCGGAGATGCGGGGCGCCACGTCGCCGCGTCTGCTCCTCGAGGTGATGTGCGCGCGGATGCTCCTCCCCGCCGCCGACGACTCGCAGGCCGCCTTGCTCCAGCGCATAGAGGCACTCGAGAGCCGCCCCGCAGGCACGTCCGCCACGTCCGCCACTGCCCCCGCTCCGGCCGCTGGTGACGCCCCGTCGTCCGACGGTCCGCCGTCCCGTTTCGTCCGACCCAGCCGGCGCCCGGTCGAGGCCGCGGCAGAGCCGACCCCGGCTGCCGAGGCATCCGCCCCGGTGACGCCGCCCGCGCCGTCGTCGCCGCCCGCCGCCGCTGCAGCCCCGGTCACTCCGCCCGCGGAGCCGGGTCCGGCGGCGGAGTCCCCTCCGGCCGAGCCCGCGCGCACCGTCGAATCCGAGCCGGTCCTGCATCGTCCCGCGCCGGACCCGGAACCCGTCGAATCCCCGCCCCCCGCACCGGCGCCGGCGGCGCAGGCAGCGCCCGGGCCCTCGGTGGAGGAGGTCCGCACGGCCTGGCCGAAGGTGCTTCGCGCCGTCAAGGACCGGAGCACGGTGACCTTCGCGCTGATGCCGAACGTGCAGGTGCTCGGCCTCGCCGGCGACGTGCTGCACCTCGGATTGCCGATCCCCGCGCTCCTCAGCAGGTTCAGCGATCAGCAGCACGTCGGCAACCTGCGGGAAGCGGTCCGCGAGGTCTTCGGCACGCAGTGGAACGTCGAGGTCGGCGACGGTAGCGGCGCCCGCACGCAGGGCACCGCCACCGCTCCGGTGCAGCAGCGCTCGACGGGCGAGCCGCGAAAGGCGCCGCCCACGTTCGAGCGCCGCAGCCGCGCAGGCGATCAGCGACCCGATCCCCGTCCGGCGGGCCGGGAGAACCGCGCACCCGCGCACCACGACGACATCCCCCTCCCGCCCGAGCCGGACCCCGAGCCGGCACCGGTCGAGGTCTCCGAGGAGGAGATGATGGACGCGGCGCACCGCGAGGACGCCGTGTCCGGCGGCACCAGCGCGCCGCGGCGCGATCCCGAAGAAGTCGCGCTGGAACTACTCAAGAACGAACTCGGCGCCCGCCCGATCTGATCGGGACGAGCGCCGGGTCGCGTTGTGCGGCTATGCGTCCCACCACGGACGCAGCGGCAGGTCGCCCGCTCCGCCCTTCTCGTCCAGCTTCACGGCCAGCACCTGGTGCAACTGGACCACGTTGCGCTCGAAACCGAGCCGCGATCCTGCCATGTACAGGCCCCACACCCGGGCGGTGCCCAGGCCCACTTCGGCTACCGCCTCGTCCCAGTTGTCGACCAGGTTCCTGCACCATTCGGCGAGGGTCAGCGCGTAGTGCTCGCGCAGGTTCTCCTCGTGCCGCACCTCCATGCCGCCGATGTCCTGTATCGCGGCGATCACACGACCGGAGCCGGTGAGCTCCCCGTCGGGGAAGACGTACCGGTCGATGAACTGGCCGCCCTTGCCCGAAACCTTGTTGTCGTGCCGCGTGATCGTGTGATTGAGCAGCAGGCCGCCGGTGTTCAGCTTCTCGCGCAGCGAGGTGAAGTACGACGGGTAGTTGTGCACGCCGATGTGCTCGGTGAGGCCGATCGAGCTGATCGCGTCGAAGTCGCCTTCGGGCACGTCGCGGTAGTCGCTGTAGCGGACCTCCGCGAACTCGCCCAGACCCTCCGCCTCGATCGCGGCCTGCGCCCACTCGGCCTGCTCCTTGGAGAGCGTCGCGCCGATGGCGTGCACGCCGCGGCGGGCCGCGTAGCGCACCATCCCGCCCCAGCCGCAACCCACGTCGAGCAGCCGGTCTCCGGGTGCCAGTCGCAGCTTCTCGAAGACGAGGCGGTACTTGTTCTCCTGCGCCTCCTCCAGCGTTGCGTCGGTGCTGGGATAGCACGCGCAGGTGTACGTCATCGACGGCCCGAGCACCAGCTCGTAGAACCGGTTGGAGACGTCGTAGTGGTGGTGGATCGCGTCGGCGTCGCGGGTCCTGCTGTGCCGCATTCCCTCCGCGATCCGGCGCCAACGCGGCACCGCTTCTTGCGGGGGCGGGGCGATCGGGATCATGTGCTCGGCGCCCACCGAGCGGGCGATCTGGGCGATCAGCCGGGGCCCCGGCTTGGTGAACTGCAGGTCATCCGAGAGGGCGCGCAGTGCCTCGTACGGGTCCCCCGGGTGGGCACCGGTCAGCTCGAGGTCTCCCGAGATGTAGGCGCGGGCGAGTCCCATGTCGCCGGGCGCTGTTGCGAGATAGGTCGTTCCGCGCGGGGTGAGCAGGTCGAGACCGTAGGGCGCGTCGTCCGGTCCGGCCGACGAGCCGTCGTAGGCCTGCACCCGGATGGCGAGCCTGCCGCCCGCCACCTTCTCGATGATCTCGGCGAGGCTGAGCTTGGGGAGATGCTCAGTGGATCGCGTCAATTCACTGCCTCCTGACAGTCTTGTCGTACAGCCCCAGCAGGCGATCGCCCGGGTCGTAGCGGGACTTGTACTTCTCCAGATGGTCTCCGCCGTAGAGCTCGTCGAATTCGGCGCGCTCGTAGAAGGCCTCGGAGTACAGGGACTTGTGTCCACCCAACTCCGAGACCTTCTCCTCGATGAGGCGGTTCGCCCGACCCTCGATCTGGCCGGGTTGCTTCGGGACCGCGGACCAGAAACCGACGTTCACGTAGGTCTCGCGGGGTTTCAACGGGTACAGGGGCCACGGCCGTTCCGGATCGGCGCCGACGGGGAGCGGATCGCGCAACCGCAAAGGGCACAGCCAGATCGGCTCGATGGGGATCTCGTCCAGGAACCATTCCAGGAAGTCGACGATCGTGTCGATGTGCACCTCGATGTCCTGCACCACGCGCTCGCCGGGCGGCTCGCCCTTGCGTGCGGCAAGCCGATCGCCGATGTCCCAGCGGCGGTCCAGCGCCACGAGCTTCCAGTAGAAGCTGCTGCGCAGCAGGTGTTTCGGCCACACGCGCCGCACCTTCGGATTCTGCGCGCCGAAGGCGCGCGAGCACCAGAACCAGTCCGTGTCCCACCGCCACAGGTAGTCGTGCGTGGTGAGCCGGTCGCGCTTCACTCCGCCGTCGTGCTGGATCGACCGGTAGTAGATCTCGCGGCCGGTGTAGTCGCTGAGCGGCCCCGGCTCGTCGGTCGTGCGACCGAGGACGAGATAAGACTCCCGGGCGGAGAAGACCACCCCGTCGAGATAGTCGACGGGCTCGCCCTCGTACTCCCGCGCGTCGACGATGCCCGCCATCGCCTCCTGCAGGTCGTCGAGCGTGTGGAAGCGCACGTGCCGCAGCTCAACGTACCTCGCGACGGGCTCCAGCTCTACGGTCAGCCGCGTCGAATAGCCCAGCGTGCCATACGAGTTGGGGAAGCCGAAGAACAACTCCGCGTCCGGCCCTTCGGGGGAGGCGGTCACCACCTCGCCGCTGCCGGTGAGGATGTCCATCGACAACACGGCCTCGTGTGGGAGGCCGGCCCGGAAGGAACTGGATTCGATGCCCATGCCGCTGACGGCACCACCGAGGGTGATGGTCTTGAGCTGTGGCACGACCGTCGGAGCGAGGCCGAAGGGCAGCGTCGCCGCGACCAGGTCCTCGTAGGTGCACATGCCGCCCACGTCCGCGGTCCGGGCCCCGGGGTCGAGGGAGATGACCGAAGCCAGGCCCGAGACGTCGAGCCCGGGGGCATCGGTGGCCGCGCGGGCGCGGAATAGGTTGGAGGTCTTCTTGGCCAGGCGGACCCGCGCGTTGAGTGGGATGGCCTGATAGCTCTCCCGCAGCCGCTCGAGGCCGGCTTGATACGCGGCTTCGCCCGCGATCGGGATCGGCGAGGGGGGCCGTGCCGACGTTGCATTGCGAGCACTCACGAGCATCGACGCTATACCTCTCGGGCGCGGCGCGCGCGGGACGTTACCGATTGGTTAGGCTGGCATCGAACCCGTCGGCGGTGCCGACATCCATGTCGCCGACCTGGTCGGGGACGCCGATACTCAGAGAGTCGAAGTACATTGGCCCAGGTAACCGCCACTAAGTCCATCACCATCGCCGCCACGCCGGAGAAGGTCCTCGCCGTCATCGCGGACTACACACGACGTGCCGAGATCCTGCCCCCGAACTACCGCGAGTACCGCGTCGTCGAGGGCGGTCAGGGCTCGGGCACCGTCGCGGAGTGGATCCTGCAGGCCACCGAGAAGCGCTCGCGCGACGTGCGCGCCACCGTCACCGTCGACGGCGCGACCGTGACCGAGACCGACGCGAACAGCTCGATGGTCACGACGTACCGTGCCGTCGCCGCGGATAGCGCCGGCGACGCGACCACGGCCACGATCACCACCACGTGGCAGGGCGCCGGCGGCATCGGGGGCTTCTTCGAGAAGATCTTCGCGCCCAAGGGCCTCGGCCGCATCTACGACGAGCTGCTCACCAACCTCAAGGTGCAGGTCGAGTCCAACGGCTAGGCGCCCCCGACGGCACCGCGGAAGCCCCGTCGCGCCGTTGCCGCTGCGCGACGGGGTCGACCCGACGCGGCTCGTCATCGCCGAGGAGGAGGCCGGGCGCACGCTCGGCGACGTCCTCGAGGCCCGGTTCCCGGGCACCGCGGAGTACGTGGCGCGGGAGAGCGCGGCTGGAGCCGTTCTGAGCTCCGACGGAGCCCGCCTGGCCCCGTCGACGACCGTGACCGCTCGGCAAGCGGTGTGGATGTACCGCGAACTGCCGGATGAGATCGACGTTCCCTTCGCGATGCCGGTCCTGTACCAGGACGAGCGGATCGTGGTAGTGGACAAGCCGCACTTCCTCGCGACGATGCCGCGCGGGGCGCGCGTCGTCCAGAGCGCCCTGGTGCGGCTGCGCCGCGAGCTCGACGAGCCGCTGCTCTCGCCCGCGCATCGGCTCGACCGGCTCACCGCCGGCGTGCTGCTGTTCACCCGCGACCCGGCGGTACGCGGCGCCTACCAGCAGCTCTTCGCCACCGGGCGGGCACGCAAGGAGTACGTGGCGCTCGCGCCGCTGCGCGCCGGGCTGGAGTTGCCCGCGACCGTGGAGTCACGCATCGAGAAGACGCCCGGCATCATGCGCGCCTACGAGGTTGACGGTCCCGTGAACGCGCGCTCGCGCGTGGACCAGCTGGCCGAGGTCCCGGACGGCCGGGGCGGCACCGTCGGGAGGTACGGGCTACGCCCGGAGACGGGCAAGACTCACCAGCTCCGGCTGCACATGGCCGGCTTGGGCGTGCCGATCCTGGGGGACCCGCTGTACCCGGAGCCGCGCGAGGTCGTGGACGGCGACTTCTCCGACCCGCTGCGCCTGCTGGCGCGCACGCTCGCCTTCACCGATCCGGTGGACGGCACCGAGCGCGAATACGTGAGCTCGCGTGATCTGACGGTCGTGAAATCGGCGGCTGAGAGCTCCAGGAGGCCGGATTCGGCTTCGTAGCCCCGGATACTGCCGAATTCACGACTACCGCGTCGCGGGAGAGCCCAGGTACGCGGCGAGCCCGGCGGCAATGGCGTCGGCGAGTCGCTGTTGGCCGTCGGCCGACTCGAGCACCTTCGCCTCGGTCGCGTCCCGGAGGTTGCCCGCCTCGACGAGCACCGACGGCACGGTCGCGAGGTTGAGCCCGGCGAGGTCCGAGCGCGGGTAGAGCCCGCCCGAACCGATGTAGGCGGCCGGGGTGAAGCCTCCCGCCACGAGCGCGTCACGCATTTTCGCGGCGTACGCGGGGCTCGCGGTCTGCTGCGTGGGGTTGAGCGGCGGCGAGGAGAGATTCACGTGAAACCCTCGATTGCCCGGGGCAGAGCCGTCGGCGTGGATGCTGACGGCGGCGTCGGCGCCCCACGAGTTCGCGGCCGCCGCGCGGGCGTCGATGCAGGACGCGACCGACGTGTCGTCCTTGCGGGAGAGCATCACCTGCGCACCGGCGGCGGTGAGCGCCTGGTACAGCTTGTACGCCACGGCGTAGTTGAAGGTGTGCTCCGGAACCCCGTTCACGCTGGTCGTCCCTGTGGTCTGGCACGGCTTGGTGCCGCCGCGGCCGGTGGGGACCTGCTTGTTGATCGAGGCGTCGTTCGCGCCGTTGTGGCCGGGATCGACGAAGATCTTCTTCCCGCTCAGCGCGCCGGCGGCGAGCGGCGCCGCGTTGTTCACGAGGGCGGGCCCGGCGGGCGATAGGCTGGGAGATGCGGCCGCGTTCCGCTGCGGTCCGGCGTCACCGATGGTGCAGCCGGAGAGGACCAGGGCGGGGAGTACGGTCGCGACCACGAGGGCGGAACGGCGGTTCGTCACGGATCGCACTGTACCGCCTCAGTCTGCACAGCGGTAACACAAGTAACACAAATCGGACATAGCGGGTCACCCGACCGGCGTAGGGAGAGAAGTATGCAGCCCGGAGGCTCGATGGAAGACCTGATGGCTCAGGTCGGCGCGATGCAGCAGCAGCTCATGACGGCCCAGCAGGAGCTCGCGGTGACGACCGTCGAGGGCCAGGCCGGCGGCGGGCTCGTCACGGTCACCGGCACCGGTGACGGACAGGTGAAGTCCGTGACCATCGACCCCAAGGTGGTCGATCCGGAGGACGTCGAGACCCTGCAGGACCTGGTCTTGGGCGCCCTGGCGAACCTGGCGGAGAACACCGCCGCCGTCGCGCAGCAAAAGATGGGCCCGCTCGCCGGCGGCCTGCCCTTCTGACGGTCGGCAGGTGTACGAAGGACCCGTACAGGAGCTGATCGACGAGTTGGCGAAGCTCCCGGGAGTGGGACCGCGCGGCGCCCAGCGCATCGCGTTCCATCTCCTGGGAGTGCAGCCCACCGACATCGATCGGCTCACGAATGCGCTCACTCGCGTGCGCAACGATGTGCGCTACTGCGAGGTGTGCGGCAACGTCTCCGCCGAGACCCGGTGCCGGATCTGCTCCGATCCGCGCCGCGACGCCTCGAAGATCTGCGTGGTCGAGGAGGCCAAGGACGTCCAGGCCGTCGAGCGCACCCGCGAATACCGCGGCCTCTATCACGTGCTCGGCGGTGCTTTGAACCCGATCAAATCGGTCGGCCCCGACAAGTTGCGGATCCGTGAGTTGCTCGTCCGCCTCGGCACGTCGGTCGACGGGGTCGACGTCGACGAGGTGATCATCGCGACCGATCCGAACACCGAGGGCGAGGCCACCGCGGCCTTCCTCGTGCGGATGCTCAAGGACTTCCCCGGTCTCACTGTCACGCGGCCCGCTGCGGGCCTGCCGATGGGCGCCGAGCTCGAGTTCGCCGACGAGCTGACCCTCGGCCGCGCCATGAGCGGTCGCCGCTCCCTGTCCGAGCCGCCGCGCGTGCTCGAGGAGTTCCCGCCCGCGGGCGGGTGAGGCATGGAGGCCTCCGCGCTGCTGGCCCGGCTGGGCGGCCCCGAGGGCATCGTCGCGATCGACGGGCCGTCCGGGGTCGGCAAGTCCACGTACGCGCGGCGCCTCGTCGGCGACCTCCGGGCCGGCGGTGCCCGCGTCGCCCTCATCAGCACGGATCACTACGCCACCTGGGACGACCCGGTGTCGTGGTGGCCGCAGCTCGTCGACGAGGTGATCGATCCGTTGGTGCGCGGCCGCGACGCCTTTTACCGCCCCATGGTGTGGCGAGACGGCGTACCGACGCCAGGGGAGGAAATGCGGGTGCCGCACGCCTCGCTCATCGTCATCGAGGGCGTCTCCAGCGCTCGTCGTTCCTTCGCTGACCGTCTGTCTCTGGGCCTCTGGCTGGACGGCGGCACCGCGGCGCAGCGGCTCGAGTGGGCCGTCGCACGCGACGGCGAGGAATCGCGGGCCGAGCTCATGCGCTGGCAGGAGTTCGAGCGCGGCTGGTTCGCGGTCGACGGTACGCGCGAGCGCTGCGTCGCCGTCGAGCCGCGCACCGTCGGGGCGTGAAAACCTGTCGGCGGCCTCTGGCACCGTCGGGGTATGGATGGCGACGAAAGCATGAAGGCCGAACTTCAGGGCTATCTGGATCGGGCGCGGGACGCGCTGATCTGGAAGCTCGACGGTCTAGGCGAGTACGACCTGCGCCGACCCCTCACTCCCACGGGTACGAACCTACTGGGCCTGGTCAAACACTGTGCCATGGTCGATTCGGGATACCTCGGCGGTTGCCTCGGGCGGCCCTTCTCGCATCCCTTCCTTCCCGACCCGGAGTCACCGGACTACGTCGCCGGCGACGACCTGTGGGTACAGGCCCACGAGCCGACCGCCGCGATCGTCGACCTGTTCGCACAGTCGCGGGTCCACGCCACCGCGACCCTCGCGCAGCTCCCGCTCGACGCCACCGGGACGGTGCCGTGGTGGGGCGACCGCGGACGGTCGGTCACGCTGCACCGCCTCGCGATGCACACCTTCTTCGATCTGGACCGGCACGCCGGTCACGCCGACATCATTCGCGAACTGATCGACGGCGCAGCGGGCCTACAGGCCGGTAACAGCAATCTCCCCGACGGCGTCGACTGGCCCGCGCACCAGGCGAAGATCGAGGCCGCCGCGCGGGCCGCGGAATAGGATCGCCCCATGCGCCTGCCCGACCACCCGATCTTCGACGTCCGCCCAGGTCGCTGGCGCGACTACCTGGGGGCCGAACTCGATCTCCTCGCGCGGGAGGTGGGCTGACGTGCCCGCCGGCTACACCCTCTTCGATACGGCCGTCGGGCGGTGCGGGATCGCTTGGGGCACCCACGGTGCCGTGACCGCCGTTCGGCTGCCGGAGGACTCCGACGAGGCCACCGCGCAGCACCTCGGCGGTGGTGACGCACCGTCCGAACCGCCGGAGTCGGTCGCGCGGGTGATCGCGGCCGTCGTCGCCCTGGTCTCCGGCGCGAACCTCGACGACGACCTTGCCTGGGTGTCGCTGGACATGCAGGGGCTCACCGATTTTCAGCGCGTCGTGTACGACGTCGCGCGGCGGATCCCGCCCGGCTCCACCCGGACCTACGGCGAGATCGCCACGGAGATCGGCCTCCCTGGCTCCGCCCGTGCAGTCGGCCGGGCGTTGGGCGAGAACCCTTTCCCGCCGGTCGTGCCCTGCCACCGCGTGACCGCCGCGAACGGCCGCACCGGCGGCTTCTCCGCCGGCGGCGGTGTGGAGACCAAGATGCGCCTCCTCGCGACTGAACAGGCAGTCCTCGGCCTCTGGTGACTATTCCGCGCCTGGCGAGACCACAGTGAGCCCCTCGACCTCGGCTGCGTCGCTAAGGCGCTTGTCGTACGTGACGAACGCGCTGATCTGATCGCGGATGCTCATAGCTGACGCCAGATGGACGGCGTCGAGCGATCGAAGATGCGGCGGACCGATTGTTTCGGCGAGCTTGGCCATTGCCACGGTCAGTGGAATCGTCTCCGCCTGTTCGCCGATGTACTGAGCCTGGGAAGTCGTGTCAGGGTCAGTCATTCGTGCGGCGGCGCGCGTGAGCTCGATCTGTCCGATCACGCTGGTACCGAACGCCTCGCCTTCGTTCGCCTGTCGAGCCATCCAGATCGTGAGCGCATCTGATTCGAACTCGGGCGCCAGCAGCTTGATCAAGGCGGAGGTGTCGAGGTAGTTCACTCGTTCCTCATCTCCTCGAGGATCTGCGAGGCAGATTTCTCCCCTGGCTTCAGCGGCCTTCGTGCCTTCCTCATGGCTGTGATCTTCTCGAGGTCGAGCGGACGCTTGGCGGGGATGATCTGACCCAACGCGACCAGCTCGCGGTATCGGCGCTCCTTCTCGCTCACCGGCACGAGTCGAGCGACGAGTCTCCCGTGGTTGGTGACCTCGATTTCCTCACCCGCCTCTACGCGGGCGAGGTACTTCGACGCGTGCTGCCGCAGCTCGCGGACCCCGATCTGCTCCATGCGATCGACGGTAGCACTTGATGTGCTACTCATGCTGCGCCGTTCTTGTCGCGATGTGCCAGGTACACACTCTCTCGGGTAAGCACGTCGCTGATGACGGCTTCCAGGACCGCGGGGTCGATCACCACGCCGGGACCCGGCCAAAGATCCCAGTCGTCGTAGAAGTACTCACGGAAGAAGTCTTCGACGTCTACCCGCAGCGTGTTCCGCTTCATTGTCCGCAGGTCTTCCTCGATATTGCGTTCCACGGCATGGGAAATGCCCGACGCCGGAGTCGGGTTGGCTGCCTCGACAAGCACTTCGGGCGTCTCGACCGGGATGTGGTTACGCGGTGGCGTCGGTGCTCCGCGATTCCGCTTCTTCCGCGCGTCCCGGCGTTGTTTGCTTGTTCTGCTCACGATGTCCCCCCCGAACTCTCGATGATGACACCGAGGGTAAGACGGGGCACCGACATGTTTTCCGTCGTCGGCGGACGCGTCACATGAAATAGAGCGAGGGCGAAGCCATGCACCGCGCGCATGGCTTCCCGAGAAGACACCCGCGTCGTCCGGCACATCCCGCGCCGACCCGGTGCCCCGGACCACGCGCCCCGAGGCGCAGCAGCGCTCTACTTCCGCAGGCGCTCGCGCCGGAGCAGCTCCACGTCCGGCAGGTCCAAGGGCTCCAGCGACCGCCCGGTCGCGCGGGACAGCAGGAGATCGGCGAGCTCGGGGTTCCGGGCGAGCGCGGGGCCGTGCATGTACGTGCCGAGCACGCTGCCCTGGACGACACCGTCGACCGGCGAGCCGGCGCCGTTGCCCGTGCCCCGGACCACGCGCATCAGCGGCGCGGCGTCCGGGCCGAGAGCCGAACCGCCGCGGTGGTTCTCGAAACCGGTGAGCGGCTGGGTGAGCCCGTCGACCAGCGGCACGCCCTCGATCTCGCCGATCGAGCGCGTCGCCTGCGGCGTCGTGGTGAGGTCGAACAGCGAGATGCCGTCCACTCGCTCGCCCTCGGAGGTCTCGTACCAGTGGCCGAGCACCTGGATCGCCGCGCAGATCGCCAGCACGGGCGCGCCGCGACCGGCGGCCTCCTGCATGCCCGGGTACTGCGTGAGGTGTCGGGTGGCCAGGCGCTGCGCATAGTCCTCGGCGCCGCCCAGCGTGTAGATGTCGCACGTCGCGGGTACGGGGTCGGCCAGCGTGATCGGCAGGACCTCGGCGTCGATACCGCGCAGGCGCGCCCGCTGGCGCAGCACGAGGGCGTTGCCACCGTCGCCGTAGGTGCCCATCACGTCGGGCAGCACCAGGCCGATGACCAGTGTGGACTCGGTGATCCGGGCCTCGGATCCGGAGAAGTCGATCACGCGCGCCGCCCTTCGAGTGCGGTGTTCAGGTCGCGGAACGCGGTGTAGTTGGCGAGCACCTCCACGCGCCCGGGCGGGCACGAGGCGATCGCCGCCAGCGGATCGGCGACGAGCGAGTGCTCCGCACCCGCGTAGGTCAGTCGTACGGCGAGGTCGGCGCCGCGTTCGCCCGACGCCACCACCTTGCCGTTCTCGAACCGCTCGAACTGCACGTCCCACAGCCAGGAGAGGTCCTCGCCGTCGGGGACCTGCCCGTTCACGGCGATCACGAGGCCCTCGGCGGTGCCGTCGATCATCGACATGGCCTCTTGCCAGCCGGCTGGGTTCTTCGCGAGCAGCATCCGCACGGTGTGCTCGCCGACGGTGACGGTGGCGTACCGTCCGGCGACCTCGCCGACGGTGCCGACGGCCTCGACCGCCGCCAGAGGGTCGGCGCCCATCGCGACCGCCGCAGCGACGGCCTGCGCGGCATTGCCGCGGTTGGCGCGACCCGGCAGGCGCAGCGTCAACGGCGCGGCGAAGCCGTCGGGGCCGTGAATGGTGGTCTCGTCGACCCACCAGTCGGGCTCCGGGCGCGAGAAGTCGGTCCCCGTCGAGTACCAGTGCGCGCCGTCGTGGACGATGGGCTCGCCCGAGCGAGGGCACGACGTCGAGTCGCTGGTCCAGCCGCCGCCGGCCGCGACCCACACGACGTTCTCCGCGTCGTACGCGACCGAGGTCACGAGAACATCGTCGCAGTTGGCGATCACCGTGAGCTCGGGGTGCGCCTCGACGCCCGCGCGGAGCCGGCGCTCGATGGCGTTGATCTCGCCGACGCGGTCGAGCTGATCGCGGGACAGGTTCAGCAGCACCAGCGCCTCGGCGTCGGTGGCGTCCAGGACGTGCGGGACGTGCAGCTCGTCGACCTCGAGGGCGGCCAACGGCGCGTCCTGGTGCGCGGTGAGCGCAGCGACGATGCCGGCGTCCATGTTGGCCCCGTCGGCCTGCGTGGCGACCTCGCGGCCGAGCGTGGCGAGCGCGGCCGCGGTCATCCGAGTGGTGGTCGACTTGCCGTTGGTGCCGGTCACCACCACGGTGCGCTTGCCAGCGGCGAGCCGCGACATCAGGTTCGGCTCGATCTTGAGCGCGACGAGGCCGCCGATCATCGAGCCCTTGCCGCGCCCGGCGCGCTGCGACGCCCAGGCTGCGGATCGGGCGGCGAGCAGCGCCGCGCGGGCGCGGAGGGGGAGTCCGGGCATGCGCTCCAGGATAGGGCAAGCTGGTTTCATGGCTGAACTGCACGAAGATCGGCGTCGCGCGCTCTCCTTCGGGGCGATCGCGGGCGCCTACGACCGGCTCAGGCCCCGCTACAGCGACGTCACCCTGGATGCGATCACCACCGGCAGCACGTCGCTGGACGTCGGCGCCGGGACGGGAATCCTCGCCCGGCAGCTCCGGGACCGCGGGATGGACGTGCTCGCCGTCGAGCCCGACGGTGCCATGGCCGACGTCGCGCGGGCGTCGGGCGTGTCGGCCGAGGTAGCGACTTTCGAGGAGTGGGACGCGCGGGGCCGCACCTTCGACCTGGTGACCTTCGGCCAGTCCTGGCACTGGGTGGACGCAGACACCGCGATCCCGCGCCTGTCCGGACTGCTCAACCCCGGTGGCCGCGTCGTCCTGCTCTGGAACAGGTTGCGGCCGACCGCGCCGTCGAACGACGACCTGCGGGCCGCGAGCGAGGACTACGTCAACGTGGAGGCGGCGGGCGCGGGCAGCACGCACGACCAGATGTACAAGATGGCCGAGCTGCGCGGACGGTTCGAAGCCGCGGGCTTCACCGTCACCGAGCGGGAGGACTCGTGGACCGAGACCCAGGAGAAGGACCGGTGGCTCGACCTGGTTTTCACCTACTCGGGGCACTCAACCCTGCCGGAGGACCGCCGGGTTGCCCTGCGCGCCGCGCTCGCCGAGGTCATCGGCGACGGTGACGTCGAGCTCGCCGCCGGCACGATCGCCCTCATCGCCGAGCGGTAGCGGCGCGGGCTTGCGCAGCATCCCCAGGAGGCAGCCGAAGATCACTACCCCGGCGCCCGCCAGGGCGAGCGCCGTTGGGTGCTCGCCGAGCACGATCGCACTCGCGGCGATGCCGACGACCGGCACGAGGAGTGTTGCGGGCGCGACCGTTGACGCCGGGTACCGGGCCATCAGCGCGCCCCACAGCCCGTACCCGACGACGGTGCTCAGGATCGCGATGTACGCGACGCCCAGGAGCGCGAGGCGCCCGTCGGCAGCGTCGAGGCTGTGGGCCAGGGCCTTCCAGCCGGTGGTGGGGCCCTCGACCGCGGCGCTGAGCGCCAGCATCGGCAGGGGCGGGATGACCGACATCCAGAGGGTGAAGCGGAAGGGCTCCGACGGTGCCGCCAGCCGCTGTCCGATGTTGCCGAACGCCCAGCTGAGTCCGCCGAGCAGGGTGAGGATCACGCCGAGCACGCCCACCCCGGCCGCCGCGTCCGCGCGGTCCGCGATGATCAGGCCCATACCGACGACGGCGATGCCGATGCCCGCGACCTGCCGGACGGTGAGCTTCTCGTGCAGGAGGACGGCGCCGAGCAGCACGGTGAACGGCGCCGACGACTGCAGCACCAGCGAGGCGAGTCCGGTCGGCATCCCGATGTGCATCGCGGTGAACAGCAGGCCGAACTGGAAGGTGCCCGAGCCGTTGCCGTACAGCAGCAGCCACTTCACCGGTCCCTTCGGCGGTCGCACGAACAGCAGCACCGGCAGTGCCAGCACGAGGAAGCGCAGCGCTCCGAGGAACAGGGGCGGGAAGTAGTCGAGGCCGTAGCGGATGGCGAGGAAGTTCAGCCCCCAGAGCACGACGACGGTGAGGGCGACGAGGCGGTGGCGGGGGCTCATGCGGTCCACTGTCCCGCTGCGGGAACAGAAGAACAATCGAATACTTATTGACTATTCATGTAGCTTTACTACATGGATGTCCACCGGCTGCGAATTCTGCGCGAGCTCGCCGACCGGGGGACCGTCGGCGCGACTGCGCGCGCGATGGACATGACGCCGTCGGCGGTGTCCCAGCAGCTCAAGGTGCTCGCGCGGGAGGCGGGGGTGGACCTGCTCGAGCCCGACGGCCGGCGGGTGCGGCTCACCGCCGCCGGGCTGGCGCTGGTCGTCCGGGCGGAATCCGTGCTGGGCGAACTCGACCGGGCACGCGCGGAGATGGACCGCTACCGTTCGACGCCGGTCGGCGTGGTCCGGCTGACGCTCTTCCCGTCGGCGGCCGAACTCCTGCTTCCCGGCGTGCTGCGCCGCACCGCCGCAGCGGGAATCCAGGTGGCCGCCGCGGACGCGGACCTCCCGGGGACGGAGCTGCCGGCCATGCTCGCGGACGCGGACGTCGTGGTGGCGCACCGCGATGAGCGGGCGACCCCGCTGGGCGGTCCCCGCATCGCCTGCCGCATCCTCATGCGCGAGCCGATCGACCTGGTCGTCCCGGTCGATCACCCGCTCGCCGCGGCCGGACGGGTCGACGCGACGCAACTCGCGGACCTCGAGTGGATCAGCGTGCGCGACGGCTTCCCTGTCGACGACGTGCTCCGCTCCCTGGCTACGATCACCGGCGTGCAGCCGCGAGTGGTGCAGCGGATCAACGACTTCCACACGATCCAAGCCATGGTGGCGGCCGGGCTGGGGGTGGCGCTCGTCGCGCGCCACGCAGTGACCCACCCCGGCGTCCGGGGCCTCGAGATCGTCGGAGTCCTCGCCGCCCGCATCCTCGAGGTGGCGACCCGGCCCGGCGCCGAGCGCCGGCCGGCCGTCGCTGCGGTGCTCCGCGCGCTCGACGAGGAGGTCCATGCGGTGAGTTGACGGGACGTAAGGTGGGCACATGAGTGAACACGGCACGCTGGACGCGATCGTCGTCGGCGCGGGACTCGCGGGCCTGGTGGCCGCGTACGAGCTGTCGCGGGCGGGGCGCACGGTCCTGATCCTCGACCAGGGGAACCGCAACAACCTCGGCGGCCAGGCATTCTGGAGCCTCGGCGGCCTGTTTCTGGTGGACTCCCCGGAGCAGCGGCGCCTGGGTATCAAGGACTCCTTCGAGCTGGCCTGGCAGGACTGGACGGGCTCCGCAGGCTTCGACCGGGAGGACCAGGATCATTGGCCGCGGCAGTGGGCCCGCGCCTACGTCGAGTTCGCCACCCACCGCAAGCGCGACTACCTGCGGCGCCTCGGGCTCGGGTTCACGCCCGTCGTCGGCTGGGCCGAGCGGGGCGGCGGCGCGGCCGACGGTCACGGCAACTCCGTCCCCCGCTTCCACCTCACCTGGGGCACCGGCCCCGAGGTCGTTCGCGTCTTCCGCGAGCCCGTCGAGCGCGCGGAGGCTCAGGGCCTGGTGCGTTTCGCCTTCCGCCACCGCGTCGACGAGCTCGTCACCGGCGACGACGGTGCCGTGGTCGGAGTCCGCGGCGCAGTCCTCGAGCCGACCGAGCTCGAACGCGGCATCGCGAGCCCTCGCGATGTGCAAGGCGAGTTCGAGTTCCGTGCGCCGACGGTCCTCGTGACCTCCGGCGGCATCGGCCACAACTTCGAGCTCATGCGGCAGTACTGGCCCACCGAGCGGCTCGGTCCGTTCCCGCAGCACATGATCGCCGGCGTCCCCGCGCACGTGGACGGCCGCATGCTCGCGATCTCGGAGTCGGCGGGCGCGAACATCGTGAACCGCGACCGGGTGTGGGCCTACACCGAGGGCATCCATAACTGGGACCCGATCTGGCCCGACCACGCGATCCGGATCATTCCGGGCCCGTCGTCGCTGTGGTTCGACGCGAACGGCAACCGCTTCGCGGCCCCGAACTTCCCCGGCTTCGACACGAATTCGACGATGAAGGCCATCCTCGAGACCGGCTTCGACTACTCGTGGTTCGTACTCACCGAGACGATCATCGAGAAGGAGTTCGCGCTCTCCGGCTCGGAGCAGAACCCGGACATCACGGAGAAGGACCTGAAACTCGCGCTCGGACGCGTGAAGTCGAAGGGTGCGCCGGGCCCGGTCGAGGCGTTCAAGCAGCACGGCGAGGACTTCGTCGTCGCCGACACGCTCGAGGAACTGGTCGCGGGGATGAACCGGATCGGCCGCGGCGGGCACGTCGACCTCGACCACCTGCGCACCCAGATCGAGGCCCGTGACCGGGAGACCGCCAACGCCTTCAGCAAGGACGCCCAGCTTCAGGCGATGCACAACGCGCGGAACTACCTAGGCGACAAGGTGGTGCGCGTCGCCAAGCCCCACCGCATCTTGGACCCGGCGCACGGCCCGCTCATCGCGGTCCGTCTGAACATCCTGTCCCGCAAGACCCTCGGCGGGCTCGAGACCGATCTCTCGGCCCGGGTCCTCGGGGCCGACGGTACGCCCGTCGGCGGTCTGTACGCGGCGGGCGAGGTGGCCGGCTTCGGCGGCGGCGGCGTGCACGGCTACAACGCGCTGGAGGGTACGTTCCTCGGCGGGTGCATATTCTCGGGGATGACGGCGGGCCGCGCCGCGGCCGCCGCGACGGGCGATCGAATCGGAGGTACACGAGCATGAGCGCACGCACGGCACTGGTGACCGGAGCGACCTCCGGCATCGGCTACGAGACGGCTAAGCTGTTGGCGCAGAAGGGCTATCGGGTCCTCGGTACCAGTCGCGATCCCGGGACCATCGCCGCCGAGAAGCGGATCCCCGGCGTGGAGTACCTGGCGCTGGACCTCGCGGACCGCGACTCCGTCGCCGCGTGTGCGACCGCGGCCGGTGCCGTCGACGTCGTCGTCAACAACGCCGGAGAGAGCCAGTCCGGCCCGCTCGAGGAGCTCCCTGCGGACGCAGTCGACCGACTCTTCCAGACCAACGTCTTCGGCGCGGTACAGCTCACTCAGCGCCTGCTGCCGTCGATGCGGGAGCGGGGCTACGGTCGGGTGATCATGGTCGGCTCGATGCTCGCCAGCTTCCCGCTCGCGTATCGTGGCTCGTATGTCGCCGCCAAGGCCGCGCTCAAAGGTTTCGCCTCCGCGGCGCGGCAGGAACTCTCGCCCTTCGGGGTATGGGTCTCCACGGTGGAGCCGGGTTCCATCGCCACCGGGATCGGTGAGCGGCGCACCAAATATGTCGCCGAGGACTCCGTGTACCGCACCGACTTCGACACGATGATCGAGAAGCTCGACGCCAACGAGCGCGGGGGTATCACGCCGACGCAGGTGGCGGAGGTGATCGTCAAGGCGATCGAGGCCGACAAGCCGCGCGAGTTCTACGCGGTGGGTAGCAATGCGCCGCTGGTCTTCCTGCTCAAGCGGCTGGTGCCGGTCGAGGTCGTCTCCAGCATCGTGGCCCGCAAGCACGGCCTTAAGCGGTAGCTACCTCACGTCGTCGTCGACGACGCGAGACGCAGCCGAAGCGGCCGCGACCGGACCGCGTAACGGCGTCCTGCAGGATCGCCGCGGTCTCGGTGTACCGCTCCGGCTGCGCCCCGGAGTCGCCCGGAGTTGCGGGACCTACGGCGCCCAGGTCCGCGTCGACGCCTCGCCGACGGCCTCCTGTGTGGCGCGGCGGCTGCCGTTCGCGCGGTTGACCGCGGAGACGACGGCGCGCAGCGAGGCGGTGGTGATCGACGGCGCGATGCCCACGCCCCAGACCGTGCGGTCCTCGTCGCCGACGCGCACGATCGCCTCGACGTAGGCCGCGGCCTGCGCGTCGTCGCCCGCGGACAGCGCGTGCTCGCTGTAGTCCAGCACGCGGACCTCGAAGCCGACGGTGCCGATGGCGTCCACGAACGCCGCGAGCGGGCCGTTGCCCTCGCCGGAGATCTCCTGCTCCTTGCCGTCGACCCTGACCACGGCGTCGATGCGGTCGACGCCCCCGTCGACCTCGGAGGCGGTCACCCTCTGGCGCATGCGCTCCAGCGGCAGGATCGGGTCGATGTACTCGCCCGCGAAGACGTCCCACATCTCCTTCGGCGTGACCTCTCCGCCCTCGCCGTCAGTGATCTTCTGTACCGACTGGCTGAACTCGATCTGCAGGCGCCGCGGCAGCTGCAGGCCGTGGTCGGCCTTCATGATGTAGGCGACGCCACCCTTGCCGGACTGGCTGTTGACGCGGATCACCGCCTCGTAGTTGCGGCCCACGTCCTTCGGATCGATCGGCAGGTACGGCACTTGCCACAGGATGTCGTCGACGTCCTTGCCGGCGTCGTCGGCGTCGATCTTCATCTGGTCGAGTCCCTTGTTGATCGCGTCCTGGTGGCTGCCGGAGAACGCCGTGTACACCAGGTCGCCGCCGTACGGGTGCCGCTCGTGCACCGGCAGCTGGTTGCAGTACTCGACGGTGCGGCGGATCTCGTCGATGTCCGAGAACGTGATCTGGGGGTCGATGCCGCGGCTGTAGAGGTTCAGGCCGAGCGTCACCAGGCAGACGTTGCCGGTGCGCTCGCCGTTGCCGAACAGGCAACCCTCGATACGGTCCGCGCCGGCCAGGTAGCCCAGCTCGGCGGCGGCGACACCCTCACCGCGGTCGTTGTGGGGGTGCAGCGACAGGATCACGCTGTCGCGGCGGGCCAGATTGCGGCTCATCCACTCGATGGAATCCGCGTAGATGTTCGGCGTCGCCATCTCGACGGTGGCGGGCAGGTTGAGGATGATCGGATTCTCCGGCGTGGGCGCAATGATCTCGGTGACCGCGTCGCACACCTCCTTGGCGAAGGAGAGTTCCGTGCCGGTGTACGACTCGGGGGAGTACTGGTACCGCCACGCGGTGTCCGGGTACTTCTTCTCCTCCTCGAGCACCTTGTGCGCGGCGTCGGTGGCGATCTTCTTGATCGCGGCCTTATCCGCGCGGAAGACGACGCGGCGCTGGAGCACCGACGTCGAGTTGTAGAAGTGCACGATCACGTTCTTCGCGCCCTGGCACGCCTCGAAGGTGCGCTCGATGAGCTCGTCCCGGCACTGCACCAGCACCTGGATCGTGACGTCGTCCGGAATGGCGCCGTCCTCGATGATCTCGCGCACGAAGTCGAAGTCGGTCTGGCTGGCGGAGGGGAAGCCGACCTCGATCTCCTTGTAGCCCATGCGTACCAACAGGTCGAACATGCGGCGCTTGCGAGCGGGACTCATGGGGTCGATGAGGGCCTGGTTGCCGTCGCGCAGGTCGACGGCGCACCACAGGGGCGCGGTCGTGGCGACCTTGTCGGGCCAGGTGCGATCGGGGAGCGTGATGTGCTCGACCTCGTCGCCGAAAGACCGGTAGCGATGGGCGGGCATGACGCTCCCACGCTGCTGGTTCCACGCGGGCTGGCCCGGGTTTCGGGAGCCGGCGGGAGCGGTGATCTTGGAAACGCCGGAGGTGTAGGAATCGGCTGCAGGACTCATGTGTCGAGGTTACTTTCTCGGGTGCGCCCCTGCGACGGGCAGGGACTGTTCGACCGCGAGGGCCGGGAGGACTCGACCGGCGCTGGAGCGACTGCACGGCTCAACCCGCGACGGGGAGCCGGTCTGGATCAGACCCCGCCGCGGCAACCGAGGAGAAGGGCGCGCCACTGCACGAGTCGAATGTAGCGCATCGTCGTCGGGCAGGAAACGGGGATGGGGCGACGTGGGCTGTTCGTGCGGCTCTCGACATTCGCGATGGCGTCAGTGTGCGGCAAACCCGCAGGGCAGCGAGCCGCGTGAAACCTTTGGCGCACCGCCCTGTGCGACCTGCGGTGTTCCTGTGAGGTTCGCTCGCCGGAATCCCGATCGTAGATGTTGCAATTTTGAGAGAAGCGTCCCTACAATCTTGCGATTGCAACCTTCGCGTGTTGTCAGCGTGATGTAGAGGAGACCTCGGTGGACCACGTGGTGCACTCCCTGACCGGAGCCCAGTACGGAATGTGGCTCAGTCAGCAGATGTCCCCCGACGTCGCTTTCACGGTTGCGCAGTACGTCGACATCCAGGGGCCGTTCGATGTCGACATCATGCAGGCCGCCACCCGTGCCGCGAGCGACGAGTTCCTCTCCCCGTACGTCCGGATCGAGGTAGACGAGTCCGGCGCACCCGTGCAGCGGCTCGACCGGAGCATCGACTGCACCGCAGAGGTGATCGACCTGGGGCTCGCGGACCTACCCGAGGACCAGCGCATCGATGCCGCCGTAGCGTGGATGCGCGCCGAGTACTCGCGCCCGCTCGATCTCGCGACCGACGATCTGATGATCAACCGCCTCATCCGCGTCGCCGACGACCGCTGGCTCTGGTACGCCCGCGCGCACCACGCGGTCATCGACGGCTACGGCGCCTCGATCCTGCTCCAGCGCGTTGCCGAGCTGTACACCGCGCGCGCGGCCGGTACGGAAGTCCCACCGCTCAAACCCGCTCCCCTTACGCCCGAGGGCTTCGTCGCGGCGGAAGAGAAGTACTTCGGCTCCGCCCGCGCGGACGGCGATGCCGAATACTGGGCGGGGATCGTCGCGGATCTCCCCGAGGCGGCGGGCCTGAGCCGCGTGGTGGCGGCACCGTCGAGCCTGAACCTGCGCCGCAACGGCGTCCCCAGCGCCGAGCCCGGCGCCCGCCTCGAGGCCGCGGCTGAGCGCCTGGGCACCAACCGCACCGGCCTCGTGATCGCGGCCTTCGGCGCTTATGTCGCCGCGGTCTCGGGGCGCGAGCAGATCTCGGTGTCCGTGCCGGTGGCCGCCCGCACCACCGCCGCGCTGCGCGGCTCGACCGGTATGACCGCCAACGTACTGCCCATTCCGGTGCGAGCCGGCGTAGGTGCCACTGTCTCCGACATCATCGACGGCACCGGTCTCGACCTGCGCAACGGCTTGCGGCACCAGTTGTACCCCGCGGCCAGGATGAATGCGCCCACGCTGCGCGACGGCGTGGTGGGCTCCACCTTCGGCGACACCATCAACATCATGATGTTCTCGTCGGCGATCACGCTCGGCCAGGCGGCCGGGACCTTGAACCTCCTCACCTCCGGTCCGGCCGAGGACATCGCGGTCACCGTCTACGAGTCCGAACAGGGCGCCCTGCGGATCGACATGGAGGCCAATCCGGCCTCCTACACCGTGGCGGACCTGGACGCGCACTTCGAGCGCTTCATGGAGTACCTCGAGCGGTTCGCCGCGGCGCCCGGCGGCACGCCGGTCGTCGCGCTCCCCGTCGCCACCGACGCCGAGCACACCGAATGGTCGCGTTTCGCCGGCGCATCCGCTGGTACGCCCGCGGCGGCCGGCCAGTCGATCCCGTTGCCCGACCTGTTGCGCCGCGCCGCGGCCGCGCACCCGGAGCGGGTCGGCGTCATCGACGGCGATCGCAGCATCACCTACGGGGAACTGGATCAGTACAGCGACCGGCTCGCGCGCTACCTGATGACCGTGGGCGCGGCCCCCGAAGAGCGGGTGGCACTGCGTATTCCGCGTTCGCTGGAGTCGGTGATCGCCGTCTGGGCCGTCGCGAAGACCGGCGCCGCCTTCGTGCCGATCGACCCCAAGCTCCCCGCCGAGCGCGCCGAGCACATCGCCTCCGCCGCCACCCCCGTCGCGACCCTCACCCCGGCGGACCTCGCCCGCGTGTGGGGCCCCGGCGCGAACGCCGTTGCCAGCGAGGCGGACTGGCCGGCGATCGACCTGGCGAACCCTGCGTACGTGATCTTCACCTCGGGCTCGACCGGCAGGCCCAAGGGGGTCAGCGTCACACACGCCGGCCTGTCGAGCCTCGCGGCCGAGCTGGTCCGCTCGCACGGTCTCGCCGACGGCGCGCGCGTGATGCACTTCGTCTCCCCTGGCTTCGACGCCTCCGTCCTCGAGCTCCTCATGGCCGTTGACAGCGCCTCCACGCTTGTCGTGGTCCCGCCCGACGTCTACGGCGGCGAGGAGTTGGAAGAAGTTCTGGCGGACGGCGGGGTCAACGGCGGCTTCATCACGCCCGCCGCCGTCGCGACCCTCGACCCGGCGAAGCTCCCCGCCCTCACCTCGCTCGGCGTGGGCGGCGACACCGTGCCGCAGGCAGTCGTCGACAGATGGACAGGCAAGGGGCGCAGCCTCGTCAACGTCTACGGCCCCACCGAGACCACGATCGCTGTCACCCTGGGGGCGCTCCGGGCGGGGGAGCCCGTCCGGCTCGGCGGCCCGATCCCCGGGACGCGGCTGTACGTGCTGGACTCCTACCTCCGGCCGGCGCCCGTCGGCGTCGCCGGCGAGCTGTACATCTCCGGGCCGGGCATCGCACGTGGCTACCACGGAAACCCGCGACTCACTGCGGAACGGTTCGTGGCCAATCCCTTCGAGGCCGAGGGTGGTCGCATGTACCGCTCCGGCGACCTCGTGCGCTGGGACACGGACGGGACGCTGGAGTTCCTCGGTCGCATCGACTCGCAGGTGAAGCTGCGGGGCTTCCGCATCGAGCTCGGCGAGATCGACGCGGCCGCCATGCGCGTGCCCGGCGCCGAGCGTGCCGTCACCGTCGTGCACGGCGACGACACCGCCACCGCAGAGCTGGTCACCTACGTCACCGGCGCCGCCGATGTCGACGCGATCGCCGCGAGCATGGCGGCCGAGCTGCCGACGTACATGATCCCGTCGCACATCATCGCGCTCGAAGCGTTCCCGCTCACCGTGAACGGCAAGGTCGATCACAAGCAGCTGCCGCAGCCCGAGCGCGGGGCCGTGACCGGAGTCGCCGGTCGCGGCCCACGAACCGACGTCGAGGAACTCGTCGCCGATGCCTTCGCCGAGGTCATACCGGGCGTCGACAAGGGCGGCCTCGACGTCGCCACCACACTCTTCGATCTTGGCGGGAACTCCTTGTCCGCCACCAGGATCGCCGCGCGCCTGGGCTCCGCCACCGGAACCCGGGTCAGCGTCGCGACGGTCTTCGCGAACCCCACCGTCGAGGGGCTCGCCGCCGCGATCGGCGGCGCGCCAGTGCCCGCGCCGTCAATGTCCGTCGCGGCTGAGCCTGCGACGTCGACCGCCGAAACCACTGATCGGGAGCCGGAGTTCGCGGCACCGTCGGATCCCGAGGAAGCGGCCGAGCTACTGCCCGCACAGCATCAGATGTGGGTCCGCAACCGAGTGAGTCCGGATGGCTCGTACCACATCCCGGTCGCGCTGCACCTGCGCGGCGCCGTCGACGTCTCCGCCATGCGCGCGGCCCTGGGCGATGTCGTCGCCCGCCACACCCCGCTGCGCACGGTCTACCGCAATGGCCCCACCGCGGGCGAGCCCGAAGTGCAGGTGCTTCCGGCGGGCCCGAACCTGGTTCCCTTCACCGAGCGATCCGTCGCGCTCGATGAGTTGATGGCGGCAGCCGCGGATTACGCGGGCGAGCCCTTCGACCTCGCCGCCGACGTCCCGATCCGTGCGCGCCTGTACCGTATCAATGACCGGCACCAGGTACTCGTTCTGGTGATCCACCACATCGCCGCCGACGGCTGGTCGATGATGCCGCTGGCGGGCGACGTTGCTACGGCCTACGCCTCGCGAACGAGGGGCAAGTCGCCGAAGTTCCCACCACTCCCGCGGACCTACACCGAGCACGCCCGCTCGTACAAGCACCGCCTGACCGGGGCGCCGCGCCAGGCGCTCGACCGATTCTGGGCTGAGGTCCTCGCCGACCCGCCGGCCGAGTCGGTGCCGCCCTCCGCCGTTCCCCGCTCCGGCGGCGTCGTCTCCGCGGCTCGCTCGATCGACACCCGTGTCGCGCCCGAGGTCTGGGCCGGGGTGGCCGGCCTCGCCCGCGCGCACACCACCACTCCGTTCATCGTCGTGCATGCGGCCCTCGCGGCAGCGATCTCGCGTCTCTCGGGGCAGAGCGACCTGGTGATCGGCACCGCGGTCGCGGGGCGCGGCGAGGCCGAGCTCGACGGCCTCGTCGGCATGTTCGTCAACTCGATCGCATTGCGCACCCGCACGACGGAGGAGATGACCTTCGCGGAGCACCTCGCGGCCGTCAGCCGCGGGGATCTCGACGCGCTGGACCACTCGGATCTGCCGTTCGAATCCGTGCTCGAGCTGGTCGACCCACCGCGTGCCGCGGGCCGCCACCCGATCTTCCAGGTGATGCTGAACCAGCGGCCCTTCGACACCCATCACTTTCCGATGGCGGGAGTGGACGTCGAGGTCGTCGCCGTCGACGTGCCGATCGCCCGGTTCGACCTCGAGGTCACGCTCGGCGCCGACGGCACCATCGAGCTGCGCTACGCCTCCGAGCTGTACCGGGCGGAGCAGGCCGAGTCGATCCTCGACGCCCTCGTGGCAGTGCTCACCGCCGTGGGGCCGAACCCGCACACCCCGGTCGCAGAGTTGCCGATCATGTCGGCGGACCGACTTGCGGAGCTCACCCCAGTACGGGGCGTGGAGGCCGATTACCACATCCCGCTGGGGCAACTCATGCGCGAGGCCGCGCGCACCTACGCCAGCCGTCCCGCCGTGATCGACGGGCAGCGGGTGCGGACGTACCGCGAGCTGTACGCCGACGCGCGCAAGGTGGCCGCGGCCGTGCTCGCGGCGGGCTCGCGCCCCGGTGAGGCCGTGCTCACGGACCTGCCGCGCTCCGCGGAGTCCATCACCGCCTTCTGGGGCATCACCCTGGCCGGCGCGGCCGTGGCCCCGGTGGACCCGAAGTATCCCCAGGACCGTCGCGACTACATCGCGAACGACGTGCGTGCCCGCGTGGGCGTCACGGGCACCGGAACCGGTGTGGAGGGCGTCAACTGGGTCGCCATGGACGACCTGGACGGCGACGGCTACGACCCGCAGATCGTCCCGAACCTCGACGATGCCGCGTACGTCATCTACACCTCCGGTTCCACCGGCCAGCCCAAGGGCACCGTCGTCACCCACCGCGGCCTGGGCAATTTCGCCGAGGAACTGCACGTGCGCCTGCAGACCGGGGCCGACACCCGGGTCTTGGCCTTCGCCTCCACCGCCTTCGATGCGACGGTGCTCGAACACCTCATGGCGATCCGCGTGGGCGCGCCGCTGGTCGTGGTACCGCCGGGTACGACGGGCGGCCGCGAGCTGGAGAGAATCGTGGCCGATCACGGTGTCACGCACGGATTCCTGACTCCGTCCACCCTCGCCACCGTCGACCCGGAAGCGGTGCCGTCGTGGACGCACGTCCTCGCCGGGGGCGAGGCGCTTGGCCCCGGCCTGGCGAAGAAGTGGAGCGTCGGCCACCGTCTGCACAACGGTTACGGGCCTACCGAGACCACCATCATGACCGCGATCTCCGACCCGCTCTCCGGCGACGGCCGCGTGCCGATCGGACCACCCGTCCGGGGCCAGGCCCTGATGGTGCTCGATGAGGAACTGCGCCCGGTGCCGATCGGGATGCCCGGCGAGCTGTACGTGGCCGGCCCGCAGCTGGCGCGCGGCTACCACCGCCGCCCGCAGCTCACCGCGTCGCGATTCGTCGCGAACCCCTACGGCGAACCCGGAGCTCGCATGTACCGGACGGGCGACGTGGTTCGCTGGACCCGCAGCGACGGCGGCCGGCTCGTCGTCGATTTCGTGGGCCGCAACGACTTCCAGGTGAAGATCCGCGGCAATCGTATCGAGCTGGGCGAGATCGACGCGGCCATCGATACGATGCCGGGTGTCGACTTCGTCTCGACTCAGGTGCGTCCCGGCCCCGACGGTGCCCCCGCCCTCGTCGCGTACGTCAAGGGCGAGGTGGACCCGTCCGCGGTCCGTGCCCACGTGCGGACCCGCCTACCGGGGTTCATGATCCCCGCCGCGGTGATGATCGTCGCGGCCGTGCCCATGGGCAACACCGGCAAGCTGGACAACGCGGCCCTCCCGGAGCCGTACTTCGGTGGCACCGCAGATGCGGCGGCCACGCCCACCACGCCGGCGGAGCGCCGCGTCGTCGATGCCTTCCGCAAGGTGCTGGGCAGCGCCACCATCGGCGTCGAGGACGACTTCTTCGACCTCGGCGGCAACTCCCTATCGGCGAACGAGCTGGTGGGGCTGCTGGGCAACGGGATCGAGGCGCGTACCGTCTTCGACCTGCGCACGCCCGCAGCCATCGCCGCGGCCCTGACCGGCGATCCCGACCGGATCTCGAACGAGTCCGCGCTCGAGGATCAGGGGCTGCGCCGGGTCCAGCGCGGCGACCGCATGCCGCTCTCGTCGGCGCAGGAGCGGATGTGGTTGCAGAACAAGATCGACCCGGGCCCGACGTACAACATCGGCGCCGCCTTCCTGGCGAGCCGCCCCGTCGACAAGGCCGTCCTCGACGCCGCGCTGCGCGACGTACTCGCGCGACACGAGAGCCTGCGCACCCGGTACCCGTCCTCGGCCGAGGGTCCGTACCAGGAGATCCTGCCCGCCGACGCGCCCGAGGTCCGCGGTTTCGTCGCCGAGTTCGGCGTCGCGACCTCCAACGTCGCCGGCCAGGACGCGGCGATCACCGAATTCGTGGCGCGACCCTTCGCCCTCAATCGCGAGGTTCCGCTACGCGTCATGACGGCGCCCACGGGCAAGGGGTCGATCCTCGCGATCGCGGTGCACCACATCGCGGCCGACGGCGCCTCGGTGGTGCCGTTGACCCGCGACCTGATGGCCGCCTACCTGGCCCGCAGCAACGGATCCCAGCCGCAGTGGACCGAGCTGCCGCTGCAGTACGCGGACTACGCGGTGTGGCAGCGGGGCCAGGCGGAGAAGGACGCCGGCGCTGTGGACTACTTCGCGCAACGCCTGGCGGGCGTGCCCCAGGAGAGCTCCTTCCCGGCCGACGGACCGCGCCCGGCAATCGGCTCGACCGACGCCGGAGAGGTCGCCATCGTGCTGCCCAAGGCCGAACGGGATGCATTGGCGGACTTCGCCGGCAAGCGCGGCGTCTCCATGTTCATGGTGCTGCACGCGGGCCTGGTCGCCCTCCTGCACCGCGTCAACGACGCCGACGACGTGGTCGTGGGCACGCCCGTGATCGGGCGCACCGACCGGCGCCTGCGTGACGTGGTCGGCATGTTCGTCAACACGGTGGCGCTACGCACTACCGTGACCGGTGGCGAGAGCTTCGACGCCCTCGTCGACCGGATTCGCAGCGCGGACCTCGACGACCTGGTCCACGCGACCGCGCCGTTCGAGCGCGTCATCGAGGCCCTCCAGCCTCCGCGCAGCCGCGACCGGCACCCCGTCTTCCAGGTGGTGCTGAGCCACCAGAACCTGGGCGATCCGCTCAGCGTCCTCACCTCCGACGGTGCCGGCATGTTCGAGCTGGAACCGCTCCCGCTGGCGGCGGCGACGACCACCTTCGACGCCACCTTCGAGGTGCGTGAGGTCGAGGAGGGGCTCCGGTTCAACCTGCGTTACCGCACCGACCTGTATCGGCCGGCGACAGCCGAGGGCATCGTCGGCCGCCTTGCGCGGCTGGTGACGGCAGGCGTCGCTTCGCCGGATACCCCGGTCGCCGATCTACCGGTGCTGCTGCCCGAGGAGCAGGAGCTCTTCCGTCGGGCCTCGAGCACGATCGAACCGCACACCATGGCGGAGATCCTGGCGCGGGCCGTGCGGCAGCGCCCGGGTTCCCCGGCCCTGCGCGAGGGCGACCTGCATTACACCTACTCCGAGTTGGACTCGGCGGTCTCGGCGCTCGCCAATCGCCTCTCCGGCCTCGGTGTGAGTCCGGGAACCAGGGTGGCCGTGGCGATCCCACGGTCCGCGCCTTCGGTTGTCGCCTTCTGGGCGGTGGCCCGCCTCGGTGCCGTGTACCTGCCCGTCGACCCGAACTACCCGCCGGAGCGGATCGAGTACATCCTCGGGGATGCCGCGCCGGCGGTGGGCCTGACGGTTCGCGACACCGTCGGTGGTCTGCCGGGATCGGTCGAGTGGGTGACGGTGGACCTCGCGCCTTCGCGCGTTCAGCATCCGCCGGCGGAGGTCGCGCCCGTGGGCGTGGACGACCCGGCGTACGTCATCTACACCTCGGGCTCCACCGGCAAGCCCAAGGGCGTCGTCGTGCCGCACCGCGGCCTCGCCGCCATGGCCGACACTCTGGTCCGCCAGCACGCCGTGGGCGCCGGCGCGCGGGTACTGCACTTCGCCTCTCCCAGCTTCGACGCCTCGATCCTGGAGCTGCTCCTCGCGACCTGGTCGCGCGCCGAGCTGGTGATCGCGCCGGTCACGCTCTACGGTGGGGCGCCGCTCGGTGACTTCCTCGCGGACAACGAGGTGACTCATGCCTTCATCACCCCGGCCGCGCTCGCGACGATCCCCGATCGCGACCTTCCGTTGCTCGAGGCGCTCAGCGTGGGCGGCGACGTGCTCCAGACGGAGCTGGCCCGCCGCTGGTCGGGTGGCCGGATCCTGATCAACGCCTACGGCCCGACCGAGGTGACGATCGCCGCGACCATGGGCGCCGTCGATCCCGACGCCGTCGGCATCGGGAGCGCGGTCGCGGACGCGCAACTGATGATCTGCGACGAGCGTCTCAACCTGGTGGCGCCCGGTACTGTCGGCGAGCTCTACGTCGCGGGCCCGGGTGTGGCGCACGGCTACCTCGATCGTCCGGAGCTCACCGCGTCGCGGTTCGTGGCCAACCCGTACAACGACGCGCAGGGCTACAAGCGGATGTACCGCACGGGTGATCTGGTGCGCTGGCGCGCCTCGCGTTCCGGCGAGCCGGTGCTCGAATTCGTGGGCCGCAGTGACGACCAGCTCAAGGTACGCGGGTTCCGGGTGGAGCCGGGCGAGGTCGCCGCGGCCGTCGAGAGCCACCCGGACGTGCGACAGGCCGTCGTGGTCGTCGATCGCGGCGACGGGTCCGTCGAGTCGCAGGCAGCGGCCCGTCTGGTCGCGTACTACGTGGCCGAGCGCGCCGTCACCGTCGACGATCTCCGGACGTGGGTCGGGGATCGCCTTCCGCGGCATATGGTCCCCGCTGTGTTCCAGGCGATCGACAGCGTGCCCGTCACCGCTCATGGGAAGACCGACGTCAAGGCCCTGCCCGCCGTAGGCGTCCCGGCGACCGGGGGCGGGACCGACGTGGAATCGCCGCGCGTCTCCCTCGTACAGCCCGGGACGCGGCAGCAGCGCGGTGCCTCGGCGGCCGCGATCGAGGGCGAGGTCGCCGAGATCCTCGCCGATGTGCTCGGCGTGGCCTCGCTCGGCGCGGATGACGACTTCTTCGCCGTCGGTGGCACCTCGCTGCAGGCCGCGATCGCCGTCGACCGGCTGCGAGAGCGCTTCACCGCGGACGACGCCAGCATCCGCTGGTTCTTCGAGGACGCCAGGGTCGGGACGATCGCGGCGCGGATCGCCGGTGCCCCGGCACCGGTGTCCACCACCGCGGTGATCACCGGGGTGGCAGCGGATTCCGACACCGCCATCACCGACCCGATCCTGCCCCTGCGCGCGGGCACGCCCGGTGTTGACCCGCTGTACTGCGTGCACCCCGCGGTGGGACTCGCGTGGAACTACCTCGGCCTGTCGGGCGAGCTCGACCCGAGCATCCCCATCATCGGCCTGCAGTCGCCCGGCATCTCCCACCCGATGCCGCCGGCGGACTCGATCAAGGAGCTCGCCCGCACCTACGTTCGCAACATCCGGGCGAGCCGGCCGCACGGCCCGTACAACCTGCTCGGGTGGTCTCTCGGTGGCCTCATCGCACACGAGATGGCAGTGGAGCTGCGGGGTCTCGGCGAGAAGGTCAACCTGGCGCTCATGGACGCGTACCCGCTGGGCGACTACCGCGGGGCCCGCGAGGAGATGTCCATCGCCGCGCTGCTGCGCGAGTTCGTCGGGCTCGAGGTGGACGACGACGCCGAGCTCACCCTCGACGACGCGCTCGACCTGCTCTCCACCGCCGGCGGCCCGGCTCGCGAGCTCTCCCGTGATCAGATGGAGCGGCTCCTGACGAACTACCGGCACAACACGACGCTCGGGTACTCGCACCGTCCGCGCGAATACGACGGTGACATGCTGGTCCTCCGCGCGACCGAGCAGACCACCGGCGGACTCGTACCGCAACTCTGGCGACCGTACGTGACCGGTCTCGTGCAGGTGCACGACATCGAGGCGACGCACAACGAGCTCGGTGCTTCACCGGCGATCGACGAGGTCGCGCGGACGATGAACGCCTTCCTCACGGGCGACTACACCGCGGCGGTCGCGTCCACGAGCAGGACGCTCGACGACGCGAAGCCCCTGGTCAGCGTCCGCGGCCTGGCCCGCAAGTACGGGCGCGGCAAGAAGGCGGTGTATGCGCTGCGCGGCGTCGACCTCGACATCGCGCCCGGCAGCGTGCACGCCCTGCTGGGCCCGAACGGTGCCGGGAAGACGACCACGGTGAAGATCATCGCGACGCTCATGAAGCCGTCCGCGGGCTCAGTGACCATCGACGGCGTCGATGCGCTGGCCGATCCGCGTCGCGCCCGGTCGATCATCGGGCTGTCGGGCCAGTATTCGGCAGTCGACGAGAACCTCACGGGCCGTGAGAACCTCGAGATGTTCGCCCGCCTCTACGGCTTCGATAAGATCTCGGCGGAAGCGCGCGCGAACGAGCTGCTCAAGCAGTTCCGGCTCACCGCCGCCGCGGATCGCGCCTCGGGCACGTACTCGGGTGGCATGCGGAGGCGTCTCGACCTGGCGAGCGCCATCATCGCCCGGCCACGCCTGGTGGTGCTCGACGAGCCCACCACGGGGCTCGACCCGCGCAGCCGCAAGGACGTGTGGGACGTGATCGCCCGGCTCAGCAAGGAGGACGGCATCTCGGTGCTGCTCACCACGCAGTACCTCGACGAGGCCGAGATCCTGGCCGACCTGGTCACGATCATCGACCAGGGCCGGATCATCCGGTCCGGCACCGTGCCCGAGCTGAAGTCGGCCGCCGCGGCCGACCTGATCCAGATCGGCCTGCGCGAGCGCGATCGTGTGACAGCGTGGCCGATCCTGGCCCGCCATGCCATCGACGGCACCGCGATCCGGGAGGCCAGTGGCCTCAGCGCGATCCGCGTGGCCGACGGCAAGCACAAGCTGGTCGCCGTGCTCAACGACCTGCGGGAGGCCGGCGTCCACGTCGAATCGGCGATGCTGCGTGAGGCCACCCTCGACGACGTCTTCTTCGCCCTCACCGGCGAGGACGCGAACAAGACCGAGGAGGACAACGCATGACCGCGATCACCTTCCCGCGGGAGCGGGAGCCGTCGCTGGGCGGATTCCTCAGCGACTGCGCGGTGATGACCCGCCGCAACCTGACGACGCTGATCCGGATCCCGCAGTTGCTCCTGGGCGCGACGGTGCAGCCGATCATGTTCGTGCTGCTGTTCAGCTACGTCTTCGGCTCGGCGCTCGGCGGCGAGGTCGGCGGCGACCGCTACCGCGAGTTCCTGCTCGCCGGCATCCTCGTGCAGACGGTGGCCTTCAGCTCCGGTCCCACCGCGATCGGCGTGGCCTCGGACATGAAGAACGGCATCATCGACCGGTTCAGCTCACTTCCCATGTCGCGCCTCGCCGTGATGGTCGGCCGCACCACGTCCGACCTCGTCGTCAACGTGATCAGCGTGGCGGTGATGCTGCTCGTAGGCCTCGCGGTGGGCTGGCGGTTCCGGGGCAGCTGGGTCGACGCGGCGATCTCGCTGGCCACGCTGTTCCTCTTCGGCTTCGCGATGTCTTGGCTCGGCGCGCTCATCGGGCTCTCGGTATCGACCCCCGAGTCCGCCCAGGCCGTGTGCATGATCGTCATGTTCCCGATGGCCTTCATCTCCTCGGCGTTCATCGCCTCCGGCGACCTGCCCGGCCCGCTCCGCACCATCGCCTCGTGGAACCCCGTGACCTCCATGGCGCGCTCCTTGCGCGAGGCCTTCGGAAACCCCATCAGCCCGAAACCCGTGGTGGACGAGCCGATCAACTGGGCCGCTCAGCACGCGACGGCGTACTCGGCCCTCGTCTCCCTCGCGATGATCGCGATCATCGTGCCCCTCGCCGTCCGTGCGTACACGAAGCACTGACGGCCCGAACGAACCGACCCCGGATCCCTGTGAACAAGGAGGAACACCCATGATCAACCCCTTCGACGACGAGTCCGGCGAGTTCGTCGTGTTGGTCAACGACGAAGGCCAGCACTCCCTGTGGCCCACGTTCCGGGAGACTCCGCGCGGGTGGACCGTCGCCTTCGGCGAGGGCGGCCGTTCCCGGACCGAGTGCCTCGAATACATCGAGTCGGCGTGGGTGGACCTCCGCCCGCTCAGTCTGCGCGCCTGAGCGCCTGCCCGCGCCGTTCTTACATGGCGTGCGGGTACACGCTCACCATGTGCGCGCCGTACCAGCAGGTGATCGTGACGATGCCGGCACAGGTCCAGATCTGCGTGCGGGTCGAGGTCTTCGCCAGCGCGATGGCGATCGGGATCAAGAGCACGAACGCGGGCAGGAGCAGGCGGGGGCGCGACATCATGAGGCCGCCCGAGCCGAGCAGCGAGATCACGACCAGCGCGCCGTACAGCGTGATCGGCCAGGGCATCTTGGCGCGGACCGCGAGCACGATCAGCAGGATCGACGCGATGAGCAGCGCGACCACCGAGAGATCCGCGATGTCCGAGCCGTTGATCAGCGCATAATTGACGAACTGCCACGTCTGCGCGCCGAGGTCGAAGGTCGTCCCCCAACCCTCCGTCTGGATCCGGAACCAGCCCGTCGGGCTGCCGGTGTGGCGTGCCACGACCGCCAGATACGTCACCCATCCCAGAGGGGCCAGCAGCACGCAGAGCGCGGCCCTGACGCGCTCGGTACCGCCGGACGACAGCACCACGAGCAGCGCGGCGAGCGCGACGACTCCGATCAGGACCACCGACGTGGGCCGGCAGAAGCCGGCCAGGGCCGTGCAGATCCCCGCGAGGATCCATTTGCGTTCCATGACGCCGACCAGCGCCCAGCCGGCCAGCGCGCAGTAGAGGGCCTCCGTGTAGGCCATCGTGAGCACGATGGACATCGGTGCGGCCGCGAACAGCACCGTCGTCAGGAGGCCGGCGCGTTCGGCGAGGTGGGCGGGCACCTGCGGCATGTGTTCGACGCACAGGCGCCCCAGGCGGTACGCCGCGACTGCCGCCGCGCAGCCCAGGATCACGTTGACCGTGAGGGCGGCGCGGTAGGCATCGAAGCCGGGCAGCTGCGCCACCGCCCGCACCAGCATGGGGAAGCCCGGGAAGAAGGCGTAGGCGGTGTCCGCGGTGTGCTCGCCTCGCGCGTCGACGAACCGCCAGGGCATGTCGTTGTAGCCGTAGGTGGCGAGGCCGATCATCCACTTGCCGTCCCAGGCCGTCAGAAGATCGGCGAGATTCTGGTTGCGGAGCTGCGCGAACCTCGCGAGCACCGCGAGCCCGATGCCGCGAATCGCGAGATACACGACGATCGGCAGCCAGACGTCACGGGTGCGGTCGAGCAGGGACGACGGTGCCGTCGCGGCTCCGGTGTCGGCGAGGTCGGGGGCGGTCGGCACGGCTTGCATCGTACCGACGGTGCCCGGCGCGTCGCCCCCGCGCGCGCCGGCCGAGGTCACGGAGCGGCGACCCGGGTGATCGTGCAGTTCACGGCGTTGTTGCCCGACTGGGTGAACTCCTGCTCGTTGACCACGATGGTGCAGGTCACGGGGCCCCTGCCGGTCACGACGAGCGACATGGTGTTGCCGATCGTCGCGGTGCCCTGCCACTCCCAGGGCAGCGACGAGGCCTTCGGGATGGTGCTGCCCTGCACGCCGACCACGAGGACCGCGCCCGCGCCGTTGCCGGTCGCCGAGAGCTTGAGCCGCACCGTCTGGCCGGTGCCCGCGCCGGTGGTGGTCTTCGGTGCGGTCGTGAGGAAGCCGTCGGATTGGGTGGCGGGTTCGCTGGGTGGCGTCACGGCACCCGTCGTCGGGGCGCCCGCCGTCGTGGTGGCTCCGGCGGAGAAGGTGACGGGTGACGCCGTCGTCTCGCCGGAATTCCTGAGACCGAGGCCGAGGGCGACCGCTCCGGCGACGGCGACCACGGCCACGATCGCGACCACCGCGATGATCAGGCCCTTGTTTCCGCCACCGTTCCCACCACCCGTGCCGCCGCCGGCGGGGCCGTTCCAGTGCGGCGGGGGCCCCGCGGGGTACCCGCCCTGCGGGTAGCTGGCCTGCCACTGTCCGGGCTGGGCAGCGGGCTGTGCGCCCGGCTGCCCGGCGGGACGACCGCCGGCGTTCTGGCCGGGGTTCGGGCCGCCGTTCGGGCCGCCGTAGGGATTCATGGGGATCTCCTGTGTTCGCGTTCCCGCCGATTATCCGCGATTGCGCTGAACGGTGGGTTGCGCACCACTTGGAAGCGGCGCCTCCGGAGCGAAGAACCCAGGTCGGTACGATCAAGACGCACATCGAAGACCGCAACGGAGAGGTTCCACGTGGCACTCGTCGTCCAGAAGTACGGAGGCAGCTCCGTCTCCTCCGCCGAGCGCATCCGGCGCGTGGCCGAACGGATCGTCGAGACCAAGCGCGCGGGCAACGACGTCGTCGTCGTCGTCTCCGCTATGGGAGATACCACCGATGAGCTGCTGGATCTCGCCAATCAGGTGTGCCCCGCGCCGCCGGCTCGCGAGATGGACATGCTGCTCACGTCCGGCGAGCGGATCTCCAACGCGCTCGTCGCGATGGCCATCCACTCGCTCGGTGCCGAGGCGCAGTCCTTCACGGGCTCGCAGGCGGGTGTCATCACCACCAGCAAGCACGGCGCGGCGAAAATCATCGACGTCACGCCCGGTCGCGTCCAAGCCGCGATCGGAGACGGCAAGATCGTTCTCGTCGCTGGCTTCCAGGGCGTCTCGCAGGACACCAAGGACGTCACCACGCTCGGTCGTGGCGGGTCCGACACGACCGCCGTCGCCCTCGCGGCGGCCCTGAACGCCGACGTCTGCGAGATCTACACCGACGTCGACGGTGTCTACACCGCCGACCCGCGCATCGTGCCCAATGCCAAGCACCTCAAGACCGTCTCCTTCGAGGAGATGCTCGAGATGGCGGCGTGCGGCGCGAAGGTGCTCATGCTCCGGTGCGTGGAGTACGCGCGCCGCTACAACGTCCCGGTCCATGTGCGCTCGTCGTACTCGACCAAGCCCGGCACCATCGTCAACGGATCTATGGAGGACATCCCCGTGGAAGAGGCAATTCTCACCGGCGTCGCCCACGACCGCAGCGAGGCGAAGATCACCGTCGTCGGCCTCGAGGACAAGCCGGGCTACGCCGCCCGCGTCTTCCGCGCGATCGCCGACGCCGAGATCAACATCGACATGGTGTTGCAGAACGTGTCCAAGGTCGACACGGGCCGCACCGACATCACCTTCACCCTGCCGCGCGAGCTCGGCCCGCTGGGCGTGGAGAAGCTCGAGATCCTCCGCAAGGAGATCGGTTTCGACTCCGTCGTCTACGACGATCATGTCGGCAAGGTCTCGCTGGTCGGCGCCGGCATGAAGAGCCATCCCGGCGTCACCGCCACGTTCTGCGAGGCGCTGTCGAAGGCCGGCATCAACATCGAGCTGATCTCCACCTCGGAGATCCGCATCTCGGTCCTCATTCGCGACACCGAGCTCGACGAGGCCGTCACGGCGCTGCACGAAGCCTTCGACCTCGGCTCGGACGAAGAGGCCACCGTCTACGCGGGAACGGGGCGATAGTCATGGGCGTAC
The DNA here is from genome assembly GCF_007858435.1 of Tsukamurella asaccharolytica. GTDB lineage: Bacteria > Actinomycetota > Actinomycetes > Mycobacteriales > Mycobacteriaceae > Tsukamurella > Tsukamurella asaccharolytica. Next base: position 360,134 of record NZ_VIGW01000002.1, on the reverse strand, counting down.
GCGTCGGAGTCGTCGGCGCCACCGGCCAGGTGGGCGCCGTCATGCGGCAGTTGCTGCTGGACCGGAACTTCCCGGCCGACGAGGTGCGGTTCTTCGCGTCCTCGCGGTCCGCGGGGAAGACGCTGCCCTTCGGGGACCGCGAGATCGTCGTCGAGGACGCCGAGACCGCGGACCCGGCGGGACTGGATATCGCGCTGTTCAGCGCGGGCGCCACGATGTCGCGGGTGCAGGCGCCGCGGTTCGCGGCGGCCGGGGTCACCGTGATCGACAACTCGAGCGCCTTCCGCAAGGACCCGGACGTGCCGCTCGTGGTCTCGGAGGTGAACCCGGACCAGGTCCGCGACCTGAAGAAGGGCATCATCGCCAACCCGAACTGCACCACCATGGCTGCGATGCCGGTGCTGAAGGTGCTGCACGACGAGGCGGGCCTGCAGCGGCTCATCGTGTCCTCGTACCAGGCCGTCTCCGGTTCCGGCCTCGCCGGCGTCGAGGAGCTCGTCACCCAGGTCCGCGCGGTGGAGCCCGAGGCCGAGAAGCTGGTGCACGACGGTTCCGCCGTGACGTTCCCGGCGCCGAACAAGTACGTCGCGCCGATCGCCTTCAACGTGCTGCCGCTGGCCGGCGCGATCGTGGAGGACGGCTCCGGTGAGACCGATGAGGACCAGAAGTTGCGCAACGAGTCGCGCAAGATCCTCGGCCTGCCCGAGCTCCTGGTGTCCGGCACGTGCGTGCGCGTCCCGGTGCTCACCGGCCACTCGCTCTCGATCAACGCCGAGTTCGCCGCGCCGCTGTCGGTGGCGCGGGCGCAGGAGCTACTGTCGAACGCCCCGGGGGTGAAGCTCGTCGACGTGCCGACGCCGCTCGCCGCCGCTGGCGCCGACGATTCGCTCGTCGGGCGGATCCGGCAGGATCCGGGCGTGCCCGAAGGCCGCGGGATCGCGCTGTTCATCAGCGGCGACAACCTGCGCAAGGGCGCCGCGCTGAACACCGTGCAGATCGCGGAGCTGCTGGTGTAGCGACGCGAGGTGGGCCGGCCGGGCACTTCCGTCGATCGACCTGGCCGCCGAGCTCAATGTCTGCTACTGTGGAGTTGGTTGATTTTCTTGGTGGCTAGTTTCGCGAAGATTTTCCGCGGCGGCACATTCATTCTCCGTAAGCATTTCCGACAGCTTGGTTTTTGCGTACCTCCGCACACCCAGGATCGATACATTCGATCCTGCAACACTTTTGATACTCAGGAGAGTAATCGCATGGCTCAGCAGGGCACCGTCAAGTGGTTCAACGCCGACAAGGGCTTCGGGTTCATCACCCCGGACTCCGGCAGCAAGGACCTCTTCGTCCACTTCTCCGGCATTGTCAGCAACGGCGGCTTCCGCAGCCTCAACGAGAATGACCGTGTCAGCTTCGACGAGCAGGCTGGCGATCGCGGCCCCCAGGCCGTCGCCGTCCAGACGCTGGCGTAACGCAACAGACCGACGCAGCAAGCGTTCCGAAACCCCGCCTGACCAGTACCTGGTCAGGCGGGGTTTCTGCGCTTCGCAGGCCCGAAACGCACGGGCTCGCATCGTGGGTGGCCCGACGGTCCGCCGTCAGGTCGGGGTGGGTGCGACCCGCCCCGTCACTTCGCCGAGGTCGATGCGGGTGCCGTTCGGGCCGGGGGCGGTCGCGCGGATGGTGACGACGTCGCCGTCCGCGAGGAAGGTGCGCTCGGAGCCGTCAGCCAGTTGCAGCGGTTCGGCGCCGTTCCAGGTGAGTTCGATGAGCGAGCCGCGCTGATCGCGCTCGGGACCCGAGATGGTGCCGGACGCGAACAGGTCGCCGGTGCGCAGCCGCGCGCCGTTCGAGGTCATGTGGGCCAGCATCTGCGCGGGTGACCAGTACATCGGCGCATAGGGCGGTCGGGAGACCGTCTCGCCGTTGAGCTCGACCGCGAGCTCGATGTCGAGGCCCCAATCCGTGACCTCGCGCAGGTGGGGGAGCGGCTCGGGCGACTGCGGGGGCGTCGCGACCCGCGCGGCCGCCAGGGCGTCCAGCGGCACGATCCACGGCGAGATCGAGGTCGCGAAGCTCTTGCCGAGGAGCGGACCCAGCGGCACGTACTCCCAGGCCTGGATGTCGCGGGCGGACCAGTCGTTGACGATGCAGACGCCGAAGACGTGCTGGGCGAAACCGGCGGTGCCCACCGGCTCTCCGGCGGCGCTGCCCGCTCCGACGACGAACCCGAGCTCCGCCTCGATGTCCAGTCGCACGGACGGGCCGAACACGGGGGATTCGTCCGACGGTGCCTTCCGTTGCCCGGCCGGCCGCACGACCGGTGTCCCCGACGCGACGACGGTACCCGCCCGCCCGTGGTAGCCGACGGGCAAATGTTTCCAGTTCGGCAGCAGCGCAGCGGAATCCGGACGGAACAGGCGACCAAGGTTGGTTGCGTGGTGCTCGCTCGCGTAGAAGTCGACGTAGTCGGCGACCTCGAAGGGCAGCAGCAGCGTCACGTCCGCGAGCGGGTGCAGCGCGGTCGCGCCCTCGGCCGCGCGCGCCGGATCGGTGAGCAGCGCGACGATCTCGTCCCGGACCCGGCGCCACTCTGTGCTGCCGCGGGCCAGGAAGCCGTTCAGCGACGGTTCTGCGAAGACCGGATCGTCCAGTGCGGCTGCGAGGTCGAGCACGTGATCGCCGATCCGCACCCCCACACGTGGTCGCGCTCCGGTGGGTCGGAAGACGCCGTAGGGCAGGTTCTCGACGCCGAAGCCGGAGCCGGCGGGCACGGGTGCCCAGGTGGTGGTCACGTTCGCTGTCCTTCGGTCAGAGGGGCGGGGGTGAGGCCGAGGGCCGCGGCCTCGGCGGGTGGGGTTGCGGTGCTGCAGGAGCCGTAGGCGCGGAGGAGACGGCGGGCCGCGGCGGCCCCGTCGGGCGGGAGTCCGCGGGCCTGTGCGGCGAGTGCGGCGCCGTCTGTGCTCTCCAGCACCGCGGTCACCGCTGCGCGGCCATCACCGGTCGCAGCGTGCGCGGCGGCGAGCAGCAGGTTGAGGAAACCGTGGTGGGTGAAGCCGGTGCTCGGATCTCGGTGTCGCACCGCGTGGTGCAACCCCGCCGTCGCCTTCACGGGGACGTTCGCGTCGGCCGCCGCCAGGAGGGCGTCGGCGACCTCGGCCGGGTGCGGGAACTGCTCTGCGGACGCGCCGCCGCACCGGATCTTCACCCCTGCTCCGCGCCCGGCGAGCAGCGCTGCCAGCCGCGGCGTGTCCGCGCGATCCGGTGCCTCGACGTAGACCGGCGTGCCGGAGGCGGTCGCGACCGGAAGAATCGCGGCCAGATCGACAGGACCGCGGGCGATCTCCACCAGCGCGAGCCGGAGGCGAGGATCGGCGTCGACCGCCGCGGCCGCGGCGGCGAGAGTGCCATCGGGCGTGGCCGCGGAGGCGATGAGGCCCAGCGAGATCCGATCGTCGACGGCGAGTCCGGCGCGCAGTTCGTCGATCCGTTCCGCCGGGCAGAGGAACCGCTGCGTGAGCATCGGATCGTCCGCCACGAGGTCGCGCCGGTGGCGTGCCAGGGACTCGCCCATCGACAGAGCGGTGGGCGGGAACAGGCCCGCGTCGTCGACGAGCGCCGCGAGGAGCGGGCTCATCGCGACCAACTGCGGTAGTACACACCGTCGTCCACTGCTCGCCCGCCCTCGCCCAGCTGTAGGGGCGCGAAGGTATCGACCATGACGGCGAGCTCGTCGAACCTGTCCCGTCCGATGCTGCCCTCCATCGCGCCCGGCTGCGGACCGTGCGCGTGGCCGCCGGGGTGCAGGGAGATCGACCCCGGGCCGATGCCGGTGCCCCTGCGTGCCTCGTAGTCGCCGGCCACGTAGAACATCACCTCGTCGGAGTCGACGTTCGAGTGGTAGTACGGCACCGGGATGGACAGCGGGTGGTAGTCGACCTTGCGCGGCACGAAGTTGCAGATCACGAAGCCCGGTCCTTCGAAGACCTGATGCACCGGCGGCGGCTGGTGCACTCGGCCCGTGATCGGCTCGAAGTCCGCGACGTTGAAGGTGTAGGGGTAGAGACAGCCGTCCCATCCGACGACGTCGAACGGGTGCGTCGGCAGCACGTAACGCGTGCCGGTGGCGCCGTTCGGACCGCGATGCTTGACCAAGAGCTCCACGTCGGTCGCCTCGCGCAGCAGAGGCCCCGACGGGCCGTGCAGGTCCCGCTCGCAGTACGGCGCGTGCTCGAGCAGCTGGCCGTAACGCGACAGGTACCGCTTCGGTGGCGCGATGTGCCCGCCGCCCCCGCCGCAGGCCTCGATGGTGTAGGCGCGCATCGTCGTCCCCGCCGCCGGAACCCAGCGGTGGGTGGTCGCGCGGGGGATCACCACGTAATCGCCGGTGCGGAATTCGAGGACGCCGAAGACGGTTTCGACGACTCCCGAACCCTCCTCGACGAAAACGCACTCGTCGCCGATCGCATTGCGGTACAGCGGCGATGGGCCTCCCGCCGCGACGTAGGAGATTCGCACGTCCGCGTTGCCCAGCACCAGCCGCCGCCCGGTGACCGCGTCCGCGGCGCGGGCTGCGGCATCGTCGAACAGGTCGTGCAGGCGCAGATGTCGCGGGAGCAGCGGGGCGTTGGGCGTCAGGCTCAGCTCTCCGGGTACCCAGGTCTCGGCGGAGGTGATCGCTGAGGGGATGCCGCGATGGTAGAGCAGGGACGAGTCCGATGAGAAGCCCTCCTCGCCGACCAGCTCCTCATAGTGCAGTTCGCCGCTCTCACGCCGGAACTGGGTGTGGCGCTTGGGTGGAACGGTGCCAACGCTGCGATAGTGGGCCATGGTGATCCTCCTGGATCGGGTGTCGCGTCAGAGGTTGCCGCGGCGGTCCTGCTCGCGTTCGATGGCCTCGAACAGCGCTTTGAAGTTGCCCTTGCCGAAGCCGAGTGAGCCGTGGCGCTCGATGATCTCGAAGAAGACGGTGGGTCGGTCTCCCAGCGGTTTGGTGAAGATCTGCAGCAGATACCCGTCTTCGTCGCGGTCCACCAGGATGCCGCGCGCGCGGAGCTCCTCGACCGGGACCCGGACCTGGCCGATCCGCGCCCGCAGTTCCGGATCGTCGTAGTACGCGTCGGGGGTGTTCAGGAACTCCACGCCCTCGGCGCGCAGCGCGTCCACGGCGGCGAGGATGTCGTTGGTCGCGACGGCGAGGTGCTGCGCGCCGGGTCCACCGTAGAACTCGAGGTATTCGTCGATCTGCGACCTCTTGGCCGCGATCGCCGGCTCGTTGAGCGGGAACTTCACACGGTGGTTGCCGTTGGCGACGACCTTGGACATGAGGGCGGAGTAGTCGGTGGCGATGTCGTCGCCGACGAACTCGGCCATGTTCGTGAAGCCCATGACGCGGTTGTAGAAGCCGACCCACTCGTCCATCCGGCCGAGCTCGACGTTGCCGACGATGTGGTCCAGGGCCTGGAAGATCCGCTTGGGCGCGCCGTCGCGCTTGCGGAAGGAGCTGGTGGCGGCCACGTAGCCGGGTAGGTACGGCCCGTCGTACCGCTTCCCGTCGACCAGCCGCTGCACCAGGGTGTGCCGGGTGTCGCCGTACGTGGCTATCGCGCCGATGCGCACGGTGCCGTGCTCGTCCGTCACGTCGTGAGGCTCCTCGAGCACCGTCGCGCCGGAAGCCCGGGCGTGCGCGATGCACCGATCCACGTCGGGGACCTCGAGCGCGATGTCGACGACGCCGTCGCCGTGCCGGGCGTGATGCTGTACGAGGGCGCTGTCGGGGCTGACGGCGCCCTGGACGACGAACCGGATGGAGCCGGACCGCAGGACGTACGCCTTGTGATCGCGCGAGCCCTGCTCGGGGCCGCGGTACGCCACGAGTTCCATGCCCCAGACGGACTGGTAGTAGTGCGCGGTCTGCGTGGCGTTGCCCACGACGAAGACGATTGCGTCCCAGCCGTTGACCGGGAAGGCATCGCGCGTGGCGTCATAGGAGACGAGGCCGACGAGCTGCTGGAGCTGCTCCACGCCGAGGCCCGCGAGCTTCTCCTCGTCGGTCAGGGTCTGCTCGAGGGAGGACTGCTCGGGCGCGGTCTTCGTGGTCATGGTCGTCTCACCTTCCGGGCCGGATGTAACCTGCGTCACGAATATCGCGCCGGAATCCGGCGGTGACAACTGAGACAGTTGCGACTGCTCAAACTGTCCCAAATGGCTGCCCATGCCGGTAAGAAAGTAGTCAGAGTGACTAGAAAGGACGTGGATTGTGGAACCTGTGATCCTGGACGACGTCGACTTCGCTCTTCTCGACTCGCTGTGCCGCGACCCGCAGATCGGCGTGCTCGAGACGTCGCGACGCGTCGGGGTCGCGCGGGCCACCGTGCAGGCGCGTCTGAAGAAGCTGGAGGAGGCGGGCGTCATCGCGGGCTACCAGCCGCACCTCGACGTCGCGGCCGCCGGCTTCGGGGTGCAATGCTTCGTCCAGCTCGAGACGGCGCAGGGCGAACTGAACTCCGTCGCAGAAGAACTCGCTGCGGTTCCGAACGTCCTGGAGGCCTTCGCGACCACCGGTGGAAGTGACGTGCTGTGCCGGGTCGCCGCCGCGTCGCACCAAGGACTGCAGGAGACGCTGCTCCGGATCGGGCGGTCCCCGCTGGTCGCACGGTCGATCAGCATCGTCGTGCTATCGGAGATCGTGCCCTTCCGCGCGATGCCTCTGTTGCGCACGCTGGAGGCGCGGCCGGTGTCCCGTGCGCCGCGCTACCGCCGCTGAGCGGAGGTACCAGCCCCGCACTCCCGAGGTGTGGCGCCGCTCGTTCCTACATCCGGCGCAGTTCCGGCCACAGCGTCGACCACGGCGCCCGCGGGTGGCAGAGCCGGATGTCCACGGCGGTCGACGCGGTGGGGAAGCCGATCCGGTAGTCGAACCGTCGGAGCGTGCGGGACGTCGAGCACATGTCGTCCGAGAACGGGGCGTCGGAGCTGATGACGCGGAGCACGGTCGTCGCCGAATCCGCGGGCTCGCCGAAGAACCCGTAGCCGCGGTTCGGGCTGTAGACCGGCGGCAGCCCCTTCCCGTAGTGCTGCAGAGCGGACGCCTGCCAGTAGGAACTGGCGACGATCGCCTGCGGTCGTTCACTTTCCGGGAGCTCCGTGATCGAATCCTCCACGGTGCGGGTCAGCTCGGGCCAGCCGAACTGGCCGTAGACGGAGATCTTCATGCCCGCCTCCATCACCGACTCCGGTGGCTCGATCTCGGCCTCGGGCGTGAACGGCAGGCTGACGACGATGGAGCCGACAGCGAGGAAGGACAGCGGCGCGGTGATCGCCACGCGCAGGCGAGGTTTCGGTACCGCCTCGAAGGCGACGGCGCCGGCCGCGATGATCACCGGCAGCATTCCTCCGGGGTAGTACGGCCGGCCAGCGGTGATGACGAAGACGATCACCAGCAATACGAAGGCGGGCGCGAGGAACCGATACGGCCGAAGCCGGTCCGAGCGCATCAGGGCGTACAGGCCGTAGAGCAGGAGCAGGCAACCGAGAATGCCGGCGGTGAGCAACATGATCGGGATGAACAGCAGGCGCCCGCCCGCGTACTGGCTCTCCTCGGCGACCTGCTCCGTCAGTCGGAGGTACGGCCAGCCGCGATCCGCCTGCCACAGTAGGGCGGGCACCATGGTGGCCACGGTGAGCGCTCCGCCCAACCACAGGGCGGGCCGACGTGCGAGATCGCGTGGGCCCCAGACGAGTGAGGCCACGATCGCGCACACCCAGAACACAGGGATCAGCCACTTGACCTGCATGTCGATCGCGGTCACCGCGCCTGCTGCGAACAGCAGCCAGTCCTGCCGGGTGCGGACCCAGCGCACCACGAGCCAGGTGATCGCCACCCACAGTGGGGTGTCGATCGCGTTGGTTGCGAGCAGCGAGGACTGCAACAGCAGGAAGGTGGAGGTCGCGTACGCGCCTGCGGTGAGTGCCTGCGCGAACCGGCCGCCGCCGAACTCGCGGGCGATCAACGCCGACATCAGGACCCCCACGAGCGTGAGGAGGATCGAAGGCAGGCGGAACAGCACGAGCGATTCCCCGGGCAGTGCGTCGCCGAGGAGCGCCAGCAGAGGCAGGATCGGCCCCTGGTCGGCGTAGCTCACCGACAGATGGTGGCCGGCGGCGATGAAGTACAGCTCGTCGCCGAACAGGTGGTACTTGCTCGCGCCGAAGCCTGCGGCGATCCCGCTCAGCAGCAGGACCGGCACGAGTGCGATCCACGCGACGGGCGCGGGTGCGGTGGTGCCGATTCGGTCGACGGGGGCGGACGCGGTCTCAGACATCGGTGTCCTCCGGTGGCGCGAGGGGTGTGGAACCGTGCGGCGAGGGCTGCACCGCGGCGAGGAAGACGCGGACCATCTGCTCCGCGTGGCTGTCGAGGTCGAGGGACGGATCACGTGCGGCGCGCCCGGCGGCACCGTCGATCGCGTCGCGGATGAGACGGGCCATGATCGTCGCGTCGAAGTCGGCGGAGAACTCGCCGGATTCCTGGCCGTCGCGCAGGATTCCGGCCAGCGGTGCGAGCATCTCCTGCTCGCCGTCGTTCGGGGTGAAGGCGGGGGTGCCGTCCGGGTTCCGCAGGTTGAGGACCACTTCGACCATGGCGCCCAGGAATCGCCGCTCCGTCTTGATGTACTCGAGGTTCGTGGCGATGTAGGTGCGCAGGATGTCGGTGGCGGTGTGCTGCTCAGCGAGCCTGGGACCCATGAATTCCGCGCCGGCTACAAACAGGTGGATCACCACCTGCCGCATCAGGTCGTCCTTGCCGTCGAAGTGGTAGGAGATCACGCCCTTCGAGATTCCGGCCTGGCGCGCGATGCGGGCCAGCGTGGCGCGGCCGTACCCCTCGTCGGCGAGCACTTCGACCGCCGCCGCAATGATCTGCCGGCGGCGGGCCTCCTCGATGAACGATCTCTGGCCGCCCGGTTCGTTTTCTGGCCGCATGGTCAGAAAATAGCACGTGCGGCCAGACTTGTCGACCCTGTTTGGCCTGTGCGTCCCTAGCGGGAGGTGCTCCGCCCTCGCGTGTCGTGCATTCCCCATGTCCATGGACCTAGGGAGGTGGCCGCCCCGCTAGGGGCGGCGGGAGGCGCACGAAAAACGGGGCCCTCCGTGATGGAGGACCCCGTTTCCCGGGCTGCAGTAGGTGGCTTGATCAGGCCTCGGTGGTGCGCGTCGGGCGCGAACCCAGCTCCTCGTCGAGGCGCAGGAGGCCGGGGCCGTCACCGTCGATCAGCTTGAGGCGACCGACGATCTCGCTGACCGTGGCCTCCTCCTCGACCTGCTCGCTGACGAACCACTGGATGAGGGCCTTGGAGTCGATGTCGTCCGCGGCCGCGCGGTACAGGTCGCGGATCGACTCCGACACGCGGCGCTCGTGCTCCAGCGCGACGTTGAAGACGTCGAGAACGGTCGTCACGTCCACCTTCGGAGCGGCGGAGGCGCCGATCTTCGGGTGGTTGTCGCGATCCGAGAGGTGATCGATCCACTTGTTGGCGTGGACGATCTCCTCGTCGGCCTGATGGCGCAGCCAGGCCGCGATGCCCGGCAGATCACGGATCTCCATCTCGATGGCCAACTGGCGGTAGACCAGCGAGGCCTCGAACTCGAGTGTGATCTGATCGTTGAACTTCTCTTCGAGTGCGTCCGTGAGCTTCATGAACCCGACTCTAGAACCGTTCCAGTCATCGTGCAACGCAGGCAAGGCGACCCTTTCTGCAGGTCAAGTGCTATTTCTTAGGTTAGCCCTACCCCTCTTAGCTGCGCCTATCACAAGGTCGAGGACCACGAACGCGAGGAGCGAGACACCGAAGACCGGCAGGAACCAGCCGACGAACGCGACGCCCAGAATCGCCGGAATCGCCTGCGACGGTTCGACCTTCCGGAGCGCACCCCGCGCCGGCGGGTTCGGGAACCCGCCGCGTTTCGGGCGCCGCTGCCACCACATCAGGTATCCGCGCACGATCACGGTCACGAGAAGTGCTGCGAACGCAACCAATGCGATCTGGTTGAGCAGACCGAACTGCCAGCCCATGTGGGTGTTGATGAGCAGCTCCGTCGCCTTCGCCATCAGCGGCCACGACGCGAAGGTGAGGACTGTGATCACCTGGCCGGTCGCCGGATCGACGGTGGCGGAGTCGATCCCCATTCGCCACGGCTGGCGGGTCTGCGCCACAGTGATCGCGACGTCGGGATCCGTGGGGATCGAGACCTGGACGGCACCGTCGACCCCGCGGGCGGCGGCCGCCGTGACGGCGCGGTCCAGGATCGCGATGTTCTGGGCGCGGGTCCGCTCGGCGACCTCCGGCGCGACGACCGATGGGGCGGCGGGCATCTGGTGATCGGCGTGCTCGCCGCCCCCGCCTGGCCCGCTGGCCGGCTGCAACGACGTGGACAGCGCGGGCTTGGTCCAGCCCAGTTCCGTCCGGAGCTGGGCGACGTTCTCGCCCGCGTACTTGGACCACGTCAGGCCCGTCGCGGAGAAGAACAGCAGCCCGACGAGTAGCCAAGTGCCCACCGCGGCGTGCCGGCTCATGCGGCCGCCCCGGCCCCGGGCCTTGCGGTCGTAGGCCAGCATCCGGCGCGGGTTACCGCGCCGGTGCCGCCACCACAGGTAGAGGCCGCCGAGCGCGACCACCCACAGCCACGACGCCGCGAGCTCGCTGTAGAAGCGACCCACGTCGCCGAGGTGCAGATCGACGTGCAGCCGGTCGATCCAGAACCGGATCGGCAACGCCTCCACGGAGCCGTACACCGGGAGCGCGCCCTGTACCTGCGCTGACGCGGGATCGACGTAGACCGCGAGCTGGCGGCCGTCGGCAGCCAGCGACGGATCGTCGAACAGCACCCGGGTCGTGAGCCCGGGGCCCTCGCCGGTCCGCACCGCCGACACGGGAAGGCCCGGTCGGTCGGCCTGTGCCGCCGCGACCTGTTCGGCCAGCGGGCGGGCGGGCCCGTCCGTCCGCGCCTCGAGCTGGTCGGCGTAGACGAACTTCTCGACGGTCGGCGCAGCGGCGTACAGGCCGCCGCTGATCGCCGCGATGAGGAGGAACGGGCCCACAAGGAGTCCGGCGTAGAAGTGCAGCCGCATGATCGCGGCGCGCCACCCGGTTCGCGCGGGGGCGGCCGAGGGAGGGGGTTGGGTCGGCGGCGCGTTCTCGGCCGCTGAATCGGTCACTGACATGAGGACACCTCACGAAGTTGTGCGCGTACGCGCGAGGAGCCCGGGCGGCGCAGGGCCGATCCGGGCAGGTGACAAGGGGGTGTGGGGTGTCAGGCGGGCGGCGCGCGCAGCGCCCCATGGCGTGCGAGCACGGGGAGCGGGATGGCGCAGAAGGTCCAGATCGGGGCGACGACGCTGCGCGACCGATCGCGCCAGGTCGGGGTGAGCGGTGTGAGCGTCGCCAGCGCGACGCGCAACGCGTGCTCCGCGCCGGCGATGACGGCGCCGGCGAGCACCGCCGCGCCGAGGTGCGCGGTGGCCATCGCGGGGCTCAGCGCGAGGTGCCCCATCGTCAGGCCGAGCGCGAGGTGGCAGATGCCCTGGCCCGCGAGCAGCAGCCCGGCGACGGCGCGTGGTCCGGCGGTCCGGGGCCGCGCGGCGAGCACGCTCAGCGCGGCGCATGCCACAGCCAGGAGTAGGACCGCGGTCACCGGGATCGACGGTGGCGCAGGCGCGTCCATCGCCGGCATGCTCATGGCCGGCATCGAGGGCATTGCGTGCCCGCTCATGTCGTGTCCGGGCATCGACGACATCGTGTTCCCGGCCATCGAGTGACCCGCCATCGCGGATCCGCTACCGCGCATGGCGACCGCGTGCGCGGTCAGGCTCGCCGCGAACGAGACCGCGCCCACCGCCATGCCACGGACAGTGGCTTCGGGGCTGGCGGGGCGGAACACACGCGGAATACTACTCCCCGTAGGGGACTGCTCAGGAGCCCGGAATCGCAGGTCAGAACCGGGCGGCAGACACGAAGGCCCGGATGAGTTCGGGGTCCTTCACACCGGGCGTAGATTCGACGCCGCTGGAGACGTCCACGCCCGAAGGGCCGAACGCGGCGATCAGCGCCGCCACGTTGTCCGGGCGCAGGCCGCCGGCGAGCAGCCAGCCCACGGAGGGCGGTACCGGCAGGTCCTCGGGTGCGAACGTCGTGCCGGAGCCGGGCACCGTCGCGTCGATGAGTAGTCGCTCGTCGCCCGCGTGGCCCGCCGCCGTGAACCGGGCGGCGGAGATGGCGCGGATGGTGCGCAGGCCCGACTCGGTGGCGCGCGCGAAATGGTCCGCGGGCTCGTCGCCGTGCAGCTGGATCGTGCTCACGCCGGCCTGCCGGGCGAGGCGGAGAACCTCGTCGATCGGCTGGCCGCGGAAGACGCCGACGGTCTCGACGCCGCGCGGTACCCGAGCGACCAACTCCGCGGCCACCGCGGGGTCGATCAGCCGGACGCTGCCGGGGGCGAAGACGAAGCCCACCGCGTCGGCGCCGGCCTCGACGGCGGCATCAACGGTCTCCGGGGTCCGCAGCCCACACACCTTGACGAACACGGCCCGATACTAGGTCACGGCAGGTCGCCGCCCGCACCGCGGAGGAAGGCGCCGCTCACGGCGACGGCGGGCGCGGAACTCTCGCCGGAGACCACGAGGGTCGCGAAGGCGAGGTCGCCGACGATGCCCGCGAACCAGCCGTGCGCGTGGGTGTTGTCGCCGAACTCGGCCGTGCCGGTCTTGCCGCCGAGTCCCCCGATGTCGCGCAGGGCGGTCGCGGTGCCCGACGTGACCGTCTCGCGCATCGCCGTGCGCAGCGCGTTCGCGATACCCGGATCAATGGGCTGGGGCTGCGCGTTGGCGGGAGCCGGCTCACCGTCGAACAGGGCAGGACGGACGGTGTTGCGGGCCGCGAGGGAGGCCTCGACGACGGCCATCCCGAAGGGCGAGGCCGTGACCCGGCCCTGGCCGATCGACTCCTCCACGCGTTCGGCGGGCGTGCGCGCCGCGGGGACCGAGCCGGTCACCGTCGTGATCCCCGGGATGGTGTAGTCCACCCCCAGACCGAACCGCTTGGCCGTGTCGGTGAGGGCCGTGTCGCCCAGCTTGGTGCCCAGTCCCGCCATCGTGGTGTTGCAGGACTTGGCGAAGGCGGTGTGCAGGGGCACGGTGCCGAGCGCGAACTCGTTCTCGTTGGGGATCGTGCGGTCGCCGAAGGTTGCGCGCCCCGGGCAGGCGAGCTCGGCGTCGGGCGTGGTGATCTTCGCATCCAGCGCGGCGGCGGTGGTGATGGTCTTGAAGGTCGAGCCCGGCGGGTAGAGGCCGGTCAGCGCGACGGGGCCCTGTCCGTCGGCCGCGGCGTTCTGGGCCACTGCGAGGATGCCGCCGGTCGACGGGCGGATCGCGACGAGCATCGTCGCGCGCTTCTCGCCCGCAACGGCGAGGTTCGCGGCGCGTTGAAGACCTGCGTCGAGCGTGGTGCGCACCGGTTCGACCTGGGCGGCGGGGAAGGAGTCGACGAGCCGGAGCGGCTTCCCCGCCCCGTCGACGATGGTGACCGAGGAGCCGGCGGCGTCGTCCACGGTGCGGCGCCACCGCTCCTCCAGGCCGGAGACGACCGGCGAGCGCAGGACCGGCGCAGCGGTGAGGAGACGCCCCTCCTCCCGAACCGTGACCCCGCCGATTCCGGTGAGCGGGCCGACCTTCTTCGCGTCCGCGGCGCGCAGGGAAATGACCGCAGTCGGGGAGTCTTTGCCCTCCACGGTTTTCCGTAGACCCGCCGCGGTCACCGACGGATCAACGGCAGCGAGCCGGGTGGCGAGAGGATCCGCCGCGGAGGCGGCCTTCGCCGGGTCCAGGTTCACGACCGTGACCGTCTGCCAGGTCATGAGCGGCGCGTTCTTCCGGTCCACCACCGGTGTGGTGTACGGCTTCTCGTCGGCGTAGAGCAGCCGCGCGCCGTCGACGGTCGCGTCGGGATGCACGACGGTCGGCTCCCAGGTGACCTTCCCGCCGCCCGCCGCGACCTTCGTGGTGAACCGCACGCCGTGCTTGCGCGGCAGCGCCCACGACCACGTGAGAGTTCGGTCCTCGCCGTCCTTGCCCGCAGTGACGGTGGGCGTCGCCGTGCCCATGCCGTCGAAGGTGGCCTGCAGGGCCTTCGCGGCGGACTCGGGATCGGAGGTGAGATTGGCGGCGTGGGAGGCGTCGCGGCCCGAGAGGGCGGTCGCGAACTTGGTCACCACATCGTCGTCCGAGCAGGCGACGACGGACCCCGCCAGGGCTGCGGTCACGACGACCGCCGCGCCGCCGCGGGTGAGTCGGATCAGGATGGCGCGCATGCGCCCAGTCAACCCGTATGCCGCGATACTCGCCAAAGAGCGAAACCAGCCATGTCGATTGCAGTTCGCTATCAGTCCAGGTCGATCGGTACGCGAAGCGCGTCGACCGCGAGGGCCGCGACCGTTCCGATGGCCGCGTCGACCCGCGGCAGGCTCGGATCGTTGCGCGCCGCGTGGGTGAACACGGCCACCGCGACCGGGTGCTCGCCGGGGTACGCGACGACCGCCACTTCATTGCGGAGCGCGCCGAGGGTCCCCGTCTTCCCCGCGATCGACGGGGCCGAGCCGAAGCCCGAGGCGATCCGGTGACGAAAGACCTGCCCGGCGAGCGCTGCACGCGCGAAGGCGCACTGCGCGGCAGATGCCGCGGCGTCAGACCACACCGCGGCGAGCAGCGCGGTCATGTCCGCGGCCGTGGTCGCGCTGCCGAAAGTCGGATCGTAGGCACGGACGGGACGAGCGAGATCGTCGTCGGCGAGCGCTGCGAAGGCCTCGGCGACGGTGTGCGTATCGGTCTCCGCCATCATGGCCGCGTGGATCTCGGCGTCGCCGCCCACGATCCGCGTGCCACGCAGCCCCAGGTCGTGGACGACCTTCTGCACGGCGTCGAGCCCCACCATCCGCATCAACTCGCCCGCTGCCGCATTGTCGGAGACCGCGATCATCGAGCGCAGGAGGTCGCGCACGCTCATCTCGACGGGATCGGACAGCGTCGCGATACCGGTCGGCCCGGGCGTGGCCGCCGCGGGATCGACGAGCACCCGGGCTCGGGGATCGAGCCGTCCCTCATCGACCGCGCGCCCCGCCGCCACCAGCAGCACCACTTTGTAGACCGACGCGGGCACGACGGGCTGCTCGCCGCCGACGGACAGCGTGGCGACCGGATCCGACGTTCGGCCCACGACGCGTGCGTGCAGCCAGCCGTTGCAACCGGCATCGGCGAAGACGGCGTCGATCCGCTCGGCGGTGGTCACCGGCCCAGCCGCCACAGCACCGACTCCAGCCGCGTCGCGTCCGGGTGATCGCGGCGCCCGAGGACCTTGACCCGCAACGGGAAATCCGAGGCAGGGCGGCGCGCGGTCCCGGCGGGGGCATCGCCGCCGGCGGGGGCGGGCGTGAACGCCAGGCCCGCGGCCACCGCGGCGTGTGCGGCGGCCTCGGTCTCGGTGATGAGCACCGTCGACGTGATGCCGCGTGCCGTGAGCCGGTCCAGGAGCAGGTCGGCCGCGGGCGGGTTCGCCGCGCGCGGCGGCAGCGCCACCGCCAGCGCCGACAGGTCACGAAGGCGGGGCGAGCGGAAGCCCTCGGGGACGAGAAAGTCTCGCTGTAGCGCGATCACCGGGCCCGACGGTGCGCCGTCGCCCAACACGGGGTGTTCGACCACCGCGACGTCGAGGAGATCCTCGGCGACGGCCCGCGCGAGCTGCGGCGAGGCGCCGGCCGAGAGAGTCAGTGGCGCACCGTCGACCCGGGGCGACAGGGCGGCGGCGCACGCGGCGGACACCGCGGAGCCGAGCGCGTCACAGAGCGCGACCCGGCGCTCCCCTGCCCCCGCTCCCAGCCGCGCCGCCTCGGCCACGAACCGGTCCGCGTCGCGGACCATGACCCGAGCGCGGGGGAGAAGCTCACGCCCGGCCTGGGTGAGGTCGGCGCCCCGTCGGCTCCGGTCGATGAGCGTGACACCGAGGGCCTCCTCGAGGCGGCGCAGGCCGGCCGAGACCGGCGGTTGCGTGATGCCGAGGCGGTCCGCCGCGCGACCGAAGTGCTGCTCCTCGGCCACCGCGACGAAGAAGCGCAGGTGCCGGACGAGGTCCATGCGCCGGAGTCTAGCCAGCCGAGTCCCGCGTGCGCGGACCCGGGAACCGCAAGGATCGGCACTGCTCACACCGGCCGGCAGACCCTGGAATCATTCCAGAGTCGGGCGTACTCTAATTCGCATGACTGAGGTGGACACCGCCGAGGACCGGCTGCGGGGTGTGGGGCTGCGGATCACCGCGCCCCGCGTCGCCGCGCTCGGCTTCCTCGACCGGCACCCGCACGCCACGGCCGACGACGTGGCCGAGTACCTGCGCAGCAGGCTCGGCACCGTCGCGACGCAGACCGTCTACGACGTGCTGCGGGTGTGTGCGCAGAAGGGGCTGCTCCGGCGCATCGAGCCCGCCGGATCGGCGGTCCGGTACGAGGCCCGCGTCGCCGACAACCACCACCACCTGGTGTGCCGGTCGTGCGCGAAGATCGTCGACATCGACTGCGCCGTGGGCGCCGCGCCGTGCCTCACCGCCGACGACGATCACGGTTTCGTCATCGACGAAGCGGAGGTCACCTTCTGGGGCTACTGTCCCGACTGTGCTCCCCGAACGACCGCATCGTCGGTCTGATGGAGACCATCGCCGGGAGGCCGGTCGCGGATCGGACTAGTGTCGGAAGGGACCGCTCGGACGGGGCGGACACCTACGCGAAGGAGCGCCGGATATGAGCTTGGACGTCGTCTACACCATCTCCTCGACCGCCACCGGTGGCGGCCGCGACGGGCACGTGAAGTCCGCCACCGGCCGCATCGACCTGGACACCCGGCCCCCGAAGGAGATGGGCGGCAACGGTGAGGGGACCAACCCGGAGGAGCTGTTCTCCGCCGGTTACGCGGCGTGCTTCCTGGGCGCGATCCGCGCAGTCGGCCGCAACGAGAAGGTCGCCGTCCCGGACGACACCACCGTCGACGTCACCGTCGGCTTCGGCAAGACCGATTCGGGGTTCGGCATCAACGCCGCTATCAAGGCCACCCTCCCGGGCCTCGCCCAGGCGGACGCGGAGGCTCTCGTCGCCAAGGCGCACCAGCTGTGCCCGTACTCGAACGCGACGCGCGGCAACATCGACGTCGACCTCACCACCGCGGTCTGACCGAACCCTGAGCACTCTGCTGCGGCCCGCCGCCCTGGGACTGGTCTTCCTCGGCGGCGCGGCGGGCACCCTCGTGCGCGCCGAGGTGGGGCGCTGGCTACCGCACAGCCCCTACCCGTGGGCGACGTTCGCGGTGAACCTGATGGGCGCCTTCCTCCTCGGCGTCATCGTCGAGGCACTCGCCCAGCGGCCCGACGACGAACGGCACCGCCGCGTTCGGTTGCTCCTGGCCACCGGCTTCTGCGGAGGTCTGACGACCTACAGCGCGTTCGCGCTGGACATCCACGCCGCGGCGTCCGCGGTCGGCGCCGTGTACGCCGGCGCGACGGTGCTCCTCGGCCTCGTCGCGGCCCTGGCCGGGGCGGCGGTGGCACGCCGATGACGACCGTTCTGATCGTCCTCGGCGGGGGCCTCGGGGCCGTTCTGCGCTACGTGGCCGACGGTGCGCTGCGTGGCCGCCTGTCCGTCTGGGCGACGGCGGCGATCAACGTGTCCGGATCGTTCGTGCTGGGCGTCCTGGCCGGCGCGGTCGCGGGCGGCGGGCTCGGCGGGACGGCGCTGGCGGTGCTCGGTACCGGCGTGTGCGGCGGCTACACGACGTTCAGTACGGCCACCATCGAGACCCTGACCCTGCTGCGCGACAAGCGCTACCGCGATGGCGTGGTGTACGGGCTGTCCACGCTCGTCGCGAGCGTCGTCGCGGTGTGGAGCGGCTACGCGCTCGGCGCGCTCTGATTCATGCGCCGCTGCGCTCGACCGCGTAGCGGTACACCGGTCGGGTGAGGGCGAGCGAGACGAGCATCAGAAACATGACGATCAGTGCGCCCCACATCGGAAGGCCGGCGAGTGGCGCGCCGTTGTGGTCGACGCCGAATCGGCTCACCGGATCGGCGTAGGCCCGCGGGTTGCCGAGCAGAACGGAAGCGGCGGCCAGCAGGAAGCCGACGAACGTCACCAGGCCGTAGAGCAGCGTCGCCCAGCGTTGTCCGAACAGGGCGAAGAGCCCCGTGAAGGCCATCGCCGCGACGGCCCCGAGCCCTACGATCGCGATGATCAGGATCGTGATCGTGCGCACGCCCAGCGGTGACGTGGGGAAGCTCCCCGGGTAGCCCGCGGTGCCGAGTAGCGCCGAGCACTGGATGATCGCCGTCACGTACAGGGCGATGGCCCCCGCGCCCGCGGCGAGCGAGACGGGGATCCACAGCCACATCGCGCCGGGACGGCGCACCGTCGCCATTACGCGAGTTTCGCCTTGACGGCGGACGAGAGCCGCTTGCCGTCCGCGGCGCCCGCCGCCTTCGCGCTCGCGATCTTCATGACCTGGCCCATTTGGCGCACCGTCGGCGCCTCGCCGAGTTCCGCGGTGACCTCGGCGACGGCGGCGTCGACCAGGGCGTTCAGGTCGTCGTCGCTCAGCTGTTTCGGTAAGTAGCGGGACATCACCTCGGCCTCGGCGCGTTCCTTGGCGGCCAGCTCGTCGCGGCCGTTCTCCTCGAAGATCTCGGCGGCCTCGCCGCGCTTCTTCACCTCGCGCGCGACCACCTTGAGGAACTCCTCGTCGGTCAGGGCGTGCGCCGTGCCGGAGGTCTCCTCGTTCTGGATGGCCGAGAGCAGCATGCGCAGGGTGCCGGTGACGAGCACGTCCTTCGACTTCATCGCGGTCTTGAGATCGTCGCGGATAGCGGACTTCACTTCTGACATGACGTCCAAGTTACGCGGTGTGCGGCGGTGCGGGTGCTGAGTATTCTGGGGGAATGGCAGTTCATCCTCTTCTCAAGGCCGGCGCCGGACTGGCGGGCGCGGGGGCCGCGTCCATCGCCTACGCGGGAGTCTTCGAGCGCAACGCCTTCACCCTGCGCGAGCACACGCTGCCGATCCTGCCGCCGGGGACGCCGTCGGTCCGGATCCTGCACATCTCGGACCTGCACATGACGCCGGGGCAACGGCGTAAGCAGGGGTGGGTGCGCGAGCTGGCCGCACTTGAGCCGGACCTCGTGGTGAACACGGGCGACAACCTGTCGCATCCGCGGGCGGTCCCCGCGGTGGTGCAGACGCTCGACCCCCTCCTCGCGCGGCCGGGCCTGTTCGTCTTCGGCTCCAACGACTACTTCGGGCCGACGCCGAAGAATCCGGCGAAATACTTCGACAAGAATCACGAGCGGCAGCACGGCGCCCCCCTGCCCTGGCAGGATCTGCGAGCGGCGTTCGCGGAGCGCGGCTGGCTCGACGCCACGCACGCGGTGCGGCGTCTCGAGGTCGGTGGGGTCACCATCTCGGTCGCGGGCGTCGACGACCCGCACATCGATCGAGACCGGTACGAGACCGTCGCCGGTCGCGCCGACGAGGCAGTCGACCTGCGGCTCGCGCTGACGCACTCTCCGGAGCCGCGTGTGCTCGACCGTTTCGCCGCCGACGGCTACGACCTCGCGCTCGCCGGCCACACGCACGGCGGGCAGTTGTGCCTGCCGGTGTACGGCGCGCTCATCACCAACTGCGGGCTGGATCGCTCGCGAGTGAAGGGCGCCTCCGCCTGGGGCGCGCACATGAAGCTGCACGTGAGCGCCGGGCTAGGAACGTCGCCGTGGGCGCCGTTCCGCACGTTCTGCCGCCCCGAGGCATCGCTCCTCACCCTCATCGGCGCGCCCGTGCGCGACCGCGAGGCGGAGCTCGGCCCCGTCATCGCCCCCGAGGCGGTGCGGGCCTGACCTGCCGATTTCCCGCCCGTAGCTGGCTGTAGTAGCCTTATCGAGGTTGTCACCACGGGGTGTGGCGCAGCTTGGTAGCGCGCTTCGTTCGGGACGAAGAGGTCGTGGGTTCGAATCCCGCCACCCCGACTCGTTGGTTGAGACGACAGCAGGGGCTCTACCTGGGGAAACTCGGGTAGAGTCCTTACTTGTATCCGTGGTCGGGGATCGCCTGGGAGAGCCTCGGTAGGCAGCGGGATTTCTCCCACCGTCCAGATGTCCGAATCGGGTAGGCAGAACTGCCTACCGCGCGGGCTCCTCGGACGTGGTTCGGGACTTGCCCGCGAGCGCCGTTGTCCGCGCTTCATCGAGCTTCCCCGACACGGCTTCCAGATCGTCGGGGAACAGGTCGGCGTACGTGTTGAGGGTGAGCCCCGCGTCCTCGTGCCCGAGCATCCGCTGGACCGCGAGCACGTTCGCTCCTGAGCTGATCGCAGAGCTTCGCGAGCTGCGGGACGCCCTCGCGGACTCCGAGCTGACCGTGGACACCATGACAGCCCCCGTCCTCAACGTGCTCCTGGCGACGATGCGCCGCCAGCCGAGCCTCGCGCTCGGCTACCTCGGCACCGTGACCGATCAGTCCCTTCGCGAGCACCTCGTGGCGTGGCTGGTCGAGAACGAGCGCGAGCAGGGCGGCGTGCTCGCCGACTACACCGTCTGGGACACCGTGCTCGACCTCGAATCGGGGACCGTTCCGTCCGCCGAGGAGGCGGCGGACCTCCGCGAGGTGCTGGACGAGGAGCTGGCGGAGTGGGCACGAACGCTGTTCGCGGACGCCGATGCACTGCGGCGCGAGGCGGCCCAGCTCGCGCAGGAGGCGGGCACCAAGCCCGACACGGCGGTCTGGCAGGCGTTTGACCTTGCCGCCGAGGCGGTGCGGGAGACCACGGGCGGCCCCGACTGGGGCGCAGGATCAGCAGCAGAACAGCAGTTGGAGGCGATGGTGCAGGCAGAGCGTGAGCGGCTACGGGCCGTACCCGAAGTGGCGGCGACCACGGCAGGTGGCGAGACGGCTCCGCTGCTGCCCTCGACGACGGCGAAGGCGGCGGAGGAGCCCGTGACGGCGCAGGCGGAGCAGAGCGCGTCCGAGTCGCCCGAGGGCACCGACGATCCCGAGGCATACATCCCTGATCCCGTAGGCACTCCACCGATGCACGCTCACGTCGAAGATGTCGATGACGGCGCGTATCTGGACGCCGTGTTCTGCACACCGCTACTGCGCGAACTGCGTGCCCGTGCGGAGGCTATCGGCGTGAGCCCGCTAGCGGCGCTGGCGTACCTCATCTGCACGGTCGCGGACATCCTCCCGCCGCACATCATGACGGTCTTCGACCATGCACGCCCCCTCCCGATGAACCTGGCGTGGGCGCTGCTTGGGCCTGCGGGGCTGGGCAAGGGCGAGAGCGCGAAGATCGTTGAGCGCCAAGTGGAAATCCGCGTGCCGGACGGAACCCCTGTGACCGCGAACGGAGGGTGGGCGAAGCCTCATGTCTCGCCGAGGTACGCGATCCAGTCGGGGCAGGCTCTCGCCGCCGAGTACCTGGGGGAGGTCAAGTCGGACCCGCTGGCGGGTGTGCTGAACCTGCAGGGCGGGAACGGCGGGAAGAAGGGCGACCCGAAGGTCACGACGGAGCGCGTGCAGGTGTCCGAGAGCCGTTGGATCGAGTACACCGAGGTGGGAAAGCTCAACAAGCTCCTGACGATGATCAACTCGATCCTCTGGGAGGAGCTGAAAGCCGCCGTGAGTGGTGAGACACTCGGGGGGAAGACGAAGACCGATCCCACGATGCTCCGTGGTATCTATCGCTTCATCCTCACCGTGCACGCGCAGGACGACAAGCTTGGTGTGCTGCTCGAAGACCTCACGGGCGGACTCGCGCAGCGTCTGTTGTTCGCAGATGCGATCCCCCGCACGCCGTTTGGTGTCGCGCTGCCAGGCAAGCTCGTGATCACGTTGCCGAGCGGCTCCGTGATCCGCTATCGTGAACCTACGCTGTGTTGAGCACCCCGTTGAGCCCCTATTTCGGCGTCCACATCAGTCCACCCACCACCCACACGACGCTTCGCTCGCATCCACGTCCATCCCCGTGTCCGCGAGCCTCAGCTCCACCCGCAGCTCGCCTCCGTCCAGCGCCACCCGCACGCTCGGTCCGTGCGCGAGACCGTCCGTCACCGCATCCATGACCCGCTCCGCGATACTCGGACATGCTCTGTCCGACGCAGCATGTCCGATGACCGCTGGACCGAGCAGCGTGACGAGGGCCGAGGGCATGTCGCACGCCGCCCACAGGCCCCAGGCGTGTTCCTCGGGCAGCCACTCAGCGGCGATGTAATCGCCCGTGACCGCCGCCGTGATTTCGCCCCGCTTATGCAGCGATACTGTCGCCATAACCCACTCGCTATATGCCCCGCATTCGAGCTGGATTATGTCCTCGCGGATGTACGGATTAGCGCACCAGTTTTGATCCCTACACACGCGGCGGTTCCTTCCCCTCTAGCTGCGCCACGGTCGTGAACAGGGCGCACGCCAGCTCCACGAGCTGCTCCGCGCTCGCCGTCGCCGACCCGTCCTCGATCATCTCGACCTCGACTTCCCACATGCCCGTCGCTTCCGCCAAGTCCGCCGCGCTCATGCGCAGCCGCTCTCGCATCGGCCTGATCCGCAGGATGCGGTGCCCTGTCCACGGGTGCTCACGGGTGAACCGCTCGTGCCGCTCCTGGGCCTGCCCGCGCACGCGCTCGATGTACTCGGCGTGCGTGTCCTCCGTCGCGCCCAGCGCAGCGCGGAGCCGCATGAGCCGACGCACGTCGGGCGGGAGCCGTGTCACAGCCCGCCGTCATCCAGCTCGATCACGCCCCGCTCGATCATGCGCACAGCCTCCGCAACCAGCGCGTCCGCCAGCTCCAATTCGCCCGCTCGCTCCGCCCACCGCGTCAAGCGGACGACGGAGCTGGGCACTGTGCATGTCCACGGGAGGTACGGCACCACGAGCACGCCCACGGAGCCGTCCGCGTGGCGGATGACCTCCCACCGCCCGTTCACGCGGCACCGTCCACGGTTGGGTCGGGGTGTCCCTGTGCGACATCGGTGCAGGTCGCGCAGGTTACTGGCGACGGCAAGCTAGTCCGCTCCCGCACCGCCAGCGCCGCCGCGAGCACGTCCGTGTCCACGTGCCACACGCCGTCCCGCAGCTCGCCTTCGACCAGCCCGCCCGCGAGCAGCGCGATGTACAGGGCAGGGGAGCCGCCGAGGAGTGCGGCGGCTTCGGTCACAGGGACGAGCGCGTGGGGAGCTGAGCTGGACAGGTGATCGGACATGCCCCCAGCGTGGTCGGGTCACGGCGCGCGTGGGGACTCGCTGTGTCACGTCCTCGGGGCGTGGGCGCGCACCCTGCAACTCGCGTCGCGTACGTCGCAGCGGCGATGTGAGGTGCATGCTCTGCCCGTCACCCGCAGCGATTCTGGTCTGCTGGGGCGCGTTGAGAAGAGGAAGCCAAGAGGTCAACATGGCAGAGAAGAACGAGACCGCAGCGGCGGTCGCGGACCTGATCGAGCACGAGGTCGAGCACGAGGTCGAGCAGGCTCTCGTGGAGTTCTGTAAGCGGCTCTCGGCGAAGCTCGCCGAGCGTCAGGGCGTGGACCCGCGCCTGACGGTGGCGACGGAGCGCAGCGCGTTCATGAACGCGCGCATCACCCGTCGGCGGGGGATCACAAAGGAGCGAGCGGCTCCGAAGCCGAGCAGACCGTCGATGCCCTCGATGCCGTACCTGGGCGATGCCATGCGACAGAGCTGACCGTCCACGCGGAGCTGCCCCCGTCGAAGGTCACGGCGGGGGCAGCGCGCGTTCCCTACCTCAGTCCCGTGTGACGCGCCGTCGAGCACGCCACCCACGGATCAGTCCTGGTGCGTGAATCGGGTAGGTGGCGAGCTGGCGGGCGCGAAGGTCGTGCGCGGCTTCCACGAGCGCAGTGATCGAGTCGGGCTGGTCCTTCCGCACTGCGTCGTTGAATATCTCGAGGGCGTCGAGTCCGTCGCCCTCCTCATCGGGCGCAGCGAGAATCCGCTTCGCGAGGTTGGAGAACACGGCGTTGAGCCGCCGCACTTCTTCGTCGTCGATCATCAGCACGAGGTAGTCGAGCTTGCTGGCGTTCTCGCGGAGTGGGCGGACGAGGTGGCTCGCGTCGCGCCACTGTTCGGGAGTGAGCGTTCGGGATTCGAGTACCTCATCCTCGGCGTACCAGGCGTGCGCCTCCATCGCGCCCGCCGTGGCGATCACGGTGTCCGCGTACTCCTTCGACGCGGCGAGCTGCACGTCCCTGCGCTTCTGGTCCGCGTTCAGCTCGGCGATGGACATGGCGGTCTGCCTCGCGATGAACGCAACGATGCTGACGCCCGTGAGTCCGACGAGCGCGGCGATGATGGCTCCCATGCGGGAATCATCCCCACGGACCCGTCCACGGCCCTGTTTCGTCGCCCGCCAGAACTAAACCTCTGGCAGCCTCCACTCGCGGACGCGGGGGTTCGGATCGCCCCAGCTCGCGGTGTGACAGAACCCCCGCCAAAACGGTCCTTGCCAATAGCCCGTCATCCCGCGTTCTGGCACAGCTCCTCGCCTCGCGCCGCCGCGACGATCCTGTACGCCGGCCGCGCGCTGATCCCGACATCAAGTACCTGCCGTGCGTGCGGAGATGAGCCCGTCGTCCCCGTGTGCGAGGGGAAGGTCGGACGCTCTCGTGAGAATCCAGCCTGGGAAGGTTCATCGCGTCGATACGATCACCCCGAACTGGTCCAAGAAGGGGGACGACATGGCGCGAGAAACAGGCAACTCAATCGGGCTCGGTGTGGGCAACGGGAGCGTGATCGACTACGGCGACACCGTGGAGTATCGCCAGACGGGCAAGCTGCTGCCAGCGTTTCGAGTGAACGTCGCGGACATCGTCGGGTTCTCGGTGCGGAAGGTAACGCGCGATGACAAAAAGCGGCTCGGTGCGTCGGGTCTGCAACAGGTGTTCGTCGTGCAGGGCTCGGGCACGACGCTCGCCGAGGCAGCGGTGAACCACGGAACCGCTCAGAAGATCGAGCAGGTCCTGCGTGCGCACCCGAAGTTCGGGAGCAACGCGCGTCCGACCCCGCCCGCGCCCATGCCTGCTGCGGCGGCACCGCCCGCACCGACATCGTGGGTCGACGAGCTTGCCAAGCTGGCGGCGCTGCGAGACGCGGGCGCGCTCACGCCCGAGGAGTTCGAGACCGCTAAGCGCAAGCTCATAGGCTAATTCCCGTGCATAACGAGAGCCCGCTCTCCATGATCGGAAAGCGGGCTCCGCTCTATGTGACGCCGATGATCAGTTGCACTCGTACTGGGTCCACATGCGCTTGCCGCCGACCGTCGAGATGCCGTGCGCCTTCGCCTTCGAGTACGCGTTCTGCGTTGCGGTCTGCGGACCACCACCGTAGCCGTCCACGATGTTGTTCCCGAACATCATGCGCGTGTGGTACGTGCAGGTGGACGCCGACGCAGCTCCCGCAGCGACCGTGCTGACCGCCCCAACGCCCGTGAACACAGCCGCGCCAGCGATCAGGCCTGCCATCGTCCGCTTCGCCTTGTTCATATTCTTCCCCTCCGAGGTAGGTTGCACGCGGGATGTCCCGCGCCTTCGAGAACGAGGTTCCCGTACACGGCTTAACAGGCGGTAGGCGCGAGCTTGCAGGTGCTCACGAACAGGACGGTCCCCATGTAGCGTCCTGGGGCATGGGGAGACACTGGACGCCTCTGGCGGTGCTCTGCGCGCTGGTGGTTGCACTCACGGGATGCTCAGAACATGTCGGGGGCGACGCGCAACCTGACCCTTCGGTAGCTGCTGCTCACAGGCTGGATACGGGCAACTACAACACCTCTCCGCGTGAGGTGAAAGCTGTGTCTGCGGCGGACTCTTGGCAGCAGGAGGGCTGGTTGATCGCTGAGAACGTGACCGCCCCGTGGGACGTGGACTCGACCATGAGCAAGAAGGTTCCAGGCACAACGGCGACCGCGCTGATCGGACCTTCCCAGCTCAGTGCCACAGCGGGCGGGATCACCTTCTTCACCGCTGCGCAGCTTGACGCGTTCGCGACTGTTCCGTTTCAGGCGGGGTTCGCCACCGTCGCCTCTGACAACTCGACGGTGCTCCGTATCGGCCTGCTCAGGTTCGCCGATGCTGCCGCTGCGCAACGCGCGAGCGACGTTCTTGCGGGAGTTGCAGGCAGTGGGGCTGCGCCTATTCCTGCTGGTGTCACCACAGCTTCTGGCGCGCGCATGGTGCGTCGCACCACGAGTGGATCAGGTGCCACGGCGACCACGGACGTGACGCTGGTAGCGCCACGCGACGGGCAACTCGCGGTCGTAGGCGTACAGGTTCGTGTCGCTGACGACAAGGCCGCGCTCACGCTGGCGGGCAAGGCGCTCGACAAGCAGTACGCTGACGCTGCGGGGTATCGCCCCACGCCAGTCGTTTCCCTTGCTGGGACTGTCAGCGGTCCGAGTGTGCCGATGGACAACGACGGGATCATGTCCCGCACACTCGCAAGTACGAGAACCGCCGACTCGCTGGGCGCGAAGCTGGGGCTTTCGCCAGGGTTCGGGCTCGGTGATGGATGGCGCACGTTCAAAGCCTCCGTGGTCGAGTCTCCGGGCAAGACGGAAGACGTATTGCGGATGCGGGATTACGGGTTCGACCTCATTGGGAACACCGACAACAGTCAGGTCTACCGCCTCGGCGATGCGACGAAGGCGAGGGCGTTCCTCGACGAAGCTGTGGTCCCGCCGAAGGTCTCCGACATCGCCCTGCCTGGTGTGGACAACGCCGTCGGACGCTGCGCGAAGGTGTCCTCGACGCGCTATCGCTGCGCCGTGATCCACGGGCGGTATCTCGCGGTGGTCTCAGCGCCGACTCTGACTCAGGCACAGCAGGCAGCGAGCGCAAGCCTGTCGATCATGCGGTCTGTGAAGTAGGTCCGTCATGCGCTGGAAGACAGCTTCTGCCCCCGCGCTGATGGCGGTGGTGCTCACCTTGTACGGCTGTTCTACGGTCGCGGGCACCGCCGTCCCCGACCCGAGCGCGGCACCTGCTCTCGACACGGGGAACTTCGTGACCAAGCCCCGCACGGTCGAGGCGCGCACCCCTGCTGATGCCTGGCAGCAGGAAGGATGGCGGCTCGCTGACGGTATCCCCGCTCCGTGGGATGTGGATTCGTCCCTCACCGTGCGCGTCCCCGACCTGATCACCACGCCCCTGGTTTCTGCCTCGCAGCTCGGGCTCGAATCGAACCTCAGCCCGTTCGGTACGAAGCAGCAGAAGATAGTGGACGCGGCACCGTTCAAGACGGCGATGTTCGCGGGTGCGCAGAACAAGGAGGGCACGCGTGTCCTACGTATGGGGCTGATGCGTTTTGCCTCGGCGGAGGCCGCAACTTCGCTCGTGGGTCAACTGACGAACGGAGCTGAGGTTCAGGCGGGCACCCCTCGTGAGGTGAACGCGGACGGCTGGCGCTTCGTGACAGTCGGCAAACGCAACACGAAGAACGCCGCTTCCATGACGATCATCGCTCCGCGCGGCGATCTGATCGCGGTGGTCACCGTGGATTTCCCCGTGGGGCTCGGTGACGCGGAAGGCAAAGTCGTCGGCGAACTCGGGAAACGCGCTCGCGAGATGCTCTGGACGAAGATGCGGGACTACAAGCCGTCCGATGCGCCGAACGGGATCAAACCGAAGGTGGACATGGACTTCGACGGGCTGATGTCGCTGACCCTGCCGAAGACGATCCCGACGAACGAGCTGGGCCTCTCCGAGGGCGTGGACTGGGGCGACGGTTGGATGACCATCGCGACGTACGGGCTGATGACGAGCAACCCCGAATACGTCCGACGGTTCGACCTCGACTACGTGGCGAAGACCCGTGCCAGTGTTGTGTTCCGCGCTCGGACGGAGGCATCCGCAACGGAGTTCTTCCGCGTCGATCACGCCGTGGATGGTCAGACCCCGACGCTCGTGGATCTCAAAGGCATCTCGCGCGACAACGGGAAGTGCTGGCAGAGCGGGACAAACATCGTCTGCTCAGTCCGAGCGGGACGCTACGTCTCGATAGTCCTCAGTTCGACTCGCGCGCTCGCTGAGCAGTCGGCTTCCGCCAGCTACAAGATCATGCAGCAGGCACGGGTGAAATAGGAGGGCGTGGTACCTCCACCTACTTAGTCGTCGGCGCGCGGGTTACTGGTGCCAGCCTCTGATTGTCGGCGCGCGGGCAGGAGCGCCTGGTTGCCTGCGCGCGCTCGATCATCGCCCGAGCCCGCGTGCTCCGCGCGGACCTCGAACCGAACTGCAACTAAACGCCAAGCCATCTTTGGCAAAGTGCGCGGCATGAAGAGGCTTCCAGTAGATGTCGCCGAGTCCACCTCGGCGCAGGCCCGACCGCGACGTTGCTACGACGATGCTCAGGTGGATGGCTATAACGCCCGCGCGCTGGTCGGCCAACGCCTCCCACGAGCAGGGACGTGATGCTGGACGCCGCCTCGGTTTGGAGGGGCGTGTGACGATAGAAGCAGCGTCGATTTATGACCATCAGGTCACGAAAAGTATTAACAAATTTAAGGAATGCGAGGTTGGGAGCTGTGAAGCGCCCAACGGTAGCGGCAGTGACCGCCCTTCTGTTAACGGCTTTCAAGTTTGTCGCTATCGTCCGAGGTAACACCGTAAGCGAAGGGATTGGTGTTCGCCGTGGCGGCGGGCGGTTTCACGAGGAAATCGAGCTGAGTACGGATTGGAACGTGCCAGGGCAGAAGGGCAGCCTCGGATACAGGATCGAAGACCCCGCCCGAGACGTCTTCCACGCCAGCGCAAACTCCGTCGAGGTCACCGACGAGCTGCGTGCGACCGCCGCGCTCCTCGATGCTCGTCCTGATCGCCGTTGGCACCCGTGGGAGAGGCGATGAGTGTGAATCGAAGTCGGGACGGCGCTGTGGTTGCCCAGCCGAGTGCCCGTGCGGCGGTCGCCGCAGGTGGTGTCTCACATCTGCCCGTGCACGGCGTGCGAGACCGAAGTGCAGCCGAGAAAAGTCGGCTTGTTCCGAGTGACGCCTCGCGGCACTATCCCACTATGACCGAGTACCGCGCAGTGTTCGATGCCGAGGTGACGTTCTCCAATGAGGGCGGACTGCAAGCGCAGGGTTTTCGTGTGGACCTTCCGCACAAGGACGTGAGTGACGAGGAGATCGGTCAGCTTTTCGTGACCTCGCTCGACCTGCTGATGTCGGAGTCCGTGACGGTTCACGACGTTCAGATCATCGAGGAGCCGCACAAGGGCACACGTGGCGGTCCGAGCGATCCTCGGTCCGCCTGACAACCGCCTTGTCACCCCGCCGCCTCGCGGTTTCTCCGCCCTCGTCGACATACCAAGAAGGCGCGCGAGCACCGCAGGATGCCGCCGCGCCTACGTTGTGGGACGGAAAGGCGCTGTGAGTGTGTCGACGATGTGCCGGCGGTGGACGATCGCTGCCGCGACAGCGATGACCGCGTAGATCCCTGCGAGCACGAGGCGACCTTCGGTGCTCGTGATGGGGAACTGGACGACGAACAGTGCGAGGAGCGCCCAGGCCGTCACGCGGTGGAAGCGCAGCGCGAGGATCGCCAGGACGCCCATCATGGTCTGCGTCGCTGTCAGCAGCATTTCCTCGACCTGGCGGGCGTCCAACATGAGCGAGGTGCCGCCACCGCCGGCGAGGTAGGCGATCGGCAGCGAACCGACGAGCAGTGTCCACTGATTGACCTTGGACGCGATGAGCATTCCGATCGCCATGGCCCCCTTGCCTCGGATGGCGAACAGGATCGCAATGACGAACTCAGGTGCTTCGGAGGCCAATGGTGCGAGCCACTGCACCAGCAGGAACTGGTCGATGCCGAGTTGGCCGCCCGCGGAGATGAGGCTCTCCGCGAAGGGCTTCGCGCAGATCAGGATCACGGCCGCCGCGATCACAACCAGGGCGCCGACGGTGATGCGGCGGGTTCTGCGCGGCAGCGCGCCGATCGCCGCGGCGGTCCCGATCAGGTCCGGCTCCTCGGTCGCGCCTCGAGTGAGCTTGTAGAGGTAGAACCCGAACCAGGCGATCAGCGCTACGCCGAGAACGATATGGATCTGCCCCGTCGCAGGCATGATGAAGGCGACGACGCCCGCGATCATGAGAAAGCCCAGTTCCATCCGATTGCGCTGGTCGAGGACGAGGGCGTTCGACCGCTGGCCCATGGTTCGCTTCGCCACGAACAGCGCAGCCATGACCACGACGGGCCAGCCGAGTCCGAGCAGCAGCCGGTTGGAGCCGGTCATGTTGGCCGCCGCGTACTGCACGTAGGCCGGGTCGCTCCCTGCGGTGTACGCGTAGTAGAGATCGACCGCGTACTCCGGCAGGATGGCGATGAGCGCCAGCACCGCGATGGCCAACCCGCCCGAAACGTCCATCTGGGCCGCCTCGGCGGCCCAGGCGAGCAGGAAACTCGCGGCGACCACCGCGACCCCGTACACCACCAGTGCGACCACGGGCTCGGGGTGAATACCGCTGAACCGCAGGATCAGTGCTGGCGCGATGAGAGCCGCACAGATCAGAAGCGGCCGGAGAAGACCGCGCCGCCGTCGGTGCGGAACATCGTTCGAAGTCGCTGCGGGTGAGACGGATTCAGTGATCATCTGGGACTCCTTGGTCGGCGACCGACCGAGGACTCATCGCGCAGATCGGGCGAGCACTTGGTCGACGCGGCTTTCACCTGTCGGGCCAAGGTCTCGTTCGCCGAGACCGTCAGAACGACGGCCTGCGGTGGACGACCGGGCGCCATCGCGCCAGCGTGTCGACCGCCCTCCCGGTCCGCGCGGACCGGTGAACTACTCCCCTTCGCGCCACCACCGTAATCACGTAGGGGCAGTCCGTGCAACGTGACAGGTGGTCCAATCATGTTGAGCGACAACACTAAAAGTTCCGTGTGGATCCCCGTCGGCGAGAATCTTGGCATCCTCAGAACGAGATTGGGTCGACCGGAACGCTGATCAGCCGTCGAAGGACCAGCGGGAATTTCCCGAGCCGGTCGAGCACACCTTCCTGAAAAGTGAGATGGATCACAATTGCGTGCCGATTCTTGCCCAGCGCCGACTCACCCAATGTGCCGGAAAAAATCCTGGCGCATGACTCGCGAACAAGGAGACGGAAGATGACCTCGCCCACCACCACTCCCGCTGCATCGACCACCAGCAAGAAGGCTCCCGGATCGGCCCTCGCCACCTCCAACGGCCGGGGAACCACCAGCATCGCTGACGTCGTCGTCTCGAAGATCGCCGGCATCGCTGCCCGCGAGGTCAACGGGGTCTACGACCTCGGCGGTTCCGCAGCCCGCGTCGTCGGCAAGATCCGCGAGACGCTCCCCGGCGCACCCGACCTGACCCAGGGCGTCAGCGTCGAGGTCGGCGAGAAGCAGGCGGCCGTCGATGTGGGCATCGTCGCCGACTACGGCGTCGCGATCCACGACCTCGCCACCGGCATTCGCAACAACGTCATCGACGCTGTCGAGAAGATGACCGGCCTGGAGGTCACCGAGGTCAACGTGACCGTGCACGACGTGCACTTCGCTGACGCGGACGACGCCGAGGAGACCTCGGCCGAGCCGCGGGTCAAGTGAGCGGCGAGCACGCCGACATCGTCGACCGGGTCGTCGACGCCGTGACGTCAGTCGACGGGGTCGCCGGCATCCACGCCGGCGGGCCCGGCTCGCCTGCCACGTACTTGCCCGGTCGCACAGTGTCGGGCGTCCGCATCACCGATGAGGGCGGCCAGGTGGATGTCGTGCTGGAGTTGCGGCGCGGCACGGACCTGTTGGACCTCGCCGACCGCGTGCGGCAGGCCGCCACCGACGCTGCAGGTGTGCCGATCGACCTTGTCGTATCCGACATCGCAGTGCCCGGCGACCCCGACCGGGGATCGCCGACCACATCAAAGGAGTTCATCGCATGAGCGTAGGCAACTACACAGTCTGGGGCATCGTCATCGGCCTCCTGGTAGCCATCGCGATCGTCACCGGCGGTGTCGTCGGCTTCCTCCTCGCCATCGTGCTGGGCGCGGTCGGATTCGCACTCGGCGCCCACTTCGACGGTTTGGTCGATCTGACCGCACTTCGGAAGAACGGCCGGAGCTGACCATGACCACCGAATCGGTACCGCCCACGGCGTCCGACGGTCAGCCCGAGGCGACGGTCGGCCGACCCCGCGCCGAGCGGGGCCGCACCGTCATCGATGATCGCGTGCGTCGCCGACTCATCGAGCACGCAGTGCTCGCAGTTCCGGGAACGTCGAAGAAGCGTGCCTTGACCTCACGATCCCTGCCGGCAGTGCAGTACCCGGATCACGATCAGCGCGATCTGGAGGTCCAGGTCGCCGCCGACTGGCCCGTGGACTCGGCGAAGCTGGTTGCGGATGTGCGCTCGTCGATCGACGGCGAGCTCGCGCGGAGCCTCGACGAGCCGCCGGCCAACACCCGCGTGCACATCGCACGGGTGAACGGTGAGCGCTCCCCCGATGCGCCGTTCGCCCATGTGGCCAGTGCGGATACCCCTGAGGCGCTCGCCCCGCCCGCAACGTCCGCACAGCGGCGCGCTCCCCGGCGCGTGGCGGGATCGGTGTACGTTGCGATTCCGCTGATCCTCGCCCTGCTCGCGCTCGGTGGGGTCGCTATCCGGGACACCGTGATCTCGTTGGGCTGGGCACAGGGCTCGCCCTGGCTCGATGCCGTCTTCCGCACGGTGGCCGATCTGCAGTGGGAGTGGTGGACCTGGCCCGCAGTGGTCCTCGCGCTGGTCATCGGCCTGTTCCTGGTGATCACCGCGGTCAAGCCGCGACGTCGTAGCCACAAGGCCGTCACCGACGAGCTGTGGCTGGCGCCCGGACTCCACAAGGCACGTCGCTCGGAGATCGAGGTGGCACGATGAAGGCATCCACTCGTGTTCTCGACCGAGGGCTCACGCTGCTCGTGGGACTCCTCCTGCTCGCCGGCGGTGGGTGGCTGCTCGCCTACCGGCTCGGCGAAAGCACCGTGGTCTCCGCAACCCACCGGCTGAGGCCGGACGAGATCGCACGGGTTCCGGAGCAGCCGTGGTGGCCCGCGGTTGTCGGTATCGGCGGCGTGCTGATCGTGCTCATCGCCCTGTGGCTGCTGCTCCGGCACCTGGTCACCAACTCGGCGAAGACCGTCTCGGCGACGGACGGCGGAACCGTCGATCTCGACAAGATCGCGGACGCTGTGGCAGAGGATCTCTCGAGCAATCCGCTGATCGTCAAGGCGCGCTCGACGACGCTCGAGCACAAGGGACAACCGCTGATCCGAGTGCGGGTCACCGCAGCCCGCGGCGCACCGGTGAAAGAGCTGGCCGTGTTGGCCCGCTCCACGCAGCGGGAAGTCACCGCAGCGACCAACCCCGACGTCGGGTTGCAGGTCGTGGTGAACGGCGAGGACAAGTAGCCCGCCAGCACAACGGACTTGGAGAACATCCTCCGAGCATGAATGTTGTACCCAACCGAAAGGAAGTACTGACATGGGAATCGCAGACGACGCCAAGAACAAGGCCGAGGACCTCAAGGGTCGCGCCAAGGAGGCTGCTGGTGCCGCCACCGGGAACGACGAGCTCAAGGCCGAGGGTCAGGCGGATCAGGGCATCGCGGCCGTGAAGGACAAGGTCGCTGACGTCGCGGACAAGGTCAAGGACGGCGTCGACGCCGTCAAGAACAAGCTGTCGGGCAACTGACACGCTCGGGCGTGCGAACGCCCAGCGCGAGGCCGGTCTCCTCACCGAGGCCGGCCTCGCGGTCGTTCGAGGGCGTTCCATCCGCTCTCGACGAGAGAGCCCAGACGACGCTGCCCGCCGCGGCCGAAGCCGGGCGGGCAGCCGTGGAACAGGAACCTACAGCGGCGTGACGGTGGCCGTCACGTGCGGGAATCCCTTCTTGAGGTCCTTCGCGACGATCTCGGTGCCGCCGGTGGCCTCATCGCGCGTGACGTACAAGCCGATGCGCGCCGGCAGGATCACGGGCCGGCCGAAGCGCACGTGGTGCACCACTGCGTCGGGGACGTGGCCCTCGACGACGCGGAGCATCGCCGCGGCCGTCCACGCGCCGTGCGCGATCGACGACGGGAAGCCGAACGCCTTGCCGCCGATCGGCGACATGTGGATCGGGTTCCGGTCACCGCTGACGCCGGCGTAGCGGCGGATGAGCGCACCGTCGGCCGACAGCAGCGCGTCGGGGGCGCCGGGGCGTGCCTCCTTGGGCGGGGGACCGGACGGCTCGCCGGACAGCGACGTCTTCTGCTGGATCAGCATCGTCGACACCTCGGAGGCCACCGACGCGCCGGAGGCGTCGGTGAACTCGGTGGTGAAGTCGATCAGCATGCCCTTGCGATGCTCGCGCAGGTCGCCCACCGACGTGCGCAGCGTGAGCTTCTCGCCCGGCACCACCCGGCGCCGCCGCGTGAGCGTGTTCTCCACGTGCACGGACCCCACCGCCGCAGCAGGGAAGTCGTCTGCCAGGAACAGGTCCATGATCAGCGGGAAGGAGAGCACGTAGAGGTACATCACGGGTACCTCGCCGGTGTTCTTCAGCCCGACGGCGTCGCAGTACTCGCCGACCCGCACGGGATCCACGTCGACGGTGAGCTCGACGGTCCGGTCCGGCAGCGGGGTCTCCGGCTTGAGCGGGCCCTGCTTGCCGATCACGGGCAGGATGCCGCGCAGACCGCGCGTGAGCACGGACAGGCTCGACGGCGGCGCCTGCAGGACGGTGGTCTTGGTGGCCATGATCAGGCCCCCAGCAGGCTCTGACCGCAGACGCGCACGACGTTGCCGGTCACGGCGGCCGAAGAGGGCGCGGCGAAGTAGGAGATGGTCTCCGCGACGTCCACGGTCTGGCCACCCTGCTGCAGCGAGTTCATGAGGCGGCCGGCCTGGCGGGTGGCCAGCGGGATCGCGGCGGTCATGGCGGTCTCGATGAAGCCGGGCGCCACGGCGTTGATGGTGATGTTCTTCTTCGCCAGGACCGGCGTGTAGGCGTCGACGATGCCGATGACGCCGGCCTTGGTCGCGCCGTAGTTGGTTTGGCCGCGGTTGCCCGCGATACCGGCGATCGACGAGACGTCGACGACGGAGCCGCCCTCGTTGAGCGCGTCCGCGGCGAGCAGGTCGTCGACCAGCTGCTTCGGGGCCTTGAGGTTGACGGCCATGACCGAGTTCCACTTGCTCTCGTCCATGTTGGCGAGCAGCTTGTCGCGGGTGATCCCGGCGTTGTTGACGACGATGTCGAGGCCGCTGTGGCGCGACTTGACCAGCGCGGCGATCTTCGCGCCGGCGTCGGGTGCGGTCACGTCCAGCGGCAGCGCGGTGCCGCCGACCTTGTTCGCGACCTCCGACAGCGCCTCGCCGGCGGCGGGGATGTCGGCGGCGATGACGTGGGCACCGTCGCGCGAGAGGACCTCGGCGATGGTGGCGCCGATGCCGCGGGCGGCGCCGGTGACCAGCGCGACCTTGCCCGCGAGTGGCTTGTCCCAATCCGCCGGGGCGGTGGCGTCCTTATCGGTGATGCGGATGACCTGGGCGTCGACGTACGCCGACTTGCCCGACAGGAGG
Source organism: Tsukamurella asaccharolytica (assembly GCF_007858435.1). Taxonomy (GTDB): domain Bacteria; phylum Actinomycetota; class Actinomycetes; order Mycobacteriales; family Mycobacteriaceae; genus Tsukamurella; species Tsukamurella asaccharolytica. The sequence continues at coordinate 324,459 of NZ_VIGW01000002.1, read as the reverse complement.
AAGCGCAGGGTCGACGCGAGGCCCGAGGCGCCGGTCGAGGCGTTCGGGTGCACGTAGACGAGCTGGGCGGTGGCGCCGTCGCGCAGCTCCTTGGCGACCGATCGGGTGAAGCCCTCGAGAGCGCGCTGGACGATGTGCTCGTCGAGGTCCTCGATCAGCTCCGGAGTGGTGCCGAGCACCACGAGGCGGGCGCTGTTGCCGAGCGAGCGGATCTGCGGACCGAAGAACTCGTACAGGCCCTTGAGATCGTCGATGTTGGTGATGCCGGTGGCGTCGAAGACCGCGCCGCCGAGCTTCTCAGCACCGCGGGCGCCGCCGTTGTTGACGACGAGGTCGTAGTCGGCGAGCAGTTCGCGAACGGGCTCGACGAGGCGGCCCTGGCCGCCGAGGAGGACGGGGCCGGCAAGCGCGGGCTTGCCGGCCTGGTAGCGGCGCAGGACGGGCGGCTGCGGGAGGCCGAGTCGGCTGGCCAGGAAGGAGCCGGGGCCCGACTTCACGAAGGCCGCGTAGAAATCCGTGCTGGGTGCATCAGGCATGTGAGGTACCTCATCCGTGTGGCGTTCCGATAGGCTATCGACAAGCAACTTACTCCAGAGTAAGAATACTCGGTAGTAGCAACCCTCGATCACTGGGAGAACCCGTGGCAAACATCGAAACCCGTCCGGTGGCCATCCTCGGCGGTAATCGGATCCCCTTCGCCCGCTCGGACCGCGCTTACGCGAAGGCTAGCAACCAGGACATGTTCACCGCCGCGCTCAATGGTCTGGTGAGCCGCTTCAACCTGCAGGGCGAGCAGCTGGGCACCGTGGTCGGTGGCGCAGTGCTCAAGCACAGCCGGGACTTCAATCTGATCCGCGAGTCGGTGCTCGGCAGCCCGCTGAGCCCCTACACGCCGGCCTTCGACGTGCAGCAGGCCTGTGCCACCGGCCTGCAGGCGATCAACGCCGCGGCCCAGGGCATCCAGCTCGGCCGTTACGAGGCGGCCGTCGGCGGCGGCGTCGACACCACCTCCGACGCCCCGATCGGCGTCTCCGAGGGCATGCGCAAGGTGATGCTCGAGCTCAACCGCGCATCGAGCACCGTCGACCGCCTCAAGCTGCTCGGCAAGCTCCCCGCCAACCTCGGCATCGACATTCCGCGCAATGGTGAGCCCCGCACCGGCATGTCGATGGGCGAGCACGCCGCGATCACTGCCAAGGAGTTCGGCGTCTCGCGCGCCGAGCAGGACGAGCTGGCCTACCTCAGTCACAAGAACATGGCCGCCGCCTACGACCGAGGCTTCTTCGATGACCTGATCACCCCGTACCTCGGCCTCACCCGCGACGACAACCTGCGGCCCGATTCGTCGGTCGAGAAGCTCGCGACGCTCAAGCCCGTCTTCGGCGTCTCGCTGGGCGACGCGACGATGACGGCCGGCAACTCCACGCCGCTCACCGACGGCGCGTCGACGGTGCTGCTCTCGAGCGACGAGTGGGCGGCGGAGCGCGGCCTGCCCGTGCTCGCGTACCTCAAGGACGTCGAGTACTCGGCCGTGGATTACGTCGGCGGCAAGGACGGCCTGCTCATGGCGCCGACCTACGCGGTGCCGAAGCTGCTGGCGCGCAACGGCCTGACGCTGCAGGACTTCGACTACTACGAGATCCATGAGGCCTTCGCCTCCGTGGTGCTCGCGACGCTGCAGGCCTGGGAGTCGGCCGAGTACTGCAAGGACCGCCTCGGCCTGGACACGCCGCTCGGCTCGATCGACCGCAGCAAGCTCAACGTCAACGGCTCGTCGCTGGCGGCCGGCCACCCGTTCGCCGCGACCGGCGGCCGCATCGTGGCCTCCGCCGCGAAGCAGATCCACGAGAACGGCGGCGGTCGCGCGCTGGTCTCGATCTGCGCCGCCGGCGGCCAGGGCATCACCGCCATCATCGAGGGCTGATTCCCAAGCGCCGGTGCAGCGGGCCCCGGCCGCCTAGGGTGGTGGATACGACACCATCACGGGTCGGGGCCTGCGCCGGCGTGATCGCCGAACAGCGCCGCACACGGATCTCCAGGAGGAGCGAATGAGCTTCGGCATCGCGGTCGTCGTCGTGGTCGCGGTGGTGGCCGTGCTCATCCTCATAGGTGTCGTGTGGTTCCTGCGCGATTCCAACAAGCAGATCAAGGACTTCGCCAACTCCGGTGATCTCATCCCCGGTCGCCCCGGTCGCGCCCCCGCCGAGTGGGCGAACGCCACCTCCACCGAGGCGCTCCTGCACCAGCGCACCCGCTACGCCATCGCCGACGTGCACCGCGGTGCCTTCGCCCCCGCCGTCCCGCCGCCCGCGGACTCCGCGATCGACGGCCCCGAATCCGACCTCGCCGCCCTCGACGATGCGGTCTTCGCGCTGGACGACCAGATCATCGCCGCGTCGCAGCTGTCCGGTGAGGAGCGCACGAAGGCCCTGGGCGAGCTCGAACCCAAGGTCGCGGCCCTCGAGGCCCTGACCGGCAAGCTGTGGGATGCGCCGTCGGCTCAGCGCCGACCGATCATCGACGCGGTGACCGCCACCCTCCTCCGCTGAGCCGGCCCGCGCTGCGGGTCGATCGTTCGTTCAGTGATGCGGAATCGTTTGCCATGCGTGGCACGCATGGCTGCTGTGGAGCACCCTGCGCCCACTAAGACGGTGCGCGATCGCCCGCTGCGCGGATCCGCTCGACGCCGGCGCGCAGTCCCCACGCCAGTACGACGGTGATCGCGGTCGTCACCACGACGATGGGCCACGTGGAACCGGTGAACAGCGACCAGCCGAACAGGTCCAGCACCACGAACTCCATGACGATCACGTGAAGGAGGAAGAACTCGTAACTGATCGAGCCGAGCCACACCATCGGGCGCGACCCCAGCACGCGCGACGGTCCGGTCGCGAACGCCGCCACCAGCAGCCCGCCGATCAGCGCCTCCAGCAGGAATTTCGTCACCCCCTGGGCGGGCGTCGGCACCCGGAGGTCGATCGGCCCCGCGAGCGGAGTGAGGAGTATTCCGTAGGCCCCCGCCGCCACGAGCAGCAGCGGCCACCGCGGCAGGCGCACCCGATCGACCAGCAGCGCCACCGCGATACCGGCGGCGAACGCGGCGGCGAAGCCCGGGGGCCACGACCGCGCCGTCTTGCCGAAGGCCTCCGTCGCGATCACCAGCACCAGCCAGCCCACCGAGACGGCGACCATCGCTGCCGGCACCGTCCAGGCCCGCCGCGTGCGCATCAGCCACAGGCCCAGCAGTGGAAGTAGCAGGTAGAAGGCGACTTCCACGCACATGCTCCACATCTGCGTCAGTCCGGTGCGCACGTGCCCGACGCCGTAGATCTGCGTGAAGGTCAGATGCCGCAGGTAGTCGCCCCACCCCTGCCCGTGCGGCGAACCGTCGGGCCGCCACAGGTAGATGACGTAGACGGCGGTGACCACCGCCCAGTACGCGGGCAGGATCCGCCACGCCCGCGCGACGAAGTAGCGCCGCGTATCCGGTGCTGGACCAGCAGTGGAACCCTCGGCGCCGCGCGCCCGGATCCACGGTCGCACCAGCAGGAACCCCGACAGCGCGAAGAACACGGGCACCGCGGTCTCCAGTCGCGCGTAGGCGGCGCCGAGTGTGTCCGGGGTGAAGTCACCGCCCCAGAACGCGGCATGCGTCACGCACACCCCGAACGCGGCCAGCGCCCGCAGGCCCGTGAGGGCGGGGATATGGCCGGAGCGCGGGGCGGGAGCGATGACGCCTCAGATCTTGATCGCGGGGATGAGCCGGTCGAGGTTCCACAGCCGGTTCCGCCGGGCCGACAGGCACGACACCGTGACCGAAGCGACCCACAGGAAGGCCAGCACCGCGATCGCCTGCCAGAGCCGGTTATCGATGCCGCCCAGGATCAGCTGCCGCAACCCGTTGACGCCGTAGGTCATCGGGTCGTACGTGTGCAGGATCTGGAAGGGTCTGGCTGTGGTCTCCACCGGATACATACCGCCGGAACTCACCAGCTGCAGCATGAGCAGCGCCATGATGAGCACACGGCCCACCGCCGGCCCGACGAGCGCGTTCACCGCCTGGGTGAAGGCGATGAAGGTCAGCGACAGACCCATCATGAAGAAGACCATCGCGATGGGATGCGCCACCTCGAGACCCAGCCCGAAGCGGACCACGCAGTACAGGATCACCGCCTGGAACAGCCCGATCGCGGCGGCGGGCAGGTAGCTGGCCATCACCACGCGGATCGCGAGGACCTCCGCGGCGATGGCGCGGTTCTGCAACGGGCGGAACACCATCCACAGGACCAGCGCGCCGAAGAACAGCGCCAGCGTGAGGAAGAACGGCGCCATGCCGGTGCCGAAGTTCGGGGCGCGGTTCTCGTGCTGCGCGTCCAGCGAGACGGGCCCGCCGATGGTCTGGGCGACCTGCGAGGTCTGCTCGGGCGACCACTTGGGCACCGCACCGGCGCCCTCGTGCAGCTTGGTGGCCAGTTCCTGGCTGCCGTCGCGCAGCTGCACCGTGCCGGCGGAGAGCTTGGTCGCACCGTCCGAGAGCTGGGTGATGCCGTCATCGAGAGTGGCGTTGCCGGCCGCGAGTTGCTGCGCCCCGGAACGGAGTTCGGTGAGCTTCGCGGTCAGATCGTCGCCGGTGTTGCCCACCTTGCCGAGCAGGACCGCGAGCGGGCTGCCCGGCGTACGCAGCTGCTCGGTGAGCACGGCGGCGGCGTCGGAGGCCGCGACGACCTGCTGCTTGGCGGCCACTGGCACCGAGGACTGCGCCAGCTGCGCCCGCACGGCGCGCAGTCCCTCCGCGGCCTGCTGCGCCACCGGATCGGGGCTGGCGGCCAGCTGCTTGATCGCGGCGTCGATGCCGGCCAGGGTGGCGTCCTGGGTCTTGATGAACACGCCCGCCTTGTCGGCGGCGTCCGCGAGCGCGGCGGCGCTCTGCTGGAGCTGCGCGGTGTTCCCGCCGAGCCCGGACAGCGCCTTGGTCACCGCGAGCAGGGGATCGGTGGCCTGGGTGATGCCGTCGGAGAGTTGCTGCGAGCCGGCCCGCAACTGCGCCGAGCCGGTCTTCGCGGTTCCGAGACCCGACGCGAGCTGTGCGGCACCGTCGTTCGCGGTCACGAGGCCGTCGTGGAGCCTGCCCGCCCCGTCGGCGGCCTGCTCGATGCCGGTGCCGGCGGTGATCATCATCGACAGCACCTGATTCACGGCCTGTCCCGAGATGCGGGTGGAGACGGCGCCCAGTACCTGCGACATCGCGGTCTGGCCGATGGTGGAGCTGATGTAGTTGTTGGCGTCGTTGTAGACGGCACGCAGTTGCGCCTTCTCGGGCTTCCCGCTCATGGGTGAGGCGATGGCGGCGGAGAAGTTCTCCGGCAGCTCCAGCATGAAGTAGTAGGTGCCGTCCTTGACGCCCTGCTGCGCCTCGGCGGGGGAGACGATCTTCCAGTCGAGGCTCTTGTCGTCGGCGAGCGACTTCTCGACCTCGGCACCTGCGTTGATCTTCTGGCCGTTGACCTCGGTCCCTTTGTCGGCGTTGACGAGCGCGACGGGCATCTTGTTGACGTTGCCGAACGGATCCCAGAACGCCCACAGGTAGAGCGCACCGTAGACCAGCGGCAGCAGCATCATCACGACGATCGCGGCGCGCGTGAGCCGGCTGCGGCCGAACCGCTTGATCTCGGAGCCGAAGGCGAGGCCCGCGGCGATGGGGACGAGGCGGCTGTTCTTGTCGGACATCGAATCAGTCCTTCCGGGTCAGGGCGCGACGATCGTGCAGGGTGTGCTGCGGTGCGGTGCCGCCGAGGGGGTTGGTGACCCCGACGATCACGGTGTAGCGCTCGGCGATCGCGCCGAGCCGCTGGATGGCCTCGGCGCGTCCCGGGTTGTCGCGAACCTGCTCCAGGTCACCGACGACGACGATCGGTCTGTTCCCTACCAGCGCCAGCGTGATCCGCAGCAGGAACAGCTGCAGATCGCTCAGCTCGACGATGCGGGTCTTCGGCCCGGGCCGGGCGACATCGCCGAAGACCTCGTCCATCTCCAGGCTGCCGGCGCTGAGCGGCACCATCGAGTACCAGGGCGCCAGCCAGCGCCGCTGCTCGGCCAGCACGGTCTCGACGGTGACCGAATCGTCCAGCTCGTCGATGTCCTTGAAGGCGGCGATGGCGCACTTCTTGCGGATCGCTCCCGGGGTGGTCGCGCCGAGGGCATTGACGGTGCCGCGACTCGGCTTGAGCCTTCCCGCCAGGGTGAGCAGCAGGGCGTCCTGGTCGCGGCCGGCCGGCATCTGTACGGCGTGCAGGCCGGGGCCGAACTCCAGGTCGATGCCCCGGAACAGGGGGCCGTGCTCCCCGTCGACGCCGATGTTCACCGCCGCCAGCTGTACGACGTTCGGCTGGTCGTCATCCATGCGTGCACTCCGGAGGTCGTCGGCGCAGGTCGGTAGCAATCCTACGGTGGCTGCCCGACGGTGCGGTGCGCACCGTCGGGCCGAGAAACGGGCGAGGGCGCCCCGACCGATGGTCGGAGCGCCCCCGGGTGCTCGTGGCTACGAGACGACGATCAGAACGCGGCCTCGTCGAGGTCCATCGCCTGGTTGTCGATCGCGGCGATGATGTCCTTGGTGCCGGTGAGCTGCGGCAGCACGTTCGCGGCGAAGAACTTCGCGACGCCGACCTTGCCCTCGTAGAAGGACTTGTCGGCGCCCGAGGCGCCACCGTCGAGCTTGGCCTGCGCGATGACGGCCTGGTGCAGCAGGCGCCACCCGATCATCAGGTCGCCGAAGGCCATGAGGAAGCGCACCGAGCCGAGGCCCACCTTGTACAGCTCCTTGGGCTCCTGCTGCGAGGCGAGCGCGAAACCGGTGAGCGTGGCGGCCATGGCCTGCACGTCCTCGGCAGCGGTCTTGAGCAGGGCGACGTCGGCGGCGAAGGCGCCGCCGGCGTTGGCCTCGATGAACGCGGTGATCTGGCCGGCGACGTGGCCGAGCGCGGCGCCGCGGTCGCGGAGGATCTTGCGGAAGAAGAAGTCCTGCGCCTGGATGGCGGTGGTGCCCTCGTACAGCGAGTCGATCTTCGAATCGCGGACGTACTGCTCGATCGGGTAGTCCTGCAGGAAGCCGGAGCCGCCGAAGGTCTGCAGCGACTCGGTTCCGAGCAGCGTGAACGCGCGCTCGGAGCCGACGCCCTTGACGATCGGGAGCAACAGGTCGTTGACCTTGTGCGCCATCTCCTCGTCGGCACCGGAGACCGGGGTCGCGGTGCGGACGTCCTGGTGCGCGGCGGTGTACAGGTACACGGCGCGCAGGCCCTCGGCGTACGCCTTCTGCGTGAGCAGAGAGCGGCGCACGTCCGGGTGGTGCGTGATGGTCACGCGCGGCGCGGTCTTGTCGGCCATCTGGGTCAGGTCGGCGCCCTGGACGCGCTGCTTGGCGTAGTCGAGCGCGTTGAGGTAGCCGGTCGAGAGCGTGCCGATGGCCTTGGTGCCGACCATCATGCGGGCGTGCTCGATGACCTTGAACATCTGTGCGATGCCCTTGATCTCCTCGCCCACGAGCCAGCCCTTGGCGGGCTTGCCGTGGCCGCCGAAGGTGAGCTCACAGGTGGTGGAGGTCTTGATGCCCATCTTGTGCTCGACGCCGGTGACGTAGACGCCGTTCTCCTCGCCGAGGTTGCCCTCCTCGTCGAAGTGGTGCTTCGGCACGAAGTACAGTCCCAGGCCCTTGGTGCCCGGGGCGCCGCCCTCGGGGCGGGCGAGCACGAGGTGGAAGGTGGACTCGAACATGTGGTCCATGACCGCCGAGGTGATAAAGCGCTTCACGCCCTCGATGTGCCAGGAGCCGTCCTCCTGCTTGATGGCCTTGGTGCGGCCGGCGCCCACGTCCGAACCGGCGTCCGGCTCGGTGAGCACCATGGTGGCGTTCCAGTTGCGCTCGGCGGCGATCTTCGCCCACTTCTTCTGCTCGTCGGTGCCCTCGTCGTGCAGGATCTGCGCGAAGCCGGGGCCGGCGGCGAACATGAAGACGGGCGGGTTCGCGCCGAGGAACATCTCGCCGATGCCCCAGTACAGCGAGCGAGGCACGTCGGTGCCGCCGAGCTCGTCGTCCAGGCCGAGGTACGCCCAGCCGCCGTCGGCGAACTGCGCCTGCGACTTCTTGAAGGCCTCGTTGATCGTCACCTCGTGGGTGGCCGGGTCGAAGACCGGCGGATTGCGGTCGGCCTCGGCGAAGGACTCGGCGATGGGGCCCTCGGCCTGACGGGCCGCCTCGCGCAGCATCTCCTTAGCGGTGTCCTCGTCGAGGTCGCCGTACGCACCGGAAGCCAGCACCTCGCCGACGCCGAGATCCTCGAAGAGGTTGAACTCGATGTCGCGGACGTTGCTCTTGTAATGGCCCATGGGGCTGTTCCACCTTCTCAGATCAGGCTGTCAGACTGTTACCTGCCGGTAAGTTACCGCTCGGTAATATGCATAGGATAACGCGATCACCGCGTGCGAACAAGTGCAAGCACCCCTACGGCGCGATCGCCTCCGAGCGGCGGCGACGTGCGCGAACAGCCAGGTCAGTGCCAGTGCCGTGGTACGGATCACTCTCGCGCCATTCCACGTGTTCCACCACCATGTCCTCGGGGAGCGCCGCCGACAACTCGGCGGCGCCGAAGGTCGGCAGACCGTGACGACCTGACCCGCTCGCTCCGCTCCCGGCGTCGGGGTGCGAGTCGATCTTCTCGTGCGCCAGGAGCAGGAGCAGTCCGCCGGGTGCCAGCGCGTGCGCGACCTTGGCGATCGCCGCCGCGCGGTCCTCCGGATCGGGGTGCACGTAGGCCCAGACGGCCAGGTCGTAGGGCTGGTTGGGGATCGCCTCGCTGGTGATGTCGAGCGGGGTCCAGTGCAGCCGGGCGCGCACGGTGCGCGGCGACCGCGCTGCCACCGTCGCCGCCTTGTCGAGCCCGACGCGCGAGAAGTCGACGGCCGTCACGTCCCACGCGCGGGTGGCGAGCCACAGGGCGTGCCGGCCCTCGCCGGCGCCCACATCCAGGGCCCGCCCGGGCGGCAGCACGGTCACCTGCTCGACGATCCACGGGTCGGGTGGCGTTCCCCACACCAGCTCGGTCGCGCGGTATCGGTCGTCCCACTCCGCGGGCGTGCTCACAGCAGGGCCTCCTTGAGGTAGGCGACGTCGTCGGCGAGGCCGTCCGACGGGGTCTCGAGGATGATCGGTGCTCCGGCGGTGCGGGCCACATCGGCCAAGAGGTCGGGGTCGATGGTGCCGTCCTGCAGGTTGGCGTGCCGGTCGCGCGCGGAGTCGAACTCGTCGCGCGAGTTGTTCAGGTGCACCAGGTCGATCCGGCCGGTGATGGCGAGGACCCGCTCGACGATGCCCATCAGCTCCTCGCCGCCCGCCCAGGCGTGGCAGGTGTCGAGGCAGAAGCCGGCGCCCTGGTCGCCGACCGCGTCCCACAGCCGATCGATGGTCTCCAGCTGGCGGGCGATCGCGCCCTCGCCGCCCGCGGTGTTCTCGATGAGGATCGGCACGCCGAAGCCGCCCTTCTCCTCCTGTCGAGTGAAGAGCTTGCGCCAGTTGTCGATTCCCGCCTGCAGGTCCTCGCCGTCCCGCAGGTGCCCGCCGTGCACTACGAGCCCGAAGGCGCCGAGCTCCGCCGCCGCCGTGGCCTGCTGCTCGACGGCCTTGCGACTCGGCATCCGCAGCCGGTTGTTCAGGCTCGCGACGTTGATGACGTACGCCGAGTGCACGACGATCTCGAGCGGCGAATCCTTGAGCGCCTGGGTCTGCGGATGCGGCTCCGGCTTCTTCCAGCCCTGTGGGTCGGAGACGAACATCTGGATCACGTCCACCCCCAGCTGGGCCGCCGTCTCGACGGGGTGGGTGTCACTGCGGACATGGGCACCGATGCGCATGCACCCAGCCTAGTGCGTCCGCGCCCACGGGGCGCCGGGGCGGTATGTCCTCCCGGCGCAGCCATGCGCGGGGCGCATGGCTCCATCTCCGCAGGTGGGCAGCTGTTTCTGTGGTGCGGTCCATGCGTCGTACCCATACCCGGCCGGTTCCGGCGGTCCGCCGCGCCTGACCGGCCGTGGAGGCTGTGGAGGACCGCGGTCCTGTGGATGACGGCGGTTGGGCGCCCGGTTCGCGGCCGATCGCCGGAGGGCGGCGGCCTACGGTGACGACATGATGGTCACGCGGGCGACGGCGTGGCGGGGCGAGCCCGCCGACGCGTACGAGCGATGGGCGGGGCTCGAGGTCCGTGCGGCGGAGGAACTCGACGCGGCGCTCGAGCGGGCGGCGGCGGAGATCCGCAGCGGGGGAGGCGAACTCGCCGCCAGGCTCGCGGCGATCGACCTGCCCGCCGCCGTCCTGCTCGGCAGCGGCGGGGTGCGGGCACCATCGGCCCCGGTGCGCGCGCCGGACGGACCGGAGTCCGCGGCGCAGCGGGACCGGCGCAATCGCGCGCGCCTCGCTGCGGACCTGCGCGCCACACCACCCGGGGCGCGACTGCGGATGCTCGAGACCATCGACGCGCGATTGCGCGAGCTGGACCGCGGCGGGGAGACCGTGCAGTTGTTCGAGTACGACCCGGACGCCTTCGGCGGTGACGGCGCGGTGTCGGTCGCCATCGGCGATCTCGACACCGCCCGGTCCATCGGCGTCGTGGTCCCGGGCATGGGCACGACCGCGGCCTCGATCGGGGCGGTCACCCGCAACGCAGCGAACCTGCAGACCGCCGCCCGCCGGGCCGACCCGGCGACCCCGACGGCGACGCTGGCGTGGATCGGGTACGACGCACCGTCGGGGCGCGCGGCCGCCGCCCAGGTACTCACCGGCGTGCACGCGCGACGGGGCGCGGCCGAGCTCCGGGACGACCTGGCCGACCTCGCGCGGATGCGACCCGACGATCCGCGGGTGGTGGTCTTCGGGCACAGCTACGGCGCCACGACGGTGACGACGGCGGGTGCGGGAGGCGCACTCGCCGGCACCGTCGACGCGATGGTGCTGCTCGGCTCCCCGGGCGCCGGCCCGGTGCGCTCCGCGGCGGAGCTGGGCGTGCCGGTCCACGTGGCGCGCGACTCGGACGACCCGATCCCGTGGGCGGGCGCGACCAACGGTGCCGCACAGGGCCTGAGACGGTGGTTCGGCGTGGAGCTGGGGCTGGGGATCGACCCGGCGGCACCGTCGTTCGGGGCGAGGGCGGTGGATGCCGAGGGCCCCACGGGGCTCGGTATGGCCGCGCACTCGGCGTACTTCGACGACGGCTCGCCGGCACTGGCCGCGTTCGCATCGATCCTGACGGGAGGGGGAACCGATGCCCGGTGACGAGGTGGATCTCGACGAACTGGCGCGCGTCGCCGCGGCCTGGGAGGACGCGGCCGAGGGTTTCGCCGACCAGGGCGCACGGTGGCGGGCGGCGACGGGGCCGCCGGAGGTGCTGGACTTCGCCGCCCGCGCCGCCGCGACGCTCACCGGCCATGCGGGGGCGGCGAGCGCCGCGGCGCGCCGGCTGCGGGACTACTGCGCGGCGGTCGTGGCGGCCGACGAGGACGGCGCCCGGAGCGTGCGGTGCGCGATCCAGGCAGCGCCGAGCATGAGCACCACGCCGATCGCGGACGTCACCGAGACGCCGGCGTCGAACGCCTGACCGGCGGCCCGGACCAGGGCATCCGCGGTGTCGGCGGGCAGCTGCGTCGCGACGTGGTGCGCCCCGGCGAGCGTCTCGCCGGCGGCGGCGACCTGCTCGCTCGTGAGGCCGGCCGGCACCACGAGCTTCGCGGCGTAGGCGCCGGCGAGGATCGAGCCGAGGACGGCGGTGCCGAGCACGGTGCCGAGCTCGTAGGCGGTCTCCGAGACGGCCGAGGCCGCACCCGCCTTCTCCGCGGGCACCGTCGAGACGATGAGGTCGTTCGACAGCGTCTCGGCGGCGCCGATGCCGATGCCGAGCATCGCGAACGCGATGAGCACGGCGAGCGTCGAGTCGGGCGAGGCGAAGGCCATGACCACGGCGTACGCGGCGGCGGCGATGAGCATGCCGCCCACGACCACGGTCGACGGGGCGATCCACCGCACGACCCGCACCACCAACAGGCCTGCGGCCATCATGGTGATCAGGCCCGGGACCAGGGCCCAGGCCGCGTCCATCGGGCTCATCCCCACCACCAGCTGGAGGTGCTGCGAGATGAAGAACATGAAGCCGACCAGCGAGAAGATGCTGAGCAGGTTCACGGCGACGGCGCCGGAGAAGCGGCGGTTCGTGAACAGCCGCACGTCCAGCATCGGGTCCGGACGGCGCAGCTGCCGCCGCAGGAACAGGCCGGTCGCCGTCACGCCGACGGCCAGGGCCGCCGCGACCACGACGAGGTCGCCACCCTTCGCCAGCGTCTTCACGGCGTAGACGAGGGGGGTCAGTGCGAGGAGCGAGAGCACGATCGACACCGGATCGATGCGGCCCGGGTTGGGGTCGCGCGACTCCGGCACGAAGATCGGCGCCAGCACCAGCAGCGGGATCAGGACGGGCACGGCCATGAGGAAGACCGAGCCCCACCAGAAGTACTCCAGCAGGAAGCCGCCCACGATGGGGCCGAGCGCGGCGCCCGCGGCGAAGCACGACGCCCACACCGCGATCGCGAGCCGCCGCTGCTGAGGATCGGTGAAGATGTTGCGCAGCAACGAGAGCGTGGACGGCATCAGCATGGCGCCGAAGAAGCCGAGGCCCGCACGGGCGGCGATCAGCGCGCCCGCGGTCGGCGCGTACGCCGCCACGACGGACATTGCGGCGAAGCCCGTCGAGCCCAGCAGCAGCAGGCGGCGCCGGCCCAGCCGGTCGCCCAGGCTGCCCATCGAGACGAGCAGGCCGGCGAGCACCAGCGGGTAGACGTCGATGATCCAGAGCTGCTGCGCCGCGGTCGGGCCGAGGGTCGCGGCGATCGACGGCAGCGCGAAGCCGAGCACGGTGCCGTCGATGGAGACGAGCAGCACCGGAAGCATCAGGACCGCGAGGGCACCCCAGTCACGCACCGTGGCGCGCGGGGACGCGGTCGTGGCGGGGAGGGTGGTGGACATAGCGGCACTTCCTGGGTGTCTGGGTTTCGAGAACGTCGATACTGTACCAGCTGGACGGTACACAAACGAGAGACGGTGATCACCTCTACGATGCGAGGTGTGCCGCCCCCTCCCGCAGCCCGTGCGAAATTGCTCGACGCCCTCGTCGAGATCCTGATCGAGCACGGTGAACGCGCCGCGACGCTCGAGGCCGTCGCCGCCGAGGCCGGGGTGAGCAAGGGTGGACTGCTCTATCACTTCGGGACGAAGAAGGCCCTGGTAGACGGGCTCTGCGACTGGCTTGACGAGCTCGTCGACGCCGACGTCGAGGCGATGGCCGCCGCGCCCGAGGGGGCTGTCGATTACTACGTGCGCACGTCGAACTACGACGACTCGCCGCTCGACCGCGCGATCGTCGCGGTGCTGCGGTTGAGCCAGGCCGCGAACGACCGGGCCGAGCGCGCGATCCGCTCGATGCAGGACCGGTTCCTCGCGACCGTGCAGGAGCAGGTGCCCGACGAGGCCACCGCCCGCGCCGTCCTGCTCCTCGGCGACGGCCTCTACTACGACGCCGCCCTCAGCGGCGGCCGCCGCCGCGCCACGGACGAGCAGATGGCGGGCCTGCTCGCCGTCGTCGCCCGCATGGTCGACGGGGCGCCCTGACGGCTCTTTGCTGCCTTGGGACACCCGAGCGAACGAGTTCGTGACATTGTCGCGGACCTAGCGGAGTTTCACGATCGACATGGCGAACAGGTCGGCGACCACGGTGTCTGACGAATTCCAGAACCAGATCTCGTCGTTCCCGGGACCAGTGGAGCAGTAGCAGCCGAGAAGGTGCCGTCGGCTCAGTCGCACTCAGCGCGCGGCGGGCGTTGCCTCGTCGAGGGGGTCCCATACGTCTCCCGGCAGGTCGCCGGGGAGGTGTGGATTGCCGCGCCCGACGAACCGCTCGTCCACGCCGCGCTTGGTCATGGCGTCGTAGTCGCGGAGCGCTCCGAAGGCCCACGACCCCAGCAGCGCGATCGCGACCAGGTTCACCGCCGCCATGAAGGCCATCGCCACGTCGGCGAGCATCCACACGGTGTCGAGCTCCGCTAGTGTTCCGACGACGACGGCCGCGAGGACGAGCGTCTGCAGGAAGCGCAGGCGCGAACCCTCGACGCCGAGGAAGTTGAGATTGATCTCGGCGTAGGAGTAGTTGCCGATGATCGACGAGAACGCGAAGACGAAGACCAGGAGGGCCATCGGCACCGTCGTCCAGGTTCCGAGCACGGCCGCGACGGAATCCTGGGTGAGCACGGCGCCGCCGGACTCCGGGTCACTTCCGGGCGTGTAGACGCCGGAGACCAGCACGATGAACGCGGTCGCGGTGCACACGACCATGGTGTCGACGAAGACGCCGAAGGACTGGATCAGGCCCTGCTTCACCGGATGCGAAACGGTGGCGGTGGCCGCCGTGTTGGGCGCGCTGCCCATGCCGGCCTCGTTCGAGAACAGACCGCGCTTCACACCGTTGAGCAGCGCGGCCAGGATGCCGCCCGCGGTGCCGGCGAGGGCCTCGTCGAGCCCGAAGGCCCCGGCGATGATCTGGCGAATCACCTCGGGGAAGGCCGTGATGTTGAGGGCGATGATCACCAGCGCGATGCCGACGTAGATCAGTGCCATGGCGGGCAGGATCATCTCGGCGACCTTCGCGATACGACGGACGCCGCCGTAGAGGATTGGCGCCGTGACCACCATGAGGCCGACCGCGATCCACGCCGTGTCGACCTGGAAGGTGGCCGCGAGCGAGCTGCCGATCGTGTTGGCCTGCACCATGTTGAAGGCGAAACCGAAGGCGAAGATCAACAGCACCGCGAAGACCATTCCCCAGCGACGCGACCCGAGCCCACGCTGGATGTAATAGGCGGGGCCGCCGCGGAAGCTGCCGTCGGCGCCCTGCACCTTGAACAGCTGCGCGAGCGTTGCCTCCACGAAGGCCGTCGCCATGCCGACGAGCGCCACGACCCACATCCAGAAGACCGCGCCCGGGCCGCCGAGCACGAGCGCCACGCTCACGCCGGCGATGTTGCCGGTGCCGACCCGCGATGCGAGGCCCACGCAGAACGCCTGGAACGAAGAGATGCCGCCCTCGGCGTCCGAGCGCGATGAGCCGATCGCGCGGATCATGCTGGGTAGCAGGCGGACCTGGACGAACCGGGTGCGGACCGTCATGTACGCGCCGACGCCCAGCAGCAGGTAGATCAACACGTAGTTGTACAAGTTCGTGCTGAGCCAGCTGATGCCGGTGTGGACGTGGTCGAAGAGCGAGCTCATCCGGTCCTCTCGTGGAGCATGGGGTGGATCGATGGTGTCATGCGCAGGAGGAAGGCCTCGTCGGGCCTCCCGCACGGGACCGCGGCCGGTGAACCGCCGCCAATTGAGTGACCCTCAGTAGGGTCTTTACCCCGGCCTGACCAGCGGGTAGGTTGGACGCCATGCCATCGATCTTCATCTCCGGCGGTGCCCAGGGCATCGGCCGGGCCACGGCCCTGCGTTTCCTGTCCGAGGGGTGGACGGTGGGCGTCTACGACGTCAACGCCGCCGCGCTGGAGGAGTTGAAGGCCGCGCATCCCGCGATCGTGACCGGCGTGCTCGACGTGACCGACTACGACCAGTGGGAGGCGGCGCTCGCCGATTTCACGCAGCACACCGGCGGTGATCTGACGGTGCTGGACAACAACGCGGGCGTGCTCTTCGGCGGCGACCTCGAGGAGATCACGCCGCAGCAGATCAAGCTGCAGATCGACATCGACGCCCTGGGCGTCACGTACGGCGCGAAGGCCGCGCTGCCGTACCTCAAGGGGCGGCCGGGCGCGCACCTGGTGAACATCAGCTCGGCATCGGCGATCTACGGCCAGCCCGGCATCGCCACCTACAGTTCGGCGAAGTTCTACGTCTCCGGTCTCACCGAGGCGCTGGAGCTGGAATGGGAGAAGCACGGCGTGCGCGTCGTCGCGATCTGGCCGCTGTGGGCGAAGACGGCTCTCGCCGATACCGACGCCAAGAGCACGCGCACCCTCGGGGTGAACCTCACTCCGGAGGAGGTCGCCGAGCAGGTGTGGAACTCGGTGCATCCCGGGATCCGTGTGCCGTTCCTACCCCGGATCCACTATTCCGTCGGAACCTTGACCACGGTGCTGTCCAATTCGAGTAAGTTCGCCCCGAGGTCGGTCGTGCGCCTGATCAACCAGATCACCAGCCAGTAGTCGTTGCCGGCCGCAGTTCCCATCTGAGAAGGAGTCTCCACCACCGTGATTGCGACCACGATGCAGGACGGCGAGCTGACGATCGCTCGTCTCGTCGAGTACAGCCGCCGCGTCTTCCCCGAGGCCAAGATCACCACGTGGACCGGCGAGGGGCTCCGCGACCTCTCCTTCGCCGAGGTCGGCGACAAGGCCGCGCAGCTCGCCCACGCCCTCACGAAGCTGGGCGTGCAGCGCGGCGACCGCGTCGCGACGTTCATGTGGAACAACAACGAGCACCAGGTGGCTTACGCCGGCGTGCCTGCGATGGGTGCCGTGCTCCACACCCTGAACCTGCGACTCTCGCCCGAGCAGGCCGTGTTCATCATCAACCAGGCCGACGACAAGGTGATCCTCGTCGACGCCTCCGTCGCGCCGCTGCTCGGCAAGTACCTGGCCGCGACCCCGAACGTGCAGCACGTCATCGTCGCGAACGGCCCCAAGGAAGCGCTCGAGGCGCCCGAGGGCATCACGGTGCACTCCTTCGACGAGCTCCTCGCCGGCGAGTCCACCACTTTCGCGTGGCCCGAGATCGCGGAGCGCGACCCGGCCGTCATGTGCTACACCTCCGGCACCACCGGCGACCCCAAGGGCGTCGTCTACAGCCACCGCAGCATCTGGCTGCACTCGATGCAGGTGAACTCGTCGTCGGGCATGGCGCTCGGCAACGCCGACTCCGTGCTCGCCATCGTGCCGATGTTCCACGTCATGTCGTGGGGACTGCCCTACGCGGCGATGATGGGCGGCATCACGCTGATCATGCCCGACCGCTTCCTGCAGCCCGAGCCGCTGCTGCAGATCCTCGACGCCACGAAGGCGACCTTCGCCGCTGCCGTGCCCACCATCTGGGCCGGCGTCGCCGCGCAGCTCGCCGCGAAGCCGCAGGACATCTCCCACCTGCGCGAGGTCGTCGTCGGCGGCGCCGCCGTGCCCCCGTCGATGATCCGCACCTTCGACAAGCTCGGCACGCGCATCGTGCACGCCTGGGGCATGACCGAGACCTCGCCGCTCGGCTCGGTCTCGCGCCCGCCCTTCGGCATCGAGGACGCGACCGAGGAGTTCGCCTACCGCGTCACGCAGGGCCGCTTCCCCGCGTCGGTGCAGGCGCGTCTCATCGACGACGAGGGCAACGAGCAGCCCTGGGACGGCGAGGCCGCCGGCGAGCTGGAGGTCCGCGGTCCCTGGATCACCGGCTCCTACTACTCGCCCGAGGGCAACGTCGCCGACGAGTCGAAGTTCCACGACGGCTGGCTGCGCACCGGCGATGTGGCGTCGATCAGCCCGGACGGCTTCATGACCATCCGCGACCGCACCAAGGACATGATCAAGACCGGCGGTGAGTGGATCAGCTCCGTCGAGCTGGAGAACACGGTCATGAGCAACCCGACCATCGCGGAGGCCGCCGTCGTCGGCGTACCCGACGAGAAGTGGGGCGAGCGTCCCTTCGTGCTCGCCGTGGTCAAGGACGAGGCCGACGCCGACGCCGAGAAGCAGCGGGCCTTCCTGAGTGATCTGCTGCCCAAGTGGCAGCTCCCCGAGCGTTGGGCGTTCGTCACGGAGGTACCCAAGACCTCGGTCGGGAAGTTCGACAAGAAGGTCATCCGCGCCGAATACGCCGACGAGACCTACACCGTGGTGGACACGCGCGGCTGACGCAGCGCTGACGACGGGGCCGTCGCCGCCGGCGATTCTTAGGGTTCCGTGAGGTATCCGGACGACCGCTCGCGAGCGCGGCCCCCGCGTGCCAGGCTTGACCCATGTCCGAGGAGACCGCGACTCCCGCCGAGGTCCGCGCGCCGGCCTGGGTCGCCGCGCTGGCCGGAGTCCTCGCCGGCGTCGCGGGATTGGCGGTGGCGGAGCTCGTCGCCGCCGTCCTCGCTCCCGGGGCCAGCACGGTCTTCGCGGGCGGCGCGACGGTCATCGACGCCGCGCCGCCGTGGCTCAAGGACTTCGCCGTCGAATCCTTCGGCACCGCCGACAAGGCGGTCCTGCTCGGCACGATGGGCGTCGTGCTGGCCCTGGGCGCGGCGGCCGCGGGCATGCTCGAACTGCGCCGCCCGCCCTGGGGCGCGGTGCTGTTCGGCATCGTCGGGATCGTGGGAGCGATCACGGCCCTCCTGCGCCCGGACGCGACGGCGACGTGGGCGGTCCCGAGCCTCGTGGGCATCGCCGCAGCTCTCCTGGTGCTGTGGCAGGCGATACGTCGCCTGCGCCCCGACGCGGAAGCCCCGGGCGGGAGTGCCGCGATCGACCGGCGCGGCTTCCTCCTCGTCGCGGGCGCGGCCACGGGGACGACGCTGCTCGCCCTCGCCGGGGCCCGCCTGCTCTCGGCGGGAGCGGTGGCGGTGAAGGCCGCGCAGGAGACGCTCCGGCTGCCGCTACCGAAGACGCCGGCGGCGGCGGTCCCGTCGGGCGCCGACCTGGGGATCGACCGGCTCACCCCGTACATCACGCCCACCGCGGACTTCTATCGCATCGACACCGCGCTGCGCGTGCCTCAGCTCGATCCGGCGGCCTGGTCGCTGCAGGTGCACGGCATGGTCGACGCGCCCTTCACCCTCACGTGGGACGAGCTGTTGGCGCTACCGCTGGAGGAGCACCACGCGACGCTCGCGTGCGTGAGCAACGAGGTGGGCGGCGACCTCATCGGCAACGCCCTCTGGCTCGGCTACCCGATCCGGGCGCTGTTGGAGCGTGCGCGGCCCCGGGCGGGCGCCGACATGGTGCTCTCGCGCAGCAGCGACGGCTTCACCGCGGGCACCCCGCTGGAGGTGCTACGCGATCCCGCCCGCGCTGCGCTGCTCGCCATCGGCATGAACGGCGAGCCGCTGCCCGTCATCCACGGCTTCCCGGCCCGGCTCGTGGTGCCAGGCCTGTACGGCTACGTCTCGGCGACCAAGTGGGTGACCTCGCTCAAGGTCACGACCTTCGCCGCCGACCAGGGCTACTGGACGCCGCGGGGGTGGTCGGCGCTCGGCCCGGTCAAGGTGCAGTCGCGCATCGACGTGCCGCGCGGATCCGTCGCCGCCGGTGAGGTGACCGTGGCCGGGGTCGCCTGGGCGCAGCACACCGGCATCGCCCGTGTGGAGGTCCGCGCCGACGGCGGTGAGTGGGTGCCGGCCCGGCTCGCGGACACCGTCGGTCCCGACACCTGGCGGCAATGGAGCGTCCCGATCCCACTCGAACGAGGCGAGCACACCCTCGAGGTGCGTGCCACCGACGCGGCGGGGAAGGTCCAGACCGATGCGCAGGCGCCGCCCGCCCCCGACGGTGCCACCGGGTGGCACCGGGTGGTCGTCACCGCGCGCTGATCGGCGCGTGCTCGGTCAGGCGGCCTGGTCCGGCGCCGTGGATCGGTGCTTATGTCTTGTGGGGGTTACCGTTTCGACGGTGTGCCGTCCGCTCGGATCGTCGATGACTGCGCTGTGCCAGCCGGTGGCTTCCTTGGCGTAGTTGCATGCCGCGCACAGGCCCTGCCCGTTCGCGAACTCGGTGGGGCCGCCTTTCGCGTCTGGCACGACGTGGTCGATGTGGCTGATCGGTGCGTCGCAGTACGGGGTGCGGCAGTACCGGTCGCGTGCTCGGATCATCTCCGCGAGCCCGGGCGGGAAGCACCGCTGCCGCGAGTCCATCCCGACGACCGCACCCGATTCAGGTGCGAGGTAGAGCCGTTTGACCCAGGCGACGCCTGCGGCGGTGGCTTTGCCGATGAGGTTGCGGGCGATCTCCGCCGGCACCGTCCCGCCGCCGTCGAGGTGCGCCGTCCCGGGCCGGTCACCGAGGAGCACTGTCGCGGGGATTGTCAGGTTCACCAGCACCGGCTGGCCCTCGGCGGCGTCGCGGCCGGTGATCCGCGCGAAGGCGGTGTCGGCCATGACCTGCCCTCGGGTGCGCAGGTCCCCGGCGACCCCGACCAGGGTGTCGGCGTGCCTGCGCAGCGCGGCGTAGACGCCGACGCCCTGCGCGACCGGCAGCAGCAGCGACACCCGCGCCATCCCTTCGGGCAGGGGACGGATGGTGACCGTGCGGTCCTTCTCCGCGGAGGCGTCCCGATCGACGGTGCCCCGCCCGTCCAGCGCGTACGCGACCTGCTTCACGCGGGCGGCGAGCTGCTTGAGCCCCATCCCCGCCAGCGTTCCCGGGTCGGAGCACAGCTGCTCGTCCGCGCGGCGCCGGTCCGCGTCGTCCAGGTGCGATAGGCCGGAGACGATCACCGGGACGGCCTCCGGGGAGAGGTCACCCTCGCGCAGCCGCGCGCGGGTGTGCGGGAGGCTCTTCTCCAACTCCACCGCCCGCGCCAGGAACTTCGCGGCGGTGTTCAGTGACAGGTGCAGCGCCAGCCCGATCTCCGCGGCGACGCCCTGCTGCCAGCGGTCCTGCGGCAACCCGGCCGCGATCCGCTCGCACACCCGCTCCCGCAGCAACGCCACCGCCGACCGGTACTGCTCGAACACCGTCCGGCAGCGCCGCCGTTCCATCGAACGCAACCGCTCGGCCACGCCGTCGGCAGATCCCGGATCGGGCGGCTGATCATCCTCTACAACAAGGTCTTCGTCCATAACCCGACGCTACGCCGACCCACCGACAAGTTTCGAACTTGTGATCGATTCTCCCGAGGTGGCGAAGGCCGTGCAGACGGAGCTAGGGGAGGGACTTCGCCGCGCACAGGCGGGACGGGTCCTCCATCACCACGCGCACGCCGTAACCCACGTCGGAGGAGAGCTGGGTCAGCAGGTAGGCCGCCACCGTCGAGATGCGGGTGACATCGGCGAGATCGAGGACGATGGTGCTGCCGCTCTGCGCGCGGCCGAGGCTCAGCGCCTCGTGCACGACCTCCTCCACGGCCACGAAGTCCACCTCGCCGCGAAGGCGCAGCACCGTCCGGCCGGACGACGGGTCGGTGGTCACCGAGGCGACCGCGCTCACCGGGATGATCGGCCGGTTCAGCAGGTGCATGCCGAATTCGCCGCTCATGCGCTGCAGTACCGCGACGCCGCGGCTGGAGTTGCCGGCCTCGTCGAGTGGTGGGCTGAAGACGCCGATGCCGTACTCGCCCGGCGTGGCCGCGACGATGCCGCCGCCCACGCCCGACTTAGCGGGGATGCCCACCGAGACCATCCACGCGCCGGATCGGTCGTACATGCCGCACCCCGTCATCACCGACAGGACGTGCCGCGCGACTTCCGCGCCGACTACCCGCTCCCCGGTGACGGGGTTGACGCCGCCCGCGGCGAGCGTGCTGCCCATGACCGCGACGTCGTGCGCGTCGACGAGCAGCGAGCACTGCCGGAAATACGGGTCCAGCGCGTCCTCGACGGGTATCCGCAGCGCGTTGGTGGAGCGCGCGAGCGCTGCGAGCGCCAGGTTGCGGAAGCCCGTGCCGGCCTCCGAGGCGTACACCGATTCGTCCAGCTCCAGCTCGCGGCCCGCGAAGCGGGACAGGCCGGACCGGATCGCGGCGAACCGCTCGGCACCGTCGGCGCCCGGGATCAGCGACGTCGTGACGATCGCGCCCGCGTTGATGAGGGGGTTCTCCGGCCGGCCGGACGGGTCGAAGCTGATCGCGTTGAAGGCCTCGCCGCTGGGTTCGACGCCGATCCGCTCGCACACCGCCTCGACGCCCAGGGCCTCCAGGGCGAGGGCGTAGACGAAGGGTTTGCTCATCGACTGGATGGTGAAGGGCGTGCGGTAGTCGCCCGTGCCGTACGAGTGCCCGTGCACCGAGACCGCCGCGATCCCGAAGGCCTCGGGGTCGGCCGTCGCCAACTGGGGGATGTAGTCGGCGACGGCGCCGGGATGGTCCTCGCGGCGCACGTCGTCGAGCACACGGGCCATCGCCGCGTTGACGGGGTTGTCGGTGAACCCGGTGAGGCCGCCGGGCTGTCGGTCCGTGCTCGTCTCACTCATACCGCAAAACTATCCGACGGTGACCGCCGCCGCCGGGGGCGTCGATGGCAGACGCGGCGGGTACACCCGAAGTCGCCGAGATCGCCCTCGACGGGGCGAGTATCGTTGCAGTCACCGTGACGTGACCAGGTGAGCAGCGCATACCCGCGGATATCGCCAGTCGGCATTGCCGCAGACAATTCTTTGGAGTAACAGCTATGACGAACACGCTGCCGGACGGCCGGGCCTTGGACGACGCCGTCGCCGCCGGGGCCCGGGCCTACGAGCTCGACCGCGCCCACGTCTTCCACTCGTGGTCGGCGCAGGCGCAGATCAACCCCATGACGATCATCGCCTCCCAGGGCTCGTACGTGTGGGACGGGGAGGGGCGCAAGCTCCTCGACTTCAGCTCGCAGATGGTGAACACCAATATCGGCCACCAGCACCCGAAGGTCGTGGCAGCCATCGCGGAGCAGGCCGCGAAGATCTGCACCATCGCGCCCCAGCACGTCAACGAATCCCGCAGCGAGGCGGCGCGGCTCATCGCCGAGCGCACCCCGGGCGACCTGGACAAGGTCTTCTTCACCAACGGCGGCGCCGACGCCGTGGAGCACGCCATCCGCATGGCCCGCGTCCACACCGGCCGCCGCAAGGTGCTCAGCCGCTACCGCAGCTACCACGGCGGCACCGAGCTCGCGATCAACGTCACCGGCGACACCCGCCGGTTCGCGAGCGACTTCGGCGGGGAGTCCGTCGCGCACTTCGACGGGCCCTTCCTCTACCGGTCGTCCTTCTACGCGACCACCGAGGAGGAGGAGAGCCAGCGCGCGCTCGAGCACCTGGAGCGCACCATCGTGCTCGAGGGCCCGGCCACCATCGCCGCGATCATCCTCGAGTCGATCCCCGGCACGCCCGGCATCATGGTGCCGCCGCCCGGCTACCTCGCCGGTGTCCGCGAGCTGTGCACGAAGTACGGGATCGTCATGATCGCCGATGAGGTGATGGCCGGCTTCGGTCGCGCCGGGAAGTGGTTCGCCATCGAGCACGCCACCACCGCGGCCGGGCCCGTCGTGCCCGACCTGCTGACCTTCGCCAAGGGCTCGAACAGCGGCTACGTGCCGCTCGGCGGCGTCGCGATCAGCGGTGAGATCGCCGCGACCTTCGCCGACAAGCCCTACCCGGGAGGCCTCACCTACTCCGGCCACCCGCTGGCCACGGCTGCGGCGGTCGCGACGATCAACGCGATGGCCGAGGAGGGCATGGTCGAGAACGCCGCGACGATCGGCGAGGAGATCATCCGGCCCACGCTGGAGGAGTTCAAGGCCAAGCACCCGTCCGTCGGCGACGTCCGCGGCGAGGGCGTCTTCTTCGCGATCGAGCTGGTGCGCGACAAGGAGACCCGGGAGCCGCTGGCGCCCTACGGCGGCACCAGCCCGGCGATGAACGAGACCGTCGGCGCGCTCAAGAAGGGTGGCCTGCTGCCCTTCGCCAACTACAACCGCATCCACGTCGTGCCGCCGTGCAACGTCTCCGCCGACGAGGCCCGCGAGGGCCTCGCCATCATCGACGAGGCGCTGAACGTCGCGGACGCGCACACCGTCTGACCCGAAGCAGTCAGGAGCCCGACATGCCCGCTCTCAAGCCCGTCCTCCCTGCTGAACTGCAGGCCGGGCGTCCCGGCGTGTACGAGTTCTCGGTGCGCTCCGCGCGGCCCGTGTCGTGGGTCTGGGGTGAGCTGACCTCGGACCGTCCCCTGCACTGGTGCAAGGGGATCCGGAAGGTCGAGTGGACCAGCCCGCGGCCCTTCGCCGCCGGCTCCACTCGTCGGGTACACCTCGGCCCCGGCGTCAGCGCCGACGAGCTCTTCTACTCCTGGGAGGAGTCGGAGACGTTGTGCGAGAAGGCCTTCTACGTGCAGTCCGCGACCGCCCCCGGCCTGGCGCGGCTCGCGGAGAAGTACCGCGTCGAGGCGCACACCGACGGCGGCTCCGTGTTCAACTGGACGCTCCTCGTCGAGCCGGTGGGAGGCGACCGCGTGCTCGGGCTCAGCGGCCTCCCGGTGGGGCTGATCGTGAAGTGGCTGCAGCGCGACACCGAGCGCTACCTCGGCTCGGCGTAGTCGTCAGCACCGCAGAATCCGCACGATCGAATCGGGTCGTGCGGATTTTGCATTCTGCGCTAGTGTCGGCGCATGAACCCGGGTGGTCAGCAGTCGCAGTAGGACGGAACGCGGCGTCATCGACGCCGACGAACATGCCGCCGCCCGGGCGAAGATCCTTACGGACAGTTGAGCCGGAAGGACTTCTGCAGGTTCCGGCGGCGACACGCCGGGTGCCGGCCGCCGCAACCTGCAGGAACTTCAGGAGTCAGGCCCGGATCGGGTCCAGGCCCACAGGCAGGTCGTGATCGCCCGCCGCGCAGTCGCAGGGCGCGGTGGGGTCGGTCGCGGCGATGGTCTTCGTCAGCACGTCGGTCAGCCGCGGCAGGTTCGCGCGGAACTCGGCGAGGACGTCCTCGGCGCGCACGCCCGCGCCGGATTCGATCCCCGCATCCAGATCGGTGACCAGCGCGATCGAGGCGTAGCAGAGCTTGAGCTCGCGGGCCAGCGCGGCCTCGGGCAGGCCCGTCATGTTCACCAGGTCCCAGCCCTGCGCGGCGTACCAGCGGCTCTCGGCGCGGGTGGAGAACCGCGGGCCCTCGATGACGACCATCGTCGACGCCGTGCGGTCCGCGTGCGGCGCCGCCGCGGCCCGCAGGACGGGGCAGTAGGGGTCGGCGAAGCTCACGTGCACCCCGCCACCGTCGAAGTAGGTCGACGGGCGCGTGGTCGTCCGGTCGACGAGTTGGTCCGGGACGGCGATCGTGCCGGGGCCGGCGGCACCGTCGAGGCTCCCGACGGCGCACGGCGCGAGCACCTTGCGCACCCCGAGGCTGCGCAGGGCCCACAGGTTCGCCCGGTAGGGCACCGTGTGCGGTGAGAACTCGTGGTTCCGGCCGTGGCGCGGCAGGAACGCCACCTCGCGGCCCGCGATCTCGCCGACGGCGATCGGTCCGCTCGGCCGCCCGTACGGGGTATCGACGGTGCGGTGTTCGGCCCCGTCCGGCAGGAACCGGTACAGCCCGGTCCCCCCGATCACGCCGATCATGCGGCGCCCCCGAGCCGGCCCCGGATGGCGTCGGCGACCTCGTCGGGCCGCCCCACGTCGAAGGACTGCTCCGAGCCGTCGCCGAGGGTGATGCAGAGCCGCTGCCGGGTGCGGTTGAACAACCCGACGCGCTCCTCGGCGATGCCGGCGGCCGCGATGTGTTTGAGCTGGACCGCGAACGGCGTGCCCTGCAGCTTCGATGCGATGCCGGCGGGGCGGAACCGCAGATGGGTATCGGTCAATTCCAGATGCCCCGGAACGGCGCCGCTGCGCCTGCCGATGCTGAGGACGCGGGTCGCCGGCCACCTGAGATCAGTCACGCTGCCAGAATAGGTCGAGCCGGGGTCGATGTTCGCGGTAGCATCGGCTCTCCGCGTTTGTAAGGATGGGAGTAAAGATGCCGTACTTCGGTGCGATCGTCATGCTGCTGTCGGTGGCGGCGCTCATCGACGTGATCGTCGCGGACGAGCAGCGGGTGCGCCACCTGCCCAAGGCCGGCTGGTTGATCATCGTGCTCCTCATTCCTCTGGCGGGGCCGCTCATCTGGTTCGTCCTGGGCCGGCCCGTCGGGGCGGTCGCCGCCGGGGTTCCGTCGCGCACCGCTGGAAGTCCGGGCGAGCGCCCGGGTCGGGGGATCGCCCGGTACCCGGACGATGACGACGAGTTCCTCCGGCAGTGCCGTGAGCGTGTCGAGGACCAGCGGCGCCGGGCCAGGGAGCTGGACGCCCGCAACCGCCCGGACACGGCCGAGGACACGGACTGAACCCCGTTCCGGCGCGCGGACTGGGCGGCATCTACCGCTCGTCCCTCAGGATCCTCCGCGCGAATCCTGGACCGACGCTGGGACTGTCGGCCGTGCTGCTGACGACGATCGCGGCGCTCGGCCTGCTCGCTCGCCTGCCGCTCATCGACGACTCGCGGTCGACCGCCGTCGCCGACCGGGACGTCCGTCAGATACTGGAACTGATCGGGCTGTACCCGGCGGGTACGGTCCTGGTCACCCTGACCTGGGTTGTGGTCAGTGTTGCGGTGGCCGCATTGTGCACCGTGGTGACCTACCGCCATTCCGGCGGCGACCGCACCTCCCTGCGGGTCGCGTGGCGTCAGGCGCGGCCGCGGCTCCCGGCGGCTCTCGGTCTCGGTGGCCTGAACGCGGTGGTGATCCTCACGCCGATCGTCGTCGCCGTCGCGACAGCCATCGCGCTCGCTGTACGTGCGGGGCCGGACGGCGCGCGCCTGACCTCGACGGCCCTGTTGGGGTGCGCCGCGCTGATCGTGATCGCGCTGCTGCCGGCTCTCGCTCTCTCGGGACCGATGTTGGTGATCGAGGGGCTGAAGCCCGTCGATGCCCTCTGGCGCGCCGTTGCACTGCAACGTCGCGGATACGGGCGACTCCTGGGTCGTGTCGTCTGCACGTATCTACTGGTCATCGTGGTCTCGATGGTCGCGAATCTGCCGTTCATTCTGACCGCGCGTCCGGAGGGCGACGAGGGGATGCAGACGTTCCTGAGGCTGGCGCTCGCGAACGGGGGTTGGGTGATCGGCCAGCTCACGGTCCTCCCCTTCCTGTTCGTGACCAACGCGCAGCTCTACGCCGACCAGATGGTCCGGAGCGAGGGAGTCGAGAATCTCGTCCACTCCGTTCAACTCGAAAACGAATGAGAGAAACCGCGGGCGTGATTCACGCATTCTATTAGAGCGGGTGGGTGCGGAGTATTCGACGATGTCGAAGAAGTGAGCGTGACGCCGCTACGAATGTCGAATTCCCCGGTTTACGTGCCATGACCAGGTCGTTTCGTGCAACGATTTGTGAATGGGACAACGTCAAAGGAGTTTCGATGTCGCGTGATCGGACAGCGGCCCCCGACCCGGGGGGAACGCTCGGACCAGCCCTGGCAGAGCGGCACGTCACCGTGCCCGACGGCCGCACGGTGCGCACGGTCGTGGCGGGGTCCGGCGCCGGGCCACTGGTCGTCTTCGAGGCCGGCATCAGTGGGACGGCCGACACCTGGGTCCACTCCCAGCGCGCAGTCAGTGCGCATTGCCGCACTCTCGCCTACGACCGCGCCGGTTACGGCGGCAGCGACGTCGACGCCGCGGACCGCACGCTGGAACGGATCGTCGACGACCTCACCTCCGTTCTCGACGCCTCGAATGAAACAGGGCCGGTGGTCCTGGTCGGCCACAGCTGGGGCGGGCCCATCGCGCGGCTCTTCGCCGACAGGTATCCCCAACGGGTGGCCGGCCTGGTCCTCGTCGACTCCAGCGTCGCAGAGGTCTTCTCCGAGAGAAGCGTGCGATCGATACGGTGGATGTTCCGTGTCCTGCGCGGCCTGATTCGGGCCGGAGGGGGAAGGCTCGCTGTGCGAGCGTTTCTCCCCCATGGTGTTTCGACGGAAGTCAGTCAAGCCGATCTCGCCACCATCACGCGCGACTGGATCAGCGTCCGTGCCATGGAGGCCGCGGGACGCGAGGCGGAGCACATCGTCGACGCTTTTCCCCTGATGCGGCGGCTACAGGTCACCGGCCCGCCCGATGTTCCAACGATCTGTCTGCAGGGCGGTCGCATCGACATGGGTGCGAAGAACAGTCGCAGGATCATCATCGATTCAGCCGTCGACTCGATGGCGCGAGTCTCCAACGGCAAGGCCGTCGTTATCGAGGACGCGGGGCACCTGATTCCGCTGGAGGCCCCGTCGGCCATGCACTCGGCGATCTTCGAGGTGCTGACCGCGGCACGGACGAACTCACGGCTCGAGGGGGCATCCGGCGGGCCGGTTGATCGGTGACCGGGTCGCTGGTCGGCCTCGCGTCCGCGCCTGGACCGCGCCCGGATCGTGGAGCCGATGACGGGAATCGAACCCGCGCTACCTGCTTGGGAAGCTGACCGAAGCCGATTCGGGAAGTTCGCTGCGATACCGTCGCGTCTTTGACCTGCGCTGTTGCGTACGAATCAGTGCGGGGACGTATGCGGCGGTGTGCAGCACTTGTGACACCCTCGTGACACCGAGGGCTGTACGATCGGCAGTGCGGGGTGCGCCCCTCCATCCCCATGGAGGCAGTGCGGCCCCGCCCTCGTCTCAGGAGGCTGCCACCCGTGACCGTCATCGAGATCCTCAACGCCCGCCGCGCCGGCCTCGTCGCTGAGCCGGGCACCTCGAACCCGTACGACGGCAACATCACGCCCGTGCTGGCCCAGATGTGGCGCGCCGGGTACCGGCAGATGCTCGCCGATCGCCTCGCGACCTCGCCCGCCCGGCAGGCGTACCTGTCGCAGCGGCACCTAAGCCAGCCGCGTGATCCGCCCGTCGGCGTCAACGCGGAACCGGTGACCCGCCGGCGGGACCGGTAGCCCGGCGAGGCGGCACGCGGCCGTCAACTCCACCCGGGTGACCACCACCGGCCGCCCGGCCTCCACCCGCTCGATCTGCTCCGGCCACGGAGCGACGAAGCAGCCGTCGGACACGTCGACACGGTCGCCGTAGGTGCCGATGAGCGAGTCCCAGTGCTCGACGAGGCCCGCGAGGAGTCCCCGCGCGGTGGTGGCTGCTGAGGGGCCGACGCTACGCGCCACCGGTCGCCTCCTGCTCACGCTGGCGGTCCCACCGGACCTGCACCGCCTTCTGGTGCCGCACGCTCTTCGCCGGCCCCTCGCCGATGTGGATCCGGCCGAGTAGGTCGACAAGGGCGCGGTCCTGTGCCCGGATCTCTGTGTTCAGCTTCACAATCAGCGCCGTGCCCGCGGCGCCGGCCTGCTCGGCCGCGAGCAGCGCGAGAAGATCGGCGCGACGGTCGGCCGCGCCCTCCGCGAGCGCGAGGTACTCGAGCTCCCGGTCGTCCCACACCAACGTCCGGCCCAGGCGCGACGCTTCAGCGGCCAGCGCGGCGTCGAGACGTCGCCGCAGCTTGCGCCCCTCGGTCATCCTGCGACCCATCACGGGCTCCTTCCGGCGGATCTCGGTTGTAATACGCGAATTGCGAGCCACTAGGCCACGGGTGCCGCCGTGGTGAGGGGTGGGAGTCACCCCCCACCCTCGCCCCGGTGGCGTGTGGCTGGTGGATCGCGGTGGGCGGCGAGGACATTTCCACAGGACTCGCCGCCCACCGCAGGCTTCAGGGGTCAGAACGAGGTGAGGCCGCCGGCGCCGCGGGTGGCCGCTGCTTCGGCTTCCGCCTTGGCGCGGAGCTGGGTGGCGATCTTCTCGGCGGCGGCGCGGGCCTCGTCGACGGTGGGGAACCACAGCTGTCCGCCGGCGCGGATACCCATGCGAAAGACCTCTCGAGGGGTCGTTGCTCCATGGAGGCGACCGTCGAGCGCGCGTGGATCGCGCCACGTGCCGCAGTTCACGCCGCTGGCGTCGTGGGTGGACCCCAGGGGCTTGAGCCACAGGTCGCGGACGGTGCCGAGGCTGTCGAGGAGTTCCGCGGCGTGGTCGGCGCCGGCGACGGTGCGGGCGGCGTCGGTCTCGCCTGTCCGCACCAGCTCGGCGAGGGGCTTGTCGATGTGGGCGTCGGCCTCGAGGATGGCGATCGCGGTGTCGGCCTGTTCAGCGAGGGCGGCGTGCAGTTCGCTGGCGTGGTCGAGGATCGCGGTGGTGACGCGGCGGCCGGTGATCTGTCGGGCCTGCTGCCACGCGGAAAGGTGGGCGCCGTGCAGGGCGCTGGCTTCGAGTGCGGCGGTGACGGTCTTGGCGGGTGCGCCGTCGGCGATGAGCTGCGCGACGGCGCCGGGGTCGGGCTGCTCGGGGCGGGCGGCGTCGACCTGGTCGAGCGCGGCGACGGCGTCGAGGACCGGGTCGGGCAGGGCGATGCCTAGGCGGTCGAAGGTGGCGACGGCGTCGCGTGCGCGGTAGCGGTGGTCGGTGGTCATGGCGGTCTCCTCGTGGGTGTTAGGCGTCGCCGCGGCCGAGGCGGACGCGGAGGGCGCGGGTGGCCTGTCGCTTCTTCTCGCCGGGTGCGAGGGGTTCTTCCTCGGCGGCGGCGCCGGACTTCAAGGCGGGGTCGGGCTTGTCGGCGGCGGGCTTGTCCGGGTCGTTGACGGTCGCGGTGTTGCGGCCGACGTAGTCGCGGAGCGCGGTCGCGGCCTGCTCCTTGAGGTCGACGGCGCTCTCCTGGAAGACCTGCCGGGTGAGGGTGCGGAACTCTTCGACGGTGAGGTCGCCGAGGCGTTGTTCGACGTCGTCGAGGTACTGGCCGCCGCTGCCGGTGCCGGCTTCGTCGTTCTTCATGGGTCCTCCTGTGGGAGTGCGGTTTTGGGTATCATCCATCGCCCTGCGATGCGTGTTCCGCCGAGGCGGGGTGCGAGCGTTCGGGCGTGCCGTGGGGTGCAGCCGAGGATGCGGGCGGCTTCGGTGGTTCCGACTAGGTCCGAGGATGCCACGGCGGATGGTTGGCCTGTTCCTCTTGGGGAACAGTGCATTTCGAGTTCGAGGCGTTGGACGAAGACGGCGACCTTCGGCGGCACGGGGAGCCCGCGGGCGCGGTGATGCCGGGCGAGGAACAGGGCGGCGCGGACCTCGTCGGGGCTGAGGTTCACGGTGTGGCCTGGTGGGTGCCGCAGATCGGGTCGCAGCCGCAGTCGAAGTCGGGATGTCGGGGCATAGTGTCATCGCCGCCGCCGAGGCCGCCGCACATGTCGCAGTAGCCGTCGCAGCAGCCGAGGCCGTCGGGGCAGAACCAGCGGTGGCAGTCGCAGTCGCACGGTGGCACGTTCATCGGAGCTGGCCGCCTTCGTCGGCGATGAAGTGGGCGAGCTGCAGGGCGCCGGCGCGGTCGAGTTCGACGCGGCCGACACCGTTGAGCGACAGCGTCAGGCGGTGGTTGCGGATGGCGACGGTCACGGTGACGTCGCCGCGGTTGTCGGGCCGCTGAGTGAGGGACTTGATGCGGATGTTCACGGTGGGATCTCCGTTCGGGAGGTGGGCTTATCGGTTGAGGCGAAGGTGCGCGACGCCGGGGCGGCGACTGTTGGCCGAGTCGACGGTGACGGGGCGCAGCGGCGGCGGTGCGGGTGCCGGCGGGCGCGATGGGGCGGGCTCGGCGCAGTCGTCGCACATGTCGGTGGTGGCGGCGTCGTGCAGCTCGAGCGAGCAGCTCCGGCACCGTACTCGGCCGTCCCCCGAGACCCGCTCGTCCGACTGCGGAATTTCCGCAGTCGATTCGAGGTCGCGGCGGGCGCCGGCGCGGTCGAGTTCGACGCGGCCGACACCGTTGAGCGACAGCGTCAGGCGGTGGTTGCGGATGGCGACGGTCACGGTGACGTCGCCGCGGTTGTCGGGCCGCTGAGTGAGGGACTTGATGCGGATGTTCACGGTGGGATCTCCGTTCGGGAGGTGGGCTTATCGGTTGAGGCGAAGGTGCGCGACGCCGGGGCGGCGACTGTTGGCCGAGTCGACGGTGACGGGGCGCAGCGGCGGCGGTGCGGGTGCCGGCGGGCGCGATGGGGCGGGCTCGGCGCAGTCGTCGCACATGTCGGTGGTGGCGGCGTCGTGCAGCTCGAGCGAGCAGCTCCGGCACCGTCGAGCGGCAGGGGTGTTCATCGCGGGTCCTTTCGGGGTCGACCGGCGATGCGAGCCGGCTCGGGGATGCGCCCGGCGACGACGCCGTGCGGGCGATGCCGTGCGGGGAGTGAGTCGAGCCAGCGCGTGCAGTCCTCGAGTGCTGGGCAGCGGGTCTGACAGATCGTCGCGGCCGCGCCGTGGCGGTACCCGACGTCGTCGGGGGCCTCGCCGGGGCGTGCCGCGTCGAACAGGGCGTGTTGCCGATCGCACGCGGCGCCGTCGAGCTTCGGGGTGCCGGCGAGGATCGCGGCGAGGGCGTCGATCACGGCTTCGGGGTCGAGTGCTCCGAGTGGCTTTCGGGTGTGTGTCCCGTGTCCCGCGCCTATAGAAGCGCTGGGACACTGGGACACTGAACACCCAGCGTCCCCTGAAACACTGGGGACACTGCCGGGACACTCGGGACACTGATGGGTCATGCCGCACCCCCGCCGCTCCTACCAGCGGCGACACAGGTGAGGTGCCGCCCGATCTGTCCCGCGGTCAGCGGATTTCCGCATGACGCACACGGGCGCGCGATCCGATGGAGCTTCGCACCCCTCGGACCGTCCTCCGTCGCCAACAGTTCGCGTGCGCTTCGCAGCTTCAGGGCGGCGTCGATCGCGTGCTTGCTGTGCTCACTGTCGGCGAGCGCCGCCTTGATCTCACGGCCGCTGAGCGCCGCTGCCGGCGCCGCGGCGACGGCACGCTCGGCAAGCACCTCGACGATGGCGGACAACGCCGCCTCGGCCTTCTCGTCCCGGCGTGACCCGCCCGAGTAGCTCAGTCTCCGCGAGCCCTCGTCGAAGATCATGCGCCCCTCCGGGATGTCCACCCCGCGGCCGTAGGCCGAGAAGAACCGAGCCGACGCGGGATTGTCAGGCTCGGCGCGGAGGATCTTCCAGCCGACGTCGGGCCAGTCGAGAAGCCGGGAGTCGCCGCGGGTCCGCTCGCCTTGGTGGCCCATGTGGTGAACGACGAGCGCCTCCTTGGCTCCCGCCTCGTACAGCAGCGCGTCGAATGCGACGAGGAAACGCCCGGCGTCCTTGTCCTCGGAGAGGCCGAGCGCATCGAGCACGGGGCGCAGACAATCGAGCACCACGTACTCGACGCCCGCGAGGTGTTCGGCCCAGCGTGCGCGGGTCGCGTCGTCGAGGATGTTGAACGATCCGAGGCGGCCGCGGAGCGAGTAGACGTCGACCTGTTGGCCGTTCTCGATTCCCTGTTCGCGAAGCCAGATCCGGAGCATGTTCTCGTCGAGTTCGTCGTCGAGCAGCGCCACACGATCGGGACGCACCACCTCGTACCGACCGAGGAACGGGTCACCGTCTGCGAGGGAGCGGATCACGTTGCCGACGAGGGTCGTCTTGCCGGCCTTGTACTGGGCGGCCAGCAGTGCCCGCGCGCCCGCGGGCTGCAGCCCGCTGATGCGCCAGGCGGTCAACGGGTCCGGCTCAGCGGTGAACGCGTCGAGACGTCGGCGCGGCGGGAGTTCGACCTGCGCGCGATTGCTCTCCTCGTATCGGCGATCGGCCTCGTCGCGTGCATGGCGTACGAGCAGGTGGTACCGAACCGCCTCCTCGAGCTGCAGCGCCTCGTCGTCGGTCGCGGGCGTGAACGTCATGCTGCCCCCGCCCTGCCGGTGCGCGCGGCGCGCGCTGCCGCCGCGAGGTCGCCGGCGTGATCGAGCACGGCGTGCGCCCGGAACCTGGTGTAGCCGTGGGTGTCGCCGTGCTCGGTGACCTCAAACGGGGTGTTCGTCGAGTACACGAACAGGCAGCCGTTGCGGACCGTCGCGGAGCACGCCGACGTGGCCGCGGGGTGGAGCCAGACGCTCCCGTCGTCGTCGCCGGTGCCGCGAGCGAGCCGCCACCCGTGCGGGCCGAGGATCTCGGCCCACGTGGTGTTCGCGGTGAACTCATCGGCGATCGACGAGCCCCGAAGCAGCGGAGGCAGGAGGGCACGCGGCCGAGACAGCGGGCGCGCCACCGGGATCCGCTGCTGCGGACGGATCGCGTCGGCGAGCCACTCGGCCGGCTGCTCGATGTACGCTTCGGGGCTACTGATCCAGGCGTACCGGCCGCCGTTGGGGTGCACCGACGGGGGCAGTACGACGTACCCGCCGTGGCCCTTGATGTCGACGCCGTCGCAGAGGCGTCCGCGGTACGGGCCGGGGTGCTCGACCCACAGGTGCAGGGAGCCGGTGGGGGACATCGCGGTGACGGAGTGCCAGGGGATCGGGCGGCCGGCGGCGAGGTCGAGGAGGTTCGCCATGCCGTCGACGCCGTGCCCTTCGACGGTGTCGATGTCGAGTACGACGATGTCCGCCGGGGGCCGGCCGCCGATGTTCCAGTCGGCCCCTGCAGGCCACCATCGCTGGATCTGTTCGTCGTCTGTGGTGGCGTCGAGGTGGCCGCGGCCACCGGCCGGCACCTTGCTGCCGGGCTTGCAGCGGAACACCTCGATCTCGTGTTTGCCGTAGTGGCGTGCCCACCATGAGGGGTCTTCGGTGGTCATGTTCGGCGGGATTCCTTGTCTCCGAATCGGGTTGGGTGGTGTCCCGGTGTCGTGGCGGCGGCCCTGGTGGTGGGCGTATCCCCCGCCGCCACGACACCGGGCGGTCAGGTGGAGAGCTGTTCCTCGAGGGCGCGCAGGTAACGGCAGTCGGTGTACTTGCGCGCTTTCCGTCGCCCGGCTGGTCCGGTGACGGGGCGGTTGGGCGTCCCGGGCAGCCCGCACAGCGTCGCCGTTGCGCACGCGGACAACCACAGGTGCAGCACGTCGGAGGCCTCGTTTCGGGCGGGCGCGTCGCGTTTCGGCTCGGCGATCACCGGGCGACCTCCAGCGCGGCCGCGACGACGTCGAGGATCATGGCGCCGTCGTGCGGGTCGAAGCCGACGAGCTGGGCGATCGCGTGCGCGGTGCCGGCGTACTCGGCGGCGTTGATGCCGAGCCGTACGAGCGTGGCGGGATCGTGCGGCAGGTACTCGTCGGGCGCGGCGGCGATGGCGATGTCGCCGTCGAAGTAGTCGCGGAGGAACGCGGCGAAGGTGTCGCGGCGGTCGGTGGGGTCGACGACGATATGGGCGGTCCCGTCGGCGTACTCGATGACGGTGGTGAGCCGTCGCGTTCGACGCGCGTCGGCGTGCTGGTCTACCGTGCTCATTACTGGTTCTCCTGTTGGTGGGTGATCTGGTTGATGGCCTCGGTGGCGTTCTTGGCGGGATGCACCGGGGCCGCTCTCATTTCCGGGGTGCGGTCGACCTGCTGGCCGCGGCAGAGGTCGGCGTTCTCGTCGAGGGCGGCGTACCGCGCGCGCCGGCGCTGGTCCGCGTCTGATGCGGCGGCCATGACCGCGAGCACGGCGAGGAACACGACGAGCGCCCAGTAGTGCGTCATGCGACGCCGGCTTCGAGGCGGTCGATGTACTCGGCGATCTGCTTGTCGGTGCTGAAGCGCCGTTTGCCGATCGTGACGCTTGCGAGTGCGCCGGACTTCCAGAGGGCGAAGACGGTCGACCGGCTGACCTTGAGTTGGGCGCCTACATCGGCGTGATCGTTCAGGAGCGGTACCGGAGGATTCGGCAGGTTGGTGGGCATCATCGATTCCCTTTGGGTTCGTGGTTTCTACGAGCGGAAGGGCTCGTGCTCGTAAGGCAACCACAATCGTGACAAGTACGCAAGAGTCCACTACCGTGCGTGTCTATGACGAGTAGAGATGAAGTTCGGCAGGATGCAGACCTGCCTGCACGTGTAGCGGCGGCAGTGCGGGTCGCGCGGACCAAGCGCGGTCTCACCGCGGCACAGCTCTCGGACAGGACTGCGCAATTCGGCAAGACGATCTCCCGCGCCGTGATTAGCGACCTCGAGACCGGCCGGAAGAAGACGCTCGATGTCGCCGAGCTGATATCGCTATCAGCCGCCCTGGATACGTCGCCCGCTGTGTTGTTATTCGGTGACCAACTGGCCGACGGCGAGGTTGAGCTTCTGCCGGGCCTCAAGATGACGGCTATTGCTGCACTGCAATGGTTTTCGGGGATTGAGCCGATGGTCGAAGGTGTCGACGGAGGTCGGTATCGAGAGGCCAATCGCCCGGCCTCCCAGGCGCGGAAAATCGAGGAGGTGCGTCAGTTCGCGAGGGCCGCTGCGATTGAGTTTCGGGACACGCGAGACATAGACCTATTGCAGGAGGCGGTTCGCTCCAAAATAGCGGCCGAAATTGAGGCACGCGATGCCGGACTGATTGTTGTGGACGATGGGTAGGCAGCAGCTCCCGCCACAGATCCGCAAGCGAGAAGTCCTCGATCGGCGCACCGGCAAGACGATCATCCGCTACGAACTGGTCGTGGACGCCGGAGTGCACCCGGAGACCGGCCGCCGCCGGCAGGTACGACGACGGTTCCCAACGGAGAAGGCTGCGAAGGACGCGCTGACCGAGATCGCC
Organism: Tsukamurella asaccharolytica; assembly: GCF_007858435.1. Taxonomy (GTDB): domain Bacteria; phylum Actinomycetota; class Actinomycetes; order Mycobacteriales; family Mycobacteriaceae; genus Tsukamurella; species Tsukamurella asaccharolytica. The sequence continues at coordinate 288,125 of NZ_VIGW01000002.1, read as the reverse complement.
GGGCAGGTCGCCGATGACACGTACGTGCCGCGCAAGGCTGTCACCGTCGACGAGCTGTGCGCCGACTGGCTCGGCTCGCTGCACAACGTCCGAGGCACCACGCGTAGTAGCTACGAGTACAACCTCGCCCCGGTGCGCGAGCAGCTCGGCGATCTCGCCGCGCAGAAGCTCACCCGCCGTCACGTCGACGAGCTGATCGAGACCATGCGCAAGGGCGGCAGCCTCACCGAGGCCGGCCGCGCACGGAAGCCCTGGGCGGCGCGGTCGGTGAACAAGATGCTCGAGAACCTCGTCGCGGCCCTCGACTACGGCATCGAGCGGCGCGAACTCGGTCGCAACGTCGCGGAGAAGATCAAGAAGCTACCGCTGACCACCAAGCAGATGGACACCTACACGCCCGACGAGATCCGCAAGGTGCTCGCCAAGGCCGACGGGCACCGCGTCGGGCAGCTCGCGTACCTCGCCCTGTCCGGGTTCCGCCGAGGCGAGATCTCCGGCCTGCGGTGGGAGCACGTCGACCTCACCGCCGGAATCATCACGGTGACCACCAGCCGCGCTGTGGTGAGCAAGACCGTGGTCGACGGCGCGGTGGAGGAGAACGCGCCGAAGACGGCCGCGGGCCGCCGGACGTTGCCCGTGGACGCCGGCCTGGTGACCGTGCTCAAGAATGCCCGGAAGCGCCAGGCGGTCGAGCGGCTCGCGCTGGGGGAGGCGTACAGCGCTGAGGGGTACGTCGTCGCCGACGAGGCCGGCCGCGCGTACTTCCCGAACACGATCGGCCGACTGTGGCACGAGATCACCGACGAGGCCGGGGTGCGGCAGATCCGGCTGCACGACGCCCGGCACTCCGCGGCGACCGCGATGCACCTGCGGGGCGTGCCGATGGCGGTGATCGCGTACTGGCTCGGGCACACGGACGCGAGCTTCACACAGCGGACGTACGCGCACAGCCAGGACGACGAGCTGCGCAAGGCCGCGGCGAGTTTGGGAGCAGTTGTGACATCCTGTGACACCGAGGCCGGATCGGGGGCCTGATTTGAGCTTGCGGACCCACATTCGTGCAGGTCATTGGTGGAGCCGATGACGGGAATCGAACCCGCGCTACCTGCTTGGGAAGCAGGAGTTCTACCATTGAACTACATCGGCAGTCGCGGCGCCGTCCAACGACGGGTCGCGCGTACCGGCAACACTAGCACGGTCGCCGTCGGCGTCGCCGGGCCGTCACCACCGCTCGAAACTCTGCGCCGAGACGAAGAATCCGTGACCACCGCGGCGGCACGTCACGCCGCGCCGTTCGGAGGTGCAGGTCATGCCGCCCGCCGTCACGCTGTGCCCGTATTCGAGGGTCTTCTGGTCGCGCAGCAGGGCGAAAACGCCCTGGTTGAAGCAGGACGGGGTGAACGGGCCGCCGTCCTGGGAGGCGTAGCCCTTCGACAGGTGTTCGACGGGCATGGCCCCCGGACCGTCGCCCTGGTCGCAGGTCGCGCCGGGCGGTATCACGGTGGTCCCGACCTGGCATCCCACCAGGGCGGCGTCGAGCCCGCACGCGATGTTGCGGGTCGGGGTGAAGAAGTACACGCCCCCGCCGCCGGCCGCGGCCCGATACCGATCGGCCGGGTCGGCGACGATTCCCGCCGGCGCGGGCGCCGACCCGGCCGGGTTCGCGGGGGCGACGGTGTCCGAGGCCGTGACCGGCACCGATGCGGTGCCCTCCGGCGCCGTGACCGGCGCCGTGACCGGCGGAGGCACGCTGGCCGTCGGCGGACCGTCGGACCCGGAACCGCACGCGGAGAGGGCGAGGGCGATGAGGGCCGGGAGCACGAACTGTGCGGGCTTCATGCCTTATGGTCGGCGCGCGGCCGGGGATCGTTACCCGTGGCAATTCTCGCGCCGCGGAAGGCCTGCCCTACGCTGAAGTCGTGCTGCTCTCCGATCGCGACATCCACGCCAACGTGGAATCCGGCCACCTGGGGATCGACCCCTTCGACCCGCAGATGGTGCAGCCGTCGAGCGTGGACGTGCGGCTCGACGGCCTGTTCCGGGTGTTCAACAACACCCGGTACACCCACATCGACCCGAAGCAACGGCAGGACGAGCTGACCTCGCTGGTCGAGCCCGCGGAGGGGGAGCCCTTCGTGCTGCACCCGGGCGAGTTCGTGCTCGGCTCCACGCTCGAGGTGTGCACCCTGCCCGACGACCTGGCCGGACGCCTCGAGGGCAAGTCCTCGCTGGGCCGCCTCGGCCTGCTCACGCACTCGACCGCCGGCTTCATCGACCCCGGCTTCTCGGGGCACATCACGCTGGAGCTGTCGAACGTCGCGAACCTGCCGATCACGCTGTGGCCGGGCATGAAGATCGGCCAGCTGTGCCTGTTCCGGCTGACCAGCCCGGCCGAGAACCCCTACGGCAGCTCAACAGTGGGGTCGAAGTACCAGGGCCAGCGTGGACCGACACCGTCGAAGGCGTACCTGAACTTCCAGCACTGATCCTCGGGTCAGTCGGCGGAGTGCCGACCGCGGCGCGGCGGCGGGTCCTGCGCCGGAGGATCCGGCAGCACCGGCGGGCGCGGCTGGGGCCGCGGGGGCGCGGGGATCGGTCCCGACGGTAGACGTCGGCGGCCCGGCCGGGGAGCCGGGGAGGCGGGCGGCGCGACCGGCCGCTCGGCGCGACGCGCGGAGGGTGGCGTGGGGCGCGGGGCGACGGGGAACGCTCCCGTGGCGGGCTGCGGATCCGCGGCGCTCGCGGCCGGCGGGGCGCTCGCGGCCGGCGGGGGGCCCACCGGCTCCGCAGGCTCGACCGGGGACTGCTCCGAGGGCGCGTCGGCACCGTCGGGCGCCCCGGCGGGTGCCGCCGCCGACCGCGCGGCGGCGCGGCGCTCGCGCACCCGGATCTCCGACGGGTCGGCGTCGGGGTGGGCCCGCGTGTAGCGCTCGGCGGCCTCGGCGCTCACGGCGACGCGCTTCGGCTTCGCGAGCAGCGTCGCGATGGCGGTGGTCAGCGGCACGGACAGGGCGAGGCCGATGCCGCCGACGAAGGCGCGGACCAGCTCGATCGCCACCGAGTCCGACGTGAGCACCTGCCCCAGCGGGCGGCCCGCGATGGAGAAGAGCAGCAGCAGCGGCAGTGCCGTGCCGACGTAGGCGAAGACCAGGGTGTAGACCGTCGACGCGATGTGGTCGCGGCCCACGCGCATGGCGGAGAGGAAGGTGCGGCGCCGCGAGGACTTCGGGGACAGTTTCGCGAGCTCGAACGTCGCCGACGACTGGGTGATCGTCACGTCGTTGAGCACGCCGAGCGCTCCGATGATGAATCCCGCGAGCAGCACCCCGGAGGTCGAGACCGTCACGGCGTAGGCCTGCAGATTGGTGGTGTCCTCGCTGCTCAGCCCGGTGACCTGAGTGGTGGCCGTGGCGAGCCAGGCCAGCACGCCGCAGACCGCGAGCGAACAGAGCGTGCCCAACAGGGCTGCCGACGTCCGCAGCGAGACGCCGTGGGCCAGGTACAGCACCAGGTAGAGGATCACCGCCGACGCGACCAGCGCCACCCAGACGGCCGAGTGCCCGTCGAGGATCGACGGCAGCGCGAAGAAGACGATCACCACGCCCGAGAGCGCGAGCCCCAGCAGCGCCCGGAGGCCGCGCCACTGTGCCACCGCGATCACGACGGCCGCGAACACCAGGCCCCACACCCATAGCGAGATGCCGCGCGCGTAGTCGTAGAAGGCGTAGTTCGTCGGGGAGCCGGCCACGCCGCCCCCGTTCCAGCTCATCACGATCTTCGTGCCGGGCGAAAGGTCGGGTTGTCCCGTCCCAGGGGTGGCCGGACGCGACCGGTCGATGCCCGACGGTGGCGCGTCCGGCGCGGTCCTGCCGGGCACGGCGGAGATGTTCATCCGCTGCGTGCCGATGGAGAACATCGTCCACTTTCCGGCGTCCGGGCCGCTGGTGATCCTGACGGAGCTGTTGAGGCAGCCGCCGTCGGCGTTGAGCACCGGGTGCGGCTCGGTCTCGCTGAGTTGGCCGTTGCCCGTCGGCGAGAAGTCGCAGTCGCCGACCAGCTGCTCGGCGACCTCGCCGTTGGCCAGCGTGGGCGTCTGCGGCCCCGAGGGTACGTCGACCCGGATCTGCGACGGCCAGAGGAGGATCACGCCCGCGACGACGAGGACGCCGATCACGGCGAGCAGGCCGACCACCACGCGCGACGCCCATCTCCCGAGGGAGATGTTGGTCAGCGAATGGCTGTGCACGTGCGCTGCGGCGTCGTCGTGCTCGTCGTGGTCGTGGTCGGCTGTCACGCCGATACCCTACTTCTGCTTGTACGAACTCAGGAAGTTGCCGAAACGATCGAGGGCCTCCGCGAGGTCACGAGCCCAGGGGAGAGTCACCACGCGGAGGTGGTCGGGCGTGGGCCAGTTGAAGCCCGTGCCCTGGACGAGGAGGATCTTCTCCTGGTTGAGCAGGTCGAGGACCATCTGCTCGTCGTCGCGGATCTCGTGCACCTCCCTGTCCAGCTTCGGGAAGGCGTACAGCGCGCCCTTCGGCTTGACGCAGCTCACCCCGTCGATGGCGTTGAGCTTGTCGAAGGCGACGTCGCGCTGCTCCAGCAGCCGCCCGCCCGGCAGGATCAGATCGTTGATCGACTGGTAGCCGCCGAGCGCCACCTGGATCGCGTGCTGCGCGGGAACGTTGGGGCACAGGCGGGTCGAGGCGAGCAGGGTCAGGCCCTCGATGAAGCCGGAGGCGTGGTCCTTGGGCCCGGTGAGCACCATCCAGCCGGCGCGGTAGCCGCACACCCGGTACGCCTTCGACAGCCCGTTGAAGGTACACACCAACAGGTCCGGGGCGAGCTCGGCGATGGAGATGTGCTTGGCACCGTCGTAGAGGATGCGATCGTAGATCTCGTCGGCCAGGACCAGGAGCGAGTGCTTGCGCGCCACCTCGACGATCTGCTGCAGCGTCTCCCGCGAGTAGACCGCGCCCGTGGGGTTGTTCGGGTTGATCACGACGATCGCCTTGGTGCGGGGTGTGATCTTCGCCTCGATGTCCTCGACGGACGGGTTCCAGTCGTTGTCCTCGTCGCACATGTAGTGCACGGGCGTGCCCCCGGAGAGCGACGTCATGGCCGTCCAGAGCGGGTAGTCGGGCGCGGGGATCAGCACCTCGTCGCCGTTGTTCAGCAGCGCCTGCAGCGTCATCGTGATCAGCTCCGAGACCCCGTTGCCGAGGTACACGTCGCCGATGTCGAAGTACGGGAAGTCCTGGACCTCCTCGTACCGCGTCACCACGGCCCGTCGCGCGGAGGCGATGCCCTGCGACTCGCTGTAGCCCTGCGAGGTGGGCAGCGCGTGGATCATGTCGCGGACGATGGAGTCCGGCGCCTCGAAACCGAAGGTCGCCGGGTTACCGATGTTCAGCTTGAGGATGCGGTGCCCCTGCGCCTCGAGCCGAGCCGCCTGTGCCACCACGGGTCCACGGATCTCGTACAGCACGTTCTGCAGCTTGGCGGACTGCTCGAGCGGCTTGAGTTCGGTGCGGATGTGGGGCACATGCGGTCGGCTCATGGGCTATATCGTCGCAGGCTGCGGCAAATCCTTTTCGCTCACCTCGGTGTTGTCCGACGGTGCGCCCCGCTGCGCCCGGTGCTTGGCCGCGCCGATCACGAGCAGTGCGTAGCCCACCGCGACCCAGGCGCCGAGCACCGCGAACGCGGCGCCGGCCCCGGCGCCGATGAGTCCACCGTCGGCGAAGAAGGCCGCGCTGCGCAGGGCCGTGCCCGTGGCGCCGATCGGCAGGCTCTGGCCGAGCGTCGCCCAGATGTGCGGCAGGAACTCCGGGGGCATGGCGATACCCGCCAGCGGCATGCCGATCAGCATGAACAGCAGCGCCGCGGGCGCGATGCCCTTGGTGCCGAACAGGGAGACCAGGCCCGCGACCGTCGACCCGATGGCGAGCATGCCCGCACTCATCGCGAGCCACTGGCCCCAGAAGCCCCCGGGCAGCACGCCGATCCACATCGCGGCGCCCACGGCCGCCGCGCCCACGACCGCGGCGCCGACGGGCAGGGCCGCGGCGACGATCTTCGGGTGGCCGCCGATCAGGACGGTCGACAGCGCCAGCACCATGCCGGAGAGGAAGACGGGCATCACGATCGAGCCGAAGCCGGCGCCGCGCGGGTCGTCGGCGGAGAGCGGCGCGACCTCGACGGTTCGCACCTCCTGGCCCTGCGCCATCGCGGTGGCCATCTGGGTGATCATCGGGGCGACGGCGGGCGAGGCGCCGCTGGCTACGACGGCCTTCGGTTGCGCCCCCTGGGCGCCGGGGACGGCGGGCACGATGCCGCCGTACACCTCGCGGTCTTGCGCGGCCTGGACCAGCGCCGCCTCCGAGTCGTAGGAATGCACTTCGAAGCCGCCGGGCTGCTGCGCATCGAGTCGCTGCCCGACCTGCTCCGCGGTGGCGGCCGGGCCGACGACCCCGATCGGCAGGTCACGCGGTTTGCCGTGCGACGACGGTGCGGTGAACAGCAGGACGATCAGCGGGATGACGATCGCCAGTCCGGCGAAGGCCGCCGCGAGCGTGGCGTGGGACTTGCTCATGGTGGAGCACCTCCAAGTAATTCAACGTGTGATGAACCCGAGAGTACGGCCGCCGGGGAACAGAAGTCAACAGGCGTTGAAATACTGTTAGGATCGGGGCATGGCCACAGGCAGACGAGCGGGCACCAGCACCGCCAAGGCGGACATCCTCGATGCGGCGCGCGAGCTCTTCGCCGAGCTGGGCTACGACCGCGCCACGATCCGCGCCATCGCGGCCCGTGCGGGCGTCGACGTGGCGCTGGTGTCGTACTACTACGGCAACAAGAAGGGCCTGTTCCGAGGCGTGATGAGCATGCCCGTCGACCCGGAGGAGATCATCATCGCCGCGCTCGACGGTCCGCGCGAGGGCGTGGGGGAGCGGTTGGTCCGGGCCGCGCTCTCCGTCTGGGAGGGGCCCGAGACCTCCGAGGCGTTCCGCGCACTGCTCCGCGCCGCGGTCGACGCGGACGAGGGGGCGTCGAGGACCTTCGGCGAGTTCGTCTCCTCGGCGATGATCCCGACACTGACGAAGCACGCCGGTGTCACCAAGGAGACGGCGCGGGTGGTCGCCAGCACGATGTTCGGTCTGTCCTTCATGCGCTACCTGGTCGGCGCGCCACTGTTCCTGGAGCCGACACCCGAGGAACTGGTCGCGACCTACGGCGCCGCGATCCAACGCGTCGTCGACGCCGACGCGGGCTGAGACCCCGGGGAATCAGCCCTTCTCGCGCTTCCCCGAGTCAGTCGCTGGGGGCGTGGAGGATCTCGGTGGGCTCGACCACCTCGGAGGCGGCCGGAGCCCCGTCGCCGAGGTTGTGGAACGCGCGGCCGAGCTCCTCGGAGACGTCGATGATCCGCGCCTTTTTGACCTCGGGCTTGTCGATCTCCTCCGCCACGTACTGGGCGATGAAGCGACGGATCTCCGAATCGACGCTGGCCACGACGCGCACGATCGAGCCGCGGATGGTGCGCGATTCCACGTCGACCCACACGTCCTTGGGCTTCGGCGGGTCGACCTCGATCCGCAGCTCCAGCGGCGCCGCGGCGCGCACGGTGAGCGGCAGCGTGATGAGGCCGGCCACGTCGTAGCGGATCCGGTCGACCTTGAGGTCGATCAGCAGTCCGATGCGCAGCGGGATCTTCACCGTGAAGGTGATGAGCTCGCCGACCTGGCGGGTGAGCTGCGGCTCGTCGATCTCGACCTGCGCCCACACCTTGGCCATTCCACCGGGGCCCGACGGGATCGGGCCCACGGTGAAATCGCCACCGGCGATATCGGCGAACGCGGAGCCCACACGCTCCTCGTTCACGGCGATCTCGAAGAACCGCCGGCCGAACTCCTCGTAAGTCACGTACTCAGGCACGCGTACATCCTGCCGCAGAAGCGAAAGTCCGTCGGGGAGCTTCGATCACTTCCGGCCGCCGGGACGCTTCGCGCCCGCCGCGATCCCGAAGCCCTTGGCCTTCGATTCACCCTCCGTCGCCACCGTGCGGTCGCTGCCGCCCGACGGTGCCTTCGGCTGGTCAGCTGGGGTTTCCGGGGCCGGCGGTGCCGCCTCCGGTGCCGCCGCGGGGGCCTCCTCCGCGACCTCGGCCGCCGGCTCGGGTGTGACCGGCGTCTCAGCCGCTGCGGGTGCCGAATCCGTCACAGGCGCTGGCTTCGGAGCACCCGGCTTCGTGGCGCCGGGGCGCTTGGCGCCCGCGGCGATGCCGAAGCCCTTGGCCTTCGACTCGCCCGCGGTGGTCAGCGTGCGGTCCTCGGCCGGTGCCTCCGCCGGGGCGGAGGGCGCTTCGGCTGCGGGGGCCTCAGCGGCCGGGGTGGCGGGGGGCTCGGCAGCGGGGGCGGCGGGTGCTGCGGGGGCAGGAGCTGCGGCCGCTGCGGGCTTCGTTCCGCCGGGCTTCTTCGCGCCCGGGCGCTTCGCGCCGCCGGCGATCCCCAGCCCGACCGCGGGCTTCGCAGGCGCTGCCGGAGCGGCGGGCGCCTCCGCCGCCGGAGCGGCCGGGGTCTCCGCGGGGGCGGACTCGGCGGCCGGAGCTGCGGCGGGCGCGGAGCCGGGCTTCTTCGCGCCCGGACGCTTCGCGCCCCCGGCGAGACCGAGGCCGACCGCGGGCTTCGCGGGCGCTGCCGGAGCGGACTCGGCGGCCGGTGCGGACTCGGCTGCCGGTGCAGCCGGGGCAGCGGGCTTGGCGCCGCCGGGCTTCTTCGGGCCGCCGGGGCGCTTGCCGCCCCCGGCCAGGCCGAGGCCGACCGCGGGCTTCGCCTCCTTCTTCTCCGCCGGCTCCGCGGGCGCCGACGCGGCGGGCGCGGCGGCCGGAGCCGACGCGGGGGCCTCGGCGGGCGCCTCCGCGAGGGCGGAGGCACCGTCGGAGACCTTGCGGTTCGGGTTGCCCACGACGATGCCCTCGGGGAGCCCGCGCTTGACGGACTCGAGGAGCATCTGCGCGACGTCGACGACCTCGGGCGCGGCGGCCTCGTCGTCTGCGGTCTGGGCGGTCACTCCGTCGGAGAGCATGACGCGGCAGAACGGGCAGCCGGTCGCGATCTTCTTCGGGGTGGCCTCCGGCGAGCTCGAGAGCGTGTTCAGGGCCTCGTCGACGCGGTCGATGTTGATCCGCTTGCCGAGCTGCTCCTCCATCCACATGCGCGCGCCACCGGCGCCACAGCACATGGACCGCTCGAGGTGCCGCGGCATCTCCTTGAGCGTGGCGCCCGAGGCGCCGATCAGCTCACGCGGGGCCTCGTAGACCTGGTTGTGCCGGCCGAGGTAGCAGGGGTCGTGGTAGGTCACGTCCTCCGACGGGGGCGCGACGGGCACGAGGCGCTTCTCGCGGACCAGCTTGTTGAGCAGCTGCGTGTGGTGCACGACCTCGTACTGGCCGCCCACCTGCGGGTACTCGTTGCCGAGAGCGTTGAAGCAGTGGGCGCAGGTCACGACGATCTTGCGCTGCTTCGCGGGCAGGCCGTCGAAGACCTCGTCGAGCTGCTCGATGTTCTGCTGCGCCAGCATCTGGAACAGGAACTCGTTGCCGGCGCGACGGGCCGAGTCGCCGGTGCAGGTCTCGCCCTGGCCCAGCACCAGGAAGTTCACGGCCGCGACGTCGAGGAGCTCGGCGACGGCCTTGGTGGTCTTCTTGGCGCGATCCTCGAAGGCGCCGGCGCAGCCGACCCAGAAGAGGTACTCGAAGCCGTCGAAGGACTCGACGTCCTGGCCGTATACCGGGATGTCGATGTCCATCTCGTCGATCCAGGCGGTGCGCTGGCTGGAGTTCTGGCCCCAGGGGTTGCCCTTGTTCTCGAGGTTCTTGAACAGGCCGGCCAGCTCGTGCGGGAACTCCGACTCGATGAGCACCTGGTAGCGGCGCATGTCGACGATGTGGTCGACGTGCTCGATGTCGACGGGGCACTGCTCGACGCACGCGCCACAGGTGGTGCAGGACCAGAGGACCTCGGGGTCGATGACGCCGCCCAGGGCGCCGTCCTCGCCGGCGGGCCCGACCAGGGCGCGCTCGGCCTCGGCGCGGGCCTCGGCGGGGATCTTGTCGAGCTTCGCCTCGTCCGGGTTGCCCTCGGCGTCGACGAGGCCGATCTGCTCGCCCGACGGGTCCGTGCGGCCGCCGGCCAGCAGGTACGGGGCCTTCGCGTAGCCGTGGTCGCGCAGGCCCATGATGAGCAGCTTCGGGCTCAGGGGCTTGCCGGTGTTCCACGCGGGGCACTGGCTCTGGCAGCGGCCGCACTCGGTGCAGGTCGTGAAGTCCAGCCAGCCCTTCCAGGAGAAGTCCTCGATCTTCCCGGCGCCGAGGTTGTCGACATCCGGGTCGGTGTTCTCCATGGTCAGGACCTTGCCGTTGGAGATCATCGGCTTGGCGGCGCCCAGTGCGCGCCGGCTGCCCAGGTCGCGCTTGAAGTAGATGTTGAAGAAGGCCGAGAAGCGGTGCCACGCGACGCCCCAGGTGAGGTTGCTGCCCACCAGGATGAGGAACAGGACGCCGGAGATTAGCTTGATGAAGGCGAAGACGGTGATCAGCGTCGGGCTCGCGGGCAGCAGGGTCGCGACGTGGCGGGTGAAGAAGTCGGTGACCGGATTCGCGTCGCCGTAGGTGGCGATCTTGCTCGCCTTCACCAGGATCATGCCGACGCCCTCGGACAGCACGATGGCCTCGATCGTGTACGCGGGCAGGAACTTGCTGCCGGCGAAGCGCGAGAACAGCGCGGGATTGCGCGGGTGCTTGACCTGGCGCACCACGATGAGCACGAGGATGCCGAGGAACGTCGCGATGCCGAGGACCTCGTCCATCAGGCGGTACACCGGCCACGAGCCGACGACCGGCCAGTGGAACGTCGGGTCGAAGGTCTGCGGGAGCGCCTCGAACCAGAAGACCATGCCGGCGAGGAAGCCGACCATGACGAACCAGTGGGCGATGCCCACGGTCCGGTTCTTGATCATCTTGGTGTGGGCGAGGAACTCGACCACGACCTCCGCGGCGCGGGGGATGAAGGGGAGCCAGCGGTCCTTCGCGGACTGGCCCTGGGCGATGATCCGCACCATGCGGAATGCCCCGCGGAAGAAGATTGCCCAGGCGACGGCAAAGGCGACTGCGCCGATCGTGCCGAGGGCGATGTTCAGCGGGGTGATGTCGGACTCGGCGGCGGCCAAATACGTCTGGTCCACGTCGTGCACCTTTCTGCCTCGCGGGCTGGGCTCAACGCCTGATGTTACTCGTCGGTAATATTAGCGCGAAACCACTGCGTCTGGCCTAACGGTAGATCGCGGACCTGCAGGGCTTCGCGTGAAGGTTCACCTAACTACGTGCTCAGTACGATGTGATCATGCGTTCCGTCGCGTCGTCAGGCGCCCGCCCGCTCGGGCGGATGCGTTCCGTGGTGACCGGCATCACGGGCGCGGGGCCGCTCTACCCGCCGGCGTCAGCGCCGCCCGCCCCCGTCGCGATCGCCCTGGGAGCCTCCGTGCGGGGCGGTCGGCCCGGCTCCTTCGTCGAGGGCCGACTCGAGGCGTCGCTGCAGCTCCTGCGATTGGGGAAGGTCGAGAAGATCCTGGTCTCGGGGAACTCCGAGGGGCTCTCCGGTGATGAGATCGCCGTCATGACGGGCTGGCTTCGCGCGCGCGGCGTGCCCGACTCGGCCCTGCTCACCGACGGCGCCGGCCTCGACACCTTTCTCTCCTGCCTCCGCGCGCGCGACGAGTTCGGGATCCATCGCGTCCTGCTCGTCTCCCAGGGCTTCCACGCCCGACGGGCCGTCGCCCTCGCTCGGCACCTCGGCCTCGACGCCGACGCCGTCCGCGCGGAGTGCGACTGCACCCGTCGCGCGTGGGTCCGCAACCTCGCGCGCGAGTACCTCCTGTCCCGACCCAAGGCCGCCCTCGACATCGCCCGGGGGCGCTGACCTGCCTCCGGCCGCCCCCGCCGTGCGAAGCTAACGTTGTTCGCCTATCCTTGGGCTAACAACGTTAGCCAAGGAGGAACAATGAAGTGGATCCTGTCCGTCGCCGCGGTGATCGTGCTGCTCGTGGGGGTGGGTGTGGTGCTGTACCGCGAGCGCACGGTCGAGCGGTCGGTCGAGATCGCCGCGTCCCCGGCCGAGGTCTGGCGCGTCCTCGTCGACTTCGCCGCGTACCCCCAGTGGAACCCGTTCGTGATCCGCGCCGCGGCTCCCGATGGTCTGGAGGTGGGGCGCGACCTCGACGTCCGGATTCGGAACGACGGTTCCGAGACCGGCTTCCGGCCGGAGGTCCTGGCGGTGGAGCCGGAGCGCGAGCTGCGATGGGTGGGCCGTGTGCTGGTGCCCGGGCTGCTCGATGGCGAGCACTCCTTCCGGCTGGAGGCCACCGCGGGTGGCACGCGGTTCACCCAGGCCGAGCGCTTCCGCGGCGTGCTCGTGCCCGTCGTCGGCGCGTCGATCGACGTGGCGAGCGGCTTCGACGCGATGAACTCCGCGTTGCGCGATCGGGTGCTCGCTACGATCGCCCGGTGATCCCAGACGAGCTGATACCGCTGCGCACGGCGTCCCCGCGTGCGCGCCAGATCGTGGAGGTCGCCCGCGCGCTGCTCGAGCGCGACGGCTGGGAGCGCGTCACGATGCGCGATCTCGCGGACGAGGTCGGCATCCGCGCACCGTCGCTCTACAAGCACTTCGCGGGCAAGGACGCCCTCAAGAGCGCGCTGGTCGCCGTCGCGCTCGCCGAGTCCGGCGCGGCGCTGCGCCCCGTCTCCGATGTCGCGGCGCTGCTCCGGGACTACCGCACCGTCGCGCGTGAGAACCCGAACCTGTACCGGCTCGCCACCGTCGGACCGCTCGACCGGGAGGAGCTGCCGGACGGCCTCGAGGAGTGGTCGGGACACCCGTTCTTCGAGGTGACCGGTGATCCGCATGCCGCACAGGCCCTCTGGTCGGCCGCGCACGGGATGGCGATCCTGGAGATCGACGGCCGCTTCCCCGGCGGCGGCGCGCCCGACGCGACCTGGGACGAGCTGGCCCGTCGCTTCGCGTGAACGGTGTCCGTGAATCCACGGCGCAGACCGACACGAGGCCGAATTCGGCCTCCCGCCGCTGTGAGCCGTGGATTCACAAAAGCGGCCTCGAAGCTCTTGCCGAAAAATTCGCGTGACACGGAGCGTAGGCTGGGGGACATGAACCGAGGAGGAGTGTCCGGCGCCCTGCGCCACGGCAGATGAACCCGCCCCGCAGCCGATCCACCGGACCGGCTGCGCAGCTCTGCCCTTCACACTCCCTCACCCGCGACATCGCGGGTTCACCAGAACGGTTCACTCATGGATCCCGTAACCCAGCAGCAGGTCATCGACGCCTTCCGTGGCGCCACCAAGAGCGAGGTCAAGCGCGTCACGTTCCCGACGGACTTCGACGACCTCGACTTCGCCGCGCTCGAATACGTCGGATGGCGCGACAAGAAGATTCCGCGCCGCGCCTACGTCAGCGTGCCCACCGGCGGGCCCGACGGCGAGGGCCTCGTCACCCTCCTGCTCACCCAGGCCGAGACCAAGCCCAAGGCGAAGGCCATGTGCACCTGGTGCCGCGACGTCACCATCACCAGCCAGGCCGTCCTGTACACGGTCCGACGGGGCGGTCCGGCCGGGCGCAAGGGTGACACCATCGGCGTGCTCGTGTGCGAGGACTTCCGCTGCGCCGCCAACGCGCGCAAGCTGCCGCCCGCCTTCCACAAGGGCACCGATACCGAGGAGATCCGCGAACAGAACCTCGCGGATCTGCGCCGGCGGGTCACCGGCTTCGTCGCTGAGGTGCTCAGCACGGAGGAGTAGCGGCGATCAGTCCCTGGCCTGGGGGAGCTTCGCGCCCCGGGGGGACACCCGCCCCGCCGACGGCGGCGGCACCATCGGGCCGACGTCGCCGTCGGGCGCGGTGTCCAGGTCGAGCATCACGGGGGCGTGATCCGACGGACCCTTGCCCTTGCGGGCCTGCCGGTCGATCCAGGCCGCCGCGGTGCGGTCGGCGACGTCGTCGCTGGCCAGGATGAGATCGATGCGCATGCCCAGGTTCTTGTTGAACATGCCGGCGCGGTAGTCCCAGTACGAGAACACCTGCTCGTCGGGCCAGTGCTCGCGCACCACGTCCCGGAGGCCGAGCGCCGTGAGCGCCGCGCGCTCGGGCGGGGTCACGTGGGTGTGCCCGACGAACGCCGCCGGGTCGAAGACGTCCGCGTCGGTCGGCACGATGTTCAGATCGCCGCAGACCAGCTGGGGCACGGTGTCCGCCTTCACCTGCGCGGCGAGCGCCGCGAGCCACTCCAGCTTGTAGGCGTAGTGGTCGGAGTCGACCTCGCGGCCGTTCGGCGTGTAGAGCGAGTGCACCCGGATCCCGTCGCACACGCCCGAGACGGCGCGCCCCTCGACGATCCCGTTGAACGCGGGTGCGCCGGGGATGCCGACGACCACATCCGCGAGGCCCACCCTGGACAGTAGTGCCGAGCCGTTCCACTGCGGTTGGCCCGCCGTGGCGAACTCGTAGCCGCGCTCCTCGAGGTCCGGCCCGATGAGGGTCGCGAAGGCGTCATCGGTCAGCTTGAGTTCCTGCAGGCAGACGACGTCCGGCCGGCGCGCATCCAGCCACTCGAGCAGCCTGCCGTGCCGCTGCTTGACCGAGTTCACATTCCAGGTGGCGACGCGCATGCACCCACCGTATCGGGGTGCCCTGACAGGCCCGAAGGGCCGGTCGGGACACTGGAGGCATGGATCCGAGTGAGCAGTACAGTCGCGCCGCCGTCGCGGCCTCCGCGGTGGTGATCCGCGACTACTCCACGTCGTTCTCCCTCGCCGCGCGCCTGATGCCGCGGCGCGTGCGCCACCACATCACGTCGATCTACGGGCTGGTCCGGGTCGCGGACGAGATCGTCGACGGTGCCTGCCCCACCGATCCGCGGGCCCACCTCGACGCGCTGGAGGAGGCGGTCGAGCGGGCGACGGACGAGGGCTTCAGCGCGAACCTCGTGGTGCACGCCTTCGCCCAAACCGCCCGCGAGACCGGCTTCGGCACCGAGCTGACCAGGCCCTTCTTCGCCTCCATGCGCGCCGACCTCACGCCCGCGCCGCATACGCCGGATTCGCTCGCCGCGTACATCCACGGCTCCGCCGAGGTCGTCGGGCTGATGTGCCTGCGCGCCTACCTGGTGGGGGTGGCACCGTCGGACTACGACCGGCTCGCGCCCGACGCTCTGCGCCTCGGCGCCGCCTTCCAGAAGGTCAACTTCCTCCGCGATCTCACCGACGACGAGCTGCGCCTCGGCCGCGCCTACCTGCCCGAGCTCACGCAGCAGGCGTTCGACGTAGCCCTCGACGACGCCGCCGCCGACCTCGCCGCCGGGCGCGCCGGCATCGCGCGGCTGCCGGGCGACGTCCAGCGCGGCGTGCGCGCCGCCGCCGACCTCTACGGCGAGCTCCTGCGCCGGCTCCGCGCCGCCGGGCTCGACGGTGCGCGGTCCGGCCGCATCCGCGTACCCACTGCGGCGAAGGCCGCCGTGATCGTCCGCGCACTGTCGCCCGCCCGATGATGCGGCACCCGTCCGCATACCCCTCCGTGAACGAGGGAGCCCCCTGCGGGCCGCGGACCTACTGCGACGCGGACTTCGGGAGCTCGGCCACCTGATTCCGCAGGAACGAGGCGATCAGGGCGACGAACTCGTGCGTGCACTCGATCTGCGGCATGTGGCCGACGCCCGGGATGAGGTGGGTCTCGGCGTGCGGCATCAGCTTCCGTGCGTGCTCCAGATGGGACGGCGGCAGGACCCGGTCGCGGGAGCCCCACAGCACCATGGTGGGCCGCGGCGTCGCCGCGATGGTCCGGTGCAGCTCGTCCCGCCACTCCTGGCGCACCCCGCCCAGCACGGTGCCGAGCGCGTCGGCCGTCTTCCAGGTGGTGAGTCCGGCGTCGGTCTCCCGGGCGATCGCCATCGCGTGATCGATCCGCGCGCGGGTGGCGAACGACGTGTCGGTGAAGATCAGCCGCTCCTGGACGATCGCACTCAGGCGGCTCGGGGTGGTCGCGATGAGCTTGCCCAGCACCGGAATCCCGAGCAGCCGGAGCAGCGGCGTGACCTCTTTGCCGAAACCGGCCGACGCCACCAGGGTCATCGACGCGACCAGCTCCGGGTGCCGGGCGAGCAGCGTCATGGTGACCGCGCCGCCCAGAGAATTGCCCGCGACGTGCACGGGTCCCGAGACGTTCAGCGCGGCCAGCGTCTCCGCCACCCCGTCGGCGAGCGCGGCGAGGTCGGCGCCGTCGGGGTGGGGCGCCGACCAGCCGGAGCCGGCGAGATCGGGTGCGATGAGCCGGTATTCGCCGTCGAGTGCCTCGAACGTCGGGTCCCAGTCCTCCAGGCTGCGCGTGATGCCGTGCAGCAGGACCAGAGTCGGTAGCGAGGCATCACCGGACTCGCGGACCCGCACCCAGCGGCCACGGACGGGGATGCGGCGGATCATCGGTTCGCCTCGATCCACTCGACGGTGGCGTCGGCCAGCGGGCCGGGATTCTGCGCCACCACCCAGTGCCCGCCGGGCACCGAGACGTGCCGCGAGCGCGGCGACTTCTCCAGGCCGGCCAGCTGCAGCGGCGGCGTCACGAACAGGTCGCCCTCGGGCGTCACCACCTGCACCGGTACCGACGTGGTGGCGTCCTCCGGCTTGAGGAACGGGGCGGGCATGTTGGCGCGGTACAGGTTCAGGCCGTTGGTGAAGTCGCGGTCGCTGCGCGTGTAGCCCTCGGCGACCTTGCCCCCTGTGCCGCGCTTCTCCAGCGTCTCGATGAGCTTCTGGCCCCAGCCGCGCTTGTACAGCGAATCCGCCAATCCGGGGATGAGGAAGAACGGGATGTACGTCGAGCCGGCGGCCTGGCGCAGCCGCGCCGGCAGGTCCTTCGCGCTGCGGACGCCCTGCAGGTACTCGCCGGCGTGGTTCAGGTTCGGCCCGGACACCGAGGTGTACGAGGCGGTCTTGTCCGCGACCGCGGGATCGACGACGGCGTGCCAGCCCTGGATCGAGCCCCAGTCGTGGCCGATGAGGTGCAGCTTCGAGCGGTCGCCGCTGACCTCGCGCACCGCGTCGATCACCCGCGAGATGTCCGAGATCAGGCGGTCGAAGCGATACCCGGTCTTGCCCGCCGGGGCCTCCGACTCGCCGGCGCCGCGCACGTCGAAGGCGTACACGTTCACGCGACCGTCGAGGGCCGCGGCCAGGCCGTCCCACACGTGGTGGTTGTCGGGGTAGCCGTGGATCGCGAGCACCGTCGGACGGGCGGCGTCGTGGTTGCCGTAGCGGAAGCCGGCCAGGGTGAGGCCGTCGGACGTGGTCACGTCGAAGCGGTGCTGCTCAGTCATGATGTGCGCCTTACAGATCGATGGTCAGATGATCGCCGGCCGCGCGCGAGACGCAGGTCAGCATCTGGCCCTGTTCCCGCTCGAAGGGCGTCAGGGTCTTGTCTCGATGATCGACGATGCCCTCGGTCACCGTCATCCGGCAGGTGCCGCAGAAGCCCTGCTTGCAGGAGTACGGGGTGTCCGGCTTGACCTTGAGGATCGCGGCCAGCAGTGTCTCGTCGGCGGCCACGCCCAGGGTCAATCCGGACTCGGCCAGGGTGGCGGTGAAGGGCCGTCCGCCGATCACCGGCGGCGCGGAGAAGCGCTCGTAGTGGAGTTCGACGTCGGTGCGCCCGATGAGGCCCACGCGCAGCGATTCGAGCATCGGGATGGGCCCGCACGCGTACAGCGCCGTCGGGCCGGGGGTGTCGCCGATGAGGACGTCGGCGGTGGGGATGCCGTGCTCGTCGTCCGTGCGGATCTCCACCTTGTCGCCGAACCGCGCCACCTCGGCGATGAACGGGATGGTGTCGGCCGATCGGCCGGTGTAGAGCATCGACCAGTTCAGGCCGAGCCGCTCGGCGGCGATCATCATCGGCAGGATCGGCGTGATGCCGATGCCGCCGGCGACGAAGCGCAGGTGCTCGGCGGAGGAGCCGTAGCCGGGCACCGCCATCGGCATGCCGTTGCGGGGCCCCTTGACGGTCACTGTCGAGCCGACGTGCAGGGTCTCGTGCACCTCGACGGACCCGCCACCGCCGCCGGGGATCCGCCGCACCGCGATGCGGTAGGTATCGGGGTCGGCCGGGTCGCCGCACAGCGAGTATTCGCGCATGCGGCCCGAGGGCAGGAGCAGATCGAGGTGCGCGCCGGGCGTCCAGCGGGGGAGCGGGGTGTCATCGGCCGAGACGAAGGTCAGGGCGACGACGTCCTTGTCGTGGGCGACGATCTCGCGTGCGACCACCCGCAGGTCGCGGCTGGTGCTGGGCTCGGCCAGGTTGCGCGGCTTCATCAGGTGCGCGAACGCAGGAATCGTCACGCCGAAGAAGGCGTTGGCGAAGCGCAGCAGCGGGTCGTGCTTCCACCGGCCGTAGAGGTGCGGGGGGATCTCGGTGACGGGCTCCCCCCAGGGGCGGAAGACCGACGGTGCCTTTCTCTTGCCGGTCATCCGTTCGCCGCCCGGGCGGCCGGCGACGTGGCGAGGTACGCGACGGCCTGCGCGGTCGAGCCGATGGAGGCGGGATCGAAGTTCGGCTTGAAGTAGATGAGCGTGAACTTCAGGACGTCGCGCAGCTTCGGCAGGATGTTCTTGCGCGAGCCCTTGAGGTACTCCCACCACAGGCGCGGGTACGAGTAGCTGAAGTTCGGGTCCTTGCGGAGCATGTAGCCGGACGTGCGGTGCAGGGCGAGGACCAGGAAGACGATGCCCACGATCATCGCGCGGCAGCGGTGGAAGTAGCTGGGGTCGAAGTACGTCGCCACGTCGTGCGCGACGGACCGGTGCTCGACCTCCTCGGCGCCGTGCCAGCGACAGATGTCGGCCATGGTCGGATCGACGTCGTAGTCGTCCCACGCGTTGTTCAGGGCGAAGACGCCGAGGATCGCGGTGTAGTGCTCGACGGCCGCGATGAGCCACAGGCGCTGCACCATGTCGTTGTACTGGGCGCGATCCGAGCGATAGGTCCGCGGCGCGAGGATCCTGCGGAAGACGTACTCGAACTGCCGGGCCACGGGCGCGGTATCGATACCGCAGCGCTCGAGGTACTCGGAGAGGGCACGGTCGTGCGACTCCGCGTGCATGGCCTCCTGGCCGATGAAGCCGCGCATGGTGCGGGCGAGGTTCTCGTCCTTCACGTAGGGCAGCGCCTCGGTGTAGACCTCGCAGAACCAGCGCTCGCCCTCGGGAAGCACAGAGTGCAGGACGCTGCTGATGATATCGCTGGCCACGGGCTCGCCGGGGATCCATTCCAGCGGCACATCGTCCCAGTCGAACTCCACGTTGCGGGCGTGGATCTCGACCTCCGCGGGCTCGTGCTGGTGAGCCGATGCGCGTGAACTCGATGTACGCGAACTCATCGTCCGACTCCTTCCACAGGGGTGTCTTGACATTCAACACCCTGATGTTCACTGAGCGCCACGGCGGTGAGAGCGCTCGGCACGGAACCTATCACTTTCCGGCGGACGCGCCGAAGCGCTTGCGGCGCGGATGTGACGCCGGTAACCTACAACCCGATGGTTGTAGATGATTTGGCGCCGGACGAGGCGGACCGCCTCTTCCACGCCCTCGCGGATCGCACCCGGCGCGACATCGTCGTCCGGGTGATCGAGCGGGAGTGCTCCGTCTCGGAGCTCGCCCGCGGCTACGAGATGAGCTTCGCCGGGGTACAGAAACATGTGGCCGTGCTGGAGAAGGCGGGCCTGGTCGTCAAGACCCGTCGGGGCCGCGAAGCCCTGGTCGGCCCGGACGTCGACACCATCGCGCGCGGCAGTCGGCTGCTGCGCGGCTACGAGGACCTGTGGCGGGGACGGGTGGCGCGCATGGACGCGCTGCTCGTCTCCCCGAACGACTGAGGAGTTCCGCCATGCCCGTACTCACCACCGGCGCCGATCGCGAGGCGCTCACCTTCACCCTCGAGGCGGAGTTCGCCGCCTCCCCGGAGCGGGTCTGGCAGCTGTGGGAGGACCCCCGGCTGCTGGAGAAGTGGTGGGGCCCGCCCGGATGGCCGGCCACCTTCGTGCGCCACGAGCTGCGAGCCGGCGGCGAGTCCCGCTACTACATGACCGGCCCGGACGGCACACGGGCCGGCGGCTGGTTCTCGACGGTGTCCGCGGACGCCCCGTCGACGTTCACCTTCCGGGATGGCTTCGCCGGGGAGGACGGCGAGCCCGTCGACCCCGAGGACTACTCGACGACCACGGTCGTCATCACGCCCGACGGCGACGTGACGCACATGACTCTGACCGCGACCCATCGTTCGCTCGAGCAGCTCGAACAGGTCCTCGAGATGGGCATGGAAGAGGGTATGACCCAGGCG
The DNA here is from genome assembly GCF_007858435.1 of Tsukamurella asaccharolytica. Lineage (GTDB taxonomy): Bacteria > Actinomycetota > Actinomycetes > Mycobacteriales > Mycobacteriaceae > Tsukamurella > Tsukamurella asaccharolytica. The sequence goes on along the minus strand of NZ_VIGW01000002.1, from coordinate 267,675 downwards.
ATGAGCCAGATCGACGCCCTGCTGTAGAAATCCGTCGTGAAATCAGGCGAATTCTGCGACACGAGGCCGAATCGTCCCTCGTGATCGAAGAATCGCCCGGTTTCACGACGAGCTGAGCGCCTCCGCGGCCAGCCGGCCGGAGATCAGGGCGGGCGGCACGCCGACACCGGGGTGCGTCATCGACCCGGCGAGCACGGCGTTCGCGATGCCGGGGACGCGCTGCGGGCGACGCAGCGGCCCCGTCTGGCGAAGGGTGTGCGCCGCGGCGAACGGGGTGCCCGCGGACATACCCTGCCGCGCCCAGTCCGCGGGGGTGTCCACGTGGAGCACCTCCGCGTCGAGGATGCCGCGGTAGCCCCGGGCCTCCAGGGTTCGCAGCAGCTCGCGCACGTAGTCGGCGCCCAGCGCATCCCAGTCCAGCGGCGCCGACTCCAGATTCGGGCACGGCGCGAGCACACTCACCGGGCCGGGCTCGCCCGTCGTGATCGACGGCCGGGTGATGAGGAACGACGGGTCGCTCATCAGCGTGCCGCGTCCCCGTGTCGCGGTGATCTCCGCGAAGGTCTGCTCCCACGCCGCGCCGAAGTCGAGCGTGTGGTGCGCCTGCGTCGGCCAATGATCCTGCAGGTCCGGGTCCACGTCGAGGTGGGCGACCACCGCCGACGGCGACAGCCGCACCCGCCGCGGCGCCCGCCCGCCGAGCGGCGCGATGAGCCGGTCGGTGACCGGGGCGTCGGCGGTGATGATCACCCCGTCGAAGGGCAGTTGGTGCACGCGGGCCGACGTGCGGGCCCGCAGCCCGGTGACCCGGCCCCGTCGACCGTCCAGGCCGATCACCTCGTGGTCGAGCAGGACCCGGCCGCCGGCCCGCTGCACCTGACGGGCCATGACGGACGCCACCCAGCCCATGCCCGCCCGCGGGTACCAGACGCCGAGGCCCACATCCATGTGCGAGATGACGGCGTAGACGGCGCGCGCCGCGGACGGCGCGATCCCCGCGTACAGCGCCTGGAAGGTGAGCATGCGGCGGGCGCGCGGGTCGTCGACGCGGCGGTCCACCTGGTGCTGCATCGACCGCAAAGCGCCGAGGCGCACGAGCCGGCCGAGCGCGGCGAGATCGCGCGGATTCGCGTAGGAGGCCCACGCCGCGTCGCCGCCGATGAACCGCTGGTAGGCGGCGTCGAACATGCCCTGCTGCCAGGCCATGTGTTCGGGTTCGTCCAGTTCGTCGGGCACGTGGAGCACGCTGGGCGGGCGTCCGTCGAGCGCGGGGAAGCGGCCCGCGTACGCGGGCGTGACGGGCAGGAGGTCGAGCTCGTCCTCGGCATCGCCGCGGCCCAGCCCGCCCGCGGCGAGGGCGTCGAAGACCAGCCCCGGCATGGTCAGCACGCTCGCGCCCGGGTCGACGAGGTGCCCGCCGATCCGCACCGTGCCCGCGCGGCCACCCACCCCGCGCGACCGCTCGATCACGGTGACCTCGTGGCCGGCACCGATCAGATGCAGCGCCGCCGACAGCCCGGACAGGCCTGCCCCGATGATTCCGATGTGCACGGGACGAGTCTAGGAAAACCCGCCAGCAACACATTGCAATGTATGCATATATCCAATACGCTGAGGCCATGAGCGCAGAACACGACCACAAGTCCGGTCACTCGGCGCGGTGGGAAATCGGCTTCGCCATCGCCTCGGGTGTCACCTACACCGCGGGCATGATCGCCGAGTACGCCATGAAGCTGCCCGACGTCGGCACCGCCTTCTTCCTCGCGACCTACTTCTTCGGCGGCTTCTTCACCATCCGCTCCGCCATCAGGTCGACGCGCAACGGCAAGTTCGAGGTCGACTTCCTCATGTTGGTCGCGGCGATCGGCGCCGCCTCCATCGGGCGGTTCGCCGAGGGTGCGGTGCTGCTGTTCCTGTTCAGCCTCGGCCACGCGCTGGAGGAGCTGGCGCTGGCCCGCGCGTCGAAGTCGATCGAGGCGCTCGCCGGGCTCGCGCCCCGCACCGCACTGGTGCACGTCGGCGGACCGTCGACCACGGCGGGCGAGTTCGTCGACCGGCAGGTGGAGGACGTCGCCGTCGGCGACCTCGTGCTGATCCGGCCGAACGCCCGCGTCAGCTCCGACGGCGTGGTCGTGGACGGCCGGTCGGCGATCGACCAGAGCGCGGTCACCGGCGAGTCGATGCCGGTCGAGAAGGAGCCCCTGGATCCGGCCCGCGCCGGCCGCGTGGCCGACGAGAACAAGGTCTTCGCGGGCACGGTCAACGGCTCCGGCGCGCTCGTGGTGCAGGTCACGGCGCTGGCGAAGGACTCGACGCTGAGCAAGGTCGTCGAACTCGTCGCGTCCACCGACCAGGCCAAGTCGCCCACGCAGCGCTTCCTCGACAAGTTCCAGCGGATCTACGTCCCCGCGGTGATCGCCTTCGTCATCGGCGTCTTCGCCGTCGGCTACTTCGCGCTGGGAAATCCCTTCGACGATGCCTTCTACCTCGCGATGGCCGTGCTCGTCGCCGCGAGCCCCTGCGCGCTGGCGCTCGCCACCCCGGCGGCCGTGCTCGCCGGCGTCGCCCGGGCGGCCCGCGCCGGCGTGCTCGTCAAGGGCGGCGCCCCGCTCGAGACCCTGGGCCGCGTCACGTCGATCGCCTTCGACAAGACCGGCACGCTCACCTGGGGCGAGCCGCGGGTCACCGACACCATCGCCGCGCCCGGTGTCGAGCTCGACGAACTGCTCGCGACCACCCTGGCCGTCGAGAAGCTGTCCGATCACCCCCTGGCGGCCGCGGTCACCGAGGCCGTCGCCGCCCGCACGACGACGGTGCTCGCGGCGTCCGACCTGCAGTCCGTCACGGGGCGCGGCGTCCGCGCCGTCGTCGACGGGGAGAGCGTCGAGATCGGCAACGAGCGGCTCTTCACCGACGCCGGTGTCGCGCTGGACGGTGCCGTCGCCGCCGACGTCGAGCGGCTCCAGGCGGCGGGCCGCACGCTGATGATCGTGCGCCGCGGCGACCGCTTCCTCGGCGTGATCGGCGTCATGGACACGCCCCGTCGGGAGGCGGGACAGGTGCTGGACCGCCTGCGCGAGTCCGGCATGACCGACATCGTGATGATCTCCGGCGACCACCAGCAGGTCGCGGAGGCGGTGGGCCGCGAGGTGGGCGTCGACCGGGCGCTCGGCGGGCTGCTGCCCGAGGACAAGGTGACGGAGGTCCGGCGCCTCTCGGGGACCGCCGCGGGGCAGGATGTCCGACGGTGCGCCATGGTCGGCGACGGCGTCAACGACGCTCCCGCGATGGCGCAGGCCGACGTGGGCATCGCGATGGGCGCCGCCGGCTCCGCGGTCGCGCTGGAGACGGCCGACGTCGCGCTGATGAGCGACGACCTGGGTCGGCTGCCCTTCGCGGTGCGGCTGAGCCGGCAGACCAGCCGCATCATCCGGCAGAACCTCATCGCCTCGCTGGGCATCGTGGTCTTCCTGGTGATCGTCACCTTCCTCGGCATGCCGATGGGGCCGGTGGTCTTCATCCACGAGGGCTCGACGCTCATCGTCGTGGCCAACGCGCTGCGGCTGCTCCGATTCGAGGTGGGGCGGGAGCACGAGGGCGTGGAGCACGAGGCACGCCCCGAGAAGGTGCCCGCCGCGGCCTGATCCGCGGAGGTCGCCGCCACGTTCGACGGTGCGGGCGGGTCGCTACGGCGGCCCGCCCGTCGTCGTGCCGTGGGTGTGTGCGCTCGGCGGGGAGAGCCGGCTTCTGGTGGGGGAGCGGACGCCGCGCGGGGGACGGTCGGTCCCCCGTCGGGCGATCGGCGTCTGATGGGGGAGTGAACGGATGCGAGGGGATTCGGCGCGGCGCGGGGGACGACGACCTGGGGGAATGCTACTTGAGCGAACTGCGCTCAACTTTTTTCGAGAATCGGGAACATTCTCGTCCGGCCGCCCGTTGGACATGACGTACTACTTGAGCGTGATCGGCTCAATGGGGTAGAACGGAAGTGGTTCGCCCCTTGAGCCAGGGGCGCTGAAGTCTGGATCTGTAGCAGAACTACTCAGGAGGCAAATCAATATGGGACGTGCAGTAGGCATCGACCTCGGCACCACCAACTCGTGCGTCGCTGTCCTCGAGGGCGGCGACCCGGTCGTGATCGCGAACGCCGAGGGCTCGCGGACCACCCCCTCGGTGGTCGCCTTCGCGCGCAACGGTGAGGTCCTGGTCGGGCAGCCCGCCAAGAACCAGGCCGTCACGAACGTCGACCGCACCATCCGCTCGGTCAAGCGCCACATCGGCACCGACTGGTCGCAGAAGATCGACGACAAGGACTACACCAGCCAGGAGATCAGCGCCCGCACGCTGATGAAGCTCAAGCGCGACGCCGAGGCCTACCTGGGCGAGGACGTGACCGACGCCGTCGTCACGGTGCCCGCGTACTTCAACGACGCGCAGCGCCAGGCCACCAAGGAGGCCGGCCAGATCGCGGGCCTGAACGTGCTCCGCATCGTCAACGAGCCCACCGCCGCCGCGCTCGCGTACGGCTTGGACAAGGGCGAGAAGGAGCAGACCATCCTGGTCTTCGACCTCGGTGGCGGCACCTTCGACGTCTCGCTGCTGGAGATCGGCGACGGCGTCGTCGAGGTCCGTGCGACCTCGGGCGACAACAACCTCGGCGGTGACGACTGGGATCAGCGCATCGTCGACTGGCTCGTCGAGAAGTTCAAGGCGCAGCACGGCATCGACCTGACCAAGGACAAGATGGCCATGCAGCGTCTGCGTGAGGCCGCCGAGAAGGCGAAGATCGAGCTGAGCTCGGGCCAGAGCACGTCGATCAACCTGCCGTACATCACGGTGGACGCGGACAAGAACCCGCTGTTCCTCGACGAGAACCTGAGCCGCAGCGAGTTCCAGAAGATCACCAGCGATCTGCTCGAGCGCACCCGCAAGCCCTTCCAGGCGGTCATCAAGGACGCCGGCATCGCCGTGGGCGACATCGACCACGTCGTGCTCGTCGGTGGTTCCACCCGTATGCCCGCCGTGACCGAGCTGGTCAAGGAGCTCACCGGCGGCCAGGAGCCGAACAAGGGCGTCAACCCGGACGAGGTCGTCGCCGTCGGCGCAGCCCTCCAGGCGGGCGTGCTGCGCGGCGAGGTGAAGGACGTGCTGCTGCTCGACGTCACCCCGCTGTCCCTCGGCATCGAGACCAAGGGCGGCGTGATGACCAAGCTCATCGAGCGCAACACCACCATCCCCACCAAGCGGTCCGAGACCTTCACGACGGCCGACGACAACCAGCCGTCGGTGCAGATCCAGGTCTTCCAGGGCGAGCGTGAGATCGCCACGCACAACAAGCTGCTCGGCAGCTTCGAGCTCACCGGCATCGCGCCGGCGCCGCGCGGCGTGCCGCAGATCGAGGTCACCTTCGACATCGACGCCAACGGCATCGTGCACGTGACCGCGAAGGACAAGGGCACCGGCAAGGAGAACACCATCAAGATCTCCGACGGCAGTGGTCTGTCGCAGGAGGAGATCGACCGGATGATCAAGGACGCCGAGGCTCACGCCCAGGAGGACAAGGCGCGCCGCGAGGAGGCGGAGACCCGCAACCAGGCGGAGTCGCTGGTCAACCAGACCGAGAAGTTCCTCAAGGAGAACGAGGACAAGGTCCCGGCCGAGAACAAGACCAAGGTCGAGGCCGCCATCAAGGAGGCGAACGAGGCGCTCCAGGGCACCGACATCGCCGCCGTGAAGGCCGCGGTCGAGAAGCTCTCGACCGAGTCGCAGGAGCTGGGCCAGGCGCTGTACGCGCAGGCCGGCGCCGCTGAGGCGCAGGCTGACGGTGCCGCCGCCGGCGCGCAGCAGGACGACGGCGTCGTGGACGCCGAGGTCGTCGACGAGGACCCGAAGGACACCAAGTAATGACGAGTCCCGAGAATCCGGTGGATCCGGAGGAGGTGACCCCGGAGGCGGAGGTCGCGGCGGAGGAATCCGCCGCGGCCCCGGCCGACGCCGAGGTCGTGGAAGAGGCCGCGCCGGACAAGGAGGCGGAACTCACCGCCGATCTGCAGCGCGTGACCGCGGAGTACGCCAACTACCGCAAGCGCACTGCGCGCGACGTGGTGGACGCCCGCGCCGCGGGCAAGGCTTTCGTGGTCGGCGAGCTGCTGGTGGTGCTGGACGATCTCGAGCGCGCCCGCAGCCACGGCGACCTCGATGCCGGACCGCTGAAGTCGGTGTCCGACAAGCTCGACGGCGTGCTCAAGACCCTCGGGCTCGAGTCCTTCGGCGTGGTGGGCGACCAGTTCGATCCCTCCGTCCACGAGGCCGTGCAGCACGAGGGCGAGGGTGCCGATCCCGTGGTGGGAGCGGTGCTCCGTCAGGGATATCAGATCGATGGCAAGGTGATCCGTAACGCGATGGTCGCAGTGGTCGACCGTCCGGCGGAGGCCCCGAGCCAGGACGAGCAATAGAGGAGGTGATGCCCAGTGGCGCAGAGGGAATGGGTTGAGCAGGACTTCTACAAGGAGCTGGGCGTCAGCTCCAGCGCAAGTGCCGACGAGATCAAGAAGGCCTACCGCAAGCTGGCCCGCGAGCTGCATCCGGACGCGAATCCGGGCAACACGAAGGCCGAGGAGCGGTTCAAGCGGGTCTCCGAGGCGCACGCCGTGCTCTCCGATCCGGCCAAGCGCAAGGAGTACGACGAGACGCGACGCCTGTTCGGCGGCGGTCGATTCGGCTCCGGCGGCGCGGGCGGCTACGGCGACGGCGGTGGATTCGGCTCCGGCGGCTTCAGCAACACCGGCGGCGGCGCGGGCGGGTTCTCGTTCTCGGACATCTTCGAAGGTGCCGCGTCCGGCAACGGCGGGGGCGGCTTCGGGGACATCTTCGAGGGCCTGTTCAACCGTGGCGGCGGCGCCGGGCAGGCGTCCGGCCCGCAGCCGACGCGGCCCCGTCGGGGCAGTGACCTGGAATCCGAGCTGACGCTGGGCTTCCGGGACGCGACGCTGGGCGTGACCACCCCGATCACGCTGACCTCGCCGTCGCCGTGCACCACCTGCCACGGGTCCGGCGCCAAGCCGGGCACCAGCCCGCGGGTGTGCCAGTCCTGCAACGGCTCCGGTCTCGTGAGCCGGAACCAGGGGGCCTTCAGCTTCTCCGAGCCGTGCCCGGATTGCCGCGGCACCGGCTCGGTGATCGACGACCCCTGCACGGACTGCAGCGGGACCGGCGTCACCGTGCGCACCCGCACGGTGAACGTGAAGATCCCGCCCGGCGTCAAGGACGGCCAGCGCATCCGCCTGGCCGGCCAGGGGCAGGCCGGTATGCGCGGGGCGCCTTCGGGCGACCTGTTCGTCACGGTCCACGTCGGCGCCGACGACGTCTTCACCCGCAACGGCGACGACCTGCTCGTCACCCTGCCTGTGAGCTTCGCCGAGCTGGCGCTGGGCGCCACCGTCACCGTCCCCACGCTGGGACAGCCGGTGGGCGTGAAGATCCCGGCCGGTACCACCGACGGCCGCACCCTCCGGGTGCGCGGTCGCGGCGTGCCGAAGCGGGCCGGTGGGCACGGCGATCTGCTCGTCAAGGTGCAGGTCGCGGTGCCCTCGACGCTGAACGAGCGGGCCCAGCAGGCCCTGCGCGATTACGCGGAGGCCGAGCGCGCCGGGGGCTTCGACCCGCGGGGTGGCTGGGCCGGCAGCGCGAGCACCGCGGGGGCGTAATGATGAACGTCGACCAGCAGTTCCCCGACGATCCGGACGCGCACGTGTTCATGATCTCGGTGGCTGCGCAGCTCGCGGGGATGCACGCGCAGACCCTCCGCACGTACGACCGGCTCGGGCTCGTGACGCCCGAGCGGTCGGCGGGCGGGGGCCGGCGCTACTCCTCGCGCGATGTCGACCTGCTCCGCGAGGTGCAGCGGCTCTCGCAGGACGAGGGCGTGAATCTCGCCGGGATCAAGCGGATCATCGACCTGACGAACCAGGTGGACGCCCTGCAGCGGCGGGTCGAGGAGCTCGCCGCGCAGGTCGAGAACGTACGCCGCGGTGGGGAACTCGTGCACGTGCCCAAATCCAACGCCATGGTGGTGTGGCAGCCGCGGAGCCGCCGGAACGGTTGACGCGGCCCCGCCGATACGGCCCCGGGAGTCCGACGACCCCCGGGGCCGTCCCCTGTCCCGAGCCGAGTGGCCGCCGACCACTTACAACGGGTCGTACACCACGTCCTCGGGCGCGGCGCCCCGCTCCGCGGCCTTCTCGCTCGCGGCGCGCAGCAGGCCCCTCGGGCCGGCGATCAGCACGCGGTGGCCGGTGAGATCCAGTCCGTCCATGGCGTCCAGCAGCGAGCCGTGCCGCAGCGGCAGCGCGCGGTAGGCGGTGGCGGGCCGCTTGAGCCACCACGGATCCTGCCGTGCGTCCGTCACCTGCGTCACCTTGAGCCACGGGTTGGTCGCCGCCAGCGGCGCCAGCGAATCCGAGTCGTACAGCAACCCCGGTGATCGCGCCCCCACCAGGAGGTGCACGTCGGGGTTGTGGGCGTTCATGGACATCGCCAGCAGGATCGACTTCATCGGCGCGAGGCCGGTGCCCCCGGCGATCATCGTGAGGGGCCGGTCACCGTCGGGCCGCAGGAGCCCGTGGACCTGCCCGAACTGCCACACGTCGCCCGGGCCGCTCTCGGCGAAGACGGTGCTGGAGAGATAGCCGCCCGGCACAGAGCGGATGTGGAACTCCAACTGCCCCTGGGTGTTCGGCGGCATCGCCAGCGACAGCGGGCGCCACACGCGGGGCACCTGCGGGATCTGGGTCTCCACGTACTGGCCGGGCCGGAACAGCAACGGCTCGTCGGCCACGAGACGCACCACCGACAGCCCGGGGTGCGGGCGCAGGACGTCGACCACGCGGGCGGTGCGGCGGGCGGGCGTGGGATCGGAGTGCGCACCGCCGCGCATCACGCCGGTGAGGAGCCGGACGCTCTGCTCGAGCACCGCCGTGTCCTCCTCGTCGAGCCCGCCGTGCGCGGCGTAGAAGGCGTGCACCTCCGCGATGAGTGCCGCCGACATCGTCGCGTAGTGGTCCTCGGTGAGCCCGTACTTGCGGTGGTCACGGCCGAGCTGCGCGAGGAAGTCGACGAGCTCCTCGTGCCCGGTGGTCTTCGGGATCGAGGTGAAGACGTGATCGAGCACGCGCAGGAAGGTCGCGCGGTGCCCCGACATGTTCGCGGGGAAGAGGTCGCGCAGCGACGGGTCCATCGCGAAGAGGCGGGCGAACAGGCCCTTGGTGAAGTCGTCCGCCACCGGGCGGATATCGAGGGCGATCTGCGTCAGACCGTGCCGTGTGTGCGCACCCACTGCCGATCCGCTCCTGCCTTCCGAGCCCCGCATTGACGGATCTAGTCTAGCTGCGGCTTTGTCTCGGCCACACCGCCCGGCGCACGGCGCGTCCTATGCAGCGCGGCACCGCGCATTCGAGTATGTTTCTCGCGGGCGCGCACACCGTGCCGAGGGATCGACGAGCTCGAAGAGAGGGTTCCACCGCCATGATCGCTGTGCGAGTCAGCTGCCGCATGCGCCGCATCGGATACGGCATCGCTTTCGGGGCGGGTATCGCCCTCGCGCCGATCGCGGCCGGGGCCGCGTCCGCCGACCCCGGGCCGGTCGCCGATGCCCCCGCGCCGCCACCCGTGGCGGCGCAGCGCGTGCAGCCGGTCGTCGTGCCCAAGCCCGTTGCCCAGCCCGTCGCCGCGAAGCCGGTGGCCGCGAAGCCGGTGGCCGCGCAGCCCGTGGCCGCGAAGCCGGCGGTGGCGAAGCCGGTCGCTGCGAAGCCCGCGGCCAGGCCCGTCGCCGGACAGGCGGTCGCGGCCGAGCTCGCCGCGAAGCCGGCTGTGAAGGCGTCCGTCGCGCCCGCGGTGCGTGCACGCACCGTCGACACCCGCCCGGTCGTCGTGATCGGCGCCTCCGTCTCCTCGGGTAAGGAGGTCTCCGCGTCGGAGGCCTACCCGGGCCGGGTCGCCGCGATCTCGGGGCGCCCCGTGCAGGTCAGCTCCCGCGTGGGCGCCGGCTACGCCGACGGCTCGATCGCCGGCCTCACCCGCGCCGCGAACCTGCCCGCGCAGAATCCCTCGCTGGTCGTGCTGCAGGCCGGCACCAACGACGTCGGCGCGCCGCCGGCCCTCGTCGCGGGCCAGGTGCGCCAGGTGGTGACGACGGTGCGACAGCAGGCACCCGGGGCGAAGATCGCCTTGGTCACCGTGTTCCCGTCGATCCACAACGGCGCCGCGGCCCGGAGCACCGACGCCGCGATCACCGGTGCCGCCCGGTCCGTCGATCCGAGCGTCGCCGTGATCTCGCCCCTCGCCGAGGGCTGGATCTACGCCGCCTCGGAAGACGGTCACCCGGGTTCCTCCGCGCACGAGCGCATCGCCCAGCGCGTCTCCGGCCTGGTCTGAAGAATTCCGGGCTCGCTGGGGCGCACGATGCCCCTGTGATGATTTGCGGCGATTGTTACGCGTGTGACATGTGGTGTGTCACTATGTCGGCATGAGCGTGTCGCGTTTCGGTGCACTGATCGGAATCGGAGCCGTGGTGATCGCGTCGGCGGGCGGAATTTCCGCCGGTAGCGCCGCCGCCGACCCCGGCTCGGTCGTGCGCGCCACGGATGCCCGGCCGATCGTCGTGATCGGAGCGTCCATCTCGACGGGGTACGAGGTCGAGGGCGTCGTCGCCTATCCGCGAACGGTCAGCGCCATCGCCGGGCGATCGGTCTACCTCAGCGCCCGGAGCGGCGCCGGTTACAGCGACGGCAGCATCGCCGGCCTGACGCGCGCCGCGAAGCTCGCCGAGCGCGATCCGGCGTTGGTCGTGGTGCAGGCCGGCTCCAACGACGTGGGCGCCTCGACGGCCGCGATCGCCAACCAGGTCCGGCAGGTGATCACCGCGGTGCGATCCCAGGCGCCGAACGCCCGAGTCGCGCTGATCACGGTGTTCCCGACGGTGCGCGGGAGCGGCCCCGATGCCCGCGCCACCGAGGCCACGATCGTCGGCGCCGCCCGCGCCGTCGACCCCTCGGTGGCGGTGATCTCGCCGCTCAGCGAGGGATGGGCCTACGGCGCCAGCAGCGACGGTCATCCGGACGCCGCGACGCACCAGAAGCTCGCCGAACGCGTCGCCGCCCTGTCCTGACGGATCGTTCGACGGCCGCACCGTCGACCGCTCGGTGGCCTCCCGGCGGCCACCGGACGCTCTCTCCGGTTGCTCTCGCTCACAAAGCATGATGCGCTGCAGCGTGACGCGAGTCACCGCGGGCTCAATCATTGAGCGGAACAGACTCAAGTTTCTGTGCGTTGAGAAATGTAGAAGGCATACTTGAGTGGAGAACGCTCAAGGTGTGCGATCGTGTTCGAAACGACCCAGGAGGAAGTACGTGGATTCGTTCCAGCCCACCACCAAGACGCAGGCCGCACTGACCTCGGCTCTGCAGGCGGCGTCCGCCGCGGGGAACCCGGAGATCTCTCCGGCGCACCTGCTGGTGGCGCTGCTCGACCAGACCGACGGGATCGCCGCGCCGCTGCTCAAGGCGGTGGGCGTCGATCCCGTCGCCGTGCGCAACAGGGCGCAGGAGATCGTGGACCGCAAGCCCAAGGCCAGCGGGTCCAGCTCCACGCCGCAGCTCAGCCGCGAGTCCATCGCGTCGATCAGTGCGGCCCAGAAGCTCGCGACCGAGATGGGCGATCAGTTCGTCTCCACCGAGCACGTGCTCTACGGGCTCGCGGAGGCGGGCGGTGAGGCCGCGCAGGTCCTCACCTCCGCCGGCGCCACCCCGCAGGAGATCCGTGAGGCCTTCACGGCCGTCCGCGGCAGCGCGAAGGTCACCTCGCAGGACCCCGAGGGGCAGTACCAGGCGCTCGAGAAGTACTCGACCGACCTCACCGCGCGGGCCCGTGAGGGCAAGCTCGACCCGGTCATCGGGCGCGACAACGAGATCCGTCGCGTCGTGCAGGTGCTCAGCCGCCGCACGAAGAACAACCCGGTGCTCATCGGCGAGCCCGGCGTCGGCAAGACCGCCATCGTCGAGGGCCTGGCCCAGCGCGTCGTCACGGGCGACGTGCCCGAGTCGCTGCGCGACAAGACCGTGCTCTCGCTGGACCTCGGCGCCATGGTCGCGGGCGCCAAGTACCGCGGCGAGTTCGAGGAGCGGCTCAAGGCCGTCCTGGACGAGATCAAGGAGTCGGCCGGGCAGATCATCACCTTCATCGACGAGCTGCACACCATCGTGGGCGCCGGCGCGACCGGCGATTCCGCGATGGACGCGGGCAACATGATCAAGCCGATGCTGGCCCGCGGCGAGCTGCGGCTCGTGGGCGCGACCACGCTCGACGAGTACCGCCAGTACATCGAGAAGGACGCCGCGCTCGAGCGCCGCTTCCAGCAGGTGCTCGTCGGGGAGCCGTCGGTGGAGGACACCGTCGGCATCCTGCGCGGCCTCAAGGAGCGCTACGAGGTGCACCACGGCGTGCGCATCACGGACTCCGCGCTGGTCGCCGCCGCGTCGCTGTCGGATCGCTACATCACGTCGCGGTTCCTGCCCGACAAGGCGATCGACCTCGTCGACGAGGCCGCCTCGCGCCTGCGGATGGAGATCGACTCGCGTCCCGAGGAGATCGACGCCGAGGAGCGGTTGGTCCGTCGCCTCGAGATCGAGGAGATGGCGTTGTCGAAGGAGACGGACGCCGCGTCCGTCGATCGGCTGGAGAAGCTGCGCGGCGAGCTCGCCGACCACAGGGAGAAGCTGGCCCAGCTCACCTCCCGCTGGCAGAACGAGAAGGGCGCCATCGACTCGGTGCGCACCCTCAAGGAGCAGCTCGAGACGCTGAAGGGCGAGTCGGAGCGCGCCGAGCGCGACGGCGACCTCGGCCGCGCCGCGGAACTGCGCTACGGCCAGATCCCGGCGCTGGAGAAGCAACTCGACGAGGCCGTGGCCTCCTCGGGCGCCGCGTCCGACGGCGACGTCATGCTCAAGGAGGAGGTCGGCCCCGACGACGTGGCCGATGTGGTCTCCGCCTGGACCGGCGTTCCCGCCGGCCGCATGCTCGAGGGCGAGACGGCGAAGCTGCTGCGCATGGAGTCGGAGATCGGTAAGCGCGTGATCGGCCAGGAAGCCGCGGTCACCGCCGTCTCGGATGCGGTGCGCCGCACCCGCGCCGGTGTCGCGGACCCGAACCGGCCCACCGGCTCGTTCCTGTTCCTCGGGCCCACGGGCGTGGGCAAGACGGAGCTGGCGAAGGGCCTCGCGGAGTTCCTCTTCGACGACGAGCGCGCCATGGTGCGCATCGACATGTCCGAGTACGGCGAGAAGCACTCCGTCGCCCGGCTCGTCGGCGCGCCTCCCGGGTACGTCGGCTACGAGGCCGGCGGCCAGCTGACCGAGGCCGTGCGGCGCCGCCCCTACACGGTGGTGCTGTTCGACGAGGTCGAGAAGGCGCACCCGGACGTCTTCGACGTGCTGCTGCAGGTGCTCGACGAGGGCCGGCTCACCGACGGACAGGGGCGCACGGTGGACTTCCGCAACACGATCCTGATCCTCACGTCGAACCTCGGCGCGGGCGGCACGCCCGAGCAGGTGATGGCGGCGGTGCGTGCGAAGTTCAAGCCGGAGTTCATCAACCGCCTCGATGACGTGCTGATCTTCGACGCGCTCAGCTCCGACCAGCTGACCGGCATCGTCGACATCCAGCTCGACCAGCTGCGCAAGCGGCTCTCGCAGCGTCGCCTGGAGCTCGAGGTCTCCGACGAGGCCAAGGGCTGGCTCGCCGAGCGCGGTTTCGACCCGCTCTACGGCGCCCGTCCGCTGCGCCGCCTGGTGCAGCAGGCCATCGGCGACCAGCTCGCGAAGGCGCTGCTCGCGGGCGACGTCCGCGACGGCGACGCGGTGAAGGTCACCGTCAGCGCGGACGGCGACCGGCTCATCGTCGGCTGACGCACAGCACTAGGGCGGGCGCGACCACTCCGGTCGCGCCCGCCCTTCGTCGTCTCCGGTCTACTCCGCGGACGGAGCCGACAGCACGCCGGCGTGGAAGTCGGCGATCAGGGCGTCGACGGTGCCGCGGGCGTCGAACCGGTTCGTGCCGATGACTCCGGTCGGGCCGCGCTTGCACCAGCCGGCCACGTAGACGCCGGGGAGGACGGCGCCGTCGGGACCGAGGACGCGCCCGTCGGCGTTCGGGATGGTGCCGGTGGCCTCGTCGTACGGCACGCCCGGCACGGACGTGCCCTTGAGCCCGATCGAGGGCAGGACCAGTCCGCACGCCAGCTCCGACGGTGCGCCGTGGTCGTCGAAGGCGACGGTGAGCCCGCCGTCGGAGGCGGCGACGGCGGTGGGCGTCGTGCCGAACCGCAGGACCACCCGCCGCCCGTCCGGGGCGGATCCGGCGGCGGGCAGCGACCGCAGGAGCTCCACTTTCTGCGCGCGGTAGTAGCGGGCCTGCGCGGCGGTGGGCTCGTCGCCGTCGTCGTCCAGATCGCCGGGCTCGACGACGACCGGCACGGTGCGTGCGAGTCCCACCAGCTCCGGCGCGGTGAAGGCGGCGTGGCCCGGGCCCCGTCGGGCGAGGACCACGACCTCCCGCACCTGCGAGGAGCGCAGCGCCGATAGGGCCTCGTCGGTCATGTCGGTGCCGGCGAAGGTCTCGGGGTCGGCGGTGAGGATCCGCGCGACGTCGAGCGCGACGTTGCCGTTGCCCAGCACGACGACCCGCTCGTGCCCGAGGTCGGGTGCGAGCCCGGCGAAGTCGGGGTGGCCGTTGTACCAGGCCACGAAGTCCGCGGCGGCGGTGACGCCGGGCAGGTCGGCGCCCGGGAGTCCCAGGTCACGGCCGTGCAGCGAGCCCACCGCGTACACGACGGCGTGATGCGCAGCGGACAGCTCCGCGGCCGAGACGTCCTCGCCGACCCGCACGCCGAGGTGCGTCGTGACGCCCGACTGCGCGCGCGACGACGCGAACTGCTCCTGCACCTTCTTGGTCTCGGCGTGATCGGGGGCCACCCCGAAGCGCACCAGCCCGCCCGGCTCGGGGAGCCGCTCGTAGACGTCGATCGTCGCGCGGACGTCGATGCGGTGCTGCAGCTCGCTCACCACGTAGTGCCCCGCCGCCCCCGCGCCCACGACGGCCACGCTCAGCGTCTCGGCGTCCGACGACGGGCGCCTGCGGCCGATCCGGGGGTCGGTGAACGAGTGATCGCGGTCCGCGGCCGACCCCACCGCCGCGTAGTAGTCCGCGTTCATCGCCTCGAACGGGGCCATCTCCGCGGTCAGCTCGTAGTCGGTGGTGATCGCCGAGACCGGGCAGGCGTCGATGCAGGCGCCGCAGTCGATGCACACGTCCGGGTCGATGTAGAGCATCTCCGCCGTGGCGTAGTCGGGCTCGTCGGGCGTGGGATGAATGCAGTCGACGGGGCACTCGGGGACGCACGACGCGTCGTTGCAGCAGTTCTGGACGATCACGTGGGGCATGCCTTCGATACTGGGCCGCGGGCCGCTCGCGGGCAAGTGGTCGCGCCGCGTGTCAGGCTGGTTCCATGACGCCCCTCACGCCGCACATCGCCTCGACCGAGCGGCACACCACCGCCTACCTCGCCGCGGGTCCGGCCGACGGTCCGCTGCTGGTCTTCGTGCACGGCTGGCCCGAGCTCGGCTACACCTGGCGGCATCAACTGCGGGCCCTCGGCGCCCTCGGCTTCCGGTGCGTCGCGCCCGACATGCGCGGCTACGGCTCGTCGACGGTGCACGCCGAGAAGGACGCCTACCGGCGCGAGGAGGCGGTCACCGACATGCTGGAACTGCTCGCCGCGCTCGGCCGCGATTCCGCGATCTGGATCGGCCATGACTGGGGCGGGCCCGTGGTGTGGAACATCGCCACCCACCACCCCGAGGTCGTCGACGCCGTGGCCTCGCTCAACGTGCCGCACTTCCCGTCGAGCGGAGCGTCGCCCTTCGACCTCATCGACCGCGAGAAGTACCCCGCCGACGAGTACCCGTACGGCCAGTGGGACTACCAGGTGCACTACCTCAAGTCCTTCGACGAGGCCACGGCGCAGTTCGAGAGCGACATCCCGGCCCTTATCGCCGCGCTGTTCCGTCGCGGCGAGCCCCGGCATCTCGACGGTCCCGCGCCCACCGCCGTCATCACGCGCGACGGCGGCTGGTTCGGCGGCCGCCCCGTGCCGCGGCTGCCGCTGGACCCGGCGGTGCTCACCCCCGAGGATCACGCCGTCTACGTCGCGGCCTTCGAGCGCAACGGCATGGCCGGCCCGAACTCCTGGTACGTCAACGCCGCAGCCGACGCGGAGTACGCGAAGACCGAGCTGAACGGCGGCCGCATCGACGCCCCCGCCCTGTTCCTGCACGGCCGCTACGACGCGATCCTCGACACCGTCGGCACGCGGCTCGCCGACCCGATGCGCGCCGCGTGCACCGATCTCACCGAGGTGATCGTCGACTCCGGGCACTGGATGGGGGAGGAGAAGCCCGCCGAGGTCAGCGCCGCGATCGCGGGCTGGATCGCCCGCAGCGTCCCCGCTTCCTGGCCGGTTACGCTGGGAGTATGACCGCCACCGTCGGCTCCGTCGCGGATGCCAAGTACGTCCTGCTGACCACCTTCCGCAAGGACGGTACCCCCGTCGCCACGCCCCTCTGGGCGGTGCGCGACGGCGCCGACCTCGTGGCGTGGACCGTCGCGGACTCCTGGAAGGTCAAGCGGCTGCGGCGTAACCCGTCGGTGCTGGTCCAGGCCTGCGACGTGCGCGGGAAGAAGACCACGGGCCCCGAGGTCGCGGGCACCGCCGAGGTGATCGACGGCGGCGAGGCCGGGGCGAAGATCGCGAAGAAGTACGGGATCCTCGGCCGGCTCACGGTGACCGGCTCCAAGCTCCGCCGGGGCGCGGGCGGCACCGTCGGGATCCGGGTGCGCGACGCCGCCTAGGCGTTCCGCCACCGCTCGACGACGGGCTGCAGGTACTGGGCGAGTTCCGGAAGCTGCGGGACCAGCGCCAGCGTGCTGACCGCGCGCAGCACGCCGACGGCGTTGACGAACTCCAGCACGTCGGGACGCAGGCGCCGGATGCCCGCGGCGACCGCCCCGCGGTCGTAGGCGGCCTCCAACTCGGGGCCCAGCGCGGCGAGGTCCCACTCGACGGGGCCCAGCGTGACCAGTTCGAAGTCCGCGTACCGGATGCCGTCGACGGCGGCGAACATGTTGGCCGGCGGGCAGTCCCCGTGGATCGGCTGCAGGTCCACGTCGGGAAAGCGCTCCGCGAAGGCGTCGCGGGACCGGACCGCCGGTTCGAGCGCGGTCCACTCGGCGCGGGCGCGGGCGACATCGCCGGCGGGCAGCAGGTCCGGGCGGCCGGCGAGGAGATCGAGGCCGGCCGTGACGCCGTCCGGGTCGGCGGACGCGAGGAAGCCCAGCTCGCCGGGGTAATCGCGCAGTGCTGCGTGCAGCCGCGCGGTGCTCTCCGCGTTCGCGGCGTAGTCCGGCTCGGCGGTGCGGTCCTCCTCCGTGTACTCCCAGAAGGTCATCGAGAGCCCGTCGCGCTGCACCGGGACGGCGGGGACCAGCGGCGACGGCCGCAGCACCGGGACGCCCCGCGCGGCGAGCCACGCGGTGACGGCCAGCTCGTGGACCTGACGCCGAGCGAGAGTGTCCAGGGTCTCGGTCGCGGGCACCACCGTCGGGACGCGGACCACGACGGGCGCCGGTTCCAGCCGCACCACCACGGAGAACAGGTCGTGCAGCACCGTCGCGCCCGTGACGTCGAGGCCGAGCTCGCGGGCGGCTCCGATCGCGGCGTCGACTGCGGCGGAGGTCCGGGAGGTGCGCTCGGTGGCGGTCATGTCGTTCACGCGGGCCATGGTGTCCGATTCGCGGCGCGATGTCGAAGGATTTGCAGGTTGCGGCGGTGTCGCCCCGGCGTGTCGTCGCCGGAACCTGCAAGAACTCAGCCCTGCCACCCTCGCTTCGTCAGCGCCGCGCGCACCTGACGGAGGAACTCGGGGCGCCCTGTCCGAAGGATGTCCTTGGTGATCACGAGGACGTCCCAGTCGAAGTCCTGCCGTAGGCTGTTCCGTCGCGCGGCGTCGAGTGCTTGTTGCCCGGGATCGCCGTGGTCTCTACCGTCGTATTCGACCGCGACCAGGTAGTCCTCCGCACCGAGATCGAGCCGGCGGCGGCCACCGTCGACCTCGATCTGCGGGACGAACATGGAAGGCCGGCCCGGTGGAGCATCAGCCGCACATGGGTCTCCTGTGGTGACTCGGCGCGACCGTCGACCTCCCGCAGAACCTGGAGGACGCGCCGGCCCCGGTGCAGGTGCGGGTGGCTCGCGACGTACGCGGCGAGTTCGTCGACCGTGGTCATCGACCTTCCGTAGCGGTCGCGCCGGACGGCCTGATCGACGGCTGCGATCGCGCCGTCGCCGTCGATGAAACGGGCGAGGTCAATGCCGGTGCGCACCGGCGTGGTCAGAAGCATCGCCTCCCGCTCGAGGACGTCCTCGTCCGGCATCGCACCGCATCGGACGACGATGCCGGCTCGGGACCGTCGCGCGGGCAACCAGATCTCCACCGGCATATCGGCGGTGAACGCCATACCGTGCAGCGCGGCCGCCGTGAATCCACAGAGGACCGCCGACGGGTACAGCAGTCTCGCGGCGTCGATGCGTTCACGCAGGCCGGGGACGGTGTGGGCGGGGCCGCGCACCCCGCGGTAGATCACTCGGAAGTCCCGGCGGATCGCGTGCGCCGTCGCGACCGCGTCGAGCTCTGTGCGCCGCACCCCCATACTCATTGGACGCACCAGACCGCCGCGCGGATCCCGGGGAAATCTTCTGCAGGTTGTGGTGGTGCGGCCCCGGCGTGTCGTCGCCGGAACCTGCAAGAGATGTCAGGAGCCGAGGATCCCGACCATCGCGAGCGCGACCACACCTCCCGTGAGCACGAGGTGGGAGAGGGGCGGACGCGTCCCCAGGGTCGCGACGGCGGCGACCGCCACGCCGAGGCAGACCAGCGCGACGGGCGTGCTGGGCGCCGCGGCCCGCGCGACGATCGCGCAGGTCATCACCAGAGCAATGGCGGTGCGCACGCGCGCTAGGAGGGTCCGCTCCACCGCCTGGGTCGACGGCCGCCCCGCGTCGCCGGTCCCCGCGTCGCCCGACGGGCTCACGTGACCAGCAGCGCGACGGCCAGGACGACCCCGGCGAAGACGATGAGCGCGGCGAGGACCAGCGTCGCCGGAGTTCCGCTCAGCTCGCGGCGGGTGCGCAGCGCGCCCTCGACGGACAGCCACCGTCGGAACGCGTATCCGGCCAGCGCGGCCGCGACGAGGAGCAGCACCACGACGAGCGGCGTCCGCACGGACTCGGGCACGACGTGCGGCGCGAAGGCCTCGAGAGCGACGGCCGCGGCGACCAGCCCGAGCGACGTGCGGATCCAGGCGAGGAAGGTGCGCTCGTTCGCCAATGTGAAACGCGCGTCCGGCGCCTCACCGTCGGTGAGGGCGCGCGGCGGCCACAGTCGTCCCACGGAGACAACGTTAGCGGGGTGCATAGAGATTGGCCCGCCGCATTCACAGGCCCGTCTCAGACACGACGAATAGTTTCGCCAAGTGCGCTCGATGAGGCGCACGATGACGGCAGGACAGTGACGCGAGGAGGTGGTCGCCGTGGGCGGAGACGCGCGCTCCCGCGGCCCCTGGCCCGTCGTGCTGCTGTGCCTTCTGGGCATCGGCATCGTCGGCGCGGGCCTCGCGTACGCACTGCACATGTCCGCCGAACTGGGCAGCGCGCGGCGCACTCTCCCCGCCGCACAGTCCGCCGGGATCTCCGTCAACGACCAGCGGAGCGTCGCGATCACGCCCGGCCGCGAGGTCATCGGGGCCATCACCTCCGTCGGTGGCACCGCGATCACCGTGCGCTCGGCGCCCGACGGTGCCACCGTCGTCCTGAGCACCGGCCCCACCACCCAGGTGACCACCACGCACGGCAGCACGCTGTCCGATCTGGAGGTCGGCGATGTGGTCATGATCCAGGTGAGCGCCGACGGCAAGTCGGCCCTGGCGATCTACGCCGGTCAGATCTCGGTGGCCGGAAGCCCGTCTGTCGGGTGAACCCCCCGGTCGACGCGCTACTGTAGGTGGCGATGTCGTACGTAGTGTTCTTGATTCTCGCGGTGGTCTGCGCGGCGCTGGCCGCCGCGCTCATCTGGTATGAGCGCAACCACTCGCCCGCCATGAACTCCGATCGCGCCGATTGGGCCGCCGAGCGGGAATTCGTCTACAGCGCGGCCGACCCGTCGCTGCACGACGAGTTCCACCGCGGTGGCATGGCGATCCCCGGCGATCCCGCGATCGTCGACGTGGCCTACGGCAGCTACTTCGGTGCCGCCGCCTACGTCTTCGACCTGCGGGAGACCGCGACGATCGTCGCCGTCAGCCGGGGCGTCTCGTCGGGCGCGCTGCTCGACCTGCGGCCCGAGGCGCAGCACGCCCCGGGCGAGCCCGGCATGGAGCCGCTGGGCGCGCTGGGCCCCCGCGTCCTCTACACGAACAACGCCGAGGTCGCGCGCCGCGTCGCCGACCGCCGGATGATCACCTTCGCCGAGCAGGTGCCCGACTACATCGAGTCGCTGTG
Source organism: Tsukamurella asaccharolytica (assembly GCF_007858435.1). GTDB lineage: Bacteria > Actinomycetota > Actinomycetes > Mycobacteriales > Mycobacteriaceae > Tsukamurella > Tsukamurella asaccharolytica. The sequence goes on along the minus strand of NZ_VIGW01000002.1, from coordinate 247,013 downwards.
GAACGAGGGCGAGTGGACGCTGGCGTCGATGGAGGTCACCGACGATCCCGACGACCTCGACGAGGCGCTCGAGGCCGTCCGCCGCTTCGGTGACCTGCTGCGCGTCCTCCCGCCGGAGGGCCACGCCCGCGTCGTGACCGCGGGCGGGCCCCGCGATCCCGGCCAGCCCGTGCCCGTCCGCTCGGGCACGGAGTCCGGACGGTGACCTCACCGCTCGGCGCCGTGCCACTCGACTCCGTCGCCAAGGCCCGGCTGGCCGAGCTGGTGCGCGCGCTGGCCGTCGTGCACGGCAAGGTCACGCTCTCCAGCGGCCGCGAGGCGGACTACTACGTGGACCTGCGCCGCGCCACCCTGCACCACGAGGCGTCCGCCCTGATCGGCGCGCTGCTGCGCGAGCTCACCGCCGACTGGGATTTCGTCGCCGTCGGCGGCCTCACCCTGGGCGCCGACCCCGTGGCCACCGCCGTCATGCACGCGCCCGGTCGGCCTATCGACGCCTTCGTCGTCCGCAAGGCCGCGAAGGCGCACGGCATGCAGCGCCAGGTGGAGGGCCCCGACGTGGTCGGCAAGCGCGTCCTCGTCGTCGAGGACACCACCACCACCGGCAACTCGCCGCTCACCGCCGTCCGCGCACTACGGGACGTCGGCGCCGAGGTCGTCGGCGTCGCGACCGTCGTGGACCGCGCCACCGGCGCCGCCGACGTCATCGCCGCCGAGGGCCTCGAGTACCGCTCGGTGCTCGGCCTCGCCGACCTCGGCCTCTGACCGCGCCCGCGTGACCGGGCTCGAACCCGACGATGCGCTCGGCCCGACCGAGTGGGTGACGGGCCTGCCCGGACCGCACACCGTCGGGCTGGGGCCGTGGGTGCACGAGCACCCCGGCGAACCGGTTCCCGACGACCCGCGGTACGACCCCGAGCTCCTCACCGAGGGCGACCGCCGCAACGTCGTCGACGCGTACCGGTACTGGACGCGCGAGGCGATCGTCGCCGACCTGGACGCCCGCCGGCATCCCTTCGAGGTGGCGATCGAGAACCTGGGGCACGACGCGAACATCGGCACCGTCGTACGCACCGCGAACGCCTTCGGCGCCCGGGCCGTGCACATCGTGGGACGCCGCCGCTGGAACCGGCGCGGCGCCATGGTCACCGACCGCTACCAGCACCTGCATCACCACGAGGACGTCGACGCGCTCGCCGCCTGGTGCGCCGAGCGCGACCTGCCGATCGTCGCCGTCGACAACCTGCCGGGCTCCGTGCCGCTCGAGCGCGCCTCCCTGCCGGAGCGGTGCCTGCTGCTGTTCGGGCAGGAGGGGCCGGGCGTTTCCGGGGGCGCGCGGCACGTCGCCGGGACGACGGTGTCCATCGCCCAGTTCGGCTCGACCCGCTCGATCAACGTGGGCGTGGCGGCCGGCATCGCGATGCACGCCTGGGTCCGCGAGCACGCCGACCTCGACACGGCGTGGTGACCACTCGCTGACCTGGGGGGACGTGCACTCGTCGGTGACCCGTGATGTGATGTCTGCATGAGTTCGGTCGAGTGGAATCAGCGCGCGGCCGCGGCGCAGGCCGCGGTCGTGGAGCGGCACCTGAAGCCCGTCTGGGGCATCCCCGGCACCCTCCTCGGCATGCCGGCCTTCCCGGCCACCCGGCGCGATTCGCTGTTCGTCAGCTGGAACTACTGGTGGCAGGCCCACTTGCTCGACGTGGCGGTCGACGCCTACGTCCGGGACGGCGCACCGTCGACCCGGAAGCTGGTGCTGCGCATCGCCCGCGGCCACCGCGTGCGCAACCTGCTCCGCGTCACCAACTCCTACTACGACGACATGGCATGGCTGGGGCTCGCGCTCGAGCGGGCGCAGCGGCACGCGGGCCTGAACTCCGCGCGGCGGCTGCGCGTCCTGCGCGACACCCTCTACGACGCCTGGGTGCCCGACGCGGGCGGCGGCATCCCCTGGCGCACCACGGGCCTGTTCCTCAACGCGCCCGCCAACGGCCCGGCCGGCATCTTCCTCGCCCGGATGGGCCGCTTCGAACGCGCGGAGGAGACCTCCGACTGGCTGTACCGGCGGCTGCTCGACCTGGAGACGGGGCTCATCAACGACGGAGTCGACGGCGACTACGACAGCCCCGAGGTCGGGAAGATCTACCCGGAGAAGTACTCGTACAACCAGGGCGTGACGATCGGACTGGACGCGGAGCTCTCCTCGGACCTCGCGCCGACGCACGCGGTCCGGGCGGCGGGCCTCATCGCCGCGGTCGCGGAACACATGACCGACGGTGGCGTCATCACCGGCGGCGACGGTGGCGACGGCGGCCTGTTCAACGGCATCCTCATCCGCTACCTCGCGGTCGCCGCCCGGGCCCTGCGCGGACCGGACGCCGAGGACGCGCGCACCCTGGCGTCGGAGATCGTCTTCGCCTCCGCCGAGGCGGCGTGGCGCGGTACCCGGGAGCTCGACGGCCGCGTGCTGTTCTCCGCCGACTGGACCCGCGACGCCCGCATCCCCGGCACGTCCGACGCGCGCGCCTACTTCACCGGCGGCACCGTTCGCTCCAGTGCGACGCCCGAGCGTGACCTGTCCGTGCAGGTCGGTGGTTGGATGGCGATGGAGGCCGCGGCCGCGCTCGCGCGGAGCTGAGCCGGGCGGTTCTAGCGCGCTTCGAGGTGCGCGGCGTCGGCCGCGGGGTCCCGGTGGACGGGGCAGCCGGGAGTGAAGGTGCCCAGCGATTCGGTGCGGAAGCCCTTCGGGTAGCTGCGGATCCGGTGGTTGTCCTGCACCAGTGCGGGGGTGCGCCTGGAGGGGAGCACGGCCAGGATCCGGGCACGCAGCTTCATCGCGCCGACGGAGAGCCGGCGCACGACGGGCCCGGGATCGTCGTAGTGGAAGGCGCGCAGCAGCGGCGGGTCCATGAGGGCGCGGCTGAAGACGCCGATCGCCGGGCGGACGGGCGCGAGGTAGAAGCTCGTGAGCAGGTCCAGGGTGGAGTCGGCGACGCGGCGGGCGCCCTCGTCGAAGGCGAAGTGCGCGGCCTCGTAGCGGTCCATGTAGTCGGCGAACTCGTCGAACGTAGCGGGGATGTCGGGGATCGCCATGCGCTTGCCCAGGGCCTGGTAGTAGCGGACCGTCGCGAGCTTCTCCGCCTCGGTGAGGTCGCGCCAGCCGTAATCGGCGATCCAGCGGATCGGCACCACGACGAAGGTGCACAGCACGTACCGCATGTCGTCGTCGGAGATGTCGTACATCCTGTGCATCTGGTTGATGCGCCGGACTGCGACCCTGCCCTCGGGGCTGTCGAAGCCTTTGAGGAGCGGCGCCTCGAGCAGGAGCGCCGTGTCGTCGTAGCGCTTCTGCACGCGCTCGGTGAACTCGCCCGTGTCCGCCAGGAGACGGCCGATGCTGGGCACGGCGTAGGTGCGGAACAGCGCGAAGCTCAGCGCCTGGGTGATATCCCACGGGAAGTCGTACGTCCCGAGGTTGCGCGAGATCTCGACGTAGTCCGTCTCGGGGTTGAGGCCGCGGTTGCGGTCGATCTTCTGCATGCCGTCTCCTCGGTGGGCCGACCTCACTGTAAGTCGACTTATACAGATGTGCAAGAGGTCACAGCCAGTGGCGGTGGAGGGTGGTTCTCAGGTGCGGGACTCTCGGATTCCGTCCGGTACGGACACCGTGTCCGGAGAGGACGGAATCCGAGAGCGCGCTGATCGGAGGACGGCGCCGCAGCGGCGGCCACCGCGGCGGGGGCCCGGGCCGGATTCAGTCCTCGGTCAGGGCGCCGTCGGCCATGCGCCAGCGACGGGTCGCGCGGACGGTGTCGAGCATCCGGCGGTCGTGCGTGACCAGGATGACGGTGCCGTCGAAGGACTCGACGGCCTGCTCGAGCTGCTCGATCGCGGGTAGGTCGAGGTGGTTCGTCGGCTCGTCGAGGACCAGCAGGTTCACGCCGCGGGCCTGCAGTAGCGCCAGCGCGGCGCGGGTGCGCTCGCCGGGGGAGAGCGACGACGCCGGTCGCAGCACGTGGTGCCCGCGCAGCCCGAACTTCGCGAGCAGCGTCCGCACGTCGGCGGGCGGCGTCTCCGGCACCTCCGCGCAGAAGGCGTCCAGCAGAGAGCCGTCGGACAGGAAGCGTTCGCGGGCCTGATCGACCTCGCCCACCTCGACCCCCACGCCGAGGACGACCGACCCCGCGGAGGGCGTCAGGCGGCCGAGTAGAAGTCCGAGCAGCGTGGACTTGCCGGCCCCGTTCGGGCCGGTGAGCAGGATCCGGTCGCCGTACTCGACGCTCACCGTCACCGGCCCGACGGTGAGCCCGGGACGGGCGACAGTGGCCCCGGATGCGGTCACCACGACCGTCCCGCTGCGGGGTGCCGCGAGGATCTCCATCCGCAAGTCCCACTCTTTGCGTGGCTCGGCGACGACCTCCAGCCGCTCGATGGCGCGCTCGGTCTGCCGCGCCTTCGAGGCCTGCTTCTCCGTCGACTCGAGCCGCGCCTTGCGGCCCGCCTTGTCGGGGTCGGATCCGCTCTTCATCTTGCGGCGCGCGTTGCGCACCCCGTGCTCCATCCAGTTGCGCTGCATCTGCGCGCGGTCCTGCAGGTCGGTGAGCCTGCCCGAGTACTCCTCGTACTCCTCGCGCGCGTGTCGCCGTGCGACCTCCCGCTCCACCAGGTAGGCCTCGTAGCCGCCGCCGTACACCCCGATCTGCTGCTGTGCGAGATCCAGCTCCACGACGGTGGTCACCGTCCGGGCCAGGAACTCCCGGTCGTGCGAGACCAGAACCATCGGCGCCGCCACTGCATTGCTGACGACGAACCGCTCCAACAGCTCCAGCCCGGCGAGGTCCAGGTCATTGGTGGGCTCGTCGAGCAGCAGCACGTCGTACCGCGATGCGAGCACGGCCGCCAGGCCCGCGCGGGCGGCCTGCCCGCCGGAGAGTCCCGTCATCTCCGCGTCCGGGCCGTCCAGCCCCACCTCGGCGAGGATCGCGTCGAGGCGCTGCTCCAGGTCGGCGCCGCCGAGGGCGAGCCACCGGTCCAGGGCCGGCGAGTACGGATCGGAATCGGGGTCGTCGGCGAGGGCGACGGCGGCCGCGTCCATGGCCTCCTGCGCCGCCGCGACGCCGGTGCGTCGCGCGACGAACTGTGCGACGCTCTCGCCGGGCCTGCGCTCGTGCTCCTGCGCCAGGTAGCCGACACTCGCGTCGGCGGGGGAGAGGTCGACGGTGCCGGTGACGTCGGGCCCGCCGTCCACGCTCACCCCGGCGAGAAGCGTGAGCAGCGTCGACTTCCCGGCCCCGTTGGCGCCCACCAGCCCCACCACGTCGCCCGGCGCGATCACCAGGTCGAGTCCGGAGAAGAGCGTGCGGTCGGCGTAGGCCACGGACAGGCCCCGGGTCTGCACGACGGTCATGGCCGTCCCGTCGGCGGGCCGTCAGTCATCGAGGTCGACGGTGACGTTCGGCTTCCGCATCTCGCGCCGGTAGCCGATGATCCCGATGATGGTGCCCACGACGAGCATGACGATCATGCCGCGCAGCGCCCAGTCGAGGATCCACTTGTGGTCGTGCAGCGCCGACGAGGCGTAGTAGCCCACGAGCAGCAGGAACGGCGCCCAGATCAGCGAGCCCAGCACCGAGGCGAGGGTGAACTTCCGCTTGTCCATACCGACGGCGCCGGCGACCAGCGGGCAGAGCGTGCGGACCCAGGGGATCCAGCGGGCGATGAGCACGGAGAAGAAGCCGTGCTTGTCCATCAGCTGCTTCACCCGGTGCAGGTTGTGCGCGTTGAGGTAGCGGCCGTCCTGCTTGGCGAGCACGTGATCGCCCATCTTGACGCCGATGCCGTAGCCCACGTGGTTGCCCGCGATGGCCGCGAGGAAGGCGGCCAGCGCGAGCCCCCACACCGAGGCTGTGGAGTGGCCGGTCGTCGACATCGCGAGGCCCGCGGTGAGCAGCAGGGAATCCCCCGGGAGGAAGAGCCCGATGATGAAGGCGCACTCCAAGAACACGAATCCGGCCACGACGAGCCAGATCATCACCGGCCCGGCGGACTGGACGAACTCGAGCACGGACGGGGCCTAGGCGCCGGAATCGGCGGGGGCGCGACGCCCCGCGAGGTACTTCTTGAGCACGCCCCACACGATCGGCAGGACCGAGACCGCGACGATGGCGAGGAAGATGATGTCGATGTTCTCGCGGACGAAGGTGAAACGGCCCAGCCACATTCCGAGCAGCAGGATGCCGTCGGCCCAGATCACGGCGCCGATCATGTTCCAGATGAGGAACTTGGCGTACTGCATGTTCGCGGCGCCGGCGGCGATCGGCGCGAAGGTGCGCACGAAGGGCACGAAGCGGGCCAGGATCAGGGTGGCGGGGCCGTACTTCTCGAAGAACTCGTGCGACTCGTCGAGGTACTTGGTCTTGAGGAAGCGCGCGTCGGGCTTGAAGAACCTCTCCCCTCCGAACCGGCCGATGAAATAGCCGACCTGCGAACCGAGGATCGCGGCAATGGGCGTCGCGATCAGGAGCACCGGCAGTGACATGGCGCTGCCCGTGTACTGCAGTTCGCCCGCGGCGGCGCTGCTCGCGCCGGCGGCGGCGAGCAGGCCTGCGATGAACAGCAGGGAGTCCCCCGGGAGAACGGGGAAAAGGACGCCGGATTCGATGAACACCACCAGGAGCAGGCCGATGAGGGCGATGCTTCCGAACGCGTTGAGCACTGCGATGGGGTCGGTCAGGTCGGAGATCGCGAACGCCTGCATGGTGGTCGAGGCGGCCAGAGTCAGGTCGTTGAGAGGCACGCCGACCAGGATACCGGCCCCGACGCGGGTATTACTTCAACAGTTCGTCGATGTAGCACCAGCGCCACGACTCACCGGGCTCGAAACTGCGGATCACGGGATGGTTGGTGTGTTCGTGGTGGACCGTGGCGTGCTTGCCCTCCGAGGAGTCGCAACAGCCGACGTGTCCGCAGGTCAGGCATAGTCGCAGGGCCACGGGGTTCTGGCCGGATTCGGCGCACTCGAGACAGGTCTCGCTGAGCGCCACCGGGTCGGCGGCGTCGTCCGAAACGCGAAGATGGTCACACTCGTTCTGGGCCCACGGCGGGGTGAGCAACTCGGCCACGGCGATCCGCTCGCTGCGCATCGCCGAGATCTCCAGCATCGCCTCCTCCACGTCGAAGTTCGCGAGCACTTGCGCGAGCACCTCGTGATCGCCCAGCCCGGCGTCGCGCATGCGCAGCACCTCCTCCCGTTCGGCGGAGATCATCTGCAGCCGGATCGCGCGGAGCTGTGCCGCCGGGGTGTTCGCGGACTCCGGTCCGAGCCGCTCCCAGAACGCCCGCTCGCGGTTGATCGTGTGCTCCCGCACCCCGTCGAGCACGGCGGCGGGGACGGTGTTCTCGGGGCTGGCCGCGATCTCGTCCAGCCGTGCCAGGCCTGCGGTGAGGGCGGCACGCATCACCACGGCCTGCTGCAGAGCGTCGGTGCGCGCGTTCGGCCCCTGCACCTTGAGCAGTTTGGCGAGCGCGGGCAGCGTCGAACCCTGGATCAGGAGGCTGCCCGCCACGACGACCATCGCCGCGAAGACGAGGACTTCCCGGTCGGGGAAGTCCAGCGGCAGGATGAACGCCGCGGCCAGCGTGACCACGCCGCGCATTCCGGCCCAGGACAGCACCGTCGATTCGCCCGCGGTGAGCCGCTCGTTCGCGTCGTCCACCTTGATCGCGATGAGGGCCGACGGCGCGCACCACACCATCCGCGCGAGGATCACCGTGATCATCACCGCGACGCAGGTGGTGATGATGAGCGGCCAGCCGATCGGCGATCGGTCCGCGCCCTCGAAGATGGTCCGCATCTGCAGGCCGATGAGCAGGAAGACGGCGTTCTCCAGCAGGAACTGCACGGTGTTCCAGTTGATCCGCGCGGACATCCGGCCGATCGCGGTCTGGTCGGTGGGCGCCCGATACGCGACGATGAGGCCGGTGACGACCGTCGCGACGACACCGGAGCCGTGAATGTGTTCCGCCGGGAGGTAGGCGACCCACGGGCTGATCAGGGTCAGGCCCGTGGTGAGCACCGGGTCGGTGAGACGGCGCAGCAGAAACCGGAGGAGCAGGGCGGCGAGCACGCCGACCACGACGCCGCCGAGCGCGCTCAGCGCGAACGAGCCTAGGACCTCCCAGAATCCGACGGTGCCGGCGACGGCCGCGATCGCCGTTCGCAGGAGCACGATCGACGTGGCGTCGTTGAACAGCGACTCGCCCTCGAGCAGCGTCGTCACCCGGCGGGGCAGGCCGATGCGCCGGCCCACCGCGGTGGCGGCGACCGCATCCGGCGGCCCGACGATGGCGCCGAGCGCGAGCCCCGCGGCGAACGGGATGTCGAGGAGGTACGACGTCACGACGCCCACCGCCGCCGCCGTGAACAGCACCAGCCCGACCGAGAGCATCCCGATCGGCCGGATGTTCTCGCGGAAGTCGACGAGCGAGGCCTTGGACGCCGCGGCGTACAACAGGGGCGGCAGCAGGCCCAACAGCACCACGTCGGGGTTGAGCGGTACCTCGGGCACCGCCGGGATGAACGACGCCCCGATGCCGACCACCGTCAGGACCAGTGGGGCGGCGAGGCCGAGACGGTCACAGAATGCACTGACCACCAGAACGGTGGCGACGAGGGCGACCAGCCCTACAGCGAGCTCCATGGGCGATAGTCTTTCACTGAAACACCGAACCGCTCAGGAGGACAGACATGCCCATCGCCACCCCCGAGGCCTACCGGGAGATGTTGGACCGCGCCCGTGAAGGCGGTTACGCCTATCCGGCGATCAACTGCACCTCCAGCGAGACGATCAATGCCGCGATCAAGGGCTTCGCGGATGCGGGGAGCGACGGGATCATTCAGTTCTCCACCGGTGGTGCCGAGTTCGGCTCCGGCCTGGGCGTCAAGGACATGGTCGTCGGCGCGGTGGCATTGGCGGAGTTCGCGCACGTGGTGGCGGCGAAGTACGACGTCACCGTCGCGCTGCACACCGATCACTGCCCGAAGGACAAGCTGGACACGTACGTGCGGCCGCTGCTGGCGATCTCGCAGGAGCGGGTCGATCAGGGTCTGAACCCGCTGTTCCAGTCGCACATGTGGGACGGCTCGGCCGTGCCGCTCGATGAGAACCTCGAGATCGCGCAGGACCTCCTGGCGAAGGCGAAGGCGGCGAAGATCATCCTGGAGATCGAGATCGGTGTGGTTGGCGGTGAGGAGGACGGCGTCGAGAACGAGATCAACGACAAGCTGTTCACCTCGAACGAGGATTTCGCGAAGACCGTCGACGCGCTGGGCGCGGAGGGGTACCTGTTGGCGGCCACGTTCGGCAACGTCCACGGCGTGTACAAGCCGGGAAATGTGAAGCTGCGCCCGGAGGTGCTGCGCGACGGTCAGGCCGTGGCGTCGGAGAAGCTGGGCCTGCCCGCGGGGAGCAAGCCGTTCGATTTCGTGTTCCACGGCGGCTCGGGCTCGCTGAAGTCGGAGATCGAGGATTCGCTGAGCTACGGCGTGGTGAAGATGAACGTCGATACCGATACCCAGTACGCGTTCACGCGCCCGGTGGCGGGACACATGCTGTCGAACTACGACGGTGTCCTCAAGATCGACGGGGAGGTCGGCAACAAGAAGGTCTACGACCCCCGCTCCTACCTGAAGAAGGCCGAGACGTCGATGGCCGAGCGGGTCGTGGAGGCGTGCAACGATCTGCACTCCGCCGGCAAGTCCATCAGCGCCAAGTAGTTCAGGCCAGCGCCAGTCCCAGGAGGACGGCCAGCACGAGCACGATCATGGCCGCGGCCGCCGCCCACTCCGGGCCGGTGAGCCGCGGCCGTGCGCGTTCCGGGGCCGAGTCCTGCGCCTGAGGGGCCACCGGGTTCGGCGGCGCGGCCTGCCCCGGTGGCTCGGGTCGGACGTGGGCCCGTTCGCGCGGCGGCCGCGTCCCGGCCGCCTGCTGCTGCGGAGCATGGGGCGGCTGCTGCGCGCGCGGCCGGTGCGACGGGTGCCCGCCGTGCGTGGGGTGCGGGCGCGGCGCCATGCGGTGCGGGGCCGCCGTCGGCGGGATCGCGGTGCGCCGGGGCGGCGTCACGCGGCCGGCGCCGCGCGCGATCGCGTCGGTCCGGGGCGCGGGCCGGTCCGGCACTTCCGAGTAGGCGAGCTTGGGCTCCGACGGTGGGGTCCGCGGCCCGGGTGCCGCCGCCGCGCCGGGCCTCGGTGCGGGTTTCGGGTTGCGGAGGGTCGGATCCTCGGAGGGGTTGGTCATCGCGCCCCGACGCGCGTGCACACCTTCCAGGTGTCCGCGTCCTTCTCCAGAGTGAGGGTGTTGCGCACCTTCGCGGCCGGGTTGTTGGCGTAGTGCACCTCGACCTGCACCTCGGCCTTCTCGCCGCGCACGTCCACCGCCTGCAGGCCGTCGAGCTCGGGGAGCAGGCCGTCGGCCTTGGCGTTGCCGTAGACGCGCTGCCACTGGCCGTCGTTGAGGCCGTCGTAGTACGCCTTGGCGTTGCCGCAGGTCTGCGCGCGCAGGGCGGTGAGGTCACCGCGGCCCACGGCGTCGATGAAGGAGGTCGTGGCGTTCGCCGCCTGCTGCCGCGGGTCGCTCGACGAGCCGGAGCCCGCCTTGGGCACCAGCAGCGCGATCGCCGCCACGATCACCACGACCGCCGCCACCACGGCCGCCACGATCCACAGCTTCCGCTTGCCCTTCGCCGGCGCGTCCTGCCCGCCGGACGGCGCGTAGTACTCCGGCGACTGCCGCGCCGTACCCTCCTGCGGCGTCCCGGGCTTCGCGAGGTCGGGGCCGGGCCGCGCCCCCGCCGACGGTGCCGGGCCCGCCGCCGGCGCTACCGGCGCTCCCGGGGCCGCGACCGGCGGCGACAGGGGGATCGCCTCGGTCGCGGGTGTCGCGTCGGGCAGCTCGTTCGGTTCGGTGTCGATGACCGCCTGGTCGGGCCGCTCGGCGACGGGGATCGCCGTCGTCGCAGCGTCTGCAGGGTCTCCTGCCTCCGGCTCGGCATCCTCCGCCTCGTCCGTGTCCGCGCTGGGCTCGTCCGCGGCAGTCTCGTCCGACGCCTCGTCGGCGGTGTCATCGTTGACCGGCGCCTCGTCGGCGGTGTCGTTCTCGGCCGGCGCCTCGTCCGTGCTCTCGTCCGCTGCCGCGTCCGTGGTCGCGTCCTCTGCCGTGTCCTCGGCAGCGGGCTCGTCGACGTGGTCCTCGGTCGGGCCCGCCGAGTCTTCGGCAGCCGAGGCGTCCTGGTCGTCGGCCTTATCGTCATCGGCGAGCGCTGCCGCCCGAGCGGCGACGGCGGTGGCTCCGGCGATACCCGCGGCCGTCGTGGCGACGGCAGGCCCGGCCTCGTCGGTCTCGGTCTCGGTCTCGTCGTCTGCGGCGGCGTCCTCGGTGTCCTCGGCCGCGCTGTCGGCGGGGCCTGCGGTAACGGTGCTGTCGGCGCTCTCGGCGCCGTCGGAGTCGGTGTCGGACTCCGACGCATCCTCCGCGCTCGCCTTCTCCGCGGCGGTCTCCTCGGGAGTCTCGTCGGCAGGGCGGCTCTGTACGGGGATAGCGGTGGTCTCGGCGGAGCTGGGCCGCTGCGCCACGGGCAGCACGGTGGTCTCGGCCTCCGCCTCCGCCTCGGTCTTGTCGGCCTCGGCCGCGTCGGGCGCCGTGGTCACCACCGGCCCGACGGTCCGCAGTGGCGACGCCGCGGCCGAACCGGCGGGAGCGCCTCCGGCGCCGGCCTCGGCGTCTTCGACCGCGCCGTCATCCCCGGTCTCGGCGGCCTCGGTCTCGTCCGCACTCTCGGATTCGTCGGAGGCGTCCTCGTCGACGAGCGCGCGTCCGGCGGCGGGCAGCACCCGGGTCTCCGCCTCGGACGGCGTCCCGGCGCTTGCAGCGGAGGCTTCCGCTGCGGCGGCAGCGGGCGCGGCGGAGCGGACGGCACCGTCGACCGGGATGGCGGTGGTCTCGGCCTCGCTGGGCGACGGGGCGGGCGCCGCGTCCTCGACGAGCTTCGCGAGGGAGTCCGAGTGCGAGGGCGTCACTGCGTCGGCGGGCGCGTCGCCGGGTGAGCCGGCGGCCTCGGGCTGGTGGTCGTGGAGCGGGGCGGCGGGCCAGGACGCGAGGCGTCCGCGCAGGTCACGAAGTCGCGACAGTGGTCCCCGGTTGTCGTCCCGCGCCATCGCTTCTGCCATCCCCTCAGTCGTGAACCGTTCCTCCACCGCCGCAGCGCACCGCGCACGGAATACCTGACACCCTAGCGGGCGCGCACCCGGCGTGACCCGTGCGTTGTGCGGGCGTGCCCGTCGTCCGCCCGTCCGGGGGCGCCGCATGGAAGACTGGAGCAATGACGTCCTTCGGAGATCTCCTCGGCCCGCCCCCGGTCCTGCTCGACATCGACGAAGAGCCGGAATTGCAGCTGAACCAGGGCCGCCCGGCCGCCGAGGTGGCGGCCGACGCACCCACCTCCTCGCTGGCGTGGGCCGTGCTCGCGGAGAGCGCCCTCGACGCCGGCGAGGCCGTCGCCGCCTACGCCTACGCGCGCACCGGCTACCACCGCGGCCTCGACCAGCTCCGCCGCCAGGGCTGGCGCGGCTTCGGCCCGGTGCCCTTCAGCCACGAGAACAACCGCGGCTTCCTGCGAGCGGTGGCCGCGCTGGCTCGCGCCGCGCAGTCGATCGGCGAGGAAGACGAGTACCTCCGCTGCCTGGACCTGGTGAACGACTGTGACCCCGAAGCCGCCGGCGCCCTCGGACTCGGCGCGTAGCCGACTCCTCCGGCGGCACAACGCCCTGCCGCAGGCGATCCAGAGCCGCACCAAGCGGCTGTGGAACTCCAAGCTGCCCATCGTGCAGTGCGCCATCGCCGCGGGCATCGCGTGGTTCATCGCGAACGACGTGATCGGCCACGTCTCGCCGTTCTTCGCGCCGATCGCGGCCATCATCTCGCTCGGCCTCTCGCTCAACCAGCGGCTGCGCCGCTCCTTGGAGCTGGTCGGCGGCGTCACCGTCGGCATCGGAGTGGGCGACCTGCTGATCTCCACGATCGGTACCGGCCCCTGGCAGCTGGCACTCGTGGTCGCGATCGCCATGGGCGTCGCCGTGCTCGCCGACCGCGGACCGCTCGTGCCGATGCAGGCCGCGTCTTCGGCCGTGCTGGTCGCGACGCTGCTGCCGCCCGGCTCGACGGGCGGGTGGACCCGCATGCTCGACGCGCTGATCGGCGGCCTCGTGGGCGTCGTGATCGTCGCGCTGATCCCGAACAACCCGGCGCGGCGGCCGCGCAAGGACGCCGCGCACGTCCTGGACACGATGCGCCGCGTCGTAGCCTCGATCGCCGCCGGCCTGACGGATCGCGACATCTCCTCGCTCGAGTGGGCGTTGGAGACCGCCCGCGCCACGCAGCCCGACCTGGACCAACTCTCCAACGACCTGGCGGGCGGCATCGAGATCACCAGGGTCGCGCCGATGTTCTGGAGTTCGCGCCAACGGCTGGACAAGTTGCAGGCCATCGCGGACCCGCTCGACAACGCCGTCCGCAACGTGCGGGTCATGGCGCGACGGGCGCTCGCGTCCAACCAGCGTGGGGAGCGGATCGACCCGGCGTTGGTCACCGAGATCGGCCGCCTCGCCGACGCCTTCAAGATCCTGCGCGACGTGGTGCTCGCGGAACCGGGGACGCAACCCGACCAGGCCGAGGCCGCCCGCGTCCTGCGGTCGTCCGCGCGCCGCGCGAACGCGCTGCCCATGCACGACGAGATCCACGAGAGCGAGTCGCTCAACGAGGTGATGATCTACGGCCAGCTGCGGTCCACGATCGTCGACCTGCTGCAGGTCGCTGGCCTCTCCCGCACCTCGGCGGTCGCGCAGTTGCGGGACGTGCCGAAGAAGCAGGACGCCACGCAACCGCCCGAGTAGCGCATCAGACCGGAACGGCGAAGTCGATGTGATGTCCCTGCAGCCAGGTCAGCGAGCGGCCGTCGTCCCGCGCGGCACGCCGGAAGACGAGCGGCAGCACCAGGTCGCGGACCACGCGGCCGACGGGGCCCGCAGCCTTCGAGTTCGATGCGCGACGCCCCTCCGCGACGATCCGTTCGGTCCGTGCGCGACGCAGCGCTTCGAAGGCGGTGAAGGCCTCGCCGGTGGTGGGCCGGTCGCGCACGCACTGCGCGAGGATCACCGCGTCCTCGAGGGCCATCGCCGCGCCCTGACCCGCGGCGGGTGAGGTGGCGTGCGCGGCGTCTCCGATGAGGACCATGCGCCCGCGCCCGTCGTGCCACCGGTTCACGACGGGCAGGTCGTAGGTTGCCCAGCCGGTCAGCGGGCCCGGCGCGGCGTCGATGATCGCGGCCGCCGGGCCGGCGTCGCCGTCCATGAGGGCGTGCAGGCGCCGGCGCCATTGCGCGTCGTCGACGCCCGACAGCACACCTCGCGCCGGTTCCGTCGGCTCGGGCGGATTGGCGAACCACACGGTGCCGCCGTCGGGCGTGGGCATCCACGCGAAGAAGCAGCGGGTTCCGAACTGCATACGGAACTCGCGGGGCGGCACGTCGACCGTGAAGTCGGGGATGTACCCGCCCAGGTTGAGCACGGGGACGTAGCGCGGCGCGGCGGCGGCGGGGTCGATGAGCGTGCGCACGGGGGAGTGGATGCCGTCCGCGCCGATGAGGAAGTCGCCGCGGGCGGTCGTTCCGTCGGCGAAATGCGCGGTGACGCCGTCGTCGTCGACGGTGGCGGTGGTGAGCTCGGCCCCGTGCCGAACGGTGACGCCGCGGGAGCGTGCCTCCTGCGCGAGGGCGGAGTAGAGCGTCGCGCGCGGCATCATCAGCGACGTCAGTCCGTCGGGCCGGCGGGCGGCGAGCGGCATGCGACCGAGCGCGCGGCCTTTGCCGTTGACGAACGCGATGGTCTCGACGGGGTAGCCGACGCCGGTGAGGGGACCGGCCGCGTCGATCGCCTGGAGCGCGTCGAGCCCGTTGGCCTGCAGCGTGAGCCAGGCGCCGCGCTGCGCCGCGTCCTGCCCGTCCCGCTCGAAGACCTCGGAGTCGACGCCGACGCGCGCGAGGGCCATAGCGGCGACGGGTCCCGCGACACCGGCGCCGATGATGAGGGCTTTCATGACTTCTCCCACAGATCGGTATAGCTTGAATGTCAAGCAATCATGCGAGGAGGTAGCTTGAATGTCAAGCGATATTGCCGCCGAGGTCGGACCCGCCGTGCAGGCCTACCAGGCCTCGGTGGCCGGCTTCGATCGAGAGGTGGCACGGATTCTCGGCGTAGGCGCGACGGATCTGGCCTGCGTGGAGCTGGTACTGGGGGCAGACGGGATCTCGCCGCGGGAGGTGGCTACGGCGCTGGGCTTCACCACCGGCAGCGTCACCACGATGGTCGACCGGCTGGAGAAGCGCGGCTACGTCGCGCGCCACCCGCACCCCGAGGACGGGCGCAAGGTGCTCGTGCGCGCCACACCGTTGTTGACGGCTCGGGTGGAGGCGGCGATGGGGCCCATGCTCGCGTCGGCGGGGCCCGACGTGTTGGACCGGTTCACCGAGGACGAGCTGGCCACGGTGGTGCGCTTCATGCGCGTCGCCGCCGCGCACCAGGCGGCGCACACCGCGCTGCTGCGCGCCGAGCCGTCGTCCGGTGCGGGAGTCAGCTGATGAGTAGCCAGTCGTCGGTGTTGCGGTAGAAGGTCGCGCGGGTCACGACGCTGGGATCGGTGCGGCCGTCGCGCGTCACGACGAGCTCGAGTCCGCCGGTCTGGGCGGCGCGACCGGACAGCCACCGTCGGCGCACGCCCTTCGCGACCCGGGCGCGGACCCCGCCACCCTCGCTCGAGCCGGTCGGCTCGACGAGGACGGCCTTCGCCTGCCCGGTGAACAGCTTCTCCGAGTCCACGAAGGTCTCGCCGGTGAGCGGGCCGCCGTCGGGTCCGGTGATCTTGGCCTTGCCGACCAGCACGAAGCCGCGGTCGTCGCGGATGAGCGGCACGGCACGGGGCGTGCCGGTCAGGGGGTCACCCGGCGGGTAGATCGCCGAGGCGTGCGAGTTCTGGGTGGGCGCGTACGCCACCTCCACGTCGAGCCGTTCGGACGCCATGAGTCGGGCGATCACCGCCGCCAGCAGGTCGTCGGGGCCCGCGACGACGATCCGTTTCGGGTACGTCAGCTTCTGCTTCAGTTCCGTCTTCGCGGAGTCGAGGTCGACGGTGATCGTTTCGAGGTCGCGGAGGCTGCCCGGGATACGGACATCGGGGGCGCGCACCACGACGGTGCTCTGGGTCACGGAGCTCACCGCACCTACTGTAAGGTTGCGGCACGGCTCGACGTTATCCAGGTGATTCTTGACGGTGTATACCGAGCCGGAAGGGGAATTGTCATGCCCGCGATCGTTCTGATCGGTGCCCAGTGGGGCGACGAAGGCAAGGGGAAGGCCACGGATCTGCTGGGCGAGAAGCTCCAGTGGGTGGTCCGCTACCAGGGCGGCAACAACGCCGGCCACACCGTTGTCCTGCCGAACGGCGACACGTTCGCGCTCCACCTCATCCCGTCGGGCATCCTGACCCCCGGTGTGAAGAACGTGATCGGCAACGGCGTGGTGGTGGACCCGTCGGTGCTGCTCGCCGAGCTCGACGGCCTCGAGGCGCGCAACGTCGACACGTCGAACCTGCTGCTCTCGGCCGATGCGCACCTGCTCATGCCGTACCACGTGGCCATCGACAAGGTCACCGAGCGCTTCCTCGGCAACAAGAAGATCGGCACCACCGGCCGCGGCATCGGCCCGTGCTACCAGGACAAGATCGCCCGCGTCGGCGTCCGCGCGCAGGACGTGCTGGACGAGTCGATCCTCACGCAGAAGGTCGAGGCGGCACTGGAGTTCAAGAACCAGGTGCTCACCAAGATCTACAACCGGCGCGCCCTCGACCCGCGCCAGGTGGTCGACGAGACGCTGGAGCTCGCCGAGAGCTTCAAGCAGCGCATCGCCGATACGCGCCTCGAGCTCAACCTCGCGCTGGAGCGCGGCGAGACGGTGCTGCTGGAGGGCTCGCAGGGCACCCTGCTCGACGTCGATCACGGCACCTACCCGTACGTCACCTCGTCCAACCCCACGTCGGGCGGCGCGTCGGTGGGCTCGGGCATCGGTCCCACCCGCATCACGACGGTGCTGGGCATCCTCAAGGCGTACACCACCCGCGTCGGCTCGGGCCCCTTCCCGACGGAGCTGTTCGACGAGTGGGGCGAGTACCTCGCCAAGCACGGCGGCGAGGTGGGCGTCACCACCGGCCGGGCCCGCCGCTGCGGCTGGTTCGACGCCGTGATCGCCCGCTACGCGACCCGCGTCAACGGCATCACCGACTACTTCCTCACCAAGCTCGACGTGCTCAGCTCCATCGAGAACGTGCCGATCTGCGTCGCCTACGAGATCGACGGTGTGCGGTACGACGAGATGCCGCCCAACCAGACCGACTTCCATCACGCGAAGCCGATCTTCGAGACGATGCCCGGCTGGTGGGAGGACATCTCCGGTTGCCGGACCTTCGAGGAGCTGCCGAAGAACGCGCAGGACTACGTGCTGCGGCTCGAGGAGCTCTCCGGCGCGCACATCTCCTGCATCGGCGTCGGCCCCGGCCGCGACGAGACCATCGTCCGCCGCGCCATCGTCTGATCGGACTCGGTCCCTCCGAACCAGGCAGCTTCCGTAGGGCCGAGTGGGTTCGATGTCGCGCGGAGAAGCCATGCGCGCCACGCATGGCCTCGGATTCGACGGCGGCGATCCCCGCCGCCCGCCCCGTGCCGTGACCCGGCGAAAGCCGCCGCGTCGTCCCCCGCTCGACACCGGCCCGCGGCCACAGCGTTCCTACCCCCACTGGAAGCCGTTCGTGCTGCGGGGGAGCGGTTGTCCCCTGCGCCGCGTTCAGTCCCCCACTGAACGCCGGAACGACTGCCCGCGCCCGCGGCTCGACGAGGCGGCAGTCAGCGGCCCGTCGGGTCCTGCGCGGCACGCACCTCGTCCAGCGACGGTGCGTACGCCCCTGCCCGGCTCACGGTGAGCGCGGAGGTGATGACGGCGCGATCCAGCGCGGGCCGCACGTCGTCCCACGACGCCGAACGCAGCCGGTGCGTGGCGTCCCGCGAGCCGAGGTAGCCGGCGTCGAGCAGCCCGGAGACGAGTCCGGCCATGAAGGAGTCGCCGGCGCCGACGGTGTCGGCCACCTCGACGGTCCGCGGTGCCACGGATCGCAGCTCGCCGGCGACCAGGACCGACGCCCCGTCGGGGCCGCGCGTGAGCACCACGAGCGCCGGCCCGGCGGCGGCCCACCGCCGCAGCACCTCGTCGACGCGCTCGTCGGGGTACAGCCAGGCGACGTCCTCGTCGCTTGCCTTCACCACGTCCGACTGCGCGATCATCTCCGTCACCCGCGGCAGCACGTCGCCGGGAGTGCCCATGAGCGCGGGACGGATGTTGGGGTCGTAGGAGACGGTGGCGTGGTCCCGGATCCGGGCGACCACGTCGCGCACGCCGTCGGCGCCGGGCGCCAGGGTCGCGGCGAAGCTGCCGGTGTGCAGGTGGCTGTAGCGTTCCAGGGAGTCGACGGGCGGCACCGCCCAGGTGAGCTCGAAGTCGTACGACGCGCGACCGTCGGCGTCGACGTGCGCGCACGCCAGCGGTGTGTCGGCCGCGGAATCGGTGCCGGGCACCACCTCGACGCCGGCACGGGCGGCGGCTCCGGCGATCCGTTGCCCACGCGCATCGCGCCCCCACCACGACAGGATCGACGCCGGATCGCCGAGCGAGGCGAGCCCGCACGCGACGTTGAACAGGCTTCCGCCCACGTGTTCGGACGGCTCGGCGCCCTCGCGCACGACGACGTCGATGAGTGCCTCGCCGACGCACAGAGTCCGATCGGTCATGGGTCCGACCCTAAGCGCACTGTGTCCTCGCCTCACCTGTTTGTCATGATGGACCCCATGACGAACCTCAGCGAGACCGGTGGCAACCCCCGGATCGGCACGGCGCTCACCCCCGGTGCCACGAAGGCGCTGATGCTGGGTTCGGGTGAGCTGGGCAAGGAGGTGGTGATCGCCTTCCAGCGTCTCGGCGTGGAGACGATCGCCGTCGACCGGTACGAGAACGCGCCCGCGATGCAGGTCGCGCACCGCAGCCACGTCATCGACATGACCGACGCCGCCGAGGTCCGTCGCGTCATCGAGGAGGAGAAGCCCGACTTCGTCGTCCCCGAGATCGAGGCCCTCGCCACCGACGCCCTGGTCGCGATCGACGAGGAGGGCCTCGCCGAGGTCATCCCCACCGCGCGCGCCGTCTCCCTGACGATGAACCGCGAGGGCATCCGCAAGCTCGCGGCGGAGGAGCTCGGCCTGCCGTGTTCGCCCTACGCCTTCGCCTCGTCGCTCGACGAGGTGCGCGCCGCCACCCGCGAGGTCGGCTTCCCGTGCGTGATCAAGCCGGTGATGTCGAGCTCGGGCAAGGGCCAGTCGGTCGTCCGGTCGGTCGAGGAGCTCGAGGGCGCCTGGGACTACGCCGTCGAGGGAGCTCGCGTCCGCAACGAGCGGGTCATCGTCGAGGGCTTCGTCGACTTCGACTACGAGATCACGCTGCTCACGGTGCGTGTCTACGACGACGAGCGCGGCAAGGTGGTCACCCGCTTCTGCGAGCCCATCGGGCACCGGCAGTCCGACGGTGACTACGTCGAGTCCTGGCAGCCGCAGACGATGAGCCAGGCCGCGTACGACGCGGCGACGTCCGTCGCCGGCCGCATCACCACGGCCCTCGGCGACGGCGGCACCGGCGGCCGTGGCGTGTTCGGGGTGGAGCTGTTCGTGAAGGGCGACGACGTCTACTTCTCCGAGGTCTCGCCCCGCCCGCACGACACCGGCCTGGTGACGTTGGGCTCACAGCGGCTCTCCGAGTTCGAGCTGCACGCCCGCGCGATCCTCGGCCTGCCGGTGGACACCTCACTGATGTCGCCCGCCGCGTCGGCGGTGATCTACGGGACGAAGGACAGCAGCTCCGTCGCCTTCGACAGTGTCGCCCGCGCGCTCGACGTGCCGGAGAGCGACCTGCGCCTGTTCGGCAAGCCCGAGGGCTACGCCAAGCGCCGGCTCGGCGTGGCGGTCGCGACCGCCGACACCGTCGAGGTGGCACGAGCAAGCGCCGCGGAGGCGGCGGGCCGGGTCGTCGTGGTCGATAGCGCCGATCCCCTCCAGCAGGGAGTCCCCGAAACCACCGCGGTGCCGATCCAGCGGCCGCAGCCGCCCGAGGATCTCTCCACCCGCGCCATGCCGGTGCAGCGTCCGTCGCAGCCCGGGCCTGCGCAGTCCGGTCCGGCCCAGGGCCCGGCGCAGAGCCCGGCTCCGCAGCAGTTCCCGGCCCAGCCTGCGCCGCCGCGGCCGTCGGCCCCGCCGACCGCGGCGGCTCCGGTGGTGCCCCCGCAGAAGGCCTCGCGCGTGAGCCCGCCGGCCGGGCCGCAGCAGGCGCTCGAGGGGGAGCCCGTCGCCCCGACGACGGCGCACCCCGTCGCCGCCCGACGGCCCGCGGTGCCCCGCCCGATCCAGCCCGCGCCGCGTCCCGCCACGGGGGAGTACGCGACGCGACCGAAGACGCCGAAGACCGAGGAGTACGACCACAATCCGCCCACGTCGCTGGGCCTGCCACCGCAGCGTCCGCAGGACTAGGCGAACCGCTCGAACGCCTCCACCCACTCCTCCGCGCGGAGGTCGCGGGGGAGCAGGGAGCCGCGGTGGCTCCGCCGGGCGGCCCACTTCCGCGCCTCCGCCCGACGGTCGCGCGGCGCTACGCCCGCCAGCACCTCGGGCAGGCCGCGGCCGCGGCCGGTGTAGACGGCATGCACGAAGGCGGCGTAGTCGCGCCGCCGCGCCGGGGGAATCAGTGGTGCGTCCCGGCGCGTGATCGTGAGCAGTCCCGCGTCCACGGAGGGGCGAGGGGTGAAGGCGGCGGACGGGATCCGTCCCGCGAGACCGAACTCGTACCAGGGTGTCCACTGCGCGGTCATCATCGTCGCGCCGCCGACGCCGGCTCGCCGTCGCGCGACCTCCCACTGGACGACGAGGACCGCGCCGGTCCAGTGGGGAGCGTGCAGCAACTTGCGGAGCACGGCCGTGGTGAGGTGGAAGGGCAGATTGCCCACCACCGCATGGGGTTCGGCGGGCAGTCGGTGTCGTAGGAAGTCGCCGTGGACGATCGTCGCCTCCGGGAGCCGTCCGCGCAGGCGGCGGGCGTGGCCGCCGTCGATCTCGACGGCCGTGAGGGAGCGGCCCAGGCGGAGTAGGGGGTCGGTCAAGGCACCTGAGCCGGGGCCGATCTCGATGATGGGCCCGTCGGTGTGGCGGGTGAGGTCGACGAAGCGGTCGATGACGGCACCGTCGGTGAGGAAGTTCTGACCGTGCTCCTGACGGCCCCCGTGATGGGTGGGCATGAAGGGAGTTCTCCGGGTCGAGGATTACCCGGGCAGCACGAATCGCCGCCCAGCGGAAGGATGCTGGGGCGGTGAAGCCGAGATGGTGTGGGAGGCTTCGCCGCCGCTAGATGCGGCCGCGATCCACCACTGCCGCCGCTGCTGCTGCGGCGGCTGCTGCCGAAGAACTCATGGGACGCACCCTAGGCCGTCCTGCAGCCGGGCGCCACGGAGTTATCCGCGCTGCAGCCAGTAGGCCTGCGACTTGATCCGGTCCTTGGGCAGGCCGAAGTCGCGCTTCGCGGCCTTGGTGATCTCGCGCGTCGCCGTGGTCTCGGCGGCGACGAACAGGAAGGCGTCGGAACCGATTCCGCCGTCCAGAACGGTGGAGACCAGTGTGGCGCCGCGGTTCTCGCGCGGCACCCAGGTGACGGCCTCGCCGTGCACGGGCAGCTGCCGTTCGGCGTCGTGCTGGTACTCGAGGTACACGCGGCACGGGGACTGCGCGGTGTCGAGGATGCTGTTGATCGCGGGGATCGACGCGGGGTCACCCACGAGCACGTACTCCGACGGTGCCGGGTCCTCCGGGACGGTCAGGTCGGCGCCCATCATGGTCGCTGCGATGCGGTCGCCGGGCTCGGCGTCGAGGGCCCAGCGCGGCGCGGGACCGTCGTGCAGGGCGAACTCGATGCTGAACTGCGAGCCCTGCGGTGCGACGATGGTGTAGCCGCGCTGGACGAGCGCGCCCTCGTCCTCGTCGGTGGTGGCGGCGCCGCTCTTCGGGACCCACAGCCGCACCCACATCGTCGGGAACCAGGGGTTGTTCTGCAGGAAGTCGCCGCCATCGAAGCGAATCCGGCGGAAGTGCTCGCTGACGGCTTCCGCTCCGAGCACTGTGAACACGTAGTCGTCCGCCCGCATCGCCTTGAGGATTAGGCCGGTCACCCCTCTACCCATGAGCTAAGCCTACCCTAAATAGTCGTTGCCGCCCACATAGGTGGTGGCGGGCCCCTCGGAGTCGACGGTGGCGGCGATGGCGGCCGCGAACTCGGTCGTGGTCGGCAGCGGTCCGTGGCTGCGCCGTTCCTCGACGGCGTCCGGATCGCGCCGTTCCAGCAGGCGGACGATGATCGTGCCCTCGATCATGTCGCCCGAGACCACGCGCAGGTCCAGGCCGAGTTCCGCCGCGAGTGTGCGCAGGGCTCGCTCCCCGGCGAGCTTGCTCGCTGCGATCGGTTCGTAGCCGGCGGGAACGGGCCGGGTCTCGGAGAAGTGGGCCTGGTGGCTCGTGACGAAGACGATCCGGCCGCCGGGTCGCAGGCGCTGCGCCGCGGCTCGGGCCGCGGCGACCTGCGCGTCCCGGTTCAGGCGCATCGCGTAGTCCTCGTCGGCCCCTAGTTCCAGCCCGCCGGACGCGTTGAGGATCAGAGCATCGACGCCGCCGAACTCCGCGACGGCGGCGTCGAGCAGGCGGGTGGGGCCGTCGGCGGTGGTCACGTCCGCGCCCACTGCGATCGCCCGCCCGCCGGCGTCGCGGACCAGTGCGCACACCTTTTCGGCGCGACGCACCTTCTCGCGGTAATTGACCACCACGTCGTGCCCGCGCGCGCCGAGTGTCACCGCTGTCTCGGCTCCCACCCCGCGGGACGCCCCGGTTACCACTATGACCGCCATCGTCGGACCTCCGTGCTTCTGATTTCGAACTGCGGCCAGCTTGACACTTCGAATTCAGAAGCGCAAGTAGGCTCTGTTCTGTGTCAGTGCGCGATGTGGTGCCCCAGCGGCGCGAGGATCCGGATCCCGAGGTCGTCGGGGCAATGGATCTGCTCGGTCAGCGCTGGGTGCTGCGGATCGTCTGGGAGCTCGAACCGGGCTCACTCGGCTTTCTCGAATTGCGCAGGCGCATGGGCAATTGCAGCTCCAGTGTGCTCGCCACAAGGCTGGCCCAGCTGGTCGAGAAGGGTATCGCCCGCAAACTTCCCGACAAGCAGTACGAACTCACCGGTCGCGGTGAGGCACTCGGTCGCGCACTGTGGCCGGTCTGGGACTGGGCGGCCGACTGAGGTGCACTGCGCCGAGCGGCCCGACGCCTCGACAGTGCCGCCGTCGAGTGAGCGCTGCCGTGGGGTGGTGCGGCGCGCAGAGGCGCAGGTGCGAAGTGTGTACCGCGCGCTGATGGGTCTGCGCGTCGCTGTGTGGTGGGCTCAGTCGTGGTGCGGCTGGCCGTTCACGGTGTGATCGGCCTGGGCTAGGGATTCCGTCAGTAGGCGCACGACGTGCCCGCCGACGAGGCGATAGATCCGCGCTGTGCCCTCGGCGCGGGACTGAACGAGTCCCGCGAGGCGCAGCTTGCTCAGGTGTTGGCTGGCAGCGGTGGGTGAGCACCCGGCGGACTCGGCGAGGGCGCCGACGCCCGATTCGGTGTGCCGCAGCGCCCAGAGGATGCGAATGCGCGTGGGGTCCGCCAGCATCGCGTGGATTGCGGCGGCTTGGTCGACGCGATCGGGCGACAACTGCTCCGCGTGCTGGCCGCCGATCGGCTCGGTCGACGCAGAGGGGAGTGCGCCGCCTGGTGCGCCGACTGAGGAGAGGTGGTGCTCACGGGCCATTGCTGAATCTTAACATTCAGCTATCTTCGTAGATGTGCAGATTATGAGGTAGTGTCCCGAGGCATGACCTTCGCTGTCCCTGCACTCCTCCTCGCGGCAGCCGGCGTCGGCGCTGGGCACGCCGCCCTGCCCGATCATTGGGTGCCGCTGTCTGTCACTGCCCGCGCGCAGAACCACTCCCGTGGCCGCGTCCTGCGGACCGCTGCGACTGCGGGAGTCGTCCATGTCGCGTTGTCACTCGTGTTGGGTGGCATCGTGATCGCGGTGGGCGTGCAATTTCGATCGGTCATCGAGCGGAATCAGTCGCTCGTCGTCGGCGGGATTCTGATCGCGACGGGTCTGGCCTTCGGCATCGTCGAGTTCGTCGGACGGGGCCACGGGCACTCGCATGACCATGCACATCACCACGGCCACGAGCATCACCACGGTGACGCCGGTGCACACCTTCACCCGCACGGCGACGATCGCCGCAACGGTGGGTCGCCGGCCACGGGATGGGGGCGGTTCGCGGGTCTCGCGTCGTTCGCGGCGGCGGCCTCGCCGGACCTCACGATCCTGCCGGTGTTCCTCGCCGCGAGCGCGCTCGGCGGCGCCGCCGCGGTCGGCACTCTCGTCACGTTCTCGATCGGCACGGTCGCGACGATGGTCGGCCTCACGATGCTCGGTGCGGCCGCGGCGCAGCGCCTGCAGAGCGCTTGGCTCGATCGGTTCGCGAACCTGCTCACCGCCGCCGTCCTGATCGTCATCGGCGCGCTCATCGCGGTCGCCGTCCTCTGACAAGACCCGGTGTGTTGCGAATGGAATTAGAATCACCGTGAGCGAAAAGCGCCGCCGCCCCGAAAGATCGGGACGGCGGCGCCGTGTTTCCGGGCTCCGGAATCAGCTCTGCTGGACCTTGCCCGGCTCCGAGGCGGCGAGCATATCGTCGCGCTCAACGACCTTCACGCGCTCCCGGCCCTCGGCCTCGCCCAGGCTGCGCTCGCGCTCGTCCAGGCGGTACCAGCCGTCCCACGTGGTGTACGGGGTGTCGTGGTCGTCCAGCCACCGCGTGACGCCGTCGGTCGACGGGTCGGTCGGCTTGTTGAGCTTGCCGGCGTGGAAGTCCTCGAGCAGGCAGGCGATGGTCTCGTTGGCGTCGCCCTTGGTGTGACCGATGAGTCCGACGGGGCCGCGCTTGATCCATCCGGTCGTGTACACGCCCGTGAGGTGCTGCCCCGCGTCGATGACGCGGCCGGCCTCGTTCGGGATAACGCCGGCCTGGTCGTCGAAGGGGATCTCCGGCAGGTCGTTCGAGAGGTAACCGACGGCCCGGTAGACGGCGCCGACCTCCCAGTCGGTGAACTTGCCGGTACCGCGCACGTTGCCCGTGCCGTCGAGCTCGGTGCGCTCCGTGCGCAGGCCCGTGACCTTGCCGTTCTCGCCCAGGATCTCGACGGGCGACTCGAAGAGGTGGATGAACAGCTTGTGCGGGCGGTTGTTCGGCTCGCGGATCGCGTAGTTCTCGAGGATCGTGGCGACCTGATCGGTGATCTTCGACTCGCGGCGGGCCTTGGCCGACCCCTCGTCGTACTCGATGTCCTCGGGGTTCACGACGACCTCGATCGTCTGCGAGTGATCGAGCTCCTTGAGCTCGAGCGGGGTGAACTTCACCTGCGCGGGACCGCGGCGGCCGAAGACGTGCACCTCCTTGGCCTTGTTGACCTTGAGTCCCTCGTAGACGTTCGGCGGGATCTCGGTGGGGAGCAGCTCGTCGGCGGTCTTGGCGAGCACACGCGCCACGTCGAGCCCGACGTTGCCGACGCCCAGGACGGCGACCTTCTCCTCGGTGAGGGGCCACTCGCGGGAGAAGTCCGGGTGACCGTCGTACCAGGCCACGAACTCGGCGGCGCCGTAGCTGCCCTCCAGGTCGATGCCGGGGATCTCCAGGTTGCGGTCGGCGACGGCGCCCGTCGAGAAGATCACCGCGTCGTAATGGCGGCGCACGTCCTCCAGGGTGAAGTCCTTGCCGAAATCGAGGTTGCCGAGCAGGCGCACCTGCGGCTTGTCCAGCACCTTGTGCAGCGCGGTGATGATGCCCTTGATCCGCGGGTGATCGGGGGCAACGCCGTATCGGATCAGGCCGAACGGGGCCGGCATCTTCTCGAAGAGATCGATGCTGACGCCGGGGTCCTTCGCCTCGTCGGACTTCATGAGGGCGTCCGCTGCGTAGATACCAGCGGGGCCCGCGCCCACGATCGCGACGCGCAACGGGCGGTTCTGTTCGGTCATGTGAAGTCGGCTACCTTGTCTGCATACGCGGTTGAAGTTCCCCACCAGGTTAGTGCGGACTTATCAACTGTTCCTAGTGCGGGTGGGGATCCATCCCGTCCAGGAACTGGAACGTGTTCTAGTAGCAGAGGGTAGAGACTTCAGTGAGCGCAGACAAGGCACCCCCCGGACCGGCCCCGGAACGCCGCACTACGGCGACCCCGTTCGTCGTAGCGCTCGTGGTCACCGTCGTGCTGATCGGCGCCCTCCTGCTCTGGAACGTCATCCGTCCGTCCGACGAGCGACTCAACGACTCTGCGCAGGTCCAGGTCACGATCGGCCAGTATTACGGCGCGCTGAACAAGGGTCGGTACTCGGATCTGGTCGCCAATACCTGCGCCAAGGACCGCTCCGCCGCGGACTTCCCGAAGGAGGCCGGCTTCCCCGACGCGCGCAAGGCCGTCGTCGAGCGTGAGGGCGAGGCGAAGCTGGACGAGAAGGACGTCAAGAACCTCACCGTGAACGGCGACACCGCGTCCGCGGAGCTCACGGTGCGGTACGAGAAGGCGGGCGAGCGCACCGAGCAGGCGAAGTTCGTCCGCGAAGACGGCAAGTGGAAGAAGTGCTCGTGACCTACGCCGGAGACCTGACGCCCCGCGAGGCCTGGGAGCTGCTGGAGCAGGACCCGTCGGCCGTGCTCGTGGACTGCCGCACCGAGGCCGAGTGGAACTACGTCGGCATCCCCGAGCTCTCGCAGGTCGGCCGCAACCCCGTGCTCGTCGAGTGGCAGCGCTACCCCGACGGTGCGCTCAACCCGACCTTCGTCGAGGAACTCCGCGCCAAGGGGGTCTCCGACGATGCCCCCGTCGTCTTCCTCTGCCGCTCCGGGCACCGGTCGATCGGCGCCGCGGAGACCGCGACTGCCGCCGGCGTCCAGCGCGCCTACAACGTGCTCGACGGTTTCGAGGGTCCTATCGATGCACTCGGCCATCGGGGCGTCGCGGGCTGGCGCGCCGACGGCCTCCCGTGGCGGCAGTTCTAGGCTGAATCCCATGACGGAGTTCAGCCCCCTCCCCGACGGCCTGCGGCCCGAGACGTACGCCGTGCGCGGCGGCGTCCTGCGCACGAACTACGAAGAGACCTCCGAGGCGCTGTTCCTGAACTCGGGCTACACCTACGAGAGCGCCGAGGCGGCCGAGGCCGCGTTCAACGGCGACATCGATCGCTTCGTCTACTCGCGCTACGGCAACCCGACGGTGGCCATGTTCCAGGAGCGCCTCCGTCTCCTGGAGGGCGCCGAGGCCTGCTTCGCGACCGCCTCGGGCATGTCGGCCGTCTTCACCGCGCTCGGCGCGCTGCTGCAGGCCGGCGACCGCCTCGTCGCGGCCCGCTCGCTGTTCGGCTCCTGCTACGTGGTGTGCAACGAGATCCTGCCGCGCTGGGGCATCGAGACCGTCTTCGTCGACGGCGAGGACCTCGCGCAGTGGGAGGACGCGCTCAGCGTCCCCACCCAGGCGGTGTTCTTCGAGACCCCCGCGAACCCGATGCAGGGGCTCGTCGACGTGCGGGCCGTGGCCTCGCTGGCGCACGCCGCGGGCGCGCAGGTGGTGCTGGACGCCGGCTTCACCCCCGTCGGCTACCAGGACTCGCTCGGCATGGGCGCCGACGTGATCGTCCATTCCTCCACCAAGACCATGGACGGCCAGGGCCGGGTCATGGGCGGCGCGATCCTGGGCCGGTTCGACTACATCGATGGACCGGTGAAGCAGCTGATGCGGCACACCGGCCCGGCGATGGCGCCGTTCAACGCCTGGGTGCTCCTCAAGGCGCTGGAGACGCTGGACCTGCGGGCCGAGCGGGTCAGTGCGAACGCGCAGAAGGTCGCCGAGTTCTTGGGCGCCGACCCGCGCGTGTCGAAGGTGCTCTTCCCTTTCCTGCCCTCGCACCCGCAGCACGAGCTGGCGAAGCGGCAGATGAAGGCCGGGGGCACGGTGATCACCCTGGAACTGGCCGACGGTGCCTTGGCCGGCAAGGAGCGCGCCTTCGAGTTCCTCAACCGGCTGCAGGTCATCGACATCTCCAACAACTTCGGCGACGCCAAGTCGCTGATCACCCACCCCGCTACCACCACGCACCGTGCGACGGGGCCGGAGGGGCGCGCGAAGATCGGGCTCACCGATTCGATGCTGCGCCTGTCCGTGGGGCTGGAGAACGCCGACGACCTCATCGCCGACCTCGACCAGGCCCTCGGCTGAGCCGCTCGTGCCGGCTCTCGACCTTGCCCGGCCGACGACCGGCGACGTGCGGGCCCTGCATGCGATGCTCGGAGATCCGCGGGTGTGGACGCACTATCCGAGCCTCCGGCATACAGACGTCGAGCAGACGCAGGACATGGTGTCTCGGTGGATCGCGGCGTGGGACCGAGATGGATTGGGGCCGTAGACCGTCCGTGAGAACGGTGCCGTGATCGGGTACGGCGGGTGCGACCTGCGCGGCGGTCCGAGCGGCCGCGCTTTCTGGAACCTGGGCTATCGCCTGGCGGCGGAGGTCCACGGGCGCGGCATCGCGACGGCGGTGGCGCGCCGGGGGATCGATGCCGTGCGGGAACGGGACCAAGGCACGCCGATCGTCGCGTACCTGGTGGAACACAACGCCGCGTCAGCGCGCGTGGCGGCCAAAGTCGGCCTGACGCAGGTCCATCGCGGGCCGGATGCCGGAAACCCCGATCCGGCGGCGGTCCGGCTGGTGTGTTCGGACCGCCCGCTGACCGCCGCGCAACTCGCTGCCGCGTTGGAGTGAGGCCCCGGCTTCATCGCAGCTGGAACGTTCGGTCATTCGTCCTCACGATCGTTCAGACGGATGACCGCACATCGACCGCCTGTCTCCACCGGCGCACCTCGTCGGTGGATACGGGCGCGCCCCAGCCGTGCGGCCTCGCCGCGCTGCCGATGTGGAAGGCGTCCAGCCCCGCCGCCAGCAGCCGCGGGAGGTGATCGAGACGCAGCCCGCCACCCACAAGGACGCGCTGCGGTCCTGGATTCTCGGAGGTCAGGGTGGCGATGCCGTCGTCGACCCCGGTCGCCGCGCCCGCCGTGAGGATCGTGTCCAGCCCGGGAAGATCTGCGACGGCTGCGCGCAACGCAGCCCTGTTCGCGCAGTGGTCGATCGCGCGGTGAAACGTCCACGGCGCGCCGTCGATCGACTCGACGATCCTTGTCACGGCCGGCAGGTCCACTGCGCCGTCGGGGGTGAGGAAGCCGAGCACGAACTCCTCCGCTCCCGCGGCGCGCAGGTCGGCTGTGCGTCCGATCAGCGCGTCGAGGTTCCCGGCGGCGAAACCATCGGTGAGTCGGAGCATCACGCGCACCGGGATGTCCAGGGCAGCGCGGACCGCTGCGACGGTGGCGGGGGAGGGACTCAGCCCGTCGGCTGCCATGTCGGCGACAAGCTCGACGCGATCCGCCCCGCCCTCCTCCGCCGCGACCGCATCCCGCGCGTCCAGTGCGATCACTTCGAGCAGGGCCATTCGCCCACCCTAGGTGGCCGGTGCAACGACGCACGGACGGGCTGCGATCAATCTTCTGCAGCTTGCGTCGGCGACACGCCGATGTCCCGTCGCCGCAAGCCGCAAATGATTCAGGGAGAATCCGTGATCTGCGGCGCCGTCGCACAAATGTCCAGGTCGAGGTCTGCTCAGCAACTGTGTCCCTGGGCATCGATGTCGGCGGGCTCAGTGGCGGCGGCGTCAAGGGCCCACAGGCCGAATCGGGCGGTTCGGATGCCGCGCCGGGTCGGTACCAGGTCGCCCCGCGCGTAGGACAGAGTCGGCGGTGTGCCGCGTACTCGGGTGATGACCAGGGAGTCAAGGGCACCGCCGCTGAGCTGCAGAGACGCGACGGCGCGGTGGGGCGAGCGGCATGCCGGCGTGCGGATTGCCGCCCGGAGACAGGTAGCGGCCATCTCCAGCGAGCGGTATTCGAAAAACTACTGGCCTTCGCATACGCCGCTGAATACGCTTTCCGACATGGATATGCGCAAGCTCCCCGAATCGCTGCGGCAGTGCTACTGCCGTCGGTTCGGCATGCCCGCGTAACCTGCGGCAACCCGGGCCGTCGCTTCACCGCCGGCCCGGTGCCCATGCGTCAGATGCATGGCTTCTCGGACCGGTGACCATCACATCGAGACGAGAAAGACATGGAGAAGATCAGCAATCCTTGGTCTCGTGGGCGTCCATCCTGTACGAGAAGACCCGCGAGCAGGCGATCACCACGGCGAATCTACTCCCGGCAGTTTCGCGTCGCCCTGATTCGAACCTTGACGCCGGGCGGCGCGACAGGGCATTCTCGACGCAGGTCATGAGTGCCAGTGACAAGCCCCGGCTCGCTGGTCGGCAACCCTCCTCCGCGGTGGGGTGCTCCGGGTGACGACCTGGCCGTGCCGAACCGCGCACGGCAAGCGCGGACTCGCGGCACTCATCGTTCGGTGTCGTGCGTCCTGATACCGAAGGACATTTCTCATGAGCATCGCCACCACCGAGCGCACCGTCTGCCTCGCCCCCACCGTTACGTCGCCCGTCGCCGGTGCCCACAGCACGCCGCTGCCGCTGGGCCCGCTGGCCGCCGTCACCGGCGCCGACGAGTACGCCCCGCTCCGCGACGGCGCGACCGTCCGCTACGCCAACTTCGACTACGCCGCGAGCGCCCCGGCGCTGGTGGAGGTGCAGGCCGCAGTCCAGGAGGCGCTCGGCGAGTACGCGAGCGTGCACCGCGGCGCCGGCTACCTCTCGCAGCGCTCCACCTCCCGGTACGAGCGGGCCCGCGAGGTCGTCGCCGAGTTCGTGGGCGCCCGCGCCGACGACCACGTGATCTTCACCGGCAACACCACCGATTCGATCAACCTCCTCGCGGGCTGCGTCCCCGGCGAGGTCGTGGTCCTTGACTGCGAGCACCACGCGAACCTCCTGCCGTGGAAGCGGATCGGCGCGCGCGTGATCTCCGCGCCGCTGTCGATCGAGGACACCCTCGACGTGCTCGAGAAGGAGCTTCGCGCGCGACCCGCCGCCCTGGTCAGCGTGACCGGCGCGTCCAACGTCACGGGTGAGGTGTTGCCGATCCGCCGGCTCGCGGCACTCGCGCACCGGCACGGCGCGCGCATCGCGGTCGACGGTGCCCAGCTGGTCCCGCACCGTCGGATCTCGCTGCGCGAGAGTGGAGTCGACTACCTGGCCTTCTCCGGGCACAAGCTGTACGCGCCCTTCGGCTCCGGCGTGCTCGTGGGCCGCGCCGACTGGTTCGATGAGGCCGAGCCGGTCCGCTGCGGCGGCGGCGCCAGCTACGAGGTGATCGGTACGCCCGTGTCGAAGTCGGTCGAGGTGGCCTGGCACACGGGTCCCGCGCGACACGAGGCCGGCTCGCCGAACGTACTGGGTGCCGTCGCGATCGCCGCTGCGTGCGAGGCCATCACCCGCCTCGGCGAGGACGCGATCATCCGATACGAGCGGTTCCTCACCGACCTCCTGCTGGGTTCGATCGAGAACCTCGACGGGGTCCGCACCCTCAAGATCTGGGCCGACTCCACCGAGCGGGTGGGCATCGTCGCCTTCACCGTCGACGGTCACACGCCCCGCGAGGTGGCCCAGTTCCTCTCGTCGGAGTACGGCATCGGCGTGCGCGACGGGAAGTTCTGCGCTCACCCCGTTGTTCACCGATTGGGGTGCTACGACGGCGCCGTCCGGGCGAGCCTGGGCCTCGGCACGAGCGAGAACGATGTGCGTCGCCTGGTGCGCGCCCTCGAAGACCTGACCGCACGAGCGAAGTGATACCCGGAGGAACCATGACCGCTTCCCGCCCCGCCCTGGTAGTCACCGTCGACGGTGACCCCGGGGCCGTGCACCTGACCCGGGTCCGCGCCGCCGATCTGCGACTCGCGCAGCGGCAGCGCGGCTACCTCCGCGCCGAGGCCGAGCGCGCCGGGCGGGAGCCGGGCGCGGTCGCGCTCGAGGTCGACGTGGTGATCGACGAGCACGCCGCCGACGCCCGCGCCAGCTACTCTCCGAGCGGCGCCGGCGCGCAGAGCATCACCTACGTGGGCACCCCGTCGGGCCTGAAGTCTCTGATCGACGATGTCTACGCCGCCGAGGTCGCCGACGCGGTCGTGCTTCGCCCGGTGGGCGGCGCCCGCACCAAGGACCTGATCGCCACCCTTATGGCGGCGTAACGCGCGAGCCGGTTCGCCCGAGTCGACTAGCCCTTCTAATAGTTGTACGCTGCACGTAGTTTTTCATGTCCGATCACGGTGACGTGACCGGACGGAACCTGCGGAGGCGAGATGACGGACGAGGAACGCGCGGAGCGGATCGAGGGGATGGTCGGCGTGATCGCCGAACTCACCAGGCTCAAGGAGCGGCACGCGGTGATGACGCGCCACGCAGTCGCGCCCGACGGTGTCGAACTCGCGGCGTACACCGCGCTGTTCGCGCTGGTGAAGGGCGGGCCGATGCGCTCGTCCGTGCTCGCGGAGCAGATCCACACGGACCCCTCCACCGCGAGCCGGTACGTGACCACGCTGACCAATCTCGGCTACGCGGAGCGCACCGCGGACCCCTCCGACCGCCGTGCGGCCCTGGTGTCCGCCACCGTCGCCGGCAAGGCCAAGGCCGACGTCATCCGGGCGCAGCGCAATGAGAAGCTCCGGCCCCTCATGGAGCAGTGGACCGACGAGGAGATCGACCAGTTCGTCACGCTGGGGAACCGGGCCCTGGTGCAGTTCGAGCAGGCGCTCAAGTTGATGCGGGACGGCGAATGACCGCCGCGACGGCCGACCGCGGCGACACCGCGGGCGTGGAGACCGCGGGCGCCGGCCTCACGCACAAGCAGATCCTCTACATCCTGTCGGGCCTGATGACCGGCATGTTCCTGGCCGCGCTCGACCAGACGATCGTCTCCACCGCGATCCGCACCATCGCCGACGACCTCAACGGCTACAAGCTGCAGGCGTGGGTCACCACCGCGTACCTCATCACCTCGACGATCGTCACCCCGCTCTACGGCAAGCTGTCGGACATCTACGGCCGCAAGCCCTTCTTCATGTTCGCCATCACGGTCTTCGTAGTCGGCTCGCTGCTGTGCAGCACGGCCACCTCGATGTACGAGCTCGCCGCGTTCCGTGCGGTGCAGGGCCTGGGTGCCGGTGGCCTGATGTCGCTGGCGCTCACGATCATCGGCGACATCGTGCCGCCCCGCGAGCGGGCGAAGTACCAGGGCTACTTCCTCGCCGTGTTCGGCACCAGCTCGGTCCTGGGCCCGGTGCTCGGCGGCTTGTTCTCCGGCGCCGACAACATCCTCGGCATCTCCGGCTGGCGCTGGGTCTTCCTGGTGAACGTGCCGATCGGCATCGTCGCCCTGGCCGTCGTCTACCGCGTGCTGCGCCTCCCGCACACGCGCCGCGAGGGCGTGCGCATCGACTGGTTCGGGGCCATCGCGCTCTCCGTCGGCCTCGTGCCGCTGCTCATCGTCGCCGAGCAGGGGCAGGAGTGGGGCTGGGGTTCGACCAAGGCGATCGCCTGCTACGTCGTCGGCGCGGTCGGGATCGTCGCGTTCGTCCTGATCGAGAAGCTCATGGGCGAGGACGCGATCATCCCGCTCCGCATCTTCAAGAACCGGATCTTCGCGCAGGGCGTGCTCATCTCGATGGTCGTGGGCGCCGCCATGTTCGGCGGCATCTCGTTGCTGCCTCAGTACTTCCAGGTGGTCCGCGGTGCCAGCCCGACGAAGGCGGGCTTCCTCATGCTGCCCATGGTCGCGGGCCTCATGCTCGGCTCCATCCTCGCGGGCCAGATGATCTCGCGGACGGGGCGCTACCGGATCTTCCCGGTCATCGGCGCGGTGCTGCTCACGGCCGGCATGTTCGGCATGCACTACATCAGCGCCGACGTCGAGATCGGCTGGGTCATGGCCGGGGCGGCCGTGATCGGCTTCGGCCTCGGCAACCTGATGCAGCCGCTCACGCTCGCGTTGCAGAACATCCTCCCGCCGAGGGACATGGGCGTCTCCACCGCCGCGGCGACCTTCTTCCGGCAGATCGGCGGCACCCTCGGCGTCGCCGTCTTCCTGTCGGTGCTGTTCTCCCAGATGCCGAACAAGATGAGCACCCGGATGAGCGACGCCGCCGCAGACCCGGAGTACATGGCCGCGGTCCAGCGCGCCGCGGCCGGCAACGACGGCCCGGCCGCACAGGAGTTCGCCGCCAAGCTGATGCACGGCGACTCCAGCGCCGTCAGCGACGTCATGTCCGACACCTCCGCGCTGCAGACGCTGCCCGACGCCCTGGTCCATCCGCTCAAGGCCGGGTTCGCGGACTCGATGGACGTCGTCTTCCTCGCCGTCGCCGTCGTTTCCGCGATCGGTCTTCTTCTCGTGCTCTTCTGGAAGGCGGTCCCGCTCCGCACCGCGCCGGCCATCGAGGCGACGACCCCGGAGTCCGGCCCGGTCGCGACGCCTGACAGCATCGAGACCGCGGAGACCAGCGCCGCCGCGGCAGCGGTGGCGGGCACAGCAGCGACGGAGGAGACCGTGACCGAACCGCCGACCGGCCCCGTCCCCCTGTCGTCCACCCCCGCGCAGCCCCCGGCCCCGCGCTCGGAGATCGACGAGCTCCGCGCACAGAACGCCTCGCTCGCCGCCGAACTCGCGGAACTGAGAACCGGCTACCGGGCGATCGCCGGCAACACCCGGCTGCGCGCCTCCGGCACCACCGACCCCGTGCGGTTCACGGTCGAGGCCGGCGGCCCCGGCGGCGCGCGGGCCGGCGGCCTGGTGCTCCCGCGCGGGGAGATCGCCACGCCCGCCTTCGTCCCGGTGGCGAGCCGCGGCGCGATCGCCGGCCTCACCCCGCGCGAGCTGACGGGCCTCGGTGCCGCGGCGCTGACCGTCGACCTGCACGAGCTGTACCTGCAGCCCGGCGTCGACGTCATCGAGGGCGCCGGCGGCATCGGCGCCGCGATGGCCTGGGGCGGGCCCACGATCGCCGACACCGGTGCCGCCGCCGTGGCAGAGCAGCGCACGACGCGGATCACCGACGAGGGCATCGCCTTCCGAGGCCGACTCGACGGCTCGCCGCACCGGTGGGGCCCGGAGGATGCGGTGCGCCTCGCCCACCGCATGGGCTTCGACGTCGGCTTCGCGCTCGCCGACGCGGACGATGCCGCACGGACGGAGCGGTGGGCGCGCCGGGCGCTCGCGGAGCACGCCTGGCAGACCGCCGACCGTCACGACGCCCTCTCCCTCTGGGCCGTCGTGACGGGAGGCGCCGATCCCGAGGGTCGACGGTCCGCAGCCCGCGCGCTGCGCAGGCTCGCCGACGAGGACCGCCGGTCCGGGGGGCTGGGCTTCGGCGGATACCGGATCGAGGGCATCGCCGCGCCCGCGCACGAACCGGCGCTGCTGCGTGCCGCCGTCGAGGAGCTCGAGACCGACCGCCCGCGCTACCTCGGCGGCATCGCCGGCCCGGCCGACCTGCTCGCCGCGATCGAGGCGGGCGTCGACCTGCTCGACGGCACCGAGCCCGCGCGGGCCGGCGCCGAGGGCCGTGTCTACACGTCGACGGGCGTCCTGGACATCACGGCCCCGTCGCTGCGCGCCGACTTCCGGCCGCTCGACCCCGCCGAGGAGCGGCCGGGTGGGACCAACCGGACCGACGCCTTCACCCGGGCCTACGTGCACCACCTCTTCGCCGCGAACGAGGGCCTCGCCGTGACTCTGTGCACCCTGCACAACGAGCACTTCTTCGTGTCCCTCGCCGCCGCCGCGCGCCGCGCGATCCGCGACGGCGGATACCCGGCCTTCGCCGCGTCGTTCCTGAGGCGGTTCGGTAAGGTCTAGCGCGTTCCGGTACCCCGATCGGCAGGAGAAAGCCGTTGCGCCGCAATGACCCGACCCGTTCCCTCGGCATCCTCGCGGCGCTCGCCGCGTCGGGCCTCGTGCTCGCCGCGTGCGGCGGCGGGGCGATTCCACAACCTCCTCGTCGTCGCCGGAAGCCCCACGGGACGCCCCGCCGGTCGACGGGGCGAAGGCACTCGCCCAGGCCGAGGTGCCGGCCGGCCTGACCGTGGCGACGGTGCCCGCCGACACGGCGTTCCAGTCGGCGATGCAGTCCGTCGGTCAGGTGCAGGCCGCCGCGATCACGCCGGCCGCGTGCAAGGACAAGAACGTCGCCGCGCAGCAGGAGCTGCTCGACACCGTCAAGTTCGGGGTCCAGCAGAGCCTGTCCGCCGACAACGTGGTCAAGTTCGGCGTGACACTGCTCCCCAGCTCGGCGCGGCTGTCCGCATTCGAAGCGGCCGGCACCGGCGAATGCGCCTCGATCTCGTTCGGCGAGGCGCTCACGCAGACGACGGTCCGCAAGGATCTCCCCGCGGGGATCTCGGGGGCCCAGGGCTTCGTGTTCGAGATCGCCCGGACCACCAACGGGCAGACCGCGCGTTCGGCGTCGGCGTACTTCACCAAGAACGGCGTGCTGGCGATGGTGAACGCCAACCCGGGCGCCGACGGCGCCGTCGACACCGCCACGTTCGACGAGGTCGTCAAGCGGGTGGCGGCCAAGCTCTGACGACTCGGCCCGGGTCGGAAACCCCGACCCGGGCCGGAAAGAGACGAGAAAGCGGCGGCGAGGAGACCTCGCCGCCGCTCTCTCGTACGTGGAGAAGCCTGCGTCAGTGCGCGTCGGACCCGGCGGTCTCGGCGCGGGCGACCGACCGGGCGATCTCCTCCTCGGCCTCCTTCTTGCCCACCCACGACGAGCCCTTGACGAACTTGCCGGGCTCGAGGTCCTTGTAGTGCACGAAGAAGTGCTCGATCGCGTCCAACTCGAACTTGTCGATGTCGCCGATGTCCTGGATCGAGTCCCAGCGGGGATCGCCGGCGGGCACGACGAGCACCTTGTCGTCGCCGCCCTTCTCGTCCTCCATCTTGAACATGCCGATGGCGCGGCAGTCGACCAGCGATCCGGGGATCACCGACTCCTGCAGCAGCACCAGAGCGTCGAGCGGATCGCCGTCCTCGCCCAGGGTGTCCTCGATGTACCCGTAATCGGTGGGGTAGCCGAACGACGTGTACAGGTAGCGGTCCAGCTTGAGGCGGCCGGTCTTGTGGTCCACCTCGTACTTGTTCCGCGAGCCCTTGGCGATCTCGACGGTGACCTCGAATTCGACGCTCATTGTTTCCCTTCGCTCACGTCAACCATGCACGCCGAGGATACCCTTTGCCATCACCGTCCGACCGCTCACTCCGCTCCCGCTTTCGGGCTGCCGTTAGGCTGGTGCGGTGCGACGCTCCCGGATTCGACGGACCCTCGTGCGCCTCACGATCACCGTGGTCGTGCTGGCGCTGGTCGTCGTCGGTGCCGTCGCGGCCACCCTGGGCTACGGCGCCTACCGGGACCGGCAGGCCGTTGCCGACTCCGTGCCGCCGCGCCCGGCCGAGGTCGGGTACCGCCCGGCGATGACGCAGGTCGCGGGCACCGTCGCCCCGAGTGCGGCCGGGATCACGAGCCAGATCGACGGCGCGCTGCGCAATCCCGACCTGGGCGACCTCACCGGCGTCATCGCCGACGCCGGCACCGGGAAGGTGCTCTGGCAGCGCGACGAGGCCCGCCCGCGCACCCCGGCGTCGACGACCAAGGTGCTCACCGCAGCCGCCGCGCTGCTCACGCTTCCCGCCGACAAGCGGATCACCACGACCGTGGTCGCGGGCGTCGTCCCCGGCGAGGTGGTCCTCGTCGGCGCCGGCGATCCCACGCTCCGCGCGGGCGGCCCGTCGCTGTTCACGGACGCCCCGAAGATCGCCGACCTCGCCGCGCAACTGCGCCGCGCCGGGACGCCGGTCACGCGGATCGCGGTCGACACCTCGCTGTTCACCGGCACCGACTTCGCCCGCGGGTGGGAGCGCGCCGACATCGCCGGCGGCGACATCACCCCGGTGCAGTCGCTCATCGCCGACTCCGGCCGTGTCCGGCCGGCCGACGAGTACTCGCCCCGCGTCACCGACCCCGCGCTGACCGCCGGGCGCGCGCTCGCCGCGGCGCTGGGCCTGCCCGCCTCCGCCGTCGATGAGGGCACCGCGCCCCAGGGCGCCGCGCAGCTCGCCGCCGTCAGCAGCGCCCCGCTCAGCACCCGCCTGCACGACGCCCTGGTGCACTCCGACAACGTGCTCGCCGAGACGATCGGCCGGGAGATCGCCCTCGCCACGAACCAGCCCGCCTCCTTCGACGGGGCCACCCGCGCCGTGATCGGCGCGCTGCGGGGCGCCGGCTTCGACCTGACCGGCGTCGAACTCTCGGACACCAGCGGACTGTCCACCGGCAATCGCATCCCCGCGGCGGTGCTCGACGGCATCGTCACCGCGGCCGCCGGCGCCGGCAAGCCGCAGCTGCGGCCGCTGCTGGACCTGCTGCCCGTCGCCGCCGCCACCGGCACGCTCGCGGACCGGTACGTCACCGTCAACCGCCCCGGCGCGGGCTACGTGCGCGCCAAGACGGGGAGCCTGTCGGGCGTCTCGACGCTCGCCGGGTACGTCGCAGGGCGCGACGGCGCCGTGCTCACCTTCACGCTGATGTCGTCCGGCACCCCGGTCGACGCGGCCCGGCCGGCGATGGACGCCGTGGCAGCGGCGCTCCGCGGCTGCGGGTGCCGCTGATCGCGATGGAGGAGGCGAAGCCGGCACGCGCGCAAGTGGACTGGGCGCTGGCTGCTGCGTCCGGACGGCGCGTCGTCCGCGTCCTCGGCGACGGTCCCGCGACCACCTCCTACACCCGCGAGCGCGCCGCCGAGGAACTGCTCGCCGACGCGGTGGCGGCCGAGGAGCACGTCCTGCGCGTCACCGGGCTCGCGACCCCCGGGACGGCGCCGCCCGCCCGGACGGTGGATCGCCGCGAGTGGGTCTCCGCGGCGGCCCGGTCCATGGAGGCGCTGATCGAAGCCGAGGACGCGCGGCACCCCGGCCTCGGCGCCCGCCTCGCGGGCGTGCAGGCGGGCGCGATGCTCGGCATGGTTTCGGGATCCGTTCTCGGCCAGTACGACCCCTTCGGCGTCGCGGGCGGCGAGCTGCTGCTCGTCGTTCCCAACGTCCTCGCCGTCGAGCGGGGCCTACGGCTGCGGCCCGAGGACTTCCGCATGTGGGTGTGCCTGCACGAGGTGACCCACCGGGTGCAGTTCGCCGCCCACCCGTGGCTGCGGGACTACATGCGGGACAACGTCGCCGCGCTCGCCGGAACCGGCGGTGCGGGCTCCATCGGCGATCTCCTCGCCCGAATGCAGAAGGCCCTGTCCGGCGGCGCCCGGCACAGCGGCATCATCGGCGTGCTCCAGGTCGCGGCCCCGCCAGAGCAGTTCGCGGCGGTCGAGCGCCTGCTCATGCTCGGCACCCTGCTGGAGGGCCACGCCGACCACGTGATGGACGCCGCCGGACCCGCCGTGATCCCCACCGTCGAGTCGATCCGCGCCGCCTTCGACCGGCGGCGCGCGGCACCGTCGAACCCGTTCCAGCGGATCCTGCGCGCCCTGATGGGTATGGACGCGAAGATCGCGCAGTACGTGCGCGGCAAGAAGTTCGTCGATGCCGTGGTCGCCGAGGTGGGCATGGAGCGGTTCAACCGGGTGTGGACCGGGCCCGAGACGCTGCCGCTGCCCGATGAGCTCGACGAGCCGCAGCGATGGATCGCCCGGGTGCTGTGAACCGCCCCGGGCCGGCGGCGCTGCGCGTGCGGCACGCGGTCCGGGCCTGGCACGCTGCCCACGGAGCGGGCCCGACGGTGGCCGTGGCCCTCTCCGGCGGGGCCGACTCCCTCGCGCTGCTCACCGGCGCGCTCGCCGAGGATCTCGACGTGCTCGCCCTCGTCGTCGACCACGGCCTCCAGGACGGCTCGGCCGGCGTGGCCGCACGCGCCGCCGCGACGGCGCGTGCGCTCGGGGCGCGGCGGGCCGACGTCCTCACTGTCGTGGTCAACGGTGCCGGTGGGCCCGAGGCCGCCGCCCGCACCGCCCGGTACGCCGCCCTGGACGCGGCCCGCGCCGGGGCGCCGGTGCTGCTCGGCCACACGCTCGACGATCAGGCGGAGACGGTGCTGTTGGGACTCGGCCGGGGCAGCGGCGCGCGTTCCCTCGCCGGGATGACGCCCTGGGCCGCGCCCTACGGGCGGCCGCTGCTCGGAGTGCGCCGCGCCGATACCCGCGCCGCGTGCGCGGAGCTCGGACTACGCCCGTGGGAGGACCCCCACAACCTCGACCCGAGGTACACCCGCGTGCGGGTGCGCACCGAGGTGCTGCCGCTCCTCGAGGAGGTGCTCGGCGGGGGAGTGGCCGAGTCGCTCGCCCGCACGGCCGCCTCCCTACGCGCCGACAACGACGCGCTCGACGCGCTGGCGCCGGCCCCGTCGGGCCCCGAGCTGGAGGTGGACGCGATCGCGGGACTGCCCGCGGCCCTGCGCGTTCGCGCCCTGCGGACCTGGCTGGCCGGCCGCGGCGCGCGCGCGTTGACGGCGGCCCATCTGGCGGCCGTGGACGCCTTCGTCACCGACTGGCGCGGGCAGGGGCCGACGGCGATCCCGGGCGGAAGTGCGGGGCGACGGCTGCAGGTGCACCGGACAGGTGGCATCCTGAGGGCGTGGTGAACGGCACTGGTGAGTTGTACGCGGGAGACATCGCCTCGGTGGTCCTCTCCGAGGAGCAGATCAAGCAGCGGACCGCGGAACTCGCGGCACAGATCGCGCGGGACTACGGCGACCGGGAGACCGACCTCCTGCTGATCACCGTGCTCAAGGGTGCGGTCATGTTCGTCACCGACCTGGCCCGGGCCCTTCCCGTGCCCACCCAGCTCGAGTTCATGGCCGTCTCCAGCTACGGCTCCTCGACGTCGAGCTCCGGCGTGGTGCGCATCCTCAAGGACCTCGATCGCGACATCGCCGGTCGCGACGTGCTCATCGTCGAGGACATCATCGACTCCGGCCTCACGCTGAGCTGGCTGCTGCGCAACCTCGCGACGCGGCAGCCCAACTCGCTCGAGGTGGTCACGCTGCTGCGCAAGCCCGATGCGGTGCGCGTCGAGGTCGACGTGAAGTGGGTCGGCTTCGACATCCCCAACGAGTTCGTCGTGGGCTACGGCCTCGACTACGCCGAGCGCTACCGCGACCTGCCGTACATCGGCGTGCTGGAACCCAAGGTCTACAGCGAATGACCCCGCTCACCGCTGCGGCCACTGCGGAGCGGGTGCGATCGGGACGGCTCACCGCCGTCGACGCCACCCGGCAGGCGCTGGCCCGCATCGGTGACGATGCGGTGCACGGCTGGCGCGTGGTGCGCTCGGAACGGGCGCTCGACGAGGCCGCCGCGGTCGACGCGCGACCGGACCGCTACTCCCTGCCGATGGCGGGGGTGCCCATCGCGATCAAGGACAACGTCGCCGTCTCCGGTCACCGGATGCTCGACGGGGTCTCCGAGGCCTGCGGCGCGGGCCTGCCCGTCGAGCAGGCCGACCACCCCGTCGTGAAGCGGCTGCGCGCCGCCGGCGCCGTGGTCATCGGGCTGACCCGCGTCCCGGAGCTCTGCCTGTGGGCCATGACGGACGATGCCCGCGCCGTCGTGGGCAATCCGCACCGACCGGGGCGGACACCGGGCGGGAGCTCGGGCGGCAGCGCCGCGGTGGTGGCCGCGGGCCACGTCGCGCTCGCGCACGGCAACGACGGGCTCGGCTCGCTGCGCGGCCCCGCGGCGTGCACCGGGATCGTCGCGATCAAACCCGGCCGGGGCGTCGTGCCGGCGCAGCTCGGGTCCACGAACTGGTTCGGTATGTCCGAGAACGGTCCGCTCACGCGGACCGTCGAGGACGCCGCCCTTGGCCTGTCCGTCCTCGCCGGGCGGCCGGAGCTCGCCGTCGTCGGCGAGGGAGCGGGACTGCGTGTGGGGCTCGGCCTGAACCGCCCCTCGGCCGTGACGTTCCCCTCGCGCGCGATCACGCGGGCGGTGCGCGGCGCCGCCGACCGGCTCGCCGAGCGCGGGCACGCCGTGCGGAAGGTGAAGGTGCCGTACCCCGCCTCGCCGCTGCCGCTGCTCGCGCGCTGGGTCGCCGCCGCGGCGGCCGACGCCGACGACATCGTCGCGCGTGGGGCGAATCCCGCGCTCCTGCAGGCCCGCACGCGGCGACATGCGGCGATCGGCCGTTCCGTCGCACGGCGTGGCCTGGTCCGGCCCGCGGACGCCGCGCGGCTCGAGAGCGCGCTGGAGCGGTTCTTCGCCGACGTGGACGTCGACGTCCTCATCACGCCCGCGTTGGCCCGCCGACCCGCTCCGGCCCGGCGGTACGCCGAGCTGCCGTGGGCGGCCAGTGCGCTCCCGAGCCTCGCTTTCGCACCGTTCCCGCCGCTGTGGAACCTTGTCGGCTGGCCCGCGATGACGGTGCCCTTCCTCGGCGAGGGCGTGCAACTCGTCGCCCGGCCCGGGGGCGAGGCGGACCTCCTCGCGCTCGCGGCGAAGATCGAGGCCTGAGGCCCGCATCGCCGCGCACGTCACGCGAGGGCGAGGGCCTGGAGGAACTCGGCGATCGGACCGGTGGGTGGGTCGGCGTAGACCAGGTCGAGTCGGGAAGCCCGGATGATCCGCAGCGGCCGATGGCCGAGCCCGTCGGGGAACGGCGTTCCCGAATAGGGCGCGACCGCGAACTCGGCCTCACCGGCCTGCAGCTCGGCAACAGGGTCCGCGCATTCGATCAGCTTCGCGGGCAGCATCCTCTCTCGGTTCCAGTGCGCCATCGCGCTGTCGAGGATCGTGGGGAGCTCGCCCTCGCGGTACGCGAACCGCAGGACGGTGACGGGTGAATCGTCGAGGGAGGCGAGGCCGTCGTAGTTCTCGAGGATGGTTTCGATCCGCCGGAACGCCGCGGGGGCGTCGCCGGTGGGGACGGTTCCGTCCGGCGTGCGGTGGAACAGCGGGAATCCGACGAGCCGTTCCGTCGCCCTCACGGCGCGGGTGACGGTGGGCTGCGACAGCCCGGTCAGCTGCGCGACCTCGCTGATACTTCTCGTGCGGGCCACGGCCAGTACCAGCCGGAACTGGTCGATCTCAGACATGCGCGCGACTCTATGCTGGGCGGAAGGGTGGTGTGGAGCATTCGAGTGTCGCGACGCGGCGTCCATACAGAAAGTGAATAGCCGCTGGTGGAGTCGATCATCGCTGCCTGGAACTGCGAGTATTCCTTTTCTGTATGGACGAGCGCGACGAGTATCGAGCACCTGAGGGGTGTGCGGCGTCGTGCGCTGTCCGCGGAACGGGCGGTGTTCGCTCAGGGCGCACCCACGCGACCGGATCGGCACCGGCGCTGCACGGTAGCCTGGGAAGTCGACTCAGCGCGGCTCGCCGCGCGCCGGAAGAAGAAGGACTGACGAGCCGCGAGGCGAAGCCATATGAAACGGAAATCACTCATCCGCACGCTGGCGATCATCGCCGGATTCGTCCTGATCGTCTGGGCGTTCACCATGGTCGGCGGCGGCAACCGCGACTACAGGCCCACGTCCACGTCGCTGGTCGTGCAGCAGCTCGAGGCGAAGAACGTCACCGACGTCCAGATCGACGACCGCGAGCAGACGCTGCGTGTGACTCTCGCGAAGCCCGTCGAGGGCGAGAACGGCACCGACGGCTCGACGAAGGTCTTCGCGAAGTACCCCGCCGGCACCTCGCGCGACATCCTCGGCCTCGTCGAGGACGCGCAGAACCCCGACGGCAAGCCCATCACGTACACCACGAACGTGACGCAGGAATCGCCGTGGATCTCGATGCTGCTGTTCACGCTGCTCCCGATCCTGCTCCTGGTCGGCCTGTTCTTCTTCCTCATGAACCGCATGCAGGGCGGCGGCCGCGGCGGCGTCATGGGCTTCGGCAAGAGCAAGGCCAAGCAGCTCACCAAGGACATGCCCAAGACCACCTTCGCCGACGTCGCCGGCGCGGACGAGGCGGTCGAGGAGCTGTACGAGATCAAGGACTTCCTGCAGAACCCGGCCCGCTATCAG
This sequence comes from Tsukamurella asaccharolytica, assembly GCF_007858435.1. Lineage (GTDB taxonomy): Bacteria > Actinomycetota > Actinomycetes > Mycobacteriales > Mycobacteriaceae > Tsukamurella > Tsukamurella asaccharolytica. Next base: position 202,645 of record NZ_VIGW01000002.1, on the reverse strand, counting down.
GCGCTGGGCGCGAAGATCCCCAAGGGCGTGCTGCTCTACGGCCCGCCCGGCACGGGTAAGACACTGCTCGCGCGCGCCGTCGCGGGCGAGGCCGGCGTGCCGTTCTTCACCATCTCCGGCTCCGACTTCGTCGAGATGTTCGTCGGCGTCGGCGCCTCGCGCGTGCGCGACCTGTTCGAGCAGGCCAAGGAGAACAGCCCCTGCATCATCTTCGTCGACGAGATCGACGCCGTCGGCCGCCAGCGCGGCGCCGGCCTGGGCGGCGGCCACGACGAGCGCGAGCAGACCCTCAACCAGCTGCTCGTCGAGATGGACGGCTTCGGCGACCGCCAGGGCATCATCCTGATCGCGGCCACCAACCGGCCCGACATCCTCGACCCCGCGCTGCTGCGCCCGGGCCGCTTCGACCGGCAGATCCCCGTCTCCAACCCGGACATGGCGGGCCGCAAGGCGATCCTCAACGTGCACGCGCAGGGCAAGCCGCTGGCGCCCGACGCCGACCTCGACGGCCTCGCCAAGCGGACCCCCGGCATGTCCGGCGCCGACCTCGCGAACGTCATCAACGAGGCCGCGCTGCTCACCGCCCGCGAGAACGGCACCGTCATCACGGCGCCCACCCTCGAGGAGGCGGTGGACCGCGTCGTCGGCGGCCCGCGCCGCAAGAACCGGATCATCTCCGAGCACGAGAAGAAGGTCACCGCGTACCACGAGGGCGGGCACACCCTGGCCGCGTGGGCCACGGAGGGCCTCGACCCCGTGTACAAGGTGACGGTGCTCGCCCGCGGCCGCACCGGCGGCCACGCGCTCGCCGTGCCCGAGAACGACAAGGGCATGTACACCCGCAACGAGATGATCGGCCGGCTGATCTTCGCGATGGGCGGCCGCGCCGCCGAGGAGCTGGTGTTCGCCTCGCCCACGACGGGCGCGTCGAGCGACATCGACCAGGCCACGAAGATCGCCCGCGCCATGGTCACCGAGTACGGCATGAGCGCGCGCCTCGGCGCGGTGAAGTACGGCCAGGACGAGGGTGACCCCTTCCTGGGCCGCGGCATGGGCGGGGGCGCGCAGTACTCCGACGCCGTGGCCGCGCAGATCGACGAGGAGGTGCGCACGCTCATCGAGGCCGCGCACACCGAGGCGTGGGCCATCCTCAACGAGTACCGCGACGTGCTCGACGTGCTGGCGGGCGAGCTGCTGGAGAAGGAGACGCTGGTCCGCAAGGACCTCGAGCGGATCTTCGAGTCGGTGGAGAAGCGCCCCCGGATCACGCAGTTCGACGACTTCGGCAGCCGCATCCCGTCGACCAAGCCGCCGATCAAGACTCCGAAGGAGATCGCGATCGAGAAGGGCGAGCCCTGGCCGCCCGTCGACGAGGAGGCCGAGCGCCGCAAGGCCGAGCAGGAGAAGGCCGCGGCCCTCGCCGCGGCCCAGCCCGCGCAGAACGGGTACGCCGGGCAGAACGGCCAGTGGGGCGTGCCCGCACCCGCCGGGCAGCCCTGGCCCGCGCCCGGCGCACCGTCGGGCTACGGCCAGCAGGGTCAGCCCGTGTACGGCCAGCAGGGCCAGCCCCGGTACGGCCAGCCCGGCTACCAGTGGGGCGGGCAGCAGACCTACCCCGGCCCGCAGTACCCGGCACCCGGCCCGTACGGCGGTCAGCCGCAGGGACAGTACGGGGAGCAGCAGCCGCAGGGCAGCCGCCCCGACTACGGCGCCCCCGCTGGCTGGTCGGCGCCCGGGTGGCCGCCGCAGGAACAGCCGCCGCAGGGACAGCCGCCGCAGGGACAGTCGCCCCAGGGGCGGCAGCCCGAGGGCGGCGCCCCGGGCGAGCACGGCCGGCAGGGCGGGGAGCAGTCCGGCTCGGACCGATCGAGCGAGAGCTGATGGGCGAGGACAACGGGGCCGCGGTGGCCCCGTTCGACCACGACCGCGCCGCCGCCGCGGTCCGTGAGCTGCTCATCGCGGTCGGGGAGGACCCGGACCGCGAGGGCCTGCAGCAGACCCCCGACCGCGTCGCGCGTGCCTTCCGGGAGGTCTTCGGTGGGCTGCACACCGACCCGGACGCGGTGCTGGACACCACCTTCGGCGAGGATCACGACGAGCTGGTGCTGGTCAAGGACATCCCCATGTACTCGACGTGCGAGCACCACCTGGTCTCCTTCCACGGCGTCGCCCACGTGGGCTACCTGCCCGGCGCCAGCGGCCGGGTCACGGGCCTGAGCAAGCTGGCCCGCGTCGTGGACCTCTACGCCAAGCGGCCGCAGGTGCAGGAGCGGCTCACCGCGCAGGTCGCCGACGCGCTGGTCCGCAAACTGGATCCCCGCGGCGTGATCGTGGTGATCGAGGCCGAGCACCTGTGCATGGCGATGCGCGGCATCCGCAAGCCCGGCGCGAGCACCACGACATCGGCGGTGCGCGGCGCCTTCAAGGACAGTGCGACCTCGCGCGCCGAGGCGCTCGAGCTGATCCTGCGCCGGTGACGGGGGAGCCGGGCCGCACGCTCATCATGGGCGTCGTGAACGTGACCGCCGACTCCTTCTCGGACGGCGGCCGTTACCTCGACCCCGGCGCCGCCGTCGTGCGGGCGCGCGAGCTCGTGGCGGACGGTGCCGCGATCGTGGACGTGGGCGGAGAGTCGACCCGGCCCGGCGCGCACCGCGTGCCCGCCGAGCTGGAACGCGACCGCGTCGTGCCCGTGATCTCCGCGCTCGCCGCCGAGGGCGTCGTCGTCTCGGTGGACACCATGCGTGCCTCCGTGGCCGCCGCCGCGCTCGAGGCGGGAGCCGCGATCGTCAACGACGTCTCGGGCGGCCGCGCCGACCCGGACATGACCCGCGTGGTCGCCGACTCGGACGTACCCTGGATCCTCATGCACTGGCGGCCCTCGCCCGGCGCGCCGGGACCGGTGTGGGCCGGCATCCACCACGAGATCACCGAGTACGACGACGTCGTCGCCGAGGTGCGCGACGAGCTGCTGCACCAGGCCGACGCCGCGATCGCGGCGGGTATCGCCCCCGAGCGGATCGTGCTGGACCCGGGCCTCGGCTTCGCGAAGAACGCGGCCCACAACTGGGAGCTGCTGCGGGGTCTCCCGGCCCTGCAGGCGACGGGCTTCCGGATCCTCGTGGGCGCCTCCCGCAAACGCTTCCTCGGCGAGCTGCTCGGCGGCCGCGAACCCGCGGGCCGCGAGGTGGCGACCGCCGCGGTCTCCGCGCTCGCCGCTCGGGCCGGCGTGTGGGGCGTGCGCGTGCACGACGTGCGGTCGACGGCGGACGCCGTCGCCGTGGCCGAGGCCTGGATGAAGGGCGGTGCCTGATGGCGGACCGGATCGAACTCACGGGCCTGCGCGTGCGGGGCAATCACGGCGTCTTCGAGCACGAGCGCCGCGACGGCCAGGAGTTCGTCGTCGACCTGGTGCTCTGGGTGGACTCGCGGCCCGCTGCGGCCTCCGACGATCTGGCCGACACCCTCGACTACGGGGCACTCGCGCAGCGCGCCCACGAGATCGTCGCGGGGGAGCCGCGCAACCTCATCGAGACCGTGGCCGCGGAGATCGCCGACGACATCGCCGCCGATGAGAAGGTGTACGCCGTCGAGGTCACGGTGCACAAACCGTCCGCGCCGATCCCGTTGGCCTTCGCCGACGTCGCGGTGACGGCCCGCCGGTCCCGGGCCGCGGAAAGGCGCGGGCAGTGAGCCGCGCCGTCCTCTCGCTCGGCGCCAATCTCGGCGCCGCGGACGCCGCCGTCCGCGCCGCGATCGACGCCCTCGGCCCGGCGTTGGTGCGCGCCTCGGCGCTGTACCGCACGCCGCCGTGGGGCGGCGTCGAGCAGGACGATTTCGTCAACGCGACCGTGCTCGTCGACGATCCGGCGCGCGACGCCGCCGGCTGGCTCGCCTTCGCGCGTGACCAGGAGGCCGCGGCGCAGCGGGTTCGCGAGGTCCGGTGGGGCCCGCGCACCCTGGACGTCGACGTCATCGCGGTGTGGGAGGGCGACGAGCCCGTGGTCTCCGACGACCCGGAGCTGACCCTGCCGCACCCCCGCGCGCACGAGCGCGCCTTCGTGCTCGTGCCCTGGCGGGACGCCGATCCGGACGCGCGGCTGCCCGGACGAGGCACCGTCGACAGCCTGCTGCGGGCCCTGCCCGCCGACGAGATCGCGGAGGTGACGCGCCTGTGACCGGAGCGCCGAAGGGCACGGAGAAGAAGCCCGAGGATCCGGGCGGACCGACGGTGCGCGCGACCGGCTGGATCGAGCTGCTGGTGATCGTGCTGGGCGTGGGTTTCGGCTCGTACCTGCTGGTGCGCAACGTGGTGCCGGTGGTGCCCGTGTGGGCCGGGGCGTTGCTCTACGGCGTCGCCGCCGCCGACCTCTACATCGCGCAGCTCGTGCGCTCGCGCCTGGCGCGCGGCCAGGTCGGCTGGGGTCCCGGGCGGATCCATCCCATCGCCGTCGCGCGGGCCGTCGCCCTCGCTAAGGCATCGGCCTACCTCGGCGCCGTGGCCCTGGGCTTCTTCGGCGGCATGCTCGCCTTCCTCCTCACTGAGGGCGCGAGCCTGTCCGCAACGCATGCCGACCGTCCGGGGGCGTGGATCGGCGCCGCGGGCGCGGCGCTACTCCTGGCCGCGGCGTTGTGGCTGGAGCGTTGCTGTCGCACACCCGACGATCCCGACGATCAGCCCGCCGACACATCGCCAGCCTGAGGAATCCGACCTCAGGTAAAAGGTAAGGTCGCGGACATGACGCAACCACCGATCCCGAGTTCACGAAAGCGTGTCCCGCGCCGTTCCTCGGGAGCGGGGCAGTGGATGCTCGGCGTGGTGATCCTGCTCGCCGTCGTGGGCACCGGGATGTGGGTGTTCTCGGAGGACCGCCGCTGGGGCCTGGTCTCGCTGATCCTGCTGGTGTGGGGCCTGGTGATCGCGGCCTTCCTCATCGCGCGCTACTCACGCGACCTGCGCGCCGCCGAGTCGAAGGAGAGCGGCCTCAAGACCGTCTACGGGCTGCAGCTGGAACGGGAGATCAGCGCGCGCCGCGAGTACGAACTGCAGATCGAGCGCGATATCCGCGCCGAGCTGAAGAACGAGTCGAACGAGGAACTCACCGCCCTCAAGGCCGAGGTCCTCGCGCTGCGCGCGAACCTCGAGGAACTCCTGGGCCGAGACCTCGGCCCGTCGTACACCGAGCTGTACGCCGCCGCGGAGCAGCGGGCGCTGGCCGCCCAGCGTGCCAAGTCGGTCTTCGAGGACGACGACCGGTTCCGGGCGCAGCAGGACTTCGCCGGCGTGCCCGAGCCCGCCACGGCGGACGTCGACGACTACTACGGCGCGGCGTCCGTCGCGGCGGAACCCATCGACGAGGCGACGGTGACCGACGTCCCGGCGGCGCCCGTCCCGGGCACCTCGGGGCCGACGGGGCCGTCCGGACCTCCGCGCACCGCGGCCGCAGACCGTCCACAGGAGGATTCGCCGACCACCGTCTTCCACGTCGTCACCGACGAGCCGGCTACGGCGCCCTCGGCGTCCACGACCTCCGCGGATGCGCAGCCGCCCGTCGACGTGGAGCACGTCGACCACGTCCCCGGCGGCGACGAGCCCTTCGTGCCGCTCGCCCCGCAGTCCGGTTACCGGTCGCCGCTGCCGCCCCGTCCGTACACGCCGGGCGCCACGTCGACCCCGTCGTCGACGCCCCCGTACTCTCCGTTCCAGTCCGCTCCGCCGGAGGCCCCGCAGTTCCCGGGCGCACAGTTCCCGGGGCATGGCCCGTCGGCGACGGGGCCGCAGCCGCAGGACCGCCCGTGGGCGCAGGAGCAGGAGCCCACTTCGCCGCAGCAGGCGCCCGAGGACCGCGACGACCGCGAGGAGGAGCAGGCCGAGACCGGTCACGCCGGCCAGCACAGCTCCGGCAACACCGTCGCCGACCTGATCGCGCGCATGAACGCCGACACCGAGCGCTCCAGCGGCGGACGCCGCCGCAAGCCGGAGTGATGATCTAGCTCACACGCCGTTGCTCGGGCCACCTGCACGGGCATAGCCTTTCGGTGACCGTCTGGTACCCGCGGCGCGGGACTGGAACGACCCCTTGGAGGCGTACGCCCATGCCCGAGTTCTCGGACTCGCCTGACGCTGTGCATCAGCTGGCGGGCATCCCCAATCCCCCCACCCCCGCGAGACTGTCCGTGGGCGTGATCTCCGCCGGCCGCGTCGGCACCGCCCTCGGCGCCGCGCTCGAACGTGCGGGCCACGTCGTCACCGCGGCGTCCGCGCCGTCGAAGCACTCCCGCGAGCGCGCCGCCCGGCGCCTCCCCGAGGCCCGCGTCGACACCCCCGCGGTCATCGCCGAGAAGGCCGAGCTCCTGATCCTTGCCGTACCGGACACCGAGCTCTCCGCCCTCGTCGACGAGCTCGCCGACCGGGTCAACCCGTCGGCGATCGTCCTGCACACCTCGGGCGCGCTCGGCGTGGGCGTGCTCGCGCCCCTCGCCCGCCTCGGCTGCACGACCGTCGCCTTCCACCCCGCGATGACCTTCGTCGACGATCCCGACGACACCGTCCGTCTCGCCGACTGCTGCGTCGGCGTCACCGCCGCCGACGAGATCGGCCACGCGGTCGGCCAGGCGCTCGCGCTGGAGATCGGCGCCGAACCCGTGCGCGTGCCGGAGGGGGCGCGGCCGCTGTACCACGCGGCGCTCGCGCACGGCGCCAACCACCTGGTCGCCCTGGTCGACGACGCCCTGCTCGCGCTGCGCGCCGCCCTGGCCGGCGGGGCGGGCCTGGACGATCCCGAATTCCTGGCCGGCGGCTCCATCGACGCGCTGGCCGAGCGGGTGCTCGCGCCGCTGGCCCGCGCCGCGCTCGAGAACGCACTCTCCCGCGGTCCGTCCGCCCTCACCGGGCCGGCCGCCCGCGGCGACGCCGCGGCCGTGACCCGGCACCTCGCCGCGATCGACACCGTCGACCCGGCCATCGCCGACGCCTACCGCGCCCAGTCCCGGCGCGCGGCGGCCCAATCCGGGACCTCAGCCACGATCGATCCCGCCCTCGAGAAGGAAAACCGATGAGCGCACCCACCCGTCCGTACACCCCCGGCCAGCTGACGGTGCACCACGACCCGGCGCAGCTGACCAAGGTCACCACCGCGCTGAAGTCCACCGGCCGGCAGATCGCCTTCGTGCCCACCATGGGCGCGCTGCACGCCGGGCACTTGGAGCTGGTCCACGCCGCCAGGCTGAACGGCGCGGTCGTCGTGGTCTCGATTTTCGTCAATCCGCTGCAGTTCGGCGCGAACGAGGACCTGGACGCCTATCCGCGGACCCTCGACGCGGACGTGGAGAAGCTGCGCGCGGCCGGCGTCGAGCTGGTCTTCGCGCCGTCGGCCGCCGACATGTATCCGAACGGCCCGCGCACCACGATCCAGCCCGGCCCCGCCGGCCTCGGACTCGAGGCCGACAGTCGGCCGACCCACTTCGCGGGCATGCTGACCGTGGTGAACAAGCTGCTCAACATCGTGCGGCCGCACGCCGCCTACTTCGGTGAGAAGGACTACCAGCAGCTGGTGCTGGTGCGGCAGATGGTCACGGACCTGAACATGGACGTCAGGATCGTCGGCGTCCCGACGGTCCGCGAGGCCGACGGCCTGGCGTTGAGTTCGCGCAACGTCTACCTCTCCGATGACGAGCGCGAGGCCGCGACTGCCCTGTCGGCGGCGCTGCTCGCCGGCGCCTACGCCGCGCAGGGCGGCGAGCCCGCCATCCTCGCCGCGGCGAACGAGGTCCTCGCCTCGCGCCCCGGCATCGAGGTGCAGTACCTGGAGCTGCGGGCCCCCGACCTGGGTCCCGCGCCGGAGAAGGGCGACGGCCGCCTGCTGGTGGCCGCCAAACTCGGGACGACCCGGCTGCTCGACAACGTGGGCATCGCCATCGGCACCGGGTTCCTGGAGGAGTCGGATGCGGAGCGAGCGGCCCTCGTCGATGAAGTGGAGGCCCAGTGATGTTGCGCACCATGATGACCAGCAAGATCCACCGCGCCACCGTGACCGAGGCGAACTTGCACTACGTCGGGTCGGTCACCGTCGACGCCGACCTGCTGGACGCTGCGAACCTCCTCGAGGGCGAGCAGGTGGCCATCGTCGACGTGACCAACGGCGCACGGCTCGAGACCTACACCATCGCCGGCGAGCGAGGGAGTGGCGTGATCGGGATCAACGGCGCCGCAGCGCATCTCGTGAATCCAGGCGATATCGTCATCCTCATCGCCTACGGCCAGCTGAACGAGGAGGAGCTGCGCACCTACGCGCCCAGCGTCGTCTTCGTCGACGCCGACAACAGGCCGGTCGAGCTCACCGCCGACCCGGCGCACGTGCCCGACGGTTTCGGCCTGGCGACGGGGCGCGTCTAGTGCTGCTGGCCATCGACGCCGGCAACACCGCGGTCACCGTCGGGCTCTTCGCGTCCGCCGACGGCGAGGACCTGGTGGGCAGCTGGCGGCTGCGCAGCGACCCGCGGATGACCTCGGACGAGCTGGCACTCATCCTCAACGGCGTGCTCACGGGCGCGGGCGTCGACCCCGCGGCGGTCACCGGCGTCAGCGTGCTCTCGACGGTGCCCGAGCTGCTGCGCTCGCTGCGGGCGGTGATGCCCCGCTACTACGCGGCGGCCGAGCACGTGATCCTCGAGCCGGGCGTGAAGACGGGGGTGCCGCTGCTCGTGGACAACCCGCGCGAGGTGGGCACCGATCGCGTCGCCAACGCCGCCGGTGCCTTCGAGCTGATCGGCCGACACGCCGGCGCTCCCTGCATCGTCGTCGATTTCGGCACGTCGACGCGCGTGGACGTGGTCAGCGCGAAGGGGGAGTTCCTCGGCGGCGCGATCGCGGCGGGCGTGGGGAGTGCCCTGGACGCGCTCGCCGAGCGCACCGTCGCGCTGCGCCGGGTCGAGCTCGCTGCGCCGCGGTCGGTGGTCGGGAAGAACACCGTCGAGGCGCTGCAGTCGGGCATCATCTACGGCTTCGCCGGCATGGTGGACGCGCTCGTCGGCCGGGCGCTCGATGTGGTGCCCGGCGCCCGGGTGGTCGCGACGGGTGGCTTCGACGAGGGCATCGCGCCCGAGTGCTCGACCGTGACGGACCACCGCGCCGACCTGACCCTGCAGGGGCTGCGCGCGGTCTACCTGCGCGAACGCGCCAACCGGGCGCAGCGGGACAGGCGCGCGCGGGATTCGCGGCACTGATGATTGCAATCCTTGCCGGTGCCGGCGCCGGGGTGCTACGTTCCCTGTCATGAGCCAGGTGCGCAGCTGCATGGAGTGTTGTCGGGTCCGTTAGGTACCCGACCCCCTTCCGCTGCCCGGGCGCGCTCTCCGCGCGCTCCGCCTCCCTCCTGGAGACCTCCGATGAACCCCGTGCACTTCACGCCGGCCGCAGGCCAGATCGTCGTCGACGTCCGCGATCAGTCCGAACGCAACCGCGACGGCATCCTCCCCGGTGCCATCGCCCTCGACGCGGCCGCCGTCGCCGCGCGGCTCGTTCCCGGCCTTCCCACCAGCCTCGCCGCCGCAGGCCCCGACGCCCACTGGCTGCTGGTCAGCGGTAACGGCGCCACCGCCGCCGCGATCGCCACCCGCCTCCGGGACCGGGGCGTCCAGGCCTCGTCGGTCGACGGTGGCTACCGGGCCCTGGCCCTGGGCATCGCGCGCGGCGGGGGCCCCGCCGGCACCTCCGCGGAGTACGAGCGGGCGCTGGCCCAGTTCGCCGCCCACGAGGCCTGAGACCGACGCCGCCCGGGTGCTGCGCCGCCGATGATCGTGGGCGGCGTGGTCCCGGTGCGCATCACGAATCCGGGGTGACCGCGGCCGAGCGGTAGAATCATCAGACGTGACTGTTGAGCCCGTGACTGCACCCCTGGACGACTGGGTCTCCCGACTCGCGGATGACGCCCTGGCCTTCGCCGAGCGGAACGGGACGCCGGTGAAGGTGGCCTCGGGCATCTCGCCGTCGGGGCCGATCCACTTGGGCAACCTCCGCGAGGTCATGGTGCCGCACCTCGTGGCCGACGAGCTGCGGCGCCGCGGACTGCAGGTCGAGCACATCATCTCCTGGGACGACTTCGACCGGTTCCGCAAGGTCCCCGCCGTGCCCGGAGTCGACTCCTCGTGGAACGAGCACATCGGTAAGCCGCTGACGCGCGTCCCGGCGCCGCACGGCTCCGACGCCGACAACTGGGCCGAGCATTTCCGTCGTGAATTGGAGGACGCGCTGGAGGAGCTGGGCGTCGAGTACCGCGGAATCAGCCAGACGCAGATGTACACTTCCGGAGCGTATTCGGAGCAGGTGCTGCACGCGATGGCCCAGCGCGGGCGCATTGATTCGATCCTTGAGCGCTATCGCACGCTCGATCGCGGAGAAACCCCGTCGGCCCCGGAAAATGCGGCGGAAACGGACGCGGACGCCGACCGCGCTATCGCCGAGGCGGGCTCCGGTGCGGCGGAGGACACCGACGGATCGGGCGATTCGGGCTACTACCCGTACAAGCCTTACTGCGCCGTATGCGGGACCGATTTCACCACCGTGACGGCGTACGACCACGAAAAGACCGACCTCACCTATGTTTGTCGGTGCGGGCATACCGAAACTGTGGTGCTCCGCGATCATTGCGACGGAAAGCTCGTGTGGAAGGTCGATTGGCCTATGCGCTGGGCTTTCGAGAAGATCACTTTCGAACCCTCCGGCGTCGATCACCAGTCACCCGGGTCGTCCTTCGCGGTCGGCAAGGACGTGGCGCCGATCTTCGGCTGGAAGCGACCGCTCGGCCCGATGTACGCCTTCGTCGGCATCCGCGGCATGGCGAAGATGTCGTCCTCGAAAGGCGGCGTTCCGACGGCCGCCGTCGCGCTGCGCTACCTCGAGCCGCCGCTGCTGCGCTGGCTGTACGGGCGCAAGAAGCCCAACCAGTCCTTCGACGTCGCGCTCGACGGCGAGCTACCCCGGACCTATGACGAGTGGGACGCGCTGGTGCGCAAGGTCGGGGACGGTCGCGCGCAGCCGGGCGACATCGCCGCCCTCGCGCGCGCCGCATCCGTGCTGGACACGGCGTCGCAGCAGGTGCGCGAGCTGCCGCTGACCCCGCGCCCGATGCCCTACAAGACGCTGGCCTCGGTGGTGGACATCACCACCGGCGACGACGAGCAGACGCTCCGGATCCTGGCGGCCCTCGAGCCCGATCAACCGCTGGACGGGCTCGCCCCGCTGCGCCCGCGGCTGGACCGAGCCACCGCCTGGGTGGCCGAGCAGATGCCCCCGGAGGAGCGCACCGTCGTCCGGAGCGAACCCGATGCCGCGCTCCTGGCGTCCCTCACCGAGGAGCAGCGTGAGGGCCTACGGCTGTTGCTGGAGGGGTCCGGCGCGCCCGCCCCGGCGGGTCTCGGCCGGCTCGAGGACGATTGGTCGCTCGCCGGAATCACCCATCAGGTGTACGGCGTCGCGAAGGTGCAGCGCGGGCTCGGCGCCGATCAGATCGTGAAGGGCGATAAGGAGCTGGCGGCAGCGCAGCGTGCATTTTTCGTCCTTCTCTACCGACTCTTGGTGAGCAGCGATACCGGCCCCCGCCTGCCTACTCTCCTGCTCGCGATCGGTGCGGATCGGGTGCGTTCCCTCGTGCAGCCCGCATAGCCCGGGTATCCGCGAATAACGCGTCACTCGCGTGGTTCGTCCGAATTACGACTGCGCCGCGCCGCGAATCGTTACCTGATCGCGACCGAATTCGGCGACGGTCGAATTGAATCAGTGCGATCGGTGTGTATACACTCGATTTGAACGACGTAATACAGTCATTACTTTGAGAAGGAGCCAATATTATGGCGCGCAAGGTCACCGTTACGCTGGTCGACGACGTGGACGATACGCAGACCGCTGACGAGACCGTGGAGTTCGGGCTGGACGGTGTGACGTACGAGATCGACCTCTCGACCAAGAACGCCGCCAAGCTGCGCGGGTCGCTGGAGGACTGGGTCGCCAACGCCCGCCGGGCCGGCGGACGCAAGCGCGGCACTCGCGCCCTCGCCGCCCCGCGCGGCCGCACGCCGATCGACCGCTCGCAGAGCGCCGCGATCCGAGACTGGGCCCGCAAGTCCGGTCTGAAGGTGAACGACCGCGGTCGCATCAGCCAGGACGTGATCGACGCCTACAACGCCGCCAACTGACGGCTCCTCGCTTCCACCCCGGCGCCCGGTGCGCCGGGGTGGAGGCGTCTCCGGGGTCGTTTCGCTCACGGCGGAACGGGGATCAAATCCCGTCGGGGGTGCGTTTGACCTGGTGTATCAGGAACGGATCGGGGGTGACGGTGCCTGCGAGCCCCGGGAGCGGGGCACTGCCGACACCATCGCTGACCGGTCCGAACTACAGTGAGAAGACGTTTATTGCAGACGGCTATCTGCGGGTTCGGCCTCGGCCGGTCCCCGAAGTAACCGGGATGTGAGGAAAATGGCCATGTTCGAGAGGTTCACCGACCGCGCTCGTCGCGTCGTCGTCCTGGCGCAAGAAGAAGCCAGGATGCTCAATCACAACTACATCGGCACCGAGCACATCCTCCTGGGGCTGATCCATGAGGGTGAGGGCGTGGCGGCCAAGGCCCTCGAGTCGCTGGGCATCTCCCTGGAGGGGGTGCGCAGCCAGGTCGAGGAGATCATCGGGCAGGGCCAGCAGGCCCCGTCGGGCCACATCCCCTTCACGCCGCGCGCCAAGAAGGTCCTGGAGCTGTCGCTGCGCGAGGCGCTGCAGCTCGGACACAACTACATCGGCACCGAGCACATCCTGCTCGGCCTGATCCGAGAGGGTGAGGGCGTCGCGGCCCAGGTCCTGGTTAAGCTGGGCGCTGATCTCAACCGCGTCCGCCAGCAGGTCATCCAGCTGCTCTCCGGCTACCAGGGCAAGGAGGGCGGCGGCGAGCCGGCCGGCGCCGGGGCCCGGACGAGCGGTGGCGGCGAGGCGGGCACCCCGTCGACCTCCCTGGTCCTGGACCAGTTCGGCAGGAACCTGACCGCCGCAGCGGCCCAGGGCAAGCTGGACCCGGTCATCGGCCGGTCCAAGGAGATCGAGCGCATCATGCAGGTGCTCTCGCGGCGCACCAAGAACAACCCCGTGCTGATCGGTGAGCCCGGCGTCGGCAAGACCGCCGTCGTCGAGGGCCTGGCGCAGGCGATCGTCAACGGCAACGTGCCCGAGACGCTCAAGGACAAGCAGCTCTACACCCTGGACCTGGGGTCCCTGGTGGCCGGCTCGCGCTACCGCGGTGATTTCGAGGAGCGCCTGCGCAAGGTGCTCAAGGAGATCGACACCCGCGGCGACATCATCCTGTTCATCGACGAGCTGCACACGCTCGTCGGCGCGGGTGCCGCCGAGGGCGCGATCGACGCCGCATCGATCCTCAAGCCGAAGCTGGCCCGCGGCGAGCTGCAGACCATCGGCGCCACCACGCTCGACGAGTACCGCAAGTACATCGAGAAGGACGCCGCGCTGGAGCGCCGCTTCCAGCCCGTCCAGGTGGGGGAGCCGAGCGTCGAGCACGCCATCGAGATCCTCAAGGGCCTGCGCGACCGGTACGAGGCGCACCACCGCATCTCGATCACCGACAGTGCGCTGGTCGCCGCCGCCACCCTGGCGGACAGGTACATCAACGACCGCTTCCTGCCGGACAAGGCGATCGACCTCATCGACGAGGCGGGCGCGCGCATGCGTATCCGCCGGATGACCGCGCCGCCGGACCTGCGCGCCTTCGACGACAAGATCGCCGATGCGCGTCGCGAGAAGGAATCGGCGATCGACGAGCAGGACTTCGAGAAGGCGGCCTCGCTGCGCGACAAGGAGAAGCAGCTCATCGGCGAGCGCGCTGAGCGCGAGAAGCAGTGGCGCGCCGGTGATCTCGACGTCGTGGCCGAGGTCGACGAGGAGCAGATCGCGGAGGTCCTGGGCAACTGGACCGGTATCCCCGTCTTCAAGCTCACCGAGGAGGAGACCACCCGTCTGCTCCGCATGGAGGATGAGCTGCACAAGCGGATCATCGGCCAGGAGGACGCCGTCAAGGCGGTCTCGAAGGCGATCCGTCGTACCCGTGCGGGCCTGAAGGATCCGAAGCGCCCGTCGGGCTCGTTCATCTTCGCCGGCCCGTCCGGTGTGGGTAAGACGGAGCTGTCGAAGGCGCTCGCCAACTTCCTGTTCGGCGAGGACGACGCGCTCATCCAGATCGACATGGGCGAGTTCCACGACCGCTTCACAGCTTCGCGCCTGTTCGGTGCCCCTCCCGGGTACGTCGGCTACGAGGAGGGCGGCCAGCTCACCGAGAAGGTGCGCCGCAAGCCCTTCTCCGTGGTGCTCTTCGACGAGATCGAGAAGGCGCACAGCGAGATCTACAACACGCTGCTGCAGGTGCTCGAGGACGGTCGCCTCACCGACGGTCAGGGACGCACCGTCGACTTCAAGAACACCGTGCTGATCTTCACGTCGAACCTCGGTACGGGTGACATCTCGAAGGCGGTCGGTCTGGGCTTCACGTCGGGCGACTCCGACGGTGCCAACTACGACCGGATGAAGCAGAAGGTCAACGACGAGCTCAAGAAGCACTTCCGGCCCGAGTTCCTCAACCGCATCGACGACATCGTCGTGTTCCACCAGCTCACGCGGGATCAGATCATCGAGATGGTCGACCTGATGCTCAACCGTGTGGGCGGCGCGCTGAAGAACAAGGACATGGGCCTCGAGGTCAGCGATCAGGCGAAGGCGCTGCTCGCCAAGCGCGGCTTCGACCCGGTCCTCGGCGCCCGGCCGCTGCGCCGCACCATCCAGCGGGAGATCGAGGACGCGCTGTCCGAGAAGATCCTGTTCGGTGAGATCTCCGCGGGCCAGATCATCGAGGTCGACGTTGAGGGCTGGGACGGCGAGAGCAAGGGCGAGGACGCGAAGTTCACCTTCACCGGCAAGCCCAAGCCCGCGATCGACCTGGAGAAGTCCGACGACGCCGTGCCGGCCCTGGTGGCCGACGCCTCGTCGGGCACGACGCCCGGCGAGACCGCGTAGCGAACACCCGACGCCGTCGGGGCAGAGGAGCCGTCACCCTTCGGGGGTGGCGGCTCCTCGCGGTTAAGGATCATGTCGAGCGAATCGGTGGCGCGGGGCGTCGTCCGTGCGCAGGCTCGGTGCACCCGGCCGCGAGGCGTACCGGGCGGCGGTCGGGTGCGCACCGTCGGGAACGGCGGGAGTAGGTTGACAGCATGACCGAGGCCGGATTCGACCAGCGCACGTTCCGACATGTGATGGGGCAGTTCTGCACCGGGGTCACGATCATCGCGACGTCCAACGCCGAGGGGAAGCCGGTGGGCTTCGCCTGTCAGTCCTTCGCCGCGCTGTCGCTGGACCCGCCGCTCGTGCTGTTCTGCCCCATGAAGACCTCCCGCACGTGGAAGCACATCGAGGCGTCCGGGAAGTTCGCGGTCTCCGTGCTGGGGCAGGAGCAGGAGTCCGTGAGCGCCGCGTTCGGGCGGTCGGTGGACGACAAGTTCGAGGGGCTGCGGTGGACGCCGTCGCCGCTCGGCAATCCGACCATCGACGGTTCGCTGACCTGGATGGACTGCACCCTCGAGAACGTGCTCGACGGCGGCGATCACCACATCGCGATCGGCCGGGTGCACCACCTCGGCGACGTCGACGACGCGAAGCCGCTGCTGTTCTACCGCGGCGCGTACCTCTCCACCAACCACCCGCAGCAGCACCCCGCGTCCAGCCTGGAGTCGTTCCTCACCTGGGACTCGGGCGCCTGGCTGTGACGCTCAGGCGCGTCGATCGGGCAGGTGTAGCTGGACGAAGCTATGCGCCACACGCATGGCTCGAATTACCGCACGTCAGCCCTGATTTCTTCGGGGACGGCCATGCGCGGCGCGCATACCCCGACGAGCGGCGCGTGGTGCCGGCGTCGGGCTCGTGCGAGTCCCGCGGAGCTACTGCGCGGCCTTGCCCTGCACGTCGAGGACGACCTCGAACTCCAACAGGTCGGCGCCCGAGGCGACGGGCTTGCGAGCGTCGCCGCCCTCGGGGGTGCGCTGGCCGGCGTGGGCCTCGCGGGCCTGGCCGTCGCGCCACGCGGCGAACGCCTCCTCCGACTCCCACTGCGTGACCACGAAGTAGCGGTCGTCGCCCTTCACCGGGCGCAGTAGTTGGAAGCCGAGGAAGCCGGGGGAGTTCTCGACGGCGTGCGCGCGCTGCGCGAACCGCGTCTCGAGCTCCGGGCCCGCGCCTTCGGGGATGCGGATGGCGTTGATCTTCACTACCGACATGCTCCGACGATACAGTCGCCCGACCCGGTAGGTTGGGCCGCGTGGATGAGTGTGTGGGCCTGAGAGATTGGGGCGGCCGCGACGAGGGCGGGCCGATCGTGTTGCTGCACGGGCTCATGGGCCGCGGCCGCACGTGGCGCAGGCAGATCCCGTGGCTGCGCCGGTACGGCCGCGTCTTCACCTTCGACGCCGAATTCCACCGCGGGCCAGACTTTCCCGTACCCCCCGACGACATCACCACGGAACGCTTCGTCGCCGACGTCGCCGAGATCCTCACCTACCTCGACCAGGGCCCGGCCACGCTGGTCGGTCACTCGATGGGCGGCCTGCACGCCTGGTGCACCGCCGCCGAATACCCCGAACTGGTGCGCGCCCTTGTCGTCGAGGACATGTCGCCCGAGTTCACGGGCCAGTCGACCGACACCTGGGCGCCGTGGTTCGCCAGCTGGCCGGAGCGCTTCGCCTCGCAGGCCGAGTGCGAGGCGCTGTTCGGCCCCGTCGCCGGGCGGTACTTCTACGAGGCCTTCGACGACGGCGCCCTGCACGGTGACATCGACGTCTTCCGCGCCATCGCCGACCACTGGGGCCCGCGCGATCACTGGGCGCAGTGGCGCGCGGTGCAGGCGCCGACGCTGCTGCTCGAGGCCGAATTCACCGTCGTGCCGCCCGGCGTGGGGGAGCGGATGATTCGCGCCTACGCGGGGCCCGACCTTCGGTACCTCAAGGTCGACGGTGCCGGCCACCTCGTCCACGACGACGCCCCGGGCGTGTACCGCGGGGCGGTCGAGGCCTTCCTCTCCGGGCTGGACTAGCCGTGCCCGAGGGAGACACCGTCCACAACCTGGCCGCACGACTGCGGCCGGTGCTCGCGGGCAAGGTGCTCACCGGCTGCGACATCCGCGTGCCGCGGTTCGCGAGCGTGGACTTGTCGGGTGGCACCGTCGATTCGGTGACTGCGCGCGGCAAGCACCTGCTCATGGACGTCGGCGGCGCGGTGATCCACAGTCATCTCAAGATGGAGGGCGAGTGGCACGTGTACCGTCCCGGCCAGCGCTGGCGGCGGCCCGCGCACACCGCCCGCGCCGTGCTCGCCGTCGACGGGGCGCAGGTCGTGGGATTCTCGCTCGGCACCCTCGAGGTTCTCACGGCCGCCGAGGCCGACGGTGCCCTCGCCCGCCTCGGTCCCGATCCGCTCGGACTCGACTGGGACGCCGGCCGCGCCGCGGCGAACCTCGCCGCCGAGCCGGACCGCCCCGTCGGGCTCGCACTGCTCGACCAGCGCAACCTCGCCGGGGTGGGCAACGTCTATCGCAACGAGCTCTGCTTCCTGCGGGGCACGCATCCGACGACGCCGGTCGGGGAGTGCGGCGACCCGCTGGCCTGGGCCGACGGCGCCGCACGGCTGCTGCGCGCCAACCTCGGGCGCACGCGCAGGGTGACGACGGGTGTCGATCGGAACGGCATGCGGGCCTTCGTCTACGGACGCGCGCGGCGTCCCTGCCTGCGCTGCGGGACGACGATCGTCGCGGGCTCCCTCGGCGGTGCGACAGACGCAGAGCGGGCGATCTGGTGGTGTCCGCGCTGCCAACCCAGACCGCCTGCCGCATAGCCGCCGCTACCGCGTGCCGTGGTCAGTCGCGCGGCGGCAGCTCGCAGCCGTCCGGACCGCACGCCTCCGCGTCGTCGCCGCCGATGACGGTGAGCGGCTCGTCGCCGCGGGCCTTGGTCAGCGCCTCGGTGAAGACCTCGGGCGGTTGTGCGCCAGAGACGGCGTACTTGCCGTCGAAGACGAAGAACGGGACACCGCCGATGCCGATCCGCTTGGCGGTCTCCTCGTCAGCGCGCACCGCATCCGCGTACGCCGTCGGATCGTCGAGGACCGCGCGGGCGGCGGCACCGTCGAACCCGGCGGACTCGGCGATTCCGACGAGGCGGTCGATGCTGCCGAAAGCTGTCTCGGACTCGGCGAAGTTGGCGGCGTAGAGCGCGTCGAGTAGCGCCTCCTGGCGGCCCAGCTCGAGGGCCCAGTGCAGCAGCCGATGCATGTCGAAGCTGTTGCCGCTGTCGCGGCCGTCGACCTGGTAGGGCAGGCCCAGCTGCTGCGCCTGCGCGCCGAGGCCCCGCTCGTTGGCGGCGGCCTGCGCCTCGCTGATGCCGTACTTGGCCGCGATCCGAGGGATGACGGGCTCGGAAGGGCCGGCGGTGGGGTCGAGCTCGAAGGATCGATGGATCACCTCGACCTGATCACGCTGCGGGAACGCGGCCAGTGCCTCCTCGAAGCGGGCCTTCCCGATGTAGCAGAAGGGGCAGTTGATATCGGTCCAGACGTCCACGCGCATGGACGGTGCAACAGTCCGTGGCCCGCCGGCATTCCGAATGGTCAGGCCGCGAGAGCGCGCTCACAGAGGTCGACGAGCGCGTCCCGCAGCTCGGGATCGGGCAGATGGCCCAGGCCGCGCAGCGCGGGGCCCAGGTCGCTCAGTTGCAGCCAGCCCGCGAGTTGTCGCGGCGAAGGCTCAGGGCCGAGGAGGAGCGGAAGGGCGTCGGCCGCGATAGCGTCGAGGTCTGCGGTTCCCGCCATCGCGCGCCGGAGCGCGGGGTCGCCCCCGATGCCGACGGCGCCGATGCGCCGGAAGGCGCGGACTGACTGGTTGACGTAGCCCGCGATGAGCGCGCTGCGGCGCGCGGCGGGGTCGGGCAGTGCCGCGGCGTCGTCCACGAGTGCGCGCAGCGCCTGCGCGTGCGGCGCGACGACGCCGCCGAGCAGGGCCTCCTTTGTGCGGAAGTAGTAGTAGACGTTCGCCTTCGTCACGCCGGCGCGGTCCGCGACCTGCTGCAGGGAGGTGCGGTCGAAGCCCTGCTCCGCGATCAGCGCCTCGGCGGCCGCCAGGATGGCCGTCCGGGTCCGCTCCGCCTGCTCCGCTCGCCTGCTCACGCTCCCATGCTACCTTTGGTTAGCCGATCGGCTAACCAAAGAGGAGAGACCATGGCCACAGCACTCGTCACCGGTGGCACCGGCTTCGTCGGTGGATGGACGATCGCGGCGCTGCTCGACCGCGGCGACACCGTGCGCACGACGGTGCGCGACGCGGCGAAGGCGGACGCTGTTCTCGCGCGGTTCCCGGATGCCGACGGGCGGCTCACGGTCGTCCAGGCGGACCTACTCGGCAACGAGGGTTGGGCCGAGGCGACCGCCGGGTGCGACGTCGTGCACCACGTCGCCTCGCCGCTCACCGCGACGCGAGACGAGGAGCAGGTGATCCGCCCCGCGGTCGACGGGGTGCTCCGGGTGCTCCGGGCCGCACGGGATTCCGGCGTGCCGCGCGTGGTGGCGACCTCGTCGTGCGGCGCCGTGTACTACGGCCACCCGCCGCAGGCGGAGCCGTTCGACGAATCGGACTGGACCGACGTCGACGGCGAGTCGATGAGCGCGTACGTGAAGTCCAAGGCGCTCGCCGAGCGCGCCGCGTGGGATTTCATGGACCGCGAGGGCGGCGACCTCGCACTCACGACGATCTGTCCGACCGGCATCTTCGGACCGGCCCGCTCTGCCGACGCGACCTCGTCGCTGCGGCTTATCGACGGGCTGCTGTCCGGTCGCCCGCCGGCCGTCCCCAACGTGAGGCTGAACATCGTGGACGTGCGCGACGTCGTCGACCTGCACCTGCGGGCCGCCGACGCTGACCTGGCCGCGAACCGTCGCTACATCGCCGCGACGGACGGCGTGATCTCCATGCTCGACATCGCCCACGAGCTGCGTGCTCGCCTCGGCGATCGCGCGAAGCGGGTGCCGACCCGCGCGATCCCCGACGTGGTGCTGCGCATCGTCGGGCGGTTCGATCCCGAGGTCGGCGACCTCGTGCCGCTCCTCGGACAGACACGCTCCGCGTCGAGCGCGCGGGCCCGCGACGAGCTCGGCTGGCGGCCCCGCGCCTGGCAGGACGCGGTGACCGCCTCCGCCGAGAGCCTGCTGGACCTCAAAGCGCGTAACTGACACCCGTGAGTTTCTCGGAGACGGCCCACAGCTCCGCCCACTTGGCCTGATCCTTGGAGACCGCGGTGCTGGCGCACTTGCCCACGGGGCCGCGGGACTGGAAGAGCTGCGTCGGGCCCCACCACGGGTGCGGGTCGAGGTCCGGGTCGGTCGCGGCGAGGATCAGCGACTGCGCGGCCTTCTCCGGCGGGTTGTTCAACAGCGCGACGGCGGGCTTCAGCACCAGGTCCAGCGGGGTGTCCGTGCGGGCGAACAGGCCGGTCGGGGAGACGCCCGGGTGCACGCAGTACGCCTTCTTAGGCGAGCCCGCGGCCTCGAACCGGCGCTGCAGCTCGCGCGCGAACATCATGTTCGCGAGCTTGCTCTGCCCGTACGCCTCGGTGCGCAGGTACGTGCGGTTCTCGTAGTTCGGGTCGTCCATGCGCCAGCGGTAGTTCTGCCGGTGCGCGACCGAGGAGACCGCGACGACGCGGTCCGTCAGGCGGTCCAGCAGCAGCCCGGTGAGCGCGAAGTGGCCCAGGTGATTCACCCCGAACTGCATCTCGAAGCCCTGCTTCGTGCGGCGCAGCGGGATGTTCATCAGCCCGGCGTTGTTGACGAGCACGTCCACCTCGCCGGTGCGCTCGGCGAACGCACGCACCGAGTCCAGGTCGGCCAGGTCCAGGGCCTCGACGATCACGTCGCCGTCGATCTCGTCGGCGATGCGCTGTGCGCCCGCGACATCGCGGCACGCCATCACGACACGGCCGCCGGTGGCGGCGAGGCGACGCGTCACGACCTCGCCGAGGCCGCCGTTCGCGCCAGTCACTACATAGGTGGTCATGGTGGCCAGCCTACGAGGCGGTCGCGTGCCGCGCGCACCGCCGCAGCGCTCCCAGCACGCGGCGTCGAGTGGTCAGGTCTCGCCCGCGAGCGCGAAGCGGCCGTCCCGCGTCTGCTCGATCAGCCCGTCCACCAGCAGGGAGTCCAGCGCTCGGTCGCGTTGCGCGGGATCGCGCTCCCAGGCCAGGTCGAGCGCGGCCCGGGGAACGGCGCCGTCGGTGCCGCGCAGCACGTCGAGTAGGCGCCCGCGCGCCTGCCGATCCGTGCCCTCGTACTTCTGCGCCTTCCGCGGCGCCACCGTGCCCGACGGTGCCCCCGCAGCGAGCCAGGCGCAGTCGGCGTGCAGCGGGCACTCGCCGCACCGCGGCGACCGCGCCGTACAGACCAGCGCGCCCAGCTCCATCAACCCTGCCGACAGCCGCGGTCGCCGGTCGGCGGGAACGGTGGTCACGGCCGCCGTCGCTGCCGCCAGGTCGCGCGTGGTCGACGGTGCCGCCGCGTCGGAGTCGCCGGCCACCGCGCGGGCGAGGACCCGGCGCACGTTGATGTCGACCACGGGGACGTCGCGGCCGTACGCGAAACACGCCACCGCGCGGGCGGTGTAGTCGCCCACCCCCGGCAGCGACAGGAGCTGGTCGACGTCGGCGGGGACGGAACCGTCGAACCGCTCGACGAGGGCCTGCGCGCACGCGTGCAGCCGCATCGCCCGGCGCGGGTAGCCGAGCTTGCCCCAGGCGCGCACGGCATCGGCGCCGGTGGCGGCGGCGAGGTCGGCCGGGGTGGGCCAGCGTTCCATCCACGCGCGCCACACGGGCT
This sequence comes from Tsukamurella asaccharolytica, assembly GCF_007858435.1. Lineage (GTDB taxonomy): Bacteria > Actinomycetota > Actinomycetes > Mycobacteriales > Mycobacteriaceae > Tsukamurella > Tsukamurella asaccharolytica. The sequence goes on along the minus strand of NZ_VIGW01000002.1, from coordinate 180,699 downwards.
CGACCCGCACGACGGGTGTCTGCTGCAGCATCACCTCACTGACCAGGATCGCCCACGCGCCGACATCCGGTGCTCGCCACGGAAGGTCGCGCTCCGCGAGGTCGAACCAGGAGAGCACCGGAGTGAAATCCGGGACAGAATCGCCGCTGGCGTCTCGCGTGGAAGTCACGACGTGCATTATGGACCCATGCCCACCTCGACTCCTCCCGGCGCCTGGCGCGCCCTCCGTGACGGCAACCGGCGCTTCGTCGAAGGAGTGCCCGCGCATCCGAATCAGGGCGCGAGCCGGGTGGCGGAACTGGCCGCCGGCCAGCAGCCCACCGCGGTGCTCTTCGGCTGCGGCGATTCGCGCGTCGCGGCCGAGGTGATCTTCGACCAGGGCCTCGGCGACATGTTCGTCGTCCGCACCGCCGGACACATCATCGACGCCGCCGTGCTCGGCTCCATCGAGTACGCCATCGAGGTGCTCAAGGTGCCGCTCATCGCGATCCTCGGCCACGACAGCTGCGGCGCCGTCGCGGCCACGGTGAACTCCATCGACACCGGAACCATGCCGCCCGGCTACATCCGCGACATCGTCGAGCGGCTCACCCCGTCGGTCCTGGCGGGCCGCCGCGAGGGGCTGACGGACGTCAACGACATCACCGCCCAGCACGTGATGGAGACGGGGCGCCTGCTCCGGGAGCGTTCGCGGATCATCGCCCAGGGGGTCGACGAGGGTCGGGTCGCGATCGTCGGCCTGACGTACGAGCTCGCCGAGGGCAAGGTGCACCTGCGCAGCGCGGTCGGCGATATCGGCGAGGCCGCCACCTCGCCGTTCCAGGCCGTCGCGCCGGAGTGATCTGTCCCGATTCGTGACACGCCGCCGCAGGTCAGCGGCGTGAGGCGACGGAAACGTTACGGTTGAGACGTGCTGGAACCCCATGGACCCCTGCCGCCCGAGATCTACTGGCGCCGACGCGTGCTGGCCGCCGTCGTGGCGCTGTTCGCCGTGGTCGTGGTGGTGCTCCTGATCGTCTTCGTCGGCGGTGGCAACGACTCGTCGCAGAACGCCGCGACCGCCTCGTCGACCACGCCCGTCACCACGAGCGGCCTGCCCCCGTCGCAGGCGCCCTCCGGCGACCCCTCGGCGGCGAACAACAGCGGCGGCGGCGCGGGCGGCGCTGGCGGCTCCGGTGCGCCCCAGTCCGGTGCGAACGCCTCGGGTGCCTCGGGTGCGGCGTCGGCGTCGGCGAGCCCCTCGGGCGGCGGCGTCCCGACGCCCGGCGCGGTCGTCGCCGGCGGGCCCTGCCCCGACGCGAACATCTCCGTCGTGGTCGGCGCCGACAAAGCGACGTACACGCTCGGCGAGCAGCCGACCTTCGAGGCGACCATCACCAACGCCGGACCGGTGCCGTGCGCGCGCGACGTCGGCACCGGACAGCAGCAGCTGATCGTGCTCACCCTCGACGGCAGTAAGCAGCTGTGGACGAACTTCGACTGCACCTTCCAGCCCGGCATCAAGAACGAGGTGCTGCAGCCCGGCCAGCAGCTGCGCTACAAGCTGCAGTGGGCCGGCACCACCTCTGCGCCCGGCTGCCAGGCGCAGCGCGCCCCCGTCGCGCCCGGCGCGTACCAGGTGGTCGCGCAGCTCGGGGCGAAGCGCAGTGCACCGGTGACCTTCAACATCGTCCGGGCGGCGCCTGCGCCGGAGGGCGGCGCGGCCCCGGAGACGGGCACCGGCAACTAGCCTTCGCCGCCGGTCAGAACCGCTCGACCGAGGCCTCGGCGAGGCGGGAGAGGCCCTCGCGGGCCTGCCGCGCACCGTCGGTCCCGATACCCGGGACGGCCTGCAGGTCGGCGGCGGACGCGGCGAGCAGCGTCTGCAGCGAGCCGAACGTACCGACCAGGGCCTCCACCTGGGCGGCGCGCAGCCGCGGGATCGAGCCGAGCAGGCGGTGGCCGCGCGGGGAGACGGGCTCGTCCTGCGCCTCGACGGTTTCCGAGAAGCCCAGCGCCGCAGCGATGGTGGTCGCGGCCAGCAGGTCGGCGTCGGTGAGCGCGTCGATGCGGGTGACGGCGGCGGGCACGGAGTCGCCGTCACGGAGGTAGTCGCGCAGCACCGGCTCACGAAGCGAGATCGACTCGCCCAGAAGGTCCTCGAGCTGCAGCGCGATCTGCCGGCCCGACGTGCCGAGCTCCAGCACGTACTGCTCGATCTCGACGGCCAAGCGCCGCACCAGTTCCAGCCGCTGCACGACCTGCGAGACCTCGCGGACCGTCACGACGTCCTCGATCTCGGCGCGGGAGAGGTGGGCGAGCACCTCGTCGAGCCGGTGCGCGTAGCGCTCGAGCGTGGCGATCGCGAGGTTGGCGCGGGCGAGGATCGGCGCGGCATCGTCGACGAGGTGCCGCACGCCGCCCACGTAGGCGTGCACGATCGCCATCGACGCGCTCACCGAGATCACCGGGTAGCCGGTCTGGATCGCGGCGCGCTCGGCCGACCGGTGCCGCGTACCCGACTCCTGCGTGGGGATCGTGGGATCGGGCACCAACTGCACGTTCGCCCGCACGATCCGGCTTCCGTCGGTCGAGAGCACCACCGCGCCGTCCATCTTCGCCAGTTCCCGCAGGCGGGTGGGGGCGAACTCGACGTCCAGGTGGAAGCCGCCGTCGCAGATGCCCTCGACCCCGTCGTCGTAGCCGAGCACGATGAGCGCGCCCGTGCGGCCACGGAGGATCCGCTCGATCCCGTCGCGCAGGCCGGTGCCCGGGGCCACCCGGATCACGGTGTCACGCAGCGGCGCGTTCCCGACGAACGCGGCTTCGAGGTCCATAGCGGTAGGTTAGCGGTCCCGCTCGCGGGTGGGCGCGAGGGAGCCCAGACGCAGAGCATCGGTCAGGGTGGCGGCCTCCCCGATGTGGATGCCGTCCACCTTCAGGCGCTGCCCGTCGGGCGAGGGCGGCACGATCGCGTGGGTGAAGCCGAGCCGCGCGGCCTCCGCGAGCCGACGCTCGAGGCCGGTCACTCGCCGCACCTCGCCCGCCAGGCCCACCTCGCCCAGCACGACGGTGTTCGGGCGCAGCGCCTTCTCCACCGCGCCGGACGCCACGGCCAGCGCCAGCGCCAGGTCGGCGGCCGGCTCGGTGATCTTCATCCCGCCGACGGTCGCCGCGTAGACGTCCTTCTGCGGCAGGCTCTCGATGCCGCCGTGCTTCGTCAGCACCGCGAGGATCATCGCCACCCGGGCCGAATCGAGGCCCGAGACCGCCCGCCGCGGGGACGGCAGGGGCGTCGGCGTCACGAGGGCCTGGAGCTCGCCGAGCATCGGCCGCTTGCCGTCGAGGCCGACGGTGACCGCGGTCCCGGCCGCGGCCTGGTCGCGGTGGTGCAGGAACAAGCCCGATGGGTCCGTCACCTCGACGATGCCGGACTCGCGCTGCTCGAAGCAGCCCACCTCGTCGGACGCGCCGAAGCGGTTCTTGATGCCGCGCACCATGCGCAGCGTGGAGTGCTTGTCGCCCTCGAAGCTGAGCACCACGTCCACCAGGTGCTCGAGGGAGCGCGGCCCGGCGACGGCGCCGTCCTTGGTGACATGGCCCACGAGGATCACCGCGATCGACGAGGCTTTCGCCAGCGACGTGAGGGTCGTCGTGATCGCGCGGACCTGCGTGACGCCGCCGTGCACCCCGTCGACCCCGGACGCCGAGAGGGTCTGCACCGAGTCGACCACCATGAGAGTGGGGGAGATCTGCTCGACGTGGCCGAGCACCGTCCCGAGGTCGGACTCGGCGGCCAGGTAGAGCCGGTCGTCGAGGGCGCCGGTGCGCTCGGCGCGCAGCCGCACCTGGCCCGCGGACTCCTCGCCGGTGACGTACAGGGACTTCCCGCGGCCCGTCGTGGCCCAGCGGTGCACGACGTCGAGCAGCAGCGTCGACTTGCCCACGCCCGGCTCGCCGGCCAGCAGGATCACCGAGCCGGGGACGATGCCGCCGCCGAGGACGCGGTCGAGCTCGCCGATCCCGACGGGCAGCGCGCGCGTCGAGTTCGGGTCGATCTTCGTAATCGGGACCGCGCGGGTCTTCGGCAGCGTCAAGCCGACGTTCGCCGCGGGCCCCGAGCCGGCGGCGCGGGCGGGCGCGCCCTCCTCCATCGTGGACCAGGCGCCGCACGCCGGGCAGCGCCCCACCCACTTGGCCACGGTGTGGCCGCACTCGGTGCAGGTGTACTGCACCTTGGCTTTCGCCATATCTTGTCGAGAGCTGAGGGCCTAGTGGCCGCCGGTGCCCTCGCCCGCACCGTGCTCGCCGGCGGTGGGGGTGATCCCGGCGGCGGAAGCGGGGGCGGCGCCGGCGTCGATGGGGACGTCGATCGGGAGCGAACCGGCCTTCTCCAGGTGGAACCAGAGCTTGTTGGTCAGGCCCGGCCGCCACGTGGCGTCGACGGGCACGCTGACCGTGAGGCGGGTGATGCTGGGGGCCTTGCTGTCGCTGCCCTGGGGGGCGGTGCCGTACAGCGAACCGTTCGGGGCGAGGGTGGTGTCGCCGCCGATGGTGGCGAAGCGGCCCTTCTCGTCCGAGATGCCCTTGAGGGTATCGGCCTGGTACGGGTTCAGGTTCGTCAGCACGAAGGCGAGCCGGCCCTGGCTGCCCGAGACCGGGAACAGCACGTGCACGTCACTGAGTGCGATCTTCTGATCCACGAAGGTCTGATTGGCGCCGTTGATCGCGGCGACCTGGTTCGCGGTCTGCGAGATCTGGCCCGCGCCGCAGGCGGACACCGAGAGCAGGGCGCCAGCGGCGAGCAGGGCGCCCGCGACGGTGGTGGCGGTGCGGCGGGTCGAGACGGTGCGTGCGGACACGGTTCCTCCAGTTTCCTCCCCGTGCGCGGCGACACCCGCGTGCGGACGGTGCTGAGTATGTCACCACGCAGCGTAGTAGAAGGCGGGTCGCGCCGTGCCGTCGGGCGGCATCTACGGCGTGAGTGCTCCGTGCCGTGACCCGCGCCGTCGGTCACCGGAACCGGCGGAGAGCATCCACGACGTCGTTTGTCAAGCCCAGGAGGAGTCCTGACCTGCGATGTTGCCTCGCAACCCGAATTCGCCCCGTGTTATCCTGGTCATATCGAAAGGGGCAAGGATCAGATGATTTTCAAGGTCGGAGACACCGTTGTCTACCCCCATCACGGTGCCGCACTGATCGAAGCAATCGAGATCAAGACCATCGGTGGCCGTGAGCGCGAGTACCTGGTGCTCAAGGTCGCACAGGGTGATCTGACGGTCAAGGTTCCCGCGGAGAACGCCGAGGTCGTCGGCGTTCGCGACGTGGTCGGCCAGGAGGGCCTGGACAAGGTCTTCCAGGTGCTGCGCGCGCCGCACACCGAGGAGCCCACGAACTGGTCGCGCCGCTACAAGGCGAATCTCGAGAAGCTCGCGTCGGGTGATGTGAACAAGGTGGCCGAGGTCGTCCGCGACCTGTGGCGTCGCGAGCAGGACCGCGGCCTGTCGGCCGGCGAGAAGCGCATGCTGACCAAGGCCCGTCAGATCCTCGTGGGTGAGCTCGCGCTCGCAGAGGCGACGGACGACGGCAACGCCGAGTCCCGCCTGGACGAGGCGCTGGCGGCGGCCTCCTGACCGTCGTCGCGCTGGTTCCCGCCGCTGGGCAAGGGACGCGCCTGGGCCTGAACCGTCCGAAGGCTTTCGTGACTCTGCAGGGCCGTTCACTGCTCGAAAGGGCGGTGGACGGCCTTTTCGCGTCCGGGGTGATCGACGAGGTGGTCGTCATGGTTCCCGCCGACCTGGTCGACGGCGCCCGAGCCCTGGTCCCGCGCGCCCGCGTCGTGGTGGGCGGAGTGGAACGGACCGATACCGTCCGGGCCGGCCTCGCCGCCGTGGGCGACGCCGAGCTGGTGCTGGTGCACGACGCCGCCCGCCCGCTCACGCCCGGCCCCGTGATCGAACGGGTCGTCGCCGCCCTGCGCGCCGGCGCCTCCGCCGTCGTGCCTGTACTTCCCGTGGTGGACACCATCAAGCGCGTCGACGCCGACGGTGCCGTCGCGGCCACCGTCGACCGGGCCGACCTGCGGGCCGTCCAGACGCCCCAGGGCTTCACCACCGCGGCGCTCCGCGCCGCCTACGATGCCGCACCCGGCGCGGTCGCCACCGACGACGCCGGGCTCGTCGAGCGGGCGGGCGGCGCCGTCGTCACCGTCGCGGGCGATCCGCTCGCGATGAAGATCACCACAGCCTTCGACCTGCGGGTCGCGGAAGCTCTTGCGCAGGAGTTGAAATGATCGTTCCCCGCGTCGGGATCGGCACCGATGTCCATCCGTTCGAGCCGGGCCGGGAGTGCTGGATGCTCGGGCTCCTCTTCGACGGCGACGGCTGCTCCGGCCACTCCGACGGCGACGTCGCGGTGCACGCGCTCTGCGACGCGCTGCTCTCCGCCGGCGGACTCGGGGATCTCGGCGGCGTCTTCGGCGTGGGGCGTTCCGACAACGAGGGCATCACCGGTGCGCAGATGCTGAGCCACGTGCGATCGCTGCTGTCCGACGCCGGGTTCGTGGTCGGCAACGCCGCGGTGCAGCTGATCGGCAACCGGCCCAAGGTCGGGCCGCGACGAGCCGAGGCGCAGGAGGTGCTGAGCGGGCTGCTCGGCGCCCCGGTCTCCGTCTCCGCCACCACCACCGACGGCCTGGGGCTCACCGGCCGCGGCGAGGGCGTGGCCGCGATGGCCACGGCGCTGGTCTACGCCCCGAGCTGACTCCGGCACGGAAGGTCGCGGACGCCTGCCATGCGTGGCGCGCATGCCCCACTGTCGTCTCGGCGCGGGTCGTCCCCCGCGCGGCGCCGATCCGCCCGCCCCGCGTTCGAACCCCCACCCGAAGTCGCGCTTCTGGCGGGGGATCGGCCGCCCCCTGCGCGGCGTTCGGTCCCCCGCCGGACGCCATCAAGGGTATGCACTGCGCGCATGGCTTCGTGAAGCAACGCCGGGCTACGCCGCGGCAGCCGCGGTCGGGGATGCACGGCACCGTAGAATCAGTCGACGTGACGCTGCGCCTGTACGACTCCTTGACCCGCGAGGTCCGTGACTTCGTGCCCCTCGTGGACGGCAAGGCGGGCATCTACCTCTGTGGCGCGACGGTGCAGGGCGTCCCCCACATCGGCCACATCCGCAGCGGCGTCGCCTTCGACGTGCTGCGCCGCTGGCTGCTCGCCAAGGGCCTCGACGTGGCCTTCGTGCGGAACGTCACCGACATCGACGACAAGATCCTGCGCAAGGCCGCCGAGGCCGGACGCCCCTGGTGGGAGTGGGCCGCGACGCACGAGCGCGAGTTCACGCGCGCCTACGACGCTCTCGGAGTGCTGCCGCCGTCGGCCGAGCCGCGGGCCACCGGGTTCATCACGCAGATGGTCACCTACATGGAGCGCATGATCGAGCGTGGCCACGCTTACGCCGCGCCGTGCGGCACGGGCACCGACGTGTACTTCTCCGTCCGTAGCCTCCCGACCTACGGCGAGCTCAGCCGGCAAAAGGTCGACGACGTGCAGCAGGGCGAGACCCTCGCCGAGGGCAAGCGCGACCCGCTGGACTTCACGCTGTGGAAGGCCGCGAAGCCGGGCGAGCCGAGCTGGCCCTCCCCGTGGGGCGACGGCCGGCCCGGCTGGCACCTCGAGTGCTCCGCGATGGCCACGAGCTACCTGGGCGCGCAGTTCGACATCCACTGCGGCGGCATGGACCTCGTCTTCCCGCACCACGAGAACGAGATCGCGCAGGCCCACGGTGCCGGCGATCCGTTCGCCAACTACTGGCTGCACAACGGCTGGGTCACCATGTCGGGCGAGAAGATGAGCAAGTCGCTCGGCAACGTCGTCTCGATCCCGAACCTGCTCATGCAGTACCGCGCCGTCGAACTGCGGTACTACCTCGGGTCGGCGCACTACCGGTCCATGCAGGAGTACTCCGCGGGCGCGCTGGACGAGGCCGTGACGGCGTACGGCCGGATCGAGGCGTTCGTGCGGCGCACCGTCGAGCGGGCGGGGGACGTGCCCGTCGGGGAGTGGACCGACGGTTTCGCCGCCGCGCTCGACGACGATCTGGGCGTACCGTCGGCGTTGGCGGAGGTCCACGGGTGCGTGCGGGCCGGGAACGCGGCGCTGGAGTCGGGCGATCTCGACGAGGCGCGGCGGCTCGCGGGCGCGGTGCGGGCCATGACGGCGATCCTCGGCGTCGACCCGCTGGATCCGCACTGGCTCACGGAGAACGCCGGCGACGGCCACGCCATGGACGCCCTCGGCGTGCTGGTGCAGGCCGAGCTCGAGCGGCGCGCCGCCGCCCGGGCCGAGAAGAACTGGGCGGAGGCCGATGCGTCGCGCGACCGGCTGGCAGCCGCGGGTATCGAGGTGACCGACGGTGCCGACGGTTCGGCATGGACACTCACGAAGAAGGCGGGCAACTGATGGCAGGCAACTCGCAGCGCCGCGGCGCGGTCCGCAAGGCGGGCACCAAGAAGGGGCAGGTCCAGGGCTCGGGCGGCGTGCGTCGCCGCGGGCTCGAGGGGCGCGGTGCGACGCCGGCCGCCAAGGATCGCCCGTACCACCCCGCGCATAAGAAGGCGCGGGCCGCGGCGAAGGCCGCGACCACGCCGCAGCGCCGGCCGAAGGTCGCCGGCCGCGCCGCCGACGACGGCCCCGAGTACGTGCTCGGCCGCAACCCGGTGGTCGAGTGCCTCCGAGCGGGCGTGCCCGCGACGGCGCTGTACGTCGCGATCGGCTCGCAGAACGACGAGCGGCTCACCGAATCGGTGCAGATCGCGGCCGACACGGGCATCGCGATCCTCGAAGTGCAGCGCGGCGAGCTGGACCGGCTGAGCGACAACGGCCTGCACCAGGGCATCGCGCTGCAGATCCCGCCGTACACCTACGCGCACCCCGACGACCTGCTCGCCCGCGCGCAGGACCGCGGCGAGGCGCCGCTCATCGTCGCGCTCGACAACATCACCGACCCCCGCAACCTGGGCGCGGTCATCCGGTCGACGGCCGCGTTCGGCGGGCACGGCGTGGTCATCCCGGGCCGACGGTCCGCGGCGGTCACCGCCGTCACGTGGCGTACCTCCGCGGGCGCGGCTGCGCGACTCCCGGTGGCGCAGGCGCCGAACCTCAACCGCGCGCTGGCCGACTACGCGGCCGCGGGCCTCCAGGTCGTCGGCCTCGACGCGGGTGGCGACGTGGACCTGGACGACTACCGCGCCGACACCGGCGTGGTCGTGGTCGTGGGCTCCGAGGGCAAGGGGCTCTCGCGGCTGGTGCGGGAGAACTGCGATTCGATCCTGTCGATCCCGATCGCCTCGTCGGTGGAGTCGCTCAACGCCTCGGTCGCGGCGGGCGTCGTCCTCGCCGAGTTCGCCCGACAGCGACGTCAGTAAATTTCGTCTGCGGTAGAATGAACGAATGACCTCACTCGAGGAGCGTCGGGAGACTCGGCGTCGCCAGATGCTGGACGCGGGCATCGCGCTCCTCGGCGACCCTGAGGCCGGGGCGCTCGGCGTGCGGGCCGTCTGTCGCACCACCGGCATCACCGAGCGCTACTTCTACGAGGCGTTCAGTACGCGCGATGGCTTCGCGCACGCCGTCTACGACGATGTCCTCAGCCGCGCCCAGGACGCGCTGGTCCGCGGCGTCCGCGAGGCCGCCGAGGGCATCCCGCAGGGCGCGGCGCCCGATGCGCTCGCGGTCGCCCAGGGCGCGGTCAGCGGATTCGTCGAGTTCGTCGTCGACCAGCCGGACATCGGGCGGGTGCTGCTGCTCGGCCCCTACCGCGAGCCCGTTCTCGCGGAGCGGGGTCTCGCCGGAATGCCGGGATTCTTCGACGTGGTCGCCGCATCGCTGCCCGACTCGGTCGACGCGATCACGCGCCGCCTCGTCGCGACGGGCCTCGTCGGCGCGCTCACCACGCTGTTCACCGAGTACATCGAAGGCCGCCTCGGTGTCACGCGCGAGCACCTCGTCGACCACTGCGTCCGCCTCGTCCTCACCGCCCCGCGGCGGTTCCGCGATTAGCTGAACCGCGCGACCGTCACGCCGGCACCGTCGAGCACGGTGCGCAAGCGCCGCGCCACCGCCACCGCCGACGGGTTGTCGCCGTGCACGCACACGGAATCGGGCGCGATATGCACCTCGGTTCCGTCGATCGCCTCGACGGTGCCGTCGCCGACCATGCGCAGCACCCGCGCGGCGATCTCGTCGGGGTCGTGCAGCACGGAGCCCTCCCGCGACCGGGGGACGAGCGCACCGTCGGGCAGATAGGCGCGGTCGGCGAAGGCCTCGCGTATCACGGCGAGCCCGCGCTCCGCGGCGATGCGGAGGAACGCGGATCCGGGGAGGCCGAGCACCGGCAGGCCCGGCGCGGCGGCGAGCACGCCGTCGACGACGGCCGCCGCCTGCACCTCGTCGGCGACGATCCGGTTGTACAGCGCGCCGTGCGGTTTGACGTACGCGACGGTGCCGCCGACGCTCCGCGCGATCGCTCGGAGCGCGCCGATCTGATAGATCACGTCGGCGGTGAGGTCGGCGGTGGGGACGTCCATGGGGCGGCGGCCGAAGCCGCGCAGGTCCGCGTAGCCGACCTGTGCGCCGATCGCGACCCCGGCGGCCACCGCCGCGGCACAGGTCTCGCGGAGAGTTGTCGGGTCGCCTGCGTGGAACCCGCACGCCACGTTGGCAGAGGTCACCACGCCGAGAAGCGCCGCGTCGTCGCCGAGACGCCAGGCGCCGTAGGACTCGCCGCAGTCCGCGTTGAGGTCGATTCTCACGACCTTGACGGTAGCGGGTGCCGGCAGTCGTGTGCGGGGGCGTCGACGGTCGCGACGGTGCCGCGGCGGCCCCGCTGCCCGAGGAGGCGGCACACCATGTAGATGAGGAAAGAGATCGACGTCACGAACACCGAGACCGGCAGCGCGGGCGCGAGCGAGAGGATGATGCCGCCGACGGCCGCGACCAGCGCGAAGATCAGCGACAACACCGTGGCCCTGCCAGGGGAGCTGGTGACCCGAGCGGCCGCGGCGGCCGGCGTGATGAGCAGGCTCATGACCAGCAGCGCCCCGACGATCTGCACGCCCTGCGCGGCCGCGGCGCCGACCAGCATCGCGAAGACCACCGACAGCGTCTTCACCGGGACGCCGTGCGCGGCGGCCACGTCGGGGTCGGTCGAGAGGAACAGCAGCGGCCGGTAGATGAAGGCGAGGATCAGCAGCACCACGACGGTGGTGATCGCCATGAGCGTCAGCCCGCTCATCCCGACCGCGACGATCTGCCCCGTGAGCAGGGCGAACGCGGTGCCCTGCCGGCCCTCATGCAGCGCCAGGAACAGGACGGACAGGCCGAGGCCGAAGGCCATGATGACGCCGATCACCGAGTCCCGCTCGCGCGCGTAAACGCCGAGCAGGCCGAAGAGCAGGCCCGCGACCAGGGCACCGAGCAGCGCGCCCGAGCCCACGCTCCACCCCATGAGCAGGGCGAAGGCGGCGCCGGTCAGCGACAGCTCGGACGTGCCGTGCACGCTGAAAGCCATCTGCCGGGAGACGATGAGCGGACCCATCACCCCGGCGAGGACGCCGAGCAGCGCCGCGGCGAGCAGCGCCTGCTGTACGAAGGGCTGCTGCAGCAGCTCCCAGGTGAGGGAGAAGTTCGTCAGGTTCTCGAGCCGGTCCATCAGTGGTCCCCTCCCACCACGACCAACCGGTCGCGCACGTGCAGCACGTCGACGGGGGTGCGGTACAGCCGGCTCAGCCGCTCCGAGGTCATCACCTCGGCGGTCGGCCCCACCTCGAACCGCCCGTCCACCAGGTACAGGACGCGGTCGCAGTAGGGGAGCACCGGATTGATCTCGTGCGTGACGAAGAGTACGGCGGTGCCGTGCTCGCGGCGGCGGCGCTCGATGAGCGAGACGGCCAGCTGCTGGTGGCCCGGGTCGAGCGAGAGCAGCGGCTCATCGCACAGGAGGATCGTCGGGTCCGAGGCCAGGGCCTGCGCTACCCGCAGCCGCTGCTGCTCGCCGCCGGAGAGGGAGCCGACGGGGGCGTCGGCGAAGGCCTCGGCGTCCACCTGCCGCAGCGCGGCATCCACGGCGGAGCGTCGGGCCGCGCGGTTGCGGACGCCGAGTCCCCAGGATGCGCCGTCGAAGCCCAGGCCCACGAGGTCGCGCCCGCGCAGGGGCACCGCGCCGTCGAGCGCGCGCTGCTGCGGGATGTAGCCGATGCGCCCGTTGACCTCGACGGTGCCGGCGGACAGACGGCTCTGGCCCAGCAGGATGCGCAGGAGCGAGGTCTTGCCGGCGCCGTTCGGGCCGAGCACGGCGACGAACTCGCCGGGCATGATGTCGAGGTCCAGGCCGTCCCAGAGGGTGCGGTCGGTGTAACGCAGGGCCGCGTCGTGCAAGCGGATGACGGGGGCGCTGTCCGACGGTGCGTCGTGCGGGGTCACGGGCGCGGCGCGAGCGCGTCGGAGAGCGCCTTGACGTTGCCGCCCTGCCAGGCGATGTAGTCGTCGACGCCCGCGGGCAGCGACTCGGTGACCCGGACGACGGGCACGCCGGCGGTCTCCGCGGTCTTCGCCAGGGCGGAGGTCACGGGGCTCTCGGTCTGCGCGTTGAGCACCACGGCCCGCACCTGCTTTTCGCTGACCAGCGCGTTCGCGGCGGCGATGTCGGCGGGCGCCGGGTCGGTGCCCGACTCGATGGCGGCCGTGTAGCGGGCCGGCGCGACGTCGGTGAGGCCCGCGAGGGTCAGCAGGTACCCGGCGACGGGCTCGGTCGCGGCGACCTTCGCGCCCGGGTTGGCCTGGCCGATCGCCCGGGCCTGCCCGATGACGGTGTCGAGCTTGGTGGCGAAAGCGGTGGCGCGACTCTCGTATCCCTCGCGGTGAGCGGCGTCCTTCTCGGCGAGCGCCTTGGCCACGGCGGCGGCGACCTTCTGCACGGTGGGCAGGTCGTAGAAGACGTGCTCGTTCTCCGCCTTCGGTGACTGCAGTGAGACGGCGTCGACCTTGGCCGCGGAGGTGCCCTCGGCGGCCTGCTCCATGTAGGCGTCGTAGTGGCCGCCGTTGTAGACGAGCACCGCGGCCTTCTTGACCTTGAGGGTGTCCTGTGCGGAGGGCTCGAACTCGTGCGGGTCGCCCGTCGGGTTGGCGAACAGCGAGGTCACCGTGGCATCGCTGCCTGCGACGGCCTGCGCGATCGCGCCGTAAACGTCGGTCGACGCCACGACCGCGGGCTTGCCGTCGCCGGACCCCGACGAGGCCGTCCCGCACGCGGTGAGCGCGAGGGCGGCGACGGCGACGGCGCCGGCGGCCCGGGCGAGACGAAGGCGGTTGCGCACGACGGAGCTCCTCTGACAGCAATGGGAATCGTTGTCATTTAGAGTAGCGGCGAGGTCCTGCGGATGTCGAATAGGTGAATGCGCATGTATCGGCGCATCAGTCTCAGGCCCCGGCGGCCTCGGCCTGCGCGGTCGCCGCGGCCTCCTCGGCGATGGCGGCGAACCGCGCGCCCATCGCAGCGGCGAGTGCCTGCGCGGCGGAGAGTGGGCGGACCATCACCATGAAGTCGTCGATCTTGCCCTCGGCGTTGACGTGGATGAAGTCGCAGCCGGTGATCGTCTTCCCGTCGACGACCGCTTCGAAGACGAGCGCGTGGTCGTCGCCGTCGTTGATCTCGCGGACGTAGCGGAAGTCCTCGAAGACGCGCAGCACGCCGCGCAGGATCGCCGCGGTGATGTGCCGGCCCTCGTAGGGCTTGAAGGCGACGGGGCTGGTGAAGGTCACGTCGTCGGCGAGCAGGCCGTCGAAGGCCGCGTCGTCGCGGGCCTCGACGGCGGCACGGAACTCACGCATGGCATCTCCTAGTGAACTAGTTGAGTAAATGAGCCAAGTATGACCCGGCGGCGGGCCCTACCTGACCCTGCTGCGCGCCCGCGCCGGGCGGTGACGCCCGCAGATCGCCGAATTCTCGATCAGCGCACGACGTGCGGCATGAGGGCGTCGGGCGGGATCACACCGAACGCGCCGGCGTTGTAGTCCTCGAGCGCCTGGATCAGCTCGGCCTTGGTGTTCATGACGAACGGGCCGTACTGCGCGACGGTCTCACGGATCGGTCGGCCGCCGAGGATCAGCACCTCCATCGCGGGCCGGCGCGAGTCCTGCGACTCGTCGGCGGCCACGGTGATCCGGTCGCCGGGGCCGAGCTGCGCGAGCTGCCCCTGGTGGATCGGGTGCCCCGCGGGCCCGACGGAGCCCTTGCCGCTGAGGACGTACACGAGTGCGTTGAAGTCGCGGTTCCAGGGCACTGAGGCCTCGGCGCCGGGCGCGATGGTCGCGTGTACGAAGTTGATCGGCGTGCGGGTGGATCCGGGGCCGGCGTGACCGTCGACCTCCCCTGCGACGATGCGGAGCAGCGCGCCGCCGTCCGGGGTGGTCACGAGCGTGGTCTGGCCGCCCTCGAGGTTCTGGTAGGCGGGCGTCGTGAACTTCTCCGCGGCGGGCAGGTTCACCCATAGCTGGATGCCGTGGAAGGTGCCGCCCGATTCGACCAACTCGGCCGGCGGGGTCTCGATGTGCAGAATGCCGGAGCCGGCGGTCATCCACTGGGTGGCGCCGTCCTGGATGAGGCCTCCGCCTCCGTGGCTGTCCTGGTGCTGGAACAGGCCGTCGATCATGTAGGTCACGGTCTCGAAGCCGCGGTGCGGGTGCCAGCTGGTGCCCTTGGGTTCGCCCGGCTCGTACTCGACCTCGCCCATCTGGTCCATGTGGATGAACGGGTCGAGGTCGCGGGGGTGCACCCCGGCGAAGGCGCGGACGACGGGGAAGCCCTCGCCCTCGTAGCCGCGGGGGCCGGTGGTGATCCTCCGGACCGGGCGCTGGGTGTCCGACGGTGCCGCCGCGGCGATCCGCGGCAGGGTCAGAGTGTCTGCGGTGACGGCGGGCATGTCGTCCTCCTCGGTTGGCTGGTGGCGCTGACAATACCATCAACCGGACTGCAGTCCGATTAATTCCGGACGCGGGGCGTACGGCCGGTTCCGCCGCCGCGCGGCAATGCGGCGGGTCGCCGTTCGATGCACTCTCGAATCCTGTCCGAGTCGGACAGCGCGTCCATCTCGGTCAGAATCCGAGAGCCGTTGGAATAACAATGACCGAAGTGCGGCGCCGCTGTGGCCGTCCCTCGGGCGGGATGTGGGCGCTAGGGTCGGAGCCGTGACTCGATCAGTGGGCTTGGCCGTCTCGTACGACGGTACGGAGATCTTCTACGCCGACTACGCGCCGAACGGCGACGACCCGTCGAAGCCGGCGTTCCTGCTGGTCCACGGCTGGTCGGCGAGCTCGGATTCGTGGGGTGCGCCGTTCATCGGTGCGCTGACCGCCGCCGGGCACCGCGTGGTGGCCGTGGACAACCGCGGCCACGGTCGCAGCTCGGTCCCGGACTCCGAGCATCCCTATTCCACCGAGCGGTTCGCCGACGACCTCGCGGTGATCCGTCGCGATCTGGACCTGTCCGACGTGATCCCGGTGGGCTGGTCCTACGGCGGCCTGATCATCGCCGACCACCTTGCGACCCACGGCACCGACGGTGTGCGCGCCGTCGGCCTCATCGGCGCCATCACCTCCATCGGCGGCTCCCAGGAGACCGGGCCCTTCGCCGGCGGCGTCACCGGCGAGGGCATGAACGCGGCCCTCCCGGCCGCCCTGTCCGCGCACCCCGGCAAAGCCATCACCGCGCTCGCGAAGCTGCGGATGCTGCCGCGCGGCTTCGACCAGGACGCGCTCGGCCCCGTCGCCCAGCAGCAGTTCGGCATCGCCCTGGCCACCGCCCCGGCCGTGCGCGGCGGCCTGTTCCGGCGCACCGTCGACCACGACGCGGACCTGGCGGCCTGGACCTTCCCCGTCCTGGTGCAGCACGGCCGCGACGACGAGGTGGTGGCGCCGTCGACCGCTGAGCACCACGCGCGCATCCTGCCGAACGCGACCCTGTCCTGGTGGGACGGCGGCGGGCACGCCCCCTTCGTCGTGGACCCGGCCCGCAGCGCCCGCGAACTCCTGGCCCTGGCCGCTTCGCGACGGGGTTAAGCTGGACGACGTGCCTACTGGGAAGTCCGCGGCCTCCGTGCCGCGCCGGATCGCGGTGCTATCGGTGCACACGTCGCCCCTGGCCCAGCCGGGTACGGGCGACGCGGGCGGAATGAACGTCTACATCTGGCAGACCTCCCTCGAGCTCGCGAAGCGCGGCATCGAGGTCGAGATCTTCACTCGCGCCACGTCGTCCGCCGATCAGCCGGTCGTGGAGGCCGCGCCGGGGATCCGAGTGCGCAACATCGTCGCGGGACCCTTCGAGGGCCTGGACAAAACGGACCTGCCCGCGCAGTTGTGCGCCTTCGCGGCGGGCGTGCAGCGCGCCGAGGCGCGCGAGCAACCCGGTTATTTCGACCTCATCCACTCGCACTACTGGCTCTCGGGGCAGGTCGGCTGGCTCGCCCGCGACCGCTGGGGGGTGCCGCTGGTGCACACCGCGCACACTCTCGCCGCCGTGAAGAACGACGCCCTCGCGGTCGGCGACACCGCGGAGCCGCAGGCCCGCCTCATCGGCGAGCAACAGGTCTCCGACGAGGCGGACCGGCTCATCGTCAACACCGAGGTCGAGGCCGGTCAGCTGACGCGGATCCACGGCGTGCCACCCGGCCGCATCGACATCGTCCACCCGGGCGCCGACCTGGGCACCTACACCCCCGGCGACGGCGCCGCGACCCGCGCCGAGCTCGGCATCTCCCCCGACGAGCTGGTGCTCACCTTCGTCGGGCGCATCCAGCCGCACAAGGCGCCCGACTTGCTGCTCCGCGCCGCCGCGCCACTGATCCACGCGCATCCTGAGCGCCGCATCCGCGTGCTGGTCGTCGGCGGACCGTCGGGCACGGGCCTCGAACGCCCCGACGCGCTGATCGCGCTGGCTCGCGAACTCGGCATCGAGCACGCGGTCACTTTCGGGCCGCCGCGCCCGCCCGCGGGCCTCGCCGAGGTCTACCGCGCCTCCGACGTGGTCGTCGTGCCCAGTTACTCCGAGTCCTTCGGCCTCGTCGCCGTCGAGGCGCAGGCGTGCGGCACGCCCGTCGTGGCCGCGCGGGTCGGCGGGCTCCCGGTCGCCGTCGCCGACGGTGTCTCGGGGCGGCTCGTCGACGGGCACGAGCCGCAGGTGTGGACCGCTGTCCTCGACGAGATCACCGCGGATCCCGGTCTGCGGCAGCGGCTTTCCGACGGTGCCGCCGCGCACGCCCAGCGGTTCTCGTGGGCGCGCACGGCCGACGGCCTGCTCGACAGTTACGGGAAGGCCATCGCGGCACGGAACGTCGCAGTGCGGACAGTGCGCCGGCGCCGGCGCAGGACGGGAGCGAGGGTATGACCAGAATGACCCCCGAGCAGATCGAGAATGCGCTCACCGAGCGGGAGATCGAGTTCACGCGCAAGGAGGAGGCGGGCAAGGACGTCGCGCACTTCGTCATCGAGCTGCCCGGCGAGAAGAAACTCAAGACCACCACCCTGCTGACGCTGGGTGCGCACGGCGCGCGAGTGGAGGCCTTCGTTTGCAGGCACGTCGACGAGAACTTCGAGGGCGTGTATCGCTATCTGCTGCAGCGCAATCGGCGCCTGTACGGGGTGGCGTACACCCTTGACAAGGCGGGTGACATCTACCTGACCGGTAAGTTCGCCGAGCTGACGGAGGAGGAGTTGGACCGGATCCTCGGGCAGGTTCTCGAGGCCGCCGACGGCGACTTCAACACCCTGCTGGAGATGGGCTTCTCCACCGCGATCCGCCGCGAGTTCGACTGGCGCGTCTCCCGCGGCGAACCGCTGTGGAACCTCAAGCCTTTCGAGCACCTACTTCCGGAGTTTCCGGAAGATCTTCCGCAGTAGCGGTTCCGCTCGCTCCGGCGCGAGCGCGCGGGATGGCCAGGGCCACCGCGGCGGCGACCGCGGCGACGACCCCGGCGATGACGAACGAGCTGGTGAACGCGGACTCGGCGGGCAGCTCGACGGCGCGCGGGGTCCCGGCGCCCACGGTGATGGTGGTGCGGGTGAGCACCGTCGCCATGACGGCGGAGGCGACCGCGGTGCCCATGGAGCGCATGAGCGAGTTGAGGCCGTTCGCGGCAGCGGACTCGGTCTCGGGAACGTTGCCCATGATGAGCGCCGGCATCGCCGAGTACGCCACGCCCACACCGCCGAAGACGATCATGGAGCCGAGCGACATCTTCCACGTCGCGTCGGTGAGGCCGAGCAGCGCGAAGTAGCCAACGGCCGACAGGGTGGCACCGATCGCCAGTGTGAGTCGCGCGCCGATCCGCTTGGTGAGCAGCGCGGAAACAGGGGAGAGAGCCATCATCACCAGACCGCCCGGCACCATCCACAGCCCGGCGTTCAGCATCGTCAGGCCCAGCCCGTAGCCGGTGGCCTCGGGGATCTGCAGCAGTTGCGGCATCGTCAGCATGAGCGAGAACATCGCGAAGCCGACCATGACTGAAGCGAGGTTGGTCAGCAGGATCGGGCGGCGCGCCGAGATCCGCAGGTCCACCAGGGATTCACGGGTGCGCAGCTCCCACCATCCCCACAGGATCAGGACGCCGGCTCCGCCCAGGGCGCAGCCGAGCGTGGCCGCCGAGGTCCAGCCCCAGTTCTGCCCCTTGGTGATCGAGAGCAGCACGGAGACGAGGCCGATGCTGAGCCCGACGGTGCCGACCACGTCGAACCTACCCGGGTTGAGGTTGGTCGATTCCGGGACCACGACGTACACCAGGCCGAGGGTGATGACGCCCAGCGCGAGCGAGAACCAGAACAGGGTGTGGTAGTCGAAGTGCTCGGAGATGTAGGCGCCGAACGGAATACCGATCGCGCCGCCCACGCCGAGCATCGCGGACATGAGCGCGACGGCGCCGGGGATCTTGCGCGCGTGCAGCTCGTCGCGCATGAGCGAGATGCCCACGGGCACCAGGCCCATCGCGAAGCCCTGGAACGAGCGTCCCACCACGGTGAGCAGCAGCGTGTGCGAGAGCGCGCAGATCAGCGAGCCCGCGATGAGGCTCAGCAGGCTGGTGAGCAGGATGAGCCGCTTGCCGTACATGTCGCCGAGGCGGCCGGCGATCGGCATCGCGACCGACGACGCGAGCAGCGTGGAGGTGATGACCCACGAGGCGTTGTCGGCGGAGGTGTTCAGCAGGTGCGGTAGCTGGCCGACGAGCGGCACCACCAGCGACTGCATGAGGGAGGCGAGGAGTCCGCCGAGGCACAGGACGGCGATGAGGATCCCGTCCGACGGGGCCCCGGCACGGGTCTTTCGGAGCATGTCTGTCATGCCGTCAGACCGTAGTTGCAAGTTACAACTCTACGCAACCGGATGCGTCGGGCATCACCACCGCCGGGGGTACTGTGACGTGCGTTAATGTGGCGCCGCGAACCGCCCGACGCGGGACTCTCCGCCCGTAGGGTCGGCGGAGTGAACCCTGCGACGAAGCTCCGAGTCGGCGCCGCAATGATCGTTGCGGCGGTCGTGGTGCCGATCCTGCTGATCCTTCTGCTCACGCTGCCGCAGTTCCGGCTCGGCGCGCAGGTCGTCCCGCTCGACGGTGCGCCGCACGCCGTCGAGCTGCCGGCCGACGCCGAATACGCGGTCCTCGCGGCGACGCGGACCAAGGAGGGCGCGCCGTCGTGCGTGCTGACCGGTCCCGACGGTGCGCCGATTCCGCTGCGAGAGGTCTCCGGGAGTGTCACTGTGGAGAATCGAATGGTGCTGCGGGTCTTCGACACCGACTCCGGTGCGGTCACGGCGACGTGCCCGCCGACGCCGGGTTATACGGAGGTCGTGCTCGGGAAGCGGCCCGATATGACGCGGCTCCTCGGCGGAATCTTCGGCGCCTTCGGCTTCGCGCTGCTGGTGGGTGGCGCGGGCCTGATTCTGCTCGTCGGCGGCCTGCGCGGGCGCTCACGAGCGATCTGAATTGGTCATGACCAGTTCCGATGATCTGCAGCTATTCGGTGCACGCCGCGCATAGACTGGTTGCATGGAAATCGTGATCCGCCGGACTCCCGGCGACGTCGCCGTGACCGCCGCCGACATCGTGGCCGAGCACGTGCGGCGCGGTCCCGCCGTACTGGGGCTGGCCACCGGTTCCACCCCGCTCGCCACCTACCAGGAGCTCATCCGCCGCCACCGCGACGAGGGCCTGAGCTTCGCCGACTGCGCGTCCTTCAACCTCGACGAGTACATCGGGCTGCCGAAGGGCCACCCCGAGAGCTACCGCGAAGTGATCCGCAAGGAATTCACCTCGCACATCGACATTCCCGACGCCAAGGTCGAAGGTCCCGACGGGACGGCCACGGACATCCCGGCCGAGGCGCAGCGTTACGAGGACGCGATCAAGGCCGCGGGCGGCATCGACGTGCAGTTGCTGGGCATCGGCACCGACGGCCACATCGGCTTCAACGAGCCCGTCTCGTCGCTGGCCTCGCGCACCCGGATCAAGACCCTTACTGCGCAGACCCGCGAGGACAACGCCCGCTTCTTCGACTCCATCGACGAGGTGCCGATCCACGTGCTCACGCAGGGCCTGGGCACCATCTCCGACGCCGCGCACCTGGTGCTGCTCGCCACGGGCGAGGGGAAGGCCGAGGCGATCGCCGCCACGGTCGAGGGGCCGGTCGCCGCGATCAACCCCGCGTCGGTGCTCCAGTTCCACCCGCACGTCACCGTCGTGATCGACGAGGCCGCCGCGTCGCAGCTGCGCCTGCGGGACTACTACGTGCACGTGCTCGCCAACAAGCCGGCGGACCAGCCCTTCTAGCCGTTCTACCTGGGATCCAGGCCAGCTCGTTAGAATGACGTAGTGAATACGCGGCGGATCGGCTTCGGCGCCCTCGCCGGGCTCGCGGCGGCGATGGGGCTCGGCCGTTTCGCCTACACGCCGATCCTGCCGCTCATGCAGGAGCAGGCCGGCATCTCGCCCGGTTCCACCGCGATCGTCGCCACGTTCAACTACCTCGGGTACTTCCTCGGCGCGATCGCGCTGGCGATCTGGCCGCGCCTGGCCCGCAGCACGGTGTTGCTGCGGGCCTCGCTGCTGGCCCTCGTGGCCAGCGAGATCGCGATGGTGCTCGCCGTGAACGTGCCTCTCTGGTCGGTGGTGCGACTCATCGCGGGACTCGCCAGCGCGGTGGTCTTCGTGTACTGCGCGAACGCAGTCGCGGGTACCGCGGCCGCCGGGACCGCCTTCTGCGGCGTCGGCGTCGGGATCGCCGCGTCGGGGGTGCTCGTGGTCGGGCTCGGCGAGGTGGTGGGGTGGCGAGCCCTGTGGTGGGTGTCCGCCCTGGCGACGGCGCTGTTCGGCCTCGTCGCGTGGCGATTGCCGCCCAGTGCTGCGACCGCCGCGCCGCGGCCCGACGGTGCCGCCCCGCCCCGGCCCGGCATCGCCGGCTGGGCGCTCGGGACCAGCTACTTCCTTGAGGGCGTCGGCTACATCGTGCTCGGCACGTTCCTCGTGGCCGCAGTCGCGGCGGGCGGCGAGTCCTGGGAGGGCCCGGCCGCGTGGGTGATCGTCGGCCTCGCCGCCGCGATCTCGCCGCTGCTCTGGACGCGCCTGCGGCGGCACCGCTCCGCCGAGAGCCTGCTGGTGATCGCGCTGCTGCTACAGGTGGTCTCGGCGGTATCGCCCGCGCTAGTGCGCGGTCCGTCGGCGGCCGCCGTCTCGGCGGTGCTGTTCGGCGGCACGTTCATCGGTGTGGTGATGCTGTCGATGGAGGCGGGCGCGCGAATCGGCATCCCGCGCGCGGCCGCCGTACTCACCGCGGCCTACGGCATCGGTCAGATCGTGGGCCCGCTCGTCGTCGCGCCGATGCTCGGCGACGGCTACGACGCCGCGTTCCTCACCGCCGGGGGCGTGCTCGTCGCCTCCGCTGCGCTAGCCGCGGTCGCCCGCTGGACGGCGCCGGACCGGGCCGCCACCCCTGGCGTCCGCTGACGTGTCCGGCCAGCGGCGCACCCCTGCGATTCCGCGGGGTGTCCCGCTACTGGGGGACACGGGTCAGTGGGTCCGCCGAGGTCCGCCGCTCCGCAGGTGAAAGCTGGCGTCAGGCCGGAACGAAGCAGAGGGCGCTCTTCGTCGGATAGGGATGCATCGATTCTCCCGGTGGTCGGCACGGATCTTCTTGCCGACCTCCACGATTGCCGCGACCCCTTGGTGTCGCCTTGCCCGGCGGTTGGCCCGCACGCGGCCGAGCGGGCCGTCCCGCCGTGGCTCAGCGTTGCTGCAGTGTGCGCTGCGGGAGCCGGCCGCCGACGGCGGAGAGCGCGGTGAGCTCCGCGACCTGCGCTTCGGTCAGCGTCACCGCCGCGGCGCCCAGGTTGTCGGCGAGATGCTTCCGCCGGGTGGTGCCGGGGATCGGGACGATGTCGTCGCCCTGCGCCAGCACCCAGGCGAGCGCCACTTGCGCGGCGGTCACCGGCGCACCGTCGGAACTGAGATCCGCTGCGATGGCGTCGATCCGGTCGACGAGTCGCAGGTTCGCCTCGAGGTTCTCGCCCTGCCAGCGTGGGATCGTGTGCCGGAAGTCGTCGCCGCCCAGGGCCGCGGCGACGGCCTTGCGGTCGGCGGTGAGCAGGCCGCGGCCGAGCGGGCTGAAGGGCACGAGCCCGGCGCCCACCTCGCGGGCGGCCTGCAGCGGACCGTCCTCGACGTCGCGGGTGAAGATCGAGTACTCGGACTGCAACGCCGCGATCGGGTGCACGGCGGCGGCCTTGCGGATGTCCTCGCCGGTCGCCTCGGACAGTCCCAGCGCGCGGACCTTGCCCGCCGCGACCTGCTCGGCCATCGCGCCCACGGTCTCCTCGACGGGAACCTGGGGGTCGACGCGGTGCAGGTAGTAGAGGTCGATCACGTCGACGCCGAGGCGGCGCAGCGATCCGTCGACGCACTCCGCCACGCGCTCCGGGCGCCCGTCGAGGCCGACAGGCCTGGCGTTCTCGTCGTTGACGAAACCGAACTTGGTGGCGAGCACGATCTCGTCGCGGTGGGCCTGCACGAAGGGGGCGAGGAACTCCTCGTTGGCGCCGTTGCCGTACATGTCGGCGGTGTCGTAGAGCGTCACGCCGGCGGCGAGCGCGGCCTCCAGGGTGGCGCGGGCCTCGTCGGGGTCGGCGGTGCCGTAGGCATGGCTCATGCCCATGCAGCCGAGGCCGAGGGCGGAGACGCGCAGGTCGCCGAGGGTGCGGTGGGCAAGCATGTCGAACCTCCTGGGAGTGGTGGGGCTGGACGGAGCCGACCGCTCCGCGGGTGCAGGTCTTCGGTGATCCACCACGTGAGCAACGCTAAGGCTTCGACCACCCTCGAAGTCAAGGCCGATCCCGGGATTCTGTGCAGATGGCCCCCACAGAGGCGTCCGGGGTGTTCCTCACCCAGAGAATGTTGCCATCAGCTAATGTTTGATGGTCCGATTCAACAAGCGCAATTTTGAGGAGTGTCTCATGATGACGAACGCACACCGCCGCATCGCTGGTGCGGTTGCAGGCCTGGGGGCCGCTGCGATGATCGCGACCGGCTGCAGCGACAGCGGCAGCGATACCGCTTCCTCCGTGACCAGTGCTGTCGGCAGCGCGGCGTCGGATGCGACCGCCGCCGTCGGAAGCGGTGCAGCGAGCGCCTCCTCGGCTGTCGCAGGAGCGTCGAACGAGGTCAAGGTCAAGGACGCCGATGGCAAGGAGATCACCCTGACGGGCGCGATCGCAGCCAAGTACTCGGCTGCCACCGAGGCGCAGCGCACCGACCTGGGCGCAGCGCTCACCGGCGATCGCAACGCGGGTAAGCGTGACAACGGAGTGGTCTTCCAGCAGTTCAAGGGCGGTGTGATCGTCGCCAAGAACGACGATGCCGGCACTCCTGCGTACATCACCTGGGGCAAGATCCGCGACGCGTGGAACGTTGACCGCGATGCCGCGGGCAACCCGGCTGCGGGCGGAACCAACGGCTCGGCGGGACCGCTCGGCGTCCCGACCAGCGACGAGACCACCCAGGGCGCGATCAAGACGAGCACGTTCGAGCACGGCAAGATCACCTTCGACTCCACGACCGACAAGGTCGAGGTCACGGTGAACGGCAAGGTCGTCCCGGCCAGCTAGCACGTCACCGCCTACGGGCTCGCACGTGAACGGAGTCCCGGTGCCCTGTCGGCACCGGGACTCCGGTGTCTCAGTTGCCGTTTCCGTTCCTGATCGCGTCAACTGACGGAATCCGCCGTCCCGGCCGTGGCGGGGAGTGGTCGAGCGCGCGGAGCTTGGCGTGGCAGGCGTCGCGCGGAACGGGTAGCTTCGTGATGCAAACCTTTCGCACAACCAAGGAGTGACCATGGGGCTAGCTGACGACGCACGGAACAAGGCCGAGGAGCTCAAGGGGCAGGCAAAGGAGGCGGCGGGAGCTGCCACCGGTAACGATGAGCTCAAGGGCGAGGGTAAGGCCGACCAGGCCCAGGCCGAGGTGAAGCAGAAGGTCTCCGAAGTCGCCGACAAGGTCAAGGACGGCGTCAACGAGATCAAGGACAAGCTCACCGGCAAGTAGTTCCTAGCAGGACCGGGCGGCCCCTCGATGCGGAAGCGTCGAGGGGCCGCCGCCGTCCCGGGCGTTGCAGTTCCACATTAGTGAGCTAGGCTATAAGTGGCTCTGGTGCGCGCCGCCGTGGGTGGGGGACGTTGCCAGAGTGGTTGCGTGGAAGCCGTGGTTCCGAAGAAGCGCGACAGTCCCGATTCGACCAAGAGAAGGACGCAAGCCGGTCCATGACGAACTATCCTCTCCATCCCGGAGACCGGGTCAGATACACACGGGAAATGGCCTCCTTCGGTGTTGTTCTCTCAGTCGTGAAGGGCGCGGCGTCGATCCGCCTCGATGACGGTCGGGCCATCACTGCTCCTCTCGACGCCGTGCACCAGTTGCGCCCCGAGCCCGTCAAACGCGTCCGGTAAGTCCCGCCGGGCGAGCGTCCGGGCCGGGCGCCGTCGATTTCGTCCGGGGCGAATCACCGGCTATCCCTCTGCCAAGAGAAACGTGAAGACTCCGCACCACTGAATAACAATTCGCACTGAGAATACACAGCGAAGCAACCGTGCAATCGAATGGTGCGAACGAGTGAAAACATCGGCGATCGTTGAGAACTCGGCCACCTGGGTTCTCCCGAATCGACCTCACGCCCCCGTCATCTGTGAAAGCCTGCGTATCGCAGCGGGTGTGCCATCCTGGCCGACGTTGCGGCAGAGACGGGTTCGAGATGGGCGGCGCGGTGAACACTGATATGTCTACAGTGAGAACAAAAGGTAGAAAAAGTAACAGGGTGGCGAATCCGACGATCGTCGACAACGACCGCAATGACTCTGCAACACCCACGTACGTGGCATCGGAATTGCAAAGGCTGGTCGACTCCCTCGCGCAGCGATTGGGCCGATCCGTCGCGATCGACGACGCGCACATCCGCATCCTTGCCTACAGTGCTCACGTCGACGAAGTCGACACCGCACGAACCAGTTCCATCCTGTGTCGCACCGTGCCGACCGACCTGTACAACCACGTCGTCGACCACGGGGCGTCGCGCGCCCACGACGTCTTCACCGTGCCGGCCCGGCACGAGTACGGGATGTCGGTGGACCGCATCGGCATGCCGATCAGGCACGGACGCAATCTGCACGGATATCTGTGGCTGTTGGGTTCCGACGGGCCGGTGAGCGATCGGAACGTGGCCGTCCTGCGCGAGGCGTCGTGCCAGGCGGCGCTGCTCCTTCACCGGGGCAGCAACTTCGGGGAGGGGATCCGGGCGAGAGAACGCGAACTGGTCCGCGACCTGGTGGCGAGCGAAGAAGCCCTGCGGTTCGAAGCAGCGGACGCCCTGATCGAGGAGGAGCTCGTGACGGCGGGCACGGTCACGGCGCTGGTCGTCACCGTCGACCACGAGTACGGGACCCCGTTGGGGGACGAGACGCGCCAGGCGCTTCGTACGACGATCGAGTATGCGCGGCGACGCCTTCCACCGGGCCGCACCTTGACCCTTGACCGGCCCGATCACTCGCTGTTGCTCGCGGTCTTCCCGCCGGGTCGGCAGTCGAGCATCGACCATTCGGTTTGCGAACTCGCCTCCGCGATGTACGACCGGCTCGCAGTCGAGGCCCCCGCCGTCGGGTTCGCGAGGGCATGTGTCGGCATCGGCACCACGCAGGAACGTCTATCCGACGCGGGTCACAGCTATACCGAGGCACGGCAGGCCGCCACAACCGGGAACATCACCGGATCGCTCGGCAACACCGTCGCCTACTCCCAACTGGGGGTTTACGCGTTGCTGGCGAAAATCCCGCGCGCCGAGCTCGCCGAATGCCTCCATCCCGGCGTACAGCTGCTCCTCGATCCGGCGGCGAAGCACGATGAGCTCGTCGTCACGATTCGCGCGTATCTGGACAACGCCGCAGACGTGCAGCGCACAGCGCAGCAACTCCATATCCATCGCGCGACGCTCTACTACCGGCTCAAACGAGTCGAGGAGATCACGGGGCTCGACCTATCCGACGGGAACGACCGGCTGTCGGCGCACCTGAGCCTGAAACTCGCGCTTCTGTTCAGCGGCCCGGATCACCCGTGATCCGGCGCGACGGTGCCGCCGAGCACCCCCGCGATCCAATCGTCGACGTTCTCCGCCACGATCCCGAACGGAAGTGATCCCGGGGCGAGCAGCACCTCGTGGAACTCCTTGATGTCGAATCTCGCACCCAGCTGGTTCTTCGCCAGCGTGCGCAGCCTTTCGAACTCGATCCAGCCCAGCCGGTAGGCAAGGGCGTGCGCCGGGATGTCGGTCGAATAGCGCAGCGTCTCGCTGGCGATCTGCACGTCGGAGTCCATCGTGTTCACTCGCATGTAGTCCCGCGCCTGATCGAGACTCCACCCGAGGTCGTTCATCCCGGTGTCGACGACCATCCTGACGGCGGTGAAGCGCTCCTGCACGAGGCGGCCGTACGCGTCGTACGGGTCGGAGTACAGGCCCAATTCTGAGCACAGCCCCGACGCGTACTCCGCCCACCCCTCGGCGAACGCCCAGAGCGCCGAGGGATCACGCCTGAGCTCAGGCAGATCCGGATTCTCGAGTTGCCGGGCGATGTGGAAGTGATGGCCAGGAGCCAGCTCGTGGAAGATCAGCGCTGCCGCAGACAGCAAGGAACGCTTGTCGAGTTCCGAGCCGTTGTACCGGTAGCGCCCGACGGGATCCGTCGCAGTCGGCCATTCGTAGAAGCCGAACGTGAGAGTCGGCTCCAACTCGGGCGCAACGCGAGCAACACCGTAGGGCGCCGCCGGCAGCACCGAGAAGTATTCGCTCAGATGCGGGGCCAACGCCTCCATGTGGCGCAGGTACAGAGCTTCGACCTCCTCGGGACTCCGTGCGTAGAAGCGTGACTCAGTGGCAAGGGCTTCCCGCAGGCTCACCCGGCCCGACTCACTGACCAGCCGCGATTCCAGCTCTTCCATACGTTCGCCCAGGTCCGCCACCTGCGCCAGCCCGATTTCGTGGATTTCGCTCGGACCGAGCGAGCTCGTGGTCAACCGCCCGATCAGAGCTCGGTAGTTCTCCGCGCCGCGCTCGTACTGTCCCAGACCGACCCGATCCGGAGCCGCGCTCTCGTAGCGCTCGTCGAATGCCGAAGCCGCGGAGACGTAGGCGTCGCGAATCTCTTCGGCGAGTGGCTCCAACTGAGTGCCGAACGCACTGGACAGCGTGTCGCCGTCGCGCTTGCACGACACCCGGTCGAACGCGGTCTCAGCCGCCGCGAGCAATGCCGATCGCACCCCCGTGATCGCCGGGCGCGGCAGGAAGATCCCGTTGTCGGCCTGCTCGCGCAGGTCGACCCGCAGCTGATCGACAGCGGCCCGGTAGTCCGAAACGAGAAGCAGGTACCGGTCGGCATCGTCGGGCCCCTCCAGAGCGTGGGCTTTCAGTGCCTCGTACAAGGGGGCGAAGCGGAACAGCCTGGCATACGGGGTGATCGAGAAGTTCAGGAGCCGGTACTCGTCCGTATCGATCCAGCCGGTCGCCAGATGCCTCAGGTAGCCGGCGGTGTTGCGCTGATCGGTGGTGAGCGTACGCGTGTCGGTCTCGCGCAGCCCGCGCAGGACTTCCCGGCCGAGGCGCGCGTCCTCTGAGAAGTCCGCCGCACTCCGAGTACGGAATCGCGAGATCCTCCCGCGGTTCCGCAGCTGGTACGAGGCGTCGGATTCCATGAGGTGTTCCGATACGCGGGTGGCGAGATCGTTCAGTGTATTATTCATCGAATTCTAGAGGAATAAGAGGCGTATTCGCCTCGGGCTCCCCGTATCCTTTCCCGGGTGGCGCAGTGCTATCTGCTCTACGATTCTATCGGCGCGCAGACCCGGAGCCGTGCGCTGTCGGGCGATACCTTTCTCGAAGATCTGCGACCGGCTATTCGACACTTGTATGAAGACCGCCGTCGGTGAGGCGAACTAGAGTCGGGACTTCACAGTGGTCGAGACGGGGAGTCCCAGCGTGGCCTTAGCCGATATCCGAAACGAACTCGAACTCCTGCTCGCCGAGCAGAAGTCGAATCCGGGCGTGACCGGTGCGGCGGTGGCTGTGCGATCCGGCGACGAGACGTTCGAACTCGCTCACGGCATCGCGAACATCAACACCGGCGAGGCCTTCCGAACCGACACCGCGTGGCTGCTGGGCTCGGTGACCAAGGTCCTCGTGACCACGGTCGTCCTCCGGCTGGTCGAGCGCGGCGCGATCGCGCTCGACGCCCCTGTGCGGCGGTACCTTCCAGAGTTCGGCCTCGTCGATTCCGCAGCCGCCGATTCCATCACCGTGCGAATGCTCTTGAATCACACCAACGGAATCGATGCCGATACCTTCGTGCCTGCGTCCGTGAGCGGACCGCAAGCGCATCGGTCGTACGTAGACGCCCTCGTCGCTCGAAGCGTCCTGTTCGACCCAGGATGCGGAATCCACTACTCCAACCCGGGTTTCGTGCTGGCTGCCCGGCTGATCGAGTCGCAGACGGGCCTCGATTTCGAGCAGGCGATGGACCGGGAGCTCTTCGGACCAGCCGGGATGGCGACCGCTACCAGCGCACGGCACCCTACTGCGGGCACGGCCATCGGTTCCTACCCGGACAGTACGGGCCGGATGCGCGCGAGCACGTCCTTCGCCATGCCGGATTCCTGCGCCGGCG
The DNA here is from genome assembly GCF_007858435.1 of Tsukamurella asaccharolytica. GTDB lineage: Bacteria > Actinomycetota > Actinomycetes > Mycobacteriales > Mycobacteriaceae > Tsukamurella > Tsukamurella asaccharolytica. The sequence continues at coordinate 151,434 of NZ_VIGW01000002.1, read as the reverse complement.
CTGGCGCTACGACGCTGGTCACGCTCGCAGACATGCTGGCCTTCGGCCAGGTGATACTGAATCGCGGAATCGCCTGTACCGGAGAGCGAATCCTGTCGACCACGTCCGTTGTGCACGCCCAGGAGGAGTCCTACAGCCTCGCCGTCCCGCACTTGCCTTCGGTAGGCCTCGGTTGGTGGCGCGTGCCGATCGCGGACACCGTGGCACTGTGGCACGGCGGCGGTTCGCCGGGCGGTACGTCCAGCTTCACCGTACTGCCCGAACACGATACCGCCATCGTGAGTTACGTGAGCGGCCCCGATAAGCTCCTGCACGACCGGCTGCACAACACGGTGATCGAGCGCACCGTGCGTGGTCGTGCGCTGTCGCCCGAATTCGACAGATCAGCCGGTATCGACCCGAATGCAGCCGGTACCTACCGGCAGTTCCAGTTCGAGACCAACCTAGAGGTTCTCGAAGAGCGATTGGTGCAGAGGACTCGGTTCCTGCCCCACGACGAGGAGCACTCGCGCACGCTGCGCGGATTCGTCGGGGGAGAGCCCGATCTACCGCCGATCACCTACCGCAGCGCCGGGCCGGGATTGTTCACCCCCGCCGCTGCTCCCGACTCCGCGCTCGAGGGCTTCTACGGCCGGTTCGCGATCCTCGGCCTCCTCGCCCCCGCTGCAGGCAGGCCTGCGGGGATCTTTCAACGGCTGCGCTTCGAGCCGCGAGTGCGGCGCACCACCTGACCGGCACTACCGACCGCAACTGAGATCGAGGAACCTCAATGACCATTGCAGATCCCGCCGATACCGACTACTGGATCGTGGGCGCACGAATCGTGGACGGCACGGGCGCCGAACCCGTGGACGGGTGTGCCGTGCACGTCGAGAACGGGACCATCACGGAAGTGGGTCGCGCGCCGAGCCGCGGCGCCACCCTGGATGCGTCAGGCCTGACGCTCACCCCCGGTCTGATCGACGCACACGTGCATCTGGGGCTCAGTAGTGACATCGCCGCGAGCATGGGGCAGCTCTCGGTGGCCGAAATCGCGGCCGACATGTTCGATAATTGCTCTCAGACACTGGATTCCGGCTTCACGACGGTGCGCGATACCGGCGGAATCGACGCGGGCCTGGCGAACGTCGTGGCAGCAGGGAAGGTCCGCGGGCCAAGGATCCTGCAGTGCGGACCGATCCAATGTCAGACCGGTGGCCACGGTCATTTCGCACCGGGGTGGGAGCCCGCCGACGAGTGGCACCGGCGGGCGATCCCCGGGCTGCGAGACCTCTCCATGCTGTCGGACGGCGTCGACGAAATGCGCAAGAACGTCCGCGAGGCGTTCCGCCGTGGCGCCCAGTTCCTCAAGCTCTGCGTCACCGGCGGCGTGGTCTCGATGCACGACAAGCTGACCGACGTGCAATTCAGCCAGGACGAGATCGCCGCCGCGGTAGCGGAGGCGAAGGATCGCGCCACTTACGTGACGGTGCACGCCCACAACAACGACGGAATCCGGCGTGCTGTGGCCGCCGGCGTCACATGCGTTGAGCACGGCTCCGACATCGACGAAGCCACTGCCGCTGTGATGGCGGACAACGCAGTGGCCCTCGTGCCCACCCTCTCGGTGACGCATGCTCTCGCGAACGGCGTAGAGCGATCCGGATTGCCCGAATCGATCGGCGAGCGCCTGGGCAGCGTCATGCAGGGGCAGATCGACGGACTACTCGCCGCGCGCGCCGCGGGCGTGCGCGTCGGCTCCGGCTCGGACCTGATCGGCCCGGACCAGCGTAACCGGGGGTTCGAGCTGCAGCTGCGGTCATCGATCGAGACGCCGCTGCTCGCACTGCGATCCGCCACCCAGATCAACGCCGACATCCTGGGTATCGGCGATCGGGTCGGCACCATCGAGGCCGGCAAGCAGGCCGACCTGGCGGGATTCTTCGGCGATCCGATCGAGCGTCCCGAGGTGTTCGGTGACCCGGCCGCGGTGCGACTTGTCATCCAGAACGGGCGAATCGTCAAGAACCGTCGATGATCTGCGCCACGGAACTGCCAGCTCGCCGATGACGGTCGGAGCGCGGCTATGCGGTCAGTGAGGCTACGGCTACGGCGACGGTGACGGTGTTGAACAAGAAGGCGATGCAGCCGTTGACCGCGACCGAGTTCCGGGCCGACCGCGTATTGACAGTGGTGTCGGTTGTTCCGAATGTCGCCATCACGCTCACCGCGAAATAGCAGTAGTCACTCCATGAGCGCTTGACTTCGCTTCCGCTGAATGTGAGCGAGGAGTAGTTGCTCGAGACATCGTCCACGAGAAACTTGACAGCGAACGCTAGCGCGATGCAGGCCCAAGCAATGCCAATCAGGCCACCACCGATGATCTTCCTCGTCAGCATCGAGAACGCGCTCTCTGATGACCCCGGAATCCACACCGACGCGACGAGCAGTGAGGCGAAAGACACTACGAATATCGAGACCAGGGCCGGCATCTCGGTTCTCAGGCTGCGCCGGAACGAGTCGGCCGGGGGAAACGATCGGGTCCAGTCGGCGACAGTGTCGAGACGAGTTGTCGAGAAGACGATCAGAGTTGTCAGCAGGTATGTCACCAGAAAGAAGCCGAAGAGCACGACGCTCGCATCGTGGAGCGTGAGGGCGTTCGCGCGATTACGGGTGAACCACAGGAGAAGGAAGGAAAAGACGACAGCGCCGACGAGCGACACTCCAATCCGGGTCGCACCCGGTAGCAGCCATCTTCGGTACATTCTAGAGACCAATTCAATCTCTCATTGTGGAAGCGGCATGTGGAGCAGCTTGTCACGACTGACGGGCAGAAAGGGACTGGTGCGGCAGTAGTCGTGCCCTCAGCGCGGGCGCGACTACTGCCGCAGCAGTGGTGGGCTGTTATCCCTTGAGCTTGGCCTTGAGCTTGGCCACGCGCTCGTCGCGCTTCTCCTTGCGCTCTTCCTTCTTGGCCTCGTGAGCCTTCTGCCGCGCCGCGTCCGCCGCCGCGTCAGCGGCATCCTCAGCTGCGGAGATCTCGCCGAGAACCTCGTCCTCGTCGCGGCGAATCAACGCACCTCCGCTGCGCAGAGCGAAATCATCGAGGGCCGACTGATCGCTCTCCTCGACCTCGGCGATGATCGCCGTCGTTCCCGCCGGCAGTGCGCTGCTCAGATGCGAGATCACATCGTCGCTGTCACCGCCGCGTGCCACATCGAATCCCGCTCCGACGAGGGAACCGCCCGCCAGGCCCAGCAGCACGCCGAGGGGTCCGCCGAGAATTCCGATCAGCGTGCCCAGTCCGGCGCCCCCGAGGGTGCCGAGCCCGATCACGTTGTCCTGACCGTCGGTGACCTTGAGCTGGCCATCGTCCTGGCGTTCGACGACAGCCGAGCCGTCGATGGTGATCGAGCCCGAATCCAGGTCCTTGAACTTGCTGAACGCCTCGTACGCCGGTCCCGACTCGGGCCAGCTGATGAGGATGATGTTTTTCGATCCCACGGTGCGCCTCCATTGATTTGACTGGTCAGTCATTCGAAAGCGGTGTCTGATGTGACCCGCGCCGTGGACGCTACCAAGCCGAGCTCTGGTTAGCTGTAAAAACAATCAATTTCGGCAAGCGCTTGCGCCGGTTGCAAAGCTCTGATAACCAGGGGGTTCTCGCGAACTCATCCTGAAGTGCATCAGGGTTGAGTTTGGACCCGCCGCTTCTCCGGTTGACAGGTCCTGCCAGGGGCGCTGCTGACGGTAGGTGCGCTGCTCCTTCTTGCCCCGCGGGGCGTGGTGAGTGGTCTCGGTTGTAGTCGTCAACCGAAGAGTGGAAAGTCTGACGATTCGGGATGAAGTCAAACTCAGCGACTATGTCGAGCGAGATAGCGAAATAGTCGCATTTCGGCCTTTTCTGTCCCGTCGCCGACTATCCGAGCGCAACGTCATCGCCTGGTGCCGAATGTTCGACTCGGGCGGCCGCGCGGCGATCTGCGCTGAGCCGCGCGGACCGCGGACCGACCGGTTGGGCATTTCAGAATGCCCTGTTGCACAGCCAGATTCAATGCTTCTGCGAATCCGCGGCCGGTACGCCGGGGGTATCGCAGGCAGCTGCTGGTCGGATGCGAAGGGGTGGAACGCGGAGCCCGTTCAGTGCGCCGCGAGGACCGTTTGTGGCAATTGTCTTACAGTGTTCAGTTCACCTGCTGGGAAAACCGTCAAGCTCCTGTTCAGCATGAGATCTGTGATCGGCGCCCTGTGGCGAGGTTTCGGGCTGTGAAAACGCGCTCCCCTGAAGCGGATCGGCCCTGACGCGGCGCATTTTGGCCTGTCGAATGGTGCCGGTCTAGAATTCTGACGTGGATGGATTGCCGCGAGTGCGCAGTGTTGTCGCGCCGACGGGGTGGGACCGTGAATCGGTGACAGCGTATGCCGAGCATGTGATCGCGCGAGAGGATCGGCTGAGCAATCTGGTGGCCGTCCGCGTCAAGTTGCGGGACAAGGAACTGTTGCCGAACTTGACCACACGATGGACCGTTCTCTACGTCACGCACAGGAAGCGCTCGTTGCGTCGCGATCTGTCGGTAGTCACGGAGGAGCGTCGCGGCTGAGTTCGCCCAAGCCTCTATTGGCGGTCACTCCGTCTTGCGAGTTCACCCTTTCCGTGTATGGTTCTAAGCGTCGCTAGTGACATCCCGGACGAGGCACACCGTACCCGGCCAGCGAAAAGACGGTGTGTACCTGAGGAGGGTACTCACCATGGCGTGGATCATCCTGATCGCTTCCGGAATCATTGAGGCCGTGTGGGCCACGGCACTGGGCAAGTCGGAAGGATTCTCCAAACTTACTCCTACGGTCGTCTTTGTCGTGGCCCTCGTAGTAAGCATGGTCGGTCTCGCCCTCGCAATGCGCGACCTTCCGACTGGCACTGCGTACGCGGTGTGGGTGGGCATTGGTGCGACCCTCACGGTGATCTACGCGATGGCGACGGGCGCGGAAACTGCCTCGATAGCAAAGATTCTCTGCATCGTCGCGATCATCGGCGGGGTCGTCGGACTGAAGCTCGCTCACTAGAAGGAGGCGGGGCTGCTGCACGGATCCGTAATCCTTTCCGGGGGTGCAGCAGTCCCTCCACCGCCCGCCCCTGAGCCAGGGGGTTGATCACCTCGCTGCCGCGATCGAGGCGGGATTCCAGCCGCTCGGCTGGTGATTTCAGCGAGGTCGCCAGTACCGGGCGGCCGGCGGTCCGCCGAGTCTTGAGGTATGAGTTCCCCGCCTCTGCTCGACCCCGCCGCTGAAGAGCGATCGTCGGATCCCGGGCGCCGCCTGGCAGCACTGGATGTCCTGCGTGGCATTGCGATCCTGGGCACCCTGGCGTCGAATATCTGGATCTTCACCACCGCTGCGCGCGACCCTTCGGATCACGGACCTGATCTCGCGGGGCTCGCGCAGTGGTTCCCTAATGGAAAATTCCTAGGGCTGCTGACCATCATGTTCGGCATCGGTCTGGCGATCCAGCATCGATCTGCGGTGCGTCGGGGCAAGCGGTGGCCGGGCAAGTACCCCATCCGCTGCCTGCTGCTGTTCATCGACGGTCTTCTGAACTACATCCTCGTCGTGCAGTTCGACGTCTTGCGCGCGTACGCCGTGGTCGCCTTCGTGGTGGCATTCCTGGTCCTGTTCGCCGACCGCTTTCAGATCTGGTTCGCCCTGTTGTTCATGGTGATTCATGACGGGTACATGGCGCACCTCAGCCTGTCGTCGCAGGATTCGGCGTCCGACGGGAGCGCCCGCCCGAGTCGGACACCGAATCCGGAACCGGAGGCGATGGGCCACGCTGATCCGGCGACGGGGACGTGGTGGGACCTCGTGCTGAGCAACCTGCGTAGCTTCCCTGAACCCCTCATTGTGAATGCAGAGTTCACCACGGTGGTGTTCATGGCTGGGGCGCTCTTCCTGGTGGGTGGTCTGCTCTACCGGCATGGGGTGTTCGAGCCGCACCGGCGCAAGTTGCGCTACGTCCTCATGGTCGCAGGCTTCGGTCTCGCACTCCCGTTGGACTTCGTGACCACGTACTTCCTCGCTCCCGAGCACGGCCACTGGGCGCGCTACTTCTTCGCGTGGGGCGTGTCGTTCGGTCTGCTCGCCCTGGTCGCCGAATACGCCGTCCGGCGAGAGTTCGGCCGAGTCGGGCGCACCGTGTCGCATGTCGGGCGAATGGCGTTGAGTTGCTATCTCTTGCAGAACATTCTCGGTGTGCTCGGGTCGCGGACATTCTTCGATCAGCCCTGGTTCGCGCAGCTGCCCCATCTCGCGGCCACCACCGTGGCCATGGTCTCGATCTCGGCAATACTGATCGCGTTCTCGTGGCTGTGGCTGCGCCACTTCGACCGAGGGCCCGCCGAGTGGCTCTGGCACGTCATGTACAACTTCCTGGCGAGAGAAGGGCCCGCCGCGCCCACAGTGCCACGATGAACCCCGTTGCCCCTGAAGGACCGTGTGCGTCAGGGTGCCGTGATGCCCAGGCGGGCAACGAGCCAGGGCAAGGATTGCCGTAGACCGCCGGCCCAGGCTTCCCAATTGTGCGCTCCTGAAACCTCGAGCAGCCGGACATCCATCCCGGCCCGCCGCGTCGCCGCGAGAACCGTCCGCTGCTGGGGGATGAACTCGGTGTCGTCGCGGCCCACGGTCAGCACACCGGCCACACCAGCCGGCGCGGGGTCATTGGCCAAAATCTCGAGGGGGTTCACCTTTTTGTAGGACTTGGTGTCGCCGTTGAACGCTGCACGGACGGTCTTGTCGCGACTTCCGAGCGACGGCTCAGCCTCGCCTGAGATGTCGACGAACGTCGGGTACGCAGAGGGCCTGCGGAGAGCCAGTTGCAGCGCGCAGGTCCCGCCGTACGACAGTCCGGCGACCGCCCAACGGCGCGGGTTCGTGTCGACCTGCAAGTTGCTCCGGATCCACGCCGGCACATCGTCTGCGAGGTACGTCTCGCTGTTGCCCAGGCGGGAGTTGACGCAGAGAGGATTGCGCAACGCTGCCCCCGTCGAATCAGGCATGACGACGACGGGGGCCAGTCCGTTGTGCGCCGCCGCGAAACGATCCATCACCGCGGCGATCTCGCCCCCGCTCACCCAGTCGTAGGGCGTCCCCGGGTGGCCGTGGAGTAACACCAGAACGGGCAGTAGCGGGCGGCGGGGATCCAGGTAGGCGGGCGGCAGGTAGATGAAGGCGCGTCGAGTCACAGGGAAAGAGGAAAGCCTTCCGGGAATGTCCGCCTGCGCCAGCGTGCCGTGGACACTCGGCCGCTTCGTGGGGGTCCAGTTCTCGTGAAGGCTGCGGCCCGCGATCGCGCGCTGCGGATCGCGGACCGGCCCCCCGATCGACGTGAAGTCGCTTTCGCCGGAGATCGGGAGAGAGAGCGCGAATCGAAGAGTGGGATAATGACCGTAGTACCGGTTGACCTCGCCCGCTGCCACGGTGAGAACGATCAACACCGACACCGCCGAGGCGATCCAGCGTTTCCACGGCGCTCTCCGCGCTCGAAGGACGCCGAGGCCGATCGATCCGAGTCCGACGCCGATCCATACGACAACCAGGATGGGTGTGGGTGTGTACAGGTGGTAGTCGATCAGCCTGTTGACGACGATGGCGCCGGTAGCGGCGAATACGCCGACGAGGGGAAGCGCTCGTAACCACCAGCGACGACCCCGGCCGTACAGCAGATACAGCCCGCAGAGGCCGCCCAGCACGAGCGCGGTGAGCGGTAGCGGTCCGCGCAGCAGCGACCAGTCAAGCATCGAACTGGCTCGTCAGGTGCCGTACCCGCCGCGGTCCTTCATGCACGCCCACCACTCAATGGTCGGTCGGGCCGGCCGGACTGTACACGGGCTCCTGGCGGGAGGTCCGCATCCATCCGGCTGGAATCCCTTCGCCGACCGGATGTCAGAGTTGTTCCTGGCTCGAATCGCTCCGACGCCGTTGCTCGGACAACGGCCGACGGTCTCCGTCGGCACCCGGCGCGGCTGTAGTCTCCTGCGTGCTGGTCCGGGTGGGCAGTGACACGCTGAGGCGGAAGCCGCCGTCGGACGTCTCCTCGGTCGACATCACACCACCGAGCAGTGCGGCTCGCTCCTGGAGACCGATCAGGCCATGCCGAGCACTGGGCAGAGCGAGTACGGGCCGAGTCGGCCGCGTATTGGTGATCGTGACGTTGAGTGCAGTCGCCGTGTGGTCGATCTTCACCACGGCTGAACTGCCTGGAGCGTGCTTCCTCACATTGGTCAGCGCTTCTTGAACGGTGCGATAGACGGCGCGCTGCAATGCCGGATCGAGGTCTGATCGTGCTGCATTGTCGTCGAGACGCGTCTCGATTCCGCTCGTGTCGATCAGGCGCTCGAGGTCGGTCAGTGTCGGCTGAGGGTGAAGGCCGGAACCGGTGCCCCCCGAGGCGCGGAGCAGGTTCACCATGTGGCGCAGTTCCTCGAGGGTGTTCACCGCGAGGCGTCGAAGCGTGCCGGCAGTCTCTTTGGCGGCAGGGTCCGGTGAACTGACTTGTAATGCCGCGGCCTGAACCGCGATCAGGCTGACCTGGTGCGAAACCACATCGTGCATTTCTCGCGCGAGCTGATTCCGTTCCTTCGCCAGTATCGCCTGCGCGTCGAGTTGCCGTTCGTGCTCGCGGACCTGCTCGATGTCGATCAGCCGTTCGCGCAATTCCTCGCGGGTGCGGACGAGCCTGCCCATGACGATCGGTGCGACTGCGGTCATCGTCGCGTACAGCCCCACGATGACGGCGTCCGACGCCGTATAGACGGAGAAATCAATGGCTGTCTCGGTGATCTGAAGGGTGGTCCAGATGTATCCGATTGCAGCTATCGCAGCGAAACTGCCGAGTAGTCTTCGCTGATCGAACCTGGTTGCCACGTTGAAAAGAGTGATGACGACAGCGATCATCGCGCTCGACGCGAAAAGCGCGAAAATGCTCCCCAGGAATGCGGCGATCGGCCATCGCCTGCGAACGGCGACAGCGATGACTGCCACGGATACGGCGAACCACAGGTGCACTGCGGAGGCTGGAGTGAGTGCGGCGTCCGCACCCGCTGCCGTGATGAGCACCCCCTCCGTGAGTAGTTTCCTCTTCGTGGAGGAGGAGGCGCCCGCGGGAACGATCGTCACGATTTCTGGTTGCCTACGGAGTTGCCCGACAGCATGCCCGCTTGCTGCGCGATGATTGCGGCTTGGACTCTGCTCCCGACGGAGAGTTTCGCGAAGATCGCACTGATGTGATCTTTGACGGTGCCGACACTGACGTGGATCCGCTTACCGATTTCAGCATTGGAAAGCCCCTCGGCGATGAGAACCAGCACGGCGCGTTCGCGGTCGGTCAAGCGGCTCACCTGATGGGCGGAATGGGAACCTGCCCCGGCCCCGAGGTACCTGTCGACGACGGTCTGGGAGACCTGCGGCGACAGCACCACCCCGCCGTGGGCCAGCGTGCGCACCAGCTGCGCCAGCTGCTCCGGGCCGGTGTCCTTCAGGATGAATCCCGCTGCCCCGCTGCGCAGAGCGGTGGCGATGTACTCGTCCGAGTCGAAGGTGGTCAGCATGGCCACCGTCGGGGGAGACTTCAGCGCCCGCAGTTGGCGCAAGACGGTCAGACCGTCCACGTCCGGCATGCGAATGTCGAGCAGAACCACATCCGGGCGGTGCATGCTGGCCGCCCGTACGCCCTGCGCCCCCACCGCGGTGGCGACCACCTCGATGTCGGCAGCGGCATCGAGGATGAGCTGGAAGCCCGACCGCACCAGTTCCTCATCATCGATGACCACGACGCGGATCATGCGTACCCCCCAAATGCCACCGGTCTGTGAACTCTCAGTGTGCCCCGATCTCAGCTGCGATTCCAGTGAATCCGAACGGGTGCCCGATACGTCGGCCTGGTGGCCGGTGCATCTCCGCCGATCGGCAGGAGGTCCAGCCGGACCGCAGGTACCGCCCGGCGCCATCCGGCGGTTCGATCGACGGGGTGCTGACGCGGCGGTCGGCTACCCCAGCGAACGAAGGACCCGAACGTGCCCTCCGAGAGAGACATCCTCCGTCGCCTTCGTCGGAGCGCCCGCACGCCGTGGTCGATCCTGCTCGCGCTCGTCGTCATTGCGGCGACCGCCGGATCCGCTCCGCCCCAGCCTGCGGTGGATCCGCTCGCAACTCGGCTACTACCCCCGGGCTCCGTGACCACTATCCCGTATCTCCGTGTCGGGGCGGACGATCAAACACAGGGCACGCTCTATTTGCCCACAAGCACGGTGCCCCTCCGATCGACGGTCGTCCTCATTCACGGGGGAGGCTGGAAGGCGTGGTCCAGCGCGGACCTTCTCGAGCCGCTGGCGCGGGCGCTCCAGTCCCGTGGGCATCCGGTGTGGAACATCGAATACCGCAGGGTCGGCAGCGGTGGCGGTTGGCCGACGACCTTCTCGGACGTCGCCGCGGCGGTCGACTTCGTCTCCTCATTGGCCAGGAGAACGACTCAGGTGCGCGTTCACGACGTGATCGCGGGCGGGCATTCGGCCGGTGGACAACTCGCGGCCTGGACCGCGTCGCGGGCTGTGGATCCGTCCGCCGGACCGGGCCCGCCTCCGCGCGTGGTCCCGCGCGCCGTGGTCGCGCTCGGCGCTGCACTCAACATGGCCGCGACCGGACGGATCACCACCAACGCGCGCGACGTCCTCGGCGGTGAGCGCAGCGTCGTTCCCCGCCGGTACGAGCTCGTCAACCCCATCGAGCGGATCAACGCGAGCGTGCCGATCACGATCGTGCACGCGGCGGACGACCGGATCATCCACTACTCGGTCGTGACCGAGTACGCCGACGTCGCCCGGCAGCGTGGCACCCCGGTGAACGTCGTCAGATTACCGTCCGGCGGACACGGTGGCCCGCTCGATCCGGGGCCGGGGTGGAATGAGACATTGCGCGCCTTCCGGGCACACTCTCCGCTCCCCGGACCGACACTGCAGCCCGGCGTCGTCTCGATGAGGAACGTCCACGGCCCACCTCTGCCGCCGAGCTGATTGGATAGCACTATGCCTTCCCACCGGTGGGATCCGTCCCAGTACCTCCGTTACGGCGACGAGCGCACCCGGCCGTTCTCCGACCTGCTCGCGCGCATCCCCGGCGACGCGCGCACCGTCGTCGATCTCGGGTGCGGCCCGGGCAACGACGTCGCGCCGCTGCGCGCCCGCTGGCCGGAGGCGGCGATCCACGGGGTGGACTCCAGCGAGGAGATGATCCAGCGCGCCCGCGCCGACGTGACGGACTCGAGGGTCACCTTCGAGACCGGGGACGCCGCCGCGTGGCGGCCCGATGGCGAGCGGCCCGACGTGATCGTCTCGAACGCCATGTACCAGTGGGTCGACCGGCACATCGACCTGCTGCCCGCTACCGCCGACGGTGCCGGCCGCGCGTTCGCCTTCCAGGTGCCGGGCAACCAGGACGCGCCCTCGCACGCGCTGTTGTGGCGCCTCGCCGCAGAGCACGGCGTCACCGACTTCCGCCGCATCGACGTGCGCGAGCCGGCCGAGTATCTTGCAGCGCTGCAGCGCCCGGGCTGGCAGGTGGATGTCTGGGAGACCACCTACCTGCACGTCCTGCAGGGGCCCGACGCCGTCTTCGAGTGGATCTCGGGCACGGGTGCGCGTCCCGTGCTCGCGCGGCTCGACGGTGCCGCGCGCGAGGACTTCGTCGTCCGGTACAAGGCGGAGCTGAACATCGCTTACCCGCCACAGGATTTCGGGACGGTCCTACCTTTCCGCCGGATCTTCGCCGTCGCCCGCCGTGATCAGGATTCGAACGCGTAGTCGCGGAAGGCGCGCACGGCTCGGGGGAGGGCGGTGTCGGGCCGCCAGATGAGTCCCACCTCGCGGGTGGGTGCGGGCCCGGACATGGGCACCAGCACGAGGCCCGGCGGCCACAGCGGATCCTCGTCGACCGGCAGCAGGGCCACCCCGAGCCCAGCCGCGACCAGGCCCGCCACGGTGAAGGACTCGGACGATTCGAAGGCGATCCGCGGCCGGAAACCTGCCGCGGCACAGCGTTCCTCGAGAATGCGCCGCAGGCCGAACTCGGGGTGCATCGTGATGAAGTCTGCGTCGGCGGCCTCGGAGAGGTGCACCGACGGGCGCTCCGCCAGGGGATGCCCGTCGGGGACCGCGAGCGCCAGGCGCTGCACCGCGAGCAGGCCGAAGGCGACGGCGCTCGTAGCCGGTCGGGGCGAGACGATCGCGAGGTCGGCCTCGTCGGCGAGCACCCGCTCGGTGACCGTCCCGGCGGCGAACTGCGACAGCTCGAAGCTCACGCGCGGCTCCCGCGCGCGGAAGCCGGAGACGAGCCGCGGCACCAGTGCGACGCCGAAGGAGTGCAGGAAGGAGAGCCGGATCGTGCCCTGCGACGGGTTCCGCAGGTCCGCGATCTGCGCCCGCGCCGCTTCCAACTCGGCGTGCGCCCGCCGGGCGTGATCGAGGTAGATCTCGCCGCTCGCGTTGAGCACGAGGCGTCCGTGCCGCCGGTCGAAGAGCGGCTCCCCGATCTCCGCTTCGAGGCGGGCGAGGGTGCGCGAGAGCGTGGGCTGAGTGATCCGCAGCGTCGCCGCCGCGTCGGTCATGTGCTGGGTCTCGGCCAGTGTGATGAACCGCACGAGGTCGTCCAACGTACTGGGCGCGGGCCTGTCACCTGGGGGCATGCGTTCTTTCTATCACTGTGGTCGTATCCATGCATTTTTCACATCGGTGCTTCGGGGGCACCGTGGGCGCTATGACCGCCGCTGTCGAGAGCACCGGGACCGCGCCGCTCCGCGCAGGGACGCCCGCGTACCGTCGGACGACCCTCGCGTTGTTCGTCGCGGGCCTGACGACCTTCGGCTCGATGTACTCGACCCAGGCGGTGCTCCCGGAGTTGACCCGGGTGTTCGGCTCCGCACCCGCCGTCTCCGCGCTCGCGGTCTCCGTCACCACCGGTCTGCTGGCGATCGCGATCATCCCCGTCAGTGCGCTCTCCGAGCGCTTCGGCCGCACCCGGGTGATGACGGCGTCGGCCGTCGCCGCCGTCCTGCTCGGCCTGGTGATCCCGCTCGCGCCGACCTTGCCCGTTCTGCTCATCCTCCGAGGGCTGCAGGGGATCGCGCTCGCCGGCGTCCCCGCCGTCGCCATGGCCTACCTGGCGGAGGAGGTCGACGGGCGCGACCTGGGCGGGGCGATGGGGCGGTACGTCGCGGGCACGACGATCGGCGGTCTGCTCGGCCGCGTGGTCACGGCGGTCGGGCTCGACGTGATGGCCTGGCGCGGCGCCATGGAGCTCTTCGCGGTGGCCGCCGCGGCGCTGACCGTGGTGATGATCCGCACCCTGCCCGCATCGAGATACCATGTGCCGAAGCCGGTCTCGGTGGGAACGACGATGCGCGGCATGGTCGGTCACCTCCGCAGGCCCGAGCTCGTAACACTGTTCGTGCTCGCCTTCCTGCTGATGGGCGGCTTCGTCAGCGTCTACAACTTCCTCGGATTCCGGCTGCTGGCCGAGCCCTTCGCGCTCGCGCCGAGCGTCGTCGGGCTGGTCTTCCTGATCTACCTCGCGGGCACCGTCTCGTCCGGGGCGGCGGGCCGGCTCGCGGACCGCCACGGCCGGCGCCGCGTGCTGCTCGCGTCCATCGCGACGATGGGTGCCGGCCTGGTGGGCACGCTGCCGGACTCGACGCCCTCCGTACTCGCGGGGATGGTCGTCTTCACCGCGGGCTTCTTCGCGGCGCACAGCGTGGCCAGCGGCTGGGTCGGCCGGCTCGCGACCGAGCACCGGGCGGAGGCCTCGTCGGGGTACCTGTTCTGCTACTACGCCGGCTCCTCGGTGCTCGGGGCATCGGGCGGCGCGGCGTTCGCCGCGCTCGGGTGGACGGGGCTGGTGGTCGCGGTGTCGGTCGCCATCGCCGCCGCATTCGCTCTGGTCATCGTGGTTCTCCCCGGTTCGGCCAGCGCGCCCGCTGTCCGCTGAGTAGCGTCGACTCCATGCGCATCGGAGTCCAACTTCAGCCCCAGCATTTCACCGAGTACCAGCAGTTCCGCGACGCCGTCGCCAAGCTCGAGGAACTGGGCGTCGACGTCGTCTACAACTGGGACCATTTCTTCCCGCTCTCGGGCGACCCCGACGGGACCCACCTCGAATGCTGGACGATGCTGGCCGCGTGGGCGGAGCAGACCTCGCGGATCGAGATCGGCGCGCTGGTCACCTGCAACAGCTACCGCAACCCCGATCTTCTCGCCGACATGGCGCGCACCGTCGACCACATCTCGAAAGGTCGCCTGATCCTGGGCATCGGCTCCGGCTGGTTCCAGCGCGACTACGACGAGTACGGATTCGAATTCGGCACCGCCGGCTCGCGCCTCGACGACCTGGGGGCGGCCCTGCCGCGGATCACCGAGCGGTGGAGCAAGCTCAATCCCGCTCCCACCCGTGATATCCCGATCCTCATCGGCGGTGGCGGCGAGAAGAAGACCCTCCCACTGGTGGCGCAGTACGCCTCGGTGTGGCACTACTTCGTGGACCTGGAGACCTATCGGCACAAGTCGGCGGTGCTCGCGGAGGCGTGCGCGAAGATCGGCCGCGACCCGAAGGAGATCGCGCACAACGTGGCCATCCCGCGCGGTGTCGGCGTCGACGAGGCGCTCACCTTCGCCGACCAGCTCGTCGCGGAGGGCGCGACGGAGTTCACCGCCGAGCTGTCTGCACCCGGCTTCGACTACACGGTCATCGAGGCCCTGCTGCGCTGGCGGAATTCGCAGTAGCTACCGGACTGCTGGGATCGATCCACTCCGTGGAGTGTTGGTCCGATCACGCCCGAGGCGAGTACGTCACGACGCCGCTCCACGGGGCGTGGCCCGGATCGCGCGGGTCGGGCTGCGGCCCCGCGGCCAGACGGTGGGCCTCCGTCCAGTCCAGGCGGCCGAGGGCCACAGCGGCGGGGAACAGTGGTGAGATCTGATCCGCGTGCCACCCACGAGCCTCGATGTGGGCGACGCCGTCCGCGGGCAGGAACCGCCACGGCGCGTGCCGCAGGATGCCGCGGTTCCGCTCGGCCATCACCGAGCCCACGCCCGCGGCGCTGAGGTCCAGGCACCAGCGGCCGACGCCCGCGGCCAGCAGGGTGTCCGCGAGGGCGTCGGCCTCGTCGGGGGAGAGGTACATGATCAGGCCCTCAGACAGGACCAGAACCGTGCGCGGTGGTCGTGAGCAGAGTCGGCACCGTCGACCCCGGCCGGGCCGCGGCCGACCTGGTCAGCCTGCTTGAGGGGCTCCTCTTCGACCGACTCCACGGCGCCCGGTCGCTGGCTCCGCCGCGCACGCCGGAGGGCAGCGTCGCGGACCTGCGTGGGCCGATCCGGCGGGCGTTAAACTACGGCGCATGACCTACGGCACCCTGATCCTGCTCCGCCACGGCGAGAGCGAGTGGAACGCGTCCAACCAGTTCACCGGCTGGGTCGATGTGGCGCTGACGGAGAAGGGGCGCGGCGAGGCCGTCCGCGGCGGCGAGTTGCTCAAGGAGGCCGGCCTGCTGCCGGATGTCCTCTACACCTCGCTCCTGCGCCGCGCGATCACCACCGCGAACCTCGCCCTCGACGCCGCCGACCGGCACTGGATCCCCGTGATCCGCGACTGGCGCCTCAACGAGCGCCACTACGGGGCGCTGCAGGGCCTGAACAAGGCCGAGACCAAGGAGAAGTACGGCGACGAGCAGTTCATGCTGTGGCGCCGCAGCTACGACACCCCGCCGCCCGCGATCGACCCGGAGAACGAGTACAGCCAGACCGGCGATCCGCGGTACGCGCACCTGCCGCAGGTCCCGCTCACCGAGTGCCTGCTCGACGTGGTCAAGCGCTTCATCCCGTACTACCAGGCCGTCATCGAGCCGCAGGTCGCGCAGGGGAAGACGGTGCTGGTCGCCGCGCACGGCAACTCGCTGCGCGCGCTGGTCAAGCACCTCGACGGCATCTCCGACGCCGACATCGCCGCGCTCAACATCCCCACCGGCATTCCCCTGACCTACTCGTTCACCGAGGACGGCGCCGTGGCCAACCCGGGCGGCACCTACCTCGACCCGGAGGCCGCCGCCGCGGGCGCCGCCGCGGTCGCCAATCAGGGCGCCAAGTAGTCCCACGATCGACGACGGGGCGGTACCGACAAAATCGGTACCGCCCCTTAAGTTATTCCTCAGGCCCCGGTGGCGCCCAGGCGATAGTTTGGACTACATGGCTGAGGTGACTGTGACCAAATCCCCGGAGCAGGAGCGCTACGTGCTCACCGTCGACGGCGAGCAAGCGGGCTTCCTCGACTACGTCGACGAGGTGGACGTGCGACTGCTCACCCATACGGTGGTCGACGCCGAATACGGCGGCAACGGCTATGCGGCCGTGCTGACCAAGACCGCTCTCGACGACATCGTCGCGTCGGGTAAGCAGGGCCGCGCCGTGTGCTCGTACGTTGCGAATTACGTGGCCACGCACCCCGAGTACGCCTCCGTTGTCGAGGTGGACGCCGACCGGTAACTCGTTGTTCACCAACCGTTCCCGATGTGAAGAATCGGTGGAGAACCTGGGTACACTGACCGCGTGACTGTGGCCCTCTGTGTGGTGTTCGCCCTGGCGGGCGCCCTCATCGGATGGTTCGCGCAGCGCCTCCGGCAGCGGGTGACGACCGCCGCCCCGGAGAGCCCGACCCGCATGACGGTGGCCGAGCTGCAGCGGGCGGTGATCCGGGAGTCGCCCACCGGGCTCGTGGTCGTCGACCGCTTCCGCGACGTCATCGCCTTCAATCCCCGCGCCGAGGAGTTCTCGCTAATCCGCGAGCAGCTCCTCGACGACCGCGTCTGGCAGGCCGCCTCCCTGGTACTGGAGACCGGGGCGCCGCGCACCGTCGAACTGACGGTCTCGCGCCGGTCCGACCGGGCGAGCATCGCGGTGCGCTGCCAGGTGGACCTCATCGAAGGTGCCGAGCCCGACGAGCGGTACGCCGTGGTCTACGCCGACGACGACACCGAGAACCAGCGCATGGAGGCCACCCGCCGCGATTTCGTGGCCAACGTCTCGCACGAGCTCAAGACCCCTGTCGGCGCGATCGGCCTGCTCGCCGAGGCGTTGCTGGAATCCGACGACGACCCGGAGGCGGTGCGGCACTTCGGCTCCCGTGTCCTCGTCGAATCGACGCGCATGGGCAACATGGTCAACGAGCTGATCGCGCTCTCCCGCTTGCAGGGCGCGGAGAAGCTGCCCGACCTCGGGAGCGTCGAGGTCGACGACGTGGTCGGCGAGGCCGTGGCCCGCGCCCAGGTCTCCGCCGAGGCGAACAACATCTCCCTCATCGTCGACGAGCCCTCCGGGCTGGAGGTTCGCGGCGACGACACGCTGCTGCTCACTGCGCTGTCGAACCTCATCTCCAATGCGATCGCGTACTCGCCGCAGCACACCCAGGTCTCGATCAGTCGTCGCCTGCGCCCCGCCGCCGGGCCCGACGACGCCGCATCGGTCGAGATCGCGGTCACCGACCGGGGGATCGGCATCGCCGCCGACGATCAGGAGCGCGTCTTCGAGCGCTTCTTCCGCGTCGACAAGGCGCGGTCCAGGATGACGGGCGGGACCGGACTCGGTCTCGCCATCGTCAAACACGTCGCCGCGAACCACGGCGGCACCATTAGGCTCTGGAGCAAGCCGGGCATGGGTTCGACCTTCACGCTGGTGCTGCCGGCGCCGGTCGAGCCGGGCGCGGTACCTGCAGAGCGCAATGACCACAGTGAGGATGTACTGCGGTGACACACGTACTGATCGTCGAGGACGAGGAGTCGCTGGCCGACCCTCTGGCGTTCCTGCTCCGCAAGGAGGGGTTCGAGACCACCGTCGTGACCGACGGTGCCGAGGCCCTGCGGCATTTCGACTCCGCCGGCGCCGACATCGTCCTGCTCGACCTCATGCTGCCCGGCATGAGCGGCACCGACGTGTGCAAGCAGCTGCGGGCCCGCTCGTCCGTGCCGGTCATCATGGTGACCGCGCGCGACAGCGAGATCGACAAGGTCGTGGGTCTCGAACTGGGCGCCGACGACTACGTCACCAAGCCCTACTCGGCCCGGGAGCTCATCGCCCGCATCCGCGCGGTGCTGCGCCGCGGCGCCGACACCGCGGCGGCCGACGGCCTGGACGACGGGGTGCTTGAGGGCGGCCCCGTCCGCATGGACGTCGAGCGGCACGTGGTGACCGTCGGTGGCGAGGCCGTGACTCTGCCGCTCAAGGAGTTCGACCTGCTCGAGTACCTCCTGCGCAACAGTGGCCGCGTGCTCACTCGCGGGCAGCTCATCGACCGCGTCTGGGGCGCCGACTACGTGGGCGACACCAAGACGCTCGACGTTCACGTCAAGCGCCTGCGCGGCAAGATCGAGGCGGATCCGGCCAACCCGAAGCACCTGGTCACCGTCCGCGGCCTCGGCTACAAGCTCGAGCCCTAGTCGCCGCTGGCATTAGTACCCGCGTGCGGTGAGATTCTGCGATGAGGTCCTACCGATGAGTAGGTAGCAGCGGATGCAGTTACCCGTGAGTAGCAAGCATTCGATGCACATGTTTCCGCAGGACGCGTTATGGGCTAGTGCTGTTAAGTTCCGGCAGGCCAGTGCGGCGGGCACATCGGTACGATCCCGGCGTGGGCATGTACGACGTGAACTGCGCCATCACCGGGGTGAGCCTGACGTACACCGAGGCCGCGATGGTAGTCCTCAGCCGGGAGCCGGGCGGCGTCTATCGTCCTGCGGCGCTGCCGATCGTCGGAGACTACGACTACTACGGTGGCATCACTCCGGACGACAGCCGGAACACCGAGCTGATTGCGGCCGGAATCGCGCAGGCGACGAAGTCCGGGAGGTACTGGACGGACGACGGGTGGCCGTCCGGCGGCTGGGATCCGTCCATCCACGACGTCATCAGCAACCTGGTTCGCAACATGTCCGATTGGCTAGGGCTCTACGAGGAGGCTGAGCCGGCCTCGGATTCCGGCACGACGTTCGACGGCGTACCGCTCGTCTTCGCTCTCATCGCCCGCCCCGTGTGGGATGCGATCGTCGATGACGGTCAGGGGGCGATCGACCTCGACCGCGCCTTCATCGAGGTCTTCGGCGACGGGGCGTTGCCGCGTGCGCTGTACGGCTGCGGGGGTGGGGCACCGAGCTCCGAGCTGAAGGCGCTCGCCGCAGTCGACCGTTTCCTCGCCACGCGCGGCATGCGCTGGCAGTCGCATGCGGACGGGCTTGCCGCCGAAGGCTTCGGACGGCAGCACTCGGACGAGGAGATTCTCGCCTGGCTGGGCCGAGCCCGCACCGAATTCGAAGATGACCCTGTGCTGTTCGCCGGGCTCGGCGCATATGAGGCGGATCTGACGGCCTCGATCGCCGAGCTCGAGGAGAGTGGTCCGCCCGCTTCCGCCGAGTCGCGCGATGCGCCGGGCGCGCCTGATGGGGCGAGCCCGTCCGCTGACCTGAGGCCGACCGCGTCTGTCACATGCGGGGTGCACCATCTGAACGGGCTGAGCGCGTGGATGCCGACGTGGTCCGTCGAGACGGATCTGAATGCGCCCAACGGTGAGGCCCAGGCCACTCGCGCGGGGCTGACGGTTCGGGTTACCGGGATGTACCTCGTCACCGCACAGATGCCGTGGGAGGGCGCCTCTGGGGGCGAGAGCCTCATGTGCAAGGTGTACGCCGAGGGGATGCAGATCCTGGAGTCAACGAATATCGCCATGACGTGGGAGAACGTCAGCGTCATCTCCGGCCTCGTTCCACTCACTGCTGGCCAGCGGATCTTCCTGAGTCTCATCCATTCCGGACCCCGCTCCATTGCCGTCGGTGGGCCGATCCAGGGCGGGGTGCAGGCGCGCCTGGCCATGACCAGGATGGCGTAGAGCCGATAAAGGCGGGCTACAGCTCCACGTACTTCATGTCGAAGGACTGCCGCTCCGTCGCGGCGGCGGTAGCGGGGTGCACGGCGACCAGGCGGTCCTGGCGCGCCGCGCACTCGCGGGCCAACGCGGCGTACGCCTCCTCGCCGAGCAGCTCGGTGAGCTCGGGAGCGTAGCTCTGCCACACCTGCTGCGCGCCGACGTGCGCCTCGGGTGAGCCCGTGCAGTACCACTGCAGGTCGAGGCCGCCGGCGCCCCAGCCGCGCCGGTCGTACTCGCCGATCGTCGTGCGCAGGATCTGCTCCCCGTCGGGCCGCTCGATCCACTCCTGGGTGCGCCGGACGGGCAGCTGCCAGCAGACATCGGGCTTGACGGTCAGCGGCTCCACGCCGGTCCGCAGGGCCATGGCGTGCAGGGCGCATCCCTCCCCGCCCGGGAACCCCGGCCGGTTCAGGAAGATGCAGGCACCGTCGTACCGGCGCGTCCGCAGGGCGGGCTCGTCGTCGAGGTCGTCCTCCTCGAGGTAGCCCTTCTTCCCCAGTCCCTTACCGCGGAACTGCCAATCGTCGTCGGTGAGCTCGGCGACGGCCTTCTTCAGGCGCTTGCGGTCGTCGGTGTCGGAGAGGAACGCGCCGTGGCTGCAGCAGCCGTCCGTGTCGCGGCCCGGCTCGATCCCGTGGCACGACGCGGTGCCGAACATGCACGTCCAGTAGGAGAGCAGCCACGTCAGGTCCGCGGCGATCAGGTGCCGGGGATCGGCGGGATCGATGAATTCCAGCCACTCGCGCGGGAAGTCCAGGGGGACTTCCGGGACGGGACGCCGCACGCCGGGCATCGGAAGGTCGGTCACAGGGGCCACCGTAGTCGGGTCTAGATTGGCGGGGTGAGATTGGGAGTCCTCGACATCGGGTCCAATACGGTGCACCTACTCGTGGTCGACGCCCACTGGGGCGCGCATCCGACGCCGATGAGCTCGACGAAGGCCACGTTACGGCTCGCCGAGAAGATCGAGCCCAGCGGCCGGCTCAGCCAGGCCGGCGAGGACGCCCTCGTCGACTCCGTCGAGGAGTTCACCAGGATCGCGCGCAGCTCCGGCTGCTCCGAGGTGATGGCCTTCGCGACCTCCGCGGTCCGCGACGCCAGCAACACCGACACCGTGTTGGCGCACGTCAGGGAGGCCACCGGCGTCGTCGTCGAGGTGCTCTCCGGCGCCGACGAGTCCCGACTTACCGCGCTCGCGGTGCGCCGCTGGTACGGCTGGAGCGTGGGCCGCGTGCTCAACATCGACATCGGCGGCGGCTCGCTCGAGATGAGCAACGGTGTCGACGAGGAGCCGGACGTCGCGCTCTCGCTGCCGCTGGGCGCCGGCCGGATCACCCGCGAATGGCTGCCCGACGATCCGCCCGGGCGCCGCCGCGTCGCCATGATGCGCGACTGGCTCGACGCCGAGATCGCCCCCGCCGCTGCCCAACTGCAGGCCGCCGGCACCCCCGACCTCGTCGCGGGAACGTCGAAGACGATGCGCACACTCGCCCGCCTCACGGGCTCGGCGCCCTCGTCGGCCGGACCGCGGGTCAAGCGCACGCTGACCGCGCGCGGACTGAGCCAGCTCATCGCCTTCATCAGCCGGATGACGGAGGCCGACCGTCGCGAGCTGGACGGGCTCAGCTCCGACCGTGCGGGACAGATCGTCGCCGGCGCGCTGATCGCCGAGGCCGCGATGCGGGCGATGAAGGTCGAGGAGCTCGACATCTGCCCGTGGGCCCTGCGCGAGGGCGTGATCCTGCGGTATCTGGATACCCAGGCCGGCTTCACGCCGAGAGCAGTGGTTAAGCTCAATAAAGGCGCGAAGTAACATAATGGACCGCCGCGCGTGCCGCCACGGATGCGCCACGGTGTACAAGTAGAATCTTCTGAGACCACACAGGGCGTGAGTGGCGGATGTGACAACTCCGCCACGCGCAGCGCCCACGAGGGCGACGAGCCATAGGACGGTGACGTGCATGAGCGAGGAGCGAAGGATTTCGCTGGCGGAGCTGCTCGCCAGAGACGGCGACACCCCGCCCCCGCCGGCGGGCGGACGCCGCCGACGTCATCGCGGCGGCGAGAACTCGATCACCGTCGCCGAGCTGACCGGCGAGATCCCGGTCGTCCGCGACGACACGCCTCCGCCGGACGCCGTCGACGCCGCTGAGCAGGCGGCCCCCGTCGAGCAGGCAGCGCAGGAGGCCCCGCAGCGGCCGGCCGCCCCGGTGCAGCCGGCGGCGTACCAGCAGGTCGCCGACACCGTCGAGCCTCAGCCCGAGGCCGCGGCGCCCGCGGCCCCGGCTGTCGAGCCCGATCCAGCGCCGCAGCAGGAGCAGGACGACGAGCCGGTCACCTCGTCCTTCCTGGCCGCGGCCGTCGCCGATGCCGGTGCCTCCGCCGCGCCCGCGCAGCCGGAGCCCGAGGCTTCCGCCGCTGACGAGGCCGCCGACGGCGCCCAGGCGCCCGCACCGCGCCGCGGGCTGTTCCGCCGCGGACGGGGCGCGCAGGCTCCTGCGGCGTCGCAGGAGCCGGAGGCCACGCCGCAGGCCGACGACTTCGCCGCCCCGGCCGAGTCGGCCGACGCGGCCGACGTCGCGCCCGCCCAAGCCGCACAGTCGCAGCAGGACCAGGACTTCGCCTGGTCGCGCTGGGATCAGGCCGACGCCCCGATCATGGCGACCGCCGACTTCAACACCGCTCAGGTCCGCGAGCGGCAGTCCCGGTTCGCCGAGGTCGAGTCCGAGGACACCGTCGACGTCAAGCCCGTCCCCGGGCCGGACCCGGACGTACGCGAGGCCGCCGCAGTGCCCGCGACGCCCGATACCGCGGCGCTGAGCGCCCAGCGGTTCGACGACGGGCCCGCCGGATCCACCACCCCCGACTTCCTCACGAAGCCGGGCGACGCCGAGGACACCGACGAGGACTCCGACGAGCAGGTCGAGCCGAAGGGCAAGGGCCGCGGCTGGCTCGCCCTCGTCGCCGAGGTCGTGCTCGGCCTGGTGGCCGGTGCCGGCTTGTTCTTCGGCTTCTTCAAGCTGTGGAACTGGGGCGGCGGCTGGCCGACCATCGCGCTGACCGTCGTGCTGGCGTTCATCGTGATCATCGGCATCGTCACCTTCACGCACTACCTGCGCAAGACCACCGATTACCTCACCCTAGGACTCGCGCTGTTCGTGGGCCTGGTGATCACTTTCGGCCCGCTGCTGATGGCGCTCGGCTCGAGCTGAGTACGCTCAGCGGCGTGAGCGGGATTCCGGTCGGACTGTCGACGGCCTCGGTCTATCCCGAGAAGCTCGAGGACGCCTTCCGGTACGCCGCGGAGACCGGCTACGACGGGGTCGAGCTCATGGTCTGGCACGAGTCGGCGAGCCAGGACATCGCGAACGTCGCCGGCCTGTCGATGCGCTACGACGTTCCGGTGCTGTCCGTCCACGCGCCCTGCCTGCTCATCAGCCAGCGCGTGTGGGGCCCCGACCCCATGGCGAAGCTCGGTCGCGCGGTGACGGCGGCGGAGGACCTGGGCGCCGACACCGTCGTGGTGCACCCGCCCTTCCGCTGGCAGCGGCGCTACGCCGAGAACTTCATCGACCTCGTCAGTGAGCTCGAGGACGGCAGCCACGTCGCGGTCGCCGTGGAGAACATGTTCCCGATGCGGCTCGACGCCTTCTTCGGGCGCCGCGGCGAGGCTGCCGAGCGGCTCAAGCGGCGCGGTCACCCGGGCACCGCCGTCTCGGCGTTCGCACCGTCGATCGACCCGACGGACGTGGGCTACGCGAATTACACCCTGGACCTCTCGCATACCGCGACCGCGGGGGTCGACGCCCTCGAGCTCATGGATCGGATGGGTGACGGGCTGCGGCACCTGCACCTCACGGACGGCCTCGGCGCGGCCGTCGACGAGCATCTCGTGCCCGGCCGCGGCACCCAACCGGCCGCGGAGGTGTGCCGTCGGCTCGCCGCGTCGGGCTTCGACGGGCATGTGATTCTGGAGATCGCGACGGGCTCGGCGAAGACGCCGGAGGAGCGACGTGCGATGCTCACGGAGGCGCTGGAATTCGCGCGGGAGCACCTGCGCGCCGACCCGGTCGCCTGACGTCGAGCGCCCGCGCGGGTGCCCGGGTAAGGAGAGCGCACAGATGGCCTCGTTCGCGGACCTCGTCTCCGTCGCGAAAGCCGCCGGCGGGTACACCGCCGACATCGATCCCACCTGGACGGTGGGCAGCAAGGTGCATGGCGGCGCGCTCCTCGCCGTCCTCGCCTCGGCGGCGCGAACCGCCTACCTCGACGACGGGGGAGAACCCGACGCCGCGCCCGTGGTGATCTCCGCGGAGTACCTCGGCGCGCCCGACCCCGGCCACATCGAGCTGCGCACCGACGTGCGTAAACGCGGCCGCACCACCTCCTTCGTCACCGTCGAGGCCGTGCAGGGCGACCGCGTCTACGTGCAGGCCGCAGTGACCCTCGCGCGCCGCGACGCGGGCGAGGAGCGCTACGCCGAGCCCCTCCCGGTGGACGCGATGCCGCCCACGCCGCCCGCGGATGCGCTCGCGTGGGATCCGGAGCATCCGGCGGCCAAAATCTTCAAGGTCGGGCGCGTCGCCGAGGTGCGGTACGACGCGTCGACGCTGCCCGTGATCGAGGGGCGCACCGGCCCCGCCGAGACCCGCGGCTGGGTGCGGCTGCGCGAAGAGCCCCTCTCGGGCCTGTTCGCACTGCTGGCCACCGATATCTCGCTGCCGGTGGTCGCGAACCTCGGCGGCATCGGCTGGGCGCCCACGATCACGCTGACCGCGTCGGTGCGACGCGAGCCCGTGGACGGCTGGCTGCGGTTCCGGGCGTCCGCGCCCGTCGTCGGGCAGCGGTGGTTCGAGGAGGATCACGTGCTGGTCGACGAGTCCGGGCACGTCGTCGCGACGTCCCGGCAGCTGGCGATGGTGCCGGCGCCGCGGCCGCCGGAATCCTGAGCCCCGAGGTCACCGAGCCCTGAAGAACCGAGCGAGGAGTACGAAGATGGATGGTCGGATCACGCTGATCGGCGGCGGACGGATCGGCGAGGCCCTGCTGGGCGGCCTGATCGCCGCCGGGCACGAGCCCGGCGCGCTGACGGTGGCCGAGCCCCACGAGGGCCGCGGCGGCGAACTGGTCGAGCGGTACGGGGTGTCGACGGTGACGACCGTCGGCGAAGCGGTCGACGGCGCGGACCTCGTAGTGATCGCCGTCAAGCCCGACGTGGTGACCGCGATCCTGCCTCAGATCGCCACCACGCTGCGTCCGGGTGCCGTGGTGGCCTCGGTGGCCGCGGGCGTGCCCACGGCCGTCTACGAGGCCGCTCTGCCCGCCGGGACGCCCGTCGTGCGCGTCATGCCCAACACGGCGATGCTCGTCGGCAGGTCGATGAGCGGGATCTCGGGCGGGCGGGACGCGACCGAGGCGCACGTGACGCAGGTGCGGGAGGTCATGGACGCGGTGGGCCAGACCCTCGTCGTGCCCGAGGCGAAGCTCGACGCGCTCACGGCGTTGTCCGGCTCCGGGCCCGCCTATGCCTTCCTCGTCGCCGAGGCGCTGATCGACGCCGGTGTGGATCTGGGGCTCACCCGGGACCAGGCGACGACCCTCGCGACGCAGACGATCGCGGGTGCGGGTGCACTAATGGTTGAGACTTCCTCGTCGCCCGTGGAGCTCCGGGCGGCGGTGACTTCTCCGGGCGGCACGACGGCGGCCGCGATCCGCGAGCTGGAGAAAAATGGCCTCCGAACTGCGTTTTACGCAGCGACGAGGGCGTGCGCCGAGCGATCGGCTGAGCTCGGTCGCCTCGCGTAGAAGGTTCGGTTAGCTCACTCCCGTCGCATTATTCCCATTGGTACCGCTAAGCTGCTCGAAGCACGTGCGTGTCAGGTCCGCCGGAGGGGAAGCCGGCGGCGCGACACGTGCCGGAGGTTAGGGATTACATGGCGTCTGCAAATAAGAACACGAAGCCCGCCGAGATCGGTGCCGGGGCCCAGGCTCCCCAGGCCGCCGGCTCGTCGTTCCTGACGGTGGCCGAGGTCGCCACCCTCATGCGGGTGTCGAAGATGACGGTCTACCGCCTGGTGCACAACGGGGAGCTCCCCGCGGTCCGCGTGGGCCGGTCCTTCCGGGTTCACGAGAAGGCCGTCCACGACTACCTGCAGACCTCGTTCTTCGACGCCGGCTAGGCCACGTCGGACAGCTCCAGCGGCAGTGGCGGCACGGGCGGATTTCGCCTGGGCCACCGCGACGGGTAAAGTAGAAGCCTGCTGCGTGGACGCGGGGGCTCATCGGTACCCGGCCGCCGCGCACCGGACATGGCAATTCGATAGAGAGACGTGAGGAACCCATGGGTTCAGTGATCAAGAAGCGCCGCAAGCGCATGTCGAAGAAGAAGCACCGCAAGCTGCTCCGCCGCACTCGAGTGCAGCGTAGAAAACTCGGCAAGTAGGCCTTCTGGTCACACTTTCATGAGAGCCCGCCCAGGATCTGGGCGGGCTCTCGTGTTTCCGGTTACTCTTCAGTAATGAGTGAGTCGGTGGTCACAGCGCCGCGCGTCGTCATGGTGACGGGCGCGTCGACCTTCGTGGGCGGCTACCTCGTGCGCCGGCTCGCGCAGCGTCCCGACATCGAGCGCGTGATCGGCGTGGACGCCGTCCCGCCGACAAAGGCGATGCACCGGCGGATGGAGCCCGCGGAATTCATCCGTGTCGACTACCGCAGTCACATCTTCGGCAAGATCATGGCGACCAATGAGGTCGACACCGTCGTGCACTGCTCGACATCGGTCACCGATAACCACTTCCCGTCCGCGTCCACCAAGGACGCGATCGTCTTCGGCTCCATGCGGGTGTTCGCCGCGTGCCAGAAGTCGGAGACGGTGAAGCTGGTCGTGATGCGCTCGTCGACCCAGGTGTACGGCTCCCGCTCGCGCAACCCCGCCCTCGTCACCGAGGATCTGGTGAGCGGCAGCGCGGCCAGCGGACACCCGCGTGATCTGCTCGACGCCGAGGCGTACGCCCGCAGCATGGCCCGCCGCCGCAGCGACATCGACCTCACGATTCTGCGTCTCGCGCCCATCCTCGGCCCCAACATCGAGACGCTGCTCGGCTCGCTGTTCGAGCGGCCCGTCGTGCCGTCGATCATCGGCCGTGACGCGCGGCTGCAACTGTTGCACCAGGACGACGCCCTGGGCGCCCTCGAGCACGCGGTGGTGGCGGGAAAGCCCGGCACCTACAACATCGCGGGCGACGGTGCGATCTCGATGTCGCAGGCCATCCGCCTTGCGGGGCGCGTGCCGCTGCCGGTCACGAATCCCGCCTTCGGCCCGGCCGTCGCGGCGATCCGCGGCCGGGGCCGCGGCACCACCGACAAGGTGCAGCTCGCGTATCTCAGCTTCGGCAACGCCTTCGACACCACCCGGATGCGGGCGGAGCTCGGCTTCGAGCCGCGCTTCACCACGCGGCAGGCGATGGAAGACGCCGCACGCCACGGGCGCGCAGAACCTACAATCGGTGTGGACTCGATCGTGGCCGTCGAGCAGCGGGTCGCCTCGCTAGCACGACGGTTCGCGGGAATCGCTCCTTGAGCACGGCACGGCTGGACGGTAGACACATGACCAACGCTTCAGGCTCACAGCACGCGAAGGTGCTGCAGCTGCCCGTGTCCATTGACACCGCTCGCACCGAGGGGCGCGAGCGCGCGCAGCAGCGGCATCCGTCCGCGCTCACCGGCACCCCGGCGTCCGCCGCCCCGCGGCGCGACGCCACGGTGCACGCCCTCAACCCCGACTACATCGCCGCCGCGCAGCCCGACGAGCCCGGCCCGGGCTGGCGCGAGCGCGCCGCGGAGTCGGTGGCCGACGGTGCCGCCTTCGTCCGCGAGCGGCTCACCGGCGACTACGACATCGACTCCTTCGGTTTCGACCCGCACCTCACCGACGCGCTGTTCCTCCCGGCGCTGCGGCCCGTCTACGACAAGTGGTTCCGCGTGGATTCCACCGGCGCCGAGAACCTGCCCCGCGAGGGCGGCGCGCTGCTCGTGGCGAACCACTCGGGCGTCATCCCCCTCGACGGGTTGATGTCGGCGGTCGCGGTGCACGACAACCACCCCGACGCGCGGCACCTGCGCCTGCTGGCCGCCGACCTGACCTTCGAGTACCCGTTCATCGGCGAGGTCGCGCGCAAGCTGGGCGCGACCGTCGCCTGCAACGCGGACGCAGAGGCCCTGCTCACCCGCGGCGAACTCGTCGCCGTGTGGCCGGAGGGCTTCAAGGGCATCGGCAAGCTCTACCGCGACCGGTACAAGCTGCAGCGCTTCGGCCGCGGCGGCTTCGTGACCGCCGCGATCCGCGCGCAGGTCCCGATCATTCCCGTGTCCATCGTGGGCGCCGAGGAGATCTATCCGATGCTCGCCGACGTGAAGCCCGTCGCACGCCTGCTGGGCCTGCCGTACGCGCCGATCACGCCGCTGTTCCCGTGGCTCGGCCCGCTCGGCATGATCCCGTTGCCGTCGAAGTGGCACATCGAGTTCGGCGAGCCCATCGCCACGGATCGCTTCACCGAGGCGGACGCCGACGACCCCATGGTCGTCTTCGAGCTCACCGACAACGTTCGCGAGACCATTCAGCAGTCGCTGTACCGCATCCTCGCGCGCCGCAAGAACATCTTCCAGGACTTCTGACCCGACGGGGGCGGTCGGGTGGCGGCCGCCGGTGATCGGCCTAGTCGTCGCTGAAGTGCTTGATCAGCGCCGCGGCACCGCCCACGGCCATGCCGACGCCGATGGCGGTGGGGACGCCGATCTTGGCCGCCTTGCGGCCGGTCCGGTAGTCGCGGATCTCCCAGCCCCGCACGCGCGCGACGTCGCGCAGGTCGGAGTCCGGGTTGATCGCCACGGCGGTGCCCACCAGGGAGAGCATCGGCACGTCGTTGTGCGAATCGCTGTAGGCGGTGCAGCGCTTGAGGTTCAGGCCCTCGCGGATCGCCAGTGAGCGGACGGCGTGCGCTTTGCCGAGGCCGTGCAGGATGTCGCCGACGAGCTTGCCGGTGAACACCCCGTCCTGCGACTCCGCCACCGTGCCGAGCGCACCCGTGAGCCCGAGCCGGTCAGCGATGGTCTGCGCCAGCTCGACCGGGGTGGCCGTCACGAGCCACACCTGCTGGCCGGCGTCGAGGTGCATCTGCGCCAGCGCGCGCGTCCCGGGCCAGATCTTGTCGGCGATGATCTCGTCGTAGATCTCCTCGCCGACGGTCTTGAGCTCCTCGGTGGACCGGCCGGCGATGAAGGACAGTGCCTTCTCCCGCCCGGCGGCCACGTCGTCGCTGTTCTCCTTGCCCGTGAACCGGAACTTGGCCTGCGCCCACACGGCCGAGGCCAGGTCGGAGTAGGAGAAGTACTTGCGCGCGGCGAGGCCGCGGGCGAAGTGCACGATCGACGCGCCCTGCACCATCGTGTTGTCGACGTCGAAGAAGGCGGCCGCGGTCAGATCGGGCGGCACCTGGCCGTCCTCGCGGCCCTCCTTCTCGAGCAGCAGCGAATGAGCCGCGTCCGCGCTCGCCTCGCCCGCGGCACTCTGCCGTTGTTCATCGGCGTTGGCCTGGTCGGACAAGGGCACCTCCCCACTCGCGTGATCCCACGTGCGTGATGTCCCCTCAACCTTAGCGGCGCGCGCCGCGCTCGGGGTGGGACACTCGGCACATGTCCGTGATCACGCTGCTCACCAGGGAGGGGTGCGGGATGTGTGCCCGCGCCCACGACGAGCTCACCGCGCTCGTCGAGGAACTCCGCGCCGCCGAACGCC
Organism: Tsukamurella asaccharolytica; assembly: GCF_007858435.1. Taxonomy (GTDB): domain Bacteria; phylum Actinomycetota; class Actinomycetes; order Mycobacteriales; family Mycobacteriaceae; genus Tsukamurella; species Tsukamurella asaccharolytica. Next base: position 121,658 of record NZ_VIGW01000002.1, on the reverse strand, counting down.
CCGTCGAGTACCGGCAGCTGGACGTCGACGCGCCCGGCAACACCGAGTATCGCGGGGAGTACGGCGACATGCTGCCCGTGGTCCTGCTCGACGAGGCCGTGCACAGCTACTGGGACGTGGATGCCGCAGGACTGCGGGCGGAACTCGGCCCGTGAGTGGTCCGCGCCCGTTCGGAGCGTGCGCTCCGCAGGCCCGGGCCGATATCCTGGGCTGAACGATCCGCGCGGGTGATCCCCGTCACCTCTGCGGGTGAGGCGAGGCTGTGCGCGTTTTCCCATTTCAGGGGATGCGAGGTACGGTGCCTTAACGGGAAACTACGGACCGTAGTTCTCCCGTCATGATCTTCGAAGGAGCGTCGAGGGTGTCGGTTCTGCTGTTCGGCGCGTCGCACCGCAGTGCGCCGGTGTCGATCCTCGAGAAGCTGGCGATCACCGAGACCGACCGTCCCAAGGTGCTGGCGCAGCTCATGGAGTCGCCGCACATCGACGAGGTCATGGTCGTCACCACGTGCAACCGCGTCGAGATCTACGCCGTCGTCGAGGCCTTCCACCCCGCGCTGGAAGCCGTCTCCGATGTCCTCTCCGCCCGCTCGGGCCTCACGATCAACGAGCTCAGCAAGCACGCCTTCGTGCGCTACTCCGAGGCCGCGGTCCAGCACCTGTTCTCCGTGGCCTCGGGCCTCGATTCGATGGTCGTCGGCGAGCAGCAGATCCTCGGCCAGATCCGCGGCGCCTACGCCGCCTCCGACGAGCACAGGGTCGCGGGCCGCGTCGTCCACGACCTCGCGCAGCGCGCCCTGCACGTGGGTAAGCGCGTACACACCGACACCGGCATCGACAAGGCCGGCGCCTCCGTCGTCTCCGTCGCCCTCGATCGCGCGCAGGCCATCCTCCGGGCGCAGGGCGGCTCGTTGCAGCGCGCCGTCGTCGTGGGCGCGGGCGCCATGGGCGGCCTCGGTGTCGCGCACCTGGCCCGCGCCTGCGTCGTCGACGTGACCGTCGCCAACCGCACCGAGGACAAGGCGGCGCGGCTCGCGCAGGCTGCCCTCGACGCCGGGGTCGACGATGCGCGGTCCATCCCCATGGAAGGCCTCGTCGCCGCCCTCGCCGACGCCGACGTGCTCATCGCGTGCACCGGGGCCGTCGGCAGCGTCGTCAGCCTCGCCGACGTGCACTCCGCGCTGGCGCAGCGCACCGTCGGCACCGATCTGGTGGTGTGCGACCTGGGCCTGCCCCGGGACGTGGACCCGGCCGTCGCCGGCCTGCCCGGCGTGGCCGTCATCGACATCGACGCGCTCTCCCGCGAGCCGGGCACCCAGGCCGCGGAGGAGGATGCCGAGAACGCCCGCCGGATCGTCTCCGACGAGCTGGCCGAGTACCTCTCCGCGCAGCGCTCGGCCGAGGTCACGCCGACGGTGACGGCGCTGCGTCGCCGCGCCGCCGAGGTGGTGGAAGCCGAACTGCTGCGGCTGGATTCGCGTCTTCCGGGCCTGGAGGGCGCGGACCGGGACGAGGTGGCGCAGACGGTGCGCCGCGTCGTCGACAAGCTCCTGCACGCCCCGACGGTGCGCGTCAAGCAACTGGCCGCCACTCCGGGGGGCGACTCCTACGCGGAGGCGCTGCGCGAGCTCTTCGAACTCAAACCGGGCGCTACGGGCGCCGTCTCCGCGACCGAAGGATCCGACGACCGAAGTGTCTGAAGTGACCTCCACCCCGATTCCCGACCTCATCCGCATCGGCACCCGCGGCTCGCTGCTGGCGACGACGCAGGCCGGCACCGTGCGCGACGCCCTGATCGCGGCGGGCCACCCCGCCGAGCTGGTCATCGTGGCCACGCCGGGCGACCTGAGCTCCGATCCGGTCGAGAAGATCGGGGTGGGCGTGTTCACCTCCGCGCTGCGCGACGCGCTCGCGAACGGCGAGGTCGACGTGGCCGTGCACTCGTACAAGGACCTGCCCACCGCGCCCGACGAGCGGCTCTCGATGCCCGCCGTGCCGCCCCGCGAGGACGCGCGCGACGCCCTCGTGGCGCGCGACGGCCTGGTGCTCGGGGAGCTGCCGGCGGGGTCGGTGATCGGTACCTCCAGCCCGCGGCGAGCCACGCAGCTTAACGCACTGGGTCTGGGTTTGGAAATCCGCCCCCTACGAGGCAATCTTGACTCTCGGTTACGCAAAGTAGCGGACGGCGAACTCGACGCGATCGTGGTCGCCCTCGCCGGACTCAAGCGGATCGGTCGCCACAACGAGGTGACGGAGGCGCTGGATCCGGTGCAGATGCTGCCGGCGCCCGCACAGGGCGCGCTCGCGGTGGAGTGCCGACGCGACGATGCGGAACTGCATTCCGTGCTCTCCGGCCTGGACGATCCGGTCACGCGCGCGGCGGTCACCGCCGAGCGCGCCCTCCTCGCCGAGCTGGAGGCCGGGTGTACCGCACCCGTCGGTGCGATCGCGGAAGTCGTCGAATCCCTCGACGACGACGGTCGGATCTTCGAGGAGCTGTCGTTGCGCGGCATCGCGCTCGCGGCGGACGGCTCCGATTCGGTCCGCGCCTCCGTGGTCGGTCCGGTGGGTGACGCCGGCGCGCTGGGCATCGCGCTGGCACGGGAGCTGCTCGACCTGGGCGCACGCGACCTGCTCGCGTAGCACCCGCAACTACTGGGAGCCGATACATGAGCCGCACTGCACAGTCCGCGAAGGCCGACACCGAGACGGTGTCCACCCGCGGCGCCGCGAAGTCGAACAAGCCCGCCCGGGGCCGGGCGGTGGCACCGGGCCGCATCACCTTCGTGGGATCCGGACCGGGTGATCCAGGGCTCCTCACCCTGCGCGCTGAGCAGACTATCGCGGGCGCCCGGACGGTCTACACCGACCCCGACGTTCCGCAGGCGGTCATCGACATGGTGGGTACGGCGCTGCCGCCCGAGCCCGTCGAGGCCGACGAGGACGCCGCCGAGACGGCCGCGAAGGGCCGCAAGGGCGAGCCCGCCGTGCGTAACCCCGCCACCGTCGCGCCCGCGCTGGGCGAGCCCGCGGAGGTCGCCAAGACCCTGCTGGCGCAGGCCCGCCACGGCCTCGACGTCGTGCGCCTCGTCGCCGGCGATCCGCTGTCGTCCGACGCGGTGCTCGCCGAGGTCAACGCCGTGGCCCGCACGCAGATCGCCTTCGAGATCGTCCCGGGCCTGGCGCCCGCGACCGCCGTCCCCACCTACGCCGGTATGGCGCTGGGCTCGGCGCACACCGAGGCCGACGTGCGCGGCGAGGTCGACTGGGCGGCGCTGGCCGCGGCCCCGTCGCCCCTGGTCCTGAGCGCGACCGCCGAGCACCTCGCCGACACCGCCTCCGCGCTGGTCGAGAACGGCCTCGCTCCGCAGACCCCGGTCGCCGTCACCGCGCAGGGCTCCACCTGCAAGCAGAAGACCGTCGAGGCGACCCTCGCCACGCTGAACGAGGCCGGGGCGGGCCTGCCGGGCCCGCTCGTGGTCACCGTCGGCAAGGTCGTGGGCCAGCGGAACAAGCTCTCCTGGTGGGAGTCGCGCGCGCTGTACGGCTGGACCGTGCTCGTGCCCCGCACCAAGGACCAGGCCGCCGAGATGTCGAACCGGCTGCGTGCCCACGGCTCCATCCCGATGGAAGTCCCGACCATCGCGGTCGAGCCGCCCCGCAGCCCCGCGCAGATGGAGCGCGCGGTCAAGGGCCTCGTCGACGGCCGCTACCAGTGGGTGGTCTTCACCTCAACGAACGCCGTGCGCGCCGTCTGGGAGAAGTTCATCGAGTTCGGCCTGGACGCCCGCGCCTTCTCCGGCGTGAAGATCGCGTGCGTCGGCGAGCAGACCGCGGCCAAGGTCCGCGCCTTCGGCGTCGAGCCGGAGCTGCTGCCGACGGGCGAGCAGTCCAGCCTGGGCATGCTCGAGGTCTTCCCGCCCTTCGACGACGTCTTCGACCCGGTCAACCGCGTCCTGCTGCCGCGCGCCGACATCGCTACCGAGACCCTCGCCGAGGGCCTGCGCGACCGGGGCTGGGAGATCGACGACGTGACCGCGTACCGCACGGTGCGCGCCGCGCCGCCGCCCGCAGCGACCCGCGACATGATCAAGTCCGGCGACTTCGACGCGGTCTGCTTCACCTCCAGCTCGACGGTGCGCAACCTGGTCGGCATCGCCGGCAAGCCGCACGCCCGCACCATCGTCGCGTGCATCGGCCCGAAGACGGCCGAGACCGCGATCGAGTTCGGCCTGCGGGTGGACGTGCAGCCGGAGACCGCGTCGGTGGAGGCGCTCGTGGAGGCCCTCGCCGCACACGCCTCGCAGCTCCGCGCGGAGGGTGCCCTGCCCCCGCCGCGGAAGAAGCCGCGTCGCTCGCGGAGCTGACGCGGCCCGATCGCCTCGCTCCCGGCGCCGTCCGTAGGCTGGAACCATGAGTTTTCCGCACGTCCGTCCCCGCAGGCTGCGCGCCACACCCGCAGTCCGGCGGCTCGTCGCCGAGGTCTCGGTGGAACCCCGGCAACTCGTGCTGCCGATGTTCGTGCGCGACGGGATCGACGCGCCGCTGCCCATCTCGTCGATGCCGGGCGTCGTGCAGCACACGCCGGACTCGCTCCGCGCCGCGGCGGACGAGGCCGTGCGCGAGGGCGTGGGCGGGATCATGCTGTTCGGCGTTCCCGACGACGCCGACAAGGACGCCGAGGGCAGCGCGTCGTGGAATCCCGACGGGGTGCTCAACCGCAGCCTGCGGGCGCTGCGTGACGACCTCGGCGATGCCACGGTGATCATGGCCGACACGTGCCTCGACGAGTTCACCTCGCACGGCCACTGCGGCGTGCTCGACGGTGCCGGGCGCGTCGACAACGACGCCACCCTGGAGCGGTACGCCCTCATGGGCGTGGCGCAGGCCGACGCAGGGGCGCATATGCTGGGGCCGTCGGGGATGATGGACGGCCAGATCGGGGTGCTGCGCTCCGCGCTGGACACCGCAGGACACCAGGACGTCTCGCTGCTCGCCTACACCGCGAAGTACGCCTCGCCCTTCTACGGCCCGTTCCGCGAGGCCGTCGGCTCGTCGCTGCAGGGCGACCGCCGGACCTACCAGCAGGACGCCGCGAACCGGCGCGAGTCGCTGCGCGAGCTGGAACTCGACCTCGCCGAGGGCGCCGACATCGTGATGGTCAAGCCCGCGATGAGCTATCTCGACGTGCTGGCGGACGTCGCCGCCGCCTCGCCGGTGCCCGTCGCCGCCTATCAGATCTCGGGCGAGTACGCGATGATCACCGCCGCGGCGCAGAACGGGTGGATCGACCGCGACGCGGCGGTCCGCGAGTCGCTTCTGTCGATCCGGCGCGCCGGCGCCGACATCGTTCTCACCTACTGGGCCGTCGAGGCCGCACGGTGGCTGACGAAGGGAACATGGTGAACGCGAGCCCCGTACACGACGATTCGGCCCGCGGCCGCCGGACAGAGGGAGCGCAGTGGTGAACATGCAGCATCAGGGTCCCGTCTGGCCCGGTCTCGGTCCGCAGCCGCCTACGTGGCCCGCGCCGCCGCCCGCGCCGAAGCCGGAGCGCGGCCCGCGACCCGACGACGTGAAGCTCTGCGTGCAGCTGTGGGTCTTCGTGCTCATCGCGTCGGCGATCTCCCGCATCGCGCAGGCGATCTCGAACCGCGGCTCCGACGCGCTGCGCGAGCAGTTCGATCGGATGCGTGAGGGCGACGGCATCATCGCGCGAACCTCCCGCGAGCAGTACACGACCTTCGAGCAGTTCGACACCACGACCTTCGTGCTCGCCGTCGTGATGGTGGTCGTGGGTGTCGCCGTCGCGGCGGTCCTTGTCTACCTCCTGTGGCGCGGGCACGGCTGGGCGCGTCTGGTGCTGCAGTTCGCCGCCGCGTTCGTGCTGGTGCAGGGCGTGCTCGCATTCTTCTCCGGGAACGCGACGATCGCGATCCCGGCGATTCTCGCGGCCATCGCCGTCGTGGGGGCGATCATCACGGCGAACAGCCGCGAATCGCTCGCGTACTTCAACCCGGGATCCGCGGCGGCCAGCCGGTGACGCCGCTGTACGCCGAACGGGGGCTCTCCCGCGGGTGGCTGCTGCTCGTGCCGCTCGCGACGGTGGGGATGATCCTCACCCAGTGGCTGCTCGCCGGTCGCACCTCGGATTGGTGGATCTGGTTGCTGCTGGGCCTGGCGACGCAGGGCTTCGTCTGGCTGCAGGTCACCGCGGGACGCACGCACGTCTCCGTGGAGCTCACCCCTGACGAGCTGCGCTGCGGCGAGGAGACGATCCCCGTCGCCGAGATCGCGCGCATCCTGCCCGGCAAGGCCCCCGACCACCCGCGCAAGGCCAAGCCGGAGGACTTCCCGGCATGGTCCTCGGCCCGTGCGATGGGGCGGCTGCGCACCGTGCCGCGGCGCCGCTACGGCATGGGGATCCAGCTCGTCGACGGCTCGATCGTGCAGGCCTGGGCCCGCAACGACTACGCGCTGCGCGCGGCCCTGGAGCCGCTGCTCGCCCGCTAACGCAGGCGATCATGCCGCCGACGCCGGCTGGACCGTAATTTCGGGACGCGGTCAGAGCCAGGCGGGGCGGGTGTCGCCGCGGAGGGCGGCGAGGCCCCGGTGCACGCGCTCGCGCTGCCGCACGGACATCGGGGGCAGCGCCTCGGGACGGACCACCCGACCTCGAGGGACTCGTCGTCGGCGACGTGCGCGTCGCCGGAGACGTACCGGCACAGGAACAGCAGCGTGAGGTACTGCGCCGCATCGCCGTTCGGGTAGCGGACGGGCTCGTCGGTGCGCAGCGCGAGCAGGTCGATCACCTCGGCCTCGACGCCGGCCTCCTCCCGGATCTCACGGACGATCGCCTCCGCGGGCTGCTCGCCGGGCTCGAGGATCCCCGCGATCGCCGCCCACTCTCCGGTGTCGGCGCGCCGGCCGAGCAGGACCTCCCCGGCGTCGTTCACCACCACCGCCGCGACGCCGGGCAGCCACAGCAGGTCGGTGCCGATCTTCTCGCGGATGCTGCGGACGTACTCGGGAATGGGCATGCTGTGAGCGTACGTACAGAACCGGTCGGGTGTGCGAGGGGTGCAGCGGGCTCGCCGACCGGATCGCCGCACCGCCGCGATGGCGAGTGATACCCCTAGGGGGTAGCGTTGACGGCGCGCGACGAACGACGATCGCGTGCGAGTGTTGAAGGAGCGAGATATGGCAGTGGAGACCACCTACACCGTGACCGGCATGACCTGCGGGCACTGCGCGTCCTCGGTGCGTGAGGAGATCTCGGAGATCGGCGGCGTCACCGGCGTCGAGGTGGACGTCGAGACCGGCGCCGTCACCGTCGCCAGCGAGGCCGAGCTGACCCGGGACGCCGTCGAGGCCGCCGTCGCGGAGGCCGGCTACACGCTGGTCTGAGCGGGCCGCTTCCCACGGATCGCGGCCCCGACCGTCTACGGTGGAAGCATGTCTGAGCAGGGTTTCGGGGACTTCGAGTTCGAGCGCAAGTTCTTCGTGCGCGAGGTTCCCGAGGCCGCTGCCCTCGACCCGGCGCCGACCCTGATCGTGCAGGCCTACCTGTTCGCCGCCGACGGCTACGCCGTCCGGGTCCGCGTGCAGGGGCCGGCACCGTCGGAGCTGACCGACGACCCCGGCGTGCTGGTCGATGCCCTCGACGGCGTGACCACCGGCACCATGACCGCGAAGGGGCCAGCGGTGAGCGGCACCCGGTACGAGGCCGAGCGCGAACTCGACGCACTCGTGGCAGGCCAGATAGTCCGCCGCGCCGAGCACGTGGTCGCGAAGGTCCGCTACTCCATGTGGCTGGGCGAGGACGGCTGGATCATCGACGACTTCCTGGGCGCCAACGCCCCGCTCGTGATGGCGGAGGTGGAGCGCGGAGGCCCCGTCGTGGACCTCGCGATCCCCGACTTCTGTGCGACCGAGGTCTCCGAGGACGAGCGCTTCCGCAATGAGTACCTCGCGCACGTCCCCTTCGGCGGCTGGTCCGAGACCTACGCCCGCGAGCTGGCCCTGCTCGGCCCGCGCTTCGTGCACAGCCTCGGCGAGAACCGTCTCGGCGGCGTGTAGCGAACCCCTCCCGCCCTCCGGCCGGAGATCTCCTTCCCGGGGCGGTTGACGCGCCTTGTATTAACGATGTTAACTTAACGTCGTTAATACAACAGAAGGGCACGCTCGATGATCGACGCACTGACCCGCTTCGTCACGCGCCGCGCGAAATCCGTGCTTCTGCTGGCCGTGGTCCTGCTCGCGGCGCTGGGTTTCGCGGGCGTCGGCGTCGCCGACAAACTGCAGGCCGGCGGCTATGTCGACCCGCAGGCCGAGGCCATGCAGACGTACAACCGTATGGCCGACGACTTCCATCGCGGCGGGCTGCCGCTGGTGCTCGCCGTCTCGATCCCCGAGGGGCAGGAGGCCGCCGCGGGCGAGTACGGCCGTGCCCTGGTGGACCGGCTGAAGTCCGACGGTCGCGTCGAGAACGTGATGGACGGCTTCACCACCCCGACGCCGATGCTGCTCAGCGAGGACAAGCGCACCGCGCTCATCGTGGCCGCGATCGCCGGCGGCGAGTCCCAGGCCCCGCTCAACGCCAAGGCCATCGTCGGCGACCTGCCGCAGCCGCCCCCGTCGATCACCATGACGCCCGGCGGACAGGCCTACAGCTACGCGCAGATCAACGACCAGTCCTCGCGGGACCTGCTGCTGGCAGAGGCCGTCGCCATCCCCATCACGTTCCTCGTGCTGGTCTGGGTCTTCGGCGGGCTGGTGGCCGCGGCGATCCCCGTACTCATCGGCGTCGCCTCGATCATCGCGACCTCCGGCATCCTGCGCGCCTTCACCGAATTCACCGACGTCTCGATCTTCGCACTCAACCTCACCACCGCGATGGGGCTCGCCCTCGCGATCGACTACACACTGCTCGTCATCTCCCGCTACCGCGAGGAGGTGGCCGCGGGCGGCGACCGGCCGGAGGCCCTGCGTCGCACCATGAACACCGCGGGCCGAACGGTGCTCTTCTCGGCGGTGATCGTCGGCCTCTCGTTGGCCGCGATGGCGCTCTTCCCGATGTACTTCCTGCGGTCCTTCGCCTACGCCGGCGTCGCCGTGGTCGTCTTCGCCGCGCTCGCGACGCTGATCCTCACGCCCGCGATCCTCACGGTGCTCGGCGACCGCGTGGACGCCCTGAAGATCGGCCGCCGCCGCGCCGAACCCGCCCCGCGCGACAGCCTCTTCTACCGGCTCACCCGCGCCGTCCTGCGCCGCGCCGTACCCATCGGCCTCGCGCTCGTGGCGCTGTTGCTGATTCTCGGAACACCTTTCCTGAGCATACATTTCGGATTCCCCGACGATCGGGTGCTGCCGTCCTCGTCGAGCTCGCACCAGGTGGGCGACACCATCCGCTCCGACTTCGCCGAGGACGCCTCGGGCCAGGTGAGCGTGGTGCTGACCGCTCCCGCCGACGACGGCGCCGTAGCCGACTACGCCGTGCGCCTGTCGCGGGTCCCGGACACCGGGGCGGTCGTGGCGCCGTCGGGCACGTACCTCGCCGGGCAGCGCGTCGCCGACGGTGACCCGACCGCGCGGGCCGCGAACGGGACTGTGCTGCTGTTGGTCTCGTCGAAGCTCGATCCGCTGTCGCAGGCCGCGTCCGATCAGCTCGACCGGCTGCACGAGGTGCAGGCTCCCGCGCCCCCGACCTTCGGCGGCTCCGCGCAGCTCAACCGGGACTCGGTGGAATCGATCCTCGACACCCTGCCGACGGTGCTCATCGTGATCGCGGTGACCACCTTCCTGCTGCTGTTCCTGCTCACCGGCTCGCTGGTCCTGCCGATCAAGGCGCTGGTGATGAACGTGATCTCGCTGTCGGCGGTATTCGGCGCGCTGGTCGCGATCTTCCAGTGGGGCTGGTTCGGCGGGCTCGACACGACGGTGACCGGCGCGATCATCGCGAACATGCCGGTGCTGATGTTCTGCATCGCCTTCGGGCTCTCGATGGACTACGAGGTCTTCCTGCTCTCCCGGATCAAGGAGTTCTGGGACCACTCGGAGACGAAGGACCACGCCGCCAACAACGAGGCCGTGGCGATGGGCATCACCCGCACCGGCCGGGTGGTGACCGCCGCCGCGCTGCTCATGGCGATCGTCTTCGCCGCCATCGGTTTCGCCGGCGTCTCCTTCATGAAGATGTTCGGCGTGGGCATGATGATCGCGGTGCTGCTGGACGCCACCCTGATCCGCATGCTCCTCGTGCCCGCGTTCATGCGCGTGGCGGGCGTGTGGAACTGGTGGGCGCCGGCCCCGATGAAGCGGCTGTACGACCGCGTCGGTCTGCGAGAATCGTAGGGCGATGGAGCAGCGACGACGACGCAACAAGCGCGGCGACGGGGAGCGGCTGGCGGCCGAGATCCTCGACGCCGCCACCGATCTGCTCATCGCGACGGGCAGCGCCGAGGCGGTCTCGATCCGGGCGGTGGCGCAGCGCGCCGGCGTCACTCCGCCGTCGATCTACCTGCACTACCCGGACAAGCACGCGCTGCTCACCGCCGTCGTCGCGCGGTACCTGGGGCAGCTCGACGACGCGCTCAGCGAGGCCGCGGCGGGCGCGCCGACCCCGCTCGACGCCGCGCGGGCGCAGGGGCTGGCGTACGTGCGGTTCGCGCTCGGGACGCCCGAGCTGTACCGGCTCGCGGCGATGACCCCGTCGGAGGACGCCTCCGACGTCGACATCGTGCTCAACACCGCGGCCTTCGCGCACCTCGAGCAGAACGTGCGCGACCTCCAGGCGCTGGGCTACTACCCGCCCGGCGATCCGCAGCCCATCGCGCTGCGCATGCTCACCGTGGTGCACGGCGTCGCCTCGCTGCTCGTCGCCAAGCCCTTCCTGCCGTGGGGCGACCCGTTGGAGTACGCCGACCGCGTGATCAGTGGCGCGTGCCTGGGGATCGCCCTCACCGCCGGGATGGACGAGCTGCCCGACGGTGCCGGCGCCCTCGCGCTCATCCGGTCACTGCGCGGTGATGAGGCCGGATCCAGCGCGGCGACGATCCCCCCGGCCGGCGCCTGACCCGGGGCGGCCCCGAATCAGGTGACCGCAACCGTTCTCTCGCCGGGGCGGGTGCCGCACTGTTCTCCTCACATCGCGAGGAGGACAGATGATCGAGGTGCGCAACCTCACCAAGACCTACGGGACCGGCGCGGCGGCGACGCCCGTGCTGCGCGACGTGGGCTTCACCGTGGCCGCGGGCGAGATCTTCGCCGTCGTCGGCCCCAGCGGCGCAGGGAAGTCGACGCTCGCCCAGTGCCTGAACCTGCTGGAGCGGCCGACGAGCGGCACCGTCGTGATCGGCGGGCAGGACCTGACAGCGCTGCCGGAGGGGGAGCTGCGGGCGGCGCGCCGCCGGATCGGCACCGTCTTCCAGGCATCGAGCCTGTTGCGCCGCCGCACCGCGGCCGAGAACGTCGCGCTGCCGCTCGAGTACCTGGGCGTCACGAAAGGGGAGGCGCGGGCCCGGGTCGCCGAGCTGCTGGACCGAGTGGGCCTGGCAGACAAAGCCGGACACTATCCGTACCAGCTCTCCGGCGGCCAGCGGCAGCGCGTCGGGATCGCCCGCGCCCTGGCGCTGAGGCCCAAGGTCCTACTCTCCGACGAGGCCACGTCGGGCCTCGACCCCGAGGCCACCGCGCAGTACCTCGACCTGCTCCGCGACGTGCGCGACGAGCTGAACCTCGCCGTCGTGCTCATCACGCACGAGATGGACACCATCGTCCGCGTCGCGGACAGCGCCGCCCGCCTCGACCACGGCGTCCTCGCCGAGCAGGGCGCCCTCGTCGACCTGCTCACCGACCCGGAATCGGTGCTCGGCGAGGCCCTGCGCGCCGCCGGACCCGCGGCGAGCGCACCGTCGGGCCAGGCGACGGTGCGACTGACCTACGACACGGCGGTACCGGCCGACTGGCTCAGCCGCGTCACTCTCGAAACCGGGGCCGCCGTCGCGCTGCTCGCGGCGTCCGTGCAGGCCGTCGGGGGTGTCACGGTCGGGACCGTCACCGTCGGCGTGGACGACGGTGACCTGCCCCGCGTCCTCGAGGCGGCACGCGCCCTCGGCCTGCGCACCGATGCCGCCTCGCGCGAGGTGGTGGCGGCATGACCCTCCTCGCCTCCGGGATCACCGTGCCGATCAACGAGATCCCTGACCTGGTGTTGCCCGCGCTGCGTGACACGGTGATCATGGTCGGCCTCGTCATGGTGATCGTGCTCGTCGTGGGGGTGCCGCTCGGTGCCCTGGTGCACAATCTCGCACCCGGCGGGCTGCTCGCGAAACCGTCGCTGCACCAACCGCTCACGTGGGTCATCAGCATCGGGCGGTCGCTGCCCTTCCTCGTGCTGATGACGGCGATCATCCCGTTCACCCGGTTCGTCACGGGCACCAACATCGGGATCGCCGCCGCGGTCGTCCCGATGTCCATCGCGGGTATCGCGTTCTTCGCGCGCATCGTCGAGAACAGCCTGCGCGCCCTGCCTCCCGACGTCGTGACCGTGGCCAAGGCATCGGGCGGATCGAATGCCCAGATCATTTGGGGCGCACAGATCCCCGAGGCGCTTCCCGGCATCGTCGGCGGCCTCACCATCAACACCATCGCCATGATCGAGTACTCCACGATCGCCGGCACCATCGGCGCGGGCGGCCTCGGGTACGTCGCCGTGACCTACGGTTACCAGCGCTTCGACCACGGCGTCATGATCGCCACCATCGTCGTGCTCATCGTCGTGGTCACCGCGATCCAGCTGACCGGCGACGCCCTCGTGCGCTACCTCACCCCCGAACAGACCGTCCTCCGAAAGGCCCTCGCATGAGCGACACCCAGACCCCCACGCCCGCAGAATCCTCCGCGGACGACGATCACGGCTTCACCACGCGCGGCTCGCGCCGTCCCCTGATCATCGGCGCCGTCGTCCTCGTGGCGCTCGTGGTGGCCGGATTCGTGGGGTGGCGCGCCCTCGGCGGGTCGGACGCGAAGACCGCCAACGAGACCGCCGGAGCGACCCTGCTGGTCGCCACCACCGAAGGCAATGCGGCGGAGAAGGCTCTCATCGAGTTCATCGCGCGGGACGTGGCCCCGCGGCACGGCATCAAGGTCGCCTTCAAGGGCCTCGCCGACTCCACCACGATCAACCGTGCCGTCAGCGAGGGCGAGGTGGCCGCCACCATCTACCAGCACAAACTGTGGCTCGGCCAAGTGCTGCAGGCCAATCCGGACTTCCAGGAGGAGGCCGCGACGCCCGTCTTCCGGTGGGGCTTCGGGCTGTTCTCCGACAAGTACACCGACCCGCAGCAACTCCCGCAGAACGCCAAGGTGTCGCTGTACTCGGACCCGGCGAACGAGGCCCAGGGGCTGTGGTTCCTCGAGCGCGCAGGGCTCATCACCCTCAAGCCCGGCGTGAACAAGTGGCAGGCCACCGTCAAGGACATCGCGACGAACCCGAAGAACCTGCAGTTCCCCCTGCTCGACTTCGCCGCACAGACCCGCGCGCTGCCCGACCTCGACGCCGCCGTCGGCTACACCGAGTACTACCTCGCCGCCGGCGTGAGCATCGACAAGGAGATCTTCGCGCCGCCCGCCCCCGACGAGTTCGCCGGGCAGCTGACCATCGGCACGCGCTGGAAGGACACCGAGAACATCACGAACCTGGTCGCGGCGTTCAAAGATCCCGCGGTACAGGATTTCCTGCGTACCGATCCGCGCGTGAAGGACATCCTGCTGCCGCTGTAGGGGCCGCCCCTGTCGCTCCGCCGCGGGCGGGGCGACACCGGGGAGACGCTAGCGGACGGCGACGCTGTTCGCGGGGTCGAGCAGCGGCACGTCGAGGGCGACGGCGGGAACGCCGAAGGCGTCCACCAGCGAGTCGGCCAGTGGCCGCGCCTTGCCGCACAGCTCGTTCACACCGCGGCGGATCGCCTTGGCGCGCTCCACCGAGATCTGCCGGTGCATGAGGAACCAGCCCAGGTCGCGCTCGAGCAACGAGTACACGTACAGGTTGCGCATGAGCTTGAGCGCGTCGCGCGTCGCACGGTCCTGCACGTCGGTGATCGCATCGACGAAGGCCTCGAGAACGATCCGCTCGATGTGGGCCTCGCCCACCTTGATCAGGTGGTCCTGCGTCTCCGTGAAGACCTCGAGCGGGTCGGCGTCTTCCTCCTTGGCGCGACGCATGCGGGCGGCGGCGGTGCGCAGCAGGTGATCCTCCCGATTGCGCAGCAGGCGCAGTTGGGTGCCGGGGTGGGTGAGCTCGCTCTCCTCGGTGTCCTCGTTCGAGTCGTCGAGCAGCGTCTGCACGACTTGGCGGGCAGCGGTCTTCTCGAGCACCACATCGCGCGCCATCTCGGCGACGAAGCGCACCCAGCCCACGGCGTCGAGGCCCTGGACATCGGCTGCGTACGCGGTCAGCTGCTCCTTGGCGACGAGCTGCGTGAGTACCAGGTTGTCGCCCTCGAACGTGGTGAAGACGTCGATGTCGCCACGCAGCAACGGAAGCCGGTTCTCCGAGAGGTAGCCGGCGCCGCCGCAGGCCTCGCGGGCCGCGCTGATCGCGTCCGAGGCGAGGCGGGTGTGGCCGGCCTTGATCGCGGCGGCCTTGCCTTCGATCTCGCGGGCGTAGTCGGGATCGACGTCGTTGGGATCGGCGGTCTGCAGCTCGTGCAGTTCGGCGGTGAGCTCGTTCTGCGCGATCGCGAAGGCGTAGGCCCGTGCGACCAGCGGTAGCAGTCGGCGCTGGTGGGTGCGGTAGTCCAGCAGCAATAGCTCGTTGTCGCCCCCCGGCGCGTCGAACTGGCGGCGCACCAGCGCGTACTTGGTGGCGAGGGTGATGCCGAGGCGACCCGCAGCGCCCGCCGCGGCGCCGACGGTCACGCGGCCGCGGATCAGGGTGCCGAGCATCGTGAAGAAGCGCTTATTGTCGGATTCGATGGGGCTGGAATAGGTTCCGTCCTCCGCGACGTCCGCGTAGCGGTTCAGCAGCTCGCGCCGGGGGATGCGCACGCGGTCGAAGACGATGCGGCCGTTGTCCACGCCGGGCAGGCCACCCTTGTAGCCGCAGTCGGAGGTGGTGATGCCGGGCAGGTCGTTGCCGTTCTCGTCGCGGATCGGCACGACGAAGCAGTGCACGCCGCGGCCCGTCGGCTCCTCGCCGGGGCCCGCGGTGATGAGCTGGGCGAACACGGTGGCCCAGCGCGCGTGCGCGGCGGCGCCGCCGATGTAGTCCTTGCGGGCGCTGGAGGTGGGGGAGTGGATCTCGAACTCGCCGGTCTCCGGGAAATAGGTCGCGGTGGTCTCCAGCTCCTGCACGTTGGAGCCGTGTCCGGTCTCGGTCATGGCGAAACAGCCGAGCACGTCGAGGTCGATCAGCCCCTTGACGTACGTGTCGTGGTGGTATTGCGTGCCGAGGTTCTCCACGGCGCCGCCGAACAGGCCCCACTGCACGCCCGCCTTGACCATCAGCGACAGATCGCCGTAGCCCAGCGTCTCGATCGCGCTGACCGCGGCCCCCACGTCGCCCGTGCCACCGTGGTCGGACTTGAAGCCGTCGGCCGGAAAGCCCAGCGGCACCATGTCCTTCATCTGCGAGAGCATCAGCTCGCGGTACTCGTCCAGGCTCAGCCCCGTTTTCGGGACGACGTTTCCGTCCTGGATCTGCTCGCGTACCACGTCCTTCGTCGCGGCCCACCGGCCGTCCAGGATGGCGCGCAGCGCTGCGGTCAGTTCGGGCGACGATGATGACGAGGTCGGAGCACTCATAGTTCAACCGTACCCAGCGCGGGTGATTTGTGCCCGTTCCGAGAGGGGAATCACGAGGTCGGAGCGCAGCACGCCCCTGGGCCACTCGCGTCGACCGCCGCGCGGACCGACGCGGGCACCGGGGTTTCACGACCGGGGGTGGGCTCGATACGGGCGTAGCCCTTCCTGAGTGGCAGTACGCCCGACCATCCTCCCTCGGTCGACGGGGCTCCTCCAGTGCGCGCCTTAGCGATCCAGTTGTCTGCCGTGATCGGGAAGGTGAGCACGGTCGTCGCGGCGAGCTCCTTGCGGGTGTTGGTGCGAATCTCGGCGCTGCGGCCGGGAAGTATCTTGTCGATGAACGAGTCGAGCAGGTCCGTGCCGTCGACCTCCGCGGTGAGTGCGCCGCGCAGTACCGCCGAGCGGTAGTTCATCGAGTGGCCGAAGGCAGTGTCGGCCACGACCAGGGCATCGAGGTGAGTCACGGTGAGCGTGGCAGGGGCGCCCGCAGCGACGTGCCGCAGGGCGCCGGCCCCCGTCGAGCCGTGCACGACGATTCTATCGCCGAGGCGGGCGTAGGCGATCGGCACCGACCATGGGAGTCCGTCGGCGATCGTCGACAGCACGGCGACCATGCCCTCGTCCAGGATCTCGTCGAGGAGGCGGCGGTCGCCGCCGCGCTCGGGGTATCGGGTGAGCGTATCCATGACACCCATCCTGAACTGGATACCGGTGCACCGAAAGATCCAGAATTCCTCGATTCTAAGAACCAGTATTCTCGGTGCGTGGCCCGCCTACCCGCGTCCCTTCCGGACTTCTGGATCGCGCTCGCGCACGCCGGCGACCCGCTCCCCGGCGCCGCGATCGTTGACGCCGTGCTCGACGGGCTCGACCGGGGCGCTCTGCATCCAGGTGACATGCTGCCGTCCTCGCGGGCGCTCGCCGCCGGTCTGGGCGTCGCCCGGAACACGGTGATCGCCGCCTACGACACTCTCGCCGCAATGGGTGTCACGGCCGCGGTCCCCGGCAGTGGCACCAGGATCGCGCCGGGAACCGACCGGTTCGCGCACGCGCTGCACGCCGCGTCCGCCCCGCGGTGCGCGGAGGAGGCACCGTCGGACCCGTGGGACACGATTCTCGTGCCGGGCGTGCCCGACGTGGGCCTCATCGACGAGCGCCGGTGGCGGCGATCGTGGCGGCACGCGACCGCACTCCCGCCCTCGACCTCGACGGCGCCGCACGTCGCGGCGCTGCAGGAGGCGCTCGCCGTGCACCTGAGGCGCCGGCGCGCGGTGCGGACCGCGCCCCGTGACCTGCGCCTGTTTCCGGGCGTGAATCCGGCCCTGGCGACGATCGCCGGGGAGTTCGGCGCCCCGGTCGTGGTGGAGACGCCCGGCTACCGTCGGGCCTTCGACGCCTTCCGTGCGACGGGTAGCGAAGTTGTGGGCGTACCCGTCGACACCGCCGGACTTGTCGTCGACCGGTTGCCGCGCCGCAGATGCCTCGTCTACACGACCCCGGCGCACCAGTACCCGACCGGTGTGCGGCTCTCGATGGCTCGTCGGCTCGACCTCGTCGACTGGGCGCGCGAGACGGGCAGCGTGATCGTCGAGGACGACTACGACGGTGAATTCTCCTACGACGTGGCGCCGCTGCCCGCGCTGCAGACCCTCGCGTCCGACCGGGTCGTCTACCTCGGCACCGCCTCGAAAGCGCTGAGTCCGCAGCTGCGGCTCGCATGGGCCGCGATCCCCGAGTCGCTGCGTGGGCTGCCGCACGCCGGGCACAGCTCGAGCGCGGGCGTCGACGGTGCCGCGGCCTCGATGCTGGCTCACTTCCTCGACTCCGGCGCCTGGGACGCCCACGTCGCCCGGGCGGCCCGCACCTACGGCGCTCGCCGCGCCGCCGTCCGGCGGGCGCTCGCGGAGTACCTCCCGAATGCGCTCGTTCTCGGCGCCGACGCGGGCCTACACCTCACTGTGGACCTGGGCTCCGAGGCGGCGCTCGCCGCCGCGACGGCGACCCTGGCCCGGCACCGCTACCGCGTCTCGACTCTCGCCGAGCACGCCCTGACCGACGGCGACGTCGACGACACCGCGCTGCTGCTGTCCTTCGCGCTCATCCCCGAGACCCACGCCGCCGCCGTCGTCGCGCTGCTCCGCGCCTGACGGCGGTCGGTCAGACCTGCTGCAGGCCGCGCACCCCGTCGTGGATGGTGAACGAAGCCGCGGTCTCCACCGGCGCCCCGGGCTTCGAGACGTACGGCAGCACACGATAATCCGCACGGACGGTCTCGGGCGTGATCCGGGTGCTGATGTAGCCGCGCTGGTTACGCAGCAGCCGGATGTGCGGGTTGTCGCGCAGCTGCGCCGTCTCCCGCTCACTGTGGTCCGCGGAGCCGTCGCCGCCGCTGGTGATCGACGTCGCCGTCAGCTCGGAGGCGACCACGGCGTCGCCGCGTCGGATGTCGTTCGCGTAGTGGGTGTGCACATCGCCGGTGAGCACCAGGGGGTTGCGCGTGCCCGCGGCCTGCCAGCCGTCCATGACCCGGTCGCGCGAGCCGACGTAGCCGTCCCAGGCGTCGGGGTTGTAACCGGTGGCTTCGGTGGGGTCATAGTCGATGGGGGCGAACATCACCTGCTGCCCCAGCACGTCCCAGCGCGCCCGCGAGGCGTGCAGCCCGTCGAGAAGCCACCGCTCCTGCTCGGCGCCGGTGAGGCTGCGCGTGGGATTCCGGTTCTCGGGGTCGGTGGCCGGCACGGTGTCGTTGCCCACCTGGTCGTCGCGGTACTGACGGGTGTCCAACATGTGGAAGGTGGCGAGGTCGCCCCATTGCACGCGGCGGAACAGGCGCAGCGACAGCCCGTTCGGCACCTGCGCGCGGCGCAGCGGCATGTTCTCGTAATAGGCCTGGAACGCTGCGCGGCGGCGCTCCAGGAAGTCGGGCTGCGGCTTCTCGGGCTTCTCGTAGACCTCGCCGGCCCAGTTGTTGTCGACCTCGTGGTCGTCCCACACGGCCACCCACGGCGCGGCGGCGTGCGCGAGCTGGAGGTCCGGATCGGACTTGTACTGCGCGTACCGCTGCCGGTAGTTCGCCAGCGTGACGGTCTCCGGGCCGCGGTGGTCGCGCACGTTCCCGGTCTTGAGCTCGTAGCCGCCGGCTTCGTACTCGTACTGGTAGTCACCGAGGTGCAGGATCAGGTGCGGGCGCTCCTCCGCGAGGTGCCGGTACGCGGTGAAGTAGCCGTGCTCGTACTGCGAGCAGCTGGCGAAAGCCATCGCCAGCGGCGTCATCGCCCCGGGCTCCGGCGTGGTGTGCGTGCGCCCGGTCTGCGACAGCGCGCCCTCGGCGCGGAAGCGGTAGAAGTACTCCCGTCCGGGGCGCAGGCCCGCCAGCTCGACGTGGACGCTGTGGCCGGCCTCGGGCGCGGCGGTCGCATCGCCGCGCTGCACGACCTTCGTGAACCGCTCGTCCTCGGCCACCTCCCACTGCACGGGGAAGGCTCGCGCCGGGATGCCGCCCATGCCGTCGTCGGCCAGCGGATCGCGTGCGAGCCGGGTCCAGAGCACGGCACCGTCTGGCGTGGGATCACCCGACGCGACGCCGAGCGCGAACAGATCGCCGCGCGGCGTCGCGCTGGGCGAGGTGCCCGGGGCGGGATCGCCGCCCGGGGCACAGCCGACGCTCCCGAGCGCCGCCGCGCCCGCGGCGCCGAGGAGGAAGGTACGACGGGAAACGAACGGTGAGGGCATGCCTGCACGGTGCCCTCCCGGGGTGACGCGGGCACGTCGCCGACATGAGCACGCGGTGAACGCGTCGCCGGGGCTGCGCCAGGGATGGCTCAGCGGCGGGCGGCCTCGAACGCGTCCCAGGCGCGGCGGATCTCGGGGGAGGGGTCGTAGACGATGCGGTTGCGGTCGTCGATCACCAGCGTCGCGCGGGAGGTGCCGTTGTACGTCGGCCACTCGCCCGCGGGATGGCCGGTGCGGGCGAAGGTGATCCAGTCGCGCTGCATGCCGTCGGAGACGCGCATCGCGATACGGCGGTCGCCGAGCGCACCGAGCACCCACCCCGTCGTGCCGTGGTAGACGCCGAAGACGGCCATCAGCTCGGAGGCGTGGGTCGGGCCGTAGCCCAACAGGTCCAGCGTCTTCGGGGAGAAGTCGTAGCGGTAGAAGTAGGTCGGCGCGTGCTTGGCGTGCGCCTGCGCGATCCGCAGCGACGGCGCCCAGAACATGTAGTCGCCGATGATCCGGTTCAGCGCCGCCACGCCGGGGAAGCCCGGGTACGCCGCGGCGAGCGGAGCGAACGTCTCCGGCGTCGCGCCCAGGGTGTGCGCGGCCCGCTCGGCCGACGGCTTGCCCATGCCCGGCATCTTCGTGAACAACGTCGCCTCGGTGCGATTCGTGCCGATGATGAGTGGCACCTGCGCGCCCCGTCCGGCCGCGATCGCGACCTCGGGATCCTCCGGGAGGTAGTCACCGTCGACCGTGGGGCCGAAGGGCACCACGCCCAGCTGCGCCCGGTTGAGCTCGCCCATGAGGCGGTTGCCCGCGCGGCCGAGCTCCTCCGAGGTGGCCGCGTCGAGGTGCTCGGGGCCGCCGACGATCTCGACGAAGCGCTTTCCCCAGCCGCGGGCGGTGACCGCGTCGACGGTGAGCCCGGGAGCCGAGCTCTGCGCGATGGCGCGGTGGAACAGGCCCCGGGCGGCGGGCGTCGCGAGCAGCGTGGTGACGGCGTTGCCGCCCGCGCTCTCGCCGAAGATCGTGACGTTGCCCGGATCGCCGCCGAAGGCAGCGATGTTGCGGTGCACCCACTCCAGCGCCGCGACCTGGTCGCGCAGGCCGAGGTTGCCGTCGATCGGACGCTCCGCGGTGGAGAAATCCGTGAGGTCGAGGTAGCCGAGGGCGCCGAGGCGGTAGTTGATCGAGACGAAGACCACGTCGCCGCGCTCGACCAACGAGTTGCCGTAATACAACGGCGTCGCCGAGCTGCCCATGAGATAGGCGCCGCCGTGGATGAAGACCATCACCGGCCGGGGCGCCGTGGCCTCCCGCGCCGGGGTGACCACGTTGAGGGTGAGCGAATCCTCGCTGGTGGGCTGGTACTCGCGGAAGCCGACCAGCGTGTACTTCTTGTTCTGCGGCGCCGCAGCGCTGAACTCCGTCGCCGGGCGGACACCCTCCCACGGCTCGACGGGCAGCGGCGCGCGGTACCGCAGGGGCCCGACGGGCGGCTGGGCGTAGGGGATGCCGCGGTAGGCGTGCACTGTTCCCTGGTCGCGGCCGGAGATCTCGCCGCTGTCGATGTGCACCCGCGGGCCGTCGGTCATGGTCAGCCTTCCTTGGTGCCCGCCGCGTCGACGGCCGCGACCAGGGCCGCGATCTCGCGCTCGAAGGCGCGGACGATCGGCCACGGGTCGGGTACCTGCGACTTGCAGGCGATGACACCGATGTTCAGTGTGCCCTCCTGGGAGAAGACCGTGATGTTCAGGCCCGCGCCGTGGAACACCGGCCCCAGCGGATACATCGAGTGGATCCGCGCGCCCAGGAAGTACAGCGGGATGTCGGGGCCGGGCACGTTGGAGATCACCAGGTTGTAGATCACCGGGTGCAGTTCGGGCAGGTTCTTGTCGCCGTAGAGCCGCGCGCCGAGGTGCATGATCGACGCGGGGGCGAACTGCGCCCAGGA
Organism: Tsukamurella asaccharolytica; assembly: GCF_007858435.1. Taxonomy (GTDB): domain Bacteria; phylum Actinomycetota; class Actinomycetes; order Mycobacteriales; family Mycobacteriaceae; genus Tsukamurella; species Tsukamurella asaccharolytica. Next base: position 100,184 of record NZ_VIGW01000002.1, on the reverse strand, counting down.
GCGGAGCAGGTTGTCGTCGAGTTCGCCGTGGTGCTCCTTGCTCGTCGCGACTCGCTCGCGGATCGCCTCCAGCCGAGCGACGGGGGTGTCGACGTCGGTGGTCATCCGGGTGAACATGCCCGTGACCTTGTTGGTGCCCTCCGTGAGCGTCGCGCCGACCTCGGCCTCGTGGACCGAGACGGGGATCATCGCGATGAGCGGCTGCGCGGGGAGCTCGCCGCGGTCGTGCAGGAACTCGCGCATCGCGCCGGAGCACGCCGCCAGCACCACGTCGTTGACCTTGACGCCGAAGTGGTTCTTGATCTTCTTGACGTCGGGCAGCGGCACGGAGGCGAAGGCGATGGAGCGCCGGCCGGTGATCGAGCTGTTGAGCGAGGTGCGGGGTGCGCTGAACGGGGCCGGCATGGCGGCCCCGCGGCGTGAGCGGGTCCACCACCGGACGGGCACCGGCAGGGTGCGCGGCAGCAGCGAGACCAGCGACAGCGGGCGGAGCAGGACGTTCTTCGCGCCCTCCGTCGCGAGCGCCAGCAGTGGCGCGCCTCCGGTGGATTTGCCCACCATCGCGGGGTCGAGCGGGGGCGGCTCGGGCGTGAGCGAGCACAGCTGCGCCAGGAGCCCGGCGCCGGTCACGCCGTCGACGGCCGCGTGGTGCATGCGCATCATGATCGCGATCCGGCCGTCGGCCAGGCCCTCGATGACCCACATCTCCCACAGCGGCTTGCTCCGGTCCAGCACCTGGCCCGCGATGTGCGCGCAGAGGTCGGCGAGCTCGTGATCGCCACGGGGGCGGGGACCGCGATGCGGTGCACGTGCGCCTCGATGTCGAAGGACTCGTCCTCCACCCACACCGGGTGATCCAGGTTGGCCACCGCGTCGTGCAGCTTCCGGCGGAATGCGGGCATCGCGGTGACCCGTCGGGCGAGCTCGCTGCGCAGGTCTTCGAAGCGGTAGCCGCCGTCGACGGTGCCGGGGTCCAGTTCGAGGATCCCGCTCACGTGCATCAACTGCGACCGCGACTCGAGGTACAGGAAGGAGGCATCCAGTCCACTGAGTCGTTCCATGTGCGCGCCCCCGAGGTGTGTCAGTGGTGATGTGCGGCTGCAGTCAGCGGACACCGCCCACTATAAGGGCTGGGCGCCCCGGTGCGGCGCGGGCCAGGGATTCGTCCACGCGGCGAGCGCCGCGGCGCTCGCCCGGTAGTCGATGCGACCCTCGGCAATTCCGATGACCAGGTCGTACGCGGGGGCCTCCGGCGCGTCCAGGTCGACGCCGTTGAGCGCGTAGAAGATCACCGTCGCGAGCCAGCCCAAGCGCTTGTTTTCGTCGATGAGGGGATGGTTGCGGACGATCGACTCCAGGAGCGCCGCTGCCTTCTCGTCCAGGGTCGGATACGCGTCCTCGCCGAACACCGAAGTACGCGGCCGCATCGCCGCTGCCTCGAGAAGGCCCGCGTCGCGGATCCCGGGGAGGTCTGCCTCGTCGGCGATCGCGCGCAGGAGGCCGAGGTCGAGGTGGACGGTCACTGTGCGAGTCGGTCGAGGAGGGGGCCGTACCGCGCCACTGCGTCGCGCGTCAGGCGTCGCACCTGCGTCTCGCGGCTCAGCTGCGCGGACTTCTCCCGGATGGCCCGCAGAGCGGCCTCCTGCTTGCTGACCCCCTCGGCCGCGGCGAGTGCGGTGAGTGCGGCGTCGTCGTCATCGGTGAGGCGGAGCGTCATGGCCATGACTCCACCGTACGCGCGCTGATACCACTGTGGTATCGGCTTTCCTTCGCGGCCGTCGATGCGGATCCGGCGTCTCCTACACCCTGTAGTTGACGATTTGGTGCCGCCTGGGACACTGGAGGCCGTGAGTTCTCCCGAAGCCCCCGGCGCGGCCCCTGCGAGCGCTGTGTTGTTCGACCGCGCGGCCCGCTCGATCCCGGGTGGCGTGAACTCTCCGGTGCGCGCCTTCTCGGCCGTCGGCGGCACCCCGCGGTTCATCGTCTCGGCGTCCGGCGCGCAGCTCGTCGACGCCGACGGCAAGCGTTACGTGGACCTCGTCGCCAGCTGGGGCCCGATGATCCTGGGCCACGCGCACCCCGCCGTCGTCGAGGCGGTGCAGAGCGCCGCCACCACCGGCCTGAGCTTCGGCGCCCCCACCGAGGCCGAGGTCGCGCTCGCCGAGGAGATCATCGCCCGCGTCGCGCCCGTCGAGCGGGTGCGCCTGGTCAACTCCGGCACGGAGGCCACCATGAGCGCCGTCCGCCTGGCGCGCGGCGTCACCGGGCGCGCCAAGATCATCAAGTTCGCCGGCTGCTACCACGGCCACGTCGACGCCCTGCTCGCCGACGCCGGCTCCGGCGTCGCCACCCTCGGCCTGCCCACCAGCCCCGGCGTGACCGGCGCGCAAGCGGCCGACACCGTCGTCCTGCCCTACAACGACCTCGCCGCGGTGCGCGAGGCCTTCGCCCAGTACCCCGGGCAGATCGCCGCCGTCATCACCGAGGCCGCCGCCGGGAACATGGGCGCCGTTCCGCCCCGGCCGGGCTTCAACGAGGGCCTGCGCGAGGTCACCCGCGCCGACGGCGCCCTCCTCATCCTCGACGAGGTGATGACGGGCTTCCGCGTCAGCCCGTCCGGCTGGTACGGCCTCGATCCCGTCGACGCCGACCTGTTCACCTTCGGCAAGGTCATGTCGGGTGGGCTCCCGGCCGCGGCCTTCGGCGGCTCGGCCGAGGTCATGGGGCATCTGGCGCCGCTCGGCCCCGTCTACCAGGCAGGCACGCTGTCCGGGAACCCCGTCGCCGTGGCCGCGGGCCTCGCGACGCTGCGGAACGCCACCGACGAGGTGTACTCGAAGCTCAACGCCAACGCGATCCGCCTCGGCGGGCTCATCGGCGACGCGCTCACCGCGGAGGGCGTGCGGCACCACGTCCAGTACGCCGGCAACCTCGTCTCCGTCTTCTTCAGCGACGGCCCCGTCGCCGACTACGCGCAGGCCAAGGCAGCCGAGACGTTCCGCTTCGCGCCCTTCTTCCATTCCCTGCTCGAACAGGGGATCTACCCGCCGCCCAGCGCCTTCGAGGCGTGGTTCGTCTCCGCCGCGCTCAGCGACGACAACTTCGCATCCATCGAGGCGGCACTGCCCGCCGCCGCCCGCGCGGCCGCCGCGGCGACAGAGTGAGGGCCCTATGACCGCCAAGGAAACGACGATCGTGCACGTGATGCGGCACGGCGAGGTGCACAACCCCGACGGCATCCTCTACGGGCGCCTCCCCGGGTTCCGCCTGTCCGAGAAGGGCCGGGCCCAGGCACAGACGGTCGCCGACGCGCTCGCCGACCACGACATCACCGCCGTCTTCGCCTCGCCGCTGCAGCGCGCCCAGGAGACCGCGACCCCCATCGCCGAATCCCACGGACTGACCATCATCACCGACGAGGAGCTCATCGAGGCGGGGAACCAGTTCGAGGGCCTCAAGGTGGCCGTCGGCGACGGTGCCCTGCGCCAGCCCAAGCACTGGCCCAAGCTGCGCGACCCGTTCACCCCGTCGTGGGGCGAGCCCTACCTGCAGATCGCCCACCGCATGGTCGGCGTCGTCGACATCGCCCGCGAGCGGGCCCGCGGCCACGAGGCCGTGCTCGTGAGCCACCAGCTGCCCGTCGTGACCCTGCGCCGCCACCTCGAGGGCAAGCGGCTCTGGCACGACCCGCGCAACCGGCAGTGCTCGCTCGCCTCGCTCACCAGCCTCGTCTACGAGGGCGACGAGCTCGTCGACATCGTCTACTCCGAGCCGGCGGGCGCCACGGACCCGCTGGTGCGCGGAGCGTGAGCCGCGCCCGCCGCGGCGCCGGGCGCTCCGCGATCGTCCGCCGCGCCGCCGCGCTCCTCGTCGCCGGCGCGGTCGCGTTCGGCACCTCCGGCTGCGTCCAGCTCTCCGATCAGGCCGCCAAGGGCGGCGTGATCGCGCCCGGCGGCAAGGTCCGGCAGTTCTACGAGCCCGGGCAGCGCAGCGCCGTCGAGAACCTGTCCGGGCGCAGCGTGACCGACCCGAACACGACCCTGAGGCTCTCCGACTACGCGGGCAAGGTCGTCGTGGTCAACGTGTGGGGCAGCTGGTGCGCGCCGTGCCGCATCGAATCCCCCGAGCTCGAGCGGACCTTCGTCGCCACCAAGGACAAGGGCGTGCAGTTCCTCGGCATCAACGTCCGCGAGACCGCCGGTGACGACGCCGCCCGCGACTTCATCGCCTCGCAGGGCCTGACGTACCCGTCGATCTACGACCCGCCGGGGAAGACCCTGCTCGCCATCGGCGAGGAGTATCCGACCACCGTGGTGCCGATGACCTTCGTGCTCGACCGGCAGCACCGCGTGGCCGCCGCCTATCTCACGACCGTCGGCGAGCAGGAACTCACCGCCACGATCGAGAAGGTCCTGGGGGAGGGCTGATGGGGGACGCCTTCGCCAACGCCGCCGTCTCGGGCCCGCTGCTGCTCGCGCTCGGCGCCTGCCTGCTCGCCGGACTCGTCTCCTTCGCCTCGCCGTGCATCGTGCCCCTCGTGCCGGGTTACCTGTCGTACCTGGCCGGGCTGGTCGGGGCCGAGGCGCCCGCCGCCACCGTCGACGAGGCGCGGGCCGGCGCGCGAGCGGGCCGCTGGCGGGTCCTGGGCGCCGCGGTGCTCTTCGTCGCGGGCTTCACCGCGGTCTTCCTGCTGATGACGATGTCGGTCTTCGGGCTCGCCGCCTCGATCCGGCTCAACGCCGAGACGCTCATGCGGATCGGCGGCGTCATCACCATCGTCATGGGCCTCGCCTTCATCGGCCTGGTCCCGATGCTCGAGCGCGACGTCCGGTTCGCGCCTCGGCAGTGGACCACCCTCGCGGGCGCGCCGCTGCTCGGCGGCGTCTTCGCACTCGGCTGGACCCCGTGCATCGGGCCGACGCTGGCCGGGATCCTGTCCATCGTCGTCGGCACCGACGCCGAGCCCGCCCGCGGCGCGATCCTCATCGTCGCCTACTGCGCGGGGCTCGGCCTGCCCTTCATCGTCCTGGCCCTCGGGTCGACGGTGGCCGTCCGCGCCGTCGGGTGGATGCGCCGAAACTCGCGCCGCATCCAGGTCGTCGGCGGCGTGCTGATGATCGCCGTCGGCATCGCCCTGGTCACCGGCTACTGGGCCGAGTTCATCGACCTGGTGCGCCGCCTCTTCATCTCCAACACAGTGATGCCGATCTGATGAGTACCTCCCGCACGCAGTCCCCGCTCCGCCGCGCCCTCGCCGCAGTCCGCAACGCATGGCGCTCGCTCACGTCGATGAAGACCGCGCTGGTGCTGCTTTTCCTCCTGGCCGTCGCGGCCATGCCCGGTGCGCTGCTACCCCAGCGCGACGTCGAGGCCGAGGCCACCGCGAACTACATCGCCGAGCACGGCACCGTCGCCGAGATCATGGACAAGCTCCAGCTCTTCGGCGTCTTCAAGTCGGTGTGGTTCACGTCGATCTACGCACTCCTGTTCGTCTCGCTCGTCGGCTGCATCGTGCCGCGGTGTTTCGAGCACTTCCGCGCCCTGCGCACCCCGCCCGTCGCGACCCCGCGCAATCTGTCGCGGCTGCCGCGGCACACCACCCGCGAGAGTGACGAGGACCCGGAGACCGCCGCGCAGACCGTGCTCGCGGGGCTCAAGGGCTGGCGCAAGATCTCCCGTGTCGGCGGCGCGAACGAGGCCGAGGGCACCGTCACCGTCTCCGCCGAGAAGGGCTACCTCCGCGAGGCCGGCAACCTGGTCTTCCACATCTCGCTGGTGGGGATCCTCATCGCGATCGGCGTCGGCCAGCAGTTCTCCTACGAGGGCTCGCGCATCGTGATCGCAGGCGACGACGGCTTCTGCAACATCTCGTCGAACTACGACAACTTCCGCTCCGGCAACCTCGTCGACGGCACCGGGCTCGCGCCCTTCTGCCTCAAGGCCGACAAGGTGCTGGCCACCTTCCTGCCGAACGCGCAGCCCGACATGTTCCGCACGACGGCCTCGTACCAGGATCGTGAGGGACTGCGCGACGGCACGTGGAAGCAGTACGAGATCGAGGTCAACAAGCCTCTCCGCATGGACGGCGTGCGCGTCTACATGCTCGGTCACGGCTACGCCGCCACCTTCACCGTGACCTACCCGAACGGTGCGGTGCGGAAGCAGACCATGCAGTTCGCCCCGCAGGACAGGATCAACTTCCTCTCCTCCGGCGCCCTGCGCTTCGATCCGCCCGCCGAGCTCTACCCCTCCGAGGAGGAGCGGCGCACCAAACAGATCGGGATCGAGGGGTTGCTCGCCCCCACCAAGCAGCTCGACGGGACGCTGCTCACCTCGCGGTTCCCCGCGGCGAACGATCCGGCCGTCGCGGTGGACATCTACGAGGGCGACACCGGGCTCGACACCGGCAAGCCGCAGAACATCTTCTCGCTCAGCCGCGATCAGATCGACTCCGGCCGGCTCGCGAAGAAGGCGCGGGTGAACCTCTCCGTCGGGCAGTCGACGACCATCGAGGGCGGCACCCAGGTCCGGTTCGACGGGGTGACCAACTTCGCGGCCCTGCAGGTCAGCCACAACCCGGCGCAGAACTGGACGCTGATCTTCTCGATCGGGATGCTGGGCGGGCTCATCGTCTCGCTCACCGTGCGCCGTCGGCGGGTGTTCGTCCGGCTGACCCCGCGCGAGCACGGCGGTACGGTGATGGAGATCGCCGGCCTGGCCCGCACCGACCTGGCCGGATGGACCGAGGACTTCGAAGCACTGGCCGACCGCCTGGTCGGCCCCAACGGTGAGAAAGTGGCGTGACCATGGGAACCGAGACGAACGTCGACCTGGCGAACTTCGCCGATGTGCTGTTCACCAGCGCCACCGGGATCTACGCGCTCGCGCTGGTCCTGATGGTCGTCGAGCTCGCGACGTCGCGGGTGGACGCTTCCACCGCGCGCGACCGCAAGCGCGAGCTCGTCGCCGCCGGCGGCGGCCCGATCGCCACCGACTCCGCTCCCGGGCGGGTGGTCGACGACACGCCCCGTCGCTCGAAGTCCGAGCGGATCGGCCGCATGGGGTACGCCCTGGTCGTTGCCGGACTGCTCGTACACGCGACCTCGATCGTGCTTCGCGGCGTCGCCACCGAGCGCATGCCCTGGGGCAACATGTACGAGTTCATGTCCATCATGTGCGCGGGCGCGGTCTTGGCCTCGCTGGTGTTGCTGCGCAAGCCTGAGGCCCGGCCGATCCTCGGGTTCGTGCTGGTCCCGATCCTCATCTTCATGTTTATCGCCGAGGCCGTCCTGTACACGACCGCCGGTCCCGTGGTGCCCTCGCTGAAGTCGTACTGGCTCGCGATCCACGTCTCGATCGTCTCGATCGGTGCCGGCATCTTCCTGGTCTCCGGCGTGGCCAGCCTGCTGTACCTGATCCGCCGGCGGTTCGAGCTGCCCGACGGTTCCGTCACGGTCACCTCCGGCGCCGGCGGCCGGCTGCTGCAGGCCATCCCGCCCACGCAGGTGCTCGATCGCGTGGCCTACGGCACCGTGATCGTCGCTTTCCCGCTGTTCAGCGCCGGCGTCATCTGCGGCGCGATCTGGGCCGAGGCCGCGTGGGGCCGACCGTGGGCCTGGGACCCGAAGGAGACCACCTCGTTCATCGCGTGGGTCTTCTACGCGGCGTACCTGCACGCCCGGGCCACGTCGGTGTGGCGCAAGGCCGCGCCGTACCTGAACCTGCTCGGCTTCGCGGTGATGGTCTTCAACCTGTTCGTCATCAACTACTTCGCGACGGGCAGCCTGCACTCCTACGCCGGCTGAGCCCGCTCGCGCGCTCATCGACGAAAACGGGCGCCGCCCCGCCGAGGACCTCGGTGGAGCGGCGCCCGCCGGCGTTGACGAGAACTACGCGGTGGTGTTCTGGTTCAACAGAGCAAAGACTTCCGATGCGCGGAAGCGACGGTGTCCGCCCGGCGTCCGAACGGAGCCGAGCAGGCCCGCGCCGGCCCATCGGGTGACGGTCTTGGGGTTCACGTTGAACAGTGAGGCCACCTGGCCTGGGGTCATGAGCCGCTCGGGCTGACGGGGAGCAGCGGTCCGCGGGTCCGCTGCGCGCTGGGCGAGATTCGGGTGTGCCGTGGTCATGATGCCCAGTATGCAGCGATTTGCCCGAGTACTCGAACCTCTATCGGAGTGCCAAGAATTGGTAAAGTCGTATTTCGGGCGGGGAGTAAACTGTTGCTCATGACCGAGACGAGTACGGCCAAGCGGGCCCTGGTGCGCGACATCTTTTTCTATACGCTGTTCCGCCTGGGACTCGTCGTCGCCGTCTTCGCGGTGCTCTACGGCATCGGGTACCTCGTCCTCGACGAGGTGCCGCCCGTTCCCGTCTTCCTGTTCGCGCTCGTGGTCTCGCTGCCCCTGTCGATGGTGCTGGGTAAGAAGCTGCGCACGAGGGTGAACGAGAGCGCGGCCGTGATCGACGAGGCGCGCAAGGCCAAGCGTGACGACTTCCGACGGCGGCTCCAGGGCGCGGACGAGTGAGGACCAGCGTCCACGACCGGTCCGCGGACCGGTCGTGGGTGGACAACGCCGTCCGCCTGATCGAGGCCGACGCCCGTCGCAGTGCCGATACGCACCTGCTGCGCTTCCCGCTGCGGGAGTGGTCGTGGGACGCGGGTATCGACCTGTACCTCAAGGACGAGACCACGCACATCACCGGCAGTCTCAAGCATCGCCTGGCCCGGTCCCTGTTCCTGTACTCCCTGTGCAACGGTTGGGTCCGCGAAGGTACGACGGTGATCGAGGCCTCGTCGGGCTCTACGGCGGTGTCGGAGGCGTACTTCGCGAAGCTGCTGGGGTTGCCCTTCATCGCGGTGATGACGCGCTCGACGTCGCCCGCGAAGGTGGCGCTCATCGAGCGCGAGGGCGGCACGTGCCATTTTGTCGACCGCGCCGACGAGGTGTACACCGAGGCCGCCCGGCTCGCCGCTGAGCGCGGCGGCCACTACATGGATCAGTTCACGCACGCCGAATGCGCGACGGACTGGCGTGGCAACAACAACATCGCCGAGTCGATCTTCTCGCAGCTCTCGCTCGAGAGGCACTCCGAGCCGGCGTGGATCGTGGTCGGCGCGGGCACGGGTGGCACCTCGGCGACCATCGGCCGCTACATCCGCTACCGCCGGCACGCGACCCGCCTGTGCGTGGTGGACCCGGAGAACTCCAGTTTCCTGCCCGGGTTCGTCGCCGGCGACTGCACGGTGCAGACGGGGCAGTCCTCCCGCATCGAGGGCATCGGTCGCCCACGGGTGGAGCCCTCGTTCATCCCGGAGATCGTCGATCGGATGGTCGGGGTACCCGACGCCGGTTCGATCGCCGCGGCCCGCGTCGCCTCGGCCGTGCTCGGCCGCCGCGTGGGCGGCTCGACCGGCACCAACCTGTGGGGCGCGTTCGGCGTGATCGCCGAGATGCTGCAGGCGGGCCGCTCCGGCAGCGTCGTCACCCTCCTCGCGGACGACGGGGACCGGTACCTGGACACCTACTTCGACGACAGCTGGGTGCAGCGGAAGGGCTTCGATCTCGCCTCGCCCACGCTCACCGTCGAGCGCTTCCTCGCCGACGGGACGTGGCAGGAGTAGGGGCCGTCGTGGGTGCCGCGCCGGCGGTCGCCGGGTCAGTCCGGGAAGGCGACCCCGGTCATGCGTTGCGAGATCTGCCACATGCGGCGGGCCTCGTCCTCGCTGCGGAGCCTGCTGTAGAGGGGCTGTACTGCGGGCGGGCCGCCGAGGTGCATCACGCCCTTGGGGCCGTACAACCGGCCTCCCGCGTCCGGCGTCGTCGCGGCCAGGAGGGCGGGGAGTGCGGCGGTCTCCGCGGTACCGACGACGAGCCCCAGCGACGACAACCGTCGGATGATCCGCACCCCCAGCGTGTCGCCGTCCCGGCCGATCTCCGGTCGCGCCGCCAGGAGGCTGGTCGGGGCGACCCCGGGGTGGGACAGAGTGCTGGTGATTCCCCAGCCCCGCTCCCGGCTCATCCGGTCCAGTTCGAGCCCGAACAGGCCGAAGGCGATCTTGGACTGGCTGTAGGCGCCGGAGCCCTTGTACGACGCCTCCCAGTTCAGGTCGTCCCAGTTGATCGCCCCCTCGTTGGCGGCGATGCTGATCTGCGACGTGACGCGGGCCCGCGACTCGCGGAGCAGCGGCAGGAGGTGCGCGACCAGCGCGACGTGGCCGAGGTGGTTGGTCCCGAACTGGAGCTCGAAGCCGTCGGCGGTCGTCTGCCGGGTGGGCGGGGTCATCACGCCGGCGTTGTTGATGAGCAGGTCGATGGGGCGGCCGTCGTCGAGCAGCGTGCGGCCGAGCGCCTCCACCGACGCGAGGGACGACAGGTCGAGGGGGTGTGTGGAGACGGCCGCCGCCGGCGCAGCGGCGCCGATCGCTGCGATCGCGGACTCGGCCTTCGCGGCGTTCCGCGCGGGCAGGACGACCTCCGCGCCGGCCGCGGCGAGGCGCCGCGCGATGACGAGGCCGATGCCGTCGGTGCCGCCGGTGACGACGGCGCGCTTGCCGGTGAGATCGGGGAGGGTGAGGTCGATCGGGGTTCGCTTCATGGCTTCACCCTCGCAGGGTCTCCGGCGCGGAGCCAGGGATCGTCGATCCCCGGATGAGGACGCCGCCCAGGACCCGCGATCGATCCGGCCCCAGTAGCGTCGTCGACAGGAGGTGCGGATGATCGACCGAGAAGGGCTCGCGGAGTTCCTCCGCCGGCGGCGGGAGGCTCTGCAGCCGGAGGACGTCGGACTCCCACGGGGACAGCGGCGGCGGACGCAGGGCCTCCGGCGGGAGGAGGTGGCGGCGCTGTCCCACATGTCGGTCGACTACTACACCCGGCTCGAACGGCAGCGCGGCCCGCACCCGTCGCCGCAGATGATCGCAGCCATCGCGCAGGGCCTGCACCTGAGCCTCGACGAGCGCGATCACCTCTTCCGGTTGGCCGGGCAGCACGCCCCGCCCCGGGGTTCGACGGGCGATCACATCAGTCCCGGGTTGGCTCGCGTCCTGGATCGCCTGTCCGACACTCCGGCGGAGATCGTCACCGAGTTGGGGGAGACCCTGCGACAGACGCCGCTCTCGGTGGCCCTGACGGGTGACACCACCGGCTACACCGGCCCCGCACGCAGCGTCGGGTACCGGTGGTTCACCGACCCGGCGAGCCGCGCGATCCACCATCCGGACGATCACGCGTTCCTGTCGTCAATGTTCGTCTCGGGCCTGCGCGGGGTGGCGGGGCTCCGGGGGCCCGGTTCCCGCGCGGCGGAGTACGCGGAGTTGTTGCTCGCGCGCAGTGCTGAGTTCGCGGCGCTGTGGGAGGCGCATCCTGTGGGGATCCGCCCGAGCGCGGTGAAGCGCTTCATCCACACGGAGGTCGGGGCGCTCGAGCTCGACTGTCAGCACCTCGTTGACCCGGAGCAGTCGCACCTGCTGCTCGTGTACACCGCGCAGCCCGGATCGGAGAGCTACGAGAAGCTGCAGTTGCTCTCCGTCGTGGGTGCCGCGCCGGCCAGCGCGAGCGGGAGGCAGGGCGGGTAGTCGCTGCGGGAAGCCATGCGCGCCACGCATGGATGGAATCTGCGCAGTTCAGGAGCTGTTTTTCGGGATCGGTCCATGCGTCGGGCGCATGGCCTGATGACGAGCGCGCCGGTGCGGTGATCAGACGCGGGCGACGAACGCGGCCGCCTCGGTGGGCGGCTCGGGCAGGTGCAGCAGCTCGATCCGTTCGAGACGCGTCACCCGCACCATCACCGTCTCGAGGTCCGGGAGCAGCGGACCGCTGTTGGCCACGAGCGCGAAGGAGGCCTCGCCGGCGCGGATCGCCGCGACCGGATCCTCGACGACGATCGGCTCCACCGCGGGCGTGTTCTCGCGGTTCCACAGGACGACCGTGTCCTCGAGGCGGGCCGGGACCGGTAGGTTCGCGCGATGCGCGAGGCGGAACGCCGCGGGGCGGTCCGCGCCGAGCACCCGCAGCTCGTCGAAACCGCCGACGATCCGCTCGATCAGGCCGATCGCCGATCGCGCGCCCGCGGGCGGCTGCGCGCCCTCCACGGTGCGCCGGAACAGGGGGAAGCCCACGAGTTCCTCCGCCGCCGCCACGGCCCGCGTGACCGTGGACTGCGCGACCCCGTGCACCCGGGCCGCCTCGCTGATGCTGTGCGTGCGGGCCACCGTCGCCACCACCCGCAACCGTTCGATGTCTGACATGCCGGGACGGTACCGCCGGCCACTGACGAGAACGGTCGCGGCGGCGCGGGTCGGTCCCCCAGCGGACGGCATGCGCGGGCCGCATGGCTCGCCCGATCGACTACGTCCGGTCCGGCGGCCGTGAGCGTCACGCGCCCAGGAACAGGCCGACTGCGGCGCCGATGGACCAGACGAGCATGGCGAGGCCGGTCTGGGCGAGGGCGGGGATCAGGGCGGGGCCCTGACCGCCGCGGACCACGGGACGTGCGGCGCGGACGGCGAGCGGCAGCGACAGGAGCGTGAGCAGCGCCCACGGCGTGGCGACGGCCGCGAGGGCCAGGCCCAGCACCGTCGGGACGGCGACGAGGACGGCGAAGAGCACGCGGGTGCGGGAGTCCCCGAGCCGGACGGCGAGGGTGATCTTGCCGGACTCGCGGTCGGTGGGGATGTCGCGCAGATTGTTGGCGACGAGCACCGCGGAGCTGTACGAGCCCACAGCGCAGGCGGCGAGCACGCCGGATGCGTCGATCCGCCCGGCCTGGACGAACTCGGTGCCCAGCACGGCCACCAGGCCGAAGAACACGAACACCGCGATCTCGCCGAAACCGAGGTAGCCGTAGGGCCTCGTCCCGCCGGTGTAGAACCACGCCCCGGCGACGCAGGCCAGGCCCACGAGGATCAGCCACGGCGCCGACGTCAGCGACAGCACCACGCCGGCCACGCCGCCGACCCCGAAGCACGCGAACGCCGCGCGCTTCACCGCCGCGGGCGAGGCGAGCCCCGCACCGACGAGCCGCAGCGGGCCCACCCGGTCGTCGTCGGTGCCGCGAATGCCGTCGGAGTAGTCGTTGGCGAAGTTCACGCCCACGATCAGCGACAACGACACCACGAGCGCCAGGAGCGCCTTCCACCAGACCGCCTCGCCCAGGAAGCCCGCCGCCCCCGTGCCCGCGATCACCGGGGCGATCGCGTTCGGGAGCGTGCGGGGCCGAGCCCCTTCGAGCCACTGCGCTGCGGTTGCCATGCGCCCAGCCTATGCAGTCGCTACAGGACTGAGGTGTCCAGGTCGAGCGTGGTGCGGTCGAGCGTGGCCAGCAGGTCGAACTCCGTGTGCGCCTTCGGCAGTTCGTACACGAAGAAGTACTGCGTGGCGGCCCGCTTGCCGCGGTAGAACGCATCTTCTCGCGCGGTGCCGTCCTCGGCGTACGTCGCGAGGGCCTGGTCCAGCCACAGCCACGCCACCACGACGTGCCCGAGGCCGTCGAGGTACGACGTCGCATTCGCCAGCGACAGCGCCGGGTCGCCGGTGCCGCCCAGCGCCATCGTGACCTCGACGGCGCGCTGCGCGGCCGTCCGCAGTGCGGCGGCGTGCGGCGCTAGCTCCTCGACCTTGTCGGCGCGGGCGGCCGTCGCCTCGATCCGGCCGAGGAGCGCACCGAACGCGGCGCCGCCGTGCTGCGGCACCTTGCGACCGAGCAGATCAAGGCCGTGGATCGCCTTGGCGCCCTCGTGGATCGCGTTGAGCCGGTTGTCCCGGTACAGCTGCTCGACGTTGAACTCGCGCGTGTAGCCGTAGCCGCCGTGGATCTGGATCGCGAAATCGTTGGCCTTGGTGGCCCATTCGCTGGGCCAGCTCTTGATGATCGGGGTGAGGAAGTCGAGCAGCTGCCCGGCGGCGGTCCGCTCCTCCTCGGAGTCGGCGGTCTCGGCGTCGTCCACCAGGCGCGCCCCGAACAGCGCGAGGGCCAGGCCGCCCTCGACGTAACTCTTCTGCGCGAGCAGCATGCGGCGCACGTCGGGGTGCTCGATGATCGGCACCTGCGGCCCCGTCGGGGCGGTCACGGGCCGGCCCTGCACGCGGGTCTTCGCATACTCGAGCGACTGGAGGTAGCCGGTGTAGCCGATCGCCGACGACGCCAGGCCCACGGCGACGCGCGCCTCGTTCATCATCTGGAACATCTGCACCAGGCCGCGGTTCTCCTCGCCCACCAGGTATCCGGTGGCGCCGTCGAGCGAGAGTAGGCAGTTGGTGGTGCCCTTGTTGCCCATCTTGTGGTTCAGACTCACCAGGGTGACGGCGTTGCGCTCGCCGACCGACTGATCGTCGTTCACCAGGTACTTCGGGACGATGAAGAGCGAGATGCCCTTGACCCCGTTCGGCGCGCCCGGGACCTTCGCGAGCACGAGGTGGACGATGTTCTCGCTCATCTCGTGGTCGCCGCCGGTGATCCACATCTTGGTGCCGGTGATGGCGTAGCTGCCGTCCTCGCGGGGCTCGGCCTTGGCGGTGATGTCGGCGAGCGCGGAGCCGGCGTCGGGTTCGGAGAGGCACATGGTCCCCGTGAACCGGCCCTCGATCATCGGCTCGAGGAACAGGCGCTTCTGCTCGTCGGTGCCGAACGAGCGGATGACGTTGCCGTTGCCCAGGGTGAGGCCCGAATAGACGGTGGTCGAAACGTTGGCGGCCTGCATCCACGCGAAGGCGGCCTTGCTGATCAGCGAGGGCAGGCCGATGCCGCCCTCCTCGGCGGGGAGTTCGCCGAAGGTCAGGCCCGATGCGGCGATCGCGTCGAGCCCGGCCTTGGTCGCGGGGAGGGTCTTCGCGGTGCCGTCGGGCTGGATCGTCGGCTCGTTCGCGTCGGCGTCCTTGTAGTGGTTCGACAGCTTCTGCACCGCGATGTCGGCCGCGAGATCGAGCGCGGCGTCGAAGGTCTCCTTCGAATGATCCGAGAAGGGTTCGCGCTTGGTGAGGTCCTCCGCGTGCAGCCACTCGTAGAGCAGGAAGTCGACGTCGCGGGGGTTGAGCAGCGGGGTCTGCGCTGCGATGTTCTGCTTCACGATTCTCCGATCGGGGCTGATTCTGCGGAGTGATCTTACTGGGCGGTAACTTTAGCCGCTATTCCTTCAGCCGTGAATATTTGTGATCTGCGCCGCTAGCGCCCCGCGGTCGATCTTCCCCGGTCCGCGCCGGGGCAGCTCGTCGACGAGGTACAGCGCGCGCGGGGCCGCCGTTCGGTCCAGTTCGGCTTCGACGGCCGCCCGTAGCAGCTCGACGGTGACCTCCGCGCCCTGCGCAGGCACGACCGCCGCGGCCACCCGCTGCCCGAGCCGCGGATCGGGCTGGGCGAACACGGCGACCTCGGACACGCCGGGCACCCGCGCGAGCACCTCCTCCACCACCTGGGGGAGCACCGTCAGTCCGCCGGTCGAGATGGCCTCGTCGAGCCGGCCGGTAACGGTGAGAACGCCGTCCGTGAGCGTCCCCGCGTCGTCGGTGCGGAACCACCCGGGTTCGGCGAAGGCGGGGTGCTCGGGCAGGTTGCGGTAGCCGAGGGCCACCGTCGGGCCGCCGAGAACGACGCGCGACTGCGGGCCGTCGAGGCGGATCCGAACGCCCGGGAGGGGCGCACCGTCGTACACGCACCCGCCGGCGGTCTCGCTCATCCCGTACGTGCGGACCATGCGGATACCGGCGGCGAGCGCCGCCTCGCGGACCGGGGCGGGACACGCGGCACCGCCGATGAGCACCCCGTCGAAGCGCGCGAGGGCCTCCGTCGCGGCGGGATCGGCGAGGACCTTGACCAGCTGGGTCGGGACGAGGGAGACGTACCGACGGTCCGCGGTCATGCGCGCGTGGGCCCCGGCGAGGGCGGTGGGGTCGAAGCCGGCGCGCACGTCGACCTGCGCGGGCGCGTGGCCCGCGGCGAGGGAGCGCAGCATCACCTGGACCCCGGCGACGTGGTACGGCGGCATCGCGAGCAGCCACTGCCCCGGCCCGCCGAGCCGCGCGTGCGTGCCCGCGGCGCTGGCGACCAGGGCCGCGCGGGTGAGCATCGCCCCCTTGGGGGTGCCCGTCGTGCCGGACGTGGCGACCACGAGGGCCGCGCGCTCGTCGATCGGGCTGCCCGCGGCGAGCGCGCCGGTGAGCCGCTCGGCCTCGCGCGGGTCGTGCGCGGGCACGGGCAGCCACGGGGGCGCCGCGCCCTCGAGCAGGGCCGAGAGCTGTGGCAGGGCGGATTCGACGGTGTCGATCGGCAGCGGTTCGAGGTTCACTCGCCCTCGGACCTGGGGCATCCGTCCGGGTTGAGCGGGGCGTCGTCGAAGGGCCAGCCCTTGCGCTCGAGGCGCTCGCGGACGCGCAGGATGTCCTTCTCGAGCGGCATCTCGTGGGTGTGGCCGCTGATGGCGACGCCTGCGTCGACGCGGGTGATGGGTTCGACTCCCTCCGGGGAGAGGTTCACGTCGTCGATCAGCTCGCGGGTGACCTCCCGCAGCTCCTCCTTCGTCAGCTGCCGGTCGAGCAGCGCGAGGAGCGGCTGGTAGTCGGTGCCGGGTACGCCGTCGGGATACCCGGCGCGCAGCCAATCGATGATCCTGGCCAGGAAGCCCGGACTCGACCTCGAACTCATGAAGACCCACCTCCGGTGCGGGATGCGCCCTACGGGCGCGGTTGTGCCGTCGATGCGGACACCGAAACGGAACGGCCCCCTATCTGTGTTCCAGGATAGGGGGCCGGACCGCGTGCGGCGCTGTGGAGCGACGGCTGAGCGCTCGCGGGTCAGCGGGCGAAGCCGGTGAGCGGCCAGCCGCCCGCGGCGAGCTTGCTCGCGACGTTGCGCAGATCCTCGTCGCTCGGCTCAGCCTGCGTCACCTTGGTGATCGCCGCCTCGATCTCGTCCTTGTGGACCTCGTCGGGACGCTGGGCGAGGATGCGGCCGATCACCGCGTCGACCTCGGTCTCCGACAGCTGCTTCTTGAGCAGCGCGAGCAGGGGGAAGTAGTCCTTCGGCGGAACGCCCTCGGGATAGCCGGCGCGGAGCCAGTCGAGGACCTGGACGAGGACGTTGCTGTCCTGGGTGTTCTCGGTGGTCATCGGGGGCCTACGCCTTCTTCTCGAACCACGGGTAGATGTTGTCGAAAGTGAGCTCGTACTTGAAGCCCGACGCGACGATCATCGCGATGCCGAGGAGCACGGCGGCGACGACGACGACGAAGGCGACGATGGCGAGCACGTTGCCGAGCGGGTTCGGCTGGTGGACGGTGCCGTCCTCCCGTTCGTGACCGTTACCGATCGCGAGTCCGCGGACGCCGACGGCGAACAGGGCGGGCAGGCCGGCGCCGAGGAGAAGGCCCACGAGGAGGACCCTCCAGACCGCATCGAGGGCGAGGGAAAGGGTTTCCATGTCTTAGACCTTCGCAATCTTCTGATCGGCGGGCACGACGGAGTTGTTCTCGTCGTCCCAGTCGGCGTTGACGTTGTTGGAGTCGACCTTCTGCTGCTGCGCGCGCCAGTACATGTAGCCCGAGAGCGCGACCAGGATCGCGAAGGCGACCAGCGGGCCGGCCAGCGTCGGGATCTTGGCGGCGACCACCCACGTGATCGCGCCCACGACGGCGGCAGCGGGAAGGGTGATGACCCACGCGGCGACCATGCGGCCGGCGACGTTCCACCGCACCTTGGCGCCCGGCTTGCCGACGCCCGAGCCGAGGATCGAGCCGGTGGCGACGTGCGTGGTGGAGAGCGCGAAGCCGAGGTGGCTGGAGGCCAGGATGATCGTGGCCGACGAAGCCTCGGCGGCCATACCCTGCGGCGAGCTGATCTCGATCAGGCCCTTGCCGAGGGTGCGGATGATGCGCCAGCCGCCGAGGTAGGTGCCGAGGGCGATCGCCACGGCACACGCGACCTTGACCCAGAACGGCACGCCCTGGGTGTCGTGCCAGGCGAACAGGCCCGTCGAGTCGGGAGTGGACGCGCTGTACGCGAGGAGCGCGAGGGTGATGACGCCCATCGTCTTCTGCGCGTCGTTGGTGCCGTGCGCCAGCGAGACGAGCGAGGCGGTACCGATCTGGCCCCAGCGGAAGCCCTCCTCGGTGAACCGCGCGGCGACGCCGGCGACGATCCGGAAGATCAGGAAGGTGCCGACGGCGGCGACGATGCCGGCGACGATCGGCGCGAACAGCGCGGGCATGATCACCTTGCCGACGACACCGTCGAGCTTGCCCTGGCCGACCCAGACGACGCCGGCGCCCGACGCGAGCGCGGCACCGATCAGGCCGCCGAACAGCGCGTGCGAACTGGAGCTGGGCAGGCCGAGCAGCCAGGTCAGCAGGTTCCAGATGATGCCGCCGATGAGGCCGGCCAGCACGATGATCAGCAGGGCGCGGCCGTGCTGCACCGTGAACTCGGTCTTGGGTGAGCCGTCCTTGTTCTGGATCTTGATCACCGCGTTGGTGACGGTGAGCGCCACCTCGACGGAGAGGAAGGCGCCCACCAGGTTCAGGACCGCTGCGAGAGTGACGGCGGTCTTGGGCTTGAGGGCACCGGTCGCGATGGAGGTCGCCATCGCGTTGCCCGTGTCGTGGAAGCCGTTGGTGAAGTCGAAGGCGAGGGCCGTCACGATCACCAACAGCAGGATGATGAGTTCGCTGTTCATGGAAAAATAGTGCGGCCGAAGTGCCCGTTCCACCAAACATCGGAGGCGGGTGCGGAACCCTTCTGACCTGCAAGTTCGCTCGCGTCGGGAAAGCGTTCACTCAGTGTTCATTCAGGGCGCTCTTAACGATATCACGGATTTGTCCGTTTTATATCGTTTCAGTGGCGCCCTGCGGGTCGAATGACGCGCCGTGACTACTATCTGCGCATGGCGTCTTTGGATATCCGCGTGCTGGGCCAGGTCTCGCTTTCCGTGGACGGCGCGCCGAACGAGGTGTCGGGGGTGAAGCCGCGCTCCGTGCTCGCGCTGCTCGTGATGAACCGCGGTCGCGCCCTCACCGTCGACTCGCTCAGCGAACAGGTGTGGGACGGCAACCCGCCCGCCTCCGCGCGCGCCAGCCTGCAGGTCTTCGTCAGCGGGCTGCGCAAGGCGCTGCGCGGCCCCGGGGCCGGTTCGGGCCTCGACGGCCTGTTGGTCACCTCCGGCTCCACCTACCGCCTCGACCTCGAGCCGGAGCAGTCCGACATCGGGAGGTTCGAGGCGGCTCGGCGCCGCGGCGCCGAACTCGCCGCCGCCGGACGGTACGACCAGGCGTCGCTGGCCTTCGCCTCCGCGCTCTCCGAGTTCCGCGGCGACGCCGTGGCCGACCTGCGGGGCCTGCAGTTCGCCGACACCTTCGCCATCGGCATGGCGGAGGAGCGGGCCGCGGTCCAGTCCGCGATGTACGACGCGGAGATCGCCGCCGGCCGCGCCGCGTCCGTCATCGGCGACCTGCGGCGCCTCGTCTCCGAGCATCCGCTGCAGGAGCCCCTCTGGGGGCAGCTGATCACCGCGCTCTACGTCTCCGGACGCCAGGCGGACGCCCTCGAGGCTGCGCGCGACCTGCGCCGCACCCTCGCCGACGAGCTCGGTGCCGATCCGACGCCGGCCCTCGTCGAGCTGGAGGGCAAGGTGCTGCGGCAGGAGCAGCTGGCGTTCACCGCCGCGCGGCCCGCGGCGCAGCCGGGCGACGGGCGGGCCTTCGAGAAGACCGAGACCGACGTGACCATCGCCGGGGCCGGTCCCCGAGGCACGCTGACCGCCGAGGACGGCACGGAATACGTGGTGCACGGCGAGGTCCGGCTCGGCCGCCTCCCCGACAACGACATCAGTATCGACGACACCAAGGTCTCCCGTGAGCACGCCGTGATCACCGGCTCCGTCAGCGGCTTCGCCGTGCGCGACCTGCACTCGTCGAACGGCACCTACGTCGGGGAACGCCGCGTCGCCGGCCAGCACCCCCTGTCCGACGGTGACGAGCTCACCCTCGGCCGCTCCACCTTCCGGTTCCGCGTGATCGAGGAGTAGTCGTGCTGGGGCCTGCTGGCGTCGTCGAGCGTCAGTCCGGCAGCGCCTCGCGGAGGAGGGCGGCGGCGCCGTCGGATGTGCGGGGCCGGCGGCGGAGGAACCTGCCGAGCAGGGCGCGCCGGTCGCCCGCGAAGCGTGGGATCACATGCAGGTGAACGTGATCGACGGTCTGGAAGGCGGCCCGGCCGTCGTTGAGGACCAGGTTCGCCCCGTCCGCCCGGAGCCCGCCCTCCTGCGCGGCCCGGGCCAGACGGTGGCCGAGCGCGAACATCCGCGTGCCGTCATCGGCGGGGAGGTCGGCGAGGCGCCCCGCGTGCCGCTTCGGCACGACGAGGGTGTGGCCCTCGCTGACGGGGCGGACGTCGAGGAAGGCGATCACCTCGTCGGTCTCGAAGACCACCGCCGCGGGCGCCTCACCCGCGACAATGGCGCAGAACACGCACGGCGCCATGATGACTCAGTAGTAGTAGGGGAACGGCGACCAGTCGGGGGCGCGCTTCTCCAGGAAGGAGTCGCGGCCCTCGACGGCCTCGTCGGTCATGTACGCCAGCCGCGTGGCCTCGCCGGCGAAGAGCTGTTGCCCGACGAGTCCGTCGTCGGGGAGGTTGAAGGCGTACTTGAGCATCCGCTGCGCCTGCGGGCTCTTGCCGAGGATCTTGGCGGTCCACTCGAGCGCGACGTCCTCGAGCTGGTCGTGGTCGACGACGCGGTTCACGGCGCCCATGCGGTGCATGTCCTCGGCGCTGTACACATCGCCCAGGAAGAAGATCTCGCGGGCGAACTTGTTGCCCACCTGCTTGGCGAGGTAGGCGCTGCCGTACCCGGCGTCGAAGCTGCCCACGTCGGCGTCGGTCTGCTTGAACTTGGCGTGTTCGCGGCTCGCGAGCGTGAGGTCGCAGGTCACGTGTAGCGAGTGGCCGCCGCCCGCGGCCCAGCCGTTGACCAGGGCGATCACCACCTTCGGCATGAACCGGATGAGGCGCTGCACCTCCAGAATGTGCAGCCGGCCGCCCTCGGCCTTCACCCGCGCCTCGTCGACGCCGTCCGCGGTCGCCGCCTCGACATCGGAGTCGTGGCTCGTCGCGTACTGGTACCCGGAGCGACCGCGAATGCGCTGGTCGCCGCCCGAACAGAACGACCAGACGCCGTCCTTGGGCGCGGGGCCGTTGCCGGTGAGCAGGACCGCGCCCACATCGGCGGACCGTCGCGCGTGGTCCAGCGCGCGGTACAGCTCGTCGACGGTGTGCGGCCGGAAGGCGTTGCGCACCTCCGGCCGATCGAAAGCCACGCGGACGGTGCCCTGCGTGATGTGCCGGTGGTACGTGATGTCGGTGAGGTCCTCGAATCCGGGGACCGGCTGCCACAGCTCCGGGTTGAAAGTCACCCGACCGACTCTACTGTTGGGGTCGTGGTGGACGTCGACGAACTGGTGGCCGCGGCGCGGGTGGTGCGCCTGCCGA
This sequence comes from Tsukamurella asaccharolytica, assembly GCF_007858435.1. Taxonomy (GTDB): domain Bacteria; phylum Actinomycetota; class Actinomycetes; order Mycobacteriales; family Mycobacteriaceae; genus Tsukamurella; species Tsukamurella asaccharolytica. The sequence continues at coordinate 78,714 of NZ_VIGW01000002.1, read as the reverse complement.
TGCGGGTGCGGTTCCGCGGAATCACGACCCGCGAGGCCGTCGTCTTCGAGGGTCCGGAGGGGTGGGGCGAGTTCGGGCCCTTCCCCGAGTACGGCGACGCCGAGGCCGCGCACTGGTTGCGGGCCGGGATCGAGGCGGCCTACCTCGGCTTCCCGGAGCCGCTGCGCACCGCTGTGCCGGTGAACGCGACGGTGCCCGCCGTCCCGCCCGACCGGGTCCCCGAGGTGCTCGCGCGGTTCCCCGGCTGCCGCGTCGCGAAGGTCAAGGTGGCCGAGGCCGGGCAGGCACTCGCCCAGGATCTGGATCGCGTCGCGGCCGTGCGGGAGGCGATGCCCGGCGGCGCAGTACGGGTGGACGCCAACGGCGGCTGGACGATCGATCAGGCCGAGCGGGCGCTCCTGCGGCTGCTCGAGGGCGGCCCGCTCGACTACGCCGAACAGCCCTGCGCGACGGTCGAGGAACTGGCCGAGGTGCGCCGCCGGCTGGACGGCGCCTGCGAGATCGCCGCCGACGAGTCGATCCGCCGCGCCGACGATCCGATGCGCGTGGCGGAACTCGCCGCCGCCGACGTCGCGGTGGTGAAGGTGGCACCACTGGGCGGTGTCCGGGCGGTGCTCGACGTGGCCGCCGCGCTGAAAGCGGCTGCGGGCGTGCGGGTGACGGTGTCCTCGGCGCTGGACACGGCCGTCGGGTTGTCGGCCGGGATCGCGGCCGCGGCGTGCATCCCCGACGGCAATGCCGCGGGCCTGGGCACCGGCGGGTTCTTCGCCGCGGACCTCGGCGAGCATCCGCTCGTCGACGGCGCGTTGCGGGTACGGGCCGTCGCGCCGACCGAGGAGCGGCTGGCGGCGGTCGAGGTGACGGGGGAGCGCCGGGACTGGTGGCTCGACCGCCTCCGGCGATGCCACACGCTGCTGCCCTAGCTACTTCCAGGGGGCGTACGCCCAGCCCAGCACGCTGGAGTTGGGCGCGATATCGGGCTCCGGGATGACCTGGATCTGCGAGCCGTCGCCCCACCCGGCGGACAGCCCCTGGACGCCTCCGCTGAGGTAGGTGCCGTCGCCGAGCGAGATGTCCACGTGGTAGCCGTAGTCGCTCTGGGAGAAGACGAGCGCGCCGCGCGGCGCGGGGAGCGAGGAGTGGCCGAGGCCCTTGGCGGCGAGATTCGCGTAGAAGGACCGTGCGGAGTCGTGGGGGATGCCGGTGGCGACGGTGCGACCGTAGGCGAAGTCCACGAAGTCCTCGCAGCCGTACTCGCCGAAGGTATCGGTGCCGACCAGCGTCATGCCGCGCGCGATCGCCGCCTCGACGCCGGCCGCCTGCACCGGCGGCGCGACCACCAGCGCGAGCATCAGCGTGGACAGGACGGCGGTCGCCAGGGTGCGTCTCATCAATTCTTTGTAGTCCTACGTATGCCGCATCCGGGGGATTTCGCGGTCGACGTCGGCTGGGAGTTTCCTGTCGGTGGCGGGGACTAGGGTGCGGGTATGGAGAACCTGATGACGGAGCTCGGTGCCGCGATGACGGGCGAGCCCGCCGAGCGGAAGCAGAAGCTCGAGTCGACGTGGGCGCGGATCGCGCCCGGTGATCACGCGGCGCGGTGCATCGCCGCGCACTACATCGCGGACGTGCAGGAGGATCTGGACGCCGAGGTGGAGTGGGACGAGGTGTCGCTCGCGGAGTCGGCGCACGTCTCGGACGCGCAGCTGCAGGCCATCCACCCGTCGCTCAGTGTGGCGGGCTTCATGCCGTCGCTGCACCTCAACCTCGCGGAGGGCTACCGCCGCCAGGGCCGCTTCACCGACGCGGCGGACCGGCTGCAGACCAGCCGCGAGTTCGACTTCGCGCTCGATACGGCGATCGATCCCGCCTACGCCACCGGGATCCGCGAGGCGCAGGAGCGGATGGCCGCGCGCATCGCCGCGGCGGACAGCACCCGAACGCTGGCGCCGGAGCTCAGCTAGTCCTGTGCGCCGTCCCGCAGCGCCCGCGCGGCGTCCTCGTGGCCCTGCTCGAACAGGGCGCCGATCAGCATCGTGCGCAGGGCACGCATCTTGATCGCGACGTCGGCGGCGTCCGGCAGCGCGGAGTCGAGCATCGTGAAGCCGTTGATCAGCGCGACCACGCCCCGGGCGGTCTCGGGGTCGATGTCGGCGCCGGCGAGCGCGGCCGCGCCCTGCGCCACCGCGTCGGCGGCGCGCAGGTACTCCTCGACCAGGACACGCGAGGCCGGGTCGCGCGCGGCGCGCAGGTAGGCCTCGACGAGCGCGAGGGACTCGGTGCCGCGCGCCGCGGAAGATGCGGCGAAGGCGGCGATCACCTCGCCGGGACTCGCGGAGGTGTTCTCGAGGAAGGCCGACAACGCCGCGAGCCGCTCGAACTCCTCGGCCACGAAGGTGCGCATCGCCTCGTTCGTGAGGTCGTCGATGGACGCGAAGAAGTAGCCGATCGTGGTGGTGGGCAGGCCCGCGCGGGCGGTCACGGCGCGATGCGTCACCGAGGCGTAGCCCGATTCGCCGACCGTTGCGACGGTCGCCTCGAGCAGCGCGCGCTTGCGCTCGAGCGTGCTCCGCCGGTGTCTGCGCTCCTCCACTCCCGCAGTCTAGGGCGCGACAAAAGTCTGTACAAATTTCCAGACTTGGGCTATCGTCTATTTCTGTAAGTTTGTACAAACTCGGCCAGCGGGCCGGAGGAGCTGACATGACCACGGACACCACCCGCCCCGGCACCCGGGTGAACGCTTTCACCGACGACGCGCTGGGCACCCTCGACGCCACGGGCGTCGCCGAGGCGATCGCAGCCGGCACCCTCGGTGCCGCCGAGGCGGCCGCGGCCGCGACGGAGCGGATCCGCACCGTCGACCCGGCGACGCGGGCGGTGCGCTGGTGGCTGCCCGAGGGGGGTGCCGGCCCGCAGGCACCCGCGGACGCCGCGTTCTACGGCGTCCCGGCGGCGGTCAAGGAGAACACCGCCTTCGCGGGCCTGCCCACCACGATGGGGTCGGCCGCTCTGCCCGCCACGCCCGCCGAGCGGTCCGGGCCCGTCGGCGAGCAGTTCGCCGCGACCGGCGTGAACGTCCTGGCCTCGACGGTGATGCCGGAGTTCGGGATGACCGCGAGCGCGGAGTTCGCCGGCCGCGCGCCCGCCCGCAATCCGTGGAACACCGACTACAGCGTGGGCGGATCCTCGTCGGGTTCCGCGGCGCTCGTGGCCTCCGGCGCGCTGCCGATCGCGCACGGCAACGACGGCGGCGGATCGATCCGCATCCCCGCGGCCCTCAACGGCCTCGTCGGGCTCAAGGGCACCCGGGGCCGCCTCGTCGAGATGCCCGAGCTCAAGGTGCTGCCCGTCAACATCGTCTGCGAGGGCGTGCTCACGCGCACCGTCCGCGACACCGCGCGCTACTTCGCCGCGGCCGAGCGGCACCACCGGAACCCGGCGCTGCCGCCGGTCGGGCACGTGCGTGGGCCGGGCCGGCGCCGGCGGATCGGGCTGGTCACCGAGTCGGTCACCGCCTTCGGCATCGCCGACGAGTGCCTCGCGCCCGTGCGCAGCCTCGCCGACGAGCTGGCCGGCCAGGGGCACGAGATCGTCGAGCTGAGCATGGCCGACCTGCGCATCGACGCCGGCTTCGTCGACGACTTCCTGCGCTACTGGAGCCTGCTCGCGGGGATCGAGGTGGCCGGGACGGCCATCGCGGCGCGCGGCCGCAGCTCCTACTCGGCTCTCGACCCCGTGACACGCAGCCTGCTGCGTTCCGGCGTGCGCGGCGCGCCGTCGATCCCGGGGGCGATCTCGCGGCTGCGCCGGGTGGCCGGGAACTACGAGCGGATGTTCGTCGAGCGCGGCGTCGACGCGATGCTCTCGCCCACCATGACGAGCACGACCCCGCGGATCGGCCACCTCGATCCGACCCAGCCCTTCGACGAGTTCATGGCCCGCACCATCGCCATGGTGGGGATCACCCCGCTGAACAACGTCTCCGGTGGCCCCGCGATCTCCGTGCCCTGCGGTTTCGACGATGCCGGGCTCCCGCTGGGTGCCCAGTTCGCCGGGCCGGCGGGGATGGAGACGACGCTGCTCGAGCTCGCCTACGAGGTGGAGGAGCTCCGCCCCTTCGCGCGCATCTCCTAGCCCCCGCGCGCCGGCGAACGCCGCGGCTAGCGCACCTCGTCGACCGTGACGGTGAAGTCCCGCGCGCGCAGGCGGTCCGCGAGCACGTCGCCCAGCGCGACGGCCGGCGTGAGGACGCCCGCCCGGTCGGGGAGCGCTGCGCCGCCGCGGGCGGTGTCGCCGTCCAGCGCCAGCGCCAGGCTGGACTCGCCCAGCATGACCGCGGTGCCGCTGTAGCCGGGGTCCAGGCGTGCGCCGATGGTCGCGCGGTAGCGGCGGCCGCTCGTCGTGCGGGTGTACACGTCGGCGATGAACGAGCCCTTGGCCTGCGACTTCTCGCTCGGGCCCTCGCCGGGCGACGGGAGGATCCGGTCCAGCACGGGGCGCAACGGCTTGATCGCGAGCGCCGCCATGCCCACCGCGAGCGCGCCCTGCACGGCGTGGGCGGCCACGGCCTTGACGACGGGCGGGCCGGGCACGGCCATCGTCTCCCGGTACGTGAAGTCCGGGCCGTAGGCGAAGTCGAGCAGGCCGTTGGAGCGGCGCACCACGCGGGTGTTGTAGCTGGCCATGAAGAACGGTGCGAGCTTCCCGGTCAGCGACGGATCGACGGTCTTCGCGTCGACGACGGACAGGTCCCCCGGCTGCTTCGGCGTCTCTCGGGTGTGGTCGACGCTCAGCGAGTGCGGGCGCCCGGCGACGCGGCGCGCGTCCCGGTCGGCGCTCACCTCGTCGGCGAGGCCGATCGCGGAGGCGATGGTGCCGCCGCTCGCGCCGCCGCGCAGGTCGCGCATGACCAGGGTGGTCGAGCCGAGAGTGCCGGCGCCGTCGGACCGGGCCTTCTCGTAGACGAGGAATGTACCGAGGTCGGACGGGATGGAGTCGAAGCCGCAGGAGTGCACGATCTTCGTGCCGTTGGCGACGGCCTGCTCGTGGAACTTGTCGATCGAGCGGCGCGCGAAGAGCACCTCGCCGGTGAGGTCGGTGTAGTGCGTGCCGGCGTTGACGCACGCGCCCACCACCGTCTCGCCGTACAGCGCATACGGCCCGACGGTGCTGCACAGCACCGTCGTGCGGGCGGCCATGGAATCGAGCGTCGAGGGGCGGTCCACGTCGGCGACGACGATGCCCCAGTCCCGCGCGCCCTCACCCAGCCCGGCGCGCACCTTCTCCAGCTTGGCCTGCGTGCGGCCGGCGAGCGCGATGCGCACGCCGTCGGGTGCGTGCGCGGCGAGGTGGCGCGCCGTCAGTGCGCCGACGAAGCCCGTCGCGCCGAAGACGATGAGGTCGAATTCCCGGGTGCCTGCTGTCATACCGCGATGTTAGCGGTGTTCGCAGGGGCGTGGGGGAGTCGCGGTCTACAGGTCGACGACGCCGTCCGCGCGCAACAGGTTCTTGATCCCGTCGTCGTCTCCGAAGACGTAGGCGCGGGCGAGGAGATCGTTGAACGTGTCCGCGACCGACGGATCGTCGTGCGGATTCGATCGGGTCAACCCCGACAGCCGCCTCGACAAGGCCCTGCAACTCGGTGGCGGAGACCGCATCGGGGGCGTGCCGGCCGTACCGGGTGCGTACGCCGATGCCCTGTTCGGGCGTGCGCAACCGGCCCGGGTGAAGGGCCGCGCTGCGGGTGAGGCGCGCGTTCAGATCGCGGACGAAGGACGCGTCCGTGGGGCGCGCCGGCTCGTCGAGGATGGCAGTGGCGACGTCGCGCAGGTCCTCGAGCAGAGCGAGGTCGGCCCGGGAAGTGATGCCGTCGGTGCTGCCCGATCGCAAGAAGTTCTCGGTATCGAGACGGCCCGTCGACAGCCCGTCGAAGACCTTGCCGGAGGAGTACACGACGCGCGCGAGGTCGGCGACGGTGATCGCGGGCATCTCGACTCCTCGCTGTAGCGGTCGTCCACGACGGTAATGACCCGCCGCGCGCACGGGCAACCGGGAATGCGGTCGTAAGGTGGTCCGCATGCAGAAGCCGCCGAACCCGTCCACGCTCCAGGCGCGCGTGATCGTGGACGAGCTGGTGCGCGGCGGCGTCACCGACGTGGTGCTGTGCCCCGGCTCGCGCAACGCGCCGCTCGCCTTCGCCGTCCACGCGGCGGACAAGCGTGGCGAGCTGCGGCTGCACGTGCGCATCGACGAGCGCACCGCCGGCTTCCTCGCCGTCGGCCTCGCGGCCGCCGCCCGGCGCCCCGTCGCGATCATCATGACCTCCGGCACCGCCGTCGCGAACCTCGCGCCGGCCGTCTACGAGGCCAACTACGCCCGCGTCCCGCTGCTGGTCGTGAGTGCGAACCGGCCCTACGAGCTGCTCGGCTCGGGCGCGAATCAGACCGTCGAGCAGCTCGGCATCTTCGGCACGCAGGTCCGCGCGTCGCTCTCGCTCGGGCTCGCCGAACCCGGTCTCGACCGCAACTCGCAGTGGCGCAGCGCCGTCTGCCGCGCCCTCGCGGCCGCCCGCGGCGCCCGCACCGGCAACGCCGGCCCCGTCCAGTTCGACATCCCGCTGCGCGAGCCCCTCGTCCCCGACGATCCGTCGCCCGAGTTCGCGCACGGCCGGTCCGACGGCGGCCCGTGGACCGTCGCGCCCGTCGCCACCCTCGACGTGCCGCTGCCCATCGACCTGACCCCCGACACCGTCGTGATCTCCGGGCACGGCGCGGGGGAGAACCCTGCCCTCGCCGGGCTGCCCACCGTCGCCGAGCCGACGGCACCGTCGCCCGAGAACGCCCTGCACCCCTGGGCGCTGCCGGCCCTGAAGCCGCGGCAGGCCATCATCTGCGGCCGTCCGACCCTGCACCGCGAGGTGAGCGCCCTGCTCGCCGACCCCGGGGTCACCGTCTACGCGGTCACGACGGGGCCGCGCTGGCCCGACGTCTCCGGCAACGTCGCCGCGACGGGGACGCGGGTCGTGCCCGTCGGCGAGCCCGACCCGGCCTGGCTCGAGCGGTGCGCCGCCGCCGACGCCGCCGCGCGCGAGGCGGTCGCCGAGGGCCTCGCGGCGGAGCCCGTGACCGGCCTGCACGTCGCCCGCGCCGTCTGCGCGGCGCTGCGCACCGGCGACCAGCTGGTGGTCGGCGCGTCCAACCCCGTCCGCGACGTCGCGCTCGCCGGCGACGTCCCGCGCGGCGTCCGCGTGCTCTCCAACCGCGGCGTCGCGGGCATCGACGGCACCGTCAGCACCGCCGTCGGCGCCGCGCTCGCCTTCCCGGACCGGCGCACCGTCGCGCTGATGGGCGACCTGACCTTCGTGCACGACGCCTCCGGCCTGCTCATCGGCCCCGAGGAGCCGCGCCCGCGGAACCTCACCGTCGTCGTCGCCAACGACAACGGGGGCGGCATCTTCAACCTGCTCGAGCAGGGCGAGGAGCGGTATTCCGGCGCGGAGTACGACGGGGCCGCCGCCCGCGTCTTCGGCACGCCGCACGGCACCGACATCGGCGCGCTGTGCGCCGCCTACGGCGTCGAGTACGTGCGCGCCGAGCTGGACGACGACCTCGTCGGCGCGACCCGCGCCGACGGCCTGCGGGTGGCCGAGGTGCGCACCGAACGCACCGGGCTGCGCGCATTGCACGCCGGGATGCGGGCCCGGATCAGCGCGGCGGCGGCGGGGGAGGGCGCGTGAGCCGCACCGCGCTGCGGCGCGTGCAGATCGTCCTGCTGAGCGCGGCGATCCTCATCACCGGGCTCTGCGTGGTGCTGGTCGCGGCCGCGTGGCGCGACGACCGCACCATCGAGGCCGATCGCGGCACCGCGACCGCCGAGGTGCTCTCCGCCGGGCCCCGCCGCTCGACGATCAGCTTCTACACGACCGACGGCGTCAACCACAATCCTCCGCTCGGCGTCCTGTACCCCAGCGAGCTCAACGTCGGCGACCGCATCCAGGTCGAGTACAGCCGCTCCGAGCCGGAGCTGGTGCGCGTCGCCGGACGGTCCGCCGCCGTCGCGGTGCTGCCCGCCGCGTCCGTCGCCGCGGGGACGTGGCTGGTGGTGGGGGCGGTCATGCTGCTCATCGCCGCCGGATACCACCGGGGTGAGAGTTCACCTGACGTTCCGCGCACCGTCGACCGGTAGGGAACCTCACGGTCACCGCCCCGCGGCACACTGCTGACGTGCGAATCGCGATCGTGGCCGAGTCCTTCCTGCCGAACGTCAACGGGGTCACCAACTCGGTGCTCCGGGTCCTCGAGCACTGCCGCCGCACCGGCGCGGAGGCGATCGTCATCGCGCCCGATACGGTCGCGGGCGAGGAGCCGGCGCCGTTCGAGCACCTCGGCTTCCCCGTGTACCGGGTGCCCGCGCGGATGCTGCCGAAGATCTCGTCGCTGCCGGTCGGGCAGCCCTCCATGCTCATCGTCGACGTGCTGCGCGACTTCCGGCCCGACGTGGTGCACCTCGCCTCGCCCTACTTCCTGGGCGCGGGCGGCCTCGCCGCGGCGAAGCGGCTCGGCATCCCCACCGTCGCGATCTTCCAGACCGACGTCGCCGGGTTCGCCGGCTCCTACGGACTCCGCCCGCTGCAGCGCGCCGCGTGGTGGTGGACGCGGCAGATGCACAAGCAGTGCGACCTGACCCTGGCGCCGTCGTCGGCGTCGGTCGCGGACCTCGAGGCGCACCGCATCCCCCGCGTGCAGACCTGGGCGCGGGGCGTCGACGCGGAGCGCTTCGCACCGGCGCACCGCTCGCCCGCGCTGCGCGCCTCCTGGCTGGGCGACCGGCCCGACCGGCTGGTCGTCGGCTTCGTCGGGCGGCTCGCCGCGGAGAAGCACGTCGAGCGGCTCGCCGGCCTCGCCCACCGCGACGACGTGCAGCTCGTCATCGTGGGCGACGGCCCCGAGCGCGCCCGGCTCGAGAAGCTGCTGCCGCACGCCGTGTTCACCGGCCAGCTGGGCGGCGCCGACCTGGGTGCCGCCTACGCCTCGCTCGACGTCTTCGTCCACGCCGGCGAGCACGAGACCTTCTGCCAGGCCGTGCAGGAGGCGCTCGCGTCGGGCGTCCCGTCGATCGCGCCCGACCAGGGCGGTCCGCGCGACCTCGTCGCGCACTGCCGCAACGGTTACCTCCTGCCGACCGCCGAGTTCGCCGAGCTGCTGCCCGGCGTCATCGACACCCTGGCCGATCCCGCGCTGCGCGCCCGGTTCGGCGAGGCCGCCCGCAAGTCCGTCCTGGCCCGCACCTGGCCGGCCCTGTGCGACCAGCTGTTCGGGCATTACGCCGAGGTGATCGCCGGGCCTCGCGGGTTCTCGGTGGGCCGGGCCGTCTGAGATTTCGTGTAGTTTTCGGGGCATGGCAAGGGCCTCCCTCGACAAGAAGCCGGGCGACGTCGCGTCGATGTTCGACGGTGTCGCGCGCCGGTACGACCGGACCAACACGCTCATGACGGGCGGGCTGGACCGGTACTGGCGCGCCCGCACGCGGCGCGCGCTCGGCCTCCGGCCGGGGGACCGCGTGCTCGACCTCGCCGCCGGCACCGGCGTCTCGACGGTCGACCTGGCCCGCTCCGGCGCGTGGGTCGCGGCCTGCGACTTCTCGACGGGAATGCTGCAGGCCGGCGCGTTCCGGCGGGTGCCGATGGTCGCGGGCGACGCCATGGCGCTGCCGCTGGCCGACGCCTCCTTCGACGCCGCCACCATCTCCTTCGGCCTGCGCAACGTGCAGGACACCGTCGCGGGGCTGCGGGAGATGGCCCGCGTCGTGCGGCCGGGCGGTCGCCTCGTGGTCTGCGAGTTCTCCACCCCCAGTAACGGCGCCTTCCGCGCGCTGTACGAGAAGGTCGCGCTGGAGGCCATCCAGGTGGTGGCGAAGGGATCGTCGAACCCGGAGGCCTACAGCTACCTCGCGGAGTCGATCCGGAACTGGCCGGCGCAGGCCGAGCTCGCGGACCTCGTCCGCGAGGCGGGCTGGGGCGATGTGGCCTGGACGAACCTGACGGGCGGCATCGTCGCGCTGCACACCGCGACCCGCCCGCTAGGCTGAACCTGTGGAGAAGACGGTAGCCGGGGTCTCGCTGGGATCCGACGAGTTCGCGGCCGGGGTCCGCGCGGATCTGGCCCGCGTGGAACAGGTCATCGCGGAGGGGATCGCCGAGGCCGACGGGTGCGTGATCGAGGAGGCTCTCCACCTCTTCCAGGCCGGCGGCAAGCGGTTCCGGCCCATGTTCACGATCCTTTCCGGTCGCATCGGCGGCGCACCGTCGGACCAGGTCATCACCGCGGCGGCGGCGATGGAGCTGACCCATCTCGCGACGCTGTACCACGACGACGTGATGGACGAGGCGGACACGCGCCGCGGCGCACCGTCGGCCAATGCGCGGTGGGGCAACTCGATCGCCATCCTCGCCGGCGACTACCTGTTCGCCCGCGCCTCGTCGTACGGCGCCGACCTCGGCCCGCGCGCCGTGGGCGTCATCGCGCAGTGCTTCGGTGAGCTGGTCACGGGCCAGATGCTCGAGCTCAAGGGCGCCCAGGACTCCGATCCGGTGCAGCACTACCTGGACACCATCTGGGGCAAGACCGGCAGCCTCATCGCCACGTGCGGCCTGCTCGGCGCGCTGCACGGCGGCGCCGACGAGGAGACGGCGCAGCGGATGTACCGCATCGGCTCCGCGATCGGCATCGCCTTCCAGATCAGCGACGACATCATCGACATCAGCTCCGTGGCGCAGGACTCCGGCAAGACGCCGGGCACCGACCTGCGCGAGGGCGTCTTCACCCTGCCGGTCCTCTACGCGCTGCGTGACGAGGGCCCGGAGGCGGACCGGCTGCGGGAGATCCTCGTCGGCCCCGTCACCGACGATGCGCTCGTCGACGAGGCCATCGAGCTCCTCGGCCGCTCCGCGGGAATGAAGGAGGCGCAGGCCACGCTGGCCCGCTACGCCGACGACGCCCGCGCCGAGCTGGCCGAACTGCCGGAATCCGAGCCCCGCTCCTCCCTCGAATCCTTGGTCACCTTCACGGTCGCCCGCCTGGGCTGAGGTTCCCGGAAGTGCAGGGCCTGGGGAGTAGGACCGGCAATCAGATCCGCACCGCGCTGCTGCTGGCGCTGGTCGCGGGGTTCCTGATGGCGACCGGCGCGGTCTTCGGGCAGACGGCCTTCCTGCTTTCGATCGTGCTGGCTGCCGGCGTGTGCGCCTACCTCTACGTCAGCGGGCCGTCGCTGCCGCTGCGCGCCATGCACGCGCGCAGCGTTTCCGAGCTGCATCAACCCGCCCTGTTCCGGATGGTCCGCGAGCTGTCGACCTCCGCGCGGCTGCCGATGCCCGCGATCTACGTCTCACCCACCGCCGCGCCCACCGCCTTCGCCACCGGCCACGGCCCCGCGCACGCCGCGGTGTGCGTCACGGTCGGCCTGCAGGAGCTGCTCTCGGAGGACGAGCTGCGCGCCGTCCTGGCGCACCAGCTCGCACGAATCGGTTCGCGGGACACTCTGACCGCGTCCGTCGCCGGGGCTCTCGGCGCCGTGATCTGTGGTTTCGCCGGTTTCGGCTACCTGCTCGGCTTCGGCGACGGCGGCGCCCGGCGCAGCCGGGTCGTCGACGCCATGCTGTCGGTGCTCGCCCCGGTCGCCGGCGCGCTGATCCGCCTGGGCGTGTCGCGGACCGTCGACTACCGCGCGGACCACGCGGGCGCGCTCCTCACCGGCGCCCCGTCCACGCTGGCCCGGGCCCTGGAGAAGGTTTCCGACGGTGCCGCCCGCGCCCCCCTGCCGCCCGAGCCCGAGATCGCGGTGCACGCCAACACCATGCTGGTGTGCCCGTTCCTCGCCAGCGACCGCATGGGCCGGATCTTCCGCACCCAGCCGCGCGTCGACCGCCGCGTCGCGCGCCTGCAGGCGCTCACGTCGTAGCCCGACGGTCCGCGGCGGCGTGTCGGCCGGCCCGTCGGCGGCGTGTGGTCTCGGCGACTGGCGGCGGCGTGTGGTGGGGGACCGGTCGTCGAGCGGGGGACGTTCGAGCCCCCACCCGAGGTGCGGCGTCCGGTGGGGGACGGAACCTCTGGGTGGGGAATCGGCGCGGAGCGGGGGACGAAAAGCTGTGAGTACTCGCCGGTAGCCTGTGGATGAACGGGCCTGCGGAGCCGAACCCGACTCCCCGCACTGATGGAATGTGGTGCATGGGGGAGCTGCTGACAAGGAACTATCTCCTCGCCACGGGTCGGAGCAGCGCGGAGATCAGTCGCGCCGTGGACCGGGGCGAGCTGATCTGGCTGGCGAAGGGCGTCTACGCGCTCGGTGCGGACTACTCGGCGCCCGACCTGTACCGAATGCGAGTGCTGGCGGCCGCGAGGTCGTGCAGCGGGGTGCTCAGCCACGAGAGCGCGACGGTCCTGCTCGACGTTCCGTACCTGCGGCCGGAGCGGAAGGACGTGCATCTCACCGTCGACCGGGTCCACGGCGGCGGCCGGCGGCCGGGGATCCACGTCCATCCGCGGCCACTCGTCGCCGAGGAGATCCTGGAGGTCGACGGGGTGCGGGTGACCTCCCGGGTCCGGACGCCGATCGACGTCGCCATGACCGGAGACCTGGTCCGCGGGGTCGCCGCGATCGACGCGGTGCGTCTCGTGCCGCGGTTTCCGAAGCCGACGGATCCGCCGCCGGTGTCGCTGGCGGCGCTGACGGAGTGCCTCGATCGGCTGGGGCGGCGACGCGGTTCGGCGACAGCCCGTCGCGCGCTGGCGATGTCCGTGGACTGCGCCGAATCGCCGGGAGAGTCCTGGTCACGGGTGTTGATCCACTCGTGGGGCCTGCCGGTGCCGCGGCTGCAGACTCCGTTCGACTTCGGCGGACGTCAGGTGTTCGCCGACTTCGAATGGGGATCGCTCATCGGCGAGTTCGACGGCAAGGGCAAGTACGGCACCACCGACGCCGAGCGCGCCGCGGCGCTCGAAGCGGAGAAGGACCGGCACGCGCTGTTCGTCGATGCCGGCTTCGAGGTCGTGCGGTGGGACTGGGACGACCTGCTCGTCGACGTTCGCCTGCGCAACAAGCTGACCGCGACCCTTGCCCGCCACGGCCTCCTCTCGGCGTAGAACCCCGGGCGCCCGGTGGGGGAGTCGGCTTCTGCTTGGGGAGAGCTGACGTGTGGTGGGGGACCGGTCGTCGAGCGGGGGACGTTCGAGCCCCCACCCGGCGGTGCGGCTTCTGCTGGGGGGAGAGCTGGCGTCTAGTGGGGGACCGGTCGTCGAGCGGGGGACGTTCGAGCCCCCACCCGAGGGGCGGCGTCTGGTGGGGGACGGAACTTCTGGGTGGGGAATCGGCGCGGAGCGGGGGACGAACGAACCGGGATCAGCGGTAGTTGACGAACTGCACCGCGATGTCGAGGTCGGCGTTCTTGAGCAGCGACTGGACGGCCTGCAGGTCGTCGCGCGACTTGCTGGTCACGCGCAGCTCGTCGCCCTGGATCTGCGCCTTGACGGACTTGGGGCCCTCGTCGCGGATGAGCTTGCTGATCTTCTTGGCGTTCTCGCTGGTGATGCCCTCGACCAGCGTGCCGGTGATCTTGTACGTCTTGCCGGAGGCGACGGGGTCGCCGGCGTCGAAGGCCTTGAGCGAGAGGCCGCGCTTGATGAGCTTCTCCTGAAAGACCTCGAGGCCGGCCTTCGCGCGCTCCTCGGCGTCGGAGGTGATCACGATCTTGTCCTCGCCCGACGCCTCGACGGTGGTGTTCGTGCCGCGGAAGTCGTACCGCTGGCTGAGCTCCTTCGAAGCCTGGTTGAGGGCGTTGGCGACCTCCTGGCGATCGATCTTGCTCACGACGTCGAACGACGAATCAGCCATCTCGGCGGGACTCCTACTCCATTGACCTGCAGGTTTGCGCGCCCCCTACGGGGCCGTTGTACTCTACTCTCCGCTGCCTTCACCGGCAGTGCACGGCACGTTGCCCGAGCGGCCAATGGGAGCGGACTGTAAATCCGTCGGCTTTGCCTACGTAGGTTCGAATCCTACACGTGCCACCAGCTGCGACCCCTGACGTCCTTGCGTCGGGGGTCGCAGCGGTAACGAGCTGACCTGCGGATTTGGATGAACTCCGCCGCGGTGTGTAATCTCGTTGAGGCTCTTGGAGCGCCGGTTCGGCGCGCTGAGACACGCCCCCTTAGCTCAGTCGGCAGAGCGTTTCCATGGTAAGGAAAAGGTCGACGGTTCGATTCCGTCAGGGGGCTCGCTAGACCAGTGCAATGTGCTGATAGCTCAGGGCGGTGTAGCTCAGCTGGTTAGAGCGCACGACTCATAATCGTGAGGTCGGGGGATCGAGCCCCCCCACCGCTACAACTGACAAGAGATTTGCGAAAGAGGGACCGTCGTGGCTTCGTCGACAGATGTCCGCCCCAAGATCACCTTGGCGTGCGAGGTGTGCAAGCACCGTAACTACATCACCAAGAAGAACCGTCGCAACGATCCTGATCGTCTCGAGCTGAAGAAGTTCTGCCCGAACTGCGGATCGCACCAGGCGCACCGAGAGTCGCGCTGACGCCGACGTCGACAAGGGGGAGGGCATCCACGGCGGATGCCCTCCCCTTTGGCATACTGCCCTTCAGCCCATTCACGATAGGTAGGTTCGTTACGTGAGCAAGGACATCGATGTGCCGGGGGGACCGGTCACCGAGCAGCTCAGCCCCGACGAGGTCGCGGAGCGCACGCGCGCAGCGGTCGGCTACAACTACGAGTTCGAAGAGAAGTACGTGGTCAGCCGCGAGAAGATCCACGAGTTCGCCAACGCGAGCCAGCTGCTGGACCCGGTGCACCACGACGTGGAAGCGGCCCGCGCTGCCGGGTACGCCGACATCGTGGCGCCGCCGATCATGTTCTCGCTGATCGGCATCATCGCGCATCGCCCGCTGTTCGAGAACGCGATCGTCGGCTACGGCCGCCGTCCCGTGATGCAGACGGAGCAGAAGGCGCAGTTCCACGCCCCGATCGTGGCGGGAATGATCCTGACGACGCACGTGCACTTCGACTCGTTCCGTCAGATCGCGGGTGTGGACCTGATCACGACGCGCAACGAGATCTCCGACCAGGACGGCAATCACCTGGTCACCTCGTGGACCACCCTGGCCGGCCGGTCGGGCGAGGACGAGGACGCCGAGTTCGTCAGTGCAATGGAAAAGGTGATGATGTATGGCGCTTCGTAACTTCGCGGACGTGACGGTGGGCGAGGAGCTCCCGGAGCGCATCTTCGAGCTGACCCGCGGCGATCTGGTGAACTACGCCGGCGTCACCGGCGACCCGAACCCGATCCACTGGTCCGATCACATCGTGAAGCTGGCCGGCATGGAGGACGTCGTCGCGCAGGGCATGCTCACGATGAGCCTCGGTTCGAACTACATCACCGAGTGGCTAGGCGATCCGGGCGCGCTCAAGGAGTACAGCGTGCGCTTCACCGCGCCGGTGTACGTCGCCGCCGACCAGAAGGCCGAGCTCGTCTACTCGGGCAAGGTCAAGTCCCTCGACGAGGAGACCAAGACGGGCGTCGTCTTCCTCACCGTGAAGCAGGGTGAGCGCAAGATCTTCGGCAAGCCGGTCGCCACCGTCCAGTTCGCCTGACGGTCCGCGGCCCGTCAGGCCGCATGACCGGTGCGTTTTGAGGTGCGGCACCGACGTGCCGTACACTGAACTGTCCGCGTAGAACGGCGGGCGTGCGAAAGCGCGCCCTTCGGACGGTGCGGGTGCGGGGCCGGAAGGTCCCGCAAAGGGGTGTAGCTCAGTTGGTAGAGCAGCGGTCTCCAAAACCGCAGGTCGCAGGTTCGAGTCCTGTCGCCCCTGCATAGCGCGGGCCCCCGGCCCGGCTGTCGAAATCGGCGGGCCGACGCCCGCTGGAAGATCCAGCGGAGGGAAGTGCGTGAGCGACGACAAGGACGACGCGACCACCGGCAAGAACGCCGGCGACAGCGGCGTCGACGACGCCCAGCAGGCCCGCCCCTCCGGTAAGCGCTCCAGCGGCCGTCGCGGCCGCACCGCGCTCGCCGAGGCGCCGGAGCCCGGTTCGGCGGTCGAGTCCGGCGCCGCGAAGAAGCCGGCGGAGGCGAAGCGCTCGCGCAACCCGTTCGCCGCCATCTGGCTGTTCATCCGCCAGGTCATCGCGGAGCTGCGGAAGGTCATCTGGCCGACCCGGAGCCAGATGATCAACTACACGATCATCGTGCTGGTGTTCGTGGTGGTTCTCACCGCGATGATCAGCCTCATCGACCTCGGCTTCGCGAAGCTGATGTTGTGGGCGTTCGGCAAGTAGCCGAACCGCACGGATAGACGAGACGGAAGGAACTTCGGCGCTGTGAGCACCCCGGAGCACAACGAGGCAGAGCTGCACGTCCAGGCGGACGCGCAGGTCGATGACGCTGCCGTGGCGACCGAGGTCGAGGCGGCCGAGGACGAGGCGCTCATCGAGGTCGAGGAGGGCGTCTTCGGCACCCCCGAGGAGGATGCGGCCGCCGGTGACGGCGCCGAACTCGTCGAGGAAGAGGCCGAGGAGGAGATCGACCCCGTCGAAGAGCTCAAGGCGCAGCTGCGGACCGCTCCTGGCGACTGGTACGTCATCCACACCTACGCGGGCTACGAGAACAAGGTGAAGGCCAACCTCGAGACCCGCGTCCAGAACCTCGACGTCGGCGACTACATCTTCCAGGTGGAGGTCCCCACCGAGGAGGTCACCGAGATCAAGAACGGCCAGCAGAAGCGGGTCAACCGCAAGGTGCTGCCGGGCTACATCCTGGTGCGCATGGACCTCAACGACGAGTCCTGGGGCGCGGTGCGCAACACCCCCGGCGTCACCGGATTCGTCGGCCTGACCAGCAAGCCCTCGCCGCTCACGATGAACGAGGTCGTGAAGTTCCTGCTCCCCGAGAGCGCGCGGACCAAGCCGGCCAAGGACAAGGCCGGCGCCGCGTCCGACGGTGCCGCCGCCTCCGGCGGCGCGGTCTCGCAGGGCCCCGCGGTCGAGGTCGATTTCGAGGTCGGCGAGTCGGTCACCGTCATGGACGGCCCGTTCGCCACGCTGCCCGCGTCCATCAGCGAGATCAACGCCGAGCAGCGCAAGCTCAAGGTGCTGGTGTCGATCTTCGGTCGTGAGACGCCCGTCGAGCTCGCCTTCAACCAGGTCGAGAAGATCTCCTAGCGAGACACCCATGCTTCCCGCGCCGGTGCCCGGTGCGGGGTGAAGAAAAAGGAAACTGAGGATGCCCCCGAAGAAGAAGAAGGTCGCCGGGCTCATCAAGTTGCAGATCCAGGCCGGGCAGGCCAATCCTGCTCCGCCCGTGGGTCCCGCGCTTGGTCAGCACGGCGTCAACATCATGGAGTTCTGCAAGGCGTACAACGCCGCGACCGAGTCGCAGCGTGGCAACGTCATCCCCGTCGAGATCACGGTCTACGAGGACCGTTCTTTCGACTTCAAGCTGAAGACTCCTCCGGCCGCAAAGCTGCTGCTCAAGGCAGCGGGCGTGCAGAAGGGCTCGGGCGAGCCGCACAAGACCAAGGTCGCCAAGGTGACCTGGGATCAGGTGCGCGAGATCGCCGAGACCAAGAAGGAGGACCTGAACGCGAACGACGTCGATCAGGCCGCGAAGATCATCGCCGGCACTGCTCGCTCGATGGGCATCACCGTCGAGTAAGTCACCAGGGCGCGCTCCCGCGCCCGAGTGTTGTCGAGAGGCACGCGCTTCTCGTGGGAGGGCCGGCTCGGCCCGCAGAACCACTCACTGCCCAGTAGCTGGGCAAGAAACGAAAGAGCTGGATACATGAGCAAGAACAGTAAGGCCTACAAGGCCGCTGCCGAGAAGGTCGACAAGGACAAGCTGTACAGCCCGCTCGAGGCCGTCACGCTCGCCAAGGAGACCTCCTCCACCAAGCAGGACGCCACCGTCGAGGTCGCCGTGCGCCTCGGTGTCGACCCCCGCAAGGCCGATCAGATGGTGCGCGGCACCGTCAACCTGCCGAACGGCACCGGTAAGACGGCCCGCGTGATCGTCTTCGCCGTGGGCGACAAGGCCGAGGAGGCCAAGGCCGCGGGTGCCGACGAGGTCGGCGCCGAGGACCTGATCGAGAAGATCCAGGGCGGCTGGCTCGAGTTCGACGCCGCGATCGCCACCCCGGACCAGATGGCCAAGGTCGGCCGGATCGCTCGCGTGCTCGGCCCGCGTGGCCTCATGCCGAACCCGAAGACCGGCACCGTCACCCCCGACGTGACGAAGGCCGTGGGCGACATCAAGGGCGGCAAGATCACCTTCCGCGTCGACAAGGCGTCGAACCTGCACTTCGTGATCGGTAAGGCGTCCTTCGACGCCAAGCAGCTGGTGGAGAACTACGGCGCCGCGCTGGACGAGATCCTGCGCGCGAAGCCGTCGGCGGCCAAGGGGCGGTACGTGAAGAAGGTCACCGTCTCGACGACCACCGGACCGGGCATCCAGGTGGACCCGTCGCGAGTGAGCAACCTCGCGGAGGAGGACGAGGCGTAAGCCTCTCCAGCACCGTCTGACGCAAGCCCCCGATCGCTGACCGAGCGGCCGGGGGCTTCGTCGTGTCCGGGGTCAGATCAGCGCGGTCCCCGAGCCCGTGGCGAGGAACACCAGGAGGAACAGGCCGCCGTACGCGAGGACCGCGAGGAGCGTCAGACCCGTGAGCACGCCGCCGATGATCATGCCGACCGTGGCGAGCGTGTTCTTGTAGCCGCGATCCCGCGACTGCCGGTGCGCGATCCAGCTGACGAGCAGGCCCACGGGGTAGCAGCCCAGCACCGACAGGATCAGCCCGACGATGCCCATCGCCTGGTCCGGGTCCTGCAGGCCCTGCGGCGGCGGGTAGCCGGGGTGGGGCGGGTACGACGGGTAGGGCTGGGCGGGGTACGACGGTGGCTGCCCGTACGGGTCGTAGCCGTGCGGATCCTTGGGCGTCGACATCGTGAACGTTCCCCCTCGTCATTGCGGAGATCGGTGTGCGCCGAGCGTAGCCGAGCGCGCCGACAGGACGGAGTGTGGCGTCTCAGAGGATGAGCAGGAGCCGGATGAGGGCGGATGCGAGTCCGGACAGCAGGAGCAGCATGCACAGGGTCATCGTGATGACGGCGATCACGTTGGTGTGGCCATACCGCTTCGAGACGCAGAACGCGCGGACCGAAAGGAACAGTGCGGCCATCGTCGCCGGCAGATA
This sequence comes from Tsukamurella asaccharolytica, assembly GCF_007858435.1. GTDB lineage: Bacteria > Actinomycetota > Actinomycetes > Mycobacteriales > Mycobacteriaceae > Tsukamurella > Tsukamurella asaccharolytica. The sequence goes on along the minus strand of NZ_VIGW01000002.1, from coordinate 59,472 downwards.
GAACGTCGGATTCAGGTCGAACACCATGCCGATCACGACGATCGGCAGCGCGATGACGAAGAACAGCACCAGGCCGACGACCGCGATCATCAAGCCCGGATCGCCGGCGGGGCGCGGCCGGGGTGGGACCGGGGCGTACGGCCGGCCGAAGGGGTGTGCCGGAGCGGGCTGCGGGTACGGCTGATACCGACCAGGTGCGGGAGGGCGAACCGACACTGACTTCTCCTTCGACGGGGATCCGGGTGACTGAGGTCGACGGTATTCCTCGGGGCACGGCGATCCGCTTGTCGTTCGCTTGGGGCGCGGAGCCTCCGGCCGGCTCGCGGCGTCGGGAACGTGTCGGTCGGCGTCGGTATCCTCGCGCCATGGACGACGACAGGCTGTTGACGCGGATCGGGGCGCTGCTGCGGCAGGCCGAGGGGACCGACAACGAGCACGAGGCGGCCACATTCACGGAGGCGGCGCAGCGGCTCGCGACGGCCGCGTCGATCGACCTCGCCGTCGCCCGCGCCCACCAGCGCGGCACCGAGCGGGCCCGGGCCGTCCCCGAGCAGCGCACCGTCCGGATCGGGGAGGCGGGCCGGCGCGGCCTGCGCACCTTCGTCGAGCTGTTCGTCGCGATCGCCCAGTCGAACGACGTGCGGTGCGACGTGGCCGCCAACTCCACCTTCGTCTTCGCCTACGGCTTCGCGGAGGACATCGACGCGTGTGAGGCGCTGTACGCGTCCCTGGTCATCCAGATGGTCCGCGCGTCGGACGCCTACCTGCGGTCGGGCGCCTACAAGTCGGAGACGGTGCAGCAGCTGTACGAAGATCGGCGCACCCGGCGCCGCTGGGTGGAGACGAAGCCGGTCGCGGCGGTCACCGCCCGGATCAACTTCCAGTCCGCGTTCGCCGCCCGCATCGGGGCGCGGCTCGCGGAGGCCCGGGCCGAGGCCACGGCGCAGGCCACGGAGCGGGGTGAACCCGGCACCGCGGTCGCGCTGCGCGACAAGGAGGTCGAGCTCGCCTCGTTCTACCGGGGCGAGTCCACGGCGCGGGGCCGGTGGCGCGGGTCCACCGCGTCGGCCGGGTACTCCGACGGTGCCCGCCGCGCCGGTGACCGCGCTGGCCGGTCCGCGCGCCTGGGCGCCCACTCCGAGCTGGGCGGCAGTCGTGGCGCGCTGGAGCAGGGCGCGCCGTGAACCCGCTCCCGCCTCCGTGGGTCCCAGCGTGCCCGCCGCCCGCGTCGTCGGGCGGATCCTCGTCAGCCGCGCCGGTCTGGCGATCACGGGAGACGTGGTTACTGTTGTGGTGATCGGCTCGGCGCCCCAGGCATACTTCGAGTCGGACACCCCGATCGGGGACACCGCCCTCGCGGCGGTGACCCAGCAGGTCTTCGAGCAGCTCAAGGTGGCGAGGGACGTATGAGCAACCCGCAGGATCCGTACGGGCAGCAGCCCGATCCCAACGCGCAGCCAGACCCGTATGCGCGGCCCGATCCGTACGCCCAGGGCGGTTACCAGTACGGATACGGGCAGCAACAGCCGTACCAGCAGGGATACCAGCAGCAGGGCTACCAGTACCCGGGCCAGCAGTACTCGGGCCAGCAGTACCCGGGCCAGCAGTACTCGGGCCAGCAGTACCCCGGGCAGCCGCCGCAGAAGCCTAACCGCACTGGCCTGTACGCGGCGGTCGGCATCGCGGTGGTTGTCGTGATCGCCGTCGCCATCGCCGCGGTTCTGCTCGTGGTGAACTCGAACAGCAACGAGAGCGATGCCTCCGCGGGGCCCAGCACCGGCCCGACCTCGGTCACGCCCAGCACGGGCGGCGACTGCGGTGTGCCCGGCACGGGCCTCGCCTCCGAGATCACCGACCGAGTGGCCTCGGGCCCGCTGTCCTTCCCCGTCTCGGCCGCGCCGGGATGGGAGAAGGAGAGCTACACCGTCTACGCACAGAGCATTGCCGCCGCGGGCCTGCAGAAGTCGATGGACGACGGCCAGCCCTGGCAGGCCGGCGCGGAGGTCGGCCAGACCAACTTCAACTCCAAGCTCGACCCCAAGGACGCCGCCTCGCGGATGATCCAGTGCATCGCCGATGGCGCCGGCTACCTCAACGTCACGTCGAAGCGGGTGGAGCAGTCGGCGGCGGAGTCGATCACCGTCGACGGCGTGCCCGCCGCGAAGGTCACCGGCAAGATCCTGGTCACGGGCGACAGGCTCACCGTCGCGGGTGACGACATCACGGTCATCGTCATCGCGTCCGCGCCGCAGACCTACGCCATGCTGGTCATCCCGATCGGCCGCGACGACATGGCCGCCACCGGCAAGGCCATCATCGAGCAGCTCAAGGTCGCCAAGGATGTGTAGCCACGCTGGCTAGGGACGCACAGCGGGCCGCGGTCTATCGCGCGGAGGAGTTGGTCCGCGGCCTGTTCGAGCACGCCGGGGCGGGGCGCACCGTCGACGTGTTGGGGGTGTCGCTGACCCTGCCGCCCGAGGCCCGATTCGCCTCCGTCGACGCGGTGCAGTCCTACGCCGACCGGGTTCTCGGGCCCGGCGCGGTGCGGGTGCGGGCCCGCGCGGGCGCCGGCGGCGCGCACTACGAGAGCGGTCCGGCCGGTCCGGTCATCGCCGTCCCCGCCGGGCGCGACGGTGCCTGGGCGCTGCGCGAGCTGGTGGTCCTGCACGAGCTCGCCCACCACGTCGTCGCCGCCGCGGGTGTCGACGGCGCGGGTATCGACGGCGCCGCTCACGGCCCCTCGTTCACCGCCGCGTTCGTCGACCTCGCGGCCCGGATCATGGGCCCGGAGGCCGGCCTAGCCCTGCGCATCGTCTACACGGAATCGGGCGTCGCCGTCGGTTGACCCGGCTTCTCGTGGGGGACGCGGCGCCGCGCGGGGGACGACGGACGTGGGCCGACCTGGCTGGACGCGCGGCACCGTCGCACCACGATTTGGTGAACTCGCGCACCGCCGGTACTCTGGTCCCCTGGAATCCGGTGACAACCGGATCGTTCCACCGAAGACCGTCGGTCATCAGGCGCGAGCCTGATCGAAGGTCCGGCCCCGTGTCGGCGACCCACGCAGGAGGACGAGGCTTCTTCATGAACCCCGTGCGCCCTGCGCCGGGGTTCTCGTCGTTTCAGGGTAGGGCCTCCGCAGACGGATGACACGTAGAGAGGAGGCGAAGTATGGCAAACGCCGAGAAGGTCGCAGCAGTCGCTGAGATCGCCGAGCAGTTCTCGAAGTCCACGGCCACCGTGGTCACCGAGTACCGCGGGCTGTCGGTCGGTTCCATCACCGAGCTGCGTCGTTCGCTCGGAGAGGGTGCTACCTACTCCGTCGCCAAGAACACCCTGGTCAAGCTCGCCGCCAAGGACGCCGGCGTCGAGGGCCTGGACGAGCTGTTCGTGGGCCCGACCGCCATCGCCTTCATCGAGGGTGAGCCGGTCGAGGCCGCCAAGGCGATCAAGAAGTTCGCCAAGGACAACAAGGACTTGGTCATCAAGGGCGGCTACATGGACGGCAAAGCGCTGTCCGTGGCCGAGGTCGAGCGCATCGCCGACCTCGAGTCGCGCGAGGTGCTCCTGGCCAAGCTCGCCGGTGCGATGAAGGGCAACTTGGCGAAGGCCGCTGGCCTGTTCAACGCTCCCGCCTCGCAGGTGGCCCGCCTGGCCGCCGCGCTGCAGGAGAAGAAGGCCGCCGAAGAGGCTGCCGCGTAAGACCGCTGATCCAGCGAACCCCCGCGGGCACCGCTCGCGGGAACCATCACCACCTTGCCTCGCGGATCAGCGAGCAAGACTGAACGGAAGGACGCCATCATGGCGAAGCTCACCACCGACGAGTTGCTTGACCAGTTCAAGGAGCTGACCCTGCTCGAGCTCAGCGAGTTCGTGAAGGCTTTCGAGGAGACCTTCGAGGTCACCGCCGCTGCTCCGGTCGCCGTCGCGGCTGCCGGTGCCGCCCCGGCCGCCGGCGGCGCCGACGCCGCTGCCGAGCAGGACGAGTTCGACGTCATCCTCGAGGGTGCCGGCGACAAGAAGATCCAGGTCATCAAGGTCGTCCGCGAGCTGGTTTCGGGCCTCGGTCTGAAGGAGGCCAAGGACCTCGTCGAGGGCGCCCCCAAGGCGATCCTGGAGAAGGTCGACAAGGAGGCCGCCGAGGCTGCCAAGGCCAAGCTCGAGGAGGCCGGCGCGTCGGTTTCGGTCAAGTAATAGCCGAACCGCACGTCAGTGCTCCGAACCGCCCCGTCGCCCAGTGCGACGGGGCGGTTCTCGTTTTCCGACGGTGCCGCCGGTCCGAGTAGAACAGGTCCGGTACCGCGACCAGCGGCTACTGGGGTACTGTGCTCCCAGCGGCTGTGGCGCGAGCCACACCTGGAGTGCGACGAAAGGTCTACGGCAGTGGGTGTCGAAGTAACTACCAAGAACCTGACGAAGTCGTTCGGGTCCCAGAACATCTGGTCCGACGTCTCGCTGACCCTGCCGGCGGGTGAGGTCTCGGTTCTGCTCGGCCCGTCGGGTACCGGCAAGTCGGTGTTCCTGAAGTCGCTGATCGGCCTGCTCCGCCCCGAGGAGGGCGAGATCATCATCGACGGCACGGACATCCTCACCTGTACGTCGTCGGAGCTGTACGAGATCCGCAAGATGTTCGGCGTGCTGTTCCAGGACGGCGCGCTGTTCGGCTCGATGAACCTGTACGACAACACGGCCTTCCCGCTTCGTGAGCACACGAAGAAGAAGGAGAGCGAGATCCGTCAGATCACGATGGAGAAGCTCGAGATGGTCGGTCTGATCGGCGCGGAGGACAAGCTCCCCGGTGAGATCTCGGGCGGTATGCGTAAGCGCGCCGGCCTGGCCCGCGCCCTCGTGATGGATCCGCAGATCATGCTCGTCGACGAGCCGGACTCCGGCCTCGACCCCGTGCGTACCACCTACACCAGCCAGCTGCTGATGGACATCAACGCGCAGATCGACTGCACGACGCTGATCGTCTCGCACAACATCAACATCGCCCGTACGGTGCCCGACAACATGGGCATGCTCTTCCTCAAGCACCTGGTCATGTTCGGTCCCCGCGAGGTGCTGCTCACCTCCGAGGAGCCGGTGGTCAAGCAGTTCCTGTCGGGTTCGATGATCGGCCCGATCGGCATGTCGGAGGAGAAGGACACGGCGCAGATGGAGGCGGAGCGCGCCCGCGTCGCCGCCGGCCATTCCGACGGTGGCGTCGACGTGCCGGACGAGATCGCCCCACAGATGCAGCCCACGCCGGGCATGCCGCCCCGCAAGGGCGAGCAGCGACGCAAGGCCCGCGTCCGCCAGATCCTGCCGACGCTGCCGGAGAAGGCGCAGATCGCCATCCGCCGCGACCTCGGCGACGACCCGGCCGACTACGCCACGACCGCGCCCGCCACCGCCGCGCCCGCCGCCACCGCCACGGCGGCGCCCGCCACGGCGCCTACCGCGACTGTGCCCGCGGCCGCCGCCACCACCGCGGCCGCCGCCACCACCGCGGCCGCAGCGCAGCACCAGCAGGCCCCCGCGACCGCCCCCGTCTCGATTCAGAAGGGGTACGCGGGGGACGACTCGCCGACCGCGGCCTACGAGGTGGCGCATCCGGACGAGAACCCCACCGACCACCTGCCGAAGGTCGAGGGCGGGCGCTGACCGCACCGTCGTAGCAACTGACCGACACCGGCCCGGGAACGCTCTCCCGGGCCGGTGTCGTGGTCCCGGGAGCACCATCGACGCCGATATTCGAAGGAAATCGGCGGTTTCGCTTGACGTCCGCGCGGTTTCGGGTCACAGTTATCGGCAGGACGCGATGTGCTCGTGTCCACGTGAGAGCATCCTCGGGTGCATCCGGACCGCACGGCAGCCAGCCCGCGGCCGGGGCGACCGGCAGTGCCGACCGACGATGCCGGTGTTCGAAGAATGACGCGCGTCATGCTTGCGCGGAAGCCCCGAGGGGCTTAGTCTGGACTGCCCCTTGCGGGGCGGTCAATCCTCTGTTAATGTTGGACGTTGCGCTGGCTGCCTCCTGCCCATCTGAATATTCGCCCTCGTAAGGGCCGTACTCTGCGGGTTGCCGTCAGCACAATTTTGGCAACGTTACTAGTCACAGCAGAGGACGCATCTTGGCAGTCTCCGTCTCCAGCCAGACTCAGAACGATCAGAACGACGCCGTGGTGCCCGGAGCGCCCAAGCGTGTGTCGTTCGCGAAGATCTCCGAGCCGCTTCCCGTACCGGGCCTGCTCGATCTGCAGATCGACTCGTTCGAGTGGCTCGTCGGTACGCCCGCTTGGCGGGAGAAGGCCGCGGCGCGCGGCGAGGCGCAGCCCACCGGCGGTCTGGAGGACATCCTCGCCGAGCTGTCGCCCATCGAGGACTTCTCGGGCTCGATGTCGCTGTCCTTCTCCGATCCGCGCTTCGACGAGGTCAAGGCCTCGATCGAGGAGTGCAAGGACAAGGACATGACGTACGCGGCGCCGCTGTTCGTCACCGCCGAGTTCATCAACAACAACACCGGCGAGATCAAGTCGCAGACCGTCTTCATGGGCGATTTCCCCATGATGACGGACAAGGGCACGTTCATCATCAACGGCACCGAGCGCGTGGTCGTCTCGCAGCTCGTCCGTAGCCCGGGCGTGTACTTCGACGAGAACATCGACAAGTCGACCGAGAAGCCGCTGCACAGCGTGAAGGTCATCCCGGCCCGCGGCGCGTGGCTGGAGTTCGACGTGGACAAGCGCGACACCGTCGGCGTCCGCATCGACCGCAAGCGCCGCCAGCCGGTCACCGTGCTGCTCAAGGCCCTCGGCTGGACCAGCGAGCAGATCCTCGAGCGCTTCGGCTTCTCGGAGATCATGCGGTCCACCCTGGAGAAGGACAACACGGCCGGCACCGACGAGGCGCTGCTCGACATCTACCGCAAGCTGCGCCCGGGCGAGCCGCCCACGAAGGAGTCGGCGCAGACCCTGCTGGAGAACCTGTTCTTCAAGGAGAAGCGCTACGACCTGGCCCGCGTCGGCCGGTACAAGCTCAACAAGAAGCTCGGTCTCCCGGCGAACTCCGACGGCACGCAGCCGCTGGTGCTCACCGAGGAGGACATCGTCGCGACGATCGAGTACCTCGTGCGCCTGCACGAGGCACCGTCGGAGCAGCTGACCTACATGACCGTGCCGGACGGCGTCGAGGTCCCCGTCGAGGTCGACGACATCGACCACTTCGGCAACCGTCGCCTGCGCACCGTCGGCGAGCTGATCCAGAACCAGCTGCGGGTGGGCCTGTCCCGCATGGAGCGCGTCGTGCGGGAGCGCATGACCACGCAGGACGTCGAGGCGATCACGCCGCAGACCCTGATCAACATCCGCCCGGTCTCGGCGGCGATCAAGGAGTTCTTCGGCACCTCGCAGCTCTCGCAGTTCATGGATCAGAACAACCCGCTGTCGGGCCTGACCCACAAGCGTCGTCTGTCGGCGCTCGGCCCCGGTGGCCTCTCGCGTGAGCGCGCCGGCCTCGAGGTCCGCGACGTCCACCCGTCGCACTACGGCCGCATGTGCCCGATCGAGACGCCGGAGGGCCCGAACATCGGCCTGATCGGTTCGCTGTCGGTGTACGCGCGGGTCAACCCGTTCGGCTTCATCGAGACGCCGTACCGCAAGGTCGTCGACGGCCAGATCACCGACGAGGTCGTCTACATGACGGCCGACGAGGAGGATCGCTACTACATCGCGCAGGCCAACGCGACCACCGACGCGACCGGCCGCCTCACGGACGACAAGGTGCTCGTGCGTAAGCGCGGCTCCGAGGTCGAGTTCGTGCCCGTCTCCGCCGTGGAGTACGTGGACATCTCGCCGCGCCAGATGGTCTCGGTCGCGACCGCGATGATCCCGTTCCTCGAGCACGACGACGCCAACCGTGCCCTCATGGGCGCGAACATGCAGCGTCAGGCCGTGCCGCTGGTCCGTTCCGAGTCGCCGCTGGTCGGCACCGGTATGGAGCTGCGCGCCGCGGTCGACGCCGGCGACGTCGTCATCACCGAGAAGGCGGGCGTCGTGGAGGAGGTCTCGGCCGACTTCATCACGGTCATGGCCGACGAGGGCACCCGCAAGACCTACAAGCTGCGCAAGTTCGCGCGCAGCAACCAGGGCACCTGCGCCAACCAGCGTCCGATCGTCAACGCCGGCCAGCGCGTCGAGGGTGGCCAGGTCCTGGCCGACGGCCCCTGCACCGACAACGGTGAGATGGCGCTCGGCAAGAACCTGCTCGTGGCGATCATGCCGTGGGAGGGCCACAACTACGAGGACGCGATCATCCTCTCGCAGCGCCTGGTGGAGGAGGACGTGCTCACGTCCATCCACATCGAGGAGCACGAGATCGATGCCCGCGACACGAAGCTGGGCGCCGAGGAGATCACCCGGGACATCCCGAACGTCTCCGACGAGGTGCTGGCCGATCTCGACGAGCGCGGCATCATCCGCATCGGCGCCGAGGTCCGCGACGGCGACATCCTGGTCGGCAAGGTCACCCCGAAGGGCGAGACCGAGCTGACCCCGGAGGAGCGGCTGCTCCGCGCGATCTTCGGTGAGAAGGCGCGCGAGGTCCGCGACACCTCGCTCAAGGTGCCCCACGGCGAGACCGGCAAGGTCATCGGCGTCCGCGTCTTCTCGCGCGACGACGACGACGAGCTGCCCCCCGGCGTGAACGAGCTGGTCCGCGTGTACGTGGCCCAGAAGCGCAAGGTCCAGGACGGCGACAAGCTGGCCGGCCGCCACGGCAACAAGGGCGTCATCGGCAAGATCCTCCCCGCCGAGGACATGCCCTTCCTGCCCGACGGCACCCCGGTCGACATCATCCTCAACACGCACGGCGTGCCGCGTCGTATGAACATCGGCCAGATCCTGGAGACCCACCTCGGGTGGGTCGCCAAGACCGGCTGGGACGTGCGCGACGAGAAGGGGAACATCCCGGACTGGGCCTCGGCGCTGCCCGAGGAGATGTACAGCCAGCCCAAGGACACCAACACCGCCACCCCCGTCTTCGACGGTGCGCGGGACGAGGAGCTGGCCGGCCTGCTCGGCTCGACGCTCCCGAACCGCGACGGCGACGTGATGGTCCAGGCCGACGGCAAGGCGACGCTGTTCGACGGCCGCTCGGGCGAGCCCTTCCCGTACCCGGTGGCCATCGGCTACATGTACATCCTGAAGCTGCACCACCTGGTGGACGAGAAGATCCACGCCCGCTCCACCGGCCCGTACTCGATGATCACGCAGCAGCCGCTGGGTGGTAAGGCGCAGTTCGGCGGCCAGCGCTTCGGCGAGATGGAGTGCTGGGCGATGCAGGCGTACGGCGCCGCCTACACGCTGCAGGAGCTGCTCACCATCAAGTCGGACGACGTGGTCGGCCGCGTGAAGGTGTACGAGGCGATCGTCAAGGGCGAGAACATCCCGGAGCCCGGCATCCCCGAGTCGTTCAAGGTGCTCCTCAAGGAGCTCCAGTCGCTCTGCCTGAACGTGGAGGTGCTGTCGTCCGACGGTGCCGCCATCGAGATGGCCGACGGCGACGACGAGGATCTCGAGCGCGCTGCTGCCAACCTCGGCATCAACCTCTCGCGCAACGAGAACGCCTCCGCCGAAGACCTCGCGAACTAGTCCACGCCAACCGAACGAATAAGGAGAGAAGTGCTCGACGTCAACTTCTTCGACGAACTGAAGATCGGTCTGGCGACCGCCGATGACATCCGCAACTGGAGCTACGGCGAGGTCAAGAAGCCCGAGACCATCAACTACCGCACGCTCAAGCCCGAGAAGGACGGACTCTTCTGCGAGAAGATCTTCGGTCCGACGCGCGACTGGGAGTGCTACTGCGGCAAGTACAAGCGCGTCCGCTTCAAGGGCATCATCTGCGAGCGCTGCGGCGTCGAGGTCACTCGCGCCAAGGTGCGTCGTGAGCGGATGGGCCACATCGAGCTCGCCGCGCCCGTCACCCACATCTGGTACTTCAAGGGCGTCCCGTCGCGCTTGGGCTACCTGCTGGACCTGGCGCCGAAGGATCTCGAGAAGATCATCTACTTCGCCGCCTACGTGATCACCGAGGTCGACGAGGAGCAGCGCCACAACGAGCAGTCCACGCTCGAGGCCGAGATCACCTCCGAGAAGAAGGTGCTCGAGGACCAGCGTGACGTGGACCTCGAGAACCGCGCCAAGAAGCTGGAGGACGACCTGGCCGTCCTCGAGGCCGAGGGTGCCAAGGCCGACCAGCGCCGCAAGGTGAAGGACGGCGGCGAGCGCGAGATGCGGCAGATCCGCGACCGCGCGCAGCGTGCCATCGACGAGCTCGACGAGATCTGGACGACCTTCGTCAAGCTCGCGCCGAAGGACATGATCGTCGACGAGAAGCTCTACCGTGAGCTGCAGGACCGCTACGGCGAGTACTTCAAGGGCGCCATGGGTGCCGAGGCGATCAAGAAGCTCATCGAGAACTTCGACATCGACGCCGAGGCCGAGTCGCTGCGCGAGACGATCCGCTCGGGCAAGGGGCAGAAGAAGCTCCGTGCGCTCAAGCGCCTCAAGGTCGTGGCCGCGTTCCAGCAGTCGGGCAACTCGCCGCTGGGCATGGTCCTCGACGCGGTGCCGGTGATCCCGCCGGAGCTGCGCCCGATGGTCCAGCTCGACGGTGGCCGGTTCGCCACGTCCGACCTGAACGACCTGTACCGCCGCGTGATCAACCGCAACAACCGCCTCAAGCGACTGATCGACCTCGGCGCGCCCGAGATCATCGTCAACAACGAGAAGCGGATGCTGCAGGAGTCCGTCGACGCGCTGTTCGACAACGGCCGCCGCGGCCGGCCGGTCACCGGACCGGGCAACCGCCCGCTCAAGTCGCTGTCCGATCTGCTCAAGGGCAAGCAGGGCCGGTTCCGGCAGAACCTGCTCGGCAAGCGCGTGGACTACTCTGGCCGTTCGGTCATCGTCGTGGGTCCGCAGCTCAAGCTGCACCAGTGCGGCCTGCCGAAGCTGATGGCGCTCGAGCTGTTCAAGCCCTTCGTGATGAAGCGCCTGGTGGATCTCAACCACGCGCAGAACATCAAGTCGGCCAAGCGGATGGTCGAGCGGCAGCGGCCTCAGGTGTGGGACGTCCTCGAAGAGGTCATCGCCGAGCACCCCGTGCTGCTCAACCGTGCCCCCACGCTGCACCGCCTGGGCATCCAGGCCTTCGAGCCGCAGCTCGTCGAGGGTAAGGCCATCCAGCTGCACCCGCTCGTGTGTGAGGCCTTCAACGCCGACTTCGACGGTGACCAGATGGCCGTGCACCTCCCGCTGTCCGCGGAGGCGCAGGCCGAGGCCCGCATCCTGATGCTGTCCTCGAACAACATCCTGTCGCCGGCGTCGGGCCGCCCGCTCGCCATGCCCCGTCTGGACATGGTGACCGGCCTGTACCACCTGACCACCGAGAAGGCCGACGCGAAGGGCGCGTACACGCCCGCCGCGAAGGACCAGCCGGAGACCGGTGTGTACTCCTCGCCGGCGGAGGCCATCATGGCCGTCGACCTGGGCGACCTGTCGATCCAGGCCCCGATCAAGGTGCGGCTCACGCAGCAGCGCCCGGCGGCCGACGTCGAGGCGGAGCTGTTCGACGGTGCGTGGACCCGCGGTCAGGCCTGGACGGCCGAGACCACCCTGGGTCGCGTGCTGTTCAACGAGCTGCTCCCGGCGGACTACCCGTTCATCGACGAGCAGATGCCGAAGAAGCGTCAGGCCGTGATCATCAACGACCTGGCCGAGCGGTACCCGATGATCGTGGTCGCGCAGACCGTCGACAAGCTCAAGGACGCCGGCTTCTACTGGGCCACGCGTTCGGGCGTCACCGTCTCGATGACCGACGTGCTCGTTCCCCCGAGCAAGAAGGACATCCTCGACCGCTACGAGGAGCGGGCCGACGGCATCGAGCGCAAGTACGCCCGCGGTGCCCTCACCTCCGGTGAGCGCCGCGACGCGCTGGTCGAGATCTGGAAGCAGGCCACGGACGAGGTCGGCAAGGCGATCGACGAGTTCTACCCCGAGGACAACCCGATCACGATGATTCCGAAGTCGGGCGCGACCGGCAACATGACCCAGGTGCGCAACCTGGCGGGCATGAAGGGCCTGGTGACGAACCCGAAGGGCGAGTTCATCCCGCGTCCGATCAAGTCCTCGTTCCGCGAGGGCCTGACGGTGCTGGAGTACTTCATCAACACCCACGGTGCTCGTAAGGGTCTGGCCGATACCGCTCTGCGTACCGCTGACTCGGGCTACCTGACCCGTCGTCTGGTCGACGTCTCGCAGGACGTCATCGTCCGCGAGACCGACTGCGGCACCAGCCGCGGCATCATCGTGCCGCTGGCGGAGGTGCAGGCCGACGGTTCGCTGATCCGCGACGCGCACGTCGAGACCTCGGCGTACGCCCGCACCCTCGCCGAGGACGCGGTCGCGGCGGACGGCACCGTCGTCGTCGAGCGCGGTCACGACCTGGGCGATCCGCAGATCGAGGCGCTTCTCGAGGCCGGCGTCGCGGAGGTGAAGGTGCGCTCCGTGCTCACCTGCACCACCGGCACCGGTGTTTGTGCCACCTGCTACGGCCGCTCGATGGCGACCGGCAAGCTCGTCGACATCGGCGAGGCCGTCGGTATCGTCGCCGCGCAGTCGATCGGTGAGCCCGGTACCCAGCTGACCATGCGTACCTTCCACCAGGGTGGCGTCGGTGACGACATCACCGGCGGTCTGCCGCGAGTCACCGAGCTGTTCGAGGCCCGTGTCCCCAAGGGCAAGGCCCCGATCGCCGAGGTCTCCGGCCGCATCCGCCTGGAGGACGACGACCGGTTCTACACGATCACCATCACGCCGGACGACGGCAGCGACGAGGTCGTGTACGACAAGATCAGCAAGCGCCAGCGTCTCCGCGTGTTCAAGCACGAGGACGGCTCGGAGCGCCTGCTGGCCGACGGTGACCACGTGCAGGTGGGCCAGCAGCTCCTCGAGGGCGCTGCCGACCCGCACGAGGTGCTGCGCGTCATGGGCCCGCGTCAGGTGCAGGTGCACCTGGTCAACGAGGTCCAGGAGGTGTACCGGTCGCAGGGTGTGTCGATCCACGACAAGCACATCGAGACGATCGTCCGGCAGATGCTGCGTCGCGTGACGATCATCGATTCGGGTTCGACGGAGTTCCTGCCCGGTTCGCTCACCGAGCGTTCCGAGTTCGAGTCCGAGAACCGTCGCGTCGTGGCCGAGGGCGGCGAGCCCGCGGCCGGCCGGCCGGTGCTCATGGGCATCACGAAGGCCTCGCTCGCGACCGACTCGTGGCTGTCGGCGGCCTCCTTCCAGGAGACCACCCGCGTGCTCACGGACGCCGCGATCAACACCCGCTCCGACAAGCTGGTGGGCCTCAAGGAGAACGTCATCATCGGTAAGCTCATCCCGGCCGGTACGGGCATCAACAAGTACCGGAACATCCAGGTGCAGCCGACCGAGGAGGCCCGCGCGGCCGCGTACTCGGTGCCGACCTTCGACGACCAGTACTACGGCCCGGAGGGTGCGTTCGGCGCCCCGTCCGGCGCCGCGGTGCCGCTCGACGACTACGGCTTCTCCGACGGTTACCGCTGAGCTGAGTAGCTGACAACGGCCCCCGACCTGCTTCTGCAGGTCGGGGGCCGTCCTCGTTGGTCCGACGGTGCCCCTCGCTCTGAGATTGCTAGTGGTTTCGGCGATCTCGACCTGCGATTTGCCCACTGATTCCGCTGGCAACCGGCTGGTCGGCTAACAGGAGACGCGGCACCGTCGGCGTGGGGCCCGACCAGCCGCGGTGTCGGAGTTCGGATTCGATGCGTGTGACGAAGGCCGCGAGGTCACCCGGTGAGCGTCTCGGATGTCACACGAATGATCGCCCACTCCTGTCCTGTGATGGCGTTCCAGCGCCGGATGTCCTTGCGCTGCTGCCGTACTGACCGGTGATACCCGCCGTCGTACTCGATGGCGATCAGGTGTTCCGGATCGCCCAGGTCGACGTGGTAGCCGGTGCCGGGAACCGGTGTCTGCGGTGTGAAGAAGGTCAGGCCTGCTCGGTGCACCGCGAGGCGGGTGTAGGTCTCCCAGTGCGAGTCGGCGCCGATGCTCGATTCGGCGAGGACGGCGCGCACTCGGTGCCCGCCGTAGAACCCGGGGTGCGCGTCGAGGTAGGCGAGAACGGCCTTCTGCGTGGTGACCGACCTGCCGTAGTCGTCGACGCGCAGGCACTGGTCGAACCCCGCGATCCCCTCGTCGGTCGTGCTGTGGCGTGCGATGTCGGCGGCGGTGAGCGGGCCCGATGTCGCTCGCCGGCGTAGGACTGTCTGGATGTCCTCCTTGGGAAGGTGACCGGTGCGGATGATCACGTTCTTGCGGGCGCGCTGCTGCGGAAGCCAGATCTCCGGCGGGTGGCAGTCGGTGTACAACGCGCCGTGGAGTGCGGCGGCGGTCCATCCGGTGAAGACGGCCTCGGGGTAGGCGAAGGCGAGTGCGTCGCGGATCTCCTTAGCCGTCGCGGACTCCACGCCGTCCTTCCGGAGGCCGTGCAGAACCGACGTGGACTCGATGCGCATGGCGTGTGCGGTCTGAGTCCGGAGCAGGTCGCGCGTTCGGCGGATCACATCATTGGACGCACCATCTCCGCTGGCGGTTCCCAGTCGACCGGTTCCTAGTGGTTACGGCGCCCCCGACCTGCGATTCGTCCGCCGAAACCACTAGGAATGGCGACGATCCTTCGAGGGCTACGAGGTCGGGACGATCTCCGAGCCGAGCGGCAGCAGCGAGAGCCGGATCATCTTGAAGTTCGCGATGGCCATCGGGATGCCGATGATGGTCAGGCACAGCGCGATCCCGGTCAGGATGTGCCCGATCGCGAGCCAGATCCCCGCGACCAGCAGCCAGATGATGTTGCCCAGCAGCGACGCCGCGCCGGCTCCGGGCCGGTCCACGACGGTCCGCCCGAACGGCCAGAGCGCGTAGTTGGCGATGCGGAACGACGCGAGTCCGAACGGGATGGTCACGATCAGCAAGCAGCAGATGATCCCGGCGATCGCGTACCCGACGGCCATCCAGAACCCGCAGAACACCAGCCAGATGATGTTGAGGATCAGCTTCACCACACCAGTATGCCGCCGCGGCTACCGTGGTGGCATGAACCTCTTCCAGCGCGGAGCCAAGCTGTTCAACACCGCCTTCACGCCGCTGTTGTCCCTGCCCGTCGTCGGCCCCGCGCTGGGGAAGTCGATGGTCACCGTCAGCTACACCGGCCGCAAATCCGGCAAGTCCTTCTCCCTGCCGGTCGCGTACCGTCGCACCGGCGACGAGGTGGTCATCGGCGTCGCGATGCCGGAACAGAAGCAGTGGTGGCGCAACTTCCTCGGGGAGGGTGCCGACCTCACGCTCCACTTCCCCGACGGTGACCGCACGGGCCGGGCCGTCGCGACCAGCGGGGAGAAGGGCACCGTCGTCCGGGTCGCCCTGGCCCCCTAGCTCGGGCCCAGCGCCGCGGCCGCCGCGGCGAGGCGGTCGGCGAGCGCGGCGCGCACCGCGGGCGGTCCGACGATCTCGACGTGCGGGAGCGCGCCCCACAGCGTCCACACCGCGCGTCCGAGGTCGCTGAAGCCGAGCGTGCCGGCACCGTCGGGCCCGGGCGGGGCGACGATCGTCCCGAGACCGGAGAGCTTGGTCCAGCCGTACTCGTCGGCCCGGAGCTCGACGGTGATCGCCTCGCGGCCGGAGCGGAACGACGCGCGGGACTCCTCGAACTCGGCCGCGAGGTCCACCTCCGCGGGGCGCCGAGCGGGCTCGGCGAGCACCGTGACGGCCTCGAACCGCGAGGTCCGGTAGGTGCGCCGCGCGCCGTCGCGCAGGGCCATCAGGTACCAGGACTGGCCGGCGTGGACCAGGCCGACGGGGTCCAGCGTCCGCTCCGCCGCGCCGGACCCGCGCGGCCGGTACGTCGCCCGCACGCGCAGCCCGTCGATGACGGCGCGCTGCAGCTCGCCCAGGTGAGGCTCGGGCTCGGGCGCGCGGGCGAATCCGTCGGGGCGCACGTGGATTCGCTGGGCGGCGGCCGCCGCTTCCCGACGGTGCGCCTCGGGCAGCGCCGCCGCGACCTTGCGCATGGCGCCCGCGAACGCGGGGGAGTCGGGCGCGCCGGCGAGTAGGGCCTTCGCCTCGTCGAGGGTGAGGCCCGTGAGGTCGGTGCGGTAGCCGGGAAGCAGGCTGATGCCGCCGCCGCGGCCGCGGTCGGTGTAGACGGGGACGCCCGCGACGCCGAGCGCCTCGACGTCGCGCAGCACGGTCCTGGTCGAGACCTCCAGCTCCGCGGCGATCTGCGCGGCCGTCATGGTGCCGCGGTGGCGCAGCAGCATGAGGACGGACAGGAGGCGGTCGGCGCGCATGAATCTCAGATTGCCAGACAAACATGACACAAGGTGTCATGTTCTGCCGGTTGAATCGTTCCCATGACCAACACAGCAACTGATCCCCGTCCCTCCTACGCCGTCGCCACCGCGTGGGTGCACTCCCTCCTCGCCGGCGTCACCCAGGAGCAGCTCACGCTGCCCACCCCGTGCGACGATTTCGACGTCCGCGCCCTCGCCGAGCACCTCGTCGCCGTGATGATGCGCGCCGAGGCGCTCGCCACGGTCGCGACCGTCGAGGGACAGCCCTTCCGCGCCGACGAACACGACGCCGCCACGTATGCCGCGATCCGCGAGCGCGCGTTGGCGGCGTGGGAGGCCGCCCCGCTCGAGCGCGAGGTCACCGTGCCCTGGGGCGTCGTCCCCGGTTTCGCGGCGCTCGGGATGTACATCAACGAGACGCTGGTGCACGGCTGGGACCTGGCGGTCGCCACCGGTCAGCCGGCCGAGTTCCCCGAGCCCGCGGTGCCCGAGGGCGCGCTGGCCGTGGTGAAGAATGTACTGCCCGCCGATTTCCGTGGCGGCGACGTCCCGTTCGGCCCCGTCGTCGAGCCCCGCGAGGGCGCCGGCCCCACCGAGCGCCTGGCCAACTGGAACGGTCACCGCTGGTCCGCGGCGTGAGCCGTTGACATGGACGAAGGTGAGGCCCTAGAAAGCCGGCTCCTGGTGGGGGAGTCGGCGCCGAGTGGGGGACGACCGAGCCCCCACCAGGTGCGCGGCGTCTGGTGGGGGAGTGAACGTCGAAGCCGCGGTTCGGCGCGGCGCGGGGGACGTCTGACTGCGGAACTCAACCCGGCGGAGTCACGCGTCATGCTGCGCCTGAGCCATGCGCCCCGCGCATGGCTGTTCGCATCGACTACCGCCCCGGCCCCGGCCCCGGCCCCGGCCGGAATCTCAGTCCTCGAACAGCGCGCGAATGTCGGAGGCGGCCAGGCGCGCATCGAAGCCGCCCTCGCCGCCGACGACGGAATCGAACAGGGCGGCCTTGCGCTCCTTGAGCGCCATCACCTTGTCCTCGATGGTGTCTGCGGAGACCAGGCGGTAGACCATCACGCTGCGGGTCTGGCCGATACGGTGCGCGCGGTCGATGGCCTGCGCCTCCGCCGCGGGGTTCCACCACGGGTCGAGGAGGAAGCAGTAGTCGGCCTGCACCAGGTTCAGGCCGAAGCCGCCGGCCTTGAGCGAGATCAGGAAGACCTGGACCTCGCCCGAGGTGAACTTCTCGATCGCCGCGGGCCGGTCCGTCGTCGAGCCGTCGAGGTAGGCGTACTCCACGCCCTCCTCGTCGAGGCGCTCCGCGGCCTTGTGCAGGAAGCCCGTGAACTGGCTGAACACCAGTACGGCGTGCTTCTCCTCCAGCAGCTCGTCCAGCTTCTCCACCAGGAAGTCGAGCTTGGCGACGTCCTCGACGGCCAGCTCCTCGTCCACCAGCGACGGGTCGAGCGCGAGCCGGCGCAGCATCGTCAGCGACCGGAGGATCTCGAACCGGTTGCCCTCGAAGTCGTCCAGCAGGCCCAGCAGCTTCGCCCGCTGATCGGCCAGTACCCGGTCGTAGGTGTGCCGGTGCTCCTCCGAGAGCTCCACCTGCACCACCGATTCCGTCTTCGCCGGCAGGTCCTTCGCCACCAGGTCCTTGGTGCGGCGCAGCATGAACGGGCGCACGCGCCGCCGTAGCCGGGCCAGCCGGTCGTCGTCGCCGCCGCGCTCGATGGGCCGCCGGTACTCCTCCGCGAACCACGACCGCCCGGGGAACAGCCCCGGCACCGTCAGCGCGGTGAGGGCCCACAGCTCCTCGAGGTGGTTCTCCATCGGAGTACCGGTCACGGCGAGGGTGAACGCGCGGTCCAGCAGCGAGACCGCCGCGAAGGCCTTCGACCGCGGGTTCTTCACGAACTGCGCCTCGTCGAGGATCACGCCCGCCCACGAGACCGCCGCGTACTCCTCGGCGTCCAACCGCAGCAGCGTGTACGAGGTCAGCACCAGGTCGGCACCCGCCACCACGGACGAGATCGACGAGCCCGACTTGCGTGCGGTCTCGGAGACCACCGCCACCGACAGGTGCGGCGCGAACCGCTTGCACTCGGCGGCCCAGTTGCCCACCACCGAGGTCGGCGCCACCACCAGGAACGGGCCGGGCCGCTCGGCCGCGGTCTCGTGCGCCCGGCAGATCAGCGCCAGCGTTTGGACCGTCTTGCCGAGGCCCATGTCGTCGGCGAGGATGCCGCCGAAGTCGTTGTCGTACAGGAACGAGAGCCAGTCCAGGCCGTCGCGCTGGTACGGCCGGAGTTCCGCCTTCAGTGTCGACGGTGCCTCCTGCCGCGCCAGGTCGCCCGCCGTCAGGGCGCCGACCCGGCGGGACCAGTCACCGTCGAAGTCGGTGGCGTCGGCGAGGTCCGCGAGGTCGTCGACGAGGCCCGCCTGGAAACGGCTGATCCGCAGGCCGTCCCGGTCCCCGGAGCGGTCCCCGGGCCCGGTGCGCGCGCCGCGCCGCGCGCCCCGCGCCGGCAGGTCCCGCGCCTCGCCGATCAGCTCGCGCAGCCGGTCGAAGCGCTCGCCGTCGATGCGGGCCAGCACGCCGCCGGGCGTGACGAGGGTGTCGTGGCCCGCGGCGACGGCGGTGAAGACGTCCCGGAACGGGACCTCCTCACCGTCGACCTCGACGGCGACCTCGAGATCGAACCAGTCGGTCGACGGGCCGTCGGATTCCGGCCGCACCCGCACGGACACCGAGGCCGAGTTCTGCGCCCAGCGGAAGCCGGGGTCGTCGGTGACCTCGACGACGACCGACGGCACCGATCGCAGGACCGGCGCGACCTCGGCGAGCCAGACCGCGGCCTCGGTGCCCCGGTAGAAGCCCTGCGAGTGGTCCACGCCGACGGCGGCCTCGCGCAGCGCCTCGGCCATCGCGCGGGTGATCCGCTGCTGTCCGACGGCGTCCGCCAGGCCGGCCGGCTCGCGGCCCAGGGCGTAGTCGGTCGGCTCGCCGACCCCTTGGCTCACGACCGTGTAGCGCCACTTCCAGTCGACCTCGAGCTCGGCGGCCTCGGGGTAGTAGCGGGCGGTGCACAGCAGGGCGGGGCCCGAGACCTCCACCTCGCCGACGAGCTGGTCCGGGTCGCGCACGGGCGCGACGGCCGCCAGGTAGGGCAGGTACTTCTCGCGCAGCTCCGGCACGGCCTCCGCGGGCACCTGCACCGGGGTGAACCGCCGCAGCGCCGTCGTCTGCTGCGGGGTCAGCGGCGGGGCCAGCGGGGCGAGCCGCAGCACGTCGCCGTCCTGCTGGAAGGCACCGAGTGCGCGGTGCGCGCCGAGGAGCCCGCCCGTGAAGGGCCGCGGCCCGTCGCCGAAATCGACTTCCCGGTCCAGCTCGACGTTCCCGCCGACCGAGCGGGTGACGAGTCCGAGCCGCGTCGGCGGGCCCAGTACGACGGTGCCGCGCGCTCTCTTGCTCAGCAGCGGCACGCCCGCGTCGCGGACGGCGCGCAGCTGATCCCAGAGCAGCGGAGTGTCGACCATCCCGAGATCGGCCCATGCGTCCACGCCGTACAGCGACCAGGTGATGAGCTGCGCCAGCGGCGCGAGGACGTCGCGCTGCGCGGGCGCGACCCGGGGCGCGGTGGCAATGGTGCGCCACCGCACGTCGCCGGCGACCCACGAGCCCTCGCGCATGCCGGGTGTCGCGAGGCGCACCTGCAGTCGCTGCCCGGAGACGACGCCGCGCTCGTCGACGTCGAACTGCAGCGCGACGGGCAGCACCGCGGCGCTGGTGCGCGCGGGCTCGGGCAGGAGGGAGGCGAGCTGCCGCTCCCACGGGTCGGGCTGCGGGGCCTCGCTCTCCTCGACGTCCTCCGCGGTGAGCTCGAGTAGCAGCGCGGCGCCGTGCTTGCAGTTGAGCGCCACGGGGCAACTGCACAGGCTGCGCACGGGGCGCCAGCCGGAGCCGCCGGGCTCGATCCACACCTGCGTGTCGTACTCGCGGGTGCCGGCGACGACGCCCGTGACGAGGCGCTTCTCGTCGTCCCACTCGAGATCGCCGATGAGGCCGGTGCCCACGTACTCGCCCGCGCGCCGCACCGTCGGCCCCCCGAAGAAGCCGTTGAGGTCCTCGGGGGTGAACGCGGGGCCTCCGCCGGTAGTCGATGCTCTCATGGTCAAGCGGACAGTCTAGCGCGGTTCGGTGAATCCCCGCAGGGCCGTACCGCGGGGTCCCTCGGCTCAGGCCGGGCCCGGCAGCTCGATCCGCGTGGTCGTCCCGTCGACGTCGCGGAGCAGGATGGTGGCCGCCAGCGCGCGACCGGGCGGCACCGCGCGGGCGGTCACCGCACCGCGGGGAAGCGACTCGACCGCCTCGGCGATCCGGTCGCGGATCGCGGCCGCCGCGGGCGGGGCCAGGTCGCGCAGGCCTCCGTCGTCGAGGAGCACCACGTCGACGCCCCGGCGGCGGGCACTGTCGGCGGCCGCCGTGAGTCGTGGGGAGAGCAGCCCCGGGGCGCGCACCGAGTCGCGGAGCCTGGCCTCGACGATGCGGCACTCCAGCCGTTCCTGCGCCGTGAGAGGTACGCCGGTGGCGAGCCGCTCGAGCATGGGGCGAGCCTCGCGGTCGAGGAAGTCACGGCGGCGGCTGCGCTCCTCGCGCGCCGTCGCGGCGGCGGCCTCCGCCGCGCGTCGCTCAGTGGTGCGGGCCCGCATCGCGAAGGTCTGCCGGGCGACGGGGCGCAGGGTCAGCGCGAAGAACGTGGCGGTGAGGGTGACGGTCGTACTCGGCAGGCAGCGGAGCACCCCGTCGACAGCGCCGTGTCCGCGGTCAACGGCCCACCACACCACGACGGCCGCGGTGAGCGCGACCGACAGCCACGTGATGGCGATGCGGCCGCGCACCGCGAGATAGGCACTGAGGACGGCGCCGCCGCCGATCGGCCAGGTGGTGAGCGCGAAGGCGTACTCGCCCGGCAGGAACGGGAACACGCTGAGCGCCGCGATCGGCCCGCCGCCGGCGACGACCGCGGTCCACCGGTAGGGCAACGGATCCCCGGGCGCGCGGATGAGTACCAGCGCGCCGACCAGCAGGGCCGCGACCCCCAGGGCCTGCGGCCAGTCGCGGTCCAGGTCGCTGCGCGCGTACCAGGCGAGAACGGCGAAGGTCGCCGCGAAGCCCCACACCAGGACCTTCGCCCCGGTGTGTCGCATCCCGAGGATGTCGCGGACGTCGTCGTCGTCGGTCACCGCGACCACCGGATCGAGACCGTGGTGCCCGCGCCGGGCGCGGACTCCACAGCCGCGGCGCCGCCGGGCGTCGACGCCATCCGCCCGACGATGCTGCCCGCGAGCCCGAGCCGATCCGGTGCAACGGTGCGCGGGTCGAAGCCGGCGCCGTCGTCCTCGATGGTCACGCAGAAGCCGTCGGCGTCGAAGTCGGCGAGGACCGTCGCGCGGGCGCGGGGCCCGGCGTGCCGTTGCACGTTGCGCAGCGCCTCGGAGACCGCCGCGGAGGCGGCGGTCAGGGCGTCCGACGGTACGCGGCACGCGTCCGGCCCGATGTCCGCGGACCAGTACGCGTGCGGCGCGATGCGGCCCACTGCGGCGCCGAGGACGGAGGCGGCCACCGCCGGCGGCGCGTCGTCGTGATCGGCGTGCCCCTCGTACTCGTCGACCGCGGTCAGGACGGTCCGGGCGTGCCGCGCGATGGCCGCGGCATCGTCGATGCGCGTGGACGCGAGGAGGGTCGCGATCACGTCGTCGTGGACGAGCGCGGCGAACCGCTGTTGCTCGTAGCCGCGGGCCTGCGCGGAGGCATCGGCGGCGGTCGCTTCGAGTGCCTCGGCGTGGGCCAGGTCGAGGCGGCGGCCCGTGCGCCAGGCGACGATCGATGCCGAGAGGAAGACTGCGGAGAAGACCAGGGAGAACAGCATCGACGGCAGGTAGGGGTCCCGCGCGGTGCCGACGCGGTGGTTGAGGACCACCGTGCCGACCACCGCGAGCGTGCCATAGCCGACGGCGACCGCGGGCCGCACCGGCATCGCGATGGCCATCGCCGCGAGCGCGGGGATGTAGTAGAGGAAGTGGTCTCCGGACACCTGCACGTGCGCGATCTCGCCGGCCGCGAGCCACAGCACGACGGACGCGAGGTACGTGCCCGCTGCGAGCATGGAAGCCCGGCCGATCGTCCGGCGATGGTCGTGTGCATAGCTCGCCGGGAGCAGTGCGGCGCCGCTGCCGAAGACGGCGGTCGCGGTGATCACCGTGAGCGCGGGTGCCACCCGGTAGGCGTCGATGACGGTGGGGAACGTCGTGAGCAGGTTGAACAGGTAGCCCGCGGCGATGAACCGGGTGAAGACGCGGGTGAGTCGCTCGTCCGCGCCGATGCCCGGAGTCGCCGGTGGGACGCCCGGCAGCGACGCCGTCGGCGTCAGCGCTGCCATCGGTGCCTGCGAGGGGCCTGGAGGAATCCGTCCTCGACGGCCCGCTGGTACATGTGCAGCTTGGTCTCGGCGGGGCGGCCCTGCACCGCGTACTTGGACTTGATCCGCTCGATGTAGCTCTCCACCGTCTTCGGCGCGAGCCCCGCGAGCTCGGCAACGCGGGACGTGGTCTCGCCCGAGGCGTACAGCGCCAGCACCTCCCGCTGCTGAGGACTCAGGCCCACGTCGTTGAAGTCGGGGTCGCCGTCGATCGCGGCCGCCCACTCGGTGGTGACGACGGGCCGCCCCTCCGCGGTGTCGCGGACGGCCTGCACCAGGTCGTCGCCGCTCACCGTCTTCGGGACGATGCCCCAGACTCCGGCGCGGGCGGCCTGTCGCGGGAGGTAGGGGTCGGTGTCGAAGCTGCCCGTGTACACCAGTACGCGCGCGCCTCCGAGGTGGAGCTTCTCGATGTTGGCCTCGGGGGCGGTGCCGTCGGCGAGGAGCAGGTCGAGCACCACCACGTCGGGGCAGCAGCGGTCGAGCAGCTCGTCCACGCCCGCGGCGTGGCCGCTGAAGGTCAGGTCGGGCGCGGCGGCGAGGCTGGCCTCGAAGCCGAGCACGATGAGGGCGTGGTCCTCGACGATGCCCACGGTGTGCTGTCGACGGTGCGCCGTGGTCTCGACGCCCGTCTCGGGTCCGGTCATGGATCGAACATACGCTGCGTTGCGTGGGCGCGGGGGATGTCGAAAGGTCTTCTCCGATGATCTGTTTCGTTGTCTTTCGCCACGATGAGGGGTGTTTCCCGGGCGGGGCGGACCCGCTACCGCGGCACCCCGCCCGTCGATACCGTCGAACCAATCGAGCTGGAGGTGGGGATGAGCGGCGCGGTGCTGTCAGCGGTGGGTCTGACGGATCGGGAGGTGGAGGTGGTGCGCGCTTGGCTGCGCACGGACAGCAAGGCTGCCGCGGCCGGCCGCCTGTTCATCGCGGAATGCACCGTGGCGGAACACGTCACCCGCGTGCGCGCGAAGTACGCCGCGGCCGGGCGGCCGGCCGCGACGAAGGCCGCGCTCGCCGCGCGGCTCCTGCAGGACGATTACGTCCGCCTGGATGAGCTGTAGGCACACACTTCAGGAATCGGCTCGATCGCGGCTCAGCGGGTCGCCGAGCAGGTCCCGCCGTACCGATGCCACCTGCGCCCGCAGCGCCGTGACGACCGCGGCCACTTCGCGTCGCTGCGCAGCCTCGGGCCGCACCACCATCCAGTACTCCAGCTGCACCGAGACGTCGTCGGGGAGCACCCGCACGAGATCGGGGCGGGCGTCGGCGAGGAAGCAGGGGAGCAGGCCCAGGCCGGCGCCCGCGCAGGTCGCCTCGACGTGGACGAGAACGTTCGTCGAGCTGAGACGGTCGGTCATGCCGGGCACCACGACGCGGGCGAGGTCCAGGTCGTCGACGGTGAGCATGGAATCGATGAAGTAGACCAGGGGGCGTCCGGCGAGGTCGCGCGGCCGCTGCGGCGTCCCGTCGGCGGCGAGGTAGTCGCGTGAGCCGTACAGGCCCAGCCGGTAGGGCGCGAGCAGCTCGGGTTCCACCCGGTAGGTGTCGGGGCGGCCCACCACGACCTCGATGTCCACGCCCGACCGGGTCGACGGTGCGCGGCGCGTCACGGTCAGCAGGTCGACGGACAGCCGCGGGTGCGCGCGTCCCAGCTCGGCGATCGCGGGTGCCACGACGCGGGCGCTGAAGCCGTCGGTCGCGGCGATGCGGACCGTGCCGTGCAGGTCGGGCGCGGTGTCGGCGTCCAGGCCGTGCAGAACCTCTTCGATCCGCTCCGCAGCGGCGACGCCCGATCGGCCCAGCTCGGTGAGCTCCCAGCCGGCGGCGCCCCGGGCCAGGAGCGGGCCGCCGAGCGCCTGCTCGAGCGCCGCGACCCGGCGCGAGGCGGTGGTGTGGTTGATCCCCAGGAGGTCGGCGGCGGCCGTGTAGCGGCCGGTCCGGGCCACAGCCAACAGGGTGAGCAGGCCGTCGGCGCTCGGCTCAGGAGTGTGCATGAATGCAGATCCGATCCGCGTAGGTGGTCATTGTGTGTGCGAATTTATCCATACATACTGCGGTAAGCATGGCGTGCATCACATCGCGGTCCGTGCCGTGATACATCTCACAAGGAGTGAACATGACGCAGACCGATCTGGACCAGCCGCGGGGGCTCCGGAAGATCGTCGCCGCGTCGATGGCCGGCACGGTCGTCGAGTGGTACGAGTTCTTCCTCTACGGCATCGCGGCCACGGTGGTGTTCAACAAGGTCTTCTTCAAGCCCGGCTCTAGCGAGTACGACGCCATCATCGCGGCGTTCGTGACCTACGCGGTGGGCTTCGCCGCCCGCCCGATCGGCGGCATCGTGTTCGGCCACCTGGGCGACAAGTTCGGCCGCAAGAAGCTGCTGCAGGCCTCGATCATCATGGTCGGCGTCGCCACCTTCCTCATGGGCTGCCTGCCCACGTTCGAACAGATCGGCTACTGGGCGCCCTTCCTGCTCGTGGTCCTGCGCTTCATCCAGGGCTTCGCGGTGGGCGGCGAGTGGGGCGGCGCCGTGCTACTCGTCGCCGAGCACAGCCCGAACGCCCGGCGCGGCTTCTGGGCGTCGTGGCCGCAGGCCGGCGTACCGGGCGGCAACCTGGCCGCCACCGTCGTGCTGCTGATCCTGACGAACGCGCTCCCCGAGGACGCCTTCCTCGCCTGGGGCTGGCGCGTCGCCTTCTGGCTGTCGGCCGTGATCGTGCTGGTGGGCTACTACATCCGCACCCAGGTCGACGAGTCGCCGCTGTTCAAGGAGGCCCGGCGGGAGATCGAGCAGGAGAAGAACGTCTCCTACGGCGTGGCCGAGGTCGTCAAGCGGTATCCGCGCGGCGTGCTCTCGGCCATGGGCCTGCGCTTCGGCGAGAACATCTTCTACTACCTCGTGGTCACCTTCTCGATCACGTACCTCAAGACCGTGGTCAAGATGGACACCTCCGACATCCTGATGTGGCTCCTCATCGCGCACGCGGTTCATTTCGTGGTCATGCCGATGGCGGGCGCGCTGACCGACCGCGTCGGCCGGCGCCCCGTGTACTGGGTGGGCGCCGCCCTCGCGGCCACCTGGGGCTTCTTCGCCTTCCCGATGTTCGACACGGGTCACGGGGTGCTGGTCGTCGCCGCGGTGACGATCGGCCTGATGTTCCACGCGCTGATGTACGCGCCGCAGCCCGCGATCATGGCGGAGTCCTTCCCGACCCGCATGCGCTATTCGGGCGTCTCCGTCGCCGCGCAGGTCACCTCCGTCGTCGCCGGCTCGCTGGCGCCGATCATCGCGACCAAGCTGCTCAAGGACTTCGGCTCGTCGGTGCCGGTCGCGATCTACCTCGCGCTCGCCTGCGGCATCACCTTCGTCGCCGTGTTCTTCGTCCGGGAGACCAAGGGCATCGACCTGGCCACCGTCGACGAGGAGGACCGGGCGGCCCTGCGGGCGGAGCGGGCCGCCGGGGCGCGCGCGTGAAGGCGATGGTGACCGGCGGCGCCGCGGGGATCGGGGCGGCCATCGCGCGCCGCCTCGCCGCCGACGGTGCCGTCGTCACCGTCGTTGATCGCGACGGCGCCGCGGCCGCAGCGCTCGCCGGGGAGATCGGCGGCGCCGCGCTCGAGCTCGACCTCACGGACACGGTCGCCCTCGCGGATCTGCGCCTCGACGTCGACGTGCTGGTCAACAATGCGGGCGTGCAGCACGTCGCGCCGATCGAGGACTTCGACCCGGCCTGGTTCCACCGCATCCTCACGCTGATGCTGGAGGCGCCCTTCCTCCTGACCCGCGCCGCGCTGCCGGGCATGTACGAGCGCGGCTTCGGTCGCATCGTGCACGTCTCCTCGGTGCACGGGCTGCGGGCATCGAAGTACAAGGCCGCGTACGTCGCCGCCAAGCACGGCGTGGAGGGCCTGTCGAAGGTCACCGCGCTCGAGGGCGGCGAGCACGGCGTCACCAGCAACTGCGTGAACCCCGGCTACGTGCGCACCGCGCTCGTCGCGCAGCAGATCGCCGAGCAGGCCGCGGCGCACGGGATCTCCGAGCAGCGCGTCACCGACGAGGTCTTCCTCGCCCGCCCGGCGATCAAGCGCCTCATCGAGCCCGACGAGGTGGCGGGGCTGGTGGCGTGGCTGTGCAGCCCCGCCGCCGCGATGGTCACCGGCGCCGCGTACACGATGGACGGCGGCTGGACCGCGAACTGAGCCGGTGGGAGCGGGCCCCGCAACCACCCCCGAGTCCCGCACCACGCTGCACGTCCAAGCCATGCGTGTCGCGCATGGGGCACCGCCGAAAAATATGCCGTGAACTGCGGAGATGATGGGCATGCGTCGCACGCATGGCTTCTGTGATCGCACGCATCGCCTCCGCGGGCGAGGCTGGCAATCTGCTGGGAGCGTGCGCGCTGAGTTGGAGCGGCGCACTCGCGGCGGCTACCGTACGAGGCGGCCTGTGACCAGGTGTTGCCATGCTGTAGTTGGGATTGTTGATCAGTGGGTGTGGACCGGACGATGAGCGAACGCGGGGCCGAGTCGGCGCCTGAGTCGATGGACGGGCCCGCCCCGGCGGCACCGTCGAAGCCCAAGCGCGGCGGCGGCCACCTCTTCGAGCTCGACATCGTGCGCATCGTGACCTTCGCGGGCGTCGTCTTCGACCACTGCGTCTCCGGCACGACGTTTCCGTTCAGTGTCGCGTCGAACGCGGTCCAGACCGTCTTCCACTACACCCGCAACGCCTTCTTCGCGCTCACCGGGTTCGTGCTGGTGTACCAGTACCGAGACCGCAAGCTCGACCCCGTCGACTTCTGGCGCCGCCGGTACAAGGCGGTGGGCCTGCCGTTCCTGACCTGGAGCGTCTTCTACTGGCTCTATCACATGTACGTGATGTGGCCGCCGGCGTTCTCCAACGTCACGCGCACGTTCCAGACGTGGGAGTCGACGCAGGCCGCGCTGAAGGTGCTCGCCTACGACCTGTTCACCGGCGACGCCTGGTACCACCTCTACTTCGTCTTCGTGACGATGCAGGTGTACCTGATCTTCCCGTTCCTGCTGAAGTTCCTGCGCTGGACGATGGGGTATCACAAGTACCTGCTGGCGGCGAGCTTCGTCTTCCACCTGGTCCTGCTGCACTACATGACCACCGCGCGCCCGGAGATCTTCAACTACGGGCTGCTCGCGAAGCTCTGGAACCACCTGCCGGCGACGCTGTTCCCGTACCTGTTCTTCACCCTGCTCGGCTGCATCGCCGCCATGCACCTCGAGGAGGTGCGGGCGTGGTGCTCGCGCTTCCGCGGCTGGGTCATCACGACCGCGATCGGCGTCGTCATCGCCACCCTCATCGCCTACGGCTACAAGACGAGCATGGAGGGGATGTTCCCCACCGATGCGGCGAACGTCTTCCGCCCCTACGCCGCGGTGATGTTCGTGATGATCATCCTGGCCCTCTACGCGGCCGGCACCTACTGGGCCGACAACCGGACCGAGGGTTCCTTCTGGGACCGTTTCCTGAAGGTCGCCTCCGACCGGTCGTTCGGCATCTTCCTCGTGCACGCCTTCGCCCTGCAGGAGCTGGCGCCGACGATCCAGCGCCTCCGCTTCGACGTCTACGCGCCCATCCTCACCATCGGCACGTTCGTGGTGACCGCCTTCCTCACCGTCGCGATCAGCGAGGTGCTGCGGCGCACCCCGGTCAGCCTGTGGACCACGGGCCGCACGATGATCCCGATGGCGAAGCAGAGCCTGCGCGTCTCGATCGGCATCGGAGTCGCGATGATCGCGATCGGCGCGATCTTCTACTGGCCGCTCGAGGTGCCCGCCGGCGCGGTCGCGGTGACCCTCGGTGCGGTCCTGCTGGTCTGGCAGGGTCTGGGCCGCACGATCTTCGCCGGCCCCGCGGGCGCCCGCCCGGCCGCCACCTCCTAGCGGCTGCGCGCGGCGGCCTCGAACAGCCAGGACACGACGAGCGCACCGGGATCCGGCACGCCGATCACGGCGTCGCCGAGGTAGCTGGCCCGGCCGCGCGAGGCCGTGCTGTCGGCCGTCGCCGCCACACCCTGCGCCGCCGCGGCGGCCGCCTCCTCGAGGGTCCCGCCGGCGTCCAGCACGTCGGCGGCGGGGGCGAGCGCATCCACCACGGTCTTGTCGCCCACGCGCGCACCGCCCAGCTCGACCACGGCGTCGAGCCCGGCCCGCACGCCGGCGGCGAAGCCGGCACCGTCGGCCTGCAGGGCCCGCCCGAGCTCGGTGAAGAAGGTGCCGAAGACGGCGCCGGAGGTGCCGCCCGCGCGCACCAGGAACGAGGTGGCCAGCGCACCGAGCGCCGAATCGTCCGGGCCGCGCAGGGGCAGCGGGAAGTGCCCGAGTGCTGCGCTCATGTTCGTGCCGAAGTCGCCGTCGCCGGCCTTGCGGTCCAGGTCGGTGAGCTCGTCGACCGAGCGCTGTACGCGCCCCACGAAGTCGGAGAGCCAGACGTTCGGCTCGCCCCGGTCGGCGGAGTCGTCCGGGCGGGCCGTCGCGAGCGGGTCCACGGACGACGGTGCCGCGGCGGCCGCGTTCGGCCAGCCCGGCGCGGTCGTCGGCGCGTCCCACAGCCCGATGAGCTCGTCGTCGAGGGGGACCACGGTGAGCGAGGCGCCCGCCATGTCGAGCGCCGTGACGAACCGTCCGACCAGCGAGCGCGTGACCTCGATCCCGCGCTCGCCCAGTTGCTTCGTCGCCTCCGCGAAGAGCACGCCCGTCTCGAGATCGGTGACCGCGCCGAGGTTGTTCACGACGACCAGTGCGCGGTCGCCGGAGCCGAGGCCGGTGCCGGGCAGGATCCGTGCCAGCAGCTCGGTGACGATCTCCTCGGCGGACTCCGCGGGCCGCTCGTCGCGGGCGCGTTCGCCGTGGATGCCGACGCCGAAGGCCAGCTGCCCGGCGGGCAGGTCGAACGACGGGCCGTCGGCGCCGGGCACGGTGCAGGCCGAGAGGGCGACGGCCATGGACCGGGCGCGGGCCGCGGTGCGCCGGCCGACCGCGGCGACCTCCGCCAGCGACGATCCGCGGTCGGCGGCCGCGCCGCACACCTTCTCCACGACGATCGTGGCGGCGGTGCCCCGGCGGCCCGGCCCTGCGGTGTCCTCGGTGGCGACGTCGTCGTCGACCAGCACGAACTCGGTGGCGACCGCCGGGCCGTCGCCGTCGGGCGCGCCGACCAGGCGGCGGGCGACGGCGAAGTTCATGACGTCGCCGGTGTAGTTCTTCACCACGTGCACGACGCCGGCGCCCGTGTCCACCGCGCGGGTCGCGGCGGCCACCTGCACCGCGTTGGGAGAGGTGAAGATCAGGCCCGGGCAGGCGGCGTCGAGCATCCCCGCGCCGACCAGGCCGATGTGCAGGGGTTCGTGGCCGGAGCCGCCGCCGGAGACCACGGCGACGCCGGAGGTCCGGGGCGTGCGGCGGGCGACGAAGCCCGCGTCGTGCCAGGTCGCGTCGGGGTGGGCGGCGAGGATGCCCCGCAGCCCGTCGGTGAAGAGGGAGCCGGCGGAGTTCTCGAACCGTGCGCGGTGGGTCATGACCTCACGCTAGCGAGGGATGTGCAACTCCGCGTGACCCTTCCTGATGACCGTGAAGGCGGACGTGGGGAACTTGGCGAAGGTGAAGGTGGGGTCGAGGATCTGCGCCGCCTCCGCGAGCCCGGGGTCGTGGCCGACGACGAGCACCGTGGCCGCATCGCCCCGCTTGGACTCCACGATCTTGAGGATCTCGGCTCCGCTGGCGCCGTACAGCGCGGACAGGTGCCGCACCGGCGCGTCGATGGCCGCCTGTTCCAGCGTCGCGCGGGCCCGCTCGGCCGTGGAGCACAGGACGAGATCGACGTCGTGGCCGTATCGGCGGATCGCCTTGCCGGCGAGCGCGGCCTGCCGGACGCCGCGCGGCGCCAGCGGCCGATCGTGGTCCTTGACCTTGTCGGGGTACGCGGACTTGCCGTGCCGCAGCAGGATCAGGGTGTCCATATCGGGCATCCTACGGGGTGTACCAGGACAGCATCCGCCCCGAACCGGGGGACGCCGGGCCGTCGTCGAGGTCCAGGAGGACGACGGTGCCGGGCGCGAAGCCCGGGAGGTCGGCGCCCGGGTCGAGCTGCGCCGCCGCCTCCGGCAGGCCGGGGAAGTGGGCGACGACGAGGAGCACGTCCACGTCGCCGGGGACGCCGTTGATCTCGTCGAGCACGCGGCGTCCGGGGCACGCGTAGAGCTCCTCCGTCGCGGTCATGGTGCAGCGCAGGCCCATCGCGTGGAAGGTCTCGACGGTGCGCCGCGCCGACGAGACCAGCGCGTGGCCCGGCGCGAGCCCCTGTTCGGCGAGCCAGACCGCGGACCGTCGGGCCTGGTCGCGTCCGTTCGCGCTGATCGGGCGGGCCTCGTCGGGCACCGACATTCCCGCCTCGCCGTGTCGCATGAGCGCCAGCACCGTCATGCCCCGATCTTGCCCTGCCGGGAATGCGTACATTGGTGACATGGCTGGAAAAGAGCTCGATCCCGCGCGCAAGAAGGCCGCGCTGGACGTTGTGAAGCAGCATCCGGGGATGATCGCCGCGATGGCCGCCCCCGCGGTGGTGGTCGTCGCGGTGGGCTGGTTCATCGGCGGTGCGGGCGTCGGCCTGCTCCTGCTGGTGGCGTTCGGCGTGCTCGGCGCCGTGGGGCTGTCGCGGCTGCTGCGCGCACGGTAGCCGTGCGGGTCGACGCCTGGCTGTGGGCGGTGCGGCTGACCAAGACGCGGTCGGTCGCGGCCACCGCGTGCCGCGGCGGCCACGTGCGCGTGAACGGCGCCACGGCCAAACCCGCGCAGCACATCGTCGTGGGCGACGAGGTGCGGCTGCGGATCGGAGGCCGGGAGCGGATCGTCGAGGTCGCCACCCTCCTGCCGAAGCGGGTCGGCGCGCCGGTCGCGGCCACCTGCTACATCGACCACAGCCCGCCGCCCCCGCCGCGGGAGATCCTGCTGTCCATGCCGCAGCGCGACCGGGGCGCGGGCCGGCCCACCAAGCGCGAGCGGCGCGAGACCGACCGGCTGCTGGGGCGCGAGTGACGAACCCGACCGAACCGCGGGTGCGCCGCGCCGCGCCCGGCGACGCCGCCGCGGTGGCGGCGCTCGCGGCTCGCACCTTCCCGCTCGCCTGCCCGCCCACGCTGTCGCGCGAGCACATCGCGGCCTTCGTGGCGACGCACCTCAGTGAGGCCGAGTTCGACCGGCACCTGGCCGATCCCGCGCACCGGGTCCTCGTGGTCGACGGGGCGGACGGCCCCGTCGGATACGCCCTGGTGCTGCACGGCGCGCACGCCGAGGGGCCCGCGGCGCTGCGCGGCGCACCGTCGGCCTACCTGTCCAAGCTCTACGTCGACCCGGGCCACCACGGCGGCCCGGTGGCCCGCGCGCTGCTCGACGCGGTCCGCGCCGACGCCGGCGGCCTGCCGGTGTGGCTCGGCGTGAACGCCCACAACGCCCGCGCGAAGGGGTTCTACGCCAAGTCCGGGTTCGTGACGGCGGGGGTGCGAGACTTCACCGTCGGCGGCACGATGTTCGTCGACGACGTGCTCGTCCTGGAGGGCGACGGGGAGTAGAGGCGGGTCAGCTCGTCGCGCCCGCGCAGCTCCAGTTCGTCCGTGAACCGCCAATGCTGCGATTCCGCCTCGCGGGAGCCCATGACCGCGGGCTCCGACGCCACCGGGAGGGTGGTGTCGCGCTTGGCGACCTCGGACAGGCGCGCGGACTCGTTGACGGGGTCGCCGATCACGGTGTACTCGTAGCGCTCGATGGCGCCCACGTTGCCCGCCACCACCACGCCGTAGGACACGCCGATTCCGGCGGTCAGGTCGGGCACCGCGGACGGCAGGCGCTCCGCGATGAGCCGGGAGGTGCGCAGGGCGCCGCCCGCCGGGTCGGGGTGGGGCAGCGGCGCGCCGAAGACCGCGAGAACGGCGTCGCCCTCGAACTTGTTGACCAGCCCGTCGTTATCCTCGACGGCGGTCACGATCACCTCGAAGAACCGGTTGAGCAGCTCGACCACCTCGGTCGCGGGACGTTGCCGCGCCAGCGTCGTCGAGCCCACGACGTCGACGAACAGCACGCCGACCACCTGCTCGGAGCCGCCCAGCTGCACACCGTGGCCCAGAGCCGACTCGGCGACGTCGCGGCCCACGTGCCGGCCGAACAGGTCGCGCAGCCGTTCTCGCTCTGCGAGCCCTGCGGTCATCTCGTTGAACCCGGCCTGGAGCTCGCCCATGTCGGACCCGTCGAAGATGCGGACGGCCACGTCGGTCTCCCCGTCGCGGACACGGCGGATGGCGCGGCCCAGCACGCGCAGGGGCGCGGCCAGGGCGTCGATGTTCAACAGGGTGACGAGCGGCCCGGTGAGCAGTGCGATTCCGGCCAGCGCGGCGACCGCGACGAAGATGTCGAGCTTGGTGGTGTCGTCGCGGAAGGCGCCGAACAACACCACCAGGAAGATGCCCAGGATCGGCACGCCGGAACCGATCGCCCAGGCGGTCGCGGCACGCATCCGCAGCCGGCCCTTGCGCCGGGCGCGGTACCCGGCCTCCAGCGCGCGCGCCGCAGCGGGCCGCAGCGCGAACTCCGTGATCTGGTACGAGATGGCGCACACCACCACCCCGGACAGCCCGGTGACCAGGGCGATCTTCGGGATCAGTTCGGGGTCGATGCTGCCGTAGCCCACCGTCATCACCACGGTGCCGACACCCCACAGCAGCGCTTGCAGGATCGTGAGTCGCCACGGGCCGACGATCGCGGCGCGCGCCTGCGCGGCGTTCGGTTCTTCGCCTCGGATCGACCAGCGCAGTGAGCGGACCAGCCGGACGGTGCCCAGCGTCGCGCCGAGGACGAAGGCGAACGTGATGTACAGCGGGAGCACCAGGTAGTTCATCCACCAGGCGTCCCAGGGGATCGACGGCTCGGGGATGCCGACGGTGGCCAGCGCGATGGCCAGGCCGACGCCGATGAGGTTCGCGACGATCACGCCGATCGTGATCACCAGCTGGACCCGCAACCGGGTGAGTTGTGAGCTGTCGTCCGCCGACCCGAGGAGGATCGATCCGTAGTCGGCGCGGAGCCGGGGCAGCTTCATGGTGTCAAGTTACCGGGTCGTCCTCGCCGCACGATGGTCCTTTCGCGGCGAGGAACCCCGTCGTCCCGCCCGCCCTCAGTGGCCGTACGGCTACACCTCTCCTTCCGCGAGGAGTCGATCGAGCGCGGCGTAGCCGTCGACGATGCCCGTTTCCATGCCGCTGGAGAGCATGCCGTCGCGGCTCTCGAAGCTGTCCAGGAGCGAGACGGCGCGCAGCCGGGTGCGGCCGTCGCCGAGGTCCTCGAAGGTCATGGTCTCCAGCGAGACCGACTCGGGCAGGTCGTCGTAGGTGAAGGTCTGCACGATCCGGTCCTCCTGGACGTCGTGGAAGCTGCCGTGGAAGGCGTAGCGCTCGTCACCGCGCTTGCTGACGTAGGCCCAGCTGCCGCCGGTGCGCGCGTCCCAGTGCACGATCTCGGTGTCGATGTCCGACGGCCCCACCCACCGCGAATAGATCGCCGGGTCGGTGTGGGCGCGGTGCAGCTGCGCCGGCGTCGCCTGGAAGTCGCGGGTGATGGTGATGGTGGGGAGGGTGGCGGAGGCCTCGATGCCGGCCTCGGCGTTGATGATGGTCATGATGCTGCTCCTTCGTCGGTGGTGGTGTTCTCTTCGGCGTTCATCTCGGCCAGCACCGCGTCGAGTCGCTGGTAGCGCTGTTCGGCACGGCGCCGGTACCGCTCGATCCACCCGTTCATGAGGTCGAAGACCTCGGCCTCGAGGTGGGCGGGGCGCGCCTGGGCGCGGCGGGTCCTGCTGATCAGGCCGGCGTTCTCCAGCACCGTGAGGTGCTTCGAGACGGCCTGGATGCTCACGTCGTAACGCTCCGCGATCTCCGTGAGCGTGGCGTCGCCGTCGGCGAGGCGGGCCACGATGTCGCGTCGGGTGGGGTCCGCGAGCGCCGCGAACGCCTTGGACAGGTCGTCGGGGTCGTCGTTCGTGGTGCACCTCCGTTGTATTCAACTAGTTCGTTGAATACGACGATATATCCTCGGCCCGCCGTATTCAACCCTTAAGTTGAAAAAGATTCCGACACGCGAGTCCTCGCCGCGCCGGACCGGCTCCGGTGCTAAGAACGACGCATGCGATCAGCCGTCCGCACCGCGCACCGCGTCCTTCTCGTGCTGCTCGCGATGCTCGTCGTCGCGGCGCCGCTGCCCGCGCAGGCCGAACCGGTACCGCCGGCGGGCGGTGTGCTTCGGGTGGGCACCGAGGGCGTGTACCAGGTGTACAGCTACCACGACGACGCCGGGAAGCTCACCGGGTACGACGTCGAGATGATCACCGCGATCGCCGAGAAAATAGGCAAGCGAGTGGAATTCGTCGAAACTCCGTGGGATTCGATGATGGCGGGGCTGGAGTCGGGCCGTTTCGACCTGGTCGCCAACCAGGTCACGGCCAGCCCGGAGCGCGCGGCGAAGTACGACCTGTCGGACACGTACCTGCAGACGGGCGGCTCGATCCTGGTGCGCAAGGGCGACACCTCGGTGCGCTCGCTCGCCGATATCCGCGGGAAGACGGCGGCGCAGAGCATCACGAGTAGCTGGTCCGGCGTGGCCGAGAAGGCGGGCGCGAGGATCGAGCCGGTCAACAGCTTCACCGACGCGGTCAATGTACTGGCGCAGGGCCGCGTCGACGTCGTCGTCAACGACACGGGCGTCGTGCGCAACTACCTGACGGTGACGCCGGGCGCACCCGTCGAGATCGCCGCGGAGACGCCGGACAAGTCCGACTCGGTGTTCGCCGCCCGGAAGAACTCCGGGCTGATCGCCGAGATCAACCGCGGCCTGGCCGAGATTCGCGCCGACGGGACCGCGCAACGCATCTCCGACCAGTTCTTCGGGGCGGGCGCGCAGGGCCAATCCCCGGCGAGCACGTGGGACATGGTGCAGCGCAACCTCGTCCCGATGCTGCGGGCCACGGTCACCACGACGATTCCGCTGACGGCGATCAGCTTCGTGCTCGGACTCGCGATCGCGCTCGTGGTGGCGCTCGCGCGGATGTCGAAGCGGCGGGTGGTCAGCGGGATCGCCCGCGCCTACATCTCGATCATCCGCGGCACGCCGCTGCTCGTGCAGTTGGTGATCATCTTCTACGGGCTCCCCCTCGCCGGGGTGGTCTTCGATCCCTTCCTCGCTGCGGTGATCGCCTTCTCGCTCAATGTGGGCGGCTACGCCGCGGAGATCATCCGGGCGGCGATCGGCGCGGTACCGCGCGGCCAGTGGGAGGCGGCCGCCACGATCGGCATGGACTACCGCACCTCGTTGCAGCGGATCATCCTGCCGCAGGCCGCGCGGACCGCCACGCCGCCGCTGGCCAACACGCTGGTCTCCTTGGTCAAGGACACCTCGCTGGCGTCGGCCATCCTGGTGACCGAACTCTTCCGGCAGGCCCAGATCGCCGCGGCGCCCACCTACGACTTCTTCATCATGTACGTCGTCGCGGCCTGCTACTACTGGGTGATCTGCCAGGCGCTCAGCCTCGTGCAGTCCCGTCTCGAGGATCGATTCGAAAGGTACGTGGCACGATGACCGACCTGATCTCGGTGCACGGCCTCACCAAGTCCTTCGGCGATGTGGAGGTGCTGCGCGGCATCGACTTCGCCGTCCCGGAGGGCACGGTCACCGTCATCATCGGGCCGTCCGGATCCGGCAAGACGACGGTGCTGCGCTCGCTCAACGCGCTCGAACTCCCGGACGGGGGCACCGTCACCGTCGGCGATGCGACCGTGGACTTCGGCGCCGGCGCGCCGGGGAAGGCGGAGCTGAAGCGCTACCGCGCGCAGAGCGCGATGGTCTTCCAGTCGCACAACCTCTTCCCGCACTTCACCGCGCTGCGGAACGTGACCGAGGGGCCGGCGGTCGTGCAGAAGCGGCCCGCGTCCGAGGTCGAGTCGGAGGCGCGCGACCTCCTCGCCCGCGTGGGCCTCGAGGACCACGTGGACAAGTATCCGCATCAGCTCTCGGGCGGTCAGCAGCAGCGCGTCGGGATCGCGCGGGCCCTGGCGCTGCGCCCACGGGTCGTGCTGTTCGACGAGCCGACCTCGGCGCTCGATCCGGAGCTCGTCGGCGACGTGCTCACCGTGATGCGCGACCTGGCGACGGAGGGCCGCACGATGGTGGTCGTGACGCACGAGATGGCCTTCGCCCGCGAGGTCGCGGATCAGGTGCTGTTCATCGACCGCGGCGTGGTGCTCGAGTCCGGTCGCCCCGCGGATGTCATCGGGAACCCGCAGCAGGACCGCACCCGCGAGTTCCTCGACCGCATCCTGCGGCCGCTGTAGGGCGGAAAGCGGGTCGCGGAACGGCGGCTCGGGCCTCTACCCTCGGTCGGCGCGGCGTGGTCACCGTGGCTCGCCGCTGAGTCCGTAGTCGAGCGCAGCCGTTCGCAGTCGCTCGTCGTACGTCGCGACCGAGACGCTGCGGCCGCCGTCCGCCATGTCGAGAGCCGTCATCAGAACGACGGCGTCGGGGAGCTTGACGCGGGCCTCGTGCCGGATCCGGGCCAGCCGCGGCGCGAAGGACGGCGGCAGCGGCACGCGGGCGACCCCCAAGTCGGCCAGGTCGGCCTCGGCGGTGTCCAGTCCGCCCCACTGGACAGGGCCCACCAGGAACTCGGCGACGGTCAGCTCGCTCGCTGCGAGTCGGTCGCCGCCGGACAGCGCGCGCGTCAGTGAGGCGACCGCACGGTCGTGGAATCGGTCTGACGGCTCGAAGGCGGCGATCAGCACACTGGCGTCGACGACGATCAGTCCGGCCATTCGGACCGAAGATTCTCGAGATAGCCGTCGGGGAACCAGTCGGTACGGCGACCTGCAATGCGGGTGAGGGCTGCGAGACGCCGCTCGATCTCGCTGTCGGTCGATTCCTCGACCGCGTCCGCGCCCGCGGCGATCAGCTCGCGGAGCAGGCGCGACGGGCTCTCGGCGTGCGCGGGCCACCGCCGTCGGGCGACCTCGAGAGCGCGCGTGATCTCGGGGGTCTCCGTGATCGCGTGGCGGGGCCGAGTCGTGGGCATACCCGAGTGTAACACCTAGAATCGCGGTGTTACACCTGCCGACCGCCGCGGAGCACCCGCTGCAGCTCCAGGTCGGCGGAGAGCTCCAGCACGTCGGCGCGCAGGCCGGCGGCGAGCTCGCCGCGGTCGTGCAGGCCCAGCAGCCGGGCGGGCGTGGTGGCGCCGGCGCGCGCGGCGTCGGCGAGCGACACCCCCGAGTGCCGGACGGCGCGCACCACCACGTCGAGCACCGACGAGGTGCCGCCCGCGATGGGGCCCGGCGTACCGTCGGGCGTGGTCAGGCGCGCGACGCCGCCCCCGACGGTGACCTCCAGCGGTCCCAGCGAGTACTGGCCGTCGGGCATACCCGCGGCCTGCATCGCGTCGGAGACGAGCGCGACATGATCCGGCCCGACGGTGGCGAAGACCATCGCGACAGTGCCGGCGGCGAGGTGCACCCCGTCGCCGATGATCTCTGCGACGGCGCGGCCCTCGCCCGCGACCGCCAGCGCCGCGCCGACGGCGCCGGGGTGCCGGTGGTGCATGGGTGGCATGCCGTTGAACAGGTGCGTGATGCTGACCGGGCCGTCCGGCGTGCCGAGCGCCCGGGCGACGGTGTCGTAGTCGCCCGCGGTGTGCCCGACGGAGACCACGGCGCCGGCGGCGGAGAGCTGTCGCGCGAGGTCGGCGAAGTGCGGCGTCTCCGCGGCGACGGTCATCGACCGGATCCGCCCGCCCGCGGCGTCGAGCAGCGTCGCCAGCAGCGCGGGATCGCCATCGAGGATGTACCGCGGATCCTGCGCGCCGCAAACCTCCTGCGCCAGGAACGGGCCCTCGAGGTGCAGGCCGGCGACGGTGTCGTCGTCGACCAGCGGCGCGAGCGTCGCGATCCGCTCGAGCAGCTTCTCCGGCGCCGCGGAGACCAGCGAGGCGAGCAGGGTCGTGGTCCCGCGGCCGAGGTGGTGCGCGGCGGCCGCGCGGGCGCCGTCGACGTCCGAGCCGGGGAAGTCGAAGCCCCCGCCGCCGTGGCAGTGCACGTCGATCATGCCGGGCAGGTAGACGCGGTCCGACGGTGCCGGGAGCGTCGCGGCGGAGAACGCGGCGGCGGGCCCGACCGCGGCGATCAGGCCGTCAGCGAGGGCCAGGACACCGTCGTCGATCGTCCCGGAGGGCGTGACGACGGTGCCGCGAAAGAGCTCCGTCACGCCGTGGTCTCCGCTTCGGTGTCCTCGTCCTCACGACCGGGGGTCTTGAGGTTGCGCCGTCGGATGATGAAGCTGAACGCGAAGTAGTAGATCACGGCGTAGACGAGGCCCATCGGGATGAGCCATAGGGGGTTGGTCGCCTTGCCGAAGTTGAGCACGTAGTCGATGGCGCCCGCGGAGAAGGTGAAGCCGTGGTGGATGTCGAGCCAGTTCGCGATGAGCAGTGAGCTGCCGGTGAGGAGCGCGTGGACGAGGAGCAGCGGCCAGGCGACGAAGATGAACGCGAACTCGAGCGGCTCGGTGATACCGGTGAGGAAGCTGGTGATCGCGACCGAGAGCATGATGCCGCCGACGGTCTTGCGGTTCTCGGGCTTGGCGCAGCGGTAGATCGCGAGGGCCGCGGCCGGCAGGCCGAACATCATGATCGGGAAGAAGCCGGTCATGAACGTGCCCGCGGTCGGGTCGCCCTGCAGGAAGCGGGCGATGTCGCCGTGCACCACCTCGCCGTTCGGTGCCGTGTAGTCGCCCAGGATGAACCACACGACGGAGTTGATGATGTGGTGCAGCCCCAGAGGGAGGAGCAACCGGTTGACGGTGCCGAAGACGCCGCCGCCGACGACCGAGTGCTCGGCGACCCAGTTGCCGAGGCCCGTGAGCGCCCAGTTGAACAGGGGGTACACGAGGGACATGAGGACGCCCACGACGATCGCGGCGGACGCCGTGAGGATCGGGACCAGGCGCCGCCCGGAGAAGAAGCCGATGTAGTCGGGCAGGGCGGTCTTGTAGAACCGTTGCCACAGCACGGCCGACATGATGCCGATGACGATGCCGCCGAGGACGCCGAAGTCGACTACCGCCGGGTCGCCCGCCTTGTCGACCTTGCCCGCGAGCACGACCGGCGACATGGCCTTCTCGACCGCCTGGAAGGAGAGGTAGCCGACGAGCGCGGCGAGCGCGGTGGAGCCGTCGGCCTTCTTCGCCCAGCCGATCGCGATGCCCACCGCGAACAGGATCGGCAGGTTCGAGATGAGCGCATTGCCGGCGCCGCCGATCACGGCCGCGACGGTCTTCAACGAGTCGAACCTACCCAGGAGATCGTCCTGGCCGAGCCGGAGCAGGAGGCCCGCCGCGGGCAGCACCGCGATGGGCAGCATGAGGCTGCGGCCGAGTTTCTGGAGACCGCTCAGATCGAGCCGTCGTGCTGATATACCGGATCCGGATGAGGAACTCATTTTTCGCTCCTGTCGAGGGACGAGTCCACTAGGGTGACGACAGGTTATAACCAGTTCGGCCGGTACGAGCCGGATTCCCCGAACCCGAAGAGAAAGACGGCCGGTATGTCGAAGGCGCAGGACATTGTGAACGGGCTCGGCGGGGCCGACAACATCGAAGAGGTCGAGGGCTGCATCACCCGCCTCCGCTGCGAGGTCAAGGACGCCGGCCTCGTCGACCGGGGCGCCCTGAAGAAGCTCGCGCACGGCGTGATGGTCTCCGGTTCCGCCGTGCAGGTCGTCGTCGGTCCGACCGCCGACGCGCTCGCCGAGGAAGTGCAGGACCTTCTGTGACCGACGTGCAGGCGCCCGTCGCCGGGCGGCTCCTCCCGCTCTCGGCCGTGCCCGATCAGGTCTTCGCGGCGGAGATGGTGGGCTCGGGGGTGGCCATCGAGCCGGCCGTCCCCGACGACGGTGCCGACGCCGTCGTCGTGTCGCCGGTCGCCGGGACGGTGCTCAAGCTGCATCCGCACGCCGCGATCGTGCTCACGGACCGGGGCGTCGGCGTCCTGGTGCACGTCGGTATCGACACCGTGGGTCTCGAGGGCGAGGGGTTCACGCGGCTGGTCGCGGAGAAGGCGAAGGTGGAGGCGGGAGATCCGCTGATCGCGTTCTCGCCGGCGGGCATCCGTGACCGCGGGCTGAGCGCGATCTGCCCCGTTGTGGTGATGGACTCCCAACCCGGGTCGATTGCGAATCTGGAAGAACGTGACGTGGCGGCGGGCGATTGGATCTTTACTGTCTGAACGACGAGTCGATTCGGCGTGTTCGTCTGGTCACAGTGATCGAATGAAGGGGTAATCCTCTCACTATCTTGAGTAGCGTGAGCGCGAATGTTGTCGAACGGGTGAAAGGCGGACGACCGGTGGTGAGTTCGACGGGACGCCTCGATGATGGAGGCGTGCCATGGATGCGAACCTGATCTCGCACCTCATCACCGTTCCGCTGTTCACCGGCGTCATCGGCTACATCACCAACTGGACGGGCATCCTGATGCTGTTCGAGCCGAAGAAGTTCCACGGCGTCAAGGTGCCCGGCATGGCCACGCTCTACCCGCTGCTCCCGCGCCGCGTCCAGGTGATCCCTGCGATCATGCCCGACGGCCGCGTCGGCTGGCAGGGGATCGTGCCCTCCCGCGCGGAGAAGATGGCGAGCATCGCCGTCGACAAATCGCTCAACAAAGTGGGAAGCATCGCCGAGTTCTACCAGGTGATGGATCCGGAACACGT
Organism: Tsukamurella asaccharolytica; assembly: GCF_007858435.1. GTDB lineage: Bacteria > Actinomycetota > Actinomycetes > Mycobacteriales > Mycobacteriaceae > Tsukamurella > Tsukamurella asaccharolytica. Next base: position 17,747 of record NZ_VIGW01000002.1, on the reverse strand, counting down.
CTCCGAGGTGCTCACCCGGGCGGCGCTGCCGATGATCCCGTCGATCGTGGAGTCCGTGATGCAGCGCGAGAATCCGCGTCTGTGGTACTCGCTGCCCGAGGACGTCAAGCTCCTGGTCTACCGCCGCGTCTCGGCCTCGCTGCCCAAGGACGTCCGGAAGATCACGTCGACCATCGGCGAGAACATCGACGACTACATCGACGCCAAGCTCCTGGTGATCCGGTACCTGACGAACAACCCGTCGGTGCTCAAGGACATCTTCTACAACATGGGCCGCAAGGAACTGAAGTTCATGCAGAACTTCGGCTTCTACTTCGGCTTCCCCATGGGTTTCCTGCTGGTCGCGCTGCTGCACTTCTTCCCGTACTGGTGGCTGCTGCCGCTCGGCGGGATCGTCATCGGCTACGTGGTGAACTACATCGGCATCCTCATGATCTTCGAGCCGATCCACCCCACCTGGTGGGTGCCCTGGAAGCAGGGCCTCTTCCTCAAACGCAAGAAGGAGATCGGCGAGCAGTACGCCATCGTGATGGCCGATAAGGTGATCACCATCGAGAACATCTGCGACGAGTTGCTGCACGGCCCGAGGTCCGACCGCACGCGCGCCACCGTCGAGGCGGTGCTGCGCGATTCGATCGACAACGCCGCCGGCTGGGCGCGCGGCTTCGTCAAGCTGTCGGTGGGCTCCGAGGCCTACGACCGGGTGCCGCAGCTGGTCGGCGCCGAGGCGCTCAAGGTCGCCCAGGCCACCGTCAGCGACCCGAAGTTCGTCGCCGAACAGCAGACCAAGGTCCGCGAGTTCGTGATCGAGCGGATGAGCAAGCTCAGCCCGGAGGACCTCAGTGAGCTGCTCCGGTCGGCGATCAAGCAGGACGAGTGGTTGCTGTTCCTGCACGGCGCGGTGCTCGGCTCGTTCGCCGGGTTCCTCCATCTAGCGATATTCGGGGTGTGACAGACGTGAGTGAGAAGTCCCGTTCCTCCGCAGCGTCCGGCGAGGCGGTCGCGGACGAGAACCGCGAGCTCGCGCTCCGCGACGGGGGCGGCGAGGTGGCCGCGGCCGACAAGCAGGAGTCCGGCGGGCTCCTGGGCCGGCTCGGTCGCGTCTCGAACTCCGCGTTCAGCGTGACCCGCGAGCTCGGAGGCTCGGCGCAGCGCCTCACCCAGCAGTTCGTGAGCGAGGCCGGACATCTCGTGGACGTCGCGCTGACCACGGACGTCGCGCCGCGCGTCGTCGTGCACGGCGAGGTCGTCGACGAGGTGCCCGAGCAGGCGCCCGACCCCGTCGCGACCACCGAGGAGCTCCGCCGCAGGGGTGATCGCCTCCTCGCCCAGTCCGCCGAGCCCGCCGGCGCGCAGGCGCCGCATCCGGCCTACGAGCACCTCCTGTCGGAGCTGTGCCCCGACGAGGCCCGCATCCTGCGGCTGCTCGTCACCGACGGTGCCCAGCCGGCCATCGACGTGCGCACGAACCGCCCGTTCGGCGTGGGCGCCGAGACCGTGGCCGCCGGCGTCTCGATGATCCCCGAGGTCGCCGGCTGCCGGAACCCGGACCGGATCGCCGAGTACCTCGGCAACCTGCACCGCCTCGGCCTGATCTGGTTCTCCAAGGAGCAGGTCGACGTGCGGCGGTACGAGCTGCTGCAGGTGCAGCCGCAGGTCATCGACGCGATGAGCGCCGCGGGCCGGTACGCGAAGACCGTCCGCCGCCGGATCGAGATCACCCCGTTCGGCCGCGCCTTCTACCGCACCTGTTTCTCGCCGTCGCAGGGTTCCGCAGGGGAGTGAGCCGAGCGCCTACGGCGCCGCGGCGGTCTCCGTGACCGTCATCTGGACCTGGTAGCGGTCGGACCGGTACCAGGAGTAGCTGTGCTCGACGCGGGTGGCGCCGGCGAAGGCCACGCGGTCGAAGGCCAGCAGGGGCGCTCCCGAGGGGACCCCGAGCACGCGGGCGAGCTCCCCGTCGGACGAGATGGCGCCGATGGACTGCTCCGCCCGGTCGATTGTCTGCGCGAACTCGGTGCGCAGCAGCGTGTAGATCGACTGCGTCAGGTCGTGCGCGTCCAGGTCCGGCGCGATCGCCTGGGGGTACCAGGCGTCGTCCACGGAGATGGGCACGCCGTCGGCGAGCCGCAACCGCTTGACGCGGTAGGCCTTGTCGGCGGCACGGATCTGCAGGGCCGAGGTGGTCGACGGGGGCGGCACCCGCAGCTCGGTCAGCAGGACCACGGTGGACGGGGTGCGGCCCAGGCGGCGCATGTCCTCGTGGAACGAGGCGAGGTGCAGCCGAGACCGCGCGGGCCGGTCGGCCACGAAGGTGCCCTTGCCGCGGATCCGCACGAGCGTGCCCTCGGCGACGAGCTGCCGCAGCGCCTCGCGCACGGTGATCCGGGAGACGCCGTACGCCTCGCACAGTTGCCGCTCGCTGGGGAGCGCGGCACCGGGCTCGAGTTCGCCCGTGCAGCGCTGCTCGAGGAGCGCCCGCAGCTGCTCGTGCTTCGGAATCGGGCCGTCCGAGATCATTGACCCATCGTGTCACACCAGGTCATGACCAGTGGGGCTAACGGACGCCGGAGGCGCGGAACTGCACGCTGATCCGCGGGCCCGCGTGCGGCACCTTGGGCACCGCGTGCTCCCAGGTGCGCTGCGCGGAGCCGCCCATTGCGAGCAGGTCGCCGTGGCCCACCGTCAGCTTCGTCGACGCGCCGCCGCCGCGCGGGCGCATCAGGAACGGGCGGGCGGCGCCGAGGGAGACGATGGCGACGATCGTGTCGTGCGTGGCGCCGCGGCCGATCGTGTCGCCGTGCCAGGCCACCGAGTCCGCGCCGTCGCGGTACAGGCACAGGCCGACCGAGGTGAAGGGCTCGTGCAGGTCGTCCCAGTACAGCTCCGTCAGGTCGGCCATCGCCGCGGCGAGCGCGGGGTGCGGGAGGGCGGCGCCATCGCCGTAGTACCGCAGCAGCCGGGGCACGGGCAGCGTCCGCTCGTACATGCGCCGCCGTTCCTCGACCCACGGCACGTCGCGCTGCAGCGCCGCGAAGAGCTCGTCCGCGCCGGCCTGCCACCCCGCGCGCACCTCGAGCCAGGCCCCGTCGGACAGGTCCCGACGGTGCGGGGCCAGCGGTGCGGCGTCGTCGAACAGCGATTCCTGCATCGCCTCCGACGATACGACCACGCACCGACACTTTTCGCGCGACCTCCGTAGGGTTGGAGGCGTGCGATTCGGACTCTTCCTCCCGCAAGGCTGGCGCTTCGACCTCGTCGGCATCGACCCGGCGGACCACTGGTCCGTCATGAACGGCCTCGCCCAGCGCGCCGACAGCGGCCCGTGGGATTCGGTGTGGGTGTACGACCACTTCCACACCACCCCGGTCCCGAGCCGGGAGGCGACCCACGAGGCGTGGACGCTGATGTCCGCGCTCGCCGCCACCACGAGTCGGGTGAAGCTCGGCCAGATGTGCACCGCCATGAGCTACCGCAACCCCGCCTACCTGGCGAAGGTCGCCGCCACCGTCGACCTGATCTCCGGCGGCCGTACGCAGATGGGCATCGGCGGCGGCTGGTACGAGCACGAATGGCGGGCGTACGGGTACGGCTTCCCGTCGGCCGGGGAGCGGCTCGGCCGCCTCGACGAGGGCATCCAGATCCTGCGCCAGGCGTGGACCGAGGGCTCGGCGACGCTCGACGGGAAGTACTACCAGGTCGACGGTGCCATCTGCGAGCCCCGGCCGCTCCAGGACGGCGGCATCCCGCTGTGGGTCGCGGGCGGCGGCGAGAAGAAGACGCTGCGGACCGCGGCGAAGTACGCGCAGTACACCAACTTCGACGGGACCTTCGAGGGCTTCGCCCACAAGTCCGAGGTGCTGCGGAAGCACTGCGCCGACGTGGGCACCGACTTCGACGCCATCACCCGCTCGGCCAACTACAACATCGCGATCGGCGAGGCCGCCCGCGACGTGCAGACGCGACTCGACGAGACCCGCAACCGGCTGCTCGACCACGCGCCCGAGGCCGCCGTCGACGCGACGATGGGCGCCTACCTCGGGATGCCGGGCGTCGGCACCCCGGCCGAGATCGTGGCGAACCTGCAGCGCCTCGAGGCCGAGGGCATGACTTACGCGATCTGCTACTTCCCCGAGATCGCCTACGACACCTCGGGGCTCGAGCTCTTCGAGCGCGAGGTGATCCCGGCGTTCAGCTGACCGATCCTGCGGGCGCCCTCCACCAGCACCTCCTCGCGCTTGGCGAAGGCGAAGCGCAGGAGGTGGCCCCAGCGGGCCTGATCGTCGGCGAGCGCGCTCACCGGCACCGCCGCGACCCCGATCCGCTCGGGCATCGCGCGACACAGGGCGCCGGCGTCCTCGAAGCCGAGCTCGCGGGCGTCGGCGACGACGAAGTAGGTGCCCTCCGAGGGGTGCACCGTGAACCCGGTCTCGCGCAGGGCGGCGGTGAGCAGGTCGCGGTTGTCCTGCAGTGCGGGCGAGAGCTTCTCGAGCCACGAAAATTCGTTGTCGAGGGCGTGCGCGACGGCGTGCTGCAGGGGCGTCGCACCCGTGAAGGTGAGCCATTGCTTCGCGGCGCGGCACGCGTCGGCCAGTGCGCGCGGGGCGGTGATCCAGCCGACCTTCCAACCGGTCACGTTGAAGGTCTTGGCGGCGCCGGAGATCCGGACGGTGCGCTCCCGCATCCCGTCGAAGGCGGCGAGCGGCCGGTGTGCGCGGCCGTCGAAGAGCAGGTACTCGTAGACCTCGTCGGTGAAGCAGAGCAGGTCGCGCTCGATGCACACGTCGGCGATGAGCTGCAGGTCCGCGTCGGAGAGCACCGTGCCGGTGGGGTTGTGCGGCGAGTTCACGATGATCGCCGCCGTCTTCTCCGTGACGGCGGCCCGCAGCCGGTCCGCGTCGAGGGCGTACCGTCCGGCGTCCTCGACGAGCGGCACGACGACGCGGTGCGCGCCCGCCATCGCCACGGTCGCGGCGTAGGAGTCGTAGAAGGGCTCGATGAGGATCACCTCGCGGCCGGGCTCGACGAGGCCCAGCACGGCGGCCGCGATCCCCTCGGAGGCGCCGACGGTGACCAGCACCTCGCCGTCCGGGTCGTAGCGCAGGCCGTACTCGCGCTGCACCTGTGCGGAGACGGCGCGGCGCAGCTCGGGCAGGCCGTCGCCGGGCGGGTACTGGTTGAGCCCGCCGTCGATCGCGTCCTTCGCGGCCTGCAGCATGCCCGCCGGCCCGTCGGTGTCCGGGAAGCCCTGCCCCAGGTTGACGGCGCCGGTCGCGGCGGCGAGCGCCGAGATCTCCGCGAAGATCGTCGACGTGAACGGCTGGAGGCGTCGGACGGTGCGCATGTCCGCAGCCTAGTGGTCCGCGTGGCTACCGTGGGGGCATGACAACCGCCGTCGTCGTCGGGTCAGGTCCCAACGGGCTCACCGCTGCCGCGTCGCTGGCGCGCGTGGGCCTCGACGTAACCGTGCTCGAGGCCTCGACCACCCTCGGTGGAGCGTGCCGGTCGGACTCGCTGCGGGGGACCGTGATGGACCGGTTCTCGACGGGGCATCCCCTCGCGTACGCCTCGCCGGCCCTGCGCGACGTGGGTGTCGAGATCGACTGGGGCACGGCGGAGATCGACGTGGCGCATCCGCTTTCGCCCGACCCGGCGGACGCGGTGGGCACCCTGGCCGATGTGCCGGACTGCGGGCCGGAGGTCATGCCGGTCTTCTTCGGCCCCATGACGGACGTGCCGCGTCACCCCGTCGTCGCGACGCGGTGGGGACCGCGGTTCCTCCTCCCGGCGGCGGTCACCGCCGCCGCGCTCGGGCGGACGGGCGGCGCCGTCTTCGCCGGGGTCGCCGCGCATTCCATCAGTCCGCAGCACCTGCCGATGACGTCGTCGATCGGGTACCTGCTCTCCGGCGCGCGGCCGTGGCCGGTGCCGATCGGCGGCTCCCAGCGGATCTCGGACGCACTGGCCGCCATCGTCGTGGCACACGGCGGGACGATCCGGACGGGGGAGCGGGTGACGTCGCTGCCCGACTCCGACCTGGTGATGCTCGACACCGGCCTGCCCGCGGCGCGGGACCTGCTCGGCGATCGTGCTCCCGGGTGGTTGCGCCGGCGGGTGCGGCAGTGGCGGTTCGGGCCCGCGGCGTTCAAGGTCGATCTGGTGCTGGACGGCGGGATCCCCTGGGCGCACGAGGAACTCCGACGGTCGGCCTTCGTCCATCTGGGCGGCACGGCGCGGGAGATCGCGCGCAAGGAGCTCATGGTGAACCGCGGCCGGATGCCCGAGCGGCCCGTGATCATCCTCTCGCAGCAGTACGTGGCGGATCCGTCGCGCTGCGCCGGTCCACTCGTGCCCGTGTCCATGTACGCGCACTGCCCCAACGGTTTCCCGGGCGACCTCACCGCATCGATCGTCGCCGAGGTCGAGCGGCACGCGCCCGGCTTGCGGGAGCGGATCGTCGAGGTGCGCTCGGTCGGGCCGGCGGCCCTACAGGCGGGGAACGCCAACCTCGTCGGCGGAGACATCGCCGCCGGCGCCGCCCTGCCCGCGCAGCTGGTGCGCCGGCCGAAGCTGGTCGACCCCTACCGCCTCACCGACCGCGTCTTCCTGTGCTCCTCCGCCGCAGGTGCGCCCGGCGTGCACGGGATGGTGGGCTGGCACGCCGCGGCCTCGGCGCTGCGGTCGCTGTAGGGCGCGGCCACGCGGCCGGAAGCATGAAGTGCATGCCTCTCTTGACAGAGTGTTGGGTTTTCCTAACAATAGGTTGCATGAGTCCGGTGAAACGGGAGGGTTCGCTCCCCATCTTCAATCGCATCGGAGTGCTTCGCGCCGAGCGCCGGATGACCCGGAAGGAGTTGGCGGCGGCAATCAATGTCAACCCGCAGACGGTGGGCGCGTTGGAGCGTGGGGATCACTATCCCAGCCTCGATCTCGCGTTCCGCGTGTGCGCGGTCTTCGACCTGCCGGTCGAGGCTGTGTTCTCCCGCAGCGAATTCGGGCCCCTGTCAGCAGAGCTGTACGGACGCAACGAAAGAGGTGTAGCACGATGACGACGAGCTTGATCACCCGCTACCAGGAGCGCCGCGCCCGGAAGTTCCGGGAGAACGAGGAGCGGTGGTCTACGCTGCTCCCATCGTTGCGCACCCGTTCACGGCGACGACTGTTGGTCGCCGTGTTGCTCATCAACTATCTCTTCATGTTCGTCGTCGCGGTGCTGTGCCACTTCGACGTACCCAACGCGCCGCTGCTCTGGTTGCCCGCGTACCTGGTTAGCGTTCCGATCTGGGTGATGGTGCAGATCGTCTCGGGTAGGCAGGGCGATGCCCCCGCCACCGCGCTGGACGAGTGGGAGGTCGAACAGCGCAACGAGGCCCGGTCCATGGGATTCACCGTCATGGGGAACCTGGTGCTGCTGGCAGTCGCGTACACCGTGGTCACCTCGGTGGTCGCGCAGCCGGACGGGAATCCGTCGTGGCACTACGCCGCGGGCCTGTTCACCCTCGTCGCGGTGCTGATCGGCATGACGACGCCCGCCATGATCCTCGCGTGGACCCGCCCCGATATCGACGCGGAGGACGCGGCGGTCTGACTCGCCGGCCGCTTCGTAGGTACCTCGTCTCTTCGACGAAGATGTTCGACTATCGAGCAGAGATCGAAAACTTGTCAGTGGGTCGATGTAGCGTCGGGCCATGGAGGAAGATGCTGGCGTAGAGGATGATCGGCCGCCCGATCCGGGGTCTGGCGACGGTGCGGCCGAGCGGTTGCGTTCGATGGAACAGCGGCGCTGCCGGACGGTGTTCGAGCAGTACCGGTTAGCGGTCGAGCTGCTGCGGGAGCGGGTCTGCGAGCGGATCGCCGCCGGGCTGCCGCAGGACCGGTGGCAGCAGGGGGTGGCCGCGGAGGTCGGGTTGGCGTTGCATCTGTCGCCGCACACGGGCGCGAAGTTCCTGGCGCGGGCGGTGGAGTTGGACAAGCACCTGCCGCACACCCTTGCCCGGCTGCGCGAGGGCGACCTGTCACCGGAGGCCGTCCCGGTGATCGTCGCCGGCCTATCGCACCTGGACGACGCGGACCGGCGCCGCGCGGACGAGCAGCTGTGCTCCGACCCGACGACGCTCGCGGGCATGGGCCTCAAGCAGCTCGCCGCCCGCGTGAAGCAGGCCGCGTACGCGCTGGACGGGCGGGGCACCGTCGATCGGGACGCGTGGGCGGAGAAGGACCGGACGGTGACCATCCGCCCGCTGCCCGAGGGCATGGCGCGGGTGTCGCTACTGCTGCCGGTCGCGCAGGGCGTCGGCGTCTACGCGGCGTTGCGCCGGCACGCGGACACCGTGGTCGGGGTCGCCGGGGACGTGCGCACCCGAGGGCAGGTCATGGCCGATACCGCGTTCGCCCGGCTCACCGGCCGGGCAGCTGCGGAAGGGCAGCCGGTGCTGGTGAACCTGACAATCCCGGCGACAGTGCTCCTCGGTGACCGGCCCGGGACGGCGCACCTGGACGGCGGCGGGACGATGCCGGCGGAGATCGCCCGCAACCTCATCGGGAAAGCCACCGCCGCGGGCGTCGCCTGGGTCAAACGGTTGTTCATCGCGCCCGAGTCGGGTGCGGTGGTCGGGATGGACTCGAGGGCGCGGTGCTTCCCCGACGGGCTGGCGGAGATGATCCGAGCACGGGACCGGTACTGCCGCACCCCGTACTGCGACGCACCCATCAGCCACATCGATCACATCACCCCACACGCGCACGGCGGACAGACAGAGTTCGCGAACGGGCAGGGCCTGTGCGCCGCATGCAACTACGCCAAGGAAGCCACCGGCTGGCACAGCGCAGTCATCGACGACCCGAGCGGACGGCACACCGTCGAGACCCGAACACCGAGCGGACATGTCCACCGGTCCAGAGCGCCGGAACAGGCGGCGTGAGTCAGTTCGCTTCGCCGATGGCGGGGCCGAGGATGTCGTCGGCGTCGACGATGCGGTAGGCGTAGCCCTGCTCGGCGAGGAAGCGCTGGCGGTGCGCGGCGTAGTCGGCGTCGAGGGTGTCGCGCGAGACGACGGAGTAGAAGTGCGCCGTGCCGCCGTCGTGCTTGGGGCGCAGGAGCCGACCGAGGCGTTGCGCCTCCTCCTGCCGCGAGCCGAACGTGCCCGAGACCTGCACGGCGACGGAAGCCTCCGGCAGATCGATGGAGAAGTTCGCGACCTTGCTCACCACCAGCGTGGAGATCTCGCCGGCCCGGAACCGGTCGAACAGCGCCTCGCGGTCCTTGTTCTTCACCGAGCCGGTGATGACCGGGGCGTCGAGCTCGCGGCCCAACTGCTCCAGCTGATCCAGGTAGGCGCCGATCACCAGCGTGGGGGCGCCCTGGTGTCGCTCGAGGATCGACTTCACCACCGCCACCTTCGTCGGGGCGGTGGACGCCAGTTGGTAGCGCTCGTCGGGCTCGGCGGTCGCGTACTGCATGCGCTGGTTCTCGGTGAGGGTCACGCGCACCTCCACGCAGTCGGCGGGCGCGATCCACCCCTGCGCCTCGATGTCCTTCCACGGCGCGTCGTAGCGCTTCGGCCCGATGAGTGAGAAGACGTCGCCCTCGCGGCCGTCCTCGCGCACGAGGGTCGCGGTGAGCCCGAGTCGCCGGCGGGACTGCAGATCGGCGGTCATCCGGAAGACGGGCGCGGGCAGCAGGTGCACCTCGTCGTAGATCATCAAGCCCCAGTCGCGCGAGTCGAACAGGTCGAGATTCTTGTACTCGCCCTTAGACTTCCGCGTGAGCACCTGGTAGGTGGCGATGGTGACCGGGCGGATCTCCTTCTTCTCGCCCGAGTACTCGCCGATCTCCTCCTCGGTGAGCGACGTCCGCGCCAGCAGCTCCCGCTTCCACTGCCGCCCCGCGACGGTGTTCGTCACCAGAATCAGGGTCGTGGCCTGGGCCCGCGCCATCGCGGCCGCGCCGACCATGGTCTTGCCCGCGCCGCACGGCAGGACGACGACCCCGGAACCGCCCAGCCAGAACGAATCCGCCGCGACCTTCTGGTAGTCGCGCAGCTCCCACGGGTCGGACTCGGTGTCCAGCGCGATGGGGTGCGACTCGCCGTCCACGTACCCGGCGAGGTCCTCGGCGGGCCAGCCCACCTTGAGCAGCAGCTGCTTGAGATGGCCCCGCTCGGACGGATGCACCACGACGGTGTCGTCGTCGATGCGGGCGCCCACCATCGGGGCGATCTTCTTGTGCCGCAGCACCTCCTCCAGCACCGCCCGGTCCAGCGAGACGAGCGTGAGTCCGTGCACCGGGCTTTTCACCAGCTGCAACCGTCCGTAGCGGCTCATGGTGTCGACCACGTCGACCAGCAGCGGCTGCGGCACGGGGTAGCGGGAGAAGCTGACGAGGGCGTCCACCACCTGCTCGGCGTCGTGCCCGGCGGCCCGCGCGTTCCACAGCGCGAGCGGCGTCACGCGGTAGGTGTGCACGTGCTCCGGGGCGCGCTCGAGCTCGGCGAAGGGCGCGATCGCGGCGCGCGCGGCGCCCGCCAGCTCGTGGTCGACCTCCAGTAGGAGCGTCTTGTCGGACTGGACGATGAGGGGTCCGTCGGTCATCTAGTTGTCTCCGTCCGTATCTGTGCTGGTAGAAGGTCCAGGGTCCCAGGTGAAAGGCTCGTAGTCAGGCTCCGATCCCGCAGCGATCCCGCAGGAGTTGGCGGCGGGAGCGTCAGCGTCGAGCGCGGTGATCGCGGCGTCGAGGTTCGCTGCTACGGCGTCGAGGTCAGAGTCGAAGAGGTCGCTGTACACATCGAGCGTCATCGAGGCTTTCGAGTGCCCGAGCATCCTCTGGACGCCGAGGACGTTTGCGCCCGCTGATATGGCAAGCGAGGCAGCGGTGTGACGTAGGTCGTGCGGTGTGAAGGTGGGGAAGGTTTCGTCGTCGGCGCGGCATCGAGCGAGGGCGGGGCGGAACACTCTGTTGCGCCACGTGCCGACCCGCAGCACGGTCCCCCGCGTGTTGGTGAACACCAAGTCCTCCCGCCCCTTGCCGCTCACATGGTCGGCGAGTAGGTCGGCGAGCGCCTGGGGGAAGGGCACGCTGCGGCGCTCGTGGCTCTTGGGTGTTTTCCAGTCGAGCTTGCTCGCCTCCACGACAGCGCGGCTCACGTTGATCCGTCGCCGCGCCAGGTCCACGTCCATGACGCGGAGCGCGGACATCTCGCTCCATCGGAGCCCTGTGTAGCCCAACGTCAACACCACGAGCCCATCATCCTCGCAGTGCTCCGCCAACTCACGAAGCTGCTGGTGGGAGAGGTAGCCGCGATCAGGGTGGGTGCGCTTCGGCAGCATGATCCCCGCAGCGGGGTTGCGGGGGAGCCGCCCATCCTCCACTGCTGCATCGAGCACCATGCGGAGTAGGCCGTGGGCGTTCTCGATGCTGGGCACGCCCACCTCCTGATCCACGAGAGCTGCGATCCAGGAACGCACGGCAGATGTCTTGACTTCACGGCGACTGTCGTCACCCCAACTCTCACCACCGCGACTGCCCCGCAGACTACTGCCCCGCAGGTCCCTGAGACCACAGCACCGCAGCAATACCCGAAACCGACACAGGACTATCCGACAGGCACCCCCGCGCAGCCCACCGTGACTGAGGTGCCGCAGGCGCCAACGGAGACGCCTCCTGTAGCTCCGCCGAAGCCGACACAGACTGAGAAGCCTGCTGACGTGCGTGCTCCGACGACTCAAGCAGCTCCTGAGCCTGCCAAGGCTGGATGGTGGAGTCGCAACTGGAAGAAGGTTGCGGTCGGCGTTGGTGTGGGAGCACTGGTGGTTGCAGGTACGGCCTGCGTAGTGGCAACGGCCGGAATCTGTGCGGCTGTCGGCGCAGGTGCAGCAGGCGCGGGAGCTGCTGGAGCTGGCGCTGCGGGGGCGGGTGCCGCTGGCGCGGGTGCCGCAGGTGCGGGGGGCGGCTGCCGCTGGCGCTGGTGCTGTTGCGGCAGGTGGCGTTCTGGTGGGTGCGACATCTTGACCCACCAGCCAATGATCGAGGAGATGAACACGTGAGCAACGAAGTCCCTGGGAGCGGCGACGAAACCGAACCCATCGAGCATTCGGCTTCTGACGACCTAGGGTCGTCAGGCATTGAAGCGAGTTCTGCTTTGGCGCGAAAGTCTAGAGTTTGGGTCGCAGCGGGAATGGCAGCTGCGATCGTCGCTGGGGCAGGGGTGTCGTCTGGTTGCTGAATAGCGACAACGATGACCAGCTGAAGTCGGCCACCTTCACGCCGCAGAAGGTCGAGTCGATAGTCTCGAAGTTCCCTGTAGGCACGCATGTAGCGAAGAGTGAGAAGACCCTCGGGCAGGCCGACGTGACGGCACTCGCGGCAAGTGATGAGGCAGTCGTCACTCCTTCGACTTGCCAGGGGAAGCAGAAATTCAATTCGCAGCGCCTGCTTGGCGCGAAAATCAGCACAGTGAATGCTCAGATTGAGGGGGTGCGGTATAGTATTAACGCTCAGCAGATTCCTTCAAGTAACGCATCGCGTACGCCTCGCGATCAGGCGTGCGAACGAATGTCGCTTGCGTACGGCGACGGCAGCTACAGCATCATCTCGCCTGCCGAGTCGCCAAAGGTGGCAGGAGTCGACACTGTGGCTACTCGTACCACTACGCGAACTGTGGCTAAGGAGACAGTCGACAATTTTACGTTTGCAGCTTGGACCGACGACTATCATGCCGTCGTCGTTCTGGCCACTTCCGACCCTTCTTACAAGCCGCAGGCTAACCCCATCGATCCCACCTTCGCGAAGGAGCTACTCTCCGAAGCGGTTAGGCTGGTGACTACAACGTAGATCCGAGGAGGGCGCTATCGACACGGCACAGCTGGTCGAACGTGTAAATGTCGAAGGAGTTCGAGGAGTTGCAGATCGGATCGAGCTATCCGATTCGGATGCATACGCTGAAACTTGGTGGAGGGGCCAGGCGCGCGACGCTCGTGAGAACGCGGCTCTGGTAGCCGATCGCTGGCAAGAGGTGCTTCCCGACAGCTTCAAATTCCTACGCGAGGTCATCCGCGAACACGCGCTCGTGGCACCAGTTTCCCTGATTAAGGAGGGGCGTGAAACGAATTATGGTCTACTCTATCTGATTCAGGGGCCCGACTCCACGTCGGACGCAGATAGCGGGATTGCTTGTTTCGGTTTCCCTAATGTTTCACGAAAGGAAATCGAAACCTCTAGATTCGGGACGCGGTTGCCACAAGATGTACAGGACTTCTACCGTCTGGTGCACGGAGCGTTTCAGATTGTCATTCAGAGCCATGGGGACATGATCGTGCCTGTTGACGAGATTCGGACGTGGAGTGAGCGCACGGGGATATTCGCGCCGGACGAGTTTGAACATGGCAAGTTCGAAAGCATTCTTGAAGGGGCGGAGTACGTTCCAGACCCGGGCAAAATGGCGGTGGTCTGGGAGGCGGGATTGAGTGCAGTCGCTGTGGACCTCGACAGGCCAGAGGAATGCTGGGACTATGCAGGGGGCGTGCTGAACTATATTCCTCGGGTGGGGTCGAGTGGTTTCGTGAACACTCCCTCTACGACCATTGACCTCGCTGTCCTCTCGTTCCTCGGCTATTACCCAGGTATCGACCGCTATTGACGCGCTGCACGATCTCCAGCGGATGTCGATGTAGTGCCATTACTTCGCTGGCTCTCCACCAGCGCGTATCGAGGGCGGGGACGATCCCCCATGCTCTCGTTAACGCCCCGTCGAGCGCGGCCAGGGCGTGCCGACGGGGTGAGCATGGGCTCGTCCTCGACCGCGACCACGCTCGGGTGCACGAGCACGGCGACCGCGTGCCCGTTGCGGGTCAGGGTGATCGGCTCGCGCTCGCACGCGGCGATGAGCGCGGACAGGGCCGCGCGGGCGCGGTGGAGGGGGACGGTCGGCGAGGTCGCCTGCGGCACCTCGCTCCGCTCGGTCACGGGCAGCGACCGCCCCGATGAGGTACGGGCACGCCCGCGCGGCGTAGGCGCGCGGCGAGGTTGCGCGTACCCCGCCAATCCGAGGGCGTGCGCGCGAGCACGAGCACGGGCAGATCGTGGCGGCACGGCGGTGGGATCAACCGCAGGTGGCGGCGGCACGTGTCCAGCCGCCAGCCGTGGGCGACGGCGAGGGCGATGAGCGCGCGCTGATCCATGTGCACGAGCCTGCCCGTGGGGTGGGACATGCGCGGGGGTGGTGGGGAGGGGCGGTCGTCATGTCCCCGAAAACGGCATCATGGCCGATGATCTTTGCAGGTCGCGGGGCGGCTTCCGATCCCGCAAGAATCCCGCAACACGGAGCGTCTCCTCACAAAACACGAGGACAGTCAGAACCATTCCGCTGGAGAAATGGCTGGTAGACGTGTTTTCGGCCCTATCTCTTGTCGGACTGGACGATGAGGGGTCCGTCGGTCATCTATCCATTGTGCCGCGTGAGGCGACGGGCGAGCACCGGCACCACGATCGCCGCCGCGACGAGGTGCGTCAGGATCAGCACCGCGGCGGAGGCCGCGTCGAACCCGAAGGTCAGATCCGGCACGAGCGACAGCACCAGCAGCACTACGCAGGTGCGCACGAAGGTGGAGCGCGGGCGCCGTGCGCGCCTCGCCAGCACGGCGGCGATGCCCACGGCGATCAGCGAGAAGACAAAAGTGAGCTGGGCGAACCCGAGCAGGGGGATGGAGGAACCGTCGGGCCCGGCGAAGCTGACGCCGGCGGCGGACGCGACGGCGGCGATCGCGGTGGTGGCGACCGAGGCGCCGACCGCGGCGCCGACGCCGTGCTTCCACACGGGCAGGCGGTCGGTGCGGGCGGGGGCGGTGGTGGGGGCGATGGTGCTCATGGCGTGCTCCTCAGCGGTGGTGACGGCGCCCGGGATGGGCGGGTCCTACCCCTTCCACGAACGGGGCCGACGGATTTCGACATCGGCGCTGCGAAGAATCTCCCGGGGTGGTGTCGTATCGGTACGCCTGCGTTCGTAGTGAGGGTGAAGGGCGCCCACCGGGGCGGCCCGACGACCGAGAGGAACACGATCATGACGCACTACCTGCTCTCCGTGCACGGACCCGTCGAGCGCGGCGACTTCGGCGACTACGGCACCAAGGAGGCGATGGAGGAGGCCTTCGCACGCACCGACGCCTTCAACCAGCAGCTCAAGGCCGACGGCTACTGGGTGTTCGCGGGCGGACTCGCCGAGGCGACCACGGCCACCGTCGTCGACGGCCGCGGCGACAAGCCGATCATCACCGACGGCCCGTATCTCGAGTCGAAGGAGCTCATCGGCGGCTTCTGGGTGATCGACGCCCCCGACCTCGACGTCGCGCTGCGGCTCGCGGCCGAGGGCTCGAAGGCCTGCGGCGGCACCGTCGAGGTCCGGGCCTTCGACGGGCTGGCATGACCGATTCCGGCGCCGGCGCCGCGCTCGACCGGGTCTTCCGCGAGGAGTACGGCCGGGTCATCGCCTCGCTCGTCCGCCGCTTCGGCGACATCACGATCGCCGAGGAGGCGGCGGGCGAGGCGATCCTCGCCGCCGCAGAGAAGTGGCCCACCTCCGGCGTCCCGCCGAACCCCGGCGCCTGGCTCACCACCACCGCGGGCCATCGCGCGATCGACCGGATCCGGCGCGAGAACCAGCGCGAGAACAAGCACAGGGCGGCCGAGATGATCCACGACGACTCCGGCCCCGAGCCGACCGGCGCGGTCGAGGACGACCGGCTGCGGCTGATCTTCACCTGCTGCCACCCGGCGCTCGCGCCCGAGGCGCGGGTCGCCCTCACGCTGCGCCTGCTCGGCGGCCTGACGGTGCCCGAGATCGCGAGCGCCTTCCTCGTCGCCGAGACCACGATGGGGCAGCGCATCACCCGCGCCAAGAAGAAGATCGCCGCCGCCCGCATCCCGTACCGCGTGCCGGCGGCCGCCGACCTGCCCGACCGGATCGACGGAGTGCTGACGGTGCTCTACCTCGTCTTCAACGAGGGCTACCTGGCCAGCGGCGACGGCGCGCCGATCCGCGCCGAGCTGACGGGCGAAGCGATCCGGTTGGCACGGCTCGTGCGGGGACTGCTGCCCGACGACCCCGAGGTCACCGGCCTGCTCGCGCTCATGCTGCTCACCGAGGCCCGTCGCGAGGCGCGCGTGCGCGGCGGCCAGCTCGTCCCGCTCGACGAACAGGACCGCGCCGGCTGGGACCGCGCCGCCATCGCCGAGGGCCACGACCTGGTCCGCGAATGCCTGGTGCGGAACAGGCCGGGGCGGTACCAGATCCTCGCCGCGATCGGCGCCGTCCACACCGACGCGCCGAGCGCCGACGCCGTCGACTACGCGCAGGTGGTCGCGCTGTACGACCAGTTGCTCGTCATCGACGGATCCCCGGTCGTGCGACTCAACCGGGCGATCGCCGTCGCCGAGCTCGATGGGCCGGAGGTGGCTCTGGCGTTGGTCGACCCGCTGCCGCTCGACGGCTATCACCCCTGGCACGCCACCCGCGCGTACCTGCTGCGCAAGCTCGGGCGCACCGCGGAGGCGAAGGACGCCTACGACGCGGCGATCGCCGCCACCGGCAACACCGCTGAGCGCGCCTACCTCACCCGCAAGCGCGGCGAGCTGGTCTGAGCTACTCCACCGGCTCCGCGGTGGTCACACGGTGCAGGGCGAACCGGCGGGTCGCGTCACCGTCGAGCGCGGCGAGCTGCCCGTGCCGCACCGACTCGGGCACCACGACGTGCCGCGTGAACACCCCGTTCGCGTCCACGTAGCCCAGCCGTACCGGGCGGCCCTCGCCCGCGGCGGACTGCAGCAGCGCCATCAGCTCCGGGCCGGACGTGCGGGGACCGTCGTCCGACGGGGCGTCCTGCCGCCGGATCTGCACCGCCGCGTCGGCGAGCTGCTCGAGCGTCGGCTGCGCGGCCGGGGGACGCGGCCGCGGCGACGGCAGGCGGATGGCGGGGGGCCGCAGATCGACGACGACCCCCCGCGAGTCCTCGGCGGCGGCCGTGAAGCCGGCGGCGGCGAGCCCCGCGACCAGCTCCGACAGGGGTACCTGGGCGATGAGCACCGTCGGGGCGACGGCCCGCAGCGCGAGCGCCTCGGCGGCGGGGGAGGAGAGGACCGCGGCGATGAGCGCCGGGTCGTCGGAGCGCAGGAACGAGCCGGCGACGCCCGCGCGCAGCGCGCCGTGCCGCCGCGCGACGTCGTCGACCAGGTACGTCAGTCCCTGCGGCACCGGCGTCACCGAGTGCGCCACGAAGAAGGCGTGCACCTCCGCGGACGTGCGGCCGGCGTCCAGCGCGCGGCGCACCGAGGCATCCGTCACGCGGTACACCGCGGCGCCGCCGGCCGACTCGAGATCCGCGACCAGCGCGACCGCCGCGGCGAAGTCGTGCGTCGTGGGGCCGGGGATGGTCAGCGTCAGGTCGGCCTGGAGGAGGAACTCCTCGACGGGTCTCGGCAGCGCCGCCGCCATCGCCTGCGCGGGATCGGTGGTGCGCGCGGCCCGGCCGGCCGAGGTCAGCGCCCCACCCGCGACCAGGCCGACGATCTGCGCCTGCTCGACGATGCCCGCGATCGCGTCCAACGTGAGCCGCCGGTACCAGGACGGATGCGCGAACCGGACGGCGGCGTGCAGATCGGGCGCCGCGGGGGCGGCGCCGGGCGGGGCGAGGGCGAGCGCGTCGAGCACGGCCGCGCGGTCCTGCGGGGCGACGGTGCTGCGCGCGGCCCGGTGCAGCGG
>NZ_VIGW01000028.1 GCF_007858435.1 Tsukamurella asaccharolytica | reverse complement strand
CCGGGCAGCCCGCCGGTCCGCCGTCCGCGGGCGTGCAACCGCTCTACGGCTCGGGTGCGGGCCCCCGGTCCGGGGCGATGCCGCGCCCGCCGGCGCCGCAGCCGCAGCAGGCGAAGGCGCCCGCAGCGGGCGGGATGTCGCCCGCGGTCGTGGTGCTGGTGGGGGTGGCGGTGGTGGCGTTGCTGGTGTTGATCCTGGTGATCGTCTTCGGCTGACGATCCGCGGGACGTGTCGGTGGAGGGGCCTACACTGCCTAATGACAGCGATGAGATTCTTCACCGGAGGTGAGTAGCCCATGACGTCCGCCGCCGGCTCGTTCGTCCATCTGCACAACCACACCGAGTACTCGATGCTCGACGGGGCGGCCAAGGTGGACCCGCTGTTCGCGGAGGCGAAGCGGCTGGGCATGACCGCGGTGGGCATGTCCGATCACGGCAACATGTTCGGTGCCTCGGACTTCTACAACACCGCGGTCAAGTACGACATCAAACCGATCATCGGGATCGAGGCGTACATCGCGCCCGAGTCGCGGTTCTCCACCAAGCGCGTCAGGTGGGGCGATCCGTCGCAGAAGAGCGATGACGTCTCGGGTTCGGGTGCGTACACCCACATGACGATGGTCGCGGAGAACGCCACGGGCCTGCGGAACCTGTTCACGCTGAGCTCGCTGGCCTCGATCGAGGGCCAGTTGGGCAAGTGGTCCCGCATGGACGCGGAGCTCATCGCCGAGCACGCCGAGGGCATCATCGCCACCACGGGCTGCCCGTCGGGCGAGGTGCAGACCAGGCTGCGCCTGGGCCACGACCAGGAGGCCCTCGAGGCGGCGGCGAAGTGGCAGGAGATCTTCGGCAAGGACAACTTCTACCTGGAGTTGATGGACCACGGCATCGATATCGAGCGCAGGGTCCGCGAGGGCCTGCTCGACATCGGGCGCAAGCTCGGGATCAAGCCCCTCGCCACCAACGACTGCCACTACGTCACCAAGGACAAGGCAGAGTCGCACGGCGCGCTGCTCTGCATCCAGACCGGCAAGACGCTGTCGGATCCGACGCGGTTCAAGTTCGACGGTGACGGCTACTACCTCAAGTCCGCGCAGGAGATGCGGGAGCTGTGGGACTCGCAGGTACCCGGCGCGTGCGACTCGACGGTCGAGATCGGGGAGCGGGTCCAGTCCTACAAGGAGATCTGGGAGCACAAGGACCGCATGCCGCGGTTCCCGGTGCCCGAGAACCACACGCAGGAGTCCTTCCTCGAGTCCGAGGTGATGGACGGTCTGGATCGCCGCTTCCCCGACGGTCCGCCGCCGGACTACGTCGAGCGCGCGAAGTACGAGCTGTCGGTCATCAACGAGATGGGCTTCCCCGCCTACTTCCTGGTCGTCGGTGACCTGATCGCGCACGCGCACGAGGTCGGCATCCGCGTGGGACCGGGCCGTGGTTCCGCGGCCGGTTCGCTCGTGGCCTGGGCGCTGGGCATCACCAACATCGACCCGATCCCGCACGGCCTGCTGTTCGAGCGGTTCCTCAACCCCGAGCGCGTGTCGATGCCCGATATCGATATCGACTTCGACGATCGCCGCCGCGGCGAGATGATCACCTACGCCTCCGAGAAGTGGGGCTCCGACAAGGTGGCCCAGGTCATCACGTTCGGCACCATCAAGACGAAGGCGG
The DNA here is from genome assembly GCF_007858435.1 of Tsukamurella asaccharolytica. Taxonomy (GTDB): domain Bacteria; phylum Actinomycetota; class Actinomycetes; order Mycobacteriales; family Mycobacteriaceae; genus Tsukamurella; species Tsukamurella asaccharolytica. Next base: position 3,457 of record NZ_VIGW01000028.1, on the reverse strand, counting down.
CCATCAAGGACTCCGCCCGCGTCATCTACGGGCAGCCCGGCTACTCGATCGCCGACCGCATCACCAAGGCGCTCCCGCCGCCCATCATGGCCAAGGACATCTCGGTCAAGGGCATCACGGACCCGTCGCACGAGCGGTACAAGGAGGCCGCCGAGGTCAGGCAGCTGATCGAGACGGACCCGGACGTCTCCAAGATCTACGACATGGCGCTCGGGCTCGAGGGCCTGATCCGCAACGCCGGCGTGCACGCCTGCGCGGTGATCATGTCCTGTGATCCGCTCACGGACGCGATCCCGGTGTGGAAGCGTGCGCAGGACGGCGCGATCATCACCGGCTGGGACTACCCGTCGTGCGAGGCCATCGGCCTGCTGAAGATGGACTTCCTCGGCCTGCGCAACCTCACCGTCATCGGTGACGCGCTGGCCAACATCAAGCACAACCGCGGCATCGACCTGAACATGGACGAGCTGCCGATCGACGACAGGACCACCTACGAGCTCCTGCAGAGGGGCAACACGCTCGGCGTCTTCCAGCTCGACGGCGGTCCCATGCGGGATCTCCTGCGGCGCATGCAGCCCACCGCGTTCGAGGACATCGTCGCCGTCGGCGCGCTGTACCGCCCGGGCCCGATGGGCATGAACGCGCACAACGACTACGCGGACCGCAAGAACGGCCGGCAGCAGGTCAAGCCTATCCACCCGGAGCTCGAGGAGCCGCTGAAGGAGATCCTCGCGGACACGTTCGGCCTGATCGTGTTCCAGGAGCAGATCATGCAGATCGCGCAGAAGGTCGCCGGGTACAGCCTCGGGCAGGCCGACATCCTGCGTCGCGCGATGGGCAAGAAGAAGAAGGAGGTCCTCGACGAGGCCTACGGCGGCTTCCAGCAGGGCATGCTCGACAACGGCTTCTCGCAGGCCGCGATCACCGCGCTGTGGGAGACGGTCCTCCCGTTTGCCGGCTACGCGTTCAACAAGTCGCACGCCGCCGCCTACGGCCTGGTCTCGTACTGGACCGCGTACCTCAAGGCGAACTACCCCGCGGAGTACATGGCCGCGCTGCTCACCTCCGTCGGCGACGATAAGGACAAGGCCGCCATCTACCTCGGCGACTGCCGCCGGCTCGGGATCACCGTGCTGCCGCCGGATGTCAACGAGTCCTTCCACGCCTTCACCTCGGTCGGCGAGGACATCCGCTTCGGCATGGGCTCGGTGCGCAACGTCGGCGAGGGCGTCGTCGGGTCCATCGTGAGAACGCGCGAGGAGAAGGGGAACTTCACGTCCTTCTCCGACTACCTCGCCAAGATCGAGGTCGCGGCCTGCTCGAAGAAGGTCACCGAATCCCTCATCAAGGCGGGCGGCTTCGACTCCCTCGACCACCCGCGCAAGGGCCTGCTGCTGGTGCACTCCGACGCCATCGAGTCAGTGCTGTCCACCAAGAAGGCCGAGGCCGTGGGCCAGTTCGACCTCTTCGGTTCGATGGGCGAGGACGACGGTGCCGGCCCCATCGACGACGTCTTCACCATCAAGGTCCCCGACGAGGAGTGGGACGGCAAGCACAAGCTCGCCCTCGAGCGCGAGATGCTGGGCCTCTACGTCTCCGCGCACCCCCTCGACGGCGTCGAGCACGTGATCGCCGCGCAGACCGACACCCCCATTCCGGCCATCGTCGAGGGCGACGTCAAGGACGGTACCCAGGTCACCGTCGGCGGCATCCTGCAGTCGGTGAACCGGCGCGTGAACAAGAACGGCGCTCCGTTCGCGTCGGCGCAGCTCGAGGATCTCTCGGGTGGCATCGAGGTCTTCTTCTTCCCGCAGGCCTACGCCGCGTACGGCGCCGAGGTCGTGGAGGACGCCGTGGTGCTGATCAAGGCCCGCGTGAACTTCCGTGACGACAAGGTGACGCTGATCGCGAACGACATCGCGCCCATCGACCTCTCGCAGATCGGGGTGGCGAAGCCGCTCTCGCTCACGATGCAGACGCGGGTGTGTACGCAGGACAAGGTCTCCGCGCTCAAGCAGGTGCTGCAGCGCCACCCCGGCGTCTCGGATGTGCACGTCAAACTCGTCAGCGGTGACGGCGAAGGGCAGAGCACCACGCTCAAGCTGGCCGATACGCTCCGCGTGAACCCGTCGTCGTCGCTGATGGGTGACCTGAAGGCACTGCTCGGACCCCACTGCCTCGCGTGATCGCCGAGGGTGTAGTTCGTTCAGAGGGTTTTCCGATAGAGATCTAGATCGCGCGCGGGGACCCGATTACGCTCGGTCTCCGGCGGCCCAGGGAATGGAGCCGTCGTTTCCGGATGCACACTCGATTCGGTGTGTGAAAGTTAGGGGACCCCGCCGCGATGGCAGACAACCGGTTGGCGCCGCATTTCGAGGATGTTCAGGCTCACTACGACCTGTCTGACGACTTCTTCAGGCTCTTTCTTGATCCATCACAAACATATTCGTGCGCGTACTTCGAGAATCCCGACATGACGTTGGAAGAGGCGCAGATGGCGAAGATCGATCTTTCGCTCCGCAAACTCGATCTCCAGCCCGGGATGACTCTGTTGGACGTGGGGTGCGGGTGGGGCGGCACCCTCGTTCGCGCAGTGGAGAAGTACGACGTCAACGTCATCGGGCTGACGCTGTCGCGGAACCAGCACGCCTACGCTTCCGAACGACTCGATGCGATCGATAGCGCTCGCTCGGCCGAGGTTCGGCTGGCAGGGTGGGAGGAGTTCGACGAGCCGGTTGACGCCATCGTCAGCATCGGCGCATTCGAGCACTTCACGCACGAACGGCACCTCAAATTCTTCGACCGTGCCTTCGATCTCCTGCCGGAGAACGGCCGGGCAATGATCCACACGATCATGACCTTCGGTATGGACACCTTCAGGAAGAAGAGCAAGGTCACCAAGGATGACTTCGCATTCTTCCGGTTCATTCAGAAAGAGATCTTCCCCGGCGGAGAGCTTCCGATCACACGATTCTTCCCACTACTGGCTGAAATGGGTGGATTCGAGGTCACCGAGGTGCAGAGTCTGCAGCAGCACTACGCGCGCACCCTCGACATCTGGTCCGACAACCTCATTGCGCGTCGTGACGAGGCGCTCGCGATTCATCCGGAGTCCGTGTACGACACGTACGTTCGCTACCTCACGGGGTGCGCATCCGCGTTCCGCCGAGATCTGATCGACGTGCGTCAGCACACCCTGGTGAAGACCGTCGACGGCCGGCACCGGTCGCTCGAGGAGGTGCTCGCTCTGCACCCGGACCTCGATCCGTCGGTGGCGACCACGGCCGCCCGATTCATTCCCGCCCGGTGAGTGGAGCTCGGTGCGCCGCGCACCGCCTGTTCACCAGTGAGTCGGTGACCGAGGGTCATCCGGACAAGATCTGTGATGCGATCTCGGATTCGATTCTGGATGCTCTGCTTGCGGAGGATCCCGGTTCGCGTGTTGCGGTGGAGACTC
>NZ_VIGW01000027.1 GCF_007858435.1 Tsukamurella asaccharolytica | reverse complement strand
GGCCGGGCCTGGAGTTCGCACGTGTCCGCTTCCGTTCTGCCCGCCGGCCCCGCCGCTCCGTCGCGCTCGCCGGGCCCCAGGGCCGTCTGGTCGCACCGGCGCTCACCCTCGGCCCCGCGCGTGCCGCCGCGCTGCTCGACGCCCTCGCCCCGTCCGACGGTGCCGGCGACCTGCGCTACCTGCGCTGGGTCGCGAAGTCCGTCGAGCGGTTCGTCGCCGCCGGGGCCGTCAGCCCGGTGCTGCGCAGCGACGACGGGGACCAGATAGTGCGCTGGGCGCCCGTGGAGTCCGTGCAGTGGCGCACCTGGGTGCAGACCGCGGCCGCCGCGATGCCGCCGGTGCTGCGCCGCACGGGCGATCTCGCCGCGATCCTCGACATGGGCGCCGAGCTGGCCGACCGGTACGCGCGGCTGCGGCTGGGCGACGGCCCCTGGGCCTGGGTCGCGGCGCCCGTACTGCGGGCGCTCGTCGACGGCGAGCCCCTCCCGGCCCGCGCCGTCGCCGACGCCGGTGCCGCCGCCGCGTGGACCGAGTGGGCGGGCAGTGTCCGCTCCGCCGAGACCCTCCTGGTGCTGCGCCTCGTCGAACCGGACGGCCGCGCCCCGGGCGAGAGCCCCCTGTCCCCGCGGGCCACGCCGGGTGGGACGCCGTGGCGGCTTGAGGTGTGCCGGCGCGTCCCCGGCGCCGCGCCCGTGCGCGCCGATCCGGGCCGGATGAGCCCCGTCGACCTCGACGACCTGGCGGGCGAGCTGGCCCGGGCCCTCGCGGTGTATCCGCCGCTCAAGCGGGTCGCACAGGACGATGCGTCGCTGGACTTCCTGCTCACCACCGAGGAGGCGGAGGCGCTCTTCCTGGAGGGCGCCCCGGGACTGACCAAGGCCGGGTACGAGGTGCTGCTGCCCGCCTCGATCGCGACGGTGCGGCCCGCGCTGCGGCTCGTCGGGCGGGAGCAGCCCGGCCGCACGGCACTCACGGTGCAGGCCGGACTCTCCGAGATCAAGGACTTCGCGTGGCAGCTCGCGGTGGGCGACACCGTGCTCACCGCCAGCGAGCTGGCGTCCCTGGCGAACTCGATGTCCGGGCTGGTCGAGGTCCGCGGGAAGTGGGTGCGCGCCGATCGCCGCACGCTGGCGCAGGCGGCGCGGTTCGTCGCCGAGCAGCGTTCCGCCGCCGAGTCCGGGACCGATCTGAGCGACCTGCTCGGCATGATCGCCGATCCCGCGGCGCTGCCCGCGCCGCTCGCCGCGGTCGACGGTCTCGGCTGGCTCGACTCGGTGTACCGCGGCGGAACCATCGCACCGGCGGAGGTGGCGGCCCCGTCGACGTTGACGGCGCAGCTGCGCGATTACCAGCTGCGCGGGCTCGAGTGGCTGGTCACCCTGTGGCGCAGCGGCATCGGCGGCGTCCTCGCCGACGACATGGGCCTGGGCAAGACGATCCAGCTGCTCGCGCTCCTGTGCCACGAACGCGAGGCGGGGGAGTCGGTCCGGCCGACGCTGCTCGTCTGCCCCATGTCGGTGGTCGGCAACTGGGTCGCGGAGGCGCAGCGCTTCGCGCCGGGGCTGCGGGTGCACGTGCACCACGGCACCGACCGGCCCACCGGCGAGGAGTTCGGACGGGCCGCGGCCGACTCGGACGTCGTGCTCACCACCTTCGCGCTCGCCGCGCGCGACCGGGAGCTGCTGGCCGGGCACCACTGGGGCCGCGTCGTGGTCGACGAGGCGCAGCACGTCAAGAACGTCAACACCGCCGCCGCGAAGGCGCTGCGGTCGATTCCGGCCGCGCACCGGGTGGCGCTCACCGGCACGCCGGTGGAGAACCGCCTCGAGGACCTGCGGGCCGTGATCGACCTGGTCAACCCCGGCCTGCTGGGCTCGGCCCGCACCTTCCGCAACCGGTTCGCGCTGCCGATCGAGCGGGAGCAGGACCAGGCGGCCGTGCGCCGGCTGAACACCCTGACCTCGCCGTTCATCCTGCGTCGCGAGAAGACCGACCCGGCCATCGCCCCGGAGCTCCCGGAGAAGGCCGAGTTCGCGGTCCGTGCCTCGCTCACCCCCGAGCAGGCGGGCCTGTACCAGGCCGCGCTGAACCGGCTGGTGCAGGAGCTGCGGGAGTCGAAGGGCATGGGCCGGCGCGGGCTCGTGCTGGCCTCGCTGACCCGGCTCAAGCAGATCTGCAACCACCCCGCGCACTATCTCGGCGACGGGTCGCCGCTGCTGCGCCGCGGGCAGCACCGTTCGGGCAAGGTCGAGCTGCTGGCGGACATCCTCAGCACCGTCGCGGACGAGGGCGAACGTGCGCTCGTCTTCACCCAGTACGCCGAGTTCGCGCGGATGCTGCAGCCCTGGCTCGCGGGCCTGCTGGGCGAGGAGATCCCCGTGCTCGACGGTGCCGTGCCCCGTGCCGAGCGCGACGCCCTGGTGGCGCGCTTCCAGTCCGGCGACGGCGCCCCGGCCCTGGTCGCGACGGTGCAGTCGGGCGGCACCGGCCTCAACCTGACCGCCGCGAATCACGTGATCCACGTGGACCGCTGGTGGAACCCGGCCGTCGAGAATCAGGCCACCGACCGCGCCTTCCGCATCGGCCAGACGAGGGCCGTGCAGGTGCGCAAGTTCGTCTGCGCGGGCACGCTGGAAGAGCGCATCGACGGGGTGATCGCGGCGAAGAAGGAGCTCTCGTCGATGACGGTGCAGACGGGCGAGGCCTGGCTGACGGAGCTGAACAACGACGAGCTCTACGAATTGGTCGCCCTGCGTGACGAGGCGGTGGTCTAGGTGGCGCGACGGACCCGCGACACCGCGCGGCCGATGGGCGCGACGTGGTTCAGCCGGCGCCTGATCCAGCAGCGCGAGGACGTGACCGAGCGGCGCAAGGTGCAGTACGCGCGGCGGCTGTACCAGGAGCACCAGGTGTACTCGCTGGCCGTGGTGCCGGCGTCGATCACCGCGACGGTGCAGGGCAGCCAGCTCGACCCGTTCGGCGTCGGGCTGTCGCGGGTGCCCGGCGATCCCGCCGCGGTGGTCTCCCTACTCGTCGCGCAGGGCGCTACGGCGGAGTTGCTCGGCGTGACTCGGGGCGAACTGGGGCGCACGCTGGGGGAGCTGGTGCTGCCCGAGACCGCGTCCGACGTGATCGTCGATTGCGCCTGCCCGGACGACTCCGGCGCCTGCGTGCACGCCCTCGCCCTGACGTACGAGTTCTGCGCCGCGGCGGACGGGGACCCGTCGCTGGTCCTCGACTTCGCGGGCGTCCCGCTCGCCGGGCTGCTGGCCCGCGTCAACGCGTCCGAGCGGGAGGGCTCCGCTCCGCTCCGTTCCGGGGCCGACGGTGCGCGCCCGTCCGGCGAGGCATGGGACGCCGGTGCCGCGTCCTTCTACGGCGAGGGTTACGACCTCCCGCCGCTGCCCGAGCCGTCCCCGATCGACGCCATGACGCTGCTCGACCCCGCACTCCTGCGCACGGCGCTGCGCCGCACCGGCACGAAACCCGCCGACATCGCCGAGGCGACGGACGAGCTCGCCGAGCTCTACGACCGCCTCCGAGAGCCACGGTGAACTGCGCATGATGGGCTATGTCGGCCGCCCGTGGCCTCGTCGTCGGAGCGACGGCGGAGTGACCGACGCAGGACCGCGTCGGTGACGGAACTTGTCGGTCGGTGTCACTACCCTGAGGGGCGACCTACGAGGGGGTGGCGAGCATGCGGTTCCTGCACACGGCGGATTGGCAACTGGGGATGACCCGGCACTTCCTCGATGCGGATGCGCAGGCCCGGTTCACCGACGCCCGGCTGGACGCGATCTCCCGCCTCGGCGCCGTCGCGGCCGAGCGGGAGGCGGAGTTCGTCGTCGTCTGCGGTGACGTCTTCGAGGACAACCGGCTCGCTCCCGCGGTGATCGCCCGCAGCCTCGACCGGATCGCCGCGATCGACCGCCCTGTATACCTGCTGCCCGGCAATCACGATCCGCTGGACGCGGCCTCGATCTACACCTCCGAGGTGTTCCGGCGGCACCGCCCCGCGAACGTGACCGTGCTCGATGCGCCCGGCGTGCACGAGGTCCGCCCGGGCATCGAGCTCCTGGCCGCGCCGTGGTTCTCCAAGCACCCCGCCGGTGACCCGCTCACCGAAACTGTGGCGGCCGCCCCCGCGCCGGGGGAGGGCGTGCTCCGCATCGCCGTCGGCCACGGCGGCACCCTGCCCGTCGGCGCCCGGGACCAACGCCTGATCGACGTGGCGGCGCTGTCTGAGCGGATCGCCGCCGGCGAGTTGCGGTACGTCGCACTCGGGGACCGGCATTCGGTCACCGAGGTCGCGCCGGCTATCTGGTACTCCGGCGCCCCCGAGGTCACCAATTTCGACCACAAGGAGACGGCGTCCGGCGCCGTCCTCGTCGTCGACGTCCCCGATTCCGGCCCGGCCCGGGTCGAGGCGGTGCGCGTCGGCACCTGGCGGTTCGCCTCGCGCGAGTTCCCGCTCACGGCCGAGCGCGACGTGGACGCCGCCGTCGGTGCGCTGGCGGCCCTGCCGGATAAGGACCGCACCGTGGTCAAGGTCGGCTTCACCGGCACCGTCGGGCTCGCGGCGAAGGCCCGACTGGACGCCGAGATCGAGGCGCTGCGGGCGCGGTTCGCGGCCGTCGAGCTGTGGGAGCGCAAGACCGATCTCGCGGTGCTCCCCGGCGAGGAGGAACTGGACGCGCTCGAGCTCACCGGCCCGGCCGCCGACGCCGCGCAGGAGCTGCTCGGGGTCGCGCGCAGCGGTGGGGAGCGGGCGGCCGACGCCTCCGGGGCGCTGGCGCTGCTCTACCGGCTCACCCGGCAGGAGGTGGTCGCATGAGGCTGCACCGCCTGGCGGTCAGGGATTTCCGCGGCGTCGACGAGCGGGAGATCGCCTTCGCCGACACCGGCGTCACCCTGCTGCACGGCCCCAACGAGGCTGGCAAGTCGTCGATGGTCGAGGCGCTGCAGCTGCTGCTGGACGTCAAGGCCACGTCGAAGTCGCAGCGGGTCGAGGCCGTGTGCCCCGCGCACCGCGACGCCGGGCCCTGGGTCGAGGCGGAGCTCACCGTCGGGCCCCACCGCTTCGTCTACGCCAAGCAGTACCACCGGCGCCCGGGTACGACGCTCACGGTGCTCGAGCCCACGCCGCTGCAGCTCACGGGCGGCAGTGCGGAGTCGTGGGTGGCCGAGCAGATGGCCGCGCACGTCGACGGCGACCTGCTCGCCGCGCTCACCGTGCTGCAGGGCCCCGGCCCGGAGCAGCCCTCCCTGCGGGACAGCAGCGCCTTCGCGAAGGCGCTGGACTCGGCCTCGGGTGGCGCGGGGGAGGACGAGCCCGGCGCCGAACGGCTGGCCGAGGCCGTCGCCGCCGAGCGTGCCCGCTACTTCACGCCCACCGGACGGCCCACGGCGGAGCTGTCCGCGGCCCGTGCCCGCGAGGCCGCCGCGCGCACGGCGCTGGACGAGGCCGAGTCCGCGCTGCGCGAGGTGGACCGCGTCGTCGAGGATCACGCCCTCGCCTCCGCACGCCTGTCCGCCCTTGGGGAACGACGGTCCGCCGCCGCCGCGGCCCTGGAGGCCCTGGCCGCCGATCAGGAGCGGATCGGCGCGCTCCAGTCGACGCTCGCGCAGGCCCGCGCCGCCCACGAATCGGCACTCCTGCGCGAGCAGACCGCCGGCGACGCCGCGAACGGCCGGCGCCGGCTCGTCGACAAGCAGGCCCTCGCCGCCGAGCGCACCGCCCGGGTGCGGGTGCAGCGCGACCGTGCGCTCGCGGACCGCGAGGTGCTCGCCGCGGAGGCGTCGTGGCTCGAGACCACGGTGCACGAGCTGTCGGCGGTCTCCGCCGACCGCCGGGAGCGGAAGTCGCAGGCGCAGTACGCCGTCGACTACGCCCGCGAGTCCGTGGACTACCAGCGGATCGTCAAGCGGATCGAGCAGGCGCAGCTCGTCGGTAAGGACGTGGAGGACGCCCGGAACCGGCTGGCGGCCAACCCCCTCGACCGGCGCGCCCTGCAGAGCATCGCGGTCGCCGAGCAGCGCTACGAGAAGGCGCAGGCCCGGTTCTCCGCGCTCGCCGCCACGCTGCAGCTGGAGCGGCTCGGCTTCTCCGACGTGCTCGTGGACGGCCGCAACATCGGCGAGGAGCCGGTCGAGGTCGTCGCCGGGAACGGCATGGTGATCGAGGTACCCGGTGCCGTCCGGATCGAGGTGGTGCAGCGCGGCGAGAGCGCCGACGCCGCCGCCGAGATGAAGGCCGCGCACACCGCACTCCGCAGCGCGTGCCGCGACGCCGGGGTAGCGGACGTCGCCGCGGCCCGCGAGCTGCACGAGCAGCGCGAGGCGGTGGAGATCGAGCTGCAGGAGGCGCGGATCGCCCTGGCGCACGCGCTCGGCGACAACACGCTCGCGGAGCTGCGGCAACTCGCCGAGGAGTCGGCGGAGCGGATCGTCGCGCTTGAGGCGGCGGTCGATCCCGAACTCGTGGCCGTCGATCCGGAGCGGGCCAAGGCGAACCTCATGGAGGCGACACAGGCCGAGGTGGCGTCCCGCGCGGAGGAGAAGCGGACGCGCGAGCAGCTCGGGCAGAAGCAGCAGGAGTTGCACGCCGCCGATGTCACCGCGCGCACGGCGGCCAACCGGCTGCAGGACTTCGACCACCAGGCCGCCGAGCTGACCGCGGAGCTGGAACGCGCCCGGGCCGAGGCCGCCGACGAGGCGCTGGGCGAGGCGGCCGACGCCGCCGTCGTCGCCCGGGAGGCCGCCGCGGCGCAGGTCGCCGAGCACGAGGCCGCAGCCAGGGAGGCCGACGTCGCCGGCTTCGCGGCCCGTCTCGCCGCCGCCCGCGCGCAG
>NZ_VIGW01000026.1 GCF_007858435.1 Tsukamurella asaccharolytica | reverse complement strand
GGCAGCTCCAGCCGACCGGAGAAGCCGGGCGGCGGGCCGGGGCGACGCGGGCCGGGACCGACCGGCGTGGGCCGGGCCGGGCGCACGTCGGGCAGGTTCGACGGCGGGTGCAGCCTGCCGTCCTCCGGCGCTGCGGCCGACCTCGGCGCGGGGACCGGTGCTCCCGCACCGACGAGCTCCGGCGCCGCCTTGCCCGGACCCGCGGTGGCGGGCTTGATCGACGACAGCGGGCGGCCGTCGCGGGTCTCGGCGGGCAGCGAGGTCTCGCCGAGGCCGATGGCCTCCTGGATCCTGCGCATCCAGTTCGGTGCCCACCAGGAGTCGTCGCCGAGCAGCTTCATCACGGCGGGCACGAGCACCATGCGGACCACGGTCGCGTCGACGAGCAGCGCGAATATCAGGCCGAAGGAGACGTATTTCAGCATCACCAGGTCGGAGGTGGCGAAGGCCGCCGCGACGCAGGCCAGCAGGATCGCCGCCGCGGTGATGATGCGCCCGGTGTTGGCGGTACCGGCGCGGATCGCCTGATTCGTGGTGGCGCCGCCGGCCCGTTCTTCGATCATGCGGGAGATCACGAAGACCTCGTAGTCCGTACTGAGGCCGAAGACCACCGCGATCACCAGCACCAGGACGGGCGCCATCATGGGGCCGCCGGTGAAGTTGAACAGTTCACCGCCGTGCCCGTCGACGAACATCCAGGTGAGGAAGCCGAGCGTGGACCCGAGCGACAGGAGCGACATCAGCACGGCCTTGATCGGCAGCGTCAGCGACCCGAACGCCAGGAACATCATGAGCGTGGTCACCACGACCAGCAGCAGCATGAGCAACGGCAGCAGGCTCAGCATCGAGTCGATGGAGTCGTACTGCAGCACGGGCATGCCGCCGACCAGGAAGCCGACGCCCTTACTCGCGTCCGCGCCGTCCATCTTGATGCCGCGCAGCGCGGTCACGGCCTCGCCGACGGCCTTGGTGTCGTTCGGGTCCTGCATGCTGCCGTTCGACACCCGCACCGCGACCTCCTGGCCGCGCACGACCAGCTTGTCGGAGGTGCCCTTGGCCGTGGAGACGGCGTCGGTCGCCGGGCTGAACCGGGCGGAGTTCGGATCCGCGGGGTTCGAGTGCGTGAAGCCGGGGATCTTGTTCGCCTCGTCGAGGACCTGCTTGATCTGCTCGTCGCTGGCGTTGGTGAAGACGATCTTGACCGGCTGGCCGGTGTTGTCCGGGAACAGCTCCTGGAACTTGTCCTGCGTCTGCCGGGTCTCGTTCGTCGGCGGCAGGTAGGTCTGCGAGATGCCGCCGAACTGCAGGCCGACGATCGGGATGCAGATCGCGAGCAGCAGGGTGACCACGGCCACGATGGAGGTCTTCGGGCGCTTCATGACCGCGTCGGTCACCTTGCCCCACATGCCGGCCTCGATGTTGGCCTTGGTCTTCGCGCGGCCCGTCTTCTCGGCGGCCCAGTGGATGACGCCGCCGATGACCGGCAGCTTCCACCTGTCGAAGATGGTGAGGAACCAGTGGAAGCTCAGCGCGAAGACCCGGTGCCCGAGCACGCCGAGCATCGCTGGCAGCAGGGTCAGCGAGAGGATCGCGGCGATGAAGACGCCGAGCAGCGCGCCCGTGGCCATCGAGGTGAGCAGGCCCAGCGGGGAGATGTACAGACACGCCAGGGCGCCGACGATGAGCAGCGACGACATGATGATCGTTCTGCCGGCGGTCATGACCGTGCGCCTGACCGCCGTTGGTGTGTCGTACCCCTCGTCCAACTCTTCTCGGAATCTCGAGACCATGAACAGGCCGTAGTCGTGCGCGATGCCGAGGCCGATGAGCGAGATGATCGGCCCGACGAAGAGGTTGACGTCCGTGAAGTCCGCCATCACCGAGGCGACCGCCATCGCGGCGCCGATCGTGAGCACACCGATGATCATCGGCAGCACCGCGGCGACGATACCGCCGTAGACGAAGAAGAGCACGATCGCCACCAGCGGCAGCGCGATGAGCTCGGCCTTCTTCTGATCCTTCTGCACGCCTTCGGTGACCTCGGAGGTCACCGGGACGAGGCCGCCGACCTTGGCGTCGAAGATCGGCTTGTTCGCGTCCGACTGGAGGATCTCGTTCAGCGGCTTCTGGATGGTCACCCAGTCCTTGCCGCGCTGCGTGTCGTCCGCCGACTTCATCGGCAGCGTGAAGAAGCCCCAGGTGCCGCCGTCGGCGTCGGTGCGGGTGAACTTCTTGTACAGCGCGTCGTTCGCCTGGGGCGCGCCCGGCGCGAACATGGTGTAGCTGAGCGAGCTCTCCTGCGGATCCTGCTCGTTGATCGGGTTGAGCTTGGCGTCGTCGCCGGTCGCGAACTTCGCGAGGATGTCGTCCCGCGTCTTCGCGACGGCCTGCATGACGTCCGGGTCGGAGATCTTCTTGCCCTCCGCGGGCTTGATCAGCACCAGGATGTCGGGCTGCATCTCGCGGCCGTTCGCCTTGTCGGTGACCTGCGCGGACGCAACGGAATCACTGGCCTCGTCGTAGAGGCCGTTCATCTTGGTCTTGGCACCGAGCCCGAGGAAGCCCCAGACGCCGGTCGCGGCGATGGACACGAAGAGGACCGCGATGATCGTGTATCGGAACGCGTACGTGAAGCGTCCTATAGCTGCGAACAAGCGAAAATTCCTTTCCGGTGAACCGGTTCTAGGGCTAGGCCCGGCTCGAAAGTAGCGAGGACAGGGGACGGAACGGCTGCAGCCACGCACCCTCGTCGGGCAGCGTATCCAGGCTCACCCGTGGCAGCGGCTCGCGGAACACCCCGGCGATGTCCTCGAGATCGACGAACTCCAGAGTAGGGGACGCCAGCGCCCACGCGACATGCTCGCGGAACCCGAGGACGGTTACCGGTACCCCGCTTGCGGAGATCTCCTCCAGGGGTTCGCGGAAGGCCTGGCCGTCCGCCGAGGCGACGATGAGCCCGCCGAGCCCCGGCGAGTGCCGCCGGACGTCGATGTGGTCGAGCATGTCCTCGTCGACGTCGCTGTCCTCGTCGACCTTGGGCTTGGCGAAGACGGCGTAGCCCACGTTGCGCAGGGCCTCGACCCAGGGACGCACGACGTCGGCGCTGCCGGGCGCGATGTTGGTGAAGACGGTGGCCTCGGGCTCGAGCCGGGCGTCCGCATCCGATTCCAGGTCCGCCGTGTACTCCAGGAGCCAGCGGCCCAGGGCGTCGAACCGCGGGCGGTGCGCGGCCGTCGGGCGGCCGCCGAGGATCGAGCCCAGCCCCATGTCGAGGTTGGGCGCGTCCCAGACCAGCAGGACGCGTTCGGCCACGTCGGGCTGCGGGTCGGCGGGTGCGTCGAACGTGATCACCGCACCTCTCCTTCCTCCACGCGTTCCCACACGAACTCGTGGATCTCGCGGCCCACCTGCGCGGCCTTGTCCTGGAACTTGGTCACCGGGCGGTCGACGGAGATCGGCAGCCCGGCATCGGCGAGCCGCGGCGGCAGCACCACGGGCCGCAACAGCGGCTCCGAGGGTGCGGTCTCCGCAATCGCCTCTGCATAGTCTGCATGATCAGTGGCCACGTGCAGAATCCCTCCGACCCGCAGGCGATCCGCGATGAGGGCGAACATCCGCGGCTGGAGCAGCCGGCGCTTGTGGTGACGGGCCTTCGGCCACGGGTCCGGGAAGTAGACGCGCACGCCGGTGAGCGTGCCCGGCGCGATCATGTCCTCGAGCATCGCGACGCCGTCGCCGCGCACGACCCGCACGTTCGTCAGCCCGGCGCGCTGCACCGCCCCGACGAGCTGGGCGATGCCGGGCAGGTAGACCTCCACCGCCACCACATCGTTCTCGGGCTCGGCCTGCGCCATCGCCCAGGTCGAGGTGCCGGTGCCGGAGCCGATCTCCACGATGAGCGGGGCGGACCGGCCGAACCAGGCCTCCGCGTCCAGCGGGTGCGACGGTGCCGGGAAGGTCCCGTCCGGGAGGCCCCCGTCGGGCAGGGGCGACGCGGGCGGGATGCCCCGGCCGAGGGTCGCCCAGCCCGTGTCCATCGCCAGTTGCTGGGCGGGGGTGAGGGAGGCGCGGCGGGACCGGAAACTGGTCACGCGGGGATACAGCCGACGGTGCTCGGCGCGGGGATCCTGGGACTGGGGCACGCGCTCCATCGTCCCAGCTTCACTCTTGTGACTTAGCATTGGCCGCATGATCGTGCGTAACTCTCGCCACACGCCGCTCCGCCTCGTCTCCACCCTGGTCGCACTGCTCGCCGTCGTCGGCCTCCTGGCCGCCTGCTCGAACACTGACGGACCGGCGGTCAACGATGCGCCGCTGCCCGACGCGAAGACGATCATCGACGCCTCGGCGCAGACCACCCGCGACCTCCACGACGTACAGCTGGACCTCTCCGTCGAGGGCACGGTGCCCAACCTGCCCGTCAAGAGCGTCTCCGCGTACCTCAGCAACCAGCCCAAGCTGGGGGGCCAGGGCAACGCCGACGTCGTCTACCAGGGCAGCGCGGTCAAGGCGAACTTCATCGTCACCGACGGTGACCTGTACGTGCAGTTCTCGCCGGGGCAGGCCTACAACCGGACGGGCAAGGCGGCCGACGTCTACGACGCCTCCGCCATCCTCGACCCGCAGCGGGGCATCGCCAACCTCCTCTCGTCGGTCCGCGACCCCAAGGTCGACGGCCGCGAGCAGATCGGCGGCGTCGAGGCCGTCCGCATCTCGGGGATCATCCCCGGCGCCGCGCTCGCCGGGATCGTCCCCAAGTCCACGCTCGGCGACCGGCCGCTGACCTTCTGGGTGCAGGAGGCCGCGCCGAACAACCTGGTCCGCGCGAACGTCGGCTTCGACTCCGGCACCCTCACCGTGACGCTCTCGGACTGGGGCAAGAAGGTCACGCTGCTCGATCCGAAGACCGCGAAGTGACGATCACCGCGGCGCCTGCCGGGCACGTGCGCGGCCGCGGCGTGGCCATCGGTGCCGCGGGACTGGCGGTCCTGCTCGGCGCGCTCGACACCTACGTGGTGGTCTCGGTCCTCGAGGACATCATGCGCAGCGTCGAGATCCCCATCAACCGGATCCAGCTCGCCACCCCGATCATCACCTGGTACCTGCTCGGCTACATCGCCGCGATGCCGCTCCTGGGCCGGCTGTCCGACCGGTTCGGCCGTCGCCTCGTGCTGCAGGCCAGCCTCGCGCTGTTCATCGTCGGGTCGGTGCTCACGGCGCTCGCCGATACGGTCCCGGAGGTCCTCGCGGGCCGGGTGGTCCAGGGTGTCGCGAGCGGCGCGCTGCTGCCCGTGACGCTCGCCCTGGCGGCCGACCTGTGGTCCGCGCGTCGACGGGCCGCCGTCCTCGGCTGGGTCGGCGCCGCGCAGGAACTGGGCAGCGTGCTCGGCCCGATCGTGGGCGTGGGCGTCGTGACGCTCGTGCACAACCACTTCTCCTCGGTGCCGCGCGACGACGCCTGGCGCGTCGTCTTCTGGATCAACGTGCCGCTCGCGCTCGTCGCGATGGTGCTGCTGCAGCTGACCGTCCCGAAGCGGGCGGTCACCCGGCAGAAGGTCGACGTGGTCGGCGGGCTGCTGCTCGCCGTCGCGCTGGGACTGTCGGTGATCGGCCTGTACAACCCCGAGCCCGACGGCGAGCACGTCCTGCCGCCGAACGGCGCGTGGCTGCTGCTCGGCGCCGCGGTCGCCTTCGTCCTCTTCGCAGTGTGGGAGCGCCTGGCCACGACGAAGCTCATCGACAGCGCCGGCATGCGCGTGACGCCCTTCCTCGCGGCGTGCGCAGCGTCGGTGTGCGCGGGCGCGGCGCTCATGGTGACCCTGGTGGACATCGAGATCTACGCCCGGATGGTGCTGCAGCGCGACGGGGTCGACGCCGTGCTCACCCTGGTCCGCTTCCTGCTCGCGCTGCCCGTCGGCGCGATCCTCGGCGGCTTCCTCGCGACGCGCTTCGGCGACCGGATCGTCGCGGTCGTGGGCCTCGTCGTCGCGGCGGGCGGGTACACGCTGATCGCGACCTGGCCGGCCGACGTGCTCTCCGCCGATTACCTGGGTTTCCTGCCCGCGCTCGACACCTCGCTGGCGATCGCGGGCTTCGGACTCGGCGTGGTGATCGGCCCGCTGTCGTCGGCGGCGCTGCGCGCGGTGTCGCTCTCGCAGGCTGGCATCGCGTCGGCGCTGCTCGTCGTGGCCCGGATGAGCGGCATGCTCATCGGCGTGGCCGCGCTGACCACCTTCGGCTTCTACCGGCTGAACTCGATCATGGACTCGATGCCGCCGATCGTGCCGCAGGGGAGCTTCGTCGAGACCGGCATGGCCGTCTTCCGGCAGACCCAGGAGGCCTACGGCCGGATGTTCGGCGAGGTCTTCGGGGTGACCGCCGTGATCTGCCTGGTCGGCGCGGTCTTCGCGGTGTTCGTGGCCGGCGGCCGGCACGAATCGGAGCAATCGCCCCCCGAGCAGGACGAGGCGCTCGTACCCTCCCCATAGGTGATCGGCGCGGGGGCGCCGGTCGACGAGCGGGGGCTCTCATGGGGGATCTGTCCGTGCGCCGCAGCGCGCCGCGGGTGCGGCTGCTCGGCCGTGGCGGGGTGGGGACGACGGTGCTGGGCGCGGCGCTGCGGTCGCGCGGCGTCGAGGCGGTCGAGGACGGCGCCGGTGGTGCCGACGCGCGCCTGTACTGCTTCGCCGGTGGCCTGCGGGCCACCGACCGCGCCGCGATCGACGTGCTGTGCGCCGACCCCGCGGGCCCGCCCGTGATCGCGTGGACCAAGGCCGACGCAGCCGGGTCCTGGCGCGCCGCCGACGACTACGCCGCGCGCCTCGGCGAGGTGCTGGAGCGGCCGGTGATCGCGGTCATGGCGCTGCTCGACGCGGTGGAGACCTCCGATCTGCCGGCCGTCCGCCGGATCGCCGGGACGCCGCTGGCGCTGCCCGCCTCGGCGCTCGCCGCGGCCGAGGCGCTGGGCGCGGACGCGCCGCTGCTGCGCCGGTTCGGCGGCTACGGGCTGGCGTGCGCGCTCGGCGCGCTGCGCGAGACCCCGTCGATGCCGGACGAGGAGCTGCTGGCGAGCCTGCGCGAGCTGAGCGGGGTCGATGCGCTGCTCCCGCCGCTCGCCGCCGCCCTGCAGGGCTACGAGGAGCGCCGGGAGGCCGAGTTCGACGGTGCCCTGCGCACGGTGGCCGCGACGGACTGCGCGCGCCGCGACGAGGCCGAGCACCTGCTGTTGGACCGGCTGGGGCGGGCCTCGTGACCGTGCTGGTGGCCGGGCAGGATCCGGCGGGCGCCGCCGCGGTCGCCGACCGGCTGGGCGGGGACGCGGCCGCGATCGGCGCCGACGGTGTCCCGGTCCCGCTGGGTGAACACCGCGGCGATCACGACGTGCTGGTCTACGTGCTCGACGCCTGCGTCCCGGCCGACGCGGTCGACGTCGCCGCGCTCGGCCGGCTCCGCGCCGCCCTGCCGACGGTGCTCGCCGCCACCGGCGCCGACGTCTACCCCGACGCCCCGGACGTCCTCGCCGAGTCCGGCCGGCGCCTCGGCGGTGAGGTGGTGAGCGTCCAGCCCGATTCGGGCGGCGGCTTCGCCGCGCTGCGCGCCGCCCTCGCCGATCCGCCGCCGCGGTCCGTCGATCCCGCCGCCCGCGGCGCGGAGCCGGGCCCGCCG
>NZ_VIGW01000025.1 GCF_007858435.1 Tsukamurella asaccharolytica | reverse complement strand
CCCCCCCCCCGGATCGCCGGCCCCGGGGGTTCTGAGCGTTGGGAGGTCCAGCAGATGACGAAATGCTTGACTGGCCATGAGGCTGGTCCGGCGAGTCCGTGATGGTGGCGGGTGCGCGGGGTGACTATTGTGGCGTCATGGCTCCGACGCAGCGTACGTATCGATGTGTGGAGGCCGACGTTCGCCGACGAAGCCGACGTGAGGCGTTCCTGGACGCCGCGCTCTGTGTCTTCACCGCGTTTTGTCGACGGTGCTCCGCGAACACCTCCAAGTCCTCCCCGCCGCTTCACAGGCCCTGATCTGCCAGAGCGCATAAAACCTAGTCAGAGCACTCGATATCGCACCGCTACTCAGTGGAGGAATCAGCCTCAAAACCGATCCTCCCATGCGCGCCATCCACGACGATGCCCGTGATACTCAGACGGCGAACACCGCCTCTACCGATCCCCTCGCAGCCGACACCACCACAACCAAGTTAGGGCGCCCTCGGGCCTGACTGTGTCGGATCGGTGACAATCGACAACGCCTTGCGGTGCCGGTGAACCACATACGACACCGACCACCGCGACGTCAGATCCTCGAGCTGCTGCTCCTCAAGCAACTTCACCCGCACCCACAGATGACTGCTAAGCCCCGGTATCCCGAGCGATCACATGCTCGGCATACGCGCACACCGAAGCCCGATCCCACCCTGACGGGACAACGACCGTCCGCCGAGAAGGCATCTGCAGATCATCCTCCCCATCCACATCCACGAACCTACGACCAAACGCGGCCACCCGCCTACAGTCGGGGCCAAATCACACCGCCCTGGTTGGAGCCAGACCAACTTGACATAGCCACCCGCTGGCGGGGTGTACTGCTGCGAGCGAGCAGTGATTCGAGATCTCCCGGTGTCCCGATCCACCCCGGGGACCACAACCGTTGCGCTGACCCGCAACGGTTGCTTGATCCAGTCGGGGGGAGCGCTCACCGGGCCGGTAAGAGCGCGAGGACAGGCGCTTGGCAACCACGCCCCTCGAGGCCGTGTTCGAGCATCACCTGGCCATCGGCCTCGTCGGCCGCGGTCCACGATGGGGGACTTGTACGACCGGATCCGCCAGTCGTCCGTCGCATCGCCCCGACGCACCGTCTATGGCGTCGACGGCGATGGCTCGCAGCGTGTCGACAGATCGCCACGACGGATCAGGACCCAGGTGAGCGGGAACCGGCGTCCTGCTCACGGTGGTGCTCCTGCGTGCGTTGTGTGAACGCGGCGGCCCTGCTTAGCGCCCTACTCGCGGACTTCCCGCGACTGGCCCGGTTAGCCTGACAAGGATGCTGCGGCCTTTCGCAGTGACGCCTCCAGAGTCGCTTCCGCCTCGGGTAGAGCTGCCGCGAGGGTTGTGACGGATCGGAGCCGCTCGGATGAGGCGTGATCCTTCTGTACTGCTGCGCGTGCGACTGCAGTCCAGGATGTCGCCGCATGGTGGGCGTTGGCTGCAAGGATGGCGGTTGCGTGATCGCCGGTGAGGCGTGCGATTTCATCGCAGCCCTGTGCCAGCAGTCGGCGGAAGAGGCCACCGCCGGTCCCCGCTTTCTCGATGAAGGCGCCGAGGCTGAATAAGTGCATCTCGAGGTCGTCGGTGGACAGGGCTCCCCAGCTGCAGACGTCGGATGCGAGAGCGCTGGCCGCGTCGAGGCCGTGTGACCCATGTTCTGCGGGCCCGGCGATCGTCGATGCGCCTGGGGTGCTCAGGCTCGCTGCGGATTGCGCGAATGCCTGTGCGGCCACCTCGATAATTGAAGGCGGCGTCTGTGGCCAATTGATACGAAACTGCGTGTGTCGGGTTGGCTCCGGGAAGGAGGTCGAGCGGCGCGCGCGTGCGAGTGCGTCCAGTGGGACGCGTTGAAGATCTTCGCGATCGTTGTCGGCGATGTACGCGATGCCTTGCGTCTCGTCGTAGCCGACTACCACGATGTCGTGGCGGCTCATGCGCAACTGGACCCGCAGATAGGGGAGTTCTGCGATCTCCGCCCAGACCAGTGCAGGGCGGCCCTGATCGATCTCGCCACGAAGGTTCTCCCAACCCTCGGCCGGGTCGTCGGTGGCAAGCACCTCGACGGTGCCGCCCAGACGGCGGGGGAGGTCCACCTCAAAATCAGGTCCTCGTCCGACCAAGTACACGGGTGGCATCAGCGCGCTTGATCGAATGTAGGTGAGGGAGAGGGCTCCGCCGAGGGCAAAGACGAGGCCCTCATCGGGTGGGCCGTCGAAACCGAGCCCGGTCCACTCCATGAGGTCTCGCATCGCACCGGACCCACAGTGGCCGCCCATTCGGTGCGGGTAGGGGTCGATCATCGAGGGGCCGGACACTGACACGAGTCTCCTGTGTTGAGGCGGTGCGGATCTTGTTCGTAGAGTCGATTGCCGGCCGACGACTGAGGCAGGTCGGGTTAGGCGTGGAATGCATCTAGTGGCGTCGCACGCTGCGTGAATATCAGAGGGCCATAGGCCTGTTTGAGAGCCGCCAGGATGTTGTCGAGAGGCAGGTCGTTGTACGTACCTCTTTCGCGGACGTACTCCATGTGTGTTGAGCCGTCCGCGGAGTGAGCGTGGAGCAACGCGTCGCTGTCGCCGGTGAAGTCGATCGGGGCAACTCCGAACCGTGCGCACAGTTCCGAGTTGAACGCGGGTGTTGCCTTGAGCCACCGTCCGTCGATGTAGACGTGGCTGTACCCGTGATAGACGAAGACGTCGGTTCCCATCAGCTCACGTAGGGTGCCCGTTTGGAGGTGGTTACGGACGTCGGCGAAGCCGAACCGCGCTGGGATCCCGGCGGCGCGAAATGCGGCGGTGAGCACGACGGCCTTGGGGACGCAGTATCCACGTCCGGATTCGATTACGTGGCTGGCCCGGTAATGCTCTGGGTCGTTGGAGACGGTGTACGGGTCGTAGCGGATGGCGTCGCGTACCGCGGTGAACAGGCGGCGAGCTTTGTCTTTGTCGGTGGTCGCGTTGCCGACGGCTTCGCGTGTGAAGGTCGCGACGGTGGCGTGCTCGATGTCGAGGAAGCGTGAACCCGTCAGCGCCGCCGGGCTGACCGCGTTTGTCGGTGATGTGGTCATGGGGTCGCTCCGATCAATGCGGACCTGACGATCGGCGCTCGTTGTGCAATGGCGCGCTTGGCGTTCACGAAGTCAGCGGGTCTGTTGACGCAGTCAGCTGCAATCAGTTCTCCGGCGGAGAAATAGTAGCAGGTGAAGTCGCGGCCATGGGCGGGGTCGCCGCTGACCAGCACCTCGTCGTATCCGGTGTTGAGCCCGGCGATCTGGAGTTTGAGGTCGTATTGGTCGGACCAGAACCACGGCAGTGCGGCACGACCGGTTGTGTTGTCGCAGATTGTGGCCGCCGCGATTTTGGCGTGCTCGGTTGTTGCGGACACGCACTCGAGACGAACACGTCTCCCGTACCGCTCGATTCGGTGGTTGGCGCAGTCGCCGGCTGCGACGATGTCAGGATCGCTGCTACGAGCGCGGTCGTCGACGAGGATGCCGTTTTCGACGTCGATGCCCGCAGCTGCTGCGAGCTCCGTGTTCGGAATGACGCCGACGCCGACGATGACCAGGTCAGCGGCCAGCGTTTCTCCACCGGCGAGGACAACGCTGGCGACTCGTTTGTCGCCGCGGAACCCCTCGACGATTGCGTCGATCCGTACGTCGACACCCTTCTCGCGGTGAATTCGATCGAAGAATTCCGACACGACGGGCGCCGTGACACGTTCGAGTACGCGTCCTGCCGCCTCCAGGACGGTCACTTCGACACCCAGGGTTCGAAGCGAGGCCGCTGTCTCCAGGCCGATGTACCCGCCGCCGACAATGACGACCCGCGAACCCGGGACCGCGGCGGCGCGGATGGCCTCGACGTCGGTGGCGGTGCGCAGATAGTGCACGCCCGGCAGATCGGCCCCAGGGACGGGCAGTGCGCGAGCTCGAGCGCCGGTGCACAGGGCCAACTTCGAGTAGGACACCGCGTCGTTGTTGCCGAGAGTGACGGTTCGTTCGGCACGGTCGATCGAGGTTACGGTTCCGTCGACGAGCTGGATCCGTTGCTTGTCGTAGAACTGGTGGCTTCGGATCGCGACATCGTCGAGATGGCAATCGCCGGCCAGGTATGCCTTGGACAGCGGCGGCCGCTGATACGGCAGGCGGCCCTCGTCGCCGATCAGCAGGATGTCTCCAGCCCACTTCTCCTTGCGCAAATTGGCCGCCAGCTGTGCGCCGGCGTGGCTTGCGCCGACGATCACGACCCGATCAGTGCTCACGTCTCCTGCTTGGGAGTCAGACGGACCATCATCTTGCTGATCCCACGAACGAAGTTGGACTGCACGTACTCCGGATCACCGACCACCGCGATGTCGTCGAAGCGCTCGAGGAGTTCTTCCCAGAGAATGCGCAACTGCAATTCGGCCAGGCGGTTTCCCATGCAACGGTGCACGCCGAAACCGAACGCGATGTGGTTGCGAGCGTTGGACCGATCGATGATGAGCTCGTCCGGGCGGTCGAACACTCGCTCGTCGCGGTTGCCGGAGGCGTACCACATGACGACTTTGTCGCCTTTGCGGATGAACTGACCGTTGAGCATCACGTCCTTCTTGGCGACCCGGCGCATGTACGCCAGGGGGGTTTGCCACCGGATGATCTCCGACACCGCGTTGGGGATCAGGTCCGGATTGGCTTTGAGTTTCTCGAACTGGTCGGGATACTCGTTGAGAGCCAGCACTCCGCCGCTCATCGAGTTGCGGGTGGTGTCGTTGCCGCCGACGATCAGCAGCACGAGGTTCCCGAGGAACTCCATGGGGCTGTCGTCGAGAAGGTCTTTGGTGTCCTCGTTGCTCTGCAGCATGGTGATGAGGTCGAAACCAGGCTCCTCGCCTGCCGCGGTCCGCGCGGCCTTGTCTCGCCATAGCGCACTCAAGCCCTGTGCCATCGCGACCATCTCGCGGAAAACTTTGTCGTTGTCTGATGGTCCGCCGTTGGCCTGCTCCATCGACGTGGCCAGATCCGACCACTGGACGAGTTTGTGGCGCTGCTCGTAGGGGTAGTCGAGCAATGTCGCGAGCATCCGCGCGGTCAGTTCGACCGACACGGTCTGGACCCAGTCGAACGGTTCGTCGAGCGGTAGCTCGTCGAGGACTTCCCGGACGCGCGACCGGATGAGGCCCTCCATCTCGCGCAGGTTCTTCGGTGCGACGACTCCCTGGACGGCGGCGCGCTGCTTGTCGTGCCGCGGCGGGTCCATGGCGATGAACATCGCGATGTCCATGAAGCGGGGCGGCCGACCGATGATGATGAACGGTTCGGCGGAGAACGCGTCGTGGTTCTTGTCGACAGCGATGATGTCGGCATGTCGAGTGACCGACCAGAACGGCCCGAAGGGACTGCGGGGCTGGAAGTGAACGGGCGCCTCATTGCGCACACGCTCGAAGTAGGACCGCCACCTGCCCTGTCGGTAGAGGAATGGGTTGCTCAGATCGATGTCGGTGAGTTCGACTTCCTCGACAGGCGGGATGGGGGTCTCGGTGAAGATCTTTTTGCCGTCGGTTCGGGTGACGATCCGGCGGGCCTTGTCATAGACGTGGGCGCCACGGATTTGTAGATCGATCGGGATCATGGACTGCGCTTTGTCGGCGAGGGCAGTTGAGATGCTCATAGATGTTGCTCTTTCGCTTTAGACGTTCACAACTGGAACTCGGGAAGGCGAACGGTCAGACCGTCCCACTCGTTGTTGGCGGTCATCTGGCAGGCCAGTCGCGAGTTGGCCTCACGTTCGGGGTGCATACTCAACATGCCTTCTTCGACGTCTGTGCTGTGTCCGACGGTGTCGATCCACGCGCTGTCGACGACGACGTGGCACGTTCCGCATGCCGCCTCACCGCCACAGTCGCCATCGATCCCCGGTATCGCCTCGTCGACTGCAATCTGCATCAGTGACCTGCCGGGCGTCACCGGCGCGGGGTAGTCCTCGCCGTCGTGGGTCACGTAAGTGATCGTGGCCATGGCCACCTCCTTGTTCGTGGGTCGTAGAGGTGAGTGTGCACGCGGCAGATGTGCTTGATCCAGGCTCGGACGTCGCGATGTCTTGTTAAATTGGCTCATGTGAGCCTTGTCGAGTTGGGGATACCGCCGCTAGCGTTCGCGCAGCTCCTCGACAGCGGTGCCCTGGGCGCGGCGGAGACGCGAGCGTTCGGACGCATCATGGCCCGCGAGGGCGTCGATCTCGCGGTCGTCATTGCGCGACAGGGCCAAGTGCCTGTCCGGTGGTTTCACGAGGTGTATCCGGCGATGGACGCCCAGCAGGGATTCCGGTTGGGCGTGGCGTTCGCCGAGCACGCCCAGCTGACCTCTTTCGGCCCCCTCAGTTTGCCGCTGGTCAGTGCGGGTTCCGTCCTCGAAGTTGTTCAACTGCTTCGGTTCTTGCCCCTGATATCGACCGCGCTGAGCACCGAGTTCCAGCACGGAGACTCTGGACTGACGATCGCTCTGGCCGGGCGCACAGATAGCCCCGGCACCGATTGTCTCGCCGTCACCTACGGTGGTCTGGCTGTCCTGCGGTTGGTGGACATGCTCGCCGGTGCCGTCCCCTCCGTGGAGCTTCATCTGACATGCCAGGCGCCGGCAGACCTGATCGTCGTGGGTGAGATCGGCCATCGGATCCTTTTCGACGCGCGCGCGGCGTTCGTGCATATACCGGCTGCCGTGCTCTACGACGTGTGCCGCTTCTCCGACCCCGTGGCCTACCGGATCGGTATCGCCGAGCTTCGACGCGTCTACGAACAGCGCAGGCCCAATTCCTACACGCAGCTGGTCCGCGCACAGTTCGATGCTGACCCTGCGCGCGCTGACGGCGCTCGTATCGCGGCGGAGCTGGCGACATCGGTGAGCACACTCAAGCGACGCCTGCACGCCGAGGGCACCACCCTGCGTCGCCTGCGGCAGCAGTTCGCCCAAGAACGAGCCACCGCGCGACTGCTGGATCCCGGCATCAGTGTCGGCGAGATAGCCGCAGAACTGGGGTACTCCGAGGTCGCCAGTTTCTCCCATGCATTTACACGGTGGGTCGGGTGCTCCCCGACTCAGTTCCGCCGCGCACCGTCGAATCAGCGGGCAGCGCCGGGCATCTGAGCAGGTCAGTCCGCGCGGAGGAAATTGACGAAAAAGCTGTCTACCGTGGAGGTGTCGGCGTAGCGCGCGAAGTGCGTGAGATCGACTTTCACGAACTCGCTAGTGGCGGAAAAGTAGGTCTCGCCCTCCACGGTCCCGCTCGCCCCGATGTGCAGGGTGTGATCGGCGTCCTCGTCGATCCACGCCGTGAGGCGTACTGGTACGTGGAGGGGTACCGGTCGGCGGTACTTGACCGTCAACGTGCGCGTGACGGCCGGGGTGCCGGCGATCCACAGCGTAAATCCCATGATGTCGTCGCACGCGGCCGAGATGGCCCCTCCATGCGCCAGACCTGGTCCACCGGAATGCTTTTCGGTGAAGGAGTGATCTGCAAAGACTCGGTCCTCGTCGCGGTAGACCTCGAGCTGCAGGCCGCTGGCATTTTCCGGCCCGCAGCCCATGCACGATGGGGAGTGCGCGGGCAGTCTGCTGGGTGCTGACATCACAGTCCTCGAATCGATGCTCGTGCCGGTAGCGGACCGCTACTGACGGTATCGTTGGCAGGATGCCACATACGTGGACCAACAGCGAGAAGAATGCGGGTAGCGGTGAGCATCGATGGCCTCGACGACGTCGATCCGCGGCGGGTTCGTTCCAGGAACCGTCTACTCGACGCCACGGCGGTGTTGCTGCGCAGAGGGGGAGTGGAGGCTGTCACCGTCGAGGCGGTCACCAGCTTGTCCAGGGTTGCCCGCACAACCCTCTACCGGCACTTTGGCAGTACCACCGACCTGGTCGCCGCTGCCTTCGAGCGTTTGCTGCCCCAGGCCGATCGCCACGAACTCTCGGGGTCGGTGCGCGAGGACTTGATCCGGTTGATGGATCGTCAGGCGGACGTCATCGAACAGGCGCCGCTGCAGGTCACCACGGTCGCGTGGTTGGCGATGGTGCCCGAACGGGCCGGCGAGCAGAGCAACGCCCTGGCCCCACTGCGTGCGCGGGTGGTCGATCACTACCGCGAACCGTTCGACCGATTGCTCACCAGTGCCAGTGCCGTCGACGAGCTCGACGATTTCGACCTGACCCTGGCCATCACCCAGCTCGTCGGACCGCTGATCTTCGCCAAAATCACCGGCATCCGGGCCGTCGACGCCGATGACCGCCGCCGCATCGTCGACGACTTCCTGACGGCGCATCGCCGCATGCCCTGACCGCTCGCACGGTCCACGCCGAGTCCGAAGACGAGCGACCGCGCCACCGCTTTTCGCTACATCATGTAGCGTACCGATCCAGGTAGTTCCGTTTCGGCAGGAGTGGTGTTGATGGTGGTGCACCGGCGATCGGCTGGCGCGCGGTCAGAACGCGCGGAATACAGCGCCACGCTTGCGCGGGTGGCTCGGTACGCGCTAGCGCACAAGGTTGTCGTCGTCGGCGCGTGGCTCGCGGTGGGTGTGGTGCTGGCGCTGGCGTTCCCGCAGCTCGAGACAGTCGTGC
>NZ_VIGW01000024.1 GCF_007858435.1 Tsukamurella asaccharolytica | reverse complement strand
CCAACAATCGGTCGATCCGATCCCTGCGGGAGTGCCGTCATTTCAGGCTTTCGACCGGATGGGTACGGCGTTCGGGGAGAAAGGCGCCAAGACAACGGTTTTCATCGCCATGGAGAACCGTGGCGGCCTCACCCCGACGGTGCGCGTACGCTACGACGAGCTTGTTCAGAAACTTCGTGGCGCCACCGCCGATGTCGCTTCCGTCCGTGACCTGGTGGGGGATCCGACGACGGCGTCGCAGGCGGTGAGCCGCGACGGGACGGCCTGGTACCTGCCGGTGGGGCTGACCGGAACGCTGGGCGGCCCCGCCGCGACTCGCGCCTTGGATTCCGTGCGCGACCTCGCCTATCATTCGTTCTCCGGCACCGGTACAACCGTACACGTCACCGGGCCCACCGCCACCTTCAGCGATCAGATCGTCACGGCCGAAAAGGACCTTGTGGTGATCACCATGGCCACGGTTCTGCTGATCGCGTTCATCCTGCTGGTGGTCTACCGGTCGCTGTTCACCGCGCTCGTACCCCTGCTGGTGATCGGGATCAGCCTCGGGGTGGGTCGCGGTGTGGTGTCAGCGTTGGGCGAGTTCGGAATGCCCGTTTCACAGTTCACCGTCGCGTTCATGACGGTGATCCTGCTCGGTGCCGGCGTCGACTACACGGTCTTCTTCATCAGCCGCTACCACGAGCGATTACGGTCGGGCGCCGAGCACGCACCTGCGCTCATCGACGCCACCGCTACGATCGGGCGCGTCATCCTCGCCTCCGCCGCAACCGTCGCCCTGGCGTTCCTGGCGATGGTGTTCGGAAAACTGAGCGTCTTCTCCACTCTCGGGCCGGCATGTGCGATCGCGATCGTCATCGGGTTCCTCGCCACGGTCACCCTGCTACCGCCGGTCCTGCACGCCGCCTCCCACCTCGGGTGGGGTGCACCCCGCGCGGACCTGACGCGGCGCTACTGGAACCGCATCGCGGTACTCGTCGTACGGCGCCCCGCCTCGCTACTGGCTATGACACTCGTCGCTCTGCTCGCCCTCGGCGCAGTGGCGTTGGGCATCACCATCACCTACGACGACCGCAGCGGACAACCCGCCACCACTGACAGTAACGAGGGTTACGCACTGCTCGACCGGCACTTCCCGACCAACACTACCGTCCCGGAATTCCTCGTGATCCAATCCCCGAACGACATGCGTACCGCGAAAGGGCTGGCTGACCTCGACGACCTGGCATCACGCGTCGCGCAAGTCCCGGGAGTGACCCGGGTTGTCGGCGTGACCCGACCCACCGGCAGCCGCCTCGAACAAGCCCAGCTGTCGTGGCAGAACGGACAGATCGGTGACCGACTCGCCGCGGCAGTCAGTGACGGCCGATCACGCACTGGCGACCTGTTCCAACTTCGAGATGGCGCCGACCAACTCGCGACCGGCCTTGCCACGCTCGACAGCCAGATCCGCGCCAACCTGACACCGCTGTTGCGAATTCTCGACCAGGCCACGACCGCGGGACAACAGATCCAGCAATACCGACCACTGCTCGGTCAACTCCGCACAACCGCACCCGCACTCGACCAACTCATTGGGCAGGCACCGCAATTGGCCACCGCGGCAAGGCAGGCATCCGACGCCTTGAGTCTCGTGACCGCCGTGCGGCCCTTGCTCGACAACGCTCCCTGGTGCGCCCCGATCCCTCAGTGCGCCGCCGTCCAACAGCAACTCCGGACCCTGGGCACACTGCGGGATTCCAACTTCCTCCTCCAAATCGGCGCTCTCTCCGGGCAACTGGGCAACCTCGGCACACCCATCACCACCATCACCGCGCAACTCACCGCCGCAGTGGACACATTGGACACAACGCTGGGTGCTGTCACCGCGCGCGACCTCCCCGCACAACTCGCCCAGCTTCAGAACGGGGTGAGTCAACTCGCTGCTGGCTCCCGCGCGATTGCCGGGGGAGTCGCCGCACTCGTCGACAGCAACCTGCAACAGTTCGCCGGGATGGCCACCCTTGCCGCGCAACTACAGACCACCGCCCGCGAAACCCGCGGCTCGGACGCCGCCACGGGTTTCTACCTACCGCCTGACGCGTTCGTCAACCAAAAGTTTTCCGACGTTGCTGCACAATTCGTCTCTCCAGACGGGCGGACAGTGCGCTATGCCATCCAAACCGACGCCGATCCCTACAGCAGCCAGGCGATTGAACTCACCAACGCCATCACCACCGCAGCCCAGACAGCGAGACCCAACACCGCCCTGCAGAACGCATCGGTGTCGCTAGCGGGATTCCCCGCCATCAACGCCGACCTGCAACGCCTGCTCAGCCACGATTTCCGGCTACTCGCCCTGGCCACCCTCATCATCGTCGGCATCATCCTGATCGCACTACTCCGAGCGCTCATTGCACCGCTTTACCTGCTGGGAACCGTTATCCTGAACTACGCTGCAGCCCTCGGCGTGGGGGTGGTGATCTTCCAATGCATCCTTCGCACCGAGATTGCCTGGCCTGTACCGCTTCTCGCGTTCATCGTGCTCGTCGCCGTCGGCGCCGACTACAACATGCTGTTGATCTCCAGGCTGCGTGAGGAATCCCACCGCAGCATTCGCATCGGAGTCCTACGAACCGTCACCAACACCGGCTCCGTCATCACCTCCGCCGGCCTCATCTTCGCGGCAAGCATGTTCGGACTGATGGTCGGCTCGATCGCCATCATGACCCAGGTCGGCCTCATCATCGGTGTCGGACTACTCCTCGACACCTTCGTCGTCCGAACGATCGTCGTACCCGCAATCGCCACCCTGGCCGGACCAGCGAGCTGGTGGCCAGGCAAACACGGGTGACCCGAATCCACTGCGCCCGCATGACGACGAAACATAACGGTCGGCACGCGGCCCGTCGGCCCCACACCCAGCTCGCTATCTGATAACGCACACCGTAAGATCGACAGATTAAATAACTGGATGACGGTCGCAGGACTTGGTCGTAAGACCGCGGGCGTGTGCTTCGCGCCAGGCGGCGGCGAGGTTGTCGGCGCGGCTGTGCCAGGTCATCTCGCCGAGGTACTCGGCGTGCTTCCTCGTCGCATCGGTCCACCGCAGCTCCGCGTACAGGCGCCGGTACTGGCACCGGAGGACCACCCGCCCCAGCGCGTTCGGTGCGGTGCGGATGGCACGGTTGTGGCGGCCGCCTGCGGCGTCGTCCTGCTCTTTGGCCTGCACTGCCTTGTTCGACCCGTGCGGGACGCGCCAGTGGTGGTCTTTGACCGCGTCCTTGCTGTTCCAGCCCCACCGTGACATCCCTGGCGTCCCCCGCGCTGTTAGACGACGGTCAGGTGACGGCTGCCGGCGGTGGCACCCTCGGGTGCGCCGAACAGGCTGGTGCGGTTCTCGGCGGTGAGCAGTGTCAGGGCGTCGAGCTCGGTGGTGCTGTATCCGTCGGTGGCGAGCTGGGCGAGAACATCGCGGGCGAGCTCGGGTGTCTCGGTCGGGACACCGGGCCGGGTGCCGTACATCCGGCCGGTTTCGTTGAGTAGTCGGAACATCGCCCGGTACTGCCGGTCGGAGAGCACGCCGCGCTCGCGTGCTCGGACAACGAGCGAGGACTCGCTCACGCCCCAGTCCAGGCGCAGCTCGTCGAGCTCGTGCACGGTCCGGGTCGAGACCCGGTCCAGCGCCGGGCCGATGTCGTCGACCGGGGCGAGGAACTCGGCGGCGAAGACATTTGCCCGTCGCTCGGTTTCGGTGGGGCTGACCAGGGTCATCGCATCCATCACCAGGTGCCCGAGTTCGTGCGCGAGGGTCATGCGCATCCGGTCCGGCGGTAGTGCGGCGTTGACGTACACCAGGTGCGGGTGATGCGCGGTGGCGCGTAGGGTGACCGCGTCGATCTCGCGGTCGTGGAAGTCCTCGACGACGACGAAGACCCCGGCCGCTTCCAGCAGTTCGGTCATCGACCGGATGGGGCCGGCGATGCGCCAGAGCCGGCGCAGGACTTGCGCGACCGTGATTTCGCCGAGATCGGCGGCGTAGTCCCCGGGGTCGAGATCGGGCAGCGCCAGTTCCGGATCGAGATCGGTGTGGGCGACGACCCGGCCTAGCCGCATCGCGACCAGGTTGGCGCGCGCCCAGACGCGGTCACGTTTCCACTCCGCTGTGGTGGCGTTGGCGCGGAAGTGCGTGCCCTGCGCAGGTGAGCGCTCGAACGCGACGCACAGCGCCTCGACCGGGCATTGCAACGCCCGGGCGTAATCGTCGAGCGCCTTACCTGCCAGCGGCAGAGCGCCAGCCTCGACCCGGGTGACGTGCGATCCGGAGATCCCGGCCTCCTCAGCGAGCCGCTTCTTCGACCAGCCGTGCGCCAGTCGTGTCAGCGCAACCATCACCGGGTTCGCCTCGGCCTGCGAGAAGAGTGCCGTCACCCAGATCGCCTCCATATCCTCGATCGATCCCTGCGTTCCACGCTATCGCGGTAACAGCCGAAATCTGCGCAGAAACACCGTGTGAACTGCGACTTTCTGCCCGACGCGGTTATCTCCATCCGAAACGCAAGTGACTGATGTGACGTCCGTCTCGCTCGCGAGAGCGAGGCGAGACGGTTTGGCCAATTCTGCAGGTCACGGCGTGTTGTCTTGCTGAGAACTGTACCACGTTAGGCAAGATTCCATGCAAGTAATTACATCGATGGGAGACAGATCGTGACGGCACTCATGGACGACGACATCAACCCGCTCGACGCGGGAGCGGTTTCTCGGAAGGAGGCGCAGCGGATCCTGCGCCCGGTGACGATCGGCGTCGGCGCGCTGCTGCTGGCCGCGGTCGATCACTGGAACACGCTGACCGCGGGGCAGCCGGCGCACTTGCGGACGGTGCTGCAGCCGCTGCTGCGGGGTAGTCACGTTGCGGCGTTTGTCTCCGCCGGCACCAACGTGTGGCTGAGCACCCAGGGGATGCACCCGCCCGGGCACCTGGTCAAGCGGCCGTATCAGTGGTCCGAGGTGAGTAGTCACGGCCGTACTTACCTGGCGATCCATCACAAGGAGATGGAGGGCACCAACACTCGGCGCAAGGCCTTCATCAAGCAGGACTCGCAGACTCTGCAGCTGGTGGGCGATCCCACGCACTGCGAGCTGACCTGGGACTACGACGCGGCGACCGATTCGCACGTGCGGCGGATCTGGGTCAGCGCCCCCGGGGTGCAGTGGGAACGGTTCGAGATCCCGATGGACCAGGTGCAGCAGAGGTACGCCGCGTGGCGCAAGCGGGACGTGCGCTGGCTGCCCGGGCGGCTGCCCGCTGCGTCGATCGCCGACGCCGCGATCGCCGATGACGTGGTCATCGATGTGCGTGACGAACAGCAGCGTCG
Organism: Tsukamurella asaccharolytica; assembly: GCF_007858435.1. Lineage (GTDB taxonomy): Bacteria > Actinomycetota > Actinomycetes > Mycobacteriales > Mycobacteriaceae > Tsukamurella > Tsukamurella asaccharolytica. The sequence goes on along the minus strand of NZ_VIGW01000024.1, from coordinate 3,676 downwards.
GCGCACTGACATCACGACCCGCCGGCCGCGCCGCGCCGACGGCCTCGAGGACCAGCGATGAGGGCCGCCCCGGTCACGGTCCACGGGGTCCGGTCGTGGACCGTCGTCGACCAACAGGGTTTGCCGGTGCTCGAGATCGAGCAGTTCCTGCATTGGCAGCGGGCGATCGGACGTTCTCAGAACACCGTCCGCTCGTACGCGCGGCACCTGAGTCAGTTCTATCGTTGGCTGGCTGCGCGGGGAATCGTTTGGGATGAGCTGGATTTCCGGCAGCTTTGTGACTTCGTCGCCGTTCTCACCGCTGGACTGCCGCCGCTGCCGTCGCGGTGCGGGGGCCGTGCACCCGGCACGGTGAAAGCGGTCAGCGCCGCGGTGCGGGAGTTTTACGAGTTCCACCGCGTCGAGGGCCGGGGACCGCAGGATCTGGTACTGACCCGCAACCCGTCGAAGCTGCCGCGGCGCGCGCACAGCTTCCTTGCGCACCTCGAACACCGCCGTCCGCGCGAAGTCTCCCGCCTGGCCCGGCCCGACCGGCAGTCGGCAGAGACCGTGCAGGTCATCGACTTCGAGACCGACTTCGCCAAGCTGCTCGCCGCGGCGTCGACCACCCGTGACCGACTGCTGCTGTCGGCGCAGTACGACCTGGGCCTGCGGGTAGGCCAAGCGCTCGGCCTGCGCCACGGCGACTTGAACCCGATGCGCAGGCAGGTGATGATCCGCCGGCGTGACGACAACGCCAACGGGGCGCTATCAAAGCAGAAGACCCAATTCATCGTCGAGGCTCCGCGGCGGTTCTTCGACCTGTATGCCGCGTACCTGCTCGGTGAGATCGCCCACGTCGACAGCGATTACGTGTTCGTCAACCTCTCACGCCCACCCGTCGGTGGTCCGATGACCTACTCCAACGCCTACCAGCTCATCGAACGGATCGGCGCCGCCGCCGGGATCGACGACCTCAACCCGCACATGCTCCGCCACACCCACGCCACCGCCCTGGCCAAAGCCGGATGGACCGCGGCCGAGATCGCTGCCCGCCTCGGCCAATCCCATTCGGCCAGCGCCGACGTCTACATTCACCTCGCCAGCGACGACCTCGCCGAAAAGCTCCGCACCACCGAGCATCTGGTCTGGCGAGAACCGCAGCAGTACCGACTGAAGGGAGACGGCGATGGCGCGCGGTAACGGCGAGCGCGCCCGGTCCGGGCCCCGCGGCGTCCCCGCTCTGCAGGTGCCGGACGGGCCTTGGTGCGCATCGACGTGGCCGGTCGTCGACATCGCCGGCGACCGCCGCCGCGCCGCCACCGACCCGTGCGCCGTCTCCGACTGCGACGGCGAGCGGTACTGGCTCGGCGGCCCCGGTGGACGCGCAGCCGCCACCTCGGGGCTGTGCTATGCCCACTACTTCCAGTGGTTCCGCGCTGGACAGCCCGCCGACTTTGACGCCTGGGCCACCACCAGCGCTCTGCCCGTCGGCGTGCCCCGTGGACGGCCCGCCACCACGCAGGTCGTCGACTTCCGCCGCATCCCAGCGGCGGCCGCCGACGAAGTCCGGTTCGTCGCCGCAACCAAGATCGGCCGCGGCGACTGGACCCCCAACGCCGGCCTGCGCCGCGCCCTGATCGTCCTCATCGAGGTCGCGCACGGGCGTATCACCAGCTCCCTGACCGAACGCCCCGTCGACGACTGGCTGCTGCTGTGCAGGCAGCACTGGCCTTACACCAACTTCGACTCCCTCTGCGCTCCCTACATCCGGAGGTTCTTCCGACTCCTTCACGGGGCCACCGACCCCGACCCATGGGCCGCGGATCACTGGCGGTGGCGCGACGGATTCGAGTTCGTCCTCGACGCCACCCAAGCCGGGGCGACACGAACCGCTGTCGACTGGGCCACCATCCCGGTGCCCTGGCTCAAAGAGGCCGTCAAAAGCCTGGCCCGCCAACAGTTGTCTACCTCCCGCATGTCCTGGGGAACGCTCACCCAGTGGCTGCGCGCCACCCGCCAGCTCGCCCAGTTCCTCACGCTCGACGGAACCGTTCCCGAACCGTCTGCGGTCACTCGGACGGCGTTCCTGGACTACCTCGAATGGACGCGCCGCCCCGACACCAAGGCAAGCCCCCAGCTCGCGAACACCGCGGCCTACCTGCTCGAAACACTGCGCGACTGCGGACTCGTCGACGACCTGGGATCAGCGATCTTCCTGCGCCGCGGCGAGAACGTCCACCGCAAGACCCGCCGACCGAGGCCCTTTCCACCCGATGTCATCGAACGCATCGACACCCTGATCGTCGACAACCCGGCCACCGACCCCACCCTCCGGGCGATGATCGCCACCACACGATGGGCGGGGTGCCGCATATCCGAACTCGTCGCCCTCCCGATCGACTGCCTCCAACACAGTGAGCAGGGCCACTGGATCGAATACTGGATGACCAAAACCAGCGCCTGGCGGCGGCTTCCAGTCCCCGAAAGCCTCGCCGAGATCATCCGCGACCAGCAGACCCGCGTCCGCGACACCTACGGCCCCGACGCCGAGCACCTCTTCCCTGGCGCCCGGTCCAGCGCCATCGCCGGCCGCACCCAGCCCTGGTCCACCAGCGGGCTACGACACCGCCTCGCCGCACTGTTCCGCGAGCACGGCATCACCACGTCCGTCGCCACCGGCGAGAAGATCTCCGGAGGCGACGTCCACCGCTTCCGCCACACCATCGGAATGCACCTGCTCAACAACGGATGGACCCAACCGGAAGTGCGCGACTTCCTCGGCCACCACAGCGACACCATGACCGCGACCTACGCTCGCATTACCGACGACACCCTCGCCCGCAAAGCCCGCGAATTCTGGGACACCAACCCCGACAAGGGCGTCGACGCCACCGTCGAGCGCCTGCGCGCCCGCTTCACCACCGCACTGCCCAACGGGTTCTGCACGCTCCCCGCGACGCAGCGCTGCGAGTTCCGCCCGAACCCCTGCATCGACTGCTCCTTCCACGACCCCGGCGGCCGCACCTTCCTCGGCGCACACATCACCCACCGCGACCAGCTCAGACAGCTCGCCGCCCAAGCACAAGACAACGGCGACCGCCAGGCAGCGGACCTGAACAAGACCATGCTCGACAAGGTCACCAGGCTCATCGACGAAATCGACTCAGACACGCAGGAATCCAGGTGAGCAATGGCGACCGCGATCACCGCACTGCACGCCTCACCGCGGCCGCCGCCGCCCGCACAACCAGCGCGACCGCCCGCGCACGTCGAGCCATCACCCGGCTGCACAACACCGGACAACCCGTCACCTTCGTCGCTGTCGCCAGAGCCGCCGACGTCTCAACCAGCTTCCTCTACAAGCAAACCCAGCTCCGGCAGGATATCGACGCGAAGCGCGGCACCGCCACCGCCGGAATAGAACGCTCCAGGGCAGCCAGTGCCGAATCCCTCCGCACCAAGCTCGCAACCGCGATCGACCGCAACCGCGAACTGACCGAACAGCTCGAGCAACTACACACCGAGAACGAGGCGCTCCGAAGCCGACTCCTCGAACTGGGAACCCGGCCGCCGGCCAAACAAGAAGCCCGTCGAGGAGAACATGCAGATAATCCGTCCGCCACAGGGCCACAACAGCCACGATGAGACCCGTCAGCCACGTCGTGGACAGTCAGGAGGCTCCTAGAGATATCGA
>NZ_VIGW01000023.1 GCF_007858435.1 Tsukamurella asaccharolytica | reverse complement strand
CCGCCGGCCAAACAAGAAGCCCGTCGAGGAGAACATGCAGATAATCCGTCCGCCACAGGGCCACAACAGCCACGATGAGACCCGTCAGCCACGTCGTGGACAGTCAGGAGGCTCCTAGAGATATCGAATCTCCTAGGCTCCACAAGTTTCAGCGCAGGTCAGAAGCGGTTTCCGAGATCGTCGGGAGCCGCTTCTCTCGTTCCGTGACCAGATCCGACAAGAATCTTGTGTCAACAGGGTGGGAACCGGGCGGTGAGCATCGCTTCGAGCGACGTCGTGACCGCGCTGTAGCCGAGCGGTTCAGTCGGGCACAACCGTCCCCTGGTGGAACCTCATCACGGGGGTTGTCCCTGCGGTGTCCCAGAGCGACGAGTGGCGGCTGACCCGTTCGCCGTCGTCGGTGCGGTACGTCACCAGCAGGAGGTCGTCGGCGATGTGGGTGAACTCCCATTCGTCGACGGTGGGTGCCTGTTCGCGTGGATGGGCGAGGAGTGATTCGATGATCGGCTCCCGTGTCCACCGTCGTCCCGAGCGTCCGATTTCCACGAACTCCGGATGCAATAGCGTCCTCAGCTTGGCTGCGTCCGCCCGTGTCGGCGCGGACATGAGGTCGAGCTCGAGTTCCCGGATGAGCGTGCGCATGGTTTCCATTGTGGGAGCCGACCCGGAGAGTTCGCGTGGACCCGGACGTGCTTGGACACGGCGGCAACGCTGTCGAACTGGCGCAGCTACGGTGAGAAGGAGGGTGGTCCGCTGATCAGGGAGACGAAGCGGCAATGATCATGAGAGCAGTCGGGATGCTCCTCGACGTGGAGAACTCGCCCGGGGTGACGTGCACGGTGCTGGACAAGGGATGGCCCAGAGGGCAATTCCACGGCGAGCCGACCTCGGTGAAGAGACGGCGGCTGCAGCTCGATCGGGCAGCCGGCACCTTCTCGCTTCTCGACATCGGATCCCGACTGCGGACGGAGATCCGTTACGCCCCCGAGACCGGATACCAATTGGTCCACGGGGACGAACCGACGGACCTTCCTGGCGACATGGCGACGCCGCCCGCAGTACAACTCCTCAACCCCTCCCAGCTCGGTATATGGGGTCGTGGAGAGGACCCATGGCGGATCGCGAGCTCAGCGCTATCGAACGGGGAAATACTCGTTCGCGCTGTACACAAGTTCAGCGCGAATTCCAGAGCGGAGATCGCGATCGACCTTGGTGTCAGGATTCCGGTGCGGTGGACAACCGAGTTCGAAGCCAGTGGTGTCAAATCAGAGATCGAGCTGACGGATATCGAACTGGACGGGCAATGGTCCTTCACGCCCTGGGAACTCGGCTCGCGGGAGCGCGAGGGTGTGCTCGGGGCTGATTCCCTTGGCTCAACCGGCAGTGAGTAGCGCTCACGTGCTGCCGGTCAGCGTGATTCGATGTGGCGTCTGAGATGAGCAGAACCGAATCTCGCCTTCGGCGGTCCCGACGGCCCCCGACCTGCTGCGATGCCGGATCGAGGAACTTGACCTACACTTTACGCAGCGACCTGCGCCCGGCAGGCCCGACACAGAGAGCATCGATGAGACGCGCATCGCGCAAACGCCGAAAACCCGGAACCGCTGAACCCATTTCTTCTCGCGGGGCCGCCGCGTGATCACCGTCTTAACGATCCTCGCCGGCATCCTGGTGGTCGTCGTGATCACCGCCTTCACCGGCTATTTCGTGGCCCAGGAATTCGCCTACATGGCGGTGGACCGATCGCGGCTCAGCGCGCGCGCCGCCGCGGGTGACGAGGCCTCAGCCCGCGCCCTGCAGGTCACCCGCCGCACGTCCTTCATGCTCTCCGGAGCCCAGCTCGGCATCACCGTCACCGGCCTACTCGTGGGCTACGTCGCTGAGCCCATGATCGGGCAGAGCCTCGGCAGCCTCCTCGGTGGCGTGGGCGTGCCCACCGCTGTCGGCGTCGGGATCGGCGCTTTCGTCGCAGTGGGCCTCTCGACAGTGGTGCAGATGGTCTTCGGCGAGCTCTTCCCGAAGAACCTCGCGATCGCCCGGCCGGAACCGGTCGCCCGTCGCCTCGCCTTCTCGACGACGCTGTACCTCCGCGTCTTCGGCTGGCTCATCCGCTTCTTCGACCAGGCGTCGAACATGCTGCTGCGCGCCGTGCGCATCGAGCCCGTGCACGACGTGGAGCATTCCGCGACGCCGCGCGACCTCGAGCACATCGTGGCCGCCTCGCGCGACGCGGGTGAGCTGCCGCGCGAGCTCTCGACCCTGCTCGACCGGATCCTCGACTTCCCGGACCACACCGCGGAGCACGCGATGATCCCGCGCGCCCGCGTCGACGTGGTCCGCGCCGACGAACCCGCGGCCGCGGTGCTCGATCGGATGGCCGACGGCCACACCCGGTACCCGGTGATCGGCGAGACCGCCGACGACCTGATCGGCGTCATCACGATGCACGACCTGCTCGGCGACGCCAGCGGCGACGCCCGCTCGCGGTGCCGCCCCGCCGTGATCGTGCCGGGCTCCATGCCGCTGCCCACCGTCGTGGCGCAACTCGCCGAGGCCGGCCGGGAGATGGCCCTCGTCATCGACGAGTACGGCGGCTTCGACGGCGTGGTCACCGTCGAGGACATCGCAGAGGAACTCGTGGGCGAGATCGACGACGAGCACGACGGATCCGATCCTGAGCCCGCCGTCCGCGACGACAGCGGCTGGCTGCTCCGAGGCGACGTCCACCTCGATGAGGTCGAGCGCCTGCTCGACGTGGACCTCGAGCCCGGCGATGCCGAGACTCTGGGCGGCGCCGTCACCGCGCGGCTCGGCGCGCTGCCCCGCCCCGGCGACATCGCGGAACTGCCACTCATGGCGGACCCGGCGGCGCTGCCCGGCGCGGCGCCGGACGTGCTTCGCGCGGAGGTGCGCACCGTCGAACGGCGCGTGCCGTCGTCCGTGCACCTGAGCCGGCGCGCTGGCGCTGAGAAGGAGGCCGACGATGAGTAGCACCTGGGGAGTCGTGATCATCACGGCGCTGCTGATCGCCTCCAGCGCCTTCTTCGTGGCAGTCGAGTTCGCGCTGATCGCCGCACGTCGGCATCGGATCGAAGACCAGGCCGCGCACAGCGCCTCCGCGCGGGCCGCGCTGCGCAGCGCCTCGGAGCTGTCGCTGCTGCTCGCGGGCTCGCAGCTCGGCATCACCGTGTGCACGCTGGCGCTCGGCGCCTTCACCAAGCCGGCCGTCGACGGATGGCTCACGCCGCTCCTGGCGTCGACGGGTATGCCCGGCTGGATCGCCGATGTCGGCGGATTCGTGCTGGCCCTGCTGGTCGTCACCTTCCTGCACCTCGTGGTGGGCGAGATGGCCCCGAAGTCGTGGGCGATCGCGCACCCCGAGCGGTCGGCGATCATGCTGGCCCTGCCGATGCGTGCCTTCATGACGGTCTTCCGGCCGCTGCTCATCGTGCTCAATGAGGCCGCCAACTGGTGCCTCAAGCGCGTCGGCGTGACCCCGGTCAATGAGCTGGAGACCGGGCAGGACCCGGCGGCGCTGCGGCACCTCGTCGAGCACTCCGCCACCGTCGGCGCGCTCGATGAGCAGCACTCCGGGCACCTGACCAGCGCGCTCGAACTCGAGTCGCTCACGGTCGGCGACATCGCTCGGTGGGACGCCGCGCCGTCCTCGGTGCCGGGCTCCGCGGCGCCCGAACGTATCCGGGCCGTCGCGGATCGGACCGGTCACCTGCGGCTGCTCGTCGACGACGGCGCCGCCGTCGTCGGTGTGGTGCACGTGCGGGACAGCCTCCGGGCCGCGCCCGACGCGACCGCGCGGGAGCTCATGCGCCCGGTGCTGGTGCTCGACGCCGCCGAACCGGCCTACGCCGCGCTCGGCACCATGCGGGACGCGCGCTCGCACCTCGCCGTGGTGGAGCGCGACGGTGGGCGCGCCGTGGTCACCCTGTCCGACCTGCTCGGCAGGTTGATGCCCGTCTGAGGGCGGTCGCCGGCCCGCGGGGTTACACTTCGCGGGCCGGATGCGGAATCCCGTAGGGGAGCGGTCGCGCCACTGTGAAGCCAGACCCGCATCGGCACGCCCGGGCGACCGGGCACCGTCGAGTCACCTACCCGGGCGCGAAACCCCGGACGAAGGAGCGCCGCTCATGGCGAACGCATCCACCACGGCCCACGCGGGCGATCTCTCGCTGCACGTCTCCCGGCGGGCGATCTGGCTGAGCGCCACGCTGATCCTGGCCGTGCTGGCCTACTACTTCATCGGCATCGACCAGGGCGCCGTCTCGGTGTTCGGGAACGACATGCACGTGCACGAGTTCTTCCACGACGCCCGGCACTTCCTGGGCTTCCCCTGCCACTGATCGGGGGAGAGATGGAAAAACACGTCATCGCCCGGGGCGCACTCGCCGGGGCGATCGGAGGCCTGTTCGCGTTCGTCTTCGGGCGGATCATGGTCGAGCCGATCATCGGCCGGGCCGTCGCCTTCGAGGAGGCCCGCAACGCCGCGGAGCACGCCGGTCACGCCGGAATGGCGGGCATGGCCGAGGAGCCGGAGCTGTTCACCCGCGCCGTCCAGGAGAACCTCGGGCTCGGCGCGGGGCTGATCCTGTTCGGCATCGCGATGGGCGCCCTGTTCGGGGTGGCCTACTGCATCGCGGCGCCGAAGCTGGCCCAGTGGACGCCGCGCACCGTCGCGCTCGCCGTCGCCGGCTCGCTGTTCGCCGGGCTCTACGCCCTGCCGTACCTGAAGTACCCGCCCAACCCGCCCGTCGTGGGGGATCCGGACACCATCCGCGAGCGCACCGGCGCCTACCTGCTCATGGTCGCGATCTGCCTGGCGCTCGTGGCCGGCGCCTGGGTCATCGGGCTCGCGGCGGTGCCGCGGCTCGGAGGGTACGGCGCCGCGCTGGCGGGTGGGGCGGTCGTGCTCGTCGGGCTGACCCTGGCCTGCCTGCTACTACCGGCGACCGTAGCGACGCCCGACGGCTTCAACCCGGACGATCTGTACTGGTTCCGCACCTACTCGTTCGTCGCGCAGGCGATCCTGTGGGGCGCGATCGGACTCGTCGGCGCGGAACTCCTGCACCTCCTGACGGTCCGCAGCGGGTCGCGAGGGATTCCGGCCACCGTGTGACGCGCCGGGTCCGCCGACGACACGCACCGACGCTCGAGTACCGGACGGCGCAAGGGCGGCATACCCTGGTGGCATGAACCGCCGCTGCGCTCTCTGCTGGGTGGCCGCGTTGATCTCGATCATCGTCTCCGCGACCCTCCACTACCGCGGGGGCGGCGGTCTCGACGGACTCTTCTTCGTGATCGCGCTGGCGTGGGCACTGCTGGCGATCCAGGCGCACCAACCCGCCGGCTGGCGGAGCTAGCCGGCGGGGCGCCGGGGCTACTCGCCCTTCTTGCGGGGATCCTCCTCGGCCGGAGACTCCACGGCAACGTCCTCCTCGACCGTCTCCGTCTCCTCGAGCGGTGCCGGCGCGCTGTCGCCGGTGGCACCGCTCGCCGGGCGCACGCGGGGCGGCTCGGCGGCGACGGGCGGCGCCGACGGCGTGCGCAGCAGCTTGAAGGCCACGCCGCCCACCGCCAGCACCAGCGCGACGACCACACTGATCAGCAGTGGTGTGCGCCAGGCCGGGCGGGACGGCGCACCGTCGGACAGCGTGATCGCCCGCTCGGGATCGACCTCGGCAGGGGCGATCCACGACCGGATCAGCCCGTAGATCCCGGCGAGCACCTTGCCCGCGAGGGAGAGGCCGAGGCCCGACAGCGCGCGGAGGATGTTCGCGGGGCCGACGACGCTCTGGCCGAGGCCGGAGACGAGGCGCTGCAGGTTCGAGGGGTCCGACGGTGCCGGAGCGGCGTCGGTCACGGGGGCGTCGTCGAGCACAGGGGTGGTGGCCATCGGTGGCGGGATCCTTTCAGCGGGCGAGCGTCTGTCCGTTCCACCGCCGATTCTTATCGGATCTTCCCGGGTTCGCACGTGCAAGGAATGGCAGAATGGCGGTGTGACCAACTCCAACGCTACCGCCCATGTGACCCTGCACACCTCCGAAGGCGATATCCGTATCGCGCTATTCGGCAACCACGCTCCCGTGACCGTGGCGAACTTCGTTGGACTCGCTCAGGGCACCAAGGAATACACGACCACGAACGCCTCGGGCGGCACCTCGGGCCCGTTCTACGACGGCTCGATCTTCCACCGCGTCATCGACGGCTTCATGATCCAGGGCGGCGACCCGACCGGCACCGGCACCGGCGGCCCGGGCTACGACTTCGTCGACGAGTTCCACCCGGAGCTGCGCTTCGACCACCCGTACATCCTGGCCATGGCGAACATCGGCCGCCCGGCGACGAACGGCTCGCAGTTCTTCATCACTGTCGGCAAGACCCCGCACCTGAACAACCGCCACACGATCTTCGGTGAGGTCGAGGACGAGGCCAGCCGCAAGGTGGTCGACGCCATCGGTGGCACGCAGACCGATCGCGCGGACCGCCCGGTCAAGCAGGTCACGATCAACTCCATCACCGTCGAGGAGTAGCGCGCTCGCTGCGTAGAACGGCCCGGCCGGATCGCCTCCGGCCGGGCCTTCGTGTCTTCCGGGCCGTCGGGAACGGGCCGTCAGGACGGGCGCAGGGCCTCGAGCTGTTCCGCGACGAGCGCCGGCGCCTCGCCGAGCTCCCAGCGGCCGAGGAAGAGCAGGTCGTCGCCGCGCGTGAGCTCCAGCAGCACCGACTCGCGGCCCCAGTGCCGCGTGCTGGTGCGGCCGATCTCCAGCCCGTCCCACGGGAACACCTTGCGGCCGAAAGCGCCGCGGTAGACGACGCCGGCATCGTCGGCGGACAGTCGCGGGCGCAGGACCAACACCTGGAGTCCGAGGTAGATCAGGGCGAGCACGCCGATCCCGACGAGCACCATCCCGACGGGGTCCTTGATCGCCTGGAAGCCGACCGCGGCGGCACCGAGGAGGACGCCCGCCACGAGCAGGACGACGCCCACACCGCGCGGGGCGCTCCAGTTGTCCACAGGTTTATCCACAGCTGGGGATGAATGACATCGGTGTGATTTCGCTGTTCAGGGCTACTTCCACCACATCGTCATCAACAGACCGGTGATCATGAGGCCGAAACCGATGGCGAAGTTCCACGCCTCCAGGTTCGCCATCCACTCCAGCGGCTTGCCGGGGGCGCCCATACCGTTGGGGTCCGCGCCGACGTAGTAGACGAGTAGCCAGGCCAGCCCGGCGAGCATGAGCGCCAGGAACGCGACCACGAACCACCGGCCCGACGGAGCGTTCACCTTGACCGGCGTGCGCGAATCCGTGGCGGTGTTGATCGTGTAATCGGTCTTCTTCCGGACCTTCGACTTCGGCATGGCTTCCTTCTACCAGGGTGCTGTTCACCTGCCAGGATATCGGATGCAAAGGCGCCACCCCACCCCGCTACGCTGGACGGCGTGCGGATCCTCGTCGTCGACAACTATGACAGCTTCGTGTTCAACCTGGTCCAGTACCTCGGCCAGCTGGGCGTGGAGGCGGAAGTCTGGCGCAACGACGATCCGCGACTGGACGATCCGGCCGCCGCGGCCGAGCAGTACGACGGCGTGCTGCTCAGCCCCGGGCCCGGTACCCCCCAGCGCGCCGGGCAGACGATGCCGATGGTCGAGGCCGCCCGCGCGGCCGGCTCCCCACTGCTGGGCGTGTGCCTCGGGCACCAGGCGATCGGCGCCGTCTTCGGCGCGACGGTCGACCGCGCGCCCGAGCTGCTGCACGGCAAGACGTCGCTGGTGCACCACAACGGCCACGGCGTGCTCGCCGGACTCCCGGACCCCTTCATCGCCACCCGCTACCACTCGCTGACGGTGCTCGAGCCCACGATCCCCGCGGAGCTGGAGATCACCGGCCGCACCGACTCCGGCGTGGTGATGGGCTTCCAGCACCGCGAGCTGCCGATCCACGGCGTGCAGTTCCATCCCGAGTCCGTGCTGACGCAGGGCGGCCACCGGATGCTCGCGAACTGGCTCGCCGTGTGCGGTTACGCGGTCGCCGAGGCGCGCGTCGCCGAACTCGAGCGAGAGGTCGCCGCCGCGCTCGGCTGAGCGCCGGGCCGGTCTAGGACCGGCGGACGTGCAGGACGATCGTCGCTGACGAGTCCACCTGCGCGCCGACGTCGGGATCGGTCCGCCAGACCCGCCCGCGGTCGAACAGGCCCGACGGCGCGTCGACGACCGTGCGGATGTTGTCCGCCGAGAAGCCGGCCTCGATGAGCGCGGCACGGGCGGCGTTCTGATCCTGGTTGATCACGTTCGGCATCGTGATGGGCCGGGCCTTGGCGACGCGGAGCGACACCGTGCTCCCCTTGTCGACCGTCGACCCGGCGGCCGGACTCTGGCTGAGGACGGTGCCCGGCGGGGCGTTGTCCTCGACCTGGGTGGAGGTGACCTCGAAGCCGGCGCCCTGGAGGTTCGACGTCGCCTGCGAGATCTGCGTGTTCGTCACGTCGGGCACCCGCACCTGCTCCTTGCCCGAGCTGACCGTCAGCCGGATGGGCGTGTTCTGCTGGGTGTTCGTGCCGATCGCCGGGTTGGTCGAGAGTACGTAGCCCCTCGCGACCGTCGGCGACGGACTGGTGCTCACGTCCTTGACCACGGTGAAGCCCGCCCTCTCGAGGATCTGGCGGGCGTCCGCCTCCGGCCTGCCCGCCACGTCGGGCACGCCGACGATCTTCGGTCCCGTCGAGACCTGCATGACCACCGTCGAACCCTTCGTCACGCTCGCGTTGGGCCCGGGCAGGGTCGAGATCACGTGCTCGGCGGGCACGGCGTTGTCGGGCATGCGCTGCATCTCGACGATGAAGCCCAGCTTCTGCAGCGCCACCTGAGCGTCCGCAGCGGGCTCGCCGATCTGCGAGGTCACGGTGGCGGTCTGCTCGCCGCCGCCCTGACTGCCGCGCACGTTGAACCAGGTGGTGGCGCCGATGGCGATAAGTGCGATCACCGCGATGGACAGAAGCAGGACCAGCCTCGAGCGGCCGCCCTTCTTCGCGGGCGTCGAGTGCCGGCGTCGCGCGGGAGCGGCCGACGGGGTCGCGGTGTCGACGACGGCCGTGGGAGGGTCGTCGTCCGAGGGCTCGGTGCCGGAGGCTTCCGCGGCACCGGCAGTGGCCGCCGCGGCGACGGGGGCGGTCGCGGCCCGGCGACGGGACTTCGTCGGCTCGGTGAGCAGCGCGTCGCGCTCCTCGTCGGAGAGCACCATCGGGGCCTCGGGCTTGCGGCCCGCGAGCACCCGGATGAGGTCCTGCCGCATCTCGCCGGCCGTCTGGTAGCGGTTCGCGGGGTTCTTCGACAGCGCCTTGAGCGTGATCGAGTCGAGCTCCGGCGGCACCGTGTCCAGGATCGCCGACGGGGTCGGCGGGTCTTCGCGGACGTGCTGGTAGGCCACGGAGACGGGCGAGTCGCCGGTGAACGGCGGCTGCCCCGTGAGCAGCTCGAAGATCACGCAGCCGGCGGCGTATACGTCCGAACGGGCGTCCACCGAATCGCCGCGGGCCTGCTCCGGGGAGAGGTACTGCGCGGTACCGATCACGGCCGCCGTCTGCGTCATGCCCGCCGACGGGTCGCTCATCGCCCGCGCGATGCCGAAGTCCATGACCTTGATCTCGCCCGCGCGGGTGAGCATCACGTTGGCGGGCTTCATGTCGCGGTGCACGATGCCGTTGCGGTGGCTGAAGTCCAGCGCCGCGCAGACGTCGGCCATCCAGGTCATCGCCGCCTGCGGGGCGATGGTCCCGTCGCGCCGCAGCACGTCGCGCAGGGTCTCCCCGTCGACGTACTCCATCACGATGTACGGCAGCGGACCCGACGGGGTCTGTGCCTCGCCGGTGTCGTAGACCTGCACGATCGTCGGGTGGTTCAGCGACGCCGCGTTCTGCGCCTCCCGCCGGAACCGCTCGTAGAAGCTCGGATCACGGGCGAGGTCGGCGCGGAGGATCTTGATCGCGACGTCGCGCGACAGACGCGTGTCCCGGGCCAGGTGCACCTCGGACATGCCACCGAACCCGAGCGTCTCGCCCAGGTCGTAGCGGTCGTTGATGCGACGCGGCGGGGTAGTCATCTGCTTGTCCGTTATCCGTTAGTTGTTGCAGGGGAGTGGGATCCCGAAGATACCGGTGCACGGCGGCTTCGTCGTCGGCTCGCCCCCGGTGACCGGCGGGTCGGTGGTCTCGGGGGTCGTCGGAGCCTGCGTCGTGGTGGTCGTGGGCGGCGCCGACGTCGGCCGCGTCGGCGGAGGCGGAGGCGGAGGCGGCGTGGTGGTGGTGGGGGGCGGTGTCGACGTCTCGGTCACGGTCCTCGTCGGCTGCGTCGTCTGCTGAGTCGGCACGGACCGGGCCGCGGTCGAGGTCCCCGTCGGCGGCGGCGCGACTGTGCCCGTGTCCGACGTGCTGGCCGGCGGGAGCGGCGTCTCCGAGCCCGTGTCCCGGCTGATGAAGTAGCCGCCGACGATCGCCGCCGCCAGCAGGAGCAGCGCCACCGAGACCGCGAGGATCGTCTTCTGCGCCTTGGTCCAACCGCCCCTGTCCGAGTAGGCCGCGGGCGCCGCGGAGCGCGGCGTCGGGGTGGAGGCGCGGGACACGGGCTGTGGTCCCGGGCGGGACGCGGGCTGCACGATCGCCGTTGCGGCGGTCTCCGGAGCGCCGGTCGCGGCGGCGGCCGCCGCCGGTGCGGCGCCGGTCCAGCCGCGCGGCATCGGAGGGCGCTGCCCGGCCTTCACCGCGGCCACGGCGTCGGCGAACTCGCCGCCGTTCGCGTACCGCTGGCGCGGATCCTTGCCCAGGGTCAGCGTGATCAGCTCGCGGACGGGTGCCGGCAGGTCACCGGGCAGCGGCTCCGGCTGGTCCCGGATGTGCTTCATCGCGACGGTGATGGCACCGTCGCCCGAGAACGGACGCTTGCCGGCGAGGCATTCGTAGCCGACCACGCCGAGGGAGTAGACGTCGGAGGCGGCGGTGGCGTCCTCGCCGGAGGCCTGCTCGGGGGAGATGTACTGGGCCGTGCCCATGACCATGCCGGTCTTGGTGACGGGGGCGGCGTCGACGGCCTTGGCGATGCCGAAGTCGGTGATCTTGACCTGCCCGGTGGGGGTGATCATGATGTTGCCGGGTTTGACGTCGCGGTGCACCAGGCCGGCGGTGTGGGCGACCTGGAGGGCGCGGCCGGTCTGTTCGAGCAGGTCGAGGGCCTGGGCTTGGCTGAGGTGGCCGAGGCGGCTCAGGACGGCGTTGAGCGGCTCGCCGTTGACGAGTTCCATGACGAGGTAGGCCAGGGGTGCGCCGCCGGCCTGGTCGGCGGTTTCGCCGTAGTCGTAGACCCCGGCGATGCCGGGGTGGTTGAGGGCCGCGGTGGTGCGGGCCTCGTTGCGGAAGCGGGCGAGGAACTCCTGGTCCTCGGAGAATTCGGCTTTGAGGACCTTGACGGCGACGCGACGGTCGAGCCGGGTGTCCATCGCCTCCCAGACCTGGCCCATGCCGCCGGTGGCGATGAGCCGGAGGAGTTCGTAGCGGTCGGCGATCACCGATCCGGTCTGCAGACTCATCAGTTCCCCTGCCCGTTCACCGCGGCGCTGATCACCGCTCGTCCGATCGGCGCGGCGAGCGACCCACCGGTCGCTGCCTCGCCTTGATTTCCACCGTTCTCAATGATGACCGCCACCGCTACCTTCGGATCGTTCACCGGGCCGTACCCGATGTACCACGCGTGCGGCGCCTCGCCGCCGCGCTGGCCCTGGGAGTGTTCCGCCGTACCGGTCTTGGACGCGATCTGCACTCGTCCGCCCGAGCCCTTCGTGTGCTGCTCCGACGCGATCATCAGCTCCCGCATCTGGGCCGCGACCTGCGGCGAGACGGCCTGCCCCAGCCGCTTGGGTGAGGTGGCGCCGAAGTTCGTGAGGTCGGGAGCCTGGAAGGAGTCCACCAGGTAGGGCTGCATGCGGACGCCGCCGTTGGCGAGCGTCGCCGCGATCACCGCGTTCTGCAGAGGTGTCACGGCCACGTCGAGCTGCCCGATGGCCGACTGGCCCGTCTGGGCACCGTCGGACAGCGGTCCGGTCACCGACTGCGCGACCCGCAGCGGGATGGGGTCGGGCGTGGAGTTGATTCCGAAGTTGTTCGCCATCGCCTTGATCGCCTCGCCTCCGTCCTGCATCTTCGCCGTGGCCAGATCCACGAACGCGGTGTTGCAGGAGTATTGGAACGCCTGCAACAGGCTGACGGTACCGCCCGAGGATTCCGGGCACGTCATCCCAGCGTAGTTCTGCAGCGTCGTATTGCCGCCGCCCGGCAGGGTGACCTGCCTGTCGGCCGTCAGTCGGGTCGTCAGATCGACGCCCTTGCCCTGCGCCAGAGCCGCGGCGGTGGTGATCACTTTGAACGTCGATCCCGGGGGGTACGTCCAGGACGTCGCCCGGTTGTCCATCGGCTTGTCCGGGTCGTCCTTGAGCTGATCCCACGTCTTCGAGACCGCGTCCGTGTCGTGCGAGGACAGCGGGTTCGGGTCGTAGCTCGGGGTCGAGACCATCGCGAGGATCTTGCCGGTCGACGGCTCGATCGCGACCGCTGCGCCGTGGCACGGCCCGTTGGTGCCGCACGCCGCGCTCAGCCGCTCGTAGGCGATGCGCTGCATCGTCGGATTGATCGTGGTGATCACGTTGCCGCCGCTCGGGTCGCGCCCGGAGAGCAGGTCGACGACGCGGCGACCGAACAGCCGGTCGTCGCTGCCGTTGAGCACGGACTCCTGTGCATGCTCGAGTCCACTGGAGCTGTAGATCATCGAGTAGTAGCCCGTGAGCGGCGCGTACGCCCGCGCCATGTTCTCGGGGTAGGTGCGCAGGTACTTGTACCGGTCGTCGGTCTTGATCGAACTGGCCATGACCTGGCCGCCCGCCAGGATGGAGCCGCGCTGGCGCGAGTACTCGTCGAGGAGCACCCGCTCGTTGCGGCTGTCGGAACGGAGGTCGCTGGCGCGGAAGACCTGGACCCAGGTGGCATTGGCGAGCAGTGCCACCAGGAGCAGGACCACGACGAGGGAGACGCGGCGGATCGGTGAGTTCATGCGCGCTTCACGATCTCGGTCGGCCGGTCGGGGACCGGCGCGCCGGGCTTGCGGGCGACCTTGGGCTCGCGCGCCGCGTTGGAGATGCGCAGCAGGATCGCGATGAGGGCGTAGTTCGTGAGCAGCGACGAACCGCCGTAGCTCATGAACGGCGTGGTCAGGCCGGTCAGCGGGATCAGCTTGGTGACGCCGCCGACGACGACGAAGAGCTGGATCGCCATCGTCGAGGCCAGGCCGGCGGCCAGCAGCTTGCCGAAACTGTCGCGCACCGTCAGGCTCGCGCGGTAGCCGCGGGAGATCAGCACCAGGAACAGCATGAGGACGGCGGCGAGACCGATGAGGCCCAACTCCTCGCCGACCGCGGCCATGATGAAGTCGGTCGATGCGAAGGGCACCATCGTGGGCCTGCCGGAGCCGAGGCCGGTGCCGGCGAGGCCGCCCGTGGCCAGCGAGAACAGGGCCTGCGCGGGCTGGTAGCCGATGGTCTCGTAGGCGGCGAACGGATCGCGCCACACCTCGATGCGCACGCGCAGGTGCGGGAAGAGCTGGTAGGCCGCGACGGCGCCGACCACCGCGAGGCTCAGGCCCACGACGATCCAGCCGATCCGTTCGGTGGCGATGTAGACCATCGCCAGGACGGTGAAGAAGATGAGCAGCGGCGTGCCGAGGTCGTTGGCGTAGCCCAGCACGCCCAGCGCCACGACCCACACCAGCAGCAGCGGCGCGAGGTCCCGGGCGCGGGGTAGGTCGATGCCCAGTACGCGACGGCCCGCGGAGGTGAAGAGGTCGCGCTTGGACACCAGGAAGGCCGCGGTGAAGATGATCAGCAGGATCTTGCTGATCTCGCTCGGCTGGATGTTGAACAGCGGCGTCTTGATCCAGTTCTTCGAGCCGTTGATCTCCGACAGGCTCGACGGCAGCAGCGCCGGCAGGGCCAGGAAGGCCACGCCGGCCAGGCCGATCGTGTAGGCGTACTTCGAGAGCGTCCGGTGATCGCGCAGCAGCGCCAGAACCGCGACCAGCACAGCGAGGCCTAGCAGAGTCCACAGGACCTGCTGGTTGGCCTCCTGCGTCAGCGTGACGCGGCCGTTCTCGGCGTGCTCGTTGCCCAGGTCGAGGCGGTGGATCAGCACCAGGCCGAGACCGTTGAGCATGGCCACCACGGGCAGGATGATCGGGTCCGCGTACGGGGCGAACCGGCGCACCGCGTAGTGCGCGGCGCCGTACAGCACGATGAAGGCGACGACGTACTTCGCCAGGTCGAGCGTGATCCGCTGCTCCTGCGCCCACTCCACCAGCGCGAGCGAGGTGCCCGTCACCACCGTGGCGGCACCGAGGAGGACCAGCTCGTAGGTCCGGGACCGTCGGTTCGGGTCGAGCGCGATGCCCGAACCGGGAGTGCTGACGCCCGACGTCACGAGGGGCCTCCGCGGCAGGGCTGTTCCGGCGTCGACGTCTGCGTCACGACCCTGGTCACGGGCGGCGGGGGCGGCGCGAGCGTCTCGCCCGGCGGCGGCGACGCCACCGTCGTCGACGGTGCCGGGAGAGCAGGGTCCTGCGTGGGCGCGGCTGGCAGGATCTCCGTGGTGATCGCGCAGCGCTCCATGAGGTTGTCGCGGGCGGTGAGGTTGCGGGCCTGCGCGCGGGCATCGTCGAGGGAGCTCGCGTACGGCAGGCCGGCCAGGTTGGCCCGGCCGCGCGGGGTCAGGTCGTCGACGGTGAGCGGGGTGCAGCCCTGGTCGGCGCGGCCGTCACCGGCGGTCTCCGCGATGCAGACGACCTCCTGCTGCGAGTTCAGCGTCCGGCCGAAGAGCGAGAGCTTCACACCGTGCGAGATGGCGATGGTGCCCTTGTCGGTGGCCGCGACGAAGTAGCTGGAGTTGACCACCGAGCGGCTCACCAGGAGGCCGACGGCGCCGCCGATCACCAGGACGAGAAGCGCGCCGAGGGCGATCCATTTGCGGCGCGTGCCGGTCTCGGGCTGTTCGTCGACGTCCGTCGCGACCACGCGGCGGGGGGCCTTCTTCGGCGGCCGGAGCGCGGCGGCGCGGCCGGCCGCGGTGTTGGCCGGCGGTACGTAGTCCTCGTCGTCGTCGTTCGCGGCGCCACCGACGATGGGGCGGCTCTGCCCGAAGCTGGTGTCCTCGACGCGGGCCACCACGACGGTGACGTTGTCGGGGCCGCCGGACTTGAGTGCCAGTTCGATGAGCCGGTCGGCGGCGGCGCCGACGTCGTCGGTCGCCAGTTCCAGCGTCTCGCCGATGGTCTCGTCGCTGACCACGTCGGAGAGGCCGTCGGAGCAGAGCAGGTAGATGTCGCCGGTCTTGGCCTCGCGCAGGGTGAGCGTGGGCTCGACCTCGTGCCCGGTGAGCGCCTTCATGATGAGTGAGCGCTGCGGGTGGGTGTGCGCCTGCTCCGCGGTGATCCGGCCCTCGTCGACGAGGGTCTGGACGAAGGTGTCGTCCTTGGTGATGCGGATGAGCTGACCGTCGCGCCGCAGGTAGCCGCGGGAGTCGCCCACGTGGATCAGGCCCAGCTTGGAGCCCGCGAAGAGGATCGCGGTGAGGGTGGTGCCCATGCCGTCGAGCTCCGGGTCCTCGGCCACCTGCTCGGCGATGATCTCGTTGCCCGCGACCATCGCCTCCTGGAGCGTATCGAGCAGGTCACCGCCGGGTTCGTCGTCATCGAGGGGGGCGAGCGCGGAGATCATCAGTTGCGAGGCCACCTCGCCGGCGGCGTGCCCGCCCATGCCGTCGGCCAGTGCCAGCAGGCGCGCACCCGCGTACACGGAGTCCTCGTTGTTACTGCGTACGAGGCCCCGGTCGGAGCGTGCGGCATAGCGAAGGACGAGGCTCACGGGCGCAACTCGATCACTGTCTTGCCCACGCGCACCGGAGTGCCCAGCGGGACGCGGGTGGGAGTGGTGACCTTGTTGCGGGCCAAGTACGTGCCGTTGGTGGAGCCGAGGTCCTCGACGAACCAGTCGTCACCGTCGCGGGACAGGCGCGCATGCCTGGTCGACGCGTAGTCGTCGTTGAGGACCAGCGTCGAGTCGTCGGCCCTGCCGATGAGCACGGGTTGCTGGCCGAGGGTGATCCGGGTGTTCGCGAGCGGGCCGTGGGTGACGACGAGGTAGTTCGCGACCTTGTTGGTGCGGGAGAACAGGGCCCGACGGGGCGCCTTGGCCTCCTTCTGGCGGGGCCGTAGGCCCGACGCGAGGCGCGCGTCGGACCGGAGCGCGCTGATGACCAGCCAGACGCACAGCCACAGCAACAGGAGGAAGCCCGCCCGGGTCAACTGCAACACGAGTCCCTGCACGGTGCCTCCCTCCTGGTCTCATCCGACGCACACTCGTCCGGCGCCCGGTGTGCGGGCGCTTCTGCGGGTCTGGCTTACGCGCGTGCCCGAGGTGAAATCTACTGGAAGCGGACCACGATATCGGAATGGCCGACGCGGATCCGGTCCCCGTCGGCGAGCTCCCAGTTGGAGACCGGCACGTCGTTGACCGAGGTGCCGTTGGTGGAGCCGAGATCGTTGAGGACGGCGGCGTAGCCGTCCCAGCGGATCTCGACGTGCCGGCGCGAGACGCCCGTGTCGGGGAGGCGGAACTGGGCGTCCTGGCCCCGGCCGATCACGTTGGTGCCGTCGCGAAGCGCGAATGTCCGGTTGGAGCCGTCCTCCAGGTACAGCGTCACCGACTGCGGCTGGGCGTACCCGCCCTGCGGCTGCTGGTAGCCCTGGTCGTAGCCGGGCTGCTGGTAGCCCTGGTCGTAGCCCTGCTGGCCGTAGCCCTGGTCATAGCCGG
Organism: Tsukamurella asaccharolytica; assembly: GCF_007858435.1. Taxonomy (GTDB): domain Bacteria; phylum Actinomycetota; class Actinomycetes; order Mycobacteriales; family Mycobacteriaceae; genus Tsukamurella; species Tsukamurella asaccharolytica. The sequence goes on along the minus strand of NZ_VIGW01000023.1, from coordinate 120 downwards.
GCTGCTGCTGGTAGCCCTGGTCGTACGCGGGCTGCTGGTAGTTCTGCTGGCCGTAGTTCTGGTCGTACGCCGGCTGCTGGTAGCCCTGGTCGTAGCCCTGCTGGCCGTAGCCCTGGTCGT
>NZ_VIGW01000022.1 GCF_007858435.1 Tsukamurella asaccharolytica | reverse complement strand
GCCGAGCTCGCTGCGGAGGCCGATCGGGGCGGCGCAGCCCGCCCGGCCGCCCCGGCCGAGCAGCCCGTCGTGATCCGCAAGACGGCCGCCCCCGCCGCCCCGGCACCCGGCGGCGACGGCCCCGGCGGCGACGGCCCGGGTGGGGACGGCCCCGGTGGCGGCGGAGACGGTCCCGACGAGCCCGACGACGGCGACCGCGACGATTCCGACAAGAAGGGGCTGCGAGCGCTCATGAGCGGTTCACTGTTGCGGCGCGTCGTGACCGGCGGTGTGGCCGCGGTCGCGCTGATCATGGTGATCGCGCTCCTCGCCTTCCTGGTCGGTTACTGGCGCACCGACGTGCCGCAGCCCGGCGAGATCCAGACGAGCCAGGTCGCGACCATCGTCATGAAGGACGGCAACACGCCCATCGCGCGCGTCGTGCCGCCGGAGGGCAACCGCGAGATCATGCCCGCGCAGGACATTCCCGAGGTCATGAAGAACGCCATCATGGCAGCGGAGGACCGGGAGTTCGCCACGAACCCGGGCTTCTCGGTCAAGGGCTTCGCGCGCGCGGTGTGGAAGCGGATCCCCGGCGTCGCCGACGACGGCGAGGAAGCCGGCGGCGGCTCCACGATCACGCAGCAGTACGTGAAGAACGCCCTGGTCGGCGACGAGTCATCCCTGACGCGCAAGTGGAAAGAACTCATCATGTCGACCAAGATGTCCAACTCCTGGTCCAAGGACGACATCATGGCCGCCTACCTGAACACCATCTACTTCGGCCGCGGCGCCTACGGCCTCCAGGCGGCCGCGAAGGCCTACTTCAACGTCAACGCCAAGGACCTCAAGGTCGAGCAAGCTGCGCTCCTCGCCGGACTCGTCCGCGGGCCGTCGCTCTACGAGCCCACGACCAACCTCGCCGACGCCACCGGGCGGTGGAACTACGTCCTCGACGGCATGGTCGACATGAAGACCCTCGACCCCGCGCAGCGCGCCGGTCTGCAGTTCCCGAGGACCGTCGCCCCGGGACGGGGCAACGGCGACGACCTGTCGGCGGGCCCGAACGGCCTGATCAAGTCGCAGGTGATCCGCGAGCTCAAGGACGCGGGTATCGACGAGTCGGCGCTGACCTACCAGGGCCTGAAGATCACCACCACGATCGATCCGCAGGCCCAGTCCGCGGCGGTGAAGGCCGCGGCGAACATGGCCGAGAACCAGCCGAAGGACCTACGGACGGCCATCGTCTCCGTCGACCCCAAGACCGGCGGCGTGCTCGCCTACTACGGCGGCAGTGACGGCAACGGCTACGACCGCGTCCAGGCCGGCCTGCAGACCGGCTCCTCGTTCAAGGTCTTCGCGCTGGTCGCGGGCCTGGAGCAGGGCATCGGCCTCTCCCGCGTCTATTCGTCCTCGCCGTTCAAGGCGCAGGGGGTCACCGTGACCAACTCCGACGGCGAGTCGTGCGGCAGCTGCAACCTGGCGACCGCGATGAAGATGTCCCTGAACACCGTGTACTACCGCCTCATGATGGACCTGAACAACCAGGCCAGGGACGTCGCCGACGCAGCGCACAAGGCGGGCGTCGCGGAGAGCTTCGGCGGCATCAAGAAGACGCTGGAGCAGACCGACGGCAGCGGCGTCGAGGGCGGCGTCGTCCTCGGCCAGTACCAGAGCCGCCCCATCGACATGGCCTCCGCGTACGCGACCCTGGCCGCCGAGGGCGTCTACCGGGCTCCGCACTTGATCAGCAAGGTCACCACCGCCGACGGCCGCACGCTGCTGGACCGGCAGAGCGATCCGGGCGAGCGTCGCTTCAGCAAGGACGTCGCCAACAACGTGACCGCGGCGCTGCAGCCCGTCGCGTCGTACTCCAACGGCAACGGACTGGCCGGGGGCCGCGCCTCGGCCGCCAAGACCGGCACCGCGCAATACCAGGACACCGGCCAGAACAAGGACGCCTGGATGGTGGGCTACACCCCGTCGATCTCCACCGCCGTGTGGGTCGGCAATGACAAGGGCGGCCCGATCACCAACGGCTGGGGCGGCCCCATCTACGGTTCCGGCGTCCCGTCGACGGTGTGGAAGCAGACGATGGACGGCGCTCTGAGCGGCACCGACTACGAGTCCTTCCCGACACCCGGCATGATCGGCGGCCAGGCGGGTGTTCCGGTGGAGGCCCGGGTGCGGACCTCCTCGACCGGCACCGCCACCGCGACCGGGTCGGCCTCGGCGGGCGAGACCACGACGGCGACCCGCACGGTGCCGGGCCTGCCCGGCGTGCCGATGCCCACCTTCCCGTGGGACCCGACGACCACGCAACCGGGCAACCCCGACTACCCGGGCCAGGCGACCACCCGGCCGCGGCCGGGCGGTAACGGAACCGGGCCCGGGAACGGCGGAACAGTACCGCCGCGGGTGACGAACCCGGTGCCGTGACGCTTCCCCAGGGGGAGCACGACGGGGACGACGATCGTCTCCACGTCAGCCCCGGCCCGTTCGACCCGGCCACGGTCGTCGAGCCGGACCGGGACGTGCCCAGTCACACGGATGCGGTCGCGCAGGACTTCTCGACGGTGCTCGGCGGGCCGGTGGGCGCGCACGCGCTCGTCGGTTTCCAGCGCTTCTTCACGCCGATGCGCCTGATCCTGCTGGTCGCGGTGCTGTTCCTGGCGTTGGGCTGGACCACCAAGGCGGGCTGCCTGCAGCAGAAGTCCGACGGCGGGCAGCTGGTGCTCGACTGGTCGGGCAACCGTCCGTACGCCGCGATGTGCTATTCGGACACGGTGCCCCTGTACGGCGCCGAACGCCTGAACGAGGGCCTCATGCCCTACGTCACGCAGTTCTTCGACACCGATCCCACGGGCGCCCGGCAGGAGCGCTACATGGAGTACCCGGTGCTCACCGGCATGTATCAGTACGCGTCGATGAAGGTCGCGAAGGCGTGGGTGGTCCTGCACGAGAAGTGGGGCGTGCCCGGGGCCATCGAGGTGGTGCTGTTCTTCACGGTCTCCGCCGTCGGGCTGGCGCTGTTCTGGCTGATCGCGGTGTGGGCCACCACCCGCTTAGCGGGCGGCGCGGCGTCACCGTCGCGCCCTGGCGCGCGTCGGCCGTGGGACGTCATGCTCATGGCCGCGTCGCCGCTGGTCATCGTGCACGCATTCACCAATTTCGACGCGATCGCCGTGGCCGCGATGGCGGTGGGGATGCTGCTGTGGTCGCGGGAGCGGCACGCGTGGGCCGGCGTGGTGCTCGGGCTGGGTACCGCCGCGAAGCTCTACCCCGCCTTCCTGCTGATCGTGCTGTTCTTCCTGTGCCTGCGCGCGGGCCGGCTGCGCCCGTGGTTCATCGCGAGCACGATGGCCGTGGCGACCTGGGTCGCGGTGAACCTACCGATCCTCGTCGCGGCTCCGCGTGGCTGGTGGGAGTTCTTCCATCGGAACTCGATCCGCCCGGTCGACATGGACTCGATCTACGCCGTGATCAGCTCCTTCACCGGCGGTTGGGTGTTCGGCGGCCAGGGTCCGCGCGGCGGCGCTTCGTCGCTGGCCAACGGCATCACGCTGGCGCTCTTCGTCGCGGTGATCGCCGGCGTCGCCTACCTCGCGCTCGCGGCGCCCCGGCGGCCGCGCGTCGCGCAGCTCGCCTTCCTCCTCGTGGCCGGATTCCTGCTGGTGAACAAGGTGTGGAGCCCCCAGTACTCGCTGTGGCTCGTGCCCTTGGCGGTGCTTGCGATCCCGCACACCAGGCTCCTACTGGCCTGGATGACCATCGACGCCCTCGTGTGGGTGCCGCGGATGATGTACTTCCTCGGCATGCAGAACAAGGGGCTGCCGGAACAGGCCTTCACGGCCACGGTCCTCCTGCGCGATCTGGCCGTGATCGGTCTGTGCGCGCTGGTGATCCGTCAGATCTACCGGCCCGACGAGGACCTGGTGCGGTCGACGTACCCGGGGCCGTACACGCCCCCGCTCGACGATCCGGCGGGCGGCGTGCTCGACGGTGCGCCGGACTCCTCCTGGCTGCGCAGCCGCGGCGCGCAGCGCGGCAGGTACCAGATGAAGACCACCAGGAGCGCGGCCCGGCCCCAGACGCCGATCCAGACGCCCCACTGAACCCACCACGTGATGGGCAGGTTCGCCGCGTGCTCGGAGAAGTAGGTCCACACCGTGAGCTCGAGGCTCAGGTCGCACAGGAGGTACGCCGCGACGAGGCGCCAGTCGACCTTGAGCAGGATGAAGAAGGGCAGCAGCCACAGCACGTACTGCGGGGAGTGCACCTTGTGGAAGAGCATGAACGCCGCCAGGATCGCGCCGCTCACGCCGAGCCAGGGGTAGACGCCGGTGCGCCGGTAGCGCAGCCAGCCGTACAGCAGCAGCGCAGCGATCGAGATCACGATGAGCAGCGGTGAGAGGGATGCGACGAAGGCGTCGTAGTCCTTCGGGTCGTCGAACGCCTTGAGCGCGCCCCAGTACCAGATCGAGTTGGTCGACAGGTCCGCCGTGCGCAGTTCCTGGAACTTCAGCGAGGCGCGCCAGCCGTCGAAGCCGAGGACCATGAAGGGCACGTTGATCGCGACGGCCACCACCACCGCCGTCGCCGCGGTCGCTGCGGCGCCCACCCAGTCGAGCGCGCGCCAGTCGACGCGGGCGCGCCGTCCGGGGCCGTCGGGCAGGGCGACGGCCCCCGACCGGCCGTGGGTGAGCACGTACAGCACCAGGGGCGCGACGAACAGGCCCGGATAGATCTTCAGGTCGAAGCCCACGGCGAACACCGCGGCCGTGGCTATCGCGGGGATCCGGATCGACCCGCCGGTCCTGTCTGCCCAGGCCATGATGCCGAAGCCGAGCGTCGCCGCCGCGACGACCGGTAGCTCCATGTTGTGGAAGGCGTACAGCGCGAGCGGCGGCGCCACGGCCCACAACACGGCGGTGCGGCCCGAGACCTTGGCGAGCACCCAGCCGGTGAGGAGGCCGAACGGGGCGAGCAGCAGCGCCATCTGGAGCAGGAACTCGGCGTCGCTCTGCGCGCCGGTGGCGCCGACCCAGAACAGCAGGCCGCTGAGCACGGGGTACTCGATCGCGCCGCCCTGCAGCTTCCCGTCACCGTCGATCCAGCCGGTGAGGTACGGGAAGATGTGATTGTTCACCTCGCGGCCCGTCCACAGGAACTGGATGTCGGAGTAGCAGATCCGGCCCGGCGTCGAGGCGAAGCCCTCGGAGCGGCCGAGCTCGTCGAACGGCGCGCCGGTGCACTGCGCCTTGATCTGATAGCCGATGACGAGCGCGAGAACGGTGAGACCGAGCACGGTCCACGCCACCCGATCGGGGCGGAAGCTGGGCCGGGACATGCGCCCCACCCTATCGGCCCCGGTCGGCGGGGCGGGGCGACGGTGCCGTCACGCTCGGCCGGCGAGCCCCGCCCATGCCTTCACGCCGCCCACCCTAGGCGGAGTCAGGACCCTTGTTAACGATCGTGCATCGCTCACCGATCCCCTGGATGAGCCGCTCCGACGCGGCACGGGAGGAGCGGACATGGGGTCGTCGATGAAGGTCGCGGGGGCACTGGTCCTGGTGGCGGTGGCCGCGGCGGGGTGCGGGGACCGCTCGTCCTCCAGCGCGGCCTCGACGGTGACGGTGACCGCGGAGCCGAGCGCCCGGCCGGGCACCGGCTCCACCGGCACGCAGGAGCCGTCGTCGGCGGCACCCTCGGCGACGCCGCGCGTGAGCGTCACGGCACTGCCGACCACCCTGGGGAGGGCGGTCCGCGTGCTCACGGAGTCGGGGAAGACCACGTGCAACATCCGGGCCGAGCTGGTGGAGTGCCAGTCCATCGAGTTCGGGAAGACCTACCGCGCGAAGACCGGCGAGCCCGCCTACGGGTTCGTCTACCGGGGCGGCGAACTCGACTGGTACTTCGGCAACATGGGGGTCGCCGAACCCCCCACCACGATCCGCTACGGGCACACCTACAGCGCCTTCGGATGGACCGTGGACGCATCGGCGGAGAAGACGGTGTTCACCCGCGACGGCCACGGCGTGAGCGTGGACGTCGCGAACACGACCACCTTCTGACCGGGCCACCCATGAGCTGCGCGGTATCTGCTCGAAATGTTAGAGACTATTCTCTCATCTGTGCTAGCTTTCGGAGGTGTTCCCCACACGCTTCACCGAGCAGTTCGGTGCCCAGTACACGATCGCCCCGCGCGGCATGATGTGGGTCGGGCGTGCTCCGCTCGCCGCGGCCGCCTCCGAGGCCGGGATCCCCGGGATCCCCGGCGTCCTCACGGCGCTCACGCGCGAGCTCACGTCGAAGCCTTCGGAGCCGGACACGGTGATGGCGTGAGCGGGAACGAGGACTTTCGGCGCGACCTCTCGGGCGGCGTCCTGACGGTGACGATCGACCGCCCGCAGCGCATGAACGCCTTCGGGATTCGGGCCGCATGGGAGCTGGCGCGCATCATCGGCGAGGCGGACGCGGATGCGGCGATCCGCGTCATCGTGGTCACCGGCGAGGGCCGCGCCTTCTCCACCGGCGTCGATCTGGCCGGGGAGGCCGTGGGGCCGCGGGAGTCACTCGAAGCCGTCAACGCCTACGTCCGTGCGATCGTCGAGGCCTCGATCCCGGTGATCGCCAAGGTGAACGGACCGTGCGCGGGCATGGCGGTGGGCCTGGCGCTCTCCGCCGATCTCACGTTCGTCGCCGACACCGCGTACTTTCTGCTGCCCTTCATCGGCATCGGGCTGCAGCCGGACGCGGGTACGACCGCCCTCGTTCCCGCCGCGATCGGCCGCTCCCGTGCGATGGGGATGGCGCTGCTGGGCGATCGGATGTACGGGGCGGAGGCGCTGGCGGCGGGAATGGTCACGGCCGTGCATCCGGCGGAGGAGCTCGACGATGCCGTCGCCGCGGCCGCGGCGAAGCTCGCGTCGGGGCCGCGGGAGGCGATCGCCGCCACGAAGCGCGCCGTCAACGCTTCCACACTCGCCGGCCTCGACGACGCCCTGCGCCGCGAGACCGAGTCCCAGGTGGTCCTCCTCGAGAGCGACGACTATCGCGAGGGCGTGGACGCCATGCTGAACAAGCGCCCCGCCCGTTTCGCAGACTGAAACCCCCTTCGCTCGACTGAGGGTGATGTTCGGCCACCGGCTCACCGGGGAGGGCGAGAGGCCCGGCACCACCGGGGTGGTGCCGGGCCTCTCCGTACCGCTGCTGCTCAGTGAGTCCTACTCGTAGGTCTCGCCGGCCTCGGCCTTGGCGACCAGCGAGGCGGGCGGGGTGAACTGCTCGCCGTACTTGGTCAGCTCCTGCGCGCGGGCGACGAAGGCCTTGGGGCCGACGGTGCCGTCCGGCGCGGTGTAGCCGTTGATGAACTGCAGCACGCCACCGGTCCACGCGGGGAAGCCGATGCCGAAGATCGAGCCGACGTTCGCGTCGGCGACGGACGTGAGCACGCCCTCGTCGAAGCAGCGCACGGTCTCCAGCGATTCGGCGAAGAGCATCCGGTCGATCATGTCCTGCAGCGGAATGTCCTGGCCCGCGGGCAGGAGATCCTTCAGGCCCGGCCACAGGCCGGTGCGCTTGCCGTCGGAGTAGTCGTAGAAGCCCGCGCCGTCCTTGCGGCCGGTGCGGCCCGCCTCGACCATCGCGTCGATGACCGCGTCGCTGCCGTGCGGGGGCAGCGGCGTGCCGGCGGCCTCGGCGGCGGCGCGGGTCTCCTTGCGGATCTTCTGCGGCAGCGTCAGGGTCAGCTCGTCCATCAGCTGCAGCGGCGCCGCGGGGTAGCCGGCCTGCTGGCCGGCCTGCTCGATCAGTACCGGATTCACGCCCTCGCCGACGGCCGCGATGGCCTCGTTGACGAACGTGCCGATCACGCGGGAGGTGAAGAAGCCGCGGCTGTCGTTGACCACGATGGGCGTCTTCTTGATCTGCAGCGTGTAGTCGATGACCTTGGCCAGCACCGCATCCGAGGTCTTGGCGCCGCGGATGATCTCGACCAGCGGCATCTTGTCCACGGGGGAGAAGAAGTGGATGCCGATGAAGTCCTCGGGGCGCTTCACACCCTCGGCGAGGATGGTGATCGGCAGCGTGGAGGTGTTCGAGCCGAGGATGGCGTCCGGTAGGGCGATGTCCTCGATCTCCTGGAACACCTTGTGCTTGACCTCGACCGATTCGAACGCGGCCTCGATCACCAGGTCCACGCCGGCGAAATCCGCGGCGTCGACGGTGGGCGTGATCCGCGCGAGCAGCTCCGCCGACTTCTCGGCGGTGGTGCGGCCCTTGGCCAGCGCCTTCTCCTCGAGTTTCTCGGAGTACGCCTTGCCCCGCTTGGCGGCGTCGAGGTCGATGTCCTTGAGCACGACCTCGATCCCGGCCTTCGCGGAGACGTACGCGATGGCGGCGCCCATCATGCCGGCGCCGATGACGCCGACCTTCTTGGCGGTGTACTTGTCGTAGCCGTCGGGCCGGCTGCCGCCACCGTTGATCGTCTGCAGGTCGAAGAAGAACGCCTTGATCATGTTCTTGCTCACCTGACCGGTGGCCAGCGAGACGAAGTACCGGCCCTCGATCACCGAGGCGGTATCGAAGTCGACCAGCGCGCCCTCGACCGCGGCGGCCATGATGGCGCGCGGCGCCGGCATGGGGGCGCCCTTGAGCTGCTTGCGCAGGTTCGCGGGGAACGCGGGGAGGTTCGCCGCGATCGCGGGCGAGCTGGGCGAGCCGCCGGGGATCTTGTAGCCCTTGACGTCCCAGGGCTGCACGCCGCCCTCGGGGTTCGCCTTGATCCACGCCTTCGCGGCCGGAATGAGCTCCTCGACGGTGCCGACGACCTCGTGGATCAGGCCCACCTCCTTGGCCTTGGCGGACTTCATCCGGGGGCCCTGCAGCAGGACGCCCATGAGCGCGCTCTGCAGGCCCAGCAGCCGCACGGTGCGCACGATGCCGCCGCCGCCGGGGAGCAGGCCGAGGGTGACCTCGGGGAGGCCGATCTGCGAGCCGCGCACGTCGGCGGCGATGCGGTGGTGGGTGGCCAGGGCGATCTCGAGGCCGCCACCGAGCGCGGCGCCGTTGATCGCCGCGACGACGGGCTTGCCGAGGGTCTCGAGGCGGCGCAGCGCGGCCTTCATCGACTCGACGCCGTCGCGCAGTGTCGCGGCGTCCTCGGGGCGGGCCTGGCGGATGAGGCCCAGGTTGCCGCCGGCGAAGAAGGTCTTCTTCGCCGAGGTCAGCACGACGCCCGTGATGGAGTCCTTCTCGGCCTCGAGGCGGTCGATGGTGGCGCCCATCGACTCGCGGTACAGGTCGTTCATGGTGTTCGCGGAGCTGGTGGGGTCGTCCATCGTCAGGGTGACGATGCCGTCTGCGTCCTGCTCCCAGCGGATCATGTTCTCAGCCATGTCAGTTGTTGTCTCCGTAGTCTTTCCGGCCGGTCAGAGGCGCTCGATGATGGTGGCGATGCCCATGCCGCCGCCGACGCACAGGGTCATCAGGCCGTAGCGGCCGCCGGTGCGCTCGAGGTTGTCGAGCACTGTCGAGACCAGCATCGCGCCGGTCGCGCCGAGGGGGTGGCCCAGCGCGATGGCGCCGCCGAGCGGGTTCACCTGCTCCCGCTCCAGCTTGAGGTCCTTCATCCACCGCAGCACGACGGACGCGAACGCCTCGTTGAGCTCCCAGTGGTCGATCTGCTCCTTCGACAGGCCCGCCTTGGCGAGGACCTTCTCGGTGGCCGGCGTCGGGCCGGTGAGCATGATGGTCGGCTCCGAGCCCGTGACCGCGGTCGCGACGATGCGGGCGCGCGGAGTCAGGCCGGCCTTCTGGCCGCCCGCCTCGTTGCCGATCAGCAGGAGGGCCGCACCGTCGACGATGCCCGAGCTGTTGCCGCCCGTGTGGACGTGGTTGATCTTCGGCACGGTGTAGTACTTCTGCAGGGCGACGGCGTCGAAGCCGCCCAACTCGCCGATGCCGTCGAAGGCGGGGCGCAGCTTGGCGAGGCCCTCGACCGTGGTGCCGGGGCGACGGTGCTCGTCGTTGTCGAGGACCGTCAGGCCGTTGATGTCCTTGACGGGCACGACGGACTTGGCGAACCAGCCGTTGTCCCACGCCGCCGCGGCGTTGGCCTGCGACTGCACGGCGTACTGGTCGACGTCCTCGCGGGTGTAGCCGTCGATCGACGCGATGAGGTCGGCGCCGATGCCCTGCGGCACGAAGTAGGTGTCGTAGTTGGTGGTGATGTCCTGGTGCATGGCGCCGCCGTCGGAGCCGAGCGGCACGCGCGACATGGACTCGACGCCGCCGGCGAGGACCAGGTCGTCGCCCAGGCCCGCGGCGACCTTCTGGGCGGCCATGTTGGTGGCCTCGAGGCCCGAGGCGCAGAACCGGTTGATCTGCACGCCGGCCACGGTCTCGGGCAGCCCGGCGACGGTTGCGGCGGTGCGGGCGATGTCGCCGCCCTGCTCGCCGACGGGCGAGACGACGCCGAGCACGATGTCGTCGATCGCGGCGGGGTCCATGGTGGGATAGCGGTTCTTGAGCTCGTCGATCAGGCCGACGACCAGGTCCAAGGGCTTGGTGGCGTGCAGGGCGCCGCCGCGCTGCTTGCCGCGCGGCGTGCGGATCGCCTCGTAGATGAATGCTTCGGGCACGGTGTTCCTTCCATGGGTGCTGTCGCAGGGAATGTCACAAGTGAACCACTATTCTTTAACTTCGCGCGATTCGGCTCCCGTTGAACATGTTCTAGAACACAATCGCATACATGAGCTGCCTTGAGAACATCGCCCGGCGTCTCACGTACGGCGGAACCGCGTCGCTCGCGACGGCACGGTCATACCGGAACCTCAGCCGGGTCCGTGTGTGAACATTCACTTACTTAGGGAGTCGACGGCACGTCGCGGACGAGGTCCGGATGGTGGGTACGCTCGATGCGGACGCTGGAAGGGGGGTGTCGACGTGACCGAGGCGCGGAGGAAGCGGCCCAAGGACCGACGCGAGCAGATCGCGCGGGTCGCCGCGGAGGACTTCTCCCGGCGCGGGTACCACGGCGTCGGGATCGAGGAGATCGCCGCGTCGCTCGACATCAGCGGCCCCGCGGTCTACCGCCACTTCCCCAACAAGTACGCGCTGCTCGAGCACGCCATCACCTCCGCCTCCGACGCGCTGTGCCACGCCGTCGACGAGGCGGCCGCGGCGACGGCCGGGCAGGAGCCCGCCGCGCGGATCGACGCGATCATCGACGCGGCCCTGCGGGTCTCCTTCGAGCGCCGGAACACCGGCGGCCTGTTCCGATGGGAGATGCGCTTCCTCGAGAGCGGGGACCGTGCGCGGATCCGCGCGCAGCTCACCGCCATGATCGGCACCGTCGCCGACGCCGCCGCCCCCGCGCTCCCCGGTGTGGACCGCGCCGAGATCGAGCGACGCTGCGTGGCGCTGATCAGTGTGACCGGCAGCGTCACCGCGCACCGCACCGTCCTGGCGCAGAAGCGCGCCGAGGCGGTCCTTGCGGCGGCGGCGCGGCAGGAACTGGTGCTGCCCGCCCCGCCGGAGCCGTTCGCGCCCGCGCCCGCGTCCGCACCGATCCCCGATGGGGGCCGGCAGGAGCAGGTGCTGGTCGAGGCGATCGAGCAGATCTTCTGGCACGGCTTCCACAACGTGAGCATGGGCCAGATCGGCCGCGCGGCCGGCATCGTCCCGTCGGGCATGTACCGGTACTTCCCCAGCAAGGCCGCCATCCTGGTCGGCGCCCTCGACCAGGCCGCCGAGGGCGTTTCCGGCGCGTTCGCCGAGGTGTCGTCGACGGTGCCGGATCCCACGGCGCGGCTCTCGGCGCTCGCGCAGACGTACGTGCAGCTGTCCTTCCTCCGATCGAAGCTGATGACCGTGTACTTCCGCGAGATCGGGAACGTCCCCGATGCGGACCGCAGCCGGCTCGCCGGCGTCCAGCGCGCCAACATCGCCGTCTTCGCCGATGCGCTGGTCGCGGTCCGTCCGGAGCTCAGCGCGGCCGAGGCCGTCTTTCTGGTGCACGCGGCCTTCGCCGTCGTCTTCGACGTGGGCCGCACTCGTCGCTTCGACCCGGACCCCGCCTTTCAGGCCGAGATCTACGCCCTGGTGTGCGCGGTGCTGTTCGGTGACCCGACGGCCGCCGCGCGCGTGGCGTAGTCCACGACGAGGGGCCCGCACCGCTCGATTTCGCTGGTGGCGACGGGTTGCGGTACCCTGGGGCGGTTGCCGTTCTGGCGACACTCCTGCCGTGGAGAGTCCACGGCCGCATAGTCCATAGGAGGAGGCGAAAAGCCCATGCGTAATTACGAACTGATGGTGATCCTGGATCCGAGCCTGGATGAGCGCACCGTCGCGCCCTCGCTGGAGACCTTCCTGAACGTGGTCCGCAAGGACGGCGGATCGGTCGGGAACGTCGATATCTGGGGCAAGCGCCGTCTTGCTTACGAGATCTCCAAGAACGCCGAAGGCATCTACGCGGTGATCGATCTGACCGCCGAGCCGGCGACCGTCAACGAGCTGGATCGTCAGCTCAAGCTGAACGAGTCGGTGCTGCGCACTAAGGTGCTGCGGCAGAACTAGTCGCGCACTAACGACAGGGAGAGACACCATGGCAGGCGACACGATCATCACGGTCATCGGCAATCTGACGGCGGATCCGGAGCTGCGCTTCACCCCGTCGGGTGCGGCGGTGGCCAACTTCACCGTCGCCTCCACGCCCCGGACCTTCGACCGGAACACCAACGAGTGGAAGGACGGCGAGGCGCTGTTCCTGCGCTGCAACATCTGGCGCGAGGCGGCGGAGAACGTCGCCGAGTCGCTCACGAAGGGCACGCGCGTCATCGTCTCCGGCCGCCTCAAGCAGCGGTCGTTCGACGATCGTGAGGGGAACAAGCGCACTGTGGTGGAACTCGAGGTCGACGAGATCGGCCCCTCCCTTCGTTATGCGACGGCGAAGCCGACGCGCACGCAGCGCGGCGGTGGCGGCGGCGGTTTCGGTGGCGGTGGCCAGGGCGGCGGTGGCGGTTACAGCCAGCCCGCCCAGCAGGCTCCGCGCCAGAACCAGCCCGCAGACGATCCGTGGGGCAGCGCCCCCGCGGCCGGGAGCAGCTTCGGCGGCGGCAACGACGATCCGCCGTTCTGATCCCCGGGATCGAACACTGTGAAGGCGTCCCGGTTCGCCGGGCGCCAGTAGACCTCATCAAGGAGTACCAACACCATGGCCGGTAAGGGCAATGGCCGGAAGGTGCGCGTCGAGAAGGCCGTCAAGGCCAAGGCGTGCACGTTCTGCAAGGAGAAGAACACCAAGATCGACTACAAGGACACCACGCTTCTGCGTCGGTTCCTGTCGGAGCGGGGCAAGATCCGCAGCCGTCGCGTGACGGGCAACTGCGTCCAGCACCAGCGCGACATCGCGATCGCCGTCAAGAACGCGCGTGAGGTGGCTCTGCTGCCGTTCACGTCGACGACCCGCTAAGGAAGGGTGAAGAAATGAAGCTCATCCTCACCGCCGACGTCGACAACCTGGGCGCCCCCGGCGACACCGTCGAGGTCAAGGACGGCTACGGCCGCAACTACCTGCTGCCCCGCGGCCTTGCCATCGTGGCCACCCGTGGCGCCGAGAAGCAGGTCGAGGGCATCCGCCGCAGCCAGGAGGCCAAGCGCGTGCGCGGCCTCGATCACGCCAACGAGCTGAAGCAGGCCATCGAGGGCCTGGAGTCGGTCTCGCTGACCGTGAAGATCGCGGAGTCGGGCAAGCTCTTCGGCTCGGTCACCGCGGCCGACGTCGCCGCCGCGCTCAAGTCCGCCGGCGGCCCCGCCGTGGACAAGCGCAGCATCGAGCTGCCGCAGGGTCACATCAAGGCCACGGGCTCGTTCCCCGTGGTCGTGGTGCTGCACCCCGACGTGCGCGCGAAGTTCGCGCTCACCGTCGCCGCGCAGTAGTCGCCACACACGGAAGAACCCCCATCGCCCGTCCGGGCGGTGGGGGTTCTCTCGTCGTCGGGTCGGTCAGACCGTGATCGTGCCGACGCACGGTGTGCTGGTCTGCGTGCCGATCCACTCGCTGCCCGCGCCGACCTTGATGACCAGGTTGAAGGTCACAGCGCCCTTGCCGGTGGTGATGGGGGTCTTGTTCAGGGTGGGCAGGGGACCGACGCCGTTGAGCTTGGCGCTGCCGTACTCCCCCGAGGTGGTGTTGTTCCACGACAGGGTCGCGGTCGAGGCGAACTGGCTCAGGACGAGGTCCCGGGCGCCGGCGTTGCCGGTCGCCCCGACCAGGATCTGGCCATTGCCGCCGACCGTCGCGGTGACCTTCCAGGTCACCACCTGGCCGCCGACGACGAACATCGGGTTCGCGCTGGTGCAGGTGGCGGAAGCGGTGGCGGGCTTCGGCTTGGGGGCGGGGCTCGGGGCCGCGCCGGCGGGCCCGATGGCGCACGTGGCGACGGCCGCGAGCGCGACCGCGACGCCGGCTGTGCGCGCCGTGATCGTGGAGGTGTTCATCGGGTGGATCCTTCCGCTACTGGTTTGCATCGATCAGACTACGCGGCGACGCGGGCCGGTAGAAGTTGTCCCGCCGTCCGCCCCTGCGTTCGCGCTGGTAGGAGCCTCAGGAGGTGACCGGCGGGTAACAACTGAGGGTGGTTTTCTCAGCGCGACGGTGGCTGATTCACTCACGACACGCCCGAATGTCAGGACGGTGCGACACGCGGAGGAATCTCGATCCACAACGGTACCCACCCTTATTACCGCGTTCGTGCTGGGACGATCAAGATCGCGCGGCGGAGTTTCCACAGGTTTTCCCCATCGGTCCACACAGCCGTCCCCACCCTGACCGCGCGCCCTCCACAGATCGCGCACAGATCGGTACACAGGCCCGCTTTGCGGTCCCGAGCGGAGCGCCTAGCGTTCACGTGCGTCGCTCGCGACCCCCCGCCGAGGTGGTTGCCATCCGACTTTTGGTCAGGGGTCCGCGGTAGACAGTTCGAGTACAGGCGAGTCCTCGTCGCTGCGCAGCGACGGCGGGGGCGTGAGATGAGGTGGGTGCGCGGTGTCTGTCACTGACGAGCAGGAGTTCACTGCGGGGCCCGCCGGACGTCCGGAGTCGATTCCCGACGGTCCGCCCCGCGAGGACTTCGGGCGTCAGCCCCCGCAGGACATCGCCGCCGAGCAGTCCGTGCTGGGCGCCATGATGCTGTCCAAGGACGCCATCGCCGACGTGCTCGAGGTGCTCAGCCCGGGCGACTTCTACCGGCCCGCCCACCAGTCGGTGTACGACGCGATCCTCGACCTCTACGGCGCCGGTGAGCCCGCGGACGCCGTCACCGTCTCCGCGATGCTGGACCGCAGGGGCGAGCTCAAGCGTGTCGGGGGAGCGCCGTACCTGCACACGTTGATCTCCACCGTGCCCACGGCGGCCAACGCCGGCTACTACGCGGAGATCGTGGCCGAGAAGGCCATCCTGCGGCGGCTCGTCGAGGCCGGGACCCGGATCGTCCAGTACGGCTACTCGGGGTCCGAGGGTTCCGACGTCGCCGAGGTCGTCGACCGCGCGCAGGCCGCCGTCTACGACGTCACCGAGCGCAAGGCGTCCGAGGATTACGTGATCCTTGAGGAGCTGCTGCAGCCCACGATGGACGAGATCGACGCCATCGCCTCGCGCGGCGGCGTCAGCATGGGCGTGCCCACCGGCTTCACGGACTTCGACGCCCTCACCAACGGCCTGCACGCAGGGCAGATGATCATCGTCGCCGGGCGTCCCGGTGCCGGTAAGTCGACGATGGCGCTCGACGTGCTGCGCTCCTGCGCCATCGAGCACCAGCTGCCGGGCGTCCTGTTCAGCCTCGAGATGAGCAAGACCGAGGTGGTCATGCGCCTGCTCTCCGCGGAGGCGCGGATCAAGCTCGCCGACATGCGCTCGGGCAACATGTCCGACGATGACTGGACCCGTCTTGCGCGCCGCATGTCGGAGATCTCCGAGGCGCCCCTGTTCGTCGACGATTCGCCGAACCTGACGATGATGGAGATCCGCGCGAAGGCCCGCCGGCTCAAGCAGCGGCACGGCCTCAAGCTCATCGTCATCGACTACCTGCAGCTGATGACCTCGGGTAAGAAGGTCGAATCCCGTCAGCAGGAGGTTTCGGAGTTCTCCCGGCAGCTCAAGCTGCTGGCCAAGGAGCTCGAGGTCCCGCTCATCGCCGTCGCGCAGCTCAACCGTGGTCCCGAGCAGCGCACCGACAAGAAGCCCCAGGTCGCCGACCTCCGCGAGTCCGGTTCGCTCGAGCAGGACGCCGACATGGTCGTCCTGGTGCACCGCCCCGACGCCTACGAGCGCGACGATCCCCGCGCGGGCGAGGCCGACTTCATCCTCGGCAAGCATCGTGCAGGCCCTACCGCGACCGTCACCGTCGCCCACCAACTGCACTACTCGCGCTTTGTGGACATGGCCAAGGGCTGACCTTCTCGTTTGTAGGGTCTCAGATTTCGTGGCGCTGTCTCACCAGACCTGGCATCACAGCGGCACCTGTGCCAACTACTTGAGACACGCCGGATGACGTCCCACGAAGTCCGACCAGAAGTGGCAGCTTCAGGACTGTGCCTCCCGGAGACAACTCGGGGCCCGCGGTGGAAGTCACCTACCGTCGCGGGGCAGATGGCTGCGCGCGAACGACCGACTTCGCGACTGCGTCCAGCGTCGAACTAAACGGCGCCGATCCTTGGCGGACCTTTCGCTGGTACTACGGCCAGAAGCACTACTCAGGGTGGTACTGGGCGTCCACCACGCAGCGCCTGGTGATCTACGAATCACGCCTTGAGCTTGCAAACCTGCTCCTCGCTGACTTCGACGCCGACGTTCGAGGGATCGCTGCCCAACCGTTCCGGCTGACCACAGAAGTCGACGGAAAGGTCCGATCACACGTTCCCGACTACCTCCTCGACACCGAATCAGGACCTGTCGTAGTCGACGTCAAACCAGCGCGACTGGCGGACAAGGAAAACGTGGCAGCGACCCTGGCCTGGACGCGCCACGTAGTTGAAGCTCGCGGATGGCGCTACACGGTCGCCACAGAACCGCCCACGACTCGATTGACGAACGTCAGGTTCCTCGCAGGCTTTCGCGACCCACGCCACTTCGCTCCTGAAGCCATCGAACAAGTCCTCCGGCAAGCAGTCACAGGACGCACCATCGCAGACACACTGCGAGGAATCGACGCCCCTGCGCACTCGCTGCGCGCGACCCTCTTCCACCTGATCTGGACCCAACAACTTCGCGTCGACATAGACGCTCACCTGACCGGGCGAAGTCAAATTACGGAGGTTCGATGAACCGCAGTGCAGCACGTCTGGGGGTCGGGACCCACATCCTCTACGACGGCGAATCGCTCGAAGTGGTCGAGCTCGACGCAACAGGTGGGAACCTGCAGCTGATCGCCAAAAGTCACGCGGACGGCGGGTACCGAAGAATCGCTGCCAAAGAGCTGTCGGGATCAGAACGGGCCAAGATCATCCCACCCCTAGCGGAAGACGCCAGCACCAACTCGATCGAACCAGCAAGCGCGATTCTATCGAGCCTGAGCCGACAGGAGCTTGACGAGATCGCCAAGCGCGCACAGCACATTCGCGAAGTGCTCACCGGCTACAAGGCCGGTTCGAGCGAACTGGCGGCACCCGGCGAACCTCGCCCCGAATATGCCCATGATACGACCATGACCCAGCGATACTCCGCGAAGGCCGCCGAACTCGGCGTAGGAAAGCGAACCCTCGAACGCTGGGTAATGGACTACCGATCCCACGGTGAAGCCGGTCTCGCCGACGCCCGGAAGGCGACGCCCTCGCACGATCACCCGAGGGTAGATCGACGCTGGAAAGAGATCGCAATCGAGGTCATGGTTCAGCACGGAGGCCTGTCAAAGCCATCACGAACCCTGGTCATCGAACACACCAACGCCAGAGCAATCGCGAAGTTTGACGGTGCCGTCGAGCTACCCTCCCGCGCGACCGCGTTCCGAGTGCTCGCCGAACTTGAACGGCGGTATCCGACGTTCCGACTCTCGACGAAACGGAATCGCGACATCGCTGGTAGACCGGAAGGCGTCTACGGCAAGCTCCGACCAACGCGACCAGGTGAGTACGTCCTCATGGACACCACCAGGCTAGATGTCTTCGGCCTCGACCCAGTGACCCTCAGATGGGTACAGATAGAACTGACGGTCGCAATGGACTGGTACACCCGGTGTATCACCGGACTTCGCCTCACGCCAGTATCGACGAAGTCCGTCGACGTGGCGGCGGTGCTCTACGAGATGTACCGCCCCAGACCAGCAGGCGAGAACTGGCCAGCGCACGCAGTGTGGCCCGAGCACGGACTACCGCGATCAGTCCTCGTCGACCTGAGTGCTGAGCGCACGGCGGCCGGCTCGGCGGGGCCGGCCATCGTGCCTGAGACTCTCGTCGTCGACCACGGCAAGGTCTACCTGTCACAGCACATGATGAGTGTCTGTCAGCGGATGGGAATCTCTGTCCAGCCGGCCCGTCTGAGAACCGGACGTGACAAGGGACCGGTTGAACGGTTCTTCAGAACTATCCGCGAAGACCTGCTTCAGGCGCTTCCCGGTTACAAGGGACCCGATATCCACTCGCGAGGCGAGAGTCCCGAAGCTGATGCCTTCTTCTATATCGACGAACTCGAGACCATCATCCGTGAATGGATCGCGGTCGTCTACCACCACCGTCCGCACTCGAGCCTCGTCGACCCTCGTGTGCCGGGCCTGCGGATGTCGCCCGCAGCGATGTTCGAGCACGGCGTGGCCCGCGCCGGCTACATCGAAGCCTCCAGAGACCCCGACTTTGCCTACGAGTTCCTCAAGTCCGAGTGGCGGCAGATCCTCCACTACGGAGTGGAGATTGATTGCCGCCGCTACAACGGGGAAGGGCTCAACGGCCTGCGCAACGTGACAAGCCCGTACAGCGGTGAGGCACGCGGAAGGTGGCCGATCTACTACGACCCTGACGACATCACCACGGTCTACATCCGACGCCTCGACGACAACAAGTGGTACCCCCTCGTCTGGGAGCATGCACCCGCTTTGGCGATGCCCTGCAGCGAGGACGGTCTCGTATACGCGCGGAAGTTGGCAGCATCGAAGTACCGGTACCCCGACGATCGCCTCGCAGTCGCCGACCTCTTCGAACGATGGAAAATCGGTCTGGGCACGACTGCCGTCGATCGGAGGATTGCACTACGGATGGCAAGAGCGTCACAGGACTTTGACCGCATGGTCGGCGAACCCGCTGTGAGTTCCCTGCCCTCGGTCGCGCGAGTCCTTGCTCAGTCCGCCCCAACGACGAGTGACCCGATAGCTTCCGATAACTCAGCCGAGCTATCGGAAGCTATCGGGCCAGCGCAACCCTCGGGTGGTGACGACGACGAGTTCGACCTGGTCAGCGCCGACGACTACTACGCCGACGCGCTGGAGGACGTATGAACGAGCCTCGTCCAGCCCTCGACAACCTCACCCTGGCACGGAAGGAAGGCTGGAAGAAGTTCGTCAACACACCAGATCGCGTTCCGCCAGAGCAACTCACCCGCAATCAGCTCGAGGCACTGAGCGACAACGCACGGTCCGCGTACGACCGAGAGCGCCGGGACTGGCACGCCAACCTGGGGACCCTGAGAACTCGGCAACTCGGTGACATCCACGAGGACCTCTGGGACATCATCGACTCCAACGCCCAAGACTGCGACAAGCCCAAGGGCGCAGTCGCCATCGACGCGGTTCCTGGCTTGGGTAAGACGACTGCGATGCTGGCGTTCGCCAAAGCCTTCCACCGCCGCGAGATCTCCGAACGCGGAGAGCAGACACCAGATGGCAACGAACGATGGCCCGTCTGCCGAGTCGGCTTGACCGGCAACACCGGCCTGCGCGACTTCAATCGCGCGATGCTGTCCTTCTACGCACACCCCGGTCAAACACGAGGCAGCGCGGCAGACTTCGCGCAGCGCGCCCTCAACAGCGTCCTCGAGTGCGAGACCAAGATCCTCATCGTCGACGACCTCCACTTTCTCAGGCTTCGATCCACCTCCGGTGTCGAAGTCAGCAACCACTTCAAATACATCGCTAACGAATTTCCGGTGACCATGATCTTCGCTGGCGTCGACCTCAAGGACCGAGGCATGTTCTCCGAGGGCGACGCCTACCAAGGTGCACTTCTTGCACAAACCGGCAGACGGACCACGAGATTGACGATGGATCCCTTCGATCTCACCAGCGACTCAGGGCGACAGGATTGGAGCCGAACTCTCAAGAGGATTGAGCAGAAGGTGGTCCTCGCGGACAAGTATCCAGGCATGATCGCCGGTGACCTCTCGGACTATCTCTACATCCGATCGACCGGGCAGATCGGCTCACTGATGACCCTGATCAGGGTCGGATGCCAACGGGCAATCCGCACCTGCCATGAACGGCTCGACGCCGGGCTACTCGATACGGTCAAGATCGACCAGGCCGCCGAGGCCGCCCGAAACGAGCTCAAAGCTGCCTTCGCCAGCGGTCGCATCACAACACGAATGGATGCGGCAGGATGACCCCGTCCGTGGGTCCGCCGAGGACACTACCCATCAGAGTGGCCCCGATTCCCGGTGAAGCGATCGACTCCTGGCTTGAAGCCGTCGCCGCCCGCACACACACCGCCTGGGGCGACATCCTCGCCGCAGTAGGTCTGCACAACGACGACCGAAAACCGTATCCACCGTGGACCGTAACGCTCGCCGGCACAGAACTCGAACATCTCCAGACCGCGACGCAGACCGACAACTCGTCCGCGCTCACCCTCCAGCGTTACCACGGCACCGCCGTGTTGATCGACCCTCAGACCCACCAGCTCACGAGCACTGCCCCATGGACCCGGCGCGCCGGGTCGCGCTTCTGCCCGTACTGCCTCGACGACAACCATGGCCGATGGCAACTGCAGTGGAGACTCGGATGGGCATTCGCATGTCCTATCCACCACTGCCTACTCGCTGACCTCTGCCCGTCGTGCTTGCGCGCACCCCGTAGCCTCGCCCACCCCTCCGACCGCACGCCGCGCCCAGGACGATGCCCCAACCCGTCTCTTCTTGAAAAAGGTCGAGGACGCTCCGCGCCACGGTGCGACACAGACCTCACCACCACACCCGTCTGGCTATGTCAAGTTGATCTGGCCCCGGTAGGGCGGTTTCATTCGGCCCCACCTGAGTGGGGCCCTGAGCCGCTAGAGTCCGGGGTGTGGATGGGCGGCCGCGGGTGCGCAGTGTGGTTGCGCCGAC
>NZ_VIGW01000021.1 GCF_007858435.1 Tsukamurella asaccharolytica | reverse complement strand
GGTGCCCGCGCCACCACGGCTGGCCCCCGGCGGGACCGTTCCCCAGCCCACCGCGCAGCGTCCGGTTGCGCGGGCGCCGCAGGTCGCGGCGCCGCCGGTCGCGGTGCCGCCGGCGGGGCGGCACGCGGGGCCGGATGGCGCCTCGCAACCGCAGGGTGCACCCCACCCCTATTCGGCGCCCGCCGCTCGAGGTCCGGGTGCGCACACCGCGGCGCCCGGCATTCCGGAGCCGCCGCAGCGACCGGTGCCGCCGCCCGCGCCGCCGGTGCGTCCGGTCCGCCCGCTACCCCCGCCGCCCTACGAGCGGGGCCGGGGCACCCAGCGCAAGCAGGGCGGGGACCGCTGGGTGCGACCCGACCAGGGGCAGGGCGAGCGCAGCCACCGGCGCCGTCCGTTGCAGCCGCCGAGCGCGCCCCGATGGGGCAAGACGGGCGAGCGTTCGTCCTCTGACGACCCGCCAACCTCACACTGAGCGCAACGGGATCGGACCGTAGAACGAGGTTCCGGCTCGGCAGGATTTTCGTGGCGTACGGCGTGAGAAAGGTGCCGACGGCGAGCCCGACTGCGCAGCCGACGCCGCGGATCGGGATCGCGCTGTTCACGAAGGGCTTACCGTTGCCCACGTTACTCGCTCTTGCACATCTGGTTCATTCGCGCCGCGATGTCGCTGACGAGGTCAAATTTCCACTTCACATCCCCGGCTGGTTCCCGACGGGAGTAGGAAGCGAGGAGGTCGACGTAGGCGGTGATCCAGTCCTGGACGGTCGGGCCGATCGGGGAGTGCGCGCTCGGAGATAGGTGACCACCTAACGTTTCTCTCGGAGCTGGTGGGCCCGCAGGGGCCGGGGCCCCGCCGAGGGTCTGGAATCCCGCACCCCCACTAGGTGGGCCTCCGACAGCGGCAACGAATTTCGCCGAGAGCGCAGACACCATTGCCTGGGCATCGGCGATGATCGACTTGATGACAGGGGTAGGATCCTGGCCCAATGCAGTTGCCTGAGCGCGGGCGGCCTGGATCTCCGTTTCGGCCTGGTAGACGACTTCTGCCGGCGCAATGTTCGTTTCCGCCAGTGCGCGAGACATGTTGGCGAAGGTGAGCGCGATCTGGCCGAACGTCTCTCCGACTTGGACGAACGGGAGAAAGGCCTGAAACCACGTTCCTGACGCGCGTTCCACGAATAGGCCTGTTCCGGAGAGCCCCAGGCGCAGCGCGGCTGCTGACCCCTCACTTGCGACCCTAAAGGCATCTGCCGATGCGCGCCCAGCGGCCAGAGACCGCTGACAATAGGTCAGCTGGAGTTATCGAATCCTCCCAGAGTGTGCCGAGGATCTGGACTGAGTGTTCGGTGAAAGGCTTAGTGCCGTCTCCCACGGATTCAGCCTTCGCAGAGGCCGTTGAGTTGGCCAGCGAGATTGTCGACCAGGTCGCCCTTGAGCTTGACATCGGCGGCAGGCTCGCGGCGGGAGTATGAGTCCAGAATATCGGCAAATGCCGTAATCCAGTCTTGCAACGTGCTGCGAACTGGTTCGACTGCGTTGGGCGAAATCCGCGCCGCCAGACGGGAAAGGTCCTGCCTGGCTTTCGCAATATCGGCGTCCAAAGTCGGGCGTGTGTAGTTGAGCGGCGTCTCAAACTTCGGCATCTGCTGCGACACCAAGCCGCTTGCTACGCATACACGCGCTTTCGATGTGAGGGTTCCTCGAAGACGGTAGTCCTCTGTCGGAGTGGCCTTCGACGAACTCGGGGAGGCGGAGGCTGTGGTGGTGTTCGTCCCTCCGTCGGTCCGGGTCAGGGTGAATGCCAATGCCGCAACGGCGATGATGGCGATCACGACGGCCACGACGACGACAACGATGAGGGCCGTCCTGCCCGAGCGCTGCGGAGGTCCGGGGGTCGGCGGCTGCATCGGCGGGTAAGTCGCCGGCGGCGGACCCTGGTGCCCCGGTGGCTGAGGCCCTTGCGTCATGGGGTTCCTTCCTTGCTGGTCGCGGCGCACGTCGTGCCGCAGCCTGGACTCGCTCAGGCTACTTGTCGACGAGCACCGTCGTATCGAAAGGTGAGCTCCGTGACGTCGGGAGCTGGAGCGGCGAGGAGTCCTACGACGGCGCTCGCGGCGGACGCCGTGACAGACTTCGGGAACCGCCAACCTCACATTAAGCGGCACGCAACCTGCGTCGCGGTAGATTCTTACCGCTGTACAAATGCAGGAGCGGAGGTGTGTTCGTGGCGTCGCAACCCGGTGAATCGATCGCGGGGTACGTGGTCGAGTCGGTGCTCGGCACCGGTGGCATGGGCACGGTTTACCGCGTGCGGCACCGCACGCTGCCCCGCTCCGTGGCACTGAAGGTGCTGCAGTCCCAGCTCTCGGCGGATCCGTCCGTGCGGGCGCGGTTCGACCGTGAGGCGGACTTGATCGCGGGCCTCAAGCACCCGCACATCGTGGACGTTTACGACCGCGGGGAGTCCGACGGGCACCTGTGGATCGCGATGGAGCTGGTCGAGGGCGGCAACCTCGCCGAGACCGTCCAGCGGGAAGGTCCGTTCAGCCTCGACCGCACCGTCGCCGTGATCGAGCAGGTCGCCGACGCACTCGACTACGCCCACCAGCACGGGATCCTCCACCGCGACGTCAAGCCCGCGAACTTCCTCGTCGACCGCGGGCGCCGCGGCGAGCAGGTCAAGCTCGCCGACTTCGGGATCGGAGCCGCGCAAACCGAGGTCGGGCAGCACACGCAGACGGGGACCGTCGTCGGAACCCTCGCGTACACGGCGCCCGAGGCGCTGCTCGGGCGCGCCGTGGACCCTCGCGCCGACGTCTACGCGCTCGCCTGTGCCACGGTGGCGTTGCTCACCGGGTCGCCCCCGTTCACGACCAATGTGGCGGGGCAGCTGATGCTCGCGCACATCAGCCAGAACCCGCCGAGCATCCGGCTCAAGCGGCCGGACCTGTCGCCGGAGATCGACCACGTCCTCGGCCGGGCGATGGCCAAGAACTCCGCGGATCGGTTCGCCACCGCCGGTGCCTTCGCCGACGCCCTGACCGCCGCCGCGCGCCGCACGTCGGGCGCGACGGGCATGGCGCCACCCTCTGCGCCGCAGGGCGTCAACTGGCAGGGCACGCCGTCGAATCCGGCGCTCGCGACCGGCTTCAACCAGTCCGCTCCCGGGGCGCAGGGGCTGCCGCCCGGAGCGCCGACGGGTCTGCTGGGCCCCGTCGGCCCGGCCGGACCGCGCGGACCCGCCGGGCCGACAGGGCCGAGTTCGCCGTCGATGCCGGTGCACGCCGGCCCGGGCACGCCGAAGGCGAAAACGTCGACGAAGCGCCGGAGACTGCTGATCGGCGGGGCCGTGGCCCTCGTCGCGATCCTGGCGGCGGTGCTGGGCATCGCCGTATTCAGCGGCGGCGACGACGACGGCCGGCCCGCGCTCGACGCCTGGAGCGCCCGCACGGTCACCGACGTCAACGGCTCGACGGAGCTCACCGACCGGCCGCAGCGCATCGTGGCCCTCGGCCCGGGCGATGCGGAGCTGGTCGCCGCGCTCGGCTTCGAGGTGGTCGCGGGGGCGAACGGCCCGAAGTCCGAGCTGCCGTCGTGGGTATCCGCGCTGTCCGGAGTCCCCAGCGCCGGCACGTCGACCAACCCGGACAGGTCGGCGATCGAGAAGGCCAAGCCCGACCTGATCCTCGACACGGATCCGGACGCCGCGGCGAAGGTCGCGGAGCTCAAATCGCTGGCCGGCGGCCGCGCGATCGCGGTCTCCGAGGAGGGGAAGGCCGGCTGGACCTGGCAGCAGCAACTCGCCTTCATCGCGGAGGCGCTCGGGGCGAAGGACCGCGCTGACGCCGTGAAGAAGACCTACGAGGGCCGCATCACCGCGCTCCGCTCCGCACACCCCGAGTTCTCGGGCAAGAAGCTCGACATCGTGCACTACGACGGTACGGCGACGAGGCTCGCCGGACCCTCGGCGAACGCGCTGCAGCTGCTGGGGCAGTTGGGTTTCGCGACGCAGACGCCTGTCGACGGCGCGGGCTCGTGGCGCAATCTCGCGTCGGGCGACATCTACAAGGCGGTGAACTCGAGCCAGGTCGATCGGACGGTCGTCGCGCGCACCGACCCGGCGGGCGGCAATGGAGGCTTCGACGGCGTCCCGTCGTCGTTGACCTACGGCGTGCCGATCATCATCGTGGACAAGACGAACGGCGTGGATGCGCTCCTCTACGGCGGGCCGCTGGCCATCGACAGGATCGAGCAGTCCGTGGTGCCCGCCCTGACGAAGGGAATCAAGTAGTGGCAGAACAGACCCTGACCGCCGACGATCTCGCGCGGTACGCCGCGGCCCTCGCCGAAGGGAAGAAGCCGCTGGTCTACCTTGTCGAAGGGGTACCGAGCCTGGGGCTCGAGCCCGGGTCGTCCGCCCGCGTCGTCGAGGTCGACGGTGCCGTCGTGACCGTCAAGCCGACGGGGATCGACGACCAGTTGCCCTACGACGCACGGGAACTGCGCGCCACCAAGCAGCCGAAGGCGGTGCGGCGCGGACCGAAGGCCGCTCCCGCGAAAGGCGCTGCGAAGCCCGCCACCGCCACGACCGCCCCGGCGAAGCCCGCGAAAGCGGCGCCCGTGCGGACGGCCCGTTCGGTCGCGATCACCGTGTACGTGGGCGCCGATAACACGGCCTCGCTCAAGGTCACCCGGAACGCGCAGAAACCCGCCGGAGTGCAGGAGATCCCGCTTCCCGCGCTGCACAAGGCGCTGGCCGGCCTCGGCGACAAGGAGGCGCGGGCCGCCGTCGACGAGGTGCTCTCCGCGGCCCGTGATGCCGCGGCGGAGCGCGTCGCAGCCCTGCAGGAGGAGCTCGCCGCCGCGAAGAAGTCCCTCGCGACGCTCGACCGCGCCAAGCGGGGGAGCGGCTCGGCCCGCACACAGTAGTTCGGCTCGCTAGGCTCGTGAGCATGGCACTCGACTTCCCGCACCTGGATCTGTCCGCCGACGAGGTACTGACCACCACCCGGTCGGTGCGCAAGCGCCTCGACCTCGAGCGGCCCGTGCCGCTCGAGGTGATCACCGACGCACTCGAAGTGGCGCTGCAGGCACCGTCGGGAAGCAACGCCCAGGGCTGGCACTGGATCGTGCTCACCGATCCCGAGCCGAAGAAGATCGTCGCGGAGTACTACCGCAAGTCCTACTTCGCCTACGCCGAGGCCGGTGCGGCGGCGCGGGCGGCGAAGCCCCCGAAGGACCTCGAGACGGCCGAGAAGGTGGCCTCGAGCGCGACCTACCTCGCCGAGGTCATGGAGCAGGTGCCCGCGCTGGTGATCGGCGCGATCCACGTGCCCGGCGGCGAGCTGCCCGAGGGGAATCAGGCCGGCCTGTGGGGTTCGCTGCTTCCCGCCGCGTGGAGCCTCGCGCTGGCGCTGCGGGAGCGCGGACTCGGATCCGCTTGGACCACTCTGCATCTGGAGTACGAGCGCGAGGTCGCCGAGGCGCTGGGCATCCCGGAGACCGTCCGCCAGGGCGTGCTGCTGCCCGTCGCCTACACCAAGGGCACCGACTTCAAGCCCGCCAAGCGCGCGCCGCTGGAGACGGTCCTGCACGTCAACGGCTGGTAGGCCGACAGCCTTCCCCGGCGGCTGCTGACGCCGAGGGTGATCGTGGCTTCGGGTGGGGGAGCGAATGCCGAGCGGGGGTAGGCCGGTCCCCGGTTGGACGAACGGCTTCTGGTGGGGGTTGGAACGCTGGGGTCGCGAATGGGTGTAGCGCGGGGAGGGCGTGGGCGGGCGGCACCGCATCACGACGCTGCGGGTCCTGTGCGATCAGTGCCGGGGTATGCGCGGCGCGCATGGCTCAGGCCGCTGAAGATCCCGTTGACCTGGGCATTCGCTAGCCATGCGTGGCGCGCATGGCTGTTCTGAGCGACAACACCACCTCGTGAGCCGCCGAGGGTGGGGTCAGATGCCCAGGGCGGCGTCGACGAGGTGGACGAGCTCGTCGTGGAAGCGCGGGCGGCGGCGCAGGCGGCGGGTGCGGGCGAAGTCGTTGGCGATGGTCATGGCGGCGCCGACGGCGATGCGGGCACCGGCGGCGTCCAGCGCACCGTCGGATCCCGCGGCGAGCAGCGCGACCCAGCGGGCCACATAGGACTTCTGGGCGGCGAGCAGCGCCTCGCCGCCGGACTCGATGACCACCTCGCGGCCCACGGTGAAGGCGACGGCGAGGTCGGTCGAGGTCACCAGGTTCGCGGCGTACGACCGAACCAGGGCGCGGAGCTCGGCGAGGGGGTCACCGTCGGACATCCCTGCCGCACCGACGACGCCGATCTCCAGCGCGGCGCGCGCCCGGGCGACGATGCCCACCAGGATGGAGCCCTTCGACGGGAAGTGCCCGTACACGCTGGGACCCGAGATGCCCACGGCCGCACCGATGTCGTCCATGCTCACGGTGCTGTAGCCGCGGGTGAAGAAGAGCGCCGAGGCGGCGTCGAGGATCTCGTCGCTGCGCACCACGGGGGCGCGACGGGGCGGGGGAGCGGGCAGCTCCGGGGCGGTCGACGGTGCCGCGCGCAGCACGCGCTGCGCGATCGTCTCGAGATCGGCGCGGTAGCGGCGGATGCCGATGCGGCCGCGGCTGGGCGGGACGGAGCCGCCGACGGCGAGCACGGCCCATGTGAGGACCCGGGCGTCGTCGTCGGTGACTTCCGGATGGTCGCGCCGCAGCACCTCGGTCCAGGAGCCGAGCACACCCTCGCTCGCCACGATCATCTCCTGCGCCTGCTCGGCGGTCAGGTGCCGCCGGTTCCAGCGCCACAGGGCGAGCGGCCCGGGCCGGGAGACGGCCATCGTGAAGACGGCGGAGGAGAGGTCGTCGAAAGTGGCACCGGGGCGGGCGAGCACCTTCGCGGTGGTCTCCGCCATCTCGTCCACGGCGGAGCGCATGGCCGCCGCGAGGATGGCCTCCTTGTCCGGGAAGTGCCGATACACGCTGGGTCCACTGATCCCGGCGGCGCGGGCGATATCGGCGACGGAGACCTTGCCGTAGCCCTGGTCGAGGAACAGCTCGGTCGCGGCGTCGACCAGCTGTCGACGCCGCTCGGCGGGGCGCAGGCGGGTGCCCGCGGAACGTGGTGCAGGTGCCATGATTACCGTCACGATAGCCCATCTGGGCCGTTTTATACCAGGTTCTACCTGGTGTTCTTTTCAAATAAGCTACATACGGTTAGCCTGTATTAGTGCCGGGCTTCGCGGTATCCGCGGGGGTCGGGAACACCTTCTTCGAAAGGACGGGTAGACCGAAGTGTCTGACGCATTCATCTACGAGGCGATCCGCACGCCCCGTGGCAAGCTCAAGGGCGGTTCGCTGACCGCCATCAAGCCCACCGATCTCGTGGTCGGCCTGATCGACGAGATCAAGGACCGCAACCCGGAGCTCGATCCCGCGTCCGTCGACGACATCGTGCTCGGCGTCGTCTCGCCGGTGGGCGAGCAGGGCGCCGATATCGCCCGCACCGCCTCCATCGTGGCCGGCCTGCCGGACACCGTCGCGGGCGTGCAGATCAACCGCTTCTGCGCCTCGGGCCTCGAAGCGACCAACATCGCCGCGCAGAAGGTCGGCTCGGCCCTGGGCGACGACCTGGTCCTCGCCGGTGGCGTGGAGTCGATGTCCCGCGTGCCGATGGGCTCCGACTTCGGTGCCCTGTTCTACGACCCGCAGTACAGCTACGACAACTACATCGCGCCCCAGGGCATCGGTGCCGACCTGATCGCGACCATCGAGGGCTTCTCCCGCGACGACGTCGACGAGTACTCGGCGCAGTCGCAGGAGCTCGCCGCGAAGGCCTGGGACGAGGGCCGCTTCGCCAAGTCGGTCGTGCCTGTGAAGGACCAGAACGGCCTCGTCGTGCTCGACAACGACGAGCACCGTCGCCCCGGCACCACCGCCGCCGACCTCGGCAAGCTGCGCCCCGCGTTCACCGTGATCGGCGAGATGGGCGGCTTCGACGCCGTCGCGCTGCAGCGCTACACCACGGTGGAGAAGATCGACCACGTCCACACGGGTGGCAACAGCTCGGGCATCGTCGACGGTGCCGCGCTGGTCCTCGTCGGCAACGAGGCCGGTGGCAAGAAGGCCGGCCTGACCCCGCGCGGCCGCATCGTCGCCACCGCGTCGACCGGCGCCGACCCGACGATCATGCTGACCGGCCCGACGCCGGCCACCGAGAAGGTGCTGGCCAAGGCCGGCCTGACCAAGGACGACATCGACGTCTGGGAGCTCAACGAGGCCTTCGCCTCCGTGGTCCTCAAGTGGATGAAGGACTTCAAGCTCGACCGCGAGCAGGTCAACGTCAACGGCGGCGCCATCGCGCTGGGCCACCCCCTCGGCGCCACCGGCGCCATGCTGGTGGGCACCGTGCTCGACGAGCTGGAGCGTACGGGCGGCCGCTACGGCCTCATCACGCTGTGCATCGCCGGCGGCATGGGCTCGGCCACCATCATCGAGCGCGTCTGACGCCCGCCGGAACAACAGGAGAGACAAAGAACCATGTCTGACAACATGATCCGCTGGGAGCAGGACGCCGACGGCATCGTCGTGCTGACGATGGACGATCCGACCAGCTCCGCGAACACCATGAACGAGCTGTACGGCACGTCCATGCGCGCCACCGTGGACCGCCTTGAGGCCGAGGTCGAGTCCATCACCGGTGTCGTCATCACCTCCGCGAAGAAGACCTTCTTCGCCGGCGGCAACCTGACCGAGATCCGCAAGGCCACCAAGGCCGACGCGCAGCAGGTCTTCGACAACGTCCAGGAGATCAAGAAGGACCTCCGGCGCCTGGAGAAGCTGCCCAAGCCCGTCGTGGCCGCCATCAACGGCGCCGCGCTCGGCGGTGGCCTCGAGATCGCCCTCGCCGCCAACTACCGCATCGCGGCCGACGCCAAGGGCAGCAAGATCGGCCTCCCCGAGGTCAGCCTGGGCCTGCTCCCCGGCGGCGGCGGCGTGACCCGCACCGTGCGGATGCTCGGCCTGCAGGGCGCGCTCATGGGCGTCCTGCTCCAGGGCACGCAGATGAACCCGACCAAGGCGCAGCAGACCGGCCTCGTCAACGAGGTCGTCGGCACCGTCGACGAGCTGCTCCCCGCCGCCAAGGCGTGGATCAAGGCCAACCCCGAGGGCGGCGTGCAGCCCTGGGACAACAAGGGCTACGAGATCCCCGGTGGGTCGCCGATCGACAAGCTGCTGGCCCCCAACGCCCCGGCCTTCCCGGCCAACCTGCGCAAGCAGATCAAGGGCGCGCCGATGCCCGCGCCGAAGGCGATCATGGCCGCCGCGTTCGAGGGAACCTACGTCGACTTCGACACCGCTCTCGAGATCGAGTCGCGCTACTTCACGAACCTGGCCACCGGCCAGGTGAGCAAGAACATGATCAAGGCGTTCTTCTTCGATCTGCAGCACATCAACGGTGGCGGCTCGCGGCCCGACGGCTACGACAAGTACACCGCCAAGAAGGTCGGCGTCATCGGCGCCGGCATGATGGGCGCCGCCATCGCGTACGTCTCCGCGAAGGCCGGGATCGAGGTCGTGCTCAAGGACATCGACCAGGCCGCCGCCGAGCGGGGCAAGGACTACAGCGTCAAGCTGGAGGAGAAGGCGCTGGCGAAGGGCCGCACCACGAAGGAGAAGTCCGACGCGCTGCTCGCCCGGATCACCCCCACGATCGACCCGCAGGACTTCGCGGGCGTCGACCTCGTGATCGAGGCCGCCTTCGAGTCCGTCGAG
This sequence comes from Tsukamurella asaccharolytica, assembly GCF_007858435.1. Classification (GTDB taxonomy): domain Bacteria; phylum Actinomycetota; class Actinomycetes; order Mycobacteriales; family Mycobacteriaceae; genus Tsukamurella; species Tsukamurella asaccharolytica. The sequence continues at coordinate 17,237 of NZ_VIGW01000021.1, read as the reverse complement.
GTCAAGAACAAGGTCTTCCAGGAGATCGAGGACATCGTCGAGCCGGACGCCATCCTCGGCTCGAACACCTCCACGCTGCCGATCACCATCCTCGCGGAGGGTGTGAAGCGCCAGGAGGACTTCATCGGTATCCACTTCTTCTCCCCCGTGGACAAGATGCCGCTGGTCGAGATCATCCGCGGCGCGAAGACCTCGGATGCGGTGCTGGCCAAGGTCATCGACTACACGCTGCAGATCAAGAAGACCCCGATCGTGGTCCACGACAGCCGAGGCTTCTTCACCTCGCGGGTCATCGGCACGTTCATCAACGAGGCCCTTGCGGCCATCGGTGAGGGCGTCGACCCGGTGTACCTGGAGCAGGCGGGCCAGCAGGCCGGCTACCCGGCGGCGCCGCTGCAGCTGGCGGACGAGCTGACGCTGACGCTGATGCAGAAGATCCGCCTCGCCACCGAGACCGCGCTCAAGGCCGAGGGCAAGGACGTGCCGCAGCACGGTGCCTTCGCCGTGGTCGACTGGATGGTCGAGAACGGCCGTACGTCCAAGAAGGACGGCGCGGGCTTCTACGACTACGCCGACGGCAAGCGCACCGGCCTGTGGAAGGGCTTCCAGGAGCACTTCAAGTCGGGCTCCGTGAAGCCGGACTTCGCCGAGCTCCAGGAGCGCATGCTCTTCATCGAGTCGATCGAGACCGTCCGTTGCTTCGATGAGGGCGTGCTCACGTCCGTCGCCGACGCCAACATCGGCTCGATCTTCGGCATCGGATTCCCTGCGTGGACCGGCGGTGTGCTGCAGTACATCAACGGCTACGAGGGTCGCCCGGGCACGCCCGCCGAGGGCCTCACCGGTCCGAAGGCCTTCGTCAAGCAGGCCGAGTTCCTGGCCGGCAAGTACGGCGAGCAGTTCACCCCGCCCGCCTCGCTGGTCGCCAAGGCCGAGGCCGGCGAGACCTACGAGTAGGTCGCGCGCTCGCACCTGAACGCGGAAAGGGCCGGCACCGTCGAGAGACGGTGCCGGCCCTTCTGTCTGCAGCCGGTGAGGCCGGCGAGCCGTATTTGAGCGCGGATGGTCCGCAGGCCGATCGGTGGGAGGGAGAGGTTTGCGCGCGGCGGCCATGCGTGCGACGCATGGCTGCGGCGGGGACGCTGCTGACCGGCGTGCGGATTCGGCTCGGCGAGGCCGAGTGCCGGGTCCCCGCTGGAGATTCGGCCGTCGCGCAGGGGACGGAGGTGCGGCCGACAGCGGACCGTCGGCCTACTCGGGCCCGGCCTCGATGACCTGCTGGGCGACCTCGGCGAGGCGGACGTTGCTGTCCTGGGAGAGGCGGGCGAGGAGCCGGAAGGCGGCGTCCGAGTCCAGCTTGTAGCGCTCCATGATCATGCCCTTCGCCTGCCCGATCACGTCACGCGTGGTCAGCGCGGCGCGGATCTGCTCCTTCTCGCGCACGGCCGAGAAGGCGACCGCCGCGTGCACGGCGTAGAGGGAGCCGATCGAGATGGATTCGGCGTCGAAGGCGTTCGCTTCGCGGGCCATGAGGTCGAGCGTGCCGTAGGCGTCGTTCTGCACGTAGAGGCAGAACGACAGGATGGAGCCGACGCCGGCGGCGTTCGCGGCGGCGGCGAACTGCGGCCAGCGGTCGTCGGTGGCGGTGTCCTCCAGCAGGAGGATGGTGGTCGACTCGAAGGTCGCGCCCACGCTGGGCCCCTCGTCCAGGTCGCGCTGCACGTCGGCGACGCGCTGCGCCTCGTCGCCGATGACCACGGGATAGGCGATGCCACCCTTGGGGTCGACCAGGGTCACACAGGCGAAGTCCGCGCCGGGCACCTGCTCGACCGCGAACTGGGTCGCGGCGGTGAGCAGTGACTCCGAATCTCCGGATTGCTCGCGCAACATTCTCGCGATCTCGCCCATCCGCTCGCTGAGGGTCAATTCTTCGAGCGGGACCTCGGGTGATTCGTGGACGACACCGAGGACGGAAGGGAGTTGTTCGCTGGTCTGTTTACGAGAGTGCACGGCCACCCGTTCTCCGCGCCGATCGGTGCGGGGTCATTGCTTGGGTATCCGCCGGTTGCTGGACGGTCGTTCGCAGGAAGTTACTGATCGGTGGTCACCATATCGAGACGCGGCGGTCGCGGTCCAAAAACAGGCGATCCCCGGCATCGACGTCGAACGCGTCGTAGAAGGCGTCGATGTTCGAGACGACGGCATTGCAACGGAATTCGGCGGGCGAGTGCGGGTCGATCGCGAGCCTCCGGATCGCCTCCTCGGGCCGCGACTTGCCCCGCCACACTACGCCCCAGCTGAAGAACAACCGCTGCAGGCCGGTCAAGTCGTCGATGCGGGTGGACTCGTCGTCGACGGTGCCGCCGGCCCGCTCGCGCGCGATCGCGTACGCGGCGATGGCGATGCCGAGACCGCCGAGGTCGCCGATGTTCTCACCCACTGTGAAGCCGCCGTTGACGTGGTGCTCGGTGCCGCCCGGCTCGTCCGCCAGGTCCCGCGGCACCAGCGCGTCGTACTGCTCGATGAGCGCCGTCGTGCGCTTGCCGAACTCCTCCCGGTCGGCGTCGGTCCACCAATCCTCGAGGTTGCCGTCACCGTCGTACTTGGCGCCCTGATCGTCGAAGCCGTGGCCGATCTCGTGCCCGATCACGGCGCCGATGCCGCCGTAGTTCACGGCATCGTCGGCGGTGGGGGAGAAGAACGGCGGCTGCAGGATCGCGGCCGGGAAGACGATCTCGTTCATGCCGGGGTTGTAGTAGGCGTTCACGGTCTGCGGCGTCATGAACCACTCGTCGCGGTCGACGGGCGCGCCGATCTTGGCGAACTCGCGGTCGTGTTCGAAGGCCTCTCCGCGACGCAGGTTGCCGATCAGGTCATCGCGGCGGATCTGCAGTCCCGAGTAGTCGCGCGCGACGTCCGGGTAGCCGATCTTCGGGGTGAACTTGCCCAGCTTCTCCAGGGCGCGCTCGCGCGTGGCGGGCGTCATCCAGGGCAGGTCGGAGATCCGCCGGCGGTAGGCCTCCACCAGGTCGGCGACCAGCGCCTGCATCCGCTCCTTGGAGTCCGCGGGGAAGTGCTGCGCGGTGTAGAGCTCGCCCACGGCGAAGCCCAGATACTGCTCGACCAGCGTCACGCCGCGCTTCCACCGGTCGCGGATCTCCGGCGTGCCGGTGAGCACGGTGCCGTAGAAGGCGAAATGCTCGTCGACGAGGGCGTCGGTGAGGAAGGGGCTGCGCGCGTGCAGCACCCGCCACGCGAGCCAGGTGCGCCACTGGTGGAGCGGGCGGTCGGTGAGGAGGTTCGCGGCGTGCGCCGCGAAGGACGGCTGCCGCACGTTCACCTCGGCGAAGACGGCGCCGGCCGCGGCGGCACCGTCGGAACCGGTGACGGCCGCGACCCACGCGGAGGGCGCGAGCCCCGGCGCCTCGGCCTCGAGTTCGGCGAAGCTGCGCAGGTTGTAGCCCTTGTCGGCGTCGCGGCGGGCGACCACGTCCCAGTGCCCGGCGGCGATCGCCGTCTCCAGCTCGAGGACCCGCGCCGCGGCCGCGTCCTCCTCGCCCGGCGTGACGATGCCCTCGAGCACCTCGCCGGCCAGGCGGAAGGTGGCGGCGACGTGCGCTACGAACTTCTCCCGCACCGGCGCGTACTGATCCTCGCGGTAGTAGGCCTCATCGGGCAGCGAGATGCCGCTCTGCACCAGGTTGACCAGGTAACGGTCGGAGCGCTTGGCATCGGTGTCCACGTAGTAGCCGAGCAGCCCGCTGACGCCGGTGCGCTGCAGGCGCCCGAGGACCGTCACCAGCTCCGACGGGGACTTCGCCCACCGGACCTCCGCCAGTTCGTCGGCCAGCGGCGCGAGGCCGGCGGCCGCGATCGCCCCGGTGTCCATGAAGCTCGCGTAGAGGTCGCCGATCCGCGCGGTGTTCCCGGTCGCGCCCGCGTCCGCGGCGCAGTCCTCGACGATGGTGCGCACCGTCGCCTCGGCGGCGTCGCGGAGGGCGTAGAAGGCGCCGTCGGTGGAACGGTCGGCGGGGATCTCGTGCGTGTCCAGCCAGGTACCGTTGACATGCCCGAACAGGTCGTCCTGCACGCGGATGCCGGCGTCGACGTGGCTGAGGTCCAGAGCGGGGGAAGTCGTCACCCGTCCATCCTGCCAGCCGACACCCTCCGCTCTCACCTGGTGGGAAAAGCTACGGTCCCATGCTCCTGTGGCGCCGCACACCGTTAGCGTGCGGAGCGAGGTAAACCGCTATCAGGGTTGGCCTGATCGTGGCGGAGGAGGCAAGGGGAATCTGTGATGAGGCTGACACATCCGCGACTGCGGCTGGCCCTCGCCGCCCTGCTCACGGCACTCGTGCTGCTCGGAGCGAGCATCAGCGCACCCGGACTCGTGGCGCGATCGGGTGCCGAGCCGGGGAAACCGGGGCCCGGTGTCGCGGGGATGATCAACCCCGAGTGGATCGCCTCGCACGACGGCCCGACCCAGTACCCGGGCATGACCGTGGACTGGGACGTGCCGATCCGCATGTCCGACGGCACCGTCCTCAAGGCGAACGTCTTCCGGCCCGCCGACGCCGCGGGCCGGGCGATCACGACGAAGACCCCGACCATCGTGAACCTGACGCCGTACACGAAGTTCGTGAGCGCGCTGGCGCAGATCGCCGTGAACACCCCTGTGCTCTCCGACGCACTCATCGGCGTCCTCAACCTGTTCAACTTCGCCGGCACGCCCATCGAGGGCGTCAACGACCTGCGCGACGTGCTCAACGGCGGCATGGCGAACTCCTTCACCGGCGTCGACCGCAAGCTCGTCCAGAACGGCTACACCCAGGTCGTGGTCGACGTGCGCGGCACCGGCAACTCGCAGGGCGTCTGGCAGGTCTTCGCGCAGCGCGAGCAGCAGGACACCGTCGAGGTGCTGGACTGGGTGCGGGGGCAGCCCTGGACCAACGGCCGCATGGGCATGACGGGCGTCTCCTACTCGGGCATCAACCAGCTGCAGGTGGCCTCGAAGAATCCGGAGGGCCTGCAGGCGCTGTTCCCCGTGGTGCCGGGCGCCGATCTGGCGGCCGACATCATCGCTCCCGGCGGCGGCCTCGGCGTGGGCTTCCTCGGCCCGTGGCTCGCGCTGGTCAACATCCTCAAGTTCGTCCCCGACGTGCGCTCGATGCTCAACGGCACCTTCGACTGGACGTGGCTGCGCGACCGGATCCAGAACCCCGCGGTCTTCGTGCCGCAACTGCTCTCCGGCGTCTTCTCGCCCACCGTCGAGCAACTGGACCCGAAGACCAAGGAACTGATCGACAAGGACTCGCCGCTCCGCGCGGCCTACCGCACGCCGCTCGGCAGGATCACCACCCCGACCTTCGCGCTCGGCGGCTGGCACGACCTGTTCACCAACACCGAGTGGCGTCTGCCCTCGGATCTGAGCAGCCTCCCGAACAGCAAGAAGAAGCTCATCATGGGCGACTCGTACCACGTGACGGTCACGCACGACATGGGTGGCGTGAACCAGCCTCCCCGCGCCGACGTGCTGCAGAAGGCGTGGTTCGACAAGTGGCTCAAGGACGTCGACAACGGCATCGACGACTACGCGCCGGTCACGGTGCACCGCAAGGGGGGCGGCTGGTGGCAGGGCGAGACCTTCCCCGAACCCGACCAGAAGTACCAGCGCATGTACCTCTCCAGCCTTGCGTCGGGTTCGGCCCCCGGCTCGCTCAGTGACAACAGCCTGCAGACCGCACCGCCGAAGATCGCGGCGCGGCGCACCGTCGGGCCGGGGCTGTCGACGCTGTGCTCGAACGACACCGGCCAGGCGATGTTCGGCCTGCTCGTCTTCCAGGGCTGCGCCGCCGACAACCGGGTCGCCGAAACGAACGGCCTCACCTTCAGCTCCCGACCGGTCGGGAAGCCGACCGTGATCTCGGGGCCGATCAACCTGCACCTGACCACGACCCAGGACGCCCGAGACGCCTACTGGAGCGTCATGGTCACGGACGTCTCGCCCGACGGCCGGTCCGAGGTCATCAGTTCCGGGCAGCTGACCACCTCCTTGCGCCAGATCGACGAGGCGCGCAGCCTCCGCACGGCCGGCGGCGACTACACGGCGCCCTACTACCAGCTGGACATCGCGCAGCGGCAGCTCGTCCAGCCGGGCCAGGTGGTGGAGCTCGACATCGCCACCCACGCCGTCAGCGCGGTGCTCAAGCCGGGTCACCGCCTGCGGGTCGACGTTTTCGCGCTGAACCTGATCAAGTCGATGACGCTCGGCCCGGTGACGGCGGAAACGCGCTTCCGGCCGCAGCACGTGCTCATCGACCCGCAGCGGCCCAGCTACCTCGTCGTGCCCTCGGACCGGCCGCTGCCGTAACCGCTCAACCGCCCAGGCGGGTGCGCATGCGCCAGAACAGGAGCTCGGCGCCGTCGGGCCCGGCGGTCACGCGCCGCCCGTCCCCGACGGTGCGCAGCGAGTCGCCGTCGGTGAGCCCGACCGAGCCCGACGAGGACTCGGCGGCCACGGCACCGTCGGCGAGGTAGAGGTGCCCGAAGGGCGCGTCGGGCAGGTCGACGGCGCCGCCCGGCGCGAGCCGTGCCGCGAACAGGGTGGCGCCGCGGTTGCCGATCCGGATCGCGGCGTCCTGCCCCGGGTCGCCGGACGCGACGGGGACCAGCCCGCCGGCGGCGAGTTCGGCGTCCACCTCCCGCTGCTCGTAGGACGGAGCGCCGCCCGGGTCGTCCGGCGCGACCCACATCTGGACGAACCGGACGTCGGCGCCCGCCGGGTCGGGTCGGTCGTTGCGTTCGGAGTGCTGCACACCGGTGCCCGCGCTCATCCGCTGCGCGAGGCCGCGATGGACCAGTCCGGCGTGTCCCTCGCTGTCCTGATGGACGAGCGAACCGGACAGGACCCAGGTGACGATCTCCACGGCGCGGTGCGGATGCGTGTCGAAGCCCGTACCCGCCGCGACCTGCTCGGCATTGCACGCGAGCAGGACGCCGTGGTGCGTATTGTCCGGATCGTAGTGGTCGCCGAAGGAGAAGCAGTGGCGTGACCGCACGCCGGGCATCGACGATTCCGCGCGGTCCGCGGAGCGCATCAACCGATCCATATCCCAAGGATGACATGTGCGGAAAGGTAAACTTCGCGGCCAGGGATGCCAAACGCACTCTGAGCAGCGAGGAGACCACGTGAGACGCAGCGGCCGGGCACGGTACGGCGCCGCCGCGATGGCCTCCGCGCTCCTCCTCGCGCTGGGCTCCGGGCTGGCCGCGTGCGGCGACGGCGCCCTCCAAGAGGTGCAGCAGATGCTCGACGGCTACGGCTCGGCGCTGGGCGAGGGCAAGGCCGTCGCGGCCGCCGCTTTCACCTCCTCGCCCGACACGGCGGGCACCGTCATCGGCCGCACGCTGCGCGACATGAACGCGAAGTCCGTGGAGGTCAAGGCCACCAACGTGCAGCGCTACTCGGGTGGTAACGCCACCTTCGACGTGAAGACGCACTGGAACTTCGGCGACGGCCGCGACTGGGACTACACCACCAAGGGGAGTGCGTCGCAGCTGTCGATCGGCTGGCGCATCTCCTGGGACCCCGCGGTGCTCGCGCCGGGCCTGACCCCCGATACGACGATCCGGCAGATCCGGACCGACGCCAGGCCGCCGAAGGTCTTCGCCGCCGACAAGTCGGAGCTGATGTTCGCCGGCACGGTGCACCGGCTCACCATCGACCCGAACAAGACCAGGAACCTCACCGACAGCATGACCCGGGTCGCCAAGATCGTCTCCCCGGTCGCGCCGCTCGTCACCGTGGACTCACTCTCGGCGAAGGCGAAGGCGAACCCCGGCCAGCCGATACCGGTCGTGGACCTGCGGGACGACGACTTCGGCGTGCTCGGCGACGCCCTCACCGCGGTGCCCGGCCTGCAGGATGCTCCCGCCAGCGACCTGCTCATCGCGAACCGACAGCTGTTCTCCCCGCTCTTCGAGGGCATCAAGGGAGCCTGGCAGGCCAACCGCGACGCGACCGCGGGCTGGGAAGTGCAGCTGCTCACGAGGGGGAAGCCGCCCACCAAGATCGTCGGTTTCCAGGGCCCGCCCGGTCCCGACCTGCGGGCCGCGATGGACCCCAAGGTGCAACTCGACGTCGAGAACGCCGTGGTGCAGCTCGGGCAGCCCGCCGCGATGGTGGTGCTCTCCGTCTCCACCGGCGCCGTGCTCGCCGCGGCGCAGAACACGCAGGCCAGCGGCATCGCGATCGACTGGGCCTTGAACGGCCTCTCCACCACCGGTCCGGTTCTCGCGCCGCTCTACAGCGAGGTCAACGCGGCCGCGGGGAACGACACCGGCAAGCAGTCGGCCCTGCTCGCGCCGCTCGGCATGGGCACCGATTTCGCCATGACCGGGGTGAAGACGACGACCGCCCAGCTGCCCGGCACGGGCGGGCGGCCCGCATCGGAACTCGGCGCCGACACCGTCAAGGCCACCCCCTTCGGCATGGCCGTCTTCGCCTCCGCGATCGCCAAGGGCAAGACCACCGCGCCCTACGTGGTGCAGGGCCAGACAGCGAAGCCCAGCGCCCCGCTCGGCGACGTCGACGAGAAGATCCTCAAGGCGGTGCGGGCGAAGATGGACTCCACCGTCTCCCCGTCGGGCGACGGCGGCGACCTCGTCTCCACCAAGGCGAAGGGCCTCGTGGGCACCAACGGGCCCGAGGGGCCGGGCTGGTTCATCGGCTACCGCGGCGACCAGGCCTTCGCGATCATGGTCTCGGGTGAGCGGTCCGGCGCCGGGTCGCTGCAGGTCGCGGGCGCGTATCTGAAGTAGCCCGGTTCAGGCGCCGGTCTTGGCGGTCTGTTTCCAGGCCTTCGCCCGACGGGACAGGACGACGCCGGCGACGGTGCGCCAGCCCAGCAGGAACAGGCCGAGTGCGATGGTCGCGACGATGACGAAGCTGACCTCGACGCCCTTCGACGTGAGCAGGCCGCGGGCCGTCATGCCGAAGGCCACCGTCGAGATCCAGATGATGACGCCGGCCGGAAAAACGCGCCCCGGGGCGAAGGTCGCGGCGCGGCCCGGCTCGTGGCCGCGCAGTGCGGCCAGCACATAGGTGAAGGCCCAGCCCACGGTCAGCGCGAGAAGGAAGGGCCACGCGGTCTCGGCGAAGCCGGACGGCGAGAACGCCTCATTGTGATTGAACCGGCCGATCACCACGAACAGCAGGACGAAGACCACGTCGAGGGCGGCGATGACCGGGATGCGCATACGGCAACGGTAATTGATCTGAAGCTCCTGCCGGGAATCCGATGGCGCGGCGCGGTGTGACGGCACGCGGCCGGGGCGCGGTCCTCCCGACCGCGGCCCCGGCCGGGCCCAACCCCCTCGCCCCCCTCCACTCCGGGGCGCCGTGAGCGGTGCGGGGCGTCCGCTCACAGGACAGACGATGCCCCCGAGCTCTTGACCGCCGGTTGGGCCGCGCTAAAACCGCTGTTCGGGGCCGGTCTTCCCGGTCGACGGTCCGCCGTCCGACGGTCCGCTCTCGTCCGGCGGTCCGTCGGCCCGGGGCGGGTCTGCGGCGGTGACCCCGGGCGGGTCTGCGGCGGCGGTCCCGGGCGGGGCGGCCCCGGCCTCCTCGGACTCCCTCGCCGAGGCGGACTCCTCGGCGGGCTTGTCGCCGTTCTTGTCCAGGGCGTCGGGATCGATGTCCATCGTGCTGCGGTAGGAGACGAAGAAGACCACCCACCCGACGATGACCACGAGGACGAAGCTGATCAGGCGGTACAGGATCGTCGCGGTGAAGGCCTGGCTCGCGGGCATCCCGGCCAGGACCAGCGCCGGAACCAGCGCCGCCTCGACGAGCCCGAGCCCGCCCGGGATGGGGCTGATGGTGTTGACCACCTTCGACGCCGCGTAGGCGCCCGCGAGGGCCGCGAGGCCGGGGGCATCGCCCACGGCGTAGCAGGCGAAGGCGAGGCAGGCGACGTCGGCGATCCAGTTGAACATCGACCAGCCGAAGGCCTGCGCGCCGTAGCGGCGGCTCATCTTCACGGCCCGGAGCTGCTCGATCACCTCGCGCAGGCGGGCGAGGCCGGCGTCCTCCGGCTTGTTGCGCAGGTCGTTGACCCAGCGGATCATGCGCGCGCCCACGACGTACAGGCCGTCGGGATGGGAGGCCACGTACTGCACCAGCACGATGAAGACCACCAGCATGCCGACCGAGAACATCACCGAGTACGGGCTCGACTTCGCGCCGGCCAGGAGCGCGCCCACCAAGCCGAGAACCGCGAGGCCGGCGGACATGAGGAGGCCGCTCATCACGATCTGCCACGCGGCGACCACCCGCGAGGCGCCCCACATGCGGGTACGGCGGTAGACGAGGGTCGGCGCGAGCACCTGCCCGCCGGGCATGGTCTGCGAGACCGAGTTGGACGCGAGCTGCAGGCCCAGGGCCTGGCGCTGCGTGACCTTCACCCCGGCCGAGCGGAGCAGGACGCGCGTCACCTGGGCGAACGAGTCCATCGAGAAGAAGACGGCGATCACGCAGGCCAGAACCCATTCCCACTGGATGTGTTCCAGCTCGCGAATGGACTTCGAGACCGTCGGCCCGAACAAGTAGGCCTCGACCCCGAGGACGATCGCGATCACCAGCAGGAGGGCCCGTCGGACCCACCGCAGCCGTCGCCGGGTGAGGTCGGTGTCCTTCGAGGGCGTCTCCTCGGGCGGCGGGCCGCCGGCGGCCTCGGCCCCGGACGGCGCTTCGTCGTCTGCCTGCATCGGGCGCCAGCCTACTCAGCGGTTACCGTGGGCACATGCAACGCCTCGCATCGCGGCTGCGGCGCGTCGAACCCTCCGGCGCCGATGCGGGGGGCCGCGCGTCCGACGGCGACCCCCGGGCGCCGCTCTGGCGAGGCGCCCAGTGGTTCCGCGCGCTGTCCGTCGTGTACGCCGTGGGCCGGCAGATCGACGAGGCCGACCGGTACGACCGGATCGGCTGGAGCTGGGTGATGATCGGCGCGCTCGTGGCGGTCAGCCTGGTCGCCGGCACCGGCTACGTGCGGGGCTTCGGGCGCAACCGCGCTTTCGTGATCGGGGAGTTCGCCGCGGCCGCCGTGCTGGCCCTCGGCACCGTCTGGGTGGCCTCGCCCGAGTTCACCGCGCACAACCAGACCCTGCCCACCACCCTGTGGTTGACCAATCCGGTGGTCTCGGCGGCGATCCTCGGGGGCCCGGTCGCCGGCATGATCGGCGGCGTCGCGATCGCCGCCGTCAACGCGATCTACCGCGGCACCTTCCCGGAGACCATCGTCCGCGATGCCAACTACCCCGTCTTCATGGCCGTCGGCCTGGGTCTCGGCGTGGCGGCGCGCGTCGCGGTCCGCTCGCAGGAGAAGCTCCGCGAGGCCGAGCGTGTCGCCGCCGAGGCGCGCGCCCGCGAGCGCCTCGCCCGGGAGGTGCACGACGGGGTGCTGCAGGCCCTCGCCTTCCTGGCCCGACGGTGCGCCGAGCTCGGCGGTCCCGGCACCGAGCTGGGTGCGCTCGGTGCGTTGGCCGCGCAGCAGGAGCGGGCGCTGCGGCACCTGATCGCGGAGACGCCGGCCGGTCCGGCCCCGGAACCCGAGGCCGACGGCACCGTCGACCTGCGGGACCTGCTGCGGCCCCTGGCGTCGTCGACGGTGACGCTCGCCGAGCCCGGCGGCGCCGTGCTGCTGCCCGCCGGCCCTGCCGCCGAGGTGGCCGCGGCGGTGCGGAACGCGCTCGAGAACACCGCGCGTCATGCCGGGCCGGGTGCGCGCTCGTACCTGCTGCTCGAGGACGTCGACGACGCCGTGCTGGTCACCGTGCGCGACGACGGGACCGGTATCGCGCCGGGACGCCTCGACGCCGCCCGCGCGGAGGGCAGACTGGGGGTGTCGGAGTCCATCGTCGGGCGGATGCGGGCGCTGGGCGGTCGCGCCGAACTGACGACGGGCGTGGATGAAGGGGTCGAGTGGGAATTGTGGATACCTCGGTGAGCGGGCCGGACGCGGAGCCGGCGGACATCTCCGTGCTGGTCGTCGACGATCACCCGATGTGGCGCGAAGCGGTGGCCCGCGACCTCGAGGCGCGCGGCTTCGTGGTGGCCGGCACCGCCGATTCGGTGGCCGCGGCGGGGCGCATCGCCAAGGCCGTGCAGCCGCGGGTCGTCCTCATGGACATGTCCTTGCCCGACGGGAACGGTGCCGCCGGCACCGCGCTCGTCCTCGAGGCCGCGCCGACGACGCAGGTCCTCATCCTCTCCGCCTCCGACGAGCGCGACGACGTGGTCGACGCCGTCAAGGCCGGCGCCTGCGGCTACCTGGTCAAGAGCGCGTCGGCGGAGGAGCTGGTGGCCGCCGTGCACGCCACCGCCGCCGGGCAGCCGGTGTTCACGCCCGGACTCGCGGGGCTGGTGCTCGGCGAGTTCCGGCGCATGGCGTCGGCGCCGGAGCCCGCCGGTCCCGCGCTCACCGCCCGCGAGACCGAGGTGCTGCGGCTGGTGGCGAAGGGCCTGTCCGCCAAGCAGATCGCGACCCGCCTGCACCTGAGCCACCGCACCGTCGAGAACCACGTGCAGGCCACGCTGCGCAAACTCCAGCTGGGCAACCGGGTGGAGCTGGCGCGCTACGCCTTGGAAAACGGGCTGGACTAGGCGGGCTCGGCCGTGAGCGGGACGCCCGACGTGGCGAACACGTCGAGCACCTCGGCGTAGAGCTTCGCGCCGAGCGCGGTTCGGACGTCGTCGGCGTGGGTGAGGCGGAAGGCGAAGGGCTCGTCCTCGGGGGTGCCGAAGCCGCCGCGCAAGCAGTCGACGAGTGCGTCGAGGTTGCTGCCGAAGTAGCCGTCGGTGCCGTTCACGGCCCGGCCGAGCTCGGTGTAGAAGTCGTCTGCGCCGGTCACGCGACGCCCGTCCACGGTGTAGGTCTTCACGACTCAGACTCCCGTCACGATGCAGAAGGAGGCGTAGTGGTCGCCGGTGTAGTACCAGTTCGGCGGGGAGGTCAGGGGCGTGCCGCCGGTGACGATGCGGCGCGCGCCGCGCGTCGACGAGCCGGGCGTCGGCACCGTGTACTCGTGGTAGTAGCCGGAGGCCTGCGCGGGGAGGAGCCCCTCGCGGTTCTGGAAGACCACCCCGTCGTTCTTCGGGTACGGGAACGGCCCGCCCTGATGAATGAGGTCGACGGTGTCGGCCGCCTGCGCGGGCAGGGACGACAGCGCGCAGGTGGGCAGGGCGGCGGAGGCGGGGGAGACGGTCGCGACGGTGACGCCGAGCGCCACGAAGACCGATCCCGCGAGGCGGGTTGCAGTGCGCATGCAAAGAAAGTTAGTGGAACTAGGTGATCGTCGGGTGGCGATGCGGTGAACGCCCGGAGAGGAACGTCGGGTGGTGGATTCGGCGTGCGGTGGGGGAGGTGTTGGCGTCTGGTGGGGGAGTCGGCGCGGAGTGGGGGACGTTCGCTCCCCTACTTCACGACTGGCGTCGGGTGGGGGAGTGAACGCTGCGTGGGGGATTCGGCGTTCGGTGGGGGAGTGAACGTCGGGTGGGGGATCGGCGACCCACCGCTGCCGGCTCACCGTGGAGCAGGGGGCCCTAACGCTCGCGGGGCCGGTACGAGGCCAGACCCAGGGCGACGACGGTCAACTGGCGGGTGGTGCGGTCGATGAGCTCGTCCTCGTCGCGCGAGTTGCGGGCGTCGATGCGCACCAGCTCGGCGACGAAGCCCAGCATGATCGTGACGTAGAGATCGGCGGTCATGTCGAGGTCTTCGACGCTCCAGTCGCGCAGCGCGGGGATCCGCGACAGGTCCTGCGTGAGTTCCTTGGCGAACAGGCGTAGTTCGACGTCGATCGCGCGCTGCAGCTCGGGCGAGCCGCCGTAGCGTTCGCGCACGAGGAACTGGAACTCGGCGTCGTTGGCGCGGGCCTGCCGGGCGACGATGCGGATCGCCTCCGCGCCACTGGGTGCCACGCCCTCGCGCCGGCCCTCGCGGAGCATGCGGCGCAACACCCGCATCGCGTCCTCGACCAGGGTGACGCCGAGGTCGTCCATCGAGGCGAAGTGGCGGTAGAAGGCGGTGGGCACCACTCCGGCCGCCTTGGCGACCTCGCGCAGGGACAGGCTCGCGAACGAACGTTCACCGGCCAGCGCCAGCGCCTCGTCGAGGAGGGTCTGGCGGGTGCGCTCCTTGGCCTCCGCCCGCGACGGTCCCGGAGTGTGCCGTTCGACGGCGCGCGGGGACGGTCTGGGCATGGGTTCGAGTCTATCTCCCCTGCGTCGCGTCGTTATCGCGGAGGTTGTGGCGGAGGTCACGGAACAACTCCTTGACGAAGACTGGACGATTGCGGGCATACTGTGAGTGTACAAGCGTGCACTGAACGGAGAAACACAGCCATGAGCCGCTTCACTCGAATCGCCGGATCTCTCGTCGAGGCCGTACTCACGCCCCACGCCGTCGACCGTTACCTCGAGCTGATCGACCCGATGGTCACGTGGACCGACATCCGCGGCCGCGTCACCGCCGTGAGCCGCCGAACCGACCGCACCGTGACCTTCACCGTGGCGCCCACCCGCCAGTTCGAGGGCTTCGAGGCCGGACAGTTCATCCAGGTCAGCGTCGTGATCGACGGTGTCCGCCAGACCCGTTGCTTCTCGCCCGCGAGCTCGCACCATCAGGGTGGCGACCTCGAGTTCACCGTGACCGCGGACGCCGACGGCCACGTCAGTAAGTACCTCCGCGAGCACCTCGCCGTCGGCGACGTGCTCGGCCTGACCCCCGCCGCCGGCACCTTCACGCTGCCCGGGACGCCCGGAAACCGCCCCGCGCACATCCGCCTCATCAGCGGCGGCAGCGGCGTGACACCCGTACTCTCGATGGTGCGCACGCTCGTGGACGAGGGGCACGACGGCGCGGTCGATGTCCTGCACTTCTGCCGCGACAGCGCCGACAACCCGTACCGCGAGGAACTCGAGCGTCTCGCGCAGTTGCCGAACGTTTCGGTGACCTTCGAGTACACCCGCGCCGGCGGCCGCCACCTCGGACCCGAGCACCTCGAGGACCTCGGTGACATCGGCTTCGCGTGCGGCCCCGCCCCGTTGCTCGAGGCCGCGAAACAGCTGTACTCCGACGCCGGGGTCGAGCTGCGGATCGAGGAGTTCACCCCGCCCGTGGCGGCGGCACCGTCGGGCGAGGCGACCGGCACGGTGCGCTTCACCGAGTCCGGCACCCAGGTCGACAACGACGGCCGCAGCATCCTCGACCAGGCCGAGTCGTCCGGCCTGTTCCCCGAGAGCGGCTGCCGCATGGGCATCTGCTTCTCCTGCACCGCGATCCGCAAGTCCGGCTGCACCACCAACATCCTCACGGGCGAGAGCAGCGACGAGCCCGACCAGCACATCCAGGTCTGCATCAGCGCGCCCGCCGGCGACGTCGAGATCGCGCTGTAGCCAACCTTCTTCGAAAGGAGTTCCGCCATGACCGAACAGATCACCCTCACCGCCGAACAGGTCGAGATCATCGGGGAGCGCTTCGACGCCATCCGCACCCGCGTCCTGAACGACCTGGGCGCCAAGGACCGCGAGTACATCTACAAGATCGTGCGCGCGCAGCGCGGCTTCGAGGTCGCCGGCCGCGCGATGATGTACCTGCCGCCGCTGTGGCCGGTGGCGGTCGGCTCGCTCGGGCTGTCGAAGATCCTCGACAACATGGAGATCGGTCACAACGTGATGCACGGCCAGTACGACTGGATGCGTGAGCCCGGCCTGAATTCCCGCGAGTTCGAGTGGGACACCGTGTGCCCCGCCGATCAGTGGAAGCACAGCCACAACTACCTGCACCACACCTTCACCAACGTCCTCGACATGGACCGCGACATCGGCTACGGCATCCTGCGGATGGCGCCGGAGCAGAAGTGGAATCCCTACTATCTGGGCAACCTCGCCTACGCGAGTGCGCTCATGGTGCTCTTCCAGTGGGGCGTCATGCTGCATGACCTCGAGACCGAGCGGATCGTCAAGGGCGAGCGCAAGTGGGGCGACATCAAGGGACTCGTGGCCGGCATGCGCCGCAAGGCGGGCAAGCAGGTGCTCAAGGACTACGTGATCTACCCGGCGCTCACCGGCCCGCTGTTCCCGCTCACCTTCCTGGGCAACATGTCCGCGAACCTGATCCGCAACCTGTGGACCTTCTCCATCATCTTCTGCGGCCACTTCCCGTCGGGCGTGCAGACCTTCACCAAGGAGGAGACGGCCGACGAGACCCGCGGCGAGTGGTACGTCCGGCAGATGCTGGGCTCCGCGAACATCGACGGCGGCCGCCTGTTCCACATCCTCAGCGGCAACCTGAGCTTCCAGATCGAGCACCACCTGTTCCCCGACATCCCCGCCAACCGCTACCCGGAGATCGCCGCCGAGGTCCGCGCGACGTGCGAGGAGTTCGGCCTGCCCTACAACACCGGCTCGCTGCGAGGACAGCTCGGCTCGACGTGGAAGAAGATCGCGAAGCTCTCCCTGCCGAACCGCTGGACCAAGCAGGAGCCGGAGCTGTCCGTCACCATCGAGCGTGCCCGGCACGAGGAGGCCGCCCGCGGCGCCCTCGCCAAGGCGGGCTGGCAGCGGGCCGCCGAGCGTGAGATGGTGTCGGTCTAGGACCTCGGCGGAAGGGCGCGGACGTGGGCAAGCTGGAGCGGCGCAAGGACGCGGCGCAGGAGGTCGTCGAATCGACGGCCATCCGCGTCGGCCGGATCGCGACCATCATCACCACCGCCGTGGCCGACGTCGCGCGGGAGCTCGGCGACGCAGTGAGCGACGCGATCGAGCTGCGGCAGGCCGCCAAGGCCGCCGCCGCCGACGAGGCCCGCACCGAACGGCGGTCGGCCCGCCCCGGAGAGGAGTCCGCCCCCGGCGCGGGTCCCGCACCCGGCGAGGAGCCCGGGCCCGGCACCCGGCCCTGACGGCGCCACAGGTACGACGCGACGAGGCCCGATCCCCGGAAGGGGATCGGGCCTCGTTCTCGTTGCGGGATCAGTCCTCGCGCGGGGGCCGCTGCTGGTAGGGGCGCGGCCCCTCACCGGTCGGGCCCTGCGGTCGAGGTCCCTGCGGACCACCGGGACCCTGCGGACCACCGGGACCCTGCGGGCGCGGCGGGAACGGCGGCTGCGGCCCCTGCGGGCCTCCCCGCTGCTGCCGCGGCACCGGGCCGCTCGGTCCCGGGCCACCCGGGCGCGGGCCG
>NZ_VIGW01000020.1 GCF_007858435.1 Tsukamurella asaccharolytica | reverse complement strand
GCGGGGTGCGCCAGCGAGGCTGCGGTTCGCCGCCCCGGCGCCGGTCCTCATCGGGTCGCAGTTCCCGCGGGTCGTGCGTGCCGGGGCGCGGCCGATCGCCCTGTGCGACGGCGGGACGGGGCCGGGCGCCGCGGGGCACGGCGCGATCGTCGTCGACGGGGCGGCGCGGCAGGGGCGGCCGCGGCGCCTGACCGGAGTCGGGCCGGACCACGCGGTTGACCCGGGTGGCGGGGGCGCCGGCGTCACGCTCGGCGATCTTCTCGCGGGTGCGCGCGAGTCGTGCCGCGGAGTCCCGACGCTGCTCGTCCCTCATCGCCTCGTCCCGGCGGAGCTCGCGACGGGGATCCTCGCGGCGCGCGGCCGAGCTGCGACCCCGCGGTGCCACGTCGGCCTGGGCCGGACCGGATTCACGGCGGTCGGTGCGGTCCCGGACGGCGCGGCTGGAACGGTGCTGGGTCGCGCGGCTCTGGTGCCGCTCGGACCGGCTGTTTCCCTCGCCGGCGAGGGACGCGGCACCGACTGCTCCGGCGGCGGGCCCCGGGCGCAGGCGGGCGAGCGCGGCCCGGATCCGGTCGCCGAGCGGCAGCCCGGCGGACTCGGCGGGCTCCTTCGTCGCTGTGCTCGCGGTCGCCGCGGCGGCCGCGGACTTCGTCGCACCGGCCGCGGACTTGGCGGTGCCCGGCTTCGCAGAGCCGGCGTGCACGGCGGTCTTGGTACCGGACGCCTTGCCGCCCGATGTCGCGCTGCGCTGCGCGATGCGGGCGTTCGCCGTGAGAGCCCGGTACTGCAGCAGCCTCACGCCGCCGATGACCAGCACGACCACTGTGGTCCAGAACATCCAAGGAAACAGCGAGATCATCGGGAACAGCACGTCGGTGAGGATCTGGCTCGTCTTGCGGGGGCTGGGCAGTGAGAACCAGCGGTACAGCGGGATCGCGGTGGCGATGATGAGCGGGGGCTGGACCATCGCCGTGAACAGCGCGCGGTTACGCACGGCCAGCACGGCGACCACCGCACCCACCGCCATCGCCAGGACGCCGGCGTTCGCGCCCGCGAACTCGCCGGACGCGAATGCGCCCACCGCGGTGAAGACCACCATGGTCAGGACGGCGCCCCACCACGGCAAACCGGGGACCGTCGCGAGCACGGAGCGCTCGTCGACCGGCACCTGGGAGCGGGACGGTTGGAACTTCGACACAGGTGAACCGTACCGGTTAACGCTGAGAGAACCGAGAATCTGCCGCCGTGGGGACGGCTCGCGGCGCGCGATCGAGTTCCTGCGGATCGTCGCGGGAGCCGCCGGGCATGGAATCGAGGTCCGCCAGGCGCCGGGCGGTGACCCCGACCCGCGCGTTGTACGAGCCGACGGTGGCGTTGAACGCCTCAACCGTCTTCCCCAGCGCCGTACCCAGTGCGGAGAAGTGGCTGTTCAGGACGTCGAACCGTTCGTTCAGTTCTCGACCGAGGGCCTGGATGCGAGCCGCGTCCTCACCGAGCGCGTGCTGGCGCCAGCTGAGCGCGACGGCGCGCAGCATCGCGACAAGGGTGGTCGGTGTGGCGAGCACCACATTCCGGTCCAGTGCGAACTCGAGCAGCTCCGGATCCGCCTGCAGGGCGGCGTCGAGGAAGGCCTCGGCCGGCACGAACATCACCACCAGCTCGGGCGAACCCACCGCGTCCCAGTAGCGCTTGCCCGCCAACTGCACGACGTGGGAGCGGAACCGTCGCGCGTGATCGGAGAGTAGCGCGGCGTGTTCGGCGGGCGGAGCCTCCAGCAGCTGAAGGTAGGCGTCGAGCGGCACCTTCGCGTCCACCGCCAGGTCACGGCCGCCCGCGAGATGCACCACGAGGTCCGGCCGCACCCGCGCGTCCCCGACCGCGCCACTCACCTGCGTGGAGAAGTCGCAGTGCCGGCTCAGCCCGGCCAGCTCCGCCACGCGCTCGAGCTGCAGCTCCCCCCAGCGTCCGCGCACCGTGGGCGACTTCATCGCCGACCGGAGCGTGGCGGTCTCGGCGCGCAGCGCTTCGCTCGTCCGCGCGACGGTGCTGATCTGCTCCCGGAGCCCGGCGAACGCCGCCACGCGGCTGCGCTCGGCGACCGCGAACTCGTGACCGAGTGCGTCGAGCGTCTGCCGGAGCGGCGCGAGCAGCGCGTTCACCGGCCCGGCCACCGCGTCGGGGGCGGGCCCGGCACCGTCGGCCCGGCCCTGCGTCTCGGGCAGTGACCGGGCCAGGATGATCCCCACGGCGCCGCCGACCAGCAGCGCGAGCAGCGCGACGATCAGATGCGAGAGATCCATGCCCCCAGCATGGCCGCACCCACTGACAAGTTCAGGCGGTCTCGGCCGGGGCGTCCTTCGCCGGCTTCGGCGACGGAGAAGTGGACTTGCGCCGGAACCTGTCCCAGAAGCCCGGCTTCGGCTTGGTCTCGGGCGGCGGCGTCTCGCCGGTCTCCTCGTCGACGAGCTCGCCGAAGTACCGGAAGACCACCGCGATCGCGGCGGCGACGGGCACGGCGAGGAAGGCGCCCACGATGCCGAACTGGGTGCCACCGAAGGCGATGGCGAGCAGCACGATCGCGGGGTGCAGCTGCATGGAGCGCGACTGCAGGATCGGGGAGAGCACGTTGCCCTCGAGCTGTTGCACCGCGACGACCACCACGAGCACGGCGAGCGCCGTGCCGAATCCGTTGGTCACCAGCGCGACGATCACGGCGAGTGCGCCCGCCACGAAGGCGCCGACGATCGGGATGAAGCCGCCGAGGAAGGTGATCACCGCGAGCGCGCCGGCAAGGGGCACCTGCAGGATCACCAAGCCGATGCCGATGAAGAACGCGTCGATGAAGCTGACCACGGCCTGGGTGCGAATGAAGCCGCCGAGCGTGGTCCACAGGCGACTGAGCAGTTCGGCGCAGTGCTCCGCGACCGGCGTACCGGTGTGCCGCTTGAGCCACGGCATGAACTTGTCGCCGTCCTTGAGGAAGAAGAACGTGAGCATCCCGACCATGACGATCGCGACCACGAACGAGCCGGCGGCGCTCACGCCGGTGAAGACGCCCGTCGCGATCGACTCGGCGCTCTCCTGCAGCTTGCTGGTGATCGACGTGACGAACTTGCTGATCTGCTCGTCCTGCAGATTCAGCGGCGGCCCCTGTGCCCACTTCTGCACCTGGCCGAGGCCCTCGACCGCGCGGTCGGCGATCTCCTTCGACTGCGAGCCGATCGACGGTGCGATGGCGCCGATGACGCCGGCGAGCAGACCCAATGACATCAGCAGCACGAGGGTGGTCGCCAGCGCCGACGGCAGGCCCTTGGAGCGCAGCCAGCGGACCGGCGGCCACAGGACCGTGCACAGCAGGATGGCCAGCAGCACCGGCAGCAGGATCGACCAGAACTCGCCGATCAGCCAGGTGACCACGAACAGCATCGCCGCGACCGCGACGGCCCGGAAGCTCCACGTGGCGAGCCACCGGCCTGCCTCGCCGTAGACCTCGCTGCGAGTCTTCGTGCCCGGCGGCGGGTTCGTCATCTCATCGCTCACGACGCGATCGTATGTGCTTCGTGCGCCAACAGCCACTCCTTCACCCCGAGTCCCCATCGGAATCCGCCGAGCGATTTGTCCAATCGGAGCACCCGGTGGCACGGCACGAACAACGCCGCAGCGTTGCGGGCGCAGGCCATCGCTGCGGCCCGTACTGCCGCGGGGCGGCCGGACAGATCGGCGTACTCCGTGTACGTCAAGGGCTTTCCGGGTTCGACGGTGCGAAGTACGTCCCAGGCGTGCTCGACGAACGGGCCGGAACGCTGCCGCACCACGATGTCGTCGATCGCGGTGAGTTCGCCGACGTGGAAGTCCGCGACGGCACGGGTGACGGCGCCGAGTTCGGCGCGCTCCTCGACCGCGGTCGGCCGCAGGGTGGAGTGGATGACGGGAAGCAGGTCGCCGAGGTCGGCGGTCCAGCCGGACGCCAGCACGGCACCGTCGGTGTCGACGACGGCGGTGAACGGCCCGGCGGGCGTTGCGGTGGTGGCGTAGTGGGCAGTCACGGGGTGATCCTCCGGTCGGTGGTGAGCGAATGGTTCCACAGGTGCAGCGAGACGTAACTGCCCCACGGGCTCCAGCGGTTGCGCGCGATGTCGAGCCCGAGCCGCTCGGCGCCCCTCGCCACCACGAGGTCGGAGGCGAGGAGCGTGTCGGGGTCGGCGAGCAGGCGCATCGCAACGTAGTCGGCGGTCCAGGGTCCGACGCCGCGCAGGCGCAGGAGTTCCGTGCGGGCCTCCGCCCGGGTCATGCCCGCGTGCAGCGTGAGCCGACCCTCGGCGAGCTCGGCGGCCACGCCGAGGATCGCGGCGATCCTGGTTCGTGGTCCGGTGAGCACCTCGGCGCCGCGCTCTGCGACGGAGGCAGGGGTGGGAAAGGCGTGGGTGAGCCGGCCGGACGGGTCGTCGACCTCGGCGCCGAGCGCGGCCACGAGTCGGGCCTGGTGGGTGGCCGCCGCGGCGATGGAGATCTGTTGGCCGATCATGGTGCGCAGCAGTAGCTCCGCGGGATCGACGCAGCCGAACAGCCGAATGCCAGGGGTTCTCGCCACCAGCGGGGCGAGCTGCGGATCGGCGGCGAGTGCCTCGTCCACGGCGGTGGGATCCGCGTCCAGGTCCAGGAGGTGTCGCAGGCGGGCCACAGCGGTCGACAGGTCGCTCATCGCGGCGAGCGAGAGGCTGGCCCGGATGTACCCGTCGGACACGGAACCCAAGTCGACGCTTGCGATCCCGTTCCCGCCCGGCAGGCTCAGGATCCGGGCGTAGCGGTCACCGTCGGCGTGCTCGAGGCCCGCCACGGCGTGCGCGGCGAGGAACCACTGCACCCAGCCGGTCGCGTAGGGTCCCCGCAGCGCGAGCCGCAGGCTCAGCTCACCGGTCGACGGTGCCGCGGGGGCGGGGCCGCGCTGGGCCCGCAACTCCGACGGCGTCCGCGCGAAGACCTCTCGGATCGTGTCGTTGAACTGGCGGATCGAGGTGAATCCCGCGGCGAAGGCGATGTCGGAGAAGGGCAGCGCCGAGCTGGTGATGAGGATGCGCGCGGTGGTGGCGCGGTGGGCCCGCGCCAGCGCGAGCGGGCCGGCGCCGAGTTCCGCGGTGAGCACCCGGGTGAGCTGCCGGGTGCTGTAGCCCAGCCCGTCGGCGAGGCCCGCCACGCCGGACCGGTCGACCACCCCGTCGGCGATGAGGCGCATGGCCCGCGCGGCGAGGTCGGACTCGACGTTCCACCGGGGTGAACCGGGCACGGCGTCGGGAAGGCACCGCCGGCACGCGCGGTACCCGGCGGCCTGCGCCGCGGCGGCCGTGACGTGGAAGCTCACGTTCTGCGGCTTGGGCGTGGTGGCGGGGCACGACGGGCGGCAGTAGATGCCGGTAGTGGCGACGGCGGTGTAGAACTGGCCGTCGAACCGAGGGTCGCGGCCGGCGATCGCCCGGTAGCACCGGTCGAAGTCGAGGTGGGGTGAGCTGGTGGTCACCCCATCGACTCTGGCATCGCACGGCGGCGGGCGCTAGCGGCTTTCGGACAGCACGTCCAGGTGCTGCTCAGCAGCAGCGTGCGGTCACCGTCGCCCCGTCGTGCCGGGCCTTCCAGTACTCCCGCTCGGTCATCACGGGCTCGCCCGGATGCGTCGCGCGACGGTGCTCGACGTACCGCTGGTAGTGGTTATCGCCCATCACCGAGCCCACGTACCAGCGGACCGCCTTCAGTGCCCGGACGATCGGGGCGTTCCCAGCGCGTCCCATTGCTCCTGCACCTTCCTCTCTGCGGGGGTCGGGAGGAGGCCGCTCGGCGCGAACAGCCTGCTCGGCACCGGCTCCTCCTCGGTGAGCGGGCGGCCGTTGCCGGACACCGTGCGGTAGATGGTCCACACGCCCACCACCACGACGATGATCACCATGAGCGCGAAGACGATCGAGAGGGTGCCCTGGATGAAGGTGTTGCGCACCACCGCGTCGATCGCCTCCGGCGTCTTGGCGGAGCCGAACGACGACGCGCCGGACTCGGCCGCCGCCTTGAAGTTGCTGTGCTGCTTCCAGTAACCGACCGCCGGGTCGGAGCTGAAGATCTTCTGCCACGACGCCGTCATCGTCACGATGAGATCCCAGACCAGCGGGATCGCGGGTATCCACACCCACTTGTAGTAGCCCTTCTTGACCACCACGACGACCACCAGGGTGAGCGCCATCGCAGCGAGCAGCTGGTTGGCGATGCCGAACAGCGGGAAGAGGGTGTTGATGCCGCCGAGCGGGTCCGTCACGCCCATGAGCAGGATGCTGCCCCACCCCGCCACGACCAGCAGCGAGGCGACCCAGGCGCCCACGCGCCAGCTCGGATCCTTGAGCCGCTGGAACGGCCCGCCGAGGTTGCTCAGCGCGTCCGAGACGAGGAACCGGGCGACGCGGGTGCCGGCGTCGACGGTGGTGAGGATGAACAGCGCCTCGAACATGATCGCGAAGTGGTACCAGAAGGATTTCATGCCGGACCCGCCGAAGACCTGGTGCAGCACCTCGGACATGCCGAAGGCGAGCGTCGGGGCGCCGCCGGTGCGGGAGACGATCGATTCCTCGCCGATGTCCTTCGCCGCCTGGGAGAGTTGCTCCCCGGTGATCGGATCGCCGCTCAGGCCCAGCGAATTGACGTAGGTCGCCGCGGTCTCCGCGGTGCCGCCGGTCTTCGCGATCGGCGCGTTCATGGCGAAGTAGAAGTGCTGGTTGATGATCGAGGCGGTCACCAGGGCCATGATCGCGACGAAGGACTCGGTGAGCATTCCGCCGTAGCCGATCAGCCGCATCTGCCCCTCCTTCTCCAGCAGCTTCGGCGTGGTGCCGGAGCTGACCAGGGAGTGGAAGCCGGAGAGGGCGCCGCACGCGATGGTGATGAACAGGAACGGGAACAGGGATCCGGCGAAGACGGGGCCGTCGCCGCGGGTCGCGAAGTCGGAGACCGCGGGGGCCTCCATGAGCGGGCGGGCGACGATGATGCCCACGGCCAGCAGGGCGATGGTGCCGACCTTCATGAACGTCGAGAGGTAGTCGCGGGGCGCGAGCAGCAGCCACACCGGGAGCACGGACGCGGCGAAGCCGTAAATGATGATCGCCCAGCTCAGCTGGACGGGCGTGAGCGTGAACAGGTCCTTGCCCCAACTGCTCTCGCCCACGTAGCGGCCCCCGATCACCGCGGCGAGCAGCAGGACGCAGCCGATCAGCGAGACCTCGGAGACTCGTCCGGGCCGGAGGAAGCGCAGGTAGACGCCCATGAAGAGGGCGATGGGGATCGTGGCGGCGATGGAGAAGACGCCCCACGGGCTGTGCCCGAGCGCCTGCACCACGACGAGTGCGAGCACAGCGATGAGGATGGTCATGATCGCCGCGATGCCGATGATCGCGGCGGTGCCGCCGACGGGGCCGAGCTCGTCGCGGATCATCTGCCCGAGCGACCGGCCGCGGCGGCGGGTGGCGACCCAGAGCACCAGGTAGTCCTGGACGCAGCCGGCGACCAGGGCGCCGACGATGATCCAGATCGTGCCGGGCAGGTACCCCATCTGCGCGGCGAGCACGGGCCCGACGAGCGGCCCGGCGCCGGCGATCGCGGCGAAGTGGTGGCCGAACAGCACCCGCCGGTCGGTGGGGAGGTAATCGGTGCCGTTCTCCAGCACCTCGGCCGGGGTGGCGTGATCGTCGCGCGGGCGCACGACCTTGAGCTCGATGAGGCGGGCGTAGAACCGGTAGCCCACCACGTACGTGCAGATCGCCGCGAGGACGAACCAGACCGCGTTCACGGATTCGCCGCGCGCCAGGGCGATCATGGCCCAGGCGATGGCGCCGACGACGGCGATCACGCCGAAGATCACCTTGTGTTTGGTGGTGATCGGGCTGCGATCGATGACCGCGACGGGCGGCAGGCTCGGGTCCGTCCGGACGTAGGTGATGTCGCGGTCGGTCTCCGTGGTCGACGGAGCGATGGGAGCTGACACGCTGCCTCCTCGAAGGTCGGGAACCACAGTGGTGGTTCGCAAGCGTCATAGTTCCACCCGCGGGCCGCGGGCGTGGGGGATTCGCGCGGGATCGTGGCACGTAGAATCAGGCCCCGTGAGCCTTACCCTCGGAATCGTCGGACTGCCCAATGTCGGCAAGTCCACCCTGTTCAACGCCCTCACCAACAGTGAGGTGGAGGCGGCGAACTACCCGTTCGCCACCATCGAGCCGAACGTCGGCGTGGTGAACCTGCCGGACCCGCGCCTGAACCGCCTGGCGGAGATCTTCGGCTCCGAGCGCATCCTCCCCGCGACGGTGTCCTTCGTCGACATCGCCGGCATCGTCAAGGGCGCCTCCGAGGGCGAGGGCATGGGCAATCAGTTCCTCTCGAACATCCGCGAGGCCGACGCGATCTGCCAGGTGGTGCGCGTCTTCTCCGACGAGGACGTCGTGCACGTCGCCGGCAAGGTCGATCCGCTCGCCGACATCGAGACCGTCGCCACCGAGCTGATCCTCGCCGACCTGCAGACCATCGAGAAGGCCCTGCCCCGGCTGGAGAAGGACGCACGCAAGAACAAGGAACTGGTCGAGACGCTCGAGGCCGTGAAGGCCGCGGAGGCGATCCTCACCGACGGCAAGACGCTGTTCGGCGCCGGCTTCGACACCACGCCGATCCGCGAGCTGCACCTGATGACCGCGAAGCCCTTCCTGTACGTCTTCAACGCCGACGAGGGCGTGCTCACCGACGCTGCGCGCCGGGCGGAGCTAGCCGCCGCCGTCGCCCCCGCCGACGCGGTGTTCCTCGACGCCAAGATCGAGTCCGAGCTGCTGGAGCTCGACCCTGAGGACCAGGCCGAGATGCTCGAGTCCATCGGCCAGGACGAGCCGGGTCTCGACTCGCTCGCCCGCGCCGGCTTCCACACGCTGGGGCTGCAGACCTACCTCACCGCCGGCCCCAAGGAGTCGCGCGCCTGGACGATCCGCAAGGGCGACACCGCCCCCAGGGCCGCCGGCGTGATCCACACCGACTTCGAGAAGGGCTTCATCAAGGCCGAGATCGTCTCCTTCGCCGACCTCGACGCCCACGGCACCATGGCCGCGGCGAAGGCCGCCGGCAAGGTGCGCATGGAGGGCAAGGACTACGTCATGTCCGACGGTGACGTGGTCGAGTTCCGCTTCAACGTCTAGCGCTCGACGGTGCCGGGGCCTGGGTCACGCAGGGCGTCCAACGCCGCCTTCGGGCGGGAGAGGCCGATCTCGCGGACCCAGTTCCGCACCGTCAAGTAGACGCCGGCGTCGGACCCGGCTTCCACCCCTGCGGCGTCGATGCCCTGCGCGCGGCACAATGCCACGGCGCGGCGCAGGTGGAAGTCCTGCGTCACGAGTACCGCACTGTCGATCCCGAACACCGATTCCGCGCGGGCGCAGGTGTTGTAGGTCGTGACGCCGAATCGGTCGTCGACGATCCTCGCTCCGTCGATGCCGCGATCGACCAGGTACTTCCGCATGGCGGCGACCTCGTCGCCCTTCGTCGACGCCGCGTGTCCGGAGACCAGTACGCGCTGAGCGCGATTCGCGCGGAGGACCGTCAGCGCGGTGTCGAGTCGTTCGCGCAGATAGACCGAGGGTTCGCCGTCGTGCACGCGATCGCCCAGGACGATGACCCACGGCCGGGCGGCGTCGTGCGCGATGCGCGATCGGCTCTCCCACTGCACCCAGGCGCTCGAGGCCGCCATGGCGAGGATGACCGCGATCACGAGGTATCGGATCAGGCGGCGCAGGATGGCGAACACTGGACCGAGCGTACCGATCGCGCGCTGCGGGCCGGTCGTTCGGCGCCGACCGTCAGCCGCGTGCGCCGGGCCGGAGCCCGTCGAGGAGAAGCGTGAGGCCGAACTCGAACTCCGCGTCGTAGGAATCGGTGGCGGTGCCGCCCGCCCGTTCGCGCGCGACGGCGAGGAGGTTCGGATACTCGGACGCGGACACCGTCGATATGAGCTCTTCGGCCGCCTCGGCAACGGTGCGATCACCCGCCAGCGCAAGGCTCTTCTCGGTGAGCGCGCTGCCGTAGACGTAGCTGTCGAGGACCGCCACGGCGCGGACCGCTCCCGCGGCGGAGAAGCCCGCCTCGAGCAGGACTCCAAGGACGAAGTCCTGTCGACGCAACGTCGCGGAGCCGGGCGTGGCACGCGAATCGAGCATGCCGATCGCCCAGGGGTGCCGCTGGAGGGCGGCCCGGGTCTGTCCGGCGATCGCGTGCAGGGCGGGTCGCCACTGCGGCGAGGGCGCCGGAATCGGTATCTCCGCGAAGACCGCGTCGACCATGCCGTCCAGCAGGTCCTCCCGATTCTTCACGTGGTTGTACAGGGACATCGCCTCCACGGCGAGGGTGCCGGCAACGGCTCGCATCGTCACGGCGGCCAACCCCGTCGCGTCCGCGAGTTCCACTGCGGCAGCGACGACGCGGTCGCGCGTCAGCGGCGGACGGTCCTTACGCACGGAATTCCTCTCGGCCCTTGCGGAAACTTACCGCGTAAGTCTATCTTACTTACATCGTAAGTCTCGAGATGAGGAGGAGATGCCATGAAGGAACAAGGGATTCGACGGGTCTGCATCGTGGGCGCGTCGGGGAAGCTCGGCCGGTACATGGTCGACGAGGCGTTGCGCCGCGGCTACGAGGTCGTCGGGGTGTGCCGGGAGCGCAGCGTCGGCAAGCTCGCTGATCGCGCGGACCGGATCACGGTGGTACCCGGTGACACCAACGATGCGGAGGTCATCCGGCGCGCCGTCGCGGGGTGCGACGGGGTGCTCACCGTGCTCGTGCCGTGGGGAGTCCGCGGCTACTCGTCCGGGACGGCACAGGCCGTCCTGGATGCCGCGGAACCCGATGCCAGGCTGATCTTCTCGTGCGGCTGGCACGTGCCCTACGACGCCACGGATCGGTACTCGAAGCGGACCGTGATGATGCAGTCCGCGGTCACTAAGGTGATGAGGGCGGTGCGGGTCATGGACATCGACGACCAGGTCGAGGCGGCGCGACGGATCTACGCGAGCACCACGGCGTGGACGCTCGTGCGGGCGAGCTCGCTCGAGGAGGGCCCGAGCCAGGGACTGCCGATCGCGGGTGCCCACGTGGGCGACCCGGTCCTCGCGAGCGACCGGACGCGGCGGGTCGACTACGCGCTGTACATGGTCGAAGCTCTCACCGACGACACCCTGATTCGGAAGGCGCCGGCCATCGTCGGCTGCGCCGCTCCCAGCGCACTCGCGGGCCGTCGATGAGTACCGGCGGCGCGGCGATCCACATCGGCCCGGCGGCGACCGACGACCTCGCCTCTCTGGCGCGGCTGTGTTCGACCGCCTTCGCGGACGATGCCTTCACCCGCTGGATGCACCCCGACGGCGCCGCACGCGAGGTCGTCCTGGAGCACATGTTCGCGGCGACACTCTCCGAGGCGATACCGATGGGTGGCGTCCTCGCGGCGCTCGATCCCGACGCGGCCCTCGTCGGCGTCTCGATCTGGCTCGAGCCCCGCGTGGAATCCGCGGTAGGCATTCCCGGCGACGATCCCCTCGCGCGCAGGATGCGCGCCGTGCAGGAAGCCACGGATGCCGTGCGGCCCGTCGCACCGCACGTGCACCTGGCGTCGATGGCAGTCCTTCCGGCGCGGCGCGGGGAGGGGATCGGCGCGATGATGCTCGAGGAGGGCTGGTGTCGCGCCGCCGCACGCGGACTGCCCTGCTATCTGGAGGCGTCCTCGCAGGACAATCGCCGCCTGTACAGGCGGAACGGATTCGTCGATATCGGCGCGCCGATCGTCGCCGCCCCGGCCGCGCCACCGCTGTGGCCGATGTGGCGGAGCTTGTGAAAACCGCGGAATTCGGGCACACGAGACCGAATCCGGCCTCGTAGGCCAGCAGAACGCGGAATTCACAGAACAGGTCGCCGGGCGATGTCGAAAAACTTGTCAGCGGGTCGTCGTATTCATGAGGTGATCGACAGGTCGCCGCGGAAAACGACTATGAGGAAGCCACCATGGCAACGCACACTGAACAGATGGACCATCCCCCGGCCGACCTGACGAAGCCCGCCGGCGAGCAGATCGAGCGGACCGACAAGCCAGGGCGCACGCCGCTGGTGATCAAGCTGCTGGTCGCGGCCACCTTCGTCGTGATCCTCAACGAGACGATCATGATCAACGCGATCCCGCGCCTCATGACCGACTTCCACGTCGACGCCCGGGCGGCCCAGTGGCTCTCCACCGTCTTCATGCTCACCATGGCCGCAGTGATCCCGGTGACGGGCTGGTTCCTGCAGCGCGTCAGCACCCGCACGGCGTACGCGGTGGCCATGGCGACGTTCAGCGCCGGCACCGCCCTCGCTGCGATCGCCCCGACCTTCGAAGTGCTGCTGGCGGCGCGCGTCGTCCAGGCGGGCGGCACCGCCGTGATGATGCCGCTGCTCATGACGACGCTGATGACCGTCGTCCCCGAGGGCGACCGTGGCCGCGTGATGGGGCAGGTCACCCTGGCCATGTCGTGCGCGCCCGCCCTCGGCCCGGCGGTGTCCGGCATGATCCTTCACCTCGGCTCATGGCGCCTGATCTTCGTCTTCGTGCTGCCGATCGCGGTGCTCGTCGGCGTCGCCGGGATGCGGCAGCTGGAGAACGTCGGCGAGACCGAGAGCACCCCGATCAGCTGGCTCAGCGTCGCGCTCGCGGCGGGCGGCTTCGGCAGCCTCGTCTACGGGCTCAGCGAGATCGGCACGGGAGATGTCACCGGGCCCGTGCTCATCGTCGTCGCGGGTGTCCTCCTGATCTCCGCGTTCGCCGCCTATCAGGTGCGACTCCAGCAGCGCGAGATGCCGCTCCTGGACCTGCGCGCCCTGCGGCACCGCACCTTCACGGTTTCCCTGCTCCTGATGACCGCCGGATTCATGGCCTTCCTCGGCTCAATGATCCTGCTGCCTCTGTACCTGCAGGACCTCCGTGGCCTGTCCGAACTGCAGACCGGCCTGCTCGTGATGCCGGGCGGGCTCGCGATGGGTCTGCTCGGCCCGCAGGTCGGCAAGCTCTATGACCGCGTCGGCGCACGCCCGCTGGTGATCCCCGGCGCCATCGGGATCGTCGTCGCCCTGGCGGCGCTGAGCCGGATCGGCCCGACCACCCCGTACGCGGTCATCGTCGCGGTGCACATCGGGCTCATGGCGTCGCTGGCCGCCGTTTTCACCCCGGTCTTCACCGTCGGACTGGGCGACCTGCCCGAGCACCTGTACGCGCACGGGTCCTCGCTGCTCGGCACGCTCCAGCAGGTGGCGGGCGCGATCGGCACTGCGGCGCTCATCGTCGTCATGTCCAACCGCTCCACCCACCTCGCCGAGGCGGGCGCGTCGCAGCCCGAGGCGTTCGTCGGCGGACTGCAGTGGGCCTTCGCCGCCGCCGCGCTCATGGGTCTCGTGGTCGTCGTGTGCGCCCTGCTCCTGCCGGCCAAGCCCGACGGTGCCGCCCCGTCCGGCCCGGTGCATCACTGAACGAAGAGAAGGAGTACGCATGGCACTGCACGTACGCACGACGCTGGAACCCGTCGGACCTGCCACCGCGATCGAACTGACCGACGCCCAGGTCGACGAGCTCGGCGGAGGGAAGCGGGCGGCGGTGCGGGTCACCATCGGCGACCGCACCGCGCGGCTGCGGCTCGCGGCCATGGGCGGCTCCAACCTGATCGGCCTGTCGAAGGCTGCGCGGAAGGAACTCGAGGTCGAGATCGGCGACACCGTCGACGTCGTCGTCGAGCTCGACGAGGCGGAACGCACCGTCGAGGTACCGGACGATCTCGCGGCCGCACTCCAGGCCGCCGGCGTGCGCGAGGCCTTCGACGCGCTGAGCCACACCCGCCGTAAGGAAGCGGCGCGCGGCGTGGCCGAGGCGAAGCGGGCCGAGACCCGCGAGCGACGCATCGCCGCCGTGGTCGACTCCCTCTAGGATCGCGGGAAACCCGCCGAGACCTCCAGGAGTGACCACGATGACCCAGTTCCGGGCCCTGATCGCCGAATTCGCCGACGACGCGGTGACCACTCGCGTCGAGACCCGCGACCCGGCACCGCTCGAACCCGGGCAGCTGCGGATCGCCGTCGAGTTCTCCGGCGTCAACTTCAAGGACGCGCTCGCGCTCACGCCCGGCGGCGGCGTGGTGCGCCAGTACCCGATCGTCCCGGGCATCGACGTCGCCGGCACCGTCGTGGAGTCCACCTCCGACGAGTTCGCCGCGGGCGACCGCGTCATCGCGCACGGCTACGAGATCGGCACCGCCCGCGACGGCGGCTACGCCGAACAGGCCGTCGTCCCGGCCGAGTGGGCCGTGAAGCTCGCCTCGCTGAGCACGCGCGAGGCCGCCGCGGTCGGCACCGCGGGTTTCACGGCGGCCATGAGCGTGGCCGCGATCGTCGATGCGGGGATCGCGCCCGCCGACGGCCCCGTCGTGGTCACCGGCGCGACCGGCGGCGTCGGTTCCACCAGCATCGACCTCCTGGCGGGCCTCGGCTACGAGGTCGTCGCCTCGTCGGGCAAGCCCGCTGCGGCGGACCGGCTGCGCGAACTGGGCGCCGCCGACGTCATCGGCCGGCTTCCGCTCGACCCGGAAGCCAAGCCCCGGCCGCTCGGGAAGAGCCGCTGGGCCGCGGCCGTCGACTGCGTGGGCGGCGCCGCGCTCGCCGACGTGATCAGCACCCTCAATTACGGCGGCGTCGTCGCCGCCAGCGGTCTCACCGGCGGCGCGGGGATCAAGACCACCGTGATGCCCTTCATCCTCCGCGGCGTCACCCTCGCCGGCATCGAGTCGGTGCTCCTGCCGATCGCGCAGCGGCGTGCCCTGTGGCAGCGCATCGAGACGGACCTGCGGCCGCGGCACCTGGATCTCGTCGCCAACGACATCGGGATCGACGGTGTCGGTGCCGTCGTCGAGGCCCTCCGGGCGGGCGAGTACACCGGCCGCGCCGTCGTCGACCTCGGCCGCGGCTGGTGACTCCTGCGAAATCAGGTCGTGAACCGACCGCAGTGCTGACTACGGTCGGTCCATGACTGTCAGGCAGATCCAGGTCACCTTCGATTGTGCGGACCCGAAGCGCGTCGCGCTCTTCTGGTGCGAGGCGCTCGGCTACGTCGTGCCGCCGCCCCCGCCGGGATTCGACGACTGGGACGCCTTCGAGGCGTCGTTGCCGGCGGAGGTGCACGGCTCCGCCTTCGCGTGCGTCGATCCGAACGGCGTCGGCCCGCGCCTGTTCTTCCAGCGGGTCCCCGAGGGCAAGACGGTCAAGAACCGCGTGCACCTCGACGTCCGCGTCGGCACCGGGATGGTGGGCGCCGAGCGTCTCGCGGCGCTGGAGGCGGAGGGCGCGCGGCTGGAGAAGCTGGGCGCGACCCGTCTCTACCTGCAGGAGGCCGATGGCGCGAATGAGTCCTGTCTCACGATGGCCGACGTCGAGGGCAACGAGTTCTGCCTCGACTGACGCGGTTCGCCCAGGAAGAACGGGGTGGCCACGGGCTCGCCGGGCATGGACACTGGAGTCAAGTGGGTTCCTACGGCTCGAGGAGTCAGCATGGCAGGTAAAGACAACCCGTTCGGGTTCGGTCCGGGCGAGTTCGACGACCTCGCCCGCGAGGCCCGGGACATGATCGGCCGACTCGTCGGCGGCACCGCTGGCCGGGAGGCGTTCTCCGGGCTGTTCGACGATGCCGGGCGCCGCCCGCACCGTCAGCCGGAGACGACGGGCGAGAGCGGCGACGGCGTGTGGGCGATCGTGGCCACCGCCGAGGACGGCAGCGCCCGCGTCGAGCAGGTCTACGCCACCGAGATCGACGCGCTGCGCTCCAACCAGCACAACACCGACTCCACCCGGAGGGTGCGGTTCCTGCCCTACGGCATCGCGGTCACCGCTCTGGACGACTGACTGCGTCGGTGCCCTCGGGCTCCGGGCGGAGCCAGAGCCAGATGCCGATGACCGCCATGATGGCGGTGCCGATCGTGGCGATCCACCAGTGCGGAGTGGCGAGGAACAGGATCACCGCGCACACCGCCATGCTGCCGAGGGCCATGTATTTGGCCTTGCGGCTCACCGCGCCGGTGGCCTGCCAATCGCGGATCATCGGGCCGAAAACTCGATGATCCAGGAGTTTGCGGTGCAGGGTGTCCGAACCACGGGCTGCGCAGTACGCCGCGATGAGGATGAACACGGTGGTCGGCATCAGGGGCACCACGGCGCCGACGATGCCGAGGCCGAGCGCGAGGTAGGCGCAGACCCACCAGAGCCATCGCCATCGAGATCGCTCGGCCGTGCTCCCAGTGCGGGGAGCGGGTGCGGGGTCAGGCATCGCCGTGCTCGACCAGCCAATCGAGCAGCGCCGTGGTCTCGCGCCAGTGCTTGCGGATCCGCGGCACCAGCTTCGGCGTGTGGATGATCTCCTCGAACCCGTAGTCGCGCATCGCGGTGAGCGACTTGTGTCGCAGCAGCTCGATCCGCGGGTGGTCGGCGTCCCAACCGCGCGGCGCGGTCTTGAGCGTCTCGCCGCCGATTTCCCAGCCCGTGCGACGCAGCTTCGCGATCACCTGCTCCAGCGCCGGTCCGTACAGTTCATTGTCGATCGCCTTCCGGAAGGCGGCGAGTCGCGTGGGGCTCGCGTCGTAGAAGCCGGCGCCCACCCGCACCCCGGGCGCGCCGATCTGCACGTAGTAGCCGGTGGCCGGCCCGACGCCGACGAACGCGCCCTGGTGCGTCTTGTACGGGGTCTTGTCCTTGGAGAAGCGGACGTCGCGGTAGGGCCGGAAGATCTTCGCGGTGCCGAACTCGTCGGCCAGCTCCTCGGTCAGCGCCGCCATCGGCCGGGCGACGGCGGTCGTGTAGACCTCCTTGTGCGCCTCCCAGAAGACCTTGGAGTTGTCGGCTTCCAGGTCGTCGTAGAAGTCCAGCGCCGCCTCGGGGAATCCGGTGAAGCTCATGCCGCCAGGCTAGCCTTGTCGGCATGAAACCCGGCGACAAGGCACCCGACTTCGAACTGCCCGATCAGGACGGCACGCCGCGGAAGCTGAGCGACCTGCTCGCCGCCGGCCCCGTCGCGCTGTTCTTCTACCCGGCGGCGTTCACACCGGGCTGCACCAAGGAGGCGTGCCACTTCCGCGACCTCGCGGCCGAGTTCGGGGAGGCGGGCGTGCAGCGCGTCGGGATCAGCCGTGACGCCGTCGCCAAGCAGCAGGACTGGACCGCCAAGCACGGTCTCGACTACCCGCTGCTCTCGGACGTCGACGGCACCGTCGCGGCGGCCTACGGGGTGGGTCGCGGCGGCCTGCTCAAGCTCGCCGGCATGCCCACCAAGCGCACCACCTTCGCGATCCGCGCCGACGGCACCGTCGCCGATGTCATCGCCTCCGAGGTGAACATGCAGGTCCACGCCGACCGCGCTCTCGCCGCACTCCGCGGGTGACCGACGTTCTGCTGCGCGACTGCCGCGGACGGGAGGAGTACCCCGTGCTCGTGCGGGTGTGGCGCAGCTCCGTCGACGCCACCCACGACTTCCTCGCCGACGACGACCGCGACGCCATCGAGGCGCGCCTGGCGAGCGACTACTTCCCGCAGGTCCGGCTCACCGTCGCGGAGGTCGACGGTGCCGTGGCCGGCTTCGCCGGAACGGCCGGCGAGGACCTCGCGATGCTCTTCGTGCACGCCGACAGTCGAGGCCGGGGCGTCGGGCGCGCGCTCCTCGGTCACGCGGTCCGGGAACTCGGGGTGCGCACCGTCGACGTCAACGAACAGAACGAGCAGGCCGTCGGCTTCTACGACCACAGCGGCTTCACCGTGACGGGGCGCAGCGAGACCGACGGCGAGGGCCGCCCGTACCCGCTGCTGCACCTCGCGCTGACGAGGTAGTGACGCGCGCCTCGGTACCGTTCAAGGTGGCACGCACACCCATCGTGAGGAGAACGTCATGAGCCGCATCCTGGTCGTCGCCACCAGCGTCCCGTCCTACGCCGTGAGCGGCCGCCGCACCGGCCTCTGGCTCGGCGAGCTGACCCACTTCGTCGACGCCGTCGAGGCCGCCGGGCACACCACCGTCATCGCCAGCATCGACGGTGGCTTCGTCCCCATCGACCCCGAATCCCTCAGCCACGAGGTGCTCGCGCAGGGCGGCACGCGCGAACGCTACGACGATCCCGCCTTCATGGATCGCCTCCGGAACACCCCGTCGCTGCGGGACGTGGACGCCGCCGACTTCGACGCGATCTACCTCACGGGCGGCCACGGCGTCATGTTCGACTTCCCGACCGACGAGCGACTCGCGGCCCTGCTCCGCGACTTCGACGGGGCCGGCAAGGTCGTCTCCACCGTCTGCCACGGCACCGCCGGACTCCTCGGCGCCACGAAGGCCGACGGTGCGCCGCTCATCGCGGGCCGCCGCATCGCCGGCTTCTCCTGGAACGAGGAGGTGCTCGCCGGAGTCGACGCCATCGTCCCCTTCAACCTGGAGGAGAAGATCGCCGAGCGCGGCGCCACCTACGTGCAGGCCGACGAGGCGTGGGCCCCGTTCGCCGTCACCGACGGCACCGTCGTGACCGGGCAGAACCCGGCCAGCGCGCACGCCGTCGCCGAGGGTGTCCTGGCACTGCTCGCCGACCGCTAGAAGATCCTCCCCGGGGAACTGTCGATTCCGCGTCGCCTCGATCGTCATCACTGTGCCCCGCCCCTGGGGCACAGTGGACATCAGGAGGAATCATGCATTACGCACTGCTGCTCAACAACGCCGAGCCCGCCGAGGGCGAGATCCCGGAGGAGGCCCTGCTGCAGATGCAGCAGGCGATGGCCGACTACACCGCCGCCCTGCAGGCCGCGGGCGTGCTGATCGGTGCCGAGATCCTGGAACCGCAGGCGCAGACGGTCACCGTCACGCGGCGCGACGGTGACCTCCGGATCGAGGACGGACCCTTCGCGGACACCCGCGAGGCGCTCGCCGGCGTCTTCCTGCTCGACGTGCCGGACCGCGACGCCGCGCTCGCCTGGGCGGAGAGGCACCCCGCCACCCAATACGCGGTGATCGAGGTCCGCAAGGTCGCCGCCGCCTGCGACGAGGGCATCTGGAACGCCGCGGCCTGCACGGACTGACGGGCACGAGCGGTGGACACCGATGCGCAGGTGCGGGCGGAGAACGCCGCCCGCACCTCGTACGGGCGGCTCCTCGCGCTGCTCGCCGCCCGCACGCACGATGTGGCCTCCGCCGAGGACGCGCTCGCCGACGCCTTCGAGCGGGCCCTGACGCGCTGGCCGCTCGACGGTGTGCCC
Organism: Tsukamurella asaccharolytica; assembly: GCF_007858435.1. GTDB lineage: Bacteria > Actinomycetota > Actinomycetes > Mycobacteriales > Mycobacteriaceae > Tsukamurella > Tsukamurella asaccharolytica. Next base: position 14,959 of record NZ_VIGW01000020.1, on the reverse strand, counting down.
GACGACCCGGACGCCTGGCTGCTCACCGTCGCGCGGAATCGGCAGCGGGACCGGTGGAAGTCCGCGGCCGAGCGCACCACCGTGCCTTTCGACGAGGCCGAGCACGACGGGGCGGCGCCGGAGGCCGGTCGCGACCGGCGGCTCGAACTGCTCCTCGTCTGCGCCCACCCCGATCTCGCGGGCGCGAGCGTGCCGCTCATGCTCAACACCGTCCTGGGGTTCACCGCCGCGCAGATCGGGGCGGCGTTCCTGGTCCCGACCGCCACGATGGCCGCCCGCCTGACGCGGGCGAAGAAGCGCATCGAGCGGGAGCGGATCCCGTTCGAAGTCCCCGGACCCGCGGAGCTCCCCGACCGACTCGCTCCCGTCCTCGAGGCCGTCTACGGCTCGTACGCGATGGAGTGGCCCACCCCGCCGCGCGAACGGCACGCTCTGCTTCTCGGGCTCGCCGGCACCATCGCCGACGCGGCGCCGTCAGTCGCCGAGGCGCACGGCCTCGCCGCTCTGCTGTACCTCTCCAGCGCCCGACTGCCGGCCCGCGTCGACGAGGACGGACGCTACGTCCCCCTCGCACAGCAGGATCCCCGGCGGTGGGACCGGAACTTCGTCGCGGCGGGGCACCGGCACCTGCGCACCGCCCACGCGCTCGGCTCCGTCGGCCGGTTCCAACTGGAGGCCGCTGTAGGCGCCGTGCACTGCGCCCGGGGCGCCGGCGAGCCGCCGGACTGGGCCCACCTTCGGCGCCTCTACGACGCGCTCCTCAGCCTCGCTCCCACCCGCGGCGCGGCCGTCGCCCGCGCCGCCGTCGTGGCCGAGACCGACGGTGCGCGTGCGGGACTGGGCGCGCTCGACGCCCTCGACGGCGTGGAGCGGCTGCAGTCCGCGTGGGCCCTGCGCGCATCGCTGCTCGATCGTCTCGGCGATCCCGCCGCCGATGCGGCCTACGCGAAGGCGATCTCGCTCACCACCGATCCCGCCGAGCGGGAGTACCTGGGGCGCCGCGCCCGCGGAACCGGGCGATAGCGGCGGAATCAGGGCGGAATCGTTAGGGTCGGGCCATGGCGGACAGCGATGGAATCCGGGTGGGTGACCCCGAACGACAGCGGGCGGTCGAGCTGCTCGGCGAGGCGATGGCCACCGGGTACCTGACCGTCCAGGAGTTCGACCAGCGTACGCATGCGGCTTACAGCGCCGCCAATCGTGGTGAGTTGCAGGGCCTCGTGAACGATCTTCCGATACGCGACAGGCTGTTCCCGTCGGTGCCGGACGCTGCGGACCGATCGGTCGAGGCCCTCGACCTGGAATGGACGACGGTGCGCCGCAGAGGTGTGTGGGCGGTGCCCGCGCGTCTGCGGATCACGGGATCGATGGGAACCGCGAAGCTCGACTTCCGCAGCGCCGACCTCCCCTACGGCGGTGTCGAGATCGAGGTGCAGATCTCGTGGAGCACGCTCAAGCTGCGACTCCCGCCGACGATGCGCGTGGATGCGACCGGCATGGAGTACTCGGGATGGAGCTCGCTCAAGGACAAGGCCGGTCCTCCCGACGGTGCCGCCGGGCCGCTGGTCGTGCTGCGAGGGTCCGCCGCGGCGGGGAGTTCGATCCAGCTCCGCCGCTGAGGTGTTCCGCGTTACGGTGAGCGGGACGAAGGAGTGCCATGTCCGATGCCTGGCAGTTGGTCCACGCGGAGCGCCGCGCCCTGATCGCCTACCTCGAGGGCGTCGACGATGCGCGCTGGGACACGCCGTCCCTCTGCCCGGGGTGGCGCGTGCGCGACGTCGTCGCCCATCAGATCTCCACCGCGAATACCACGCGCCTGGGCTTCGTCAAGGGAATGATCCTCGCTCGTTTCGACTTCGACCGTGACAACCAGAACGGGGTCGACCGCGAGCTCGGCCCGGCGGCGCAGATGCTCGACCGGTTCCGCGCGCTCGTCGACCGCACCTCGGGCCCGCCCGCTCCGCTCGATACCCGGCTCGTCGAAGCCGTCGTGCACGGCGAGGACATCCGGCGTCCGCTGGGCGCCGTCGGCGAGTACCCGACGGAGGCGGTGGAGCGGGCCCTGCGCCTGCAGGCCCGTACCGGGAAGGGCATGGGCGGTGCGAAGGAGCACGTCGCGGGGCTGCGGTTGCGCGCCACCGACGCGGACGTCACGCTCGGCGACGGCCCGGAGGTCACCGGTCCGCTGCTCGCCCTGCTGCTCGCCGTGAGCGGGCGCACCGTCGGCCTGGAGGAGCTAGGCGGGCAGGGCCTGCCCACCCTTGCCGACCGCGTCGGGTGACGCTCAGCGCGGCGGCGCGACCGTGATTCGCGCGTCGATGCGGGTGATGAGGCAGGTGCTCCGCGGAATCCGGAAGTCCTCGTCGGTCGGGGCGTCCACGATGCGCTGCCCCGCGATCCGGACGGGCACGATGAAACGGTAGTTGAGCAGGTCGCGGTCGCCGCCCGGGGCGACCGTCCGTGCGGTGACCCGTGGAGCGTCCATGACCGAGTACTGCAGGTGGCGGTCCAGGTCCCGGCGCAACTGCTCGCCGGAGAACCCGGTCTGAAGACCGTTCTCGAACCGGACGGCGTTCGGCGCGAACGGTACCGCGCCGGCCTTCGTGCGATCGCTGAGGGCGGCGAGGTAGGCGTCCGCCGCGGCGAGCTGCCGCGCGGGAGTGCAGCTCGCGGCCGTCGCAGGCGCGGCGATCGCGGCGGACACGAGAGCGAGGATCAGGGCTGGCGTGAGGCGTGCGATGGAGGCCATGGGCTTACGGTACCGCGCGCCACCTCACTCGGGTTGGTACGCCGAAAGGACCTCGCGTACCGCGGCGTCGATCGTCGCGTGGTCCACGTCGCGCTCGATCAGGAAGGCCGCGCCGGGGCCGGTGCCCTCCGCCAGGATGCCGAGCAGGATGTGCTCGGTGCCGACGTAGTTGTGGCCCAGTCGGAGCGCCTCGCGCAGCACCATCTCCACGACCTTCTTCGCCGCCGGTGAGAAGGGAATGAGCTCCGGGCTCTCCTGGGAGTCCGGCGTCGAACTCTGCCGGTGCAGGACGGCTTCGGTGACCGCCTCCTCAGTGATTCCCCGACCGAGGAGTAGGCGGGCAGCGATTCCCTCGGGCTCGCGGAACAGACCCAGCAGCATGTGGTCGGTGTCGATCACCGGGCTCCCCACCTCGCGCGCCTCGTCCTGCGCCGCCACCACGACACTCCGCGCCCGCGGCGTGAACCGCGAGTACGGCGAGCCGGTCGCGTCGATCAGCGCCGACGGGTCGATGCTCGGCGGCGCCGAGCGCTGCTGCGCCGCCTGCTTCGTCATCCCCATGGACTCGCCGATCGAGGTCCAGGTGGCGCCGCTGCGCCGCGCCTGGTCGACGAAGTGCCCGACGAGGTGGTCGGCGGTCTCGCCGAGGTGCGCCGCGACCGCGACGGCGTCGCCCAGGTGGTCGAGTGCGTCGCCGTCCGGGTGGAGCGCGTGCACGGTGCGGATGAGGGCGTCGAGGCTGACGGGGCTGTTCGAGGACATGTGTCAATCATGAGTTGACGAAGGCGGGTTGTCAACTGTTGATTGACGCATCTCGGGCGACGCGGCAGGTCCGGCACTACGAGAACAGGGGGCGTCGCACCGGGGCGGCGGCTATCGGGTGTTCACCGAAGGAGGACGTACTGTCTCCGACGCGTCTGGCGCATCGAGGCCGAGCTATCGGCGACGGAGACGGCAGAGCTGGTGGACATCGGCGTCACCAGATGACGGCGAGCCCCGCGGCGATCAGCGACAGCACGCCCGCGGCGTAGAACATCCCGCGCGGGACGGCCTCGCCGGTTCGCTTCTGCCGCGCGCTCCCCATCCCGAGCAGGCCGCCGAGCGCGAGCAGGATGACCAGTTTGATCCCGATCTTCGGGTAGTTCAGCTCGATCCCCGCAGGCCACGGTGCGGCGAGCGCAAGCCCGGTGACGAGCGAGACCAGCAGTCCGTAGTCCATGACCCGTTCGAACCGGAACCGGCCCGCTGCCGCCGAGGCGACCCAGCTGCCGAACGTGACGGCGAAACCCACGATGTGCACCAGAACTATTACGTTGCGTAGTATTTCCATGATCCGAGCGTAGCGAACCGGACGAATCGTGCATCCGATACGTCGATGCGAGGGGTTCCCCTCGTCGACGGACGGGTCTACGGTCGAGGGCATGGGTGCGATCGTCATCGTCGGAGCAGGACTGGCGGCCGCGAAAGCGGCCGAGGCGCTACGGGATCTGGGCCACGACGGCTCGATCACGCTGATCGGCGCCGAATCCCATCCGCCGTACGAGCGACCCCCGCTGTCCAAGGACTACTTGCAGGGCAAGGCCGAGCGCGACAGCGTCTTCACCTTCGACGCCGCCTGGTACGCCGACCACGACGTCACCCTGCGGACCGGCGTCCGCGCGACGTCCCTCGACCGGGAGGCGCGCACCGTCGGCCTGGATACGGGGGAGTCGCTGGCCTATGACGACCTGGTGCTGGCCACGGGGTCTCGCGCGCGGCCGCTGCCGGGGGCCGACGGGGTGCACTACTTGCGCACCCTCGACGACAGCGACGCCCTGCGAGCCGCCTTCGACAAGGGCGGTCGCCTGGGCGTCGTCGGCGGCGGCTGGATCGGGCTCGAGGCGGCCGCCGCGGCCCGCGAGGCCGGCCTGGGGGTCACCGTCATCGAACCCGCCGAACAGCCGCTCCTCGGCGCCCTCGGCCCCGAGCTCGGCACGGTCTTCGCCGACCTGCACCGCTCGCACGGCGTCGACCTGCGTACCGGCGTCGGCGTGCAGGCCGTCGAGCCCGGCGGGAAGGGACTGGTCCTCGAGGACGGGACCACGATCGAGACCGACGCCGTGCTCGTCGGGATCGGGGCGATGCCGAACATCGAGCTGGCCGAGGCGGCCGGCCTGGAGACCGCGGAGGGCGGCGTGGCCGTCGACGCGGGGCTGCGCACCTCCGACCCGCACGTCTTCGCCGTCGGTGACATCGCCGCCGCCGAGAACCCGACGGTCGGACGGCGCGTGCGCGTCGAGCACTGGGCCAATGCCCTCAACCAGCCGCGCGTCGCCGCCGCCAACATCCTCGGCGGGTCCGAGGTCTACGACCGTCTCCCGTACTTCTTCACCGACCAATACCAGCTCGGCATGGAATACCTGGGCCTGTCGACCGGGTACGACCACGTGGTGATCCGCGGCGACCTGGACGCCCTCGAGTTCGTCGCCTTCTGGCTGGCGGAGGGGCGCGTTCTGGCCGGTATGAACGTGAACGTGTGGGACGTGGGCGACGATGTGCGTGCGCTGATCACGTCCCGCCGGGTGGTCGACGCCGCGCGTCTCGCCGATCCCGGCGTCCCGCTCGCGCAGGTCTAACACTCGTGTTGCCCCCGCCGGCGAGCGCGGCACCGTTGCGGCGCCGCGCTGAGGCCCGCGTTCCAGGCGGTCACGGGCGGGGCCGGAAGCGGCGCACCGCCCGGTAGACCCCGTAGAGCACCAGCAGCACCGCGGCCCACGGCAGCACCGCGCCCGCGATCACCAGCAACCACCGCCCGGCACCGAGCAGCGCGTCCCAGCCGTCCCGCAGCCCGCCCGTGAACCCGGACCGGTCGACGGTCACCGTCGGCTTCTCGACCGTCACCGTCACCGTCGAGAGTGCGACCTGGTCCCCGATCGCCGCGCGCCGCGACTGCAGGGATTCGAGCTCCTGCTGGCGCGACGTGAGCGCGGACTCCGCCGCGATCACCTGGTCGGTGGTCTCGGCCCTCGCGAGGATCGCCGTCAGCCGGTCGACGGAGACCTGCGTCGCGCGGATCCGCGCCTCGAGGTCCACGACGGTGCCGGTCACGTCCTCGTGCTCGAGCCGGACGGAGCCGACCTCGCCGAGGCCGCCGACCTTCTCCACGAGCTCGTTCACCTTGTCGTTCGGCACTCGGAGCGTCAGCGTCGCCCGGGCCTTCTCCCCGCCGGATTCGGTGCGCGCGTCGACGCGGCCGCCGAGGCGCTCCGCGGTCGCGGCCAGCTCCTTGGCCGCCGAGGCCGGGTCCGCGTTCGTCACGTCGACGGTGCCGGTCGTGATCACCTGCCGGTTCGCCGGCGCGTTCACCGGGGTCGACGGCGCGTCCGGCGCGGCCTTCGGGGCGGGGGCCACGGCGGCCCGGCCGCCTGTGGGCGCGGACTCCGCGGCCCCGCGCGCCCCTGTCTGCGGAGCGGGGGCGGAGTACGCGGACTCGGTCTTGTCGCCTTGGAGCTGGGTCGCGACGACGCCTCCGCCCACGGCGACGACCGCGACGGCGGCGGCCGCGGCGATGCCCATCGTCCGACGCCGGCGGCTACGCCGACGGGTCCGGAGGTCGTCGTTCACCTCGGTCAGCACCGCGGACCGCATCGCGGCGAGCCGGTCGTCGGTGAGGATGTCGTCGGGGGTGATCCGGGTGGTCATGACTGCTCCCTCAGGGTGCTCAGGTCGGCGCGCAGGCGGCTGCGCAGCCTGGAGACGCGGTTGCGCACGGCGGCGTGGGTGACGCCCACCTCGGCCGCGGCCCGCTCGTAGGTCTGGTCGTCTTCCACGCACAGGCGGTAGAGACGCTGGTCGGTGGGCGACAGGGAACTCACCGCGGCGGCGATGAGCGCGCGGATCTCTGCGGCGAGCACCTCGTCCTCGGGCGACGGTGCGGCGCCCGGCGGTTCGGCGTCGTCGAGCGGCGCCGCTCTGTCGCGGACCGCCGAGAGGCGCCTGCCCGCGTTCAGCGCGGTGTACCGCGCGGTGGTGAGCAGCCACGGGAGCACCGACTCGTCCACGATCCGCACGGAGGCGATGCGGCGCCAGAGCGTGAGGAAGGTGTCCTGCGCGACTTCCTGCGCGGCGTCGGCGTCGCGCAGGACGGTGTACGCCTGCCAGTAGACGGGGCGCACGTGGCGGTCGTGGATCGCCGCGAACGCCGAGCCGTCGCCGCCCGCGGCGCGGGCGAGGAGGGTCCGGTCCGCGGATTCGTCGGTTCTCATCGTGGACGTCACACCCCCTCTATGTCGCCGGGGCGGCCGACCGTCTCATCTGGATCCGACGGTGCCGGGTCAGAAGGTCAGGTGGATGCCCTCGCCGTCGACGCGCATTCCGGCGGTCTTCGCCGCGGCGATGCCGGACTCGGAGTCCTCGAAGGCGATGCAGTCGGCGGACGTCACCAGCGCGTGCGGGGCACCGTCGAGCGAATCCACCAGCGTGCCGTCCATGTCCAGCAGCAGAGCGCGACCGGTTTGCATGCAGGTCCTCCTCGGATGAGCGTGTACGCACCACGATACGTACCGTCCGACCACGTCGGCAGGAAGCCGAATACGCACTCCTGCGCGCCTCACCCGTGGATCCACGGCGGCGACCGCGGATTCCGGAGCGGCGCCCGCGGCGCGGGACTAGGCTCAGGGGCATGACGAGGTTCAGCCCCCTCGAATGGCCGGTACTGCGGCAGCTCCGTTCCGGCGACGTCTTCGGCCGCGGCCCGGCCGTCGAGTCCGCGCGTACCCGTGCGCTCGAGCCGCGCACGAAGACCGCCGACCGCGTGGTGCAGAGCGTCTGCCCGTTCTGCGCCGTCGGCTGCGGCCAGAAGGTCTACGTCAAGGACGAGAAGGTCATCCAGATCGAGGGCGACCCGGATTCGCCCATCTCGCGCGGCCGCCTGTGCCCCAAGGGCTCGTCCAGCGAGCAGCTGGTGAACAACCCGCTGCGGCAGACGAAGATCCGCTACCGCGCGCCCTACGCCACGGAGTGGCAGGACCTCGACCGGGACACCGCGATCGACATGATCGCCGACCGGTTCATCGAGGCTCGGCGGCACGGCTGGCAGGACTACGACGAGCACGGGCGGCCGCTGCGCCGCACCATGGGCATCGCCTCGCTCGGCGGCGCCACGCTCGACAATGAGGAGAACTACCTCATCAAGAAGCTGTTCACTGCCGCGGGCGCCATCCAGATCGAGAACCAGGCCCGCATATGACACTCCGCCACGGTTCCCGGTCTGGGAGCCTCGTTCGGGCGCGGCGGCGCCACCCAGTCCCTACAGGACATGGCCAACGCGGATTGCATCGTGCTCATGGGTGGCAACATGGCGGAGGCGCACCCCGTCGGGTTCCAGTGGGTCGCTGAAGCGAAGGCCCGCGGGGCGCGGGTGATCCACGTGGACCCGCGGTTCACGCGGACCTCCGCCGTGGCGGACCGGCACGTGCCGATCCGCGCGGGCTCGGACATCGTGCTGCTCGGTGGGCTCATCAACCACGTGCTCGCCACCGACGCGTACTTCCACGACTACGTCGTGGCGTACACCAACGCGGCGGAGATGGTCGGCGAGGACTACCGCGACACGGAGGACCTCGACGGACTGTTCTCGGGGTTCGACCCGGAGACCGGCAAGTACGACCAGTCGACGTGGCGGTACGCCGACGGGCGCGACGAGACGCTGCAGGACCCGCGGACCGTCTTCCAGGTGCTGCGCCGCCACTACGCGCGCTACACCCCGGAGGTCGTTGCCGACATGTGCGGCATCTCGCCGGCCGAGTTCACCTACCTGGCGGACTCGATCACGAGCAATTCCGGTCGCGAGCGCACGACGTGCTTCGGCTACGCCACCGGGTGGACGCAGCACACGATGGGCGCGCAGTTCATCCGCACCGCGGCCATCCTTCAGTTGCTGCTGGGCAACGTCGGGCGGCCGGGCAGCGGCATCATGGCCTTGCGCGGGCACGCCAGCATCCAGGGCTCGACCGACATCCCCACGCTGTTCAATCTGCTGCCCGGCTACCTGCCGATGCCCTCGGTGGGCAAGCACGACTCCCTCGCCGACTACATCGCGTCGGTCCGCCCGGAGACCGGCAAGGGGTACTGGCAGTACGCCGACACGTACATGATCAGCTTGCTCAAGGCCTGGTTCGGCGAGGCCGCGACCGCGGAGAACGACTTCGCCTACGACTACCTGCCGAAGCTCGACGGACCGGCGGGCACCTACCAGACCGCCGTCGCCATGCTGGACGGGAAGGTCGACGGGTACTTCGTGCTCGGCCAGAACCCCGCGGTCGGATCCGCGAACGGGCGACAGCAGCGCATGGGTATGGCGAAGCTCAAGTGGCTCGTGGTGCGCGACCTCAACATGATCGAGTCGGCGACGTGGTGGAAGGACGGCCCCGAGATCGCCTCGGGCGAGCTGCGCACCGAGGACATCGGCACCGAGGTCTTCTTCATGCCGGCCGCCACGCACGTCGAGAAGGCCGGCTCGTTCACGCAGACCCAGCGGATGCTGCAGTGGCGCCACCAGGCCGTGCAGCCGCCGGGTCAGGCCCAGAGCGAGCTCGACTTCTTCTACGACCTCGGCCTCCGGATCCGGCAGCGGCTCGCCGGTTCGACCGATGAGCGCGACCGCCCGCTGCTGGATCTCACCTGGGACTACCCGCCCGACGCGCACGGCAACCCCGATCCCGAGGCGGTGCTCTCGGAGATCAACGGCCGCTTCGTCTCCGGGCCCGACGCGGGAAAGAATCTCACTTCGTACACGCAGTTGACGGCGGACGGCTCGACGATCGCGGGCTGCTGGATCTACACGGGCGTCTACGCCGACGGTGCCAATCACTCCGCGCGCCGCGTCCCGCAGGGCGGTGGCGGCATCACGCAGTCCGAATGGGGCTGGGTTTGGCCCGCCGACCGGCGGATCCTCTACAACCGCGCCTCGGCGGACCCGCAGGGGCGCCCGTGGAGCGAGCGCAAGAAGTACCTGTGGTGGGACGAGGCCGCGGGCCGGTGGGCCGGGCCCGACGTCCCCGACTTCCCGGCCACGCTCGCCCCCGGCACCGTCCCCGAACCCGGGGCGACGGGGGTCGGCGCCCTCGCCGGCGACGACCCGTTCATCATGCAGTCCGACGGCAAGGGCTGGCTCTTCGCGCCGACGGGCCTCGTCGACGGTCCGCTGCCGACCCACTACGAGGCGCAGGAGTCGCCGGTGCGCAATGCGATCTACCCGCAGCAGCAGGCGCCTGCGCGGGTGATGTTCCCGCGCGAGGACAACCTCGACGCGCCCAGCGCGGGTGATCCGGGCGCGGACGTCTACCCGTACGTCTTCACCACCTACCGGCTCACCGAGCACCACACCGCCGGCGGCATGAGCCGCTGGTCGCCGTACCTGGCGGAGCTGCAGCCGGAGATGTTCTGCGAGGTCTCCCCGGGGCTCGCCGCGGAGTGCGGGCTCGAGAACGAGGGCTGGGCCACGATCATCTCGCCGCGCGCCGCGATCGAGTGCCGCGTGCTGGTCACCGAGCGGATGCGGCCGTTGACGATCGGCGGGCGCACCGTGCACCAGGTCGGCCTGCCCTACCACTGGGGCGTCGGCAGCGACGCCGTGGTCACGGGCGACGCCGCCAACGACCTCATCGGGGTCACGCTCGACCCGAACACGCAGATCCAGGAGTCGAAGGTGGGTTCCTGCACCGTCATCGCGGGCCGGCGGCCGCGCGGCGCGGCGCTGGAGGAACTGGTGCAGAGCTACCGCGACCGGGCGGGCGTCACCACGTCGACGGACAACGTGCGGCTCACGCCGCCGAGGGAGGCCCGATGGGACAGCTGACCGGCCCCACCGACCCGAGTGCCGACGCGCACTGGCACGTGCACGAGGCGCGGCGCGGCTTCTTCACGGACACGTCCATCTGCATCGGCTGCAAGGCGTGCGAGGTGGCGTGCAAGGAGTGGAACCGCAACCCGCGCGACGGGGACCTCGAGCTCACGGGCATGTCCTACGACAACACCGTCGCGCTCGGCGCCAGCACGTGGCGGCATGTGGCCTTCATCGAACAGGACCGCGAGCGCATCGAGCGGGCCCGCGAGTCCGGCCGCGCCCTCGTCGGTCTCGGCATGCCCGCGATCCGCGGCGCCGCCCCGGCGAGCGAGGAGATGCCGGCCTGGGGCGAGGCCGACGTCACGCCGCCGGACACCCCGGAGTTCCGTTGGCTCATGTCCTCCGACGTGTGCAAGCACTGCACGCACGCGGGCTGTCTCGACGTGTGCCCGACGGGCGCCATGATGCGCACCGAATTCGGCACCGTCGTGGTGCAGAACGACATCTGCAACGGCTGCGGCACCTGCGTCGCCGGCTGCCCTTTCGGCGTGGTCGAGCGGCGTAGCGACGGCACCGTCGCCCCGACGGTGCGCGAAGGCCACCGCAAGGGCGAGCAGCCCCCGGTCGACAACCGCGGCATCGCCCAGAAGTGCACCCTCTGCTACGACCGGCTCCGCGACGACGAGACGCCGGCCTGCGCCAAGACCTGTCCCACCACGTCGATCAAGTTCGGCGAGCGCGAGGAGATGGTGGCGACGGCCCGCGAGCGCGTCGCGCAGCTGCACGCCCAGGGCATGACCGAGGCGCGGCTCTACGGCGCCAACGACGACGACGGCGTGGGCGGCACCGGCTCGGTGTTCCTGCTGCTCGACGAGCCCGAGGTCTACGGGCTGCCGCCCGACCCGAGGGTGTGCACCGCCGACCTCATGGCCATGTACAAGCGCGCCGGCACCGCCGCCGCGGGCATGATCGCCGCGGCCGCGGTCTCGTTCCTCTCGGCGCGGAAGAAGGGCCGCCGGTGACCAGCTCCGAGTTCGACCAGTTCCGACCGCCCCGGCCCGAGCGCCGCGGCACGCGCGGCGACGGCGCGCCGAAGCGGCGCCGGCCCGACGACGTCGTGGTGCCCGAGGCCGTGATCGAGCACGTCGACAGCTACTACGGCCACCCGATCGTGAAGCCGCCGCCGTGGGAGGCGCCCGTCGGCGCGTACCTCGTCCTCGGCGGTATCGCGGGCGGATCCGGCCTGCTCGCCGCGGGGGCGCAGCTCGCCGGGTATCCCGCGCTGCGGCGCAACGCCCGCCTCGCCGGCCTGGGCGCCGCGGGCGTCGGCGCGCTCGCACTGGTCGCGGACCTCGGCCGCCCGGAACGCTTCCTGCACATGATGCGCACGTTCAAGGTGACCTCGCCCATGAGCGTCGGCTCCTGGATCCTCTCCGGCTACAGCGGCATGATCGGCGTCGCCGCGGCGGTGGAGGTCGACCGTCTCCTCGGCGAGCGGCTCCCGCTCGGCCCGCTGCGGACGGTGCTGCGACTCGGGGAGGCGCCCGCCGGGCTCGGTGCGGCTGTCGTCGCCGCGCCGCTGGCGGCGTACACCGCGGTCCTGCTCGCGGATACGGCGATGCCCACGTGGAACGCCGCCTACCGGGACCTGCCGTTCGTCTTCGTCAGCTCCGCGAGCCTTGCGGCCGGCGGCCTGGCGTTGGTCACCACGCCGGCCGCGGAGGCGGCGCCGGCCCGGAACCTTGCGGTGCTCGGCGTGATCGGCGACGTCGCCGCGACCCGGATCATGGAGGCCCGCATGGACCCCGTGGCCGCCGAGCCCCTGCACCACGGCACGCCGGGGAAGCTCATGCGCTGGGCCGAGCGGCTCGCCATCGCCGGGGGCGTGGGCGCACTGCTCACGGGAGGTCGCCGGGGCCGGGTCCGACGGGGCCTCGCCGCCCTGTCCGGCGGGGCGCTCGTCGCGGCCTCGGCGTGCACGCGGTTCGGCGTCTTCGAGGCCGGCCTCGAATCTGCGAAGGATCCGCGCTACACGATCGAGCCCCAGAAGCGGCGCCTCGCCGCGCGCCGCGCAGCCGGGAACACGGGCGACTCGATCACCGGATGACCATGCGGCCCGCCGGCCCGGCGACGGTCCGGCCGACAACCGGGTAGCCCGGCACCTCGCCCACGATCAGCAGCCCGCCGGAGGTCTGCGCGTCGGCGAGAAGCAGCAGGTCGTCCTCTGCGGCGCCGTCGGCGTCCAGGTGCGGCGCCACCCAGTCGAGGTTCCGGCGCGTGCCGCCCGAGACGAAGCCGTCCCGCAGGGCCTCGCGCGCGCCGTCGACCAGCGGCACCGCCGCGGCGTCGATCTCCGCCGCGACGCCCGACGCCCGGCACATCTTGTACAGGTGCCCGAGCAGGCCGAACCCGGTGACGTCGGTGGCCGCGCGGGCGCCCGCCGCGAGGGCCGCGGCCGCGGCGTCGCGGTTGAGCGCCGTCATGGTCGTGATCGCGGCCTCGAAGACCTCGCCGGTGCGCTTGTGCCGGTTGTTGAGCAGGCCCACGCCGATCGGCTTGGTCAGAGTGAGGGGCAGACCGACGGCGGCGGAGTCGTTGCGCAGCAGCCGGTCCGGGTGCGCGACGCCGGTCACCGCCATGCCGTACTTGGGCTCGGGATCGTCGATGCTGTGCCCGCCGATCACCGGGCACCCGGCCTCCTGCGCAACGGCCGCACCGCCGCGCAGCACCTCGGTCATGAGTTCCATCGGCAGCTGCTCGCGAGGCCAGCCCACGAGGTTGATCGCCATCACCGGCCGCCCGCCCATCGCGTAGACGTCCGAGAGGGCGTTGGCCGCGGCGATGCGCCCCCAGTCGTAGGCGCTGTCGACCACCGGCGTGAAGAAGTCCGCGGTGGAGAGCACGGCCAGGTCGTCCGAGAGCCGGACCGCCGCGGCGTCGTCCCCGTCGTCCAGCCCGACGAGCACGTCCGGCGCGATCTGCCCCTGCAGGCCCCGCACGGCCTCCTCCAGCTCGCCCGGCGGGATCTTGCAGGCGCAGCCGCCGCCGTGCGCGAAGGACGTGAGCCGGGCGAGGTCTGCGGTCATGCTCCCACGCTATCCCGACCGGTCCGGCCCGAGGCCCGGGACGGAGGTCTATGTTGGTCGACGGAGGTGTCCGGGTTCCTGGTGGGCCCCCCGGTCTTCAAAACCGGTGAGGTCGAGTATCTCGGCCTGGCGGGTTCGATTCCCGTCCACCTCCGCCACACTCCGCCGGCGCGGCGGACCACGGCGAGACCCCCGGAGGAGGGCGGATGACGGACCCCCGCAGTCGGATTCCCCGCACCGACCACCTCCTCGCCGCGCCCGCGATGGTCGCCGCCGCGGATCGGCTCGGCGAGCGTAGGGTCCGCGCCGCCGTCGTCGCCGCGCAGGAGGCGGCGCGCCGCGGCGAGCTCGCGCCGGAGGAGGTCGCGGGCTCCGTCGAGCGTCAGCTGGCGGGCGCGTCGCCCGCCTCGCTGCGGCCGGTGCTCAACGCCACCGGCGTCGTGGTGCACACCAACCTCGGCCGGGCTCCGCTGTCGGGCGCGGCGGTCGCGGCCCTTGTCGACGCCGCCGGATACACCGACGTCGAGCTCGACCTGGGCACCGGCGCGCGGAGCAAGCGCGGCGTCGCCGCCCGCGCGGCACTGCTCGCCGCGTGCCCCGCCGCGGAGGAAGCACTCGTGGTCAACAACGGCGCCGCGGCCCTCGTCCTCGCCACCACCGCGCTCGCCGCGGGCCGCGAGGTGGTCATCAGCCGGGGCGAGCTGATCGAGATCGGCGCGGGCTTCCGGCTGCCGGACCTCATCGCCTCCACGGGCGCCCGCCTGCGCGAGGTCGGCACCACGAACCGCACCCACGCGCGGGACTACGCGGAGGCGATCGGGCCGGAGACCGGGTGCGTACTCAAGGTGCACCCCAGCAACTTCCGCGTCGAGGGCTTCACGGCCGACGTGCCCCTCGCCGAGCTGCGCACGGTGTGCGGCGACGTCCCGCTGGTGATGGACCTCGGCAGCGGGCTCCTCGCCGCCGACCCGGCCCTGCCCGGCGAGCCCGACGCCGCCTCCGCCCTCGCGGCGGGCGCCGACGTGGTGACCGCGAGCGGCGACAAGCTCCTCGGCGGTCCCCAGGCCGGGATCCTGCTCGGCCGCGCGGAACTCGTCTCCCGGCTCGCGAAACACCCCCTCGCGCGGGCCGTCCGCGCCGACAAGCTCGTGCTCGCCGCGCTGGAGGCCACCGTCGGCGGACCCGAGGCGCCCGTCCTCGCCTACCTGCACGCCGACCCCGAGGACCTGCGCCGCCGCGCGGAGCGCCTCGCCGCCCGCGTGGGCGGCACCGTCGTCCCGCACGACGGGCGTGTCGGCG
>NZ_VIGW01000001.1 GCF_007858435.1 Tsukamurella asaccharolytica | reverse complement strand
TAGCCGGGCTGCTGCTGGTAGCCCTGGTCGTACGCGGGCTGCTGGTAGTTCTGCTGGCCGTAGTTCTGGTCGTACGCCGGCTGCTGGTAGCCCTGGTCGTAGCCCTGCTGGCCGTAGCCCTGGTCGTAGCCGGGCTGCTGCTGGTAGCCCTGGTCGTACGCGGGCTGCTGGTAGTTCTGCTGGCCGTAGTTCTGGTCGTACGCCGGCTGCTGGTAGCCCTGGTCGTAGCCCTGCTGGCCGTAGCCCTGGTCGTACGCGGGCTGCTGGTAGTTCTGCTGGCCGTAGTTCTGGTCGTACGCCGGCTGCTGCTGACCGTAGTTCTGGTCGTACCCCGGCTGCTGCTGCGGCTGGTAGCCGCCCTGGTCGTACTGGCCGCCGTGCCGTCCCTGGTCGTATCCGGGGTTCTTGCTCATCGAATCGGCTCCTGATTCTGCAGGTGGTCGCTGGGGTACAAGGATCTGTGGGACTGCATCCGGATCCACGGTGCCGCGGGCCCGGAACTGGCCCGTGTGCAGGCCTGGTGACTGCTCGAAGTGCACGACCACGTCACCATAAGTCTGCCAGCCGTTGTCATGGATGTATTCGTCGAGGTGCTTCGAGAACGCACGGATCGCGAGATCGCGATCCGCCTCGAAGGTCTCCTGATCGGTGGGGGACACGGCGATGACGTACTTGTTCGGTACCAGGTACGCCCCGTCTCCGAGGGTTTGCAGCTGATCCTCAGCCTCGCGTTGGAGAGCGGCCTCCACTTCCTGGGGGACCACCTTGCCGCCGAAGACGCGGGCGAAGCCGTCGCCCACGGCGCCCTCGAGCTTGCGCTCGAACCGCTGCAGGATTCCCATAGAACTGACTTCCCCCTTCCTCAGCGTGTCGTGATGCATGTTCTGACCAATGATGATAGCCGCCAATCGGGGCTCAGCGAAGCCAGCGTAACCCCATTGGTCCCAACTGTACCTTTGGTAGCACGAACGACCAGGGCCCGGCAAGGGAGGAGCCCCAGGTCGCGAGACGATTTCGCGGCCCGCGTCGTCTCGTGTTAATCTTCTCCGGTCGCTCGGGCGAGTGGCGGAATGGCAGACGCGCTGGCTTCAGGTGCCAGTGTCCTTCGGGACGTGGGGGTTCAAGTCCCCCTTCGCCCACAACGAGCAGTTCCACGAACTGCTCTACCCGAGGTCACGAACTCGAAAGAGTCTGTGACCTCGGGTTTTCTCATTTTCGGACCCGGTTGTTGTCGCCGCCCGCCGGATCGGTCGCTGTTGTGACGAGTGGTGGCCGCTGTGGCGACCCTTGCGCGCACAGGGGCTCAATCGGTGTGCGCCGATTGCCTGCGTAGATTGAGTCGGGGGATTGCGGTCCATCTGGAGTCGGCTCGGAAGCATGACACCGATCTTCACGCCTTCGTCGGACTACGTCCGGAGCAAACTTGCGGCCTCGTAGGATTCACACCGGCAGCCGACCCGGAGTAGCACTGGCCGGCGTGAGAGGTTCACGTTCGTGAAGGAGGTCTGTCGTGGTGAGACTCAATCTGAAGGCTGTCGAGGAGCGAGTCGCTCCTCTCGGTGGGCGCGAGTCGTACGACCGCGAACTTATCTTTGACCTGCTGCTCGCCTACGGGAAGCCGCGGGGCAATGTCACGCGCCTGCGGAACGGCTCGCTCAATGTCGCCGACGACAAGACCACCGAAGTCGCCCAGAAGAACGTCGTCTACTTCAAGGAGACGACCGGCGTCCCGCTCGCCGTCATCGACGAGCTGAAGACCTCGCCGTCGGTCGTCCGGTACCGCACACGATTCGTGGTGGTCACCGACTACACCGAGCTCCTCGCCGTCGATACGAAAACCGGTGAGAACCTGATGATTCCAATACGAGAGATCGATCAGCACTTCACCTTCTTCCTGCCGTGGGCCGGGATGGAGAAGGCACAGTACGTCGCAGAGGCCCACGCGGACGTCAAGGCCGCCGAACGCATGGGCAAGCTGTTCGACGAGCTGCTCGCGGCCAACCCCGGGTTGATCGACGCAGCTCAAAGCCGTCACGGCTTGAACGTGTTCTTCGCCCGACTGCTGTTCTGCTTCTTCGCCGAGGACACAGGGATCTTTGCCGACGGCCAATTCACCATCGCGGTCAGCTCGCACACGCAGCCCGACGGATCGGGCGTAAGCGAGTTCCTGGCCGCGCTGTTTAGCGCCTTGGATACCGAGGACGCATGCGAGAAGCCCACGTACTTGGCAGCGTTCCCGTACGTCAACGGTCGGCTCTTCACCATGGATGGGGCGCAGGTGGTGCCGACGTTCACCAAGACTGCCCGGCGACTGCTGATCGACGTGGGTAACCTCAACTGGAGCGAGATCAACCCCGACATCTTCGGCTCGATGTTCCAAGCGGTCGTGAACCCGCATGAGCGCAGTAACCTCGGGCAGCATTACACCTCGGTCCCGAACATTCTCAAGACGATCGAGCCGCTCTTTCTTGACGGCCTCCGCGAGCAGCTCGATTCGGGTTTCGATTCGGTGCGCAAGCTCGAGGCGCTCCTGGAGCGGATCAGCGCGATCAAGGTCTTCGACCCAGCTTGCGGCTCGGGTAATTTCCTCGTCATCGCCTACAAGGAACTGCGCAAGCTCGAGCACGCGGTTCTTGAGCGGCTTGCTGAATTGGATGCCAAGCACCAAGTGCTCTTCGCCGAGTCGAAGATCAGCATCGAGAACTTCTACGGCATCGAGCTCGCGGACTTCGCGACGGAGGTCGCGATTTTGTCCCTCTGGATCGCCAAGCACCAGATGAACACTGAGTTCAAAGAGAAATTCAACCTCTCGATTCCGCTGATCCCGCTCAATGAAACCGGCAAGATTTATAAAGGAAACGCTGCCCGCGTTGACTGGAACACTGTGTGCCCCAATGACGCCGGAGAGATTTATCTGATTGGCAATCCGCCGTATGCAGGTTCAAGCATGCAGTCGGCGGACCAAAAGGGCGACTTTCCATACGCGCTCGGCGGAAGGGAATATTCGAAAAAGCTGAACTACATAGCACTGTGGTTTATTAAGGGAGCCGCCTACCTAGCGAACTCGCAGGCCGAGCTTGCATTTGTGACAACAAAAACTGTTGCGCAAGGCGAGCATGTCAACTTGATGTTTCCAACAATATTCGACATGGGCGTAGAGATTGGGTTTGCCAACACAGGTTTCCAATGGGACAACAACGCCAAGGCAAACGCCGACGTCACCGTTGCGGTCATCTCACTTAGGGCAATCGTAGGTGAGCCAAAGTATCTCTATTCGAACGACCTCCGGATAGCCGCAAACAATATCAATGGCTATCTTGCAGACGGTGACAACATATTCGTGACAGCCCGGTCGAAGCCGCTTAGTCCTCAACTCCCACCTATGGTCTACGGTTCGAAACTTACGGACGGCGGAAATCTCACGATGGGAGCGGATGAGTGCGACCGTCTCATATCGGATTCACCTGGAGTCGCGCGATACATCAGACGATTGCTCGGATCAGAAGAGTTCATCAGAGGTACTGACCGATACTGCATCTGGGTGCCGCTCGATGAGCTCGAATCCGCGTCAGAATATGAGGGGCTTCGTGAGCGGTTCGAGCGCACGGCCGCTATGAGACTTGCAAGCTCGAAGGTACCGACCCAGATATTGGCTGGCACCTCGGCGTGCGCCCGACGCAGGTCATCCGGCATCAGATCCGGGTCGTACAGCTCGGCGAGCGTCTGCTCGCAGTGAGCGGGTCTTCGCCAAGCGCGACGCCCAGCACCTGCTGGTGAAGGCCCCGCCGGCTTCGGGCAAGTCGCGCGCGTTGATGTTCGTGGGGCTCGACAAGCTCTACAACCAGGGTCGCAAGAAGGTCATCGTCGCCGTGCCGGAGCGGTCGATCGGGGCGTCGTTCGCGTCGACCAAACTGAGCGCGCACGGCTTCTTCGCCGACTGGGAGGTCAAGCCCGAGCACAACCTCTGTGACCCCGGCTCGTCGCAGGGCAAGGTCGGGGCGTTCATCGACTTCTTGAAGGGGCCCGACGCGGTCCTGGTCTGCACCCACGCGACGCTGCGGTTCGCGTTCGAGAAGCTCTCTCCGGACGCGTTCGATGGGACAGTCCTGGCGATCGACGAGTTCCACCACGTGTCCGCCGATACCGAGGCAAGCAGGCTCGGGGCGCTGCTGCGCGACGTGATGAACGGTTCGGATGTGCACATCGTTGCGATGACGGGCTCGTACTTCCGTGGCGACTCGGTGCCGGTGCTCTCGGCCGATGACGAGGCGAAGTTCACCCCGGTCACGTTCAACTACTACGACCAGCTCAACGGCTACCAGTACCTGCGCTCGCTCGGTATCGGGCACCACTTCTACCAGGGCCGATATACAGAAGCCATCGGCGAGGTCTTCGACCTGGATAAGAAGACGATTATCCACATTCCGAACGTGAACTCGGGCGAGTCCACCAAAGACAAGATCGAGGAGGTCGGCTTCATCATCGACTCGATCGGGCACGTCGAGGAAGTCGATCCCGACACCGGGATCATCAGCGTCCGCCGTTCCGACACTGGGGCGATTGTGCGGGTGGCCGACTTGGTCGACGACACCGATCAGAAGAAGCGCGCGGACACCCTGCACTACCTCACGACGGTCGCGTCGAAGGACCGCGACGCGGTGGACGTCATCATCGCGCTCGGGATGGCTAAGGAAGGGTTCGACTGGCCCTTCGCTGAACACGCACTTACGGTCGCCTACCGCGCGTCGCTCACTGAGGTCATCCAGATCATCGGTCGCGTCACCCGGGACTCTCCGGGCAAGGACCATGCCCAGTTCACCAATCTGATCGCTGAGCCGGACGCGTCACAGGGCGAGGTGAAGGTGTCCGTGAATAACATGCTTAAGGCGATCACCGCCTCTCTGTTGATGGAGCAGGTGCTGGCGCAGAACTTCACCTTCAAGACCAAGCGGCCAGGTGAGGGCGGGGCTCCGCCGCCGGGGACCATCACGATCTCGGGCTTCAAGGAGCCCTCGACCGACAGGGTGAAGCAGATCGTCGAGACCGACCTCAACGATCTCAAGGCGACCATCCTGCAGGACGATACGTTCGCGAAGGCTGCGGCCGGCTCAGTGGATCCCGAGACCACGAACAAGGTTCTGATCCCGAAGATCATCCGGGAGCGCTACCCCGATCTGGACGAGTCCCAGGTCGAGGAGCTGCGTCAGCAGGTCGTCGTGGACTCGGTGATCAAGAACGGAGAGGTTCGCGACGTCGGAGACAAGCGGTTCATCAAGATGTCCGAGAAGTTCGTCAACATCGAGCACATCAACATCAACCTCATCGACTCGGTCAACCCCTTCCAGCGCGCGTTCGAGGTGATGTCCAAGTCCGTCACGCCATCCGTGCTCCGGATCATCTCCGACGCCATCACCGCGACACGCGTCGAGATCACTGAAGAAGAGGCGCTGGCCGCATGGCCGAAGATCCAACAGTGGGTCAAGGTCAGCGGCCGCAAACCCAACGTCCGTTCCGAGGAGCCGACCGAGAAGCGCTACGCCGAGGTGCTGCTGTTCCTGCAGCGCAAGAAGCAGCAACGCGATGCCGCTGCCCGGGAAGCGCAGGCTGAGCAGTCATGACCGCCGACGACAGCACCAACGCAGTTGATGTCACGCTCCCCTCGAGCTTCGACGCCATCTTCGACTCCGATGTCGAAGGGCTACTGAACGCTCCCGAGAAGCCAGCGAAGATCACGTCCGCTGACCGTTTAGAACGTGCGTTTCTCGAGGTCGTGGAGTTCCGGCGGACCTATAACCGAATTCCGAGCTCGACCACGCGGGAGATCGCCGAACGCAAGTTAGGGGCGCGGCTCGACGGAATCCTCGCTGACGACGACAAGATCGCGGCACTCAAAGCCCTCGACGAGTTCGGCCTGTTGGACACGCCCGATGCCCCAGCCTCGATCGACGACCTCCTGGGATCCGACGACATCGACCTCCTCGCCGACGAGTCCGGACTGCTGGACGTCTCGGACCTGCCAGTGCGGCGACAGGTGTATGAAGGCGGAAACGTCGCGCGGCGTGAAAAGGCCCAGGACTTCGACCAGTTCGAGCCGCTGTTCAAGCAGAAGCACGCCGAACTCCAGGCCGGCACCAGCACCCTTCGGAATTACCCCGGCATGGCCAACATCGTTGAGGGCGCGTTCTTCGTCCTCAACGGCATCATGCTGTTCGTCGCCGAAGTCGGCGAGACCGAGTACAAGAAGTCAACCGTCCGGGAGAACAAGCGGGAGCGACTGCGGTGCGTGTTCGAGAACGGCACGGAGTCGTCGATGTACCGCCAGTCGCTCGCAATCAGGCTCAGCGACGAAGACGGCCAGATCGTCGTGCCCACCGACGTGCCGGACATTCTCAGCGACGACGAGGTGAGCGGGTACATCTACGTCCTTCGGTCCCTCAGTAACGATCCGCAGATCGCCGGCATCAAGGACTTGCACAAGGTCGGCTTCACGCGAGGGTCGGTCGAGAAGCGCATCAAGAACGCTGCGAAGTCGCCGACCTACCTGATGGCCCCGGTGGAAGTGGTCGCCAGTTACCGCACCTACAACCTCCGGACGTCAGCGCTGGAGAACCTGCTGCACCGACTTTTCGCCGAGGTTCGGCTGAACCTCACCCAGACGGATCAGAAGGGGCGCGATTACGACCCGGCGGAGTGGTTCGTTGTCCCGCGCGATGTGATCGACCGGGCAATCGACCTGATTCAGTCCGGCGACATCGTCGGCTGGGTCTACGACGCCGAGGCTCAGAGGCTCACCGAACGTGGACGATAGGCGCGGTTTCCACGCGCCGCATGAGCGCAGCCGGAGGTCACCGGCCCCGTAGCCAATCGATGAGACGACGCCACGCTGATACCGGCGCGACAGGTGGCGGTTCGACGGGACGATGCAGAACCGGAACTCTTGGTGGCGCACCATGAGGTGCTGGCGGGACTGAGACGGACGGCTCTGCTGGTCGTTCTGGCTGCGGCGGCCGGGGAATCTCGGCGACGGAGCGGGCCCGTTGCTCGTGCAGTTGTCGTTGAGCTTGTCGGCGAGCTTCGAGCGCCGCTTCTCTGGCGGCGGCAGCGCGCTCCCGCCGAGCCTGCACCCACGCCCGCCGCACCTCGAGATCGCTGTCCCGAGCCCAGCTCGCGAACTTGTAGACCGTCCGGTCGTTGACCCACCTTCGCTCGCCCGACCACACTTCGCGGAGGAATGTACGCAGCGGCATCTCGCCGGTTTCGAAGAAGTCTCGCGGAGAGTTGGGGTTTTCGGTGCGGCGAAGGACTGTGGCGAAGACACGGATCTCGAACGCCGCATCGGGGTCGTCCCAGGGATGAACCGGACGCCGACCCGCGCCGAAAATACTGACTCGGACACAGGGGTTAGTGAACAGATATGTGTTCATGTCCTTGTTGTTACGTGAGGTTTCACGTAGCAACCACAGGACGTCGGCGTCTCGCTCGGTGCGAGCAGGTATGTCGGTGCGCACACGCTGCACCTCGACGCGCCGGCGCGATACCGCGTCGTCGATCCACACGTCAGCCACAAGACCGGACTTCAACGGTCTCTCCAATTCGGCCTCATATCCCAGTTCACGTGCTGCTTCCAGCACGTACCGCTTGAGCCATCGATGCTCTGCAGTCTCTCTGCCGCCGATGAGTACCGCGTCTGCCACCGCGTGTTGGCAGCGGTCGTTCGCGGCGGTGTTCTTGGTGAAACGGAACGAGCGCAGATGTCCACCGTCGGCGCGGACCCGGTTCTCAACCGCCACCAGCTGATTGGCGCAGCCAGCGGACGACTCGGGGCAGTGCAAGATTGGGCGGTCCGGATCTCCGGGGCGGTGCACGTATGCCCAGTCCTCATCGTTCTCGGCATATACCAACCGACGGGTCTCGGCGAGCCGTGCAGTGATCTTCGTTGGTCTTCTCGTCATGGTTCGACTGAATATCAAACGTGTCTGACAGGTTGTCCGCTATTGGGCAGTGCGGCCACCTGTCAGCGATGAGGTGATGTATCCGGGATGCATCACCTGAACCGCCGCTTACGGGTGCGAGCTGTGGGCGGTTGCCCTGTGAGGATCAGCGGTGCGGGAGAGGAGTTGGCGAAGTGCGTCGCATCATCAGACTCCACCGCTGGCGGGCCCGAAACACGAAGGTCTCCGGACTCGCTACGGTGATTCGCATCACCGAGACTGAGATCGAGACCATCTCGAAGCACAACCCAATACCGCGCTGCTCAGTGGCGTAGGTGTCGAACAGCTCGAGTCTTCGTTCATCGCGGCCCGGCCGGGAGGGATTCAATCCGCCGAAGGCGGTCACGCGGCGGGCGAGTCGGGCTCTAACTAAGTCCTGGCGCTGTGCAAGTCCACGATGAATGTGCCTTCCTCCAGGTGGCGCGATCGGGACGAGGTAAGCGTTCACTCTACGTCGAGTAGACGGTGTATCCGCAGTTCAGCCGGAGTACTGTGAGGATCAACACTGGGCTCGGCTGTCCATTCGGGGGGTAGCCGAGTGGCTACGTGCTGGTGATCAGGTCTGCGATCGTGAGTGCTTCTGGCAGGGTCCACGTGGCACCTTCCTCGCGGAGAAGCGCTGCCCATGAGGGGCTGCCGGTAGCTTCGCGGTCGAGGGCATCTGATCTGACTTGCAGAGCGAGTCTTCCGATTCGCATGAGAACTGGCACATTCAGGTGGCGGACGGCGAGCGCTGTTTCACTCGTGACCGCGGTGACGGCAGTCTTGGAGACGCTCACCGCGCCGGCGGCTGCGTGGGCTGCGAGGAGCATCTCGTTCCGCTTGGCCTTGTTGGCGGGGGCTAGGCGCGGATCGCCGGTGGCGAGGTATGCGTCTAGGTGAGTGTGCGTTCGTATGAACACTTCGGTGGCAAGCATTCCTAGGCCTGGAGTCAGTAGTCCGGTGCGGAGGTTGAGGCCGTCTCCAGTGTTGGTGCCGGCGTAGGCCTTGTGCGCGAAGGTCCGCAGTTGTCGGTTGGGTATGTCACGGAGGTGCGTCCATCCTGGCAGGGGCAGGCTCATCGTGGTCACGACATCTGTTGCGAGGTGCTTCATGAGTAGCGCGATCGCGGTGTAGGGGTCGTCCGCGCGCGCGAACGGTATTCCCGAACGGGGCTCGGACAGCGACATGGTGTATCGAACCCCGTTCTCCCAGTAGGTTCCGCTGAAGGTTCCGCTGCGGATTTGGTTGAGCGCGCTGAATAGTCGCCCGATGTCGTGTCCCGGGGACAGCCCTCGGTGCGCGGGGCCACCGAACTTGAAGCCGGTGTGGTCGATGGGAAGGCGCGCGGTGTCCTTTTTCCATTGGCGAATGAGAGGAGTCTTCTCCAACTGCGACAGACCCTTCAGGACGGTTGCGTCCAACTGAGTGTCGAAGAGGCTGGCCAGTGCCCCGAACAGTCCTGCGAACCCGACGACTATCAGGTCGCTACGGTCCCAGGGAATGCGTTGTGCTGACCGCCATTGGTCGAGTTGCTCAAGCGCGGCTGCGTCCAGTAGGTCGGTGAGGTCTGGTGCGCCCCAACCTTCGCCCTCGCGCCGTTGCTGGTTGTATTCAGTGAGCTCAAGGTAGGAAAGGCCGGTCGGGGTATCGGCGAGTCGACCGCGCACTGTCGGATCGCTCGGTTCGTCGTTGAGCGTTGCGGCAGCGAGGGCTTCGATGTCGTCGAGGTCCCGGCCGAGGGCATCGAGGTTGCTGAGCAGGTCGGCATCGAGAGCTTTCCGGCGATCGCCGTCTTGGGCGGTCACGCGACGGCCTCGAGGTCGTCGGCGAGGCTTGCGACTCCATCGGCGACTGCTCGGGTCGCCTTCCGCTCGTCGGCGAGAAGGCTGAGCTGGTTCGAGAGGGTCTCGAGCTCGGCTTCGTCTGGGCCTGAGATGCGCTCCTTCACCTTTTCGCTGAGGGATTCGAACCACGCGAGTTTCGACTCCGCCTCGAGCCGACGTGCGCGCTCGTCCTCGACTTCCTGCTGCTTGGCGGCGAGCTGTGCTCGTAGCGCGTCGTACCGTTCGGTCAGTGTCGCGAAAGCAACCGTGAGATTGGCGACGCGTTCACGCATGCTGACGATGACTGCCTTAGCGGCTTCTTCGTCACCCTCGATGTCACGAAGCACGAGTTGGGTGACCACGTGCAGGCGGATAGCGTCTGCAGCGACGCGCGGTGCAGTGAAACCTCTGAGCTTGCCGCCGAGAGCTGCAGCGCCGGCGACTGCCGGCACTGCAAGAGCGCCGAGAGCGACCCCCGCTCCCGCGAGCAGCGCGTACTTCTTCCAAGAGCCTGGCCCGGCAAGTTTCTTGAAGGCATCGGTGTAGGCGGCCGCTACGGCATGGAGGTCTTCGGGTCGCAGCGGCGCCATCGCCTGATGTGCTTCGGAAAGGGTGGCTGTGCGAGCGTCTTTGTCCCATCTGGTCTCGCCCCATGGCTCGAACCCGTAGAGATCGATCATCACGAGCAGCGCACGGGATCGCCGTGCAATCGTCGAGGTGACCGCTGGTCCGGCCTCTTCAAGGACTTCGAAGTTCGGGGCCGTGCTCATGGGGTCGAGTCGGCGCACCTCGTGTGCGATCTCGGCACCGTACTGCTCGGGCCCACGCTGACCGAGAACCTCGACGGTGGCATTGCGGAACTCGTCGCGGACAGCACGTTTGGACGGCAGGTGCTTGCCCTTGGCTGCGGCGATGTCGCGTTGCAGCATCCGATACTGCCAGGCGGTGAGGACGAAATCCTCATCGGCAGACATCTGCAGCCTCGCCTGTACTTGCTCTACGTCCATGCCCAGACGCTATCGCGTTCCACCGACATATGACACGCGATCACGCACGCGTTATGCACGCCCAGGTCTTTTGAGCAACAGTTTTCAGGCTGAGGGACATTCCCTTTGCGTCACTTAGGAACATGTTCATGTCGCCACCTCACAGGGCCCTTAGGCTGAAGGTGAGGGCGGCGCCGGACGCGAGTGCAGCGGCGTCGTGACCTGCGCTCCCGGACGGGACACCGGCCGCTCAGTAGTCGGTCGGGCTGGTCGCGCTGGCACACGCCGGTTGTGCGGGCCTGGTTCATAAACACCGAATTCTCGTACAATCACCGCTGGCACCTCAACTACATAGACATCGTCGAGAGCAAATGAATCGGGCTGCCAAAGATCACCAAATCCAGCGCGTAGCGCTACCTTCTGGCTCACCAAATAGTATCGACCGAAGGCGTGACTCGTCGAGTTCTGTACGATCAACGCCTGGCTTTCATGGTCTAACCACAAAGGCTGCATCATTGTTTCGTCGGCGATCGGCGTGAATCGCTCATCAACTTCCGTCAAAATGTCCTCGAGTGCGGGTGTGTCCCAATCGGTGGCGTCGGTTCGATCGATGACGTAAGCCGATGGAAATCCTATGAACTCCGCCAGCGCGGCCCCGACGTTCGGGTCGTTGAAGCACTGAGAATTCGAGATAAACTTGTCCATAAGTAGCAAGGTGAATGCCAGTTCAGCGCGGACAAATAGGTGTCGTGGCATTACCGAGACGCCAACTTGAATGAATGGCCGTCCGTCACCGATGTATCCGCGCTCACCGCGGAAAGTCATGCTCGGGTCGGCGTCGTAGGCGGCCACCTCGAGGTGCCAATCGCCCCGAAGAAGAGGGGCCAGGAGCGCGGTCGGCCTGTCATCCACCGAATCCAGGAAATCGCGGGTCTCGTCGTCCAGCATGAGACTGATCTACCGTATACCGGGCGTGAGGTCAACAGGTCTGACGTCGTGGGGTCTCTTTCCGGATTGGCGGGGGGTCATGGCGGTCATGGCAGTCATGGCTACCTCCACTCAACGTCGTCCATGTGGTAGCCGACCCACCGTGCCGCTGGGGAGATTAGCCGGCGTGCCTCGTCATCGAGTGAATGATCGATACGTTCGGGTCCGCGAATCCACATCGCGTCGAGGACGCGCGTCAATGCTTGCGCTTCATCGGAGGTGAGGCGGACGCCCTTCAGTCGTGTGGCGATGACGTTGAGGGTGTCCGCGGTGGTATGGATGGGGAACAATGCGTCCTGCAGTCCGTAAGGGTCGCCGGTGGCCTTATACAGCTCGGATGCTGAGCAATGCTTGTCGTTGAGAATATGTATCGTGACGTGATGGCGGTGCCAGTAATTGAGAACTTGGGGGATCACGTGTTGCAGATGGCCGTGCTCATGTCCGCGATTCTTCGAACGTTTACTGAAGTAGTAAACTGGGTCGGGCGCCTCAATCGCGGCCAGGTCGTTCGTCGTGAACGTTTTCTGGTCGAGGACGTGGCGATACGGATTTAGCGTCGACTGGTAGTTCGCGAGGTTGCGTATTGCTTGGCCAGCTCGTTCGTCGTAGAAGGCAGCGGTTGACGCTCTCGACCATTGCGCGGGCGCATGCATGGGTTTGTGCTCGCACGCTGCGACAACTTGACCGTTCTCCAGGTGGTCGAAGATGAGCCAATCGGCATCGTCGCCGCGCTCTTTGATCCACAGTTCGTCCGTTGGCCATTCGTCGACGTCTGTCGTGGGGACGATCGCGGCGACGATCGCACGCCGGAGGTATGGGTTGGAGGACCGGCCCAGTGCAGCAAGACTGCTGTTGACCTGCGCCTCGTGTGGACGTGCGCTGACACCAGTGACCGAAGTCCATCCTCCCTGCACTGGGGTGTCGTATGGAGCGGGTACATGTTGTTTACCGTGGAGATGGAAGTCGTTGTCTGAGAGCATCGTTGGCCCTTCTGTCGGCGTCGTGCAGCTAGGCTACAGCCTATATGACAGAACCGTCAAGAGTGTCATGATGGTAAAAGATGCTAGAGTGATGATGGAGGTGCTAGGTGGACTTCGATGAACTGGTCGATCAGCCCGATGTGTTGCACACGATCCCTGAGGTCGCGAGTGTCCTCGGCATGTCGAGGCCGAGCGCGGCGTTGCTTGCGGTCTCGGGAGCTGGTGGGCCGGTGTTCCGAAAGGGCGCGCGGACAGACATCAACTCTGTCCTAGTACCAGACTCCACCTTGGGCAGCCTTCGTATGCGCCCGTTTGTGGCCGACCATCCCGAAGCTCTGGTGGTTCGGGTGCGCCCAGCTCGCGTGGACCCGAACGATCCGGATCGGGAGTTCATGGGGTGGCGCCCTGACGCCGCAGCGGCCGACCTAGCGGCAGCCATTGGACGGTGGTGGAGGATCGCGGACCCGTCGTACTGGCACGGAAAGACGTTTGTCGCAACGATAGTTGGGTTCGTTGTCCATATCGCGACAGTCGAATCGCACTCCACTCATCCTGCCGGACTTGTGGCGTTCACGCTCACCGTACCCACGCCGGAAGCGCTCGATTCGTTCGAGGGCAAGCGCTTGGAGATCACACAGGGCGGAGTCACGGTGCACCTGAAAAACACCCGGGAGCGGTAGCTCAGCTCAGGTATGGAATCGGGACGTAGGCGACGCAGGTCGAGGAGTCGCAGTCTTGGTCCCGCCGCGAGTACGACGTTGGGGCGAACCTTCACGGGACTTCCTCGACTCGCGCAGCACCGCCGTTACCGGCAGTCGCTTGTGCTGAGATCACGGTGCTATCGACTGCATCATCGTCCGGTGCCTCCAGACCTGGATGCAGTCGGAGGCGGCGGTGGTGTTGACCTCATCGCCGCGTCAGGGCTGGGTGCCGACGTGCCCGAGCGAGCGTTCACGTAGCTAGTCCCGTCGGTCAGCGTCACCCCGAGGGGCCACAGTCTGATCGTGCCGCCGAGTGTCGACAGCTGGCGTGCCCGTCGTGGGAGCGTCCCACATCGCTGCGACACGCCCGGGGGGGCGATACCGGATGTGTGAAAGACATAGTCAGCGCGGATAACAGACGGCAATCGTCGGGCGCCCGGGTTCATCAGCCGAGGTCAGGCAGGTCGCGGCGGCTATGCATAGCTCAACTTCCCGGTGGTGATAAATCATATTGTTACGCAAGGTGTTTCAAGCGCCATTTCCGGCGATCTTTTGGCAGTGACCGTGTTGCAGTCGCGCTAGGGTGCTGTCTACCGGCCGATGCCGGTCGATCCCGACGTCAGAAGGAGCAGTGATGAGCGCGCGGCCTCAACTTCCACGAGTGAGGCGCGTACGTGTCGAACTGCGACTTGACGAGGATCTCGCTGAGCGTCTCTACAAGCTTGCCGGCGAGCAGCGATCGCACCTGTCTGTTGTCAGGAACCGCGTGATCGAGGCAGGACTGAACATCCTCGACTCGGATGGGAGCGCCTAGCTAATCACGAATAGCAGAATAGCACTTGGGCGGACGTCATTCAGGCGACGGTGCACGAGTTCCGCGTAGAGCAGGTGGTGCGGGCCGTGCCAGATCGATTAGCCGCACGATGACCTGGTAGGGCGTGGTACCCCCAACGGCGCCGACGTCACCAATCTGTCGGTGGCCGGTGGCACCATCTGGTTCATGATGAAGAAGTCGCCAGCGAAGCGGGTGAGGGACCGCTGGGTCGTCGACCGGAGCTGCTTCGAGGGCTCAGTGGTGATGCGGCCGACGGGACCCAGTAAGGCCTCTCGGCCGGCGGTCACTGAGGTCCATTTCCCGGACATGACGAGTCCGTGCATTGTGGTTCTTCCACTGCCCGTTCGGTACCGGCGCCGCCGCACGGTAGAAGGTAACGTCGTGTTCGGCGCGGATAACTGGTGGTCGGTGCTCGGGTCCTCGTTCGCGTTCGCCAAGTATTCAGGCAATGCGAACGCGCAGTGGTTCGGCATCAAGTTTCTGAAAAACTACTACGACTGGTGGGACGGCGTCACTACAGATTTCGACCGCCTCGAGAGCCGTGATATCGCCACGGAGATTGAGGCCTGGCTCGAGTTGACGTACCCCGACGCGACTGGCCCGATCCTGGCGATCGACCAACGACCGGAGCCTGGCCGGTAAGCGCTCAGTGGATACGCACCCCGCATTCGACGGATTCAGGGTTGCCTAGTCCCCGATCGACGAGGAAATCGACGCTGCCGTCCTCGTCGAGGAACGGAGTCCGTCTTGCAGCGATCGACGACGAGATCGCCGAATAGACGCTCGCACGTTGGACATCGCTACCGCGCTGTAGCTGTGCGTACCAGGCCACCACCGCTCGGCCAGGTCCCCAGCAAGCCTGGCGTCGATGTAGTGGTCCGATCGGGCACGGGTGGCTGACGCCTGGCCTGCGCTGGCTGGAGACATCGGTGCGTCCATCGCGACACGCCGAGCCTGTTTCCAATGCGCTCAATCTTAGCTACCAGGCGTCACGGACCGCGGCTTGTCTGAGTTCGGTCCGTCGCCGCAGGTCGGAGGGTATGCATTCTCTTGCCTTCCCATGGTAGTGAGTCTTGTTGTTACGCGCGATTGATTTGAAAAATGGCGACAGGATTCATCGTGATCGCACACCGTAGTCGCTTCGTCAACGCGTACTTACGCCATCACGTCCCCGCCGGCGCTGTTGACACCGCGGTCCTCACGCGCATCGTTGGCGCACGCGGTCAAGGAAGGCGGAGCACGCTGCGCGGACCGATCTCGACTACGTTCGCAGGCCCTCGAGACTGGGCGCCTCCCACCGTCCGCTGGTGAGGTTTCCGTAGCATTCGGAATGCGCGTTCGTCGACGCGACGGCCAGGACGACACGCCGGACCGCAGGGCTAGATATGTGATGTGCATCACGTTTTCATGTCGTGGTCTGAAAGGGCATCTTGCGTCGGGGTGCGACCCCCTCTACCTCGGGTTTGGTAAAGGAGTGGCTGGATTATTCCCACCCATGGGAACTATTCGCCCGATACTTATCTCAGCTGCCAACAATCGGTATGTGGGAGCGCCGATCTGCTGGCAAACGGGCGGCGCTAGTTCCAGTTCGGGGCCTTATGGTGAATCGTGCCGGTGGCCGCCGGTGAGAACCAAAGGAGAGCCTCGTGTCAGATCAGTCTGATCGACGTGCGACGAAGGTTCGTCTCGAGTTGAGGCTGGATCCGCCTGTGGCAGAGCAGCTACAGGAACTTGCTGCTGAGGAACAGCGGACGGTGTCCGCGGTCGCGCAGCGATTGCTTGTCGGAGGCATGACTGCAGAAGTGAAGGAGGAACAGCAGAGCTAGCAGGAGCAATGAGACGGCGGCTTCGGTTGTCGCGATTCATGCTGCGCGTAGCGCGCTAAACGTCGAAAGCCCCGGGCGGCAACCCAGGGCTTTCGGAGCGGACCTGATCCGCAGTTTTGAATTTGAGTGGTCCCTTTGAAGGAGGACTGTGTCTATTTCAACGTACCCATGTGCGGGTGTCAAGTGTGTCTTTCGGCGTGTCGGCGAGGTGGTGGCCTGATGGTTCGCTACGGCCGCCAGCTCTCGGCACAGATCTCGCCGCAGCTGCCGTTGCCGATTCCGGAACTGGAGCCAGCGGATGAAGCCGAGGTTTCAGCTTCCGTCGTGGGACCTCGCTTGCTTGGCAGGTTCGTTGGCGATCCTCGGGGCTGGGTGCCCGCCGGTGAGGAGGAGCGGTTCGAGCGCTTGTGTCAGCGCACGACGACCATGGGCCGACCGGAGCTGCGGGAGCCGGCCGCGCGGATCGGTGCGGCGCTCCAGTGTCAGATTCCTGGGCGCTCTGAACACACGGACCGCAGTGCGGTAGGGCATGTGATGCGGCTGATTGCGGGCTTCCTGGAGCCGGCGTTGCCGATCGATGTGTCCGAGGTGTTCCGGAGGTCAGTGGTCGACGGGTACATCAATCACCTCGCCGCGACGGGACGTGGGGATGGTGCCCGTCAGACACGTGTGGTGCTGTACGCGTTGGGCCGGCTCGTGCATCCTCGGGAATATCCGATCTCCCGGGCAGCCGACAGTCTGCCCCAGAAGAGGGCGAAGAAGCCGGCCACGGACGCGATCATCGCCGACTGGTACAGCACCGCGGCCTCCCTGCCCGGAGAGCCCGGCCGCCGCGCGTACGTCAGCCTCGACCTCGCCCTCGGAGCAGGGATCCGGCAGGGTGAGTTGCTGCGCGTGCGTGGAACATCCGTGGCAGCAACGAAATACCAGGGCCGCGAGTACGCCGTGGTCACGCTGCCGAACCGTGCAGGCGGTGTACGCCACGTCCCGGTCGCCGATATCGATAGGTCTCGCCGGATCTTGCAGCGGGCCAATGAGGTCGGCGACGCAAGCATGCTCGAGCCCGGATGCGCGACCCCAGAACGCAACATGGGCAATCGCCTCAACGAGATGCTCAAGATGAGAGGGCAGCGACCGATCGACATCCTGGCCGCCCGGGAACGATGGATCTTCGACCTGGCATTGACGGTGCCAGCGTGTCTGCTGGTTCAACTCTCGGACATCAAGGACTTCGACGCGATACGCCACTATCGAAAGCAGTTTCCTACCTACGGGATCCGGGCAACGATGGCGGCGCTCGAGCCTGAGGGGCGTGCAAGTTGATCTCAACGATCAGGCCCACGCTGACAGTGTCGAGCGACCTGTTCGACGAAGCGGTCGGCGTGATCAACCGCTCGGGCGCCGACGTGCTCCTTGAGGGCATCTACCACAATTGGGCGGGCGTTGGTGGGCGCCGTGCAAGCGGCATCCGATACTCAGTCCGAGGATTCTTCACCGCTGCACTGCTGTGCGTGAGTCTCAAACGCCCGCCGACACTCGCCGGGATCCTCCAGATGCTCGCCGACTTCACTGTCGACCAACTGGCCGCAGTCGGCATGGATGGACAGGACTTGTCCGCGGTACGGACACACTCGACGGCCGAGTACAAGAAGTTCCACGCGTGGGTCAGCCGCCGTCTTGAGCCAATTGATCCCGATCGCGATCTGCCTGCCCGCAGGATCACCAACGCTGAGAATCAGCGCATCATCGACAAGCGCAGCGAAGCCGACCGGGAGGCGTCTCAGCGATCTCGCGACTTGCTGAGCGAGGTGATCAACCGTCTCGTCATGGGATCGGTCTGGGAGCAAGCCCCGACAGGATGCGTCGGAGACCTCGTCGTGGACGAATCCATCTACGACCTCGCCCGACACACCTACGGCTTGGGAGTAGCACCGGATCGTCAGCGCGGAGCGGCACCAGGAAGCCGCACGTATGGGCGCGACCACAAGCACAACCTCGGAACCGGCGACGGCAAGAAGTCACTTCGCAAGAGCGGCATCGGAATTGGCCTGACCGCACTGACCAGAGTCGGCGAACCCCACCGACTGACCGCGGTAGCACCGGTCATCATCGGTATCGATGTCCATGCCCCGACATCCGGCGATCCCGGCGCCGTGCTGCGCGCATTGGGACGCGCTCGCGAGAACAATCTCACGGCGCGCAGTGCGACTCCCCGAGCGCGATGGCCCTATCTCACAGTCGACATGGGGTACAACTCGAAGAAGGGCTTCGCCGACGCGATGATCCGGCAACGGTACGCCTACGTCGGCCGATACCCCCAGAAGTGGGGCACCGTTCACGCGTCCGCACCGACGAAGCTCGGCGAGCAACAGCCAGGCCCGGTAATGGTCGCAGGAGATCTGTACTGCCCAGCGGTTACGAAGATCGCGTCGACTATCACCGTCCCACCAGCCCGCGAGCTTCTGAACGCCAGTCCCGCAGGCTTCGCCGATCACGATCGTAGGTTGCAGCGGATTCTTCCGCTGTTGATGGGGCGGAACTCAAGGCCAGTGCACGGTAGCGTGCAACGTGGGCCAAAAGACCCGGAGCGCCCATCAGACCCCGACACGGTGAAGGTCCGTGTGGTGTGTCCTGCGGCTTTTGAAAGGGTTCGGTGCCCGCTCAGGCCGACCACGATGTCACTGTCAGGGGACCTTCCGACACTCGAGCCGACATGGACCCCGCAGCAGTACGCGTGCTGCGAAAAGGGCACGATCACAGTCGGTCTGACGCCAGATCAGGTGCGCATGGGTCAGTTCGGATTCACCCCGGGGTCGTGGGAGCACATGCTCTACTACGAAGCGGCGCGGTCACTGACGGAGCGGCAGTTCAGCGTCCTCAAATCCAGGACCGTGACAGGTCTCGCGGACTTGACGGTCGGACCACGACGGCAGCCCATGATCGCGATCAGTTTGGCGATGGCCGTCGCGGTCACAAATCTAGCCACGCAACGGGCGCATGAGGAACGCCGACCGCGGGGCGGATCGATCCGCCGACGCGTGAGGCTCCTCGAAGCAGACCTCGGTTACCCACCGACGATGACCCCCGCTCGAACGTAAGCAGTCACGAATCGTGGCCGGCCCAGCATCCTGGGCCGGCCACTTTTCGTATCCCGGCCCACCCATTTCTGTGGAAAATCGCATGTCCAAACCGCGCCCACATAGCGCCGAGGCTGAGACGCTCACCAACACTGCACCCCTCACTCGTTTGCATCTCGACGCCGAGGGTCCGTCCTCGAGGCGCCCAAACCCAGCGTGCCGCCGCCCAGCGCGCGTCGAGCACGCGGTGGATTCTGTGGAGAATCACGAACAATTCTGTGGAGACCGCGACCATGGACGACCGGTGACATGCGATCGCGAACCGCTCACAACGAGCAGTTCTATGAACTGTCGAACCCCAGGTCACGAACTCGAGAAGTCGTTTGACCTGGGGTTCTTGTTTCTGGAACGGCTATTTCCAATGCAGTGAGCGCACGATCGCGGCGATGTTCGCCCTCGTGGGGACCACGGTCCGGCTCGCGCTCAGGTCGCACGGTGCCCGAATCACCCACCCCGTAGCGTGGTGCCGGTGAATCCACTCGCATCGCTCCTCGCTGCTGACGGACTGGCTGCGGGAGCACTCGGATGATCGGCGTTCGGTGCGATGAGTGCGTGGGCGCCGCGGCTTCGTCGCGGTGGGCCGACGATCACCTATCGGCGCAGCCGCCGCATCCTCATGTCGTCTCCGAGGTCGCCGAGGGCCTGGCCGCTCCGGGCTACGCGGAGCCGCTGTGGTTGGCTGCAACCTCCTTGGCTGCCTCGATCCACCGCGTCACTTCGGCGCCGGTTGCATTGAGTGGAAGCCGCGCCAGACGGAGGGTTAACGTTGTGGCGTCGGAATGGTCACGCATCGGGACGACGATGGACGCAACGTTGTACGTGCCGTCGGCCTCGACGGCTTTCGGCGTGTAGTCGATCCCGGCGCTGGTGATCGCTTCCCTGACCCGCCGCTCGTGGGCGGGCGTGACGTTCGGCGAATCATATCTGCGGGTAGCAGCATTCACGGCCTCGTACGCTTGTGCGGCATCTACCGCACCGTCGGGCAGGAAGGCGAGGACCCATCCGTGTTCCCGGAGGAAGTCGAGCCGCGCTCGGCAGCGGTCCACGACCTCGTGGTCCACCTTTCCCAGGCGGCGCAACCACCGGTCCTGGGCGTCGGCGCCGCGATCGAAGACGACGGAGTCGCCGAGTGGCGGGACCAAGGGAATTCGGTTGGCGAGGTTGGTGCTGTGGCTCTCTCCCGGCGCAGCCGCGGAGATGACGGCCGCCATCTCGTCCTGACCCACTTCCGTGAAGACGGTTACTTCACAGCCGATCTCGTGTGCAAGGCGTTCGACGTCCGGCCGCAGGCCCGCGAGTGCCTCCGCGATCGGCGCCATGGAGTGGTCCAGGCGTGCCACAAGAGAACTGCAGACGAACGTCCCTTATCCGCCCTGGAGAAAGATCAGTGGCGGGACGGGATCGTTGACCTCCACCTCGTGGACCTCGCACAGGACGATCCAGTGGTCGCCAGCCTCGATGATCTGGGACATCGATGCTTCCAGCCAGGCGATTGAGGCGTCGAGAACGGGTGCCCCGGACGGCGCCGGCTTCCATCCGATGCCGTCCAGCTTGTTCTCCCAGCGCCGAGCGATCGTCGCGACGACTTCCTCCTCACCGCCACCCATGACGTTGATGCACAGCGTCTCGCACTCTCGAAGTCGGTCGAAGGTGCGTGACGTGCGCATCGGCATGAAGGACACGAGCGGCGGATCGAGGGAGACGGAACTGAAGGTCCCGACAACCATGGCGAGGATCTCTCCGTCAGCTGTGAGCCCGGTGACGACCACGACCCCGGTCGGATAGTGCCCCATCACCTCCCGCAGCCGGAGACCGTCGAGAACGTCGGCCGCGCAGGTGTTTTCACGTGTCGAGTCGATGGCCATGCGTCACTCCTTCGTTTCGGTCCTGGGTTCGGTGAGCGCCTGCAGTTTCGCCCCGAACCGTTCGGGCCGGAGGAAGGCGATGCAGAGCGCTCCGCCGAGGATGAGTAGAACGCCGGTGAGAGTGAATGCCTGGTTCACTCCCGTGGCCATCGCCTCCGCCATTGCGGACGACGGTGCGCTGCCCTTGGGAGGCGCGGTGTATCCGGCTCGGTCCATGAGCCAGCCGACCAAAGTCGGCGAGATGACCGCGCCCACCGAGGCGATTCCTCCCAGGGTCGCCAGGACCAACGGCCGCTGCCGCGCGCCAACGGCGTAGGCCAGTGCCGAGGCGACCATCGGGTAGACGATGCTGCACCCGGCTGCGGCCGAGAGGAACGCCACAGCGACGGGACCCGCGGTCGCGGGGACGAGGAGGAACGCCGTGCCGGCGAAGAGTGCTGCGATCCCGAATGGCACCGCGATGGCGGTGTGTGCGGTGGCGCCGCGCGCCATCAGGCGCTGCCCGAGGGCACCGAGGCCCACCAACAGCGCCGCGCCGACGACCCACGGGGCGACGGTGACGATGCCGACGGCCTCGGTGCTGAGTCCGATCACGGTGCCGAGGTACTGCGGCAGCCAGGTGGTGAGGAAACCCTGCACGAAGAAGTTCGAGCCGCCGCCGATGACCGCCGCTAGAAATGTCAGGCTCAGGAAGATGCGGAGCGTGGGTACTGGTCGCTGAGTGTCGATCGTGTCCCCGCCGCCGGCTTCGGAGGAAGGCGCAGCAGCGCCGGCGACATCGGCTTCGCTTCCGTGTCGCGGCGCGCGCTTCTGCCCGAAGGGGCCGTCGCCGCCGAGCAGGAACCAGCCGATGGTCCACACCAGGCCCACGATGCCGAGGACGCCGAACGCCCAGCGCCATCCCCAGGCCACGATGACCACTGTCAGGAGTGGTGCCGCTATGACGGGTCCCAGCGCGGAGCCGGCAGCCACCAGGTTCGACGGGAGCGCGCGGCGGTTCGGGGCGAACCACGAGTGGGCCGAGGTCAGTGACATCGCGGTGGCCGGCCCTTCGGCGCCGCCGAGCACGATGCGCGTCACGAGCAGAACGGCGGCGCCGCCGCCGAGCAGCATGGGGAACTGCAGGACGGCCCAGATCAGTCCGAGTGTCAGGAGTACCCAGCTCACGGCAACACGTGTCGCGATCATGCCGGTGAGGATCGACACGATCGAGTAGAGAAAGAAGAATGCGCTCCCGATGAAACCGAACTCGACGGAGGTGATTCCGAGGTCCGGGATGGCGCGCGACGCCACGAGTCCGAGGACTGCCTTGTCCGCGAAGGCGATGACCTGAAACAACACCAGCATCGCGACCACGACCCAGGCGGACCGGGTACCGGTTGTCGGCGACAATCTCGAGAATGCGGGTGTGGACGTGACGGATTGACTCATGATTTCTGCGGGCCTTCCGGGTGGAAACGGCGCCGCTGGGCTGGAGCTGCGCCGATCGTCTCTGTGGAGAGCCGATGGCACCAAAATATGACCGGGATCACTTAACGAGATAGGAGGGAAACCCTTACTGGTAATCCATGTCACATCGGGTAAGACTTGGAGGGGTGACCAGTCCGCAGCCCAACCCCATCGCGCGACCCGTGCACAGCCGCTCGGTCCGGGCGCAGGTCAACGCCGTCCGCTCACGCATCGTTTCGGCCCAGGATTCGGCGGGCGCCGTGCGCACCCTGATCGAGGACAGGGAGGTGGAACTCCGTGCGTGGGTAGGGTTTTCGCCCGCGATCGAGACTGATGCGCGCGAAGTCGACCGCCGTATTTCCGACGCTGGCGACTCTTTGCCGCTCGCCGGGCTCTCGGTGGGCGTCAAGGACCTGATCGACGTCGCCGGGATGCCAACGCGTGCGGGATCAGACATCACATCGGACGAGCCGGCCGCCCTTGATGCCCCGTGCGTCGATCGCCTGCGCACTCTCGGTGCGGTGATCCAAGGGAAGACGGTGACCACCGAGTTCGGCTACTTCCGCCCGGGGGCCACCCGCAACCCCCACGCCGTCGACCACACCCCGGGTGGGTCGTCGAGCGGCTCGGCGGCCGCGGTCGGTTCGGGCACCCTTCCCTTCGCGCTGGGGACGCAGACCGCGGGGTCGTTGACGCGCCCGGCGTCGTTCTGCGGTGCGGCGGCAATGGTTCTGGCCCACGGGAGCACGGATACCTCAGGGATCACCGGCTTGAGCCCTTCGCTGGACTCCCTCGGACTCCTGACGAGAACGATCACCGACCTTCAGTACGTGTACGAAGCCTTCACGGGCAAGCCGCTCGCCGTCCCCGCCGTCGCGGGCGTGGAGGTACGTCTCTGGTCCGGAAGTTCGCTCGACACCTTGTCGGCCCACATGCGTCATCTGCTCGACACGCTGCCTGTGGTGCTCGGTGAGGTGGGAGTCACCACCACGGCTCTGCAGCGGGACGACCACATCCGAACCCTGACGGACGATCAGGTGGCCGTGATGGCCTACGAGGCATCCCGGACGCGCGCCGCGGAGGCCCGGGATCACGCGGATCGGTTGAGCACATCTCTGCTGGAACTGCTCCGCACCGGAGCGGGGGTGTCGACGGACTCGTATCGAGCGGCTCTGGTCCGGCGGGACCGGTCGCGGACGATGGTCGCGGACTCGCTCGGCGACCACGCGGTGATAGTCGGCCCCGCGGCGCTTGGGCCCGCACCGAAGGGGCTCGGGGCCACGGGTTCCCCCGTGTTGAGCCGCGCCTGGCAACTCCTCGGATGCCCAGTGATCACCGTGCCCGGGGCGCGCACAGACGACGGTATGCCGCTCGGATTGCAGGTGATCGGGGTCGGGGGCGGCGAGGGCGCGATCTTCGCCGTTGCCCGGGCCCTCGAGCAGCGACTCGGATCGACCGTCGTCTGACGGATTCCCGCAGGCCCACCGGACTCACCGCGAAAGGATCGCCATCATGTTGCTCACACCGCGACCGATCGAACATCATCGCATGTTCCTCACCTGCTACGAGGACACGTTCAACTACGGATGGCACCATGTTGATCTCTTCGTTCACGACCGTCACGGCCGCGAAGTGAACTGGGTCCATTGGACCGTCGAGGCCGATGGGCCGGATGCGGCGGACGAGTCGGTTCGCCGGGAGGAGCCGCAATTGCGGCGGCTATCGGATTGGACTCATTGCGTGAGCGCGGCCGGCCAGGATTACTGGACGGCCGACGCGGGGTGGGAAGACGCGTCGGCGACAGGCGCGCGATGATCCCCTCCGAACCTGCGAACGCCACGGACGTCACGGTCTACGTCGTGGACGACGACCCCGCGCTGTGCGATTCGGTCGACTGGCTCCTCGGCAGCATCGGCATCCGGCCCGTCATCTGCCACAGCGCCGACGAGTTGTTGGAGCAGTACGACGGCACGACCCCGGCTTGCATTGTGCTGGACGTGCGGATGCCGAAGACGAGCGGGACGCGGCTGCAGGAGACTCTCAACGACATCGCCCCGCACGCGGCAATCATCTTCGTCTCCGCGCACGGCGATATCCGGATGTCGGTATCCGTCCTGCAGGCGGGCGCTATCGACTTCCTCGAGAAGCCGTACGACCCGCAGCGGTTATTGGATACGGTCCAGTCCGGAATGCAGAAGGCCGCGGAGAGTTTCACGGAGTTCTCCAGCCAGCGGGCGGTACAGCGGCGGGTCGCGCTGCTGACGCGCCGCGAGCGGGAGATCCTCGCGCTGGTCGTCGAAGGGCTGCCGAGCCAGAACATCGCACGGCGTCTCGAGATGAGTGTCAAGACGGTCGATGTGCACCGCGCGCGGATCAAGGCGAAGACGGAAGCGGAGTCCATCAGCACGTTGGTCCGGGATATCCTTCGATTCGACGTCGTGATACCCGGCGATAACGTCGAAGAGTAGGCGATCGAGTCGGCACCGGGCGCGAATCACCGCGCTGCCGGTCATCGGTAGCGGTCGGCTGTGCGATCTCCGAGACCTCAGTAGTAGTCGAGAACGATTCGGTCGGACTTGGTCCGCGACACGCACACCGCGATGGTCTCACCGGCGTCCTTCTCGGACGCTGTGAGAACGTTGTCGCGGTGCTCCGGTGTTCCGGAGAGGACCTGCATGATGCAGGTTCCGCAGATGCCCTCCTGGCAGGAGGTGTCGACGTCGCAGCCGTTCTCCTGCAGCACCTCCACAATGCTGCGATCGGCCGGCACGGTGTATACCTCGCCCTCGAGCTCGACCTCGAACTCGCGGTTGTCGGAGTCGTCGACCTCGGCAGCATGGAACCGTTCGGAGTGGATCGCGGTCGCGGGAAACCACTTCTCCGCCGCGGCCATGACCTTGTCCATGAAGCCATCGGGGCCGCACATGTAGATGTGCGAGCCTCTCGGGGCTGCCGCTACGAGGGCGGCGAGCGCGGTGTCCTGCGCGTCTCGGCTGATCCCCAGGTTCGCGTGCAGCTTCTCCGGGCACCGCTCCTGCAGCAAGGGCAGGAAGGCCGCCTGCTCTGCCGTGCGGGCGAAATAGTGAAGTTCGAACGGGATGTCGTGCACGTCCATGTACCGGGCCATGCTCAGCATCGGGGTGATCCCGATCCCCGCCGCGATGAGAATGTGGTACGCGGCGTCGTCCTCGATGCGGAGAACGTTACGCGGCTCACTGATCTGGAGCCTGTCACCCACCCTCAGCTCGTGCAGAGCGGAGGAGCCGCCCCGCGAATCGTCCTCACGTTTGACGGCCACCGTGAAGGAATCCGGCGCCTCGGGGGTGCTGCACAGCGAGTACTGACGCGTGATCGACGTCGGCCCGACCACGTCGATGTGGGCGCCCGGGATGTAGGACCCCAGCGGAGTCCCGTCGGATCGCACCAGTCGGAAGGACTTGATCGTCGGGGTCTCTTCAACGATCTCGGCGACGGTGACGTCGATCAAAGTCATGGCGTACTCCTGGAGCTGAGGGTTGGATATTTGCGTTCGATCCGCTCGCCCCCCGGAGGACTCGGGAGCGGGCGGTGCGCGCTGTCACCGCGCGTACAAGCCCCCGTTGACGTCCCAACAGGCGCCGGTCACGAAGCCCGCGTCGGGGGCTGCCAGCAACTCGACCATCTTCGCGACGAAGCCCGGATCCCCCAGCTGTGCGACGGGGATCCCCGCGATCACGTCGTCCAGCTTCTCCGCCGGGACTGTTCGATGCACGATCGGAAGATCGTGCGGGCCGGGCGATATCGCGTTCACAGTGACCCCGCGGGCGGCGAGTTCACGGGCGAAGATCTTGGTCACCGTCAAGATCGCGCCCTTGGAGGCGGCGTAGTGGCCGCCGGTCGCAGTGCCGCCGTTCTGGCCTGCGAGGGAGGCCATGTTCACAATCCGCCCGTAGCCCTTGTCCGCCATTGCGCCGCCGATCACCTGGCACCCGAAGAAGACGCTGTTCACGTTCGTGGTGAGCACCCGCTCGAAGGCATCCTGCGGAAGGGTCATCAGATCGGCGGCCTGGGTGACCGCGGCATTGTTGACCAGCACAGTGGGGGTGCCCCAGTGCCGTCGAGTCTCCGCGAGCGCGTTCTCGAACCCGGCCCTCTCGGACACGTCGAGTCGGAACCCGCGGGCCGTTGCGCCAGATGGGTCGAGCTCCGCAGCCAGACCTTCCGCGGCGGCCTGGTCGATGTCCGTCACCAGGACCCGGTGGTTGCCGGCGTGCAGCCGTCGAACGATGCGCTCTCCCATGCCGCCGGCGGCACCGGTGACCACGGCGATCCCCGAGACGGTGTTCTCGTCAGTCATCGTCTCCCCTACACCAGATACCCGGAGGCGCGCGTCGCGTCCTCGCTGTCGAGCAGGCGGACCACCTTGCGTTCGATCCGGTCACCATGGGAGCGCAGGGCGATGATGTATTCCACGTCCGCGCCGATCGTGATGAACTCGTTCCGCTTGAAGGCGCTGAGGAGCTGTGCTCCGCGGAGCACCACCCGATGGTCGTCCACGGACGTGACAGAGAACCGGGAGACGATGCGCGCGGTCCGCGCAGCGGCCACCGCGGCCGGTGAGTATCCCTGGATCATCCGCTGGACACGCAGCGCGCGCATCCGCTTGTCGTCGTAGATCATGTTCAACGTTCCGGCGAAGTCATCCGTCTCGGGATCGATCGGGACGATGTAGAGCCCCTCATCGGTGAATAGCTCCTGCCACGCCTCGTAGTTCTTGTCGTCGAGGAGTTTCGCCTCGTGCCAGGCCAGCTCGATCGCCCGGAGCACTCGCGGGTCTGCGAACATCAGGTCGCTCATCGCTTCTCGCCTCCGTCCGCAGCCGGCAGCGGCTGTTCCATCATTCGCTTCCACATCGCGTACGACTCGCGCATCCCGGTCTCGTCGGTGACGTGCGACGTGGGCCAGCCCTCGTCCGAAGGCTTCTCGCGTCCTTCGCCGCGGTTGACCAGGATCGGCATTCGCGGATCGCCGCCGGCACCGATCTGGACGCGGTCCCAGCCCTCGGCGTCGTCGGGGCTGCCGAATCCGAACGGACCCTGGAAGTGCTCGTGGATCCGCAGGCGCTCCTGGTTGATCGACTCGGGGCCACCGTCCATGCCGATCGCCATGTGCCAGACCTCGGTTACGTTCACGTCGATCGGGATCAACACCCGGAAGAACGAGGACGACATGGCGATGTTCGGGAACATGTTGAGGTTGAAGCCACTACCGTGCATGGACCGCATGTATCGCCGGATCCGAGCGGGCTCCTCTCCGGCGGCCTCCAGCTCGTCCACGAGATGCTGGAATCGCGGCTGTACCTCCTCTTCGCCGTCGTCCACATCGAGGTCGGCGTGGGCCGCCGCCATGATGGCGACGCTGTGCCCGTTGCCGAGGGCGTGGGTCACGGCCTCGGGATCGTCCATGAACGACATCATGTTCGCCGTCTCCGCGTCGACCGAGGTCATCCACGACTTGTGCACCATTGGGAAGTGGTAGCCGTCGGTGGTGTTCTCGAGCTGGATCTTCCAGTTGCCGTTGAACCGGAACTTGTGAGTCCCGATCACCTTGGTCGGGAAGCCGTTGGACTGCTTGAGGAAACGTTCCATCCAGATCTTCGCATCGCCGAGAAAGTCGGTGAGGGGCTCGGCGTCGTGATTGAACGTCGCCCAGATCATCCCCAGGAAGCTCTCGGTCCGCAGCGACTTGAGCGGGTAGTCCTTCTTGTCCACCACGCCCTCGTAGCCGTCGGGGTACGGAATGCCGCGCAGCCGGCCGTCGAGTGCGTACGACCAGTTGTGGTACGGGCAAGTGAACCCGTTCGCCTTGCCGCTGCGCTGGTCGCACACGGTGGCGCCGCGGTGCCGACAGCGGTTGAGCAGCGTGTGGAACTGCCCTTTGCGGTCCCTGCTCACGATGACCGGCTGGTCACCGACCCACGTCGTCTTGAACGAGCCCGACTCGGGGATCTCGCTCTCGTGCGCCACCCACACCCAGGTGCGGTCGAAGATCCGGCGCAACTCCTCGGCGTAGATCTCGGGATCGGTGTACAGCTGTCCTGCGACGCGGTCCTCCTGGACCAGGTCGGCGTACGCCGAAGCCTCGCGCTTCTCGGTGCTGGTCATTGGCCTACTCTCCTTACGCTTCTCGATCCTCAGACTTCGACGTCGTCACGGATGGTGAGCTCGCGCCCCATCCGCGCCTCCACCTTGAGGTAGCGCCACAAGGCGTATTCTCCGATCATGGTGGTGCGCAGAAGATTACATACATCGCGCACAGTCTCCTGGTCGCGGACGTCCGCGAGCACGTAGCAGGTCCAGGGCCAGCCGTCGGAGGGGCCGACCATGTGCGCGTCGTCGTCGAAGGTGCCGATCACCTCGACCCCGTCCATGTTCTTGAGGTTCGTGAGCATCGTCGAGACACCGACCCACACGGGGCCGATATCGGCTTTCGGCAGGTCGAAGAAGTTCTGGTTGTTTCCGAAACAGAACAGGGTTCGAAGTGGTGACACGGGATCTCTCTCTCGTCGGTACGGAAGGGCTGAGGCTCAGGGGAAGCTGGGGATCCCGGCTGGCATGCCGAGAAGGACGGCGCCGGCCGCCTCGTACGTCGCGGTGGCGAGCATGGCGTGCTGGGCGGGAACGATTCCGTCCTGCAGGAACCGCTGCATGGGGTGTTTCACGTAGATCGCGCCGGTGCCGGCGAGGTCGAAGGCGTCCATGATCACTCGACGGCCGACGTGTGCCGCCGTGGTCGCGCCCAGTCGCAGCAGGGTCCTATGCCGCTCCGTGATCTCCTCGTCGCGGACCGCGAGGTCCCAGACCTCGTCGGTGATCTCGTAAAAGAACGCGCGGGCCGAGCGCAGCGACGCCTCGGCCCGTGCGAAGCCGATCTGATAGGTCGGTCGCGCACCCTTGCCCCCGCCACCGGTGATGGAGGTCTTGGCTGCTCCTGCCTTCTCCGCGTATTGCAGCGCACCACGGGCAGCACCGAGGGTGACGACGGCGAGGACCTGAGCCGCGTAGGCGAGCATCGGGTATCGCGTCAGCGGCTCCGAG
Organism: Tsukamurella asaccharolytica; assembly: GCF_007858435.1. Taxonomy (GTDB): domain Bacteria; phylum Actinomycetota; class Actinomycetes; order Mycobacteriales; family Mycobacteriaceae; genus Tsukamurella; species Tsukamurella asaccharolytica. Next base: position 631,316 of record NZ_VIGW01000001.1, on the reverse strand, counting down.
ATTGTCGGCGTGCCGCCTCGGACGAAGGTCATCTCCGCGGGGATGAAGACGCGCTCGGCCCGAACGATGTGCGAGCCGGTGGCGCGCATCCCTGCCACGTCCCAGTTCTCCACGATCTCCACGTCGTCGGGGGACACCAAGGCGGTCAGCGGCTTTCCCTCGGTCTCGGGGCCGCCGGCGAGGCCCATGCCGAGCAGGTCCGCCCCCTTGCAACCGCTGGCGAACTGCCACTCACCCGACACCAGGTAACCACCCGGGACGGACTCCGCCGTCTGCATCGGGAACATCCCGGCCGCGAACGCGACGTCTGGGCCGTCGGCGTAGACCCGCTCCTGCGACTCCACGGGCAGGGCCGAGAAGTAGCTCGTGGCGGAGCCGAAGCTGGCGACCCACCCCGTCGCGGGGTCCACCTCCGACACCCGCTCGACGAGGCGCATGAAGGCGGAGGGCGACAGGGGCTCACCGCCGAATCGCTGCGGCGTCGCCGCCCGGAACAGGCCCGTGCGCTTGAGCAGATCGATGTAGTCGCCGGGTACGTAGTGCTGGGCTGCGAACTCGTCGCGCCGCTCGGCCAGCACCTCCAGGGCGTACTCGAACGCGCGGTCGCGTTCGGCGCCGGCAGGGGCGGCGCTGACGCGGACCCGGGCCTGGTTGGTAGCCATGGGCATCTCCGATTCCTGTGTGGACTGTCCGCGGGGCTGGACGTGATGTGGACCACGTTAAGGACGCCGGCAGGGGAGCGGTATCCGCATTTCCTGCGGGCGGACTAAGGCAATCACCTATCGTCGCGGCAGGATCTCCGTGATTACGGTGGTCCGCGCCCGTCTTTGCACGGTCGGGATCCGGAGGAGAGACGATGTTTCCCACGCAGCACGATGCCCTCGAAATGGTCGTGCGGACGTCCACCGGGATCCTCATCCACGATGCGGCGACCAAGGAGATCCTCTGGGCGAACCCCGCTGCGCAGCGGATGTTCGGCTTCACGCTGGAGGAACTGACGCCGCTCAAGGCCCACCACATGAGCAGCCAGGAGCGGCAGTTCCGCCGTTAGGTCGGCGTGGGCTGGCTGCACGACGCCGTGCTCCACGGGACGAGCCGCCGGCAGTGGAAGTACCGCACCAAGTCGGGCCAGGATTTCCTCACCGATGCGAGTGCCACCCTGGTCCGGTTCGAGGCGCGGCCAGTGATCATGGTCGAGTTCCGCCTTGCAGCGGCGATGGAGCTGCAGCAGGAGCTCGACCGCGTCTCCGACTCTCTCCAGCGCCTGATGACCTACACGGCCGCGGGCATCGTCGTCCTCGATACCAACGGTGTGATCGAGGACATCTCGCCCGCTGCCGCGAGGCTCTTCGGCCGCTCCGCCGACGAACTCATGGGCGTGGGCATCGAGGAACTCGGCGACTGCGAACCGCGCCCCTCATCACCCACCGTCACCGCCCGGCTGGTCGCTGGCACCGGGTCGGTGAACGTCACACAACGTGTGGTCTCGCCGTCCGGCGCGATCACCTGGCTGGCGGGCGAACTCGAACGCGTCGCGCACGACGGGATCACGTCGCTGGTCCTCACCGTGCGCAACGTCACTGACCGCGTCGAGCTGGAGCGCTCGCACGCCTACCAGCAAGCGAACCTGCAATACCTGAGCCGGTACAACGCCATGGGAGACATGGCGATGATCCTGGCGCACGAACTGGGACAGCCGCTGGCGGCCGGAATGAACTTCCTCCGCGGCCTGCAGGCCCGGACCGTCGACGGCGCCCTGCCACCCGATGCCCTGTCGTACGGCCTGGACGCCATCGCCAAGCAGCTGTCGCGGGCGGGCGAGATCGTCGCGTCTGTCAAACGCTACGTCCGCCGGATCGAGAGCACGAAAGCGACCATCGACCTCAGGACGACCGTCGACGAGAGCCTCTACTTCGTCCGCCTCCGGGCGGCAGAGCGGGGAGTCGAACTGGAGGTGCAATCCCACCCCGACGAGTTGCCCATCGAGGGCGAGAGCGTACTGATCGGCCAGGTAATCATCAACCTCTGCTTCAACGCCATCGACGAGATCGTTCAGCCGTCGGTGGCTGACAAGAGACTGACCGTTCGAGTGTTCGCCGAGGATCGGACCGCGTGCGTGTCCGTGATCGACCGCGGCAGCGGCATGCCGGGCGCCGTGGCCGCCTCCGAAGGGGACCGTCTCGCGACCGGCGCTTTCGGCACCAAACGCGACGGTGCCGGCATCGGGCTGATCCTTTCCGAGCACATCGTCGAGCGGCACAGCGGGGAGCTGCGCTACGAGCAGAACTCGCCGACGGGGACCGTCGCGACGATCCGGTTACCCCTGCTCGACCCCGATCAGGGGCGAAGCAGCACGGACGCAGACGGGTAGTCGCTCGCGAATCGGTCGGGCAGGGGAGCGATGAACACATTCTCGGTCCGCGTCCGCGAGATGTACCAGCGTCCGTCGATCCGCCGGAAGGCGTTGTTGAGTCGGCTCGAGCGCAGAAGCCCCGTGCCGTCGGAGAACAACCACGGCTGCATGTGTATCCACTGCCCGTCCGCTTCGTCGTCGCGCACGTGGATCTGCTCAGAGGTCAGGTAGTGCGCGTTGAGCACGAGAGTGGGGTCGCTCTTCTCGCCCCAGAACCGCTCGAAGTGTCGCCGGATCGCGCCGGCACCCTCGGCCCGGCCGAACTGCCCGTCGTAGTACTCCCCGACGCCCTCCCACACGGCGTCGGGCGTGTACAGCGCCAGGATCGCGTCGATCCGGGCCGCGTCATCGGTGATGCCGAACTCGGGGCACGGCGTGTCGCAAAGGAACATGTAGCGCGCCTGGAGCCGGCGGATCTCCGCCTCCGATTCCAGCCGCTCCACGCGCCGTCGTAGTTCTTCGATGGCCTCCGCGTCGCTCACGGGCCCTCCTCGTCGTAGGCGGATGTCGGCGGCCGACGACCGCCGCGCCTCCACGCTACGTCCGTGGTGACCCGAATCGACCCCTTCCAGATTATTGCCTGTTGACACTCAATCCAGACCAAATAGGTCCTGGTGCATCTCAATCCGTCGCTCTACTGTGTGAAGTGAGATACGGATCACACTGAGGAGGGCGCCATGGAGCTGCGGCATCTACGGCAGTTCCTCGCTGTCGCGGAGACCGAGCATTTCGGCCGGGCGGCGGATGGGCTGCACATCGCGGGTCCGGCCCTGTCGCGCACGGTCCGCCAGCTCGAGGATCACATCGGCACTCCGCTGTTCGAGCGAACCACCCGGCAGGTGCAGCTCACGGAGGCCGGGCGCGTGTTCGCCGGTGAGGTGCGAAGTCTGCTCGCCGAGCTCGAAGACGCGGTCGGCCGCGCTCGGCTCATCGGCGAGGGCGCGAGCGGGGTGCTTCGGGTGGGTGTCACCGGCTCGGCCTCGTACGGAGTGCTGCCCCGCGTGGTGCGGCGGCTGAAGGCAGAGCTGCCCGACGTAGAGCTCGCGATCGAGACGGAGCTCCTCACCCCGATCCAGGCGGCGGCACTCACCGACGGCCGGCTCGACCTGGCGCTGCTGCGTACCCCGGTCGCGGTCGCCGGCATCGACCACCGGGTGTTGTTCAGCGAGCCACTGATTCTCGCCCTCCCGGACGGACACCGGTTCATCGGCGACCGAAACGTCACCGTGGCCGATCTACACGACGAGTCCTTCGTCACCTACCCGGCCGACACCGGATCCGTGGTCGACGGGGCGGTGGTTCGCACCTGCGCCGCGGCGGGGTTCACGCCGCGTCGGACGCATCAGGTCGCTCAGACGTCGACTCTGCTCGCTCTCGTCGCGGCCGGCCTCGGCATCGCGCTCGTCCCGCGCAGCGCGAGCTCGGTGCGGCTGACCGGTGTCCGCTTCGAATCCGTGCCTGACACCGAGCGGGTGGAGCTCGCGATCGCGTGGCGGGCCGGCGACGACTCTCCGCTCCTGGCCCGAGTCCTGCAGGCCCTTGGGTCCGCCGATCTCACCGAAGAAGAGGCAGCGGCATGAGCCCCGGCGCGACCGACCTGCAGATCACTGCGATCGAGGCGATCCCTTACCGGATCCCCTACGTCAAGCCACTGAAGTTCGCTTCCGGCCAGGTGACTCATGCGGACCACGTGCTCGTGCGCGTACAGACCGCCGGTGGGCTCGTCGGCTACGCGGATGCTCCTCCGCGCCCGTTCACCTACGGTGAGACCCAGGCCGGGATCGTCGCCGTCATCGACGGGGTCTTCGCGCCCGCACTCGTAGGGCTCGACGCCGGTGAACGCGAGATCGCGAAGCAGCGGATGCATCGGACCGTTGGCAACCCCGCGGCGAAGTCCGCGATCGACATGGCGGTCTGGGACGTGCTCGGACAGGCCTGGGGCGTCTCGGTGAGCCGCGCGCTGGGCGGTTTCACCGACCGGATGCGCGTCTGCCACATGCTGGGCTTCGATGAACCCGCCGCGATGGCTCGCGAGGCACGCGAGATCACCGACCGGTACGGCATCAGCACGTTCAAGGTCAAAGTCGGCCGCCGCCCCGTCGAACTGGATGTCGAGGTGGTGCGCGCGCTACGGAAAACACTGGGCGACAAGGCAGAACTGTATATGGACGGGAACCGGGGGTGGACCGCGTCGGAAGCGCAGTATGCGCTCGACCTGCTCAGCGATACGGGCCTCACCCTGGCTGAGGAGCTGTGTCCGGCCGACGATGTGCTGGGACGGCGCCGGCTGGTCGCGAACTGTCGCATGCCGTTCGTCGGTGACGAGTCCGTAACCACCCCCGCGGAGGTGACCCGTGAGCTCCTCGGTGGCAGCGCGACCGCGATCTCCATCAAGACCGCGCGCAGCGGCTTCACCAGCTCCCAGGAGATCCTGCACCTCGCCACCGGTCTCGGTGTCGAGGTCGTCATGGGCAACCAGATCGACGGGCAGCTCGGCACGGCCTGCACCCTGGCGTTCGGTGCGGCCCACGAGGCGACCAGCGCCCGCGCCGGGGAACTGTCCAACTTCCTCGACATGGCCGACGACCTGCTCACCGAGCCGCTGCGCATCGTTGACGGTGAGCTCGCCGTGCCCGCCGGAACCGGGCTCGGCGTCTCGGTTGACCCCGACAAACTGGCGCACTACCGGCTCGCCTGACGGCGGCCCACCCACCCTTCATTCAGGAAACATCAGCCCGCAGAGCAAGGAGAACATCATGACCACTTCCGAATTCGACGCGAAGGCCGCCGAGTCCGGCGCCGGTGCCACTGCCGCCTTCCTAAGCAAGCAGGCTCCCGTGGCGGATACGCCGCCGGAGCGTGTCTCGCAGCTCGCGACCGAGGTGATCACCGCGGTGCACGATGTGGTCCGCCGTCACAAGCTGACCTACGAGGAGTACGACGCCCTCAAGGCGTGGCTGATCAATGTGGGCCAGGACGGTGAATGGCCGTTGTTCCTGGACGTCTGGGTCGAGCACGTGGTCGAAGAGGTCAACAACGCGCACCACAAGGGCAACAAGGGCACTATCGAGGGCCCGTACTACGTGCCCGGCGCGCCCGACCTGGGCTCGCGCGGAACCCTTCCCATGCGCGCCGACGAGGCCGGCACCCCGCTGGTGTTCTCCGGTCGGGTCAGCGACCTCGACGGGAATGCGCTTCCCGGTGCGAAGGTGGAGATCTGGCACGCCGACGCCCACGGCTTCTACTCCCAGTATGCTCCCGGGCTGCCCGAGTGGAACCTGCGCGGCGTCGTGACAGCGGACGACAACGGCGATTTCGAGATCACCACGGTGCGGCCCGCCCCGTACCAAATCCCCACCGACGGCGCATGCGGCAAGTTGATCGCGGCTGCCGGCTGGCACGCGTGGCGCCCAGCGCACCTGCACCTCAAAGTCTCTGCTCCCGGCAAGGACCTCCTCACGGCGCAACTGTATTTCCCCGGCGACCCACACATCGGGGACGACATCGCCTCGGCGGTCAAGCCCGAGCTGATGCTCGACCCGAAGCCCGCCGAGGACGGCGTGGGGGAGACCGTGGTGTACGACTTCGCCCTGGACCCGGAGACCGTCTGATGCCTTTGTACGCCGTCCGGATGGACGTCGCGATCCCGGATGACATCGATCCCGAGCTGCGAGCGGAGACGATCGCGCGGGAGAAGGCGTACAGCCAAGAGCTGCAACGCGGCGGCGAGTGGCCGTACATCTGGCGGATCGTCGGCCAGTACTCGAACATTTCGGTCTTCGACGTGGCCGACAACGAACGTCTGCACGAGATCCTCTGGGGCCTACCTCTGTTCCAGTGGATGACCGTGGAGGTGACGCCGCTGGCGACGCACCCCTCGGATGTTGCGCTCGCCGACGGCGGCGAGTCGTGACCAGCCGGATCGTGGGCACCCCGGCGGAGGCCGTCGCGGGGGTGGCCGACGGCGCCACGATTCTGGTGGGCGGTTTCGGTCTCGCGGGCATGCCCTTCGACCTGATCGAGGCGTTGATCGACAACGGAGCGACCGACCTCACGGTGGTGAGCAACAACGCCGGCAACGGCGACCAGGGGCTGGCGGCGCTGCTCGCGGCACGGCGCGTGCGCAAGATGATCTGCTCGTTTCCCCGGCAGTCCGATTCGTGGGTCTTCGACGGCTTGTACGCGGCGGGCGAGATCGAGCTCGAGGTGGTGCCGCAGGGCACCCTCGCCGAACGGATCCGCGCCGCTGGCGCGGGCATCGGGGGCTTCTACTGTCCCACGGCAGTCGGAACGCCGCTCGCCGCGGGGAAGGAGGTGCGTGAGCTCGATGGGCGCACCTACGTCCTCGAGCTCCCCATCCGTGCCGACCTCGCGCTCATCGCCGCGCATCGGGCAGATCAGGCGGGGAACCTGGTGTACCGCAAAACGGCTCGGAACTTCGGTCCTGTAATGGCAACGGCAGCCGAGCTTGTCGCGGTCCAGGTCGAGGAGATCGTCGAGGTAGGCGGTCTGGATCCCGAGAGTGTCATCACTCCGGGCATCTACCCCGACCGGATCGTCGCGGTGCCCGCACGCCGCCTGGCCGTGGCGGGCGCACGATGACCGCCGCGGTGGCCGACGATGTCATCGAGCACACCGATCCGATGGGTAAGGCTGCGTTGGCGGCGCGGGTCGCCGCAGACATTCCCGCCGGCTCTTTCGTCAATCTGGGCATCGGGCAGCCCACCACGGTCGCGGACCACCTCGACCCCGCGCGTGGTGTGGTGTTGCACACGGAGAACGGCATGCTCGGCATGGGGCCCGCGGCCGAAGGCGACGATATCGACCTGGACCTCACCAACGCGGGCAAGGTGCCCGTGACTGAGCTCCCCGGTGCCGCGTACTTCCACCACGCCGATTCGTTCGCAATGATGCGCGGAGGTCATCTGGACTACGCGGTAATGGGCGCATTCCAGGTCTCGTACGGCGGCGATCTCGCCAACTGGAGCACCGGCGCACCCGGCTCCATCCCTGCTGTTGGCGGCGCCATGGATCTGGCCACCGGCGCCCGGCAAGTCCTGGTGATGATGACGTTGTTCGCGAAGGATGGCAGCCCCAAGCTGGTCCCGTCCTGCACCTACCCGCTCACCGGCGTCGGCTGTGTGAACCGGGTGTACACGCCGGAGGCGATCATCGAGTGCGGCCCTGCGGGGGCCGTGATCGCCGAGACCTTCGGCGTGCCGGCCCGGGAACTGCTCGCGAGGCTCACGCGTGGCTGATCCGATCGTCGCCACCCGGCACGGTCCCGTCGGTGCCTCCACGGCTTCCGACGGCGATCAGGCGCCCACGGTCGTGTTGCTGCACGGGTTCCTGTTCTCCCGGCGGATGTGGGAGCCGCAGCTGCGCTCGCTCGCCGCTGCGGGATACCGCGCCGTGGCGGTCGACCTCCTGGGGTTCGGCGACACTGCACCGGTGGGCCGCACGATCCCCCTCGAGCACCACGCGCAGGCCGCTCTGGACGTTCTCGACGCGCTCGGCGCGCGCACCTTCGCCGCGGTCGGTTACTCGATGGGCGGACAGGTCGCCCTCGAGCTCGCCGACGTGGCCGGGCCCCGGCTGACCCGCATGCTGCTCAGTGACACGTTCGCCTGGCTCGACACTGACGAGGTTCGGAAGGGGCGGCATGCCCTCGCCGACCGGCTGGAGGCCGAGGGCACCGCCGCGTACGGCGAGGAGTTCCTCCCCGTCGTCCTCGGGCCGACCTCCGTCGCTTCGCGCCCCGAGGCGTGTGCGTCGGCGCGCGCCATGATCGCCGCGGCGCCCGCCGCGGGTGCCGCCGCGGCTCTCCGGGGGCGCGCGGACCGCCGGGATCTGACCGTCGTCGCGGAGCGTTTCACCCGCCCCGCCGCGGTCGTTGTGGGCGCGGAGGACGCCTTCGATCGGGGCGTCCTGGGGGTCGGCCTGGCCGAGGCCCTGGGCGCTGGCGATCCGCACGTGATCGGCGGCGCCGGCCACACGCCGAGCCTCGAGACGCCGGACCGATTCGACGCGGTCCTGCTCCCCTTCCTCTCTCCCGAAAGGTCCTGAACGCACCATGACCGACATCGTCCTCTGCGCGGTGCTCCGCACCCCCGTCGCGCGGTTCACCGGCGCGCTCCGCGAGGTCCCGCCGGAGACCCTGGCTGCCGGCGTGATCCGCGAGCTGATTTCGCGGACGAGTGTCGATCCCGAGGTGATCGACGACGTCGTACTCGGGCAGGCCGGTCCCAACGGCGAGGCGCCCGCGATCGGCCGCATTGCGGCGCTCGACGCGGGTCTCGGCATCGGCGTCCCGGGGCAGCAGGTTGACCGCCGGTGCGGGTCCGGCCTCCAGGCCGTGATCGCGGCGTCCGGCCAGATCGCCACGGGCGGAGCGGAGATCGCGATCGCCGGCGGCGTCGAATCAATGAGCAGGTCCGAGTTCTACACCCTCACGCCCCGTTGGGAGAAGGATGCACCGCCCGGCGAATCTCTCGACCGCCTCGCCCGCGCGCGCGTCACAGCCGGCGGGCACCGGCACCGCGTGCCGGGTGGGATGATCGAGACCGCCGAGAATCTGCGGCGCCGCTACGGGATCTCCCGCGAGGCGCAGGACGACCTGGCCTTCGCCTCGCACCGCAAGGCTGTGGCGGCCCAACGAGAGGGTCGGTTCTCCGCCGAGATCGTCCCCGTCGCCACCGGCGGCGGGCTGGTGGACACCGACGAGCATCCACGGCCGAACGTCGACCGCGCGAAGCTCGGCACCCTGACACCGCTGCGACGGGCCGTCGATCCCGAGGCCACCGTCACCGCCGGGAACGCGAGCGGGCAGAACGACGGCGCGGCTGCGGCGCTCGTCGCCTCGACTAGCGCGGCGCAGCGCCGCGGCCTGCGGCCTGTCGCCCGCCTCGTCTCTTGGGCTGTCGCCGGCGTCGCACCCGAGGAGATGGGCATCGGACCCGTTCCTGCGACCGCCAGTGCGCTCGCGCGGGCCGGTCTGACCCTGACCGACATGGACGTGATCGAACTCAATGAGGCCTTTGCCGCCCAGACGCTGGCCGTTCTCGCGGAATGGGGCCTGCCGGTTGATGATCCGCGGCTCAACCCCAACGGCTCCGGGATCTCCCTCGGACACCCCGTGGGCGCCACCGGTGCTCGTATCCTTGCCACTGGTGTGTGTGAGCTGCAGCGCCGGGAAGGCCGCTACCTCCTAGAGACTATGTGCATCGGTGGCGGGCAGGGCATCGCCGCGATCTTCGAACGGCTCGACTGAACACGCAGTCCGGGTGCGCCGGTCCCCCCTCCGGACGGACCGGCGCACCCGGACCGTGGCGCCCAGCGGCGACGGACCAGGCCGCTCGATCCGGCTGCGTGTCCTATTCCGTTGGCCAGCTCCGCCCGCGCTGGGGGCGGAGCTCGGTGAGCAGGATCCGCGCGGTTGAGATCCCGGACTCGATAGCACCGTCGACCACGACGCCGTTCCAGCCCTTCGCGTAGTCGGCTCCCGCGAAACGCAGCCGGGTGTCAGTGGTGTGAAATCTGCTCCAGCCGTTGAAGAACTGGCCCGAACGCAATGTCGCCCAGGTCTGGCCGGACCACTTATCGGCAACCCAGTCGTGGCCGCCGCAGTCGAGCACGGTCAGGTCCGCGTCCCAGACGTCCAGCGCACGCTGCGCCGAGGCGATGTCGTCGAGCACGATGGCCTCGTGATTCGATCCGAAGCCCACCATGATGGTGGCGTCCTCGTCGCTCAGCATCTTCTCGCTGCGAAGTAGCGAGATCGGGTTGTCACCGGGGGCGCCGGCGATCACGGACCGATGCCCCGCCACCTTGATCCAGATCTTGAAGCCGGTTGAGTTGGTGCCATCCGAGATCACCTCCTGCTGCTCCTCCGGCAGCGGCGGATGGAACTCGATGTGCTGCAAGGCCCCGATCGGCGCAGTCACGATGACCGCATCCGCCCGCTCGACGGTGCCGTCCACGAGCGTGACCTCCGCACCGTCGGCAGTGTGCACGATCCGCTGCACTGGCGTGTTCAGCGAGATGTCGGCGCGCACGTCGTCGGCGATCGCCTGGTACAGCCCGCGCATTCCGTTGGTGAGCTTGAACCGTAGGGTCTGCTCGTCCATGAGCGAGCTGCGGTGGTCGCTGAGTGCGCCCCAGTGTTTGGCCATCAGCGGCGAGGCTGTGGCGGTGTTGCCCTGGTAGCCGGCGGACCAGTAGGAGTCGGCGAGATCGATGTCCTCGTCGCTGTATTCGCCGTTGCGCAGGCAGTCGAGGACGCTACCTTCGTCCGCCGCCAGAAAGCGGGCGACCAGGTCGGGATCGGTGACCGGGTCATTGAGGATGGCCATAGGATCGTGCGGGAAAGGGAAGAACTCGCGGGAGTCCTCGAGAATCTTCGCCTGCAGCCGGCTCAGGGCGGTGTCGAGATCATGTTCGGTACCCCGATGCACCGTACCGCGGCTGTACCAGTAGGCGTCGTCGATGTCGGGACTCGGGAAGATGCCCTGGTTGTACCGCGTGATCTCGGTCCAGACGAAGGGTTGCATCCAGTGCACCCAGGTGGCGCCCATCTCGAGAGTGTGTCCGCCCAAGCATTCGGCGGTCCATGCCCGGCCGCCGATGCGGTCGCGGGCCTCGAAGATCCGCACGTCCACACCGATGCCTTCGAGCTCCCGGGCAGCGGTCAGGCCGGCGAAGCCGGCCCCGACGACGATGACGGAGGGGTGAGAAGTGTTATCGGGCATGAGTTGTCCTAACGATCTGAGGTGAGGCGTCCGTACGCGATTGCCGCCAGGAAGGTGGTCGCGATCAGGGTGAGGAGGATTCCCGCCAGTGTGGGCGAGCCATCGATCAGGGTGGTGAAGTTGCTGATCACCAGGGCTGTGATGCCGAGCAGGCCGAGAGTACCCAGCACCGGGGCGATGCGGGTCTGCCAGAGCCGGGTATCGGAGCCGTCGCGGCGGAAGTAGACGATGATCGCCACCGACGTCAGCACCATCAGCAGCAGGATCGACACGATGGACACTCCGGCCATCCAGGTGAACAGCTGGAGCACCGGGTCGCTGCCGGCGAGGGCGAACGCCCCCACCAACACCGCCGCCCCTGCGGTCTGGACCAATGAGCCGACGTGTGGCGAGCTGTGCCGCGGATGCACGGTCGCCAGGGCCGCAGGGGCGTGCCCGGACCGCGACAGCGCGAACAGATAGCGGACGATGGCATTGTGAAAGGCAAGAAGTGCCGCGAAGAGGCTGGTCACCAGCATCACAAGCATCACGTCCGCGGCCACCGGGCCGAGGAAGCGGGTGGCCGCGGTGATGGTGAGGCCGGCTGCGTCCTGGCGTGCCGTGTCGGCCACCCGGTCGCTGCCGAAGGCGAGGACCACGGCCCAGCTGGCCAGCGCGTACAGGACGCCGACTGTGATCACTGAGACGTAGGTGGCCCTCGGGACGGTGCGCCGCGGGTCACGCGACTCCTCGCCGTAGAGGGCGGTGGCCTCGAAGCCGACGAACGAGCCGATGGCGAACATCAGAGCGATCCCGGGAGATCCGGAGAAGAAGGCCGAGGGCGTGAACGAGACCGTGTCCACGCCGTGCGCTCCACCCCGGAACAGCACGGCGGCCGAGAGCGCCACGATCAGGGCGATCTCGGCGGCCAACAGCACGCCGAGGACCTTGACCCCCAGGTCGATGCTGCGATAGCCGAGCACGCCGACCAGCGCCATCAGCACGAACGCCCACAACCACCAGGGCAGGTCAGGCCCGCCGAACTTCGCCACCACGTCGCGCAGCGTGCTCGCCGCGAGGCCGTAGATCGCCGCCTGGATGGTGGTGTAGGCCAGTAGCGCCACCCCTGCGGCGCCGAGCCCCGGGTCGCGCCCCAGCCCCTTGGTGACGTAGGCGTAGAAGGCGCCGGCGTCGGTGACCGCACCGCTCATGGTGGCGTAGCCGACGCTGAACACCAGCAGGACCACGGCGGCGCAGATGTACGCGAGCGGGGCGCCCGCCCCGTTCCCCGTGGCGATCATCACCGGGAGCGAGCCGGCCACCGCGGTCAACGGCGCGGCCCCGGCGATCACCAGGAAGACGATCCCGCCGACTCCGATGGAGCCGCGTAGTGCGGTGGATCCCCCGGTGGGCTCTGTGGTGCGGGTTCCCTTGCCGAACCGGCCCTCCTCCGTCATCTGCACACCTACAGAACTACGGTGACGGTCTTGGGTTCGGTGTACGAGAGGATTCCCTCGTACCCCAGCTCGCGGCCGACGCCGCTGGCCTTGACGCCGCCCCAGGGCAGCTGCGGCGCCAGCGGCGACCAGCCGTTGACCCCGATCGCGCCGGCGTGCACGCGGGCCGCGATGCGGTGCGCGCGAGACAGGTCGGTGGTCCAGACCGTGGCAGACAGGCCGTACTGGTTGTCGTTGGCCAGCGACACGGCGTCGTCGTCGGAGTCGAACGGCGTGACCAGGCCTACCGGTCCGAAGATCTCCTCGCGAGCGACCACCATGTCGTTGGTGCCGGCCAGTACGGTGGGCTCGACGTAGAATCCAGGGCGGTCCGGGGCCGTGCCGCCGGCCACCACGTCGGCGCCCTCGGCCCGGCCCTGCTGGACCAGGCCGATCACCTTGTCGCGCTGCGCGGCGTTGACCAGCGGCCCCATGGTGGATTCGGGGTCGAAGGGGTCGCCGAGCACCTGCCCGCGGGCCGCACCTGAGAGGCCGTCGAGCACCGCGTCGTACACCGAGCGATGCGCGAGGATCCGGGTGCCGGCGGCGCATACCTGCCCCTGGTTGAAGAACATGCCCATGGCGCAACCTTCGATCGCGGCGTCGAGATCGGCGTCACCGAAGACGATCTGCGGAGCCTTTCCGCCGAGCTCGAGCGCAGTGCGCTTGAAGTTGGTCGCGGAGTTCTGCAGGATCGTGCGGCCGACGGCGGTGGATCCGGTGAACGAGATCTTCGCGATGCCGGGGTGCAGTGCGAGCGCCTCACCGGCCACCTTCCCGATGCCGGGGAGCACGTTGACGGTGCCGGGTGGGAAGCCGGCCTCCGTGATCAGTTCGCCGAGTCGCAGGATGGAGAGCGAGGCGTCCTCGGCGGGCTTGATGATGATGGCGTTGCCACAGGCCAACGCCGGGGCCAGTTTCCACCCCAGGATCATCAGTGGAGCGTTCCACGGCACGATCGCCGCGATCACTCCCATCGCCTCGCGGCGGGTATAGGCGTGCTGTGGCACGGCTGCGCCGAGGTATCCGTCTGTGGCGATCGCCTCACCGTTGATCTTGTCGGCCCACCCTGCGTAGTAACGCAGTGTTGCAATGAAATTCGGAAGCATGAGTGCTGAGCTCATGCCGAGGGGACGACCCATGTCCAGCGACTCGAGCCTCGCGAGCTGCTCGCTGTCGCGCTCGACCAGATCGGCCAGTCGGTGGAGCAGTATCCCTCGCTGCGAAGGGGCGGTGGCGCCCCAGTCGCCCTGGAAGGCGGCGGTCGCGGCGTCCACGGCGTCGTCGACGTCGGATGTCGACGCCGCCGACAGCGTGATGAGCTCCTCGCCGGTCGCCGGATTGGGGGTGCTGAACCGGTCCTGTGCCGGTCGCCACTCGCCCCCGACGAGAAGGTCAGTGGGAAGGTTCGAGACGTCGATCACGAGGACTCCTAGCGGATGATGGTCGGGGCGGTGGCGATGATCGGTGAGCCTGGCCGTGGATGCTGGCGCCGGCTCGCATCGCCAGTGTGACCAAGTTAACTTCGCGGAGCGTGCCGCGGTACTTGGGTGTTGCCTACCGTCTGCTGCGGGAACCTTTACTCGTGAATCTTCATCAATCCCGATCCGCAGCTCACCACCTGATCTGACCAGGTTGACTCGTGCCCCAGGTCGTCAGATGACCTGCTCCGGCCGAGGGATCACGGCAGTCCGTTTCGTCCGATCCCATCCGGATCGACTTCTGCGTCGAATACTTCGTGTCTAGGTAATTCGACGAGGGAGTTGAAATGATTGACACGAAGTTCCGTAGGGGTTCGGCAGCGATCGCAGCGGCGGGTCTGGTCGTCGGTCTCGTCGCCGGGTGTAGCAGCGACAGCAGCGGCGATAGCGCTTCGGCCACGACCGGCATGACGTCCGCGACGTCGACCCAGCCCATGTCGGGCGCGATGTCCAGCCCGATGACGAGCGCGCCTGCGGCGGGTGCCTCGGCGCTGTTCGGCGCCGGCTGCGCGGACTACGCCGCGCAGAACCCCTCCGGCCCCGGTTCGGTCGCAGGGATGGGAGCAGCTCCGGTGGCGACTGCGGCCTCGAACAATCCGCTGTTGACCACCCTCACCTCGGCGATCTCGGGCAAGCTCAATCCCAAGGTGAACCTGGTCGACACTCTCAACGGCGGGCAGTTCACGGTGTTCGCGCCCACGGACGCGGCGTTCGCCAAGATCCCGGCGGAGACCATCGAGAAGCTCAAGGTCGACGATGCGCTGCTGACGAAGATCCTGACGTACCACGTCGTTCCGGGTCAGCTTGCTCCTGAGCAGGTGGCGGGCACGCACAAGACCGTCGAGGGCGGCGAGGTCACCGTGACCGGCACTCCGCAGTCCACCGTGAAGGTCGGCGACGCGACGGTGGTGTGTGGCGGCGTCAAGACCGCGAACGCGACGGTCTACCTCATCGACACCGTCTTGATGCCCAACTAGATCAGCGCCTACGAGCGTTGGACGCCGGGGCGGCCGCATCCGCGGCCGCCCCGGCCCTGCGGTAGACCCGAGTGAGAAGAGAGAAGGGCCTCGAGAATGAGTCTGTTGGATTCGGCGCTGGATCGGTCGATCGCGTTCGGCTACTCGAACATCGGCTTCGCACTGCGAAGGATGCGGTGGGACGGTGGCGATCCGCGTCCCGAATCGCTGGCCGGGCGCACCGTCGTCGTCACCGGCGCCACGTCGGGCATCGGAGCCGCCATCGCCGAGCAGGTCGTGGCCCTGGGTGCGACGGTCGTCATCGTCGGGCGCGACAGTGCGCGCGCCACCGAGGTGCGGGGCGGGATCCTCCGTCGCCATCCGGACGCCACCGTCCTCGTCGAGCTCGGTGACGTCTCCGACCTCGAGGGGCTCCCCGGCCTGGCCGCCCGCCTCGCGCCGCACGGCGTGGACGTGATCGTGCACAACGCCGGTGTGATGCCGCCGGAGTGGACGGCCGCCGGCAACGGCCACGAACTGTCGCTCGCGACGCACGTGCTGGGGCCGGTGCTCCTGACCGACCTGCTCCTGCCGCAGTTGGCCGCCAGTGCCGACGCCCGCGTGATCTTCATGTCGTCGGGCGGTATGTACACCGCGGAGCTCCCCGTCGACGATCTCGACTACCGCACCGGTGAGTACAAGGCAGCCACCGCGTACGCACGGAGCAAGCGCGTCCAAGTGGCGATGGTGCCCCTCCTGGCGCGGCGGTGGGAGTCGGCGGAGGTGACCGTGGCGGGGATGCACCCCGGGTGGGTGTCCACCCCCGGTATCGCCGACTCGCTGCCCGGCTTCACGAAACTGGCGGGCGCTCTGCTGCGGAACGCCGACCAGGGCGCGGATACGGCGGTGTGGCTGGCGGCGACGAAGCCGAAGCCGAGCAACGGCAGATTCTGGCATGACCGTGCCGAGCGACCCGAGCACTACCTGCGCCGCACCGAGTTCAGCGACGACGATCGCCGCGCCGTGTGGCGCCAGGTGTGCTCCTTCGCCGGCATCACCCCCTGATCCGCGCCTCGCTCGACCCGATCCGTCTCGCACACCTCTGGAAGGACAGCTCATGATCACCAAGCAGCAGACCGTGCACACCTCGGCACCCGCGGACGCCGTCTTCGCGTACCTGGCCGACTTCACCCACGCGCAGCAGTGGGATCCCAATGCGATCGCGGTCACGCGCCTCGCCGGCGACGGCGGGGTGGGCTCGGTCTACCGGGTGACGAGCAGGTTCGCCGGCGCCCGCACCGACCTCGACTACGAACTCACCGATCTCGAGCCCACCTCGCTGATCCGGCTCCGCGGGCACAAGAGCTCGTTGACCGCGGTCGACACCATCACCATCGCCCCCGAGGGGGCGGGGAGCGCCGTCACCTACGCGGTGGAGTTCACCTTCCACGGCGCGTTCCGCTTCCTCGAGCCCGTCTTCACCCTCGCCGTGAACAAGCTGTTCACCGACGGGGCCAAGGGGCTCTCGGCGCACTTGGACGCGCTCGGCTGAGGCCCGCGGGGGAGCCGATCGAAGGGCCCGTCCCATCCGCGGCGACCTCGGCTTCGAATAGAGGAGAGCAGGTATTCCCGACAGGAGGCGCCGCACCGTATGGATACGACGATCCGCCAAGGCAGACCACCCCGGATGAGCAGGGACAAGATCGTCGCGACGGCGACCGAGATCATGGCGGAGGAGGGATACGCCGGGCTGTCGATGCGCCGGCTCGCCGACCGGCTGGGTACGAGCCCCATGGGGATCTACTACTACTTCGCGTCGAAGAGCGAGCTGCTCGGCTACCTGTTCAGTAGGCACGACGGTGTCGCCGACTACCGGCGCGATCGACTGCCGGAGGATCCGTGCGAGCGCGTCGTTCAGGCGTCGGAGGCGGTGGTGCGGTTCCTCGAGGCGCAGCCCTGGGCGCTCGCCGGCATCCTGGACGGCTACATCGGGTTCGAGGAGTTCACGCGGAACCATCTGTCGGACCTGACCGACGGCGTCCGCGACCTCGGGCTCGACGGCGAGGAGGCCGCCGCGACGGTCCGCGGGATCTGGAGCATCGTGATCGGCGAGGCGGTGCTCCGCTCGTCCGCGCCCCGGCCCCGTTCGGCCCCGCGGCCGTCCGCCTCGTGCACGGCGACGATGGAGAGCTACCTGGCCGGACGTCTGAACCGGGTGCACTCCCACGCGGAGGCGCAGTGATAGGAACCTTTGCTTGACATATCATCCGAGGCGTACCAGACTTCGGAATCAGTTCCTACACCACTGTACGAATGGATCCGACCAGGGCTGGAGTCGAGCATGGTGTCCCTCAGCAGCAAGGCCGAGACCGAGGTCTGCGCCGCGGAACCCGTCGGCGTGGAGATCCACGCCCGCAACGTCGAGTTCGACTGGGACGCCGTTCCGTTGGAGTGGATCCCGGGCGAGCCTGTAGCCAGCGACATCGTCAGTAGCGTCCTGCACGCCATCCTCCCCGAGGGCGAGCGCTGGTTCTGCGAGGTGTACGTCGAGGCTCTCCCGTACGTGAAGGACGAGGACCTCGCCCGCACCATGCGCGGCTTCATCGGGCAGGAGGCGATGCACGCCGAATCGCACGACCGGGCCCTCGCCGAGTACCTGGAGCGCTGCGGCATCGACACTGCTCCGCTCGCGCGGCAGGCCGAGTACATCTTCCGCAAGATCCTCGCGCCGCGTCGCTACCGGTCGGACCGTGCCCGGTACAACGACATGGTGCAGCGACTCTGGCTGATCGCCGGCATCGAGCACTACACCGCGATCCTCGGCGTCTTCGCGCTCAACAACGCGTGGGACGACTACGACGTGAACCCCGTGATGGCGGACATCTGCCGTTGGCACGGCGCCGAGGAGGTCGAGCACCGGTCCGTCGCGCACGACGTGGCGACGTACTTCGACCCCAGCTACCTGCACCGCGTGCGGGCGATGCTGACGATCGTCTTCTTCCTCGGGCTGACCCTGCACCGCACAACCGGCTACATGCTCCGCACGAACCCGAACTTCAGCTACTCCTATCCGCGACTGTGGTGGGAGTACCTCAAGGCCTCGCATAAGAACCTGCTGCCGAAGATCCGCTCCGTCATCAAGTTCACGCTCATCTACTTCAAGCCGAACTTCGACCCGGCGTCGATCGGCTCCACCGCGCAGGCCGTCGCGTACCTCGCCACGTCGCCCGCGGCCCGCGCCGCGGAGGCCTGACCGCTCCCGGGCTCCGACCCGCCGCCGTGTGACGAGCTATCGCGTGGTCACCGGCGCGGGAGTGGAGGCCTCGGATTCCCGGCGCAAGCTGTACACGACGCCCGCGAGTGCCACGAAGAGCCAGGTCAAGTACCAGATCTGGATGAAGCCGGCAGTATCGAGGATCAGGGAGATGACCAGCATCGCGGCGATGCAGCCCGCGATCCCTCCGCCGAGCTCCGCGATGGCCTGATCCTTCGCCGCCGACGCGCGGCACGCCAACACGAGGGCGATGACCAGCGCGGCGACGAACGTCGCGAGCCCGATGACGCCCGCCTCCATGAGGCGGGAGATGTACTGGTTGTCGAGCACGGGCTGCTTGAGCGCCGGGTACGCGCCGACGCCCTGCCCGAGCCAGGGATGCTCCCAGAAGTTCTCCCGCGCGTAGTCGATTCCGCGCTGGCGGGAATGGAGCGAGTCGTCACCGAGGGCCCCGGCGAACACCGTGACCATCGACGAGACGAATTTCATCTGGAACAGCAGGCCCAGGCCGAACGCGGCCCCGCCGGCCACCAATCCGACGGCGACGCGGGTGATCGGCCAGCGCCAGCACATGACGATGAGGGCTGCCACCGTGCCGACGACCGCGGACCGGGACAGCGTCACCAGCGCCCCGCCCGCGAGGATCGCCGCACAGCTGATCCAGATCCAGAAGGTCGCGGTCTGTCGTGCGCGGGCGTCGAAGGCCAGCGCGAGCGCCAGCGGTGTGATGACCGTGAGCACGGCGCTGAGCTCGAGGGGATGGCCGGCACTCCCCTGGGGACGGGCCACACCCTCGCGCATGAGATTCGTGACGATCTGGTAATCGCTGAAGTTGAGTCCGGGCAGCGTGAAATAGACCGCGAGGTCGATGCCGGTCCCCACCTTGACCAGGCCGAACCAGGCGGACAGGGTCGCGCCGAGAACGAGCCCGCCGAGCACGATGCGGAGGCCACCCACGGATCGGATCACGGTGAGCAGGAACAGCACGGTGCCGAGGATGTACAGGTCGCCCAGCACGTAGCGGTCGAGCGCGATCTGGGCGACGTGCGGCACGCCGCGCATCATGCTGGCACCGAAGGACAGGAACGAGGTGGTCACGTACAGCAGCACCGTGACGAGGGTGATGCGCTCGCGGATCGGGCCCGAGAACCCCGTGATGTTCAAGCACACCCACGTGATGCCGGCGGCGGCGAACATCGCCTGCCCCACGCTCAGCCCGAACGTCCCGGGCACGGTGAAGGTCTGCTGCATCCCGAGGAGGAAGAAGCAGGCGGTGCCGACGAAGAGTGCGAACGCGAGGTCGGGCGGCCTGTCCTGCGTTCCTTCGGTGTTCCGCACCGCCTGCCGGGTCTCCGTCGCCGACAGCGCACCGCGGTCGGTGACGAGCGTCATCGCGCGCTCTGCGCCCGCGGGAGCTCGAGGTCGTCCGCGGTCTCGTCGGCCCGCGCCGTCCCGCCCGGCGGCGCGTCGGCGGCGGTTCCCGGCGCACCCGTGGCCGGCTGATCCGCGACCTCGCTGGTCGTGGCGCCCGGCGCCGGGGGAGCGGTTTCGTCGAGTTCGGGCAGGGGGATCTCGTCGGCCTCCGGGACCTCCTCGACGCGGTCGCGCCACCGGGTCATGGCGCGCCGGGCCGCATCGCCGGGGGGCCGGATCGGGATCGCTGCGGGCACCGTGCGCGACGGTGCGTCCTCCGCCGCCGGGACGACCCCTGACAGCGCGGGCGACTCCGCCGCCGGAGCCGCGGCGACGACGGGGAACTGCTCCGTCGGTGCATCGGCGGCCGGGGTGCTGGCGGCGGCCGTGCTGCGCCGCCGCTTGAGTGCCTCCATCGCGGCTGCGGCGACGAGGCACAGCGCCAGCATCGCGAGGGCGGCGCCCATCGCGAGCCCCAGGGCCGCCCGCATCGCGTTGCCGCCCACCTCGGTGCCGGGGGTGGGCGCGACGGGGACGCGCAGGTCGGCGAAGGTGTTGCCGACGACGCCCGCATCGACCTGCATCCGCCGGAACTCGGCGCGCCAGAAGTCGATGAGCGCCTTCGCGCCGGCCTCGGCCTGTTGAGGCTGGGGCGCGGACACGGTGTAGGTGATGAGCGGGGAGATCTGCTTCGGGTTGCCCTCACCCACCGAGGCGACCATGACGACGTCGGGCGATGCGCCTGCCGCCGCGAGTGCTGCGCGGCCACGGGGGCCCTGCGCGACGACGGTGAGCACCTGCGCGATCTGGGCCGAGCCGTAGTCGAGGTCGGTGAAGGGGTTGTCCTTGGCGTTGGTGCTGCCGGCGCCGGGGGGAATCACGAGGACCGCGGCGGTGCTCTCGAAGTGGGACGTGGTCGACTTCCACCCGATCGCGCCGCCGGCGAGCCCGGCGGCGATCACCAGAACGATGATCAGGGGTTTGGTCAGCACCCAGCGCAGGAAGCCGGCGACGTTCATTGCGGAGTATCCCCTAGCGCAGTTGCAATTGCATCGTACGAGCGTTGACTCTACTACGCGGATTCACAAAAGTGCACATCGCGGGGGTGGTTCGCCTCACACCTCGTCGGCACCGCCGCCGCGTGCCGCGCCCATCAGGGCGCGCAATCGGATCGGGCCGACGAGCGCGCTGGTGGTCACGTACGCGACGGCGGACGCGACGAGGGGGATCAGCACGAATTCGTGACGGAGGACGATCGCGACGCCGGCGGCGACGGCGAGCGGAACGGACAGGCGCAGCAGGTAGCCCCACGGGGGCTGGAAGGGCGCGCGTGTCCGCAGGCGCCAGCCGGCGACGACCATCCCGATGACCTCGCTCACGATCAGGGCCGAGGCCGCCCCGACCGCGCCGAACTGCGGGATCAGGATCACATTCAGGACGATGTTGCCGATCAGGTTCAGCACGTTCAGGCGCAGGAGGAAGACCTGGTCGTGCGCGGCGAAGAGGGCCTGACTCAGGACCGCGGTGATGAAGGTGATGGCGAGGGCGATGAACAGGAGCGCGAGGGTCGGGCCGCCCACGGCGACGAACTCCTGGGTCGCGAGCAGCCCGATCAGACTGGGAGAGAGCACGAGACCCACCACCGCGACGGGCGCGCCCACGAAGATCAGGATCTCCGCACTGCGTTGGACGAACCGGGCGAACCGCGCCCGATCCGTGGCGAACAGGTTTGTCATCGTGGATAGCGATGAGGCCAGGAAGACGGCGGAGATCACAGTGGCGTTGGAGGTGATCTGGTAGGCCAGCCCGTAGGCGCCGGTCTGCGCGGGGGTGCTGAGCACGCTGAGCAGGAAGGCGTCGGCGCGCCAGTACAGTGCCGCCACGATGAGGACGCCGGTCTGGGGGAGGCTTTCACGGACCAGGTCCCAGCTCTCCCTGGCGGAGAAGACCGGGCGGACGCCCACCGCGCGGTGCGCCACGACCCCCTGAATCAGCAGCATCACCAGCGGCGGGATCAGCTGCACGGCCGCGAACCACACTACGTCGGCGTCGATCCGCACCAGCACGATGGTGCCGATCAGCGAGAGCGCGCGACCGGCGACGTCGGACGCCGCGACCGCGCCGAACCGCACGTTCGTCATGAACAGAGGTTGGAAACACGAGGCCAGCGTGGTCAGCGCGAGACTCCCGGCGATGATCGCGATCATCACCGGGACCTCGGCGGTGTCCCGGTAGATGAGCCATCCGGTCACCACCGCCGCCCCCGACAGCGGCACGCAGTACGCGAGCGACAAACCGACGTTGACGCGGATGAGGTGCCGCAGGTCCCCCGTGCCGGAGGTGACGCGGCGCACGATGACGGCGCCGATACCGAGCTCGGTGAGGCTGGTCCACAGGCCGATGAAGACGATCGCCGCGGTCAGGTGTCCGTAGGAGTCCAGGCCGAGGTGGTTCGTGGTGATCGCCATCGTCGCGAGCGAGGCGACGAGACCGACCACGCGGGCCACCAGTTGCAAGCTGAACGCCTTGGCGATCCGTGCCGGTGTCGCGCGCCCGCGGTGAACATCCGTCTGGGACTCGATACCCTCATCCTCGGACGGTGCCGGGGCGTGGGTCCCCGGGGATGAGGGAGCCGTCGGTTCGAAGGGGTGATTCGGTGCGGGTGACGGTGCCTCTTGCCGGGGGATTGACGGCTCCGGCGTGGGCGCGCCGGTATGCGGCGGGCGAGGTTCCCGATCGCTCACCGTACGGACTCCATCGCCTCGAGAATCACGGCGTGCGCGTCGAATTCGCCTCGGCGCAGCCCGCCGGCGGCGTTCGGGGGAGGATCGAGCAGCGCGTCGCGCAGTCGGTGCGCCACCGCACCGGCGGCTACGAGTTCATCGAGCGGGCCCTCGGTGCCGGTGCGCGTGGGGGCGACGCGATCCTCTCCTACGACGAACGCACCGGCGTCCCCGCGTTGCTGACGGGGCGGACGCCGGTCGCCGCGGGAATCGGCTGGTTGACCACTCGGGCGGGGTCCAGCCGCGTGCACCGCGAGCTGGCCGCGCGGGCTTTGCCGCGCGCCGCCGCGGTGTGGGCGCAGTGCTCGGCCGTGCTCCCGGTGCTCCAGCGGGAGTGGGGACTGGCCGCTTCCCGTATGCACTTCATCCCCCTGGGAATCGATACCGAATTCTATGTCGAGCAACCTGTTCCGGAAACCACGGGCCTCGTCGTGAGCGCCGGTGAGGACCGCTTCCGCGACCACGCGACGTTGATCCGCGCGATGCAGCGGGTTCGTGCCACGCGGCCCGGGGCTCACCTCGAACTGGCGTCCGGACTGCCCTTCGAAGCCCCGGAGGGCCTGGTCACGGTGCACGCCGAACGATTGGACGGACGGATCCGTGATCTTTACGCCCGAGCGGACCTGGTTGCGATTGCACTTCATCGTACAGTCACCGGATCCGGGCTGACGGTCGTGCTGGAGGCGATGGCCAGTGGCCGCCCGGTCGTGGTCACGAACAATCCGGGAGTGGACGACTACGTGGAGCACGGCGTGACCGGCCTGCTCGTGCCGCCGGAGGACCCCGACGCGATGGCCGCGGCCATCTCCCAATTGCTCGTCGACGATGGGGCGCGAGTCGCCATGGGCCGTGCCGCCGCGTCCCGCGCGCGGGAACGATTCAGGAGCGACGCCATGGCCGCGCACCTTGCCGGGATGCTGACGGCGATGTGACGCGCCCCGGACCGGCGCGGCCCGTCGAGCCCTCCTCCGCTGCGCCGCCGGGGGCCGATCATCGTCGTCACGGTCCATCCCTTCATCGTCGTGCCGCGGCCGATTCCGCTGTGCAATGTCGAATCGTGCCACTCTGCCGTTACGTATAGTATGTCGAAGCTGACAGCCCAGACGACAGAGGAGAAGTTCGTGCCGAGCGAGCTCGACCGTGCCTACCTCCCCGGCGGCCTCCGCGCCGCCCCGCCGCCCCTCGCGTCGCGCATGCACCCACTCGCGGTGCTCATCGTTGCGTATCGCAATCCGGAAGACCTGCGGGCGTGTCTCGTTTCCGTGGCGGAGCACCTTTCCGATACACGGACGTTGATCTGGGACAATTCGGGAATCGACTGGCCGGGAATGGCGGAGGTGCGGGCGGAGTTCCCTGACGTCGCCTGGTACGGCGACGGCGTCAACGCGGGTTTCGCAGCGGCGGTGAACCGCCTTGCCGCGAAGGCGCCGGATGCCGATCTACTGCTCCTCAATCCCGACGCGGTGGTACGTGGTGACCTGGCGGTCACGCGGTCCGCGCTGCGCACCCCGGGGGTCGCCGCAGCGGCGCCGAGAGTTCACGATCCTGCACTTCAGGGCTCGCACGAGCGGGACTGGGACGTCGCGCATCGCCGCCGCGGCCCGATCCGCGCCCTGGTCTCCTACGCCGGATACGCGCCGCGGTTGCGCCGCACTCCGCTCTCGGACCTGTACGCGGAAGCCCCGACCGCCGTCGAGGGCTACCTGACCGGCGCATGCCTGGCGATACAGCGCGATGCCTGGGACGCGGTCGGACCGTTCGACGAGGAGTTCTTCCTCTACGGGGAGGAGGCGGACTGGCAGGAACGGGCTCGGCGCGCGGGCTGGCGGCTGGTCCTCACCGACGAGGAGGGGATCACCCACACCAGCGGCGGCACCGTCGCCGACGACGCGCGGGCCAGCCGACGTTCGGGAGACCTGCTGCGCGCCAACATCGCGCTCAACCTCGAGCACAACGGCCGGGCGGCCGGCGGGGACCTGTACCTCGCGGGAACGTCGATCCTCGACCGGCTGCAGCGGTCCACCCGCCGTGCGCACGCCCGCGCGGCGCGGCCCACGGATCGTCCGGCGATCGTCATCACCACGAATCGCCTGGTCTACGGGGGCGCCGAGCGCCAGCACGTGCTGCTGGCGGGCGAACTCGACCGGCGCGGCTACCCCGTCACCATCGCCTGCATGCAGCGGCTGGGGCCGATGGTCGCCGAGGTCCCGCACTCGGTGCGCGTCGTCCGGCAGCCCTGGTTCGCGCCGGTGCTCGATCCCGTCGCGGGCCCGCAGATCCTCATCAGCGCGACCACGAACACCGAGACCGGATTCGCCACGCTGTGGCGTGCCGGTGGTCGTGACCGCAGGTGGTTGGTCGCGGCGCACTCGTGGTTCGACGCGGAAGAGCCGACCTTCTCCGCACCCCTCGCCCGGGCGATGCGCCGCGCCGACGGCTTCATCGGCCTCGCGGACGGCCACTGGGACGTCGGCCCGCAGTTCCAGGACCTGGACGCACCCGTCTTCACCGCGCCCAACGGCATCGACCGCGTGGCCTCCCGGGGCGACGTGCCGCCGCGGCCGCCGCTCGGCCGCCCGCGACGCCTCGTGATGCTCGCCCGCGCCGTCGAGTTCAAGAACCCGCACCTCCTCGCGGCCGCGCTCGCCGGCGTCCCCGATCCCGACTGGGAGCTCTCCATCTACGGCGACGGTCCCGATCGGGAGCGGCTCGAGGCCATGACGCCGGACGCCGTCCGGGACCGCGTGCACTGGCGCGGGTGGGCGCCCGGGCCCGAGGCGGCCCTCGCCGACGCCGACCTGCTCTGCGTGCCGAGCCGGGACGAGGCCTTCCCCCTCGTGATCCTCGAGGCGATGGCCCGGCGATTGCCGGTGATCGCCTCCGCCGTCGGCGCGATCCCGGAGATCCTCGCCCACGGTCAGGCGGGACGCCTCGTCGAGGACGTCACCGTCGACGGCTGGCGCACGGCCCTGACGGACATGTTCGCGGACCCGCAGGTGTGGCCCGCCCTGGGCGACCGCGGTTTCGAGCGGATGCGGGCGAACTACTCCGTCGAGGCCATGGCCGACGCCTACGAGGCGGCCTTCGCCGGCGTCCTGCCATGACGGGCAAGGTGCTCTGGCTCTCGCCGTGGATGCGACCGCTCGCCCGGGTGTACTGCGAGCAGCTCATCGACGCGGGCTGGGACGTAGTGCTGGTGACCACCGATCAACATCCGGAGTCCGACGGCGTGCGGCCCTACGAGTGGGTGCTCGACGCTCGCCCGCGTACCGCGTCGACCTGGCCCGGTTTCGCGCGCGCCCTCCGCGCGGCGCGGGCCTACGCGGCCGACGTGGTCGTCACCGAGCTGGTGCGGGATCCCCGGTGGATGCTGCTGGCGGGTGGCGCGCCCCGGGTGAACCTCATCCACGACGACCGCCCGCACGGCGCCGCCGAGGTCTTCCCCGCCTGGGAGCGGGCGCTGTTCGGGCGATGGGGGCGGAACGCGGCCGCGACGGTCGGCTTCAGCGAGTACGTCGGCAGCCGGGTCGGAGCCACGGCGGTGGCGCCGCTGACGAGCGACCTCGAGGAGCGGCTCGTGCCGGCGGCGGTGCCCGCCGCGGACCGGCGGGACTTCGTGGCCGTCGGACGGCTCGAGGAGTACAAGAATCTGGCGGTGACACTCGCGGCCTGGGAGAAGCACGTCGCCGGTCCGGGCTGGCGCGGCGACGAACTCGTCCTGATCGGCGACGGTGAGCTCCCACCCGGCCGGTTCCCGGCGGTGCGGTGGCACCGGGGACGGTACTCGTACGCGGACGTGCTGGAGCCGATGGCCCGCGCGAAGGGTTCGGTGGTGCACTACCGCCGCGCGACGCAGAGCGGAGTCCAGGTGCTGGCGATGCAGTTGGGGGTGACGCCGATCGTCTCCCCCGAAGGAGCGCTCCCCGAGTTCCAGCCCCCCGGTGAGGAGCCGATCGGCGTCGACGACGTCGTGGGTCTGGCCCGGGCATTCGACGCGCTGGCCGAGCCCGCCGCCGCGGAACGCCGGGGCGCCGCTGCCCGCCGCCACTACGACCGCGGGTACGCGGCCCCCGCGTCGGCGGCCGCGCTCGGAGCCGAGCTGCGGCGGGTCGTGCGCCGATCGGGCCGGGACGCCGGCCGGACCTGACGGCGCGCCCGTGCCGGGCGGTCGGAGCGCAGTTCGGCGGAGCGGGCGCGAATCGACCGGACCAGGAAGGCGGGATTGCCCAGGAGGTACCGTCGTGCCTTGTGCGGCTCGCGCAGCAGGATGTCCACCCACTCCACGCCCATGCGGCGGGCGATGCCCGGTGCGCGGGTGCGGGTTCCGGCCCAGAATCCGAACAGCCCGCCCACTGCCGCGGTGAGCGGTACCGACAGGGCGGTGCGATGGCGCGCGATCCACTCCTCCTGCAGGGGATTGCCGAAGCCTACGAGGAGCACGTCGGGGGATGCGGCCGCGATGGCGGCCAGGACGTCCGGGCAGTCGTCATGGTCGAAGAAGCCGTGGTGACGGCCCACGACCTCGACGGGGAAGCGTTGCGCGACGGCGCTGGCGGCAGCCGCGTTCACCTCCTCGGTGGAGCCGAGCAGATACACCCGAAGTCCGGGCGTCGCCTCCAGAAGATCGGGGACGACGTCGGTGCCGTTGAGATTCGCGCGGAGCCGCACCCCGCGCATCCGCGCCCCCCAGCGCACTCCCGTGCCGTCCCCGAAGACGAACGTCGACGCGTTCAGCACCTCCCGGTAGGACGGGGATTCGGAGGCCAGGTTGAGCGTCGCGGCGTTCGGGAAGACGACAGTGCGCGGCTGGTTCCCGCGCGCGGCGTCCCGCAGGCGGGCCACCGCGGTGTCGAAGGAGAGATCGTCGAATCGGACCCCGAGGATGTGGACGTCGTGCAGCACGGGTCCAGGATACCGGCAATTGTTGCAATTGCAGTAGGCTGCGAGTCGCTGAGTCCCGGCTGCGCCGTGGACCGTCGATGACCGCTGCGGGGGTGCAATGACTTCGATCCGGCGCGGAGCGCTGATCGCACTGCTCGTCGTCGCTCTCGCCCTCACCTCGATCGCGGTCGTCCGGCCACCGGAGCCGACGAGATCGTGGATGCGCGGCATCAACGTGGCCACGTTGCTCACGCAGGCGGTCACGATCTACGACCACCCCGACGACACCCGAACGGGCGAGCCCCCGTCGTCGTACGAACGACTCCGGCAACGGGGGCACAGGCTGATCAGGCTGCCCGTGGACTGGAGCTTCCTCCAACCGGGCCTCGGCTCGGGCGACGAGAGCTTCCATCCGGCGTACTGGTCCGCGATCCGGGCGGAGGTCGGCAAGATCAAGGCGGCGGGCATGAGCGTCGTACTCGGGCTGCACAACGGTTGCGAGTGGCGCGCGCCGAGGGCGCAGACGGAGCCGCTGGTGTGCGGTGCCGGACTCACCGTCGAGCAGACCAACCAGGTGTGGCGCCGGATCTCCGAGGGCTTCCGCGATGAACCCGCCGTGGTCGCCTACGACCTGTTCAACGAGCCGACCCGGTTCAGCCACCCCACCCGGGCCGACCTGCAGTCCCCGGACAAGCCCGGCTACGCGGTGTACCAGCGCCACGTCAATGAGGTCGTGCGCACCCTACGAGCCGCCGGCGATCGCACGGTGGTGTGGGTGGAGTCGCTGTGCTGCTCGAGGTTCTCGGACTTCGCGTACACGGATCCGACCGGCGGTTGGGTCGAGGATCCCCTGCGCCGGATCGTCTACTCCCAGCACATGTACCCGGTCCGCAACAGTGGCGAGGGCGAGGTCTTCGATCCGGCCAAGCTCGACGACGGTTACGTCCGGGATGCGGGGCGGTCGTGGGTGGACCTCGGGTACGAGCGGGGCTTCCTCGGCAGGCTGCGGACCTTCGGCGACTGGTGCGTCCGCAGCGGGGTGGAATGCTCCGTCGGCGAGGTCGGCTGGTACGGGCCGGGCCAATCCGCGGAGAGCGCGGAGCAGTGGAATCGCCTGGGCGACCGGTGGTACGCGCTCGCCAACAGGTACGGCATGGCCGTCACCTACTTCGGGACGTCGTCCGCGTTCCACAGCCCCCTGTGGGCGTACGACGCCCCCGGTCCCGACGTGTGGTTCCCGGCGGCGGGTCTGTCGCAGGCGCAGTCCCAGGCCGCGGTCATCGAGAAGCCCGAGCACCTCTCCCGGGGCTGACCCGCGGCCCGCCGCGGCCGCGTGCCCAAGGAGCTCAGCCCGCGAGCTCCCTCCACAATGCGGCCAGGCGCGCGTGCCAGGGCTCGATGGCGAAGTCCCGCGCGCGGCGCCGGGCGCCGGCGGCGATGCGCTCGCGCAGGTCCCGGTCGTCGACCAGCCGGGCGAGCGCGGCGCTGAGCGCGGGAACGTCGCCGGGTGGCACCAGGAGCCCGTCCGCGCCGTCCGTGATCGCCTCGGGAATCGCGCCGACGGGCGTCGTCAGCGGCGCCAGCCCCGAGGCCATCGCCTCCAGCAGCGCCATCGGCAGCCCCTCGTCGTAGCTGGGAAGGGCGAAGACCTGCGCGGTGGCGAGCAGCGCGTCGCGCCCGGCCGGGTCCACCCAGCCGCGGACCGACACCGACTCCTCCACGCCGGCCGCGGCAGCCGCGGCGCGCACCTCATCGACCTCGCCGTCGCCCGCCAGCGTCAGGTGCAGCCGTGCGCGAATCTCCGGCGGGAGGAGCGCGACCGCCGCGATCAGGTCGTAGCTTCCCTTCCGGACCCCGAGCCGGCCGAGCGCGACCGCGTGGACCACGTCGCCCGTCGTGGCGAGACCGGCCGGAACCGGGACCTCGGGCACGGGGTTGTAGAGCACTTCGACCGTGCTCGGTGCGAGGTGCAAGGCCGCCGCGTACTGGGCGGCGAGCCCCGTCCCGAGCACCAGCCACCGGTCCGCGGGGAGGGCGGCGCGGACGAGCGGTCGCGCGGGGGCGGGCAGCCCGGCCACCCAGCCGCCGAAGTCGAAACTGTGGCCGTGGATCACCGCGGGGACGCCGCGCAGGCGCGCCGCCCAGAGCACCGGTGACTTCCGCACGACGCTGCCGCCGTGCGAGAGGTGCACGTGCACCACGTCGACGTCGCCGCGCAGCACGCTCAGGGTGCCGCGTGCCATGCCGCCGAGGCCGGCCCGGAGGCGCTGTCCGACGGTGCCGTCGACGTAGGTCGTCCGGAGTTGCACGTCGATCGACGGATCCGGTTGCGCCGCCATGTGACCGACCACGGTGGCCATGCCACCCCGGCTCGTCGGACCGGGCGGCGCGGGACCCACGACGAGCACGCGGACGGGCGCGGTCACGACGCCGCCCCGCCGTCGAGGCGCCGCGGCGCCGCGGTCCGGCGCAGGGCGGGAGCCACCGGGCGGCCCGCCAGGAGGCCGTCGACGGTGCCCGCCTCGAGCGCCCGCCGGTAGACCACCAACGCCTGGGACACCGCGTCGATCGTGTGGTCCACGTCGGCATCGGTGTGTGCGGCGGAGATGACGAAGGACTGCCCGAGCACCTTCCGTCGCAGCAGCTCCTGCAGGAACAGGGTCCGGAAGGCCTGCGAGGGTGCGCCGTCGGCGTCGCGGGTGGTGAAGACCAGACACGACGGCCGACCGATCGCGCGGACGGCGTCGCCGACTCCGGCTGCGTCGGCGGCCGCGTTCACCCCGTCGGCGAGGCGGCGTCCGGCCCGCTCCATGGCACCCACGGGGTCCCCGTCGCGGTAGGCACGGGCCACGGCGCGGAACGCGGTGAGCGAGACCGATTCCGGCCCGTGGGTGGTGGACAGCAGGAAGACCCGGTCGGCGTCGGTGTTGAGGCCGCCGAGCTCCATGAACTCGCGTTTCCCGGCGAGCGCGGCCAGGGGGAAGCCGTTACCCATGGCCTTGCCCCAGCACGAGAGGTCCGGCGTGACGCCGTAGACGGCCTGCGCTCCGTGCGGCGACCAGCGGAAGCCGGTGATCATCTCGTCGAAGATCAGCAGCGCGCCGTGTTCGTCGCACAGGGCGCGCACGGTCTCCAGGAAGCCGGGCGCGGGCTCGGCGAGCGCGGTCGCCGCCTCGAGGAAGACGGCGGCGATGCGCCCGGGGTGCTCGGCGAAGCGGGCTCGCAGCGTGTCCGCGTCGTTGTAGGCGAAGCGCACGGTGAGATCGCTGGTGACCGTGGGGATCCCGGCCGCCATGTCGGTGGTGCCGATGAACCAGTCGTCCACGGAGAAGAAGGGCTGGTCGCACACCGCCACCAGGTCGCGGCCCGTGGCGGCGCGCGCGAGGCGCAGGGCGGCGGTGGTGGCATCGGAGCCGTTCTTGCCGAACTTGACCATGTCGGCGGTCGACACCAGGTCGAGGAAGTCCTCGGCGGCGGCGAGTTCTGTCGTCGTCGGGCGGCTGAAGCTGAGGCCGTCGTCGAGGCAGGCGCGCACGGCCTCCACCACCGGCGGGTAGGCATGGCCCAGCGTGACCGAGCGCAGCCCCATGCCGTACTCGACGTACTCGTTGCCGTCCGCGTCCCAGACTCGAGCGCCGCGGCCGCGGGTGAGCACGGGGGGCATGAACTCGGGGTACTGGTCCGCGCCGCGGGCGTAGGTGTGCGCGCCGCCGGGCACCAGGCGGTGGAGGCGGTCCTGCAGCGCGCGGGAGCGGCGGAGGTCGGGTTCGGTCATGGCTGGTTCACCAGTCTTCCGCGGAGGGCGGGCCAGGCCTCGAGCACCTCGTCGTACAGGTCGGGCAGGGTCAGGAGGACGGGACCGTCGAAGGCGAGGAGGCGCTCCGGCGCGACGATCGGGATGTCGGTACCGGGCATGCGGCGCCCCTGCTTCGACGGTGACGCGTCTGCCACGCAGGAGACGAGGCCGGTGTCGAGCCCGGCGAGCGCGAACAGGGCGACGGCCCGCGAGGCGGCGCCGTAGGCGGCGACGGTGCGCCCGGCGGCCGCGTGCTCCTGCGCCCAGGCCCGGAGGTCCCTCGCCTGATCACCCGGGGCCGCGCTGAGAGCCCGCAGGCCCGCGGGGGTGGCGAGCCCGGCGCCCGCCTCGGTGGCCAGGATCCGCCGGATCGTGGGATCGGCGGCGCCCGCGCCGGGGACCACGTCGGCCGCGCCGCGGTGCCGGACGGCGAGCAGCACCGTGCCGCCGTAGAGGTCGAACTCGAAGGCGCGCACCGGTTCCAGGCCGGCCGCGGCGAGCAGAGGCAGCAACGCGGTGAGCGTGTAGTAGCCGAAGTGCCCGTGCCGCAGGGCGGTCCACTGCAACTGGTCGACGATGCCCCCCAGCGGCTGGTACTGCAGGAGCAGTACGCCGCCGGGCGCGACGGCAGCGGCCCGCGCCGCGAAGGCCGTGCGCTGGTCCGGTTCGTGCATGATCCCGAAGCTGTCGAGGACGACGTCGGCCGGACCGTCGGCCTCGTGGAATCCCCGCTCGGCGAGGAGCGGCAGCCACGTGCCGCCGTGCGGGCTGCCGAACTCGCGCACCGTCGTGCCGCGCAGGAGGCCGGCGCCGGCGACCCGGGCCACCGCGTCCGCGGCCTGCTCGCGCAGGGCACGGGGTTCTACTCCGCGGGGTTCGTCCGCGATGGTGTCGTCATCGGCGAGCTGCGCGAGGCCGCACGCCGCGCACAGGTCCATCGCGAGCGGATGGGCGGACTCGCCCGGGTCCACCGGGGACTCGGAGGGCGGGAAGCGATCCGCCGCGGGGACGCGGCCCAGGTCCAGCACCCGGGTGAGCTTGACGGAGCCGCAGCCGCGGCACGCACGTGCGTGTCTCATGGCAGCATGTCCCCATGCGCATCGAGCAGACCGATCTGGCGGACGTCCTGCTGCTGGTTCCCACCCCGCACGCGGACGACCGGGGCCTGTTCACCCGGACCTTCGACGCGGAGATCTTCGACGATCACCTCGGGGAGCCCGGCGCCGCAGCGCGATTCGTGCAGGATTCGCAGTCCCGTTCGGCGCGGGGCGTGCTCCGCGGCATGCACGGCCGTTCCGGCCGCGGGGAGGCGAAGCTGGTGCGCTGCGCCCACGGCGCGGTGCACGACGTGCTCGTGGACGCACGGCCGTACTCGTCCACCTTCGGCCGGAGCCAGGCCTTCCGCCTGGACGACGAGGCATTCCGCACGCTGTACGTGCCGCCGGGCTTCCTGCACGGCTTCCAGGCGCTGACCGAGGTGGCGGACGTCTGCTACCGGATCGATCGTCCGCACGACCCGTCGGAGGATCTCGCAGTGCACCACGCCGATCCGGAGCTGGCGCTGCAGTGGCCGCTGGCCGCGTCGATCGTCTCGCCGCGGGACAGCGCGGCCGGCTCCTGGGCCGATCTGCGTGCCCGCCTGGGCTGAGCCGGTCATGGCCGGCGCATCGAGGCGTCGATGGCGCCCCCGGCCTGCAGCTGCTTGAGCACGGCGAGCCGGGTGAAGTCGTCGTGGAAGGAGCGCTCGGTGAGCCCGTACTCGGTGTAGGACCGGTGCAGCTCCGCCGCGCCGTCCGCGACGGTCCACTGCGCCTCGAAGCCCAGTTCGTCGCGGGCACGGGAGAAGTCGACCCGGTAGGACCGCGGATCGTTCCCGGCTTCCCCGGTGATCCGGACGGCGGCGCCGGGCACCACGTCGACCACGGCCTGCGCGATCTCGGCGACGGTCACGTTGTTGCGCTCGGTGCCGATGTTGTAGGCGCGCGCCGAGACCGTCTCCTTCGGCGCGGTCAGGCAGGTCGCGAAGGCCCGCGCGATGTCCTGCGCGTGCACCAGCGGTCGCCACGGCGTCCCGTCGGAGAGCACCAGCACCTCGCCCGTCAGGACGGCGTACCCCATCAGGTTGTTCAGCACGATGTCCGCCCGCAGGCGCGGAGAGAAGCCGAAGGCCGTGGCGTTGCGCAGGAAGACGGGCGTGAAGTCGGCGTCCGCGAGCGCCGCGGCGTCGTCCTCCACCCGCACCTTGCTGATCGCGTAGGGCGTGATGGGGTTGAGCGGCGCCGCCTCGTCGACGAGGCCGTCGCCCGCCGCGCCGTACACGGAGCACGTCGAGGCGTACAGGAACCGGGAGACCCCGGCCTCCTTCGCCAGGCGCGCGAGCCGGCTCGACGCGGCGTGGTTGATGTCGTAGGTGATCTGGGGTGCCAGCGAGCCCAGGGGATCGTTGGACAGTGCCGCGAGGTGGATCACCGCGTCGAAGCCCTGCAGTTCCTCGACCGTCACGTCACGCAGGTCGGTGGTGAGCGTGGGCGGGTCGGACACCGCCGGCCCGAGCACGCGGTCGGCGAAGAGGCCGGAATCGAGACCGGTGACCTCGTGGCCGGCCGCGCGGAGGACCGGCGTCATCACCGTTCCGAGGTATCCCTGGCTGCCTGTGAGCAGGACCTTCATCGATTGCCTCCGAGATCTACGATCGCCTTTTCCAGCATGAAACCCTCGGCGTACGCTGAGCGGCACTGGATGCCGCGCAGCCGCGCCAGGCCGAGGAAGGACTCGTCGTCGAACCAGTCGTGGCCGACCTGCGAGGGGTAGTGCTCCGTGAGCAGCCGCGCCTTCGTCATGGCGGCGTACGCCGACAGCGGGTTGAAGACGGTGGGCCGCGGGGTGTCGGCCTCCCACTTGAGGATCTCGTAGCCGAGGATCAGGTGGTCCCGGAACTCCTGTGGCACGAGTTCCGCGAGCTGACGGTGGTCCTGGTGGGCATCGCCGCGGTGCGGCGCGAAGACGATGTCGGGCGAGGCCGACCGCCGGAACTCGGCCACCAGGGACTTCTCGCGCAGCCAGTGCGCGGGGGTCCGCCCGTCGGGTAGGTCCAGCACCGTGATGTCCAGCTCCGCCTCGGGGGCGAAGGCGGCGAGCGCCGCCCGCTCCTCGGCCTCCCGCGGGGTGTCCGCGCCGGTGGCCACGAAGGCCCGCACTCGCAGGCCGGGATTGGCCTCCGCCAGCTGCAGCAGGGTTCCGCCCATGCCGATCGCGATGTCGTCGCAGTGCGCGCCGAGGACCGCGATCTCGGAGATCCGGCCGGCGGAGAGGCCGATCATCCGACCGGTTCCTTCCACACCATCCAGGGGCGGTCGCCGCGGGCGTAGCCGGCGTCCAACTCGGCCCGCTCCTTGAACGTGTCGGCGGGCTTCCAGAAGCCACGGTGCTTGTAGCCCAGCAGCCTCCCCTCCTTCGCCAGCGCGGTGCACGAGTCCGCCACCAGGTCGCCGCCGGGAGGCAGGTGGTCGAAGACCTCCTGGGTGAGCACGAAGTAGCCGCCGTTCTCCCAGATCGGGAACTCGGAGACCGGCGTGATGTCGGTGACCTTGTCGTCGCCGTTCACGTCCACGCAGTGGAAGGACGACTGCGGCGGTACCAGGAGCATCGAGGCGGCGGAGCCGGTCTCCTTGACCCGGTCGACGATGCTGTTCATCGGGGCGTCGCTGAGGACGTCGGCGTAGTTGGCGAGGAAGTACTCGTCGCCGTCGAGGTGCGGCCGCGCGCGCCGGAGGCGCTCGCCGATGGCCGATTCGAGGCCCGTGTCGACGAAGCTGATCGTCCAGTCGCGCATGTCGGCGCCGAGCAGCTCCACCTCGCCGCCGCGGATCACGAAGTCGTTCGACTCCGTCTCGCGGTAGTTGAGGAAGTAGTTCTTGATGTGCTGAGCGCCGTAGCCCAGGCACAGGATGAACTCCGTGTGCCCGAAATGCGCGTAGTAGCGCATCACGTGCCAGATCAGTGGCCGCGGGCCGACGAGCTGCATGGGCTTGGGCACCATGTCGTCGGCAGCGTTGCGCATGCGCATGCCGTAGCCGCCGCAGAACAGGACAACCTTCATCGCTCAGACCTCCGTGGTAGCGGCGACCGGCCGCGCGGTGTGCAATCGGGGCATGGGGTAGACCACCTCGGTGCCCTGGTCGATCAGGGGGCGCAGTTGCTCGGTGATCTCGGTCTCGAGGTTCCACGGCAGCACGACGACCACGTCCGGCCGGTCGGCGTCGAGGCGCTCGGGCGCGTGGATCGGGATGCGTGTCCCGGGGGTGAACCGGCCGTGCTTGTACGGATTGCGGTCCACCGTGTATTCGAGCAGGTCGGGCCGGATGCCGCAGTAATTGAGCAGCGTATTGCCCTTACCCGGTGCGCCGTAGCCGGCCACCCGCTTGCCGGCGGCGCGGCAGTCGAGCAGGAAGCGCAGCAGGTCCTGCCGGGCGCGGTCGGCCAGCGCCTGCATGCCGGCGTAGCCGGCGAGGGCGTGCAGCCCGGCCTCCTCCTCGATCAGCAAGACCTCCCGCACGCGGTCCGACGGTGCCTGCGCGGCCCCGTCGGGCCGGGCCCAGAGTCGGATGGAGCCGCCGTGGGTGGGGACGAGTTCGACGTCGACCACGGTGAGCCCGGCGGTCGCGAGGGCCCGCTGGGCGCTGAGCACCGTGTAGTACTGGAAGTGCTCGTGGTAGATCGTGTCGAACTGGCCCTCGGCGACGAGGGCGAGCGCGTGATGCACCTCGATGCTCAGCCAGCCGTCGTCCGCGAGCAGGTAGCGCAGGCCCCGGGTGAATCCCAGGAGGTCGGGGATGTGCGCGTAAACGTTGTTGGCCACCACGAGATCCGCCGGGCCGTGCTCAGCGCGGACCTGCGAGGCAGTCTCCGGGCCGAGGAAGGCGGTCACCGTCGGGACTCCGCGATCGCGGGCGGCCTGCCCGACGTTGATCGAGGGCTCGATGCCGAGGCAGGGGACGCCGGCGGCGACGGCGTGCTGCAACAGGTACCCGTCGTTGCTGGCCACCTCGACGATCAGGCTGTCGCCGTCGAGCTCGAGCCGGCTGATCGACTCGTCCACGAAGCGGCGCGCGTGGTCGACCCAACTCGCCGAGAACGAGGAGAAGTAGGCGTACTCGGAGAAGGTCTCCTCCGGGAGGATCAGCGCGGGGATCTGCAGCAGCAGGCACTCCTCGCAGATCCGCAGGTGCAGGGGATACGTCGGCTCGGGCCGGTCCAGTTCCTCGGCCGTGAGAAACATCTCACAGGGTGGGGTGGCACCGAGATCGACCACGCTCCGGAGCTGTGACGAGCCGCACAGACGGCAGTGCATGATGGTTTCCGTAACTCTTGTCGGACGTTTCGGTGATTGAGCATAACCCTCACAACTTTCCTGATTGCAAACTGTCAATGATCTTGCGATTGCAACGTCAGGCAGCTACCGTGACAACGGTCGCCACGGGCGGCCGCTGCGCCTCGCCGTCGCCACGACGGGGAAGTCGGCGCGCGGGAATCGGGCACGGACCGCGAGGTTCGTGCCCGTGAACTGTGCAAACAGTAGCTCCGGCGAAGGCTCGACCTCCAGCCGGAGGCGGCTGTGAGCGGCGTCACGTCACGCTGACGTGAGGTGAGGGGCCTCGGGAACGACAAACATGTGAGACGAAGCTCACGGTATTAGATATTCGCAACTGCAATATGCTGACTGTCGATTCTTACCGGTGGGCACGTCGCATTCGATTCCCAGGCGCCGGACAAATATGAGGAGCAGGACTTGTCGATCGACACCTGGGCGGCGCCGCCGGTCGCGCCCGCGCAGCCGCAGCAGGTCATCGTGCTGCCGCCGGCGCCCGCGCCCGGGCCGGACTCCGCGCCCCGGCCGGAGCCCGTCGGGCCGCAGACGCAGTCGGCGCGCGCGATCGCGGAGCAGCATCGCGCTCGCGCGGCTCGCCGGATCGCCGTGGCGGATGCCCTGGTCGCGATCGCGGCCGCCGCGGCGGGCCTGATCGTCGGGTACGCCGAGGGCGACAGCGTTCCCGAGCTCGCGGCCCTCGTCATCGGAGCGAACCTGTTCTGGTTCCTTCGCCTGTGGCGCTCCCGCCCGATGGACGTTCCCCTGCTCCGGCTCGGCACGCCCGAAGTGCGCCGCGTGCTGGTGACCGCCCAGCTCGTCTACGGCCCGCTGATCCTGATCGCGCTGCTCTTCCCCGAGATGTTGCCCCGCGCGCTGTTCTTCGCATCGGCGCCCGTCGCCGTCGCGGGTGCGCTCCTCGTGCGGTGGGTGCTCCGGCGCCGCGTGTCCGCCGCGCCCGCGGTGCCGACCCTGGTGGTGGGCGGTTTCGCCTCGGCCACGGCCTCGATCCGGAGTCTCCTCCAGTCGAAGGCGGCGGGCGCGCAGGTCGTGGGCGTCTGCCTGCCCGCCAACGACGCCGTGGTCGTCGACGCGCTCGAGATCGCCGGCGCCCGGGTCCCCGTCGTCGGGACGGACCGCACGGTGCTCGAAGCCGCGCGCGAGAGCGGGGTCGGCATCGTGGTGCTCACCGCCA
Source organism: Tsukamurella asaccharolytica (assembly GCF_007858435.1). Classification (GTDB taxonomy): domain Bacteria; phylum Actinomycetota; class Actinomycetes; order Mycobacteriales; family Mycobacteriaceae; genus Tsukamurella; species Tsukamurella asaccharolytica. The sequence goes on along the minus strand of NZ_VIGW01000001.1, from coordinate 593,537 downwards.
CGGACTCCCTGGGCCCGGACGACCTGCGCGAGCTGATGTGGCAGCTCGCGGCGGAGGGCATCGAGCTCGTGGTGACCGCGGGGCTCCCCGAGGTCGCGGCCTCCCGGGTGGTCAGCGGTTCGGTCGGCCGGACGCCGATGGCCGCCGTCGCCGCGCCCCGCCCGTCCCGCTCCTTCGGGCTCGGCAAGCGCGCGCTCGATCTGGCCGTCGCCGGCGCGGGTGTGCTCGTGACCGCACCCGTGATGATCGCCATCGCCATCGCCGTCAAGGTGGACAGCCGGGGCCCCGTCTTCTACCGCGCCCAGCGCGTCGGTGCGGGCGGCGAGTTCTTCGACATGATCAAGTTCCGCAGCATGTACGTCGACGCCGATGCCCGCCGCGCGGTGCTGGCCGACGAGAACATGGGCGCCGGCCCGCTGTTCAAAGTGAAGAACGATCCGCGCGTCACGCGGGTGGGCCGTTTCATCCGCCGGTACAGCCTCGACGAGCTGCCCCAGTTCTTCAACGTCCTCGGCGGATCGATGTCCGTGGTCGGGCCGCGCCCGTCGCTCGCGCACGAGGTCGAGCAGTACCCGCCGGTCATGCTCCGCCGCATGCTGGTCAAGCCCGGTGTCACGGGGGCCTGGCAGGTCAGCGGGAGGTCGGATCTGAGCTGGGACGAGTCGATCCGGCTCGACGTGGGCTACGTCGAGAACTGGTCGCTCGGCGCGGACGTCGCGATCATCGCGCGGACGGTGCGAACCGTGCTCGACTCCAACGGCGCGTACTGAGGGGCCGTATCGTCAACGTCGTGCAGGACAGGCCCCCCGACCGACCGGTGCCCAACGGTCCGCGGCTGCCCACGGACCGCCGCACGCTCGCCTGCGTCGCCCTCGGCGGCGCCCTGGCCGCCGTCGCCGCGACCCGGCTCTCGTCCGCGACCGCATGGCGGGCGCTGGAGTTCGACGTCCGGGTCGGCGGCCTCTTCGTCCTCTCGCTCCTCACCGGCGCGCTCTTCGCGGTGCGCGACGTGGTCGGCGCGCGGTGGTTCGGATTCCTCGCCTTCGGCGTGCTCGCGGGCTTCGGCTCGGTGGGTGTCTACGGCCTGGTGTCGCTGCTCGGGATGCCCCCGTCCGCGGGCGTCCGGTTCCTGTTCGCGGCCCCCGCCGTCGCCGCGGCGGGCATGGCCGCGGGATGGGCGATCGTGCGGCAGATCCGATGATGACGCTGCTCATCGCGCTGGCCGGGGCCGTCGGCTCGGTCCTCGGCTACCGGTTGCTCGCGGGCGGTCCCCGCTGGACCCGCATGCTGTGTGTCACGATGTGCGTTTCGGCCGTGCTCGGCGGCGTCGCGCGCATGGTGCGGATCACGGGCGAGTCCGGGTTGTCCGCGGTCCCCGTCGCGCTGCTCGGGCCGATCGTCACGTTCATGGGGATCGGCTGGTGGCTCACCGAGGCGCCGCGGCGCGACGCCTGGCGCGCCGTCCTGGTGGTGGGCGGCGGCGTCGCGGCCGCGATCCTCGGCTACCTGTCGATCGACCTGCTCGGCCTCGCGTACATCAAATTCCCGCGGTTCGGCTGAGCTCCTCCGCGACCAGCGCCGCGAACGCGCGGACGTCGTCCTCCGTGGTGTCCCAGGCGCACATCCATCGGACCTCGCTGCGGGTCTCGTCCCAGAAGTAGAACGGCACGCGCTCCATCAGCGCCTCCGCTGCGTCGCGCGGGAGCGTGGCGAAGACCGCGTTCGCCTGCACCGGCTGCGTGATGGCGACCCCGTCGATCCCGCCGACGCGGTCGGCGAGCAGCCGTGCCATCGCGTTCGCGTGGCCGGCGACCCGGAGGTACCGGTCGTCGTCGAACAGGGCGAGGAACTGCGCTGCGAGGAAGCGCTGCTTGGACGCGAGCTGCATCGACAGCTTGCGCACGTACTCGATCCCCGGCGCCGTGGCCGCGTCGAGGACCACCACCAGCTCGGCACCCAGCAGGCCGCTCTTGGTGCCGCCCACGCTCACGACGTCGGCGCCGACGTCCGTGGTGATCGCCCGCAAGCCGGTGCCCAGGCTCGCTGCGGCGTTGCCGAGGCGCGAGCCGTCGAGGTGCAGCAGCCAGCCGCGCTCGTGCGCGTAGTCCGCGAGGGCCCGCAGCTCGTCCGGGGTGTACACCGTGCCGAGCTCGGTGGACTGCGCCACCGAGAGCACCCGCGGCTGCGGCCAGTGCACATCGCCGGCCCGGTCGGGCACCGCGGCGGTGATGGCCTCGGGGGTCAGCTTGCCCTCGGTCGTCGGCACTACGAACAGCTTGAGGCCCGCGAGCTTCTCGGGAGCGCCGCCTTCGTCGACGTGGATGTGGCCGGTGTCGGCGCAGACCACCGCGGACCAGCGGTCCGACACCGCGGACAGCGCGACGACGTTGGCGCCGGTGCCGTTGAAGACGGGGAACGCCCGCGCCCCGGCGCCGAAGAGGTCGGTGATCCGCTCCCCGAGGGCGGCGGTGTAGTCGTCGGTGCCGTAGGCACCCTGGTGCCCGAGGTTGGCCTCGGCGATCGCCTCGAGAACCTCCGGCAGCACGCCGGCGTAGTTGTCGCTCGCGAAGCCGCGCTTCGCGGGGTCGTGCAGGCGGGTCATGCGGTCACCTCCGGTAACAGGGTTTCGACGGTGCCGTTGACCTCGCCCGCGGGTGCGTCCCACAGTGCGACGAGGCGATCGGCCACATCGCCGATGGGCGTGTAGCGCGGGAACTTCCGCTCGGGGGCCTCGGCCCGCATCTGCGGCGTGAGCAGGGCCATCACCCGTAGGACCGTCGCGGCGGCACCGGTGCCGGTGAAGCCCTCGGCCAGGGCCAGGGTCCACGCCTCGGCCGCCGCCTTCGCGGAGGCGTACATGGCGTTCTTCGCGGTCGGCTTCGCGACCGACACCGACGAGATGACCGCGACCCGCGCGTCCTCGCTCGCGAGGAGCGCCGGGAACAGGGGCTGGGAGACGTTCTGCAGGCTGCGGATCAGGCCGGCCTCGAGGAAGTCCCAGTCCGCGGGGTCGGCCGCGTCGATCGGGGTGCCGCCGCGCCAGCCGCCCACCAGATGCAGCAGGCCGTCCGCGCCGCCGTGCTCGGCGACGATGCGGCGCACCGCCTCCGCGGTGGCCTCCCGGTCGGCCAGGTCGGCGCGGTAGGCGCTGACGCCGTCGAGGTCCGCGATCTCGGGTGCGGGGGCACTACGGGTGATGATCGCTGCCTGCGCCCCGGCGGTGACGAGCCGCCGCACCACCTCCTGGCCCAATGGCCCGTTGGCGCCCGTCACCACGACGAGGCGCCCCGCCACTGCGCTCACGCCGGGACCTCCGTCGTCGCCGCGGTGATGCCCTTCGCGCTCTCGATCACGGGAGCCATTCTGCGCCGGAGCGCCTCGTAGAACATGTTGAGGGGGAACTCGTCCGGCAGGACGAGGTTCACCAGGCCCTGGGGCGGACCGTCGAGGGGGAGCGCCGACGGGCCCTTCGCCCACGTCGACCCGGGGCCGGGTGCGACGTAGGAGGCGACGAACGCGTAGGTCGCGAGCCACTGGCCCACCTTGGACCGGTCGATGCCCGTGCGGTAGAGCTCCTCGATCTCCTCCGTGAGCCGGATCACCTGGAGCGGCAGTTCCTTCCAGTCGAAGGAGAGCCGGTTGTCGCGCCAGCGCAGCGCGCCGTGCCGGTGCAAGTAGGCGAAGAGCAGCTGGCCGCCGAGGCCGTCGTAGTTGCGTACCCGGTCGCCGGTGATGGGGAAGCGGAAGAGCCGGTCGCAGAGGATGGCCAGCTGCACGGGCAGGCCGTACGGGTGGCCCTCCTGCTGGAGCCGATACGCCTCGCGGAAGGTGGTGAGGTCGCAGCGCAGCTCCTCGAGCGCGTACTGCCAGTAGGGCATCCGCTGCTTGATCATGAAGGGGTCGAAGGGGAGGTCGCCCCGGCTGTGGGTGCGGTCGTGGATCAGGTCCCACAGCGCGAAGGTGGATTGCGCGAGGGCCTGGGAGGCCACGAGCCGGTCACCGTCGGGCGGGAGCCGCAGCGAGAGGATCTCGGCCGCCGCGCCGGTCACCCGGCGGAAGCGGGCCGCTTCGCGGTCGCAGAAGATGGCACCCCAGTGGAACTCGGGGGTCTGCGCGACGGTCACCGTCTCGGGGAAGAGCACCGCGGAGTGGGTGTCGTAGCCGGGGGTGAAGTCCTCGAAGGCGACCGCCAGGAACTGCCGGTTGTCGAAGGTGCGCTCGGTCTCGGCGAGCCACGCCGGCCAGACGACGCGCAGCAGCACAGCCTCGAAGACCTTGCCGGCGTTGCCGTTCTGCGTGTACATCGGGAAGACGACCAGATGCTCGGCGCCCTCGACCCGCGCGAGGTCGGGGCGGAAGGCGGCCAGCGATTCGTCGAACTCGGGCCGTCCGAAGCCGCCGTCGGCCCACCGACGGAAGTCGCGCGGCAGGGCCTCGAGGTAGGCCGCGTCGTGCGGGAAGCGCGGCGCGAGCGCGGCGATCCGCGCGACGATCTCGTCCACGAGCGTCGCGGCACGCGCGTGCTCGCCGGGCTCCGCCACCGCGCCGTCCTCGGCCTGGATCCCGCGGAGGTCCTCCACCGCGCCCTTGAGGGCGATCCAGTCGGCGCTGCCCGCGGCACCGGTCACGGCCTCCGCGGGGGCGTCTTCGTGGCTGCCGGCCGCCCATGTCACCGCGTTGGTCCAGAGGGTGCGCTGGTCGAGGTCGTCGATCGAGTCGTCGCCGAAGAGGTCCGAATCGGCGAAGACCACGACCCGGCCGCGGTCGACGCGCAGGGCCGCGGCCAGGGCGCGGTCCGCGGGCGAGGCGGTGTCGCTGGTGCGGGCGAGGACCGTCGCGTCCGCGGCGGCGGACACATCGAGGACGCCGGTGCGGTAGAAGCACGCGCCGTCGACCGCAGCGACGATGCCCTGGCCGTCGAGCTCGGGCGCGATCACCGAGCGGATCCAGGTCGCGTTGCCGCCGTGCCGTCTCTCGCCCGCGGCCTCCTGCACCACCACCGACTCGACGTGGACGCCGAACCGGCCGAGCAGCTCGTCGAGGTTGTTGCCGGAGGTCGCGGTGTCGCACTCGGCGAGCACGACGAGCCCGCCGCCGCCGCGGACGTACCGCTCGATCGCGTCGAGCTCGTCCGGCGCGAACACGGGCGGCAGGTCGCCGGTGACGCGCTCGACACCGGGCCGCGCGAGGTGCGGGATCACGTAGACATCGGCCGCGGCCAGCTCGTCCGGCCCCAGGTGCTGGGCCAGCGCGTCGGTCACCGTCATCCCGCGGCGCCGCAACGCGTCGACCGCCTCGGACAGGCTCGCGTCGGCCGGGTTCGGCGGCACCATCGTGCGCGCGCGCTCCAGCGTGGTCGCCCAGGCGCAGCTGCGGGCCTGCTCGATCTGGACGCGCGCGAACACCGCATCGTCTGACATACCCGTACCGGCCTTTCACCTCTTACGTTCGTCTTGACGCAATCTTAACGCCCCGACCCGGACGGGGAAAGCGGAACGCCGGCCTCAGCCGCAGGTGCCCTGGACCAGTGCTTTCGCCGTGCCGACGAACTGGTAGAGGTAGATCAGTTCCCAGTCGGCGGGTCCGTAGTCGTAGGCGCGGGGCACCGCCCGCATGACCGTCTCGCCGGAGTAGCAGTTGCCGAAGATGTACTGCGATCGGGTGAGGTGATAGCTCCAGCTGATCACGATCACCGAGGTCCAGCCGTTGCGCTTCGACAGCCGCTCGGTGAACATCGCCTCCCCGCGGGTCGTGCTCGGGTCCGGTACCTCGCAGGTGACGCTGATGTCGTCGATCCGGGTGCCGCACAGTTCCTGCATCGTGCGGTCGGAATGGTCGTACGGATTGGAGAGGACGACGTTCTTCGACCATCCCTCCTGGGCGAGGCGGATGCCGTACTGCTCGCGGCCGTCGTGCTCGCCGCCGAGCACGATGATCGCGTCCACCTTGCGCAGCGGGTCCTGGCGATCGACGCCGAACAGGACGTAGCCGACGGCGCCGACCGCGGCGAGCACGAGGACCACGACGAGCGTCGCGATCCAGAGAAGTCGTTGCCATCGCAGCACGTGGTCACCCTACCGGCGGGCCGTGCGCGCGCCGCCGGAGTGAGGGGGCCGTCACCCCGGCGGGAGCGCGATGTACTTCGTGTTCAGGTACTCCTCGATGCCCTCGCTGCCGCCCTCGGAACCGAGGCCCGACTGCTTGATCCCGCCGAACGGGGCGGCGGGGTCCGAGATCACGCCGCGGTTCACGCCGACCATGCCGGCCTGCAGGCGCCGCGCGAGGCGCTGCGCCCGCCCGACGTTCTCCGTGAAGAAGTACGCCGCGAGGCCGTACTCGGTGTCGTTGGCCAGCGCAACGGCCTCCTCCTCGGTGTCGAAACCGACGATCGCGGCGACGGGGCCGAAGATCTCCTCGCGGCGGATGCGGGCCCCGTCGGGCAGGCCGTCGATGACGGTGGGCTCGTAGAAGAAGCCGGCACCGTCGACCTGCGAGCCGCCGGTGCGCACGGTGGCGCCGGCGGCGACGGCCTCGTCGACGAGCGCGGCGATGGAGCCGCGCTGCCGGGCGTTGATGATCGGGCCGATCGCCGATTCGGCCTCCCACCCCGGCCCGACTCGCATCGCCGCAACGCGCTCGGTGAGCCTCGCGGTGAAGGCCTCCCGGACGCCGTTCTGCACCAGGATGCGGTTGGCCGCGGTGCAGGCTTCGCCGCCGTTGCGCATCTTGGCGAGCATGGCCCCGTCGACGGCCTTGTCGAGATCGGCATCGTCGAAGACGAGGAACGGGGCGCTCCCGCCGAGCTCCATCGACGTGCGCAGGACATTGTTCGCCGCCCGGGCCAGGAGGATCTTGCCGACGCCGGTGGAACCGGTGAAGGAGACCTTACGGAGGCGGGCGTCGTCCATGAGCCGCCCGACGACGGTGGGCGCGTCGAGGGTCGGGAGCACGGACAGGACGCCGGGCGGCAGGCCCACGTCGGCGAAGACCCGCGCGAGCAGCAGCATCGTGAGCGGGGTGTCCTCGGCGGGCTTGACGATCATGGTGCAGCCGGCGGCCAGCGCGGGCCCGATCTTGCGCGTACCCATGGCCAGCGGGAAGTTCCACGGCGTGATCGCCAGGCACGGCCCGACGGGCTCCTTGACGACGGCGATCTCGCCGGTGCCCGCGGGCGCGGTCGCGGTGCGGCCGCCGATGCGCACGGCCTCCTCGGAGAACCAGCGCAGGAACTCGGCGCCGTACGCCACCTCGCCGCGGCTCTCGGGCAGGATCTTGCCCATTTCGAGCGTCATGAGCAGGGCGAAGTCGTCGGCGCGGGCGGTGACGGCGTCGAACGCCGCGCGCAGGATCTCGGCCCGCACCCGGGGTGCGGTGGCGGCCCACTCCTCGGCGACGGCGCTCGCCGCGTCCAGGGCGGCCGTCGCATCGGCGGGGGTCGCGTTCGCCACCGGCATGAGGGTCTCGCCGGTGGCGGGGTTGATCACGTCGAAGGTGCGGCCGGACTCGCTGGGAGCGGACGCGCCGTGCAGCCACAGGCCGGTGGGGACGGAGTTCAGCAGGTCGGTGACGTTCATGTCGGTGCGAGTCCGGGGTTACGCCGCGGCGTCGCGGACCGCGGTCTCGAGGACGGTGAGCGCGTCGTCGAGCAGCGCGTCGCCGATCACCAGCGGGGGCAGGAGGCGGACGACATTGCCGTAGGTGCCGCACGTGAGGATCACGACGCCGGCCGCGAGGGCCTTCGCGGCGATCGCCTTCGTCAGGTCGGCGTCGGGCTCCGTTGTGCCCGGGCGGACCAGCTCGATCGCGATCATCGCGCCGCGCCCGCGGACGTCGCCGATCACCGGCAGCTCGTCGGCGAGGGCCCGCAGGCGGGTCACGGCTCGCTCGCCGATCGCGCGGGCGCGGGCCGGCAGGTCGAGCTCGGTCATCGTGTCCAGCGCGGCGAGGGCGGCGGCGCAGGCAACGGGGTTACCGCCGTAGGTGCCGCCGAGGCCGCCGGGATGCACGGCGTCGAGCAGCTCGGCGCGGCCGGTGATCGCCGAGAGCGGCAGCCCGCCCGCGATGCCCTTGGCCATCGTGATGATGTCGGGCACCACGCCCTCCTCCTCGCACGCGAACCAGGCGCCGGTGCGGGCGAAGCCGGTCTGCACCTCGTCGGCGATGAAGACGACGCCGTTCTCCTTCGCCCACGACGCGAGGGCGGGCAGGAAGCCGGGCGCGGGCACGATGAAGCCGCCCTCGCCCTGGATGGGCTCGATGATGACGGCGGCCACGGCGTCGCCGCCGATCTGCTTCTCGATCTGGGAGATCGCGCGGGCCGCGGCGGCCTCGCCGTCCGCGTCGAGGCCCGCGGCGGCGTCGCGGTACGGGTAGGACATCGGCAGCCGGTAGACCTCGGGCGCGAACGGGCCGAAGTCCTTCTTGTAGGGCATCGTCTTCGCCGTCAGCGCCATCGTCAGGTTGGTGCGGCCGTGGTAGGCGTGGTCGAAGGCGACCACGGCGTCGCGGCCGGTGGCCAGGCGCGCGACCTTGATCGCGTTCTCCACCGCCTCGGCGCCCGAGTTGAACAGCACCGTGCGCTTGTCGTGGTCGCCGGGCGTGAGCGCGTTGAGGCGCTCGGCCACGGCGACGTAGCCCTCGTAGGGCGTCACCATGAAGCAGGTGTGCGTGAAGTGCGCCGCCTGGGCCGCTATGGCTTCCGCCACGCGCGGATCCGAGGCGCCGACGCTGGTCACGGCGATGCCGGACCCCAGGTCGATGAGCGAATTGCCGTCCACATCCACGATGACACCGCCGTCGGCGTCCGCGGCGTACACGGGCACCGAGGAGCCGACGCCGCCGGCGACCGCGGACCGTCGGCGCTCGGCCAGGCGGGCGGACTCCGGGCCCGGGAGGGCGGTGACAAGGGTGCGGACCTGCGGCAGGCGGTAGGTGAGCGAGGGGTTCGTCGCGGTCATGGCTGGGTCTCCTTGTCGACGCCGACGTCGACGGGCGAGGGTGGGACGGGGAACGCCTCCTACTGTGCGTCGGGTCACCCGTCCGCGCATCTGCCAGAATGGCGAATCATGGCGTATCGACTCGACGGAATGGAGCGGCATGGCGGTCACCGTGCACTGGCTCCTCGGGCAGCGCGACCTCGGCCTCGCGCTCCGCGCGGGGGTGCCGGCCACCGACGTTCCGATCACGTTCGTGACCACCACCGAGCTGGCCGACCCCACGCCCTGGCTCACCGGCGGCGAGATGCTGCTGACTACCGGTATCGGCATTCCGCCCGGCGACGAGGGCTGCCGCGACTACGTGCGGCGGCTGACCCAGCGCGGAGTCTCCGGGCTGGGGTTCGGCGTCGGAGTCTCCCGCACCAGCGCGCCGCCGGCCCTGGTCGCGGCGGCCGACAAGTTCGGCCTCGCGCTGGTCGAGGTGCCCCTGCCGACGCCCTTCGTGGCCGTCGCGCGCACCGTCATCGACGAGATCGGGCGGCGCGCGAACGCGGCGCAGGCCGCGGCCGGACGGGCCCAACAGCGCATGACCCGCGCCGCGGTCGGCGGCGGACCGTCGGCAACGCTGCGCGAGCTGGCGCTGGGCTGCGGCGGCGCGGCGCTGCTCCTCGACCGCGCAGGGCGGGTGGTGCAGGAGCATCCGGCCGAGCTCGATCCGGCGGTCGCGCACGCGGTCGGCGAGCAGGCGCGGGCGCATCCCACGGCCTCCGCGGTAGGACCCGTGACCGGGCTCGCGGCCGATCCCGCCTCCCGGCCGGACACCATGGTCACCCAGCCGATTCGCGTGGGCGATCGCGGGCACGGTCACCTCGGTGTCGTCCTGCCGCACGAGCCGTCGGCGACGGACCACGTGCTCATCGGCCACGCCAATTCGCTGCTGGCGCTCGACTTCGAGCGTCCGCTGCGGCTGCGGCTCGCGCAGTGGCGGATGAACGCCGCGGCGCTGCGCCTGGTGCTCTCGGCGGGTGGGGATCTCGACGAGGCCGCGCTGCTCGTCGCGGAGGCGGCCGATCCGTCCGGGGTGCGCGCGCTCATGATTCGCGGCGGAGACCCGGACGCGGTGGCCGGCGCGGTGCGCACGGCGTTGCACGACGCGGGCCGCCCGGTGTTCGTCTCCGAGGCGGGCCCGGCGAGCGGCGTGATCGCGCTCCTGGGCGGCGACGACGGGCCGGACTTCGCCGACGCGCTGGTCGCGGGACTGCCGCCGGGTGAGCGCGGCGGGCTGCGGCTCGGGCTCGGGGCACCGCACGCGCCGCACGCCGTGGCCGAGGCGGTCGCCGCGGCCGAGCTGGCGGCCCGCGCGGCCGGACCGGGCGGCGGCACCGTCGACGCCTCGGCGCTCGCCGGGCGCACGCTGTTCACCGAGCCGGGCACCCGGGAGGCCCTCGCCCGGCTCGACCGGGCGCTCCTGGAGCCGCTGCGCGCACACGACGGTCTCACCGAGGCGCTTCGCGCATACCTGGAGAACCACGGCCGGTGGGAGGGCACCGCCGCGGCGCTGCGGGTGCACCGGCATACCGCGCGGGCCCGGGTGGCCCGGGCGGAGGAGTTGCTCGGGGTGGATCTCAGCTCCGCGCGGGTGCGCGCCGAGCTGCTACTGGCGCTGTTGCTCGGCGACGAATAGCGCGGGGCGCGATCCGGGCCCGCACGTCGTCCTCGGCGACCGTGTGTCTCGATCGATCAGAACCACCACGGAATCTCATCGTGCCCGAAGTCGTGGAAGTCGCCGAACCGGCCGGCATTGAACACCAGGCCGCTGCCGTCCCGATAGCGGAGGTTCTCGACCTGGCCGAAGAACACCTGATGATCGCCCACGTGCGGATCCTGCACTACCGAACACTCCGCCTGGACGAGGGCGTTCGTGATCATGGGCAGTCCGTAGTCGCCGACGTCGTACTCGATCGACTCGAATCTGGACCCGCCGCGGGTGGCGAAATGGCGCGCTACCGCTTCCTGCCGCGCATTGAGGATCGAGACGGTGAAACGCCGCGTCGACGCCACCATGTCAGTGGTCCGCGAGCCGTGGTTCAGCGAGATCATCAGGATCGCGGGGTCCAGGCTGATCGACGTCAGTGAGCTGATCGTCATGCCGCAGATGTCTTCGGGCGTGCCGGTGCTGACGATTGCGACGCCGGTCATGAATCTTCCCATGGCGTTTCGCATCTCGAGAGGCGAGGCCGGGCTGAAAGCCGGGAGTGCCATGCGCGTGTTACCTCGAGTAGTAGCGCGACTCGAAGGTGAGCACGCCCTCGTCGCTCCTCCACGGCCCGTGCGGCATGCCGGGCGGGCGGATCGCGAAGTCGCCCGCCCGGAAGGTCTGGTTCAGAGTGAGATCGACGAACGAGCCCTCGATGATGTAGACCTCCTCCCAGAAGTCGTGTGTCAGCTGCCCCATGGGCGACGAGTCGGCGCCCGGCTCGTACCGCAGAATGCGCGTGGCCACGCCGGTTTCCTCGTCCTTGGCGAGGATTCGCTCCTTGATCAGGGGGTTTCCGCCGGGACAGACGGTGTACTCGATATCGGTGATGGGGTGGAATTCGTGTTCGGGCTTGGCCATGATGAAAGCTCCTCCTCGAGGATCGGTAATGGTTACTGGCTGTCGGCTACGGAGTAGCTGTCCAGGAATTCCTGGACGTCGGCGACGGCACCGTCGTAGTCGTAGTTGCGGAAGGTGTAGGCGCCCTTCACCACGAAGGGCGCTCCGGCGTAAAACATCTCGTACTGCTGGTGACGACCCGCGAACTCGGATCCGACGATGTCCCACGCGAGCTTGAACAGTTTCACTCGCTCCTCACTGGGTACGCCGGGTGACTGGACGTATCGTGCGATGTCGTCCCGCGAGACCTCGCTGACGAGATCCTTGACGCTGGAGGGTAGCTGCAGTACTCCACCGCCGACGAGATCGCGGAGGATCGCGAGAACGCGCGGATAGGTCTCGGACTGCAGGCCCATCGAGCCGTAGAGCGCATCGCGACCGGGCAGCCACTGCCCGTTGGCGTCGGGCTTGGCGGTGTACTCGGCGGCGAGCACTGCTGACCGCACACCGGTGACCAGCGCCGCGAGCTCGCCGAGCTTCTCCTGCACTGAGGGGATCTTGTCGACACCGTTGACCTGGGTGACGCGGCGCGCGACGCCGGCGATGAAGCGGAGCTTCGCGGCGAAGCGGATCTGGGCCTGCCAGTTGCCCAGCACGTGGGCGCCCGTGTCGAAGAATTGACGTCGGACCGCCGCGGTGTCGCGGTCGACGAAGACGCGGTCCCAGGGGACGAGAACGTCGTCGAAGACGAGGAGCGAATCGGACTCGTCGTAGCGCGTCGTGAGCGGATAGTCGAAGGGGCTCGTGGCGCCGGTGATGTACGGGCGGCGGCAGTACTGCTTGAGGCCCTGTGTGTTCGCGGGAACGACGAAGCCGATCGCGAAGTCCTTGTCGTCCGGGCCGAGGGGCTTGATGCAGGAGACGAAGATCTCGTCGGCGACGGCGCCGCCGGTGGCGAGCATCTGCGAGCCGCGCACGACGAGGCCTTCTTCCGTCTCGCGCACGACGCCGACCTGCAGGAACTCGCCCTCCCAGCCCGACGCGGTGGTCGCGCGAGAGACCTGTGGCGGGATGATCGCGTACGAGACGTAGAGGTTCTCGTTGAGGAGTCGCTCGTAGAACCGTCGCACGTTCCCGGTGAAATCGTGTTTCGCGCCGTCGATCTCGAAGACCTGCGCGTTGGCGGCGAAGGATGCGAGGAAGGTGCCCACATGATCGGGGCTGCGACCCACCCAGCCGTGGGTGTGGCCGGCCCAGGTCTCGATCGCCTCGCGGCGCGCCTGGAGGTCGTCGCGCGAACGCGGGATGGAGAAGGCGCGGTTCGCGGCGGCGCCGGTCTCCGGTGCGGTGTACTGCATGACGTCCGGCCGTTCGACCGCGATGTCCATGAGATCGGCGATGGTTCTCGCCATCGGCGCGAACGCGGGGTGTTCGGCCACGTTGGTCACGACCTCTCCGTCGACGATGACGGTGCGGCCGTCATCGAGCGAGGCCAGGTACTCGGATCCTGTACGCATATCAGATGTCCTTCGTGATGGTGATGGAGTAGGAGTGGGTCAGGAGCCGGCCGTCGGGCAGTGCGATGCGAAGCTCCCAGTCGTGGCCGGGGACGAACGCCCCGTCGATCAGCGGGAGTGTTCCCGCGAAGCAGACGACGTCTTCGTCGTCGGCGAGGTCCAGGCGCTCGGCGACGATGTCCCAGAGCTCCTCGGGCCTGCGGAGTCCGGCCAGTGAGCCGTCCTGGTAGACGACGCCGTCGACCGTGCTGCGCACCAGGCAGTGGTCCCAGTCGAACGCGGTCCAGTTCTCGATCGGAACGACGGTCTCCCCGATCGGTTTCGGGCACACCGCTTTCGACTCGGCGATGTCGGCGGTCTCGAGCGTGCGATCAGTGTGGTCGGAGCCCACGCCGAGGTAGAAGCGGCCGGCGTGCCGGATGAGCACGGGCTCCACCTCACCGGAGGTGTTGTCGCCGTTGACCGTGAGCTCGGCGGCGGACGTGACGGCACCGTCGGGCATCGGATAGATCATCGGCACCTGCGGCGGCGGAGCGACGCCGATCGCGGCGAGCTCGTCGATGTGGTGCTGGACCTGCGCGGCGTCGCGGCCGGTGTACCCGGCGACGACGGCGCGGAAAGGGCCCAGCTCGATGGACTCGTCAGTGTCCGCGACCTGGAGCACGAGGGTGGCGACGGGGGCGTTCATGCGGGGACCTTCTTCGGTGTGAGGGAGTCGTAGTCGGTGCGCCGGTCCCGCAGGACCGGAAATTCGGTGCGGGTCTCGGCGACCACGGAAGGGTCGATCTCGGCGACGGTGATCCCCTCCTCCGCTCCGGCCTCGGCGATCACCTCTCCCCAGGGGTCGACGATGCGGCTGTGCCCCCCGAACGTGACGCCGGCATGGGTGCCGACGGCGTTGACGGCGATGACGAACATCTGGTTGTCGACCGCGCGAGCACTGGTGAGCAGGCGCCAGTGCTCGAGCCGACGGGCGGGCCACGCCGCCGGCACCACCATGAGCTCGGCGCCGGCCTCGCCGAACCGCTCCCACAGCGGAGGGAATCGCAGGTCGTAGCACGTGGCGGCGGCGAAGCGGCCGAACTCGGTGTCGGTAGCGTGGACCTGACGGCCGTGCGTGAGGATCTCCGGTTCGGCGGAGCGGCACCCGAACAGGTGCACCTTGTCGTAGTGATGGATGATCTGGCCGGTCCGGTCGAGCAACAGGGAGGTGTTGAACAGCTCGTCGGCGTTGCGGCGGACGATCGATCCGGCGTGCAGGAGGACTCCGCGGTCTGCGGCGATCTTCGCGAGGGTCTGCACCGTGGGGCCGTGCATGGACTCGGCACACTCGGCATAGCGGTCGAAGTGGCCGAAGCCGACCTTCCACAGTTCGGGGAGGGCGATGAGGTCGACGTCCCCGGGGACCTCGGCGAGGAGCCTGGAGGCGCGGTCGAGTCGGTGCGCGGCGGTCTCCTCGTCGGGGCTCGCGATCTGTACCAGGGCGATGCGCATCAGTGGTTCCTTGGATTGAATGGGTGGGCGATGGAGCGGAGGGTGGCCTCCAAGTGCAGGCGAACCGCATCGTGGGCCTGCTCCGGGTCCTTCGCGAGGAGGGCTTCGACGATCGCGCGGTGCTCGGCGATCACCTGCGTACGCCGCTGCTCGAGGACCATGACTGCGCGGATCCCCATGCGGATCTGCCGGTCCCGGATCGAGCGGTAGAAGTCGAGCAACACGGTGTTACCCGCGGCCTCGAGGATCGCCGTGTGGAACGCGAGATCGAGCTCGATGAACTTCACCGGGTCCGTCTCGTCGACCTGCTTGGCGATCAGGGTGTCGAGCCCGAGATCGCCGGCGATGCCGGCAGCGCAGACGCGGCCGACGGCGTGCTCCTCGACGACGAGCCGGGCGTCCATGACGTCGGCGACTTCGCGGTCGGTCATCGCCGGGATGTACGCGCCCTTGTGCGGGATTCGCTTGATGAATCCTTCCGATTCCAGGCGCAGCAGCGCCTCGCGGACGGGGGTTCGCGAAAGCCCCGAGCCCTCCGCGATCTCGGTCTCCGTCAGGAACAACTCTTGCTCTCGGGGAGTGGTCAGGATCGTCTGGTGCAGCCAGCGGTAGGCGCGATCGGGTGCGAGGGTCCGCTGGTCGTCGCGGGATGACGTCATGATTCCTCCGGATGGATGCGGGTGCTGCGGGTCAGGGGGTCTTCGTGAGCGTATTGCCGGAAGGCGAGGCAGCGCGTTCGGTGCCGACCGCCGCGAGATCGACTGTCCGCGTCTCCCGCGCGATGGTCGCGGCGATCAAGGAGATCAGGCCCATGACGGCGAGATATGCGGCAATGGCGTATCCCGATCCGAACCACCGGTAGAGAGCGACCGCCAGTAGCGGCGCCACCGAGCCCGCGACCACCGACGCCAGGTTGTAGGCGAGCGAGACTGCCGAGTAACGGATCTCGGTGGGGAAGAGCTCCGAGAAGAAGGCGCCGATCACTGCGCTGTACGCGGCGAAGATCAGCATGCCGCCGCAGACCGCGATGATCACGTTCGTCGGGTTCTTCGTATCGAGCAGGAAGAAGAAGACGAAGGCCCAGACGATGGTCGCGGCGGAAGCGGCGAGGTAGATGGGTCGGCGCCCGATCCGGTCCGCCAGGATCGCGATCGCCGGGATGGTCACGATCGCGATCACCATGCCGAACATGACGGCGTTGAGAGCCACGGACTTGTCCACGCCCAGCATGTCCGGATTGCTCACGTAGGTGATCACGAACAGCGCGAAGAGGTAGAACCCGGCGTTCTCGCCGAACCGCGTAGCAGCGGCCAGCAGGATGGTGCGCCAATGGCCGGTGATCGCCTCCTTGAGAGGCGCGCGCCGTGCGCCGTGCGCCTCACCGGAGGCTTCTTGCGCCTGCTTGTAGAGCGGGGTCTCGGTGACGAACAGCCGCAGGACCAGGCCGATGATGACCAAGACGGCGGACAGTGCGAACGCGATCCGCCAGCCCCACGAGAGGAAGGCGTCCTCGCTCATGGTCGCGCCGAGTACGGCCATGACCGCAGCGGCCATGAGATTGCCCAGCGGCGGGCCGAGGTTCGGCCACGCGGACCAGAACGCCCGGTTCTCGACGCCGCCGTGCTCCGAGACCAGGAGCACCGCTCCGCCCCATTCGCCGCCGAGGGCGAATCCCTGCACCAGCCGGAGCAGCACCAGAGCGATGGGCGCCAGGATGCCGATCGAGCCGTAGCTGGGGATCAGTGCGATGAGGAAGGTCGAGACGCCCATGAGCATGAGGCTCGCGATCAGCGTGGAGCGACGCCCCTTGACGTCGCCGAGGTGCCCGAGCACGGCCGCGCCCAGCGGTCGAGCGAGGAAGCCGACGGCGTACGTGGCGAAGGCCAGCATGACGCCGACGAGCGGATCGCTGTTGGGGAAGAAGACCTTGTCGAAGACAAGGCCCGCTGCGGTGCCGTAGAGGAAGAAGTCGTACCACTCCACAGCGGTTCCGGCGAGGCTCGAGCCGGCGACGACGGGCAGGCTCTCACCCGCCTTACGTTTGCTACCGTTTTCTACGGCATTCGCCATTGTTCGGCTCCCAGGTCGAGGTGATGGTGGTGCTGTTTCGCCGGCCGGGACGGTTGTTGCCGCAACTGTTCCGGCCGGACCTCGAAGGTGTGATGCAGGGCACCTGTCGGGGTGTACCAGTTGTATACAACCTGCGTACAAAGCGCAAGGGCTAGAGTGTTCTCGCAGGTGAGGCGTGAGAACTAGGGGGGCGGATGACGGTGCTGACGCTCGCGGCAATGGTGTTCATCGGGTTCGCCGCCGGACTGATCGGCTACATCACCGGATTGGCGTCACTCGTCTCCTACCCGGCGTTGCTGGCGATGGGGCTGTCCCCGGTATCCGCAAACGTCACGAACACTGTCGCCATGGTCGCTGTGGGCGGTGGCTCGATCGCCTCGTCGGCGTCGGAACTGCGGAAGAACCCCGCCCAGATGCGTTCCCTGGCCGTCCTCGCGATCGCAGGCGGGCTGGTCGGCTCGGCCCTGCTTCTGCTGGCGCCGGGCAGCACGTTCGAGAACGTCGTCCCCGTCCTGATCGCCGTCGCGGCGGTCGCCATCCTGCTGCAGCCACGCCTCCGGGAGCTGCCCGACGTGGCACGGCTCGCGAGGTTCTACCCTGCGGGCGTCTTCTTGGTCGCGGTGTACGGCGGCTACTTCGGGGCGGGCGCGGGCGTGATGATCCTGGCGCTCACGTTGCTGGCCACATCGGAGCCGCTGTGGCGCGCCGCGATGCTCAAGAGTTATGTCCTGGGCCTCGCCAACCTGGTGGCCGCCGTGGGGTTCGCGGTATTCGGCCCAGTGCACTGGCCGGCGGCGATCGCGATGGCGATCGGCGGCTTCGCCGGCGGCTGGTGCGGCCCGCCGGTCGTGGCGCGGATCGACGCCGGGAAGCTCCGGGCGGTGGTGGCGATCTGCGGCCTCGGCCTCGCGGCGTGGCTCGCCCGCGTGTGGTTCTGACGTTCGGCCTCGGGCCGCCGGGACCGTCAGGTGGCGTCGGCGGACCGTCGGACGTGGAAGTCCGCGTCGTCGGGTGTCGCGAGCATGCGCACCATGGTCCTGCGGTCGAAGGGCCACAGGTCGATCGATCCGCCCTCGGTGACGTACCAGGAGCTGCAGCCCGTGTTCCACACCGTCGGCCCCATCGCCTCGGCCACCTGTCGGTTGAAGTCCGCGGTGGCCTCCTCGGTGACCTCCACCTCTGCGATCTCGCCGCGGCGGAACCGGTCGAGCCACTGCGCGATGTACTTCGCCGTGAGCTCGGCGGAGAACTGGAGAGAGATCGAGCCCGTCGGGGAGTTCGGGCCGAGGACGGTGAACAGGTTGGGGAAGCCGGGGATCGCCGTCATGCGGTAGGCGCGCGGCCCGTCGGCCCAGGCGTGGTCGAGCGTGATCCCGTTGCGGCCCGTCACCCTCATGGGCCGCATGTAGTCGTGCGCGCGAAAGCCGGTGGCCAGCACCAGGAGATCGGCCTCGTGCAGCGTGCCGTCGGCGGTCCGCACCCCCGTCGGCTCGATCCGCTCGATGCCGCTGGTGACCAGGGAGGCGTTGCGCGCCTTGAGTGCCGTGTAGTAGGTGCCGGAGATGACCTGCCGCTTGCACAGCGGCTCGTCGTCGGGCGTGAGATCCTCCCGCATCGGCGACCGGACCTGGGCGCGGAGCGACAGCCGGGCGTAGGCCTGCACAGCACGCCGCCGCCAGGTCGGCTTCGTCACGACGTCGGCGAGGATGCCCGAGGCCCGGAGCAGGAGCCGATGAACCAGGTCGAGGAGCCCCGGCACGCGTTCGAACAAGGCTGTGACGGCGCGGAATTGGGGGATCCGCATGGGCGCCCACAGGACCCACTGCGGCGAGCGGACGAAGTGGGTGAGGTGCTCCGCGGTCGGCTGCAGCGCCGAGACCACCTGCACGCCGGTCGATCCGGTGCCGATGACCGCGATCTTCCTCCCGTCCGTGCGCAGGGAGTCGTCCCAGCGGGCCGTATGGACGACGTCGCCGTCGAAGTCGGCGAGGCCTTCGATGTCGGGGATCGCGGGGTTGTGCAGGACACCGGTGGCGCAGACGATGACGTCGGCGGTCATCGCCTCGCCGGTGCTCAGGGTGAGGGTCCAGGTGGCGGAGGCGTCGTCGAACTCGGCGGCGAGGACCTCGGTGTTGCAGCGGATCCGGTCCCGCAGTCCGAGCTGCTCGACGACGTCGCGGTGGTACCGCTGGATCTGGGGGCCGGTCGCCCAGACCTTCTCCCAGTCGGCTTTGGGGGCGAAAGCGAACTGGTAGATCTGCGAGGGAACGTCGCAGGTGAGGCCGGGGTAGTGGTTCCAGAACCAGACGCCACCCACGTCGGCGCCCTTCTCCAGGACCACCCAGTCGGTGTAACCCCGCTCCTGCAGGACGTGCGCGGTCGAGATGCCGGCGACGCCGGCACCGATGACGACGACGCGCGGCTCGGTCATCGCGCCTCCTCGAGCCCGCGTCGGACGGCGAGTGGGGCGGTGCGTTGCGCGGCCGCGAAGGCCTCCGCGCGCTGGCCCCGGGCCATGAAGTTCGCGCCCAGGCCGGCGAGGTCGGCATCGTCGGGCGCGACGACAGTCACTTTCTGGCCCCGGGCCCGCGCGACGGCGACCTCGTTCCAGAAGACCCGGGACATGGGCCGGCGCAGCGCGGCGTACTCGAGCAGGCCGCCCAGGCCGGGACCGCGGACGCCGGGTGCGGAGGCCATGGAGACCACGGCGACGATCTCGTCGGCGTCCTTCGGGCCGACGAGGTCGAGCGAGGCGGTCGACGCGGCACCGCCGTCGACGTAGGTGCGGCCGTCGATCTCGACGGGCGGCATCCACGCGGGGATCGCCCATGAGGCGCGGAGCGCTTCTCCGGCAGTGGCTTTCGGCGCCCCGAGTGCGCCGAACGCGACGCGTTCGCCGGTGGCGGTCTCATAGGCGACGAGGCGGGCCTTGGGCGGTACCGGCGCTCCGGGGCCGACGGCGGCGTCAGCCAGTTCCTGCAGCCAGGTCGCGTCGCCGCGGCCGCGCGGGGCGACACCGGTGAGTGGGGCGTGCCCGCCGCGGCGGGTCCACAGGGTCGACGGGTCCGTCGGCAGCGAGAACGGGATCCGCGGAAGCGGCGCCGGTGTCGCGGCCAGGTGATGCCGCAGGACCGGCGACTCCGCGCGGCCCTCCTGCATGGCGACGAGGTCGGCGACGGAGAACGATTGAAGGGCGGTGATGATCTCCGAGCCGGCGGAGGTGCCCTGGAGCACGTCGAAGTCGCGGACATCGGTGCCGAGCTGCTCCTCGAGCGCTGCCAGCGCGGCGATGGTCCAGGCGCCGCCGATGGTGCCGCCGCAGCCGAGGACGAGTGCGCGGGTCACCGGGCGGCCTCCGCGCGCATACCGTTGAGGCCGTAGAGGGGCATGGTGGATCCTTCCGATCTACTGCGACGGACAGTATCCGAATACTCGAGCGCTTCTGTGCTCTGTGCCGCGAGGTGCTGGAGGTCAGCCGGCTCAGAGGACGACGAGGGCCTCGCGGTCCACCGCGACGGCGCGGCCGTCGTCGAGCTTGACCGAGACGGCCTCCTCGTCGGCGCTGAGCACGGTGCCGAAGCCGAGCACCTCGTTGCGCAGTTGCACGCGGTCGCCAGGGGTCACGACATACACCTCAATCCGTTATTAAGCGAACTGAAGAGTAGCGGTTGCGGTGGCCGGGGAGGTCGGATTCACGGGATGTTCACCCGGTGTGCGCGCAGTGAGGGGGAACCGCCCGCGAGCCCGGCGACACCGCCGCGATCCATCGTATTCGTAACGGTGCGACTGTTAAGTTACGGCTATGACTCCCGGGACGTGCGCTGGGTGCGGTGGCCCACTGCGAAACATCACACGGTCCGACCGCCGCTACCACGACGCTGCCTGCAGGATGCGTGCGATGAGGGCGCGCCAGCGGGAGGCGCGGCCCCCGGAACGCCGCAAACCCATCAGCCAGGAGATCACCAACACCGAGCGGGAACTGCGGCGTGCCGTCGACAAGCTCGAAGCTCTCGCAGCCGACGACCGGTTCGCCCGCGCCGCGGGTTCGGACGGCGCGATCACCCGCCTGGCTGAGCTGAGCCGGCGACTGTCGGCGGTCACGCGCGGGGGCGCGTGAGGGTGTAGATCCTGCCCGAAGCCCGTGAGCATCCACCGGACAAAATCTTCAGATCTGTCCCAACTGTGTGTACAGTCGCTGCGAACGCCCGATCAGGAGGACGCGACATGACGGCTGTGCAGAACCGCACGGAGCTCGCCGAGCAGTGGCCCGCACCCGCGGAGCCGCAGATGGTGGGTATCGACCCGTTCTTCGACGCCCCGTCGGGCTTCGAGGACGCTCCCGAGGGCACGGTGCTGCGGTACCGCGACGTGAGTGTCGGCTTCCTCGGCCGGGTGAAGCAGAAGGTGCGCGCGATCCAGCTGCTGTACCGCACCGTCAACATGCACGGGGTCCCCGAGGTCACCGTCACCACCGTGATCAGCCCGCTGCGCGGCGCGAAGCCCGGTGCGCCGCTGGTCTCCTACCAGTGCGCGATCGACTCGCTACACCCCAAGACCTTCCCCTCGTACGTGCTACAGCACGGCGTCAAGTGCGACGACGCCTCGTTCCCGCAGATCGAATACCTCTTCATCGCCGCGGCCGTGGCCAAGGGCTGGACCGTCTCGGTGCCCGACCACGGCGGGCAGAGCGGTCGCTGGGGCATTCCCCGCGAGCCCGGCTACATGGTGCTCGACGGGCTCCGGGCAGCGCTCGCGCACGAGCCGCTCGGCCTCGCCGCGGACACGCGCCTCGGCGTCTGGGGCTACTCGGGCGGCGGCCTCGCCACGTCCTGGGCGGCCGAGATCGCCCCTTCGTACGCCCCCGAACTGAACCTGATCGCCGGGGCCGTGGGCGCGCCCGTCTCAGACCCGGGCAATGTCTTCGTCCACCTCAACAACACCCTGTTCACGGGCCTGCCGACGCTGGTGATCGCGGCGCTGGCCCGCGAGTACCCGACGCTGCGCGAAGTCCTCGCCGAGCATGTCGACGATAAGGGACGCAAGCTCTTCTACGAGGACGCCCTCGATTGGTCGCCCGAGCGGGCCATCCGCAAGATGGCGCACAAGGACTTCGGCTACTACTGCTCCGATCTGCCTTTCGACGAGGTAGCCCGCCTACCGAAGTTGCTGGAGATCTTCGACGACATCCGTCCCGGCCAGTCCGCGCCCACGGTGCCCATGCTGGTTGTGCAGTCCACCAAGGACCAGATCTCTCCGGTCTCCGACGCGGAGGCCCATGTCGGGCGGTACGTCTCCGGCGGCACGCACGTCGAGTACCTCACCGACCAGTGGAGCGATCACTTCTCGATGCACTTCCTCTCCGCGCCGCTGCTGCTCGGCTGGCTCGCCGACCGGCTCGAGGGCAAGCCCGTCGCCGCCGCCGGCCACCGGCACAAGCGCACCATCATGGCCTCGCCGCGACAGGTCGGGCGCACCTTGCGGCTCGTCGGCACCCTCGCTCGCGTGGGGACCGCCCGCCGGATCTAGCTCAGCTCGTCACGCCGCCTGTCCTGGAGCTGTGGATCGGTGGTGGTGTCCGCTCGGTGTTCGGGTGTCGACGGTGTGCCGTCCGCTCGGGTCGTCGATGACTGCGCTGTGCCAGCCGGTGGCTTCCTTGGCGTAGTTGCACGCCGCGCACAGGCCCTGCCCGTTCGCGAACTCTGTCTGTCCGCCGTGCGCGTGTGGGGTGATGTGATCGGTGTGCGCGATGGGTGCGTCGCAGTACGGGGTGCGGCAGTACCGGTCCCGTGCTCGGATCATCTCCGCCAGCCCGGGCGGGAAGCACCGCTGCCGCGAGTCCATCGCACCCGATTCGGGTGCTGTGTAGAGGCGTTTGATCCACGCGACGCCTGCAGCGGTGGCCTTCCCGATGAGGTTGCGGGCGATCTCCGCCGGCACCGTCCCGCCGCCGTCGAGGTGCGCGGTGCCGGGCCGGTCACCGAGGAGGACTGTCGCGGGGATTGTCAGGTTCACCAGCACCGGCTGGCCTTGGGCAGCGGTCCTGCCGGTGAGGCGGGCGAAGGCGGTGTCGGCCATGACCTGGCCGCGGGTGCGCAGGTCTCCGGCGACTCCGATCAGGGTGTCGGCGTGCCTGCGCAGTGCCGCGTAGACGCCGACGCCCTGCGCGACCGGCAGCAGCAGCGACACCCGCGCCATGCCCTCGGGCAGCGGGCGGATGGTCACGGTGCGGTCCTTCTCCGCGGAGGCGTCCCGATCGACGGTGCCCCGCCCGTCCAGCGCGTACGCCACCTGCTTCACCCGCGCGGCGAGCTGCTTGAGCCCCATCCCCGCCAACGTCGCCGGGTCGGAGCACAACTGCTCATCCGCGCGGTGTCGGTCCGGCACGTCCAGATGCGACAGGCCGGAGACGATCACCGGAACAGCCTCCGGGGAGAGGTCACCCTCGCGCAGCCGGGTAAGGTTGTGCGGCAGGTTCTTCTCCAACTCCACCGCCCGCGCCAGGAATTTCGCGCCCGTGTGCGGTGGCAGGTGCAACGCCAGCCCGACCTCCGCGGCGACGCCCTGCTGCCACCGGTCCTGCGGCAACCCGGCGGCGATCCGCTCGCACACCCGCTCCCGCAGCAACGCCACCGCCAGCCGGTACTGCTCGAACACCGTCCGGCACCGCCGCTGTTCCATCGAACGCAACTGCTCGGCGACGTCACCATCGGGTGGCCGATCATCGTTTACGACAACCTGTTCGTTCATAGCCCAAGGCTACGTCGACCCACTGACAAGTTTTCGAGAATGCAACTGTTACTCGAGATCAGAACCAGGGCTGCTGACCCGCGCGAGGATGTGGTCGAGGGACGTGTGAAGGGATGCCCGGCTCCGGGCATCGAACCACAGCTCCCGGAAACGCTCGTTGATTCCGCCGGCCGTCTCGTGCGCGCCGACGAGGGTGGCGAGGTCCGCGCCCTCCGCGGCCACGGCGTCGCCGACCCCGGAGTAGACGCCGCGCACGTACTCTTCGGCGGCCCGGCGCTCCCATCCGTGCTGTGCCAGCCAATCCGTGATGGCACGCAGGTAGGCGAAGTGGGTCGAGATCGTCGCCGTGACTGCGGAGAGCGCGCTGAACCGGGCTTCGGTGTCCGCCACGGTCACCTGCCCCAGCGGAGCGAAGAGTCGCTCGACGGCGTCCGACGCGGGAAACACGGACGTGACCCCAGCCAGCCGACGCACAGCGGGCAGCGGAATGACCCGAACTATCTCGGCCGCCGGCACGAGTGTGCGGAGCTCGTCGTGGCGGAGCCCCGCGACAGCGCTGATGACCAACCGGTCCCTGGGTATGTGGAGGTCATCGAGAACGGTTCGCGCCGCAGCGGGCGGGACGGCCAGGAGGACCGTTTCGACCGCATCGACGACGTGCTGATTGTCGTGCGCGACTACAACGTTGGAGAACCGTTCCGCGAGGCGCCGAGACGCCGCCCGGCTGCGCGGTGACAGGTGGATCTCCGGGGGGTGTGGCGCGGTGGAGAGGCCCGTGACGATCGCTTCGCCCAGTTCGCCGACTCCGATGAGGCCGACGCGCGTGATCATCGGACGCCGGCTGTCGTGCCAATATGGACGTGGCGGTTCGCGCCGGTGATGATCGTGGCGAGGCGCTCGCCCCGCACCCGACCGGATGCGATGGCGGCGATGCCAGCCGCGCCCGCCGGCTCGACGTTCTGTGCCAGCCGTTCCGCGACCAGGTTCATCGCACCCCGAATCTCGTCGTCGGTGACGAGGACGATGTCGTCGACGAGCCGGAGAATCCTCGCCAGAGCGGCCTTGTGCGGCTTCGGAATCGCGATGCCCTCGGCGAAGGTCGTTCCGAGCGGGACCTCGACCGGTTCCCCCTGGAGCCGGCTCCTGTACATCGCCGGAGCCCCGGCGGGGTTGATGCCGATGACCTTCGTCTCCGGGGAATGGGCGCGCATCCAGACAGCGATGCCGCTGATCAGGCTACCGTCACCCACCGGAACGATCACAGCGTCGAACGGGCCGCTCCGGTCCAGCTCCATCGCGATGGTGCCTGCGCCCTCGGCGATCGCCGGATCGACTCCGTCCACGATGAGCCTCGCGCCGTCGCGCTCCAGTGCTTCCCTGGCCCGTCGCCGCGCGCTGGAGAGGCCGCCGTCGACCTCGACAACCTCGCCGCCGAACGCTCGAATCCTCGCGAGCTTCACCGGATTCAGACCACGCGGAGCGAACACTGTGGCTCGTGCTCGGGACGATTCTGCTGCGTACGCCACTGCTTGTCCGAAGTTTCCGCTCGATGCGCATACCACGTGATCGCCCGCTGTCAGGTCGCGGAGAGCGAAGCTGACGCCGCGGCCTTTGAACGAGCGGAGCGGGTTCATCGTCTCGATTTTGACGGTGACGCGCTGGCCGAGATCGCGATTGAGCAGACGTTCTTCGTACTGCGGGGAGTTCCGGAACTCTTGGGGGATATGGCGGATCGCCTCGTCTGTGTGGGCGACGGACAGATCAAGGCCGGCTGGGAGCTCGGCGTTCGCGGGTTCGATGGGCATGGCTCGACCGTAGGCGGCGCGACGGTCATCGCGATTGCGACTTTTGCGCCTACGCGCAAAAATATTGCGTGCCCACCACATCGCTACGCCTCGATGAGATCGACGTCCGACTCATCGACGCTCTCCAGATCGACGCCGACAGGACCCTGCGCGACCTCGGCGAGGAGGTGGGCCTGTCACCGAGTGCGGTCCAGCGCCGTGTCCAGAAGTACAAGCGGGACGGCTTGATCCGCACGGTGGCGCAGATCGTTCCCGAGCGCGCCCCGGCACTGACCCAGGCGCTCGTCTTCCTCGCGCTGACGACCGAGACGCCGGAGACGCACCGTCGACTAACGGACGCCCTGCGCGCCCACCCGCTGATCCGGGAGTGCCTGCTCCTCGCGGGCGAGTGGGACTACGTGGTCGTGGTCTCCGCCGCAAGCGTGCAGGAGCTCCGTGACGTCTGCACCGCTCTGTTCAAGGCGGACGGGAACATTCGCCGGTACGACACGATGTTCATCCTCGACACCGTCGTCGCCGGAGCGCGGATACCCGCCGAGTACCTGACGTAGCGACGACGGTCAGCGCGCCGCCGTCGTGGTGGTTGTCGTCGCCGCGGGCTTGGACGTGGTCGTGCGTTTCTTCGTAGTCGTCGTGGTCGTCTTCGGCGCGGTCGTCGTGGTCTTCGTCGCCGACCGTGTCGTCGTCTTCGCCGTGGTCGTCGCCGTGGTCGGTTCCGTCGTCGTGCGCTTCGTGCTCGACGGCTTCTCCGAGGTCGTCGTGGTCGTCGTGCGGTCGGTGGTCCGCGTCGTGGTCGCGGCCCCGGTCCCGTCGGAGTCGGTGGTCTTCGTCGTCGAGGTGGCGTCCGCGCTCTTGTCGGTCGTGGTCGTCTTCTTCGCCGTGGTGGTCGTGGTGGTGGTCGCCGCCGCGCGGGTGCGGCTCGTCGCGACGCGCACGTCGACGTCCTCGCCCAACGCACGCACCACATCGGCGCGGGTGCCGTTGTAGACGCTGGCGCCGGCGATGGCCCGGGCGGAGGGGACGAGCACCGTCCTATCCCGATTGGGACTCCACTCGCCGTCCCCACCCGGGAGGGCGGTGACGACCTCGGCCCGGCCCGACGTGGGAACGGCCGCGAGGACCGTGCCCGGGTAGACGGGCGGTGGGGTGTAGCGGCCCGTCGGCGTGACGTCGTAGGCGAGCCACGGCGCGACGACCCGCGCCTGGTCCCGGGCGGCGACGGGCCGGCCGGGCGTGACCGCCCATACCGGGACGTAGGGGTCGTCGCGGAATCGCGGGTTGGGGCGGGCGTGCGGGTTCTGCGGGACGTTCAGGCCGATCGAGACGGACACGATCGGCTGCGGACGCGGCCGGCTCCAGTCGCGCGGGTACACCCACATGACCGGGACGTCGGCGCGGAACGTCGGCTCGTACCAAGGCTTGGGCCAGGTCGGGCGCTCCCACGGCTTCGGCTGGCCGGGGTACCAGGGACGAACGCCGAGTTGGCGGCCGTACACGGTCCAGCAGGTCTGCGACTGCACCTCGGCGCCCGCGACCCAATCGTTCCACCGGCCGGTCTCGCAGATCTGTCGGTAGACGGTGATCTGGTACGGGGTGTAGTTCCACGGGCGCGTGTTCACGGGGCGGGTGAGCTGCGGCGGCGGGGGCGCGACCTCCTGCTCCGCGACGGGCAGCCCGGGAACGGGAGGGGCCTTCGGGTAGAAGACGGTGGTCCCGTCGTCCGAGCTCGCGGTGATTGTGCCCTGCTCGAGCCCGGCGTTCGCGACGGCCTGTGCGGCGACGGGGTCGCCGACCATCGTGACGCCCTTCTCGGGAACGGGCACGCCGTCGGTCTGGAAGGCGCCCGGGTTCGACGTGAAGTCGTCGCCGGTGACCTGGCTGAAGGCGACGGAGCTGTCCTGCTGGTCGTCGCTCGACCCGCACGCGGTGAGGGCGGTCGCAGTGAGGAGGGCAGCGGTCAGCGCGCCCACGTGCTTCGCGTTCATGACGGACCCGTTCCGCTCGGTCGGCGTGCTGAAGCGCTGGTTTCGTAACGCCGATTACCTGGGCACAGTCGATCACGACGGCCGGGGACGGTCAAGCGACGAGGG
This sequence comes from Tsukamurella asaccharolytica, assembly GCF_007858435.1. Classification (GTDB taxonomy): domain Bacteria; phylum Actinomycetota; class Actinomycetes; order Mycobacteriales; family Mycobacteriaceae; genus Tsukamurella; species Tsukamurella asaccharolytica. Next base: position 566,282 of record NZ_VIGW01000001.1, on the reverse strand, counting down.
TTGCCCGACGTGGCCGCGCACACAGGCTCGTCGAGGATTCTGCTCACCGCGTAATCCCAGGTAGGATGACGCGCGTGACGCACAAGCACGCGGAGAACACCGAGAAGATGTCGCGCACCACCCGGATCTGGGGCTGGGTCGGCGCGGCCGTCGCTCTGGCCACGTCGCTGGTGCACCTGCCGATGCTCGGCGAGAACAGCTGGGTGGTCTCGTTGATCGTCGCCGCGATGCTGATCGGTTGCGCGCATTGCTCCGTGTGCCTGTTCCGCAACCCGACGGTCAGCGCCTGGGTGCGGACCGCGGCCATGGGCGCCATCATGATCGCGCTGCACCCGGTGCTCATGTCGGCGATGAATGCGGGAATGGCCGGCATGGACCACTCGATGCCCGGCATGGACATGGGCGCGATGGGGCACTCGATGAGCGCGATGCAACCCTGGATGACCTTGATGATCGTCTTCGCCGCGGCGGAGATCGTGGTGGCCGTGGCCGCCCTGAGCCGAATGGCGCTGCGCAACCGCATCGCGCGGTAACGCCCGACAGCCAAGAACAGATAGAGGAATCGATGAACGCGAAGACTGACCTCAAGCGAGCGGGCCTCCGTCGCGCCGCCACCCTCACCGCCGCGACCTCGCTGGTCGTCGGCCTCACCGGTGGGGTCGCCGTCGCCGACCCCGACACCACGTCGAAGCCCACCGCCTCGGCGGCGGAGCTGCTGCTCAACTCGAGCGACTTCCCGGGCGGCTACATCGTCGTGCCCTCGCCGCAGCAGCGACTGGCCAACGAGCTCGGTGCCGATCCGCTGACGCTCGCGAACTCGGCGAAGGTCACCCCGCCGGAGTGCAAGAACGTCCTCGCCGCCGCCGGCGGCGGCCAGGGGAACGGTGACACCGTCGCCGGCGTGCACGACCAGGACCGCAAGAGCCTGAGTGAGACGCTGATCGCCAAGGACTCCGACGTCGACACCCTCAAGGTCGGCCTGCTCAAGCTGTGCTCCGACGTGACCATCGAGACCAACGATCCGCGGGGCGGCGCCATCAAGGTGCGCGCCATCACCAAGGAGGTCTCCTCGGACACGCAGAAGGCGACCTTCGAGATCGCCCTCGACGGCACCCGCACCAAGGGCACTGATTCCTTCCCGATCCACCAGAAGGTCCTCGTCGGTGTGGCCTCGCTGCGCGGCTACACCGTCGCGGTGCAGGCCACCAAGCTCGGCGGCGACCCGGACCGCGGCGAGTTCGACGGCTTCTTCGACAAGTCCGTGAAGAAGATCAAGGACGCGAAGTAACTTGTCGACGGTGGCGCAGGAGACCGACGCCGCCGCGATGACCGAAGGATCCCCGGGCGCACCGCGCTCGGGCGGCATCGCGGCGCTCGTCGTCGGATCCCTCGCCGCCGTCGCGGTCGTGATCTGGCTCGTCGCCAGCGAGGGCGCGTTGCGATACCTCGTCAACGGCAACGCCTACCCGGGCGCGCTCACCGCGTACGGCGCCGCCGTCGGCCGGGTCGTCGGAACCGTCGCCGCCGCCCTGACCTTCGGTGCCGTGGCCTACGCGGTCTTCCGGACCAAGGCCCTCGATACGGGCGAGCTGGGCCTGCGCGGCTACCTCACGCAGCTGCAGGCCCGACGGTACGCCGCCGTCTGGGCCGTCGTCTCGCTCCCGATGATCTTCCTGGCGGCCGCGGAGAGCGCCGCCCAGAACCTCGTCGATACGTACCGCGTCGGCGGTCTCGGCATCCTCATCTCGGCGTCCGACACGGCCAAGGGCTGGATCGTCTCGCTGGTGTGCGCCGTGATCGTGTACGCGGCGCTGCGCACCGCGATGACCTGGATGGCGCACCTGTGGATGCTGCTGCCCGCCGTCGTCGGCCTGCTCGCCACGATCGTCACCGCCAACGAGGCGCAGAACTGGAACCACGACTACACGACTGCAGCGCTGATCACCCTCGGCGTGGTCGCGGCGCTGTGGCTCGGGGGCCTGTGGTCGGCGGTGCGGCTCCCGGCGCGGCCGGAGCGCCGCTGGATCGGTCCGCTGTACGCGGGTGTCGCGCTGCTCAACGGGGCGGTCATCGCCGTCGTCATGGCGCCGGGTTCCGACCTGTGGGTCACCTGGTACGGCCTGCTGCTGCTCGCCACCGGCGGGCTCCTGCTCGCCGCGGGCGCGGCGCACTGGCTGCGTGCCCTGCCGGTCGCGGGGGCCCTGCTGACCGCAGCGTTCGGCACCGCGATCGCGGCGTCCGAGCTGACGCCGCCGCCCTTCCTGCGCAGCCGCCCGACGGTGGGGGAGAACTTCCTCGGCTACAACCTGCCGGATCCGCCGAGCGCGATGGCCTTCCTCGGGAACTGGCGTCCCGACCTGAACCTCGCGCCGTTCGCGATCGCCCTCGCCGTCGGCTACCTGATCCTGGTGCGGCGCACGACGAACTGGCCCTGGTACCGGAGCGTCTTCTTCGTGCTGGGATGCGCCTTCCTGCTCACCCTGACCAGTTCCGGGCTGCGCACCTACTCCAACGCGATGTTCAGCGTGCACATGGTGGTGCACATGCTGATGACCTCGATCGTGCCGGTCTTCCTGCTGCTGGGCGCCCCGATCACGCTGCTGCGCGACACCCTGACCGGGGCGCCCGCGCGCTGGCTGGCGACGGTGCTCGACTCGCGCTCGTTCGCCGTCCTGATGCGGCCCGTCGTGCAACTCGGCCTGTTCGCAGCCGTGCTCTTCGGCCTCTACTTCACCCCGCTCTTCGACGCCATCGGCCGGTACCACTGGGGTCACCTGGCGATCTACTCCGCGCTGCTGTTCACCGGCTTCCTGTTCTACTGGCGCGTCTTCCAGATCGACCCGGTGCCGGGCGAGCTGCCCTTCATCGGCCGAATCGGCATGCTGCTGGCGATGATGCCGATCACCATGGTCTTCGCGCTCATCGTGATGACGATGGACGGGCTCATCGGCTCGCGCCTGTACCTGTACCTCGATTTCCCGTGGATGACGGATCTGCACCGCGACCAGTTCGTCGGCGGCGTCGTCGCGTGGGCCACCGACGAGGCTGCGATCGCGCTGGTCACCCTCGGCCTGGTGCTGCACTGGGCCTGGCGCAATCGCGACGAGGACACCGAGCCCGAGTTGCTCTGACGCCCTATCCGACCGCGTCGCGCGACGCCGGCGACGGCTCGTCACCCGTGCTCGCGAGCGGAGCGGGAGCGGGCGCCGTCTTCCGGAACCGGGCCGGTCGCTGGTGCAGCTTCGACCACCCGGACCACTTCCGGAACTCCGCCCAGGCCCAGCACGCCGCGAGCACGGCCAGCGTCACCAGCGTCGCGCGCGCCGGCCCCCACGGCTGGATCAGGACGATCGGGATCGTGATGAGGAGAACGGACTGCAGGACGTAGGAATCGAGCGATCGCGTCCCGACCATCACGAACGGATGCGCGGCGCGCTGGAACCAGCCGTAGTGCAGGAGCAGCGTGATCACGGCGAGTACCGCCGGCAGAACGACCCACGCGGCGACGATCCGCGCCGGCCCGAAGTCGATCTTCGCACCGAGGAACTCGTCCGCGGCGCGCCCGGTCACGGCGCGCCCGGCGACGAACGCCGCGGCCGTGCCGGCCAGGAGCACCAGCAGTACGCGGGGGCTCCGCAGACGCGCGTCAATGCTCCAGTCCTGCCACTTCCAGCCGATGACCAGGGCGGGGACGAACAGAGCCTGCCACGCTGCCCAGTTCGCCGTGGCCCCGGCCGGGCTCGCGTTCGGCAGCATGAACCAGGCCGGCGGCGCCAGGATCGCCCAGACGTACAGGCCGACGGACACGGCGATGATCGGCGCCCACAGGTTCCGGCGGAGAAGTGGGATGAGGACCAGTGCGCCGCACATCAGGACGAAGTAGAGGACGAGGATCTCGCCACCCGCGGGCAGGTACCGCATGGCGAAGACCTGGAGGAGAGGGTGCTCCGTCTCCCCGATCGGGGAGAGTCCCAGCTGCCGCGCCGGAGGCAGGGCGTAGGAGATGAGCGCGGCGACCGCGCACAGGAACACCTGGCAGAGGTAGATGACCGCGATCCTGCGGACGAGGCGCTCACGGGAGGTCGAGAAGCCGTTGTCCCGGTCCACCCAGCGCCGATGCACTACGCCGAGAATGAGTCCCGATAACAGGACGAACGCCGACGCACCGTCGAAGTACGGGATCATGTGGGTCGGCCACGCGAGGATGCTGCCTTCAGCGAAGTGCCCGGTGACCATACTGAACACTGCGAGCCCGCGAGCAGCGTCGACAGCGGTGAGACGTTGTGGCATTGCAAAATTGTAAATGACCGCAGCGGAGCGCGCCGAGTCCGCGTGGGCGGTGACTGCAGCGGGCTTCTCCCGAACAGCTACCGCGCGCCGAACTTCCGCAGCCGCAGGCTGTTCCACACGACGAAGAAGGAGCTGAAGGCCATCGCGGCGGCGCCGATGAGCGGATTCAGCAGGCCGGCGACGGCGACGGGGATCGCGGCGACGTTGTAGCCGAAGGCCCACACCAGGTTCGTCTTGATGGTCTTCAGCGTGGCGCGGGCGAGACCCAGGGCGTCGGGTACCGCAGAGAGCTCCTCGCGCATGAGCACGACGTCGGCCGCGCTCTGCGCCACGTCGGTGCCCGTGCCCATCGCCAGCCCCAGATCCGCCGCGGCGAGCGCGGGGCCGTCGTTCACGCCGTCGCCCACCATCGCGACGCGGCGCCCGGACGCCTGCAGCTCGCGGATCGCCGCGACCTTCCCGTCGGGCAGGACGTCGGCGCGCACATCGTCGATGCCGACGAGCACGGCGATCTTCGCCGCCGCGGCGGCGTTGTCGCCGGTCAGGAGCACGGTCCGGATGCCCGCCGCGTGCAGCCGCGCGACCGCGTCCGCGGCGTCGGGCTTGATCGTGTCGGCCACCTCGAGGACGGCGGCGACGGCACCGTCGACCTCCACCACGGCGACGGTGCGCCCGGCCTCCGCGGCTGCCTCGACGGCTGCGGAGAGCACCCCGGGCGCGACGAACCGCGGCGAGCCGACCCGGACCGAGGCACCCTCGACGACGCCCGTGGCGCCGAGCCCGGGCACGGCCCGGAAGTCGTCGACGGCGGGCAGGTCGGATCCGGCGCGCGCGACGACGGCCCGGGCGACGGCGTGCTCGGACGCCGCCTCGACGGCGCCGGCGAGCCTGAGCACGGTCTCCTCGGTGCGCCCGGGCGCGACGGTCACTCCCGCCACCGAGAGCACGCCGGTGGTCACGGTGCCGGTCTTGTCGAAGACGACGGTGTCGATGGTCTCGGTGGCCTCCAGTGCGCTGTGGCCGCGGACGTACACGCCGAGCTGCGCGCCACGGCCGGACGCGACCATGAACGCGACAGGGGTCGCCAGCCCCAGGGCGCACGGGCAGGCGATCACGAGCACGGCGATCGCGGACTTCACGGCGTCGTCGATCCCGCTGGCGATCAGCCAACCCACGAAGGTCAGCGCCGCGATGGCGAAGACGCACGGCACGAAGACGGCGGAGACGCGGTCGGCGAGGCGCTGCATCCGCGCCTTCGTGGCCTGGGCGTCCTCGACGAGGCGGAGCATCGCGGCGAACGTCGTGTCCTCGCCGACGGCGGTCGCGCGCACCGTCAGGCGGCCGTCCTGGCAGACGGTGCCGCCCACGACGCGATCGCCCGGTCCCGCGGGCACGGGGCGGGACTCGCCGGTCATCGTCGAGTTGTCGACGAACGCCGACCCGGATTCGACGGTGCCGTCCGTCGCTATCGTCTCGCCCGGGCGCACCACGAACAGCTGGTCCTCGCGCAGCTCCCGGACAGGTATGCGGAGCTCGGAGCCGTCGCGGACCAGCACCGATACCTCGCGGGCGCCGCGCGTCGCGAGCTCCCGCAGCGCGGACGCCGCCTTGGCGCGCGCCGACGCCTCGAAATAGCGGCCCGCCAGCACGAAGACGGTGACGCCCATCGCGACCTCGAGGTAGATCGGGTCGGACTGGAAGATCGCGTTCCAGAAGCCGTGCGGGTCGGGGCGCTGGCGACCGGGGGTGAGCACCGTGACCACGGACCAGGCCGTGGCGGAGATGATCCCGACCGAGACCAGGGTGTCCATCGTCGCGGCGCCGTGCCGCGCGCCCAGGAAAGCCCGCTTGTGCAGGGGCCAGGCGCCCCAGGTCACGACGGGCAGGCTCAGCGCGAGCAGCACCCACTGCCAGCCGGGGAAGCGGGTCGATGGGATGGTCGCGAGCACGATCGACAGATCCGCGGCCGGCACGAACAGCACCAGCGAGACGATCAGCCGACGCAGGACGTCGCGTCGCTCGCGTTCCTCGGCGAGGATCGTGCGGCGAGGGTTCGGGGACTTCGGCGCCGCCGTGTATCCCGCGGCCTCGACCGTGCCGGTCAGCTGCTCGACGGTCACCGTCGGCGCGTGCTCGACGGTGGCCGTCCGCGTGGCCAGGTTGACCACGGCGCGCACCCCGTCGAGCTTGTTGAGCTTGCGCTCGACCCGTCCGACACACGCGGCACAGGTCATGCCGCCGACGTCGAGGAAGGTGCGTTGCGCCTGTTCCGGCTGCGCGGCGGCCGGAGCGGGGGCCTGGTCGAGATCGGTCACCCCTCCAGTATCCACCCCGGCGCCGACGACCCCGACAGCGATCGGTCGGGCCGAGAACGTGAAAGGCCTTGATACCGGCTCCCGGAATGGGGGGAGGAGGGGGAACCGGTATCAAGGCTCAATCATGCAGCCGCCGACGTGGGGGGAGACGTCATATGGCGACCGCACGACCCACGATACGGGTATCGCCCTACCGGTGCCACCCTTCTCGTGACATGCGTGTGCGCAGGAAGGCGCCACTGCCAACGTTTGTTGTCGTCAACGGCGTACGAGAACTTCTTTCAAGACATCGAGCGCCGCATCCACGTCGACGCGGGCATCGGCGCTCACGCCGACCTTGTTGAGGAAGCCGTGCAGCGCCCCCGGTGCCAGCTGCGTCGTGGCGTCCACGCCCGCGTCGCGGAGCCGCTGGGCGTAGGCCGCGCCCTCGTCGCGCAGCGGGTCGAATCCTCCGACCACGATGTGCGTCCGGCCGATGCCGGCGAGGCCGTCGGCGTGGCGCAGATCGAACTTGGGGTCGGTGTCCTGGCCCGGCTCCGGGGTGTACAGCTGCCGGAAGAACTCGATGTCGGTCTTGGTGAGGAAGTAGCCGGAGGCGAAGGTGTCGCGACTGTGGTTCTCCGGGTCGGCGCCGGTCACGGGGTAGAAGAGCAGCGAGAACGCCGGCTGGACCCCGCCGGCCAGCGCCAACTCGCGCGCCGCGACGCCGGCGAGGTTGCCGCCCGCGCTGTCGCCGGAGACGGCCACGCGCGTCGGGTCGGCGCCGAGTTCCTGGGCGTGCTCGATGGCCCAGACCGTGGCCGCCACGGCGTCGTCGGCGGCCGCCGGGAAGATCGCCTCGGGCGCGAGCCGGTAGGCGACGGAGAGCACCCGGACCCGCGCCCGGTCCGCGATGTAGCGGCACGGTGCGTCGTGAGTGTCCAGGTCCCCCAGCGCGAAGCCGCCTCCGTGGAAGAAGACGACGAGCGGCGATCCGGCGTCGAGCCCCGGGGGGGTGTAGAGGCGCGCCGGGAGGGAGCCGGCGGCACCGTCGACCAGGAGTTCGCGGACTCCGACCGAGGGCGCCGCACCCGCGCCGACCGCGACGCTCAGCAGGCGCATCGACGCACGTGAGTGCGCGACGTCGCGGGGGCCGGCGAGTCCTTCGACGCCCTGCGCCTTGAGCAGGAGCAGGGTGATCTGCGAGTCCAGGTCCAACTCGTTGCCGTCGACGGTCTGCGGCGAGCCGAGCCGCCGCTTGACGGACACGGGCAGCCCGTAGATGAGCTTCGCTCCGGCCGCGACGAGCGGCGTCGGAGTCTTCAGGGCCAGCTTCTGGACGATGTCGGTGAGCGCCATATCACCGATCGTAGGACGTGGCGCACAGATCGGTGCCCCGCAGGCTCAGTGGTCGCGCGGCCCGTGCTTGGCGATGTAGGCGGCGTGCAGGTCCGCCTCTTTCTCCCGTGCGATCTGGTCGACGAGGTCGGGGTCGAGGCCGTGGTGCCGCAGCCGCGCGCGCCGGTAGATCTTGTTCAGCGCGATGGAGAAGTAGACGAAGGGGATGAAGATCGGCAGGGTCATCGTCGCGCGGTTCAGCACGGAGGTGTCGATGAACCAGAACGGGATCAGGATCAGCAGGCACGGGATCGCGAACCGCACGACGGTCCGCAGCGCGGCACGCGGTCCGGCGAGGTCATTGGCGACCCAGGCGTGCATCGACGGCGGCAGCACGCTCCTTCCGTAGGAGTACAGGATGTACTGCACGGGGCTGGGCTTGCTCGGACCGTCGTTCATGCCTCCATCGTCCCACTGCGCCTAGAATCGGGCGTTGTGAGTCCCGGCAGAAACGATCAGACCGCGCAGAGCATCCTGTCTGCCGCGGTGTCGAGCATCGGCAGTGTCGGCATCTCGCGGACCACGATGGAGAACGTCGCGAATCTCGCGGGAATCGGTGTGGCCACCGTCTACCGGCGGTTCAACCGCAAGGACAACCTCGTCCAGCAGGCCATCCGGTACGAGGCCGAGCAGCTGCTCAAGACGGTGGAGCAGCAGGTCCAGGGCTTGCGCTCCGTCGAGGAGGCGCTCACCGAGGGGTTCGTGGCCTTTCTCCGTGAGGCGCACCGCCGGCCGCTGATCCGCGGCATCGGCGACGGCAACGTCGTCGTGGGCCTGCCGATGATCGCGCAGGGCGGCGGCATGGTCATCGAGATCGGTCGAGAGTTCGCCGCGAACATCATCGTGGGCTTCCAGACGAGCGGTGATCTGCCGGAGTTCGATCCCAAGCCCATCGCCGAGATCTTCGCGCGCGTCGGGCACTCCGTGCTGCTCGCGCCCGACGGCTTGATCAGTTTCGACGACCCGTACACCGCGGGCCGTGTCGTCCGCGAATGCCTCATGCCGGCGATCGCGGCGCAGGCCGCGGCCGCGGGTGGGGCGCCGTGATCCGTCCCGCCGTACCGGCTGACGTGCCGGAGATCCTCGCCATGATCGCCGAGCTCGCGGCCTACGAGGAGGAGCCCGACTCGGCGGTCGCCACCGCCCGACAACTGCACGACGCGCTGTTCGGGGCCGCGCCCGCCGTCTTCGCACGCATCGCCACGGAGCCGGGGCCCGACGGTGCCGACACCGTCGTCGGGATGGCCGTCTACTTCCGCACGTTCTCCACCTGGACCGGTACGCATGGCATCTGGCTCGAGGACCTGTACGTCCGGCCGGGCGCCCGCGGCGGCGGCCACGGCAAGAAGCTGCTCGCGGCCCTCGCTCAGGAGTGCCGGGACAACGGGTACGCCCGCCTCGAGTGGACCGTCCTGGACTGGAACGCGCCCGCGATCGGCCTCTACCGGTCCATCGGCGCGGTGCCGATGGACGAATGGACCACGCAACGGCTCACCGGCGACGCCCTGGCCGCGCTCGCGGACGGTGCCGAGGCGTCCGGCGCGCACGGGGCGTGATGGACGTCTTCGAGGCGATCCTGCGCCGGCGCGACGTGCGCAACGAGTTCTCCGGCGAGCGGATCGACGAGGAGCGGCTGCTGCGGATCCTCGGCGCCGCGCACAGCGCGCCCAGCGTCGGGAACACGCAGCCCTGGGACTTCGTCGTGGTGCAGGAACCCGAGACGCTCGCGCGATTCGCCGGGCATGTCGGTGAGTGTCGTGAGGACTTCGCCCGCTCGCTGCCGCCGGACCGCAAGGACACCTTCAACCCCATCGTCGTCGAGGGGATCGAAGCGTCGCGGACCGGCGTGGTGGTCACCTACGACCCCACCCGCGGCGGCGCGCACATCCTGGGCCGCCACACCATCGACGAGACGGGCCGACTCTCGGTGGCGCTGGCCATCCAGAACCTGTGGCTCGCGGCGACCGCGGAGGGCATCGGCGTGGGCTGGGTGTCGTTCTACCGGGAGCCCTTCGTGCGCGCCCTGGTGAACGTGCCCGAGCACGTCCACGTCGTCGCGTGGTTGTGCGTCGGTCCCGTGACGTCCCTGCAGACGGTCCCCGATCTCGAGCGATTCGGTTGGCGCGAGCGTCGGCCACTCGGTGCGGCGATGCATTGGGAGCGCTACCCCGAGGACGATGTCAGCACTCATCGTTAGACTCGCATGTAAGCAGTGAGGGGACGTCGAGTGAGTATGTTCAACGAGCGCGTCGGTCGGCGTGCGGTCCTGGTCGGTGCCGCCGCGGCGGTGCCCCTGGTGGCCGCGGGCTGCACGATCGGCGAACTGACCGGTGGCGGCACGAGCGCGGGGCCGTCCACGCCCCCGCCCGATCCGGCGGAGGTCACCGTCGCCCCGGCCGACGGCGCCCAGGCCGTCAGCCCGGTCACCCCGGTCACGGTGTCGATCGCGAAGGCCGTCCTCGGCTCGGTCACGCTGACGGACGCGAAGGGCGCCACCATCGAGGGCGCGCTGTCGACGGACCTGCTGACCTGGAAGGCGTCGAAGCCCCTCGAGTACAACGCGCAGTACACGCTGGTTGCGAAGTACGAGACGTTGGGGCAGCAGCGCGAGAAGCGCACCACCTTCTCCACGGTCACCGTCGACGAGACGAACAAGACGCTGCCCTACTTCGAGAACACGGGCGGGATGTCGCTCAACGACGGTGCCGTCTACGGCGTCGGGCAGGTCGCGGTCGTCCACTTCGACGAGCCGATCAAGGACCGGGCGATGGCCCAGAGGCTGCTCAAGGTCACCACGACCCCGCCGCTCGAGGGCGCGTGGATGTGGACCACCGACAAGACGGTGGCGTGGCGGCCCAAGGACTACTACCCGTCGGGCACGAAGGTGTCGATCGAGGTCAAGGCCTTCGGCAAGGAGGTCAGCCCGGGGCTGTGGGGCGAGAAGGACATCGCGATCGCGTTCTCGATCGGCGAGTCGCACGTCTCCATCGCCGACGACACCACCAAGCAGGTGCAGGTCTTCGTCAACGGCCAGATGGTGCGGTCGATGCCCACGTCGATGGGGCAGGGCGGCAACGAGGTCATCAACGGCAAGACCTTCCACTTCTGGACGCAGCGCGGCGTCTACACCGTGCTCGACAAGGCGAACCCGGTCGTCATGGACTCGTCGACGTACGGGCTGCCGATCAACTCGCGGCTCGGCTACAAGCAGACCATCGGCTGGGCCACCCGGATCAGCAACGACGGCATCTACCTGCACGCCCTCGACAACATCGGCGCGCAGGGCGTCCGCAACGAGTCGCACGGCTGCCTCAACCTGAGCCCCGCGAACGCGCAGTGGTTCTTCGGGCTGGCGCAGCCGGGCGACGTGGTGGAGGTCCGCAACACGGGCGGTCCCGCGTTGGAGCAGTGGCAGAACGGCGACTGGTCCGTGCCGTGGGCCACGTGGGTCGCCGGCGGTGCCCTCCCGCCGGGTGCGCAGGGCGATGCGCCGGAGACCACCTCCGCGGCGCCGTCGGCCCCGCCGTCCCCCGCCACGAGCGCCGGCACCCCCGGCGGCTGACCCGCGGCCCGTCGCCGCTCGGGTGGCGGGAGGTCGCACGTCCGGCCACGCGACTCTCGTATTCTGTCCGTTTCGGACAGGGGGCGAGCCCTCCGAGCGGGGACGCGGGCTGCAGAGGTCGAGGGAGCGTCGTCGATGCTCGCGTGGTGAAAGCCACCGTATCGACCCATCGTGCTCGCAGGTCGTCCCCCGCGCCGCGCCGAGAGGAGCGCAGGACGTTCCCTCCCCCACGGGAAGCCGCTCGTCTCGTGGGGGTCGAGTCGTCCCCCGCGCGGCGTCGCGTCCCCCATGGGAAGCCGCGGCGTTCGGTGTGGGAGCGGACGTCCCCCGCGCGACGCCGAATCCCCCACGGTGAGGTGGCCCTCCCTCTCCGGAGCCGCTGCGATTGCCGACGCGTCCGAAACGGACAGAATCCGAGAGCGGCCCGAGATCGCCGACACCGCCTCGCTGCGCGGCCCAGCCCTACCCGACGATTGCGGACCGTCGACCGCGGAGGCCGATCGCGGCGGCGCCGAGGCAGGCCGTGGCGACGGCGGCGGCGAACCACGGGAAGATGGTCGCGGTGCTGTACCGCGTGGCGAGATACCCGGCGATCACCGTCGGCACGCCCATCGCGAGGTAGCCGAGCAGGTAGTAGGCGCTCATCACTTGGCCACGGGCGTGCGCGGGCGCGACCGAGCCGAGGTGCCGCAGCGAGCCGCCGAAGGCCAGCCCGAAGGTGGCGCCCAGCAGGACGGTGTCGACCACGATGAGCCACGTGTGCCCGTAGCGCACCGCGACCACCGCGAGCGCCAGCGAGACTGCGAGCCCGATGTCGCCGACGATCGCGGTCGGCTTCGCGGGGTAGCGGCCTCCGATGAACTGCGCGATCGCCGAGGCGATCGCCATCAGGGCGACGAGGCAGCCGGTGAAGATCACCGAGCGGTGTCCGGTCACGTGCTGCACGAGCGCGGGGTAGAGGCTGAGGAAGACGCCGAGTACCGACCACGCGGTGACGATGCCGATGCCGGAGAACCAGAAGTCGGCGGCGATCTCGCCGGGCACCCCCGGGCGGCTCAGGCGGACCCGCTCGCCGGTGCGCCCGACGTGGGGTTCGATCAGTGCGATCACGCCGACCAGGATCGCGAGCACCACGATGCCCATCGCCACGAACGGAGTGCGCAGCGGGTACGGCGCGTATTGGGCGACGGCCGCGGCGCCGAGCGCGGTGGCGGCGATGCCGACGTTGAGGGCGACGCCGGAGAGCATCCCGTTGCGGGCACCGTCGGTGGGCCGCACGTCGAGGAGGGCGGCGCCGGCCACTACGGTGATCGAGCCGATGGCAGCGCCGTGCAGGAACCGCGCGAGGATCAGCTGCCACTCCGCGCCGGCGAACAAGAACAGCAGCAGCCCGACGAGGATCGTGCCGACCGCGGCGAGCAGCACGGGCTTGCGGCCGATGGCGTCGGAGATCGGCCCGACGGTCAGCGCCGCGCCGAGTGCCCCCATCGCGTAGACCGCGAAGACGATCGTCGTCGACAGCGCCGACAGATGCCATTGCTCCTGGTAGAGCGGGTACAGCGGCGACGGGAGCCCGGATACGCCGAGGGCCAGCGCGAGCAGCGCGAGCAGGAGGGCGAAGGACCAGCGCTGCGGGTGGACGTGGGTCGACGGTGTCGCGACCTGCGGCGCCAGGCTCATCCGTGCCTCCGGGTGTACGGTGGTGGTTCGACGATCGTCGAACCATGCGGCAACAGTACACCCGGTTCGACGAAGATCAAACCGTTATCTCAGGGAACGAGAATGATGACCCACGCGACAGTCACCGCCTCCTTGCACACCGTGCTCACGGCGTTGGCCGATCCGGTGCGCCTGGAGATGGTCCGGCGCCTGCACCGCGAACGGCGCCCCCTCGCCTGCGGGGAGCTCTACGACGGCGTCACGAAGGCGACCGCGAGCCATCACTTCAAGGTGCTGCGCGAGGCCGGCCTCACCCGTCGCGACGATCTGGGAGCGACTGCCCGGCAGTTGTTGCTGATCGACGAGGCGAACGCGGCGTATCCCGGCCTGCTCGAGGCGGTGCTCCGGGCGGCAGAGCGCGAGGCCGCCGAACCCGGGGCGACGTCGCCAGCAACACCAGCCAGAGAGTGATCGCGATCACCTGCGCGCGTTGGGCCAGCCCGAGGTAGAGGTTCGGCTGGACCATCGCCGCCAGCGTCCACGCGGTCGCCACCAGGTACGCCACCCCCATGCCGAGGGTGAGGCGCGCACCGTCGAAGGCTCGTCCCGCACCCTGCCCCGCGGATCGGGCCTTCGTCTCCGAGCGGTGCCACAGCGCCCACCCGAGCACGGCGACCACAGCGCCGAAACCCGCGATCCCCGACGAGAAAGCGTGCCCGACGTGCGTGAACGGCACATGGCCCGCGGCCTCCCGCGCGGCGCAGGCGGCGTCGGCGGTGGGGGTGCAGGAGAGCGGCATGAGGGCGTCGAGCATCGTGGCCGCGCCGAAGGCGACGAGCCCGGCGAGAGTGATCAGGCCGAGGACCGAGACGGGCCGCAGGGCGCGGTGGCCCAGCGCGGCCGCCACGACGAAGGCGGTTCCCGCGAGCAGGTCGGTCGCGCGGAAGAACTGGGCGTTCGGCTGCCCGGCGGCGCCGACTTCGCTGACGAAGGAGTGCAGCTGGCTCAGTCGGGAGCCCAGTAGCGGCGCGAGCACCCACGCGGAGTAGAGCAACGTCCCCGCGAGCAGGATGAGTCGGGCGCGGCGCATGGCGCCAGACTACTGACCGCGCAGTTCGCGCAGATAGGCGTTGTAGGCCTCGCGCTCGTCCTCTGCCCGGCGGTCCGCCCCTGCCCGCTCGGCGTCGCGCCGCTCGGCCCGGCGCCAGCGCAGCGCGAACAGGCAGACGGTGATCATCGCGATCGGTTCGCCGTACGACCAGGCCAGGGCGCCGGCGATGGACTGGTCGCGCAGCGGGTCGATGCCCCACGACGCGGGCGGCGTCGCGAACAGCGCGACCATCGGGGTGGTCGCCATCATGAGGATCACGCCGATGAAGACGTGCAGCGGCATCTCGATGAAGATGTCGAAGAAGCGCATGAGCCAGGAGTCGCGGCCGGGCAGCGGGCCGATCGACAGGATCGGGATGATGAACAGCAGCCCCGCGCCGAGGAAGAAGACCTGCAGCGCGGTGTGCCCGATCCAGGTCCCGCCGATCGCGTCGACCACGCCGCCGAGGTACACGCCGTAGTAGCTCGCGAGGAACAGCGGGATCGTGAAGCCCGAGTGCAGCAGGATCCGCGGGACGCGACTGCGCAGCAGGCCGAGCGCCGCCCCGAGCACGACGCGGCCCAGCCCGCGGTGCGGCGTCGCGCGCAGCAGCAGCACGCCGGGCGCACCGCCGACCAGCAGCGGCGGCACCAGGATCGACAGCGTGAGCTGCTGGAACATGAAGGCGCTGAACAGGTACCAGGAGTAGGCCTCGATGCGTAGCCCGGTGACGCCGGCCAGCACCACGCAGCCGAGGAGGAACGACACGACGCGCGCGACCGGCCACCGTCGGCCCGACCGGCGCACCGTCCGCACCCCCAGGAGGTACAGGCCCGCCGCGACCGCCGCCGCGAGCGGCAGCACGGGAAGCGCGGGCGGGTCCCAGCTCAGCATGCCCAGGATCGATGGTGCCGGCGCCGGCGGATCTGGAATCAGCACATGCGCATATTACTATATAAGGATTCACGATCCCGAGCGCGGTGCTCGCGGCGCGGACTGCGACACGACTGTGACCTTCGTGAAGCGAAACGGAGGCGGTCGGGCGACGATGGGGCACAATGCTCGGCGTCATGTTCGCAAGCACACGCCCCTGGACCGCCGCGACGACGGCCGTCGTCGCCGTGCTGGCGCTCGGCGGGCTCTACCTCGCGGTCGTGGGCACCCCGGCGGGCCAGCACGTCGACCACGAACTCATGCGGCTCGTCTCCGCGGCGTTCGGGGTGGAGAACCCCGTCGAGGGCGCGCTGGGCCGATACCAGCTCCCGATGCTCGCGGCCGCCGGTCTCCTCGTAGCCGCGGTCGTCGCGAGCCGTCGGTCGACGACGATCGCCGTCTCCGCCGCGCTGGTGCTCGTCGCGACGGTGACGGCCGCCTTCGTCTTCAAGGCCCTGCTGGAGCGCCCGTCGTTCGGCATCGGCCCCGAGCTCAATTCCTTCCCGTCGAACACCGTCGCGGTGGTCGCAGCCCTCGCGGTGATCCTCGTCGGCTCCGCCGCGCGCCGCTACCGGGGCGTCGCCCTCGTCGTCGCGGTGGCGGCCGGGACCGCGGTCTCGGTGCTCGTCGTCGCCCAACAGTGGCACCGCCCGGGCGATGTCCTGGGAGCATGGTTGGTGGCCGTGGGGACCGCCGCGGTGGTCCGGGTCGGTCAGGCCGCCTGGGCCTGGACCTCCGACGTGGAAGGGAGCCTCACGGGTGGTCAGGCTGCTGCTCATCGAGGATGATCCGGCGATCGTCGACGCGCTGACGCTCTCGCTCGGTCGGCTCGACCACCGCGTCGAGCACCTGACCGCCGCCACGGACGACCTCGAGGAGCGGGTGACCGGCACTGACGTGGTGATCCTCGACGTCGGCCTCCCCGGCGAGGACGGCTTCGCTGTGTGCCGCCGCATCCGCCGCTCCAGCACGGTTCCGATCCTCATGCTGACGGCGCGCTCGGACGACATCGACACCGTCGCGGGGCTCGAGGCGGGGGCCGACGACTACGTCGTCAAGCCCGTGAGTCCGCGGGTGCTCGACGCCCGGATCAAGGCCGCGTTGCGCCGTTCCGCGCCGGCATCGTCGACCCTGACGCCGCCCGAGGACGGCCCGCTGACCGTCGACAAGGCCGGCGCGGAGGTGCTCCGCGACGGCGCGCCCCTGTCACTCACGCCCACCGAGAAGCGGCTGATGTACGCCTTCGCCGATCACCCCGGCCAGGTGCTCAGCCGCGAGCAGTTGCTCGCGATGGCGTGGAACCAGGACTTCCTCGGCGACTCCCGGCTGGTGGACAACGCGATCCTGCGGCTGCGGCCCAAGATCGACCCGCCCGACGGGAACAGCCACATCGAGACGGTGCGCGGCTTCGGCTACCGGTTCCGGCCCGCTCCGTGACCGGGCGCGGGCGCTCGCCGCTCATCGCGGGCCTGCGCGCCCGGATCCTCGCGATCATCGTCGTCGTCACGTGCCTGACCGCGGGCGTCACGGGCGTCGCCGTCGCGGTGGTCGTCCGGGACTGGGTGTACCAGGACGCGCAGGACGCCGTACTGACCACCTTCCGGCACGACATGGAGAACCTCGAACGCCAGGGGATGCGGGAGCCGGGCAGCGGTGGGGCGCCGGGCCGCTACTCGTCGACGTTCTACGAGTCGCTGCCGGGCGACTTCACGGTGGACGTCGACGGCGCCACGGTCCGACAGGGTTCCGCCCGGCCGCAGGATCTTCCCGGGGCGATGCGCGCGGAGCTCGAGCGGGTGCCCTCGCTGTACCGCTTTCAGCGACTGTCCGACGGCCGGGTCCTCGTGGCGCACAGCGCGAACCGGCCGTCGGTGCTGGACGGCCGGCAGAGCGTCGTGGTCTACGCCGTGCAGCCGCTCGAGGACGTGGGGCCGCGCCTGAGCCGGCTCACGCTGCTGGTCGTCGTCGCGGTCGGGGGGAGCGCCCTGCTCGGCATCCTCGTCGCCCTGGTCGTCGCCCGCACGGTGATCCGGCCGCTCAGCCGGATCCAGTCCGTCGCTGCGCGGGTCACCGACGGCGACACCGAGGCCCGGCTGCCCGCGACCGACGTGACCGAGCTGCGTGACCTCACGGACACCTTCAACTCCATGCTCGATCGGCAGAACGAGTCCATCGACGTGCTGCGCCACCAGGACGCGCGCTCGAGGCGGTTCGTCGGCGACGTCTCCCACGAGCTCCGCAGCCCGCTCGCCGCGCTGGTCCCGGCCGCGGAGGTGCTGCGCGAGGAGGCCGCGACCCTGCCCCCCGACACCGATCTCCGGCGCGCCTCCGAGCTGGTCGCCTCGGAGGTCGACACCCTGGCCGGCCTCGTCGACGACCTGCTCGAGATGACCCGCCTGGACGCCGGGGCCGCCGAGGTGCGAAGCGCGTCCTTCGAGCTGGTGGGCGCGCTCCGCGAGGCCCTCACCGCCCGCGGCTGGACGTCCGTCGTGCTCGACGGTGCGCCGCAGCGCACGATCGAGTCCGATCGGCGCCGGGTGATCGCGGTGGTGACCAACCTCGTCGGCAACGCCGTCCGGCACGGGGCTCCGCCGGTGACGGTGACGGTCGCCGCCACGCCCGGCGGCACCGTCGTCGAGGTGCGCGACCACGGGCCGGGCGTGCCGTCCGGCGACGAGGAGCGGGTCTTCGGGCGGTTCGCGAAGGCTCAGGAGGCCCGCTCGCGCGGCGCCGGCGGGGGTGCGGGTCTCGGGCTCGCGATCGCGCGGGACAACGCGCGGCTGCTGGGGGGCGACGTCGATTACCGGCGCGAGGGCGGGACCACCGTTTTCCGGTTGCGGCTCGACCGGTAAATTCGGGTCATGCGCGTCGCCGTGATCGACTCCGGGTTCGGGATGGTCAACTACGCCGACGCCCTCTCCCGCGTGCGGCCCGATGCCGAGCTGGTCCTCGCTCGAGACCCCGACAACATGCCGTACGGACTGCTGGACCCCGCGCAGATCTCGGAGTGCGTGGTCGCCATGGCCGGCGCTGCGGCGCGTCATCACGTGGATGCGATCATCGTCGCCTGCAACACGGGATCGATGTATGCGCTGGAGGCGGCGCGGGCGCGGTTCGAGCCCGCGATCCCCGTGGTCGGGGTGGTGCCCGCGATCCGCCCCGCGGGTGCGACGGGACGCCCGTTCGCCGTCTGGGCGACGGCCGCCGCCACGGTGAGCGAGTACCAGACCTCGCTCATCGACGCCTTCGCCGACCCGGCTCTCGCGCACCGCATCCCCTGCTACGGCCTGGCGGAGGCGATCGACTCCGGCGACCCCGGGCGGGTCGCGGCGGCCATCGACGCCGCGGCCGCCGCCACCCCCGCCGAGATCGAGTCGGTGGTGCTGGGGTGCACGCACTACGGGCTGGTCAGGGAGCCGATCGTCGCCGCGTTGCGCGCGCGGACGGGGCGGGACGTCGTGGTCTTCGACTCGCCGGAGCCGGTCGCGCGGCAGACGCTGCGCCGGCTCGGTGTGGAGCCGGGCGGACCGCCGGAGCTGGGCGACGTGGTGGCCGTGCTGGAGTCCGGCCGGCCGGGGACGCTGCCGGGATCGCTGGCGGCCTACCCCGCCGGTCGGCTGCTGCTCGAGCGATGCGGTCACAGCGCGACAACGCCGTGACAAAGAATCGCGATGAGATATATGCATCACCGCAACTCTCCTGTTATCCTGAGGACGCACTGACCGCAGCTGACTCGTTCGCTGCGGTCAGTAGTCATTTGCAGGGCTTTTGATCGCTCAAGTTAGCCCGACTTCTCTCAGGTGAAGAGTCAACCGTCTCAGTCGATGGGATACGAGGAGGAGGACGGATCGTCGATCCACGAGTCCAGCAGCTCGGCAGGGATCCCCAGTCGGCGTTTCGGGCGCACCGTGACGACCGACAATGGCCGGGTTCGGTCGATCGACACGATATTCGCGCGTTCGATGAAGAACGTGTTGATCGGGTTGTCGATGCGTAGGCGCACCGCGTCGGACCCCAGCGCCCATCGTGCGCCAGGGGCGAGGCCGATCCTGTTGTGGCGATAGGCGCTGATGAGCCAGACAAGCATCATCTCGAGTGCCACACCGATCGAGAAGCCGCCCCCGATCGCGAGGCCGAGAGGCCAACCGCTTCCTGTCGCGACGCAGATCGCGGTGGCGATGATGCCCACAATCAGGCCGGTCGTCAGTGCCCGCAGCCACAGCCGCCGCTGACGGACCAGCGTCAGCGTCATTCGCCGAGCGTCGCCGGATTGCGCGGTCCACTCGACGGTCGTCGCGGGAAACGTGTCATCCTCGGCAGGATGAGTCTTCGGCGGCGTGCTGTGAGGGTGCTGGTCGTTCGTCACAAGTGCAGTATCGCAGAGCTCCGATGCGGTGCCGCGCACCGCAGGGTTCGCGGAAGGCTTGTGGCGCGACGTCCATACAGAAAATGAATAACCGCTGGTCGGCGCGGCCAGGGGGGCGCTGAGCCGCGGCTATTCACTTTCTGTATGGCTGCGCGGACGAGCTATCGCACTGCGCGGGCCGAGATCGCGCCGGCCCGCCGCGACCGCCCGGCGGCCTACGCCGCCAGGTCCCGGCGGGACTCGGAGAAGGCGGCCGCGATCAACCCCGCGGCGGCGATCACGACCAGCGTGATCGTGGTGCCGGTGAGCACGGCGGCGCCGGGCTGCGTGGCGACGTGCTTGAACGGCGAGACCTTCGCGACCCAGTCGGGGAGCTTGAGCACGTCGGCGATCATCGTGGTCACGCACAGCGCGAGCACGATCCAGCCGACCGACGACCAGCGGGCCGAGATCGCGCCGGCGAGGGCGGCGATCGCGGTGATCACCCATACCGCGGGGAGCGCCGCCAGCGCCGGGACGATCAGCTCGCGGCCCGCCGTGAGCGAGACGCCCACGCCCAGCGCGAGGCTGACCACGGTCGTCGCGACGACGGCCGCGACCAGATGCGATGCGTACCAGCGCAACCGCGCCACCGGTGCCGAGAGGAGATACTCCGCGCGGCCCGAAACCTCCTCGGAGCAGGCCGTGTTGACGATCGAGATGCCCAGCGCCGCGATCGCCATGCCCATGATGGAGAACTCGGCGCCGAAGAAGACGTCCAGCAGGCTGGAGCCGGATCCGCCGAGCCGCTCGAGTATCTCGCGGGTCCCGGCATTACCGGCGAGCGAGTCGATCGCGCTGCCCATGCCGCCGAAGGCGAGACCCACGGCCAGCATGCCGACGCTCCACCCGATGATCTGGCCCCGGTGCAGCCGCCAGGTGAGCGCCTCCACCGAGCGGAGCAGTGCGCTGCCGCGCGCCCGGCCCCGCCCGACGGGGATGAGGCCCGCTCCGAGGTCGCGCTGGGCGGCGAGCCGGAGGGCTGCAGCGGCCAGGACCACCGAGGCCGCGAGCAGCAGCAGGATCGGCCAGGGCCGATCGTCGGCGAACGGGCGGATCTGCTGCGCCCAGCCGAGCGGCGAGAGCCAGGACTCCCATCCGGGCTCGGCGGGAGGCGTCCCATCGGTGCGGATGACCGAGATGTCGCCGACGGCCCGGAGGAGGTACGCGCCGCCCAGGCCCACCGCGAACAGGCCGCGCGCCGCGCGCGCTCCCTCGGTGAGCTGGGCGCAGAGCAGCGCGAAGGCGGCGAAGAAGATCCCCGCGAAGGCCCAGAGTGCACCGAACAGGATGCTGCCCTGCGCATCCGCGCCCATGCCGATGAGTGTCAGCGCGCTCAGCCCCCCGATCGCCAGGCTCAGCGCGGTGGTCTCGACGAGGGCGGCGAGCGGGGGAGCGGTGCGGTCGATCGCGGACGCGCCCAGCATCTCCCGGCGGCCGGACTCCTCGTCGGCGCGCGTGTGACGGATCACGAGCAGGCCCGTGAGCAGGCCCAGCGCTGCCGCCATCATGACGACCATCTTGATCATGCCCACCGCCCCGGTGCTCGCCGAGTACACCGGGCCGAACATCGCGACGAGGGAAGGGTTCTCGCTCGCGGCCCGCGCGGCGGAGTCGAGGGCGGCCTGGTCGGCGTAGTTGGTCTTCGCCGTCGAGTAGGCCGACGCGGCCATCGCCACGTAGAGCAACAGCCACACCACCAGCTGGATGCGGTCGCGCCGCACCACCAGCCGCAGCGCGGCGCCCAGGCCGGTCATCGCACGGCTCCGGCGGTGTCGTAGTGCCGCAGGAAGAGCTCCTCCAGCGTGGGCGGGCGGCTGGTCAGCGACGTGGGGCCGGCCGCCGCGAGCTCGCCGAGCAGCCGGCCGAGATCGGCGGATTCCACGCTGAACGAGACCCGGTCGCCGTCGGCCTCGAGATCGTGCACGCCCGCGGTGTTCGTGAGGTCGACGGGGCGCGCGAGCGTCGCCTCGACGCGCGTGCGCGAGAGGTGGCGCAGGGAGGCCAGCGAACCGGTCTCGACCGACGCACCGTCCTTGATGATGGTGACGGTGTCCGCCACCCGATCGACCTCGGACAGGATGTGGCTGGAGAGCAGGATCGACGTGCCGGCGGCCTTCGCCTCGGCGAGACAGTCGGTGAAGACCTCTTCCATGAGGGGGTCGAGTCCCGAGGTGGGCTCGTCGAGGATCATCAGCTCGGCGGGGGCGGCGAACGCGGCGACGAGCGCGACCTTCTGCCGGTTGCCCTTGCTGTACGTCCGCGCCTTCTTCGCGGGGTCGAGGGCGAAGCGCTCGATCAGCTCGGCGCGCCGGGCCTCGTCGAGCCCGCCGCGCAGTCGGCCCATGAGGTCGATGATCTCGCCGCCGGAGAGGTTGGGCCACAGCGTCACATCGCCCGGCACGTAGGCGAGCCGCCGGTGCAGTTCGGGGGCCTGCGACCAGGGATCGCCACCCAGTAGCTCGACGGTGCCGGAGGTCTTCTTCAGCAGACCGAGCAGAATCCGGAGGGTGGTGGACTTGCCCGCCCCGTTGGGCCCGAGGAAGGCGTGGACCTCGCCCGGCGTGACGTGGAGGTCGAGCCCGTTGAGTGCGCGTGCGCTGCCGAAGGTCTTGGTCAGGCCCTCGACGCGGATGACGTCAGTTGTCATGGCGCTGAGGCTACGCCCACTTCACACATTTGTGAAGTGTCTGAATCTTGGCTATCGTGACCTGCATGGATGCGCCGAACTTCGTCGAGAACATGGCCGCCGCGTTCGTGGATGCGGGCATGCAGCGCATGGCGTCCCGCGTCTTCGCGGCGGTGCTCAGTTCCCCGGAGGCCGCACTCACGCCGTCGCAGATCGCTGCGCAGCTGCAGGTTTCCGCGGGCGCAGTATCGGGCGCGGTGAGCTATCTGGAGCAGACGGGCATGATCCGCCGCACGCACGTCCCCGGGTCCAGGCACAGCCTGATCACCCTCGGGGACGACATCTGGTACGAGGCCTTCGCCGCCCGAAACCCGATCCTGGAACGGTGGCGCGACCTGGCGGACGAAGGAATCGAAGAGCTTCCGGCCGACAGCCCAGCCGCGGAACGGCTGTCGGTGATGCGGGACTTCTTCGAGTTCATGATCACCGAGCTTCCCGAGATGATGGAACGCTGGCGTCAGGTCCGCGAGGCCAAGCACGGGCACTGACACCGGGCGACGGCGGTGCGATGATGGGTGCATGACTGCACCCACCCTGCCCGGCGGCACCTTCGACCTCGGCGGCGAGCTCACCGTGACCCGATTCGGTTACGGCGCCATGCAACTCGCAGGTCCGCACGTCTTCGGCCCGCCCGCCGACCGCGAGGCCGCGATCGAGGTGCTGCACGACGTGATCGACCTCGGCATCACGCACATCGACACCAGCGACTACTACGGCCCCTTCGTCACCAACGAGATCATCCGCGAGGCGCTGCATCCCTATCCGGATTCGCTGCACATCGTGACCAAGGTGGGCGCGCGGCGCGATGCCACCGGTGGCTGGCCGCCGGCGCTGGCGCCCGACGACCTGCGTCGCGCCGTCGACGAGAACCTCGAGCGCCTCGGCCTGGAGGCGATCGACGTGGTGAACCTGCGCGTCGGCGACTTCGACAGCCCCAGTGCCGGCTCGATCGCCGAGCCCTTCACGGTGCTCGCGGAGCTGCAGCAGCAGGGTCTGATCCGGCACCTGGGCGTCAGCACCGTGTCGGCCGAGCAGGTCGCCGAGGCCCAGTCGATCGCGCCGGTGGCGTGCGTGCAGAACTTCTACAACATCGCCCACCGCGTGGATGACGAGTTGGTGGATTCGCTCGCGGCGCAGGGCATCGCGTACGTCCCCTACTTCCCACTGGGCGGCTTCAGCCCGCTGCAGTCGGACGTGCTGAGCGCCGTCGCGGCCCGCCTCGGCGCGACCCCGATGGCGGTCGCCCTCGCGTGGCTGCTGCAGCGCTCGCCGAACATCCTGCTCATCCCGGGCACCTCGTCGGTGGTGCACCTGCGCGAGAACGTCGCCGGTGCGGCACTAGAACTGCCCGCCGACGCCGTCGCGGAGCTGGACGCCATCGGCGCTCGCTGACCACACGATTTCAGTAGTTCGGCGCCCCGGCGTCGTACCGGCCGTCCGCCGCCAGCCAGGTCACTGCGACGACGGCGATCGGCGTCACGCACAGGATCGCGACCAGCACGTACAGCTGCATGACCGCCGCGGCCAGGGGAGAGGCGCCGCCCAGCACCATCCCCACGAACGCGCCGGGGATCGTCACCAGCCCGACGGTCCGCGTCTGGTCCAGCGCGGGGATCAGGGCGGTCGAGGATGCGGCGCGCGCCAGCTCCAGCCGCACGAACCGTGGATTCAGGCCCAGCGCGAGACCGGCCTCCAACTCGCCGCGGCGGGCGGTCAACTCCTCGAGGGCGCGCCTCCCGGCGAGTCCCGCCCCGGCCATCGCCGCGCCGATCGCGCTGCCCGCCACGGGAATCACGGCGATTCCGCGTGCCGGCAATACCCCGGTCGTGATGAGTGCGACGGTCAGGAGGGCCGCCGGCCCGGCGACCGCTCCGGTCGTCGCCGCCAGCTCCGACCATCGAGGCCGTCGGCCGACGATGCGCCGCGCCGCCGTCCACCCCGCGGTGACGCCCATGAGCAGCACGAACGCCGCTGTCAACCACAGGCTCCGCACGATCATCGTGAGTGCCATCCCGAGCAGCGCGAGCTGGACCGTCGCGCGGGCCGTCGAACCGAGGATCGCGGGGCCGTATCCGGTGCGTCCGAGCCACGCGACGGCCGCGCCCGTCAGGGCGAGGGCGACGAGCGCGACGGCGAGTCCCGGTCCCACCGTGAGCAGCTCGCCCGGATCACTTCCGGTCACGTCGTGGAAACCTAGCCGAAACGAGCGGCCCGCGGGGCTTCGCAGGTGCATCAGCGCTGGTCCAGGCCAGTAAGGTTGACCTTCCATTTGGTGATCCGGGGCGCGGAAACTACAGTTTTCCGTACAGCCAACGATGCCTGAGGTGATCTGCAGTCTTCGATCGCCGAACCTTGAAGAACCCGTTCCGCCGTGAGGCGCTGCGTAGAGGCAGGTATTCGATGAGCCGATTCGTCCCCCCGGGCCCCCAGGGCCTGTACCACCCCGCGAACGAGCACGACGCGTGTGGCGTCGCCTTCGTGGTGGACATGCACGGACGCAAGTCCCGGGACATCGTCGACAAGGCCATCACCGCCCTCGTCAACCTCGAGCACCGCGGCGCCGCGGGTGCCGAGCCCAACACCGGTGACGGCGCGGGCATCCTCATCCAGATCCCGGACCGCTTCTTCCGTGAGGTCGTGGACTTCGAGCTGCCCCACCAGGGCGCCTACGCGACGGGCATCGCCTTCCTTCCGCAGGCCGCCGCTGAGGCGACCCGGGCCGCCGAGGGCGTCGAGCGCGTCGTCGCCGAGGAGGGCCTCACGGTCCTCGGCTGGCGCGACCAGCCCACCGACGACGGCTCGCTGGGCGCGCTGGCCCGCGACGCCATGCCCACCATGCGCCAGGTCTTCATCGCCGGCACGGATTCCGACGGTGCCCCCCTCTCGGGCCTGGACCTCGAGCGCCGCTGCTTCGTGATCCGCAAGCGCGTCGAGCGCGAGCTCGGGACCGACGGTGCCGGCGCGGGCTCGCAGGGCAAGGAGTCGGTGTACTTCCCGTCGCTGTCCGGCCAGACCTTCGTCTACAAGGGCATGCTGACCACCCCGCAGCTGCGCGGCTTCTTCGTGGACCTGCAGGACGAGCGCGTCGAGTCGGCCCTCGGCCTGGTGCACTCGCGCTTCTCCACCAACACCTTCCCGAGCTGGCCCCTCGCGCACCCCTACCGGCGCGTGGCCCACAACGGCGAGATCAACACCGTCAACGGCAACGAGAACTGGATGCGCGCCCGCGAGGCGCTGCTGGACGTCTCGACGTTCGGTGACGACGCCGTCGACAAGATCTTCCCGATCTGCACCGAGGGCGGCTCCGACACCGCGCGCTTCGACGAGGTGCTCGAGCTGCTGCACCTCGGGGGCCGCAGCCTGCCGCACGCCGTGCTCATGATGATCCCCGAGGCGTGGGAGCGGCACCAGGACATGGACCCGGCCCGCCGGGCGTTCTACGAGTACCACTCCTCGCTCATGGAGCCGTGGGACGGGCCGGCCTCGGTCTGCTTCACCGACGGCACCGTCATCGGCGCCGTGCTCGACCGCAACGGCCTGCGGCCGTCGCGCATCTGGGTCACCAAGGACGGCCTCGTCGTGCTCGGTTCCGAGGTGGGCGTGCTCGACATCGACCACGCCGACGTGGTCTACAAGACCCGCCTGCAGCCGGGCCGCATGTTCCTCGTGGACACGGCGCAGGGCCGCATCGTCTCCGACGAGGAGATCAAGGGCGAGCTCGCCGCCGCCGAGCCGTACCAGGAGTGGCTCGACGAGGGCCTGCTCCGGTTGAAGGACCTGCCGGACCGACCGCACACGGTGATGGCCCACGACCGGGTGACCCAGCGGCAGCAGATGTTCGGCTACACCACGGAAGAGCTGGAACTCCTGCTCACCCCGATGGCGAAGACCGGCGCCGAGGCGATCGGCTCCATGGGTACCGACACCCCCGTGGCCGTGCTCTCGCTGCGCCCCCGCCTGCTGTTCGACTACTTCCAGCAGCTCTTCGCACAGGTCACCAACCCGCCGCTGGACGCCATCCGCGAGGAGATCGTGACCGCGCTCGGGGGCACGATCGGCAGCGAATCCGACCTGCTCAACCCGACGGCGACCAGCTGCCGCCAGATCCACCTCGACCAGCCGATCCTCAACAACGACGAGCTGCAGAAGCTGGTCAAGGTCAACGACGACGGCACCCTGCCCGAGTTCCGGTCCGTGGTGATCCCGGGCCTGTACCACGTGGACGAGGGCGGCCAGGGCCTGCGCGACGCGCTCGACACCGTGCGCACCCAGGTGTCCGAGGCCATCGATGGCGGCGCGCGCCTGATCGTCCTGTCGGACCGCAACTCCGACCGCCTGCTGGCGCCGATCCCGTCGCTGCTGCTGACCTCCGCCGTGCACCATCACCTGGTGCGCGAGCGCAGCCGTACCAAGGTCGGCCTCATCGTGGAGTCGGGCGACGCGCGCGAGGTGCACCACATGGCGGCCCTCATCGGCTTCGGCGCCGCGGCGGTCAACCCGTACATGGCCTTCGCGACCATCGAGGACATGCACATCCGGGGCGAGCTCAACGGCATCCCGCTGGAGAAGCTCAACGCCAACTACGTCAAGGCGGCCGGCAAGGGTGTCCTGAAGGTGATGTCCAAGATGGGCATCTCCACGCTGGCCTCGTACACCGGTGCCCAGCTGTTCCAGGTGATCGGCCTCTCGCAGGAGGTCGTCGACGAGTTCTTCGCCGGCCTGCAGAGCCAGCTCGGCGGCATCGGGCTCGACGAGATCGCCGCCGACGTGGCCGCGCGGCACAAGCGCGCCATGAACGACCGCCCCGAGGAGCTGGCGCACCGCGAGCTCGAGGTCGGCGGCGAGTACCAGTGGCGCCGCGAGGGCGAGTACCACCTGTTCAACCCGGACACCGTCTTCAAGCTCCAGCACGCCACCCGCACCGGGCAGTACAAGGTGTTCAAGGAGTACACGAAGCTGGTCGACGATCAGAGCGAGCGGCTCGCCTCGCTGCGCGGCCTGTTCCGGTTCCAGAGCGATCGTCCGTCGATCCCCCTCGACGAGGTGGAGCCCGCCAGCGAGATCGTCAAGCGGTTCTCGACCGGCGCGATGAGCTA
The DNA here is from genome assembly GCF_007858435.1 of Tsukamurella asaccharolytica. GTDB lineage: Bacteria > Actinomycetota > Actinomycetes > Mycobacteriales > Mycobacteriaceae > Tsukamurella > Tsukamurella asaccharolytica. Next base: position 538,866 of record NZ_VIGW01000001.1, on the reverse strand, counting down.
CGGCTCGATCTCGGCCGAGGCGCACGAGACGCTGGCCATCGCCATGAACCGCCTCGGCGGTCGCTCGAACTCCGGTGAGGGCGGCGAGGATCCGCGGCGCTTCACGCCCGACGAGAACGGCGACTTCCGCCGCTCGGCGATCAAGCAGGTCGCCTCGGGCCGGTTCGGCGTGACCTCGCACTACCTGAGCAACTGCACCGACATCCAGATCAAGATGGCGCAGGGCGCGAAGCCCGGCGAGGGCGGGCAGCTGCCGCCGCACAAGGTGTACCCGTGGGTCGCCGAGGTCCGCGGCTCGACGCCCGGCGTCGGCCTGATCTCGCCGCCGCCGCACCACGACATCTACTCCATCGAGGACCTGGCGCAGCTGATCCACGACCTGAAGAACGCGAACCCGCAGGCGCGGATTCACGTGAAACTCGTCTCGGAGATCGGCGTGGGCACGGTCGCCGCCGGCGTCTCCAAGGCGCACGCCGACGTGGTGCTCATCTCGGGCCACGACGGCGGCACCGGCGCCACCCCGCTGACCTCGGTCAAGCATGCGGGTGCGCCCTGGGAGATCGGTCTCGCCGAGACCCAGCAGACGCTGCTGCTCAACGGCCTCCGCGACCGCATCGTGGTGCAGGTCGACGGCCAGCTCAAGACGGGGCGCGACGTGATCATCGCCGCGCTGCTCGGCGGCGAGGAGTTCGGCTTCGCGACCGCCCCGCTGGTGGTCTCCGGCTGCATCATGATGCGCGTGTGCCACCTGGACACGTGCCCCGTGGGCGTGGCCACCCAGAACCCGGTGCTACGGCGCCGGTTCACCGGCAAGCCCGAGTTCGTGGAGAACTTCTTCCTCTACATCGCCGAGGAGGTGCGCGAGCTGCTCGCGGAGCTGGGCTTCCGCACCCTGCAGGAGGCCGTCGGCCAGTCGCAGGTCCTCGACACCACGGCGGCGCAGGCGCACTGGGGCGACGCCAAGGCCGGCAAGCTGGACCTCGCGCCGATCCTGGCGCAGGTCGAGTCGCCGTTCATGAAGCAGGACCTGTTCTGCAGCCAGCCGCAGGACCACGGCCTCGAGAAGGCCCTGGACCAGCAGCTGATCCTGCAGGCGCGGGTCGCCGTGGACACCGGCGCGCCGGTCACCCTTTCGACCCCGATCTCCAACGTCAACCGCACCGTGGGCACGATGCTGGGCCACGAGGTGACCAAGGTGCACGGCGCCGACGGCCTCCCCGAGGACACCATCGACATCACCTTCAAGGGCAGCGCGGGCAACAGCTTCGGCGCCTTCGTGCCGAAGGGCATCACGCTGCGCCTCGAGGGCGACGCCAACGACTTCGTGGGCAAGGGCCTCTCGGGCGGCAAGATCGTCGTCCGCCCGGCGCGCAACGCCCCCGAGGAGTTCGTCGCCGCGGACAACATCATCGCGGGCAACGTGATCCTCTTCGGCGCCACCGCCGGCGAGGTCTACCTCAACGGCAAGGCGGGCGAGCGGTTCGCGGTGCGCAACTCGGGCGCCGTCGCGGTGGTCGAGGGCGTGGGCGACCACGGCTGCGAGTACATGACCGGCGGTCGCGTGGTGGTCCTGGGCGACACGGGCCGCAACTTCGGCGCCGGCATGTCCGGCGGCGTGGCCTACGTCTACAACGTCGACGGGCAGTTCGAGCGCGACCTCAACACCGAGCTGGTGGAGCTGGAGTCGCTCGACGAGGCCGATATCGACTTCGTCCACGGCGCCGTGACCGACCACTACCGGTACACCGATTCCGCCGTCGCGGAACGGATCCTGGCCAACTGGCCGCGGGAGCGCCAGCTCTTCGCCAAGGTGATGCCGCGCGACTACAAGCGCGTGCTCACCGCCATCAAGCGCGCCGAACTCGACGGCCGCAACATCGACGACGCAGTGATGGAGGCCGCTCGTGGCTGATCCGCAAGGCTTTCTGAAGAACAACTCGCGCGAGACCCCGGTGCGCCGGCCCGTCCCGCTGCGGCTCCTGGACTGGAACGAGGTCTACAAGCCCTTCGACGGGACCACCCTGCGGAAGCAGGCCTCCCGGTGCATGGACTGCGGTATCCCGTTCTGCCACAACGGCTGCCCGCTCGGAAACCTGATCCCCGAGTGGAACACGCTGGCCTACAAGGACCGCTGGCACGACGGCATCGAGCGGCTGCACGCGACGAACAACTTCCCGGAGTTCACCGGGCGGCTGTGCCCCGCGCCCTGCGAGGCCTCGTGCGTGCTCGGCATCAACCAGGACCCCGTCACCATCAAGCAGGTCGAGGTCGAGCTCATCGATAAGGCCTTCGACGAGGGCTGGGTCTCGCCGCAGCATCCGACCAAGCTGACGGGCAAGAAGATCGCGGTCGTCGGGTCGGGCCCCGCGGGGCTGGCCGCCGCGCAGCAGCTCACCCGCGGCGGGCACACGGTGACCGTCTTCGAGCGCGCCGACCGCATCGGAGGCCTGCTCCGCTACGGCATCCCCGAGTTCAAGATGGAGAAGCGGCACATCGACCGCCGCCTCGCCCAGATGAACGCCGAGGGCACCGTCTTCAAGACCGGCGTCAACGTGGGCGTCGACGTGACCGTCGAGCAGCTCCGCGAGGACTTCGACGCGGTCGTGCTCGCCAACGGCGCCACCGTGTGGCGCGACCTGCCGATCCCCGGCCGGGAGCTCGATGGCATCCACCAGGCGATGGAGTTCCTGCCCTGGGCCAACCGTGCCGCGGTCGGCGACGACGTCGTCGACGAGAACGGTGTGCCGCCGCTGCACGCCAAGGACAAGAAGGTCGTCATCATCGGCGGCGGCGACACCGGCGCCGACTGCCTGGGCACCTCGCTGCGCCAGGGTGCCACGAGCGTGCATCAGTTCGAGATCATGCCGATGCCGCCGCGCGAGCGCGCCGAGTCCACGCCGTGGCCGACCTACCCGCTCATGTACCGCATCAGCTCCGCACACGAGGAGGGCGGCGAGCGCGTCTTCTCCGTGAGCACCGAGGAGTTCGTCGGCGAGGACGGCAAGGTCACCGGCCTCAAGGCCTACGAGGTCACGATGGAGGGCGGCCGGTTCGAGAAGGTCGAGGGCACCGATTTCACCCTCGAGGCCGACCTCGTGCTGCTGGCGATGGGCTTCGTCGGCCCGCAGCGCGACGACCTGCTCGACAAGCTGGGCGTCGAGTACAGCGAGCGCGGCAACGTCGCCCGCGGCGACGACTTCCAGTCGACGGTGCCGGGCGTCTTCGTCGCCGGCGACGCCGGCCGGGGCCAGTCGCTCATCGTGTGGGCGATCGCGGAGGGCCGCAGCGCCGCGGCCGCCGTCGACCGCTTCCTGATGGGCGACACCGCGCTGCCCGCGCCGATCGTCCCCACCACCGCGCCGCAGCGGTAACGCATCGTCGAACCACGAAGGCCGGCTCCCGCACGGGAGCCGGCCTTCGGTCGTTCAGGGGTTACTTGCCCTTGAGCAGGCCGCCCAGGATGTTGCCGAGCACGTTGCCCGCGGCGTTGCCGCCGGCCTGCTGGTTGGCGCCACCGAGCATGTTGCCCAGGATGCTGCCGAGCACGTCGCCGCCGCCCTGCTGCGGGGCCGGGGCCTGCTCCTGCTGCGGGGCCGCCGCGCCGCCTCCGCCGGCCAGCTTCTTCATGACGAAGCTGATGACGATGGGCGCCAGGATCGGGAGCAGCTGCTTGACCAGGCCGTCGGTGACGCCGGAGGACAGGGGAGCGGCGGCCGCGGCGGCCACGTCGTCGGTCTTCTCACCGAAGAGGCTGGCCACGATCTCCTGGCCGTCGCCGTTGTCGGCGGCGTCGATGAGCTGGGCCTGCGGCTCGGTGGTGTCCTGCGCCTGCAGGCCGGCGAGCAGCGTCGGCACCGTCTGGTTGACGGCCTCCGAGGCGGTCTCCTCCGAGACGCCGAGCTGGGCGGCGATGTCGGCGAGCGGGATGGACTTGATCAGGTCGTCGAGATCGGACACGGTTCTCCTTGGCGGATGGGTGCGGACGCGAAATGCTGCACGAACACCCACAGCGTAGCCGCGGCGCGCGCGGGCGCTCGGCGGAACCCGGATGTGAGGAGCGACACGCTTCGAGTCGCAGCGCTGGACCCTGCCGCGCGGGGGGAATACAGTATTCGTAAGCAACCGTTCCGCATCCAGATAGCACCGGAGACCGTCGTGAAGCTGCACCGTCGCACCACCCTGCTGGGTTCGAAAGCGATCTCCCGGTTGCGGAGCCGCCGACTCGCACGCACGCTCGCCGAGGATGGCGAACGTCTCGTCACCGCCTCGGACCTGCGGGTTCTTCGGGCCGGCTAGTCGCATCCAGGATCAGCGCCGCCGTCTGGGCGGGCTGATCGACCATGGCCTGGTGCCCACTCGGCGCGATCACCGCGAACCGCGCGTGCAGCACGTCGGCCAGTTCGCGTTGCTGCTCCAGCCAGTGGCTCGCCCACGGGGTGCGTCGCCCGGTGAACGCCGCGGCCACCGTCCAGGGAACCGCCGGGAGGGGGGCGCGCTCCCGGAGATCCGCGACGTCGTGCGCGAGCACCGGGTAGCGGCCGTTCTCGAGGAACGCCGCCCGGAAGTAGGCCTCGGAGGAGAGGATCTCCGCGTACTCGGGCGGCGGCGCACTCGCCCCCAGCATCCGATGCGCGACCGGGCCGAACAGATTCATCCGCACCGCGGCGGCCGCGTCGGCGGACCGCAGGAGCAGGGTGTCGCGCAGGTCGCCCGGCAGCACCCAGCGGGGAGTGATCTCGACGCTGCCGTCGAGGAGGACCGATCCCGCGGTGCGGTCCGGGTATTCGCGGGCGAACGCCTCGACGTAGAAGCTGGCCATCGAATGCCCCACCATCACGGCCGTGTCGATGTCCAGAGCATCCAGCAATTCGCGCAGCCGGGTGACCTCGGACTCCAGGGTGGGGACGGCGTCGTCGGGCCAGGGATCGGAGAGGCCGTAACCGGGCCGGTCCAGGCGCACGACGGTGCGGCTCGCGGTCAGGAGCTCGGTGACGGCGTCCCAGTCGAACCAGTTCCCGGCCAGGCCGGAGTTGAGCACGACCGGTGGGCCGCTCGCCGAGGCGTGCGGTTCGTCGACCACGACGTGGGTGCGGGTACCCGCCAGCTCGAGCAGCACAACGGTGAGGATAGTCGGGCATGATGGTGCGCGTGAGCGAGGCGATCGACGTGACCATCTCCGACGATGTGATCCGGCTGGGACAGTTCCTCAAGCTGGCGGGGCTCATCGACTCCGGGGCCGAGGCCAAGGCCGTGATCGCCGAGGGCGAAGTCACTGTGAACGGCGAGGTCGACGTCCGTCGGGGCCGGCAGCTCGCGGCCGGGGACGTGGTGGAGGTCTTCGGGCAGTCCGCTCGCGTCGCGCGCTGACGGTCAGTGACTCCGCAGCGGCGTCATCGGAGCACGATGCCGTCGTCGTCGCTGAAGAGTAGGTCGCCGGGGGTGAACGTCACGCCGCCGAAGGTGAGCGGCACATCGCGCTGCCCCTCGGCGGTCTTGGTGGACTTGCGCGGGTTGGTGCCCAGGGCTTTGACGCCGATGTCGAGGGTGCCGATGACGGCGGCGTCGCGGACCGCGCCGTAGGCCACGATCCCCGCCCAGCCGTTGCTGCGGCCCAGCTCGGCGATGAGATCGCCGACCAGCGCCGTGTGGAGCGAGGGGACGCCGTTCTCGTCGGAGCCGTCGATGACCAGCACGCGGCCCTCACCCGGCTCGCCCAGAATCGACTTGAGGAGCGCGTTGTCCTGGAAGCACTTGACCGTGACGACCTCGCCGGCGAACTGCTTGCGGCCGCCGAACTGACGGAACTGCGTATCGCAACTGCGCACGTCGGGGCCGATCTCGTCGACCAGGTCCGCGGTGGGGGTGAACTGCACGTCGCTCATGGTCGTCAGGGTATCGCCTCGTGAATCCGGCTGATTGCCGGGTCACGAGGCCAGATCCGGCCTCGTCGCTCAGGAAACGGCCGCTCTCACGAGGGCCATCCACGATCGCTATTGAGTCACCATCAACAAGTAGGTATTCTGGCGTCATGCCAGCACCTACCCAGGCCACGTTCGACCGTCTTCGCGCCCTCGCGGCGATCGACCACCCCGAGCAGCGCGAGTCGCGCGACGTCCTCGAGGCGTTCTCCGGCGAGAAGGTCACGACGATCCCCGTCGGAACCGTGGACGACGTGGAGAAGGCCTTCGAGCGGGCGCGCCTGGCGCAGAAGCAGTGGGCGGCCCGCAGTGCCAAGGATCGCGCCGCGGTTCTGCTGAAGTTCGCGGACCTGGTGAGCGACCACCGCGCCGAGCTCATGGACATGGTGCAGCTGGAGACCGGCAAGGCCCGTCAGTACGCCCAGGAGGAGGCGCTGGACGTCGCGATGACGGCCCGCTGGTACGGGAAGAACGCGCCCAAGATCCTGGCCGAGAAGAGCACCGACGGCATGCTGCCGGTGTTCACCAAGACCCGCGTGCGCTACCAGCCCAAGGGCGTGGTCGGCGTGATCGCGCCGTGGAACTACCCGATCACCTTGGCGGTCTCCGACGGTGTCGCCGCGCTGGCCGCCGGCAACGCCGTCGTGCTCAAGCCCGACTCGCAGACCCCGTACTGCGCCCTCGCGGCCGTCGAGCTGCTCTACTGCGCCGGCCTGCCGCGCGACCTGTTCGCCGTGGTCCCCGGCCCGGGCGGCGTCGTGGGCACCGCGATCGTCGAGCGCGCCGACTACCTCATGTTCACCGGCTCCTCCGCCACCGGCGCGACCCTCGCCGAGCAGTGCGGCAAGCGCCTGATCGGCTTCTCGGCCGAGCTGGGCGGCAAGAACCCGATGGTGGTCACCAAGGACGCCGACATCGCGCACACGGCCGACGGTGCCGCCCGCGCCGCGTTCTCGAACTCGGGTCAGCTCTGCATCTCGATCGAGCGGATCTACGTCGAGCGGGAGATCGCCGACGAGTTCGCGCGCGCCTTCGCCGAGCGCACCGCCGCGCTCGCACTGGGCGCCGGCTACGACTTCCAGAATGAGATGGGCTCGCTCGCGTCGAAGTCGCAGATCGACACCGTGGCCGCGCACGTCGACGACGCCGTCGCCAAGGGCGCGACGGTGCTTGCCGGCGGCAAGGCGCGTCCCGACCTCGGCCCGTTCTTCTACGAGCCGACCGTGCTCAAGGACGTGCCGGAGGAGGCCGTCTGCTTCAAGTCGGAGACTTTCGGCCCGCTGGTCTCGATCTACCCCGTGGACTCCGTCGACGAGGCCGTCGAGAAGGCCAACGACACCGAGTACGGCCTCAACGCCAGCGTTTTCGCGGGTACGACGAAGCAGGCCCAGGAGATCGCCGAGCGGATCAACGCCGGCACCGTGAACATCAACGAGGGCTACGCCGCCGCGTGGGGCTCCACCGCCGCGCCGATGGGCGGCATGGGCATCTCGGGCGTCGGCCGCCGCCACGGCACCGAGGGCCTGCTCAAGTACTGCGAGTCGAAGACCATTGCGCAGCAGCGGATCATCGGCATCGGCGGCATCAAGGGCGTGCCGCGCAACGTCTTCCTCAACGTCGTCCCGTCGGCGATCAGGGCGCTCAAGCTGATCGGCCGGTAGTCCTGCCCGCCGACGAGGCGACGCGGGAGCGGTTACAGGCGCGGGCCTGACGCCCGCACCGCGGCGGTGACGGCGGTGGCGACCGCCTCGCCCTCCTCGGGGAAGGGATGCAGGGAGGCGGCGCGGGGCACCTCGTTGACGCCGTTGATCCACGGGCGCGCGCTGCACAGCTCGTGGCCCTTCGACGGTGCCTCCATATCGACGTACTCGGCGCGGGCGTTCACCGCGGCGCGCTGGACGGCGTCGTTGAGCCGCTCGGTGAGGATGCTGCGCATCCACGGGATCGAGGCGGAGCGGAAGGGGGCGATCGCGGCGCAGGTGCTGTCGCCGGCGAAGATGGCGGGGTAGCCCACCAGGAGGACCCGGGCGTGCGGCGAGCGCTCGCGGACGGCACGGATGATGCGTTCGTTCGATGCTGTGATCTGGGCGAGGTGGGAGGCGACGGCACCGTCGGAGAGGCGGGCCGGGCGGGTGCGTTCATCGGAAGTGCAGCGGATGGCGGCCGATCGCGGAGCCACCGCGCAGGATTCGAGAATGCTCGAATACAGGTCGCTGTCGTTCCCGCCGAGGGAGACGGTGACGAGCTTCGTGGCGGGGGTGATCCCGTCGAGCTGCGGCGCGGCGTCGTAGTAACCGGTCTTCGCGGAGCCCGCGTGCTGACGTGCGAAGGCGTCCCTCGTCTGGGCGCCGCCGCAGGTGTTGTCCCGCAGTGCGTCCGGGGCGAGTCCCAGCGACGCGGCGACCAGCTTCGGGTAGTTGTGCGTGGACCGGCCGCACGCGCGCTCCTGCTGCGAGGCACCGACGGTGGCGTCGGCGGGGAGGGAGGAGTAGGAATCGCCGAGCGCGACGTACGTGGGAGCGGCGGGTGCCGCGTGCGCCGGGGCGCCGCCGACCGCGGCCGTCGTGGCGAGGACCGCCGCGCCGAGCAGGGACACAGACGGGCGGGTGCGCATCGACATGCCGCCACTGTATTGCGCGGGGTCGCGCCCCGCAGCCCGACGAAAACCGGTTGCGGCGGCCCGGCGTACGACGCACCCTGGAGGCATGCAGGTCACGTTCGTCAAGCGCCGGAACGGGTACGACGTGCGGATCGCGCGTGCGAAAGGCCCGGAGCTGGCGCCCCGGGGCGGACCGGGCGGTCGGCCGCCGGTGCCGCACGACGCGGCGCACCTCATCGTCGAGGCCGAGGCGGGTCTGCGCGGCGGGGTGTTCGGGCGGATCGCCGACGCGAACGGCCTCGACGGGCTGTTCTGGCCCGCCGACCCGGCGGAGCGCCGCAAGGCGTCCCGCCGCAAGCGGCAGCCGACGGCCGCGCAGTCCGCGGACATGGCGCGCTCGGAGTACCTCGCGTCGCTGACCGCGGCGCTGTGGGAGGTGGAGCGCGGTCACCGTGCGCCGGATCCCAGCTGGCCGGGTTCGCTCGACGACGTCGACGTCGAACCCGCGCTGCGCGAGCGCATCTTCGCCCGGTACGACGATTTCGCCCCGCGCTGGGCCGCCCTTCCCGATGGCGGTGAGCTCACCGTGACATGGTGAGAGGCCACCGCGCGCCGATCGGGGCACGACTGGGACGGAACCGCGGACCGTCGGCGACGGGACCGGGACGTGCGCGCCCCATCGTGAGCGTATGGCTCATGTACTCACGAAATCGTTTGCCGCGCTGGCGGTATTGGTTGCGGTCGCGGCGGTGATCGCGGCGTGTTCGGAGACGGTCCCGGGGATACCGAGAGGGGTGGAGACGCGCACCGTCGGGCAATTGGGGGAGGCGGACGGGGTGGTGCTCGACCGGGTGGAGGTCGACGCGGACGTGCCGGCGGTGACCAAGCTCGATCCGAAGCTGCGCACGGCGATCCGGTCGGCCGCACGCGCGGCCGCCCGGGAGGGCGTTGCGCTGCACCTCACTTCGGGGTGGCGGTCGGAGCGGTATCAGCAGTTTCTCTACGACGATGCCGTGCGGCGGGACGGGGTGGAGGAGGCGGCGCGGGTGGTCGCGACCCCGTTGACCTCCGAGCACGTGACGGGCGACGCGGTGGACGTGGGGCCGGCGGCGGCCGCGTATTGGATGGACCGCCACGGGGAGCGGTTCGGGTTGTGCCGCACGTACGCGAACGAGGTGTGGCACTACGAGCTGCGGGCGGGGCGGGTGTGCCCGGAGATGGTGTCCGACGCCTCTGCGCGGCAGCGATGAATGGGGCGGTTCAGTTCACGTGTCACGCTCGATGTGGTGGCCGACGATCCGTTGTACGAGCGGGGTGTGGATCCTGTCGGTGAAGAACTGGATCAACGGACCGTTGAAGAATGCGGTCATGACCGTCCCGACACCGACCGGACCGTGGGCGAGGATCGCGAGAGCGACCACGAGGATGTCCTGCGGCACCCGCACTCGTTGGTAGGACAAGCCCGTCCTATCGACGATCATCGGAGCAAGGGCGTCGTACGGGGCCGTGCCCACGCCGGCGCTCATGTAGGCGCTGGCACCGAAGCCGATGACGCTGATGCCGACCAGGAAGAAGGCAGTCATCCTCAGCGGGGTCTGACCAGCCGACGCCAGTGGGCCGAGAATTCCGGCGAAGACGTCGATGAAGTAGCCGACGAGGATCATGTTGATCACCGTCCCGGGCCCGATGTACTTGCGACCCCAGATGACCATGGGGATGAACAGCACCAGGTTGCTCAGCATCTGGTACTCGCCGAGTGACCACCCGAGGAGGCTGCTGATGCCCATGTTCAGCGCGGTGTACGGATCGAGCCCTACGTCGCCGACTCGGAGTACCGCGGAGCCGAGACCGATGAGAACGACTCCCACGAATGCGTAGCCGGTGCGGATGACTGAGCTCTTCGAGGGGGCTCTCCGTAGCACGATCTCTCCCAAGCTTCTGTGTGGTCGGCGCAGGTGATACTCCACCTGCGGTCGGGTGGTCGCCGCCGTGTCTCACCTCGCGGGATGACGCGCGTCACCGTCCGATGAGAAGGCAACCGTGCTGGCCCAATTCAGGGGCGAAAGCCGTAGTCGGCCCAGCGGGAGCGCACCTGGTTCTGGAGGGAGATCGGGTAGGACGTGGTGAACTGTGCAGGTATCCCCCGGGTGCGGCCGTGAGAGATCTGCTCCGGCTGGAGCAGGCTCATGACCGACTTGCCGCCGCGGCCGGCAGCGATGTCGGCGTCCGATAGGTACGGGACGAGCGGAATCCCTGGTGCATCGTCGAAGACGTACTCGGTTCCGGGGCGGTATCGCGTCGCGAGCGCCCATAGGAGAGCGTTCGCGTCGGTGACATCGATGTCCGCCCCGACGAGAAGCACCTTGGGAACGAGCCAACCGACATGGGATTCGAACAGGACGTCGGCGACGCGGTGCGCGAGCTCGGACTCGCTCAGATGCATTCCCGCGAGGCGTTCGATATCGAACGAGACCGCGAGCCAACATGTTGCGGCCTCGTACGTGCACCAGGCAAAGCTGACTGGAAGCCCGTGACCGCGCAGCAGCTCGGTCGCCACTGCGGAGATCATCGTGCCCCAGATCGTGTGGTTCTCCTCGGGCGGCATCCCGGCGACGCAGAACGGGAGGATGGGCTGCGTCCGATGACTGATGGACTCGACATGGAAGACCGGCTTGGGTGAGCTGTCGTCGAACTGGTAACCGTGGTACTCGCCCATGGGGCCTTCGGCGTCGGTCAGGTGTGGATCGATCACGCCCTCGACCACGATCTCGGAGTTCGCCGGCACCGGGATCCCGCGACCCGGCGTGCGCACGACGTCGACCGGTACTCCGGCGAGGGCGCCGACGTATCCGTCTTCACTGACTCCTTCGGCGAGCGGCATCCCGGCCGCAGCGATCGCGGCGGGTGGAGCGCCCAGGACGAATGCCCACGGGGTGGCCTCCCCCATCGCGGACCACTGCTGATGGATCATCCCCAGATGCTGCGCAGGCATCGCGGGCCCCACCAGCGACCGGTGGTCGCGCACCATCAGGCGGCTGATCGACCAGCTCGTCCACGTCCCGTCCGGGGATCGGACGACGTGCATGCCATAGGTACCGAAATATCGGCCGCCGTCCTGCATGTGCAACAACGGACTGCCGAAATCCCGGAGGTCGACCGCGGCCCCCTCGGACGTGTTCTCGAGTACTGGGCCGCTCCGCACTTCGCGTGGCGGTATCGGGGCAGTGCCCATCGCATGAATGAGGTGATCGACGATCTCGCGCGGCCGGGACTCTCGTGGTAATCCGAAATGGCGTGCGATACGCCCGTACCCGTTCCCGAGCCGGCTCATGCCTGCGGGCGCGCCCAGAAGACGGTGACCGGGCGCGGCGCCGATGACCTGGTTGAAAAGCGGCGCAGGTCCATGAGTCTCGTAGACCCTGCGGGTGATCGCCGCGGCCTCCAGATCGGAGTCCACAGGAACGTCGATGCCGACCGCATCACCCTCTGCCAGTAGTTCATCCACGAAATCACGGAAGTTCAGTGCGGGCCCGTGTTGGACACCGTCATTCATCACAGGTTTCACAGCGCGCTCCTTCGCGACGAGGCGGAAGCCAGACCGGCCCACCGTTCGGCAAAAGGACTCTCCACCCCGAGTTGATCGAGGATGCGCGAGACGAGATGGTCGACGATGTCGTGGATCTCGCGTGGATTGTTGTAGAAGGCAGGCATCGGCGGGAAGATGGTGGCCCCGCTCCTGCTGAGTGCGAGCATGTTGTCGAGGTGGATGGACGACAGGGGAGTTTCACGAACTGCCAGGATCAGGGGCCGGCGTTCCTTGAGGGTCACGTCAGCGGCCCTGCCGATGAGCGTGTCTCCGAACCCCATTCGGATTCCCGCCAACGTCTTGACGCTGCACGGGACGATCACCATTGCATCGGTGTGGAAAGAGCCACTCGAGATGTCTGCGCCTTGATCGTCGGGGTGGTAACTGACGGTTGCAAGCTTCTGCACCTCTGCCACGGTGCGACTCGTCTCCTGAGCGATCGTGGCGCGCCCCCACCGACTGACGATCAGGTGAGTGTCGATTCCCAAGTCCCGCAATACCTCAAGGAAACGCACGCCGATCGGGGCTCCGGTGGCTCCGGTCATCCCGACGACGATCCTCACTGTGCCTCCTCGGTCTTCGCGCCTACTCGAGCGGGTTCATCCCAAGAGTAGTTGGTGTACAAACTATCGTCAACCCGTCGATGGGACAATGGCCAGGTGACTGCTGAAGACGTACTCGACGGCGCCGGTCCTCTCGCGAGGCGGCTGTATCAGCGGCACACCCGCCTGTGGAGAGAGAACGTGGGCGACGTGCTGACCCCACCGCAGTACACGGTCCTGGCACTCCTCGACGGGGCGGGTCCCACCGATCACGCCACCCTCGCGGATTGGGCGGCTCTCGATAAGGCGACTCTCACCACGATGCGAAATCGCTTGTTGGAGAGGGAGCTTGTCGAGGTCGCGGGTGATCACGACGATGGTCGGCGTCGGCTCCTCTCGATCACTCCACACGGACGCGAGGTCCTGCGTGACGCCACCCCCGGCGCGCACGCCGCCGGTCGTCAGTTGCTCGCGCCGTTGTCGCCCGGGGATCGAGATACGTTGGTCGAACTCCTCAGGCTCGCTGCCGCCGATGCCACTGGATGACGTGGGCCGGATCCCGGTCGGGGCTGCTCTCGAAGCCCGCACCGCGAGCAGGTGTTTCTGCGAAGTCTCGACGGAGGCGCTACGCTACGAATCGTGAGGATCTCGCGCACACCTTGCGCGGCTTCATCTTCCAAGGCGACGACCCAATTTGAGTCATACGACCGCACGGACCGGCTTTCACCGCCCTCCGTTCGGCCGATGTTCACGTTTTCGGTTCCCCAAAGTTCTCGTGGACGTTCTGACTCGACTCCGGAAGTCGCCGGGGACGAGAAGAATTCTTCACGGTGGGTTCACTGTGGCCCGCCTATCGCCGGGGCATTCACCCGGGCGTGACAACTCACACCAGAGAGGGAAGTCTGATATGAACGCTCTAGTCCAGCTCCAGAACGCCGCTAAGGCGATCCGTATACCGCTGTCCGACGGCATCACATTGAGCGCGGACCATTTCCCGGCCAAGGAAGGGCAGCCCGCGCCCGTCGTGGTGATGTTCACGCCGTATCTGAAGAGCAATCTGAGCCCCGAAATGCTGCCCGTCGAAGCGTTGAACAAGCGCGGCATCGACGCGGTCGTGGTTGACATTCGCGGCACCGGCGACTCGGACGGCGTCTTTCCGGGGCCGCTGTCCCCGGCGGAAGTGTCCGACGGCGCTGAAGTCGTCGAATGGATCGCGGAACAGCCCTGGTGCACGGGACGGGTCGGGCTGGGTGGTGGCTCGTATCCCGGTGGAATTCAGTTCCTGATCGCAGCTCGCCAGCCCAAGGGGCTGCGCTGCATCGCGCCGGCCGTCGCACCCATCGACTTCTTCCGTGATTGGACCCACCGCGGGGGCATTCCCACGCATTCGAACTGGGGAGCGCTGACCTTCTTGCAGACGCCCCAACCGGAGCGTTCCGTCGCTGCGGCGCTGACCTTCTACTACGGCACCGCCCAGGGGCTGCACGTGGACGGGCCGGCGTTTCGGGAGCGCTCGCCGATCACGTACTTCGACCAGATCGAGGTACCGATCCTGTTCATCGGCGGCCTCTACGACTACTACTCACGCGGCACGCTCCGCGGTTTCGACGCCGCACGCGGCCCTAAGCGGCTCGTTCTCGGGCCCTGGGGCCACCACTATCCCGAAGATCCCACCGAGGTCGTCGACTGGTTCCGCTTCTGGCTCCTGGACGAGGGCGCGGACCCCGCCGCGGAGGACAACGTGGTGTTCTGGCGGATCGGTGCGGACGCCTGGTACCGGACCACGGGACGTGACATCCCGGCGTCGCCCACGGTCCTCTCGGCGGAAGGCCTCACGGTGCCCGTCCGGGCCTCCGACACCGGGTGGCCCGTCGACGTGACGCCGTCGCCGGTCCCGGTCTCCATGGACACGGCGACGGCGTCGGGTACACATCTCTGGGGCGAGGATCTCGTTGTTCCCCTCGGCCACGTCGACGGTGACGTCCAGGGCGCGCCGGTCCTGCGGGTCGTCCTCACCGCGCAGGGCTGCGACGACGCCGACCTCAATGCGCGACTGAGCGTGTCCCACGCCGGCGGGGAGGTCGAGCAGCTCACCGAAGGGCGTCTGCGCCTATCCCACAGGGCCATCGATCCAGAGAACTGCCGTACCTACGCCGACGGCTCCTACGAGTCGGTGCAGCTGACGCACGTGGATCCTGAGCCGCTCCCGTCCGAGGCGACCGAGGTGCTCATCGAGATGCTTCCGACGAGTGTTCGGCTGGCCGAGGGATCCACCTTCCGGCTCGGTCTGTCCGCCCGACGGCTCGACGGCGTGAGCCGCGACGCCGCCCTGACCATTGAACGGCTCGAGCTTCTGCTTCCCGTCCTCGAGGAGGCCGAGCCGCACGCCTAGACACCCAGCTCGGAGCTACGAGCTCACGCCGAGGCGGTTGAGGAGGTCCGCATCGATGCCGTCCAGCTCGCGGGCGATCGCCTGGTGCGCCGGGCGCCGGCGCGCGGGCGGCATCGATTCGGACGCGGTGATCGCGGTGGCGAGGTCGTCGAGGCGCTGGGCGACCGCGGTGGTGAAGGACTTGGTCTCCGCATCCGGATGCGTCGCCGCGAGCTGATCCAGCGATCGGCGGGCCGTGGCGACGCGGGCCGAGAGCCCGCCGCCGTACCCGGCGAACGCCGCGACCTCGTCGACGGGCACGCCGAGGCGCGAGGCCTTCGCGGCGTCGAGCTGGTTCCGGCCGGCCTGCGCCGCCCGGTACACGATCGGGACGACGACGGGCGCGAGCAGGCGCCGTGCCTACCCCGGAGCGAGACGGTGTCCGCGTCGATGCGGGCGATCACCGACGACGTGGCGGCGTCGAGACCCGCGTTGCGTGCCCACACCAGGCCCTGCCGGGTCTCGCGGAGCAGCGCAAGCCAGCCAAAGCCAAGCCCGGGCGGCGGTGGAACACCGACCAGGACACTGCCCATTCCGACGGCGGCGCAGTGGGGCAGGTGGTGTCGGTGCCCGGCCGGTTCGTCGGCGGCGCCGTTGACCGCTTCGGCAACACCATCGCCGGCAATGCCGCACTCATCGGCGTCGGCGGCGACCCCGTCCGCGCCTGGACGGGGCTGCTGTCGAACGTCACCAGCCCCGCCGCAGGTGCCGGTCGCGCCGTAGCCTCAGCGACACCCGAACAAATCCTGGCCGACCCCATCGCCGCCGCCGGCTCA
Organism: Tsukamurella asaccharolytica; assembly: GCF_007858435.1. Classification (GTDB taxonomy): domain Bacteria; phylum Actinomycetota; class Actinomycetes; order Mycobacteriales; family Mycobacteriaceae; genus Tsukamurella; species Tsukamurella asaccharolytica. The sequence continues at coordinate 523,014 of NZ_VIGW01000001.1, read as the reverse complement.
GCAGCCACCCACGCACCCGCAGCCGTGCCCTTCGTCGGCTGGGCTTACGGACTGGTGGAATGGGCGACCAAACCCGGCGAACTCGCCCGCGAAGGCGCGAAAGAAACACTCACCTCCGCCCTCGACACGCTCACCCTGAAAAACCTCGAAGCCAGCCAGACGGTCGCCAACACCGGCGAAGTGCAAGTCACCACCCCCGATGTGGACATCCACGCCGACAACGGCGGATACGTCACCTTCACCCTCCCCGACCTCGAAGGCGGAGAACCCAAAGCCTGGTACATCCTCGCCACCCCCGACAGCCCCGGCAACTTCACCACCAACGTCGCAACCGGCCCAGGTGAGGAACTCATCGAACGCGCCGACGGCTCCGTCGTCCTGATCAACACCGGCACCGGACAGGTCGTGCGAACGGTCAAAGCCCCGTGGGCGAAAGACGCCCTCGGACGCGACCAACCCACCTGGTACTCCATCGAGCGTGTCGACGATTCCACGTCGACGATCACCCAACACATCGCCCCAAACAAGGGAGCGCTGTACCCGCTGGTGGCGGATGCGCCGCGTGGTGGCGCGTTGGTCAAGCCCCCGAGTGGTTCGCAGATCGCCGGGGTTACCGGTGGAGGTGGCGATGGGGGTGGGCCGACGACGCAGTCGGATGGGTTCTCGCAGCCGGTGACGCCGAACGCCGTCAACGCCCCCTACGAGCGGCCGCAGGGCAGCAGCGGGGGCACGACGACGACCCCGCAGGCCCAAGCCGAGCCGTACATTCCTTCCGCCGGCGGGAGCAGTGGTGGCACTGCAAAGGTGGATCCTCAGCCGTACCGGCCCAACCCGGCCCCGGCAGTCCCGGTGGCGCCGCCGAAGCCGGACTCCGAATCCGGGCAAGACGATGACAAGCAGTCGGACGCCTACGTAGGTGCTGTCACAGATGTCGCTAGTAGCTTCCGGGATGACTCGGCTGTGAACAATGACGCAAATGCGGCCGCCAACCCCAGCCCCGGTACCGGTATCGCAGCGACCGACGACAAGTCCGCGGAACTGACGCGGCTCCTGCAGTCCGGGGTGATGAACACCGCGATGCTGGAGGCACTCGGCTACAGGATCGACGCGAGCGGCAAGGTCGTCAAAGACACCCCCACCGGTCCGCCGGTGTCGGTGGAACTGGCCCCTGGCCTCGCTCAGAGCCCAGTGGCAGGGCTAATCGTGCCGCAACTGCAGGCCGGGGGCGCGCAGGTGAAAGTTAAAGAACCTGCGCCGGGGACGCCGCAGGACAACGGGCTCAGTTCGGTGTCGATCGGTGACCCCGGCAAGCAGGTCGACACGTATCTTGTCCGCGGTGACGGTGCGACTAGCCGTACACAGTCGACGCGAACACCAGACGGTATCGACACGATCACCCAGACCTTCGACGGCGCCCGCATCGACGGCGCAACCGCTGTCAGTCCTGACGGTCGGCCAGCCTCCTCGTCGTGGAAAGACTCGGCCGGAAACCGCGGAGTGATTGATAACGGCGATCCGCAGCAGCGAACCCGTGTAGAGGAAGCCAATGGCTCCGTGTCGGGGATCATCACCACCGGTGAGATCGGAAACGTGTACAAGGTCACCACGCTCACTCCATCCGGCGAGGTAATCCGTACCGCTACCACCGACTCTGGGCGCGATACCCATGTCGAATTGCTACCCAACCCCGACCCCGGCGGGATGCCAGCGGGGACGCAGGGCCACCGAGAGGGCGATACCTGGACCACCGAGCTCGGCAACGGGCTGACGGTGGAAAACACCATCCCGTACGGCAACGGCAACCGGACCGTGGATCAGAAGATCTTTGACGGGCGCGGGTACACCTACAGTCGTGTGGTCTCTGACGGGCGTGGTGGGTGGCAGCGGTGGAACACCGACAGCCTGGGACGCTCGACATATGCGGTCAAACCCGGCCTTAACGGCGACGTTGCGGTGAACACCTTCGCGCCGGGTGTTTCCACCTCTGGCGCACCGTCATCGGTGAGCAAGGTCAGTGCCGACTTCACCAAGACGATCACTCCGACCGCCGACGGCGGGAAGATCATCACCACGCTCACCGGCAACGGTGGCTACGGCCCGGGAAAGCTGAGCATCACCCGGGTCGACGGTCAAGGCAACATCACCCTGTCCGAGCGGGATTCGACCTCGCCGGTCGACAAGGTCACCGGGCAACTCGACAGTGCCGGTAACGGCTGGTGGGTCGACGGCCAAGGCCGGCACGTGCGTGACCGCGACTTCGTCACCACCACCAACGAGAATCCACTCACCGGCGCCCGAACCGAAACAAAGATCTCGCGCGACACCGGGCACAGCGTCACCAGTACCTACAGCCGCGACGGAATCCTCCTCTCTGAAGTCAAGAACTACGGCGGCTCCTACCAGTACGGTTTCATGCAGACCCCGGACGGGAGGGTCGAAATCGAAGTCCGACCCAACGGAGACATCCTCGGCCGCAACGCCGACGGCACCTTCGTTCCGGTCGGCGCCGACGGGCGCCTCGCCGACGGCCTGACCTGGTTCGGCCGGTACGGCAAGACCGTCGGCACCGGCGTCGCCGACATGGTCGACGGCGCAGGAACCCTCCTAGGCACAAAGGGATCAGACGCCGCCGGTAAAGCCTGGTCAGCCGTCGGCGACAGCCTCGCCGGCCTCGTCGGCCAAGACAAGGCCGGTAACAGCATCGTCCACAACCAGAGCACCTTCTGGACCGGCACCAACGCCAACCAGTTCACCGAAGAAGGATCAGCAGCATCCGCAGGCGCCGCCACGGTCGCCGCCATCGGCTACGTCCCCGTCGTCGGCTGGCTCGGCAAACTCGGACGCGCCGGCCGCTTCGGCTCCACCGTTGCCCACGGCCTCGAAATGGCCGACCACGCACGCGCAGTCACCGGATCATCGGTTCGAGCCGGCGTCTCCAGCCTCACCAACACCCTCCTGCGCCGCGGTGACGGACCCGCCATCCCCACCCCACCGCTCGGCGAGGTACTCGACACCGCAGACAACGCACCCACCCCCAGCACCACCAACACAGGCAGCGCAACTGCCCCGAACGCCGCCACCCCACCGGTCAACGCACACCCAACTCCAGAAGCAGCCACCACCCCCCACCCCGACAAACCCGCCGCCCCCGCAGTCCCGACACAACCACGCCCCGACCCCACTGCACCGGTGCCGGCCGAACCACGCCCCGACTCCGTCACCGCCTCGGTGCCGACAGAGCCCCACCCCGGCTCCAGCTACAAACCCTTCACCACCAAACCTGCCGCCGAGAACGCCGCTATCACCGCAGCCAAGGCAGCAGACCTCGAGACACCCGTACCCGGCCCCGAACACCCCACGGCAGCAGGAGTCGGCGTTGGAAAGGGCGCGCCGCCCGCCGCCACGCAAGGTACGCTTGAATTGACACAGACGGCGGCGAAGCCGGCGGGCACCGACGCTGCAACCGAAGCGAGGCAGGTCGGCGAAGCCGCAGACGCAGCCTCCCCTTCTCGCGTCGGGCAGAATGCTGCTGAAGCTGGGTACACTGCCGCCGACGGAAATCCACGCGCGTTCAACGCAGACGGGACAATTCCAGCAAACAGCCTCTTCAATTTGACAGACCCCCGCACCTGGGAGCCGATGCGATTCTTCAGCCGCGAAACGTGGGAGGCAACTCCGAGCACTCGTATTCGGGAAGCGGGGAATCGCTTCGAAAGAGTGCTCGGTAGCTTTACAAGGACCGCGGCATCCACAGTCAGATATACCTTGACAAATATGGCCCGAACGGCGGAAACCTCCGGCTAGACTATTATAAGCCTGGCGAATTTCGCGCGTCAGCAAAACTTACTCAAGTGGCTGAAACTCCCGGTAAGTTTAGGTCTTATGTCGACGAGCTAACTTCGAAGTACTCTGCCGGAACCGGAATTGCCCAGGTCCCCACCTCCAAGGCGCGTGGCCTTCGCGGTGAACTAGACGGCGATCAGATCTTACTACTTCCACCGCAGCAGTCAGGCATCCCGACAGAACTACTTAAATATGCCGCAAAGAGAAATGTGCACGTGGTAGACGTAACCGGAACGGTGTACACTAACGGCATGATGCCACTCGCCCTCCGTCCAGAGTATGTCGCCGCACTTAATATTGCCCGCCCGTGATACGCCGCCCAGGAAGGCGAACCTGAACGATGCATCTTGAGGTTAGATACTGCGAGCTCTGGAACTCCTGGTATTACGAAGGAGTTGACCCGATTCCTGCGGATGAAGCTAGCAGCTTATTCGAATCGACAGAGCGCGATTTCTCACTGTCCGCCGTGGTAGGCAAGACTGGCTTCTTCGAACGCAAGGAGCAGCCTATGTTCGTTGTGCGTGCCTCGCTGAGCGGAACGCAAGTCCTCGTGTTAAACAATTCCGGATCTGAAGTTCAATCATATTCCTACCGCAACATCGACAAAGAGCGAATGTTCCTTTTTGGCTACACCCGCCACGAATACGCTGACTCCAGCCTATACACGCCTAACTCCTACGCGGACCGCACCTACAAATGGGGTTTCAGCGAGGATGGAACATTTGAGTTCGCCACAATTGTCCCGGGAACAGAAACAGACTGGGGCAATGTACATTCCGGTCTTGACACAAGCATCCTCTGGAGAGAGCGTGCGAAGTTCGGCGATTGGCGCAACCTTACCGTCGTGGGAATAATCGGCGAGGCCGTTGAGGGGTTCGTTGGGATTGAATGGCCCGACGTAACAATCGACGATCACGGGCGGGCGCATGTCGACTCCGCGACTGACGTCATCTCAGTCGCGAACTTTCCCGCCACGGATTAGCCCCTTACTTCCTTAAAGCGGCATTCTCCGCAAACGACTGTTTGCGGCACGAACTCGCCGCGGCGCTCGGACTGGGCGTACTGCTGTCGCACAAACCTGTCCCAGAACCCGTGCCCCTCAAGCTGTCTCAGAACCCGACTTGTCGGAGGGTTCCGATACAACTGACGCATGGACACCTTGGTGACGCCTTCCGCTACGACCGCCGGCCGCCGTTTCGGGTACGCGCGTGTGTCGACCGAGGCTCAGGACGAAGTGAACCGCCCCGGTGTGTCCGGAGACTGACTCAAACAGTCACCGGCACCTGATGGTGGGGTGTCTTGGCAGCGTAGTACACGGCTTCCAACTCGGCGGGTGGGATGTCGCCGCAGTACTCGTAGGGTCGGCGGTGGTTGAACCAGTCGACCCATTCGGCGGTGCTGTACTCGACCTGTTCGACGCTCTTCCAGGGCTTGCGGGGTTTGATCAGTTCGGTCTTGTACAGACCGTTGATCGTCTTAGCGAGTGCATTGTCGTACGAATCACCGACGCTGCCAATGGGACCGACGATGCCTGCACCGACGAGCCCTTCGGCGAAGCGGGCCGCGGTGTATTGAGCTCCGGCGTCGGTGTGGTGAATCACCCCTTCCAGATCATCCCCGTCTCGGCGGCGGGTCCAGACCGCGTGATCGAACGCGGCGAGCACCAGCTCGGTGGTCATCGTTGATCCGACGGCCCACCCGATGATCCGGCGGGCATAAGCGTCGGTCACGAAGGCGACGTATGCCCATCCGGCCCACGTCGACACGTACGTCATGTCCGCGACCCACAGCTGGTTCGGCCGGGTCGGTGCGAAACCACGGTGGACCAGGTCCGGGTACCGGTCGGCGCGACGGCCGGCGATCGTGGTGCGTTTGACCTTGCCCCGCACCGCGCCTGTCAGGCGGCCTCGCGCATCAGCCGCTCGACCGTGCAGCGGGCCACCGCGATACCCATCCGGTTCAGCACGATCCACATCTTCCGCGCCCCGAACACCGAATAGTTCGCCGCATGCGCATCGCGGATCATGTTTGCCAGCAAGGCCTCCCGATACTCCGAGCTGCTGGCAGGGCGATCGACGTTCTCGTAGTACGTGGACGGGGCGATCGACACACCATGCTCAGTGAGCGCCGTGCAGATCGGTTCGACACCCCACCGCAGACCACCCGCCTCACGCCGGCCGGCATGCGTGCGGATGAAGTCCACGATCAGCCGTGTGGCCGGTCGAACTCGGCCGCGAAGAAGGCCGACGCCGCCTTCAAAATCGCGTTAGCCCGTTTGAGCTCGGCATTCTCCCGCTTCAACCGTTTGATCTCCTCCGACTCCGCCGACGTGACCCCGGTACGTTCACCCGCATCGACCTGCGCCTTCCGGAACCACTTGCGGACCGACTCCGCCGAGGTCACCCCCAGCAGCGCAGCGACCCGCTGCATCGCCGCGTACTCCGTCTCATCCTCCGGCCGCTCCGCGACCATCCGCACCGCCCGCGCCTTCAACTCAGCCGGATACCGATTCGATGTGCTCCCTGCCATGACTCCAACCTTCCAACATTCGGAGTCTCCGGACTACCCGGGGCGGTTCACCACCGCACCGCGTCCCGCCACCGCAACACGGACGACCACAGCCAAGACACCAACCATCAACCCCCTCTCCGAAACCTCTGAACCCACCCGCGCCGCAGCAGCAGAAGCCTCCACCACCCCCAAACCCGACAAGCCTGCCTTCACGACAACCCCCGGAGATGACCGCCGCGCCGCAGCAGCCGAAGCAGTAGCCGCAACCGCGAAAACCTCTGACACTCCGAAGATCACCCCGACGACAGCCGCGACCCGCGAAGAGATCACCACCGACGCGGCGAAGACTATCGACACACCCACCACCGGGGACGAGGCAATCACCACATGCCCGCAGCGGAGAGGGCGAGCGGGGACGCAGCGAAGACCGCGGACGCGTCCACCACTGGTGACAAGGCGTTCACCCTGACGCCTGACGCGGATGGCGTCGGCAGGGCCATCGACGGACCGAGCACTCGCGGTACGCGCCTGCTGACGGCTCGCCACTGGTACCTGGATCACCCATCGACCCACGCTTACGTACGATCAACGGCGAGATCCGTAGCTTCCTCGCCGACGGAACGCACGTCGGCGGAGACCCGTTCAACCCCGCAACCTGGAATGCCGAGAACTTTTTCAGCGCCACCACCGCTGAAAGATTCTCGGCGAACGGGACCCTGAACATGCATGCGGGTACGCGATTCGAAAAAGTCGTGGAACCATCTTTCAGGGAGAAGGGTCTTAACTCGCAAGTCTACATAAACGATGTCAAACGAGGCGAAGGTTTCCATCGAATCGTAGATCACTTCGGGCAAGACATTGCCACTGTATCTCAGAAGCACACCGTTGCGCTGGGCAACCCGGGACAGATCATGGGGTATATTAAAGAATTCGATGACAAGTATCCCGCAGGCGCTACCGTGAAAGACGTCCCCACCAGCCAGAATCGTGACATAGTTGGACAGCAACTGGACGGAACCCGAATCCTACTCATCCAGCCACAAAAGGGAATAACCGCCGAGCAGGCAGCTTTTGCCGCGAAGCGCGACATCTATATCGCAGACCCGATGGGGCGAGTGTATAATGAAGTTGAGATGGGTGCGCCCATGCGCCCTGAGGCGCGCGATGCAATTGATATTCGCGCCCTTGGATTGAGCGCAACAAGCAGGAGGGTAGGTAGTGGACTACTTGCAGTTGGGGCACCCGCGATCGGTGAATCGATCGGTCATTAATTATGAGTACGGATTGAGGTGGAATAACCGATTCGAGGAGGTGGTGGAGCCTCATACCGAGGAGTACGCGCGTAGATTCTTTGAGACGGTGGGTCCGCCTGGACGTGTGCAGGCGGTGGCCACCGCACCCGTTTTGCGAAAAGATCAGCCCCTCTTCACCGTCACGTTCTCCAGCAGGCATCCCGACTGGAATAGCAACGTCTTCACTGTCGAGATATTGAACGACGGCGGAAGCCCTTTGGAGAACTTCTCTTTCTCGCCATGTGGAGAAGGGGAAATTTTCCTCTTCTCGTATCGCCAGAACGACTACGCCGCTGCCGATACAAAGACGATGCATACGCACTCGGATAGCCAGCTTACCTGGACTTTTCTTGAGGACGGATCATCGAACTTTAGGGAACGTAAAGATTCCACGCGTTCCCCTCAATGTCGCTGGGATCGCGGCTTCCCGCTGGAGAGACTGATATTCAAGCAGCCATCGTTCGGCGATTGGGAGTCACTCGTAGACATAGGTCCGCTACCAGGCGTTTCGGACTACGCTGGCATAAAGATTAGGTAGAGCTGCCGAGTAGGAGTGGAAGGCGCATGATCTATCGCGAGGAGGCGAGTTGAACGGCGAATTTTTGCACCTTCGATGGCGCGATGGAGCTCCGGATGATCCGACCTTCGGTGGTGAGCTTGAGTTTGCAGACGAAACTACCGTGGAAGACCCGCTACGGTCAGCAGCAGGGCTTGGTCCGTGGTGTTTGGCAACAGAGACAGGAGTGTTGCTGATATCTAATGGCTATCTTACTGTTGATGGACCTGTAGAAGCGCTCGTCGCGCAGGTTCAAACCACGGTTTCGCGACTAATGCTCGGGTCCACCGGCGGACAATACGACTTTCGCCAGTATCGTGGGGGTGCCCTTACTCGGCACCTGCGCGAAGGCGTGTCAGTTGAAATATCGATTGGTGAGCCACTGCCGTATGAAATGCAGCTTGCAGAACTCTGGTGGGCAGAACAGATGCTAACCGAGGACCGTCTGATGTACCTTTTCCTACACGAAACGCAAATCAAGACGCCGTTCCTAGGTGGTGGCGTCTCCTTCACCAAGCTTGCGACACCGAACCTCATACAAGCTTACTGAATGTCGCGACATCCACAGTGGGCACCTACATGACAGATGGGGAACCAGCTTAGCCCCGATCTCTCATGTGGTAGCTGAACCGCCCGAGGTTTCGTGTCGCTCCTATTCGGGGCGCGGCTCTCGGGTCAGGGCCGCGTAGTGTGTGTTCTCGTACTCCCCTGGGGGCATCATGCAAGGGGGCTGCTGTGCAGCCGCCTGTTGTTGTACGAGTCGGCCCAGCCGGCGGTGCCGTACTCGACGTCAGCGATCGTGCGGTAGGGACCGTCGTGGAAGACCGTGGTGCAGATGCACTCGGTCTTGTAGAGGCCGATCACGCACTCCATCAACGCATTATCGTATGCATCGGCAACGGTCCCGATGGACGGCCGGATTCCCGCGTCGGCGAGGTGGTCGGTGAAGGCGACCGAGGTGTATTGCGACCCCGGGGGATAAGGTTGGGCTTGCCGTCGGCGCCCCGGCATCGTCGTGTCCGATCAGCTCACCGCGGACCACAGGGCGCCCTTCGCGGCCGCCGTGCCACAGCGCCATCCGCAGCGGGACGTCGACCAACTCGACCGCTTTGGTCGCCGCGACGTTCCACGCGACGATCCCCCGGGCGAAGACCTCGACGATGACCGCGACGTAGACGAACCCCACCCAGGTACGGACGTAGGTGAAGTCCATCACCCAGGTCCGGTTCGGCGCCGGGGCGGTGAAGTCACGGTCGAGCAGATCCCCGGCCCGCCGGCCGTCCTTGGATCCGATCGTGGTCCTGATGGCTTTGCCACGCCGAACCCCTTGCAGGTTAAGCGATTGCATAGCCCTATCCACCGATCCCGGCGAAGCGCCCGGGATGTGGCGCCGGACCAGAGCGGTCACCTTCCGCCGCCCGTAGAGCCCTTCCGGTGTCATCCGGCGCACCCCCGCGTGATCGACGATCCAGGCCAGCTCACGAACCTGGTCGGTGACCACCGCATCCTGCACGGTCCGATCAGAGACACGGCGACCGGCCTGCGCCCACAGGCGGTAGGTCCGTGCGGCGACCTGACAGCCCTGCTCACGCAGGACCCGGCAGATCGACTCGACCGCACAGCCCTCGGCCCGCAGCTCATCGGTGAACGCGACGATCATCGATTGCGGGGGTCGAGCTCCCCCGCGAAGAAAATCGACGCCCGCCGTAGGATCTCGTTGTCCTCCTCCATCCGGCGGACCTTGGCCTTGAGCTCTCGGATCTCCGCGAGCTCCTCGCTGGTCGTACCGTGGCGGTGGCCGCCGTCGATCTGGGCCTGCACGACCCACCGGCGCACCGATTCCTTACCCACCCCCTCACGGCGAGCGACCGCCTCCGCTGCGGCCGTCACCGACGGGTACTCCGCCAGATGCTCAAGCACCTGCCGGATACACCGCTCCTTGACCTTCTCGTCGATCTTCCTCGGCATACTCTGCATCCTTCCAACTCACAAGGATGCGGCAAGAAACCTCGGGCGGTTCACAATGGGGCAAAGCGGGCGAAGGGATCACCAACAAGAACACAGGCGGAAAACGCTTCTGGGCGATGTTTCAAGAATGGACCAGCAGAGTCCCGGCCGAATACGCTTTCAAAGTGGATGGCGTACCTGAAAAGATCGCCAATAAAGGTGTCGTCAAATTCGACGTTGCAGGATACTCGGGCAAGCAGCGAATCTATGGCGATGCCAAGATGGGATATGCGGAAGCGCTTGAAGGTGCGCTCAAGTCTGTTGCGAAGAATCCGAACGTCAAATCCTTGCCTACGCAGGTCAAGAGCTTGATCGAGAGTGTTGCGAAGCAGGTAGAAGCACTGCAGTCTAAGGGCTTCCAATTCGGGGTCGGAACGGATAATCGCTATGCCGTCGTCTTTAACCGAACGGACACACCGGCCCTGGCGAGAAGGATACTTGGTGTGCGTTCAGATATTCCGTCAGAGATACTTCGGAAGATTGATTTCGTGTCACTGGACGACTTCAAGAGGAGATTCCCCGAGTTCACCCCGATTCGCCCTGAAAAATTCGGGCAGTAGCGTTAGGGTAGGATGATTTTCGGACCATGTGCCCGATTTGTGACGGCTTCTAGATTGAATCAGGAGGACAGATGAGGGTCCGTATTGAAGTTAAGGGTGCGCCAGGAAATTTCTATGCAGGTGTGCGTCAGATTTCCTCGTTCCTCACAGTCCTTTCCTCGGTTGGTTGGATCCGGCCCTGGGAGCTGAACGGCGATTCCGGTGATCATCCACTGTGCAGCGTGGATGAAGAAGGGGTGGCAGCGGCGCTAGCCCTGGAGGATGACAAAGATTACCGAGGGAACTGGAATTTCTACTCCGTGCCCGAGGGCTATGGTTTCACGGCATGGACAGGGATAGTCAGCAAACAGCGTTCGGATCGATATGGCAACGCTCCCATATGGGACGAAGACGCTACCTCGCGCTTTGAGGTCGCCATCTCCCAGCTCGCCGATGGATCGGTTCCGCCCGAGCAGCAGAAGATAGCGTCTTATCTTACCTTGATTGAGTCGCTGTCGCGGGCAGCCGAAATAGTCAGCATAAAAGCGGGCTTTGTGGATTTCGCTATAGGTGAATATTGGTTTGAACTTGATGAGCGTATCCAGGCTGTTGACTTGGCGGCCAATCAGCAGATAGTAAACGCTGATGCAGTACAGGTCGACTGGCTGTTTTCTGTTGCCGATGTGCCGTTCGACGAGGCGAAGATACCGTCGTCTGCGACAGTTTTCATTGAGCCTGGTAGCGGGCTGAAATGCATTCGCCTGTGCGAGAATCCGGAGGACGTGACTGTAGAGATGATTGACGACACGCGAGCGGCTTTCGGGTTCCCAAGGTTGCGACAGATTGTGGATGTGAGCACGGTGCCGGACGACTACGACGGTCCGTACGTTCTACCTGAGTAGCGCCATCGCCGTCGCCAGCGGCAACGTGTCAAGGCCAATCCGATAAACCACTGGCCCAAGTGTGGACAGGATCAGAATTTCGATTTCCAGGTGTACCTTCGTTCCGTCTTCCCTGGCCGGCTGACGTCGATAGAGGGCGAGTCATGATAGCCAAGGAGGATGGGCAGCCTGGTGACTGGTGGCTGGCCTTCGATGGCGGAGTTGGATCCCCGGTAGTGACGGTAGAAGTGTAGACGCAGGATATGGCCGGTACCCGATAGTCGGTCCACCCCGTGCTGGAGCCCAGGGGGTGTGAAACCTGTTCAGTCGATCTCGCAGGCCACCGGGGTGTGGGTGTGCCTGCACTGGGCAGCGTACTCGTCGGGGGTGAGGTAGCCCAGCGAGGAGTGCCGGTGCCGGGTGTTGTGCTCGTGCTTGTAGTCGCCGATCGTGACCTGCGCCTCGAGCAGGCTCGTCCAGTGGTTGCGGTTGAGGCACTCGCGGCGCATCCGGGACTGCTGCACGGATAGGTGACAGGCGGAGTGTTATGCCGCTGGTGCGGCTGTGTTGATGATGGTCTCGTATTCGATCGGGGTCAAGCGGCCGAGGCGGGCTTGCCGGCGTCGGCGGTGATAGGTCCTTTCGATCCAGGTGACGATCGCGATGCGTAGCTCCTCGCGGGTGGCCCAGCGTTGCCGGTCGAGGACGTTGCGTTGCAGCAGGGCGAAGAACGACTCCATCGCCGCATTATCGCCTGCCGCCCCGACACGCCCCATCGATCCGACGAGGCCGTGCCGGTTCAACGCTGATACGAACTTCCGTGATCGGAACTGAGATCCTCTGTCCGAGTGGATAATGCAACCGGATACGTCTGCGTCGCGGCGGGCGACCGCATTGCTGAGCGCATTCACAGCCAGCTGGGATTGCTTGCGGGAGTCGATGCTGTATCCGACGATCCGCCCCGAGCAGGCGTCCTTGATCGCGCACAGGTAGAGCTTGCCCTCGTCGGTCCAGTGCTCGGTGATATCGGTCAACCACAACTCGTCCGGTGCGGCGGCGGTGAAGTCGCGTTCGAGCAGGTCATCGTGCACCGGCGGACCGGGCTTGTTCCCGTTCCGCCCGCGCTTTTTACCGAAGCTCGACCACCAGCCGTTGGCGCAGCAGATCTGCCACGCCGTCCGCCCGCTCATGGGCTGACCTGTAGCTTCGACCTCATCGGCGAGGAACCGGTAGCCGAACTCCGGATCGTCCTGGTGGGCATTGAACAGGGCGTTCGCCCGTTCGGCGGCGACCCGGTCGGCGGTGATGACCGCGTCCCTTCGCCACCGATAGCACGGCTGGCGGGCGAGCTTGAGAACCCGGCACGTCACCGTGACGGGGATCCCGTCCGCGGCGAGCTCACTCACGAGCGGGTACATCATTTTCCCGGCAGGTTCGCCTGCGACAGATACGCTGCGGCCCGGCGCAGGACTTCATTCTCCTGTTTCAGCAACCGGTTCCGCTTGCGTAGTTCCCGCAACTCGGCGGACTCCGAGGCGGTCACCCCCGGCCGATGACCGTCCTCGACATCAGCGGCGCGCAGCCAGTTCTGCAGGCAGTTTCGCTGACACCGAAGCCGGCGGCGATCTGCTTGATCGTCACACCGTCCTCACGTCGGCGGGCGGCACCGACGACATCGTCACGGACCTCGCGGGGATAAGGATTGGGCATGGTGACATCCTTCCAGCGGCGCCCCTCACGGCACCACAGATCAGGTGTCACCTATTTGTGCAGCAGTCCCATTTCAGATGGCAGCCATTTCAATGCAGACGGCAGCCTTAAACCGAATACCACTTACGAGGCTGGTGAACATCGTTACCGCTATCGCACCGATGCGAACGGTCACATCATCCAGTTCGACGCGGACGTCTTAAAATTCAAGACCCACGAAGGTCGCCTTAAGCATGACTCCGATACTCCTGGTAAACTTCCAGGAAACCACGCCGGACACCTCGGTGGCGACAGATTCGGCGGGTCGCACAAGCTTGACAATATCGTCTCGCAGTTGTCGTCGGTCAATCTAAGTGCATACGAGATGCTTGAGAACAAGTGGGCGACGGCCCTAAAGGAAGGGAAGGACGTGTCTGTTCACGTGCAGATTACGAATGACCAGACGGGTCGCCCCAGCACTCTTTGAGATTGATTACAGTATCGACGGAGACTGGATTCACGAGGAGATCGACAATTGAGCGAGGATTACGAGTCCACTCTTGCGGATGCACAGTCGGAAATCATCGCTGCAGCGCTTGAGTTCTCGGGCGACGATGTCGACGATGTGTACGTTCTGTTTGCAACCGAGACGACCCTGTATGCGCAGGTATTCTATTCTACCGCGCACGTAACACGATCGTGATGAAGTCCCAACTCCCGGGTGTCGACGTGTCAAGCAGCCGTCAAATCGCGCTGATGCGATATGTTGTTGCACAACTGCGCCGAGTGCGCGACTCCGCTCTCACCGCTGATCGACCGGTTCCGGTTGAAGCGCGACTGCATTACAAAACTCAGACTGGCAGCTTGCATACGGAATTTAGTTACGAACCCCTCGAACTTGCCACCGACGAAAGCGAAGATGACCTGGTTCTCCGATGGATGGAGTCGGAGGAGGGGCAGAACGGCACTGTCGCTCATGCACGGTAGTTGTAGACGCTCTGCCGACAGATCCCATACTGTGAACTACCACTGGTTTCATGCCGCCTCCATTTGAACCCTGACACGGCACGACCAGGGGCCCGGCGCTGCGCTGGCGCCAGCGCCTCTCCGATGCCGACGAGTCGACGTCCACGGGCTGCGGCTCGGCCGCGGAGCTACGAGCTCACGCCGAGGCGGTTGAGGAGGTCCGCATCGATGCCGTCCAGCTCGCGGGCGATCGCCTGGTGCGCCGGGCGCCGGCGCGCGGGCGGCATCGATTCGGACGCGGTGATCGCGGTGGCGAGGTCGTCGAGGCGCTGGGCGACCGCGGTGGTGAAGGACTTGGTCTCCGCATCGGGGTGCGTCGCCGCGAGCTGATCCAGCGATCGGCGGGCCGTGACGACCCGGGCCGAGAGCCCGCCGCCGTACCCGGCGAACGCTGCGACCTCGTCGACGGGCACGCCGAGGCGCGAGGCCTTCGCGGCGTCGAGCTGGTTCCGGCCGGCCTGCGCCGCCCGGTACACGATCGGGACGACGACGGGCGCGAGCAGGCGCGCGGTCGAGACGTAGCGCTTGAGCCGCGCCTCCGACAGGAGTTTGCCGTCGACGGCCGCGCGGGCCTTCGTCTCGGCGATCTTCAGGTTGGTCGCATCGGCCTTGCCCTGCGCCTTCGCGATGATCTTCGAGCGCTGCAGGTCGGTCTTCAGCGCCTTGCGCTCGCTCTTCGACGCGGTCTTCACGAGGCGCTTGGCGTCGCGATCCGCGTTCTTGGCGGCGAGCTTCGCCTCGAGGCGCGCCTTGGACTTGAGCGCCTTGGCCTGCGCGCGGCGCTCCGCGCGGGAGGACTTCGTCTTCTTGCCGAACAAACCCATCAGTGCACGTCCTTGTAGGTCAGTACTGCCGTCCGGTACAGCATTGCACAGCGCGGCTCCGCGGGTTGTCGGTGCCGCCCGCCATACTGCTAGTGAAGTGAACATCGACGAGGCAACGACGACGAATCCGGTGAGCGCGCGGTCGCTCACCGGATGTCGGCACCGCCTGGCGCTCGAGGCGCGGGCACCGCAGAGCGATCCCGATCCCGGCGTGGAGCTGCGGGTCGAGGCGGCGGCGGTCTTCCGCGCCTCCGTCCGGGACCGGCTGCCTGGGCTGACGATCATCGAACCGGGGGAGGGCGCGGTGCGGCGCACTCTCGCCGCGATGGAGGCGGGCGCCGACCGGATCTGGAACGCCGTGCTGCCCACCGCGCACGACCGGCGCGGCCACAGCGAGCTCCTCGTCCGCCTCGCGGACGGCTACATCCCCGTCATCGTCGTCAACCACAAGACCTGCGATCCCGGCGCGGGGGCGATCACGTCGCCGCTGGACCGCTGGGAGCCCCGCGAGGACCCGACGGTCCGCTTCCGGCAGCACCGCGGCGACCAGATGCGCCTCGCGCACCTCACCCGGATGCTGCAGGACGCGGGCTTCGCGTCCCGGACGCTCCTCGGCGGGTGCATCGGGGTCGACGGTGCGCGCATCGTCGTCCAGGAGGTCGCGCCCCTGCTGGCCGCCTACGACGAGCGGTTCGCGGACCGTCGGGACGTGCTGGCCGGCACCGTGGCGACGGAGCCCGTGCGGGTGGCCGAGTGCCGGCGGTGCCCCTGGTGGCCGCAGTGCGCGCAGACCCTGACGCTCGCGCGGGACGTGAGCCTGGTGGCCGACGGGCGCTCGGCGACCGGGCTGCGCGCGGCGGGCATCGGCACCGTCGACCAGCTGGCCGAGTACGACGGGCCTCAGCCCGAGGACGTGCCCGTCCCCATCGCGGACCTGCGGGCCATGGCCCGCGCGTGGCGGGAGGGGCAGGTGCTCGTGCGCAGGCGCCCCGAGGTGAAGGTGCGCCGGGCCGACGTCGAAGTGGACGTCGACATGGAGAGCTACCAGGAGTACGGCGCCTACCTGTGGGGCACCTGGCTGCGGCGCGACGGCGTCGACCTCGGCTACCGGCCCTTCGTCACCTGGGACCCCGTGCCCACGCGCGACGAGGCCCGCTCGTTCGCCGAGTTCTGGGCCTTCCTCATGGACCGTCGCGCGGAGGCGCACGCCGCGGGCAAGACCTTCGCCGCGTACTGCTACTCGCAGAACGCCGAGAACAAGTGGCTGCTCGCCTCGGCGGACCGGTTCGCGGGCGAGCCGGGCGTGCCCGCGCGCCGCACCGTGGAGGAGTTCATCGCCTCGCCCGAGTGGGTCGACATGTTCGACGCCGTCGGCGACGCCTTCCTCTCCCTCGAGGGCCGCGGCCTGAAGAAGGTGGCGCCCGTCGCGGGATTCCAGTGGCGCGACGCGGAGGCCGGCGGCGAGGCGTCGATGCTCTGGTACCGCGTGGGCGTGGGGATCGACGCGGGCTTCGCGGACGAGGACCGGGCCGTCCAGCGGCAGCGGATCCTCGACTACAACGAGGACGACGTGCGGGCTACCGCCTCGCTGCGCGCGTTCATGTCGAGCGAGAAGGTACTCGACCTGCCGGTGGTCGGCGGTTAGGGCCCGCCCGCGGCGAGGGATTCGGGCCCCGCGCGGCGCGGGTGGTTACGCCTGGGACTGGCGCAAGTGCGCACGGCGCAGGGCGTCGGCGAAGCTGCCGCTGCCCAGGAGCGCGATGCCGCCGAGGATGGCGATCATCGCGGGGGAGAGCTGTCGCGCCGTCTCGGCCGCGACCGGCGCTACCCGCTGCGCCGAGCTGTACGCCGCGGCGAAGACGGTGCTGTCGCCGCTGCTGCCGGAGCTCTGTTCCGCCTGCTGGCGATCGGTGTTCGACGGTGCCGGGGCAGCGGGAGGCCGAGCCGGGGCCGCCGGAGCCGCGGGGGCGGCCGGCGTCGGCGCGGGTGCCGGCGCCGGGACGACCGGACCCATCACGAGCGACGGGGCGACGAGCGGCGCCACTGCGGCCGGGGCGGCGGGCGCCGGGGCGGCCGGGGCCGTTGCGGCGGGAGCCGGAGCAGCCGGTGCCGGATCCGAGGCGCGAGACTCGTCGCCGCTGCTCGAGGAGTCGCCGTCCCGGCCCGACCCCGGCGACATGGGAAGCGGGTTGCCCGTGCGGACACCGGTGCCGCTGGAGATCGACGCGCCGCCCGAGCCGGTGGACCCGGTCGACGTGCCGGTGCCCGAGCCGGCGGAACCGGTGTCCCCGCCGGGCGCGCCCGTCGAACCGCCCGTCGAACCGCCCGTTGAGCCGTTGCCCGGGGAGCCGTTGCCCGCGCCGCCGCCGAGGATGTCGCCGATGATGCCGAGCAGGCCGCCGTGGCTGTGGCCCTGGCCCGTGCCGGGCTGGGTGCCGCCCGTCCCGGTCCCGCCCTCCGGGGCTGTGCCCGAGCCCGAGCCCGTGCCGCCCGACGATCCGGTGGTGTTCGAGGAATCGCTGCCGTCCGCGGGCTGCGAGGTCGCGCCGGTCGGCCCGGAGTCGCTGCCGGAATCCTGCGAATCGGGGGCGCCCCAGGCGGGCGCGGAGGCGATGGCGCCGACGGCGAGAGCGGTGATGCCGATGGCGCGGAGCCTGCGCGTGAGACGGGTCGGACGCGACACAGCACACCCCTTCCGCCATCCGTGCACGAGCGTAGGTAAGAATACAGTATCGGCGCCCATGAGTAATGGCTGATCACGAAGCTACCGTGTCTCATGGTGAATGCGCTATAGTGTGATAAAGGCTTGTGGACTCGCAATAAGTTGTGTTCAGTGAGTCTGGAGTGCCGGTGATAGAGAGGGATGGCACAAGTGGAGACAGGTAGTAAGTACGACAGCGACGCTCTGGTGGGCCAGGGCCTGTTCGCGAGTCGTCTCGAGGAGCTGTTCCGCACGGTGCCCGGCCCGAACGGTCGCGCATTCACGGCGAAGGCGATCGCCCAGCGTTCGACCGCCCTGGGGTTCCGCTTGGGCGAGTCCTACCTGAGCCAGCTCCGCTCCGGCAAGGCGAAGTCGCCGTCCTTCCGCACCGTCGAGGGCATCTCCGCCGCGTTCGGCGTGGACGTGCACTACTTCCTCGAGGACGAGGCCGCTCAGCGCACCCGCGACCAGATCCACCTCATGCGCCTGCAGGCCGACACCAAGGTGCAGATGGCCGCGTTCCGCCTGGCCGGGCTCTCGCCCGACTCGGTGAACATGGTCAACGAGCTCATCAAGGTGCTGCGGGTGCAGCAGGGCCTGCCCGCCGACCCGCCCGAGCTTCCCGTAGACTCGCGCGAAAACGAGGGGATCTAGCCTCACCGGCTGTCGCGTCGCGGCCTTCCCGGCCGCCGTGAGTGTGCCTCCGGCACGCGTCGTCCCTCTGCGACCGTGTGGAGGTGGGCTGTGCGTTCCGTCAAAGCGCTGCGCCGCCTGTGCGAGAACGAGGTGCGCAGCCTCGATCTGGATCTGCCCTTCGACGCCGTGCAGTTGTGTGAGAAATACGGCAAGCGCCGCGGCCGGGACATCCTGGTGATCTCGCAGCCGCTTCCCGTCGGTATGCCGAACGGGCTGTGGCTCGTCGGCGATGACGCCGACTACTTCTTCTACCAGGCGAATACCTCGCGCACGCACCGCGACCAGATCATCATCCACGAGTTCGGCCACCTCATCGCGGGCCACCAGCACGCCGGTCCGACAGCGGCCGCCCCGCGGTCCGCCGAGATCTCCTCGCCCGAGGCCGACGCGGCCCTGCACCGGACCTGTTACGACGACGAACACGAGTGGGAGGCCGAGATGATCGCCTCCATCATCCTCGGGTGGGCGTCCGAGGCCGGTGCCCTTGCCGGCCGCACCGCCAAGCACGACAGTCTGCGCGGTATTCAGCGCGCCCTGGGAGGTCATTCCCGGTGGTTGTGAAGCTCGTGAACGTACTCGGCGTCGCGTTCTTCACCCTGGTCCTGTGCTGGCGCATCGACCGGCTCTATCGCGCGAAGGCCGGCATCCAGGCCGTGGCGGTCACCGTCGCCATCGCCGCGCTCACCTTGGCCGTGCTCCTGCTCGGCTCGACGATCGCGCCGACCATCGACGGTGTGCTCTGGCGCGGCGCCTCCCGACTCGGCGGGTACGCCTCGCTCGCGCTGTGCGTCGCCGCGCTCGCCGTCGCCTTCTTCTACGGCCCCACGGAATCGGCCCGCCAACGTCGCGCGGGGATGGAGGCCGTGCCGCTCATCGCCGCAGTCATCGGCCTGTCGGTCGCCATGACCGTGACGCCGCCGTCGTTGCGCGACGCCAGCCTCGACACGCTCACCGTGCAGGAACTGGGCTTCGCCGTCTTCTTCGTCATCGCGGGCGGCTACCTCATGTACGGGCTCGCGGACTGCGTCCTCTCGTTGACCCGGCTCATGCCCTTCGCCGACGGGTACCTGATCACCTCGCTGAAGCTCATGGCCGGCGGGCTCGCGATCACCGCCGTCGGCTACCTCGTCCAGGTGGCCTTCGTGCTCACCAGCGCGGGCCACGTGGCCTCGTGGCCGATGCTGCTGGTGCTGTCGCAGGCGTGCACGGCGGGCGGCATCCTGCTGTTCGTCGTGGGACTGAGCTACCCGGGCGTGCGGGGCTTCGTCGTGCAGCTGCAGTACCGCAAGAAGCACCGTCGGGACTACCGGCGACTCGAGCCGCTGTGGACCCTGCTCACCACCGCTGTTCCGGAGGTGGTGCTCGACGCGGGTACGGGCCGCCGCGATCCGCACCTGCGGTTCCAGCGACGCGTCGTCGAGATCCGCGACGTCCTGGTGCAGCTCAGCCCGTACCTGCCGGAGGATTTCGGTGACGGCGTGCCCGAGGAGAACGTGCACAACCTGCTCGTCGCGATCGACCTGCGCGCCGAGGCCGGGGCGTCCCCGGCACCGTCGTCGATGGTGCTCCCGCCCGACGGGCCGTCCATCGACGACGACGCCGCCCCGCTCCTCGTCCTGTCGGACGCGGTCGGGGCGACGCCGGCGGAGGAATTGCAGATCTAGCGCGGCGCCATCCGCAGCGCCCCATCCATCCGGATCGTCTCGCCGTTGATGTAGTCGTGCTCCGCGAGGAAGTACGCCAGCTGCGCGTATTCCGACGGCTCGCCCAGGCGCGACGGGAACGGGATGCCCGCCTCGAGGGTCTTCTTGAACTCGGGGGTCACGCCGGCCAGCATCGGGGTGTTGATGGTGCCGGGCGCGATGGTGTTCACGCGGATGCCGAACTGCGCGAGGTCGCGCGCGGCGGTGATCGTCATGGCGTGCACGCCGCCCTTGGACGCGGTGTAGGCGATCTGGCCGATCTGGCCCTCGAACGCCGCGACCGAGGCGGTGTTGACGATGAGGCCCCGGGAGCCCTGCTCGTCGACGGCCTCCTGCTTGCTCATCTGGTCGGCGGCCAGGCGCATCACGTTGAACGTGCCCACCAGGTTGATGTTGATGACCGTCTGGAACAGGTCCAGCGCGTGCGGGCCGTTCTTCGACAGGATGCGGCCGGCCCAGCCGACGCCCGCGCAGTTGACGGCCACGCGCAGCGGGCCCGCCTTGACGGCCTCGGCGATCGCGGCGAGGACCTCGTCCTCCTTGGTCACGTCGGTGGCGACGAGGTGCACGTTCTCGACCGGGGTCGCCTTATCGATCGACGGCTGCAGGTCGAGCCCGAAGACCGTGGCGCCCGCCTCGGCGAAGCGCTGTGCGGTGGCGGCGCCGAGGCCGGATGCGCCACCGGTGACGATGACGGAGGAGCCGGAGACGTCCATGGCTGATTCCCTTCTGTAGTGGAGCGCGCTCGCCGGGTGGGCGGCGCGACCCACCTCACACTAGTGAAGGGAGGTGCCTCCCGGGCCGGGGATGCTCTGCTCCGTCGTCGGTACTTCCGGGGCTTGCGATGCGGGCGGGGTCGACGGTGCCGCCGCCGCTGCGCGGTGCGCACGGCGAACGACGATCCCGCCGGCGATCATCGTCACGGCGACGGCCAGCCCGGTGACGATCCGGCTCGTGCCGTCGAGCTCCGGCCAGGCCTCGGCCAGCAGCCACGCGCCGAAGCCGAAGAACAGGATGGTCGCGCCGATCGCGATCGCCCGCTCCGGCAGCCGCGAGCCGAGCACGGCGCCGACCGCGATGGCGAGGGCGTCGGCCGCGACCATGCCGAGCGTCGAGCCGAGCCACACGCCGAACCAGTTGTGCTGCGTGGAGAGGGTGATCGTCGCGAGCATCGTCTTGTCGCCGAGCTCGGCGAGGAAGAAGGCGGAGGTCACGGCCAGGAAGACCGAGCGGGTGACGCGATCAGCGGTGCCGCTCTCGTCGTCGGAGAGGGTATCGCCGCGCCACGTCCAGAAGGCGAAGACCAGCATCGAGATGCCCGCCACCGCGGTGATCAGGTGGGTGGGGATGGCGGAGCCGAGGGCGAAACCGATGCCGACCGAGACGATGTGCGTGAGCGCCGTGGCGACGGTGATTCCCAGCAGGACGACCCACCACTTGAAGCGGGCGGCGAAGGTCATCGCCATGAGCTGGGACTTGTCGCCGAGTTCGGCGACGAAGACGACGGTGAAGCTGATGAGCAACGCCTCGAGCACGGTGTTTCAACCTCCTGTGAAGACCTGTGCCACACGGATCCGACGGTCGGTCGCGCGATCAGGGTCCGCTCAGGCGCTCCTCCCTTTCAGGCCTTGTCGATGCTAGTTGCGAAAGAGCGAAAGAGCAAGTAGCGCAAGAGTTTTAGTCCCCTGAGAAGAATCTTCATAGGTCCGTCGAGCCGGATTCGGGCGACCGGATCCGCTGGTGCCGGGCGCCCGGGCACCATCGGTCGGTTCAGCTGCGGACGGCGAGGAGCTGCGCCATGGGAAAGCGGTAGTCCTTGTCCCGGTAGACGATCCGCCACGACTCGGCGAGGCCCGCGTCCGCGAGCACGCGGGCGAACTCGTCGGGGTGCCAGCGCCACGCGGGCGCGACGGCATGGTCGAAGGGGAGCGGCGGACCGGGATCGTCGACCGATTGGAAGGCGACGAGGACCGGAGTGCCCGGGGTGATGCGGCGCGACCAGGTTCGCACCGCCGCGACGACCTCGGTCGGTTCCACGTGGATCAGGCTGAACCGCGCGAGGATCGCGGCGATCGGCCCGTCGGGAAGAGTGGCGAGGGAGGCGTCACCGTCGACGAACCTGAGGCCCGGATGCAGGCGGCGCGCGTGCCCGAGCATCTCCGCACTGGGGTCGAGGCCGATCACGTCGAGGCCACGTCCCGCCAGGTCGGCGGCGACGTGGCCGAGCCCGCAGCCGACGTCGACCGTGCGCCCCGGGCGTCCCGCCGCGACCTCCGCGAAGGCCGCCGCGGCGTGCCGCTCGACGGGGTACTGATACGGATCCGGGAACATCTCGGCGTAGAGGTCGGCGAGAGCGTCGTATCCGGGCTGTGTCATGGGCACACTCTCGCAGCGGGCACCGACACCGACGCTCAGCGGACGTCGGGGGGTGCGGGTAGCGGTGGCGCGCGAGAGCACGGGAACCTTTCGAATGCGTGGGTTGCGAACACACGCTAGCGAATTGCGCGCGCGGCGCAGTATCGGGAACGACGGAACCCCGTCGGCGCGGAGGCGCGCGACGGGGTTCCGAGACGGAGGCGGGGATCAGCCCTTGGCGGCGGCGTAGCGCGCGGCCACGTCCTCCCAGTTCACGACGTTCCACCAGGCCTTGACGTAGTCGGCCTTGACGTTCTTGTACTGCAGGTAGAAGGCGTGCTCCCACATGTCCAGCAGGAGCAGCGGGGTCAGGTTGATGGAGATGTTGCCCTGCTGGTCGGTGAGCTGCTGGATCACGAGGCGCTGACCGATGTGATCCCAGGCGAGGACCGACCAGCCGGACCCCTGCAGCGTCATCGCGACGGCAGTGAAGTGGGCCTGGAACTTGTCGAAGTCGCCGAAGTACTCGTCGATCGCGGTCGCGAGCTCGCCGACCGGCTTGTCGCCACCGTTGGGGGAGAGGTTCTTCCAGAAGATCGAGTGGTTGGTGTGGCCACCCAGGTGGAAGGCGAGGTTCTTGCTGAGCAGCGGCGCCTTGGTGGCGATCGAGCCGTCCTCGCGGGCCTCCGCGAGCTGCTCGAGGGCCTGGTTCGCGCCGGCGACGTACGCGGCGTGGTGCTTGCTGTGGTGCAGCTCCATGATCTCGCCCGCGATGTGGGGCGCGAGCGCGCTGTAGTCGTAGTCGAGGTCCGGCAGAGTGTAGACGGCCACGTCTTTCCCTTCGATTGAGGAAGCGATCGCTTCCTGTGCGTCCTTCGTACGCTTCCAGCCTTTCTTATCTGGAATGGTTCCGCAATAAGGACGGCGGAAAGCGTATGAAGTGCGGTTGAGGTTCGCGGGCGCGGATGGCGCGGGCGGGGCGGATCAGCCCAGGGAGACGATGAGCACGAGTGCGAGCGTGAGCGCCGCGACCGTCAGCAGGGTGCGGGTCAGTGAGCGCGAGAAGTACACGGTGCACGAGCTGCGCGGCGCGACGTCGGTACCGGCGGCGAAGGAGTGAGTGCGCTTGACCGTCATCGCGTCGCCTTCCGTGTGTTGCATCTGTGAAACCCGTCACAGGTGTGGTGTGGAACACTGTAGCGGACGTGCGGACGGGGAGGGAAATCGGTCGGCGCGATATCCGGCTGAAACGGGCGCGCCGGCACCCGTCAGTCTCAAATGCCCGATGTTTGTTGTTCATTCGGGCGGATGTGACCCACTAGACCGGGGGGTTGGTTTACGGCGTCCACCTGCACCGCGCCACGACGACCCGATAGGAACACGACTCGTTCCTATCGCGAATGCTTGGATTCCGTCGCCCGGCGCGGGAACATGGTGGACATGACCGGAACCAGTTTCGGGGTGCGCACCCAGCGCCCCGGCGGTGATCGGGCCGGCCGCATCCGCACCATGGTCAGCGGCCGCCAGACCCGCGCCGACATCGTCGTTTCGACGGCCCTGCTCGCCGTCTCCTTCGCGGCGACGATCTGCAACCTCGTGTTCGCCATCCGCGCGATGCCCTCCCTCCGCGAGTGCGCGGCGATGGCGTGCACGTACACCGGGGACTTCGACGTCCTGGCGATCACCTTCCTCACGTCGCTGCTGGTCGGCACCACCTTCGGCGTGCACGCGGTGCTCAACATGCTCAATCGGCGCAGCTCCTGGGGCTACGCGCTGCTCGATGCCCTGGTCTCCGTGGGCTCCCTGGTCGGCGCCCTCGCCATCGTCTCCGCGCTCTGACCGGTGGTCCCTGCGGCGACGCTAACCTGGTGTCCATGACCACGACCGCCCCGTCGACGTCCGCGCGCCTGCGGGCGTCCGCCTGGCCGCTGGCCGCGGCAGCGGGCGCCGGCGTCGTCGTCCTCGCGCTGCACCTGCGCGATCCGCACGTCCAGAACAGTTGGGGCGTCTGCCCGCTGTACGCGGCGAGCGGGCTGTACTGCCCTGGCTGCGGTGGACTGCGCGCCGTCAACGACGTCACCAACGGCGACTTCCTCGCCGCGCTCGGCTCGAACGCGCTGATCTATCCGGCGGGCCTCGTGATGGCGTGGTTGTGGCTGGCCTGGCTCGGTCGCCGCGCGGGCTTCGCGGTTCCCGCCGTACCGCAGAACAAGTACCTGTGGATCACCGTCGGCGTGCTGATCATGGTCTGGACCGTCGCGCGCAACCTCCCGGGTTCCCCGCTGGCACCCTGACCTTCGCGACGGTCGTGACCTGCGGCGATGACGGGATGTCGGGTTCTCCCGCTACCGTCGGGGCCATGAGTCCCCTCGTGACCGAACTGCAGGACGCGGCGAAGGCCGCCAGTCACCGCGTGCGCGCCGCCCTCGGGCAGGCCGGGGGAGTGATCCCGGTCGTGCGCCTCGAAGGCCCGATCGCGGCGCCCGCGATGTCGGGCGGGCTCGGCCGCGGGGTTCTGAACCTCGCCGGGGTGGAGCCGGTGCTCCGCCGGGCCTTCGAGACCGACGACGCCGTCGCCGTCGCGCTGGTGCTCAACAGCCCCGGCGGCTCGCCCGCGCAGTCCGAGCTCATCGCCACCCGGATCCGGCAGCTCGCCGCGAAGCACGAGCTGCCCGTGCTGGCCTTCGTCGAGGACGTCGCCGCGTCGGGCGGGTACTGGCTGGCGTGCGCCGCCGACGAGATCTTCGTGACCACCACCTCCATCGTCGGGTCGATCGGCGTGATCTACGCGGGCTTCGGCGCCAAGGAGCTGATCGGCAAGATCGGCCTAGAGCGCCGGGTCGTCACCGAGGGCGACGCCAAGCACCGCCTCGACATGTTCGAGGACGTCCGTGAGGGCGATATCGAGTGGCTGCACGGCGTCCAGGGCGATATCCACAATGCCTTCCAGGAGTGGGTCACCAGCCGGCGGGGCGACCGTCTCGGGGATGACCCGGCCCTGTTCACGGGCGAGGTGTGGATCGGCCGTGCCGCGGTGGACTTGGGTCTGGCCGACGGGATCGGCACCCTGCGCGGCGTGCTCGACGAGCGCTTCCCCGACGCCGAGATCGAGGCCCTGCACGCCCCGAAGCCGCTGCTCGCGCGCCTGTTGGGCAGCGGAACCGCGATCGACGGTACCGGCCTCGCCGCGTCCGTCACCGCCGGCGTTCTCGACGGCGCGCTCGCCGGGCTGCAGCGCCGCGGCCTGTGGGCGAATTTCGGGGCTTGACATGCTCGATCCACAGGGGGCGGATTCGCTGCTGGTGAGGCGCTTGCTAAGCAACCCTCAAGTTGTGGATGAGTCTGTGGAAACTGTGGATGAATCGTCGGCGGCGCCTGCCGCCCGTGGAAGACTGGAGCTATGACGGACTACCCCGCAGACGGTCCGATCACCGTCGATGCCCTGCCCGCGGATCTCGCCGCCGCGCCGGGGCTCACCGTGCTCGACGTCCGCGATCCGGACGAATGGGACCTCGGCCACGCCCCCGGGGCCGTGCACCTGCCGCTGCCCGACCTGCCCGCCCGGTTCGGAGAGATCGACCCGGACGATCAGGTGTGCGTGATCTGCCGTGGCGGTGGCCGCTCCGAGCAGGCCGTCCGCTACCTCGAGACCGTGGGGATCGAGGCCGTCGTCGTGGACGGCGGGATGATCGCCTGGGCGTCCCTCGGCAGGCCCGTCGTGCGACCGGACGGCAGCCCGGGGGCCGTCTGATGCACCCGAACCCCGCGCGCACCGCGCAGCCGCGCGCCCGCCTCCGGTGGCTCGCCCGGCGCCCGCCCGAGACGCTGCCGGTGCCGCGCCGCGCACCGTCGGCCCCGACGCCGACGCCGCGGTACCCGACGACCCCCCGCTGGGGCCTGCGCCAGGACTTCAGTCCGCCCGCGGACGCCGCGCCGACCACCGCGGAGACCGCGGCCGACGCGACCCCCTTCGTCCTGCGCCTGACCATCGGCATCGTCCTCGCCGCCGCGGTCGTGGAGGCGCTGGCCTACCTGCTGCTGGTGATCAACCGGTCGGGTCCCCTGCCGGGCTGGCTCGCGGCGACCGCCACCGTCGCGGTGTTCGCGATCGGGTGGCTGGCCGTGCTCGCGGTGATCGCGCTCTTCGTGGTGCTCACGCTATGGCTGCGGGTATCGCGGGAGCGCGCCTACGCGGCCGTCGGTACCAGCGAGCCCCGCCCCGCGTGGCAGCTGTGGGTGTACTGCCTGGTCCCGGTGGTGAACCTCGCGGCGGCACCCGTGCTCGTGCTGGAGCTGGCCGATGCGCAGCGCCGCGCGGCCGGGCAGGCCACGGATCGTCGCGCGGTGTTCATCCGGCGCTGGTGGGCGGCATGGGTCGCGCTGACTATCGTCACGGTGGCGTGCGTGGCGTATTCGCGTGCGGACGGCGGTCTTCAGCACGGCGCCGACGCGATGGTCTACACCGCGCTGACCTACCTGCTGAGCGGGGCCTTCCTGCTGCTCACGGCACGGTTGGTGCGCATGATCGACGGGGGGCCGACGGCCCGGGAGCAGGAGGGCGGGACGCGATGGTTGGCGGCGTAGCGGGAATCGTTGCCCATCGGGGCGCCAGCGGGGAGTTCCCCGAGCACACCATGAGCGCCTTCGAGGCCGCGGTCGCCGAGGGCGCCGATGCGATCGAGTGCGACGTCCGGCTCACCAAGGATCACCACCTCGTCTGCCTGCACGACCGCACCGTCGAGCGCACCTCCGACGGGACGGGCGCCGTCTCCGAGCTCGACCTCGCCGACCTGAAGGCGATGGACTTCGGTTCGTGGAAGCGGCCCGGCCATCCCGAGCCCGTGGTCACCCTCGAGGAACTGATCGAGCTGGCCCGCACGTCCGGCCGCAAGCTCTTCGTCGAGACCAAGCATCCGGTGCGCTTCGGCGGGATGGTCGAGCAGAAGCTGCTCGCCGCGCTCCAGCGCCACGGGCTCACCAAGCCCGAGGACGTCGCCGACGCGCCCGTCGTCGTCATCTCCTTCTCCGGATCCGCCGTCTGGCGCGTGCGCCGCAACGCCCCCGGAGTCCCCACCGTGCTGCTCGGCGAGGCCTCCCGGCTGCTCGGCGGCGGCGCGGCCACCGCGGTCCGCGCCCAGGGCATCGGCCCGTCGGTGGACTCGCTGCGGGAGCGGCCCGACACCGTCGCCAAGGCCCGGGCCGCCGGCCGGTTCACGTACTGCTGGACCGTCGACTCCGAGGCCGACGTCGCCCTGTGCAACGGCCTCGGCGTCGAGTGGATCGCCACCAACCACCCGGCCCGTACCCGCTCCTGGCTGCGGGGATAGGCTCTCCACATGGGTAGACGCGAACGCAATGCCACTCCCCGCGAGGGATCGAACCGTGCCGAGAAGGTGGCCGCCCGGCGCGCCCGCGCCGAGGCGTCGGCCGCCGAGGGCAGCCGCCCGTTCGAAGGCCTGGCCGCCGAATGCGACATCGTCGCGCTCCGCAACTTCGTGCCCAGCGCCACCGCGCCCCTGACCGTCACGGGCGCGAACCGCGAGGTCCGGCTCGCGACGGTGCTCCCCGGCGCCGCGCAGGCCCTGGTCCGCGAGGAGTCCGACGGGGTCATCGGCTACGCCGCCCTGCAGACCGCGACCCGACCGCTGCAGCCCGGCGCCGCGCTCGCCGGCGCCGCCCGGTTCGCCGCCGACGCCGAGGTGGGGGAGGCGCTGGCGGAGGAGTCCGACGGTGCGCTGCTCGAGGTCCTGGACGCCGCGGGGCCGCTCGCGGTCACCGTGCACAAGGACTTCGACTGGTGGCTCGCCGGCGCCGCCGATGCGCAGACCCGGCAGCTCGTCGAGCACGCCAACTCGCTCATCACCCCCGCCGCGCGCCTCGACCTGGGCGCCGACGGCATCGGTGCGCCGTGGTGGGCCGACACCGGCTCCAAGGCGCACCTGCGCTGGGTGCACCCCGCCCCCGAGGACGAGCTGATGGCCGCCCTGGCCCGCGTGCACGCCGCCGGCGGACTCACCGTGGGCGAGGGCTCGCGGTTCGCGGGCTCGTTCCGCTCCGACGGCCTGCT
Source organism: Tsukamurella asaccharolytica (assembly GCF_007858435.1). Taxonomy (GTDB): domain Bacteria; phylum Actinomycetota; class Actinomycetes; order Mycobacteriales; family Mycobacteriaceae; genus Tsukamurella; species Tsukamurella asaccharolytica. Next base: position 494,324 of record NZ_VIGW01000001.1, on the reverse strand, counting down.
CGTGCCCGTCTTCGATCTCGATCGCGATTCGCACCCGGACGAGTGGGTGGCCGGCACCGTCGAGCTGGCCAAGCGCCTCGCCGAGGCCCTGGCCGACGACTCCGAGCTCACCGCCGCGCAGCGGCGCTCCCGCGACGGCCTGCGCGGCCGTCAGGTCTCGCTGTAGTCCCGGCCGACCGGCCCGGTCCGGAGGGATCGGGCCCGGCTCAGCCGTGGAAGCGGTCGCCGAGGGCGCCGCGCAGGTGCGCCAGGATCGTCTCCCGCACGTCGTAGGTCTCGGCGCTCGGGTCCAGGGCGCCGAGCGCGCGGGCCAGTCGGGGCCGGTCGACGACGTGCTGCGGGATCTCCCGCTCGTACCAGGCGCTCGCCGACGGGCTGGCCTCGCGCATCGCCTGGTTGGTGCGCACCGTGACCTCGCCGATCGTGATCCGCCACAGGCCCAGCAGCAGGTGCAGCGACTCGTCCTCGGGGATGCCGATCTCGTCCGTGGTCCGCAGGAACTCGTCGAACGACCACGCCGAGTAGGCGTCGATGATCTCGTCGGCCGAGAGCACGTCGACCACCCACGGATGCCGGGTGAGGTGATCGATCACGGTGAGCGGCAGCTCCACCAGCCGCTGATGAGGATCTTCCGGCAACTCGGGCACGGGGGTGTTCCACGACTGATGCTCGAGAACGGCGCCCAGGAGGTCGTTCTTCGAATCGAAGTAGTGGTAGATGCCCATCGCGCTGATGTCGAGGCGCGCCGCCAGGGTGCGCATCGAGAACTTCAGCGGATCGGTGGCGAGGATCTCGGCCGCGGCGGCGACCACTTGCTCCCGGTTCACCTTCGGCGGACGGCCGATGCGGCCGCGTGCAGTCATGGCGACACCCTAACCGGTACCGGGGGTTCCACTGAGGAGGCGAGCGGGAATCGGTTGGTCCGCGGCAAGCAGCCTGAAGAACTCGTCGGTGTTCTTTCCCCAGGCCAGCGAGTCCCCGTCGCTGGTGTACGTGCTGCCCGCGGTGGGGGTCGTGGTGGTGACGGTGCTCCCGCTCATCGCCCACGCGAGGCGCGCGAGATCCCATAGGTGAGTGTCCTCGTCGACGGACAGCGCGTCGGCCACCGCGTTCGACAGGCCCCACAGCTCGAACGGATTGAGCAGCGTCGTGGGCGAGGTCACCTCCGTGAACAGCGCCGACATGAATTCCCGTTGGTGCACCACCCGGTCCAGGTCGGCGTTCGGGGTTGCGCGGGTACGCACGTAGCCGAGCGCCTGGGCGCCGTCGAGCGTCTGGCAGCCGGCCTTGATCCGCAGGCCCGCCTTCGGATCGTTGATCGGGTACTTCGGGCACATCTCGACGCCGCCGACCGCGTCGACCATGTTCGCGAAGCCGCCGAAGCCGATCTCCGCGTAGTGGTCGATGCGCACCCCGGACGCCTTCTCGAAGGTCTGGACCAGCAGTTGGGCGCCGCCCGCCTGGCCGGCGCCCGACGTGCTGCCCAGGAAGTAGGCGGCGTTGATCTTGTGCCCGCCCTGCCCGGGGACCTGTACGAAGAGGTCGCGGGGGATCGAGACCAGTGTCGCATCGCCCGATTTCGGGATGTGCACGAGCATGATCGTGTCCGTGCGGGCCCCGCCCAGGTCGCCGCCCGTGGCGAGCGCCTTCTGCTGCGCGGGGGTGAGGCCCTCCCGCGCGTCGGTGCCCACGAGCAGCCAGTTCGTGCCCGGCGTGTCGGCGACGCGGCCCGCGTACGACGCGAGCGCCGGAATCCGCGTGAGCTTGCCGTCGAAGTAGATCGTGCCCGCGACCGTGCCCACGAGCAGCAGCACGAGGAAGATCCCCAGCCAGCGGAAGGGATGCAGCTTGCGTTTGCGCCGGACCTTCTTCGGCGCGGGCGCCGCGGGCGCGGGAGCGGCGGAGGAGCGCCGGCGTGGTTCCCGGTCCCTGCCGCGGTTCGTGTTCCGAGGGGGGCGCGGGGGCGGCGGGACCCGCCCGCCGGTGCTGCCCCGGGCGCCGACGGGCCGTCTGACCTCGCTCGCGGGGAGCGGCTCGGGTTCCTGGCGGGGGGCCCATCCCGGCGGCGGGCTCTGGGGTGCGGGGTTCCGAGGTGCGGGCCGACGGGGCGGTTGTTGCCCGGGCCGCTGCGGGGGCGGGACGGGTCGCTGGCCCTGGCGCGGGCGGGGGGTGCCCTGCGGGTACCGGGGCGCGCGGGAGCGCGGGTCGCCCTCGGGGACCTGCGACCAGGCGAGGTTCCGCTCGTCGCGCGGTCGTTCGTCGTTCACGCAGATCGACTGTACTGGGCACGACTGAGAATCCGGCGAGATGACCGGCGCGGGCGGCACCGGCCCGGCGTGCGGGGCGGTGCCGGGGGGACAGTTCTCGAACGGCGCCCATTCAGATTCTGCATAACGCCTGTTCGCGGGGCGGTCTGCGAGGTGGAGCTGCGGTTATTCAGTTTCTGAATGGCGCTCGCGAGGAACCCGTCGCCTCACGGAGTGCCGGTCGGCGGGATCACGTGAGGAAGCCCAGATACGGCCGCAGGAGCGCGAAGCCGACGAAGGCCACGACGTCGAGCAGGAAGTGCGCGATCACCAGCGGCCACAGCTTCCGCCACCGCTCGTAGGCCGCCCCGAAGACCACGCCCATCACCAGGTTCCCCAGGCCCGCGCCGAAGCCCTGGTACAGGTGGTACGAGCCGCGCAGGACGGAGGACGCCGCGACGGAACCGGCCGGCCCCACGCCGAGCTGCCGCAGCCGGGTCATGAAGTAGCCGACGACCACGACCTCCTCCGCGACGGCGTTGCCCGCAGCGAGCAGGACGTAGGTGAGGATCCGCCACCACTGCACGTCGCCGGACGCGGGCACGACGCTCGCCGTGACGCCCAACGCCCGGCCGGCCGCGTACAGCGCCAGGCCCGGGATGCCGATGAGCGCGGCCAGCCCGGTGCCCAGCCCGACGTCGCGCAGCAGCGCCCGCCGCGGCCGGCGCAGCGCGAAGCCGATATCGGCGAATCCGATCCCGGACCGGTACAGCAGGTACAGCGCCAGCGCCGCCCAGCCGAACAACTGCACGGCGCCGAGCACCTGCAGCAGGAAATCGATCACCGCGTGCGGGCTGCGGACGGGATTGAGCGTCACCGTCGTCCCGCGTACCCCGGGCCCGAGCTGATAGCCGATGAGGCGCACCGTCGAATACAGTCCCGACCAGGCGAAAGTCACCAGCAGCACGATCGCGACCTCGGCGCGGAGGGGGCGCCGTTCAGCGATCGGGACGGGCTCGGAAGCGCTCACCGGGACACCCTATCCGTGTCCCGTTACGATTGCCCGGTCCTGCAGCGAGTAAGGGGTCCCATCGTGTCTGCTCCGACCAGAGAGCCCCAGCTGGGGCCCATCGACCGGTACTTCCGCATCTCCGAGCGCGGTTCGACGGTGCCGCGCGAGCTCCGTGGCGGCCTCGTCACGTTCTTCACGATGGCCTACATCGTGGTCCTCAACCCGATCATCATCGGCGGCGTCGCCGGCAACAACAAGAACGTCGACGTGCTCGGCAACGTGCTCCCCACCGCGCAGGTCGCGGCGGTGACGGCGCTCGTCGCGGGCGTGATGTGCATCGTCTTCGGGGCGATCGTCAACTACCCCTTCGGCATCGCCGCAGGCCTCGGCGTCAACAGCCTCCTCGCCGTGAGCATCGCGCCGCAGGTCACCTGGCCCGAGGCGATGGGGCTCGTGGTGATCGACGGCATCATCATCGTGCTTCTCGGCGTCACCGGCTTCCGCACCGCCGTCTTCCGGGCCATCCCCGCCGAGCTCAAGGCGGCGATCGCCGCGGGCATCGGCTGCTTCATCGCGTTCATCGGCTTCGTCGATGCGGGGTTCGTGCGGCGCATCCCCGACGCCGCGGGCACGACGGTGCCCGTCGGCCTCGGCATCGGCAACTCCGTCGCGGCGTGGCCGACGGCGGTCTTCGTCTTCGGTGTTCTGCTCCTCGGCGTGCTCGTGGTGCGCAGGGTGCCGGGGGCGATCCTGCTGGGCATCGTCATCACCACGATCGTCGCCCTGATCGTGCAGCGGGTGGCGGGCCTCGGACCGTCGTTCAAGGACCCGCACGGCTGGAGCCTGAACATCCCCGAGCTCCCGTCGAGCCTCGGCGGCCTGCCGGACCTGTCGCTGGTCGGCGAGGTCGACGTCTTCGGCGCGTTCACCCGGATCGGCGTGCTCGCCGCGTCGGTGCTGGTCTTCGCGTTGGTGCTGTCGAACTTCTTCGACGCCATGGGCACCATCACGGGCCTGACCAAGGAGGCCGGCCTCATGCGCGAGGACGGCACCGTGCCGAACATCGGTAAGGCGCTCGCCGTCGAGGGCGCGGGTGCGATCGTGGGCGGCGGCGCCTCGGCCTCGTCGAACACCGTCTTCGTCGAGTCCGCGTCGGGCATCGCCGAGGGCGCCCGCACGGGCCTGGCGAACATCGTGACCGGTGTGCTCTTCCTCGCCGCGATGTTCTTCACCCCGCTCTACGAGGTGGTGCCGTCCGAGGCCGCGGCGCCGGCGCTGGTCATCGTGGGCGCCATGATGCTGGGCCAGCTCAAGGACATCGACTGGACGCAGTTCTCCGTGGTGCTGCCCGTCTTCCTCACCGTGGTCTCGATGCCCTTCACCTACTCGATCGCCAACGGCATCGGCATCGGCTTCATCACCTGGGTGGTGATGGCCGTCGCGCGCGGGAAGATCAAGGAGGTCCACCCGCTGCTGTGGGTCGTGTCCGGGCTGTTCCTGCTGTACTTCGCCAAGGAGCCGATCGAGGTGCTGTTCGGGATCTGAGCGTTATCTCCCGTCGCCCTGATCCGACGGTGACCGGTGCTCCGCTCTCGCCGCGGCCCTCTCCGCCTTCTCGGCGGCCTTCTCCGCGCGGGCGGACTCCTTGGCCTCGATCTTCGCCTGCTTGGCCGCCGCCTTGTCGGCCGCCTTCTGCTGCTTGCGGTCCGCACGGCCGCGCTTCCAGACGATGAGCCCGATGACGATGGCGAGCGCGACGATCAGCCCGATGATGCAGCCCCACAGGGTCGCCCCGCGGAAGCCCGGCGCGCGGACGTTCATCGACTCCCTGCCGGCCTGGGCGGCACTGCTGATCGCCAAGGCGATGCTCGCTGTCATCAGGTTCGGGATCGACGCGACGACCCCGAGGAACGCCGCGACAGCCGCGATCGCCGGATGGTGTCGGAGCTGGCCGGCCGCGAGCACGAGTAACCACACCGTGATCGCGGTGCAGACGAAGCCGAAGGACAGCCCCATGCCCACGCCGCGCGAGAAGCTGTTGTCCACCCAGTTGCCGACGGTATTGCCCCACCAGCGCGGAATGAACGCGGCGCCGACGAAGTAGACGATCACGAGCATCAGGGCGACCACGAGCAACCCGATCCCGCGCCGCAGCCAGAGCCTCGCGGCGTCGCCGGCGCGGGCCGCGATACCGGGGGAGCCCGATGCCGCGGAATCGTGCCGGTCGATCGGGCTGCCGGGCCGGTGGTCCTCGGGTGTGGTGCTCATCGCACCAATCTAGCCCGTTCTTCGGCATCGCACCTGATGTACAGTCGTACATGTACTAACGTCCATTAGGAGCGCGATGACCACAGCACCCCGCCGCCGTGACCCCGAACGCCGTCGCCGGGAGATCGTTGAGGCGGCCGCGGCGGTCATGGTGGAGACGGGCCCCGACGCGCTGACCCATCGGAAGGTCGCCGCCCGCGCCCGGGTGCCCCTCGGCTCGACGACGCAGTACTTCGCCACGCTCGACGACCTCCGGGCGGCGGCACTCCAGCTGCTGATCGAGGACGCGGAGCACTGGCTCGACGAGTTGGAGGCCACCTTCGTGCGGGAGGGCGCCACGCCGTCGGCGTACACGGCCGCGCTGTACCGCTACCTGATCGACCCCCGGCTCGTCGGTGCGGATTTCGCCCTGACCTGCGCTGCGGCTTTGCATTCGGATCTGCGGGTGGTCAGCATCCGCTGGTCGGAGGATTTCGCCGCAACGCTGGAGCGCTACCTCACCCCCGACAGCTCGAGGGCGGTGGCGATGCTGACCGACGGCGCCGTCATGCACACCGTCCTCGGTGCGCACCCTCACGACCCGGCACAACTCGAACGCGCGATCACCGCGCTCTGGATACCCCGACAGGAGTCGACGCGATGACCGACGTCCAGAACCCGCCGCTCGCGTCCGCAACGCGACGCTGGGCCGCGGCCCTGCTGCTCTCGGCGAGCCTGCTCGTCATCACCGTGGACATGACGATCCTGAACATCGCCGTCCCCGATCTCGCGGCCGACCTGCGGCCGACCGCCGCGCAACAGCTCTGGATCATCGACGTCTACTCGCTGGTGCTCGCGGGTCTCCTCGTCTCCACGAGCTCGCTGGGGGATCGTTTCGGGCGTAAGCGGATGCTGATGCTCGGCTACGTCGTCTTCGGCGTCGCCTCGGCGCTCGTGCTGTGGGCGGAGACGCCCGGCCAGGTGATCGCGCTGCGCGCGGCGCTCGGCGTGGGCGGCGCGATGATCATGCCCACCACGCTGACGATGCTGCGCGTGATCTTCACCGATCCGGCGGAGCGGGCGAAGGCTCTCGGGCTGTGGGCCGCGGTCTCGGGTGTCGGCGCCGCGGTCGGCCCGATCGTGGGCGGCGTTCTGCTCGAGAACTTCTCGTGGCGGGCCGCCTTCATGGTCAACGTGCCGATCATGGCGATCGTGCTGATTCTCGCGGTGTTCCTGCTGCCCGAATCGAAGGTCGCGACGACCGGCGCGTGGGACTGGGTCGGCGCGATCATGTCGATCACCGGGATGGTGGCGCTCGTGTGGGCGATCAAGCGGTTCGCGAAGGAGCACACGCTGCTCTCGGGCCCGGGCCTCGTGGCGCTGCTGATCGCGGTCGTCGTGCTGGGGCTGTTCGTGCGGCGGTCGCTGCGCCGGTCCGAGCCGTTGCTCGACGTGCGGCTCTTCGAGCGCCGGCAGTTCTCCGCGGGGATCCTGGCCGCTCTCGGCGTGATGTTCGCGATGGCCGCGGCGCTGCTCCTGCTGGCGCAGTGGATGCAGCTCGTGGCCGGGTACGGCCCGCTCGAGACCGGTGTCCGGTTGCTCCCGGTCGCGGTGGCCGCGGTCGTCTCGTCGCTGGCCGCGCCGTGGTTGGCGAATGCGCTGAACGCGCGGATCGTCCTCGCGGGCGGCCTCGTCGCCGCGGCGATCGGCATGGTGCTCATCGCGGCGCCCGCGCAGCTGGACTACGCGGGCCTGATCGCGCCGCTGATGCTCGTGGGGCTCGGCATGGGGGCGATGACGGTGGCGTCGGCGATGATCATGTCTGGCACGCCGGAGGAGAAGGCGGGCAACGCCGCCGCGCTCGAGGAGACGAGCTACGACCTGGGCAACGTGCTCGGAGTCGCGATCCTCGGCAGTGTCGCCGCGATGCTCTACACCGCAGACGCCGACTTCGGGTCCATCCCCGGCGTCGACGCGGCGACCGCCGGCGCGGCAGGGGAGTCGCTGGGTGCCGCCATGGCGATCGCGCAGCAGGCCGGCCTACCGGCGTTGGCGGAGCATGCGAGCAGCGGCTTCACCGCATCACTGCAGACCACGGGTCTGGTCGGCGGCGTGATCCTCTTCGTCGTCGCCGTGGGCGTCTACGCCCTCACCCCGAAGGGCACCGACATCACGCAGCAGGCGCACTGAGCGTCGAGCGGAATCAGCTCGCGCGGAGGCCGTTGAGGAACGGGCAGCCCAGCAGGATGCGGATGCCGCGCTGCAGGGCCGCCAGGTCGTCGGCGGGCTGCGCGAAGTTCAGGCGGACGTCGACGTCGGAGAGCTCGTGGTGCTCGGCGCGCAGGCGGATGCCGAAGCGGTCGATGCCCAGCAGCCGGACCCGGTGGTTGCGCAGCCTGCCGGGGAGGCGGCGGGCGAGCTGCCCGACCATCTCGGGGTGCCCGCTCTCGACGTGCGCGAGCCACGCGATCTCGTAGCCGGCGAACGGATCCGGCTCGGCGGCGGCCAGCTCGTCGCCCGTCACCGACGAGGCACCGGCCGCGTCCGCGAGCACGGCCGTCTCGATCGGCATCGTCAGCAGCCGCGATCCGTAGCCCACGTCGAGCAGCTCCTCGACCGGGTTCTCCGCGGCCACGCGGGCGGCGAGGGCGGCGCCGTCGGCCACCTCGGACAGCCGGCCGGACAGCCAGACCAGGGAGCGGGTGCGCTCGCGCAGCGGGAGCGGCGAGATGTCGTTGATCTCGACCATGGCGCGCACGCCCTCGAGCCAGGGCGCGTCGTCGGCGACCGCGACCACCAGGCGGTCGCCCAGCACGTGGTGCAGCGCGACGGTGATCGGCTCGAAGCCGTCGGCCGCAAGGACCGCGGCATGGGGGACGGCCGCGATGGTGCGGACGCGCTCGGCCGGTGTCGGCTCGGCGATGGTCGGGGCGCTCATGACGACTCCTCTCGCTCAGTGGTGGACATGAAGGTAACCCTAACCTAATGCAGCAGGCAACCCCGGGCAAGGGTTAGGGTCACGATGATGGCGATCGAACTGGAGCTGCTCGCGCCCCCGCGCGAGCCGATGTCCCTGGTCGACGGGCTGGCCGTGGCGGCACCGTCGGGCCGGAAGCTGTGCACCTATGCGCCCGGCGACCCGACGGCGCTCTCGGAGTTCCTCGTGCACGGCGTGCACGAGGACGGTCCGGGATTCGAGATCGCGGTGGCCGACGCCGACGAGGCCGTGGCGGTGCTGTGCGCCGTCATCGCCGCGCTCACCGGCGACGACATCCCGGCCGCCCTCGCCGCGCCCGACGAGGCGCGCCTCGCGGCGCTCCACCCGATGGCGCAGGACGCGGTGCGCGAGCGGCTGCGTCACCTCGTGATCCCGGACCCGCAGGCGATCACCGACCGCCTGCGCGCCCTGGGCCTGCGCTAGGCCGGGAGGCCGGCGGGCCCGCCTCACCGCGGCCGCCCCGCTACGCTCGTAGCGTGACGCGCATCGCCTACTTCGGCCCCGAGGGGACGTTCACCGAGATGGCGCTGCTCCAGTGCCAGGACCTCGCGGCCCGCGGCGCGATGTCGGTGCCGGGCGTCGAGCTCGTCGGGGCCGAGCGGATCAGCGCCCCCAGCCAGGTGGCCGCCCTCGAGATGGTGGCCGACGGTGCCGCCGACCTCGCGTGCGTGCCGATAGAGTCGTCCGTCGAGGGGCCCGTGACCCCGACGCTCGACACCCTGGGTTTCGGTGCGCCGCTGCAGATCTTCGCGGAGACCGACCTGGCGGTCGCATTCTCCATCGCCGCGGCGAAGCCGCTGGCCGAGGCCCGAACCGTCGGTGCCTATCCCGTGGCCGCCGCCCAGGTCCGTGCGTGGCTCGCGACGAACCTGCCGCAGGCGCAGGTGGTTCCGGCCGCCTCGAACGCCGCCGCGGCCCTCGACGTGGCCGAGGGACGCATCGACGCCGGCGTGACCACCGCCCTCGCGGCCCAGAGGTACGGCGTACCCACGGCGGCCACCGGCGTCGCCGACGTTGCCGACGCCCGCACCCGGTTCGTGTTGTGCGGCAAGCCCGGCCCCGCGCCGGCGCGCACCGGCAGCGACTGCACCTCGGTGGTGCTCGACGTGCCCAGCCGGCCCGGATCGCTCGCCCTCGCGATGGCCGAATTCGCCCTGCGCGGCGTGGATCTCACCCGCATCGAGTCGCGCCCCAAGCGAACGGTCTTCGGCAGCTACGTCTTCCACTTCGACTGCGTCGGCCACATCGACGATCCCGCCGTGGGCGAGGCGCTGCGTGCCCTGCACCGGGTGTGCGACGAGCTGCGCTTCCTCGGCTCCTGGCCCCGGCCGGGCGGGCCCGGCAGGGCCCCCGTCGACCCCGGCGACTCCGAGGCCTGGTTCGACGGCCTCCGCAGGGGCGAGCGATGACGGGGCTGCTGCACCTGGTCCGGCACGGCCAGACCACCGCGAACGTCGCGCGGATCCTCGACACCCGCCCGCCCGGCGCGCCGCTCACGCCCGAGGGCGTCGAGCAGGCACGCCGGTTCGGCGCCGAGCGCCGCGGCACCGCTCCCGCCGTGCTGCTCAGTTCCGTCGCGCTCCGCGCCCAGCAGACCGCCGGGCACATCGCCGCCGAGTGGGGCGTGGCGACCTCCGCGGTCGACGGGGTGCACGAGGTGCAGGCCGGCGACCTCGAGGGTTTCAACGACGAGGACTCCATCGAGGTCTTCCGGGACGTGGTGCGCCGGTGGTACGCGGGCGAGCCGACGGCCGCGATGCCCGGCGGCGAGAGCGCGGAGGACCTGCTCGCGCGGTACCTGCCCGCCGTCGACGCGATCCGCGCCGAGCACCTCCCGCACGGCGACGCCTACCTCGTCAGCCACGGGGCCGCCATCCGGCTCGTCGGCTTCCACCTCTCCGGGGTCGACGGTGCCTACGCCCACCAGCACCACCTGCCCAACACCGGCGAGATCGTGCTCCGCCCCGTCGACGCCGGCTGGGAGCTCGTGAGCTGGGCCGACGCACCGTCGCACCTGGATCCGATGGGCTGATCCTTCAGGCCCAGCCCAGGTCGTGCAGTCGATGGTCGTCGATTCCGAAGTGATGGCCGATCTCGTGCAGGACGGTCACGCGGATCTCGTGGCGCAGCTGCTCCTCGGTATCGCAGATGTCCATCAGCGCCTCGCGGTAGATGGTGATGGTGTCGGGCAGGGTGCCCACGTAGTTCCAGTCCCGCTCGGTGAGGGAGATGCCCTCGTACAGGCCGAGCAGCGTCGGCTCGTCCTCGTTGCGGTCGCGGACCAGCACGACCACGTTGTCCATGGCCTTCGCGAGTTCGGGCGGGACGTCGTCGAGGGCGTCGGACACCCACTCCTGGAAGGCGCGGCGGGAGACGTGCACGGCTACCGGCCGGGGCCGGGCGTCGGGGCGGGCGCGGCGCCGGGGAAGGTGGGCATGACGGGCTTCTTGCCGTCGATGAGCAGGTCGGGCGACTTCGCGGAGCCCGTGATCGGGGTGAACGTGCGGCCGTCCTTCGACGAGGCCAGGAAGCAGATCACCGAGCGCGAGCCGGCGGTCCACGAGGGCTGCGAGAGGGTGTTCCACGCCAGCTGCAGTCCCGACTTGCGGAGGCCGTCCTGGGAGCCGAACCAGCCCGTCGTGCGCGACGGGCAGATCCGGCTCAGGTAGTCCTCCTGCTGCCGCTCGGTGGGCCACGAGGCGTCGGGGAAGGCCTGTCGCATGTCGATCACCGCGGTCACCTCGAAGGCGTGGGGCTGGACGCACGCCACGGGTGCGGTGCGCTGGCCGCGCTCGTCGATGCCGATGCAGGTGCCCGGCGGCCAGGTCAGCGACTTGTCCTGGTTCACGATCTTGCCCTGGCTCTCCAGGGCGTTGCCGGCACCGTCGACCACCTGGACGCCGCAGCGCATCGTCCGGTCCCCGGACTCCCACGCCTTCTGGCCGGCGGTGAGCAGGCCCATCTGGAACCGGCCCATCGGGTCGAGGCGGGTGCCGAGGTACTCGGTCACCACGGGCGGGCACAGCTGATCGCGCTGCGCCGCGAGCGCCGCCTCCGACGGGTACGGCGCGTTGTCGGGCAGCGTGCGGGCCGGCTCGCCGGCGACCTCGAACTTGTGCGGCTGCAGGCAATCGACGGGCGCCATCGTCGTGGGATCCTTGTCCCAGGTCAGGCAGGTGCCGGGCGCCGACTTGGCCAGCGTGGTCCCGGCCGCGGCCAGGCGCGGCGCCTTCTCCTCGTTCTTCGGCTCGAAGGCGCCGGTCGCGAACAGGACTCCGCCGATCGCGAGCGCGCCCACGATCACCGCGGCCAGGACGGCGCGCACGGTCAGAGCGCCGGCGCGTTCCGTCGAGGCGGGTGCGGGCTGGGTTTCGGTATCGTCGGCCATCGCCCTCCATCATGCCCGGTCCGGGGCGGGAAGCGTGCGCGGTGTAGCGGTTGGGGCGGGCCGACGGTGCCGTAATAGGCTGGCACCCGTGATCGACGTCAAGCTGGTACGCGAGAACCCGGACCGTGTGCGCGCCTCGCAGCGCGCCCGTGGAGAGGACCCGGCGCTGGTCGACGCCCTGCTGTCCGCCGACGCGGACCGTCGGGCGGCGGTGCTGGCGGCCGACACCCTGCGGGCCGAGCACAAGGCGTCGTCGAAGTCGATCGGCAAGGCGGCCCCCGAGGACCGCAAGGCCCTCGTGGCCGCGGCCGGTGAGCTGGCCGCGCAGGTCAAGGAGGCCGAGGCCGCGCAGGCCCGCGCCGACGAGGCCTTCGACGAGGTGGCGCGCAAGATCGGCAACGTCATCATCGACGGGGTGCCCGCCGGCGGCGAGGACGACTTCGTGGTGCTCGAGCACGTGGGCGAGGTCCCCGAGATCGAGGCCCCGAAGGACCACCTCGAGCTCGCCGAGGGCCTGGGCCTGCTCGATATGGAGCGCGGCGCCAAGGTCTCGGGCTCGCGGTTCTACTTCATGACCGGCTACGGCGCGCTGTTCCAGATGGCGCTGCTGCAGCTCGCGGTGCAGAAGGCCGTGGCGAACGGCTTCACGCTGATGATCCCGCCCGTGCTGGTGCGGCCCGAGGTCATGGCCGGCACCGGCTTCCTGGGCGCGCACGCCGACGAGATCTACCGCCTCGAGGAGGACGATCTGTACCTCGTGGGCACCTCGGAGGTGCCCCTGGCCGGCTACCACATGGACGAGATCATCGACCTCTCCGACGGCCCGGTGCGCTACGCCGCGCAGTCGAGCTGCTTCCGGCGTGAGGCAGGCTCGTACGGCAAGGACACACGCGGCATCATCCGGGTGCACCAGTTCGACAAGATCGAGATGTTCGTCTACTGCAAGCCCGAGGACGCGGAGGCGGAGCACCAGCGCCTCCTCGACTTCGAGAAGGAGATGCTCGCCGCCGTCGAGGTGCCCTACCGGGTGATCGACGTGGCCGCGGGCGACCTCGGCTCCTCGGCGGCGCGCAAGTACGACAGCGAGGCCTGGGTGCCGTCGCAGGGCCGCTACCGCGAGCTCACGTCGACCTCGAACTGCACCACCTTCCAGGCCCGACGGCTCGGCATCCGGTACCGCGACGCCGACGGTCGGCCGCAGATCGCGGCGACTTTGAACGGCACGCTGGCCACCACGCGCTGGCTCGTCGCGATCTGGGAGAACCACCAGCAGCCCGACGGTTCCGTGCGCGTCCCCGCGGCGCTGCAGCCGTTCCTCGGAACAGACGTGCTGCGGCCGTAGTCGGGTCGATACCCGAGAGTTCGCGTCGAGATGCGATCGCTCGCGTTCGCCTCCGCGCGGGCGGGCTCGTGCGCTCAGACACGGCTCTCCGATTCTGTCCGATGCGGTCGCGGTGGCCAGGGCGGACAGAATCGGAGAGTCGGGGATCGGCTGGGTAGGCCCACCGGTGACCGGAGGCCCACCGGCGCCCCGGGGTTCAGAGCTCGATCTGCTCCGCGAGCTTGGTGAGGCGGAAGCGGGCCATCGCGAGGTTGGCGCGCGAGCGGTCGAGTACCAGGTAGAGGAACAGGTCGTCGGTGCCCTGGTTGATGGGGCGCACGATCTGGTACTGCGTGCCGAGGGTGATGAGGATGTCCTCGATGTGGTCCTCGAGGTCCAGATCGCCCAGCGTGCGACCCATCGCCTGCACCAGCGCGGAGTTGCCGGCCGCGGCGACCTCGAGGTTGAACTCCGCGGGGTTGCCGGCCGTCGCGAGGGCCATGCCGCTGCTCGCGTCGACCAGCGCCACGCCCAGGGCGCCGTCGATCGTCATGGCTTCGTTCAGGGACTCGTTGAATGCGGTCATGTCACCGGATTCCTTCGGTTGGTGGGGTGCCTGGCGGTGCTGCAGGTCTCGCAGGGTCTCGGGGTCGACGTAGGTCTCGTCGATCTGCGTGTACGGGAAGGGGTCGATCGCGAGCGGCTCTGCGAAGGCCGGCGCATCGACCTCGACGTCCACCACCTCGACGTCGATGTACGACTCGTCGGGCTCGTCGAGGGTGTCGGTCTCGGGGTGCGACTCGAACGTCGCCTCGAAGGTCTCCCCGTCGGCGTGCGAGGACTGCGGCGCGTCGGTCCGGAGGTCGTCGACGGGGTTCTCGGCGCGGGGCTCGAAGCGCGGCGGCGCGAACTGGTCGAAGCCGCCGTCGAAAGCGGTGTCGAAGCCGCCGTCGAAGCCGGTGGAGGAGGTGCTCGACGCCGTCTGCGGCCCCGTCGACGCGCTGTAGCCGAACACGCCCGCGTCGAACGTGTCCGTCGCCTGCTGCACGCCCTGGAAGGTCTCCGACGTGAGCGGATCCGTCAGGGGATCGGGCTTGGTGCGCGGCGCCTCGGGGTCCGGCGTCCCCGGGGCGGACGGGGGCGCGCCCGCGGCGGCACGGGCCGCCTCCTTCGCGGCGACCTGCACCTCGGGCGGCGGGATCACGCGCGGCCGGCGGGGCGCCTGGGGCGGCTGCTGCCCCGGGGGCGGGGCCTGCGGTGGAGTGAGCGGTGCGGGCGGCACCGTCGGGGGAGCGGGCGGTGCGGCGGGCGCCGGGCGCGAGCCCATGCCCGTGTCGTGCACGCCGTAGTAGTCCTCGACGCGCTGCCGGTTGTTGCGCGGACGCCGCGGCCCGCTCATGTCAGCTTCTTCGCGCGCAGCTCGTGCCCGCTGGAGGTGAGGCACCGTCCGGACTCGAGGTCCCACTGCCAGCCGTGCAGGTTGCAGGTCAGCTTGCCGCCCTCGACAACGCCGAACTTCGACAGGTCGGCCTTGAGGTGCGGGCAGCGGCGCTGCACCTCCCAGCCGTCCAGCTCGGTCGAGGCGGTGTCGTCGTGCGCCTCGGAGAACCAGCCGTCGGCGTAGGCGATCCGCTCGTCGGTGAGGCACTTGAAGAAGGTGTAGAGGAACTCGTTGTAGCCGCCGATCCGCCACGTGGTGAACCGCGTCGACAGGAAGATCGTGTTCACCCAGTCCGGCTCGTCGTCGCGGAGCACGGTGCGGACCAGCTCGGCGGCGATGCGGAAGCCGTACCGGTACTTGCCGTCGCCCTCCTCGGGGCCGCGGACCGTGCGGTTCGGGAAGTCGAGCACCACGGTCTCGACGGCCCCCGTCGAATCCGCCATCTCCAGCCCGACGGGGTAGCCGATCCCGTCGCTGATCAGCGGCGATGCCTGCATGATCGGCTCGAACTTGGCCTTGAGGGCCGGCAGCAGGGGCTGCCCGTCGTCCTGGGCCCAGGTGGCCTTCTCGGCCTCGAGGACCGTCGCCTGGCGCGCGGCGAAGGCGTCGAGGTAGGCGGTCTTGTTCTCGAAGATGTCCATCACCTCGGCCTCGGGAACCGGGTGGGTCAGGGAAACGAGTTCCTTGCCGCGGAAGTCGCCGACGGTGCCGGGGATGAACAGCAGGCCCCCGTCGTTGCCGTTCTTCTTCATCTCCTCGAGGAAGGTGATCTGGTCCGGGAAGATGTTCGACGGGTCGCCGCCGATCGTCTCCCGGTCCACCCGGCCCTCGTCGTTGAGGTAGCGCAGCTCGGGGTCGAGGAAGGCGGGCGGGCCCGCCGACGGCACCACCCAGGTGCCGGCGACCTGGTCGACGTAGCTGCGGGCGCGGTCCATGCCGCGCTGGCGCTTCTGCTCGGCGAAGCGGCGCTTGGAGCCCTTCGGCATGTCGTAGACCATCGGGTACCAGATGGCGCCCGAGTACTGCAGCAGGTGCACGTCGACGCCGCCGAACTCGTCGAGCACCTCCATGTCGACGGGGCGGGCGTCGTTCATGTTGAACAGCACCGTCTCGCCGTCGGAGACGATCAGGCCCGAGTCGCCGATGGGGCCGTCCGCGGGGGCGCGCAGCGCGATGATCATCACGTCGAGGTCGCCCCGGGGGCCGCTGATCGTGTGCTTCACCGAGTCCTGCGTCTCGAAGAACTTCGTGAAACCCAGCTTCTCCAGCTCGCGCCGCAGGTCCGGCACGGGGTAGTCGGGCAGCAGGACGGTGGCGTCCTTGCTCACGTTCTCCGCGAGGTTGCGCGCGTCGAAGTGGTCCCGGTGCAGGTGGGAGACGTAGAGGTAGTCGACGTCGCCGAGCGTCTTCCAGTCCAGCTGCGTGTTGTCCGGGAAGGGGAACCACGACGCGAAGTACGCGGGGTTGACCCACGGATCACACAGGATGGTGCCTGCGGCGGTGGAGATGTGGAAACCCGCGTGCCCGACGCTGGTGACCTGCACTGTGGAACCTTTCGCCCGTGTTCGTTACCGCTACAGCGTAATGGGCGCCCGAGCACCCGGGCGACACACCGCGGACTCGGCTCCGCGGCTACGCTGACGGTGTGGAACCCGTGTACGGAACGATTCTCGAAGTTGCCCGCGGTATGTGGGCCTTCCAAGGCATCAAGTTCACCGAGGTGGACTTCCAGAAGTTCCCGCGTTCGGGCGGGGCGGTGGTAGCGATCAATCACACCGGCTACCTGGACTTCCCCTTCGCCGGGAAGCCCGCGTACGCCGCCGGCCGCCGCAAGGTGCGCTTCATGGCGAAGAAGGAGGTCTTCGACAATTCGAAGACCGGCCCGCTCATGCGGGCGTTGCGGCACATCCCCGTCGACCGCGAGGCCGGTGCCGACGCCTACCGGGCGGCGGTGGACGCGCTCAAGGCGGGCGAGCTCGTCGGCGTCTACCCCGAGGCCACGCACAGCCGCAGTTTCGAGCTCAAGGGCTTCAAGTCCGGCGCCGCGCGCATGGCGATCGAGGCGGACGTGCCGATCGTCCCCGTCGTGGTGTGGGGCGCCCAGCAGATCTGGACCAAGGGCCTGCCCAAGCAGCTCGGCCGGAAGAAGTTCCGCATCATCATCGGCGTGTGCGATCCGCTCGATCCGGTGGGCCCGCCCGACGAGCTGACCGCGCGGCTCAAGGAGTCGATGCAGGCCATGCTGCTGCGGCTGCAGGACCTGTACGGCCCGCACCCGCAGGGGGAGCCGTGGGTTCCGCGCCGGCTCGGGGGCACCGCGCCCACGCTGGAGGAGGCCGACGCCATGGACGCCGCCGACCTCGACGCGCGTCGCCGGGCCCGGGAGGAACGTCAGGGCGACGGTGCCTGACGCGCCATCGACGGCGGGGCTGCCTGACGCGCCATCGACGGCGGGGCTGCCTGACGCACCGGGGCTCGACGTGCTCGGCGCCGCCCCGATCCTGGTCGCGAGCGACGTCGACGGCACGCTCGTGGACGACCACGAGCGGCTCACCCTGCGCACGCACGTCGCCGTGAACGCGGTCCGCGATGCCGGCGGCCACTTCGTGCTGGCCACCGGCCGGCCGCCGCGGGCCGTCGACCCCATCGCCGACCAGTTGGACTTCGCGCCGCTCGCGGTGTGCGCGAACGGTGCGGTGCTCTACGACACCGGCTCGGGCCGGGTGGTCTCGGCGGCGTTGATGTCGACGGAGCTGTTGGAGGCCGTCGCCGAACTCGTCTACCGCCACCTCCCCGGTGCGGGGTTCGCCGCCGAGCGGGTGGCGAACGGTGAGCACGATGCCGCCACGCCGCGGTTCGCCGCGTCAACCGGGTATCAGCACGCCTGGCTCGAACCCGACACCGTGACCGCCGCCGACGCCGAGGTCCTCGCGCACCCCGCCGTGAAGCTGCTGGTCCGGCAGCCGGGGCTGACGTCGGACGAGATGCACGCCCGCATCGCCCCGCACCTGAACGGCCTCGCCGACGTCACCTACGCCACCAACAACGGGCTCATCGAGTTCCACGTCCCCGGCGTCACCAAGGCCACCGGCATCCAGCTGGCGATCGAGCACCTCGGGCTCACCGGCGACCTCCGCACCGCCGCCTTCGGCGACATGCCCAACGACGCCGCGATGCTGCGCTGGGCGAGCATGGGCGTGGCCATGGGTAACGCGCACCCGGTGGCCCGCAGCGCCGCGAACGCGGTCACCGCGACGAACCTCCACGACGGCGTCGCCCGGGTGCTGGAGCGCTGGTTCTAGGTTCGGGTTCGACGGCGCGCCGCCGGTCCGGGCCCGCGTGGACCCGCGGAGATCAGTAGTTCTGCGCGGAGGGTATGCGTGGCGCGCATACGTTCCCTGGAGCGTTACGTCTGTCCGCGGAGGAACGGACGCCCTGTTGTGACTGATGTGACAAATGGTGCCCGGGTGACGAATGGGGCAGATGGTGTTAGTCTCGACCTCACGTTGAGCTTTGCCCTTTCCGGGTGCGGCTCACTGCGTCGAGCTAAGGAGAAGCCATGCCCGTGTGGATCGACGGCGGTCCTCGTCGCCGCCGCGGACGGCGTACCGTCGCGCTCGCGATGCTCCCGGCCCTGGCCGTGGGCGGCGCGGCCGCGCTGCTCAGCACCACGAACCTCGTCGGCGACCCGGCGCTGGCCGCCGGCAGCGAGGTGACCTTCACCGGACAGGGCAACGGCCACGGCCGCGGCCTCGGCCAGTGGGGCGCCTTCGGCTACGCGAAGTCGGGCTGGAAGGCCGAGCAGATCGTCGCCCACTACTACGGCGGCTCCCAGCTGGCCCGCGCGGATGTGAAGCTGCCCGTCCGCGTCCAGCTCACCACCCAGAAGGCTGCGAACGTGCTGGCACCGGCCGGCGCCAAGATCGGCGATCAGCAGGTCGCCCCCGGGCAGGCCGTGCGGCTCGAGGGCGGCAACGCCGTCATCACCACCGGCTGCAACGGCCCCGTCGTCAAGACCGTGCCGGCCGGCGGGGACGCGACGGTCGCCCCGCTCAACGCGGAGGCGAACCGCCCCGTCGGCGAGCTGCTCAAGTTCTGCGGCACCAACGCCGCCTACCGCGGCGCGGTCGCGGCCAAGGACGGCAAGGTCTTCAACGTGGTCACCGTCGAGGACTACGTGCGCGGCGTGGTGCCCGTGGAGAGCAAGGTCGAGTGGGCCGACCAGGGCGGCTACGAGGCCCTGCGCGCCCAGGCCATCGCGGCCCGGTCCTACGCGCTGGCCGAGAGCGCCAAGCGCGGCGACCGCTACAACGACACGCAGGACTCCCAGGTCTACGGCGGTGCGGGCAAGGAGGATCCGCGCGCCGACCGGGCCGTCGCGAGCACCGCGGGCCTGGTCATGGCCAAGAACGGCTACGCCGTCTCCACCGAGTTCTCCAGCTCCACCGGCGGCTACACCGCGGGCGGTGATTTCACGGCGGTCAAGGACGACGGCGACGTCGTCTCCCCGTTCAAGAACTGGACCCAGAAGGTCCCGACCGCGAAGATCGCGCAGGAGTTCGGCGTCGGCGAGTTCAAGTCCATCCGCGTGGTCAAGACGCAGTCGGCCCAGGCCGGCCGCGTGGAGGCCGCGGAGATCGTCGGCGCGAACCGCACCGTCACCGTGAAGGGCGACGAGGTCCGCAAGAAGCTCGGGCTGCGCTCGGACTGGTTCACCGTCGACGGCCAGGCCCCCGCGTCGGCGCCCGCACCCGGCGCCCCGAGCGCCCCCGGCGCGGCCACTGCGCCGTCGGGCGCCACCGCGGCCCCGGTGCCCGGGCGCGTGGTGGACCAGCCGATCGTCGCGGCCCCCGTCGACCCGTTCAATCCGGTCCCGACCGCCCCCAACGCGGCCCAGGCCGCACCGACCGGCGGTGCCGCGTCCACCGCCGTGGCGGCCGCCGCGCCCACCGCCCCGGCGGCCGCACCCGCGGCCCCGGCCGCTCCTGCTGCGCCCGCGGCCCCGGCCGCTCCGGTCGCGCCCGCGATCCCGACGGTGCCCGGTGCCGCTCCGGGCGCCGCCGCGCCCGTCGGCTCCGCTCCGGCCGCGCCGGCCGCTCCCGCCGCGCCGGCCGCTCCCGCCGCGCCTGCGGCTCCCACCGCGCCGGCCGCGCCGGCGATCCCCGGCATCCCCGCGCCGCCCGCCGCAGCCGCGGTAGCGCCCGGAGTCCAGGGAGTGACCCCCAAGGCCGCGATCGAGGCCGCCTACGCCGCCGCCGGCGGGGAGAAGGGGACGCTCGGCCGCGTCGTGGCGAACCCGATCGCCTTCCCCGACGGCTCGACCCTGCAGTCGTACCAGAACGGCACCATCTACTACACGAAGGCGAACGGCGCCCAGGTCGTCCCGTCGGGCGTCTCCGCGCCCGCGACCCTACTCAACTGGGCCACCGCCTTCGCCGCGGGCGGCGCGCCGAGCCTGCCGCCGCTGCCGCTGCTCAACCTGATCCCGGGCTGGGGCGATCTGCTCGGCCTCAACCCGACGCCCGCCGACACCCCGACGGGCGTCCCGGCGGTGCCCGTCGCCCCGGGCGACACCGCCGTCCCCGCCACCCCCGGCGCGAGCACCCCTGCGGCGCCCGCCGCCCCGTCGGCCCCCTCCACCCCGGGTGCGCCGTCCGCTCCGGCGGCCCCGGCGACCACCGCACCCGCCGCTCCGGCGGCACCCTCGGCGCCCGCGGGATCCACCCCGCTGCCGGTCCCGACGGTGCCGAACGCCCCCGCTTAGTCACAGGCCCGGGCCGGGTGGCGTCATCGACGCCCCCCGGCCGGTACCCTGAACGTCCGTGGCGACCGAAAACTCTTCGACCTATGACCTGATCGTCGTCGGCTCCGGCTTCTTCGGCCTGACCATCGCCGAAAGGACCGCCGCGGAGCTCGGCAAGCGGGTCCTGGTGATCGAGCGCCGGCCGCACCTCGGTGGCAACGCGTACTCAGAGGCCGAGCCCGAGACCGGCATCGAGATCCACAAGTACGGTGCGCACCTCTTCCACACCTCCAACGAGCGGGTGTGGGAGTACGTCAACCGGTTCACCGACTTCACCGGCTACCAGCACCGCGTGTTCGCGATGCACAAGGGCCAGGCGTACCAGTTCCCGCTGGGCCTGGGCCTGGTGAGCCAGTTCTTCGGCCGCTACTTCACCCCCGACGAGGCGAAGGCGCTCATCCAGGAGCAGGCCGCGGAATTCGACTCGAAGGAGGCGCAGAACTTCGAGGAGAAGGCGATCTCGCTGATCGGCCGCCCCCTCTACGAGGCCTTCATCAAGCACTACACGGCCAAGCAGTGGGAGACCGACCCGAAGAACCTGCCCGCCGGCAACATCACCCGCCTGCCGG
Source organism: Tsukamurella asaccharolytica (assembly GCF_007858435.1). Classification (GTDB taxonomy): domain Bacteria; phylum Actinomycetota; class Actinomycetes; order Mycobacteriales; family Mycobacteriaceae; genus Tsukamurella; species Tsukamurella asaccharolytica. The sequence goes on along the minus strand of NZ_VIGW01000001.1, from coordinate 473,299 downwards.
TGCGCTACACCTTCGACAACCGCTACTTCAACGACACCTACGAGGGCCTGCCCGTCGACGGCTACACGGCGTGGCTCGAGAACATGGCCGCCTCCGACCTCATCGACGTGCGCCTCGACACCGACTGGTTCGACGTGCGCGACGAGCTGACCGCCGCCTCGCCGGGGGCGCCGATCGTCTACACCGGCCCCCTGGACCGCTACTTCGACTACTCCGCGGGCCGGCTCGGCTGGCGCACCCTCGATTTCGAGACCGAGGTGCTGCCCACGGGCGACTTCCAGGGCACCCCGGTGATGAACTACAACGACGCCGACGTGCGGTACACCCGCATCCACGAGTTCCGCCACTTCCACCCCGAGCGGGACTACCCCACGGACAAGACCGTGATCATGCGCGAGTTCGGCCGCTTCGCCAACGACGACGACGAGCCCTACTACCCGATCAACACCCCGTCGGACCGCGAGATGCTCGCGACCTACCGGGCGCTCGCCAAGACCGAGGCCGCGGAGCGGAAGGTCCTGTTCGGCGGCCGGCTGGGGACCTACCAGTACCTCGACATGCACATGGCGATCGCCAGCGCGCTGTCGATGTTCGACAACACCCTGCGCCCGCATCTCGAAACCGGTGCCGCGCTCATCGAGGAGACGGCCAAGTGACCAACAAGGCGACAACCCTTCTGCAGCGCGTCGTCCTGCCGCGCCCGGGTGAGCCCCTCGACGTGCGCTCGCTGTACATCGAGGAGGCCGAGACCAACTCGCGCCGCTCGCACGCGCCGACCCGCACGTCGCTGAACATCGCGGGCGAGTCCGAGGTCAGCTTCGCCACCTACTTCAACGCCTTCCCCGCGTCGTACTGGCGCCGGTGGACCGTCCTGCAGGACGTGGTGCTGCGGATCGAGCTCAAGGGCACGGCCCGCGTCGACCTCTACCGCTCCAAGGTCGACGGTGCGCGCATCGCCCTCGGCGGCAGCCTGGTGGAGACCGACGCCACCGGCTACGGCGTCGCCGAGTTCGCAACGGACCTCGGCCCGTTCGAGGACGGCGGCTGGATCTGGTTCGACGTGACCGCCGACAGCGACACCGAGATCATCTCCGCCGGCTGGTACGCCACCGTGGGCGAGGAGGGCCTGCCGGCCAAGCGCGTCACCGTCGGCATCCCCACCTTCAACCGGCCCGACGACGCCGTCGCCGCGCTCGTCGCGCTCACCAGCGATCCGCTGGTCGACGAGGTGATCGACGCCGTGCTCATGCCCGATCAGGGCAGCAGGAAGGTCATCGATCACCCCGGCTACGAGGCCGCGATCGCCCCGCTCGGCGAGCGCTACCGCCGCTTCGAGCAGGGCAACCTCGGCGGCTCCGGCGGCTACGGCCGGATCATGTACGAGGCGCTGCGCCTCACCGACAGCCCGTACGTGCTGTACATGGACGACGACATCGCGATCGAGCCCGACTCGATCCTGCGGGCGCTCGCCTTCGCCCGCTTCGCCAAGACCCCGATGCTCGTCGGCGGGCAGATGCTCAACCTGCAGGACCGCAGCCACCTGCACTGCATGGGCGAGGTCATCGACCGCAACGCCTTCATGTGGACCGCGGCTCCCTTCGTCGAGTACGACCACGATTTCTCGAAGTACCCGCTCCAGGACAAGCAGCACAGCAAGAACCTGCATCGGCGCATCGACGTCGACGGCAACGGCTGGTGGATGTGCCTCATCCCCCGCGTGGCCGCCGAGGAGATCGGGCTGCCGCTGCCGCTGTTCATCAAGTGGGACGACTGGGACTACGGCCTGCGCGCCGCCCGCGCCGGCTACCCGACGGCGACGGTGCCCGGCATCGCCATCTGGCACATGGCCTGGTCCGACAAGGACGACGCGATCGACTGGCAGGCCTACTTCCACCTGCGCAACCGGCTCGTCGTCGCCGCCATCCACCACGAGGGCGACCACCGCGGCATCATCAAGAGCTCGATCAAGGCGCTCATGAAGCACCTCCTGTGCCTCGAGTACTCGACGGTCGCGATCCAGATCGAGGCCATGCGCGACTTCCTGCGCGGCCCCGAGGCGCTCTACGAGCTGCTGCCCACCGCGCTGCCGAAGATCGCGGCGATGCGCAAGGAGTACCCCGACGCCGTCGTCCTGCCCAGCGCCACCGAGCTACCGCGCACGTCGGGTGAGGCCACGGCCTTCGGCACGAAGATCCCGCTGAACCCCGTGACCAAGGTGTCGACGCTGGTCAAGGCCGTCCGCAACAACCTGCGCCCGGCCGATCCCCGCAGTCACGAGGTGCCGCAGGCCAACTATCCGCCGCTCGAGGCGCGCTGGTTCAGCCTGGGCCGGGTCGACGGGGTCACCGTCACCACCGCCGACGGCCGCGGCGTGGTCTACCGCCAGCGCGACCGGGAGAAGATGTTCGCGCTCATGCGCGAGAGCCTGGCCGTGCACCGCGAGGTGGATCGGCGGTTCGCCGAGATGCAGCAGCGCTACCGTGCCGCGTACACCGACCTGACCAGCCGCGAGGCGTGGTCCGAAATCTTCGAGCCCGCGGCGCGGGAAGCGGAGCGAGCGGCCCGGAACGAGATCGAGGAGAGCAAGTGAGCAATGCCCCGGAGCAGGCACTGAGCCCCGAGGAGATGATCCTCGTGGGGGTGCAGGCGCAGCTGGCCGACCGCCCGGGCGTGGTGCCCGCGGCCCGCGGACTCAGCCACTTCGGCGAGCACTCGCTCGGCTGGCTCGGCCTCGCCGCGCTCGGCGCGGTGGTGCAGCCGCAGCGCCGGAGGCAGTACGTCACCGCGGGCGTCGGCGCCTTCGTCGCGCACGCAGCGTCCGTCGTGATCAAGCGGATCGTGCGCCGCAAGCGCCCCGATCACCCGTACATCACGGTCGGCGTCGGCACCCCGAGCAAGCTCAGCTTCCCGTCCTCGCACGCCACCAGCTCGACGGCCGGCGCGATCCTGCTGGGCCGCGCGTCCGGCGTTCCCGGCGGCGCGGTGCTGGCGCCCGCCGCGATCGTTCCGCCGATGCTCGCCTCCCGCTTGGTCCTCGGCGTGCACTACCCGACGGACGTCGCCGCCGGCGCCGCGATCGGAGCGGCGACCGCGTTGGCCGCGATCGAGGGTGAGAGACTATGGGCTGACCGGGCGGCGCGCCGCGCCTCGAAGAACCAGAGCAAGGAATCGAACAGCTGATGAGCGAGGAGCCGATCGAGCACGGCGAGCCGAAGGCACCGTCGAACCTCGCCACCGGACTGATCAAGGCGATCCGGCCCCGCCAGTGGGTCAAGAACGTCCTCGTCGTGGTGGCTCCTCTCGCCGCCGGGCGCGACCAGCTGCAGTACGTGCAGTTCGGCAACGTCGGCATCGCGTTCATCGCGTTCTGTCTGGCCGCGTCGTCGATCTACCTGATCAACGACGCCCTCGACGTCGAGGCCGACCGCGCGCACCCCACCAAGCGCTACCGCCCGATCGCCGCCGGCGTGGTGCCGGTGAACCTGGCCTACGTCCTGTCCTTCGTGTTCGGCGCCGGGGCCATCGCGGTCTCCCTGCTCGCGAACAAGGAGCTGGCCATCGTGATCGCGGTGTACATCGTGATCCAGCTGGGCTACTGCTTCGGCCTCAAGCACCAGGCGGTGCTCGACATCTGCATCGTGAGCTCCGGCTTCCTGCTGCGCGCCGTCGCCGGTGGCGTGGCGGCCGAGCTGCCCAAGGGCCTGTCGCAGTGGTTCCTGCTGGTGATGGCCTTCGGCTCGCTGTTCATGGCCGCGGGCAAGCGCTACGCGGAGCTGCAGCTCGCCGAGCGCACCGGCGCCAAGATCCGCAAGTCGCTGGAGTACTACACCACCACCTACCTGCGGTTCGTGTGGACGCTCGCGGCCACGGCCGTCGTCCTCTGCTACGGGCTGTGGGCGTTCGACAAGACGGCCCACCCGAACAACATCTGGTACGGCCTGTCGATGGTGCCGTTCACCATCGCGATCCTGCGCTACGCCGTGGACGTCGACGGTGGCGAGGCGGGCGAGCCCGAGGAGATCGCGCTGGGTGATCGCGTGCTGCAGGTGCTCGCGATCGCGTGGATAGGAACCGTCGTTGCCGCGGTCTACTTCGCCTGACGCCACGGCCCCGGACGACGCGAGCGCGAACGCCGCCGGGGCCCCGTCCACCTTCTCCGCACCCCGGGTCAGCTTCTGGCTCGGGGTGGCGGCGTGCGCGGTCCTGTTCGGGTACGGCGCCTGGCAGCGCCGGTGGATCGCCGACGACGGCCTCATCGTGCTGCGCACCGTCCGGAACCTGCTCGCCGGCAACGGCCCCGTCTTCAACGCGGGTGAGCGCGTCGAGGTCAACACCTCCACGGCCTGGACCTACATCATCTGGTTCTTCTCGTGGATCAGCCGCGTGCAGACCGAGTACGTGGTGCTCACCGTCGCGCTGGTGCTGTCCGTCGCCGCGATCCCGCTGGCGATGCTCGGCACGTCGCGCCTCTACCGCGGCGGCCCCGGCTGGTCGCGGCTGCGCGGCTCCGGCCTGCTCCTGCTGCCCGCGGGCGGCCTCGTCTACATGGCGCTGCCCCCGGCCCGCGATTTCGCGACGTCGGGCCTCGAGGTCTCGCTGACCATCTTCTGGGTGGCGCTGCTGTGGTACCTGGCGATCTGCTGGTCGCAGGCCGACCGCGCGCCCGTCGAGCGGCGCGAGCGGATCCGGTACTGGGCGCTCACCTGCACGACCGCGTTCGTCGCCGGGCTGTCCTGGCTGGTGCGGCCCGAGATGGCCGTCGTCGGCGGCCTCGTGCTGCTGGTCATGTTCTTCGCCCCCGTCGGGCTGAAGCTGCGGCTGGCGCTCACCGCCGCCGCGGGCCTCCTGCCCGTCGGCTACCAGATCTTCCGGATGGGCTACTACGGCCTGCCCGCGCCCAACACGGCCGTCGCCAAGGACGCCACCGGCTCGAAGTGGGGCCAGGGCTTCACCTACCTGATGAACCTGGTCGAGCCGTACTCGCTGTGGCTTCCCGTGCTGGCGCTGGCCGTCGCGATGCCGGTGATCCTGCTGTCCGCGCGCGGCGCCCGCGCCCCGCTGACCGGCCGCTTCCGGCTGCCGCGCGGCGGCGTCCGCGGCCTGCGCGATCACCTGCAGCGGCCCGCAGTCATCGTCGTCGTGATGCTCCTCGGCGGCGTCATCGAGACGCTGTACTGGCTGCGCCAGGGCGGCGACTTCATGTCGGGCCGCGTGCTGCTCGCGCCGCTGTTCCTGCTGCTCCTGCCGGTGATGGTGATCCCGCTGCGGATCCCGTCGCGCCGTCCCGAGGATTCGACGGTCCGCGGCATCGCCCGGCTGGCCACCGGCACCGCCGGCGCCGTGGTCGCGGCGGGCCTGTGGGTACTGGTCCTCGGCTGGGCGCTGCACGCCACCACCTTCCGCGGCCAGCCCGACGGCACCGCGATCGGCACCTCCGGCATCGTCGACGAGCGGGCCTTCTACTCGCTGCAGACCGGCCACGCCCACCCCCTCACCGCCGACGACTACCTCGACTACCCCCGCATGCAGTCGCTGCAGGAGATCCTGCGCGCGACCCCGCGCGGCGGCGTCTACCTGCCGTCCTTCGATTACGACTGGTGGTTCATCGACCCGCTGCCCTACCCGCGGCCGGACGACGTGCCGCAGCGGCAGACGGTCTTCTTCACCAACCTCGGCATGACCGGCATGAACCTGCCGCTCGACGTGCGCGTGTGGGACCAGATCGGCCTCGCCTGGCCCATGGCCTCGCGCACCGCGCGCCTCGAGGACGGCCGCATCGGGCACGACAAGGAGATGTTCCCGGACTGGGCCGTCGCCGAGGCGAAGGCCTACGCGAAGCGGCCGGCGCTGCCGCCGTTCATCGATCCCGATTGGGTGAACCAGGCGCGGGCGGCGTTGACCTGCCCGCAGATCCAGCAGTTGCAGGCGTCGTACTCCGCGCCGCTCACGTTCGACCTGTTCAAGCGCAATCTCAAGCTCTCGTTCGCGAACTACGCGCTGCGCATCGATCGGGTACCCGAGTACACGCTGCGGATGTGCCGCATGGACGTCCCGCCGCCGCTCACCGAGGAGCAGAAGTCGATGCCACGGCCCTGATGCAGCGGCATCGGCCCGGCGACGCGGGCGTGGCTCGCGCGCCGGTGCGGATTCATGGCGGGCGTTCCGGCGGGCTCAGAGCCGGTGGCGGTCGAGGAAGTCCTCGATCGCGGCGGCGAAGACCTGGTTGTCGTCGCCGGCCACCATGTGCCCGGCGCCGCTGACGTCGGCGACCTCGGCGTGCGGCACCCGCTCGAGCATCTTCGCGATGCCCTCGTCGCTGACCACGTCGGACTTGCCGCCGCGCACGATCAGCGTCGGGACGGTGACGTGCGCCGCCGCGGCGCCGAGCCGGTCCCTGTCCTGGATGCGGGCTTCGCCCCGGTCGTCGCCGCGGAGGAACGCCGGGTCCCAGTGCCAGTACCAGCGGCCGTCGTCGCGCAGCCGCACGTTCTTCTTGAGGCCCTCGAGATTACGGGCGCGCTTGCGGGTGGGGTTGTAGGCGGCCACGGCGTCGGCGACCTCGTCGAGGGTGGCGAAGCCGTCGGTGTGCGCCGAAAGGAACTCGGTGACCCGCTCGATGCCCTTCTTCTCGGCGTCCACGACCACGTCCACGAGGACCAGTGCGGACGCGATCCCGGGGTTCTCGCCGACGGCGCACAGGCTGGTGATGCCGCCGAGGGAGGCTCCGATCAGCACGGGCGGCGGTCCGTCGAGCGTGCCCAGGACGGCCAGCAGGTCCCCGACGAAGTCGCCCAGCGCGTACGCGCCGGTCTGCGCCCACGCGGTGTCGCCGTGGCCGCGGGCGTCGAGAGTGATCACCGCGTACCCGCGCTGGGCGAGCGCCGCGGCGGTGCGGTCCCAGGAGTGCCGGGTCTGCCCGCCGCCGTGCAGGAGCACGAGCGTGGTGCCCTCGCCCCCGGCCGCGCGGCGCCAGCGGTCGCCGGCGATGCTCAGGCCGCCCGCGTCGATGGTGAAGCCCTCCGCGGGCGGGTGCATTTCGGTCATCGACCAGTACTATCACGGCGTATCGGCCTCGCCGGCGCTACGAGGACGGTGCGGCGCGCAACATCTGCCCGAGGTGACCCCGGGCACGCTCAGCGCGGCACCGGGACGGCGAATGACACGCATGTAACACTGGTCCCATGTCATTGCTGGGCCGAATCGGAACGTTGCTCGTGGCCGGGGCCGTGGCGGCGGGCACCGTCGTGGCACCGTCGGCCCTGAACCCCGCGCCAGCGCACGCCGACCCGGCGCCCGCGAAGTCCCGGATCACCGGGGCGCAGTGGCAGGGCGACCATCAGGTGGACCTGTCGGTGTACTCGGCCGCCATGAACGCCACGATCACGGTCCAGCTGCTGCTGGCCCGCGATTGGCACGCGGACCCCAAGGCGAAGTTCCCCACGCTGTATCTGCTCGACGGGATGCGGGCGCGCGAGGACCGCAACGGCTGGCTGCTGGAGACGAACGTCGCCGACTTCTACCGCGACAAGAACGTCACCGTCGTGCTGCCCGTCGGCGGCCAGTCCAGCTGGTACACCGACTGGAAGCGCCCCGACAACGGCAAGAACTACCAGTGGGAGACCTTCCTCGCCAAGGAACTGCCGCCGCTGCTGCAGCAGGGCTGGCGCGCCACCGACGCGCGGGCCGCGGCCGGCGTCTCCATGGGCGGCACCGCCGCCTTCACCCTGGCCGCCCGCAACAAGGGTCTCTACCGATTCGCCGGTTCGTACTCGGGCATCCTCTCCACGAGCACCCCGGGCACGCCTGAGTCGATCGGCATCGCCATGCGCGACGCGGGCGGTTTCAACGCCGACGCGATGTACGGACCGCCGACGGATCCCGCCTGGGCCCAGCACGATCCGCTGAAGCTGGCGGAGAAGCTGCGCGGAACCAGCCTGTACTTCAGCTCCGGCAACGGCTCCGGCGGGACGGGTGCGCCGACGGACGTCCAGGCAATGGCCCTCGAGGTGCTCGCCCGCTCGTCCAACCAGGCCTTCGCCATCGAGCTCAACCGGCTCGGGATCCCCGCCAACGCGCTCTACCGCCCGTCGGGCAACCACAGCTGGCCGTACTGGCAGTTCGAGAACGGTCAGGCCTGGCCGCAGGTGCAGGCCGCGCTCGGCGTCGCCAACCCCAAGCCCTGCGGCATCGCCGGCGCGATCGGTGAGGCCGCGCCCAAGGCGCCCAGCCTGGGGGCGTGCGTCACCGCCGAGTACGCGGTGCCCGGCGGCCGGGCGCAGGACTTCCGCGGCGGCCAGGTCTTCTGGTCGGCCGACACCGGAGCGCAGGTCGTCGGCGGCGTCGTCGAGATCGACGACGGTACCGACGAACTCATGGCCCGGGACGACCTCGGTCTCGGCCCACGCGGGACGGTTCTCATCCCCCCAGAACTTGGCTGCACCGTGGTAGCACTTCAGATCGCTGGCGCAGATTCCCACTGCATCGACCTTGATCAGCGCCTCGCCCGGGCCCGGAGTGGGTACCGGTAGCTCCTCCAGCCTGTAGTTCTCCGGTCCGTGGCAGACCACGGCCTGCATGGTGCGGGGTACAGAACTCGCCGACATTTTTCACCTCTGCGTGAAGTTTTTAAAGTTTCAGCTGACCATATGTGTTCTACACCGCCTTGCAAGGGAGTGGCGACGAAATGAATGAATTTGGTTGATGAAATCTTTCCACTCCCCTGTGAAAGAAGCGTGCAGACGCCAAAGACCCCGCCAGGGATCAGGTGATCGGCAATCGCCCCCGAATCGGCGTACGCCGCCACGAGGCCGAGGCGCTGCTGAGCGATACCGTCGCCGCACCGATCTCTTTGTCGGCCACCACCACCGACGGGCTCGGACTCACCGGCCGTGGTGAGGGAATCGCTGCCATGGCGACTGCCCTGGTCTCCAGCACGCGGGGCATTTCGGCACGACGACCGCCGCACGATGGAGCTGGCCGACAAGATCGGGTTCGCCGGTGTGTACGGCGCCGGCATCTCCGCCTTCAGCGACGGCAACGTGCACAGGGCCCCTCTGGATCCGGACGATCCCCTCGTCGACGAGTGGACGGTAGCCATCGTCGGTCCCCATCTCTGCGCGCTCATCGCGGCCAGGGACTGCCACGACAACGGCCCGGACCTGGAGCGGACGTTCGACTTCGTTCAGACTTTTGAGCGGACGACGGTCACCCAGGCGATTCGGAGCGTGCTTCACCGATTTTCCTAGGTGCGATGGCGTGGTCCGGATCGCCGCGGCGCTCCCTCGGGAGCAGGAGATGATCGGCGCGCCACCCACGGATCAGGTGTGCCTCCACCAGGCCGGGTACCTCGTCGACGCTGACCCGCCCGTACCACGCGTCGTCCGGCTGCACCGTGACGACGGGGGCGTGATTGCAGGGGAACTGGCAGCCGGTGACGGTGATCAGCGCGTCGTCGTCGCCGAGGCCCGCGCGCCGCAGCTCGTCGCCGAACGCCGACGTCACAGCCGACGCGCCGAGCGCGGAACACCGGGGGCCACGACACACGAGCACCTGGTGCCGGTGCCGCGGCACCTCCTCCCATGCGGGGGAGTGCAGGGGCGCGGCGTCCGCGGTCGTCGGCGCCCCGCCCGCGGCGATCGCGGCCGCGAGTAACTCGGCGTCCGGCGCGGCGAGCAGCTGCGGCGCGAGGCGGAGCGTCGGCGGACCGTCGTAGCCCCGGAGCCAGTGCGCCGCCACCCGGCGCAACCACGACCGCTTGGGGCCGGGCTGCGCCCAGCCCGCGCCGATCAGCAGGACGTCGGAGGCGCCGCGGTCGGCGACCGCGGTGAGGACGTCGACCAGCGCGGGGTCGTGCACCTGCAGGAAGGCGGGCTCCGCTCCGGCGCCGTGGGCGAGTGCGGTCAGTCCGACGGGGTCGATCCCGGCGGACATGCCGACGAGGATCGCGGTCACGGCAGCGCGCGGATGCCGTCGGCGAGGCGCCGCGCACCGTCGAGCAGGCGCACGCCGGAGGTGGTCTCGGAGAACGGGATCACGATGAACCGGTTCTCGCGGACAGCCCGCAGCTGGCTCAGCGCGGGGTCCGTGCGCGCCTGCTCGATCCGCGCCTGCGCCGTGTTGCCGACGGAGTCCGCCACGACGATGACGTCGGGGTTCGTGCCGACCACGTGCTCGAGCGAGACCTCGGCCCAGTTGCCCGGCAGGTGGGCGAAGACGTTCACGCCGCCGACCGACTCGATCAGCAGTTGGGGCGTGCCCGTGCCGGCGCCGACGTTGAGCCCGGACTGCGCGCCGAAGTCCCACCAGAGGATGCGCTGGCCGCGCGCCGCGCCCTTCAGTGCGGTCCCGCCGAGCTCGTTCTTCTGCTCCGCGACGAGCTTCGCCGCGGCGTCCTCGGTGCCGAAGGCCTTGCCCGCGGCGGTCAGCTCGTCCCAGATCAGGTCCCACGACGCGCGCGCCGGCTTCGTCGCGCAGCCGGCCGGGGCCAGGAGGGTGGCGATGCCCTGGCCCTGCAGGCGCGCGCGGTCGCCGGCGTTCTTCTCGCTGAACGCCGAGTTGTACGAGCCGTAGACGAGGTCCGGCCGCACCGAGAGCATCGTCTCCTGCGTGGGGTACTTCGCCGCCAGCACGGGGATCCGCTCGTAGTCGGCCCGGAAGCGCGGGGCGACGGCGTCATCGAGGTAGGCCGTGCCCACCATCCGGTCGGCGACGCCGAGCGCGAGCGCCACCTCGGTCGCGCCCTGGTTCATCGTGACGATGCGGCGCGGCTCCGCCCGCACCTCGGAGGTGAAGTCACAGGTGGTGACGTTGACCGGGAATCGCTCGGAGGGGGCCGCCGCGGGCGTCGCCGGGGCGGTGCCGCAGCCGCTGAGCAGGAGCGCCGCCACGGCGGGCAGGGCGAGGGGAGGGACGAGGGCGCAGGGCCGCATGGGTCGGACTCGATTCGTCGGCCGCCCCGTGCGCGGGGGCGGAGGTGGACAGCTGCGAGTCGGCCGGTATCGGACTCGAGGCCGCGGATCGCCGCCTCACACCGTTGCGCGCCAGTCCCGGATTCCCACCGGGTTCCCTGTGTCCGACTCGAGCGTGACGCTATCAGGCGGTCCCGGTCCGGTGTCGCGTCGCCGCGAGCGCCGCGAGGGACGCGACGGCGGTCCACGCTGCGAGGATCGCCAGCGACACCGAGGGCGACCAGGTCGCGGTGTTGGCGGGTACGCCGATCGTCGCGAGCTGCGCGCTCGTCGCCGGGAGCCATGCCGCCAACGACCGCCCGAAGGGCAACGCGGGCACCGCGATCGCCTCCACGAGGAACCACCAGCCCAGGACGGTGCCGACGGCGGCGGTCGTCGACGACGTCAGGTGGCCCACGGCGAGCCCCAGGAGCGCGAGCAGGGCGCCCGCGACGGGCGCCGTTGAGAGCAGCCGCAGGACCTCGGCGGCGGGCGAGGACAGGCCCGTGACCAGCCCGACGACGATCGCCGCCGCCGCGCCCGCGAGTCCCACGCCGGCGCCGGCCACCGCGGCGACCACGGCCTTCGCGCCGTACCCGACAACCGGTCGCGGGATCAGGATGCGGGTCAGCGCGAGCGTCCCGTGATCGCGGTCGAGCCCGATGAGCAGCGCCCCGGCCACCGCGATGAGCGCGCCGCCGACGAGGGCGAAGCCGTACGCCGCCGTGGTCACCGTGGCGCCGCGGAAGACCGGCGCGAAGACGCCGACGACGACGGCCGCCGCGAGCGCGACCGCCGCAGCACCGCCGAGCGCGGCCCGGAAACCACGGGAGGTCACCGCCTTCCGCGCCTCGGCCGTCACCGACCTGCGCCCGACGGACCGCGGCTTCGGGACTTCCGGCGCGGACGGTGCCGCACCTGTGTCGGCGTCGCCCGTGAGCCGGAAGTACAGCGCCTCGAGCCCGGACCGGCCCGGCGCCGCGGGTTCGACCAACTCGGCCAGCGGGGCATCCGCGACGACGCGCCCCTCGTGCAGGGCGACGATGCGATCGGCCGTCTGTTCCAGCTCGCTGAGCAGGTGCGAGGACAACAGCACCGTGCGGCCCTCGTCGGCGAGCGCGCGGAGAGTGCGGCGGATCCAGGCGATCGCCTCGGGATCGAGCCCGTTGACGGGCTCGTCGAGGACGATCACCGGTGGGTCGCCGAGCACGGAGCCGGCGATCGCGAGCCGCTGCCGCATCCCGAGCGAGAATCCGCCGACGGGGCGATCGGCGACCCGCTGCAGTCCGACGAGCTCGAGTGCGGCGTCGACGCGCGCGTCCGGCAGCCCGATCGCGGCAGCCATCCAGCGCAGGTGTTCGCGAGCCGTCCGCGACGGCGCGGCCCACTCCGCGTCGAGCAAGACCCCGATGGTCGCGCCCGGGTTGGGCAGCTCGTCGTACCGGAGGCCGTCGATCTGGACCGTGCCGGAGGTCGGGGTTTCCAGGCCGGCGATGAGGCGCAGGGTGGTCGACTTCCCGGCGCCGTTCGGGCCGATCAGTCCCGTGACCTCGCCCGACGGTGCCGTGAACGTCACGTCTTCGACGGCCACCGTCGTGCCGTAGCGGACGGTGACCCCGGAGAGTGCGATCACCGCGGCGTCGCAGCGATGGCGGTGCCGGAGGGCTTCGTGGAGACGGGCTTGCCGCCCTTGCCGCTGGCGGCGAGCTCGCCGAGCGCCGCGAGGCCGCCGGTGGCAATCGGCGACCACTTCCCGGTCTGCAGTCCGATGAGCACCTGGTCCTCCCACGCGACGAGGCACGCGGCGGCCGGGGTGGCGGCGAGCTCCTGCAGCGCCGGGGCGACGTCGTCGCCGGCCTTGGCCAGCGCCTCGATCACCCGGGGCCGGTACTGGGCGTACACGGGCTTGATCGCGTCGTAGACGGCCTGCTCGGCCGCGTTGAGCGCGCTCACGGGGCCGGCGAGCGCGGGCTGCGACTGCTCGATGACCGGCTTGATCGCGGCCAGGAAGGGGCCGAACAGGCTGAGGATCGGGTCGTAGGCCTGGCCGGCCGCGAAGGCCTCGTCGGTGAACGCACCGGCGGCGGGCGCCAGCAGGATCAGCGACGCGAGACCGCCCTTCTCCCGCGGCTTGGGCCAGCCGAGCGGGCACTGGATATCGGCCGGGTTCACCCCGGGCGCGACGGTGGACGCCGCCCCGCCGGGCTTCGCCGCAGATGTCGTCGCCCCGCTGGGCGTGGTCGCCGACGGCGTCGCCGCGGTCGGCTTGACCGCCGACAGCGCGGCGGAGGAACTACTCGGAGACGGTGCCGGCTTCGGCGTGGGAGCCGCCGTCGCGGCGCCCGCGACGGGGACGGTCACCGCGAGTGCGGCGGCGACGGCGGTACGTGCGAGTGCGGGCGGAATCCGGGTCATGGTGCCTTCTTCGGTGCGGTGGACGGGGGAGCGGATGCGCCGGCGGAGGGCGGTAGCCCCGGTTCGAAGACGCCCTCCAGGTGCCAGACGCCGGTGAAGTCGTTGAACGGGCCGCCCTCGATGTGGCTGGTCCAGTCGAGGGTGAAGCGCCGCGTCGCCGGATCGAACGTGCCGGTCGCGGTCGGGCCGGTGGCCTTGGCCGCAGCGGGCTGCGCGAGCCAGCGCTGCGAGACGACGTCCCAGGCCTTCCCGACCTGCTCCTGGCCCGCCGCGGCGGCGTCCGTGCGGGGCACCGGCTTCGGCGCACCCTGGTTGAACTCCTGGTTGTTCCACGATGCCGCCCACGCGGAGACGTCCGCCGTGAGCTTCGCCCCGGTGCGGGTCACCGACGGCGCGGGCAGCGCCGCGCGGGTCTGCGGATCGACGGCGTTCGTGGAGATGCCGAACAGCACGTCGAAGAACTTCGTCGGCGTGATCACCGAACCGGACAGCGAATCACCGTTGCGGAATCCTGGCTTCGCCGCGGATTGGTAGGCGCCGGTGCGGAGCCCGCCCGCGGTACCCGGCTTCAGGGCGGTGACGCGACCCTCGTCGATCGGCGAATTGGCGTTGTTGACGAACGGGCCGTCCGCGGTGCCGCCGACGATCGCCATCTTGAAATAGGTGCCCGTCGGCTTCCCGTCGGCGAATCCGCCGGGGGTGAACCGGAACAGCCCGACGAGCTGCTCGGTGGTCTCGGGTTGCGACGGCGCCGCCGTGCTACAGGCGGCGGAGGTCGCCGCGGCCAGGGCGACGAGGGCGAGCGCCAGCGGCCGGCGCGCCCGCGGGCGATGGGTGGAGCGGGGGATCACAGCAGGGCCTTTCGTCGGGTCCCGAGGACAGCGCCCCCGACGGCGAGCCCCAGGACGAGCTCCGCCCAGGGCAGGGCTGCGAAGGTGCCACCCGGGACGGGCAGCGCGGCGTTCGCCGAGGCAAGGCGCCGGTATTCGGGCAGGTTGTCGTTGATCGCTCCGGTGAGCGAGGCGAGATCGGACGACACCGTCTGCCAGGAGGCGGTGAACGCGCGGATCTCCGGGGTGCGGCGGACCGTCGCGCCGCGGTCGATCTCGCCGACCGCGCCGACCAGGGAGAGGAAGTCGTGCTGCAGCCGCACCACCTGCTGCTCGGTCATGATCGGCGCGAACCGGTCGACCACCCGGCCCGCGGACCGGGCCCCGTCGAGCAGGCCGGAGGCGAACGGGTGGACCACGAGCGTGATGGCGCACAGGGCCGCCGCGACGGTCGCCCACCGGCGTGGCGCGGCCGACCGGGCGCGGAGCAGAACCGCCCCCGCCACGGCCAGCCCGATCCCGATCAGGAGGAGCAACTGAGGGAGCGTGCCGAGGCCGCGGACGCGGGACAGAGCGTCGACGTCGGGCTGCGCGGCACGGGCCGCCGCGAGCAGGTCCCGCGCGTTCGCCTCGACGTCGGCCGACCGGTTCGCGTAGTCGACGGTGCGCGGCGCCGCCGCGAGCCGCCCGGCCGCGGCCTCCGCGCGGGTGGCAGCGCCGAACCGGGCGATCGCGTCGACGTCCCCGTCGAGGCGGTCCAGGGATTCCGCGGTCAGGTGCGGCGCGAAGGCGTCGAGCATCTTCGTTGCGCCGGCCGTCGTGGTGGGGAGGCCGCCGGCGACGGAGCCGAGCGCGAGGGCGATGCCCGCGACGAGGAGGAACCAGGCGGGCCACCGTCGGGTAGCCGGAGTCGCCGCCGTGCGCGGGGGCGCGACGGCGCGCAGCCGGGGGACGCCCCCGAGCAGTACCGCCGCGCCGGGCGCGGCTACTTGCTGTACGTGCCGGTGAGATGCCACAGGCCGGTGAAGTTGTTGAACGGTCCGCCCACGATCTGGCTGGTCCACGTGATCGAGTAGCTGGAGCCGTTGATCGTGCCGGTCACGCGGCTGGTCTTGCCCGGGAGTCCGCCGCCGGGCTTCGGGGCGCCCTGGTTGAAGACCTGGCCGTTCCAGGCGACGCCGAAGGCCGACAGGTCGCCGGACAGCGACGAGCCGTTGCGGGTGATGGTCGGGACCGAGGTGGCGGATCCGGTCTGCGGGTCGGTCGCCTTCGTGGAGGTCACGAAGTCGGAGCCGAAGAAGGTGCGCGGCGAGGTGACCTGGCCCTGGTAGGAGCCGGAGGTCAGCGAGCCGGACAGCGGGGTGATGGTCTTATCCGAGTTGGTCGAGTTGCCGTTCGCGAGGAAGGGGCCCGAGGCGGACCCGCTCGGCAGGATCATCCGGAAGTACGAGCCTGAGCCGATCGAGAACGTGCCCGTCAGGGTCTCGGCGTTCGCGGCCGGCGTGGCGACGACAGTGGCCGCCGCTGCGGTGGCCGCGGCCGCGGCGACGATGACGGCGCGGCGGGAGAAGGTGGTGCTCATGACGGCGATCTCGCTTTCTTCAGGAGGTGAGGAGCCCGATGGAAGCTGAACGCTAGTTGCGGTCGTACGGCACACGAAGGGTTGCGATCACTGCGATCCGGGTTACGTGATTTCCACCGCAGCGAGGACCGGCGCCGCCGGGCCTCGTCGTCGTCCACCCAGTCGGGACCGTGCCCGCATCCTCGGCCCGGCGCTGAGCGGGCGTTGACTACAGTCGAGGCGTGAGTACATCGGCCATCGCCATCATCATCGCCGTCGTCGCCATCCTCGTCGTGCTGGCGGCGCTGGTGACCGGCTTCTACCTCAACAAGCGGCGCCGCGTCTCCCTGAAGGACGACGAGACGACGGAGCCCAAGAGCCTCGACAAGTCGGGCGGGTACAAGGCCGGTGGAGGCTTCACCTTCAGTGAGGGCACGCGCGAAGCCGAGCCCGTGCCGCTGGTCCCGACGGCGCCGCCCGCGCCGAAGACGCCGCCCGCGCCGAAGACGCCGCCCGCGCCGAAGACGCCGACGACGACGCCGCCCGCGCCGGATCGGGAACAGAAGGTCTCGCTCAAGGACCTGCAGGAGTCGCGCGAGCAGGAGGCCGCCGAGGCCGCGCAGGCGCAGGCGGACGCGCGCCTCGCCGAGGCCGAGGACATCGACCCCGGTATTGCGAACGTCGCCCCGGAGGCGCCGACCGAGATCGAGCTGATCGAGGACGCGCCCGCCACCCACACCGAGACGCCCACCGCGTCCGAGGCTCCGGCGGCCGATGCCGCGACGACCGCGCCGGCCGAGCCCGGTGCGCCGGTGGCGCCGGCCGAGCCCGGTGCGCCGGTGGCGCCCGCCGAGGTCGAGGCTCCTGCAGTGGAGGCGGCACCGTCGGCCCCGGCCCCGCAGTTGGACGAGATCGCCCCGACGGCGGGCCGCCTGGACCGGCTCAAGGGCCGGCTTGCGCGCTCCCAGTCGACGGTCGGTGCGTCGCTGCTCGGCCTGCTCGGCGCGGGCGACCTCGACGAGGAGTCGTGGGAGGAGATCGAGGACACGCTGCTCCTCGCCGACCTCGGCACGCCGACGACACTGGCCGTCGTCGAGAAGCTGCGCGACCGGATCGCCGCCCAGGGCGTCTCCAGCGCCGCCGAGGCGCGTGCCCTGCTGCGTCAGGTGCTGATCGAGGAGCTGCATCCCGAGTACGACCGCAGCATCAGGGCCCTGCCGCACGCCGGCGCACCGTCGGTGCTGCTGGTGGTGGGTGTCAACGGCACGGGCAAGACCACCACCACGGGCAAGCTGGCGCGCGTGCTGGTCGCCGACGGGCGGCGCGTGCTGCTCGGCGCCGCCGACACCTTCCGCGCCGCGGCCGCCGACCAGCTGCAGACGTGGGGCGAGCGCGTGGGCGCCGAGGTCGTGCGCGGCAAGGAGGGCGCCGACCCCGCCGCCGTGGCCTTCGACGCCGTCGCCAAGGGCACCGCGGAGGGCGTGGACGTGGTGCTCATCGACACCGCCGGCCGCCTGCACACCAAGACCGGGCTCATGGACGAGCTGGACAAGGTCAAGCGCGTGGTGGAGAAGAAGGCCAAGGTCGACGAGGTGCTCCTCGTCCTCGACGCGACCATCGGCCAGAACGGCCTCGCGCAGGCGAAGGTCTTCGCCGAGGTCGTGGACATCACGGGGGTCGTCCTCACCAAGCTCGACGGCACCGCCAAGGGCGGCATCGTCTACGCGGTGCAGCACGAACTGGGCGTGCCGGTGAAGCTCGTCGGCCTCGGTGAGGGCGCCGACGACCTCGCGCCGTTCGAGCCGGCCGCCTTCGTCGACGCCCTTCTCGGATAGGAATCTCCGGCGCCGCCGAAACACGGGCGTAACCGAAGGCCTCGATGAAGGGCTGACCGGTTACATACGGGCAACACGAGCGCCTCCACCGGGAAACCACAGCCGCAGAAGCTGTTCTCACTCGCGCCGCAACGGCGGCGCGCCCCGAGGAGGTTTCCCGTGCTCTTGGCTTCTGTGCCCGACGAACTGTTCGGCAAGGTGGATTCCGGCACCACCGCGTGGATGCTGACGTCCGCGGCGTTGGTGCTGCTGATGACACCCGCTCTGGCGTTCTTCTACGGCGGTCTCTCCCGCCAGAAGAGCGTTCTCAACATGATGATGATGTCGATCGGCTCGCTCGGTGTGGTCTCCGTGATCTACGTGCTGTGGGGCTACTCGATGTCGTTCTCCGGCGAGGGCAACTACCTCGGCCTGTTCGACAACCCGTTCACGTACTTCGGCCTCGACCAACTGACGGAGACGAAGACGTCGGGCGAGGACACCCTGGTGGTGCTCAACGCGGCGGGCAGCGGCCTCCCCGCGATCGTCTTCGCCGGTTTCCAGCTGACCTTCGCGGTGATCACCGTCGCGCTGATCTCGGGCGCGCTCGCCGAGCGCGTGAAGTTCGGGACGTGGCTGCTGTTCACCGGTATCTGGACGACCATCGTGTACCTGCCGCTCGCCCACATGGTGTGGGGCGGCGGCCTGCTGTCGGGCGCGGAGGGCGGCATCGCCGCGAAGATGTTCGGCACCACAGACGGCCACGCCACCGTGGCGCCCATCGACTTCGCCGGCGGCACCGTGGTTCACATCAACGCCGGTATCGCGGGCCTCGTGCTGGCGATCATCGTCGGCAAGCGCCTCGGCTTCGGCAAGCAGGCCTACCGTCCGCACAACATCCCGTTCGTGATGCTGGGCGCTGCGCTGCTGTGGTTCGGCTGGTTCGGCTTCAACGCCGGTTCGGCACTCGGGGCCAACGCCACTGCGGGCCTGGCCTGGGTCAACACGACCGCCGCCACCGCCGCCGCGATGCTCGCCTGGCTCGCGGTGGAGAAGTTCCGCGACGGCCACGCCACCACGGTGGGTGCCGCGTCGGGCGTGGTCGCGGGCCTCGTCGCCATCACCCCGGCCTGCGCGAACGTGACCCCCGTGGGCGCGATCATCCTGGGC
Organism: Tsukamurella asaccharolytica; assembly: GCF_007858435.1. GTDB lineage: Bacteria > Actinomycetota > Actinomycetes > Mycobacteriales > Mycobacteriaceae > Tsukamurella > Tsukamurella asaccharolytica. Next base: position 454,563 of record NZ_VIGW01000001.1, on the reverse strand, counting down.
ATCGTGGCCGGCGCCGCCGCCGCCTTCGCTGTGGGGCTGAAGTCCAAGTTCGGCTTCGACGACTCGCTCGACGTGGTGGGCGTGCACCTGGTGGCCGGCCTGATCGGCACCGTCGCGCTGGGCTTCCTCGCCAAGGACACCGGCCTGTTCTACGGAGGCGACTACAAGCAGTTGGTGGTCCAGATCGTCATCGCTGCGGTCGCCCTGGCCTTCACCGCGGTTCTCACCGCGGTCATCGCCCTCGCGCTCAAGCCGCTCGGCTGGCGCATCGACAAGGAGGACGAGGCCGACGGCATCGACAACTCCGAGCACGCTGAGACGGCTTACGACCTGGTCTGAGGCGACCGGAACTAAGCTCAATCACAACCGACTCAAGCGAAGGAAAATCTTATGAAGCTGGTCACCGCGATCGTCAAGCCCTTCACGCTCGAGGACGTGAAGGCGGGCCTCGAGCAGGCCGGGATCCTCGGCATGACCGTCAGTGAGGTGCAGGGCTACGGCCGGCAGAAGGGGCACACCGAGGTGTACCGCGGCGCCGAGTACTCCGTGGACTTCGTACCGAAGGTCCGCATCGAGGTGGTCGTCGACGACGCCGTCGTGGACAGCGTGGTCGACGTGATCGTCGAGGGCGCCCGCACCGGCAAGATCGGCGACGGCAAGGTCTGGGTCACCCCCGTCGAGGCCGTCGTGCGCGTGCGCACCGGCGAGCGCGGCAACGAGGCCCTGTAGGAACGCCGATGACGGTGCCGGAGAGGTCGATCGCGCGGGGCGCCGAAGGCGGCCCGGTCGGGAGCGGCGGGCCGAGCGGGGGCGGGGGGCAGGTCGGCGCGTCAGAGCTGGTCGCCGCCCGCGCCCGCCTGCTCGACCGCGCGGCGGGGCAGCACCGCCTCGACCCCGCGGCCCTGCGCGGCGCCCTCGCCGACCTGGCGGAGGTGTGGCTCACGACCCACGGCTCCGCAGCCGGCATCGGCCCGGACAGCGGGCTGGCCCTCGTTGCAGTCGGCGGGCTGGGGAGGCGAGAGTTGCTGCCCCACAGCGACTTCGATCTCCTCCTCGTGCACGACGACGGGCTCGACCCGGCCCACGTGGCCGCGGTGGCCGAGAACATCTGGTATCCGCTCTGGGACGCGCACATCAAGCTCGACCACAGCGTCCGCACGGTTCCCGAGGCGGTCCGCGTCGCCCGGTCCGACCTCACTGCCGCTCTCGGTCTCCTCGACGCCCGGCACATCGTCGGTGATGAAGAGATCACCAATCTCCTCATCACCGGCGTGCGCCAGCAGTGGCGTGCTGATATTCGCTCCCGCGTCGACGACCTCGTCGACCAGGCCCGCGAGCGGTGGCGCCGCTCGGGGGAGATAGCCCATCGCGCCGAGCCGGATCTCAAGAACGGACGGGGCGGCATGCGCGACGTGCAGTTGCTCCAGGCCCTCTCGCTGGCTCAGCTCACGGACGGCATCCCGACCCCGTCGGCCGCCCCGAGCGGCACTACCGGCAACGACCTGGCCGCCGCGTACGCGCGGCTCCTGGACGTGCGCACCGAGCTGCACCGCATCGCGGGCCGCGCCCGCGACCAGGTGCGGGCGCAGGAGGCCGACGAGATCGGGGCCGCGTTGCGGCTCGGCGACCGGTTCGACCTCGCCCGCACCATCAGCGACAGCGGCCGCACCGTGGCGTACGCCGTGGACGTGGGCATCCGCACCGCCCAGAACGCCCTGCCGCGCCGCGGCTTCTCCCGGCTGCGCCGCCCGCCCGTCCGGAGGCCACTCGCGGAGGGAGTAGTCGAGCACGGCGGCGAGGTCACCCTTGCCCGCGACGCACGGCCCGACCGCGACGCGGGCCTGACGATCCGCGTCGCCGCCGCGGCCGCCGCCTCGGGGCTGCCCATGTCGGCGTCCACCCTGGCGCGCCTGGCGGAGGTCGCACCCGCCCCGCGCAGCCCCTGGCCCGCGGAGACCGTCGCCGACCTGCTCGCGCTGCTCGGCGCGGGGCGGGGCGCCGTGCCCGTCATCGAGGCCCTCGACCGCACCGGCCTCTGGGGCCGCCTGCTGCCCGAGTGGGGCGCCGTGCGCGACCTGCCGCCGCGCGACGCGGTGCACACGTGGACCGTCGACCGGCACCTCGTGGAGACGGCCGCGCACGCCGCGGGCCGCGCCACCGACGTCGCCCGGCCCGATCTGCTCGTGCTCGGCGCGCTGCTGCACGACCTGGGCAAGGGCCGCGGCGGCGACCACAGCGTGATCGGCGCCGAGCTCGCCGAGGCCATCGCCGCCCGTCTCGGCCTCTCCGGATCCGATACCGCGCTGCTCGCCGCGATGGTGCGGCACCACCTGCTGCTGCCCGCCGTCGCCACCCGTCGCGACCTCGACGATCCCGCGACCATCGAGATGGTCGCGGAGAAGATCGGCCACGACGCGGTGCTGTTGGAGCTGCTGCACGCCCTCGCCGAGGCCGATTCGCTCGCCACGGGGCCGGGCGTGTGGGGCGACTGGAAATCCCGGCTCATCGGCGAGCTCGTCCGGCGCACCCACCGCGTGCTGGACGGCGAGCCGGCGCCGCAACCCGGACCCGTGTCCGAGGAGATCGCGGCGCTCGCGGCCGCGGGCGGGACGCACGTGCGGATCACGCCGGCGCCCGCGCTGGGGCCGCACACCTTCACCGTCGCCGTCGTCGGGCCCGACCGGCGGGGCGTCCTGGCGCGGATGGCGGCGGTGCTCGCGCTGGCGGGCCTGCGGGTGCAGAGCGCCACCGTCGGCGCCGTCGGGGAGTCCGCCGTCAACACGTTCGTCGTGGTCCCGACCTTCGGCGATCCGCCCGATCCCGCGCTCGTCCGGCAGCGGCTGCTCGCAGCCCTGGACGGAGCCGACGTGCTCGCCGAGCTCCGTCGCCGCGAGCATGCCGCGGCGGCCCCGGCCGACGGGGGCGTGGCAGCGCCGCCATTGCGGGTTGCGGCGCCGCCCCGGCTGCGCTGGTTCGACGGCGCGCCCGGCACCGTCGTCCTCGAGGTCCGCTCCGGCGACACCCCGGGCCTGCTGGCTCGGATCGCGGGGGCCCTCGACGACGCCGGACTCGACGTCCGGTGGGCCAAGCTCGCCACGCTCGGAGCGACCGCCGTCGACGTCTTCTGCCTGGCGGTGCCGGGCGACGAGGCGGTCGTGCGGGCCGACGCGGAGCGGGCGGTCATCGCCGTCCTACCGGAGGCGGCGCCGCCTGCGCCACCGGAGGACGAGCAGACCCGATAGTCTGGAGCAATGTTCGAATCCCTCTCCGATCGGCTCACAGGCGCGCTCAAGGACCTGCGCGGCAAGGGCCGGCTCACCGACGCCGACATCGACTCGACGGCCCGCGAGATCAGGCTGGCGCTGCTCGAGGCCGACGTCGCGCTGCCCGTGGTGCGGGCCTTCGTCGCGCGCGTCAAGGAGCGGGCCAAGGGCCACGAGGTCTCGGCCGCGCTCAACCCGGCGCAGCAGATCGTCAAAATCGTCAACGAGGAACTCGTCGGCATCCTCGGTGGCGAGACGCGTCGGCTCAACCTGGCGAAGACCCCGCCGACCGTGATCATGCTCGCGGGCCTGCAGGGCGCCGGCAAGACCACGCTGGCCGGCAAGCTCGCGAACTTCCTCAAGAAGCAGGGCCACACGCCCATGCTCGTGGCCTGCGATCTGCAGCGGCCGGGCGCCGTCGACCAGCTCAAGATCGTCGGCGAGCGGGCCGGCGTACTCACCTATGCGCCGCATCCCGGTACCTCCGTCGGGGGCGAGGGCGCCCTCGGCGTGAGCGCCGCCGACCCCGTCGAGGTCGCGCGCGGGGGCATCGCCGAGGCGAGGTCCAAGCAGCACGACGTGGTCATCGTCGACACCGCCGGCCGCCTCGGTATCGATGAGGAGCTCATGGGCCAGGCCCGGGCGATCCGCGACGCCGTGGACCCCGACGAGGTGCTGTTCGTCCTCGACGCCATGATCGGCCAGGACGCGGTGACCACCGCGCAGGCCTTCGCCGACGGTGTCGACTTCACCGGCGTAGTGCTCACCAAGCTCGACGGCGACGCCCGCGGCGGCGCGGCGCTCTCGGTTCGCGAGATCACCGGTAAGCCGATCCTCTTCGCGTCGACCGGCGAGAAGCTCGACGACTTCGACGTCTTCCACCCGGACCGCATGAGCTCGCGGATCCTCGGCATGGGCGACGTGCTCTCGCTCATCGAGCAGGCCGAGCACCACATGGACCAGCAGAAGGCGGAGGAGGCGGCCGCCAAGATCACCTCCGGCGAGCTGACCCTGGAGGACTTCCTCGACCAGATGCTGATGATCCGCAAGATGGGTCCCATCGGGAACCTGCTGGGCATGCTCCCCGGCGCGGGCCAGATGAAGGACGCCCTCGCCGCGGTCGACGACAGCCAGCTCGACCGGATCCAGGCGATCATCCGTGGCATGACCCCGGCCGAGCGCAACGATCCCAAGATCATCAACGCCTCGCGCCGCCTGCGCATCGCGAAGGGCTCCGGCGTCACCGTCACCGACGTGAACCAGCTCGTGGATCGGTTCTTCGAGGCGCGGAAGATGATGTCGCAGATGGCCGGCTTCGGCGGCGGCGCCCCCAAGCGGCTGTCCAAGCGCAAGCAGAAGGGCAAGCAGGGCAAGAAGAACAATCGGGCCCGGCAGAGCGGACCTGCGGCGCCCAAGATGGGCGCCGGTTTCCCGGGCATGCCCGGCATGCCTGCCGGGATGGACCTGTCGAGCATGCCCAAGGGCCTCGACCGGCTGCCCCCCGGCCTCGAGGGCATCGACATGGCCGCGCTCGAGGAACAGCTCCGCAAGAAGCGGTAGTGCGTCGCGAAAACGGCGGATTCCTGCGGTGCGAAGCCGCAAATGGCCTCGTACCGTCGAAATCGCCCGGTTTCACGACGTAGGGTTGCGCGGATGAGCGATCTGCACTTCTCCGGCGTCGTCCTGCCCGGCGGTGAGGGCGAGTTCTGGGTGTCCGACGGTGTTGTACACCTGTCGGGTCCGGGTGGTCCCGCCACCGAGCTGCGCGGCTTCGCCGTGCCGGGCTACGTCGACGCGCACTGCCACGTGGGCATCGTCGAGAACGGTGAGCCCGACTTGGTGCGCGGCCGAGCGCTGGCGCTCCAGGACGTCGCCGTCGGCGTCACCGTGATCCGCGAACCCGGCTCCGACCTCGACACGTCGCCGCTGGACGGGGCGCCCGGGCTGCCGCGCATGGTGCGCATGGGGCAGCACATCGCGCTGGTCAAGCGCTACACCCGCGGGCTCGGCGAGCAACTCGACGACCCGTCGCAGCTCGTCGACGCGGTCCGGCGCCGCGCCGCCGAGGGGCACCCGTGGATCAAGCTCGTGGGGGACTGGATCGACCGTGCCGCCGGAGACCTCGCGCCGCTGTGGCCCGACGACGTGCTCGCGAAGGCCGTCGAGGTGGCGCACGACGCCGGCGCGCAGATCACCGCGCACGTCTTCGGCGAGGACGCGCTGCCGGGCCTCCTCGCCGCCGGCGTCGACGCGATCGAGCACGGCTCCGGGCTCACCGCCGACACCATTGAGACCATGGTGGAGAAGGGGATCGGCCTGGTGCCCACCATGATCCAGATCGAGAACTTCCCCTCGATCGCCGAACCCGCCCGCGAGAAGTTCCCCGTCTACCACCGCCACATGATGGCGCTGCACGACCGCCGGAAGGCCACCTTCCGGGCCGCCTGGGAGGCCGGCGTCGCGATGTACGCGGGCACTGACGCCGGCGGCTTCAACGTGCACGGCGCCCTGCCCCGCGAGATCGAGGCCCTCGCCACCGTCATGCCGCCGGAGGAGGCCATCGCCGCCGCCTCGTGGCGGGCCCGGCAGTGGCTCGGTTTCGCCGGCATCGATGACGGCACCCCCGCCGACCTCGTGATCTACGACGAGGACCCGCGCGTCGCGCTCGCCCATGGCGCTCTGCCGGCACCGTCGGCGGTGCTGGTCCGGGGCGAGCTCGCCGACCTCTCGCGATAAGCCCCCGACCGCGCTGGTCAGCTTGCGGTCGCCAGTGAGCGGAGAGTCACGAGGTCGAGGTGCGGGCGATGCCGGTGAGGCCCTCCTCGGCCGGTGCCTGCGCCGCTCGCGCGGGACGCGTGCGCTTCGCCGGACGCGGGCGGCCTACCCACCACTGCGCCTTCGGTGCACGGCTCAGTACCTCGACGATGCCGAGGGTGATCGCGATCGTCGCCACGTACGCGACGGCGGTGCCGAACGGTGATGGGAGCACCGTTGTGAGCCAGGGCGCGCCGTCGGCGGCCTTGGGGAGCAGCAGGGTGGACAGGACCATCACGTGCACGAGGAAGACGCCGAAGGCGCGCTTCGCGCCGTACGAGGCGAAGCGGGTCAGGCGTGGCAGACGGTGCCGGTGACGCGCCAGCAGGAGGCCCACGGTGTACACCGCCGCCACGAGCACGACGTAGAGCACGAAGTTGGCGGGTTGGAAGACGGCGGAGGCCACGATCGGCGCCGTCCCGTCGCTCAGCCGGGCCCGGTAGAGGACCTGCGCGCCGAGCGCGGTGAGCGCGGCGGCGGCGAAGACCAGGGGAGCGTGGCGCAGCAGGAACCCCTCGATGCGCTCGCGGTGGAAGGCCGTGAAGACGCCCAGCAGGATGAAGAACTGGTACGGAACGAAGGTGGCGTACAGGTGCCAGAAGTTCTCGCCCCACCAGCCGGTCGTCGGGTTCCAGTAGGTGGCCGCGACGTAGATCCCCACCTGGAGGACGGCGCTGACGGCCAGGACCGGGGCGTGGAACCGGCGGGTGCGCTCGGCGAACGCGAAGATCAGCGGGAACAGCAGGTAGATCTGCAGGGTGACGAAGATGAAGTAGAGCTGGTAGCCGTTGGTGCCACCCCACTTGAGGTTGTTCCAGAAATCGCCCAACTCGAAGGGGATCCGGCCGCCGTTGCCTCCGACCACCATGTCGTAGACCCAGTACGCGAACGCCCACAGCACGAACGGCGTGACCACCAGCGCCAGCCGTTTGCGCCAGAACTGGACGGGGCTCAGGCGCGCGCCGCGCTCGACGATGCCGTACGCCAGCACCAGGCCGGTGAGCGCGAAGAAGGCGTTGCGCGTGAAGTGCAGGTTCATCGCGATCGCATTGGTGACGGTGCCGTTGACCTCGTCGTTGGTGTTCGTCAGCGTGTGGATGAAGACCACGAGGAGGAAGGTGATGGTGCGGACGAAGTCCAGTTGGTACAGGTAGCCGCCGCGGGAACGGGCGGCCCCGGAGTCCCCGGCGGGCGCCGGGGACGGGGCGGGGCTATCCAGGTGCGTGGCCATGTGTCTGAGTCTGCGGTCCGATCCTGCGAGGTGGCTGTGTGCGGCCTGGCAGTGGTCTACACCGGGCTGACGGTGCACCGCGCAGGCGACGACAGGCTCAGTTTACCCGCCGGTAACCCTCGCTTTGTGGCACCGCCACGTGGAGTGGCGAGTCTCACGCGGCGCGGAACCGTGCTCGCGATCGATCCTAGCCGCCGTGCGGGGCGCGCAGCGGGAGCGCGCGTCCGGGAGCGGGTCGTGCCGCCTCAGTAGTGGAAGGCGATCCGCGGCCGGCGCGCGGCGCCCGCGGCCCCCAGTCGGTCGAGGGCGGCCGCGAGGTCGTTCCGCAGCTTGCCCGCGAGGTCGCCCGAGAAGCCCTCCCGCACGACGATGCGCAGGACCGTGACTTCCTGCGCGTCGGCCGGCATCGTGTACGCCGGAACCTGCCAGCCGTAGGCGCGCAGCTCGTGCGAGACGTCGAAGGCCGTGAACGGCGCACCGTCGTCGACCGTGAGGGTCACGACGGGCAACGCCGAGCCGTCGGTGACCACGTGCAGGTGTTCCAGAGCGGCGAGCTCTTGCGCCAGCCAGGTCGCGGTGCCGCGCAGCGCCCGCATGACCTTGGTGTAGCCGTCACGGCCGAGCCGGATGAAGTTGTAGTACTGGCCGATGATCTGTGCGCCGGGCCGCGAGAAGTTGAGGGTGAACGTCGGCATGTCGCCGCCGAGGTAGTTCACCCGGAAGACCAGGTCCTCGTCGAGGGCCTCCCGGTCGCGGAAGACCACGAAGCCGATGCCCGGGTAAGTGAGTCCGAACTTGTGGCCCGAGGCGTTGATCGACGCGACGCGCGGCAGGCGGAAGTCCCAGGCGAGGTCGGGGTCGAGGAAGGGCGCGACGAAGCCGCCGCTCGCCGCGTCGACGTGCACGGGGACGTCGGGGCCTCCCGCTTCCGCCAGGTCGTCCAGGGCGGCGCAGATCCCGGCCACGTCCTCGTACTCGCCCGTGAAGGTGGTCCCGAGGATGGCGACCGCGCCGATCGTGTTCTCGTCGACGGCCGCTCGCACCTGCTCGGGCGTGATCACGTAGCGGCCGGGCTCGATGGGCAGGTAGACGGGCTCCACGTCGAAGTAGCGGCAGAACTTCTCCCAGACCACCTGGACGTTCGACCCGAGGACGAGCTTGGGGGTGCTCGCGTCCAGGCCGCGCGCTCGGCGCGCCTTCCGCCAGCGCCACTTCAGGGCGAGGCCGGCGAGCATCACGGCCTCAGAGGAGCCGATCGTCGAGGTTCCCGTGGCGGACGCCGGATCGGACGGGTCCAGGCCCGGCGCGTGGAAGAGGTCCGCGACGATCGCGACGGTCCGCGCGTCGATCGCGGAGGTGGCGGGGTACTCGTCGTGGTCGATCGCGTTCTTGTCGAAGGACTCCGCCATCAGGGCCTGCCCCTGCGGTTCCATCCAGGTGGTGACGAAGGTCGCGAGGTTCATCCGGGACTGACCGTCGAGCATCAGCTCGTCGTGGATGAATCGGTAGGCCTCCGACGGTGTGGTCTCTCCGTCGGCGAGGCGGGCGCGGGGCAGCGGATCGGTGCCGAGCCGGCCGGCGTAGGCGGGGATGAGGACGGCATCGTCGTCGAGAGGATTCGTGTCCATGGCTAAACGCTACCCCCGCGCAGCGGTCATGGCAGGCCGAGCGATCCGTGCGGACGGTCGCGCGATTTCGTGCGGCCCGCGTGACATGGCAGAATGGAGCGCTGCTGACCGGCAGCGGCTGAGATACCGCCCGGCGGTCACGCAACCAGACGGCAAAACCGGGTGCGTTCATCCTGACGCATCGCTGAATTGCACACGTGACTACGAACGAAGGACCACACAGCACATGGCTGTCAAGATCAAGCTCACGCGGCTCGGCAAGATCCGCAACCCGCAGTACCGCGTCGTCGTCGCCGACTCGCGCACCCGCCGCAACGGCCGTGCGATCGAGTCGATCGGCAAGTACCACCCCAAGGAGGAGCCCTCGCTCATCCAGATCGACTCGGAGCGCGTGCAGTACTGGCTGAGCGTCGGCGCGCAGCCGACCGAGCCGATTCTCGCCCTCCTGAAGATCACGGGTGACTGGCAGAAGTTCAAGGGCCTCCCCGGCGCCGAGGGCACCCTCAAGACCGCCGCCGAGAAGCCGTCCAAGCTGGACCTCTTCAACGCCGCCCTCGCCGAGGCCGACAAGGAGCCCGCCGCGGCGGCCACCACGCCCAAGAAGAAGGCGGAGAAGAAGGCCGACGAGGCGCCCGCTGAGGCTGCTGAGGCGCCCGCCGAGGCTGCTGAGGCCACCGCCGAGGCTCCGGCCGAGGGCGAGTAATGAGTGCCGTCGTCGCCGATGCCGTCGAGCACCTCGTGCGCGGCATCGTGTCGAACCCGGACGACGTCCGCGTCGACCTCATCACCGGCCGCCGCGGCCGCGTCATCGAGGTCCACGTGAACCCGGACGACCTGGGCAAGGTCATCGGCCGCAGCGGCCGCACCGCCACCGCCCTGCGCACCCTCGTCACCGGGATCGGTGGCAAGGGCATCCGGATCGACGTGGTCGACACCGATCGGGTCCGCTGACCCGATGGAGCTCGTGATCGGTCGCGTCGCCAAGTCGCACGGCATCCGCGGCGAGATCGTCGTGGAGGTGCGCACCGATTCGCCCGAGCTCCGCTTCGCGGACGGCGCCGTCCTCACCGGCCGGCGCCCCCGCGAGAAGAACACCCGGACGTACACCGTCGCAGCCTCCCGGAATCATTCCGGGAGGCTGCTGGTGCGTCTGCAGGGCGTCACGGACCGCACCGCCGCCGACGAGCTGCGCGGCACCCTGTTCCTCATCGACTCCGCCGACGTCGAGCCGAGTGACGACCCCGACGAGTTCTACGACCACGAGCTCGAGGGCCTCGCCGTCCGCACCGTCGACGGCGAGGACGTGGGCGTCATCGCCGAGGTCCTGCACGCGCCCGGCGGTGAGCTGCTGTCGGTGAAGGCGCCCGACGGCCGCGAGATCCTCATCCCGTTCGTCACCGCCATCGTCCCCGTCATCGACGTGGCCGCGGGCGTCGTCACCGTCGACCCGCCCGACGGTCTCCTCGACCCGGAGTAGCCCGTGCGCATCGACGTGGTGACGATCTTCCCCGAGTACCTCGCGCCGCTGCGGCAGGCGCTCCTCGGTAAGGCCGTCGACAAGGGGCTGCTCGAGTTCGGCGTGCACGACCTGCGCGACTGGACGCACGACGTGCACAAGGCAGTTGACGACTCCCCGTACGGCGGCGGGCCCGGCATGGTCATGAAGCCGACGGTCTGGGGCCCCGCCCTCGACGACGTCTGCCCCGAGGGCGCGCTGCTCGTGGTCCCCACGCCCGCCGGTGTCCCGTTCACGCAGGCCATGGCGCTCGAGTGGGCCCGCGAGGAGCACATCGTCTTCGCCTGCGGCCGCTACGAGGGCATCGACCAGCGCGTCCTCGACGATGCCGCGCGCCGCGTCCGCGTCGTCGAGGTCTCCATCGGCGACTACGTGCTCATCGGGGGCGAGGCCGCCGTCCTCGTCATGGTCGAGGCCTTCGGCCGCCTCATCCCGGGGGTGCTGGGTAATAAGCTCAGCCACCACGACGACTCCTTCTCCGACGGTGCCGACGGCCTCCTCGAGGGCCCCTCCTACACGCGGCCCGAGGTCTGGCGCGACCTCGCGGTGCCACCGGTCCTGCTGTCGGGCGACCACGCCAGGGTCGCCGCCTGGCGCCGCGAGCAGTCGGTCGCCCGGACGGCGGACCGTCGACCGGATCTCCTGCCGCCCGCGTAACCCGCGCCACGGGCGCGGAGAACCGCGGGAAACGGAGCCGCGGTCGGTATGGTCAACCCGCGATGCTTCGTGATCGCGATCGCACCGAGGTGATCGGCGCGATCGATGCGATCCGAGCCCGGGAGGAGGACGAGTGGCACGGACACCGGCGGCGCGCTCGACGGGCCGTGGGGCCGTGCGCGCGCGACTGTCGCTGCTGGCGGGGGTCATCGTCCTCCTCGGTGCCGCCGCCCTCGCCGTGGTCCTCGTGCGGTACGCCGACGGCCCCGCGCAGGCGGCGATCGTGGCGGTGCCCGTCGCCGCCGTCGCGGCGGGCCTGATCGCCTGGGTCGCCGCCGACCGGGTGCTCCGGCGGGTCGGCGCCATCGAGCGGCGCTACCGCGAGCTCGCGGACGGCGACCCGCGGTTGCGCGTGAGCGGGACCGGGGGCGACGACGAACTCGCCCGTCTCGTCCGCACCCTCAACGACTCCCTCGAGCGGCGCCAGCGCGGCGCGGAGCGGCGACTCGACTTCGTCGGCGACGCCGCGGACGCCCTGCGCGAGCCCCTCGCCGTCGTGCGCGGGGACCTCGTCGCCGCGACCCGGCCGGGCGGCCCCGACCCCGCGCACGCCGTGCAGCGGGCCCTCGCCGACGCGGACCGGCTCCAGGCGACCGCCGCCGACGTCCTGCTGCTGGCCCGCCTCCGCGCCGGCGAGCGGCCGCAGCGCGAGATCCTCCCGTGGTTCGAGATCATGACCGGTGTGCGCGTCCCGGCCGCGGTCGGCTTCGCGGTCGAGGGCGATCTCGCGACCCTGGTGCTCGGCGCCCGTACACACCTCACCGTGCTTGCGCAGTACCTCGTCGACGAGGCCGCGCGGCACGCCGAGACGGCCGTCGCGCTGCGGATCGCGACGTTCGACGGCGCGGTCGTCCTCCGCGTGGACGACGACGGCCCGCCCACCCCCGCCGCCGAACGCGAGCGCGCCTTCGCGCCCTTCGAGGATCCCGATCGTCGCCGTTCGGACGGCACCGGGCTCAAGCTCGTCATCATCGACGAGATCGTCCGGGCGCACGGCGGCTCGGTCCGCGTCGAGACCTCGCCGCGCGGCGGATCGCGGCTGCGGGTGGAACTCCCCGCGGTGCGTGCGGACTCCGTCCCGGACTGGGAGTTCCGGCCGTCCGACGGATGATTGCCGCCGAAGCCGCCCGGGGGAAGCGGCAGCGCGGCATGATGATCCCAGCGGGCGTGGGGGCGTCCGCGGATTCGGGGGAATCATGGCTGAGATCAGCGGAGCCGCGGCGCTGCTCGCGGAGGTCGAGCGACGCGAGGCCGAGCTCGCACGACTCGACGAGGAGTTCCGCACCGCCCGCGTGACCGCGCGGTCGGAGGACCGCACCGTCGCCGTCACCGTCGACGTGCGCGGGCACGTCGTCGAGGTGGAGCTGGCGCCGGGCACGCCGCGCGCGCACCCCCCGGAACGCCTGGGCCCCTTGATCGCCGAACTCGCGACCCGCGCCGCCGGCACCCTGCGCGAGCACTACGAGCGCCGCGCCGCGCTGACCCGGGTGCCGCGATGATCTTCGAACTCGAGCCCGACGCCTGGGAGCGGCAGGCTCGCACCGTCGACGCCCTCGCGGACGGCCTGCGCCCGCCGGAGGCCCTGCCTCTCCCCACCGACCGGTACGCCCGCGCCCTGGGCGACGTCCCGGCCGCCTCCGACGCGGCGGCGCGGGACGTGCACGCGGCCGCGGTCGCCGAGCTGCGCGAGCTCGCCGCGTGCATCCGGCGGCGGGCTCGCCGCGCGTCCGAAGCGGACCGCGCCGGCGGCGCCACGATCGAGGCGGTCCCGTGACGGATCCGGCGTTCTGGCCGCAGGAGCCGGGCGCCTACGCGGCCACCGGCGAGGCGTACCTGGCCGCGCACGACGCGGCGCGCCGGATCGCCGCCGGGCTCGGCGTCGACGGGCCGTCGGGCGCGATGACCACCGCGGCGGCGCTGGACGCGGCCCGCGTCGCATTCCTCACGCAGTACGCCGAGCTCGTGGACGACACCCGGGCCCGCATGACCGACGTGGCCGCGCGCACCGCTCTCGCCCGGCTGGAGGCACGCGGACAGCACCCTCCCGGCGACCCCGGCGCCGAGCAGGCCGTCGGCCTCGCGGACGACCGCGGCCGAGCGGAGACCGAGGACGCGGCGGAGGAGGCGGGCCGACGGGCCGCGGAGCTCGCCGCGGGACACGGCGCGGCGGCGGGATCCTTCGCGCCCGTGGCGGGACTGGGCATGCTCGGCAGGGCCTTCGGGGCCGACGGTGCCCACCGCGCCGCGCATTACGCGGTGCCCGTCGCCGCGCCGGCGGATCTCGGCCTGCGGCTGCGCGAGGTGTGCGACGCCGTCACCGGACCCGCGCGGGGCTGGGTGCGGATGGCCGTCGCCGAGGTGACGGACGAGGCCGGGCGGCCCTGGCGGCTGATCGGCACCACCGAGCTCGACGGCTACCTGCGGCCCGGGGTGGTGCTGCGGGACGGCGAGCTCGCCGCCGGTAACGAGGCCTGGCCGGAGCTGTCCATCGCGACGTTCTGCGCGGCACACGGATTCGCCCCCGGCCCGGTGGTCGGCGCCGTGGAGCCGCCGGCGGACGTGTGCGAGTACCTGCGCGCCGCGGGGTTCGCGCCGGCGTGGTCGTCCGACGCGTGGGCCTCCGGCTGGGAGGACGCCGATGCACCGCTCGACTAGCCTGCCCGACCTGGCCGAGGCCGTCGCCGCGGTGCCCGCGGACCGGCGCCACGCCGCGGGGGTCGCCCTCGTGGCCGGTGCCCTCGACCGCGCGGCCGACCCGGCCCTCGATCCGGCGGGCGAGGTGCTGCTCGACGAGCGGCGGGCGCCGGGCAGCCGACGGGCGGAGGCGGTCCGCTTGGCCGCGACCGTCGATCAGCTGGATCGGGAGGCGCACGCGCGGCGCCAGGACGGCGACCACACCGGCTACATCCTGGGCTTCCAGTCCGCGCGGGTGATGGCGGCGCTGCACTTCCTGGTGCGCGACGGCGGCGGCGGCCTGGCCGACGTCGCCTACGAGGCGGTCATGGTGTGCGGCGCCACGGAGCCGGTGATCGCCGAACTCGTCGGGGACCGCCGGTAGGGTGGCCGCGTGAATTCGAGCGCGCCCGTCAGGTCCGTATCCGCCCGCATCGCCGAGGAGCTCTCGGTGGGGGAGAACCAGGTGGCCGCGGCGGTCCGGCTGCTGGACGAGGGGTCGACGGTGCCGTTCATCGCGCGGTACCGCAAGGAGGTCACCGGGAGCCTCGACGACGCCCAGCTGCGGCAGCTGGAGGAGCGCCTCGGCTACCTGCGCGAGCTCGACGACCGCAGGGCCGCCGTGCTCGCCTCGATCGAGGAGCAGGGGAAGCTGACGCCGCAGCTGCGCGAGGCGCTGCTCGCGGCCGAGACCAAGGCCCGCGTCGAGGACATCTACCTGCCCTACAAGGTGAAGCGGCGCACCAAGGCGCAGATCGCCCGCGAGAACGGCTTGCAGCCGCTCGCGGAGCGGCTGCTGTCCGATCCCACGCTGGTCCCCGAGGAGCTGGCCGCCGAGTTCCTGGGCGAGAACGTCGCGGATGTGGCGGCCGCACTCGAGGGGGCGCGCCACATCCTCGTCGAGCGGGCGTCCGAGGACGCCGAGCTGGTGGGCGCCGTCCGCGAGAAGTTCTGGGCCGATTCCACCCTGCGCACCGGCGTCCGCGAGGGCGCGGATCCGCAGAAGGCGCAGAAGTTCCGGGACTACTTCGAGTTCTCCGAGCCGCTCGACCAGATGCCCTCGCACCGCGTGCTCGCGGTGCTGCGCGGCGAGAAGGAGGAGGTGCTCTCGCTCCAGTTCGACGGCGGCGAGGACGCCGACTACGAGGCGATGGTCGCGTCCACGCTGGGGATCTCGAACCAGGGGCGCCCGGCCGACAAGTGGCTCGGCACCGTCGCGCGGTGGGCGTGGCGTACCAAGCTGATGGTCTCGGCCACCGTCGACGCGCGGACCCGGTTGCGGCAGCGCGCCGAGGACGACGCCGTGCACGTCTTCGCCACCAATCTCAAGGATCTGCTGCTGGCCGCGCCCGCGGGCACCCGGCCCACGCTCGGCCTGGACCCCGGCTTCCGCAACGGGGTCAAGACCGCGGTCGTCGACGGCACCGGCAAGGTGCTGGAGACGCTCATCATCTACCCGCACCAGCCGCAGAACCAGTGGGACCGGTCCAAGGCGCTCCTCGCGGCGCTGATCGCCCGGCACGACGTGGAGCTCGTCGCCATCGGCAACGGCACCGCATCGCGCGAGACGGACGCCCTGACCACCGAGCTGCTCGGCGAGATCACGAAGGCCGGCGGGCGCGTCCCCGCGAAGGCCGTGGTCAGCGAAGCCGGCGCGTCGATCTACTCGGCCTCGGAGTACGCCTCCCAGGAGCTCCCGGACATGGACGTCTCCCTGCGCGGCGCCGTGTCCATCGCCCGGCGCCTGCAGGATCCGCTCGCCGAGCTGGTGAAGATCGACCCCAAGTCGATCGGCGTGGGCCAGTATCAGCACGACGTCTCCCAGGCCAGCCTCGCGAAATCACTCGATGCGGTGGTGGAGGACGCGGTGAACGCCGTGGGGGTGGACCTCAACACCGCGTCGGCGCCGCTGCTCGCGCGCGTCTCCGGGGTCACCGAGAATCTGGCCGCCGCGATCGTCGCCCACCGCGACGGAGCCGGCGCCTTCCGCAGCCGCAAGGGGCTGCTGGACGTGCCGCGCCTCGGACCCAAGGCCTTCGAGCAGTGTGCCGGCTTCCTCCGCATCCGCGGCGGCGACGATCCGCTCGACGCCTCGGGCGTGCACCCCGAGGCGTACCCCGTGGTGCGGACGATCCTCGACCGCTCGGGGCTCGCTCTCGCGGAGCTCATCGGCAACGGTCCCGCCCTCGCGAAGCTGCGGCCCGCGGACATCGCCGCCGAGCTGGCCGACGAGCGGTTCGGCGTTCCGACGGTGACCGACATCCTCGCCGAGCTCGAGAAGCCCGGCCGCGACCCGCGCCCCGCCTTCGCGACGGCGACCTTCGCCGCCGGTGTCGAGAAGGTCGCCGACCTCAAGCCGGGCATGGTGCTCGAGGGCGTGGTCACCAACGTCGCGGCCTTCGGCGCCTTCGTCGACGTGGGCGTGCACCAGGACGGTCTCGTCCACGTCTCCGCCATGTCGGACCGGTACGTTTCCGATCCGCATGAGGTGGTCAAGTCCGGCCAGGTCGTCAAGGTCAAGGTGGTCGATGTGGACGTCGAGCGGCAGCGCATCGGCCTCACGCTGCGCCTGAACGACGATGCCGCCCCGAAGGAGCGCGGCCCTCGCGGCGGGGGAGCGCAGCGCGGCGGGCAGCGGGGCGGCGGGCCGCGCGGTGATGCCCGCGGCGGGCACGGCCAGGGCGGGCAGAACCGCGGCCAGGGGCAGCGCGGCGGAGGACAGAACCGGTCGTCGCGCGGCGGTGGGCAGGCGGCACCGTCGGGCTCGATGGCGGACGCGTTGCGCAAGGCCGGCTTCGGGAAGTAGTCGCGCCGTGTGCGCGGTCGGCGGCGTTCCGACCTGCGACGACGGTGCGCGACGTTAGGTTGGAGGTATGTCCACCTGGTTCGCGAACGACATCGTCGGAGGGGGACGGCTCCCGCTGTTCTCCTTCTTCGTGGGGCTGATCGTGGGCTTCACGGGCATCCGGATCAGTGTGCGGCTGATCCGGGCCAAGGTGCGCTGGTGGTTCGGCAACGTCAACCTCGGCGGCTTGCATCTGCACCACATGGTGTTCGGCGTGGTGCTGTGCCTGGGGTCCGCGATCGCCCTCATTGCGAATTTCGACACGGCCACGCAGACAACGGCCGCCGTGCTCGCGGGACTCTTCGGGGTGGGCGCGGCGCTGATCCTCGACGAGTTCGCGCTGATCCTCTACCTGCGGGACGTGTACTGGCAGGAGGAGGGCCGCGCGTCCGTCGACGCGGTGTTCGTGGCGATCGCGATGAGCGGCCTACTCCTCCTCGGGCTGCGGCCGCTCGACCTCGTGGACTTCGCGGGATTTCGCGACTCGCCCGAGCGGGCCGCGCAGATCGGCTTCGGTGTGATCAGCCTCGCTACCGCCGCGATCGTGCTGCTCAAAGGCAAGATCTGGACCGGCTTGATCGGGCTGTTCTTCTTCCCCCTGCTCCTGATCGGCGCGATTCGGCTCTCCCGGCCCGGCGCGCCCTGGGCCCGCTGGCGGTACGCCCAGAATTCGCGGCGCATGCTCCGCGCCCTGCGCCGCGAGCGCCGGTTACGACGCCCGCTGATCCGGGCGAAGATCGCCGTCCAGGACCTCATGGCCGGCCGCCCGGACCTGCTCCCGAACCTGCGCGCCGACGCGGAGAAGGAGCTGGACCGCACGGTCGTGCCCGCGCCGGCACCGCCCCGTCGACCTCGATCGATGGCTCGGCGGCTCACGATTTCGAGAAACCGACGGCGATCTGGCACAATCAACAGGTTGCCTGGGCTGCGTGCCTCCCGGGCGTATCCGGCTGCGGAGCGGCCGGCAGGACAGGAGTACGAACCGGTCGAACCCCCGCGACGGTAGTCGCGACGGGCCGCCAGGGTCCTCTACTCACGAAGACATGTAAGAAACGGATGATCCAGCGATGAACACGCTCGACTTCATTGACCAGCAGTCCCTGCGCAGCGATGTGCCCGACTTCCGCCCCGGCGACACCCTTGACGTGCACGTCAAGGTCATCGAGGGCAGCAAGGAGCGCGTCCAGGTGTTCAAGGGCGTCGTGATCCGCCGCCAGGGTGGCGGCGTGCGCGAGACCTTCACCGTGCGCAAGGTGTCCTTCGGCGTCGGTGTGGAGCGCACCTTCCCCGTGCACTCCCCGAACATCGCCAAGATCGACGTCCTCACGCGTGGTGACGTGCGTCGCGCGAAGCTGTACTACCTGCGCGACCTGCGCGGCAAGGCCGCGAAGATCAAGGAGAAGCGCTGACACCAGCGCCGCCGGCGGTCCGCGTGATCGCCGCGTAGCACTCCCGAGCGCCCCACGAGTCCTTCCGGACCGTGGGGCGCTCGTCTGTCTTCGCCTACGCTCGACGGCGAGGCCGCGTCGGCGCTCGGGGAGGGGCGGAACCGTGAGTCAAAGCTGTATCTATGTGATCTCGCTGGCGCCGCCCGGCGACCCGGATCGGCGGAAGCGAGCAGAGGCGGTCGCGGAGATCGCGGAGCGCCGCGGACCCGAGCTGTGGATCGCCGACGCGCGCTGGTGCCTGGACCAGGCGCGAGCGGACCCGCGAATTATGGAGCTGTGCGGGCACGCGTACCGCGGCGTCATCGACGCCTCGCCCGACTTCGACGACGGGGTGTACGACCAGGGTGCGTTGCAGGAGTTGGCCTCTACGCGGTGGCGATCGTCGTACCAGGCGGAGCGTCCGGTGGTGGACCTGGACTTCGGATGCGTCACTGCCGTCGAGAGCATAGTGGACCCGCGGTGTCCGAGCTGTGATCGGGACTTCACCGAAGTCCCGATGGGCGAGTGGTGCCAGCAGTGGTACGACAGCCGGGTCGAGCCGACGGTGACGTGTGGCGACTGCGGAACCACGGGTCTCATCGGCGATTGGCAGGGCGAGGGCGGCACCTACTTCACCGACTGCACGGTCGCGCTGTGGAGCTGGCCCGGTCTATCGCTGGTGCCCGGGCTAGACGCGGAGGTCCTGCGCGCGATCGGCCCCCGCCCGCGCCTCGTGTACGCGCACATGTGACTGCGACCGGCTCGCCCACCGGCTCGGTGTTGAGATCGTCGCTGCGCCCGCTCGGTAGTGTGTACCCGTGCCCGATCAGACGAACTCCCCGGAGACCCCCGAGCCCAGCGATTCCCCGCGCACGGGCGGTCGCCACGCCGCGCCGGCACCGTCGGGCGAGGGGAGCGGCACGGACGACGCGAACACCCGGAAGGGGCGGCGGTCGTCCGGCGAGAAGAAGAAGAAGAAGAAGACGAACTGGCCGCTCGAGGTGGGTGCGATCGTGCTGGTCGCGCTGGTTCTGAGCTTCTGCCTGCAGACCTTCGTCGGCCGCCAGTGGTACGTGCCGTCCGAGTCGATGGAGCCGACGCTGATCGGCTGCGAGGGCTGCACCGGGGACCGGATCGTCACTCAGAAGATCAGTTACTTCACCGGCGACCCGAAGCCGGGCGACGTGGTCGTCTTCCGGGCGCCCACTGAGTCCTGGGGCCTCGAGCCCGTGATTCCGGTGCGCTCGGACAACACGGTGGTCCGCGGCTTCCAGGAGGCGCTGTCCTACGTGGGCCTGCAGCCGCCGAACGAGAACGACCTGGTCAAGCGGGTGATCGCGGTCGGCGGCCAGAGCATCCAGTGTCGCCCCGAGACGGGCGTGACGGTCAACGGCAAGAAGCTCGTCGAGCCCTACCTCGCCGACGCCGCGAAGCAGCAGGCCGAACAGGATGCCTGCTGGGGACTGCCCTTCGGGCCGATCACCATCCCCGACGGGAACGTCTTCGCGATGGGTGACAACCGCACGATGTCGCGCGACTCGCGCTTCCACATCGGGGACGAGCTGCAGGGCACGATCCCCAAGGCCGACATCCGCGGCAAGGTCGTCGCAATCATCTACCCGTTCAGCCGTTGGCAGACGGTGGCTTCGATCAACCCGCAGCAGGGCTAGGGGCGCATGCGCGACCGGTGGCCGCCACGGCCGGTGGTGCGGTCGTCGTCCGGCTTGGGCACGTTGGAGACCGTGCTGGTGCGTGCGGGACTCGGACCCGTCGCCGGGATCGACGAGGCCGGGCGTGGGGCGTGCGCGGGACCGATGACGGTGGCGGCGTGCATCCTTCCGGCCCGGATCCCGCCGGCTCTTGCCCGGCTCGACGATTCGAAGAAGCTCACGGAGAACGCGCGGGAGCAGTTGTACCCGGTGATCCTGCAGCACGCGGTGAGCTGGTCCGTGGTGTCGATCCCGGCCCCGGAGATCGATCGGATCGGCGTGCACGTCGCCAACATCATGGGGATGCGGCGCGCGGTCGCGGGCCTGCAGGTGCGACCGGGGTACGTTCTCATCGACGGTTTCACCGTGCCAGGGCTGGGCGTCCCGTCGCTGCCGGTGATCGGCGGAGACGCCTCCGCGTCGTGCATCGCCGCGGCCAGTGTGCTGGCGAAGGTGACGCGCGATCGCGTGATGACGGAACTGGAGGACGACTTCCCCGGTTACGGCTTCGCGGTGCACAAGGGCTACTCGACGGCGGTGCACATGACCGCGCTGGGGGAACTGGGGCCGAGCGCCCAGCACCGCATGCGATACCAGAACGTGCGGGCCGCGCTGGCCGCGTCGTCGGGGAACCCGGCGGCGGCGCGGTAATCTGGAGCGGTTACCACTGATGACATCGGGTGAGGAGGACGACGTGAGCGCAGAGGATCTCGAGAAGTACGAGACCGCGATGGAGCTCTCCATGTACCGCGAGTACAAGGACGTGCTGAGCCAGTTCACCTACGTGGTGGAGACGGAGCGCCGCTTCTACCTCGCCAACGGGGTCGACCTGATCCCGCGGAACGCGGACGGCGAGGTCTACTTCGAGGTGCGGATGACCGACGCCTGGGTGTGGGACATGTACCGGCCGGCCCGCTTCCTCAAGCAGGCGCGCGTCGTCACGTTCAAGGACGTGAACATCGAGGAGCTCGATAAGCCGGAGCTGCGACTCCCGGAGTGACGGCCGCGTAGCGCCGATCGTGGCGCCGATCGCGCAGCGGATCGACTGACAATCTCCGCCCGGCAGGGCCCGTTCTCCACAACTTTGCGTACATAACGTTTTCTCTCCACAGGCACCGCCATCGCGGGCGATACCTGTGGTCGGTCGGCGGCACGATCGGTCCATGGGGAACAACGAAACGGGGCGCGCCGGCGAAGACGTGGTGTGCGACTTCCTGGTCGCTCGCGGGTGGACGGTGGTCGCGCGGAACTGGCGGTACTCGGGCGGGGGATTGCGCGGCGAGCTCGATGTGATCGCCCGCGCGCCGGACGGACTGCTCGCGATCGTCGAGGTGAAGACGCGGTCGGGGACCGCCTTCGGCACGGGATTCGACGCGGTGACGCCGCGCAAGGTGGCGCAGCTGCGGGCTCTCACGTCGCGCTGGCTCGCCGAGACCGAGGGCGCGTTCGCGCAGGTCCGGATCGACGTGGCGTCGGTCTTCACGCCGCCCGGTGGTCCGGTCACGCTCGAGTACCGGGCCGGGGTGGCGTGATGTCCGCGTTGAGCAAGGTGCACTCGGTGGCGATCACGGGGGTCGACGGCGCCGTGGTCGAGATCGAGGGCTGCATCGGCCCGGGGCTGCCGGCGGTGCACCTCGTGGGCCTGCCGGACACGGTGCTCAAGGAGTCCCGCGACCGGATCCGTGCGGCCATCGTCAACATCGGGATCAGGTTCCCCGACACCCGGGTCACCGTGGCGCTCTCGCCCGCGACGTTGCCGAAAGTGGGCTCGGTCTACGACCTTCCCCTGGCGATCGCGATCCTCCTCGCCGCGGAACGCGTGGCCGTCGGTCGGGTCGACGGCGCGGTCCTACTCGGCGAGCTGGCGCTCGACGGCCGCGTCCGCGGCGTGCGCGGCGTGCTGCCGGCCGTCCTGGCCGCGAAGGAGTCCGGCTTCACCCGCGCGGTGGTACCGCTCGCAAACCTCGGCGAGGCGGGCCTTGTGGACGGCATCGAGGTGCTCGGCGCCGCGCACCTGGCGGACGTCGTGGCCTGGCTCGCGGGGGAGGGGACGCTGGCGACGCCCGGGCCGCTGATCGCGGAGGACGTCGACCCGACGGTGGCGGACCTGGCGGACGTGGTGGGCCAGCCGGAGGCGAAGTACGCCCTCGAGGTGGCCGCGGCCGGGGCGCACCACATCATGATGACCGGGCCGCCGGGCATCGGGAAGACCATGCTGGCGTCCCGCCTGCCGGGGATCATGCCGGCGCTCGGGCGGCGCGAGGCCCTGGAGGTGAGCGCGATCCACTCCATCGCCGGAAACCTGCGGCCCGACCGGCCGCTCATCACCGTGCCGCCGTTCGTCGCGCCGCACCAGACCTCGTCGGTGAGCGCGCTCGTCGGCGGTGGCACCGGCCTCGCCCGCCCCGGCGCCGTCTCGCTCGCGCACCGCGGTGTGCTCTTCCTCGACGAGTGCGCCGAGATGGGCCCGCGATCGCTGGAGGCGCTGCGGACGCCGCTGGAGGAGGGGCAGATCCGGCTCGCGCGCCGCGACGGCGTGGTGAAGTACCCGTCGCGGTTCCTGCTCGTCATGGCCGCGAACCCGTGCCCGTGCGCGCCCGCCCGGAATCAGGACTGCACCTGCACGGCGACGGTCCGTCGTCGCTACCTCGGCCGCCTGTCCGGTCCGCTGCTCGACCGGGTGGACCTGTGGGTACGCATGGAGCCGCCCGGAACCGGGGCGCTGCACGAGGACGGCGGCGGGGAGGAATCCAGTGCGACCGTGCGCGACCGGGTACGGGGAGCCCGGGAGGCCGCGGCGGCCCGGTGGGGCGCCGAGGGATGGCTGACGAATTCGGAGGTGCCCGGCGTGGTGCTGCGCCGACGGTTCCGGCTCTCGGCGAAGGCGCTCCGCCCGCTCGAGCTGTACCTGCGGGCCGGGACGATCACGGCGCGCGGCGCCGACCGGTGCCTGCGGCTGTCGTGGACCCTCGCCGACCTGCTCGGCCTGGACAAGCCGGGCGAGGACGAAGTGATTCAGGCGCTGCAGTTCCGGGACAAGGAGTGACGATGACTGACGACGTGAGGCGCGCGTGGGCCTTCTTGAGCCGGGTCGCGGAGCCACCCTGCGGTCCGCTGATCGCCCTCGTCGAGGAGGTCGGGCCCGCCGCGGCGGCGGACATGGTGCGCCGGCAGGAGTTCCCGGACGGCTTCGAGGACGTGGCCGACGGCACCGTCGGGCGGGCGGGAGAGGATCGCTCCGACGCCGATCTCCATCACATCGCGCACCTCGGCGGCCGACTGGTGACGCCGGACGACGAGGAGTGGCCGCGGCAGGCGCTGGGGCGGCTCGCCGAGCGCCTGCCCTCGGAGGAGACCGACCACGAGGACGAGGTCCGCGAGCTGCGTCCGGTGGCGCTCTGGGTGGTCGGGAAGGGGCGACTCGACGAGCTGCTGGAGCGGTCGGTGGCGATGGTGGGGACCCGCGCACCGTCGAGTTACGGCGAGCGCGTGACCGACGACTTCGCGGCCGAGCTCGCCACGGAGGGATTCACGATCGTCAGCGGCGGCGCGTACGGGATCGACGGCGCCGCCCACCGCGCGGCGCTCACCGCGGAGGGGCCGACGGTGGCCTTCGTCGCGGGCGGCCTGGACCGGCCGTATCCCGCGGGGCACGCCGGACTCTTCCGGCGGATCGCCGACGCGGGCCTGCTCGTCTCCGAGTATCCGCCGGGCGGCGTACCCGCGCGGCACCGCTTCCTCAACCGCAACCGGATCGTGGGCACCGCGACGGGCGGTGTCGTCGTGGTGGAGGCGGGATTCCGGTCCGGGACCAAGAACACGGCGACGTGGGCGCGGCGTCGCGGAATACCCGTGTGCGCGGTTCCCGGACCCGTCACTGCGGCGACCTCGGTGACCTGCCACCAGCTGATCCGTGAGGGGGCGGTCCTCGTCACCCGGACCGCCGAGGTGATCGAAGAGGTGGGCCGGATCGGCGAGCTCGCGCGCGAACTCGAGGTGCCCGTGCGCCCCACAGACGGGCTCTCCGGGCCCGCGCTCCGGGTGCACGGCGCCCTCCCGGCGAGGTCGGCCCTCCCCGTCTCGGAGATCGCCGTGATCGCAGGCCTACCCGCCCGCGCCGTGATGGGGCAGCTCGCCCTGCTCGAGACGAAGGGACTCGTGCGGCGCGATGGTGCCCTGTGGCGACTGACGGGGTGACGCGCCCCCGACGGCACGGTCCCGATCTGCTCGGGCGAAAAGTCGTGAATACGATTTGTCGTCGCGGGACTTGGGGTGTTGACGAGAGAACCGCCCGCGAAGTGCCTAGTGTTGACCTCAGGGTGCGGTGTCCAGTAACCGGCGGGTCCCCTTTTCTTCCCGTAGATGCCCTGCGCGCCCTCCGCGCGCCGGGGATCGCTGATCGAGAGGTGAACGATGACGTCCCAACTCGCTATCGACTACGGGGCGGGGCTCTCCGACGCGTGGAGCTCCGTCGCGACCTTCGTTCCTAAGCTGGCCGCCTTCCTGGTGATCCTGATCATCGGCTGGATCGTTGCGAAGATCCTGTCGAAGGTCATCGCCAAGATCCTCGCCAAGGTGGGCTTCGACCGGCTCGCCGAACGCAGCGGTCTGCAGGGCGTGCTCGCCAAGAGCGACTACGACGCATCGACCCTGCTCGCCAAGGTCGTCTACTACGCGATTCTGCTCATCACGCTGCAGCTCGCGATCGGCGTCTTCGGCCCCAATCCGATCGGGGACCTGTTGTCGCGGTTCGTCGCGTGGCTGCCGAAGCTGTTCGTCGCGATCCTGATCATCGTGATCGCCGCGGCGATCGCGAAGGCCGTGAAAGACATCGTCGGTGGGGCGCTCGGCAGCGCCTCCTACGGCCCACTGCTCGCCACCATCGCCTCGCTGTTCATCTGGGGTGCGGGGATCATCGCCGCCCTCAACCAGATCGGCGTCGCCACGACCGTCACCACGCCCGTCCTCGTGGCAGTGCTCGCCACCGTGGGCGGCGTCATCGTCGTGGGCGTCGGAGGTGGCCTGGTGAAGCCCATGCAGCAGCGTTGGGACGGCTGGCTGAGCAAGCTCGAGGCCGAGATCCCCGCCCGGCGGGCTGAGCGCGAGGCCGCGGCGAAGGAGACCGCGCGGCACAGTCGGGCACAGCGCCCGGACCCGGCAGTGGGGGAGCAGGCGACGGCCCCGGGCGCTCAGCAGGGCCAGGGATACCCGCCGCTTCCGCCGCAGGCACCCCTCGCGGCACAGCACACGCAGGCCGCACCGCTCGCGGCGCAACACACGCAGCCCGCACCGGGCACCGGACCGCAGTTCGCCGCCCAGGGTGGCCAGCCGCCGACCGTCGGACAACCCGCCCAGCCGGCGGGCCAGCATCAGCCCGCCCAGTACCAGTACGGGGGACGGGCGCCGCAGCACAGCGCGCCGAGCCACCCGCAGGACTGTTCGACGGTGCCGTGCCCGCGGTCGAGCCCTCGCCCGGCGGCCTCTGGGTGCACGCCGAGGACGGCTGGTACGACGTGCACGCCCTGGACACGGACGGCGACGGCCTGGTGGACACGGGCACCCTGACCGACGCGCAGGGCACCGCCGTGTTCACGGACCTGGACGCCGACGGCGTGGCCGACGTCTACCACCGCGTGCGCCCGAACGGGACCTTCGAGACGTGGCGGTTCGTCGGCGGGCGGTGGCGACTCCTGGACAGAGGCGACCTCGCGTGAGCCGATTCGGGCGGCGTGAGACGCCGCACGTCACCCTCGGTTCTGTGACCTTGCCCGATGTGTGACACTGGTTCAAAGGTTCGTATGCGACTTTGGAGATGACACTTATGACGTCAGCCACGATTCCCGGCCTCGACGGGGATGCGGTCCCCACGAAGCACGCACAGCTCGTCGAGTGGGTGCGCGAGGTCGCCGAGCTCACGCAGCCCGACCGTGTGGTGTGGGCCGACGGCACAGACGCGGAGTGGGATCGCCTGACCTCGGAGATGGTCGCCGCGGGCACGTTCACCAAGCTGAACGAGAAGAAGAAGCCCAATTCCTTCCTCGCCCTCTCGGACCCGGCGGACGTGGCGCGCGTGGAGTCCCGCACGTACATCTGTTCGGAGACCAAGGAGGGCGCGGGCCCGACGAACAACTGGGTCCGTCCCGCCGAGATGCGCGCGACGATGACCGATCTCTACCGCGGCTCGATGCAGGGCCGCACCATGTACGTGGTGCCCTTCTGCATGGGCCCGCTGGGCGCCGACGACCCGAAGCTCGGCGTCGAGCTCACCGACAGCCCGTACGTCGTGGTCTCGATGAAGATCATGACCCGCATGGGCACCGCGGTGCTGGAGAAGCTGGGCGACGACGGCTTCTTCGTCAAGGCCATCCACTCCGTGGGCAAGCCGCTCGCGCCGGGCGAGGCCGACGTGCCGTGGCCCTGCAGCGATACCAAGTACATCACCCACTTCCCCGAGACCCGCGAGATCTGGTCGTACGGCTCGGGGTACGGCGGCAACGCGCTGCTGGGCAAGAAGTGTTACGCGCTGCGCATCGCCTCGGCCATGGCGCACGACGAGGGCTGGCTGGCCGAGCACATGCTGATCCTCAAGCTCATCTCGCCGGAGGACAAGGTCTACTACATCGCCGCGGCGTTCCCGTCGGCCTGCGGTAAGACCAACCTCGCGATGATCCAGCCCACCCTGCCGGGGTGGCGCGCCGAGACCGTCGGCGACGACATCGCGTGGATGCGCTTCGGCAAGGACGGCCGCCTGTACGCGGTGAACCCCGAGTTCGGCTTCTTCGGCGTCGCCCCCGGCACGTCGATGGACTCGAACCCCAACGCGATGAAGACCATCGAGGCGGGGAACACGATCTTCACCAACGTCGCCAAGACCGACGACGGCGACGTCTGGTGGGAGGGCATGTCGGCCGCGCCGCAGCACCTCACCGACTGGCGCGGCGACGACTGGGAGAGCTCGTCCGCCGAGAACGAGGACGGCGTCGTCACGGTCGCCGCGCACCCGAACTCGCGGTACACCACCCCGATGGCGCAGTGCCCGTCGATCGCCCCCGAGTGGGACGACCCGCAGGGCGTGCCGATCTCGGCGATCCTCTTCGGCGGCCGCCGCAAGACGACGGTGCCGCTGGTCACGCAGGCCCGCGACTGGAAGCACGGCGTCTTCATGGGCGCCACCGTCGGCTCCGAGCAGACCGCCGCCGCCGAGGGCAAGGTGGGTGCCGTCCGCCGCGACCCGATGGCGATGCTGCCCTTCCTGGGCTACAACGTGGGCGACTACTTCGATCACTGGCTGAACATCGGCAAGCAGGCCGACGAGTCCAAGCTGCCCGAGGTCTTCTACGTCAACTGGTTCCGCCGCGGCGAGGACAAGCGCTTCCTGTGGCCCGGATTCGGCGAGAACAGCCGCGTGCTCAAGTGGATCGTGGACCGCATCGAGGGCAACGCCGCCGGCAAGGAGACGCCGATCGGCATCGTCGCGACCCCGGAGGAGCTGGACCTCACCGGCCTCGACACCCCGGTCGAGGACGTCGCCGAGGCGCTCGCCGTGAACGTCGAGGAGTGGCGGGGCGAGCTGCCGTCCATCGACGAGTGGTTCGAGTTCGTCGGCGACAAGCTGCCCACCGGCCTCAAGGACGAGCTGGACGCGCTCAAGCAGCGCCTGGGCTGATCCCCGGGCGGCGTCCGTCGCGGGCGTCAGTCGGGCGGCGACCAGCGCTGCGCGGTGCGGAAGGCCCGGTCCATCGCGGCGTTCGGGGCGGCGCGCAGCGCGAGGTCGCGGCCGCGGACCACGGCGGGCGCGGACCACTGCAGCGCCGCGCCGATCAGGTGCGCCTGCCGTGCGATGGACTGTGTGCGGGGCCGCCGCGCCTTGTCGTAGGCGGCGAGCTTGGCCGGGATGTCCCGCAGGTCGTGGTCCCGCGCGATCGGCCTGAGCAGGGAGACGAGCACGGCCGCGTCCTCCAGCGCCAGGTTCGCGCCCTGTCCCAGGGTGGGCGGCATGGCGTGCGCGGCGTCCCCGACCAGTGCCGCCGGGCCCCGCGCGTAGGTGCGCAGCGGGTGCGCGAGTCGCTCGATCGGCTGGTAGCCGATGCGCCTCGGGGCGGTCGCCGCCAGGAGCGCGGGGATCGGGTCGTGCCAGTGGCCGTAGCGATCCTGGAGTTCCCCGGGTTCGGGCGGATCGGGGTCGGCCGCGGGCCGCACCGCGAACCAGTAGACGCGCCCGTCGCGCAGGGGGACGTAGCCGAACCGCTCGCCGCGACCGAAGGTCTCGCCGCTGTCGAGCAGCGGGACGGGGGTCTCGGTGATGCCGCGCCACGCCCCGTAGCCGCAGTACGCGGCCCCGGGGTCGCCGGCGTGGCTGCCCCGCACCCGGCTCCGGATGCCGTCGGCGCCCACCAGTACGTTCCAGTCCTCGAGCAGCCCGGTCGGGCCGAGGTCCAGGGTCTCGCGGCTGAGGCTCTCCACGCGGATGCCGGGGCGGACGGTGTCCGGGGCCAGGTCCTGGAGCAGGGCCCGGTGCAGGTCCGCGCGGTCCACTGCCCGCAGGTCGGCGACGACGGACGGCGAGAACTCGGTGAGGCGGGTGCCGTCCGCTCGGCGCGTGCCGTACGGCACGGACGGCGGACCGTCGGCGACGACCTCCCGCACCCGTTCCTCCAGGCCGAGCGAGCGGAGCGCCGTGAAACCGTTGGACTGCAGCGTGAGGCCGGAGCCGCGGGGCAGGAAGCGGGCGGCCTGTTCGAGGACGATCACCTCGGCGCCGGCGCGCTGCAGACCGGAGGCCACCGCAAGCCCGCCGATGCCGGCGCCGACGACGGCGACGCGCAGTGAGTTGGTCCGCCACATACCTCCGACGCTAGTGCGGAACGGCCGCCGTGTCACCGACGGGCGTGCCTCTGACATGCCGTGTTGTCATCGGGTGGTCCTACCGTTTGGGATCTCACCGGACCTGTGGTTATTCTTGTGCGTCCCTTCGCACTGAAGCGGGGGCCGGAGCCCTCGAGGAGTGACCGTGGCTGTCGCCGACGAGTGGGAACTGTGGTTCCCGGATGCTTACGAGATCGGCGCGGAGACCGTGCGGACGTTCGCTCGCGCGACCCGCAGCTGGGACATCCCCTACGCGGCCAGTCGGCGCCTCCCGGACGATGTCGTCGTGCCGGCCACGATGTTGGGCGCACCCATGCTGCAGGCCGCGTCCGGGGTGGTCGGCAAGGCCATACCGGGCTGTAACCTCTCGGCCATCCTGCACGCCGGCCAGACCTTCACGTACCTCCGCCCGCTGCACGTGGGCGACGTCGTCAGTCTCGGACTGCGGCTGACCTCGCACACCGTCAAGGCGCAGACCGACATGATCGTCGTCGAGTGCATGATCTACGCCGGTGAGGAGCCCGCGCTCGGCGGGGAGATCTTCCTGGTCCACAGCCAGCGGGAGACGGGGATCGACCTCGAGGCCGCCGATCGGCTCGCCGACGAGGTGATGATGACCGGCACCGGGCCGTCGAACAGCGACGCCTACGCCGCGAACGTCGCCGCGTCCCGGTAGCCCCGCCTGCCCTCCACCGGGCCGGCTCAGACCGCGGCGCCGAGGACCCCGTCGAGTGCCCGCGCCATGTCCGCCGCCTCGATCCGCATGAGGACGGCCTCGTCGACACCGGCGAGGTCCAGCCCGGAGTCGACGAGCCGCAGCTCCCGCTCCTCCTCCGCCGCCTCGATGACGTTCCGCACGAAGCGGCCGTTGCCCAGGCGGTCGAGCCGGTCGGCGATGCCGGCGCAGCAGGTTTCGAGGACCTCCGCCGCGTCGCCGGTGAGCACCGCATCGCGGGAGCGGGCCAGGGCGGCCCCGATCTCGGCGAGCTCGCCCGGGCTGTAGCCGGGGAACCGGATCCGCCGCGCGAACCGCGAGGCCAGGCCCTCGTTGGTGCCGAGGAACCGGTCGATCTCGGCGTCGTAACCGGCGACGATCACGACGAGCCGGTCGCGGTCGTTCTCCATCCGCGCGAGCAGGGTGTCGATCGCCTCCTGCCCGAATGCGTCGCCGCCCGTGAGGCCCTCCTGCACGAGCGTGTAGGCCTCGTCGATGAACAGCACCCCGTCGAGCGCGGAGTCGATCACCGCGGAGGTCTTCTGCGCGGTGGCGCCGAGGTACTGGCCGACGAGGTCACGGCGCGAGCACTCGACCACCGTGTCGGTCGCCAGCAGCCCCAGCCCGCAGTACATCCGCGCGACGATGCGCGCCACGGTCGTCTTGCCGGTGCCGGGCGGCCCGGTGAAGGCGAGGTGCAGCGAGCGGCTCCCGCTCGACAGCCCGCGGTCGGCGCGCACCCGGGCGAGCTGCATCGTCGTCCTCAGGCGGGCGACCTGCTCCTTCACCTCGCGCAGCCCCACCTGTCGCGCCAGCTCGTCGGCGGCCGCGGCGAGGAGCTCCTCGCCCGCCCCGGCGGCCGGCGCGTCCGGTGCCGCGGCGCATCCGTCCTGGGGGTCGAGTACCAGGCGGTGGCTCGGGTCGCGCAGGGCCGCCTCGGCGGGCGGGTACGACGGTGCCGCCCGCTCCAGCAGGACCCGGGCGCGCTCCTCGTCGCCCTGCTCGCGCAGGACGAGGGCGTGGCAGTAGCGGGCCGCGGCGGCGGCGCCGGGCACCGGCCCCTCGGCCGCGAGGGTGAGCAGCCGTGCGGCCTCGGCGAACCGGCCGAGCTGTGCCGCGGCGGATCCCGCGATCGTGGCCGCCGCGGCGACGAGCACGGCGTCGTCCCAGTCGGCGTGCCCGTCGAGCGCGGCCAGGGCGTCCGGCCACCGTCGGGTCCGGGCGGCGACGACGGCGCGCTGATACCGCGCGATCGGGGCCGGGCCGGCGGCGTCGAGGACGCGCTCGGCCTCGTCGGGCGCGCCGTCGGCCAGCAGGCGCGCGGCGTAGGCGACGTGGGCGG
This sequence comes from Tsukamurella asaccharolytica, assembly GCF_007858435.1. Classification (GTDB taxonomy): domain Bacteria; phylum Actinomycetota; class Actinomycetes; order Mycobacteriales; family Mycobacteriaceae; genus Tsukamurella; species Tsukamurella asaccharolytica. The sequence goes on along the minus strand of NZ_VIGW01000001.1, from coordinate 423,818 downwards.
TGGCGGCGTCCCGCAGCGGATAGTCGACGTAGAGTCCGGTGGCGAAGGTGCTGCTCAGCGCGCCGGGCGGTAGGCCGACGCGGCGGGCGGCGGCGCCGATCGCGTCGGCGGTGCGGTGCAGCGCGGCCAGCACCTCGGCCGTGTGCTCGCCGGCCGCGGCACGGCCGAGCCAGGCATCGGCCATGCCCGGGTCGGCGGCCGTCGCGGCGTCGAAGGCGCGGCGCGCGAGCGCGGAATCGGGTGGCGACGACTCGAACTCGCCGATCCCGATGCCCAGCGCGGCCACGCCGGCGCGGAAGGCGTGCACGGCCTGCAACGCGGAAGTGTTCATCGATCCCCCCGGACAGCGACGAGGATCCCCCGATCCTCGCCGCTTCACCGTAGCGGCGGTCAGCGCGCGAGGAGGGCGATCTCGCGGATCTCGGCGAGATCGGGGCCGTTCTCGGGCGACGCCCAGAACCGCAGTCGCCAGTGATCGTCGCCCTCGCCGGCGTGCCGCGCGGCGGCCTCGACCTCGTAGTAGCCGCGGGCCATCGGGAACTCCAGCACCTCGCCGGGGCCCGCAGCGGTGGGGGAGAACCACTCGACGGAGCCGGAGGTGTCGACGTACAGCTGGGTGCGCAGCACGGTGTCCCATTCGCCGTCCGCAGGCGGCACCGCGTCCCAGTGCTCCAGTTCGACGGGCATCGCGCGCTGCGCGCGCGACGGGGACGCGAAGCCGGCGGTGGCGCGATTGGTCGCGGCGCCGTGCACGGTGACGGCGGCGAGCAGGTCATCGGGCACCCGGTGCCCGAAGCAGCTGCCGAAGAACTTCCCGTCGCGCAGGTCGAGCACGCCGGAGAGCTGCATCAGGATCCGTGGTTCGAGGCGCATCGGTCCATCATGACGGATGCGGGCGCGCGGGGCCCGATGTGTCCGGTTCGTCCTGGGGGAATGCCCTGATGCCGCAGGCCGGAGATTCTGGCATCCTCGTTGACATGTCACAGACTCAGTTCGCGCCGGCGACGCTGCCCACGCCCGAGGCGGTGGCCGCACGCGCCGTCGACGTCACCAAGGTCTACGGCGAGGGCGACAACGCAGTGCACGCGCTGGCCGGCGTCACGGTCGACTTCCGGGCGGGCGAGTTCACCGCCATCATGGGGCCGTCCGGTTCGGGCAAGTCGACGCTGATGCACTGCCTCGCGGGCCTCGACGCCGCCTCGGGCGGCTCGGTCCAGGTGGGCGGCACGGAGCTGACCTCGCTGGGCGACAAGCAGATCACCCAACTGCGGCGCGACCGGATCGGTTTCGTCTTCCAGAGCTTCAACCTGGTTCCCACCCTCACGGCGATCGAGAACATCACCCTGCCGCTGGACATCGCGGGCCGCAAGCCCGATCAACAGTGGCTCGACACCGTCGTCGACCGGCTCGGGCTGCGGCCGCGGCTCGGCCACCGCCCCACGGAGCTCTCGGGCGGGCAGCAACAGCGCGTCGCCTGCGCCCGCGCCCTGGTCGGCCGGCCGGAGATCATCTTCGGCGACGAGCCCACGGGCAACCTGGATTCGCGGTCCGGCGCCGAGGTGCTGTCCATCCTGCGCGCTGCGGTCGACGACTTCCGGCAGACCGTGGTCATCGTGACGCACGATCCGCGCGCGGCCTCCTACGCGGACCGCGTGGTCTTCCTCGCCGACGGACGCATCGTCGACGAGATGCGCAGCCCCACCGCGGACCGGGTGCTGGAGAAGATGATCCACCTCGACGACCTCGTCGCCGGCTGATGGCGAATCCGATGCGCCGGGTGGCGCTGCGGAACCTCTTGGCGCACAAGGGGCGCCTCGTCCTGACGGTGCTCTCGGTGCTGCTCGGCACGTCGTTCATCGCAGGCTCGATGGTGTTCACGGGCACCTTGCAGAAGGCCTTCGACGGGATCTCCGACCGGATCGCGGTCGGCGTCGACGCGCGGATCTCGCCGGAGAACCCCCAGGGGCAGGGTGGCTTCGGGCCCGCGGGCCCGGGGGTGCCGCTCTCCGTGGTGGATCAGGTGAAGTCGGTACCGGGCGTGCGGGTCGTGGTCCCCGCGATCACCGGCACCATCGCCCTGCGCGACGGCGACGGCGAGGTCGCCTCGCCCACCGGCGCGCCCCAGGTGGGTGGCGCGTACCTCCCACCCGGCGAGAATCTCGATCCCGAAGGGCTGAAGATCACGGGGGGCCGGGCACCGTCGGGCCCGAACGAGATGGTGCTCAACGACTCCGCGTCCGAGCGGCTGAAGCTGCCTGTGGGTGCGAAGACCACCATCGTGGCCCCGAATTCGGCGGGCCCGACCGAGGTCACGGTCGTCGGGACCTACTCGATCTCCTCCGACTCGGGCGGCTATCTGGGCGCGCTGTTCGCGAAGGGCGAGGCGCAGAAGCTGTTCAGCGACGGCGCCACGGCCCCCTACATCGAGGTCGGCGCCGCGCAGGGCACCTCGCCGGAGCAGCTGCGCGATGCGCTCGCCCAGCGTCTGCCCGACCTGAACGTCCAGACCGGCGCGCAGGTGCGGCAGGAGTTCGAGGACACGATCAACCAGGGGCTGAGCTTTCTCAACTACTTCCTCGTGGCCTTCGGCCTCATCGGGCTCCTCGTGGGCGTCTTCATCATCTACAACACCTTCTCGATGCTGGTCGCCCAGCGCCTGTCGGAGCTCGCGTTGCTCCGGGCCATCGGCGCCGGCCGGGAGCAGGTGCGCAACTCCGTGGTCCTGGAGGCGCTCGTCGTGGGCGTGATCGGCAGCGCACTGGGGCTCGCCGTCGGTATCGGCCTCGCGGTGCTCCTGCGCGCAGGCGTCACCGCCGCGGGCGCCGGCTTCCCCGACGGCGGGCTCGCCATCAGCCCGTCCGTGGTGATCACCGTGATGGTGGTGGGCACCGTGGTGACCGTGATCTCGGCACTGATCCCCGCGGTGCGGGCCTCGCGCGTGCCGCCCGTCGCCGCAATGCGCGCGCAGGACGGCGGCTCGCCGCAATCGCTGCTCGTGCGCGGCGCCATCGGCGCGGCCCTGTTGTTGTGCTCGCTGGCGCTGCTGTTCGTGGCCACCACCGCGACCGGCGCCACCGCCGCGATCGAGGTCGGCATCGCCGGCTTCGGGCTGATCCTCGCCATCGTGATCGGCGGCCCCGCCCTGGTCGCGCCACTGCTCGGCGGGGTCGGCAAGATCATCGCCGCCCCCTTCGGGCCCGCCGGCCGGCTGGGCCGCACCAACGTGATGCGGAACCCGCAGCGCACCACCGCCACCGCGTTCGCGCTGGTGATCGGCGTGGCGCTCGTGGGTGTGATCGGCACGCTCGGCGCGTCGATGCAGAAGTCGATCGACGCCCAGGTGGACCAGGGGATCCGCTCCGACCTCGTGCTGCAGGCCCCGTCGCTCGGCATGCCGCCCGCGGCGCTGACGGCGATCAAGGACGTGCCCGGCGTCGGTGCCAAGACCATCCTCTACGCCGTGCCGGTGCGGATCGGGGGCGAGCGAATCACCACCCTCGCCGTCGACGGCGACGTCACCACGCCGTTCAACCTCACCCGGAGCTCGGGCGAGCTGGCGCTGAAACAGGGCGGGCTACTCGTCGACGACCGCACCGCGCGCGAGCGTGGCTGGGACGTGGGCACCGAGGTGGAGCCGACGTCCGCCGTCGGCACCGCGAGGACGAAGCTCACCGTGACGGGGATCTACGCCGCCACCGGGGGGCCGCTGTCCGGTCCGGTGATCACCGCCGCCGATCTGAACACCGTGTACCCGCCCGCGACCGGCGCCACGGCCCCGCTCGTCACCCCGCAATCGGTGTTCGTCAACGCCGCCGACGGCACCTCGGTGAGCGACCTCAAGGAGCGCCTGCGGGAGGCCGTGAAGCCGCTGCTGGTGGTGAACGTCGACGACCAGGAGGACCTCAAGGAGCAGGCCGGGCAGACGATCACGACGCTGATGGGTGTGCTGTACGGGCTGCTCGGACTCGCCGTGGTGATCGCGATCCTCGGCATCGTCAACACCCTGGCGTTGTCGGTGGTGGAGCGGCGCCGAGAGATCGGCATGCTCCGCGCGATCGGCCTCATCCGCTCGCAGGTCCGCCGCTCGATCTACCTGGAATCGATGCTCATCGCCGTCTTCGGTGCCGCCCTCGGGCTGGTGCTCGGTGTGCTGCTGGGCGTCTCGCTCGTGCACTCGCTGCGCGACGAGGGCCTCGGTTCCGTGGTGGTGCCCTGGTCCACGGTGCTCACCATGCTGGTGGCCTCCGCGTTCGTCGGCGTCGGCGCGGCGATCCTGCCCGCCATCCGCGCCGCCCGCACCCCGCCGCTGGCCGCGATCGCGGAGGGCTGAGCCTCACTCCGACCCGTGTCACGGATCGTGTCCGGGCGGTGTCCTGTGTGCGGAAGACTCGAATTCGCATGAGGAGGCAATCATGAAGGTCGTCGTGATCGGCGCGGGCTATGCGGGCACCATCGCCGCGAATCGGCTGGTGAAGAAGGCGGACGCCGAGGTGACGGTCGTCAACCCGCGGCCCGGGTTCGTCGAGCGGGTGCGGCTGCACGAGCACATCGCCGGCAGCGGCTCCGCCGTCACGCCGCTCACCGAGATGCTCGACCCGCGGATTCGGCTCGTCGTGGGCACCGTCGCCACGATCGGCGACGGCACGGTGCTCCTCGCCGACGGCACCTCCCTCCCGTTCGACCGCGCGATCTACGCCGCGGGCGGGGCGCCGACCGCACCGCCGGGCACCCTCGCGGTCGGCACCCTCGAGTCGGCTGACGAGGCGCGCGCGGCACTCGCCGCCCTGCCCGACGGGGCCGCCGTCACCGTCGTGGGAGGGGGGCTGACCGGAATCGAGACCGCCGCCGAGGTCGCCGAGGCCCGCCCGGGCCTGCGGGTGACCCTGCGCAGCGAGGGCGAGGTCGGGGCGTCGCTCGGGACCGGCGCGCGGGCGCGGGTGCGGCGTGAGCTCGACCGCCTCGGCGTCGCCGTAGAGCGCGGCAGGATCGACGACGCCGACGGTGCCGACCTCGTGCTGTGGGCGATCGCGGCGCAGGTCAGCGACCTGGCGGCACGCAGCGGCCTCGCGGTGGACTCCGCCGGCCGGGTGGTGGTCGACGAGTTCCTGCGGAGCGTCTCCGACCCCCGGATCCGTGCCGTGGGCGACGGCGCGGCCGTGCCGGGCGCGCGGCTGAGTTGCCAGACCGCGTTGCCGCAGGGCGCGCACGGCGCCGACAACCTGGCGCGCGAGCTGGCGGGCAGCCCGAAAGGGCGTACTCGATGGGGTACACGGGGCAGAACGTCTCGATCGGCCGGACCAGCGCGGTGATCCAGGCGGCTCGGCGCGACGACACCCCCACCAGGATCCAGTTCGGCGGCCGCTCCGCGGCCTGGGTGAAGGAGCGGGTGTGCCGAATGGCCAAGGGCGCCGCCCGGACTGCGCGCTACGCGTGGCTGCCCGCGCCGCGATGAGTGCCGAAGACGTCTTCGCCGCGCATCGCCCGCTGTTGTTCTCCGTCGCGTACGAGATCGTGGGCAGCGTCGCGGATGCGGAGGACGTGCTGCAGGAGAGCTATCTGCGGTGGCGCGAGGTGGATCTCGGCACCGTCGCGAATCCGCGGGCCTACCTCGCGCGGATCGTGACCCGGCAGGCGCTCAACGCGCTGCGCACCGCGTCGCGGCGGCGCGAGGAGTACGTCGGGCCGTGGTTGCCGGAGCCTCTCGAGGCGCCGTCGGCCGACGGGCCGGCGGAGCACGTGCTCACCGGCGAGGCCGTGACCACGGCGATGCTGCTGGTCCTGGAGTCCCTGACGCCCACCGAGAGGGCCGTCTTCGTCCTTCGGGAGGTGTTCGAGTTCGGGTATCCCGAGATCGCGGAGGCGGTCGGCAAGAGCGAGGCGACGGTGCGCCAGACCGCCCATCGCGCCCGCGGGCATGTGCGAGCCCGGAGGCCACGGGCGGTGGCGGACCCGGCGACGGCGCGGGACGTCGCCGAACGCTTCCTCGCGGCCACGGCGAGCGGCGACGTGCAGTCGCTGATGGACCTGCTGGCGCCCGACGTGGTGTACGTCGGGGACGGCGGCGGCGTGAAGTCCGCGGCACGCCGGCCGGTCCTCGGCGCGGATCGGGTCGCGCGAATGATGATCGGCACCCTGCGCAAGTCCGGGGACTTCGGCGAGATGGGGCTGCGCTTCGGGGTGTTCAACGGCATGCCGGGGGTGGTCGTCTCGTTCGACCGGGTCGTCGACCTGGTGATGTGCGTCGAGGTCGAGGGCGCGCAGGTGACCGCCGTCTACGTCGTGCGCAATCCGGACAAGTTGAGCCGCGTCGTCGGATGACCAGCAGCGCGGTCGTCGATGGACCCGCGGTGTGTCAGTTCTTGCGGAAGACCAGGACCAGGTTGGAGACGAGCAGCTCCCGCAGGCCCGGCACCCGCACCATCCACCACGCCCACGACGGGTGGTAGCGCGGGAATGCGGCCACGAGCTCGGCGTCGTCGACGGTGCCGGCCCAGCGCAGGCCGTCGGCCGCGGTCACCGCGAACAGCGACGTCCCGTAGAGGTTCTTCGGCGGGTGCCCGTGCTTGCGGGTGTACCTGCGGGCGGCACGCGCGCCGCCGAGGTAGTGCGTCAGCCCCATCTCGTGACCGCCGAACGGGCCGTACCACAGCGTGTAGCTCAGGATCACCATGCCGCCGGGGCGGGTGACGCGCAGCATCTCCTCGCCCATCCGCTGCCAGTCGCGCACGTGCTCGGCGACGTTGGACGAGAGACAGACGTCGACGGCACCGTCGGCGATGGGCAGCGCGAGGCCGGAGCCGCGCAGGCCTCGCGACGAGGTGATCCCGGCGGCGTGCGCCTCCGACGGATCGGGTTCCACCGGCACGTAGACGGCGCCGTACTCGGCGAAGGCGTCCTCGAAGTAGCCGGGCCCGCCGCCGACGTCGAGGACGAGGGCGCCGTCGAGGTCCCCGAACAGGTCGCCGGTCAGCTCGACGGTGTCGCGCGCCAGCGAGCCGTAGAAGCGGGCCGGCTCCGACTGCTCGAACCGGAAGTCGGACAGCAGCCCCACCGAGCGCTTGAGCGTCGCGCGGCGGCGGAGGCGGGCGGTGGCCTTTTTCCAGGTCGCGGGGTACACGCCACCGGACGGTACCCTAGGACGCGTGCGTGAGGTCCTCCTGCTGTGTTGGCGTGACACCCGCCACCCGCAGGGTGGCGGTAGTGAGCTGTACCTCGAGCGCGTCGGGGAGGAACTGGCCGCCCGCGGCGTGCGGGTCACGCTGCGGACCGCGATGTACCCCGGCGCCGCCCGGTCCGAGACCGTGCGCGGCGTGCGCATCTCGCGGGGTGGAGGGCGGTTCACCGTCTACCCGCTGGCGCTCCTCGCGATCCTTCTCGCGCGGTTCGGACGCGGACCGCTGCGCGGCATCCGCCCCGACGCGGTGATCGACACGCAGAACGGCATCCCGTTCTTCGCGCGGCTCGTCGCGGGCGTGCCCGTGACGGTGCTCGTGCACCATTGCCACCGCGAGCAGTGGCCCGTCGCGGGCCGGCTGGTGGCGCGGATCGGCTGGTTCATCGAGTCGCGGCTCTCGCCGTGGTTGCACCGCCGCTCGCAGTACCTCACCGTCTCGCTGCCCTCGGCGGAGGAGCTGGCCTTGCTCGGCGTAGGGCCGGAGCGGGTGGCTGTGGTGCGCAACGGGATCGACGCCGTCGCGCCCGGTGTCGCGGACGTGCGATCGGCGACGCCGCGCATCGTCGTGCTCTCCCGGCTGGTGCCGCACAAGCAGATCGAGGACGCGCTCGACGTGCTCGCCCGCCTCGCTCGCCGCGTTCCCGATCTGCACCTCGACGTCATCGGCAGCGGGTGGTGGGATTCCGAGCTGTACCAGCATGCGGCGAAGCTCGGCGTGCTCGACCGGGTGACCTTCCACGGCCATGTCACCGAGCAGCGCAAGCATCGCCTGCTCTCCCGCGCGTGGGTGCACGTCATGCCGTCGCGCAAGGAGGGCTGGGGCATCACCGTGATCGAGGCGGCGCAGCACGCGGTGCCGACCGTGGGGTACGTCAGCTCGCGCGGGCTCACCGACTCCGTGGTCGACGGCGCCACCGGCCTGCTGGTCCGCGACCTCGCCGGGCTCACCGAATCGGTCTACGCGCTGCTCAGCGACCCCCTGCTGCGGGAGGAGCTCGGCGCCAAGGCGCGGGAGCGCGCGGGGGAGTTCTCGTGGCCCGCCACCGCCGACGGAGTCTCGCGCGTCCTCCGCGCGTCGGTCGCGGGCGAGCACGTCGGCGGGCTGGTCTGACCGCGAGCCGGGCGTTTCCGCTGCTCAGCAGCGGTTCTTCTGGTGGGGGACGGAACGCGGCGTGGGGGTCGGCCGGTCCCCTGCGAGGTGATCGCGGCTTGTGGTGGGGGACGGAACGCGGCGTGGGGGACAGCCGGTCCCCCATGGCACGAGCGGCTTCTGGTGGGGGTTCGAACGCCGGGCGGGCGGATCGGCGTCGCGCGGGGGACGACACTCGACGGGGACCACGTGAACGAGTGAGTCGCGGCCGCTGCTGACTAGTACGCCTGGTATCCGTTACCGTGAACACATGAGGCAACGTGAGGTGACGCCGCTGATGGCGTGGGCGTTCATCGGCCTCGGTGTGGTCGTTCTGGCGGCGGCGCTGATCCGCGATTGGTCGACGTGGCCCGACATCCGCACGATCCTCGGCGCGGCGATGGCGATCTTCGGTGCGGGCGAGATCGCTGTCGGTGTCTACGCGCTGCGCCGGGCGAAGAAGGGGCTCAATGTCGATGCACGCTGACATCGCGATCCACGCGGACCCGATGTGTTCGCTGAGAGCTGCACTCGCCGACGCGGAGGTCGCGGTCGTCGTAATCTGAAACTGTGGCTGAATCCGAGAAGCGGCGACCCGCGATCCTGACCGTCGATGACGATCCGAGCGTGTCCCGCGCGGTGGCCCGAGATCTGCGGCGCAAGTACGGAGACGAGTACCGGATCGTGCGCGCGGAGAGCGGCGAGCAGGCCCTGGAGGCGCTCAAGGAACTCAAACTCCGCGGCGACCTGGTGGCCGCGATCCTCGCGGACTACCGCATGCCGCAGATGTCCGGCCTGGAGTTCCTCGAGGCGGCGATGGACGTCTATCCGGGCGCCCGACGGCTGCTGCTCACGGCGTACGCGGACACGGGCGCCGCGATCGAGGCGATCAACGTGGTCGACCTCGACCACTACCTCCTCAAGCCCTGGGATCCGCCGGAGGAGAAGCTCTACCCCGTGATCGACGCGCAGCTGGAGGCCTGGCTGTGCAGCGACCACCGTCCCGTCCCGGAGATCAAGGTCGTCGGCCACCGGTGGTCGGCGCGATCGTCCGAGGTGCGGGAGTTCCTGGCCCGCAACCAGATCTCGTACCGCTGGTACACCGCCGAATCGCCCGAGGGGCAGCGGCTCCTCGCCGCCGCGGGCGCCGATGCGCAGCAGCTCCCGCTCGTCGCCGCGGCCGACGGGACCGCGCTGAGCGCACCGTCGGACAGCGAACTGGCGGCGCACGTCGGCCTGAACACCACCCCGTCGGAGGAGTTCTACGACCTGGTCGTCGTCGGAGCCGGTCCGGCCGGCCTGGGCGCCGCCGTCTACGGCGCCTCCGAAGGGCTGCGGACGGTGCTCGTCGAGCGGTCCGCGACCGGCGGACAGGCCGGGCAGAGTTCCCGGATCGAGAACTACCTCGGCTTCCCCGACGGGGTCTCAGGCACCCAGCTCACCGACCGGGCGCGGCGGCAGGCCACCAAGTTCGGCGCCGAGATGATCACGGCCGCCGACGTCGTCGAGCTGGAGGTGACGGGTTCGGGGCGGCGCTTGCGGTTCTCCGACGGCACCGTCGTGGGCGCCCATACCGTCATTCTCGCGACGGGCGTCGCCTACCGGCAGCTGGACGCGCCCGGGATGGAGCGGCTCACGGGCGCCGGCATCTTCTACGGCTCCGCCATGACGGAGGCGCCGGCCTGCGCGGGGCAGGACGTCTACATCGTGGGCGGCGCGAACTCCGCGGGCCAGGCGGCGGCGTTCCTGTCGAAGGGCGCGCGCTCGGTGACGCTGCTGGTGCGCGGCCCGTCGCTCGAGGCGTCGATGTCGTACTACCTCATCCAGCAGCTGGGTGCGATCGAGAACGTGCACGTCCGGCCCCACACGCAGGTGGTCGAGGCCCACGGCGACGACCACCTCACCGGGCTCACCCTGCGCGACACCCTGTCGGGCGAGACGGAGCAGGTGCCGGCCGATTTCCTCTTCGTCTTCATCGGCGCCGAGCCGCGCACGGACTGGCTCGACGGCGTCGTCGAGCGGGACGCGCGCGGCTTCGTGCTGACCGGCCCGGATCTCACGCCCGACGGTGCCGCCCCCGCGGGATGGGGACTGGACCGTCCGCCGTTCCTCCTGGAGTCGAGCGTCCCGGGCATCTTCGTCGCCGGCGACGTGCGGTCCGAGTCGGCGAAGCGCGTCGCCTCCGCGGTGGGCGAGGGCGCGATGGCCGTCATGTTCGTCCACCGCTACCTGGAAGGAGTCGACTCGTGAGCACTCATGACCCGTGCTTCGTCGACGAACTGCGCACCCTGTTCCTGTTCGAGAAGCTCAGCGACGAGCAGCTGGAGTGGCTGTGCCAACGCGGCCACGTGGAGACCTTCCCCGCCGGCCCCGTCTACTCCACCGGCGATCCGGCGCAATGGCTGTACGTGCTGCTCAAGGGAACGATCGCGCTGTCGCAGAAGGTGGGCGACGTCGAGGTCGAGACCAACCGCTCCGACCAGCGGGGCGCCTACGCGGGCGCGTGGTCGGCGTTCCTCGGCAAGGGCGGCCCGACGCAGACGCAGTACAACTCGTCCATGCGCGCGGTGACCGAGGCGCAGTTCTTCCTGCTTCCCGCCGAGGAGTTCAACAAGGCGATGCACGAGTGGTTCCCGATGGCGGTGCACCTGCTGGAGGGCGTCTTCTACGGCGGCCAGCGCAGCCGGCAGATGGTCGAGCAGCGCGAGCGGCTGCTGGCGCTGGGCTCCCTCTCCGCCGGACTCACGCACGAGCTGAACAACCCCGCGGGCGCGGCCACCCGCGCCGCGGCGGAGATGCGCACCCGCGTCGGCGGCATGCGGCACAAGCTGGCCGGCATCGCCGGCGGCAAGATGGACCGGACCCGCCTCGTCGACCTCGTGAAATTCCAGGAGGAGGCGGTCGAGGCGGTGGCGTCCGCCCCGGATCTGGGTCCGCTCGAGGCCTCCGACCGCGAGGACGAGCTCATGGACTGGCTCGACGACCACGACATCGGCGATGGGCACGTGCTCGCGCCCGTCTTCGTGGCCGCGGGCCTACGAACCGACTTCCTCGACCGCGTCGCGGGCTCGCTGGAGGACGATCGGATGCTGTCCGCCGCGCTGCGCTGGCTGTACTACACCGTCGAGACCGAGCTGCTCATGAACGAGATCAGCGAGGCCACGAGCCGGATCTCGACCCTGGTCCAGGCGGCCAAACAGTACTCGCAGATGGATCGCGCGCCCTTCCAGGTGCTCGACGTGCGCGAGCTGCTCGACAGCACCGTCGTGATGCTCAGCCGCAAGATCGGCGACGGTGGCGTCACCGTGGTCCGTGACTACGACCCCGACCTGCCCGACATCCGGGGCTACGGCGCCGAGCTGAACCAGGTGTGGACCAACCTCATCGACAACGCCGTGCAGGCGATGGGCGGCCACGGCACGCTGACGCTGCGCGCGCACCGCAAGGACGACGCGGTGATCGTCGAGGTCGCCGACACCGGGACCGGCATCCCCGCCGACGTCCTGCCGCGCATCTTCGAGCCCTTCTTCACCACCAAGGGCGTCGGCGAAGGAACCGGCCTGGGACTGGACATCTCCTGGCGGATCGTGGTGAACAAGCATCAGGGCGACCTGGCGGTGCGGTCGGAGCCCGGGAACACCGTGTTCACCGTGGAGCTGCCCATCGACGGGCCGCAGGGCGGCGACGTGGTCGACGATCCCGGCGAGGCGGGAGAAGGCGCGCAGCCCTGAGCGACAGTCCGCGGCTCGCCGATCAGCGGAGTCGCCTCGTCGATCGGGCCGTGCCCGGCCCCGTCGGCGGCATCCCCGCCGACTGGCGGAACCACGTGCATTGCGCTCGAATTCCCCTCGGCCCGGTGCGAGGATGGTGACAGCCGCACCCGGACCAGGAGGACAACCGTGCCGCAGACCGTCAGAGGAATCGTCGCCCGCGCGAAGGGGCAGCCCGTCGAGGTGGCCCCCATCGTGATCCCCGATCCCGGCCCCGGTGAGGTGGTCGTCGCGGTGCAGGCGTGCGGTGTCTGCCATACCGATCTGCACTACCGCGAGGGCGGCATCAACGACGAGTTCCCCTTCCTGCTCGGCCACGAGGCCGCCGGCATCGTCGAAACCGTGGGCGAGGGAGTCGATCACGTCGCCCCGGGCGATTTCGTGGTGCTCAACTGGCGCGCCGTGTGCGGCCAGTGCCGCGCCTGCAAGCGCGGCAAGCCGCAGTACTGCTTCGACACCTTCAACGCCACGCAGAAGATGACCCTCGAGGACGGTACGGAGCTCTCGCCCGCTCTCGGCATCGGCGCCTTCGCCGAGAAGACGCTGGTGCACCAGGGGCAGTGCACCAAGGTCGATCCCGAGGCCGATCCCGCCGTCGTGGGACTCCTCGGCTGCGGCGTGATGGCCGGCCTCGGCGCCGCCGTCAACACCGGCGGCGTCTCCCGCGGCGACACCGTGGCCGTGATCGGTTGCGGCGGTGTGGGTGACGCGGCGATCGCGGGCTCCCGCCTGGTCGGCGCGCGGACCATCATCGCCGTCGACCGCGACCCGAAGAAGCTGGAGTGGGCCCGCGAACTGGGCGCCACCCACACCGTCAACGCCGCGGACACGGATGCGGTGGAGGCGATCCAGGAACTGACCGACGGCTTCGGCGCCGACGTGGTGATCGACGCCGTGGGCCGCCCCGAGACCTGGAAGCAGGCGTTCTACGCCCGCGACCTGGCGGGCACCGTCGTCCTGGTCGGCGTGCCCACCCCGGACCTCACCCTGGACATGCCGCTCATCGACTTCTTCTCGCGCGGTGGGGCTCTCAAGTCGTCGTGGTACGGCGACTGCCTGCCCGAGCGGGACTTCCCCCAGCTGGTCGACCTGTACCAGCAGGGGCGCCTGCCCCTGGAGAAGTTCGTCACCGAGCGGATCGGGCTCGACGAGGTGGAGCAGGCGTTCTCGACCATGCACCGCGGCGAGGTGCTGCGATCGGTGGTGGTCCTGTGACGCTGCACGTGGAACGCGTCGTCACGTCCGGCACCTTCAGCCTCGACGGCGGCACCTGGGACGTGGACAACAACGTCTGGCTGGTCGGCGACGACAGCGAGGTCGTGGTGGTCGACGCCGCGCACTCCGCCGAGCCGATCGTCGCGGCGGTCGGCGGGCGGACGGTGCGCGGCATCGTGTGCACCCACGGGCACGACGATCACGTGACGGTCGCGCCGGAGCTCTCCGAGCGGCTCGACGCGCCGATCCTGCTGCACCCCGGCGACGACGTGCTGTGGGAGATGAGCCACCCGGGTGTCGGGCACGAGGATCTGACGGACGACGGCCGGATCGCGATCGGCGGCACGGAGATCCGCGTGATCCACGCGCCCGGCCACTCGCCGGGATCGGTCTGCCTGTACCTGCCCGAGGCGGGCCTGCTGTTCAGCGGCGACACCCTGTTCGCCGGCGGCCCCGGAGCCACCGGCCGCTCGTACAGCGACTTCTTGGTGATCATCGAGTCCATCCGCGACCGCCTGTTCGCGCTGCCGCCGGAGACGGTCGTGCACACCGGCCACGGCGACGGCACGACGCTGGGCGCCGAGTCCCCGCACCTGGAGGAGTGGATCCGCCGGGGTCACTGACCGCCGCTCCGATCCGCACCGGCTCGGATCCGCACCCGCTCGGATCCGCACCCGGTGTCGGGTGCGGATCCCGAGGGCACTACGCCGAGACGAGGGCGGGGGAGCGGTCGGCGACCTCGATGACGCGGTCGCGGAGCAGGCGGAAGACGATGTCCACCGAGCGGGTCGCCTGCGGCGTGTCCGGGTGCATCGCGTTGAAGTCGAGGCCCGACTCGTCGCGGTTGATCCACGTGAAGACCTCGCGCGAGGGCGTGGCGTTCGCGAACACCGAGAGGTCGTGCTGCCGCGCCAGTTCCGCGCCCGGGACCCGAGTGACGTCGATGTAGGAGAGCATCGGCGCGGTGAAGCCGTGCTCCACGGGGAAGTCGGGATCGTCGGCCAGCAGGTCGATCACCGGAAAGACCGGGGTGCGATCCAGCTGCTTCGCCGTCGCGACCGCCTCGTGCGCGTTCCGTGCGACCTGGTCGAACGTCCCGGACGCCGAGAACTGCACGGGCACCAGGGTGACGTACCAGCCGACGGCCATCGCGTCACCGGTGGCGGACCGATCGGCGCGGGGGATGAGCATGGTGAACAGTTCGTCGCCGGTGAGGCCCAGGTGCACCTGGCCCAGGGTGGCCAGGAGTGCGCTGTTCATGTTCGCGCCGGCCCGCTTGGCCGCCGCACTGAACCGCGCGGTGCGGTCGGCGTCGATGAACGAGCCGTGCACCGCGATGCGGCCCGGGGCGGCCTCGCCGTCGGCCAGGCCCAGCGGCAGCGGGAAGCGCGGCATACCGCCGGCTCGGCGCAGCGTCTCGCGCCACTGCACGACGTCCGGATGGGTCGGGGTGAGCGTGGCGGCCAGCGTGCGCTGCTCGCGGGTGAACTCGCGGTGCGGCCGCACCGGCACCGGCGTGTACTCGACGCCGGCCCGCGCCGCCGTGTACCGGGAGACGAGCTCGAAGAAGCTCACGGCCTGCGAGACGCCGTCCGTGTACAGGTGGTCCGAGCACACGACCATCTGGAAGTGCGGCGCCGGCGTCCCGGGCCGCGCGTTCTCGACCCCGGTCACCGCGAAGGCGAACGCCGCCCACTCGTGCAGCTCCGGCACGTTCGCCATGAGGTAGTCCTTGACGGTGGAGCCGGGATGCGCGTCCGACGTGGCCTCGATCGCGAGGGCGATCTGCTCCGGCGCGAGGGTGCGCCCGCGCGGATCCGGATCGGTCGAGACCGGGAAAGCGGTGTGGAAGACGCCGTGCGCCCGCACGAAATCGGCGAAGACCGATGCGACGGTTGCTTCCTCGAAAACATCGTGGATCGTGAATGTGGTGAACACCAGGCGGCGGGTGCACGCCTCGCCGGTGATGCCGCTGCGCAAGTGGTCGGCCTGCACGTAGGACGTGCAGACGTCCAGGTCGGGGGCGGTGCGCATCGCCTCCTTCGTGGTCTCGTCCGGAGCCCAGACGGTCCACTCACCCGATGGGCACTGCCACTGCTCTGAGAAACCGGAGATCATGGAGACCATGATGTCGAAGTCGGTAGCGCAGCAAAAGACGCGCGTAGGGTGAGAAACCTGACAAGTGTGAGGGGTTCACATTTCGTCGGGCACCCACCATCATGTGGCCGGGGCCGGGGCGGCACCGTCGGGTATGACGCTTCCGCGGGCCCGGCCCGTTGCGGCCGCAGCCGCGCCGCCGAACAGGACCGCCGCCCACAGCAGATGGGCCGCGACCGCGCCGGCCCGCTCCGCGCTCGACGCCGAGACCGTCGTGATCTCGCCGGGGACCCGATAAAGCCGCAGTTCAGGGGTGTCGACGGCAAGAGCGAGGCCGGGGAGCGGCACCGCGGGGAAGGCGGCCCCGCCATCGGCGGATACGGCCTCCACGAGAACCCAGCCGACGCCCAGCTCCGCCAGCCGGCCACCGAGGGCGTCGCCGCCCGCCGCGAGCGCGGCCTCCGCGTCGGACGCGGCACCCGGCACGCGGTCGACGGACTTCCCGCCGATGCGAAGTTCACCAGTCTGAAGAACGGGCGCCCGCAGCATCCGCGGCGCAGGGTCGAGGACCGGCGCGTCGGGCCCGTACGCATACGTCCGGAACATGCCCGGCGGCAGCACCGCGACCGACCCGCGGCCGGCGGGCACCGCCTCGGCGACGGTGCGCCACGCCGCCGGGTAGGTCACCGGGGCGAGCGCGCCGCCCACGCCCCACGCGAGGCCCGGCAGCACCGCGATCGGCAGCGCCACCGCCACCACCGCGCCCGCGGCGCGCGCCGCGGCCGGTACCGCCCCGACGAGGGCGGCGGCGCACGTCGCGTACAGCGGCACGGCCAGCGCCACCCACTTCTGCCCGTCGCGCAGCAGCCCGCTGCCCGGGATCGCCTGCACCACCGCCTCGAGTAACGCCGTCCCCGGGCCGGTCGCTGCGAGCGCCGGCAGCACCACCGCGCAGAGCGCGAGCAGGGCGATCCGGCCCAGCGGTGGGGCGAGCAGCCGCGTGCGGAGCACGAACAGCCCACCCGTCACCAGTGTGAGGGCGAGAACGGTCCAGAGCCAGGGGGCACCGTCGGGCACGGCCTGCCGGTTCCAGATGCCCCCGAGCCCCGCGAGGGAGCCGAGCGTTCCGAGGCCCGGCTCGGCGCGGGCGGCGAAGGCGGCGACGCTGGCCGGGTCGGCGCGCACGCCGCTGCCCGAGACGAGCGACGGGTAGAGCCACGGCGCCGCTGCGCAGACGAACAGCCCCAGCTGCCACGCCCACCGCCGCGGCGCGGCCACCACGCCCGCGATCAGCGCGAAGACCGCACCCGTCGGCGTGAGGCCGCCCGCGGCGAGACACGCCGCGAAGCCGCCGAGCTGCGCCCGCCCCTGCATCCGCAGGCCGACGACCACGGCCCAGCCGATCGCCGCGTACCCGGCCAGGAGGCTCCAGTGCCCCTGCAGCAGCCGCTCGGCGACGAACGGATTCCACAACCCCACCGTGGCGGCGGCGAGGCCCGCGCCCGGCCCCGCGGGCCGGCCCACGGCGTCCAGCACCGCGAGCGCGGCTCGGCCGAAGCCCCAACCCGCGGCCACCAGCGCGACGAACAGCAGCGCCGTGACCAGGAGGCCGCCGTCGACGACCTGGGATCCGACGGCCAGCAGGGCGTCCTGCGGCGTGGCGCGCGCGGCGTTGTCGCCGAGTCCGAGGGCGGTATCGGTGAGGTACGAGCGGGGCGTGGAGACCGCGTCGCGCAGCAGAAGGTAACGGCCGCCGACGGCCAGCGGGCCCAGGATCACGACGGCGAGCACGACGGACCAGGCGGCGAGGGCCAGGTCGCGCGATCTCATCGACCCGAGCCTACTGACACAATGGCCGAATGCGAGGTTTGGCGTGGGTCACGGTCGGCTCGATGCTGGCCAACCTGTGCTCCTACCTGGTGCACCTGCCCGCGAGCCGCTGGCTCGGGCCCGCCGGATACGGCGAGTTCGCGTCCCTCCTGCAGTTGTCGCTGATCCTCGCGGTGCCGGCGCTCGCGCTGCAGACCGTGGTCGCGCGGC
Source organism: Tsukamurella asaccharolytica (assembly GCF_007858435.1). Classification (GTDB taxonomy): domain Bacteria; phylum Actinomycetota; class Actinomycetes; order Mycobacteriales; family Mycobacteriaceae; genus Tsukamurella; species Tsukamurella asaccharolytica. The sequence continues at coordinate 406,393 of NZ_VIGW01000001.1, read as the reverse complement.
AGGTCGTCCGCGGCGCTGGCGCTGCGCAGATGCGGGCGCTCGGCTATCGGATCGCCTTCGGCGCGGGGGTCCTCGCCGCCGTCTCCGTGCCCCTGGCCGCCGCCGGCCTGCACACCCGCGCCCTCACCGCCGCAGCCGCGCTGGCCGCCGCTCCCGCGCTGGTCCTGCTCGCCGTCGAGCAGGGGCTGCTGCAGGGAGAGCGCCGGTTCGGGCGGCTCGCGGCCCTGCTCGGCGTGGCGGGCGTGGGAAAGCTGGTCTTCACCGTGCCGGGGCTGCTGCTGGGCCCGGCGCCGGCACTGCTCGGCACGACGATGGGCGCCCTGCTCGCGGCCGCCATCGGCCGGGCGCTGGCGGGGGCCCCGGCGGGGCACGCGGCCGGGCCGGACGCGGGGGTGCGCGCGGTGCTCGGCGCCAGCTCGGTGCAGCTGGTGCTCGTCGTCTTCGCCTCGCTCGACCTGCTGCTCGCGCGGCCCGTCCTCGGTGCGGCCGCCGCCGGCACCTACGCCCTGGGCGCCGTCGCCGCGAAGATCGCGTTCTGGCTGCCGCAGGCCGTCGGCGTCGTCTTCTACCCGCAGCTCGTGACCCCGGGCCGGGCCCGCGGCGCGCTGCGCACCGTCGTCGGGCTGCTGGCGGGCCTCGGCCTCGCGTGCGTCGCCGGGGCGGCGGTCTGCGCCCCGCTCGCGACCATGCTGGCCGGCGAGGACTACCGGCCCGTCCAGGGGCTGCTCTGGCTGTTCGCGGCGCAGGGCGCGCTCCTCGCCCTGCTGCAGGGGCTGCTGCTCTACGCCATCGCCATCGAGCGCACCCGCTTGGCGCTGTTCGCGTGGGTCCTCGTCGCGGTCGAGGCGGCGATCCTGCTCACCCTGCCGCGCACCCCCGCGGAAATGATCACCGCCGCGGCGCTGTGTGCGCTCGCGGCGGTGATGGTGATCGGTGCGGTCGTGACCGTCAGCGCTCGTCGCGCTTACGGAAGTCGATCGCCTCGGTCTGCGACTCGTCCGGCCGCGGCTGAGCGTTGAAGGCCTCCGTCGCCGGATCGCCGCCCGCGTCGGGCGTGGTGATCGGGTCCTCGTCGATCGGTGCGGTGGGAGCGTTGTCACCGGAACCGCCGTCCCGGCCGCGGCCGCCCGCGCCCGCGGTGGCCGGCTTGCGGCCCAGGATCAGGGCGAAGATGCCGAGGCCCAGGGCGATGACGCCGAGAATGCCGCCCGCGACGGGTGCCACGTACTTCGCGACCGCGATCTTGTTCTGCGCCGACTTCGCGACCTCCGCCTGCGACCGGACCGTCGCATCGGTCCAGCGCTGCTTGGCGTCGAAGACGTCGAGCTTGAAGTCCCGGACCGGCCTCGGGGTGTTGGGCGCGACCTGGCCCGGCAGGCGGAACTGCTGGGTGTAGTGCAGCGACTGGTCGACGATGACGCCCGAGGTCGGATCGACCCACAGATCCACGGCGGTCTTCGCCCAGCGGTTCAGCGTGATGTCGTCCCTGGGGTCGACGCCGCCGATGCCCCACCAGCTCGCGGGCATGGTGAGAACGGTACCCAGCGTCGGGTCGTTGCTGTCGCGGATGGTGGAGAGGTCCACCCAGTCCTGCTGGCCCTGGAAGTGCAGCGTCTTGGTGCCGCTGACCTCCTTCTCCTCGACGAACTTCAGGCCAACGTTGCTGCGGGTGATCAGGTCGAAGAACTCGTAGTTCCCGTCCTGCGTAGTGCCCGCGGGGAAGCGGTACTGCAGGCCCTTGCGGTCGGCGAGCTTCACCGCCGGGGTGCTCTCCCCGGGCTGGTAGGTGGCCTCCGAGGTCCTGCCGGTGGGCCGGCCCGTCTCACGGTCCAGGGACACGCGGTCGAGCCAGGCCTGCACCAGGCCGTCGTCGCAGGGGCGCTTGTCCTGCACGGCGCCGGTCAGCTCCGGGTGCCGCGGCTCGCCGTTGGTCTTGATCGAGGGCACGACCATCGAGCTGCCGGACTGCACGGTCATCGCGGACTCGTCCGACGGGTTGGTCACGAGCGTGCGGGTCTGGGTGGTCACCGAGACCTCGTTGACCACGGCCCTACCCCTGTTGATCGAGCACATATCGAGCGACTTCGCCGGGAATTCGGCGTCCGCGGGGGAGTCCGCGACCTTCTCGGACTTCGCCACCGTGGTGGTGTCGATGTCCAGTGGGATCGTTGTCAGCTTGCCTGCGACGTACGCCGGTCCGGCGATCGCGGCCGTGATCAGCAGCGCGCCCAAGAAGATCAGGATCGGACCGATAACGCGTGCCAGCCGGCTACGGCCTACCGCCATCGAAGTGTCTCCTCACATGTCTTGCGGGGCGCGTCCGTGGTTCGCACACGCCGTCGGGGCACGTGGTCGCGCTCCCTTCCAAGTACCCGAGCCTACAGGTGGTGCCCGGGCGGCATGGGGCACGTGCGCGGGCGAGGGCCGAAACGCGGGTAGATTCGGTGGACGATGAGCACCGTCGGGACCAGTCACCTCGCAGCTGCGCGGCCTGCGGGTGCGGCCGGATTCGTGCCCGCACTCGAGGGCATGCGCGCCTGCGCGGCCATCGCCGTACTGCTCACTCACACCGCCTTCCAGACCGGTCAGGTGGGGTATTCGGTGGCGGGACGGGTGTGGGGCCGGTTCGACATGGCGGTCGCCCTGTTCTTCGGACTGTCGGGTTTCCTGCTCTGGCGGGCGCACGCCCGCGCCGCGTGGTCCGCATCCGACGGTCCGCCGACGGGGCGGTACTACCGATCGCGGCTCGTGCGGATCATGCCGGCGTACCTCGTGGTCGCGATCGTCGCGCTCGCCCTGCTGCCGCGGTCGGCGGCCCCGTCGGGCTCCACCTGGCTCGCGAACCTCACTCTGACCCAGGTCTTCGTGCCCTACTCGCTCACCGACGGCCTGACGCAGATGTGGTCGCTCTCGGTCGAGATGCTGTTCTACCTGCTACTGCCGTTGGCCGCGCTGGGGCTGGCGCGGTTGCGCGGAGCCGCGGCACGGTGGCGGGTGCCGGTGCTGCTCGCCGTGGCGGCGGTGTCACTGAGCTGGGCGTGGGTCGGCGCGGCGCTGCCCCTGCCGCCGGGGCTGAACCACCACAACTGGCTGCCCTCGTACGTGCCGTGGTTCGTCGCGGGCATCGTGCTCGCCGAGATCGTGAGCGCGCCGGCGTCCCACTTCGGCTCGGTGCGGCGGCTCGCGCGGCGCCGGCTGTGCTGGCCCGCTGCGCTCGTGGTGTTCGCGGTCATCTGCACGCCGCTCGGCGGCCCGGTGACCCTCGACACCCCCGAGACCTGGCAGTTCGCGGTCCGCATGGGCCTCGGCGGGGTGCTCGGCTTCCTCCTGCTGGCGCCGCTCGTGTTGGCGCCGGCGTCGGAGCCCTCGCGCTGGCTGGGATCGGGACCGATGCTCGCGCTCGGCCGCTGGTCCTACGGGATCTTCATCTGGCACCTCGTGGTGCTCACCGCGATCTTCCCGCTGTTCGCGATCGTCCCCTTCAGCGGTGCCTTCGCGAAGGTGACCGTGCTGACGCTGGTGTTCTCCATTGCCGTCGCGGCACTGAGTTACGCCTGGGTGGAGGAGCCGGCCCGCCGCTGGCTGGCCCGCCACGAGGCCCGACGGTCCGCCGCCGCCCTGGCGCTCGTCGCGCCGGTGGGGCGGTAGGTCCGCACGGAAGTCATGCGTGCCGCGCATGACCGCCGGTCCGTGCGGCGTAGTGCGGGGGACCGAACGGGGCGTGGGGGACGGCTGGTCCCCCACGAGGCGAACGGATTCCGGTGGGGGACGGAACGTGGCATTGGGGACGACGTCGGACTGGTCGCAGCTGCAGGGTCCGCTGCCGGGCTGATCCGGCGGGTATGCGCCCCACGCATGGCTGCGCTGCGCGACCATGTCCGCCTTCGCGGCTCAGTTCGCGGCTCAGTTCGCGGCTCAGCGCGCGGCCCCGCCGGCCCCATCGGCATCATCGGCCGCCGGCCCGCCACCGCCGCGCCGGCGCAGGATCCGGGCGGGCGGCACCGTCGACCAGGCCATCAGCAGCACGCCGGTGAGCGCGAGGCCCTGCGGCCAGGGGCCGTGGCCCACGTAGCCGGCCTCGGCGTGCCACGGTCCCGTCGCGAGCAGCAGCATCCCCGCCAGCACGAACCCGGAGGCGCCGAACACCCGGATCGCCGCCCGACGGTCCGCCGAGACGTGCAGCCCGGAGACCACCCAGGTCGCGAGGCCCGCCGCCGCCCACAGCGCGAGCCCCGGCCAGCCGCTGAGCACGAAGGCGACCACGCCGATCCCGAGGCCGGCCGCGATACCCGGCTGCCACGCCCGCAGGGGTCCGGCCTCGGCGCGCGGCCGGGAGCCGGGGACCAGCGCCAGCGCGGCGAGGATCACCAGCAGCGCGAGCCCGCCGAAGAGTCCGATCCGGTACGGGGCGTTGAGCGCGAACCGCAGGGTCACCGCGCCGTCGGTCCCGGCGGGCACGACCCAGCCCTGCTGCCACCCGTTCACGGTCACCGCGCGGAGGGCTGCGCCGTCCGGCCCCGTCGCCGCCCACCCGGAGTTACGGCTCTCGGGCACCACCAGCACCTGGTCGGCGTCGGCGCGGCCGACGGTCACCACCCGGCGGTCCGGGGTCCAGCTCTGCACCCGCGCGCTCTCGTCCCGCGCCGCCGCCTCGTTCGCCGTGGGCGTGTCCAGCGACAGCGAGTCCACGCTGAACGCAGGCCCGGGCGTCGCCACGATCTGCGTCCGTCCCGCCGGTAGTGGCACCGGCGCAGGATCGCAGGCCACAGCGCGGACGGGCTCGCCGTCGCGCAGCTCCCGCGCCCCGGCCTCGATCCGCAGGCGCAGCTCCCTCTCGCCGATCCGCACCGTCGGACCGGTCTCGCACGGCACCACGATCCGACGGTCCGCGGACGCGGGTTCCGAACCGGGGACGGGGGCACCGTCGGGGCCGACGGGCCGCACCTCGGCCAGCCCGGGCGCCATCTTCTCCGGGAAGCCGAAGTCGTTGATGTTGATCCGCTCGTCCCAGTCGAGCAGCGAGATCGAGATCGTATCCGTCACGGCCGGATCGACCTTCACGGTGACGGTGTCCCCCGCAGGCAGCTCCCGGACCTGGCGGCCGGTCCCCAGGTCGACGGCGATCCGCGTGGGCCGGGCGGGCGCCTCTCCGCGCGGCAGGCGGAGCGTGAGGCCGCCCACGACCTGCCGCGACGGCAGCCTCAGCCGCAGCACCGGCTTCGGCGACGTCGGCTCGGTGACGAACTGCGGCGCCGACCACACGGTGTTCGGGTCGCCGTCCACCGCCGCGGCGGAGCTCGCCCGGCCGTCGCCGACGGCCGATTCCGCGACCGCCGACGGCGCGCCCGGAGCCCCGAGCAGCGAGGACAGCGCCTGGCCCGGCCGCGCGCGGACCGTCAGCGAGGGGGTCACCGCGGCCGCCCCGGGCCCGTCGATGGTCCGCCGCAGCGGCCCCGGCTCCTCCGGCCCGATCGCGATGTCGGCGCACTGCACCGGGCCCGGTGCGCCGTTCTCGCCGGGCGTCACGACGCAGCCGGTGCGCCCCATCGTGTCCTGCCCGAACACCCAGCGCTGCGCCGGCCCGGAAGCGGGCAGCGCGACATCGTGCCGCGCCGGGATCGCCTTCCCCGACCGCGTGTCCGCGAGCTCGGCCTCGGAGATCGCGAACTGGTTGCCCCACGATCGGTCCGCGGTCTCGGCGGCGGTGATCCGCAGCCAGCGAGTGGGCTCCGACGGTGCGACCAGCGTGATCGGCGTGCCTGCCGTCACGGGATCGGAGTAGACGGTGCCCGCTTCGGTCGTGATGAGCAGGCGGGTGACCGCGGGGCCCAGCGCGCGACCGACGGTCACCGTCACCGACAGGTCGGCGCGGGGCTCGGGCAGCGTGAACTGCAGCCACTGGTTGATCGCGCGATCCAGGCCCGACGAGACCCACGCGGTGTTCTTGTCGCCGTCCACTGCGGCGGCCGTGCCCGCGCCGGGTAGCACCGTGCCGAGCTGCGTGGCGTCGGCGGCGGAGCTGGACGCGGAGACGGTCGCGCCCTCCCAGGTCCCGTCGACGAGGCCCGCCGCCGGGTAGTCGGGCAGGCGGTTCAGGGTGCGCCGCGGGTCGTCGACGGTGCGGATCGCCGAGCTGTGGTCGTCGACGCGGCCGAAGTCGGTCTCCCGGCGCTTGGGCGTGTCGGTGACGGTCAGCGGGCCCGCGGGCAGGCCCGCGGCCTCCGCGTCCGAGGCGAGCAGGGCGGCGCCCAGCTCGCGCCGGCCCGACGCGGCCGCATCGGCCTGCAGCCCCAGCAGCGCCTCCGGCCCGCCCGCGACGCGCGGCATGGAGGCCGCGTCGGCGAGGTACGGGCCGGTGGGAGCGGCCCCGTCGACGCGGTAGATCGTGATGGCGGGCAGCGGCGGCCGCAATCCCGAGTCGACGACCACCTTCTCGACGGTGGGGGGAGCGATGTCGGGGCCGAACCGCGCGACCTCGCTGATCCCCGGCGAGCCCTCGATCGCGGCGCGTGCCAGGGCCGGCCGGGCTGATCGCGATGTCGCGGGGTCGAGGTCGGCGCGGAGCACGAGGTAGGAGATGCCCTGGCGGCGCAGTGTCGCGGCCAGGCCGGCCGACGGGGTGCCGGCGCTGAACAGCCGCTGTACCGAGTCGAGGGCGCGGATCGCGCCGGGCGGGTTGAGCGGGATCGCGTCGCGCACCGCCCACGGCGTCTCGGCGAGGGGTTGGATCGGCTCGTCGCGGGTGAGGCCCCACAGCTGTGCGCCGAAGGGCGCGCCCGGCACGACGAGGGCGCGCTCGGCGCGGGCCTGGCCGGGTGCGGTTCCGCCCGCGTGCGCCGACAGCCAGTCCGCGGTCTGCGACCAGTAGTCGGGGATCGCGGAGTAGGGGCCGCGGGGCGCGAGCTTGCCCGTCCACGCCATGCCGCCCGCCAGTGCGAGCACCACGACCACGGCCAGGGCGCCGGCCGCGAGGCGATCCCGCTCGGGGTGCGCGAGCGCCCGGCGGACCTTCGCCAGGCCGACGGTGCCGGGCAGCGGCGCCCGGGCCAGCAGGTGCGCCATGCCCAGGACCAGCGGCAACCGCAGGAAGGGCTCGAGTTTGTAGACGTTGCGCAGGGGTGCGCCGACGCTGTCGAGGAAGACCCGCACCGGCTCGGCGAAGGGGGAGCCGAGGCCGCTCGCGTAGCCCGCGCCGATTCCCGCCAGCCCGACCAGCAGCACCGTCGCCCAGACTCCGCGCTGGGGCATCCGGCGCATGGCGATGCCGGCGATGCCGGCGCACGCGACCAGGCCGGTGACGACGACTGCGGCGGGTGCGGTGGTGAGCATGGCGCCGGCGGCGCGCTCGTCGGAGATGAACGGGCTCCACGAGGTGGTGCCGCGCAGTACCTCGGGCACCGACGCCCACTGCGTCGTCGCGCGCGCGGACTCGATGAACTCGAGGAAGGGCGGGCTGACGCGCCCCATGATGAGCAGCGGCACGATCCACCACGTGGTCGCCAATGCGACGCACACCGCCCACCAGGCGCTGAACGTCCAGAACCGGCGGGTGCCCGCGCCGAAGCGCAGATGCAGCAGCCACCAGAGAGCGGCGACGGCGCACGCCAGGCCCGTGGCCACGGCGTTGACCGCGCCCATCAGCGCGACCGCGACGGCCGAGCGCGCGGCCAGGTTCCGGACGGGCACGTCCGCGCCCTCCAGCAGCTGGACCAGCGGCAGCAGTACCCACGGCGCGAGCATCACCGGCGCGGTCTCGGAGCTGATCGCGCCCAGCGTCGTGAGCACCTGCGGCGCCAGCACGAACGCCGTGGCCGCGACGACCCGGCTGCCGCGCGAGCCGGTGCGCAGCGCCTCGGCGAGCCGGACGATGCCCCAGAAGCCCGCGAACAGCAGCAGCGCCCACCACAGGCGCTGCGTGATCCACGGCGGGACGTGGAGCAGCTGGCCCAGCGCGAAGAAGGCGCCGTGCGGGAAGAAGTAGCCGTAGGCCTGGTTCTGCACCTGACCGAGCGGGGACTGGCTCGACCACACGTTGGCCGCGCGGGCCAGGAACCCGATGGGGTTGGCCGTGAGATCGAGCTTGGTGTCGGCGACGATCTTGCCGGGCGCGGTGAGGAAGCTCAGCGCGAGCAGGGCGACGAACGCCCACGCGCCTGCGCGGCGGGTCAGGGGTTCGTCGGAGAAGTGGGGGCTACTTGTTGGCACCCGAGTCGTCGCGCTCGCCGTAGTTCGACGAGCCCTGCAGGAAGCCCTTGTCCTTCGACACGGTGTTGACGTCAGTGGTCGGCGACGTCTGCGCGACGGCCGCGCCGCTCACCAGTGCGAGGGCGACGGCGACGACGATGCCGGCGAGCGCGGCGGTGGCGCTGGCGATGATCGAGGTGCGGTCCATACGTTGAAGTCTACATGGGGCTCGACGGTGCGGAACTCCGCCGCGGGCGGGCCGTCGTCGGCCGCGGCGGGAATCAGAGGTCCGCGCAACCGGACGGCACGATCATCACCGGCCGCTTGCAGCCGCGCAGGACGTGCTCCGAAACGGAGGAGTGCCAGAGTGCCTTGATGCCCGAGATCCCGCGGCTGCCGGAGACGATGACGTCCACGTCGAAGGTGTCGGACGCGGCGATGAGGGCCGTCCACACCGTGGTGGAGACCTCGACGAGCTCGCCGCGCGCGGCGAAACCCGCGGCCGCCGCCAGCTCGACGCCCTGCTCATTGGTCTTCTTCGCCTCGTCGTGCACCGCGTCGCTCTCGCGGGTGAGTGCGGTCTCGGCGGCGCCTGCCCCGGCGACGCCGGACATGGCGGACAGGCGGGCGGCCTGATGGATGGTCGATTCCCAGGCGGTGACGACGATCGCCTCGGCGTCGCGGCCCTGCGCCAGGACCTTGCTGGCGTACCGGACGGCGCGCTGGGACGACTCGGAGCCGTCGTATGCGATCAGAACCTTGACGGGGACACTCATGCGGATCACCTCGATCTTCGCGGTTACCTGATGCCTCCAGATTACGCCGATCCGGCACAGTTGCAAGATGCAAGTCCGGGCGCGTCCGACCCGGTGCGGACTCACCGGATGCTGCGTCGGCCGGCTCGGGAGCGACGTCGATCTGACAGACTGGCCGCGATGCAGAAGCTCCGGAACCTCACGATCACGGTGATCGCCGCCGCCGGCGTCGCGGCCTGCGGTCCGTCGACCGCCGTCGCGCCTCCGTCGACGACGACCGCGGCGCAGGCCCCGTCGACGGCGATCTCCTCGGCGCCGTCGTCCGGGCCCGGACGCGCGGCGACGTGCGGTAGCGACTTCCTCGCGAAGCTCTCCGTGCGCGAGAAGATCGGGCAGCTGCTCATGGTCGGCGTGCGGGACGCGGCCGACGCCCGTCGCGCGGTGCGACAGGGCGCGGGCGGCGTGTTCATCGGCAGCTGGACCGACAGGTCGGTGTTCTCCGGCGGCACGCTGCAGAGCGTCGCGGGCGCCGGGAAGGTGCCGGCGATGGTCTCCGTCGACGAGGAGGGCGGACGCGTCTCCCGGGTGCCCGGCGCGAACCTCGTCTCCGCGCGCGAGCTGGCACGCACGATGACGCCCGCGCAGGCGCGGGCCGAGGGCGCGCGTGTCGGGAAGCTGATGAAGTCGATGGGGATCACCGTGGACTTCGCGCCCGATGCCGACGTCTCCGCCCAGTCCGACGACGCCGTGATCGGCGACCGCTCCTACTCCGCCGACCCGGCCGTCGTCGTGAAGTACTCGCAGGCATTCGCCGCCGGACTGCGCGACGGCGGCGTGTACCCGGTCTTCAAGCACTTCCCGGGGCACGGGAGCTCGTCGGGCGATTCGCATCAGGGCGGCGTCAGCGTGCCGCCGCTCGCCGCGCTCAAGACCAAGGACCTCGTGCCTTTCCGCGCCGCCGTCGACTCGGGCGACGCGGGCGTGATGATCGGCCACCTGACGGTGCCGGGCCTCACCGAGCCGGGCCTGCCCACCAGCCTCAGCCCCGCGACGATGCGCCTGCTGCGCGACGGTGCCGGATACGGCGCGAAGCCCTTCGACGGGCCGATCTTCACCGACGACCTGTCCGGGATGAAGGCGATCACCGACCGGTTCAGCGTGCCCGAGGCCGTCGCGAAGTCGCTCGAGGCGGGCGCCGACGTCGCGCTGTGGATCTCCACCGATCAGCTGGGCGCCGCCATCGACGCCGTGGAGGCCTCGGTGAAGGCCAAGCGGATCACGCTGCGCCGGCTCGACGATTCGGTGCTCCGCGTGGCCCGGGCGAAGCACGCCGTGCGCTGCTGATCCCGAGCGGGTTCGGCCGTAACTTACTTGTGAGTAACCTCGTGGGCTAGGATCTGACTCGAGAGTAAGGAGCACGCCGATGGCCGGTGGTACGAAGCGTTTGCCGCGCGCGGTGCGCGAGCAGCAGATGCTGGACGCCGCCATCAAGGTGTTCTCCCGCAAGGGCTTCTACGAGACGTCGATGGATGCTGTGGCCCGCGAAGCGCAGATCAGCAAGCCGATGCTGTACCTGTACTACGGCTCCAAGGATGAACTCTTCGCCGCCTGCGTCACGCGGGAGGCCGGACGGTTCATGCGCAGTATCGAATTCGACGCCAGCCCCGCGCTGCCTCCGCTGCAGCGCCTGCGCTCGGTGATCGCCGGCTTCCTCAAGTACGTCGACGAGAACCGCGACGCGTGGCGGGTCCTCTACCGCGAGGCCACCGGACAGGCGGCGTTCGCGGCGCTGACCGAAGTGAACCGGGAGCGCGTGGTCGAGATGACCGCGGTGCTGCTCCGCGAGGCCGCCAAGTACGCGCCGGCGGACACCGACTTCGAGCTCTACTCCGTCGCCCTCGTCGGCTCCGGCGAGGCGATCGCCGACCGCGTGGCCACCGGCAAGGTCGAGCTCGATCGCGCCGTCGAGATCATGACCTCGTTCCTCTGGGGCGGCATCCGCGGCGAGCGCCCGGACTGACTGCCCGACGGCCGTCTGCGGCTGTTCCCGCGCCCAGCGCGGACTGCGGGCACAGCGTGCGCTGCGAGCCCGGACTCGCCCTGCTGTGCGCACCTGCACAGTGCCTATCCGGATTTCGTCATTGCCCTCGGGTGTGATGTGGGCCATCGTGAGTAGCAGATGAGTTTCCCATCACAGCTCGTGGTTGGAGTGTCGGCATCGGTCGGTCACGGCTCTCCGATCGGCGGAACGGCGGGCGCGAGGGCGCAGCGCATCGCGCCGGGCAGCGCTCGCACACCAGATCGGAGGCACCAGAATGACCGCAGAATCTGTCGATGCACCTCTCGCCGAGGCGGACCGCACGTCTGCGACGGCCAATGTCTATGTGACGGGGGCGGATCAGGACTCGGACGTCTCCGCGGTCGCGCTCGGCATCGTCGCCATGCTGTCGAATCAGGCCGCCCGGGTGGGCGTCTTCCAACCGATCGCATCCGAGCGAGGCGGAAGCCTGATGGATCTTCTGCGCGAGTACTCGACCGTCAAGGTTCCCCCCGAACGGTCGATCGGGGTCACCAGCGCACGCGCCGCGCTCGACCCGAAGGCCGCGCTCGCCGAGATCGTGCAGCGGTACGGCGAGCTGGCGCAGGACTGCGACGCGATACTGATCCTCGGCACCGACGAAGGCGAATCCACACCGGTCGTCGATCTCCGGCTCCACGGTGCGGTCGCCGCGAACCTCGGCGCACCGGTCGTCCTGGTCGTCAGTGCCAACGCGCGCGCGGCGCAGGACGTCGGCGTGCTCGCCGAACGGTCCCTGAACGAGCTGCGCGCGGTCCACGCGCACCCGGTCGCGGTGATCGCCACGCGAGTCGTGCCGAACGATCTGACCGACGTCGGCTCCGCGCTGTCCGCCTCGCTGGACACCCTGAGCTGGGCGATCCCCGAAAGTCCCGCGATGCGGGCGCCGACGGTCAACGAACTGGTCGCGGCGGTGAACGGGACGGTGATCGCGGGCGATCCGGCCCTGCTCAGCCGGGAGGCGATGGGGGTCCTCGTCGGCGGCGGCGCCGTGGAACGCGCACTCGAAAACCTCTCCGAGGGTGCGGTGGTGATCGTTCCCGCCGATCGCACCGACTACCTGCTGGCGCTCACCGCCGCGCACGGCGCCGATCGATTCCCGACCCTGGCGGGATTGATCCTCAACGGCGGCGTCACACCGCATCCTGCCGTCGCCGACCTGCTCGAAGCCATGAACTCCACGCTGCCGGTCATTGCGACCGACCTACTGACATTCGACACCGCGCAGGCGGTCACGTACGCCCGCGGACGACTGGACCGCAACGCCGAACGGAAGATCGATCTCGCCCTGGCCGAGATGGACCGCCACGTGGACGGCGACGCCCTCCTCGAGCGACTCCGGTTGCCGATCCCCGACGTCGTGACGCCGCAGCGGTTCGAGCACGGACTGCTCCAACGCGCCAAACAGGAACGCAAGCACGTCGTACTCCCCGAGGGGAGTGACGACCGGATTCTCCGGGCGGCGGGGCGGCTGCTGCAGCGGGACATCGCCAGCCTGACGGTCCTCGGCAGCCCCGAGCAGATGACGCGGCGCGCGGCCGAGCTCGGGGTGGACCTGTCGGAGGCGCGGCTGATCGACCCGGAGCGCTCGGAACTGCGCGAGCTCTTCGGTCAGGAATTCGCCCGGCTGCGCGCGCACAAGGGCATGACCGAGGATCGCGCCTACGAGATGATGGGCGAGGTCACGTATTTCGGCACCATGATGGTGCACCTCGACTACGCCGACGCGATGGTCTCCGGCGCGGCACACACCACCGCAGCAACGATGAAGCCCGTCTTCGAGATCATCAAAACCGAACCCGGCATCAGCACGGCGTCGAGTGTCATCTTCATGTGCCTCGCCGATCAGGTCCTCGCGTTCAGCGATTGCGTCGTCGTCCGCAATCCGACCGCCGAGGAGTTGGCCGACATCGCCATTGCCTCGGCGGGCACCGCTGCCCAGTTCGGCCTCGATCCGCGCTTGGCGATGCTGTCCTACTCGACCGGGACCTCCGGGATCGGCGCCGACGTCGACAAGGTTCGCGCAGCGACGGAGCTGGTCCGCGAACGTCGTCCGGATATCGCGATCGAGGGTCCCATCCAGTACGACGCCGCTCTGTACCCGGAGGTCGCCGCGACGAAGATGCCGGACTCCCCTGTCGCCGGCCGGGCCACGGTACTGATCTTCCCGGACCTCAACACCGGCAACAACACGGTGAAAGCGGTGCAGCGCACCGCCGGTGGCCTGATGATCGGTCCGGCGTTCCAGGGGCTGCGCAAGCCGATCAACGACCTTTCGCGCGGCGCACGGGTCGAGGAGATCGTGAACACGGTCGCCATCACGGCGATCCAGGCGCAGTCGCGCAAGCCCGCTCAGGACGGAGTGCCCAGACCATGAACTCCCACCCCGGTAGCCGCGTACTCGTGATCAACTGCGGGTCCTCCTCGTTGAAATACCAGTTGCTCGAACCTGATTCGGGATCCGTCCTCGCTTCGGGGCTGGTCGAGCAGATCGGCGAGGCCAGCGGAAGGGCCCTTCACCGGCAGAACGGGGAGGCGTCCGAGTTCGTCGGCGAGATCGTCGATCATGCGCAGGGGATGCGTTTGATGACCGAGGGTTTCGCCGCGGCGAACTTCCCGCTGGACGAGGCCGGTATCGCGGCGTTCGCGCACCGGTTCGCACACGGCGGAACCACCTTCTCCCATCCGGCCATCGTCACGGACGAGGTCGAGGCCCAGCTGGAGGCACTGGAGCCTCTGGCGCCGCTGCACAATCACGTGATGCTCCGGGGGATCCGCATCGCCCGCGCCATGTTTCCGGACATCCCGCACGTGGCGGTGTTCGATACCGAGTACTGGAGCCACCTTCCGGCCGCGGTGAGCACGATTCCGATCGATGCGGACGTCGCCCGCGAGCACGGCATCAGGAAGTACGGATTCCACGGATTCTCCCATCAGTTCGTCTCCGCCGAGGCTGCGGCGTTCCTCGGGCGTCCGCCGGACGAGGTCAACCTGATCAACCTCCACCTCGGAAGCGGATCCTCGGTGGCAGCGATCCGGGGTGGGGAGCCGGCCGACGTCTCACTCGGCATGTCGACGAACTCCGGAGTGGTGATGGGCACGCGCACGGGTGAACTCGATCCGGGTGTGATCTTCGCGCTGCACCAGCTCGCCGGCCTCGATCTGGACGCGATCGAGGAACTGCTGTTCCGCCGCTCCGGACTCAAAGGCCTCTGCGGCGACAATGACTTTCGCGCGATCTCCGAACGGATGGCGGCCGGCGACGAGGCGGCCCGGTTGGCGTACGACGTCTTCGTCTTGTCCCTGCGCCGGTACCTCGGCGCCTACCTGGTCATGTTGCCCTCGATCGACGCCATCGTCTTCACCGGGGGGATCGGCGAGAACGCCTCCACCATCCGCGCCGATACCGTCGCTGGGCTCGAGCGCTTCGGAATCCGTCTCGACCCGGCGCGCAACGGCTCGTCGTCCCGCGAGTCCCGGCGCATCTCGAGCGCCGACTCCGATGTGGAGATCGTGGTCATCCCGACCAACGAGGAACTCGGCATGGCCCGCGCGGCATGGGAGTTCGTGTGACGCTCACGAGGAATACAGGTCGGATCGGCGCTCGCCGACGGGGAGCCGTGCACCACGGCGGAGAGGGATGATTGCGATGCAGGACCGATTTCTGGTCGAAGAGCAGTTCGCCAACGACTTCAGCGGACTCGATCCGCTGACGATCGGGGAGGTGGTCAAGCTCTTGGCCCAGCCCGGGGTGATACTCGACGCGCCGAAACTGGCCGGAGAGTGGTCCAAGGTCCTGCTCGGCCTGTCCGAGGTCGAAGTGCCGGAGCGAGATCCGCAGTACGGCGACGTCGCGTGGCGGGAGAACGCGGTGTTCCGCCGTCTCGCCCAGGCCCATCTGGCGTGGGCTCAGTGGCTGGACGGGGTCGGCGACGAGGCGGGGGGAACCTGGGAGTCGAAGGAGCGGGAACGGTACGTCAAGAACATCGTGACGAGCACCCTCTCGCCGGCGAACATCGCGGCGACGAATCCCGCCGCGATCCGCAAGGCCATCGACACCGGCGGCAAGTCGCTGCTGCGCGGCGGGCGCACCTTCCTCACCGACGTCCTCAAGAACGGTGGCCTGCCGCGGATGACGGACACGGCGCCGTACGAGGTGGGCGAGAACGTCGGCGTCTCCGCGGGGACCGTCGTGTACCGCGAGGACATGTTCGAGATCATCCACTACACACCGTCGACCGAGCTGGTTCACGAACGGCCTCTGCTGTTCGTACCACCCCAGTTGGGCCGGTTCTACATCCTGGACCTGGCCCCCGAACGCTCCCTCGTGGAGCACGCCGTATCGAGCGGCATGCAGTCGTTCATGCTCGTCTGGCGCAATCCGCGCAAGGACCCCCAGACAGGCGACGGCACGTGGGGGATCGACGACTACGTCGCGGCGGTCGTCCGCGCGTTCGACGTGGTCACCGCGATCGCCGGCACCGACGATCTGAATGTGTTGGGCTTCTGCGCGGGCGGCTTCACGAGCGCGCTGGCGCAAGCCCATCTGACGGCCAAGGGGCGCAACCCGGTCCACGCCGCCACCTATCTGGTGACGATGATCGACACCCGGCGGCCGAACCTCGTGACGCCGTTGTCGACTCCGGGCACCACGCGCCAGATCGAGAAACTCGCGAAGAAGAACGCAGTGATCGACGCGCAGCGGATTTCGTCGCACTTCGCGTGGCTCCGTCCCCAGGACCTGATCTTCGGCCACGTCATCAACAACTGGCTGATGGGCGAGGCGCCACGCGCCTACGACCTGCTCGCGTGGAACGACGATCAGGTGAACCTGACGGCGCGATTCATCCGGGACGCGACGCGGTTGATGGGAGACGGCTCCCTGGTCGAGCCGGGGGCGGTCACGATTCTGGACACCGAGATCGACCTGACGGCGCTCACCGCCGACAAGTTCGTGGTCGCCGCCCAGACCGACCACATCACCACCTGGCGCCCGTGTTACATGACGGCCCGCCTCCTCGGCGGCGAAACCGAGGTCGCGGTGACGAACAAGGGGCACGTCCAGACGGTGGTGAGCCAGATCGCGAAGTCCCGCCAGAAGTTCTGGCTGGCCCCGGCCGACACCGACGACCCCGACGAGTGGATGGCAGGGGCGCAGGAGATCGCCGGATCGTGGTGGCCCGTCTGGTCGGAGTGGCTGAGCAAACGAGCCGGCGACGAGATCGCGAGCCCGGAAGCACTCGGTAGCCGCCGCTACCCGCCGCGCGATCCCGCGCCGGGCCGGTACGTCCGCGAGTAGCGATCCCCCCAGCCCAGACCGACTCACCGGAAAGAGGAGTGCCGTGACCGACACCGATGACAAGACGATCCTCGTCGAACGAAATGGACGCGTCGGCATCGTCAGACTGAACCGCCCCAAGGCCCTCAACGCCCTGAACAAGCAGGTCATGGACGAGACCGTGCAGGCCATCACCGAGTTCGACGCCGACCCGGAGATCGGTGCCGTCATTCTGACCGGTTCCGAGAAGGCTTTCGCCGCGGGCGCCGACATCAAGCAGATGGCGACGAAGTCGTACATGGACGTCTACCTGACCGACTGGTTCGCCCCGTGGGATCGGCTCGCTCTGGTTCGGACACCGATCATCGGCGCGGTCGCCGGGTACGCCTTAGGGGGCGGCTGCGAATTGGCGATGCACTCGGACATTCTCATCGCTGCGGACAACGCGAAGTTCGGTCAACCCGAGATCAAACTCGGTGTCATTCCGGGAATGGGTGGCTCGCAGCGGTTGACCCGCGCCGTCGGCAAGGCCAAAGCGATGGATCTGTGCCTGACCGGTCGCATGATGGACGCCGAGGAGGCGGAGCGGTCGGGCCTCGTGGCGCGGGTCGTTCCCGCCGCCGAACTGCAGGCCACCGCACTCGAGATCGCCCAGACGGTCGCCGGTATGTCGCTCCCCATCGCGATGACGGCGAAGGAAGCGGTCAACCGGTCCTTCGAGACCACGTTGCGGGAGGGCGTTCTCTTCGAGCGCAGGGTCTTCCACGCGACCTTCGCCACGCGCGACCAGAAAGAGGGGATGAGCGCATTCGCCGAGAAGCGCCCTCCGAATTTCGTCAACGGCTAGATGCCGCGACGCCCGCACGCTGATCACCACCGAGGCACTCACCGCCGACCGTGGCGACGGCACGAACCCGCCGCGCCCGCGCGCGTCGGGGATCCTGCCGATCCTCCTCTCGCCGCCACGATCGTCCGACAGAAAGGCATAGCACATGCGTTCCATCCCACACTGGATCAACGGAGCGAAGGTCTCCGGCAGTGGCGATTCGATCGATGTACTCGACCCCGCGACCGATCGGCCCGTCGCCACGGTCGACGCCGCCGATCCGGCGACGGTCGATGCGGCACTCGCCGCCGCCGCAGCAGCGTTCGACGGCTGGGCACTGACTCCGCTGTCGAAGCGCGCCGCGGTGTTGTACCGGTTCCGCGACCTGATGATCGAACACCGGACCGAGCTCGCCGCGCTCATCACGGCCGAGCACGGTAAGACCCTCGACGACGCCGCCGGCGAGGTCGGCCGAGCGGTGGACTCCATCGAATTGGCCTGTGGGGGGCCCGCCCTGGTCCACGGTCGGACATCGCTGCAGACCGGGCCGAACATCGACACGAAGTCGGTGCTGCACCCGGTCGGTGTCTGCCTGGGGATCACGCCCTTCAACTTCCCAGCGATGATGGGGCTGATGATGGCGTCGGTCGCCCTTGCGGCCGGCAACTGTTTCATCTGGAAACCCAGCGAGCAGGACCCCGGCGTGTGCATCCGGATCGCCGAGTTGCTCACGGAAGCCGGCCTGCCCGACGGCGTGATGAACGTGGTGAACGGACGCCAGGAGACCGTCGAACAGCTCATCGACGACCCGCGTACGCAGGCCGTGTCGTTCGTCGGCTCGAGCCGGGTGGCGCAGCAGGTCTACGCGCGCGCAGCGGCTGCGGGCAAGCGGGTCCAGACCTTCGGCGGGGCGAAGAATCACATGGTCGTCATGCCCGATGCGGATACCGAGGTGGTGGCCGATCAACTGGCATCGTCCGCGTTCGGCGCGGCGGGTCAGCGCTGTATGGCGATCTCGGTCGCCGTGATCGTCGGCCCCACCGCGGAGCCGATCCTCGAGAAGGTGGCCGAACGGGCCAACAGGATCCGCGTCGGCGCCGGCATCACCGACGGCACCGAGGTCGGACCCGTGGTCAGCCGCGCTGCGCAGGAGCGAATCCGATCCTCGGTGAAGGCCGCGATCGCCGACGGCGCCAGGGCCGTGGTCGATCGCAGCACGGTGCAGGTTCCGGACTTCGAGGACGGGTACTTCGTCGGTCCGACGGTGCTGACCGACGTGGCCCTCACGTCCCCGGCCTACCAGGAGGAATTGTTCGGACCGGTGCTGGTGGTGCACCGCGTGGACACCCTCGACGAGGCGCTCGAGCTCATCAAGAACCATCAATACGGCAACGGCGCATCGATCTTCACCCAGGACGGGGCCGCCGTCGCGGCGTTCGAGCACCGCGTGTCCGCCGGCATGGTCGGCGTCAACGTCGCCATTCCGGTGCCCGTCGCGGCGTACGCGGTGCAGGGCTGGAAGAGCTCGGCGTTCGGTGACACCGGCCTGAACAACGCGTCCTGGTCGTTCTACACCCGGCCGAAGTACATCACGTCGCGGTGGGACAGCGTCAGCGGCACCGACTTCGGCTTCCGCCCCAATTGATCGGTGGGCGTTCGGCGCGATCGCCGGCAAACGTTACACGGCAAAGGAAGTCACCCGGAGACCCGAGGTTGAGGAGTCGGAGATGGTAGGACCACTGGAAGGGCTGCGAGTCGTCGAACTCGGGTCGATCGGCCCGGGACCGCACGCAGCGATGATTCTCGGCGACCTGGGCGCGGACGTCGTCCGAGTCGAACGTCCGGCGAGCACCGCGGTGGACGTCGCGGGTGGTAAGCCCGACGCGATGCTGCGGAATCGTCGCTCGGTCGCGGCGAACCTCAAGACCGACGAGGGTCGTGACCTCGTGCTGCGGCTGGTGAAGAAGGCCGACGTCCTGATCGAGGGATACCGGCCCGGAGTGACCGAACGGCTCGGCCTCGGCCCGGACGACTGCGCGGCCGTCAACCCCGCGCTGGTCTACGGTCGGATCACCGGCTGGGGGCAGACCGGGCCGCGGGCGCTGCAGGCCGGCCACGACATCAACTACATCTCGGTGGGCGGTCTCCTGCACGCCATCGGTCGCGCCGGTGAACGCCCCGTACCGCCGCTCAACCTCGCCGGGGACTTCGGCGGCGGTTCGATGTTCCTGCTGGTCGGAATCCTTGCCGCACTGTGGGAGCGGGGACGCTCGGGCACGGGGCAGGTCGTCGACGCAGCGATGATCGACGGCTCCAGCGTCCTGACCCAGATGACGTGGGCGATGCGAGCGGCCGGCACGTGGTCGGATGAGCGAGGAAGCAACATGCTCGACGGCGGCGCCCCGTACTACGACACCTACGAGTGCGCGGACGGCCGCTATGTGGCCGTAGGAGCCATCGAACCGCAGTTTTACGCTGCGCTGCTCGACGGCCTCGGACTCGACCCCGTCGAGCTGCCGGGGCAGAACGACCGCAGCCGGTGGCCCGAGCTGCGGGCCGTGTTGACGCAGGCCTTCGCATCCCGCGATCGCGATGCGTGGAGCGCCGTGTTCGCGGGCACCGATGCCTGTGTCTCACCGGTTCTCACGTTCGGCGAAGTGCAGTCCGAACCGCAGATCGCCGAACGCGGTGCCTTCTACGAGGAGGGCGGCTCGCTGTTCCCGTCCCCCGCGCCCCGCTTCTCTCGGACCGCGCCGGGCCGCCCGCGTCCACCGGGCCGGGCGGGCGCGGACACCGATGAGGTGCTCCGCGACTGGGGCTGACCGGGAGGGGTACCGTGCGGCGCCGGTGCGGCTCGCCCTGCGGGGATGCCCGGACAGCTGCGCCGACCGTGGTGTTGACAGTCGAGGGAAGACATATGACTCATGCTGACGGTGTTGCCGGTGATGACGGACCGTTCCACGTCGATCACGTAGACCTCATGTGCTATCGGGTGCGCTATGCGATCAAGCGCGGCGATCCGGACCGGACACCGATGGTGATGTGCAACGGTCTGGGTGCCCGGATGGAACTGTTGATGCCGCTGGCGGAACGCCTCGACGGAATCGAGACGATCCTGTTCGACGTCCCGGGGGCGGGTCTCTCGCCGTCGCCGCGCCATCCCTACACCATGGCGATGGCAGCGGGACTCACCGCGTGCATGCTCGCAGAGCTCGGCTACTCGAAGTACGACGTCTTCGGATTCTCGTGGGGCGGGATGCTCGCTCAGCAGTTGGCGTTTCAGGAGCCGAACCGGTGTCGTCGGCTGGTCCTGGCGGCGACGATGCCCGGCACCCCGATGGTGCCCGCCCGCCTGTCCACCCTCTTACGAGTGGCCACGCCGCGGCGACTGTACGACGCCGAGTACGCGCGCCGGATCCAGGGCGACCTGTATGGGGGCGGCGCCCGCGTCGCCAAGGACGACCCACTCGAGACCGTGCGCTCGGACGTCAGCCACATCGGCTACCTGTTTCAGCAGCTCGCGCTCCTGGGATGGAGCAGCCTGCCGCTGATGCCCCTGCTGCGGCAGCCGACGCTCATCCTCGCCGGAGACGACGATCCGATCGTGCCGCTGGTCAACGCCCGGATCATGGCCGCACTGATCCCCCGCGGCCGACTCCACGTGATGCACGACGGCCACTATTTCCTGCGGTCGAGCGCCGACGAGACCGTGTCGGTGATCACGGACTTCCTCGATGAGGGCGCCCGCCCGGCGCCGCACCGCAGGACCGGGCGGCGCGGATAGCTGGGGCACGGCGGGATCGGTTCACCAGCTGACGGGCATCAGCTCGGCATGGCGGTCGCGGACCGACTCCCGAATCGCCTGGAGCACAGCGGATGCGGCCGGCCGTCGTAGCTGGCGCGGTGCGAGCGCCGCCCAGATGTCGAGCGTCGGCGCGACGAGGTCCGGCAGTACCCGGACGAGACTGGATTCGACCTCGCCCACGAACGACGGCAGGAGTCCGATGCCCGCACCCACGACCGTGGCGATGCGCTGGTCCTCGACATTGGTCGATGCGAACGCGACCTTGTGCGTGCCCAGACTCTTGGCCAGGCGATCCAGGTCGCCTACGCGCAGCAGCGATTCGACGTAGAAAATGAGCGGGTAGTCCTGGAGCTCCTCGAAGGTTCGAGGCAGACCGAATTCGGAGGCGAAACCCTCGGAGGCGTATAGGCCCAGGCGGTAATCGGTCAGCTTCTCCGCTCCCGGCCGCGCGGCGACCGGCTCCCCTACTCCGATCTCGATGTCCGCGCCCACCCCGTGGGCGGCCAGTCGGGTTCGCGAGACGATCTCGACCGTCAACTCGGGGGAGAGCCGCTTGAGGTCCGCCATCAGCGGGGCGACGAAATGGGTGCCGAACGAGGGGGTCGTCGCGACGCGGACCAATCCGGCCAGATCGCGCTCGCGGGGCCGGGAGCCGGCGACGTCGCGGGCGTCGGACAGTGCGCGCTCGACCTGTTCGCACGACGTGAGGAGTCGGCTGCCCAGTTCGGTGAGTTCGCAGCCCTGCACTCGGCGGACCAGGACCGGCGCGTGCAGGTCCGCCTCCAGCGCGGAGACCCGCCGCGAGACGGTGGTGTGATTGAGACCGAGCGCGGAGGCTGCGCCGACCATCGAGCCACAGCGAGCGATCTCCAACAGAATGACCAGGTCGTCTGCGCGCATACTGCCTCCAGAACTTCAGTTCCGCGTCCGACGGATCAGGTTCGCGTCGACGAAGCCCCGATAGATTTCGGACATCGCTCGCCGCTGCGCCGCCGTGAGCTCGCTCGCCGCCTGTATCGCATCTTCCAGCGTGAGATCGGGAGGGTCGTCGTCCGGACGTTCGACGAAGCCGGCGCGTCGGATCAGCTCGTCGGTCGAGGTGTCCAGTGAGGTGGCGATCGCATCCAGAACGGTCTCGGAGGGGAATCGCAACCCGCGCTCGATCTGGGACAGATAGGGATTGGAGATCCCGGCGGCCTCGGACAACTGGCGCATCGACAATCGCGCAACTTCGCGTTGCTGACGAATCAGAGCGCCGAGGACACTCTGCGGCTGGTCGTTGCCCACCTCGCTGAGCGTACCCGCACCCGGCCCCCGCCACGGCAAGACGGCGTTGACATGTGGAGGTCTGCACGGCACCCCGCGCCGTGGGTCGCCTGTCGCGGTCAGGAGTCGCCCGCCGAGCGAGCTCTGATATCGGTCACGATCGCGGAGAAGTCGTCGCCGCCACCGAATTCGTCCCGGTACCGGCGGTAGATCTCCTCGGCGAGAAGTCCTACCGGGCCGTCGACATCGTTGGCACGCACAGCTTCGGCTGCGAGCGAGAGATCCTTCGCCATCAGCGCCGTGGCGAATCCCGGCCGGTAGTCGTGGTTCGCGGGGCTGGTCGGAACGGGTCCGGGAACCGGACAGTACGACGTGAGCGACCAGCAGGCCCCCGAGGAACTCGCGACGACGTCGAACATCGCCTGATGCGCCAGCCCGAGCTTCTCCGCCAGGACGAACGCCTCGCTGACGGCGAGCATACTGACGCCCAGGATCATGTTGTTGCAGATCTTCGCGGCCTGTCCCGATCCTGGCGGTCCGCAATGGAAGATCTTCGCGCCCATCTCCGACAGGAGCGGAGACACCGCAGCGTGGTCGGCGGGGTCTCCGCCGACCATGAACGACAGCGTGCCGGCCTCGGCACCGCCCACTCCGCCCGACACCGGCGCGTCCACGGACCGGTGGCCGGCGGCGACGGCCAGGTCGTGCGCGCGTGCGGCGTCGGCGACCGAGATCGTCGAGCAGTCGAGGAACATCGTGCCGGGTCGCGCGGCGTCCAGGAGTCCGCTCGCGTACGCATCGTGGACGTGCGCACCACTGGGCAGCATGGTGATCACGGTGGATGCATCGGCGGCGTCCGTCACGGCGTCGACGACCCGGATCCCCGCTTCCGCCGCGCGCACCCGCGCTGCGGGCACGAGGTCGAAGCCGAGGACGTGGCGGCCCGCCCGCACGAGATTCGCCGCCATGGGCAGTCCCATATGTCCCATACCGATGAAACCGATCGTTTCCTCTGGTCGCTGATCGCCTGCCACTACATTTCCTTCCGTCGGATTGATGGTCGCCATTGGTGTACGCCCGGGTGTGCGCACGGAATTAGAGGGAAATCAGCTCTTGCAAGTTAGCTGGAGGCGTGATAACGTTGCTAACGTACGAACCAATAACCGGACTGGAGCCGTTTTCATGACATCATCGCAGATCCCCAACATCCCCGTCGTCGAAAGCAAGGCCGTTGACGAAGCCGTCGCCCGTATTCGCGAACTGAACGAGAAGATCATCGACGCCGCCAAGGCCGCCGGTAACACTTCGCTCGACACGTACGAGGACGCGCTGCGCAACCTGGTCGAGTTCGAACAGAACGCCGCTAAGCGCAGCCAGCTCGATTGGGTCGCCGCCATCGCCGAGACGCACGCCAAGTTCGTTCAGTCGGTGAGCGAGTCCTACGTCGCCGCCGCTCGCGAGGTGCTCAAGTAGATCTCCGTTTGCCGCCATTGCGTGACTCGAACGTCGGGTCACGCAATGGTCGTGTGTGGGAGGGTGCTGTTCGACGCGACGGTGATGCGTTGCGGCTCAGGCGAATGCGGACATGCCCGTGACCGCACGGCCGACGATGAGCGACTGCACCGTATCGGTCCCCTCGAAGGTGTACAAGCCCTCCACATCGCAGTGGTGTCGGGCGACGTGATAGTCCAACAGAACGCCATTACCGCCGAGCATGTCGCGAGCCATGGCAGTCACTCGCCGCGCGCCGGCCGCGGTGTTCAGCTTTGCCAGCGCCGCCTGCTCCATCTTCACTTTGCCCTGGGCCTCGAGCTGCGCCAGGCGCACGCACACCGTTTGCATGCCGGTGATATCGGCGACCATATTGGCGAGTTTGTCCTGGATCAATTGAAACTTCGCCAGGGGCTTTCCGAATTGCTCGCGTTGCATGACGTAGGCCAAAGCGCATTCGTAGGCGGCGATGGCGTGCCCGAGCCCGTCCCATGCGATCGACTGACGACTCTTCGTCAATGCCCGGCTGGCGTCGGAGAACTGGTGTGCACCCGCGATCCGGTTCTCGACCGGAACCTTCACGTTCTCGAGAGTGATATCGGCGTTGATCATCGCGCGCATCGCGGTCTTGCGCACCATCGGCGTGGCCGTGTATCCGGGAACCTCTTCGTCGCGCTCGCGCTCGATGACGAAGCACCCGACGCCACCGTTGTCCTCGTCGCGCGCCCACACCAGCACGAGGTCGGCGAAGGTTCCCAGCCCGATCCACCGCTTGGCTCCGTTGAGCACCCAGTAGTCACCTTCGCGATGCGCTCGCGTATCCATTCGGACCACGTCCGAACCGTGTGCCGGCTCGGTCAGCGCGAAGGCGCTGAGCTTCTCGCAGCGCGCCATGGAGGGTAACCAGCGCTGCTTCTGCTCGTCCGAGCCCAGCAGGTCGATCAGGTGCATGTTCATTCCGCTGTGCACCGAGTTGATCAGGGCCATGCTTCCGTCACCGCGGGCGAGCTGCATGGAGATCAATCCCTCGGCCAGGGGTGTCAGGCCGGGGGAGCCGTACCCCTTCACGCTGCCCCCGACGAGGCCGAGCTCCGCCCAGCGCGCGACGAGATCGAACGGGAACTCCGCGTTCTCCCAGTAGTAGTTGATCTCCGGCAGGATGTTGTCGTCGACGAAGGTGCTGACCTTGTCGCGGACCGCACGCTCCTCGGCGGTGAGAATGTCGCTGACGTCGAAGAAGTCCGTGTGTCGGTACCGACCGATCTCGGCGGAGATCTCCGGGGTGGGCGGGACGACGGTCTCGTTCTGTCCGTCCTCGCGAGGCTGCGCGATAGTAGTCATCCGACTTCCTCTTTCCGTAGCGCGATTCGGAGAAACAGACCCTGTTCCACCCGTGTGCTCGTGTAGAAGAAACCTAACCTGCGCTCAGCAGATGTGACAGATCTAACGTTGCACATCGAATGTGCGTCACCGCACACCAAAATTCCTGAGTCATTTCGGCATCCCGCCGGATCGGTGCGCGGCACCTGGTAGACCCATGGGAATGACCACCGTGGAACTACCCGCGCACGCCGCCGTCCACGGAACTACGTCGTGAGCGTCGTCGTGAGCCGGCGGGGACCGGTCACCGTCGTCGAGATCGACCGGCCGAGCGTGCGCAATGCCGTCGACCGTGCCACCGCCGAGGCGCTCGCCGACGCCTTCCGGGCGTTCGACGCCGACCCGGAAGCCGCGGTCGCCGTGCTGCACGGCCGCGGTGGGACCTTCTGCGCAGGAGCCGATCTCAAAGCCGTCGCGGCCGGCGATCCGAACCGGGTGGAGCCCGACGGGGACGGGCCGATGGGCGTCTCGCGGCTGCGGCTGGGCAAGCCGGTCATCGCGGCCATCGAGGGGCACGCGGTGGCAGGCGGCCTCGAGCTCGCGATCTGGTCGGACCTGCGGGTCGCGGCCACCGACGCGGTCCTCGGCGTCTTCTGCCGCCGCTGGGGCGTGCCGCTCATCGACGGCGGCACCGTGCGCTTGCCCCGCCTCATCGGGGCGAGCCGCGCGATGGACCTGATCCTCACGGGACGGCCCGTCGACGCGGCGGAAGCATTGGCGATCGGCCTGGTCAACCGCACCGTCGAACCCGGAACCGCCCTGGAAGCCGCGGTGGCACTGGGTCGGCAGCTCGCCGGCTTCCCGCAGACCTGCCTGCGCAACGACCGGCTCTCGATGCTCGAGGCGGAGACCGCACCGGAGGCTGAGGCACTCGGGATCGAGTACCGGTACGGCCTGCAGTCGCTGCTCGACGGTGCCGTCGACGGCGCTACCCGCTTCTCCGACGGGGCCGGCCGGCACGGCGCCTTCCACGATGAATGACCGGTTCCCGAGAGCGACGAATCGTCGGGTAACGGACACGCAACAGTCACCTGCAATTCGGCGCAGCGGTCGCAGACGACACCTACTGTGCAGGTGAACGGCCCGCCTAGCGGAAAGTAGGAAACATCATGGGGCTCGCCGGCGTCCGCAACGAACTCGACGATCTCACCGCTCAGCTCACGCTCATCGCAGACTCCATCGGCCGCACCGGCGACGACCTCCAGATCGACGCGCGCAGCCTGCACGAGACCGGCTCGTGCGACGCGGTCAACTCCATCGCTCGCCGCCTCGACGACCAGGGCGCGCAGCTGCGTCGCCTGCAGGCGCGGATCGTCCGCGTCGTCGGCTCGCTCTCCTGATCAGCCCCGCCCGATCCGCATCTCCGCCAACCAGCCGCGAAAATCCGCGTACCGGGCGGTGAGTTCGCCCGCCGGCCAATCCGGCGGCCGGAGCTCGTCCGGCAGCAGCGGATCGCAGTACAGGTGGCGGACCACCGACACCATCGTCAGGAACCGTGCCCGTCCGTCGTCGCCGGCGTCGGCGAGCGCGTCCAGCAGCGCGTGCCCGCGCCGGGCCCATTCCGGCAGGTCCCACAGTGCGCGCGCGAGGTCGGAGGGGTCGTCGTCCGGCCGCGCAGTGAAGCGCGTGGTCACCTCCCGGATCGAGGCAGGGAGGGTTCTGTCGAGGTTCGCGGGCCGCATCCACACGCCCTCGCGCAGCTCCGCGAGCCGCAGACGGGTCATCTCGGCGCGCAGCTCGGCGCGGTCGCCCGCGCTGCGCCCACTCGTCGTGACGATCGCCGTCTCCCACGTCCCGTCCCAGCGCACCAACGCGGGAGAGTCCGTGCGCGCCTGGCGGCGGGCGAGGCGATCCGACAGCGCGTAGCGCCCGCCGTCGCGTACCAGGTCGCCAGCGGACACCATGCGCGACATCGCCGCCCGCGTCGTGGATTCGGAAATCCCGAACAGTCGCATCGCCGCCACGATCTCGCGCCCCTCCAGCTCCGGCGGGTGCGCGCCCAGGAGCAGACTCAGCACGGCCGAGCGTGCGGTGACCGTCGTGGTGAGGGGCGTGGACATCGGCTCGACGCTACACGGCGGCTGCGTGGTCGCCGGGGCGAGCGGCGGGGGACGGGCTCGCGGATCTGCGGGGGATTGGGGGCTGACGGTACTGCGTCGTCGTGACCCTCGGATTCTGTCCGGTTCGGACAGGGTGCCGCGCCGGGGCTCTGCGCCCAGGTCTCGCGTGCGGCGGCGCCCCGGCCGCCCGATGAGCCGGCGTCGTCCCCCGCGCGGCGCCGATTCCCCCACGAGACGCCAGGTCGACCGAATGCGCCAAGCGCGAGGACGGCGCGGTGTCCGAGTCGGACAGAATCGGAGAGTCGTGCGCTCGTCGGAACGATCGCTCGGGGCCGGTGCTAGGTCGAGTGGATGCACGCACATCGCATTGCAGATCTGGTGCGACTGTCGCAGATGTGCAACACTGTGGAGGGCGGCCCGAGCGGCCGCGCACCGTCGAACGAAGGAGCGGGCGTGCCGACCCACGAAGTGACCAACCAGGTGCCGCCGCTGCTCGGCTTCAACACCGCCGAGACCCCGATGATCGACGATGCGTTGCGGCGCGCTCGCGTCGACGCGGCGCAACTGGACGCGATCCACGCGCTCGGCGCCCTCGGCGGCACGGCCGAGGCGCTGGAGTGGGGCGATCTCGCCGAGGCGCACCCGCCGGTCCTCAAGACCCACGACCGGTACGGCAACCGCATCGACGAGGTGGTCTACGACCCCGCCTACCACCGCCTGATGACGGTCGCCGTCGAACACGGCCTGCACGCCGCGCCGTGGGCGGAGACCGACCCGAACGCACACCTGGTGCGCGCCGCGAAGTTCAGCGTGTGGGGCCACGTCGACGCCGGCCACGGCTGCCCGATCTCCATGACCTACGCCGTGGTGCCCGCCTTGCGGGCCAACGCCGAGCTCGCCGCCCAGTACGAGCCGCTGCTCACGGCGAAGGAGTACGACTTCGGGCTGCGGGCTCCTCTGGGCAAGCGTGGCCTCATCGCCGGCATGTCGATGACCGAGAAGCAGGGCGGCTCGGACGTGCGTGCCAACACGACCCGCGCGATCCCGCAATCCGATGGGACGTACCGGATCACGGGCCACAAGTGGTTCACCTCCGCCCCGATGTCGGACCTGTTCCTCACGCTGGCGCAGACCGAGTCGGGCGTCTCGTGCTTCTTCATTCCGCGAGTGCTGCCCGACGGGACGCGCAACGTCTTCGCCCTGCAGCGCCTCAAGGACAAGCTGGGCAATCACTCCAACGCCAGCAGCGAGCTCGAGTACGACGACACCGTCGGGTGGCTCGTGGGCGAGGAGGGGCGCGGCGTCCGCACCATCGTCGAGATGGTGAACATGACCCGCCTGGACTGCGTGCTCGGCACCGCCACCGGCATGCGCGCCGGTCTCGCGCAGGCCGCGCACCACGCCGCGCACCGCGCGGCCTTCGGTGCGGACCTCATCGACCAGCCGCTCATGCGCAACGTGCTCGCCGACCTCGCCGTCGAGGCGGAGGGCGCCACCACCGCCGGACTCTGGCTCGCGGGCCTCACCGACCGCTCCGCCGGCGGCGACGAGCACGCGTCGCTGCTGCGCAGGATCGCCCTGGCCGTCACGAAGTACCACGTGTGCAAGCGCGGCCCGATCCACGCCGCCGAGGCGCTGGAGTGCCTGGGCGGTAACGGCTACGTCGAGGACTCTCGGCTGCCGCGCCTGTACCGCGAGGCGCCGCTGCTCTCCGTGTGGGAGGGGTCCGGCAACGTGGCCGCCCTCGACGTGCTGCGCGCGATGGCCCGCGAGCCGCTGGCCGTCGCCGCCTTCTTCGCTGAGCTCGACGCGGCCACCGGCGCGGACCCGGTCTACGACGAGGCCGTCGCCAAGCTCAAGGGTTCCTTCGGCGCGATCGATCCCACCGACCGGACGGCGATGCAGTTCGGCGCCCGTCGCCTCGTCGGCGACATGGCGGCCGCGCTGCAGGGCTCACTGCTCGTACGGTTCGGCCATCCCGCAGTCGCGGACGCCTACACCCGCACCCGCCTCGCGGGCGACCGCGGCGACGTCTTCGGCACCCTCCCGCAGGGCGTCGACACCGCCGCGATCCTCGACCGAGCGACGCCGAAGCTCGGCTGATCGGGCGAACGGGAGTCAGTTACCAGGAGGCTCCGGCGCCGGTGGCTCGACCGGGCCGCCGCCCTGGCCGCCCGCGCCGGGAATGGTGAACTGGCCGAAGCCGGGGATGGTGATGGTGGTGCCGCCCGGCCCCGTCTGCACGCCCGGAGTCGACGGGGTCGACGGTGCCGGCGCGATCCCGTTCGACAGGTTCAGCGTGATGGTCGAACCCGGCTGGCTGAAGCCCGACGGCGAGGTGGAGATGACGGTGCCGTTGGCCGCCGAGTTGTTGACCCACGCCACGGTGGTCTTGAAGCCGGCGGCCTCGACGCGCGCCCTGGCTGCCGCCTGAGTGAGTCCGACGACGTTCGGGATCTTGCCCGGACCGAAGCCGTCCCGGTACTTCGGGTCGACGGGCGGTATCGCGATCGGCCCGTAGATCGTGGACACCGGCTTGATGGCGTTGTACCAGGCCAGAGCGGGCTCGTTACCGCCGTAGACGTTGCCCTCGCCGCACGGCCGGAGCGGGCTGGTGCAGATCGGGCCGGGGGAGTTGCCGTCGTTGTAGACGTAGCTGGCACCGGCGTACTGGTTCGTGTAGGCGAGGAATGCCGAGGAGCGGAAGGTCTCCGTGGTGCCTGTTTTGCCGGACAAGGGCAGGGTCCATCCCGAGCGCGAGGCGGCCGCGGCGGAGGTGCCCGCGCCGCGGTCGTCCGCGCTCAGCGCGTTCGCGAGCGTGTTCGCCAAGCCCCTGTCGATGACCTGCTCGCACTTCTCCGACTTGTAGGGCACCGGCGTGGTCTCGGGCTTACCGTCGGCCCCGATGGTCTGGATGCCGTCGCTGTTGCGTTTGGGCTGGGTGATCGACTGCACCGGGTTCGCCGGGCACCAGACGCCGCCGGATGCCAGCGTCGCGGCCACGTTCGTCAGCTCCAGCGCGCTCACTGCGGTCGGGCCGAGGGTGAACGAGGCGAGGTTCTGCTTCTTGAACATGTCCGCGAGGCTGTCGGCGCCGAAGCCCGAGCTCCCCGGCAGGGTGTACGAGCGCAGGCCCAGCTTGACCGCCATGTCGACGACGGGTGCCACGCCCACCTGCTCGATGAGCTTGATGAACGGCGTGTTCGGCGACGTCGCGAGCGCCTGGGTCAGCGACATCGACGAGGGGTACGGGCCGGCGTTCTTCACGCAGTAGGAGTCCGACGGGCAACCGGCGTAGCCGCCGTGGCCCATTCCCTTGACCTGCACCGTCGACGGGACCGTCACGTTGGTGTCAAGGCCCATGCCCTTCTCCATCGCCGCGGCGACGGTGAAGATCTTGAAGGTCGAGCCCGCGCCGTCGCCGACCTGGGCGAAGGGCTCGGGCTGCACCGTCTGCCGTTTCGCGACGTCCAGGCCGTAGACGCGCGAGGAATTCATCGCCACGATGTCGTGCGAGTTCTCGCCCGGCT
Organism: Tsukamurella asaccharolytica; assembly: GCF_007858435.1. Taxonomy (GTDB): domain Bacteria; phylum Actinomycetota; class Actinomycetes; order Mycobacteriales; family Mycobacteriaceae; genus Tsukamurella; species Tsukamurella asaccharolytica. Next base: position 375,741 of record NZ_VIGW01000001.1, on the reverse strand, counting down.
TGATCACGTTCATGACCTGCGCGACGTTCGACAACGTGGGGCTGGCGGTGGCGTTCAGGGAGGCCTGCACGGAATCTTGCACCCGCGGGTCCAGAGTGGTGCGGATGGTGTAGCCGCCGCGCATCACCGTCTCCTTCGGAATGCCCGCTTCGGCGAGGTACTGCAGCACGTAGTCGCAGAAGTAGCCGCGGTTCGCGACCGCGGAGATGCAGCCGCCGGGGAGCGTGTTGGGGCGCGGCAGCACGCCGAGTGGCGTCCGCTTGGCGGCCTCGTACTCGGCCGCCTTGTCCGGGAAGTTCGTGACGAGGGTGTCGAGCACCGTGTTGCGGCGATCGAGCACACCCCGCGGATTGGTGTAGGGATTGAGCGACGAGCTCGACTGCACCATCCCGGCGAGCATCGCCGACTCCTGGATGTTCAGCTGGGCGGCGCGCTTGCCGAAGTAGGTCTGCGCGGCAACCTCGATGCCGTAGGCGCCGTTGCCGAAGGGGACCAGATTGAGGTAGCGCGCCAGGATCTGCTCCTTGGCGATCACCTTGGCGCGCGCGTCGTCGACCCCGTGCTCCTCCTTCGCCCGCTCGGTCAATGTGCGCTCGAGCGTGAGCGCCATCCGCACCTCGCGGAGCTTGCGCGCCGGGGTGGTGGCGACGGCTGCGCGACGGTCGGCGTCGGACTTCGCGAGAACAAGCAGCTGGTAGTTCTTGATGTACTGCTGATCCAGCGTGGACGCGCCCTGCTGCACCTCGCCGGCGGACTGGTTCTTGAGGAAGGCACGCACGGTGCCCTGGTAGTCGACGCCGTCGTGCTCCATGAACCGCTTGTCCTCGATGGAGATGATCGAACGCACCATGTCGGGCGAGATCTGATCGAAGGGGACCTGCACGCGGCGCTGGTCGTAGAGGTAGGCCATCGGCGCGCCGGTCGAGTCGGAGACCGTGGTGACCTCCGGAACCTGGCCCTCCAGCAGTTCGGAGCTGATGTTGTCGACGGTGTCCGCGGCGCGATTGGAGATCAGCCCCAGGCCGCCGACGTACGGGAACAGGACGCCGGCGACCAGCAGTCCGGCCAGCAGGACGCAGCCGACCAGCTTCGCGATCACTCCGGGTTTCGACACGGTCACCAGGATACGTGCCGCCCCGTCCTCGGCGTCGATCCCGACGCGCCGACCAGATGATCGGTACGGGTGTACTGGATTTCTTGGACCACTGTTCGATTTACCCCGGCCCTCGACTTGTGTCCGTCGTGTGATTCAGATAACACTATTGCAGACGATGTGGCGAGCATCCCGAACGACCCCCTGACACCGGAAGGGACGGGGCGTCACCAGGGCCGGGCCGCACCATGCGAAAGGGAGTCAGATGACAAGTGCACACGTTTCGGTCGACGACGAGGATCGCCTGGTGTGGGTGTCGAAGGCCAGGTGTCGTGACGTCGATCCTGACGAGTTGTTCGTCCGCGGCGCGGCCCAGCGCAAAGTCGCCACCATCTGCCGGCACTGCCCCGTCCAGCTCGAGTGCGGCGCCGATGCGCTCGACAGCCGCGTCGAGTTCGGTGTCTGGGGCGGTATGACCGAGCGCCAGCGCCGTGCGCTTCTGCGTCAGCACCCCGAGGTCACCAGCTGGCGTTCCTTCTTCGAGGCCCAGCGCGACCGCAAGCGCGTCGTCGCGGGCTGATCCCCTCGGCCCGGTCGGGCGCGCGGCTAGGAGCCGACGATCTGCTCGGCCACGGCCTGCAGCGCCTCGAGGTTCGCCACCTCGAACGGAAGTGAGGGCACCCCGACCACCGGCACCGTCGGGCACCGGCCGACGAACGTGCCGAGCACCTCTACCTCGCGCGCCGCGATCTCCGCACGCCACGCGTGCACGCGCAGCACCCCCTCCGCGGTGCCGGCGGCGCCGCTGGAGCCGAGGCGGCTCGCGGCCTCCCGGGCCCGATCCACGCCGATCGTGGCGAGCCCGGGGTGCGTACGGTTGACGATGAGTCCGGCCAGCGGCATCGACTCGCCGGCGAGCCGCTCCACGAAGTACGTCGCCTCGCGGAGCGTGTCCTCCTCGGGCGAGGCGACCACCACGAAGCGGGTGCTGGGCCGCGCCAGCAGCGCGTAGGTGCCCTCGGCCCGCTCCTGGAAGCCGCCGATCAAGGTGTCCATCTGCGCGACGAAACCAGAAGCATCGGAAAGCATCTGGCTGCCCACGATGGTGGAGACCAGCTTCAGGGCCAGGCCCATGCCGCCGGAGACCATGCGGCCGAGGCCTCGGGTCGGGCCGGCGATGAGGCGCATCAGTCGCGAGTCCAGCATGGAGCCGAACCGCTTCGGCGCGTCGAGGAAGTCCAGGGCGTTGCGCGACGGCGGCGTGTCCACCACCACGAGATCCCAGCGGCCGTCGGCGGTGAGTTGGCCGAGCTTCTCCATCGCCATGTACTCCTGCGTGCCGGAGAACGACGATGCCACCGTCTGATAGAAGGGGTTCGCCAGGATCTCCTGCGCCCGAGCGGGATCCGCGTTGGAGGTGACCATCTCGTCGAAGGTCCGCTTCATGTCGAGCATCATCGCGTGCAGGGTCCCGTCGCCGGGGATCGAGACCTCCTGCGGCTCGTTGGTCAGGTCCGCGACGCCGAGCGCCTGCGCCAGCCGGCGCGCGGGATCGATCGTCAGCACCACGACGCGCCGCCCGTGCTCCGCCGCCCACAGCGCCATCGCCGCGGCGGTCGTGGTCTTGCCGACGCCGCCGCTGCCGCAGCAGACGACCACGCGCGTGCCCGGGTCCACCAGCTGCGGTCCGAGCTTCAGGTCGATCATCGGACTCCCGCCTCGATCAGGACGCCGGACAGCTCGTACACGCCGCGCAGGTCGACACCGCCCGTGAGCAGCGGCAGTTCCAGCCGGCCCGCGGCGTCGATCGCACGTAGGTCCGCGCGCGCGCCGTCCTGAGCGCGGACCGTCCGTGCGAACTGGATGGTTTCGGTGAGCAGGCCGGCGAGGTCCGCGTCGGACAGCGGCAGCCCGGCACCGTCGAGCGCGGCCCGCACGGCGGGGCCGTCCACCGTCCCGGCGGCGGCGGCGGCGAGATCGGCCTCGGAGAGCAACTGCGGCAGAGTGCGGTTCACGATGACGGTGCCGACCTTCAGGTCCAGCGCCCGCAACTCCGTCGCCGCCTCGGCGGTCTCCTGGATGGGCAGCGACTCGAGCAGGGTCACCAGATGCACGACGGTGTCGGGGGAGTGCAGCAGGCGGACCACGCGGTCCGCCTGGCCGGCGATCGGCCCGGCCTTCGCGATCTCCCGCATCGCCCGGGTGACGTCGAGGAACATCCCGATCCGGCCGGTGGGCGGTGCGTCCACGACGATCGCGTCGTAGGCGTAGCGACCGTCGCCCGTGCGGCGCTGGGTGCACTCCATGATCTTGCCGGTGATCAGGATGTCCTTGAGCCCGGGCGCCAGCGTCGTCGCGAACTCGATCGCGCCGATCGACTTGAGTGCCCGCGCCGCCAGGCCCATGCCGTAGTTGGTCTTGAGGTAGTCGAGGAAGGTCGCCTCCACATCCATCGGCAGCGCGTGCACCTCGCCGCCGCCGTCGGTCGCCGCGATCCGCGTCTCCGTCGGGGGTAGTTCCCCCACCTCGAAGGTCGGGGCGATACCGCTGCGGCCCTCCACCTCGATGAGCAGCACCTTCTTGCCACCGGAGGCGAGCGCCAGCGCGAGCGCCGCGGCCACCGTCGACTTGCCGGTGCCGCCCTTGCCGGACACGAAGTGCAACCGCGACTCCCGGAGCCCCTCGGGCCACGCCGTCGCCGCGTCCTGCGCGACCCCGCCGGGGTCCGCCTCACTCACCACCACGATCGGAGCATATCCATACCTCGTTACCCGGCCGGGCCGTTAAGGTGAACCTCCTCCGGCAATGCGACCGAGAACACGTTCCGCGCCGAGTGAGGGATCGCGCCTGTCGCCGCGCGCCCGCGGTGGATAGGGTGATGCCATGAGCGACAAGACCACCTGGGAGTACGCCACCATTCCGCTGCTGACGCACGCCACCAAGCAGATCCTCGACACCTGGGGTTCCGACGGCTGGGAGCTCGTCACCGTGCTGCCCGGCCCGACCGGTGAGCAGCACGTCGCATACATGAAGCGGGCGACGTCGTGACCGCCTCCGAGCGCCTGGCGGAGTTGGGCATCGTCCTGCCCGAGGTCGTGCCGCCGCTGGCCGCGTACGTCCCGGCCACGCAGGTGGGCGACCTCGTTCACACCTCCGGCCAGCTGCCGATGCGCGACGGCGAGCTCGTCGCGCAGGGCAAGGTCAGCGAGACCCGCGAGGGCATCGTCCATCTCGACGACGCGCAGTTCGCGGCGCGGCAGTGCGCGCTGAACGCGCTCGCCGCGATCCACGCCCTCGTCGGGATCGACGCGGTCAAGCGCGTCGTCAAGGTCACCGGCTACGTGGCCTCCGCGCCCGGCTTCTCCAACCAGGCACAGGTGCTCAACGGCGCGTCGTTGCTGCTCGGAGAGGTCTTCGGCGACGCGGGCGTGCACGTCCGGTCGGCCGTCGGCGTCGCGGAGCTCCCGCTCGGCGCGCCCGTCGAGGTCGAGCTCACGGTCCAGGTATGACCGAGCAGCCGGCGGATTCCCACCCGGGCCACCCGGCTGATTCCCGCCCGGCCCACCCGCTGCCAGGGAAGCTGCGGCGGGTCACGCCGTACGCGGCGGTGCTGCTCTGCGACAACCCGTCGGTGATGACGCTCGAGGGCACCAACACGTGGATCCTGCGCGCGCCCGGCCGCGAGGAGGCCGTGGTCATCGACCCCGGCCCCAAGGGCGAGAAGAAGCATCTCAAGCGCGTCGCGAAGGCCGCGGGCACCGTCGCCCTGACCCTGGTGACGCACCGGCACGCGGACCACACCGGCGGCCTCAAGCGCTGGCAGGAGCTCACCCGCAGCCCCATCCGTGCCTTCTCCCCGACGTACTGCATCAACACCGCGACGCCGCTCGCCGGCGGCGAGGTGATCGAGGTCGCGGGTCTGCGGATCGAGGTGCTGCACACCCCCGGTCACACCGCCGATTCGCTGAGCTTCCTGGTCGACGGCGCCGAGGGCGAGCCCGGGGCGCTCGTCTCGGGCGACACGATCCTCGGCCGCGGCACCACCGTGCTCGACGCCGAGGACGGGACCCTCGCCGACTACCTCGGCTCGCTCGACGCCCTGGCGAAGGTGGCCGCGGGCCGCGTCCTCCTGCCAGGGCACGGCCCCGACCTGCCCGACGCGGCGCCCGTCGTCGCGGCCTACGCGGCGCACCGTCGGGACCGGCTGCAGCAGGTCCGGGACGCCCTCGACCACCTCGGCGTGAGCGCCGCGAAGGCCAAGCCGATGAAGGTCGTCAAGCACGTCTACCGCGACGTCGACAAGAAGGCCTGGCCCGCGGCGCGCCAGTCCGTCAAAGTCCAACTCGCCTACCTCGCCGAGCACGGCTGAGCGGACCGCGTCCTGAGCGGAACCTCAGGCGTCAGCGGGCGCGGCGGGCCAGGCGCTCGGAGTCGGTGATCACCACGGACTTGCCTTCGAGGCGCAGCCAGCCGCGGTGCGCGAAGTCGGCCAGGGCCTTGTTCACGGTCTCGCGCGAGGCGCCCACGAGCTGCGCGATCTCCTCCTGCGTGAGGTCGTGCGTGACCCGCAGTGCGCCGTTCTCGTGCGTACCGAAGCGCTGCGCGAGCTGCAGCAGCTGCTTGGCGACCCGGCCGGGGACGTCGGTGAAGATGAGGTCGGCCAGGTTGTTGTTGGTGCGCCGCAGGCGGCGGGCCAGCACCCGCAGCAGCTGCTCCGCGATCTCCGGCCGATCCCGGATCCACGCCCGCAGGGCCTCGCGGTCCATCGTCATCGCGCGGACCTCGGTGATGCAGGTGGCGCTCGACGTGCGGGGGCCGGGATCGAAGATCGACATCTCGCCGAACATGTCCGACGGGCCCATCACCGACAGCAGGTTCTCGCGGCCGTCCGGGGAGCGGCGGCCGAGCTTCACCTTGCCGGACAGGATGATGTACAGCCGGTCGCCGGGCTCGCCCTCGTTGAAGATGACATGGCCCCGGGGGTAGTCGACCTCGTGCAGATCCTTGGTGAGCGCATCGACCGCGCCCGGCTCGACACCCTGAAAAATGCCGGCCCGCGCCAGGACCTCGTCCACGGGGTACCTCGTTCCTTGATCGACGATCGGTCGCAGGCGGCGATCGCCGCGACCTGAAGTGTGAGTTTATGCAGCGTTCCGCGCGGATGTGGGAAATCGCACAGACGTCTCCTGAAAGGCTACCCGTTCACATGCCGATGGGCACGGGGGCGTTCCTCATTCGGCGGCTCGGGACCGCGGGTAGCTGGTCGGGACCGCTGCGGATCAGCTGGCGCGGCGCTCGGCGCCGCCGTCGAGATCGAGGCGGTCGACGGCCTTGGGGAGGCCGATCCGCGCCAGCGTCTCGACGTCGGGCACCTCGTCGTCGCCGGTCGCGGGGGACGCGACGGGCTCGGCCGTCACGCGGGTCTCGATACGCTCCATGGCCAACGCGAAGAGCATCAGCACCACCGGGAACAGCAATCCGAGCAATCCTTGCATGCCGGACAGTAAACACAGCCAAGGTCTCGATCCGGCAACGAAGAGGCGACGGCACCGTCGTTAGAATTGATTCTCATGCCCCCGGAGCCGGAGACCCACCTCGGACTGGTGCGCCGTGCCCGGCGGATGAATCGGACACTCGCCACCGCTTTCCCCCACGTGTACTGCGAACTCGACTTCACCGATCCGCTCGAGCTGTCGGTCGCCACGATCCTCTCCGCGCAGTGCACCGACGTGCGCGTGAATCAAGTCACACCCGCGTTGTTCGCGCGCTACCGGACGGCCGCCGACTACGCCGGGGCCAACCGGACGGAGCTGGAGGAGTACATCCGTTCGACGGGCTTCTACCGCAACAAGGCCACGTCGATCATGGGGCTGGGCCAGGCCCTCGTGGACCGCTTCGACGGCGAGGTGCCGCGCACGATGAAGGAGCTGGTGACGCTGCCCGGCTTCGGACGAAAGACCGCGAACGTGATCCTCGGGAACGCCTTCGACGTCCCCGGCATCACCGTCGACACGCACTTCTCGCGCCTCGTGCACCGCTGGGAGTGGACCGAGGAGAGCGACCCGGTGAAGATCGAGCACGCCGTGGGCGAGCTGATCCCGCGCAAGGAATGGACCCTGCTGAGCCACCGCGTGATCTTCCACGGGCGCCGTGTCTGCCACGCCCGCAAGCCCGCCTGCGGCGTCTGTGTGCTCGCCAAGGATTGCCCCGCGTTCGGGACCGGCCCGGTCGACCCCGCCGAGGCCGCGGACCTGGTCAAAGGCCCCGAGCGCGACCACCTGCTCGAGATCGCGCCGCCCCCGCCGCGGCGGCGCCGCGTGAGGGCCGGGGGTGGCCGGTGACCGAGCCCACGAAGCCCGACGCCGACCGCGAGCCCGCGCCCCTGCTGCCCGGCGAGCGCAGCCGTGTCCCCGCCGGCGTGCGCTGGCTCGTCGTCTGCGCGATCGTCGCCGTCGCCCTGGCCGTGGCCATCTGGCCCCGCGGGGACGACCGCGCCGAGTCCCCGGCGCCGGCCGCGGCACCGTCGACCAGTGCGAGCCCCGGCCAGCTGGCGGCCGCGCGCACCCGGGCGGCGCTGCCGCCCTGCCCCGCCGGCATCGGCGCGGGCGCTCTCGCCGGCACACCCCTGACCTGCCTCGGCGACGGCGCACCCGTCGACCTGGCCGCCGCGGGCGGCAGGCCCGTCCTGCTCAACGTCTGGGCGTGGTGGTGTGGGCCGTGCCGCGTCGAACTGCCGGTGCTCGCCGAGGTGGCGGCCCGCGCCGGTGACCGTCTCACCGTGCTCGGCGTGCACGCCGATCCCAACGCCGTCGCCGGTCTGGATCTGCTGGCCGAGCTCAAGGTCGCGCTGCCGACCGTGCAGGACCCGCAGAGCCGGGTGGCCACCGCCCTCGGCGCGCCGAGGGCCTATCCCGTGACCGTTCTGTTGCGTTCCAATGGCACTGTTGCCGGTGTGCACGCGCAACCATTCACCTCTGTCGACGAGGTGGCCGCCCTCCTGCGGACCGAACTCGGGGTCTCCCTGTGACCGCGCCGCGGTGGCTGGACCCGCTGCTCGGCAACCTCGGTGACGTGGCGGGCGAGCTCGAGCAGCGCGGCGGCGCGGTCGCGGCACTGCAGCGCGTGCGCAATCCGCGCCGCGCATCGGTTCTCATCCTGTTCGACGGTGACCCGTCCGCCTCCGGCCCGACGCCGCCCGAGGACGCGACCGTGCTGCTCATCCAGCGCGCCTCCGCCCTGAGGCAGCACGCCGGCCAGGTCGCCTTCCCCGGCGGCGCCCGCGATCCCGAGGACGCCGACGACGTGGCCGTCGCGCTGCGCGAGGCCTGGGAGGAGACCGGCCTCGACCCCGAGTCCGTCGAGGTGGTCGCCGAGCTGGACCCCATCGAGGTGCCGGTCTCCGGCTTCCGCGTGATCCCGGTGATCGGCTTCGCGGCCCGCCCGTCCGAGGTCCACGTCGTGGATCCCGGCGAGACCGCGCTGGTCCGGCGCGTGCCGTTGGCCGAGCTGATCGATCCCGCGCACCGGTTCATGGTGCGCAAGTCCTTCTACCGCGGGCCGGCCTTCGCCGTCGGCCCGATGCTGGTGTGGGGCTTCACGGGCGGCCTGATGAATGCGCTGATCGGGGCCGCGGGCTGGGAACGGCCGTGGAACACCGACGACGTGCGCCCGCTCACCGACGAGGTGCGAGCCGCGGCCGCGCGCGCCCAGACCTGGCAGGAGACACTTCGATGACCGGTTCGACCTGGGTCGACGTCATAGTCGTCGTCCTGATGATCCTGGCCGCCCTCTCCGGCTACCGGCAGGGCGCCGCCGCCTCCGTGCTCGCGTTCATCGGCGTGGTGCTCGGCGCCGCCGCGGGGGTGCTGCTCGCCCCGCACGTCCTCGGCTCGGTCGACGACCCCAAGGGCCGGCTCCTTCTCGGCGTCGGCCTGCTGGCCGGGCTGGTGATCATCGGCGAGCTCTCCGGGATGGTGCTCGGGCGCGCGGTGCGCAGCTCGATCCGCAGTACCGGCGTGCGCACCGTCGACTCCGGCGTCGGCGCTGTGGTCCAGGTCGGAGCGCTGCTCGTCGCGGCCTGGCTGGTGGCGATCCCGCTCACCTCGGCGGCCGCGCCGCAGATCTCCCGGTCCGTCAACGGCTCGGCGGTGCTCGGTGCCGTCAACGAGTTCGCGAAGGTCGTCGGCGCCGACGAGCTGCCGCAGAAGTTCTCCGCGATCATCGACGACTCGGGGCTGCCGCAGGCGCTGGGCCCGTTCGTGAACACCCCGGTCGTCAGCGTCGAGGCGCCCGACCGCGTCGACTTCTCCGATCCCGCGGTGCAGCGCGTCCGCTCCTCGGTCGTCCGCATCGACGGCCAGGCCCCGTCGTGCAGCCGCGCGCTCGAGGGCTCCGGCTTCGTCGCGACGCCGGGCCGCGTGGTGACCAACGCGCACGTCGTCGCCGGAACCCGCAGCGTGCAGGTCACCGTCGACGGGACCAGGAAGTATTCTGCGCAGGTCGTCTACTTCGACGCGCAGACCGACGTCGCCGTGCTCAACGTGCCCGGCCTGCAGGCCAAGCCGCTGCCGATCGTCTTCAACGGCGCCAAGCCCGGCGACGCGGGCTTCGTGCTCGGCTACCCCGGGGGCGGCCCACTCACTCTGTCCTCGTCGCGGGTGCGCAGCCAGCAGACCCTCGAGGGTCGCAACATCTACCGCGACGCGCAGGTCCGGCGCGACGTCTACCTGCTCCGCGGGCAGGTCCGCCCCGGCAATTCGGGCGGCCCGGTCCTCGACCGCGAGGGGAACGTCGTCGGTGTGATCTTCGGCGTCGCGGTCGACGACGCCGACACCGCCTTCGCTCTCACCGCCAAGCAGGTGGAACCCGCCCTGCAGGCCGGTGCGACGGCCACGGCGGGCGTCTCGACGGGGGCCTGCGTCAACCGCTGACGTGGGGCGGGACGCTCAGGGCAGCAGGCGCGGCCCGGGCAGGCCGGCGAGGAAGTCCACGAGCTGCGGCCCGACGGCGCCGGGCGCCTCCTCGTGCGCGTAGTGCCCGGCGTTCTCGACGTCGCGCACGCGGTAGTCCGTGGCCCAATCGTGGCTGGAGTAGACGGGCTGCGGCAGCACGTAAGGGTCGTCCTCGCCGCGGAAGGCGAGCACCGGGATGTGCAGCCGCTGGTTCATGCTGCTGAGGAACCGGGCGCCGTCGGGGCGGAACTGGCTGCGCCAGGCCCAGCGGGCGTATTCGAGGGCGCTGTGGGCGGTGCCGGGGATCCGGATGGCGCTGCGGTACTGCGCGAGGGCGTCGGCGTAGTCCGCGGTGCCGCGCCACCCCGCGCCGCTGCGGGCGGCGTACACCGCCGCGATCGCGGCACCGTCGTCGCGCGTGAGGCGGTCCTCCGCGACGCGCGGGAGCTGGGCGAAGGTGATGGGGCCGAGCATCGCCGAGCGCTGGTCCTTGTTGCGCAACGCGGAACGCTTCAGCGCGATCGGGTGCGGGGAGGAGATCACTGCGATCGCGGCGACCACCCTCGGGTGCAGCGTGGCAGTGGCCCAGCAGCCGAGGCCGCCCTCGCCGTGCCCGACGAGCGCCGCCGACGTGTGGCCGAGCGCGCGGACCAGACCCGCGACGTCGCCGGAGAGGGTCCAGCCGTCGTAGCCGCGCGGCGGCTTGTCGCTGTCGCCGTAGCCGCGCAGGTCGACTGCGACAGCGCGGTAGCCGGCCTCGTGCAGGTGCGGCAGCTGGTGCCGCCAGCTCCACCAGAATCCGCCGAAGCCGTGCAGGAACACCACGAGCGGCCGGTCCGGATCGGATTCGCCGCCCTCGGGCCGGTATTCGACGGCGTGCAGTCGAATACCGTTGGCGCGGACGTCGAGGTGCTCCCAGGGACCGGGGAACCGGACACTCGACGGATCGGGACTGCTCACCGGTGGTGTCTCAGGGTCGGGCCGTCAGCGGCGCGCGGCGGTCGACGGGGCGCCCGGTGGGAGGGCGGACGTCGGGTCGACCTCGTTCTTGAGCAGCGACTGCGACTCCTTGAGCGAGGCGATCGTCTTCTGCGGGCCCTTGATGCGCTTGACCTTGAGGTAGCCGAGGAGTGCGGCGACGCCCGCCACGACCAGCATGAGGACGAAGACGATGAGCGAGGCCGCCCACATCGGCAGCCACACGTTGAGCAGCCACGTGAGGAAGAAGAAGAAGAAGAACGACGAGTACAGGGCCACGACGCCCGCGACCGCGAAGAAGGCCGAGCCGGTGGCCGCCTTCTTCACGTCCCGCATGGTCTCGGCCTTGGCGAGCTCGACCTCGGCGCGGACCAGCGAGGAGACCTGCGTCGTCGCGTCCCGTACCAGGCTGCCGATCGTGGGGTCGCCCGAGGCGGTCACGTTGGGATCGGTCAGCGGAATCGCCGAGAGCGTCCGCGGGGTCCCGCTGGTGGGCGTGCTGTCCAAGCTCACTGTCGTCCTCCTCTAGTTATCAGTCATCGTGCCAGAGGTCACCCCGGTGTGTCCGCGCGACCACGACGTGTCGACCTGTTCGTCGGCGTGCGGCCCGTCAGGCGACCGCGTGCGCCCGCCCGCGCCGCAGTAGCAACAGGGCGCCGATCACCGACGCCGCCACGGAGGTGAGCAGGACCGCGGCCTTGGCGAGATCGGCCTCTCCCTCCGGCAGTGCGAGCTCCGCGACCAGCAGGCTCACGGTGAAGCCGATGGCGCCGAGCACGCTGAGCGCCAGGATGTCCCGGTTGTCGAGACCCTCGGGGCGTTCCGCCAGACGCAGCTTCACCGCGACCACGCTGGCCCCCGTGATGCCGATGATCTTGCCGAAGAACAGGCCGACCATGATGCCGAGCGCCAGGTCGTCGGTGAACAGTTCCCGGAAGACCTCGCCGTTCACGGCGACACCGGAGGCGAAGAACGCGAAGACCGGCACACAGATCAGGGCCGAGATCGGCTGGATCTTGTGCTCGAGCCGTTCGGCGGGCGATTCCTCCTCGCCCGGGTCGGGCTTGACGCGCGTCAACAGGCCCAGCGCGACGCCCGCGATGGTGGCGTGCACCCCGGACTGCAGCATGGCGACCCAGACCACGATCGCGATCGGGATGTAATAGAGGGGCGTCGTGATCCGACGGTGCTGTCCGAACCAGTAGAGCGCGCAGCCCACCGCCGCGACGGCCAGCCAGCCGATCTTGAGGTCGCCCGCGAACAGCACGGCGATGACCGCGATCGCGATGAGATCGTCGACCACCGCGAGTCCGAGCAGGAAGACCCGCGCCCCCGACGGCAGCCGCGAGCCGATCAGCGAGAGGATGCCCAGCGCGAAGGCGATGTCGGTGGCGATGGGGATGGCCCACGCGCTCCCGATGTACGGGTTGTCACGGGCGATGCCGAAGGCGATGATCGCCGGGATCACGACGCCGCCGACGGCGCACAGCACGGGCAGGGCGGCGCCCCGCGCCGTCGACAGCTCGCCGACGACCAGCTCGCGCTTGAGCTCCAGGCCGGCGACGAAGAAGAAGATCGCCAGCAGGCCGTCCTTGGCCCAGTCGGCGAGCGAGAGCTGCAGGTGCAGCGGGTAGCCGAAGACCGTCCAGTCGTCGCTGCCGACCTTGATTTCGGCGAGGTGGGCGTAGCTCTCGGCCCAGGGGGAGTTGGCCCACAGGAGCGCGATCGCCGCTGCGATGAGAAGGGCTGTGCCGCCGACGGTCTCGGTCCGCAGAAAGCGGATCAACGCCCGTGAGGCCCGAAACCGGGGCGGTGCGTCATCCATTTGTCGACCGTACCGCAGGCTCCGACGGTGACCGGGGTCACCTCCTCGGTCCGGTGGTCCCGGGCGTAATCTCCTGCCAATGAATCGCAGGCGAATCGTCGTCGCCTCCATGGTGGGCACCACCATCGAGTTCTTCGACTTCTACATCTACGCGACCGCAGCAGTGCTGGTCTTCCCCGTCCTGTTCTTTCCGAAGGGGGACGACACCGCGGCGCTCCTCGCCTCCTTCGCGACCTTCGGACTGGCCTTCGTCGCGCGACCGCTCGGGTCGATCCTGTTCGGTCACTTCGGCGACCGAGTGGGCCGCAAGGCCACCCTGGTGGGCTCGCTGCTCACCATGGGCATCGCGACCTTCCTCATCGGTGTGCTCCCGACCTTCGATCAGGTCGGCTACTGGGCGCCGGCCCTGCTCGCCGTGATGCGCTTCGCGCAGGGCCTCGGCCTGGGCGGCGAGTGGTCGGGCGCGGCGCTGCTGGCGACGGAGACCGCGGCACCGGGCAAGCGCGCGTGGGCGGCGATGTGTCCGCAGCTGGGCGCGCCCTTCGGCTTCTTCCTGGCCAACGGCACCTTCCTGGTGATCATGCAGCTGATGGACTTCGACTCGACGACGTCGGCGTCGAACCACGCCTTCCTGACGTGGGGCTGGCGCATCCCGTTCCTCGCGTCGGCGGTGATGGTGATCGTCGGCCTGTACGTCCGTCTCAAGCTGACCGAGACCCCGGTCTTCGCCAAGGCCGTCAAGGACGGCAAGAAGGTCAAGGCGCCGCTGGGCGAGGTAGTGCGCACCGCGTGGCGGCCGCTCATCATCGGCACCTTCGTGATGGTCGCGACCTACACGCTGTTCTACCTGGTCACCACCTGGATCGTCTCCTACGGCACCGGCAAGGTCGTCGACGAGTCGGGCGTCAAGCTCGGCATCTCCTACATCGACTTCCTCGAGATGCAGCTCATCGCGGTGCTGTTCTTCGCCGCCTTCGTCGCCGTGTCCGGGTACTTCGCCGATCGCATCGGCCGGCGCAAGCTGCTCATCGGCGTGACGCTCGCGATCATCGCCTACGGGCTCTCCTTCCAGTGGATTCTCGACCCCGCGACCACGACGCAGGGCACGATGCTCGCCGTCCTCATCGCGGGCCTCACGCTCATGGGCCTCACCTTCGGTCCGATGAGCGCGGTGCTCCCGGAGCTGTTCGCGACCAACGTCCGGTACACGGGCAGCGGCATCTCGTACAACTTCGCGTCGATCCTCGGCGCCGCCATCGCGCCGTTCATCGCCACGTGGCTGGTCAGCTCCTACGGCGTCGGCTGGGTCGGCGTCTACCTCGCGCTCGCCGGCGGCGCGACGCTGATCGCCCTCCTCCTGATGCACGAGACCCGCGATGTGGAACTCGACACGGTCTAGCCCGCGCTACGGGGCGCCCGTGCTCACCCCTGCGGCCTCGGCGGCCCGACGGTACGCCGCCGCGAGCGTGTCGACCGTCTCGTGGGCGTTGAGCCCGCTCGGGTTGGGCAGCACCCACACCCGGGTCGCGCCGATGGTGCGGTCCTGGGGGCCGGGCACGGCCTTCGGCTCGCGGAAGGCCGTGCGGTAGGCGGTGATCCCGAGTACCGCGAGGATCCGCGGCGCCACCTGGAGCACTCGCTCGACCAGTGCCTCACCGCCCTCGCGGAGTTCCTTCGCGGTCAGCTCGCTCGCCTTCGCCGTGGCCCGCGGCGCAACGTTGGTGATGCCGACCCCCGCGTCCACCAGGGCGTTCCGGTCGGCGAAGCTCATCCCGTCGGCGGCGTCGATGACGTGGTCCACGATGCCCGCCCCGTACAGCGCCGGGTAGAAGCGGTTGCCGGGTCGCGCGAAATGCGCGCCCGTCGCCGCGGTCCACAGGCCGGGGTTGATGCCGGAGAACAGCAGCCGACAGCCGGGACCCAGGAGGTCGGGCACCGTCGTATCCGAGTAAGCGAGCAGCTGCTCGCGGGTGAAACCCATGGATACTGCCTACCGGTCCGTGCCCGCGCGGTCCACTGGCGCCATGAGGCCGCGTGGCGTGCGGTTCGACCGCAGGGGTGCTCAGGTTCTGCGCCGCGATCGCTCGTAGAGCCGCCGCACCACGTCCTCGATGTCGGGCTCCTCGACGGTGAGGTCGCGCACCGTCGCCCGGTCGGCGACGGCCGCGAGCACCTGCGGTAGGGGCGCGTTCAAGTCCAGCCGCTGCCGCAGGCCCCCGGCCTCGCTGGCGAGGTGCCGCGCACCGTCGACCTCGAGGTCGGGCGTGGGCCGGTCCAGGTCGAGGACCAGCACGCGCGCGGCCCCGACGGTCCCCACGAGGCCCTCGAGCGTGCCGTCGAAGGCGGTGCGCCCGCGGTCGACGACGAGGATCCGGTCGCACAGCCGTTCCACGTCGCCCATGTCGTGCGTGGTGAGCAGCAGGGTGAGGCCGCGTTCTGCGCGCTCGGCGATGAGGAACTCGCGCAGCCGCTGCTTGCTGAGCACGTCGAGGCCGATGGTGGGCTCGTCGAGGATCAGCAGGTCGGGCGAATGCATCAGCGAGGCGGCGACTTCGGCGCGCATCCGCTCGCCGAGGCTGAGCTGGCGCACCGGCCGATCGAGGTAGTCGCCCAGTTCCAGCTGTTCGACGAGGCGGTCGGCCCGCTCCCTCGCCACGGCGTCGGGGAGCCGGTGCACGGCCGCGAGGATCTCCAGCGACCGCCCGGTCGGCAGGTCCCACCACAGCTGCGACCGCTGCCCGAAGACCACGCCCACGCGCCGGGCCACGTCGCGCCGCCGGGCGAGCGGATCGAGCCCGACGGTGCGCACCGTCCCCGACGTGGGCACGAGGATGCCCATGAGCATCTTGATCGTGGTCGATTTGCCGGCGCCGTTCGCACCGATGTACCCGACGGATTCACCCGGCGCGATCGTCAGGTCCAGGTGGTCGACGGCCGTCGTGACCGTCCTGGTCCGCCCGTTCCAGCCCCGCTTGGCGAAGGTGCGCGTCAGGCCCCTCGTCTCGATGATGTGCTCGGTCATCCGCCCGCTCCCCGGTAGTGCCGCAGTCCCCACCGCCACGTGGCGCCCGCCACGAGCACCACCCACGCGGTGGCCAGCGGTAGCGCCCACGCCAGCTCCGGCCGGAAGGCCCCCTCGCCGGGCAGGCCCAGAATGTACAGGGCCGGAAGATAGCCCGTGAAGGCGAGCGGGAGGACGAAGCCGAACGTCACCTTGATCGCGCCCGGCCACACCGAGGCCGGCTGCGAGGCGGCGTACCGGCCGCCGTAGACGAAGGAGTTGGTGAACTCCGCGCCGTTGACGAGCACGAACTGCAGGCCCGCGGAGATCACGAAGACCGAGGAGTAGATCACCGGCCCGCACACCAGTGCCAGCACGAGCATGCCGACGGTGCCGGGACCCCAGTCGATCGCGTTGTGGGTGACGGCGTAGCCGAGCGCGAACAGGCTGACCGCGGGCCGGGTGAGGCGGTGGATGCGGATGTCGCTCGTCATGAGCTGCAGGAGGATCGGCTGGGGACGCAGGTAGAAGACGTCGATGGTGCCGGCGCGCACGTACTGGGGCAACTTGTCGAGGTGCCCGAGCAGGATGTCGGCCACGCAGAAGGAGAGGTCGGCGAGCGCGAAGACCAGCAGTACCGCGGAGAAGGTGAGGCCGCCGATGATCTTCGCGTTGTGGAACAGGAGCCACACCTCGGCGAGCTCGACGAGGCCGAGGAGGAACGCGGCGGACAGGTCCATCGTCAGGGAGGCGCGGTAGCTCAGCTGCGCCTGGACGCGCGAGGCCAGTACCCTGCGGTACGGCGCGAGCGGTCCCGGCCGCGCGGCGGGCGCGGTGTCAGCCACCCTGCACCTCCAGGCGCCGTCGGCCCGCGGCCGTGAGCAGGGCGCCCACCGCGAGCACGACCACCGTCCACCCCGCCTGCACCGCGACGGCGGCCAGGCCGGCGGCCGCGTCGATACGACCGGAAAGGATGTCGCACGGCGGCATGAGGATCCATGCGAAGGGCGTGCATTCCGCGATCCGGGCGAGCCAGTCGGGGAACAGGCCGACGGGCACGAACATGCCCATGAGGAAGGTGCCCGCGACCACGTAGAACATCTGGATGCCGCGGGTGTCGACGACCCAGAAACCGAGGATCTGCACGCAGTACAGCAGCGCCTGCGCGAGCACGATCGACAGCAGGACGCTCAGGGCGCCCAACGGGTAGGCGGTCGGCTCGCCCGCCCAGGCCATCATCGACGTCGCGGCGCCGATCGCCACGAGCGGCAGGGCCCGCGGAATGAGCGAGTAGACCGCGCCGCCGAGCACCGTCGCAAGCGTCGCGAACTGGACGTTCACCGGGCGCAGGAAGTCGACGGCGATGTCGCCGGTGCGGATCCGCTCGGCCAGGGCACCGTCGCCCCCGAAGGCGCCGATCGCCGTCAGCATCCCCTGGGAGATGAAGATGTAGCTGACCATGAGCTCCGGCGTGTACCCGCCCGCCGCGCCGCCCGCCCCGCGGAGCGTGGCCAGCAGGATCGCCATCTTGACGAAGCCGAAGACGGCGTTGGTGAAGACGCCCGCGGCCGCCGCGCCCAGGTAGGTGGACTGCTGGCGGAATCCGGCGACCGTCAGGCGGGCGTAGGGCAGTACGGCGGAGCGGACAGCACGGAGGGGGGCGGCACGCCCGGGAACGGCGGCCGCGCTGCGCGAGGACACAGTTACCGAACGCTACCGCTCGTGGTCGCCCGATGCGAGCGGGATTTCAGGTCCGCTGCCGGCGGATCTCCTCGAAGACCGTCGGGTCGACCAGCGTCGACGTGTCGCCCAGCTCGCGTCCCTCGGCCACGTCGCGGAGCAGACGGCGCATGATCTTGCCGGAGCGGGTCTTCGGCAGCTCGGGCACGATGTTGATCTCGCGGGGCTTGGCGATCGGCGAGATGTCCTTGGAGACGTGCGCCTTCATCTCGTCGATGAGCCGGTCCGGGTCGGAGTCGTCGACGCCCTGCCGGAGGATGACGAACGCCGCGATGGCCTGGCCCGTGGTCGCGTCGGACGCCCCGACGACGGCGGCCTCGGCCACGGCCGGATGCCCGACGAGCGCCGACTCGACTTCGGCGGTGGAGATGCGGTGGCCCGAGATGTTCATGACGTCGTCGACGCGGCCCAGCACCCAGAGGGCGCCGTTCTCGTCGTACCGCGCACCGTCGCCCGCGAAGTACCAGCCCTGGTCGGCGTAGCGCGACCAGTAGGTGTCCACGAACCGCTCCGGGTCGCCCCAGATGCCGCGCAGCATGGCCGGCCACGGCTGGTCGAGGACGAGCAGGCCGGATTCGCCGCGGGGCAGGGTGTTCCCGTCGTCGTCGACGATGGTGGCGCTGATGCCGGGCAGCGGCTCCATGGCCGATCCGGGCGTGAGCGTGGTGGTACCGGGGAGCGGGGCGATCATGGCGGCGCCCGTTTCCGTCTGCCACCAGGTGTCGACGATCGGGGCGGAGCCGGCGCCGATGACGTCGCGGTACCACCGCCAGGCCTCCGGGTTGATCGGCTCGCCGACGGAGCCGAGTACGCGGATCGAGCTGAGGTCGTGGGCGTCGGGGATCTCGCGCCCCCACTTCATGAACGTGCGCACCAGAGTGGGCGCGATGTAGTAGATCGAGACGCCGTACTTCTCGATGATCTCGAAGTGACGGTGCTCGTTCGGCGAGTTCGGTGTGCCCTCGTAGACGATCTGCGTGACGCCGTTGGCGAGCGGTCCGTACACGATGTACGTGTGGCCGGTGACCCAGCCGATGTCGGCGGTGCACCAGTACACGTCCTTCTCCGGCTTGAGGTCGAAGAGGTAGTAGTGCGTGTACGCGGCCTGCGTCAGGTAGCCGCCCGAGCTGTGCACGATGCCCTTGGGCTTGCCCGTGGTGCCGGAGGTGTAGAGCAGGAACAGGGGGTGCTCGGCGTCGAAGGGCTGGGGGGTGTGCTCCGACGAGGCCGCGCCCAC
This sequence comes from Tsukamurella asaccharolytica, assembly GCF_007858435.1. Taxonomy (GTDB): domain Bacteria; phylum Actinomycetota; class Actinomycetes; order Mycobacteriales; family Mycobacteriaceae; genus Tsukamurella; species Tsukamurella asaccharolytica. Next base: position 356,916 of record NZ_VIGW01000001.1, on the reverse strand, counting down.
CGACTCGTGCCACCAGACGTCCCGGTCGTGCCACGCGATGTCGTTCTTGCAGCGCTGCACGACGATGACCTTCCGCACCGACTGCGCCTTCTGGCCGTCGATCTCCAGGTCCAGGGCCTCGTCGACGTTGGCCTTGAGCGGCGCGGGCTTGCCGCGGCGGAACTGCCCGTCGGAGGTGATGACGACCTTCGCCTCCGCGTCGTCGACGCGCGAGCGCAGCGCCGCGGCGGAGAAGCCCCCGAAGACGACGGAGTGGGTCAGGCCCAGGCGGGCGCACGCGAGCATGGCGACGATGGCCTCGGGCACCATCGGCATGTAGATGGCGACCCGGTCGCCCGGCTCCAGGCCCAGGGAGCTCAGGTAGTTGGCGGCGCGGCTGACCTCCTCCTGGAGATCGTTGTACGTGAGGTCGCGGCTGTCGCCGGGCTCGCCGACCCAGTGGATCGCGACGCGGTCGCCGTTGCCGGCCTCCACGTGCCGGTCGACGCAGTTGTACGCGACGTTGAGCTTGCCGCCCACGAACCACTGCGCGAACGGAGCGCCGCTCCAGTCCAGGACCTCGCCGAAGGGCGTGTCCCAGTGCAGCCGATTCGCCTGCTCGGCCCAGAACCCCAGCCGATCCGCTTCGGCACGGTCGTACAGGTCGCGGCCCTGCGTGTTGGCCTGAGCTGCGAATTCTGCGGAGGGCGGGTAGGCGGCTGTCGCGGAATCAGTCATGAGGCAATCGTAGGGACCCTGTGAAGGGCCGGGCAGGGCTTTCTCGGAATCCGGGGTACGCGCCGAGGTGGGGTGCACGGGGATCGCCCCCTCTTATACCCCGAGCCGACGGTGCGCGGTGCGAACACGCCGCGACTGGGGTCAGCAGGGGGGAATGCCGGGACAGAGTTGTGAGGTGGGCTTAGAGTGCTGAGCACTGAACTGGCCAATTCCGGCGGAGGTAGTTGTGAGAATACGAAGTATGCGGTGGTCGACGACGCGGGCGATCCTCGCCGTCGTCGTCGCCGCGAGCCTGGCAGTGTCCGGGTGCAGCATGGAGGGTGCGCGGTCGCAGAACACCGTCGGCCCCGATGCGATCGTGCGCGTGAACGGCGGCGAGCCGCAGAGCGGGCTCGTCCCGTCGGACACGAACGAGAACATGGGAGGCCGTGTCCTGGACATGATGTTCACTGGCCTGTACTCGTACCAGGCGGACGGGACGCCGGTGCTGGCGAACGCGGAGTCGGTCGAGACCACCGACAACAAGCACTTCACGGTCAAACTCAAGCGGGACTGGACCTTCCACGACGGCACGCCCGTCAAGGCGTCGAACTACGTGCGCGCCTGGAACTTCGGCGCCGCCATCGGCAACCTGCAGAAGCAGCAGAGCTTCTACGCCCCGATCGCCGGCTTCGACGAGGTGTCCGAGAAGGGCGCCACGAAGACCGAGATGAGCGGACTGAAGGTGATCGACGACTACACCTTCACGATCGACCTCGCCGCACCCAACATCGACTTCAAGCTGGCGCTGGGGTACGTCCCGTTCGTCCCGCTGCCCGACGTCTTCTTCACCGAGGGCAAGGAGAAGTTCGGCCAGAACCCGGTGGGCAACGGCCCGTACAGGCTCAAGCAGTGGCGGCACAACGTCCAGCTTGAGACCGTGCGCTTCGAGGACTACAAGGGGCCCAAGCCGAAGAACGGCGGGCTCACCTTCGTCATGTACGAGTCCTTCGACCCCGCCTACGTGGATCTGACCTCGGGGAACCTGGACGCGCTCGACACCATCCCCAACAGTGCGCTGCGCTCGTTTCAGAAGACGCTCGGCAAGAAGGCCATCGTGCGCCCGACCGCGCAGACGCAGTCCTTCGTGATCCCGGAGTTCCTCGAGCACTTCGGTCCCGACGAGGAGGGGCGCCTGCGGCGGCAGGCCATCTCGATGGCGATAGACCGGCAGCAGATCATCGACGTGGTCTTCCAGGGGTTCCGCAACCCGTCGCTGGAGTTCACCGCCCGCTCAATCCCCGGATGGAGCGGGGACCTGCCCGGCAACGAGACCGTCAAGCACAACCCGGAGCTGGCCAAGCAGCGGTGGGAGCAGGCGAACGCGATCAAGCCGTGGAGCGGCGAGTTCACCATCGCCTACAACTCGGACGGCGACCACAAGCAGTGGATCGACGCGGTGACCAACCAGATCCGGAACACCCTGGGGATCGAGGCCGCGGGCAAGCCCTACGCCACGTTCAAACAGATCCGCGACGAGCTGACCAAGAAGACGCTCAAGTCCGCGGGCCGCAACGGCTGGCAGGGCGACTACCCGACGCAGCTGAACTTCCTGGAATCGAACTACCTCACGGGCGGCGGCTCGAACGACGGCGACTACAGCAACCCGGCGTTCGACGCGAAGATCGCGCAGGCCCAGCAGGCGCTGGATCCCGCGCAGTCGACGCGGCTCATCAACGAGGCCCAGTCCTTCCTGCTGGCCGATCTGCCTGTCGTCCCGCTGTGGGACTACAAGGCGGCGGGCGGCGTCGGCGACGGCGTGAAGGGTGAGATCACCTGGAACGGCCGTTTCGACTTCACGAACATCACGAAGGAGTGATGGCATGACCAGATATCTCCTGAGCAGGCTCGGGCAGTTGGTGATCGTGTTCTTCGGCGCCACGCTGCTCATCTACGCGCTCGTGTTCCTCGTCCCCGCTGACCCGATCGCCGCCCTCGGTGGCGACCGGACACTCCCGCCCGAGGTGGTCGAGGGCCTGCGTGCCCAGTACCACCTCGACCAGCCCTTCCTGGTGCAATACTGGTACTACATCAAGGGCGTCTTCTCGCTCGACTTCGGCACCTCGTTCTCGGGCCAACCGGTGTGGGACGTGATGAAGCGCGCCTTTCCGGTCACCGTGAACCTGGCGCTCATCGCGCTCGCCGTCGAGACGATCCTCGGCATTTTCTTCGGCGTGATCGCCGGCCTGAAGAAGGGCAAGCTCTTCGACACGTCGATCCTGTTCGTCTCCCTGATCATCATCGCGGTGCCGATCTTCGTGCTCGGCTTCGTCGCCCAGTTCGTCTTCGGCGTGAAGTTGCAGTGGTTCCCCGTCACCGTGGGCGGCAATCTGGACTTCTACCACTTGCTGCTGCCCGGCATCGTGCTCGGCCTGGTGTCCTTCGCGTACGTCGTGCGGCTCACCCGCTCGCAGGTCTCGCAGAACCTCACGGCCGACTACGTCCGCACCGCGACGGCCAAGGGCCTGCCACGCTCGCGCGTCGTGCTGGTGCACGTGCTGCGGAACTCGCTGATTCCGGTGGTCACGTTCCTCGGCGCCGACATCGGCGCGCTCATGGGCGGTGCGCTCGTCACCGAGGGCATCTTCAACATCCCCGGCGTGGGCGGCACCATCTACCAGGCGATCATCCGCGGCGAGGCCACTACCGTGGTCTCCTTCGTGACCGTGCTCATCGTCATCTACCTCATCTGCAACGTGGTGGTCGACCTGCTCTACGCCGCCCTCGACCCGAGGATTCGCTATGCCTGACAATCACACCTATCCCGGACAGGAACGTTTCGTCGCGGCCGCGGACGACGTCGTGGTCGGCGCAGTCGACGCCGTCGCCAAGGACGTCGAGCCCGCGGGCTTCTGGAAGACGGCCTGGTTACAACTCAGGGCGAAGCCCTTGTTCTGGGTCTGCGTGGCGCTGCTCACGCTGATCCTGCTGGTGGTTCTGTTCCCGGGCGTCTTCGCCCTCGGGAAGGACCCGCATGAGGCCTCGCTGGACCGGTCCCTGCTCCCGCCGAGCGGCGAACACTGGTTCGGCACCGATCTCCAGGGATACGACATCTACGCCCGCACCATCTACGGCGCCCGCGCCTCGGTACTCGTCGGCGTACTCACCACGATCGCCGTCGTGGTGATCGGCGGCCTCCTCGGCGCCACCGCCGGGTTCTACGGCGGCTGGCTCGATTCCGTGATCGCCCGCCTCTCCGACGTTTTCTTCGGCGTCCCGCTGATGCTGGCCGCCGTGGTGGTGATGCAGATGGTCACCACCCGCACCGTGTATTCCGTGGTGTTGGTGCTCACCATCTTCAGCTGGCCGCAGATCGCCCGCATCGCGCGATCGGCGGCGATCTCGATCCGCAACGAGGAGTTCATCGACGCCTCGAAGTCGTTGGGAGCCTCGAAGGTCCGGACGCTGTTCACGCACGTGATCCCGAACTGCCTCGGGCCGGTCATCGTGGTCGCGACGGTGGCGCTCGGCATCTTCATCGTCACGGAGGCGACGCTCTCCTACCTCGGCATCGGCCTGCCCGCCAGTGAGGTCTCCTGGGGGATGGACATCGCGGACGGGCAGACCCTGCTCCGCGAGGGCACCCCGATCCTGTTCTATCCCGCCACCGCCCTGGCGATCACCGTGCTCACGTTCATGATGCTCGGTGATGTCCTGAGCGACGCACTCGATCCGAAGGCGAGGAAGCGCTGATGTCCGACGAGCACAATCACGGCCCGAGCAGGGCCACGGCCGCCACGACGGAGCTCGGCACGTCGCCGCTGCTCGAGATCCGCGACCTGGTCGTGGAATTCGAGGTGCAGGGCAAGCCGGTCCCCGCGGTGCGGGGCGCCAACCTCACGGTCTACCCGGGCCAGACGGTGGCGATCGTCGGCGAGTCGGGCTCGGGCAAGTCCACCACGGCCGCGGCCGTGATGGGCCTGCTGCCGGGCACCGGCACGGTGGCGAGCGGGCAGATCATCTTCGATGGGCAGGACCTGTCGAAGGCCTCGGAGAAGGAATTCCAGACGATCCGCGGCAGCGGCATCGGCCTGGTTCCTCAGGATCCGAACACGAACCTGAACCCGCTGTGGCGCGTGGGCTTCCAGATCCGGGAGACCCTCAAGGCCAACAACGCAGAGGAGGGCGACGCCAAGAAGCGGGCGGTCGCGCTGCTCGCGGAGGCCGGGATGAAGGATCCCGACAAGCGGATCAATCAGTACCCGCACGAGTTCTCGGGCGGCATGAAGCAGCGCGCTCTCATCGCGATCGGCCTGGCCTGCCGGCCGAAGCTGCTCATCGCCGACGAGCCGACATCCGCGCTCGACGTCACGGTGCAGCGCCAGATCCTGGACCACTTGGACACCCTGACCGCGGACCTCGGCACGGCCGTGCTGCTCATCACGCACGACTTGGGCCTCGCGGCGGAGCGCGCCAGCCACCTCGTCGTGATGTACAAGGGCCGCGTCGTCGAATCCGGTCCCGCGCTGGAGATCCTGCAGGATCCGCAGCACGAGTACACGAAACGTCTCGTGTCCGCAGCGCCGTCGCTCTCGGCGCGTCGCGCGGAGGTCCCGCCGGTCGCGGCCGCGGTGACGGACGTCGAGGAGTCGGTGGTCGAGGCCGAGACCGTGCGGGACGGGCTCCGTGACGCCGCCTCGACGGGGCCGGCCGAGGTCGTCGTGGCCTCGAACCTGGTGAAGGATTTCCCGATCCGTGGTTCGCTGCCCTTCCAGAGCAGCGATTTCCGCGCGGTCGACGACGTCAGTTTCACCATGGTGCGCGGCACCACCACCGCGGTGGTGGGCGAGTCCGGTTCCGGCAAGTCGACGGTGGCGCGCATGGTGCTCGGTCTGCTCGAGCCGACCAGCGGCACCGTCGAATTCGACGGCAAGGACGTCACCACCCTCCGTGGGTCGGAGGCGAAGGCGTTCCGCCGGCGGGTGCAGCCCGTCTTCCAGAACCCGTACGGCTCGCTGGATCCGATGTACTCGATCTACCGGGCGATCACGGAACCACTGGTGGTGCACGGGATCGGCGACAAGGCCTCGCGGGTGGACCGGGCGAAGGAACTGCTCGAGATGGTGGCGCTCCCGGCGGACACCATGCACCGCTATCCGAACGAGCTGTCGGGCGGCCAGCGTCAGCGCGTCGCCATCGCGCGGGCGCTCGCGCTCAACCCCGAGGTGATCGTGCTCGACGAGGCGGTCTCCGCGCTGGACGTGCTGGTGCAGGCCCAGATCCTCACCCTGCTCGAGGGCCTGCAGCAGGAACTGGGGCTGACCTACCTGTTCATCACGCACGATCTGGCGGTGGTCAAGCAGATCGCGCACCAGACCCTGGTGATGGCGGGCGGCAAGGTGATGGAGTCGGGTCCGACCGATCAGGTCTACGACAACCCGTCGTCGGACTACACGCGCAAGCTGATCGACGCCATCCCCGGCGGCTCGATCGAGCTGGCGGGCTGACCCGCAGGGACTCGCGGCGAGCGGGCTAGGGTGGGGCGTGTGAACGACCCGCTGAGCCCGCTCGTCGCCGTCCCCGCCGTCGCGGAGGCGGCGTCCGCCGCGCGGGAGGCGCTCGCCAGGGTGCACCGTCATCCCGCGAACCGGCGGGAGTGGCGCGCGACCGCGACGGAATCGTCGTTGCGCGGGGCCCGCGCCTCGGCCGCCCTCGACGGGGGCGCCGTCGCGCTGAGCCGTGACGAGCTGATCAACGATCCGGTGCTGGCGGGGTCGATGCGCGCCTACCAGGCGATCGACGGTGACCTGCTCGACGCGGCGGTGGGTGTCTGGCGGCGGGCGCCGCTGCAGGTGCTCGCGCGATTGCACACTCTGGCGGCGGCGGATCTCGTGGACGGTGACGACTCCCGGCTCGGCCGGCCGCGCCCGGGAACGGGGGAGCGGCTCGGGCTGCTCGCGCAGCTCGTGACGGGTGGCACGCAGGCGCCCGCGCCGGTGGTCGCGGCGATCGTGCACGGGGAACTGCTCTCGCTCCGCCCGTTCGAGGTTGCCGACGGTGTCGTCGCGCGCGCGGCGTCGCGGCTGGTCACCGTCGCCTCCGGTCTCGATCCGCATGCGCTCGGCATTCCGGAGACGACCTGGCTGAAGTTCGCGCCGAGTTACGCCGACGCCGCGGACGCGTTCGGCATGGGAGAAACCGACGGGGTGGTCGCCTGGGTGGTGTTGTGCTGCCAGGCTTTGGAGGCCGGCGGGCTGGAGGCCTTGGCGCTCGCGGAGCGCTGACGGCGGATCTGGCCCGGTGCGGTTCGGGTTCGGTCGAACGCCTCCGGACATGCGCAACGGCGACCCGGCCTGAGCTGAGGAAGGGGCACTCGAAGTGCTTTCCTCAGAACGGGTCCGAATCGCCGTTCGCTAGCACGGATCCCGGTTACCAAGCGTGCGTGGGGGTGGGCTGTATTACGGCCTCGGCGTGCACCGGTGGAGAGATCCACTATCCGCAGATCTTGTGCTGACCACTGAAATTTCCCCGGTGACGCAGGCTCACAGCGCTTTCCGCCATAGGTGGCGAGCTCCGCGTGGGTGCCTGGTGTCCGTGCTGGGAGCCTTGACGCTCAGGAACCCTCGACCTTCTCTTCCGGTGGGGGTTTGGCTTTGCGCCGCTCCGTGACTCCTTTCTACCTTGTGATCGCCGTCACATCAAGGGGGAGGCGGAAAATTCTCGGATCTTTTGCTACTGGCGAGTATCAGCGCTTTTTACGGTGCAGCACAAGGTAAGTCGCGACCCCCGCGCCCGCCGCGACCACGCCGAGACTTGCGCTGGCGAGAACGGAGTTCCGAGACGGTGTGGGTATCCGGTCGCGCAACGGGGTGGGGTTCGAGAACGAGACCACGGGCCAGCCGCGCTCCGCAGCCTCCTTGCGCAGGCCGCGGTCGGGATTGACCGCGGTCGGGTGGCCGACGGCGGCGAGCATCGGCACGTCGGTGATCGAGTCCGAGTAGGCGAAGCACTGCTCGAGGTCGTAGCCGTGCTCGGCGGCGAGCGCCTCCATGGCGACGACCTTGTTCTCGCCGTAACAGTAGAACTCGACCTCGCCGGCGTACTTGCCGTCCTCGACCTTCATCTTCGATGCCACGGAGTAGTCGGCGCCGAGCATCTCCGCGATCGGGCGGACCATCTCCTCGCCGGAGGCGGAGACGATCACCACGTCGTGCCCGCGCGCGTGGTGGCCGGTGATCAGCTCCGCGGCCTCCGCGAACACCAGCGGGTTCACCACGTCGTGCAGGGCCTCGCGGACGATGGTCGACACCTGCTCGACGTTCCAGCCCTCACACATCTGCGTGAGGTGATCGCGCATGCGCTCCATCTGGTCGTGGTCCGCGGCCGTCAGCATCATGAGGAACTGCGCGTAACTCGACTTGAGTACGGCGCGTCGGTTGAGCAGGCCCTCGTCGAAGAAGGGACGCGAGAAGGCGAGCGCGGACGATTTCGCGATGATCGTCTTGTCGAGGTCGAAGAAGGCGGCGACCCGGCGCACCGGGGCCTCGTCGGGCGCGGTAGGGCTCACGTGGATCAGCCTACCGGTGCCACACGAGTCCGCACCCCGCAAGACCCCACACCGGATTCCTCCACAGCTTTCTCGAATCGGACACGTTCCTCCACAGGACCGGTCCGCACCGGGCGAACCGGACGCGGCGCGGGTCGATGCTGGTGCCATGCGGGGGATCGAGATCGGGATGGCAGTGGCCGACGGGGCCCTGGCCGACGACGTGCGGCGGGCCGCGGCCGCGGCCGCGCGGTCGGTCATCGACATCGACCGGGGACGGCCGCGCGCGTGCTGGGCCTCGGCCGCGGGCCTCGTGCTGGACCTCGGTGCCGCGACGGCGATGGCGGAGGCGGCGCGGGCGGGTGGCCTTCCGCGCCGCGACGGCGTCGCGATCGTCGCCGCGGAGGCCGGGATGGCGGAACTCGCCGCTGCCGTCGAGGTGGGGGCGGCGCAGGTCTTCGTCCTGCCCGCACAGGTCCGTGACCTGGCCCGTTTCCTCGCCGCCCGGGAACAGGACGACGGTGCGCGCTCCCGGGTGGTCGCCGTTCTCGGCGGGCACGGCGGCGCGGGTGCGTCCGTTCTCGCGGCCGCGGTCGCGGTGACGGCGCCGAGCCGGGGGATCACGGCGCTCGCCGTCGACGCGGACCCGTGGGGCGGCGGCCTGGACCTCCTTCTCGGCTGCGCCGACGCTCCGGGACTGCGCTGGGGCGACCTGGCGCTGCGCGGCGGGCACGTGCCCTCGGACGCACTGGTCGCGGCGCTCCCGGGCCGCGCCGGGGCGGTCGCGGTCCTGTCATCGGGTGGCTCCGGCGGAGGCGGACCGCGGGACGCCGCGCGCGGGACGCCGTCGCCGGAGATCCCGGTCGAGGGCCTCCTCGCCGTGATCGATGCGGGCCGCCGCAGCGTGGGGGTCACCGTCGTCGACCTGCCCCGACGTGACGATCCGGCCACGTCCGCGTGCCTCGAGGTCGCGGATACGGTGGTCGTCGTCGCCGGGGCCACGGTGCGGGGGTGCGCCGCCGCGCGCACCGTGGTCGACGGCGTGGCTGCGCGTGCCCGCCGGGTCGGGCTGGTGGTGCGCGGCCCGGCGCCGGGCGGTCTCTCGGCCCGCGACGTCGAGCGGGCCGTCGGGGCGCCCCTCCTGGCGTCGATGCGCCCGCAGCCCGGTCTGGCCGCGCAGCTCGACGACGGCGGGCTGCGGCTACGCCGGGGCACGCCGCTCGCCGTGGCGGCGGGCCGCGTGCTCGAAAGCCTGCGTCGGGGTGCGGCGTGACCAGCCCCGACGGTGACCTGCTGGCTCGGGTGCGGGAGCGGCTCGCGCACACCGCCGCGGTGCTGACGCCCGATGTCATGGCGGCGGCGCTCCGCGCCGAATGCGGCGGTGTGCTGGGCGATACCGATCTGCTGGACGGTCTCGCCTATCTCGAGACCGAGCTCGTCGGCGCGGGCCGGCTCGAGCCGCTCCTCGCCGATCCCGACGTGGCGGACGTGCTGGTCTGCGGCCCGCGAAGGGTGTGGGTCGACCGCGGGAAGGGGCTCGAGGCCGTCGACGTCGTCTTCGAGGACGACGACGCCGTGCGGCGCCTCGCCGCACGGCTCGCGCTGGCGGCCGGGCGGCGGCTGGACGACGCGCAGCCGTGGGTCGACGGGCACCTGCCGGCCGGCCCGGGCGGCCGCGCGGGGAGCGGCATCCGCCTGCACGCCGTGCTTCCGCCCCTCGCGCACGGCGGCACCTGCATCTCGTTGCGCGTGCTGCGGCCGGCGACGCAGACACTCGATACGCTCGTCGACGGCGGGGCCGTACCCGCCGAGGTGGCGGGCCTCGTGCGCCGGGTGGTCGCGGCGCGGCTCGCCTTCCTCGTGGTCGGCGGAACGGGCAGCGGCAAGACGACGCTGCTCAACGGGCTGCTCGGCGCGGTGGATCCGGCGGAACGCGTGCTGTGCGTCGAGGACGCGCACGAGCTCGACCCGGTGCACCCGCACGTGGTCTCGCTGCTGGCCCGGGGCGCGAACGTCGAGGGCGTCGGCGAGGTGACGGTGCGCGACCTGGTGCGGCTGGCGCTGCGGATGCGGCCCGATCGGATCGTCGTCGGCGAGGTCCGCGGCGCGGAGGTGGTCGACCTGCTCACTGCCCTGAACACGGGCCACGACGGCGGGGCCGGCACCGTCCACGCCAATTCCCCGCGCGAGGTGCCGGCGCGGTTGGAGGCGCTGGCCGCGCTCGGCGGCCTGGGGCGCGAGGCGTTGCACGCACAGCTCGCTGCCGCCTTCCAGGTGGTGTTCGCGGTGCACCGTTGGCCGTCAGGGCGGCGCGGGCTGCGCAGTATCGGCGTCGTCGATCGCGGCGCCGACGGCTCCGTGCGGGTGCTTCCCGTGTGGAACCGCGACGGCGGCTTCACAGTCGACGAGGGGCGCTTGAGTGCCCTGCTCGCAGAGCGGGACGGCTCGTGACCGCGGCGATGGTCCTGCTCGCCGCCGCGGCGCTGGCCTGGCCCGGCGGCCCCGCCGCGGCACGCCTCCGGGCGGGGTCTGCGCCCGGAGGCGCACCGATCGCGCTCTGCTGGGGCTGGCTCGCCGTCGCAGTACCGATCGGCGCGCTGCTCATCGGTCCCGGTCAGGCCTTGGCTGCCGCGCTCGCTGCGGGGACCGTCCGTGACCTCCGTTCGCGGAATCGCGCTGCACGGGAGCGGATCTCCCGGCTGTCGGCGATTCTCGCCGGTGTCGACGCGATGGTTGCAGAGTTGTCCGTCGGCGCTCACCCCGCCGCCGCGTGCGCCACTGCGGGCCGCGACGTCGAGGACCCGCACGTGCGCGCGGTCTTCGTGGAGATGGCGGGCCGGGCGGAGCTCGGCGGGGACGTGGCCGCGGGCCTGCGGACGCACGCAAGCGCCAGCGCCGCCTGGCCGCGGATCGCCGCGGCCTGGGAGACGGGAACGCGGCACGGCATCGGGATGGGTGAATTGCTCGCGTCCGTCCGCGACGACCTCCGTGCGCGCGAGCGGTACGAGCGGCGGGCGCATTCCTCGCTCGCCGGTGCGCGCGCCACCGCGCAGGTCCTGGCCGCGCTGCCCGTGCTCGGGGTCGCGATGGGCCAGCTCATCGGTGCCGACCCGCTTGGAACGCTGCTCGGTACCGGCGCGGGCGGCGTTCTGCTGGTGACCGGGACGTGCCTGACGTGCGCCGGGCTGCTGTGGTCGCGCGCCATCGCCGACGGCGCCGGATCGGGCGCCGGATCGGGGGGCGGCTCGTGAGCGGGCACGGGCCGCTCGCCGCCGCGCTCGCCCTGCTGGTGGCGGCGCTGTTGGTCCTGCCCGTGGCCGCGCGCTCGGCGGTGGCGGCGACCGTCTCCGGGGAGGCGGCGCGCGGGCGCGGGCTGCGCCTGCCGCGCCGGGCCGCGGCGCCGGATCCGTTCGAGGCGGCTGCGGCGTACGACCTGTTCGCCGTCTGCCTCCGCGCGGGGATGCCGACCGTCGATGCTGCCCGGGCGGTCGCTGCGGGTGCGCCGCCCGCGCTCGCGGCGATGCTGATGCGCGCGGCGGAGCTGCTTGCGCTGGGTTCCGACGCTGAGACCGCCTGGCGGACGGATTCGGTGGACCCGCAGGTCGTCGGGCTCACCCGCATGCTGCGGCGGTCCGCCCGCGCGGGCTCGTCGCCGGCCGCCGGTCTGGCGGACCTCGCCCGCACGGAACGTGCGCAGGCGGAGGACCGCGCCGTCGCGGCGGGGGAGCGCGCCGGTGTCGCGGTCGCGGGACCGCTCGGGCTGTGCTTCCTGCCGGCGTTCGTGTGCCTGGGCATCGTGCCGGTGGTGATGGGACTCGCGGGCAAGGTGCTCGGGGAGGGGCTGCTGTAGCGGCCAAAGGGAAGGGGTTGGGAATGTGGATTCGACTGCGATGCAGGATGACCGAGCTGATGCTGGAGGACGAAGGCATGTCGACTGTCGAATATGCGATCGGCACCATAGCCGCAGCGGCCTTCGGCGCCGTGCTCTACGGGGTCGTCACCGGCGACAACATCGTGAGCGGCCTGACGGACATCATCGGGAAGGCGCTGGGCACCTCCACCGGCTAGCCGGCGAGGCGGGCGCGGTCACGGTGGAGGCCGCGTTCGCCGTCGCCAGCCTCATCGCGGTGCTGGTGCTCAGTGTGGGCGCCGTCGTGGGCGTCACCGCGCACGTGCGGTGCGTGGACGCCGCCCGCGAGGCCGCGCGGCTCAGCGCCCGGGGCGACGACGCGCGGGCCGCGAAGGCGGTCGCCGAGGTGGGGCCGCCGGGCGCGACCTCGTCGGTGAGCAAGGACGGCGACACGGTGACGGTGCAGGTCCGGGCCCCGGTGGCCCTGCTGCCGGGGCTGACGCTCGCCGCGACGGCGGTCGCCGCCGTCGAGCCGGCCGCCGCGCCATGACCACCTACGCGGCCGGCGGCGGTGTCCGCGCGCGTTCCCGCAGGGGGTGCCATCACCGCGGCGGCCGGGAGGACGGGGTGGCGACCGTGCTCGCCGCCGTGATGGTCGCCGCGATCGTCACGGTGGCGGTCATGGTGGTCGACGTCGGCGCGGCCGTCTCCGCCCGCCACCGGGCGCAGGCGGCGGCCGATCTCGCGGCGCTCGCCGGTGCCGCGAACGCGATCGACGCGCAGGAGGCGTGCGCGGCGGCCGACCGCCTGGCCCGGGCCAACGCCGCACTGCTGCACGCCTGCCGAGTGGACGGCTTCGACGTGACGGTGCGGGTGAGCGTCCCGGTCTCGCTGTCGGTCTTCGGTGCCGACGAGGCCGTCGCCGCCGCGCGCGCGGGCCCGCAGTGAGCCCCGTCAGCCGGCCAGGAAACCCCAGTCCTGCGCCAGATCCGTCCACGGACCGACCGCGACGACCCGTCCGTCCACGAGCACCACCACCCGGTCCGCCTGGGCGAGCGCGGCTCGCTTGGACGTCGACCCGATCACGGTCGCGCGGCGCTCGCGGAGCGCCTGCCACAGTTCGATCTCGGTGGTGGCGTCCAGCGCACTGGAGACGTCGTCGGCGAGCAGCAGTTCCGCATCGGTGGCCAGGGCCCGCGCGAGGGCGAGTCGCTGGACCTGGCCGCCGGACAGCCGCACGCCGCGATGGCCGACCAGGGCGTCGCGGCCGCCCGCCGCCGCGATGTCCGCGCCGAGCCGGGCATCGGTGACGGGCCCGTCGAAGGCGCGCTGGTGTCCCAGCCGGACGTTGTCGGCGAAGGTCCCGGACAGCACGCGCGGCACCTGGGCGATGTGCGCGACCTGCCCCGGCCGGAGGAACAGCTCCGCGTCGGTCACCGCCCGGCCGTTCCACAGGATGTCGCCGCGGTGGGAGACGAGGCCGGCGAGGGCGTTCAGCAGGCTGGACTTGCCGGAGCCGACCTGGCCCACCAGCAGCACCAGCTCACCCGCCGAGACGCGCAGGTCGACGTGCTCGACACCGATCGTCCCGTCGTCATGGACGGCGGTGAGGTCTCGCAGCACCAACTCGTCCAGCGGGACCCGCGGCGTCTCGGGCGGCTCCGGTGCGGTACCGGCGACCAGGTCGACGTCGGGTGCGACCGTCATCAGGTCCACGCCGCCGGCGAAGCGGCTGGTCTCCGCCTGCCAGGCCCGGGTGCCGGGGGCTTCGGTGACCACACTGCCGGCGACCCGGCCGAACCAGCCGAAGCCGCTGACCGCGTTCGCGACGAGCAGCGCCGTCGACAGCGGCCAGATCCCGTTCGAGTACGCGGCCCAGGCCGCGACCACGCCGGCGCTGACCATCACCACGGGGACGCCCTCGAGGACGGCCTGCACCCGGTGCTCGGTCACCGCGGCGTCGACACGACCCGCGTCGACCCGGCGCAGGTGCGCGAGCACGGACGGCGTCGTCGCCGAGAGCTTCACCGTCCGGGCCGACTCCAGGGCCGACACCAGTGCTCGTCCGAACCGCGCCCGCGCGCCGGACGCGGCGGCGGCGGACCGTCCGGCGATCGGCCGGCCGACGCTGGATGCCACCGCCGAGGCGACCAGGACGACGATCAGCACCGCACCAGCGAGCCAGGTGCCGCCGAGCAGTGCGGTGACACCGGCGATCACGATGCCGTTGCCGAAATCGACCCAGCGGTCCGCGTACCGGGCGAAGCGGTCAGCGTCCATCGTGCGGGCGACGACCTCGCCCGCCGGAGTCTTGGCCAGCCGGTGCGGCTGCGTCTGGCCGCGCAGGACCGCCATGCGGACGCGCAGCATGACCTCGATCCACCACCGCGGATACAGCCGGAAGGCCTCGGCGATCGCCAGGGGCGCGAGCATGAGCGAGACCACCACACCGACCAACAGCCATCCGGGACGCTCGCCGGTGCTCACGGCCTCGACGGTCTCGCCCCACAGCAGTCCGGTCACCGCCCCCTGCGCGCCGGTCAGCGCCGCGAGCAGGAAGAGGCCCCCGCCGAGCACGCCCCAGGCCGGCCGTACCAGCAGCGCGTGCACGATGCCGCGGGTCAACGACGGACCGTCGCCCACCTCGCGGACCTCCGGCGGCGGTCCCGTACGGCGTCGTCCGCCGACGGCGGTGTGTGCCGTGGGCGGAAGTCCCTTCGGCGGCGCCGTCGCCGGGATCGGCGGTGCCGTGGCGCCCGTTCGGCTGGCCGTCAGGAGGGTCGCGAACGGTCCGGCCGTCGCCGCCAGGTCGTCGCGCGGCCCCTGCTGCACGATCCGCCCGCCGTCGAGGACCGCCACCAGTGATGCCCGCTCGATGGTCGTCAGCCGGTGCGCGATCAGGATTCCCGTACGACCGGTCAGCAAGCGCTCGGACGCGGCGATGACCAGTCTTTCGGTGAGCGGGTCCATCCGCGCGGTCGCCTCGTCGAGGATCACCACGTCGACCGCGCGGACCATGAGGCGGCAGAAGGCGACCAACTGCTCCTCGCCCGCCGACAGCGTGGTGCCGCCCGGCCCGAGCGGACTGTCCAGGCCCGCAGGCAGTCCGTCGACCCAGGAGCGCAGTCCCAGCCGGTCGACTGCGGCGCCGATCGCCTCCCGGGAGATCGCGGGATCGAACAGGGCGATGTTGTCCGCGAGGGAACCGATCAGGATCTCGGTGCGCTGCGTGACCACGCCGACCCGCGAACGCAGCCGCTGCAGGTCGATGGTCGTGATGTCTCGGCCGCCGATGAAGACGGTGCCTGCCGGGGGATCGATCGCGCGCGAGAGCAGCGATGCCAGGGTCGACTTGCCGGAGCCGGTGCGCCCGACGAGGGCGATGGTGCGCCCCGCGGGAACCGTCAGGTCGATGTCACGGAGGGCGAATGCGCCCTCCGCGTACGAGTAGTCGAGGCCGCGGATGTCGATCTCGAGGCCGGGCGCTGCGCCCGTGGACGACGGGACGTCATCGCCTCCCTCGGGTTCGGGCGGCGCGGCCAGCATGTCCCGGATGCGGATGATCGCGCCCATCCCGGCCTGCAGTTCGGGGAGCTGCTCGGCCAACTGGGCGACCTGGCCGACGAACATCGAGGTCACCAGGAACAGCGTCACCAGACGGGCGATCGACATCGAACCGTCGATCGTGAGGGCGACGCCGGCGACCGCGATCGCGGCCAGGAGGGCGTGCAGCAGCACGCCCGCCCGGCGCGCCAGCCGCGACTCCACCTGGATGACGGCGTTGAACCGCGTGTGGATGACCGCAGAGAGCCGAGCCAGCCGCGCGACCAGGTGGGACTGCCCGAGACTGGTCCGCAGGTCGTCGCGGCCGGCGATCCCCTCCTCCAGCGCGGCGGCGTGGTCCGTCCACGCGATCTCCTCGACCACCTTGCGGCGGGCGATCTCCCCCAGGAGCCGGCGGATCGCGAACCACGTAACGGCCGCCAGGATCGGGAACAGGAAGGCCGCGGGCCACCACGCGACGGCGGCCACGATCCACATCGGAAGGCTGGACGAGACGGTGCGGAACAGGCCCCACAGCTGCCAGCGGGCCAGGTTGCCGATCTCGTGCGTGTCGTCGTCGACCCGATCCAGGATCTCGCCGACGGCCTGTTCGTTCAGGGCGGTGAGCGGCTGGTGCATCGCGGCCTGCAGAACGTCGTCCCGGAGCCGGCCCTCGGCCCGGTCGACGACCGCGACCCAGGCGACCTTGCCCGCCGACTCGATCACGGCCGAGCCGATCAAGCAGAGCGCGAGCGCCGCGATCAGACCGCCCGCCGGATCCTCCGCCACCCGACCCGCGACCACGGTCCCGGCGGTGGCGCCGATCGAGGCGAGGCAGACAGCGACGATCGCCCCGAGTGCCGCAGGGCTGCGAAGTCGCCGCCAGGTCACGTCGCGCGCCGGGCGGACGGGCGGATCCGGCGGAACCGAGGCCGGTGCGGGGGAAAGGGTTGTACTGGACATCGTGCTTCACGGTAGAGCGCGACGACGACCTCTGTCGCGTCCATTTCCGCCCGATCGCCGGCGACGTGCTGCGCGCCGCCGAGGACCGGCGCACACTGGGCCCCATGGCGTACGACGAGGGGCTGGCGGACAGGATCCGGGACGCGATCGCCGGGCAGCCCGGGGTGGTCGAGAAGCGCATGTTCGGCGGGCTGGCGTTCCTCGTCGACGGGCACATGGCGATCGCCGCGAACAGCAAGGGCGAGTCCATGGTGCACCTGGACCCGGACGTCGCGGAGGAACTGCTCGGACCGCACGTCACGCGGACCGTCATGCGCGGTCGGGCGATGCGGGGCTGGCTGGATCTGGACCAGGAGGCCACGGCCTCGGACACCGAGCTCGCGGAGTGGGTGCGGCGCACCGTCGACTACGCGCGGTCCCTGCCGCCCAAGTGACCGGGCCCGCGGCTCAGCCCGCCGCCACCGCGGCGAGCACCAGGTCCAGAACCATCACAGCGCCCGCCTTGTCGAGCGGATCGTTCCCGTTGCCGCACTTCGGCGATTGCACGCAGGACGGGCAGCCCGACGGGCACTCGCACGCGGCGACGGCGTCCCGGGTCGCCACGAGCCACGTCGCGACGGACTCGTAGCCCCGCTCGGCGAAACCCGCGCCGCCGGGGTAGCCGTCGTAGACGAAGATCGACGGCAGGCCCGTGTCGTCGTGCAGCGCCGTCGACAGCCCGCCGATGTCCCAGCGGTCGCACGACGCCACCAGGGGCAGCAGGCCGATCGCGGCGTGCTCGGCGGCGTGCAGCGCGCCCGGCCAGCGCTCCGGGACCAAGCCGGCGTCCTCGAGCACCTCGGGGGTCAGGGTGAGGAGTGCGGCGCGGGTCGCGAGCGTGGTCTCCGGCAGGTCCAGCGCGACGGCATCCATCACCTCGCCGCTGCGCAGGGTCCGCAGATAGCCGACCACGCGGCTGGTCACCTCGACCGAGACGAACTGCGCCGTGACCTCGCCCAGCATCTCGGTCGTATGTACCGCGGTGACGTGCACGTCCAGGTCCTCACGGGCCGAGGTCGTCCACTCGGGCTCCTCCGCGTGCACCAGCGCCAGCCCGTCGTCGAGGTCCAGCTCGTCGACGACGTAGGACTCGCCCTGATGCACGTGCACCGCGCCCTCGTGCACCGTCGACAGCGCCCGGGTGAAATCGACGGTGCCGAGCAGTCGCCCGGACTCCTCCTCGACGATGAGGATCTCGCTCCCCGCCCCACCCCGGATGTTCACGCCCGCATGGGGATCGATCCCGGCCGCCAGGAAGTAGCCGGCGGGCCGCTCGCGGAGCAGGCCGTCGGCCACCAGCCGGCCCACGACGTCGACGGCGCCGAGATCGGCGACTTCGGCACGGGTGAGGGGGATCTCGCTCGCGGCGCACAGGAGCTGCGGGCCCAGCACGTACGGATTCCAGGGGTCGGTGATCGTCGCCTCCACGGGTCGCCCGAGCAGCGACTCCGGGTGGTGCACCAGGTAGGTGTCCAGCGGGTCGTCGCGCGCGATCAGCAGGATCAGCGAGCCCTGCCCGCGCCGCCCGCTGCGCCCCGCCTGCTGCCAGAACGAGGCGACGGTGCCGGGGAAGCCCGCCATGAGCACGGCGTCGAGGCCCGCGATGTCCACCCCCAGCTCCAGCGCGTTCGTCGTGGCGACCCCCAGGAGCGCGCCGTCGTTCAGCCCGCGCTCCAGCGCGCGCCGGTCGTCCGCGAGATACCCCGCGCGGTAGGCCGCGATCCGTTCCGCCAGTTCGGGTGTGGCCTCGGCGAGTATTCGTCGCGCCGAGAGCGCGACGGTCTCGGCGGACCGTCGGGAACGGACGAAGGCCAGGGTTCGTGCGCCTTCGACCACGAGATCGGCGAGCATCCGCGCGGCCTCGGTGGTGGCGGGCCGGCGTACGGGCGCACCGTTCTCACCCTCCAGGTCCGGCAGGAGCGGCGGCTCCCACAGCGCGACGGTCCGCGGCCCGTGCGGCGACGAATCCTCCGTGACGGCAACGCAGTCCGCGCCGATCAACCGGGTGGCCGCGCCGGCGGGGTCGGACGTCGTCGCCGACGCGCAGATCACCGTCGGGGTGGCGCCGTACTTCGCCGCGACGCGCAGCAGCCGCCGCAGGACCAGGGCGGTGTGCGAGCCGAAGACGCCGCGGTAGTGGTGGCACTCGTCGACCACGACGTACCGCAGACCGCGCAGGAAGCGTCCCCATTTCGCATGCCGCGGAAGGAGTCCCACGTGCAGCATATCCGGGTTGGTGAACACCCAGCGGCTGTCGGAACGCGCCCATCGACGCATCTCCTGGGAGGTGTCACCGTCGTACATGGCGGGGGAGGCGTCGGCGGGGCCGTACGCGGTGGTGAGACGGACCGCGGCCCGGTGCTGGTCGGTGCCGAGCGCCTTCGTCGGGGACAGGTACAGCACCGTCGCCCGCGGGTCCTCCGCGAGCGCCGCGAGCACCGGCATCTGGTAGGCGAGTGACTTACCGGAGGCGGTTCCCGTCGAAATCACGACGTGTCGCCCCGCGTGCGCGTGCTCGGCGGCCTCCGCCTGGTGCCGCCACGGTTCCCGCACGCCCTCGTCGATGAGCCCGTCCCGCACGCGGGGCGGGACCCATGCCGGCCAGGGGGCGAATTCCGCTCGGCGTGAGGGGATGTCCGCCACGTGGGTCAGGCACTCGGCGGCAGGGCCGGAGCCCGCCTGGACGCGGGCCAGCAGTTCTCTGCCGAAGGTGTTGTGCTCCAACGTGATAGCCCCCGCTTCCACCCGGCGTACGTGCGGCCGGAACGGGCCGTGGACCCGCCGATCATCCAGTCTAGCGGCGGATCGGGAAGGCTGACGCGCGGTAGGACGGAGGGTGAACGGAAGACGAAATCGCTCTGCCCGCTGTCGCTCGACCGGAAATCGTGCTTCACTGTATGCGGTCGCAGCTCCCGCCGGGGGTCCGAGAAGGACCATCGGGGGATCGATGTTGCGGGCGTGGTACTGAAGGTTTTTGTGTGCGGGCTCCGCAAACGGCTCCAGAAAGTATGGCGGCCGGAACCGGCCAGGAGTCGCGCCCCACTCGGGGAACGGTTCCTACACCGGTAGGTAGACAAGTTAGGAAACATCTCAATGGCACAGGGAACTGTGAAGTGGTTCAACGCGGAGAAGGGCTTCGGCTTCATCGCACCCGCCGACGGCTCGGATGACGTGTTCGTCCACTACTCGGAGATCCAGGGCAACGGCTTCCGTACCCTCGAGGAGAACCAGCTCGTGGAGTTCGAGGTCGGCCAGGGCACCAAGGGCCCGCAGGCCACCGGCGTCCGCGCTCTCTAAGAAACCCCGCACCACGCGATAAGAGTTTCTCGCAGCACCCCTCCGTCTTTCAGGTGGAGGGGTGCTGTGCATTTCCCGGGTCGTTCGACGTGTCGGCGATACCCATCCGCACCACGGCCCACTAGGCTCATATCGTGTCCCAACTGTCACTCTTCTCCGCGGAGCAGACCGAGCCGTCGCCCCGCGACCTGGCGGGCCTGCTCGCGTCGACGGGGCAGATCGTGCAGTTGGGTGGCAGCGCGCGCGTCTCGGTGGTCGTCGCCGACCAGTGGCGGGCCGACGCGATCGCCGTGCTGATCGAGGAGGCCGGGCTACGCGCGCAGTTCGACACCTCGGAGGAGGGGAATCCTCTGGTCCGGACCCTCGCGGCGCCGGAACTGCAGCCGATGGCCATCGCCTGGACGCGCGGCGCGGCGAAGACGGCTCCGTCGACCTGGGTACCCGGCCCGCGGGCCCTGCGCGCCTGGGCGTTGGCCGGCGGCGACGTCGACGGCGTGCACTACCTCCTCGCGCTCGACCCGCACGCCCCCGAGAGTGCCCCCGTCCTCGCGACCGCCCTCATGCGCGCCGGCGTCGCGCCCACCCTGGTGGGCACCCGCGGGACGAAACCCGCGCTGCGGGTCTCCGGGCACCGTCGGCTCCTGCGTCTGCGGGAGAGCATCGGCGACCCGCCCGCGCACCCGGACGCGGCCGCGCACTGGCCGCGACCATGATCCCCCGGATCGGGCGCTTCCCGCATAATCCGTGAGCCGTGCAGTGGACCCTGTATATAAGGTGGGGCGAACGGTGCGGCAGAATGAGCACCGGAGTGACCACCGACGTCGCAAGTGACGCGAGGGGTCGAGGTGGTGACGCAGGCGCCACCGGAGCAGATCAGGAGGGTCGATGGCGGCACGAGGGAAGGCAGCAGCCGGAGACGGTCTGCACCGTCTGGTGATCGTGGAGTCCCCCGCCAAGGGCAAGAAGATCGGCGACTTCCTCGGCCCGGACTACACCGTCCGCGCGTCGATGGGACACATCCGCGACCTGCCGAGCCGCGACAACCCGCTGCCCGAGTCCGACCAGGGCAAGCCCTGGGCGCGGCTCGGTGTCGACGTCGACCACGAGTTCGAGGCCCACTACGTCACCTCCGCCAGCAAGCGCTCCACCGTCTCCGAGCTCAAGTCCCTGCTCAAGCAGGCCGACGAGCTCTACCTCGCGACGGACGGTGACCGCGAGGGCGAGGCCATCGCGTGGCACCTGCAGGAGGTGCTCAAGCCCAAGGTCCCGGTCAAGCGGATGGTCTTCCACGAGATCACCCAGCAGGCGATCCAGGCCGCCGCGGAGGAGCCGCGCGAGATCGACATGAACCTCGTCGACGCGCAGGAGACCCGGCGCATTCTCGACCGCCTCTACGGCTACGAGGTCAGCCCCGTGCTGTGGCGCAAGGTCAACCAGGGACTTTCCGCCGGTCGCGTCCAGTCGGTGGCGACGCGCATCATCGTCGACCGGGAGCGCGAGCGCATCGCCTTCCGCACCGCCGGGTACTGGGACATCGCCGCGCAGCTCGACGCCGGTGCCGAGGCGACCCCGCGCACCTTCGGCGCGCGCCTGGTGACCGTCGACGGCGATCGCGTCGCCACCGGCCGCGACTTCGACGCGCAGGGACAGCTCAAGAAGCCGGCCGGCATCACCGTGCTCGACGGCGCCCGGGCGAACGCCCTGGTCGAGGGCCTGCAGGGTGCCAACCTGACGGTGACCTCCGTCGAGGAGAAGCCCTACACGCGCAAGCCCTACGCGCCCTTCATGACCTCCACCCTGCAGCAGGAGGCGAGCCGCAAGCTGCGGTTCAACACCGACCGCACCATGCAGATCGCCCAGCGGCTCTACGAGGGCGGCTACATCACCTACATGCGTACCGACTCGACCACGCTGTCGGAGACCGCCATCGCCGCGGCCCGCGAGCAGGCGCGGCAGCTGTACGGCCCCGAGTTCGTGCACGCCACGCCGCGGCAGTACACCCGCAAGGTCAAGAACGCGCAGGAGGCGCACGAGGCGATCCGGCCCGCGGGCGAGACCTTCCAGACCCCGGGCGCGCTCGCGTCGGTGCTGGGCAGCGACGAGTTCCGGCTGTACGAGCTGATCTGGCAGCGGACCGTCGCCTCGCAGATGGCCGACGTCAAGGGCACGACGCTGAGCCTGCGGATCGGCGGCGCCGCCTCGACGGGCGAGAGCGTCGAGTTCGCCGCCTCGGGCCGCACCATCACCTTCCCCGGCTTCCTCTCCGCCTACGTGGAGACCGTCGACGACCAGGCCGGCGGCGAGGCCGACGACGCCGAGTCGCGGCTCCCGCAGCTCACCAAGGGCCAGGCGATCACCGCGGCCGAGCTCAGCGCGGCCGACCACGTGACCAGCCCGCCCGCGCGGTACACCGAGGCCTCGCTGGTCAAGACCCTCGAAGAGCTGGGCATCGGCCGACCGTCGACCTACGCCTCGATCATCAAGACCATCCAGGACCGCGGCTACGTCGTGAAGAAGGGCAACGCCCTCGTCCCGCAGTGGGTGGCCTTCGCGGTGATCGGCCTGCTCGAGGGCCACTTCGGCGGCCTCGTCGACTACAACTTCACCGCGTCGATGGAGGACGATCTCGACGAGATCGCCGGCGGGCGGGAGGGCCGCGTCGACTGGCTCACGCGGTTCTACTTCGGCGACGGCGGGCCCGACGGTGACGGCGCCGCGGTCTCCGGCGCCGACGGCCCGGGCCCCGACAGCCCCGGCCTGAAGAACCTCGTCGCCGCGAACCTGGACGCGATCGACGCCCGCGCGGTCAACTCGATCCCCCTCTACACCGACCCCGACGGCAACGTCGTCTACGTGCGCGTGGGCCGCTACGGCCCGTACCTCGAGCGCACCGTCGCACCCGCCGACGGTGCCGGGGAACCGCAGGTCCAGCGCGCCAACATCCTGGCGGCGATGACCCCCGACGAGCTCACTGAGGAGGTCGCGGAGAAGCTCTTCGCGACCCCGCAGGACGGCCGCCCGCTGGGTATCGACCCCGCGACCGGCAACGAGATCGTCGCCAAGGAGGGCCGCTTCGGCCCCTACGTCACCGAGATCCTGCCAGAGCCCGAGAAGGACTCCGAGGCCGAGGACCTGGACGCGGAGGCAGCGAAGCCGAAGACCCGCAAGAAGAAGGCCGACGCGCCGAAGCCGCGCACCGGCTCGCTGCTCAAGACCATGGACATCGAGACCGTGACCCTCGAGGACGCGCTGCGCCTGCTGTCGCTGCCGCGCGTCGTGGGCGTCGATCCGGAGTCCCAGGAGGAGATCACCGCCCAGAACGGCCGCTACGGGCCGTACCTGAAGAAGGGCACCGACTCGCGCTCGCTGGCCACCGAGGAGCAGATGTTCACGGTGACCCTCGAGGAGGCGCTCAAGCTGTACGCGGAGCCCAAGCGACGGGGCCGCGGTGCGGCCGCCGCGCCGCCGCTGCGCGAGCTGGGCAACGACCCGGTCTCCGGCACCGCGATGGTGATCAAGGACGGCCGGTTCGGGCCGTACGTCACCGACGGCGAGACCAACGCCTCGCTCCGCAAGGGCGACGAGGTCGCGACCATCACCGACGAGCGCGCCTCCGAGCTGCTCGCGGACCGCCGCGCGCGGGGCCCGGTGAAGAAGAAGGCCACGAAGAAGGCGGCGGCCAAGAAGGCGCCCGCCAAGAAGACGGCGGCGAAGAAGGCACCGGCCAAGAAGGCGGCGGCCAAGAAAACCACCGCGAAGAAGACGGTTGCGAAGAAGACCACGGCGGCGAAGAAGGCTCCCGCGAAGGCCGTCGAGGCGCCCGCGGACGAGACCGTCTGATCAGTCGTCGATGGGGCGCGCCAGCCGCGTGAGCTGGCCGCGCCCGCGCAACTCGATCGCCTCGCCGAGCACCCACAGGGCCTGTTCGGCGGGCGTCGCGGCCTCGACGGCCCGCCCGGCCGCCAGCAGCGACGAGGGCTCCGACTTCGCGATCTCGGTGATCCGCGCCGCCTCGTTCACCGGGTCACCGATCACGGTGTACTCGAAGCGCGCCTTCGCGCCTATGTGCCCGGCCACCACCTGACCGGCGGAGACGCCGATACCGAAGCCGGTGCCGCCGAGCACGTCGCCGAGCTGGATCCGCATCTCCCGGGCCGCGGCCAGCGCGGCGCCCGCGGCGTCCGGGTGGGGCAACGGGGCGCCGAAGATCGCCAGCGCCGCGTCGCCCTGGAACTTGTTGACGAAGCCGCCGTGCAGATCGACGAGGTCGACGACCACCTTGAAGAAGTCGTTGAGCAGGTCCACGACCGCCGCGGGCTCCTCGGTGACCGCGATCTTCGTCGACCCCACGAGGTCGACGAACAGCACGCTGACCTCGTTGATCTCGCCGCCCAGGTGCGTGCCGTGCTCGAGGGCCTGGCGCGCGACGTCCTGCCCCACGTACCGGCCGAACATGTCGCGCATCCGCTGCCGCTCGGCCAGGTCGTGCACCATGTCGTTGAAGCCGGCCTGCAGCAGCCCCAGCTCGCTGGAGTCGTAGATCTTCACGGAGGCGGTGAAGTCGCCGCCACGGACCTTGCGCTGCGCCTGGAACAGGTCGCGGATCGGGTCGCCGATCGACTTCGCCACCCGCACCGTGCCGAGCAGTCCCGCGCCGAGCGCGACGACCGACAGCAGCAGCACCGGATTGACCAGCGTCGGGGCGTTCGGGTCGATGACGCCCGACTCCTGCGAGATGACGACCATGATGATGCCGAAGATCGGCGTGGCCGTGCCCAGCACCCAGCTGAGCAGGATGCGGGTGGTCACGGACAGGCCCGCGGAACCCTGCGGCTCCTGAGCCAGCGCGGCGACCGTGATGGGCCGCAGCACCCGTTCCGTCTGCATGTAGCTGAGCGCGCACGTCGTGATGGCGCCCAGCAGCACCGTCACCGCCACGACCACCCGGATGCCGCCGGGAGAGTTGTAGTTGATGACGACGAAGATCGCGCCGCCGATGAGCCAGAAGATCGCCTGCATGAGCGCCATCCGCGGCGGAATGGCGAGGGCCCGACGGGAGATGTCGGGGTCGTACGGGGCGCTGCGCCGGTGCCAGCGCAGCACGGGCAGCACCAGTCGCAGCCCGATCAGCATGCCGAGGACGCTGGCCGCCACGAGGTAGGTGATGAAGACGAGCAGGTTGACGCCGCTGATCTCCTGGAGCTGCACGGATTGCTGCACGGGCAGCGCGAACCGGAGGAAACCGAAGACGAAGACCGCGCCCAGGATGTTCGACCGCAGGATGTCCAGCGCGAAAATCGGCCAGGGGGTCTTGGCGAGCCACCGCGCCAGTCGCAGTGCACGACTGAGTCCGCTCCTCGCTGCTGCCACTGCTCCAACTTAGCTTGCACTCGCCGTCGGACGGGAGGGCTAGGGTGTGGGGGTGAGCTCAGTGTTCGATCGCCTGGTGGGCCAGGAAGCGGTGGTGGTGGGCCTGCGGGCCGCCGCGGCCGCCGCGCGGGAGGTCGTCGCGAGCGGGGGCACCGTGGCCGATCTGGCGGGCTCGTCGATGACGCACGCCTGGCTGTTCACGGGTCCGCCCGGCTCGGGGCGGTCCGTCGCGGCCCGGGCGCTCGCCGCGGCACTGCAGTGCGACGATGCCGAGGAGGCCGGGTGCGGCCGCTGCCGCGCCTGTACGACGGTGCTGGCCGGCACCCACGCCGACGTGCGGTCCATCGCTCCCGACGGTCTGTCGATCGCCGTCAAACAGATGCGTGAAGTGGTGGCAGACGCGTCGCGGCGGCCGTCCGTCGGGCACTGGCAGATCGTGCTCATCGAGGACGCCGATCGGCTCACGGAGCAGGCCGGCAACGCCCTGCTGAAGATGGTCGAGGAGCCGCCGGCGCAGACGATCGTGCTGCTGTGCGCACCCACGGTCGATCCGGAGGACATCTCCGTCACCCTGAAATCCCGGTGCCGGTACGTGCCGCTCGTCACACCCTCGGCGCCCGCGATCGCGGCGGTGCTGGAGAAGGACGGGATCGACGCCGAGCGGGCCGCCTGGGCCGCGGGCGTCTCGGGCGGCCACGTCGGGCGGGCCAAGCGCCTGGCCACCGACCCCGAGGCGCAGAAGCAGCGCAAGCAGGCGCTGGGCGTGGCGCGGGCGGCCACGTCGGAGGGGGTCTACGGCGTCGTCGAGCAGCTGCTGCGCGACGCGGAGAACACGGCGAAGGAACTCAACGCCGACCTCAACGAGCGGGAGACCGAGGACCTCAAGACCGCGCTCGGGGCCGGCGGCGTGGGCCGCGGCACCGCGGGCGTGATGCGCGGCTCCGCGGGGCAGCTCAAGGACTTGGAGAAGCGGCAGAAGGCGCGCGGCACCCGCGCGGTGCGCGACGCACTCGACCGGGCCCTCATCGACCTCGCCGCGCTGTTCCGGGACGCCCTGGTGCAGGGCGCGGGCGCGCAGGTCACGCTCATGCATCCCGACGAGGCCGAGCAGACCCGCCGCCTCGCCGGGTACGCCCGGCCGGAGGGGCTGCTGCGCTGCGTCGAGTCGGTGCTGGAGTGCCGCGAGGCGATCGACCTCAACGTCAAGCCCGTCGTCGCGCTGGACGCGATGGCGGCGGGCGTCTCGTCGGCACTGCGCGACCACCGTCGCTAGCAGCTAGCAGCTTGCAGCTAGCTGCCGTTGAGCTGCACGCGCTCGAGGGTCGTGGACCACTGACCGTTGCCGACCTGGACGAGCCCGGTGATCCACACCAGCACGTACTTCGACGACGGTGCTCCCTCGGCCGAGAAGGCCGTTGCGCCGTTGCCCAGCGTGCCGCCCCAGACCTTCGTCGTGGCGTCGACGGAACCGGGCGACGCGGAATCGGCGATCCGGATCTCGACCGTCGAGCCGGAGCTCGGTGACGTGATGGTGCCCGAGGTGATCTTCGTGGCCTTGTCGAGCGTGATGAGTAGCCCCGTGCCCTGCTTGAGGCCACCGAAGCCGGGGCCGGACTTGTAGTAGTCCGTGCGCCAGGACGGCTTGTCCCCGGTGAGCACGTTCTCCGCCGACTTCGATGCCTCCGCACCGCCCTGGAAGTACACCTGCTGGACAGAGGAGGCGGTCACCGTCGAACCGCCACTCGACCCGCCCAGGCCGCCGACCGACGGCGTGATCAGGTAGACGACGATTGCGGCCAGGGCGACGATCACGACGGCGGCGAGCGCGGCCACGGCCCGGCCCCGCCTGCGCGGCTTCTCCGGCGCGGGCGCGGCCGGAGCCTCCTGCCGCGCCGAGGCGGGGAGATGCTCCGCGCGGGTGGGTGCCGGACGGGCCGCGGTGTGCGGGCCGGGGTACTCGCCGGTCGGGACGTACTGCCCCGTCGGCGGCCCCGGGTAGGTCGCGGTGCCGGGACCGGCGTGGGCGCCCGTGTGCTCGCCCGGGTACACGGGCTGCTGGGCCGTGCCGGCCGGCAGCGATGACGGTGCCTCTCCGCGCAGTCCGGCGACGAAATCCGCGCAGGTCGCGTACCGGTCCTCGGGCCGCTTCGCGAGGGCCGTGCGGAAGACCGCGTCGAGGTGACCGGGGAGCGACGGGTTGCGCGCGGTGATCTTCGGCGCGGGCTGGTTCAGGTGCGCGGAGATGACGGCCGCGGGGGAGTCGCCCGGGAAGGGCGGCTCGCCCGTGAGCAGCTCGAAGACGGTGCAGCCGAGCGAGTAGAGGTCGGCCCGGTTGTCGAGGATCTTGTTGTCGAAGGCCTCCGGCGACATGTACGCCATGGTCCCGACGGTGATGCCGGTCGACGTGACGCCCACCGCGTCGCCGGCGGCCTTGGCGATGCCGAAGTCGGCGAGCTTGACCTGCGGCGCACCGTCGGAGTCGAAGGCGACGAGGATGTTGGCGGGCTTGACGTCGCGGTGGGTGATGTTCGCGTGCCGGTAGGCGTAGTCGAGGGCGGTCCCGGCACCGTCGGCGATGTCGATCGCGAGCGACAGCGGCATCGGGCCGCGCTCGGCGACGATGCGCGCCGTGTCCGGTCCGGCGACGTACTCCATCGTGATCCAGAGCCGTCCGTCGACCTCGCCGCGGTCGTAGAGGTGGATGATGTTGCGGTGATTGAGCTGCGCGAGTACGTAGGCTTCGCGGTCGAACCGGGCCTTGTACTGCGGATTGCTGCTGACGGAGGTGTGCAGCAGCTTCAACGCGTCCTGCCGGGGTAGGCGCGGATGCTGGACGAGGTAGACCTCGCCCATGCCGCCACCGCCGAGCTTGCGGACCACCCGGTAGCC
The DNA here is from genome assembly GCF_007858435.1 of Tsukamurella asaccharolytica. Classification (GTDB taxonomy): domain Bacteria; phylum Actinomycetota; class Actinomycetes; order Mycobacteriales; family Mycobacteriaceae; genus Tsukamurella; species Tsukamurella asaccharolytica. Next base: position 328,723 of record NZ_VIGW01000001.1, on the reverse strand, counting down.
CGCGATCTGCTGCTCGATCATCCGCTCCTTCAACCGCGACCGCCCGTCGGCCGCACCGAGTCAACGGTAGCGGTAGACGGGCGGGCGCGGCGATCGTTGCAGGTCAGACGGTGACTTTCGCCTGCTTGCTGGAGCTCAGGCGCAGGCCGGACTCCTCGCCGAAGGAGAGCTCGCTGCTCAGGCGCTTGGCGTCCTCGAAATAGCTCATGGACATGCGCCAGTCGTCGGCCACGCCCTGGCGGGGAAGCTCGTGCAGGGCGCGCGTGACGTAGCCGGCCTCGAAGTCGAGGGCGGGGCGGGTCTCCATGTCGGGATCGGCGACCGCGACCGCGGTGTCCACGCCCTGCGCGTCCATGGTCGCGATCAGCTTGGTGATGTACGTCCACAGCATGCCGACCTTGAGCGTCCACGACGAGTTCGTGTAGCCGATGGCCAGGGCGGCGTTCGGGACGCCGGAGAGCATCGCGCCGCGGTGGATGACGGAGTTCGGCAGGTCCACGTCCCGGCCGTCGACCGACAGGGTCACGCCGCCGAGCAGCTTGAGCTTGAGGCCGGTCGCGGTGACGATGATGTCGGCGTCGAGGTGCTCGCCGCTCGCGAGTTCGATGCCGGTGGCGTCGAAGGTCGCGATCTTGTCCGTCGCGACGTCCGCCTTGCCGGACCGGATGGCCTTGAACAGGTCGCCATCGGGGACGGCGCAGAGGCGCTGGTCCCACGGGTTGTACGGCGGATTGAAGTGCACGTCGACGGGGAAGTCCTTCGGCAGGGCCTTGGCGTTGACGGTGCGGATGATCTTGCGGGCGAGGCCCGGGAAGCGCTGGGCGAAGACGTACACGCCGCGCTGCTGCCAGATGAAGCGCTTGCGGGCGAGCTCGTGGCCCCTCTTGTGGCCGAGGAGCCGGTGGCCCAGGATCGTCAGCGGGTCCTGCTTGGGCACCGGCATGATGTACGTCGGCGTGCGCTGCAGCATGGTGACGTGCGCGGCGGGCTTGTCGCTGGTCAACAGCGACGGGACCAGGGTCACCGCGGTCGCGCCGGAGCCGATCACGACGACCTTCTTCCCGCTGTAGTCCAGGTCCTCGGGCCAGAACTGCGGGTGGATGATCTGCCCGGCGAAGGTCTCCCGGCCCGCGAACTCGGGCGTGAAGCCCTGCTCGTAGTCGTAGTAGCCGCTGCCGAAGAGGAGCCAGTTCGCGGTGAGGGTGATGCGCTCGCCGGCGTGGTCGACCTGCACGGTCCACCGGCCGTCCTCGCTCGACCAGTCCGCGGAGACCACCCGGTGGTCGTAGCGCACCTTGTCGACGAGGTCGTTCTCGACCATCGTCTCCTGGAGGTAGTCGATGATCTTCTGGGCGTCGGCGATGGAGTCCTTGGACTCCCACGGCTTGAACTCGTAGCCGAAGGTGTGCAGGTCGGAGTCCGAGCGGATGCCGGGGTACTTGAACAGGTCCCACGTGCCGCCGAAGGTCGCGCGCCCCTCGAGGATCGTGAAGGTCTTCCCGGGCAGCGCCGTGGTGACGTAGTGGCCGGCGCCGATACCGGAAATGCCGGCACCGACGATGATGATGTCGAGGTGCTCGGGTGTGGTGCTCGTCATGCGTGTTTCTCCTGGTCCAAGGGTTCAGTGGTAGAACCGATGCTTTACTCTCTCGCTCGGTGGGCCCTCGCGGCCAGCGCAGAGTGCACCTGGTTGCCGCCCGTTCTGGTGCAGATCGTCACGCGTCCCCGAGCCAGCGCAGCACGTCGAGCGCCACGGCCACCCCGGTCGGGTTGTCCGCGAGCGGGCGGGGCAGCAGCTCGTCGGCCCTGGCCAGCCGTCGGATCACGGTGTTGCGGTGGGTGTACAGGCGCTCGGCGGTACGCGAGGTGTTGAACTGCTCCTCGACGTACGCCGCGACGGTCTGGCGGGTCTCCTGATCGGCGGTCAGTAGGTCGCCCAGGGTGTCGCGGACGAACTCGTCGGCCTTCCCGGTGTCGCTGGTGACCAGCGAGATCAGCGCGATGTCGTCGTACCGCGCCACCCGCCGGCGGGTGCGCAGGCGCGTCATCAGGCGTTGTGCGGTGCCCGCGTCGAGGTGGCTGCGCCGGAACCCGTCGAGGTCCGCGCCCGGCCGCCCGATGGCGACGCGCACCTCGGGGTGGTCGGCGAGTTCGCGGGCCAGGTCCCCGGAATCGAGCACGACGGTGCCCGGCAGCCACAGCCACAGTGCCGACGCGCTGGCGACGACGGTCAGTGGCCGCGGGGTACCGGCGTGCCGGGCCAGCGCGTGGGCGGCGGCGTCGAGGTCGCCGACAGCGCCGGTGGTCCAGATGACCGCGGCGGTGTGCGGCCCGGTCAGCCGGTAGCCGAGCTGCTGTTCGGCACGGGCCCGGGGGATCGGCGCGCCCTCGAGGATCAGCGAGACCGCCGCCAGACGGTCCGCGTTCGTCCCGGTGGTCAGCTGCTCACGTTCGCCGGCCATGCGGAGGGTGAAGGCGTCGATGGTGTCGTCGACGTAGGTCGACATCGACGCCCACGTCACTGCGAGGAGTTCGCGCAGTTCGGCGGGGTCGTCGGTCAGCTCGAAGCAGACGTTCATCCACAGCGTCCAGGCGGCGTTGAGGCCCTTGCGGTAGGTGTCGATGCCATGCAGCTCGAGGCCCCGTCGGACGAGGTCGCGCGCGACGGCGAGGGCGTCCGCGGAGTCGATGTTCGGCGGCACCCGTCGGCCCGGGTGCGTGACGTTATGCGCGGCCCAGTGCAGCATGACGGCGGTGTCGGAGGTGCGGACCAGGGCGGCGAGCGTCGGGTCCGCAGCGATCGGAGCGAGGATGATGCCCGTCAGCGTGGCGTCCTGCAGCTCGGTCACCCACTCCTCAGGGGGGTCGCTCGCGAACTCCGCGGCGCGCCTGATCAGGTCCTTCACCCGGTCCGAGGGCTCGGGCCAGCTCTGCTCCGTCGGCGCACCCATGGCTGGAACCTTACTGACCGCGGTGCGAACTAAGGTGTGCGCGTGACGGGAATGCGGTCGGCGGCCGACTGGGCGGAGGCCCGGCAGGTCCCGCTGTACTTGGCCGGGCTGGGGCTTGGGGCCGTGCTCGGGCTCGGGGTCCCGACGGTGGCGGGCCCCGCCGAGGCCGTCATCAACCCGGTGCTCGCGCTGCTGCTGTACGCCACCTTCCTGGGGATCCCGTTCGCGCGGATGGGCGAGGCGCTGCGGGATGTGCGCTTCGTGGTCACGGTGCTGGCGGTGAACTTCGTGGCGGTGCCGGTCGTGGTGCTGCTGCTGTCGCGGATCGTCGCGCACGACCGGGTCCTGCTCGTGGGCGTCCTGTTCGTGCTGCTCACGCCGTGCGTCGACTACGTGATCGTGTTCAGCGGCCTCGCCGGCGGTGCGAAGGACCGGCTGCTCGCCGCCGCGCCCCTGCTCATGCTGGTGCAAATGGCGATGCTGCCGCTGTACCTGTGGGTGTTCGTCGGGGCGGACGTGGTGCGGACCATCGACTACGGGCCGTTCCTCGCGGCCTTCGCGTGGGTGATCGCGGTGCCGCTGCTGCTCGCGGGGGTGACGCAGTGGGCGGCGGCCCGGACTCGGTGGGGTGCCGTGCTCGCCGACGGGGTGGTCGGCGCGATGGTGCCGATCATGGTGCTGACGCTGGCCGTCGTGGTGGCGTCGCAGATCGCGGGCGTGCGTGACCAGCTCTCGTCGCTGCTGCTCACGATCCCGGTCTATGTGCTGTTCGCGGCGGTGATGACGCCGATCGGCGCCGCCGCGGGCCGGCTCGCCCGGTTGGACGTGCCGAGCCGTCGGAGTGTGGTGTTCAGCGGCGTCACGCGGAACTCGCTGGTGATCCTTCCGCTTGTCCTCGCCCTCCCGATGGAGTACGAGCTGGCGCCGCTCGTGGTGGTCACCCAGACCCTCGTTGAGCTCGTGGTGATGGTGCTGTTCGTCCGCCTGATCCCGCGGCTGATCCGCTGAGCCGCAGTTCGCGGTATCGTGACGATCAGGTCGTGACTGGCGCGGAAGGTGGAGCACCACCGTGGAACGGCCTCACCGTTCGGCCGTGCGCCTGGGCATATGAGTTGCACCAGGAGGTCACATGTCCCGTTCCCCTATATTGATGCGCGGTATCGAGCTTGCCGCCCGCACCAACGCTGATACCGCTGAGCGAGCGGCGCGACTGTGCGCGCAGGAGGGTGTTCGCCCGACGCTCGCTACAGTCCTCGTGGGCGACGATCCCGCGTCGGTGACGTACGTGCGGATGAAGACCCGAAAGTGTGAACAGCTCGGTCTCGGCGCTCGACACGTCGGACTTCCGGGAGGAACAACGACGAGCGAGCTGGTTGACACAATCGGCGGTCTGTCGAACGATCCCGAGGTGCACGGCATTCTGGTGCAGCATCCAATGGGAACTGGTGTCGACGAACGAGCAGTCTTCGACGCGATCGCTCCTGCCAAGGATGTCGACGGGGTGACCTCAGCCTCCTTCGCAGCGATGGCGCTGGGGCATCCAGGCTTCCGCTCCTGCACGCCAGGGGGCATCATCCGACTGCTCGATCACCATGAAGTCGACCTTGCAGGCAAGAACGCTGTGGTGGTGGGGCGCAGCGCGATTCTCGGCAAACCGATGGCTGCGCTCCTGTTGGGCCGCGGCGCGACGGTGACGGTATGTCACTCACGGACCCGTGACCTGGACGTTCATCTGGCTACCGCGGACGTGGTCATCGCCGCCGCCGGTCGCCCGCTTCTCATCCGAGGCGACGCACTCGAGGACGGCGTGATCGTCGTGGATGCGGGCTACAACGTGGGTAACGTCGGCGATGTCGATTTCGAGAGCGTGGCAAATCGGGCGTCGATGATCACGCCTGTTCCAGGAGGAGTAGGGCCGATGACGATCGCAGTTCTACTCGCACAGACCGTCGACGCCGCCTCCGCCCAGGCGGGCGCGGCTGAGCATCGTTGACGGACTTTCTCGGCCTTGTCTGATCGGGGGTCGTAGCGGTCTCATCGGGCTGTGACCTGAGACGGGGGTCGAGGGATGAATAGCCCGATGGCGAGTCCCAGGCCGATGATGGCAGCGATTGCGGTCATGGCCGTCGTGAGCGCAGGCCCGCTAGTGGCCGCGGTGATGTTCACGAGTACTGCGAGTCCGATTGCGCCCCCGAGTTGCTGGCCGGCGGTCGCGATGCCGCTGGCGGTCCCTTGCTCGGTGTCAGGGGTGTTTGTCGTGGCGGTGGCGAACATAGTGGTGAACACGATGCCCTGGCCGATACTGAAGACGGCGGCCAGCGCGAGGACGATCCCCCAGTCCGTCCTGGTGTCGACGATGATTGCGAACGCGGCGACGCCGATCAGTCCAATGGTTTGGCCGGTCGTCATCGCGGCGCGCAGGCCTGCGCTGGTTGCTAGTCGCGCTCCGACGGTGGTGCCGAGAAGTACACCGATGCAGGGAATCACGAAAGCGAGGCCGGTGACAATTGGGCTTAGTGAACGCGTCTGCTGGAAATACAGGGTCAGGAAGTACGCGGTAGCTCCAAAGCTGGCCATGAATAGGAACGTTGAGGCGGTACCTGTAGCCAGGTGTCGGTTGCGGAAGCGGTGAATGTCGAGCAGCGGGTCTCGGGTGCGTCCCTCCACGAACAGAAGCGCCGCTGCGCTGACGATGCCGGAGCCGAGGGCAGTCAGAGTCGTCGGTGAGTTCCAGCCATTCTCTGCGGCGAACGTGAAGCCCATGACGATGAGGATGGCGGTGGCGGTAGTCAGGACGGCGCCTGGAATGTCGATGCGATCGAGGATTGGACGGCTGTCGTCGGCCGGCACGGCGCGCAGGGTCAACAGGATGATGACGAGCACGATCGGGAGGTTGATCGCGAACACCGACCGCCATCCCAACGCGTCGGTGAGTACTCCGCCGAGGATGGATCCGAGGACCATGCCGGATGACCCTGCAGCTGCCGAGCGCCTTGTTGCGTGCCGCTCCTTCGGCGAAACCGGCGCTGAGGAGTGCCAACGTCGACGGGGCGAGGGCGGCGCCGCCGAGACCCTGAATGCCCCGGCCGACGACGAGCATCCACTCCGAAGTGGCGAACGCGCCCAGGATCGAACCGAGCGCGAACAGAGCCAGTCCGGCAAGGAACATCCTCCTTCGTCCTAGCGCGTCTGTCATCTTGCCGCACAGCAGCAGGAATCCGCCGAACATGATCGCGTAGGCACTGACAACCCACTGGAGTGTCTCCCCCGAAAAGCCCAGGTCTGCGATCTCCGGCAAAGCTACGAACACGATGTTGTAGTCCAGGCCGATGAGCAACTGTGCTGTTGCGAGGGCTGCCAGGAGCAGGGGCGAGGTGGCGACGCGTCGTTGCGGGTCAACCATGAGAGAGCCTCCCGGAAATTATTCGAACTGTAATGATCCGAGTTAGGACTATATACACCGAACTCGGATTGCATCAACTCAAAGTGTCGCGAGGTATGATGTGACCATGAAGCCTGCAGAGAAGAATGTGGAGCTCTGTCGTCTGCTGGCTCGCATGAACCAGCAGATGGATGCGCACGTCAGGGGTGTGGCCGACGAACTCGGAATCACTGCGTCGCAAGCGGTTGCACTCCGGGAGTTGTCGGGGCCGATCACGCTGAAGGAACTCGCCGAACGCATGTGCTGTGAGGCGTCCAATGCTGGCTACGTTGTCGACCGTATGGAAGCTCAGGGCCTCGTCGAGCGTCAGCCGCACCCTTCGGACCGCCGTGCAAAGCTTCTTGCACTCACCGACGCAGGCCTCGGGTGTCGCCGCAATGTTCTCGACGCCTTGCTCCGGGACGCCCCGATCGACGCCCTGTCCGAGGTTGAGCAGCGTGCGCTAGGCGAACTGCTCCGGAAGGCGACCTCCTGACCTGCGTGGTGCGGTCGTCGCATCACCTCGGCCAGCTTCGGGCAGGCAGTACGTCGACGAGCCGTGCAGCGAGGTGACCGAATCCGAATCTACGTCGGTCGGGATGGCGTGGTTCCGGACTCCACGGCGTCCCGACGAGATTTCGACCCGTATCCGTCCCTTGGAGGGGCCGGACACGGCTGAGGCCAGGTCAGAAAGCTATTCTGACCTGGCCTGATGGAGCTGCCTGCGAGAATCGAACTCGCGACCTTTTCATTACGAGTGAAGCGCTCTACCGACTGAGCTAAGGCAGCGTGGTCCCACGCGAACGCCGGACCGAGGACCAAGTGTACTGACCGCCCCGTCGACCACCAAATGCACCGCTCAACTGGGCCGTCTCGCCAGCACCTGCTCCCGCAGGATGTCTGCGTGCCCGAGGTGTTGTGCCAGCTCGCGCAGGACGTGGAGGTAGGCCCATCGGAGGGGGAGGGGGCCGAGCCGGTGTCCGGGGAGGACATGGTTGAGGGCGAGGCCCGCGGTCGCCCGGCGCGATGCGGCGCACGCCTCGGCGTAGGTGGCGCGCACCGAGGCGATGTCGTCGGCGTCGACGAGGACGAACGACTCGTCCGGGGTCTCGGGGATGCCGATCTCGGCGCGCGACCGGCCGCGGAGTGCGGAGTCGAACCACACCTTCTCGACGAACACGCCGTGCTTCACCAGGCCGAGGAGCGTCGTGCGCGACGGCACGAGCGAGACCCGCGCCTCTTCCTCGGTGAGTCCGTCGAGCGTCGCAGCGAGCCTGGCGCGGTGCTCGTCGAGGAAGATCTCGAACTGTTCCGCTATCGGTGCTTCGAGCGTGCTCGGCTCGATCGTGGGCTGGGTCATGCCGTGGAATCTATCGCCCGCAGGGCCGGCCGACCCGGCAGCGTCGACCTACTTCCCCGAGATCCAGGACGGAATCACGGGGCCGGGCACGTCGAAGGCCTTCGCGAGGTCCGCGAGGATGTGGTACGCGCCCTGCACGCTCACGGCGCTCATCCATTCGGCGTCCTTGACCTCCACGGTCCGCGGTTCGAGCGGCGCCCACAGCGGGTTCTGCCGGTAGGTGGTGAGCGAATCGACGCCCTTGCCGCCGTTGGTCGTCACGAAGATCTTCGTGCCGTCGGCCGAGGGGATGCGCTCGGCGCTGATCTCGGTCATGAACTCGTCGATGTTCTGCGAGGCCGGCCGCGCGAGGCCGGCGTCCTGGAGCACGATGCCGGAGAAGGATTTCTTCCCGTACATGCGCGTGGGACCGTCGAGGAAGCGGACCACCGAGATGGTGGTGTCGGGTCCGGACTTGGCCTTCACGGCGTCACCGACGCGACGTGCCTGCGCCTCGTACTCGGACAGGCGCTGCTCGGCCAGGCTCTCCTTGCCGAGGGCCTTCGCGAGCAGGCGGATGTTGTCCTTCCACGTCGGCCCGGTGGTTTCGCTGAAGACCGTCGGCGCGATGCCGGTGAGCTGCGCGTACTCCTTGGCGTGCCGCACCTTGGCGCTCACGATGAGGTCGGGCTTCACCGCGACGATCTTCTCCAGCGACGGGGCCGCTAGCTTGCCGACGCTCTGCGCCTGGGCGCCGTAGTTCGTCGCGGACGCCCCGAGGTAGTCAGGGAGCTTGTCGCCCAAGGTGTTGTACTCGGTGAACGCGACCACCTGGGTGTCGAGCATGAGCGTCGCGTCGGTGAAGGAGGCGTCCAGCGCGGCGACGCGCTGCGGCTGGCTCGGGATGGTCGTGCTGCCCATCGCGTGCTCGACGGTCCGCGGGAACGCGCCGCCGGCGGCGCTGCTGCTGGCCGTCGTGTCCGACGGTGCGCCGCTGCCGCACGCCGTGAGCGCGCCGATCGTGAGCGCGGCGAGCGTCACGCGCGCCAGGGAGAGCTTCATGGGTTCCGGGCTTCCTTCCTCCCCGCGTGCTTCACGAGGATCGGGAAGGAAGGTTACGCTCGCCTTACTCCTCGGGCAACGGTGATGAGCGCTGGTCAGGGTTTGCAGGCGGCCGCCCGGGGCCGCGCATCGGCTGCGCTTTCCGTGGCATCCGCCCGGCATCGTCGAGCGCCCGGCGCAGCAGGACCTCGATCTGCGCGTTGACGCTGCGTAGATCGTCCGCGGCCCATTTCGCCAGAGCCCGGTACACCTCGGGGTCGATCCGGAGCGGGACCGCCTTGCGGCCCCGCTCCGGTCGGTCGTCCGCGGCAGGGCGCTCGGAGGAGTCGGTCGAGCCCACTAGCTGTACAGGCTCCCCGTGTTCACGACGGGCGTGGTGCGGCTGTCGGAGCACAGGACCACCAGCAGGTTCGAGACCATCGCCGCGCGCCGGTCGTCGTCGAGCTCGACGGTGCCGTTGTCCTCGAGCCGCGTGAGCGCGTTCTCGACGATGCCCACCGCGCCCTCGACGATCTTCTCCCGCGCCGCGAGCAGCGCCGAGGCCTGCTGCCGCTGCAGCATCGCCTGGGCGATCTCGGGGGCGTAGGCCAGCGACGAGATGCGGGCCTCGAGGATCTCCAGGCCGGCCAGCTCGACGCGGGCGGCGACCTGCTCGGCCAGCTCCGCGGCCACCTGGTCGGTGGATCCGCGCAGCGACGTCGCGCCGGCGACCGCGTCGTCGGCGTCGTACGGGTGGCTCGTGGTCACGTGCCGGAGCGCGGACTCCGCCTGCGAGACGATGAACTCCTCGTAGTCCTCCACCGCGAACGTGGCCCGCGCGGTGTCCGCGACCTGCCACACGATGATCGACGCGATGTTCACGGGGTTGCCCGTGAAGTCGTTGACCTTGAGCTCGGCGGTCTCGAAGTTGTGCACGCGCACCGAGACCCGCTGCCGGGTGGTCAGCGGCAGCACGAGGCCGAGTCCCTGGCTGCGCACGGTGCCGACGTACCGGCCGAAGAGTTGCACCACGAGAGTGTGGCCGGGCGCGACGACCACGACCATGCTGATGAGCAGCAGCGCTGCGATGACGAGCAGTACGCTCACCGCGATCAGGGCGGGTGTCTTCGTCGAGATCGCCAGCACGACCAGGCCGGCGGCACCTGCGGCCAGCGCCAGGAAGCCGAAGAACGCGGCGACCGCGGCGCCGGCCCCGGCGTGCCACGCCGGCCGCTCCGTGATGGCCACCTGGGTGTCCTCGGGTTGAACGATGCCTGTCATCACCCTCCTTAAACTGATATCACTTATCTAAGTGATATCAGTTTTTCGGCTGCGACGTCAAGGACGCGTCAGGGTCGCATCAACGACCCTTCCGGGCGGAACGGCTCGGCAATAGCGTTTCGAACCATGACCTTCCTGCTGATCGTGATGGGCGTGCTACTGCTGTTGCGCCTGGTCAACGAGCTGTACTACCGCCATTCCGATCGTCTTCCGATCGAATCGCGCTGAACCGAAGGCTTGACCTGAACCGGGGTTGATACGCGAGCCTGGAAGCATGGCTGACGACCTCGCGCGCGATCCCTCCCGCGACCTTCCGGACATCCTCGGCGACGGCGCGCCCGCCGACGCCTCGGCGATCGTGGACTTCGTCGTCGAGGTGCTCGAGGCGCAGCGCGCCGGCAGCGTTCCACGCGTGCGTTCCCTGTTCCGCGACGACGCCGTCTGGACCACGGCGCACGGCCGGCGCCTGCACGGCCGCGCCGCGATCGACGCCTTCCTCGCGCGCACGGTGAACGGCTCGATGGCGCGCGGCGCCGCCGATTACATCGTGGAGCGGGTCCTGTTCATCCGCCCCGACGTCGCCGCGGTCAGCGTCCGCGTGCGGCCCCTCGGTCCCGACGGTGCGCCGCACCCCGCGGTCCCCGACGCCGCGCCGCTGTACGTCCTGTCCAAGGATGACGGTGTGTGGCGCATCGCGGCCGCCCAGTCCACGGCTGTCTTCGACGATCCGGCGGCGCAGCACCGGCGCGCCGGGTAGCCTTCGCTCCGCGCCCCCTGCGGTGGCGTGCCGCACGGGCAATCGTGCGCGAACCGCTCCCGCCAAAAAATGGAACGTGTTACAGTTCTGCCCACGAGACCGTGAGCGTCGAGTTGTCCTACCTGGGCTTTTCCGGCGACGCTGCGCGAGAGGGGTAGCACCATGGCGGCATCACAGCCCGAGATCGACGACGCGACGGACGCGACCGACGAGGCCGTCACGGAGTCCGGCACCGGCGCGGACGAGTCCGCGGCCACCGAGACCACGACCGAGATCACCACCGCGAAGGCTCGGAAGCCCGCGGCGAAGGCGACGCAGACACGCCCGGCGGCGGAGAAGACCGAGAACCAGGCCGCGAGCCGCGGCATCGTCGTCACGCCGCTCATGTTGGTCCTCTCGGCCGTGGTGGTACTGCTCGCGGTGGCCGCCACCGCCTTCGGCTTCCTCTGGCAGTCGGCGGCGTCCGGCCGCGACGACGCGCGGGACCAGCTCGCCGCCGCCACCGCGGCGCAGGAGACCAACGCGCGCGCCGAGGACATCGCGAAGAAGTACGCGATCGGCGCTGCGACCATCGACTACCAGAACCTCGCCGCGTGGCGCACCGCGCTCACCGCCGGCACCACGGACGAGCTCGCGAACCAGCTCCGCGAGGCCTCCACGCAGTTCGAGCAGGTCGTCGTACCGCTCCAGTGGCAATCCACCGCGACCCCCCTCGGCACCATCGTCGCGGACAACAAGGACGGCCTGATCACGCTCAACGTCTTCGTGAACATGATCACCAAGAGCACGCAGCGCCCCGAGGGCATCCCGTCGACGGCCACCTACACGCTGACGATCGATACCAAACAGGACTGGAAGATCAGCGACGTGCGCGGCATGGATGCCGCCCTGTCCGGTAAGTAGCGAGCTCCCACGCGGAACGGCGCGGACCCGAAGGTCCGCGCCGTTTCGTCGTGTCGGGGCCGCAGGTCAGGGCTGGCCGGGCAGAAGCTGCACCATGAGGCCCTCGCCGTCGGCGAGCAATGTGCCGTCCGCGTCGGTGAGGCGGGCGGTGACGAACGTCTTCCGCCCGTCCACACGGTCGACCTTGCCCTCGATGACGAGCGGCACGTCCAGCGGCGTCACCTTGCGGTAGTTGACGTGCAGGTAGGCGGTGCGGCTGATGGGCCGCTTCGCCGCGTAGACGACGTTGCCGAAGTTGTCGTCGAAGATCAGCGGGAGCACGCCGCCGTGCGCGACGCCGCCGCCGCCCAGGTGGTAGCGCCGCAGCATGCCGCGGGAGACGACGGAGTCCGCGTCGAACTTCTCGACGTAGAAGGGAGGGATCAGCAGACTGCCGCGCCCGGGCAGCGACATGCTGCGGTTCGCAGGCCCCTTGCCCTCGCCGGCAGCATGGGGCGCGAGCAACTCGACGAGCTCGGCGGCCCTGTCGCGTGCGGCGGCGTACACCTCCTCGGGGGCGTCGACGCACACCGCAAGGTCCTGCAGGCGACGCATGTTCTCGACGAACTCGCCGAACGAGGGCGGGGGTGTGGCCTCCCGGAATCGCGGAATCTCGCTCCGCAGGTCCAGCTTGTCCGGATCCGAGTCATTCATTCATCAGACTTTACTCAGTATCAATCCGCTGGTCGGAACCCCGGTCCCGGCAGTGACCACGGCCCGCTCGGCGTCCGGGATCTGGTTGGCCGCCGTCCCACGAAGCTGCCGCACCGCCTCGGCGATGCCGTTCATCCCGTGGATGTACGCCTCGCCCAGCTGTCCGCCGTGCGGGTTGAGCGGCAGGGCCCCGTCGAGCTCGCAGGTCCCGACCGCCAGGAAGGCTGGTGCCTCGCCCCGCCCGCAGAAGCCGAGCTCCTCGAGCTGCATGAGCACGTAGGGGGTGAAGTGGTCGTAGAGCACGGCCAGGTCCATGTCCGACGGTGCCATCCCCGCCTGCGCCCACAGCTGCCCGCCGACGACGCCCATTTCCGGCAGGCCGGTGAGCCCGTCGCGGTAGTAGCTGGTCATCACGTACTGGTCGGGACCGCTGCCCTGGGCCGCGGCGGCGATCACCGCGGGCGTCGCCTTCAGGTCGCGGGCGCGCTCGACGCTCGTGATCACCAGCGCCACCCCGCCGTCCGACTCCTGACAGCAGTCCAGTAGGTGCAGCGGCTCGGCGACGAACCGCGACGCCTGGTGCTCCTCGAGCGTGATCGGCTTGCCGAAGAACCACGCCTTCGGATTGGTCGCGGCCCGCGCGCGGTCGAGCACGGCGACGCGGCCGAAGTCCTCGCTGGTGGCGCCGAAGTCATGCAGGTACCGGCGCGCAGCCATCGCGACGGTGGCCGCCGGAGTGGCGATACCGGCGGGGTAGTGGAAGGCGTTGTCGATGCCGTTCGTGTTCACCTGTTGCGCAGCGGCGTTCGAGACCTGCCCGAATCGGTGGCCGGACCGCTCGTTGAAGGCGCGGTAGGCCACCACCACGTCGGCGACGCCGGTCGCGACGGCCATCGCCGCTTGCTGCACGGTCGCCGCCGCGGCGCCGCCTCCGAAGTTGATGCGGCTGAAGAACTTCAGCTCGGGGATCCGCAGCTCGCGGGCCACCGCGATCTCCGAGTTGGTGTCCATGGTGAAGGTCACCAGCCCGTCGACGTCCTGCGGAGTGAGGCCGGCATCGTCCAGCGCCGCCCGGACGCACTCCACGGCCAGGCGCAACTCGCTGCGCCCGGAGTCCTTGGAGAACTCGGTGGCGCCGATCCCGGCGATCGCGGCCTTTCCGCTCAGCCCGCTCATGCCGGCAGCACCACGGTCGCGGTGCCCGAGATGTGTTCGCCCAGGCCGCCCTTCGCGGTCACGGCGATGGTGACGGCGTCCCCCTCGACCGCGGTGACCGCGCCCGAGAAGTGCAGGGTGTCGCCGGCGTAGCAGGGCGCGCCGAGCCGGATGGAGATGGTGCGCACGAAGGCCTCCGGGCCCGCCCAGTCGGTCACGTACTTCTGGACCAGGCCGTTGTCGGTGAGGATGTTGACGAAGATGTCCTTGCTGCCCCGCGTGTGTGCCGCGTCGCGGTCGTGATGCACGTCCTGGAAGTCGCGGGTCGCGATGGCAGTGGTCGCCACGAAGGTCGTGCTCGCGTGGACGGTCATGGGCGGCAGGGCGGTGCCGACGGTGACCGCCGCGGAACGCAGCGTGGTGGGGTACGTCATCGAACCTCCCAGGCGGGCAGGGTCAGGTCGTCATCGACCCGGAGAAACACACTACGGACGGGCATGCCGATCTCGACGGTCGCGGGGTCCACGTCGATCAGCTCGCCGAGCACGCGCACGCCCTCGTCGAGCTCCACCAGTGCCACGACGAAGGGCAGGCGCTTGCCGGGGACCTTGGGGTGGTGGTGCACCACGAAGCTGAAGACGGTGCCGGTGCCGGGGGAGACCACGTAGTCGGGGACGAGGCCCAGGTCGCCGCCCGGGTCCATCGGTCCCGGCGGGTGCCGGAGCGTCTCGCCCCAGCGCTGGATCCGCAGCTCGCCGACCTTCGCGCCCTCCCAGTAGAAGGCGGTGTCGCGCGAGATCACCGGCCGCAGCACGCCGCCGGCGTAGGCGGACGCGTCCACGATGCGGCCGCTCGGCCCGGCATCGGGTACGACGGCGTCGGGGGCAGCGGGCTGTTCCGCGGCGGGGGGACGGAACTTGAGGATGCGGAAGACCATCTCCGCCACCACCTCGTCGCCCACGCGCCACAGCGTGCGCGTGGTGAAGAACCACCCCTCGCCGAGGGCGGTCTTCTTGGGCCCCACTACGTCCTCGAGCCGCGATGACGCGGTGATCTCCTCACCCGGCCGCAAGTGCCGGTGGTAGGTCTGGTCCGAATTGGTGGCGACGACGGAGGTGAAGCCCAGCTCGTCGAGAGCTTCGGTCATGAGGCCCAGCGGGTCGTCGCCCGCGCGCGCACCGTGCAGGCCGCGCATCGACCACACCTGCGCCATCGCGGGCGGCGCCACGGGCCCGCCGAAAACCGACTGCTCCGCGAACGCGGCGTCGGAGTAGAGCGGGTTGGTGTCGCCGATGGCCTCGGTCCAGTTGTTGATCATCGGCTGGTTCACCGGGTCCCGCCCCGCGCGCGGCGCGGAATCACCGAGCGCGCGGATCCGCTCCGCCGCGGCAAGCACGGCCGCCGTCGTCTCCGCGTCCGTCGTCTCCGGGCCCGCGCCCGAGGCGGTCACCGGGGCACCCGCGGCAGCTGCAGGCCCATGAGGGCGATGAGTTCGCGCTGGATCTCGTTGACCCCGCCGCCGAAGGTGAGTACCAGGTTGCGCTTGGCCTGCACATCGAGCCACTGCAGCACCTCCGCCGTCGAGGACTCCGCCGGGTCGCCGTGGGTTCCGACGGTCTCCTCGAGCAGCGCGGTCAGGCCCTGGATCCGGTCGGAGCCGAAGACCTTGGTGGCGGAGGCGTCCGCCACGTCGACGGGCCCGCCCGCCTCCGCGGCGGCGACCTGCCAGTTGAGCAGCTCGTTGATGAGTTCCGCCGCGCGCACCCGGGCGAGCGCCTCGACGACGTCGGGCTCGCCGAGTAGCTTCTGCTCGCTCGCCCAGGCGTGTACGCGGTCGTACAGCGCGCCGATCCGGCCCGACGGGCCGAGCATGACCCGCTCGTGGTTGAGCTGGGTCGTGATCAGCTTCCACCCCTCGTTCTCCACCCCGACGAGCATGTCGACCGGCACTCGGACGTCGTTGTAGTAGGTGGCGTTCACGTGGTGCGCGCCGTCGGCGGTGATGATCGGCGTCCAGCTGTAGCCCGGGTCCTTGGTGTCGAGGATCAGGATCGAGATGCCCTTGTGCTTGGGTGCGTCGGGGTCGGTGCGGACGGCTAGCCACACGTAGTCGGCGTCGTGGCCGCCGGTGGTGAAGATCTTCTGGCCGTTCACCACGTAGTGGTCGCCGTCGCGGACCGCCGTGGTGCGTAGCGAGGCGAGATCGGTGCCTGCGTCGGGCTCGGTGTAGCCGATCGCGAAGTGCACCTCGCCCGAGAGGATCTTCGGCAGGAACTTCGCCTTCTGCTCGTCCGTGCCGTAGGCCTGCAGCGTCGGCCCCACGGTCTGCAGCGTCACCGAGGGCAGTTGCACGTCGGCGCGGGAGGCCTCGTTGACGAACAGGTACTGCTCGATCGGTCCGAAGCCCTTGCCGCCGAACTCGGCGGGCCATCCCACGCCGAGTCGGTCGTCGCTGCCCATACGCAGGACGACGTCCCGGAAGACCTCGCCGTGCCGCTGCACCAGCATCGCGGTGCGCTCCTCCGGCGTCATCAGAGTGGAGAAGTAGGCCCGCAGCTCGGCCTGCAGCGCGCGCTGCGCGCCGTTCAGCGCGAGGAACCGGCCGGCCTCGTCCGCGCTCGTCGTGTCGTCGCGGTGCGCGGTCGCCAATGCACGCACGGTCTGCGGGACACCGCCCACGAACCGGGCCAGGTCCTTGATCGTGGAGTAGAACCGGTGCAGCGGGTACGTCGCGTCCACGCCGATACCGCCGTGCAGGTGATGGCAGGTCCGTACCGCCGATGGTGCCTCCGCGGCCAGCCAGTGCGCGGCCAGCGCGGTGGCCTCGTCGGCGGGGGAGCCCGTGCCCACGCGCCAGGTCGCGGAGAGGGCGGCCAGGTGCAGCGTGCGAGAGGCGATGTAGACGTCGGCGATCTGCTGCGCCACCGCCTGGAAGGCGCCCAGCGGCCGCCCGAACTGCTCACGCTTGCGCAGGTGGTCGACGGTGAGCGCCAGGGCACCGGCGAGCGCACCGTCGGCGACGGCCGCCGCACCCGCCAGGCCGCACTCCCGCACGAACTGCGCGACGGTCCCGTCGGTGGAGTCGCCCAGCACGGCGTCGGCCGGCACCTCGACGCCCGCCAGTTCGACGGTGCCTTCCGGCGCCCCCGTCGACGTCGGGCTGGGGGCGACGGTGACCCCCGCTGCGGCGGCGGGCACCACGAAGACGGCGGCACCGTCGTCGGTGGCTGCGCTGACCAGCAGGTGCGCAGCGTGCTGCGCGTAGCCGACGGCCACCTTCCGGCCGGTCAGCGACCAACCGCTCGCGGTCCGCACCGCGCGGGTGGACGGGGCCACGGGCACGGCGTCTCCGGCCTCGTTGAGTGCGCCCACGATCAGCTCGTCGCCGGTCAGGGCGGAGGGCAGCAACTGCTCGCGCTGCCCGGGTGTGCCGTGCGTCGCGACGGGCAGGATCCCCAGGGCGAGCGCGGGCAGCACGGGGGCGGCGATCGCGAGCCGGCCGGCCTCTGTGAGTAGCGCGGCCACCTCCTCTGCGCCGAGCCCGGCGCCGCCGAGGCTCTCGGGGGCCGAGAGGCCGAGGAGGTCGGCGCGGGCGAGATCCGCCCACGTCGCGCGCCAGCCGTCCTCGCCGTCGGCACCTCGGGTATCGCGCGCGGCGGCGTGGCCGAGCACGTCGGCGGCGAGGCCGGCGACGGCCACCTGGTTCTCGTCCGGACGGAAGTCCACGCGCACTCCTGATCTCGATACCGCGTACAAACGGTGAAACGTGTTCTATTTTTAGCAAGTGGGATGAAGGCTCGCAAGCAGTTCGACGAAAGGGTGACCATGCGATTCACGTACGCCGAGGCGATGACGGAT
This sequence comes from Tsukamurella asaccharolytica, assembly GCF_007858435.1. Lineage (GTDB taxonomy): Bacteria > Actinomycetota > Actinomycetes > Mycobacteriales > Mycobacteriaceae > Tsukamurella > Tsukamurella asaccharolytica. The sequence goes on along the minus strand of NZ_VIGW01000001.1, from coordinate 311,324 downwards.
CCGTCGTACTACGTCCCGCTCGCGCAGGCGGCGGAGGAGGCCGGCTACCACAGCATGTGCATCGCGGACAGCATCGCGTATCCCGAGGTCTCGGACTCGACGTATCCGTACACCCCCGACGGCAGCCGGGAGTTCCTCGACGGCAAGGAGTTCATCGAGACCTTCGTACTGGCGTCGGCGCTGGCCGCGTCCACGACCACGTTGCGGTTCACGCCCTTCGTGCTCAAGCTGCCGATTCGGCCGCCGGTGCTCGTCGCCAAGCAGGCCACCTCGCTGGCCTCCCTCAGCGGCAACCGCTTCGCGCTCGGCGTGGGCATCAGCCCGTGGCCGGAGGACTTCGAGATCATGGGGGTGCCCTTCGCGCGCCGCGGCAAGCGGATGGACGAGTGCATCGAGATCATCAAGGGCCTCTCGACCGGCGAGTACTTCGAGTACCACGGCGAGTTCTTCGACATCCCGTCCATCAAGATCGCCCCGGTGCCGACACAGCCGTTGCCGATCCTGGTCGGCGGTCATGCGGACGCGGCGCTGCGCCGGGCCGTGCGGCTGTGCGACGGCTGGATGCACGCCGGCGGCGACGGCGAGGAGCTCGACCGCATGCTCGCCCGGATCGACGAGCTGCGCGCAGAGCACGGCAAGAAGGAGTTCGAGATCCACGTGATCTCGCTGGACGCCTACACCGTGGACGGCATCAAGCGGCTCGAGGACAAGGGCGTCACCGACGTGATCGTCGGCTTCCGCCTGCCGTACCAGGTGGGCCCGGATACCGAGCCGCTGCAGCCCAAGATCGACCACCTGCGCCGTTATGCCGATTCCGTCATCAGCAAGTTCTAGGAGTTCGCCATGAAAGACGACCACCCCGCCGTCCTGGCCGGGCGGGCCTCCCAGGCCGCCGCGAGCGGCCGCCGCAAGGAGGAGTGGCTCGACCTGTTCGCCGCCGACGGCGTGGTCGAGGACCCGGTCGGGCCGTCGGGCTTCGACCCCGAGGGCAAGGGGCACCACGGCCGCCAGGAGATCGCGGCGTTCTACGACAAGACCATCGGTGCGGCGGAGTCCCTGGAATTCCGCTTCGGCGACGGCTTCGCCTGCGGCAACGAGGTGGCCTTCACCGGCCTCATCCGCACCGTCATCGGCGGGCACGTCATCGACGCCGAGGGCGTCTTCACCTACAAGGTCGACGACGCGGGGAAGATCGTGGCGCTCCGTGCCTACTGGGAGGTCGACCGCGCCATGGCCACCGCCCGCCCCGTGTGAACACCGGTCCCCGGTCTGTGAATCCACGGCTCAGCTCGACACGAGGTCAGATCTTGTCTTCTGTTCACCTCAGCCGTGGATTCACGGAGCCGGTCATGGCACGGGATGGAGCACTTGCCCTCGTCCGCAGCCGCGGCCGGCGGACTCAGCGCGCGGTGAACACCGCGTCCGCGAGCACCGGGGCGCCGCGCTCGACCGACTCCGCGGTCACGAGCTGACGGTCACCGTCGTGCCAGATCCGCACGCGCAGCGTCTCGCCCGGCAGCATGATCCCGGCGAACTTCGCCGACCACGAGCCCACCGCGGCGGCGTCGCCGTCGAGCACGGCGTCGGTGACGGCCTTGGCGACGATTCCGTAGGTGCACAGCCCGTGCAGGATCGGCGCGTCGAAGCCGGCGGCCCGAGCGAAGGCGGGGTCCGAGTGGAGCGGGTTGCGGTCGCCGCACAGCCGGTAGAGCAGCGCCTGCTGGGGCAGGGTCGGCACCTCGACGGTCACGTCGGCGTCCCGCGTGGGCAGCTCGACCTTCTCCGACGGCCCGCGCTCGCCGCCGAAGCCGCCCTCGCCGCGCGCGAAGATGGACGATCGCGCGGTCCACAGCGGCTCGCCGGCGTCGTCGACGACCTCGGTCTCCTGCCAGATCACCGCGGCCTTGCCCTTGTCGTGCACGTCGCTGATCCGCGTGCGGGCGACCGCCGTGCCGGACACGGGCAGCGGACGGTGCGCCGTGACCGACTGGCTGCCGTGCACCACCTTGGCCAGATCGATCTCGACGCCGGGGAAGGAGACCCGGGGAGCCTCGGTCGCGTGGAAGTTCTGCGCGACGGTGGCGAAGGTCGGCAGCACGACGGTGTCCTGCTCCGTGGAGTACCTCAGCTCGCGGGCGGAGAGCGGGTCGGCGCCCGCGCCCAGCGCCAGCTGGTACAGCAGCACGTCGGAGGTGCTCCAGGAGAACTCGGCGGTGCCGAGCTCGGCACCGATCGCGACCGACGGGTCGATGGGCATGGGACTCCCTCAGCAATGGGGCCGTCGTGGACGGTCTATTCGTAAGTGATGTGCACGGCGGGTGAGCGCCGCAGGGACTGGCAGGCCAGGATGAGGCCGTCGTCGAGGTCCTCCTGATCGAGTACCTCGTTGTGTGCCAGGTCCACCTCGCCCGAGGTGATGCGGCACGCGCACGCGCTGCACGCGCCCTCACGGCACGAGTACGGCGCGTCGAGGCCGGCATCGAGCATCACGTCCAGCAGCTTCTTCTCGGCGGGCCAGGCGAGCTCGGTCGTCGTCCCGTCCAGTTCGACGGTGACGGTGCCCCCGTCGGCCGCGGGTGCGGGTGCGTTCGCGGTGGGCTCGGGCAGGTCCTCCGCCTCGGCGATCGCGGCCTTCTCCTCCGCCTCCTCCTGGGCGGCCTCCACCTCGAAGGGGTTGCGTGGCAGGGAGCGGAACTTCTCGATGTGTACCTCGCGGCGACCTTTGCCGAGCGAGGTCATGGCCTCGGAGACCGCGTCCATGAACGGTCCGGGGCCGCAGACGAAGACCTCGCGGGAGGCATAGGGTGCGGCCAGTGCGGCGAGGTTCGCGGCGCTGGGCAGGCCCTGCACCGATTCGAGCCAGTGCACCACGACGAGCCGCTCCGGGTAGGTCCGCGTGAGCTCGGCCAGTGCCGAGGAGAAGATCACCGATTGTGCGTCGCGGTTGGCGTAGACCAGGGCCACGGATCCGGTGCCGGTCTCGAGTACCGAACGCAGGATCGACAGGATGGGCGTGATACCGCTGCCGCCCGCGAAGAGCAGCATGTCGATATCCACCGACTTCGGGGTGAAGATGCCCGCTGGCACCAGGACGTCGATCTCCATCCCGGGTGTCGCGTTGTCGCACAGCCAGTTCGAGGCGTAGCCATCGGCGGTGCGCTTGACCGCCACGCGCAGCGGACCGTCGTCGTGCGGCGCGCTGCACAGCGAGTAGCACCGCGCCACCGACCCGGTCTGCTCGCTCGGCACGCGCAGAGTCAGGAACTGGCCCGGCTTGTAGGTGAACCGGTCCGCCAGGGCGTCGGGCACCTCGAACTCGATGGAGTGCGCGTCGTGCGTCTCCGCGACCACCTTGGCGACGAGTAGTCGGTGGATGCTCACTTCTTCTGCTTCTCCTGGTCGGTGTCCGGCGGCGCAACGTCCGTCGGGACGGGCACCTCGCCGAGTTTGGCGGCGCGCGCGATCGATGCCATGAGCCGCGGGCAGGTGGCGCGCAGGGCGGACCCGGCACCGTCCGTGGCGAAGACCGTGCACTCGAGCGCAGAGCCGCACCACTGGATCGAGGTGTGCTCCCGGCTGTTCTTGCGGACCTGTACCGCGACGCCGCAGGTGCCGCAGTTCAGCGGTGTGAAGCCGTCCGTGAGGAAGCCCTCGCGGTCGGCCACCGTCGCCGGCTGGGTCACCGGCTCACCGAACATCGTCACCGTGGGGGACATGGGATCAGGCCCCCGGGCCGGAACCGTCGGCGGCGGTGGCCTTCTCGGCCTCCTGCCGGGCGATGTTCTCCGCGACCTCGGCCTCCCACGCCTCCACGGCGTGGGTGGTGTCGATCTCGAACTCGAAGCGCTGCGTCATGTCCTCCGAGACGTCCGCCGCGTCGACGTAGAACTGCTCGTACCACCGGCGGAGCTGGTAGACGGGGCCGTCCTCCTCGCACAGCAGTGGATTGTCGATGCGGGTCTTGTTCTTCCAGATCTCCACGTCCTGCAGGAAGCCCAGGCCCACGTTCTTGGCGAACTTCCCGGCCAGGTAGTCGGACTTCTCGTCGTCGAAGCCGGGCAGCTTCTTGACCTTCACGCCGTACATCAGCTTGAACGAGTTCTGATCGATGGGGTAGTGGCAGTTGATCAGGACGTTCTCGATCTGGAAGCCCTTGTAGTCGTTGTGCAGGTAGTTGATCATGTACGACGGCCCGAAGTAGTGGGCCTCGGACTTGAGCAGCACGTCGTCGCCGCCGGAGAGCCCGATGTCGGTGACGTCGTTGCGGCCCTTGGTGTCCAGGTACTGCGAGGCGATGTGTCCGTCGAAGACGTTCTTGAAGTACGTGGGCAGGCCGTAGTGGATGTAGAAGAAGTGCGGCATGTCGACCACGTTGTCGACGATCTCGCGGCAGTTGCTGTTCTCGATGACGATCTCGTTCCACACCCAGTTGGACCACTCCGGCCCGTCGATGTCGCCGTCGATCTTGGGAATGTCCAGTTCCGCAGGCGGCGTGGAGTTCTCCACGTCGTGCCAGATGAAGAGCTGATCGTTCTCGATCATGGTGGGCCAGGTGCGGGTCCGGGCCCGCAGCGGCACGCGCTTGGCGTACGGGATGGCCTTGCACTTGCCGTCGCCGCCCCAGCGCCAGTCGTGGAACGGGCAGGCGATCTCGTTGCCCTTGACGGTGCCCTGCGTCAGGTCGCCGCCCATGTGCCGGCAGTAGCCGTCGAGGACGTTGACCTTCCCGTCCTCGCCCGCGAAGACCACGAGCTTGGTGCCGAAGGCCTCGACCGAGTGGGGCTCGCCATCGGCGAAGTCCTTGAGCAAGCCGATGCAGTGCCAGCCTCGGGCGTACCGGGTGGGCGCGGTGCCGCTGTCGATGAGACGGGCCGCCGTCTCGGTGTTGGTGCTCATCCGACCTCCTCTTCCGCGCGAGCGGGGGCTGCCGCCGCGGGGGCTGATTCCTGTTTGGCCATGTCCTCGACGGCGAGGTAGGCGAAGACCATCGCGGGGCCGATGGTGGCGCCGGGCCCCGCGTAGGTGTGGCCCATGACGGGCGAACTGGTGTTGCCGGCGGCGTACAGGCCGTCGATCACAGTGCCGTCGGCGCGCTGGACCCGGCCCGCGACGTCGGTGCGCAGGCCACCCTTCGTGCCGAGATCGCCGGGAACCATACGTGCAGCGTAGAACGGCCCGGTCGCCAATTCGGCGAGACTGGGGTTCGGCTTGTTCCGCGGATCCCCGTAGTAGTGGTCGTAGGCGCTCTCGCCGCGGTGGAAATCCTCGTCGCGTCCCGCACGTGCGAAACCGTTGAACTTCTCGACGGTGGCCGTCAGCGCCGCCGGAGGCACGTCCATCTTCTCGGCGAGCTCGGCCAGGCTGTTCGCGCGGACCATGTTTCCGGACTCGTACCAGCGCTTGGGCAGTGGCTGACGCGGCGGCTGGCCCGCGAACATGTACCGGTTCCGGTAGCGCTGGTCGAACACCAGCCAGCACGGCACGTTTTCGCCGGGGCCCTCGCCCTGGCCGTACTCGCCGCCGTACATGGCGTGCACGGCCTCGACGTAGGGCGCGGACTCGTTGACGAATCGCTCGCCGGCGGTGTTCACCATGACGCTGCCTGGCAGGGAGCGCTCGGACAGGGCGAACCACGCCATCTTCGGCAACTGGATGGACGGGCCCCACCAGGCGTCGTCCATGAACTCGAGGGCTCCGCCCGCGGCCGCGCCCGCGCGGATGGCGTCGCCGGTGTTGGCGGGCACGCCGTTGGTCCACTCGGTGCCGATGGGCTGACGCTGGTACTGCGAGCGCATCTGCGCGTTCGACTCGAAGCCGCCGGCGGCCAGGATCACGCCGCGCCGGGCGGTCAGCCGCAGCTGTGCGCCGCCGCGCTCGACGGTGACGCCGGTGATCCGGCCGTCCTCCTCGGTGAGCCCGACGAGGGCGGTGTTCAGCCACAGCGGCACGTTCGCCCGCTGCAGGCCGACGCGCAGCGCGGCGATGAGTGCCTGGCCGCGGCCGAGGAGGTGCTTGCCGCGCGCCCGGGCACTGTAGTAGCGGCCGGCCACTCGCAGCGCGCGCAGGGGCCCCTTGGGGTGGCGCATGATCAGGTTCAGCCACTTGAAGTCGGCCTGGGTGACCACCAGGTTCATGGGGGCCTTCGTGTAGTCGGGCTCGAGGTTCTCGAGCTCGTCGCCCAGCTGCTTGCCGTCGAAGGGCTTGGGCTCGCAGGAGCGCCCGTGTGCCCGCCCGCCCGGCGCCTCCGGGTAGTAATCGGAGTAGCCCGGCACCCACGTCAGCTCCAGCGGACTCATGCGGTGCACCATCGAGATGACCTCGGGGCCGCGGTCGATGTAGGTGTCGATCCGCTCCGCCGGCACCACGTCGCCGATGATGGCGTGCAGGTACTTGCGAGCCTCGTCGGGGGTGTCCTTGACGCCGGCCTTGACCAGCGACTCGTTGCCGGGCACCCAGACCCCGCCGCCCGAGCGGGCCGTGGACCCGCCGTAGTGCGCCGCCTTCTCCACGACCAGGACGCTGAGCCCGGTGTCCGCAGCCTTGAGCGCCGCGGTCATTCCCGCTGCGCCGCTTCCCACCACGATCACGTCGTACTCGGTGGTCTCCGCCGTCATCGACTCTCCTCGCTGATGAAACAAGTTCTCGAGCCTCACCTGCGCGAATAGGCAGCAGGTACGTGCCACATCTGCAGCATAGACTAGAACAGGTTTCACTTGCCAGGGTTCGGCCGGGTTCGGTCCACGGCGCCGCGCGGTCGCGGCGGGCCGGGGAGGCCGGGCGTCACGCGGTCAGCAGGGGAGGGTGATGCGCTCGTAGGCCCCGGTGCTGGGCCGGAAGACCCACTTCGGTTGCGGCGTGCAGCTCGGCACGGTCGTCGTGATCCGCGGCGCGGTCCGTACCGCGGCGGGGGAGGTCGTCGGTGCGGGAGGCTCCACCGTCGTCGTCCGCGGCGGGACGGGGCTCGGCGGCGTGGCCCCGGCGGCGTCGGACGGTGTCGCGCTGCTCGGGGCGATCTCTCTCGACCGGCTCGATCCAGCCGGGATCGAACCCGTCGGGCTCGATCCCGACGGCGCCACGATCGGCTGCGGGTCGGTCGACGGGCCGCTGCACATGCTCGCGCTGACGGCGATCGCGGCGACGCAGAGCGTCATGGCGGCGGCGATGGCGAGAACGCGGACTGTGATGCCGCCGATCCGCGTGGAGCTCGATCTGTCCGCACGGTGGGTCATGCGGAGCACCCACTCCGGTCGGTTGCGGAAGCGGCGGGCGCGGTTGCAGTCATGCCCTCATCTTCGCAGTAGAGGGCTGCTTTCGGGAGGTCCGGTGCCGGTCCGAGTATGTTTGTTGCACAAAGGATTTGATCTTGTGTCCGTGGTCCGCGAGCGTGGATCGACGGATTCGTTCACGATCGCGATAACGGCCAGTTCAGAGCCCACTGGAGCAGGCTGGCTATTGTAAAACCAACACCTACTCGGTCGCGGCGGCAGCGCCGGCGCGACGGCCGAAGAAGCTTCCGTCGCCGAGGCTGGTCCCACTCGCGTAGCCGCCCGCGCACACCCCGGAGGTGCATCGCCCGGCGGCGAAGAGGCCGGGGATCGGCGCCCCGTCGACGTGCAGCACCCGCGCGTGGACGTCGGTGCGCAATCCACCCAGGGTGAAGCCGGCGGTGAATCCGCGCATGTCCCACGCCGCGACGGGTCCCTCGAGCGGCCGGACCCACTGCGGCTTCTTGTGCAGCAGGGGGTCGGCACCCTCGGCGGCGTGCCGGTTGTACGTGTCGACGGTGCCCGTCAGCGCCCCGACCGGCAGGCCCATGTCGGATTCGAGCTCCGCCACGGTCTCCGCCGCCCACGTCGGCGGCTGCCGGAAGAACGGCGTCGAGGTCTCGGTGGCGAGAGCCTCCTCGTGCGCGTCCATGTCCATGACCAGGTAGGCGGCGTTGTCCTGCTGGATCAGCACGGCCTGGCCGATCCGTCCGCCGTAGGTGTCCTCGGCGATGAACCGCTGACCGCGGCCGTTGACCAGAATGCCGCGGGCCATCATCTGCGGGTCGCCGAAGAAGGCGACCTCCGTGGCGTCCATGTGGGCCAGGGCCGCGCCCGCGGCCTGCGCCATGAGGATCCCGGCCCCGTCGTGCTCCTCGATCGCGGCGGCCGGCCGGCCGATCAGCCGCGGCGCGTACGACTCGATCATCGCGGCGTTGTACGCGAAGCTGCCGGTAGCGAGGACCACGCCCCGTCGGGCCCGCACGTGGACGTCCTTGCCGAACCGCCGGGCGACGAGGCCCTCGACGCGCCGGTCCGGACCGGACACCAGAGACTGTGCGCGGACGTCGTACTCGGCGCGCACCCCGAGCTCCTCCGCGGTCTCGACCAGCGGTTTCATCAGCATGTACCCGGCGCCGCGCACGCCGGTCCGCTTGTCGGCCATCTGCGGGACGTGCCCGCGCGGCGCCGGCGTGGCGATCGCGTTGAAGGGGGCGGCGTTCTCGCCGCCGGAGTAGCCGAGGCCCTCGTCGTGCGGCACCTCCCAGCCGGGCTCGCCCCAGAACTCCTCCTTGAAGACCACGCCGCAGCCCGTCAGCCAGTCGTAGTGCTCCGTGCTGCCGTGGGCGTACGCGTGGATCTTCGCCGCGTCGACGCCCGGCCCGAGCGCGGCGGTCATGAAGGCCTCCATGTTCTCGGCGGTGTCCTCAAAGCCGAGCGCGCGTTGGAGTGGGGTGCCGCCCCCGAGGTAGATCCATCCGCCGGAGAGGGCCGCCGCGCCCCCCCACCCGCCGGTGCGGTCGAGCACCAGCACGTCGGCTCCTGCTCGGGCGGCCTCGATCGCGGCGCACACCCCCGCGATGCCGTACCCGGCGATCACTACGTCGGCCTCCAGATCCCAGGTCGGGATGTCGGCGACGGCGACGGGGCGACGACTCTCGGGCATGGCACTCCTCGAACGGTCTCGTAACCGGTGACAACAGCAAGATAGGCGGGTCCGAACCATTGATGTAGCGTTTCGCGCCAGAAAATGAGAACGTGTTCTAGTATCGATCCCAACGGCGGACTTCGGTGTCCGTCGGGGGCTCTCCAGGAGGCGAGGAAAGATGAGCGATCAGAGCGTGGCCGCGGTGCTGGCCGAGGTGGCGGAGCTGCTGCCGACCCTTCGGGACCGGGCGCAGGAGACGGAGGATGCGCGCCGGATCCCGGCGGAATCCATCAAGGAACTGCAGAAGAGCGGCTTCTTCCGTCTGCTGCAGCCCAAGCGCTACGGGGGCTTCGAGGCCGATCCGGTCGAGTTCTACACCGCGGTCAAGATGCTGGCGAGCGCCTGCGGCTCCACCGGCTGGGTCTCCTCGATCCTCGGCATCCATCCGTGGAACGTGGCGCTCTTCGACGACCGCGCGCAGCAGGAGGTGTGGGGCGAGGATCAGGACACGCTGATCTCTTCGTCCTACGCCCCGATGGGTAAGTCGGAGGTGGTCGAGGGCGGCTACCGGCTGTCGGGCAAGTGGAGCTTCTCCTCCGGCTGCGACCACGGCACCTGGGCGCTGCTCGGTGGGCCCGCCTTCAAGGACGGTAAGCCGGTCGATTTCCTGACCTACCTCGTGCCGATCAGCGACTACACGATCAACGACGTGTGGCGCACCGTCGGCCTGCGCGGCACCGGCAGCAACGACATCGTGGTCGAGGACGTCTTCGTCCCGGAGCACCGCGCCCTCAGCTTCCAGCTGGTCAGCAAGTGCAAGGGCCCGGGCCAGGAGGTCAACACCAGCCCGCTCTACAAGCTGCCCTTCGGCTCGGTGCACCCGTCCACGATCACCGCCCCGATCATCGGTATGGCGCAGGGCGCCTACGACGCCCACGTCGAGCACCAGCGCAACCGTGTGCGTGCCGCCTACGCGGGCGAGACGGCGAAGGAGGACCCGTTCGCGATGGTCCGCGTCGCCGAGGCGGGCAGCGAGATCGACGCCGCCTGGCTCCAGCTGATCTCCAACATCAACGAGGAGCACGCGCTGGTCAAGGCCGGCGAGAAGATCCCCTTCAACCTGCGCCTGAAGGTCCGTCGCGACCAGGTGCGCGGCACCGAGCGTGCGATCTTCGCCGTGGACCGCATGTTCGAGAACTCTGGCGGTCGCGCGCTGGCCGAGGGAACGCCGATCCAGCGGTTCTGGCGCGACGCCCACGCGGGCCGCGTGCACGCCGCGAACGATCCCGAGCGTGCCTACAAGATGTTCGGCACCGGCGAGTTCGGTCTGCCCGTGATGGACGGGATGGTCTAGTCGTGACAGGCGCCGATGTGGACGTCCTCAAGGAGGGAAAGTTCGCCACCACCGCAGCCGGTCTCACGTTGCACTATCACGAGGCCGGCGAGGAGAACCGGGCCAACGGCACCGTCGTGCTGCTGCACGGCAGCGGCCCGGGTGTCTCCTCGTGGAGCAACTTCGGGCGCAACATCCCGGTGCTGGCGCAGCGGTTCCACGTGCTGGCCGTCGACCAGCCGGGATTCGGTCGGTCCGACAAGCCGACCGAGCACCCGCAGTACTTCGTGCACAGCGCGACGGCGCTCGCGGGCCTGCTCGACGCGCTCGGCATCACCGAACGCGTGCACCTGGTGGGCAACTCACTCGGCGGCGGCACCTCGGTGCGGTTCGCCCTCGACTTCCCGGAGCGGGCGGGCCGGCTCGTGCTGATGGGCCCGGGCGGGCTCAGCGTGAACACCTTCGCGCCGGACCCCACGGAGGGGCTGCGCACGCTCCAGAAGTTCTATGCAGCGCCCAGCAAGGAGCGGCTGGAGGACTTCCTGCGGATCATGGTCTTCGACCAGAAGATGATCACCCCCGAGCTCATCGAGGAGCGCTTCGAGCTCGCGCTCGATCCCGAGGCGATCGCCGCGTTCAAGGCCATGGGCAAGTCCTTCGCCTCCGCGGACTACGAGAAGGGAATGCTCTGGCGCGACGCCTACACGCTGCGCCAGCCCGTGCTCATGATCTGGGGCCGCGAAGACCGGGTCAACCCGCTCGACGGTGCGCTCCTCGCACTCAAGCAGATCCCGCGCGCCCAACTGCACGTCTTCGGGCAGTGCGGCCACTGGGCGCAGCTGGAGAAGTTCGACGAGTTCAACCGGCTCACGGCCGATTTCCTGGCCGGCTGACAGAGGGATATACGGACATGGCGATCAAGGCGCTCGGGTACATGCGCATCGAGGCCACCGACATGGCGGCCTGGCGCGAGTACGGGCTGAAGGTGCTCGGGATGATGGAGGGGACGGGTAACGACCCCGAGTCGCTCTACCTGCGCATGGACGACTTCGCGGCCCGCCTGGTGATCGTGCCCGGCGAGCGCGACCGTCTCCTGGTCTCCGGCTGGGAGGTCACCGACGCCCTTGGGCTGCAGGAGCTCCGGGACACCCTCACGGCGGCGGGTGTCGCCTTCGAGGAGGGCACCAAGGACGAGAAGGCCGAGCGCCGCGTCGAGGGGCTGATCCGCTTCCAGGACCCGTCGGGGAACACGCTCGAGGCCTTCCACGGGGCGCAGTACCTCGGTTGCCGCTTCGTCAGCCCCTACGGCCACAGGTTCGTGACCGGCGAGCAGGGGCTCGGGCACGTCGTGCTCACCTGCACGGATGACGCTGCGGCGCAGTCCTTCTATCAGGGGGTCCTCGGCTTCCGCCTGCGCGACTCGATGCGCCTTCCCCCGCAGATGGTGGGCCGGCCCGCCGACGGCGATCCGGCGTGGCTGCGCTTCTACGGCTGCAACCCGCGTCATCACGCGCTCGCCTTCCTGCCCCTGCCCAACCCGACGGGGATCGTCCACCTCATGGTGGAGGTGGAGAACTCCGACGACGTCGGCCTGGCCCTCGACCGCGCGAATCGCAAGAAGGTCAAGATGTCCGCCACCCTCGGCCGGCACATCAACGACAAGATGCTGTCCTTCTACATGAAGACGCCGGGCGGCTTCGACATCGAGTTCGGCTGCGAGGGTCTGGAAGTCGAGAACGACGACTGGATCGCGCGGGAGTCCACCGCGGTGAGCCTCTGGGGCCACGACTTCTCCATCGGCTTCAAGGAGCAGTGATGACCGCGGCAGAGGTGGCGGGACCGATCGAACCCATTGAGTACCGCACCGCGATGGGGCACTTCTGCACCGGCGTCACGGTGATCACCGCCGCCGACGAGGAGGGCCCGGCCGGCTTCGCCTGCCAGTCCTTCTCGGCGCTGTCGCTGGATCCCCCCTTGGTCCTGTTCTGCCCGATGAAGACCTCGGGTGCGTGGCGCACCATCGAGCGATCCGGGCGGTTCGCGGTCAACGTGCTCGGCGAGGGTCAGCAGGATGTCAGCTCGGTCTTCGGCTCGCGGCACCCGGACAAGTTCGGGGCGGTCGGGTGGAAGCTCTCCCGCATCGGGTCTCCGCTGCTCGACGGCGCGCTCAGTTGGATCGACTGTGCCGTCGAGACGGTGCACGACGGCGGCGACCACCACATCGTGATCGGGCGGGTGCTCGAGCTCAGCCCGCCGAACGCGGGCCGTCCACTGCTGTTCTACAAGGGCCGGTACACGCAGACGGTGACCGATCCCGGCGAGGCGATCCCGCGCGCCCTGTCGCTGGATTCGTTCCTCACCTGGCCCGTCGGCGACGACTGGATCTGACCTCCGCTCTCGGCACAAGACCGACGACCGACCGTCGGCGCCTCCGCGAAGCGGGTTCACTACCTGGCCACGCCGACTCAGTCGGCGGGGAGCGTCGCGGTGAAATAGCCGATGGTCCCGGAGAGCAGTTCCGCGTCCTCGGGGACAGCGTCCTGGACTCCGTACTTCCGTCCCAGCCCGGCGGGGTTTCCGGCCCGATTCACGACCCACCCGTGCGCGATCAGATCCTCGGCGGGGTCCGCGCGGTCCTCGTCGGCGACGAACAGCGACGTCACGTCGAAATCGCCGAGCGGATTCGCCTCCTGCGAGTACTTGTCGATGATCGCCCGGAAGCCGTCGAGATCGAGCGGGCCGATCTGACCCTCCACCGCGACCCGGCTCCCCGGCACCGAGAGCTCCACGATCCGCTCGAAGAGCAGCGCCTGCGCCGCGGCGGGCAGGTAGGGGAGCAGGCCCTCCACGAGCCACGCCGTGGGGGCCGCCCCGTCGAATCCGGACGACCGCAGCGCGGCCGGCCAGTCCTCGCGCAGGTCGACGGGGACGTGCCGGAGCCCGGCCGCAGGCGTCGCGCCGTGCGCGGCGAGCGTCTCCTCCTTGAACGCCAGGACCTCCGGCTGATCCAGCTCGTAGACGACGGTGCCGGCAGGCAGGTCGATCCGGTAGGCACGGGAATCCAGGCCGGCCGCGAGGATGACCACCTGCCGGACGCCCGCGGCGACGGCGCCCCGGACGAAGTCGTCGAAGTACCGGGTGCGCACGCCGAGGTGGCGGGTCGCGGTCATGGGGTTCCCGGCTCCGTCACCCGCCTCGGCAAGGGCGATGGCGCGGGCATCGCCCGCGGCCTCCAGGAAGACCCGCGCGTACGGGTCGTGGGCGAGCGCGTCGGGACGTTCGTTCTCCACGGCCCGCGCCGCGGCGACCAGGAGTGCGGTGAAGCCCACGCTGGTGGTGATCGTCCAGGTGTCGCCGTCCGTGCGCGTCGTCTCCGTCATACGGGATTCCCTCCGTGAGTAGTTCGTCTACGAAAGTACCGCCTGGGACCGGCAGCCGACAAGAACCTGTTTCAGGAGTGCGTGAGCTCCCGGCGGGAGAGGTGGTGCGCCGGGTCGCCGAACAGCTGCGACGACGAGTGCGCACGCTTGAAGTACAGGTGCGCGTCGTGCTCCCACGTGATGCCGATGCCGCCGTGCAGCTGGATCATCTCCGCCGCCACAGCGCTGAACGCCTCGGAGCAGTACGTCTTCGCCGTCGCGACCGCGAGGGGCGCCCCCGCGTCGCCGCGGTCCAGCGCCTCGCCCGCGGCGAGCGCCGCCGAGCGGGCGGACTCCACCAGGACGAACAGGTCCGCCATCCGGTGCTTGAGCGCCTGGAATGAACCGATCGGCCGGCCGAACTGCACACGGGAGCCCGCGTAGTCGACGGTGATCGCCAGGGCCTGCGCCGCCGCGCCCGCCTGTTCGGCGGCGAGGACCGCGCACGCCCTATCGAGCGCGCGCTGCAGCGCCGCCCCCGCGCCGTCGCCGATCCGGCGGGCCGGCGCACCGTCGACGACGACCTCGGCGAATCGCCGGGTCGGATCCATCGACGGGGTGGGGCGACGGCCCGCGGCACCGCTGTCGACGAGGTACAGCTCCTCCCCGGCGACGACGATCAGGTCGTCCGCGAGGTCGCCGTCGAGGACGAAGCGCGCGGTCCCGGTGAGCGCGCCGCCGGCCGCAGTGATCGGGCGGTCGGCGAAGTCTTCGCCGGCGAAGGCGACCGCGCCGATGCGCTCGCCGCTCGCGAGGCCGGCCAGCAGTTCCGCCTCGCCGGTCTCCGCGAGCAGGGTCGTCGTCAGCACCGCGGAGCCGAGGAAGGGCGACGGGATCAGGTGCCGCCCCAGTTCTTCGGCGACCACCTGGAGCGCGCGCACTCCCGCGCCCACGCCGTCGTGCTCCTCGGGGACGGCCAGCGCGGCGATCCCGACCTGCTCGCACAGCACCGACCACAGGTCGGCGTCGTAGCCCGTGGGGGCCTCGATCGCGGCGCGCAGCGCGGCCGGCGACCAGCGCCGATCGATGACGCTGCGGACCGCGGCCGCCAGATCGTCCAGTTCCGACGTCATCGTGCCGCCTTCCGGATCGCGTCGAGCACCGTCGCGCGATGCTCGGCCTGGGTGCCCCACGCCGACTGCAGCGCCCGGACCTTCGTGATCCACAGGCCCAGGTCGTACTCCGCGGTGTAGCCGATGGCGCCGTGTACCTGCAGCGCCGTCCGCGCCGCCAGGTAGGCCGCGTCCGCGGCCGCGACCCGCGCCGCCGCCACGTCGCGCACGGGATCGAGATCGACTCCCCTCGAGTCGCCTCCGGTGAGCGCCACGGCCGCCCCGCTCAACAGTGGCGCCGCCAGCTCGAGTCGGGTCGCGACGTCGGCGAGCAGGTGCTTGATCGCCTGGTACTCGCCGATCGCCTTCCCGTACTGAGCGCGCGCCTTCGCGTACTCGACGGTGTCGTCCAGCAGGCGTCGTCCCGCGCCGAGCAACTGCCCCGCCACCGCGAACGCCCCGGCCCCCTCCGCCGATTGAACGATGTTTTGGAGAGTCCCACCTGGGGTTTCTTCCTCCGAAACGTCGTTCAATTCCACGGGGAAGAGGCGCCGGGTCCGGTCGACGGACCCGAGCGGGCCCGACGACGGTGCGCCGGCCTCGGCTACGGCGCCGTCGGAACCGACGACGAAGCGCAGGTCGGCGGCGTCGGCGTCCAGCAGGAACGGGGTGCGGGGCGGCAGGGCGACGGTGCCGATCGCCCCCTCCGCGAGGGCCCGCAGCGGTGCGGCCTCGCCGAGTAGGGCGGGCAGCACCGCGATCGACTCCACGACCGGCCCGGGCACGCCGTGGTAGCCCAGTGCCTGGAAGGCGACAGCCAGGTCCACGGCGTCGCCGCCGACGCCGCCGTGCTCCTCGGCGATAGCGAGGCCGGTCACCCCGAGGTCGGCGAGCGCCGCCCAGACCTTCCGGCCGGGCCCGCTGTCACCGTCGGCCCACGCGCGTGCGGCGGCCACGACGCCGGCACCCGAGAGCAGATCGTCGAGCGACTCCGCGAAGGCCTCGTTCTCCTGCGACGGTGCGAATCTCATCGGGCTCCCCGGGGTAGGCCGAGGAGACGCTCGGCGATGGTGTTGCGCTGGATCTGGTCGGTGCCGCCGTAGATGGGACCCGCCAGCGAGAACAGGTAGCCGGCCGGCCAGCGGCCCGCGTCGGGTGCGTCGCCGCCGGTGAGCTCGGCCCGGGGGCCGAGCAGGTCGAGGGCCGTCTCGTGGAGCTCCACATCAAGATGGCTCCAGAACAGCTTGTTCACACTGGATTCCGGCCCGAGCTCGCCGCCGTCCTGAAGGCGGGTGACGGTGCCGAAGGTGTACAGCTGGTAGGCGCGGGCGCCGATCCAGGCGTCGGCGACGCGCTGCGCGGCGGCGGTCGCGGTGTCACCGTCCTCGCGCTCCCACAGCTCGACGAGGGCGTCGGCGGCCGAGAGGAACCGGCCGGGGCTGCGGAGCGAGAGCCCGCGCTCGTTGTTGGCCGTCGTCATCGCTACGCGCCAGCCCTGGCCGGGCTCGCCGATCACGTCGGCGTCGGGCACGAACACCTCGTCGAGGAAGATCTCCGCGAAACCGGGCTCGCCGTCGAGCTGCGGGATGGGGCGCACCGTGACTCCGGGCGCACGCAGGTCGAACATCAGGTAGGTCAGGCCGCGATGCCGCTCCGACCCCGGCTCGCTGCGGAACAGGCCGAAGGCCCCATCGGCGTAGGCGGCGCGGGAGCTCCAGGTCTTCTGGCCGGAGAGCCGCCAGCCGCCCTCGACGCGGGTCGCGGTCGAGCGCAGCGAGGCGATGTCGCTGCCCGCCTCCGGTTCGGACCAGGCCTGCGCCCACACCCGCTCCGAGCGCGCCATCGCGGGCAGGATCCGCTCGCGCTGCTCGTCGGTACCGTGGCTGAAGAGCGTGGGCGCCAGCATGAACAGGCCGTTCTGGTTCACGCGCAGCGGCGCGCCGGCGGCGTAGTACTCCTCCTCGAACACGACCCACTGGAGCAGCGTCGCGTCGCGGCCGCCGAACTCCGCGGGCCACGAGACCGCGGCGAGGCCGGCGTCGGCGAGCTCCGCCTCCCACGCGCGGTGCGCGGCGAAGCCCTCGGCGGTGTCGAACGAGGGGAGGGGCTCGGCCGGTACGTTCGCCGTCAGCCAGGCGCGCACCTCGTCGCGGAAGGCCACTGTCGCGTCGTCGAACTCGAGGTCCACTACTCCGCCTTCCGCGTGGCGCCACCGTCGGTCGCGCTCCGCGCTCCGGACGCCATGGACTTGGCGCTCTGCCCGCCCAGGGAGTCGCCGCCGGAGACCTCGGCGTTGTGCGCGTGCGCGAAATGGTGCAAGCCGAAGACCGAGTCCATGCCCGCCCGCAGACCCATGAGGTCCTCGCACTGGTTGACGGCCTTCTTGGTCAGCGCCAGGCCGAAACTCGGCATCTCCGCGATCCGCTCGGCCAGTGCGAGGGTCTGCTCCTCGAGCTCGTTGCGCGGCACCACGCGGTTGACCATGCCCCACTCCTGAGCCTGCTGTGCCGAGAAGCGGTCGCCCGTGAACAGGAACTCCTTGGCCGCACGCGGACCCATCACCCACGGGTGCGCGAAGTATTCGACACCGGGAATGCCCATGCGCACCACTGGGTCCGAGAAGAAGGCATCGTCCGAGGCGACGATGAGGTCGCAGCTCCACGCCAGCATCAGGGCTCCGGCGATACAGGCGCCCTGCACCGATGCGATCACCGGCTTCGGGATCTCCCGCCATCGGCGGCACATGCCGAGGTACACCTCGGACTCGCGGGCGAAGCGCTGGTCGCCGCCCTCACGTCCCACGTGGTCCCACCAGAGGACGGCCTTGTTCTCGAAGTGCTGATCCACGTCCCGGCCCGGGGTGCCGATGTCGTGACCGGCGGAGAAGTGCTTTCCGTTGCCCGCCAGCACGATCACTTTGACCGTTGGATCCTCCACGGCGCGCACGAAGGCGGCGTCGAGAGCGTAGGTCATCGCCGAGTTCTGCGCGTTGCGGTATTCGGGCCGGTTCATGGTGACCACGGCAACGGGGCCGCGGACCTCGTAGGTCACCACCTCCGCCTCGGGTGTCGCGTCGGACGCGGGCGTGGTGTCTGTCATCGTTTCTCTCCTGCTGCAGGGTCGGGCTCGCCGCGCAGGACGCGCTTGAGCACCTTTCCGGTCGCGTTGCGCGGTAGCTCGCTCACGAAATCGACGCTCCGGGGGACTTTGAAATTGGCCAGGAACTCCCGGCAGTGCTCGATCACGGCGTCCTCGGTCAGGTCGTAGCCGGCTTTGAGTACGACGAAGGCCTTGCCGACCTCGCCGAGGCGAGGCTCGGTCACCCCGACCACGGCGCTCTCCGCGACGCCGGGGATCCGCGCGATCACCTGCTCGATCTCCGCGGGGTAGACGTTGAAGCCGCCATTGGTGAACATGTCCTTGATGCGGTCGGTGATCCGCAGGTTCCCGGCCTCGTCCATCGATCCGGCATCGCCGGTGTGGAACCATCCGTCGGAGTCGAAGGCCTTGGCCGTCGCCTCGGGATCCTCGAAGTACTCGGCGATCACGTTGGGTCCGCGCACCAGGATCTCGCCGTCGTCCGCGATCCGCACCTCCATGTCGCGCACAGCGCGCCCGGAGGTCGTGGCGATCACCTCGGGGTCGTCCTCCGCCCGGCACATCGTGACGACAGGGGCCTCCGACAGGCCGTAGGCGGTGAGCACCCGTTCGTACAGTTCGGCCCGCATCCTCTCGATCAGGACGACGGGGATCGTCGCGGCCCCGGTGGTCGCGGCGCGCAGGCTCGACAGGTCGTACCGGCCGCGATCCGGGTGGTCGAGCATCATCTGATGCACCGTGGGCACCCCGGGGAGGACGGAGATCCGTTCCCGCTGGATGAGCTCGAAGGTCTGGATCACGTCGAAGGTCTGCGCCGGATGGATCGTGGCGCCGGACTGGAGGGCCGCCAGGATCCCGGCTTTGAAGCCGAAGATGTGGAAGAACGGACTCAGGATCAGGTAGCGGTCCGCCTCGGTGAGACCCACCAGCTCGGCCCAGTTGGCGGCGTTCGCGAGGGTCTGGGCGTGGGTGCTCATCGCGCCCTTGCTGCGGCCGGAGGTGCCGGAGGTGAAGAAGATGTCCGACGGGTCGTCGGGCGTCACCGCGGCGGCCGCCCCGTCGAGCTCGGCGTCGGTGATCCGCGCGCCACGCGCAGCGACCCCGTCCCACTCCGGCAGGCGAAGAACCGAGACGATCTCGGGCGGCAGGCCGCCGGCGGTCTCGACGACGAGCTCGAGCCGGTCGATGCCGAGGAACGGGCCGGCCACGACGAAGGCCCGCGTGCGGGTCCGCACGAGCAGGTCGACGATCTCGGGGCCGGTGTATCGGGTGTTCACGGGGACGAGGACGGCGCCGAGGTAGGCGGCGGCGAGCGCCGCCTCGATCCACTCGTGCCCGTTCGGCGCGCAGATGGCGACCCTGTCGCCCCGGCGGATTCCCTCCGCGAGCAGCGCTCGGGCGACATCGCGGGCGCGGTCGTGCAGGTCGGCGTAGCTGATCCGCAGATCGCCGTCGACCACGGCGAGGTGCTCGCCGAACCGGTCCGCGCCGTCGCGCAGAGCCGCTGCGATGGTGCGTGACATGCGCAAACCCTTCCGCCTAGCAAGTGCTTGGTAGAACACGTTACAGTGCGAGTCGAGTCTGTGTAACCTGATTCCACCAAGCAATTGCTTGGTGGAATGGCGAAGGGAGTGCCGTGGCCACGGCGAGCGGCGAGACGGACGCGGAATTCCGGGCGCGGATCCGCGACTGGCTCGAGACCAACCTGTCCGGCGAGTTCGCCGGGCTCCGTGGCGCTGGCGGCCCCGGGCGCGAGCACGAGTTCTTCGACGAACGGATCGCCTGGGAGCGGCACCTGGCCGCCGCCGGACTGAACTGCATCGGCTGGCCGGCGGAGAACGGCGGCGGCGGGGCCGGCATCGCGCAGCAGGTGATCTTTCACGAGGAGTACGCCCGCGCCGGCGCGCCGGCGAAGGTTTCGCACCTCGGCCAGGAGCTGCTCGGCCCCACTCTCATCGCGTTCGGCACCGACAAGCAGAAGGCACGCTTCCTGCCTCCCATCCGCGACGTCCGCGAGCTGTGGTGCCAGGGCTACTCCGAACCCGGCGCCGGCTCGGACCTCGCGAACGTCAGCACCACGGCGCGCCTCGAGGGCGACGACTGGGTCATCTCCGGGCAGAAGGTCTGGACCTCCCTCGCGCACGTCGCCGACTGGTGCTTCGTGGTAGCCCGCACCGAGCCCGGCTCCGCACGGCACAAGGGCCTGTCGTACCTGCTCGTCCCCATGGACCAGCCGGGCGTCGAAGTCCGGCCGATCGTGCAGCTCACCGGCACCTCGGAGTTCAACGAGGTGTTCTTCGACGGTGCCCGCACCTCCGCCGCCAACGTGGTCGGGGAGCCCGGCGAGGGCTGGCGGGTCGCCATGGGGACACTCGCCTTCGAGCGCGGCGTCGCCACCCTCGGCCAGCAGATCGGCTTCCGCCGCGAACTGCAGACCCTTACCGACCTCGCCCTCGATACCGGCGCGGCCGACCGCCCCGAGGTGGCCGACGCGCTTCGACGCGCGTGGACCGAACTCGACGTCATGCGGGCACACGCCCTCCGCACGCTCGGCTCCGCCGAGACCGGCACTGCGGAGGTCGCGAAGCTGCTGTGGGCCAACTGGCATCGCCGGCTCGGCGAGATCGCGATGACGGTGCGCGGCGCCGCCGGCCTGCTCGCCGACAGTCCCGGATCGGGCGCCTCCGGCACCGTTGAACTCGACGACTGGCAGCGCCTCTACCTGTTCACCCGAGCCGACACGATCTACGGCGGCTCCAATGAGATCCAGCGCAACATCATCGCCGAGCGCGTGCTCGGCCTGCCGAGAGAGGCCCGCCCGTGAGCGCCATACCCGCACCCTCGTACCCACAGGGACGCAACCTCGTCGACGACAAGGTCGTCGTCGTGACGGCCGCCGCCGGCACCGGCATCGGCTCCGCGACCGCGCGGCGCTGCCTCGAGGAGGGCGCCCGCGTGGTGATCTCCGACTGGCACGAGCGGCGCCTGGGGGAGAAGCGGGACGAGCTCGCCGCGGAGTTCGGCGACCGGGTGTACGCGATCACCTGCGACGTCACCGTCGAGGAGCAGGTTCAGGCCCTGCTCGACGGTGCCGCCGAGCGCTACGGGCGAATCGATGTGCTGGTCAACAACGCCGGTCTCGGCGGCAGCGTCGCCGTGCAGGACATGACCGACGAGCAGTGGTCCCGCGTGCTCGACGTGACCCTCACCGGCACCTTCCGTGCCACCCGCGCCGTCATCAACCGATTCATCGCGCAGGGTGGCGGCGGTGTGATCGTCAACAACGCCTCGGTGATCGGCTGGCGCGCGCAGGCGGAACAGGCGCATTACGCCGCCGCCAAGGCGGGTGTCATGGCGCTCACGCGCTGTTCTGCCGTCGACGCGGCACCGCACGGCGTGCGGATCAACGCCGTCTCGCCGAGCATCGCCATGCACGCCTTCCTGGCGAAGGTCACCTCCGACGAACTCCTCGACGAGCTCTCGCGCCGCGAGGTCTTCGGCCGGGCCGCCGAGCCCTGGGAGGTCGCGAACGTGATCGTCTTCCTGGCCTCCGACTACAGTTCCTATATGACCGGAGAGGTGGTCTCGGTGAGCAGTCAGCATGCCTAAGCCGGACCCGTCCGCGCGCCGCGCGGAGGTCCTCGCCCTGAGCGCGAAGCTGTTCGCCGAGAACGGCTACCGTGCGACGACGGTGCGCGACATCGCCGACGCCGCGGGCATCCTCTCGGGGAGTCTCTACCACCACTTCGACTCCAAGGAGTCGATGCTCGACGAGGTCCTGCAGGACTTCCTCGACCGGCTCTTCGGCGAGTATCGCGCCGTCCTCGCCGCGGCCGACGGGCCGCGGGACCAGCTGCGCGGCTGCGTCATCGCCTCGTTCGCCGCGATCGACGCGAGCCCCGACGCCGTCGCGATCTACCAGGCGGAGGCGCGCGGACTCGCCCAGCAGACGCGTTTCGGCTACCTCGCCGACTTCGTGCAGGAGTTCCGTTCCATGTGGCGCGGCATCATCACGCGCGGCATCGAATCCGGCGACTTCCGTGCGGATCTCGACGTGGACGTCACCTATCGCTTTCTCCGCGACACCGTCTGGGTCGCGGTCCGGTGGTACCGGCCCGGCGGGCAACTGTCCGTCGACACGGTCGCCGATCAGTACCTCACGATCCTCGAGCACGGGATCGCCAGCCCCCAGAAGGAGCATCCATGACCGACCTCGCCCCCGGCGCCTACATCCTCGACGCCGTCCGCACACCGACCGGCAAGCGCGGCGGTTCCCTGTCGACGGTGCACTCCGCCGACCTCGGCGCGCACGTCCTGCGCGCCTCGGTCCAGCGATCCGGCGTCGACCCGGAACTCGTCGACGACGTGATCATGGGCTGTTGCGACACGATCGGCCCGCAGTCGGGCAACATCGCCCGCACGTCCTGGCTCGCCGCCGGCCTGCCGGAGCAGGTCCCCGGAGTCACCGTCGATCGGCAATGCGGCTCGAGCCAGCAATCCGTCCACTTCGCGGCGCAAGCCATCCTCTCCGGCACCGCGGATGCGGTCGTCGCCGCCGGCGTGCAGAACATGAGCGCGATTCCGATCAGCGCCGCCATGCTGGCCGGCCGTGAGTACGGCTTCGACGACCCGTTCTCCGGCTCGGTAGGCTGGCGCGAGCGCTACGGCGACGTCGAGGTCTCCCAGTTCACGAGCGCCGACATGATCGCCGCCAAGTGGGGCGTCTCCCGCGCCCGGATGGAGGAGTTCGCGCTCGCGAGCCACGAACGGGCGATCGCCGCGATCGACGAGGGCCGGTTCGAGGCCGAGATCGCACCGGTGGAGGACTTCGCTGTCGACGAGACGCCCCGGCGCGGTACGACTCTGGAGAAGATGGCCGGACTCGCCCCGCTCGCCGAGGGCTCCGCCATCACCGCCGCCGTCGCCAGCCAGATCGCCGACGGCGCGGCCGCGGTCATGCTGGCGTCGGCGGACTTCGTGCAGCGCCACGGGCTGCGGCCCCGGGCGCGTGTCCATCACATCTCCGTACGCGCCGCGGACCCGGTGTGGATGCTCACAGGCCCGATTCCCGCGACGCAGTACGCCCTGCAGAAGACGGGGCTGACGGTCGCCGACATCGACCTGTTCGAGTGCAACGAGGCATTCGCCTCGGTGCCGCTCGCGTGGATGGACGAGCTGGGATTCCCGCACGAGAAGGTCAATGTCAACGGCGGTGGCATCGCCCTCGGGCATCCGCTAGGCGCCACGGGGGCCAAGCTGATGACGACCCTGCTGCACGAACTCGAGCGACGCGGCGGCCGCTACGGCCTGCAGACGATGTGCGAGGGCGGGGGCACCGCCAACGTCACGATCATCGAGCGGATCTGACAGGTGGGTCGTCGCGGCGGCCCGTGCGGATCACGCGCGCAATCGGGCGAGTTCGTCGATCCGTGACTCCGCGTCGGCGACGATCCGCTCGATCAGGTCGGCCACGCTCGGCAGGTCGTCGATGATTCCGGCCACTTGGCCCGAGGCGAGGACGCCTGCGTCGGTGTTGCCCTCAACGAGGCCGGCGCGCAGCAGCATCGGCGTGTTCGCCGACATCATGAGCTGACTCCACGTGCGGTCGCCGCCCTTCTTCATGGCCAGTCCCTCGCTCACGAGGCCCTTCCAGGACACCCCCGTGAGCGCCTGGAAGCGGACGGTGTTCACCGCCGCGTGGGCTAGCGTCGCCACACCGTGGGAGCGTTCCAGCGCGTCCACCAGCGCGGTGCGCAGGACGCGGTGCGGCATCCCGTCGACCTTGGTGGTGACCACCGTGTCGCCGAGGCCGCGCTGCAGGTACTCCGCCTTCACGGAGTCGGGGACCCGACTGTCGCGGGTGAGCAGGAAGCGGGTGCCCATGGCGACCCCCGACGCGCCGTAGGCGAGCGCCGCAGCGAGGCCGCGACCGTCGAAGAAGCCACCCGCGGCGACGACGGGGATGTCCACGGCGTCGAGCACCGAGGGCAGCAGCAGCGTGGTGGCGACCCCGCCGGTGTGGCCGCCGCCCTCGCCGCCCTGCACGATCACGGCGTCCGCGCCCCACGAGGCGACCTTCTCCGCATGCCGTGCCGCACCGACCGACGGGATCACCACGAGTCCGGCGTCCTTGAGCTTGGCGATCATGTCCGGCTTCGGTGCAAGCGCGAACGAAGCGACCTTCACTCCCTCGCGGATGAGCAGGTCCACGCGCTGTTGCGCGTCCTCCGCGTCGGCCCGCAGGTTCACTCCGAAGGGCTTGTCGGTCCGCTCCTTGGTCCTGCGGATCGCCGCCTCGAGTTCGGGGTAGGTCATCGTGGCGGAGGCCAGGATCCCCAGGCCGCCCGCGTTCGCGGTGGCCGCCGTCAGGTGGGCGCCGGACACCCAGCCCATGCCGGTCTGAACGACGGGGTGCTCCACCCCGACGAGCTCGGTGAAGCGGGTCCGCAGGGTCATGCCGGTACTTCCTTGCTGCGCAGGTTCTTCGGATCGACCACCGTGCGGATCAGGTCGAGCTCCTCGGGGTCGGGCACCCGGGTCTCGGGCACACCGGTGCCGGCCAGGACGAAGCCGGTGGCCTCGCGGACCTGGTCCTCGGTGACGCCCGGGTGCACGGACAGGAGCCTCATCGCGCCGTCGTCGCCGAAGCCGAGCACGGCGAGATCGGTGACCACGCGATGGATGTCGTGGAACCGCGAGGCCGACGGTCCCGCCGCAGCGGCGCGGTCGTAGCCGACGCCGCTGACCACGTCGACCGACTCCACGAAGACGCGCGTGGAGTGCTTCGGGATCCAGTACGACGTCCGGTTGTTCACGGTGTTCCCGGGCCCGCCGCGCACGCCCAGTAACTGGCGCGTCGGTGCGCGGTGCTCACCGATCGCGGAGATGTTCTGGTTGCCGTACCGGTCGATCTGGCTGGCGCCCATGATCACGTGACGCTTGCCGTTCGGAACCACCACGTCGAGCACCTTCTTGAAGGGCTGCCACCCCTCGATGCCCGCGGACGGGTTCGCGGCGTCGGCGACGAGGTAGGCCTCGCCGTCGGAGAGCAGGAGATCGGGGGCGCTCGTGAGGCGGGCGAGGCGCCCGCCCAGCGACGGGATCAGGCCCATCGGGCTCGCGGTGATCTCGCCGTCGCCGCGGAACAGGTCGGCGATCGCGGTCACGCAGACCTCGGCGCGGGTGATGTCTGTCATTTGGTCGTCTCCTCCGCCGCCCACGCGGCCACTTCAGCCTGGTAGTGCGCCTCGTCGCCGGAGAGGAAGCGCTGCTCGAACGCGGCCCACGCCGCAGGGTCCTTTGCGCTCGCGGCGTAGTAGCGCTGGAACTTCTCGTCGCGCCCGTAGTCGGGCGCGGCGGTGGTGAAGTGCGCGCCGTTCGGCGTCTCCACCACGCCGGTCACGGCGCTGCGGTTGATGAGCAGCGACTGCACGGGTCCGCCCGCTGCCAACTCCTCGGTCGAGACGATCCGCTCGCACGAGACGTAGCAGCGATCGGCGGCGAGGGCGAAGTCGTCGTCGAAGTACGGATCGGGTCCCAGGTACTGGGCGTTGCCACGCGCGTCGGCGCGGTTCAGGTGGACCAGTGCGGCGTCGAGGCGCAGCGCCGGCACGGCCACCAGCTCCTCGCCGTCGGCGTAGGGCGAGGCGACGGTGCGCAGGTCGGGATTGACGTCCATCACCGTCGAACCGAGGCCCGCGCGGATCGGCAGGAAGGGCAGGCGCTGCACCGCGGCCTTGAGGCCCGCGGCGAACATGCCCTCGTCCCACTCGGCGACCTCGATGGCGCCGGATTGCCGGGCGCGCGCGAAGTTCGGGTCGATGGGCACGGTGTCCAGGGTGACGAAGCCGAAGACGAGCTTACGGATCTTCCCCGCCGCGGCCAGCAGGCCGACATCGGGCCCGCCGTAGGAGACCACGGTGAGGTCCTTCAGGTCCGAACGCAGGATCGCGCGCACCAGGGCCATCGGCTTGCGCCGCGAGCCCCACCCGCCGATGCCCAGCGTCATGCCGTCCTCGAGTTCGGCGACCACCTGCTCGGCGGTCATGATCTTGTCGGTCATGCGTTCTCCTGTGCTGCGTCGTCGGATACGGGTCGCTCGCTCGCTCCGCTCCCGGCGCTGGACGCGTCACCGACGGTGCGGCCGGTGGCGACGAACTCCCGCCGGTGCTCGTCCGAGTAGCCCGCGAGGTTGAGTTCGAAGGTGAAGCCCTGCTCGAACCGGTAACTCGTGTGGACGTTCACCGGGTCGATCCCGTTGATCGCCTCCTTGGCTTTGCGGATCACGCGGGTGTCCTTGGCGGCGATGGCCCGCGCCACCTCCAGCGCGGCGTCGTCGAGCTCGGCGCGCGGCACCACGCGGTACACGGATCCGAAGTGGTGCAACTGCTGAGCGGTCACCGTGCCGGCCGTGAAGTACAGCGTGCGCATGAGGTGCTGTGGCACTAGTCGGGCGAGGTGGGTGGCGGCGCCCAGCGCCCCGCGGTCCACCTCGGGCAGGCCGAAGGTCGCGTCGTCGGACGCGACGACCACGTCCGCATTGCCGACGAGGCCGATACCGCCGCCCAGGCAGAAGCCGTTCACCGCGACGATCACGGGCACGGCGCAGTCGTACACCGCGGAGAAGGCCGCGGCGCATCCCTGATTGGCGCCGATGAGCGCGCCGTAGCCGTCGCCGGCTGCCTGCGCGGCGTCGATCTCCTTGATGTCGACGCCGGCGTTGAAGCCCCGGCCGGCCGCGCGCACCACGACGACGTGGCACGAGGGGTCGCGGCCGGCCTCCGCGATCGCGTTCGCGAGGTCGAACCAGCCCTGCACGGTGAGTGCGTTGACGGGCGGCGCGTCGACGGTGACCATGTGGATCCCGGGCTCGTCAACGGTAGTAGTGATCGGTGAAGGCACACCGACTCCTTCGAGGTAGACAGGTAGAACGTGATCTAAACCTAGCAATTGCTTGGTACGCTACCACTGAAGCCCGGTCAGCCGGAATGGGAAGTGGTGATTCTTGTGTCGAACGCACCCGCGGGGCGTGATCTCGGACTCGACGGCGCGGTGGTGCTGGTCACCGGCGGCGTTCGGGGGATCGGTGCCGGCATCGCCCGTGTCTTCCTCCGGCAGGGCGCCACGGTGGTCGTGTGCGCACGCCGGGCGCCGGCGAATGCGGTGGAGGCCGACGGTGCCGTTGCCGAGTTCGTTGCCGCCGATGTTCGCGCGCCGGAGCAGGTCGAAGCGCTCATCGCGGGCATCGTCGAGCGGCACGGCCGGCTCGACGTGCTGGTCAACAATGCCGGCGGCGCGCCGTTCTCGGACGCGGCGACCGCATCGCCTCGCTTCCACGAGAAGGTGGTCGGGCTCAATCTGCTCTCGCCGTTGCTGGTCGCGCAGCACGCGAACGCCGTGATGCAGGAGGTGGGCGGCGGCGCGATCATCAACGTCTCGAGCGTCAGCGCCACCCGGCCGTCGCCCGGCACCGCCGCCTACGGGGCCGCGAAGGCCGGACTCGATTCGCTCACCGGGTCTCTCGCGGTGGAGTGGGCGCCCGCCGTGCGGGTGAATGCGCTCGACGTGGGCATGGTGCGCACCGAAGCGGCGGAGCAGCACTACGGCGACGACGCCGGGATCGCCGCGATCGGCGCGACCGTGCCCCTCGGCCGGCTGGCCGAGCCGGAGGAGGTGGGTGCCTGTGCCGCGTTCCTCGCCTCGCCGCTCGCGTCGTACGTCACCGGCGCGACCCTGCTCGTCCACGGCGGCGGCGAGCGCCCCGCCTTCCTGTCCGCGGCGAACGCCGACCGCGACGCCCGATAGATCCGAATCACCAACAAGGAGAACGAATAATGTCAGGAATCGTCGACGGTCGCGTCGTGATCGTCACCGGCGCGGGGCGCGGCATCGGCCGCGCACACGCGCTCGCCTTTGCCGCGGAGGGCGCGTCAGTCGTGGTCAACGACTACGGCGTCGGACTCGACGGTGCGGACGCCTCGTCAGGCCCGGCGCAGCAGGTCGTGGACGAGATCCGTGCCGCGGGCGGCCGCGCGATCGCGAACGCCTCTGACGTCGCGGACTGGGACGGCGCACAGGCGCTGGTGCGCAGCGCCGTCGACGAGTTCGGGCGGCTCGACGTGCTCGTGAACAATGCCGGCTTCCTGCGCGACCGGATGCTGGTGAACATGTCCGAGGCGGAGTGGGATGCGGTGACCCGCGTGCACCTCAAGGGGCACTTCGCGATGCTGCGGCACGCGGCGGGCTACTGGCGCGACGAGTCCAAGGCCGGGCGGCAACCCGACGCTCGGGTGATCAACACCAGCTCAGGTGCGGGGCTGCTGGGCAGCATCGGCCAGGGCAATTACGCCGCCGCGAAGGCGGGGATCGCCGAGATGACGATCCAGGCCGCCGCCGAGATGGGCCGCTACGGGATCACGGTCAATGCCATCGCGCCCGCCGCTCGGACCCGCATGACCGAGGTGACCTTCGCTGACGACATGGCCGCACCCGAGGGCGGCTTCGACGCGATGGCGCCCGAGAACATCTCGCCGCTGGTGGTGTGGCTCGGCAGCACCGAGTCCGCCGATGTCACGGGCCGCGTCTTCGAGGTCGAGGGTGGCAAGATCTCGGTGGCACAGGGTTGGCGACACGGCCCGCAGCGCGACAAGGGAGCGCGGTGGGACCCGGCGGAGCTGGGTGGCGTGGTGCGGACGCTCCTCGACGAGGCGCAGACACCGGAGCCCGTCTACGGAGCCTGATGGCGAACACGACGACGCCGGCCGCGCAGGGATGCGGCACCTTGTGCGGCAGGCGGCGTCGTCAGAGGAAGTGCGGAGTCGGCTCAGGACGGATCGCCGAGACGGCCGGACTCCGCGAAGAAGCGCACCAGGTCGGTGGCGGTCGTCGCCATGGAGCGCGGCGCGTAGCCGAGCTCGTTGCGCGCCTTGCTGATGTCGACCAGGGGGGACGCGAAGAGGGGCCCGAGCGCCGCCTTCGAGAGCACGTCCGAGCCGAGCCGGGCACTGATGGGCTCGAGCAACGGCATGATCGCGGCGAGCGCGCCGATCGGCACGGCGATCCGTGGCCCAGCCTTCCCCGCGGCCTGCGCGGAGAGCCGCATGGCGTCGATGATCGGCGCGAACTCACCGCCGAGCAGGTAGTTCTCGCCCGTACGCCCCTTCTCCGCCGCGAGCATCACTCCTGTCGCCACGTCGCGCACGTCGACCAGGTCGAAGCCGGCCTTGGAGACGAATGCCGGCATCCGGCCGCGGGCAGCGGTGTATGCGAGCCGGTTCAGTCGCGAGAGTGCGGCGCCGTGGTCGACGGGGCCCCACACGCCGGTGGGGTTGCAGATCGTGGCGTCCAGGCCGTCGTCGACGACCTTGCGCAGCTCCTGTTCGCCCGCCCACTTGGACCGGTCGTAGACCGGGATCTCGGTTCGGACCGATCGCGGCGCGGTTTCGTCGATGACGTCGACGAGGTCCTGGTCGAAGGCATGGATAGAGCTGAGGTGCACCATCTTCCGCACGCCCGCGTCCAGCGCCGCGCGCGCCACGACGCGCACGCCCTCCGTATTGAGCCGCCACGCGGCCTCGTCCTGCATCCGCAGTGTGATCATGGCGACCAGGTGATAGACCACCTCGACGCCCTCGAGTGCCGATCGCATCTCGGCCGGTTCGAGCACGCTGGCCTGCACCCAGCGCACGCCTTCGGGGGCGTGCGGCGACGAGGTGCGGTCGATGGCGACCACCTCGTGGCCGTGCTCGGTGAGCTGCTCCAGGAGGTTCCCGCCGACGAATCCGGCCGCGCCGGTGACTGCTACACGCATCCGGTCAGATCCGCTCGATGATGGTGCCGGTCGCCATCGCGCCGCCGCAGCACATCGCGATGAGGGCCGTCGATGCGTCGCGGCGCTCCAGCTCGTGCAGCGCGGTGGTGATGAGGCGCGCGCCGGTGGAGCCCACCGGGTGGCCCAGCGCGATGGCGCCGCCGTTGACGTTGACCTTGTCCGGGTCGGGGCCGATCACCTGCTGCCAGGACAGCACGACGGAGGCGAAGGCCTCGTTGACCTCGAACAGGTCGATGTCGCTCAGTGAGCGGCCGGAGCGCTCGAGAACGCGTTCCGTGGCGCGGATCGGGCCGTCGAGGTGGTAGTAGGGCTCGCCTCCGACGAGGGCCTGCGAGACGATGCGGGCCCGCGGCTTGAGGCCGAGCGCGGCGGCGCGATCGGAGTCCATGAGTAGGACGGCGGCGGCACCGTCGGACACCTGGGAGGAGGTTCCCGCGGTGTGTCGGCCCTCGTCGAGCATGGGCTTGAGCTTGGCGAGCCCCTCCGCGGTGCTCTCGCGCGGGCCCTGGTCCCGGGAGACCTCGATCGTCTCGCCGGTAGGCGCACCGTCGGCCATCGCGGGTGCCTTGAGCGAGACGACCTCGCGATCGAACCTGCCCTCCGCCCACGCCTGCAGGGCCTTGCGCTGCGAGGCGAGGCCGAAGGCGTCGATGTCCTCGCGGGTCAGGCCGCGGCGCTCGGCGATCCGCTCGGCGGCGAGGAACTGGTTGGGCATGTCGATGGTCCACGACGGGGGCCGGGAGTTACCGAGGCCCTCCGGCCGGTTCGCGCCCAGTGGGATGCGGCTCATGGACTCGACGCCGCACGAGACGCCGACCTCGATCGCGTCGGTCGCGATGAGGCCAGCGATCAGGCCGGTAGCCTGCTGCGCGGAGCCGCACTGCGCGTCGATCGTGGTGGCTCCGGTCAGCTCGGGCAGGCCGGCGTTGAGCCACGCCGTGCGCGTGACGTTGCCGGCCTGTTCGCCGGCCTGGGTGACGTTGCCGCCGATGACCTGCTCGACCTGCGCGGGGTCGAGGCCCGCGTGCTCGAGGAGTGCCGTGACGGTGCCTCCGAGGAGCTCGGCGGGATGCAGTCCGCTGAGCCAGCCGCCCCGCTTGCCGATGGGACTGCGGACGGCGTCGACGATGACGGGGATGCCCATATCGATCGTTCCTCACATTCTCGGCTCGACCCAGCGGGTAGAGCGCGTTCTCGATTGTGGCGCGCAACTCCGGCCTTGTCGAGCCTCATGCGGTGGCGCCGCGACGGATTCGTCCTGTGTAACTGCTGTGCAACGAGCGTCCTTCGCAATCTAGCTCACGGGCGGACAGTCTGTGCTTCAATGAGTAGAACATGTTTCAGATACGCCTGGCCAGGGGTCGGGTGGAGACGCTTGAGGAGGCGGCGTGAGCGTGCACTTCCCCGCGGGGTTCGATTTCACCAGCCCCGATCTGTGGTCGGAGCGGCGACCGGAGGCCGAGTTCGCCGAGCTGCGGCGATCGGCGCCGGTGTGGTGGCAGGACATTCCGCCCGGCACCACGGGGTTCGACGACGGCGGCTTCTGGGTGGTGTCCAAGCTGGAGGACATCAAGGCCGTCTCCCGGAACCCGAAGCAGTACTCGAACTGGGAGAACGGCGCCATCGTCCGGTTCGGCCCCGAGATCGAGCGCGAGCAGATCGACATGCAGCGCATGCTGCTGCTCAACATGGACCCGCCGCAGCACACCAAGACGCGACGCATCATCTCGCGCGGTTTCACGCCGAAGGCGGTGCAGTCCCTGCACGACGCGCTGGCGGAGCGGGCCGAACAGATCGTGCACGAGGCCCGCAAGGCCGGCGGCGGTGACTTCGTCGAGCAGGTCGCCAGTGAGCTGCCGCTGCAGGCGATCGCCGAACTCCTGGGCGTGCCCCAGGAGGACCGCAAGAAGCTCTTCGACTGGTCGAACTCGATGATGGCGTACGACGATCCCGAATTCGAGGGCGACTACCTCACGGCGATGACCGAGTTCACGGGGTACTCGTGGAACCTCGCGGAGGAGCGGCGGAAGTGTCCGATGGACGACATCGTGACCACCCTCGTGCAGGCGGACATCGACGGCGACGGGCTCGGCAGCGACGAGTTCGCGTTCTTCGTGCTCCTGCTGGCAGTGGCCGGCAACGAGACCACGCGCAACGCGATCAGCCACGGCATGAAGGCCTTCGTCGACTACCCCGAGCAGTGGGAGATCTACAAGGAGCAGCGGCCGCGCACCGCACCCGACGAGATCGTGCGCTGGGCGACGCCGGTGTCGGTGTTCCAGAGGACCGCGCTCGAGGACGTCCAACTGGGTGAGCAGACGATCAAGAAGGGCCAGCGCGTGGCGCTGTTCTACGCCTCGGCCAACTTCGACGAGGACGCCTTCGAGGATCCCTACACCTTCAACATCCTGCGCGACCCGAACCCGCACGTCGGCTTCGGCGGCTCGGGCACGCACCACTGCGTCGGCGCGAACCTCGCCCGTCTCGAGATGGACCTGATGTTCAAGGCCATCGCGGACGTCATGCCGAACCTGCGCGAACTCGAGCCCCCGCAGCGCCTGCGGTCCGGCTGGCTCAACGGCATCAAGCACTGGAAGGTCGCCTACGAGTAGGCGCTCACCTCTGCGAAGCCCCCGGACGTCCCGGGGGCTTCGTCGTTGCCGGGCGCTGCGTATTCCGGTGGCGCTCGTCGGCGGCCGGGGGCTAGCCTGAGCGACGTGAGCACACCGGAATCGCATGAGGTCGGGGTCGCCGGTCCCGCCGTCGGCCCCGTGCAGAGCCGCGCCGTCGTGCGCTGATCCGCCGGTCCGAGTCGGCCGTGGCGACCGGAGACGATGCCCTCGTTTCCTCGTCCCAGGAGTCCCCCGTGCCTCGGCTCGTCCTGTTCCTCGCCCTCGCGGTCTTCGCGATGGGTACCTCCGAATTCATGCTCGCCGGCGTGCTGCCGGCACTCGCCGCGGACCTGGCGGTCGCTCCGTCCGCCGCGGGGAGCCTCGTCTCCGCGTTCGCGGTCGGGATGGTCCTCGGTGCCCCCGCGACGGCCGCCCTCGCCCGACGGTGGCCGCCCCGCACCGCCCTGCTCGGCTTCCTTGCGGTGTTCGCGGCGGCGCACGTCGTCGGTGCACTGGCCGCGTCCCTCCCCGTGCTGCTCGGGACCCGCGTGGTGGCCGCCGTCGCCAACGCCGGCTTCCTCGCCGTCGCGTTCACCGCCGCGGCCGCGGCCGTCGGTCCCGAGCGGCGGGCGCGGGCGCTGTCGCTGCTTCTCGCGGGCACCACCGTCGCCATGGTCGCGGGCGTCCCCGCGGGCGCTCTCGTCGGCGCCGCCGCGGGGTGGCGGGTCCTGTTCTGGTCGGTCGCGGCACTGTGCGTGCCGCCGTTCCTCGCGATCCTCGCCGCCGGCCCGATCGATTCCGGCGGCGGCGAGCGACCCGCTCTCCGTGCCGAGCTGGTCGCGCTGCGCGGCCGGCGGACGGCGACGCTGCTCGTCCTCACCGCACTCGTGAACGCGGGCACCTTCGGGGCCGTGACCTTCCTCGCCGTCCCGGTGGAGGAGGTGCTGTCAGCGGCGTGGATCCCGCTGGTGCTGATGCTCTTCGGTGCCGGAGCATGCGTCGGCGTGGCGCTCGTCGGTCGGGTCGCCGACGCGAGCCCGTGGGCCCTCCTCGTCGTGTACGCCCCGCTCCTGCTGAGCGCGTGGACGGTGCTCGCCGTCGGTGGTCGGGACTGGCTCGTCCTGCCGGTGATCGTGCCCGTCGCCGGCCTGCTCGCGTTCGCGGTCGGCGGGGCGTTGATCACCCTCGCGATCGGGTCCGCGGCGGAACGTGCGCCCACCATGGCCGGGTCCTACGCCACCGCGGCCCTCAACGTGGGCGCGGTGGCGGGGCCCGTCGGCGCCGGCGTGGCCCTCGACCGGTTCGGTGGGACCGCGGGTCCCGCCGGGTTCGCCGCGGCCGTCGTGGCCGCGGCGATCGTGGGCGGCGGGGTGCTCGGCCGACCGCGGGCCTGAGTGCTCGCCCGCCGCCGGTCAGCGGACGGGAGCGCCCGGGCCGAGCGGGATGCCGAGCCCCCACCACACGAAGAACAATGCGGTCCAGGACACCGTCATGGCGATGGCGAGGGGCAGGGTGTACGACGCGAGGGTGCCGATGCCCGCCTTCTTGCGGTACTGCTGCAGAAAGCCAAGCGCCATGATGAAGTAAGGGCTCATCGGCGTCACCGCGGTCGATCCCGAGTCGGCTATGCGGAACAACGCCTGGGTGGTCTCCGCGGGGATCGAGACCAGCATGAGCATGGGAACCAGGACAGGCGCGGCGATGGACCACATCGCGGAGCCACTCGTGACCATGATGTTGACGACGGTCAGGAGGCCGAGGACGAGAAGGAAGACGACCGCCACGGGGACGCCGCTGTTCTTGATGAGCTCCGCCGCCTCGACGGCCAGCACGTCGCCGATGTGCGTCCAGTCGAAGTACGCCAGGAACTGGGCGATCGCGAAGAACAGCACCAGGACCGGGGCCATCTGCTTGACGCCCTGCGCCATCAGGGCGGGGACGTCGGCGGGCGTGCGGATCGTGCCCGCGACGACGCCGTAGACCACGCCGGTGGCGCCGAAGAGGACCGCCACGAAGCCGGCGATGCCCTCCATGAAGGGCGAGTCGGTGATGGAGCCGTTGTCGCCGCGCAGCGGGGACCCCTCGGGCAGCATGATCAGCGCGGTGATCAGGAGGATGCCGAGAAGGGTGGCTCCCGCCAGGCGCAAAGCCCGCCGCTCGGCGGGTGCGAGCGTGAGCGTGCCCATGTCGCTGAGGTCCGCGTCCGGATCGGCGTCCAGGTCGGGGCGCTTGGCCAGGACGAGCTTGGTGACCAGGGTGATCACGATTGCCAGTAGTAGCGAGGAGCCGATGTTGAAGTACCAGTTGCTCACCGGCGTGACCACGGCGTCGGGGTCGATGACCCGCGCCGCCGCCTGCGTGATGCCCGCGAAGATCGCGTCGTTCGGAGTCGGCACCGGGCTGGCGTCGTAGCCGGAGGCGATTGACGTGTACGCGACGACGATGCCCAGGATCGGGGACTTGCCGACGGCGCGGAAGGCCAGGCCGCCCAACGGCACCAGGATCACGTACGCCGCCGCCGACGCGACGTGCGAGACCGTGCCCGTGAACGCGACGGCGAAGATGACCCACGAGGCGGGGACGCGGGAGACGCCCGCCTTCATCCCGGTGGCGAGGAAGCCGCTCCGCTCCGCGATCGCCACACCCATGATGACCACGACGATCGTCGCCATCGGCGGGAAGCCGGCGAAGTTCTCGACCATCGTCGACGCGGCCATGGCGAGGCCGTCTCCCGAGAAGAGGTTGCGGACCACCACCTCCTTGCCGTCGGCGGGGGAGACGACGCTGACGTCCATCGACGCCATCACGGCGCTGACCACGCCGAGAATCGCGGCGAGGATCCAGAACAACCAGAAGGGGTGCGGCAGTGCGTTGCCCACGCGCTCGATGACACCCATCGCCCGGATGATCCGGGGGAGGCGTTCCGGCGCGACGGGCGGTTGCTCGAGGAGTCGGGCACGGTCATCGGATTCCTCCGTTCGACGGTGCGAGGCGCTTGTTCTCGAAGAACGACCAGGCGAGGGTGGTGGCCCGGACGGACTGGGTGACGTAGCCACCGCCGCTGTAGGCGAGGGCGCCGGGCCAGGTGTGGCCCCCACCGCGCACGGTGATCATCTCGACGGGGGTGTTCCCGCATCCGCGGTACCGGGTGAGCAGGACGTCCTCCGAGAGATCCTCGGACCGGGGCTCCGCTGCGCAGGTGGCCCGCGCGGCCCACTGGCCGGCCCAGGCGTCGATCGCCGGGAGGCCCCGATCGGCATCGCCACCGTACGGGATCGTGGCATCGGCATCACCGTGCATGATGAGGACGGGTTTCGGCGCCGCCCGGTCGCATCCGGCGTTCGCTCCGGGGTACACAGCGGCGGAGACGGGCGCGATCGCGGCGAGCCGGTCGGGCAGTCGGCACGCGAGCAGGTTGACGAGGCCCGCGCCGTTGGACTTACCGGTGGCGTAGATCCGGTCGCGGTCGACGCACGCGCGCCGCTCGATGTCGTCGAGCAGGTCCCGGGTGAAGGCCACGTCGTCGACGCCCGGCGCCGCGTACGGCGCGCCCTGCCAGGCCTGGCGCTCGCCGCCCCCGGTGCCCACGACGCCCTCGGGGAACACGGTGATCGCGGGGAGAGCGGAGAGGCCGGAGTACTCCTGGAGCTCGGCCCCGGTGCTGCCGCGGCCGTGGTAGGCGATCACGACGGGCAGCGGGGTGCGGCCGTCGGAGCCCCGCGGGACGTGGATCCGGTAACTGCGCGTTCGGTCCCCGCTCGCGACGGTCCGCACGGCGGTGTCGCCGGGCCGGACGTCGCCGGCACCGTCGCATCGCGGCGGGTGCGGGGTGCGCGGTGCAGCGGCGGGCTGCGCTCCGGCGGGCGCGGATACACTTGCGAGCGCGGCCGCGGCGAGGAGGGCGGCCCAGCGTGTGGCTCGACGGTTCTGCATGGTCTTCCGTTCCGCGCGACCGGGTCTCGGGCGCGCTCGTCCGACGTCCGGCGGCGGTCGCCGGGCGTGTGGGTGGCTGATCTGGGGGAGGGCTAGGCGCGCCACTCCCGGACGAGACGGGCGAGGGTCGTGACGGACTCGTCGATGATGCGTCGTCCGTCCTCGGCGCTGACGCGGGTCGGGTCCCCGAGGACGCCGTTGGGCGTCAACCTCTCCCAGGCGAGTGCGAGGTTGAATCCGGGCGTGCGGGACAGGCGCGCGACGGGCTCCATCTGGGCGAGGGTCGTGGTGCCGGGCTCGAGGAGTTCGGACCGGACGAGATCGGGTGCCACGTGGAGCATCTGCGCCGTCTCGGACTCGCCGCAGTGGCCGTGGACCTCGCTCACTCCGAGGCGCGCGACCGCGTCCTTCGCCAGAGCGGACACGCCGACCCAGGCGAGTTCGACGTCCGGATGGGTGCCGAGCAGGTCCTGGGCGGTCGTGCCGAGGACGGCGTTGTTGCCGCCGTGCCCGTTGACCACGAGGAATCGGCGGAATCCGTGGTGGGCGAGGCTGCCGACGTACTCCGTGAGGACCGCGGCGAAGGTCGTCGTGGACAGCGTCATGGTGCCGGGGAACCCGCGATGGTGCGGCGAGACGCCGACCGGGATCGTGGGTCCGACGACGACGGCATCGCCCAGGTCGTCCGCCACGCGCGCGGTGACGGCCTCGGCGCGGATCGTGTCCGTGCCGAGGGGCATGGCCGGCCCGTGTTGCTCGAGCGCGCCCGCGGCGAGGAGGACGACGGGGTCGCCGGCCGCCGCGCTGCCCGCCTCGGCGGACGTCATGGAGGCGAGTCGGTTGCTCATCGGCCGGCCTCCTGCGCGGCGAGGGCGTCGGCCACCGCGTCGCGGATGTGCTGCAGGTGGTCCCGGGTGAGGCTCTCCGCGAGCCGCTCGTCGCGGTCCCCGACGGCGTCGACGAGGCCGAGGTGTTCGGCGTGATCCCGGGGACGGTCGGCGTACCGATGGCGGATCTCGACCTGGTCGAGGCGGCGGCTCTCGAGGAGCGACTCGATGGTCTCGCCGAGGAGGCGGTTGCCCGAAGCCTGCGCGAGGACGACATGGAAATGCAGGTCGGGCGAGGCGACGCCGTCCGGGGGGCGGAGAGCGTTGTCGGTCGCCGCGGCCAGTCGCGCGAGATCGGCGTCGGATCGGTGCCGGGCTGCGAGGGCCGCGATCGACGGCTCCAGTGCCAGCCGGGCGTCGGCGAGTTCGAGAGCGGCGCGGAGGTCACCGCGCGGGGCGTGCGGGTTCCCGATCACACGGCGGCGGACGCCGTCGCCGACGTACGTCCCCGATCCGTGCCGGAAGCGCACCACGTCGATGGCCTCGAGCCGCCGTAGCGCCTCGCGCACCGTCGGCGTGGTGACGCCGAAGCGCTCGGCGAGCTGCCGAGAGGACGCGAGCGCGTCGCCCGGTTGGAGCTCCTCCGTGCGGACGATCTCCACGATGCCGTCCGCGATCCGCTCGGACAGGGAACCCGTCGTCTGATTCATAAAGTGACTAAATCACTTAGTCAGATGATGTGTCAAGAGTCACATCGACGAGCTCCGCGCGCGATGGTGGCGCTGGGGTGTCAGACGGGCTTGTCCGCGCCCACCAGCCACATGGAGAAGTACTGTGAGCCGCCGCCGTAGGCGTGACCGAGTGCCTTTCGGGCACCGTCGACCTGGTAGTCCCCGGCGCGGCCCATGACCTGCTTGGCGGCCTCGGCGAACCGGATCATCCCGGACGCGCCGATGGGGTTGGACGAGAGGACGCCACCGGACGGATTCACGGGCAGTTCCCCGCCGATCTCGGTGCCGCCGGATTCCGTGAGTTTCCAGCCCTGCCCCTCGGGGACGAACCCCAGGTTCTCCAGCCACATCGGCTCGAACCAGGAGAAGGGCACGTAGATCTCGGCGGCGTCGACCTCGCGCAGGGGATCGGTGATCCCGGCGTCGCGCCACAGCGCCGCGGCGGCGTCTTGCCCCGCACGGGGGCTGACGTGCTCGCGGCCGGCATAGGCGAGGGGCTCGGTGCGCATGGCAGTGGCGAGGACCCAGCCGACGCGATTCCCGGTCGCCGACTCCGATGCGGCCGCGGCCTCCTCGTCGCCGAGGACGATCGCGCACGCGCCGTCGGACGACGGGCACGTCTCGTCGAAGCGGATGGGGTCCCAGAGCATTCGGGACGCCTGCACGGACTCGAGCGTGATGTCGGGCTGGTGCAGGTGCGCCAGCGGGTTCCGTGCGCCGTTGCGCCGGTCCTTCACCGCGACCATCGCGCCCACGTGATCGGGCGCACCGGAGCGCCGGATGTAGGAGCGGACGTGCGGGGCGAAGTAGCCGCCGGCACCGGCACCGACGGGCACCGTGAACGGGACCGGGATCGACAGCGCCCACATGGCGTTCGACTCCGACTGCTTCTCCCACGCCACGGTGAGCACACGTCGGTGCACACCCGACTTGACCAGGGCGGCGGCGACTGCGGCGGTGGAGCCGCCGACCGAGCCCGCGGTATGCACCCGCAGCAGCGGCTTGCCCACGGCACCGAGCGCGTCGGCGAGGAACAGCTCGGGCATCATGACGCCCTCGAACATGTCCGGTGCCTTGCCGATCACGATGGCGTCGATGTCGGCCATGGTGGTGCCGGCGTCGAGTAGCGCGGCGTCGACGGCCTCGCGGATCATGCCGGCCATCGAGACGTCGGTGCGCTTGGCGCGGTGCCGGGTCTGGCCCGTTCCGAGCACGGCGGTGGGCTGAGCCATCACTTAGCCTCCATCACGGCGATCAGGTTCTGCTGCAGGGCGTGTCCGCCGGTGGCGTGTGCCAGCACGCGGTCGGCGTCGCCGTTCCACACGGCGCGGGCGGCCTCGCCGATCCGGGCGAGACCGGCGGAGAACATCGGGTTCCCCACGAGCGCCCCGCCGGACGGGTTGATCCGGACGTCGTCGCCGAGCCCGATCGCCCTGCGCAGGATGAGTTCCTGGTGCGTGAACGGGGCGTGCAGCTCGGCGACCTGCACGCCGTCCGTTCCGGCGGCGCGCGCCGCGGCGGTGGTCGACGGCGATAGGGTGAGGTCGCGCGAGCCCATGGCGGGGGAGTCGATCCGATGCTCGAGGCCGGTGATGAACGCGGGGTTCTCCCGTATCTCGCGGGCGCGTTCGGCGGAGGCGAGGATCGCGACCGCGGCACCGTCGGTGACGGGCGCGATATCGTGCCGGCGCAGCGGATCTGCCCAGAGCGGCTCGGCCAGGAGTGTCTCGGCGTCGACGGTGCGCGAGACCTGCGCCGAGGGATTCGCGGTGGCGTCGGAGAGGCTGCGGGCGGCGACGGCCGCCATGTCGGCCTCTGTCCACGCGCCGGAATCGATGCCCGCGCGGGCCTGCAGGGCGGCGACGGAGACCGAGTCGGGCCACAGCGGCGCGACGGTGTACGGGTCGAGCTGCATGGTGAGCGTGCGGCGCAGGACGCCGGCGGAGGACTTGCCGAAGCCGTAGACGAGGGCGGTGTCGACCTCGCCGGTGCGGATCTTCACCCATGCCTCGTACAGCGCCCACGCGGCGTCCATCTCCACGTGCGACTCGTTGATCGGCGGCACCGCACCGATGGAGTCGATCGCCGCGATGAAGGAGAACGCACGGCCCGCAAGGTAGTCCGACGAACCGGAGCACCAGAAGCCGATGTCGGACTTGGTGAGTCCGGTCTGGGCGAAGACGTCGGCGAACAGCGGGATCAGCATCTCCACGCCGTTGGTGGTGGTCTGCGCGGCGCGAAGCCACGGGGTGGCGGCATAGCCGACGACGGCGACGGAGCCGTCCGGATCGGTGCAGGTGCGTGTGCTCACAGGTGCTTCTCGTAACTGGAGTAGGGGGCGTCCGGCTCACCGGTCGGTTCGAAATGCGAGATGTTGCCGGGACTCTCGGTCCACTCCTCGCGCGGCTTCCACACCGCCCGCACGCGCATGCCCATCCGCACCTCGGACGGGTCGCAGCCGAGGACGAGGTGCAGGAACGGGATGTCGGCACCGTCGATCAGGACGTAGGCGGCGACGTACGGAGGCTTGATCCGCTGCCCCTGGAAGGGCACGTTGACCACGCAGAAGGTGGTGATCACGCCGGTGTCCGGGAGGTCCACTTCCTCCGTCGTGGGGACGCCGTCGATCGGGCAGGCGTTGCGGGGCGGGACGTAGACATTGCCGCACGTCCCGCACTGCTGACCCAGCAGCCGGCCCTCCGCGAGAGCCCGCAGGTACCGGGTCTCCGGCACGGAGGCCGAGTGCTCGAGCCGCAGCGCGACGGGGGTGGTGAGGATCTCGATCGGCTCGCCCGGCGGTAAGGCGACCTCGGGCACCCCGTCGCCCTCGCCCGGGACGAAGTGCGTGATGTCGCCGATGGCACCGGTCGTCTCCGCGGCCCAGCGGGCGTGCACCCGCATGCCGGTCGTGATGTCCTCGGGACCCGCGACGTCGACGGCGTGCAGGAGGGAGGTGTCGGCACCGTCGAGCCTGATGAGGGCGTAGGCGAAGGGTCGGTCGAAGGGCTGCCCGTCGACGGGGTGCGCGTTCCAGGTCCAACTGGTCACCGTGCCGGAGTCGGAGACCGGAACGATCTCGGTGAGAGCGGCGGTGGTGTCGGGATCGAACTCCAGCGGCGGGACGTGCACCCGTCCGGCCGCGTCCCGGGTACCGACGATGCGGCGCTCCCGGAGGTTCGTCATGAACGCACCCAGGACTGGTCCGAGTGACCTGGTGTAGTCGAAGGACAGGTGCATCGGCGCCGAGAGAGTCTGCGGATCTGCGGTCACCTCACGAGTGAAACATGTTCTAACTTTTTGGCGCAAGGATATCTCGGAATCGGCGCTCAGCCCTTACCGTGGGACGAGTTCGTACAGCGTTCCGCGCCGATACTCCCGTCACGATCCACGAGGTGTTCCATGGACGATCTGCATCGCGAGCCGCTCGCCGGCGACATCCTGCTCGGCTCCCTCGCCGCCTTCCCCGACCGTGTCGCCGTGCACGTCGCGGGGCCCGACGGGGACTCCGCGCTGACCTACGCGCAGGTGCGCGACGAGGTCAGTCGCTACACGCAGGCCTACGCGTCCGTCGGCCTCGGGGTGGGCAGCCCGGTGGCGATGCTCTCGGGCAACCGGCATGAGGTGCTGATCGCCCAGTCCGCCAACCTCATCACCGGCGTTCGCTTCGCGGCGCTGCACCCGATGGGCTCGCTCGACGACCACGTCTACGTCATGGAGGACGCGGGGATCGAGACCCTGATCTACGACCCGCGACTGTACGAGCAGCGCGCCGCGGATCTGCGGGAGCGCGTGCCGGGGCTGAAGACGCTGCTGTCGCTCGGGCCCACGGAGGCCGGCGTCGACCTGACCGCGGTCGCGGCCGGGTTCGAGCCAGGACCTCTCGCGGCGCACACGGCCGACCCGTCGTCGACCGCGAGTCTGGCGTACACCGGCGGGACCACCGGCAAGAGCAAGGGCGTCATGCTCAGCTACTCCGGCGGCGCGGCGTTGCTGCGCATCCAGCGCACGGAATGGGAGTGGCCGGAGGAGATCCGGTTCCTGGTGTGCGCCCCGCTGAGCCACGCGGGCGGCGCGTTCTGGAACCCGACGTCCATGTCCGGCGGCTCGATGGTGGTGCTGCCCAGGTTCGAGCCGGAGGCCGTGCTCGCCGCGATCGAGAAATACCGGATCACCGCGACGATGTTGGTTCCCACGATGATCTACGCGCTGCTCGACCATCCGAAGTTCGGCGACTACGACCTCTCCAGCCTCGAGACCGTCTTCTACGGCGCGTCGGCGATCTCGCCGACCAGGTTGGCCGAGGCGATCGAGCGCATCGGCCCCGTGTTCTTCCAGTTCTACGGCCAGGCCAAGTGCCCCATGACCATCTCCGTGCTCCGCCGCGGCGATCACGACCCGTCGAAGCCGGAGCGGTTGGCGAGCTGCGGCAAGCCGGTCCCCTGGGTGACCGTCGCCCTGCTCGACGATGCCGGCCGCCCCGTCGAACCCGGTGCGCCGGGGGAGATCTGCGTTCGCGGACCGCTGGTGATGCAGGGCTACCTGAACAAGCCGGAGCAGACCGCCGAGGCCACCGCGCACGGCTGGCTGCACACCGGCGACGTGGGGCGGTTCGACGACGAGGGCTACCTCTACATCGTGGACCGGAAGAAGGACATGGTGGTGACGGGCGGCTTCAACGTCTTCCCGCGCGAGGTCGAGGATGTGATTTCGACGCACCCGTCCGTCGCGTCCGTCGCGGTGATCGGAGTGCCCGACGAGAAGTGGGGCGAGGCCGTCAAGGCCGTCGTGGTGCCACGGGCCGGCGCGACAGTCGACGTCGACGAGCTCCGCGAACTGGTCCGCGAACGTAAGGGCGCCGTCTACACCCCTAAGACTGTCGACCTCGTCGAATCCATTCCCGTCAGCCCCCTCGGCAAGCCGGACAAGAAGGCCCTCCGCGCTCTGTACGCCTGATCACCGCAATTGAACGACGTTATGGAGAGAAAAACCGCAGGTCGGATTCTCCATAACATCGTTCAATCGGGTCAGCGGCCCTCGAAGACCGGGGTTCGCTTCTCCGCGAAGGCGCGGGGGCCCTCCTTGGCGTCGCGGGAGAGGAAGACGGGCAGACCCTCCTTCGCGTCGATCGCGAAGGCCTCTTCCTCGTGCATGCCCTCGGTCGCGCGCATGGTGCGCAGCATTGCCTGCACGGCCAGGGGGC
This sequence comes from Tsukamurella asaccharolytica, assembly GCF_007858435.1. GTDB lineage: Bacteria > Actinomycetota > Actinomycetes > Mycobacteriales > Mycobacteriaceae > Tsukamurella > Tsukamurella asaccharolytica. The sequence continues at coordinate 268,375 of NZ_VIGW01000001.1, read as the reverse complement.
CATTGGCGTTGATGAGTTCTGCGAGTTCGAGGGCCTTGTCCAGCGCACCGCCGTCGGGCACGACGTGGCCGATCAGCCCGTACTCCTTGGCCTCGGCGGCCGTAATGTGTCGGCCCGTGAGCAGCAGATCCGCGGCGACCGTGTACGGGATCTGCCGCGGCAGCCGGACGGCGGAGCCGCCCATCGGGTAGAGGCTCCACTTCGCCTCCGAGACGCCGAACTTCGCGCTCTCGCCGGCGACGCGGATATCGGTGCCCTGCAGGATCTCCGTGCCGCCGGCGATCGCGGCGCCCTCGACCGCGGCGACCAGCGGTTTTCCGGGCCTGCGCCCCTTGATGAGGCCGGGGATCCGGGCCGGATCGAAGGCGCTGCCCTCCTTCATCGCCTCGCCGGGGTTCGACTTCGCCATGTTCTTCAGGTCCGCACCGGCGCAGAAGGCGCCGCCCGCGCCCGTCAGAACGGCGCTGCGGATCTCGGGGTCGGCGTCGATGCGGTCCCAGGCGTCGCTGAGGATCTCCAGCATCTCTCCCGTGAGCGCGTTCTTGCGCTCGGGCCGGTTCATCGTGATGAGCAGAGTGTGGCCACGCTGCTCGACGAGGGCGTGCGGGGCGTCGGTCATGCCGGGGGCTCCTTCAGTCGAGGATCCTCGCCGGAACGAGGATCGGCAATTGCGGGAATCCGCTTCCCCGGACAGTAACAGGTTCTAATTTGGAGGAAAGAAGTCTTCAGGAGGATTCATGCACACACCCCTGTGCGAGGACCTGGGCATCAACCACCCGGTCATCGCCTTCACCCCGTCGGAGCACGTCGCCGCGGCGGTCTCCCGGGCCGGTGGCCTCGGCGTCCTCGGCTGCGTGCGGTTCAACGACCCCGACGAGCTCGACGCCGTCCTCGACTGGATGGACGCCAACACCGACGGCCGGCCCTACGGCGTGGACATCGTCATGCCCAGCAAGGTGCCCACGGAGGGCAGCGCCGGCGATCTCACCGAGCTCATCCCTGCCGAGCACCGCGCCTTCGTGGAGCGCACCCTGCGGGAGCTCGGCGTGCCGGAGCTGCCCGACGGTGCCGCCGGCGCCGGGGTGCTCGGCTGGCTGCACTCGGTGGCCCGATCGCACGTCGACGTCGCGCTCAAGCATCGGATCTCGTTGATCGCCAACGCCCTCGGCTCGCCACCGAAGGACGTCATCGACGCCGCGCACGAACACGGCGTCAAGGTCGCCGCGCTCGCCGGCCGCGCCAAACACGCCCGCGCCCACGTCGACAACGGCGTCGACATCGTCATCGCGCAGGGCTCCGAGGCGGGCGGCCACACCGGCGAGATCGGCTCGATGGTGCTGCTCCCGGAGATCGTCGACGAGGTGGGCGACGACGCGACCGTCGTCGCCGCGGGCGGCATCGGCTCCGGCCGGCAGATCGCCGCGGCCCTGGCCCTCGGCGCCGAGGGCGTGTGGATGGGCTCGTACTGGCTCACCACCACCGAGTACCTCGAGACGCATACGCAATCGCAGACCATGCAGGACGCCCTGGTCGCCGCGACGAGCGCCGACACCGTGCGCACCAGGATCTTCTCCGGTAAGCCCGCCCGGCTGCTCAAAACCCGGTGGACGGACGCCTGGGAGCAGCCCGGCGCCCCGTCGGCCCTGCCCATGCCCCTACAGAACCTCCTGGTGGGGGAGGCGCACAGCCGGATCCACGCCTCCGGGGATCCCTCCGTCGTCGCTATGCCGGTCGGCCAGATCGTCGGTCGAATGAACGCGGTGCGGCCCGTCGCCGAGATCATGGCCGAGCTGGTCGGCGAGTTCGAGGATGCCGTCGACCGCCTGAACCTGGCACGCTGACCCCATGGGAAACAACCAGCGCGGCCAGATCCGGATGTCCGAGGCGGAGGTCGAGGAGTTCATCGAGCGCAGCCGGACCGCGACCGTCGCCACCGTAGGCATCAGCGGGGTGCCCCACCTCGTTGCCATGTGGTACGCCGTGATCGACGGGGACCTGTGGATCGAGACCAAGGCCAAATCGCAGAAGGTCGTGAACCTGCGCCGCAACCCGGCGATGAGCGCGTCGATCGAGTCGGGCCAGTCCTACGATCAGCTCCGCGGCGTGACCTTCGAGGGCACGGCCGAGATCGTCGAAGACGACGCGACCGTGCGCGCGGTGTGTGAACAGGTCTACGAGCGCTACTTCGGCCCGTACTCGGCGGAACTCAAGCCCGCCATCGACGCGATGATGAACAAGCGCGTCGCGGTGCGCCTGCGCGCCGACCGAGTGCGCAGCTGGGACCATCGCAAGCTCGGCATGCCCGAGATGCCGGTGAGTGGATCGACCGCGGCGTTCCTGTAGGGTCAACGATGCCCGAATCGCATGCACAGCAAGATGATTACCTGAGCATGGTCGAACTCAGCCCGTGCGTCGGGGGCCTGGTGCGCACCTGGTCGGACGACGGTGCCTCCCGCCTCTGGTCGGTACCGGGGGACGCCTGGCTCCGCGAGGCCCAGGCGACCGGCCGGATAGGCCGCGTCTCGCGGAAGGAGGGCCGCTACCGTGAGGCGGCGCGCCTCTCCGAGTCCGACGGTGCGCTGCTCGTCCGCCCTCGGGGTCCGATGCGGGACGCCGACGGGAACGTGACGATGGCCGAGCAGGTCGTCGCGCTGGGGCCGGAGAAGCGGCCCTCTCGCTCCACTTTTGAGGACTTCCGGGAGGTGCTCACGCGCGCGGTCGAGCACTGCGCCGCCACCGACGAGTACCTCGTCGTGGAGCGGGGCGCGCGAGACGCGGGGCGCGAGCCCTTCTGCCTGTTCGCCGTGCTTCCCGCCGGCGTCGAGCCCGGTGTCTTCGTCACCGTCGTCGAGACCTCGCCGCCGCCCCGGGACTCGGACCTGTGGGCGCCTTACGTCGACGAATGGGACCGGACCGCCACGATCAGCGCACCGGCGGGCCCCGAGACGGTGGCGACCGCCCCGACCGTGATGATCGAGGCGATCAGCCGGTGGGACGCCGACCCGTGGGACCTCGCGTTCACTTTCGGCCAGCGGTGACGGTCAGCCCCGGGCCGCGTCGGCCAGGGCGCGCAGCGTGGGCTCGTCCCGGACGCCGCTGAACAGCACCGTCGTGACGGGGGAGTCGCGCCAGAGCGCGAGGCGCTCGGCGATCCGGTCGATCGGCCCCAGCAGGGCGATGGAATCGGCGAGTTCGTCGGGGACGGCGGCGATGGCGCCCGCGCGGTCGCCGGCGAGGAACTTCTCCTGCACGGCCACCGCCGCGTCGGCGAAACCGAGCCGCCCGATGAGGTCGAGGTGGAAGTTCGTGGATTTGTGGCCCATGCCGCCGATGTAGAAGGCCAGCGGGACCTTCGCCTGGGTGAGCGCCGCCTCGAGATCGTCGGAGACGATGACGGAGACCGTCGCCGCTATCTCGAAGTCCGCGGAGCGACCCGCGAGCGATTCGCCGAAGACCGCCTCGACCTGCTGCGGATCGACGAACAGCGGAAGCCAGCCGTCGGCGATCTCGGTCGAGAGCGCGACGTTCTTCGGTCCCTCCGCGCCGAGGAAGATCGGGATCCGCGGCCGCACGGGCAGCGCGATGGACTTGAGCGGCTTTCCGAGGCCGGTCCCGCCGGGCAGCGGCAGCGGGTAGTGCGGCCCGGCGCTGGTGACCGGATCTTCGCGGGCGATCACCTGCCGCACGATGTCCACGTACTCGCGGGTGCGGGCGAGCGGCTTGGGGAACGGGGTGCCGTACCAGCCCTCGGCGACCTGGGGCCCGGAGGCGCCGAGGCCGAGCACCATGCGGCCGCCGGAGAGGCCGTCGATGGTCAGGGCGTGCATCGCGGTCGCGGTGGGGGTGCGTGCGGGGATCTGCGCGACGGCTGTGCCCAGCTTGATCCGTTGCGTACGGGATCCGTACCACGCCAGCGTCGAGAAGGCGTCAGAGCCGTAGGCCTCAGCGGTGAAGACGTAGTCGTAGCCGAGGTCGTCGGCGGCGATCACCGCCGCGGTGTGGTCCTCCGGCCCACGGGTCCAGTAGCCGAGGTTGATGCCCAGATTCAGATCGTCGACCATTCGCCAAATCTAGAACAAGTTCTATGATCTGGGTTACAGTTCGGTATGGCTTCGCCCACGCAGATTCAGCACACCCTGCCCGCGCGCGTCACGGACGAGCTCATAAGGCGTCTCACCGGGCTCGTGGTGGCCGACGGCAGTCGTGACCCGTTCACCATGAGTGAGGTCTTCACGGGGGCCTCCATCGGCGCGCTCCCGCAGTCCGCCCCGAGCGACGTGGTCGCGGCTTTCGGCGCCGCGCGCGAGGCGCAGCGGGAGTGGGCGCAGCGTCCCCTCGAGGAGCGACTGGCGGTGTTCCGGCGGCTGCACGAGCTGATCCTCGAGAACAATGAGCTGCTCGTCGACCTCATCCAGAGCGGCACCGGTAAGAATCGGCGAATGGCCTTCGAGGAGTCCTGCGACGTCCCGATGGTCATCAGCCACTATCTCAAGTCCGCGCCGAGGTTGCTCCGCTCGCGCCGCCGCGGCGGCCCGGTCCCCGTGGTGAGCAACTCCGTGGAGCTGCACCGGCCCAAGGGCGTCATCGGCGTCATCGCGCCGTGGAACTTCCCCTTCGCGATGGCGCTGTCGGACGCGATCCCCGCGCTCATCGCCGGCAACGGCGTGGTCCTCAAGCCCGATAACAAGACCGCGCTCGCCGCGCTCTACGGCGTCGAGCTGCTGCGCCGCGCCGGCGCGCCCGAAGGTCTGTTCCAGGTGGTCTGCGGGCAGGGGCCGGACGTCGGCCCCGCCCTCATCGACGAGTCGGACTTCGTCATGTTCACCGGCTCCAGTGCCACGGGCGTCACGGTCGGCGAGCGGGCCGGGCGGAACCTCATCGGCTGTAGTCTCGAGCTCGGCGGCAAGAACCCGATGATCGTGCTCGACGACGTGGATCTCGACGAAGCGATCCCGTCGGCGATCTTCGCGGTATTCGCCAACGCGGGCCAGGCGTGCATGCACATCGAGCGGCTGTATGTGCACGAGAGGATCTACGACGAGTTCTCCCGGCGGTTTGTCGCCGCCGCGGGCGCCCTCACACTGGGCGCGACCTACGACTTCGAGCCGGACATGGGCTCACTCGTCTCGCCCGACCAGCTGCGGCGCGTCTCGGCGCACGTCGAGGACGCCCGGGCCAAGGGCGCCACCGTGCTGTGCGGGGGGCGCGAGCGCACCGACATCGGTCCCGCCTTCTACGCGCCGACGATCCTCACCGGCGTCACCCCGGACATGCATCTCGCCTCTGCCGAGACCTTCGGCCCCGTGGTCGCCCTGTTCCGCTACTCCAGCGATGAGGAGGCGATCCGCCTCGCCAACGACACGCGCTACGGCCTCAACGCCAGCGTGTGGGGCAAGGACCTGCGCCGTGCGGCGCGGATCGGCGCGCAGCTGGAGGCGGGCAACGTCAACGTCAACGACGGTTTCGCGGCCTCCTTCGCGAGCAAGGACACCCCGTCGGGCGGGTGGAAGGCGTCGGGCGTGGGCGTGCGGCACGGCGACGCGGGCCTGCTCAAGTACACCGACACCACCAACCTCGCGACGCTGAAACAGCAGGTGTACAACCCCCGTCCGGGGCAGAGCTACGAGCAGTACGCCCAGCAGACCAAGCAGGTGCTGCGCTGGATGCGCAAGCTGCGTATTCGCTGACTCGTCCGCCGCGACGGCGCGTCGCCGTGTCGGCGCCGTCGGGCTTCCCGCCCAGAGCATGCCACTCCGCAGCTGTCGGGGGTGTGCGCCACAATGACGAGGTGCTGTTCTCCGAGGTCGTCGCCGTGTCCGCCGAGGTCGCGAGCACGCGCTCGCGCACCGCGAAGATCGCTGCGCTGGCCGCCGTGATCCGTGCCGCCGGGCCCGGGGACGTGCGCCCCGTGGTCGCCTGGCTGTCCGGCGAACTGTTGCAGGGTCGGCTCGGCGCCGGGTGGCGCACCGTCGCGCGCGCCGTCGACGCCCTCGCGCCCGCCGTGGAACCGGTCCTGACGGTGGAGGAGGTCACCGCGGCGCTCGACGAGCTGGCGGTGACCTCGGGCGCGGGCTCTCTCGCCCGACGGGAAGCCGTCCTCACCGGGCTGTTCGGGCGCGCGACCGCGGCGGAGCAGCGGTTCCTCGTCGGGCTCATCACCGGTGAGCTGCGCCAAGGGGCCCTCGCGGGCGTCGTGACCGATGCGGTGGCCCGCGCCGCCGAGGTGCCGCTCGAGACGGTGCGCCGCGCCGCGATGCTGTCCGGCTCCCTGTCCGACACTGCCGCGGCCGCACTGCGCGGCGGTGCCGACGAGCTCGCGGGCTTCGGACTGGAAGTGCTGCGCGGCGTCTCGCCGATGCTCGCCTCGCCGGCGGACGACGTCGATTCCGCGCTGGCCGACCTGGGTCCGGACGTGAGCGTCGAATTCAAGCTCGACGGCGCCCGGATCCAGGTCCACCGGCTCGGCGACGAGGTGCGCATCTACACCCGCACGCTCCGCGACATCACCGCCGCGGTGCCCGAGATCGTCGCGCTGGCACGAGAACTGCCGTGTCGGTCCGTCGTGCTCGACGGGGAGTCGCTCGCCCTCACCGACGCCGGCCGGCCACGGCCCTTCCAGGAGACGATGAGCCGATTCGGGTCGACCGAGTCCGGGGAGACGGTGCTGCGGCCCTACTTCTTCGACTGCCTGCACCTCGACGGCCGCGACCTGCTCGACGAGCCGCTGTCGGTGCGGCTCGACGCGCTCCAGGCGGTGGCGGGTGCGCTGCGCATCCCCGCGCTCGTCCGCCCCACCCCGGACGAGGCCGCGGCCCACTACGCCGCAGCCCTCGCCGCCGGGCACGAGGGCGTCATGGTCAAGGCGCTGGCTTCGCCGTACGCGGCGGGCCGCCGGGGCCGCGCGTGGCAGAAGGTCAAGCAGACCCACACGCTGGACCTGGTGGTGCTGGGCGCCGAGTGGGGCTACGGACGCCGCACCGGCATGTTGTCGAACCTGCACCTCGGCGCCCGCGATCCGGGCGGCGGTGACCCGGTGATGGTGGGTAAGACCTTCAAGGGGCTCACGGACGCGCTCCTGCGCTGGCAGACGGAGGAGTTCCCTCGGCACGAGGCGCACCGGGACGAGCACACCGTGTACCTGCGGCCCGAGATCGTGGTCGAGATCGAGCTCGACGGGGCGCAGGTCTCGCGCCGCTACCCCGGCGGCGTCGCTCTGCGGTTCGCCCGCGTGTTGCGCTACCGCCCGGACAAGACCGCCGCGGAGGCGGACACGATCGACGCGGTGCGGGCGCTACTCCCCGGGTAGCGGCGCGGTGGCGTCGATCCCATCGGCGACCAGGGCGCGCCGGAGCACCTTGAACGACGGGGTTCGCGGCAGCTCGTCCACGACCCGCCAGCGGCGAGGGTACTGCCGCGGGCCGAGGTCCGGCTGCGCGCGGAGGAACGCGGCGATGTCCGCCGGGTCGAGTTCTGCGCCGGGTGCGGGGACGAGCGCCGCCGCCACCTGGTCTCCGACGCGGTCCGGTAGTCCGTAGACCGCGGCCTCCGCGACTGCGGGGTGGCGCAGCAGCGCGCGCTCGATCGGCGCGACGCCCAGGTTCTCCCCACCCACCCGCATCCAGTCGCCGGTGCGCCCGGCGAAGTGGACGAATCCGGCCCGGTCGACGTAGGCCAGGTCGCCCGTGCGGTAGACGCCGCCCTCCGCGCGCGCCGCGTCCGCGCCGGGATCGTTGTAGTAGCCGGAGAACCCGCCGGTTCCGGCGGTGTTCACGAGCTCGCCGACGGCTTCGTCGGCGTTGAGCAGCGTGCCGTCCGGGGCGGTCTCGGCGCGCGGGCACTCGATCGTGGTGCCGGGCCGCCACACGGCGACTCCGTCGGGCAGGGGGCCGAGTGCATCGGGCGGAGTGTCCGGCGTGCGGGCGATCGCGACGCCGTTCTCCGACGATCCGTAGCCGTCTTGAACGTGGCAGCCGAAGCGCCGGGCGAACGCTGCGATGTCGTCGGCGCGGCCCTCGTTGCCGTACAGGACCCGCAGCGGATTGTCCGCGTCGTCGGCCCGCTCCTCGGTGGCGAGGATGTACGACAGGGGCGTGCCGACGTAGTTGGCGTAGGTCGCGCCGTACCGCCGCACGTCGGTGAGGAACTTCGAGGCCGAGAACCGCTCGGCGAGTGCGATGGTCGCGCCGGCGGCCACCGCCACCGACCAGCCGGCGAGGAGCGCGTTGGAGTGGAACAGCGGCATCGCGATGTAGGCGGTGTCGGCGCCGTTGAGCCCGAAGCGCTGCGCCAGCATGGTTCCCGCACCGGCGAACTTCCCGTGGGTGGCCTGCACGGCCTTCGGCTCGCCGCTGGTGCCGGAGGTGAAGACGAGCGCGAGCAGGCTATCGGTGGCCACATCGGCGATCGGCGGCGGGGCGCCTGCGTGCGCCTCGAGGAGCGCGGACCACCGCGGGCCGTCGAGGTCGATGACCGGGACGCCCACGTCGAGGCCGTCGAGGAGCGCGGCGTGCCGGCCCTGCGTGAGGACGACGCCGCAGTCGGCGAGAGCGACGTCCCGCGCGAGCGCCGGACCGCGGCGGGTGGGGTTGAGCCCCACGACGACCGCGCCCGACAGCGCGGCCGCGCCGAGAAGTAGCGAGTACTCGGGGACGTTGTCCGCGAGCACTCCGACGTGCCGGGGAGCGGCCCTCGCTCCGACATCGACACCGACGCCGGCTCCGGCGTCGTCGGGCAGCAGCTCCCGCAGGACGGAAGCCCGGACCGCCGACGCCGCGACGTGCTCCGCCCAGCTCCACGTGCGGTCGCCGGCCCGCAGGCCCGCGCCGGGGTCGTCGGCGCGGGCGAGGAGCAGCTCGGCGACCGTCGGAAGCGGCTGCGAGCGTGCGCCGCTCATCTCACGCGCCGAGGAACCGCGCGCACATCTCGCCGATCATGTACGCCGGCGCGTTCGTGTTGCCGCCCGTGATCGACGGCATGATCGAGGCGTCCGCCACGCGCAGGCCCTCGACGCCGACGACCTTGAGCTCCGGGTCGACGACGGCCCGCTCGTCGGTGCCCATCCGGCACGTGCCCACGGGGTGGTACACCGAGTGCACGCGATTCGGGAGCTCGCGGCGCAGAGCCGTCTCGTCCAGGTAGGCGGCGCCCGGCGTGAACTCCTCGCTGACCTTGCCGCGCACCGCCGGGTGCTGCATGACCTCGCGGATCATGCCGATGCCCTCCATGAGGACCTCGGTGTCCTGCGGTTCGCTGAGGTAGCCGGGATCGATCGACGGTTGGTCCAGCGGGTTCGCGGAGTTCAGGCGCAATTCGCCGCGACTCTGGGGGTAGATCAGCGTGGGCAGGATCGTCAGGCCGGGGCGCGGATCGACCATGTGCAGCTTGTCGGCGTCCTGGTTGGGTACGGGGTAGTTCCACGGGAGACAGTGGATTTGCAAGTCCGGGATGTCCTTGGCGTAGGACGTGCGGACGAACGCGGCCGCGTCGAAGACGGTGCGCGCCATCCACGTCGTGCCGGGCCTGCGGACCTCGGCCGCCAGGCCCTTCGCGAAGTACGCCGGGGTGCCCTTGTTGACCGCGTCCTTCATGAGGAAGGTCATCGGGACGAAAAGATGATCGTGCAGGTTCTGGCCGACGGGCAGATCCGCGGTGACGTGGATCCCCTTCTCCCGCAAATGGGCCGCAGGACCGACCCCCGAGAGCATGAGGATCTGCGGGGTGCCTATGACGCCGGCGGAGACGATGACCTCCTGTTTGGCGCGGATCGTGGTGACGGAGTTCCCGTCGAGCACCTCGACACCCGTGGCGCGGCCGTTCTCGATGACGACGCGCTTGACATGCGCGTTCACGTGTACACGCAGATTGGGTCGGGCCTCCCGCAGGTAGCCTTGCGCGGAGCTGAAGCGAGTGCCGCCCGCGGCGCTCTGCTGAAAGATGCTGACGCCCTCCTGCGACGGGCCGTTGTAGTCCTCGATGATCGGCGTGTTCAGAGTGCCGGACAGGGCGTCCATGTAGGACTTCGTGGCCTCCGTGAGATCGCGCTGGCGGGTCACCTCGATGGGGCCGCCGGTGCCGCGCAGGTCGTTCGCCCCGCCCTCCCAGTTCTCGAGCCGTTTGAACGCGGGCAGCACGCCCTCGTAGTCCCAGCCGGTGGCGCCCTCGGCGGCCCACGAGTCGTAGTTGGCGCGGTTGCCTCGGACGAAGAGCATGCCGTTGATGGAGCTGGAGCCACCGAGGATCTTGCCGCGCGTCATGGGAATCCGGCGGTCGTTGGCGAACTTCTGCGGGACCGACGTCTGCTTCCACGCGACCCGCGACTTCATCTGGGGCACCGTGTGCACCATCGTGATCATGCCGGGCACCTGCGTCATGCGGGTGTTGTCGGCCTTGCCTGCCTCGAGCAGCGCGACCGATGCCCCGGTATCGGCGAGTCGACCCGCCACCACGGAACCCGCACTGCCCGAGCCGATCACGATGTAGTCGACGGACTCGTTCGGCGACAGGGGGGTTGTCGCGGTCTGGTACAGCTTGCGGATCATGCGGGATTCCTTCCGGCGAGGGTTGCGCCGAGGGCGCGGAGGTGGGCCGTCGCGCCGCCGAGCGCGAATTCCGCGCGCTTGGCCGCCACGAAGTAGCGATGGGTGGGGTGATCGGTGTCGATACCGACGCCGCCGTGCACGTGGACAGTGGTGTGCGCCACCCGATGCCCGGCCTCGGCCGCCCAGAACTTGGCGGTGGCGATCTCGGCGGTCGCGTCGAGTCCTTCGGACTCGCGCCACGCGGCTTCGAGTGCGGTGAGGCGCACGGCCTCGACGTCGATGTAGGCGTCCGCCAGGCGTTGCCGCACGGCCTGGAAGCTGCCGATCGGCTTGCCGAACTGCTCGCGAGTGCGGGCGTAATCGGCGGTCAGTTCGAGGGCCCGCTCGGTGATACCGGCCTGCAGCGCGCACCAGCCGATGGTCGCGAGACGGCGGGCGCGGGCGGGCGCGCCTTCGCCGGCGAGCCGGGATTCGCGCGGGAGCTGCACGTCTGTTGCCTCCACGAGTGCGGCGTCGGAGCCGTTCACCACGTGCTGCTGGGTGACGCTGATGCCCTCGGCGTCCTTGGGCAACAGGAACAGTGCGGGCCCCTCCGGCGTGGCGGCCTCGATCAGCAGGGTGTCGGCGAAGGCGGCCGACGAGACCGCGGTCTGGGCGCCGTCGAGCGCCCACCCGTCGTGGGAGCTCGTGGCCGTGAAGCCCGTGTGCTCGTCGCCGAAGACGACTGCGACGGTGTCCTCGCCCCGAAGAACGGGGACAAGCCACTTCTCGATCTGCTCGGGGGTGCCGTACTCGGCGATCGCCTCGGCGCCGACCAGGACCGTGTCCAGGTACGGCGCGGGGGCGACCGTGCGGCCGAGCTCGGTGAGCACCGCGGAATGCGCGGTGATGCCGAGTCCGCCGCCGCCGACCGACGTGGGCAGCGCAGCGTCGAGAACGCCGGAGCGGGCGAGTACTGCCCACAGCTCACGCGAAAAGCCCGAGTCACCGGGACTCGGATTCTTGGCGGACCAGTCCTCCGCGATGCGCCGTGCGAGGGTGGCGAGGTCGGTCTGTGCCTCGGGAACGGTGAAGTCCATGGGTGCCTCCTTCGCTCAGCGGCTCACGGGCAGGTGCAGTCCCGCACCGGCGATCAGGTCGCGTTGGATCTCGTTGGTGCCGCCGCCGAACGTGAGGATCAGCGAGCTGCGATGCAACCGTTCGATCCTTCCCCGCAGAAGCGTGCCCGGCGACGACGACCGGACGATGCCCGCGCTGCCCAGCACCTCCATCAGCAGGCGGTAGCCCTCGGTGGCGTACTCGGTGCCGAAGACCTTGGTGGCGGAGGCGTCGGCGGGGCCGAGCTCACTGTGGTCGGCGGCCCACGCGATCTGCCAGTTCCGCAGTTTGAGGTACTGGGCGTGGGAGTAGACGCGGGCGAGGTGGGTCTGCACCCACTCGGCGTCGATCACGCGCGTGCCGTCGGCCAGCTTGGTGTTCTGCGCCCAGTGCCGGACCTGCCGCTCCGAGTCGAGCAAGGGCGCGGCGGAGGTGAGAGCGACCCGTTCGTGGTTGAGCTGGTTGGTGATGAGCTTCCAGCCGCCATGCAGCTCGCCCACGACTGAGGCCGCGGGCACGCGGACGTCCTGGTAGTAGGTCGCCGACGTTCCGGGTCCCGCGACGGTGTGCACCTTCGTCCAGGAGAAGCCCTCGGCATCGGTGGGGACGACCAGGATCGAGATCCCGCGGTGTCGCTGTGCCTCGGGGTCGGTCCGCGCTGCGAGCCAGACGTAGTCCGCGTACTCGATGAGCGAGGTCCACATCTTCTGGCCGTTGATGACGAAGTCGTCGCCGTCACGGACAGCGCGCGTCCGCAGCGCGGCCAGGTCGGTGCCGGCCTCGGGCTCGGAGTAGCCGATGGAGAAGTGGGTCTCGCCGGCGGCGATGCCCGGCAGCAGCTCCGCCTTCTGCTCCTCGGTACCGCCGGCCATGATCGCGGGGCCCACGGTGTTCACTGTGAGGAAGGGGACGGGCACGCCGGCGACGGCGGCCTCGTCGGTGAAGATCAGCTGATCGAGCATGGGCCGAGCCTGGCCGCCGAACTCCTCGGGCCAGCCGATCGCGAGCCAGCCGTCCTTGCCGAGGGTGCGGGTGATCTCCTTGTACACCTCGCCGTCGCCGTACTCGCCGCCCGGCCCGAGCAGCGCCTCGCGGCGCTCGGGAGTCATCAGCTGGGCGAAGTACGCTCGCAACTCCGCGCGCAGCTCTTGCTGTTCCGGCGCATAGTCGATCCGCATGGCGTCACTGTAGAACAAGTTCTAGAAAAGCGGAACGGAACCGCGCTCTTGGCAGTATTTTCCTGTGGAGAGGGAGCGGAAGCTCCGCAGTGAACAGGTTCTTACCTCGGAGGGTGGCACATGACGCAGGCACAGGTGGCGAACCTGGACGGCAAGGTGGCGATCGTGACCGGCGCGGGGGCCGGCCTGGGGCGCGCCGAGGCGCTGTCGCTCGCGCGCGGCGGCGCCGCGGTCGTGGTCGGTGACGTCTCGCCCGCGGCCGAGGAGGTCGTCGCCCAGATCCGGGCCGACGGTGGCCGGGCCGAACTCGTGCTCGGCGACTCGGGCGACAGTGAGACGGCCGACGCGCTGATGGCCGCGGCCGAGGGGCTGGGTGGCCTGCACATCGTGGTCAACAACGCCGGCTTCTGTCGCGACAAGATGATCTTCTCGATGACCGACGACGAGTTCGACTCCGTCGTTCGGGTGCACCTGCGCGGGCACTTCCTGCTCTCCCGCAACGCGTCGGCGTACTGGCGCGGCGCGGCCAAGGCGTCGGGCGGCGAGGTCTACGGCCGCGTGATCAACACATCCTCGGAGGCGTTCCTCTTCGGCTCCGTCGGGCAACCCAACTACGCGGCCGCGAAGGCGGGCATCGCCGCGCTCACCATCGCCACCGCGCGCGGCCTCGGCCGCTACGGCGTTCGTGCCAATGCGATCTGCCCTCGCGCCCGGACCGCGATGACGGAGGGCGTCTTCGGCGACGCCCCCGACGGTGCCGTCGACCCGCTGTCCGTCGACCATGTGGCGCGCTTCGTGCGCTTCCTCGCCGGACCGGAGGCCGAACGCGTCAACGGGCAGATCTTCGTCGTGCACGGCGGCATGGTGGCGCTCATGGCCCCGCCCTCGCTCGAGCAGCGGTTCGACGCCGAGGGTGGGCAGTGGGACGAGGCCGGGCTCGCCGCCGCGGTCGGGGGCTACTTCGCGGACCGCGACGACCGCATGTTCGTCGCAGCACAGTTGGAAGGATGAGCATGGCGAGCACGACCGGGAGACTCAGTGGAAAGCGGGCGCTCGTCACGGGCGCCGCGCGCGGGCAGGGCGCCGCGGTCGCGCGGCGGTTCGTCGCGGAGGGCGCGCAGGTGCTGCTCGGCGACGTCCTGGATGAGCAGGGCGAGGCGCTCGCCGCCGAGCTCGGAGACGCCGCGGTGTATCGCCACCTCGACGTCACTGCGGAGGACGACTGGTCGGATGCGATCACGGAGGTGCAGGAGCGTTTCGGAGGACTCGACGTGCTGGTGAACAACGCGGGGGTGCTGTTCTTCTCGGCGCTCGAGCAGACCGCCCTCGCCGATTACGAGCGCGTGATCCGGATCAACCAGTTCGGCTGTTTCCTCGGCATGCGGGCCGCCGTGGAGCCGATGAAGGCCGCGGGCGGCGGATCGATCGTCAACACCTCCTCCGTCGAGGGGCTGGGCGGCATGCCGTACTTGACCGCCTACACGGCGAGCAAGTTCGCGATCCGGGGGATGACGAAATCCGCCGCGATGGAGCTCGGGCAGTACGGCATCCGCGTGAACTCGGTGCATCCGGGGATGATCGACACCGCCATGGTGGCCGACGCTCTCGGCGGCAACGAGCCGCCCACCGACTGGCTCAAGCAGCGGCTGCCCATCGGTCGGCAGGGCACCGCGGGCGAGATCGCGGCCCTGGTGCTCTTCGTCGCCTCCGACGAAGCGAGCTACAGCACCGGCGCCGAGTTCGTGGCCGACGGCGGCGCGACCGCGACGCATGCACTGAAACTCTGAATGCTCGGCACGGAAGCGATCCGGCGGGTGGTCGAGGCCTCGCCCTCCGCGGTCGCGGCGCATGACAAGGCTGCCTGGACCGCACTGTTCGCCCCCGGCGGAGCCGTCCACGACCCGGTGGGGCCGCCCCCGCAGACGAACCCGGCGGCGATCGCACGGTTCTACGACATGTTCATCGCCCCCAACCGGATCGTCTTCGAGGTCGACCACGATCTGATCCTCCCGGGTGAGCGAGAGGGCCTGATGATCCGTGACCTCACGGTGCACACGACGATGAGCACGGGCGTCACGCTGCACATCCCGATGCACCTGCGGTACACCGTGACCGACGGTCCGGACGGCGCCGCCATCACCGGGCTCTACGCGCACTGGGAACTGCGCGGGATGATCGCGGCGCTCCTGTTCTCGGGTCCCCGCGGCCTTGCCGCGGGGGCACTGCTCGGGCCCCGGCTGTTCCGCACCCTCGGCCCGCGTGCCGCGCTGGGCTTCCTGGGCGGGGTGCGCGGCGTCGGCGGCCGGGGTCGTCGAAGGGCAGCCGACCTGCTGCACCTGCGCGGCCTGCAGGTGGGCAAGGTGCTCGCCTCGGGGCGGACCGTCACCGCCACGGTGTACGACGGTGACCGCCGCGGCCTCGCCGTCGTCGATTTCAGCGGCACCGAACCGGCACTCGCCCTCCACCTCCCCGATTGAACGACGTTTTGGAGAACGTGACCTGCGGAAACGCTCTCCAGAACGTCGTTCAATTGCGGGGGGTGACGCGGGAGAGGGTGAGGGCGGCGGCGCGGACGGCGGGTGCGACGCGCTCCGGGTGCATGCGGTTACTCCATCCGGCGACGGAGATGGCGGCGACGGGGGCACCGTCGGCGTCGAGGATCGGGCAGGCGACGCAGACGGTGCCGTTGCCGGACTCCTCGCGCTCGTAGGCCACACCTTCGTCATGGATCCGCTGCAGTTGCCGGCGCAGGATCGCGGGCGAGGTGATGGTGCGGGTGCTCAGCCGGGGCAGTCCCGTGGCGATCACGCCGTCGACGATGGCATCGTCCGCGTACGCGAGGATCGCCTTGCCCACGCCCGTGGCGTGGGCCGGCATCCGGCCGCCAACCCGCGACGGCAGATCCGGCGCGTCCGGCCCGGGTAGGACCTCGAAGTAGACCACCTCCGTGCCCTCGAGACGAGCGAGGTGGACGGTGTTGCGGGTGGCCGAGCGGAGGTCGGCGAGCACCGGCCGCGCAGCGTCGACGAGGTCACGATGGCCCGTCGCGAGCTGGCCGATCTCGAAGAGGCGCAGGCCGAGCCGGAGCGCGCTACCGGATCGTTCGAGGAGCCCCGCGGCAACGAGGTGCCCGGTGAGTCGGTGCACCGTCGACTTGGGCAGGCCCGTGCGTCGCGCCAGCTCGGACACCCCGAGCCCGCCGTCGCCGGGCCGATAGGCCGACAGCAGCGAGGAGATCCGGTCGACGGTGGCGCCGTCGTTCCGCTCAGCGGGACACATGTCCCCAGTGTGCCAGCCCGGGCAGGCAGTCGGACGGCGTCGGTCGCTGGGGTGACGAACAGGCCCGCATCGTCGACGGTCGAAGAGATCGAAGTGCGTCCCAGATCGAACCGTGTCCCGCTCAGCGGAACACGGTCGTGGACGTGCCGGCGTGCTGCGACCGACGATGACGGTATGACGGAGAAAGTGACTGCGGCCATCGTCGGGCCCGGCAATATCGGCACGGACCTGCTGGCCAAACTGCGACGGAGCGAGCATGTGGACGTGCGCTACATGGTGGGCGTCGACCCCGAATCGGACGGCCTCAAGCGCGCCGCCGAGCTCGGGCTGGAGACCTCGGCGGAGGGAGTGGACTGGCTGCTCGCCCGGCCGGAGCCGCCGCGGCTCGTGTTCGAGGCCACGTCCGCGAAGGCGCACCGCGCCAACGCTCCCCGGTACGCGGACGCGGGCATCGTCGCGGTCGACCTCACCCCTGCGGCCGTGGGACCCCTGGCCTGCCCGGTGGTGAACCTCGAGTCCCAGTTGGACGCCCCCAACGTCAACATGATCACCTGCGGCGGGCAGGCGACGATCCCGATCGTGCACGCCGTCAGCCGCATCACACCGGTCAGCTACGCGGAGATCGTCGCATCGGTGTCGTCTCGCTCCGCCGGGCCCGGCACGCGCGCCAACATCGACGAGTTCACCGAGACCACCGCACGCGCGATCGAGGAGGTCGGCGGCGCGGCCAAGGGCAAGGCGATCATCATCATCAATCCGGTTGAGCCTCCGATGATCATGCGCGACACGGTGTTCTGCGCGATCGATCCGGACGCCGACCGGGAAGCCGTCACCGCCTCGATCGAACAGATGGTGGCGGATGTCCAGGTGTACGTCCCGGGCTACACGCTCACGGCGCCGCCGCAGTACGACGAGCCCCGGCCCGGCTGGGAGGGCAAGGCGCGCGTCGCGGTCTTCCTGGAGGTCGCGGGTAACGGCGACTACCTGCCCACGTACGCGGGCAACCTCGACATCATGACCGCCGCGGCCGCGCGGGCGGGCGAGCTGCTGGCGCAGCGCATCCTGGACGGAGTGAAGGCATGACCGGCATCAACGGCGACCTGTGGAGCGATCCCAACCGCGATGTGCGCATCGTCGACACGTCGCTGCGCGACGGCAGCCACGCAATGGCGCACCAGTTCACCGAGCAGAACGTACGGGACACGGTGCGTGCACTCGACGATGCGGGCGTCTCGCTCATCGAGGTGACCCACGGCGACGGCCTCGGCGGCAGCACCTTCAACTACGGCTTCTCGCTGGTCGACGAGCGCAAGCTCATCGCCGCCGCCGTTGACGAGGCGCAGCAGGCGAAGATCGCCGTGCTCATGCTCCCGGGCCTCGGCACCGTCGAGGACATCCGCGTGGCGGCCGACCTCGGCGCCGGCGCGCTGCGCATCGCGACCCACTGCACCGAGGCGGACGTCTCGATCCAGCACTTCGGTGCCGCAAGGAAACTCGGGCTGGAGACCGTCGGCTTCCTCATGCTCTCGCACATGTCCACGCCCGAGGCGCTGGCGAAGCAGGCGCGGATCATGGCCGACGCCGGCTGCCAGTGCGTCTACGTCGTCGACTCCGCGGGAGCGCTGATCCTCGAGGACGCTGGCGACCGCGTCGCCGCACTGGTCGCGGAGCTGGGGGAGGACGCACAGGTGGGCTACCACGGGCATCAGAACCTCAGCTTCGGCGTGGCCAACTCGGTGCTGGCGTACCGCGCGGGCGCGAAGCAGATCGACGGTTCGCTGCTGGCGCTCGGTGCCGGCGCGGGCAATTCGCCGACCGAGGTGCTTTCGGCAGCCTTCGAGAAGTTGGGCGTGCGCACCGGCACCGACAAGGACGCGCTCATGGCCGCCGCGGAGGACGTGGTGAAGCCGTACATCACCCGGCTGCCGGTCATGGACCGCAGTTCGATCGTCCAGGGCGCCGCGGGCGTGTACTCCAGCTTCCTGCTGCACGCGGAGCGCGCGGCGGAGCGCTACGGAGTCCCCGCGTACGAGATCCTCTACGAGTGCGGCCGCCGCGGCTACGTGGGCGGTCAGGAGGACATGATCATCGCCATCGCCGTGGAGATGTCCGCAGCCCAGAAGGTCTGACGGGCGGCCCGACGGTGCCCGCGCGGGAACGTCGGGCCACTACCCCTGACTTAACAGCGTTAGCCCATACCGAACCCGCAGGTGACGGCATGGGCTAACGCTGTTAAGTCGGCGGTGGGTCAGTGCTCGATGCGAATGGCCTGTGTGGGGCACTGGCTGGCCGCGTACTCGATGTCCTCGCGGTCGGCGTCGGTGAGGCCCTCGTCGGTGGCCTCGGCGAATCCTTCGTCATTGACCTCGAAGACGTCCGGGCGAAT
Organism: Tsukamurella asaccharolytica; assembly: GCF_007858435.1. Classification (GTDB taxonomy): domain Bacteria; phylum Actinomycetota; class Actinomycetes; order Mycobacteriales; family Mycobacteriaceae; genus Tsukamurella; species Tsukamurella asaccharolytica. The sequence continues at coordinate 249,896 of NZ_VIGW01000001.1, read as the reverse complement.
GCCCTCGCAGACGCCGAATCCGGTGCACGCATCGCCGATGATGATCTTCATGTTCTTCTCCGTTCGGGGGGCGGTCAGGGTGCGAGGACGGCCGTCACGGAGCCCAGCGGGCCCATGTCGGCGACGACGATGTCTCCGGCGCGGACCGGCTCGGCGCGCGTCATTGAGCCGGGCAGCACGACGTGGCCGGGCTCGAGGGCGGTGCCGAGCGGGCCGACGGTGTTCGCGAGCCAGACGAGGGCGTTGATGGGCGAGCCGAGCACGGCGCCGCCCGACCCCGTGCCTACCTGCTCGCCGCCGATGCGGAAGGTGCAGCCGACGGTCCGCAGGTCGACGTCGGTCAGGCGGGTGGGCCTGCTGCCCAGGACCACGCCGCCGGACGAGGCGTTGTCGGCCACGGTGTCGACGATCGAGATGTTCCAGTCCTTGATCCGCGAGTCGACGACCTCGAGCGCCGGGACTACGAAGTCGACGGCGCGGATCGCGTCGGCGACGGTGACGCCCGGGCCACGGAGCTCGCGGCCGAGGACGAAGGCGATCTCGGGTTCGATCCGCGGCTGCATCCACGACGAGGCGTCGATCGGCAGTTGTTCAAGGTGGAACATCGATGCGGTGAGATGGCCGAAATCGGGCTCGTAGACGTTCATCTGACGCTGCATCGCGAGTGAGGCGAGGCCCACCTTGTGGCCCTTCACGACGTCGCCCGAGGCTTCCCAGCGGCGGACCTGCTCCTGCTGGATCCGGTACGCGTCGGTGATCGTGGCTTCGGGGAACGTGCCGATCAACGGGTCGATCGGCGCGCACGCGGCATAGGCGCCCAGCAGGGCGTCGGCGGCGGAGGAGACAGCGGAATCGTCCATGCACGAATACTAGAACACGTTTCAGTCGTACGGTGTGAAACGAGGTCAGGAGCGGGGCAGGCCGAGCAGCTGCTCCGCCGCGACGTTCCGGAGGATCTGCGAGGTCCCGCCCGCGATGGACAGACACCGGCTGAGCAGGAACTCGTATCGGGCGTCGGCCGGATCCTCAGGGCCGGCGACGGCGCCGTCGGCTCCGAGACGCCGGAGGCAGGCCTCGGCGACCGCCTGGCGGTGTTGCACCCCGACGAGCTTGCGCACGCTCGACGCCGCGCCCGGATCCTGCCCGCCGACGCTCGCGATGACGGCGCGCAGATCGAGCAGCGTGCACGACGCCGCATCGACGACGAGTTCCCCGAGCGCTGCCAGGTCGGGTTCCGGCCCGGGGTCGGCGAGCAGTCCCTCGAGGCGAGCTCCGAGGCCGGCGCCGCTCATCGCGACCCGTTCGTTCGCAAGGGTCGTGCGGGCCAGACGCCAGCCGCCGTTGATCGTGCCCACGACGCAGTCGTCGGGCACGAAGACGCTCTCGAGGAAGACCTCGTTGAACCGCACGTCGCCGGTGATCTCCCGGAGCGGCCGCACGTCGATGCCGTCGGAGAGCATGTCGACGAGAAAGTAGGTGATGCCCTTGTGTTTCGGTGCGTCCGGGTCCGTGCGCGCAAGGCAGATCGCCCAGTCCGCCTCGTGCGCGAGGGAGGTCCACACCTTTTGTCCGGTGAGTGACCACCCGCCCTCGACGCGCGTCGCCTTCGTCCGTAGCGAGGCCAGGTCGGATCCCGCCTCGGGTTCGCTGAAGAGCTGGCACCAGCTGATCTCCCCGAGCAGCGTCGGCCAAACGAACCGCTCGGCCTGCTCCGGGGTCCCGTGCTCCAGGATCGTCGGCGCGGCCCAGGCGCCGATCACCAGCGTCGGGCGTTCGACGCCCGCCGCCTCCAGTGCGCCGTCGAGAACGAGCTGCTCCGCGGGCCCGGCGCCCCGGCCGTACGGCGGATCCCAGTGCGGCACCAAAAGCCCGGATTCGGCGAGGGTACGGCGCTGCTCGTCCGCGCCCATGGCGGCGATGCGCTCGGCCTCCGCAGAGGCGGCGCGGTGATCGCCCTCGACCTCGTAGTCGAGGCCACGGCGTACACCGGAGATGGCGAGTTCCGCGGCGCGCGTGCGCCATCCGGGAGTGTCTCCGAGCAGGAGGCGCAGCGCGGTCGCGCGCCGCAGGTACAGGTGCGCGTCGTGTTCGAAGGTGAAGCCGATGCCGCCGAGGACCTGGATCGCGTCCTTCGCGTTCTGCACGGCGGCGTCGAGGGCGCCCGCCGCGGCGACCGCCGCGGCCAGGTGGTGCTCGGTCCCGGCGCCGACCGACCGTGCCGCGTCCCAGGCCAACGCCGCGGATTGCTCGGCACGGCACAGCATGTCGGCGACGATCTGCTTGATCGCCTGGAAGGCGCCGATCGGCCGACCGAACTGGACCCGCACCTTCGAATACTCGGCCGCAGTACGCAGCGCCCACGAGGCGATGCCGGCGGCCTCGGCGGCGGCGAAGGCCGCGAGCGCCGCGCGGGCGTCGGCGGCGGTGAGCGAGGGGATCTCGGTGGCCGCGTCGAACTCGGGGCCGTCCAAGTGGATCCGGCCCAGGGGACGCGAGGCGTCCAGGCCGGGCAGCGGCTCGACGGTGACGCCCGCGTGCCCCGGCGGGAGCAGGTGCCAGGCGCCGGAGGGGGACTCGACCAACAGGTGCGACTGCGGGGTGGCGTCCGGCGCGAGCGAGCCGTCGCCGTCCACCACGAGCGCGGCGCGCGTCTCCCCGGCGGCGAGCTCCGCACGCACCGTGCCGAGCCGGTCCGTACCGCCGAGGTAGCGCTCGAGCAGCACGCCCACCGCGACCGTGCCCGCGATGGGGCCGGGCGCGAGGACCGCGGCGGCGGCCTCGACTGCGGCGGCTGCGTCGTCGGCACTGCCGCCGAACCCGCCGAGGTCCTCGCTCAGTGTGATACCGAAGACACCGATGTCGGCCAGTCCGCGCCAAGCCTTCTCGACGGCGCCGGAGTCGCCGGAGCGGACGGCGTCGATCGGGTGGGCGCGCTCCGCCCAGTCGTGGATCGACTCGGCGAGTGCGGTCTGGACATCGGTGATCGCGAGGGCCACGATTCTCCTTCGGCGTGCGTCAGCGGGGCTGCGCAGTGGTGCTGGACGGTGCGGTGCGCGCGGACGGGGCGGCGGGCGTGGAGCTCGACGACGGCGCGCCGGAGCGATTCGCAGTGGAGGGCGTAGTCGACGACGGGCTCGCGGGACGGGTGTCCGGCGATGCCATCCGCAGGGTGGCGGCGCCCGAGCCGCCGCGGACCGACGCCAGCGCTGTGTCGAGCAACTGACCGCCGTTGATGGTGGACAGCGGCTCGGCGATCGCCCGGACCGAGGGAAGCATCAGCTCGGACAGGTACTGCACGCTCGGGGCGGCGTCGTCTTCGAAGCCCTGGATCACTTTGAACAGCTCCAACATGCCGTCCCGGATCACGTTCGGGTAATCGCCCTGACTGATGTACGAGACGGAGTAGGGCGCCATCTCGCCGTACCCCTTACCGAAGGTGCGGAGCGGCTGTTCGAGGCTGAGCAGCAGCGCGCCCACGTCGCCGGCGCGGGGAGTGATCGAGTTGAAGGACTGCATGAGGTCGCCGATGTCGGGCAGCTGACGCAGGATCGACGTGGCGGTGAGGACCGCGCCGGCGTCGATGGTGGGAACCGTCTGCGCGCCGTCGGGCAGGGCGCCGTCGACGCGGGCCAGGAGGCGCTGCACTGTCGCGGGATCGAGCTGCTTCATCAGGCGCGACAGGGAACTCGACAGCGCACCGACGGTGGAGTCCGCCGTGTCCACGACGCCCTCGAGGCGCGCACCGTCGGGGACCGCGGCCCCGTCGCCCTGGGCGATCGTCAGATAGGTCTCGCCCAGGCCCGAGAGGTTCTGCACGCGGACCTTCGCGCCCTGGGTGATCCGGGTGTCCTTGGCGTAGCCGACCTCGACCTCGACGCGATCGGCGTCGACGGTGAGGCCCCGGACCGTGCCGACCTCGACGCCGCGGTCGAGAACCCGTGAGCCCTCCTGCAGGCCGTTGGCGTCGGTGAGGCGGATGTACGCGGTGCGCTCGTCGGACGGCGAGAACCACTGCACGCCCTGGGTGCCGAGCAGCAGCATCGACACCACGACGAGCGCGATGAGGCCGAGCGTGGAGGCGATTCCGGATCGGGTCATCGTGCCTGTCCGATCAGTCGCAGCACTTTGAGTGCACCGGGGGAGACGTCCTGCCCGGCGGCATTCGTGACCGAGCCGATCTCGACCACCGGCTTCTTCAGGAACGGGACGAGGTTCTTGTTCACCAGGATCGAGCCGCCGTGAATGGCGGAGCCCAGCGAGACCATGTCGGCGGTGAGGAGCTCGAACAGGTCGGACGACGAGTTCATCAGCGGGATCAGCCAGGAGCCCTGCTGCAGCATGCCGCCGACAGCGGGGAGCAGCACGCCGATGTTCGACATGAGCTTGCCCTGGTTCGACCAGTACTTGAGGTGATACGGGGACAGTGTGTCCTTGAAGTTCGCCTCCTGTTTGGCGATCCGATCGGCCATCTCGGATGCGGAGTCGAGGAGACGGTTCACCTCGGGGGTGTTGGCGGCGATACCGGTGACGTCGCGGCTCAGCTGCCTGGAGAGCAGGTCGAACTGCGGGCGGTCTTTGGGGAGCGCCGTGTTCAGGCGCGTGATCGTCTTACTGACATCCTGCACCGAGCCGCTGCCGAAGTAGTCGGCGAGGATCGTGAGAGTGCTCTCCACGGAGCGGGGTGGGCTGGTCTGGCTCAGGGGCAGCACAGCGCCGGCGCGCAGCGGCGCCGCTGTGCCGGTGGACTTCTCGGGTGTCTCGAGCCGGACATAGGCCTCACCGAGGAGTGTGTCCTGCAGAACGGAAGCATGGATGTCCGAGGGCAGCGAGACGTCCTTATCGACGCGGACGGTGACCGTCGCGGCGTCCTCCCCGAGGGCGACGGCCTTCACCCGGCCGACGGTCAGGCCGCCGAGCGAGATCCGGGCGCCGATGGGCAGGTTCAGTACGTCGGCGAACTGGAGGCGCAACTCGTACTGGTCGCCGTCCCCGAGAGGATTGCGCATGTCCATGTTGGCGGGACTCACGCCGCAGCCGGCGAGGACGACGGCGGCGCCGATCACGATCGCGGCGGAAACGCGCCGCGGCAGCCAGCGCACGGCGCTGCGGGTGCGGGTCATCGGCGGCCTCCCTGGAAGGGCAGTTGCATGAGGTCGACGGTGGCGGTCTGAGCCTTGCCGGCGACCACCGTGCAGGCGCCCGGCGCCTGAGCGTTGATCTGCGCGCACAGCGCGTTCGGGTCGCCCGTGGCGACCGTCGTGACGGGCACGCCCGCGATGGCAGCGGGCGTCTCCACGCCGCCCCGGGGGAGGTAGGGGGCGATCTGCGACCCGAAGACGGGCAGCATGCGCTCGAGTGCCGCGTTGGACTTCACACCGGTCGCCGCGAGCTTGACCGCGTCCGCCGCGACTGCGCCGCCGGGCCGCAGGATGTGGCCGTAGCGGCGCATCATGTCGTCGCCGACGAGGAAGAACACGGGCAGCGTCTGGAAGATCTCGGAGACCGCCGGGAAGGTGATCTTCCCGTACTGGTCGAGGACGTTGCCCACGTGCTGCAGGGTGAGCAGGAGCTCTCCCCATTGCTGGTCCATGCTCTGCATCAGCGGCCGGACGTTGCTGACCACCGTCGTCACGTCGCCGAGGAAACCGGCCGGATCGCTGAGCAGCGTCGAAAGGTTCGTCAGCGAGCGCGCAGCCTGCGGCGGCACTGACGGCCCTACCTCGGTGTCGAGCCGCGTGAGCAGTTTGCCGAGGTCCGCCGAAGCGCCGCCCTCGGTAACGGAGTCGACGAGGCGGGTCGCGGCGGAGGTGGTCTCGGAGATCGACTTCGGTGTCGCCGAATTCGCACGGGTGATGCAGGTGCCCGGTGTGAGGGTAGCGCCCGTCGAGTAGTTGCCCACGAGCTCGAGCGAGCGGTCCGCGAGAATCGACGTCGAGCGGGTCACGGCCTTCACCGTGGCGGGCAGCGTGCGGCCGGAGACGTCGAAGGTGACCTTCACTCCGTCGCCGGACGGCTCGACCGTGCGGACGGTGCCGATCTTGACGCCCATTTGGGTCACGTCGTTGTCCGGGTACAGGCCGATGCCGTCCGCGAGGTACGCGCACTGCGTGCTGGATGCGGCTGCGGCCGTGCCGATCGCAGTCGGGACGAGCGGTGCCAGCAGCGCGACGGTCGCCGCGATCAGGGAGATCTTCGTGGGGCGCATCAGCAGCTCACCGTCGCTGTCGGGAAGCAGAGGCGGCTCGCGAGAACCGTGTCGGGCGGCATGGGCTTGCCCTGCTTCTCCAGGCCTGCCTGCATGGTGTCGATGCCCTTCTGCAGCTCGCCGATCATGGCGGGGATCGTCACGTTGGTCGTCTTCAGCGCGGCCTCCATCTTGGCGAAGGCGTCGCCGAGGGTGTCGCGGTACTTCCAGTAGAGATCGAGGAAGGGCTTGATCTTGCCGAACATCCCGGCGAGACCCTGGTAGGCGATGCCGAAGTTGGTGGCGGTCTGATCGAGCGTGACGATCGCCAGGGACGCCTTGTGGATCATGTTCATGATCGTCTCGCGCTGCTCGGCGAAACCGGTCGCGTACTGCGTGCTGATGTTGATGATGCGGCCGACCTGATCCCGCTGCTCAGTGAGCTGGCCGAGCAGCGAGTTGACGCCCTCGACGATGTTGTCGACGGAGCCGGGATTGGAGTCGAGGCCGGTGCTCAGCGCCTTGATCGACGCGGCGAGCTGGGTGCGATCGACGGGCTCGAGCTTCTCCGGGGTGTCCTGCAGTAGGTCGCCGATGTTGTACGGCAGGCTCACGCGGTTTCGGGGGATCGGCTTGTCGCCCAGGGAGGCCCGCCCGGCGGAGGACACCGCCACGTAGAAACCTCCCGCGACGGTGAGCATGCGGACCGCGACGGAGGTCTGGTCGCCGACGAACACCGAGTCGTCGATGCGGGTGGTCACCTGTACGTCGTCCTTGCGCAGTTCCACCGAGGAGACTGAGCCGATCCGCACGCCGGAGGCGCGCACTTCCACGCCGGGCTTGATCAGTGCGGCGTCCTGCGTGACGAAGGTCAGTTCCTTCTGGCCCGGCGGGCGCAGGTACACGAACGCCAGCCCGGCGGTGATGAGCAGCGCCACCGCGACGGCGATCGCGCCGAGCTTGGTGCTGCGGTTGACGAGTCCGCGCCAGGGCGGACGTCCAGTGAAGATCATTTCAGGCACACCGTCACATTCGTTCCGCCGGTCAGCACTGTCACTTTGTTCGGCAGCGGCGCCGCGCCCTTCGAACAGGGGGTGGGCGGCGCCCCCAGGAGAGCGGCGACTCCGGTGAACAGGCCGGGCAGCTTGCTCATCGCCTGTACCGCGGCGCCGGGGTCCTGGAAGGCCGTGCGCACGAGCTTTTCCACATCGAGATCCTTGGACAGCCCGAGCGCGGTGAGCACCCGGTTGGTGGCGGCGCCGAATCCGGGGCCGTAGGTGGCGGTGCGCCGGAACTCGTCGAGGTTCTCGAGCACCTTCGTCAGCAGCAGGTCGAAGTTGAGGATGAATTCGATGACCTGCGGTGAGTAGTCGTTGATCATGTTGGCGACGCGGGTGACGTTGTCGATCAGCGTCTTGATCACGGTCTGCCGGTCCGCCAGGTTCGACGTGATCCGGTCGATCGCGCCGAAAGTCTGCGCGGCCGTCGTGTCGTCGCCCTGCAGCAAACCCAACAGGTTTCGGGTCAGTTCGTTGACGTCCTCGGGGCTGAGCGTACGGAGCACTGGTGCGAGCCCGTTGAACAGGGTGGTGATGTCGAACGACGGGGTGGTGCGCGACATCGGGATCGACGTGACGGGCGTTCCGCCCGCGGAGCTACCGGGCTGGATCTCGATGAACCGTTCGCCCGTGAGGTTGCGGTACTTCACCGCGACCCGGGTGGTCGAGGTGACGGGATGGTCGTTCTGGGCGGAGAAGCCGATGACGGCCTCGTTGCCGTTTCCGTCCGCGGTGCCACGGACGTCGACCGCGGTGACCTTCCCGATGAGCACGCCGCGTAGTCGCACGTCGCTGCCAACCCGGAGGCCGGAGGCATCCGAGAGGTGCGCCTCGTAATCGCGGGTCTCGCCGCCGGCGGGGTTGCGCAGCGCGGCGAAGATCCCCACCGCGATGACGAGCGTGACGATCAGCGCAAGCGCGAGGGTGATGGCGGCGCGGGTGTTCTTGGCACGCATGTCATCTCCCCCTTTCCAGGACGGATGCGGCGCCAGGGAGACGGTCGGCGACGACGTTCATGCGCAGTGCGGTGCCCTCCGGAGCGGTGATGAAGGCGCTGTTGACGCCGTTGATGAGGGGGACGATCTGGCGGGGGACGCTCACGGTGCGCAGCACCTTGGTGGTGCTGTCCATGATGACCCGCAACATGACGGTGCCCGGCGTGAACTCGGCCTCGTGGGAGCCGAACATGTCGGCCAGCGGCGTGAAGAAGCCGGTGCCCAGCAGGGTGGTCGTCCTGTCGACCTTGTCGTAGTTGTTCACGGTGTAGTCGAGCGTGCCCGCGGCCTCGCCGCCGCGCATCTGCGGTACGAACCAGCCCTCGAACGCGCCCTCCACCAGGCCGGGCGCCCCGTCGAGCGTGGTGCGGACGGTCCGCAGCGTGGTCCCGATCGGCACTTTCACCGACCGTGCGTTCTGCTGCTCGACGGCGAACGCCACCTGCAGCAGCGGCGTGATCGCCTGGGTGTAGTCGGTCGCCTTCTTGGTCACCTCGATCAGTTTCGGGGTGATGACGCCGGACACGGAGACTGCGCTGCGGGTGAGCAGGTCGGAGATCGTGTCGTTGCTCGAGCGAGGGCGCAGGGTGCTGCCCGAGCGGAGGTCGCCGCCGCCCTGGCCGGGAACGAGCGCCATCTCGGTGACGCCGAAGTAGTTGCCGGGCTGGTACCGCACCGACAGGGCGTCGGTGAGGCCGCGGAGGCTCCCGCGATCCAGGCGGACCCCGACGCGGGCCTGGCCCGCGCGCGGGATCACGACGGACTCGACCTCGCCGACCGGCACGCCGCGCAGCGTGACCCGGGTGCCGGTTTTGACGCCCGGGCCCACGTCGGTGGACTCGACGGTGAGGGCGAGCCGGGGATCGGACGCGGGAATGCGGGAGGAGACGATGCCGGCGAGGACGGCGATCAGGATCACGGCGACCGTCGCGGCGCCGACGGTGAAGAAGATGCGCTGTTGGCGGCCGGGTGTGCCACCGAGCAGTTCGTACATCGGTCCCCCTAGCCTTTGAAGATGATCGTGGGGGTGATGCCCCAGAAGATGATGGTCAGGATGAAGTCGAGCGTGAGCACCGTGACCAGGCTGGCGCGCACGGCCCGGCCGCTCGCGAGACCCACGCCCTCCGGGCCGCCCTTGGCGAAGAACCCGTAGTAGCAGTGGATGATCGTGACGGCAGCGCAGAAGACCACGGCCTTGAGCGTCGACAGCGCGATGTCGCCCGGGCTGAGGAACTGCTCGAAGTAGTGGTTGTACGTGCCGAGCGCCTGGCCGTGGAAGACGACCACGATCAGCTTGCAAGTGAGGAAGGCCAGTAGCAGTGTCAGCATGTACGCCGGGATCACCACGATGATGCCGGCGATGAGGCGGGTACTGACGACGTAGGGGATCGAGCGGATGCCGAGGGCCTCGACGGCGTCGATCTCCTCCGCGATCCGCATGGAGCCGATCTGCGCCGTCATACGGCACCCGGCCTGCGCCGCGAAGCCGATACCGGCTGAGATGGGGATCATCTCGCGGATGTTGGCGAGGCCGCCGATCACGCCGGTCAGCGGTCCGAAACCGATGAGGTTAAGACCGGCGTAGGCCTCGATGGCGACGGCCGCGCCGCTCGCGGCGCCCAGGATGACCATCATGACGACCACGCCACCGTCGACCACGACGGACCCGCGGCCCCATGCGAGCTGCTTGAGCACCCGGGAGGTCTCGCCGCGGTACTTCATCAGCGCGACGGGGATGAGGTAGATGGACTGGGCGACGAAGACGACGGCCTCGCCGATCCGAGCGATGAGACCCGCCGGCTTGGAATCCAGCGCGCTCTTCTGCGTTTTCGTCGGCGGGGGCGGGCTCGTGGTGGTCATCAGGCCACCTGACTCGGGAAGAACATCGTCTGCAGCTGGGTGAGGCCGAGGAAGGCAAGGAAGATCAGCGTGATCGACAGGACCACCGAGGAGTTCACGCCGTCGGCGACGCCGCGCGGGCCGCCCGAGGCCTCGAGCCCGCGCAGCCCGGCGACGAGGCCGACGATCATCGCGCCGGTCTCGGCCTTGAGCACCGCGAAGGCCAGGTCCGACGGTGCCGAGAAGGCGCCGAAGGAGGACCAGAAGCCGCCGGAGCTGAGCCCGAACTGCCACACGGAGACGGTGAGCGCGACGATCATGGCGACGGCCACGATCACGACCAGGAGCATCGGCGCGATGATCATCAGTGCGAGCATGCGGGGCGCGATCAGGCGGGCGATCGGATCGACGCCCATGACCTGCATCGCCTGCAGCTCCTCGCGGACCGTCCGGGAACCGAGGTCGGCGGCGATGGCCGCGGCGCAGACGCCGCCGAGTAGCACGCCCGTGGCGAGCGGCGCCCCCTGCCGGATGATGCCGATGCCCGACGCGGCGCCGACCAGGGAGTTCGCTCCCACTGTGTCGACGAGGGCTCCGACCTGGACGGAGACGACCGCACCGAACGGGATCGCCACCAGGATGGCGGGCAGCGTGGTGACCCGCAGCAACGTCACCGCCTGAGTGATCGTCTCGCCGACCGCGAAGTTCCGCTTCAGGACCCCGCGGACGGTCCACGCGATGATCTCGCCGGCGAGCACCACGGAGCGTCCGATGGTGGACAGGGTCTTGGTGACGATCGCGGCCAACCGGTACAACCGGTACAGCGCCGCCGCCCTCACGCCCGGCCTCCGAATGTCGCCATCGGGGTGTCCTCTCCTCAATTTCGAGAGGAGCGTATCAACTGTCGGGCAAAACTAGTACGTGTTTCAGTTTTTCCTTGGCTTACCCGACATGAACTGCGGTGTTGTCAGTCCTTGATGAGGAGGTCGACGGCCACGGAGAGCCGCTTCTGCACCTCGGTGGCCGAGGCGCGATGGGTCACCCAGGCGACCAGATTAGCCATCCAGACATCGGCGATCAGGTGGAACGTATCGCGCTGACGCTCGTCCGGATCCGCCACGCCGAGCGCATGCGCGAACATGTCCTCGAGGAGGCGGCCCACCCGCTCGACCTCGGCCGCCGCCGTGGCGTCGGCGAACATGAAGGCGCGCACCATCGCCTCGGTGAGCAAGGGGGCCCGTTGCAGCGCCTCGGTGTTGCGGTCCAGCACGAACATCAAACGCTCCGCCGCGGTGTCGCCCGGGATCTGCGCCTTCCCGATCCGCTCGCCCGCGCGCTCGAACTGGCTCACCAGGCCGGCGACCAGCAGATGCACCTTCGACGGGAAGTACCGGTACAGGGTGCCCAGCGCCACGTCGGCCTTCTTCGCCACCGCGCGCATCTGGACCGCGTCGTAGCCGCCCTTGCGGGCGAGCGCCAACGTGGCGTCGATGATGCGCTTGCGCCGCTCGCGCTGGCCCGCGGTGTCGAGGTCCTCCCGGGACGGGGCGGGTGCGGTGGCGGCGGGGGTGCCTTCGGGCGGCATGGGTGGTCACCTCGGGATCTGTTCGGCCGTCGGCGGGTGCCCCGGGACGGTCGGGTCGCATGTTGATGTCGCGACAATTGAAACAGGTTTTCGTGCCGGACCTGTGCGTTCCGCTCCGGATCGGACGAAGATCACACGATCCGGTGGGTCAGCACGCTCCCTCGCGCCGCGCGTACGCCGCCTCGACGCCGGCCTTGGCGGGCTCCCACCAATCCCGGTTGTCCCGGTACCAGTCGACGGTGGCGCGCAGGCCCGCATCGAGGTCGGCGTGCGCGGGCGTCCAGCCCAGCTCGCGCCGGAGCTTGCTCGAGTCGATCGCGTAGCGCAGGTCGTGGCCGGGGCGATCGGGGACGGTGTCGAAGTCATCCGCAGGGCGGCCCATCACCGCGAGCAGAGTGCGGAGCACCTCCCGGTTCGATCGCTCGCCGTCGGCGCCGATCAGATAGGTCTCGCCGATCGCGCCCCGGTCGAGGATCGCCCAGACGGCGTCGTTGTGGTCGTCGACGTGGATCCAGTCCCGGACGTTCGCGCCCGCGCCGTAGAGCTTCGCCCGCCCACCCGCGAGGATGTTGGTGATCTGCCGCGGGATGAACTTCTCGACGTGCTGATACGGGCCGTAGTTGTTGGAGCAGTTGGAGATCGTGGCCCGGACGCCGAAGCTGCGGGCCCATGCCCGCACCAGGTGGTCGGACGAGGCCTTCGACGCCGAGTACGGGCTCGACGGCCGGTACGGGGTGTCCTCGGTGAACCGTTCGGGTGTGTCCAGTGGCAGGTCGCCGAAGACCTCGTCGGTGGAGATGTGGTGCAGGCGCACGTCGTGTCGGCGCACCGCGTCGAGGAGGACGGCCGTGCCACGGATGTTGGTGTCCAGGAAGGGCCACGGATCGCTCAGCGAGTTGTCGTTGTGCGTGTCCGCGGCGAAATTCACCACCGCGTCGGCGCCCGCGACCACCTCGTCCACCACCGAGGGATCGGCGATCGAGCCCTTGACGAAGTCGATCCGGTCGCGCAGGTCGTCAAGCGAGGACTCGTTCGCGGCGTAGGTCAGCGCGTCGAGCACGGTGATCCGCACGTCCGGTCGGGTCCGGGCGGTGCGCCGGACGAAGTTCGCGCCGATGAAGCCGGCGCCGCCGGTGACCACGATGTGCATGGGAACAGATTAGTGGGGTTGCAAGGACGCGTCGAACCAGCGCGGACGACGCGGGGGCGAGCCTGCCTCCGCGCGACGGTGGAGCCCGCGCAGGGTGGACGACCGGTTGCGAGGCGTCGGCGTTGCATTCCGATAGAGTCGCAGCATGCGAGGGATCATCCTGGCCGGCGGCACGGGCAGCAGGCTCCATCCGATCACCGTCGGCGTGAGTAAGCAGCTGCTCCCGGTCTACGACAAGCCGATGATCTACTACCCCCTCTCCACCCTGATGCTCGCGGGCATCCGCGAGGTGCTGGTGGTGACCACGCCGGGCGACGCGGAGCAGTTCCGGCGGCTCCTCGGCGACGGATCGCAGTTCGGCGTGCGCATCGACTACGTGGTGCAGCCGCGACCCGAGGGGCTCGCGCAGGCCTTCGTCCTCGGCGCGGACTTCATCGGCGATCAGACGGTGTCGCTGATCCTGGGCGACAACATCTTCTACGGTCCGGGACTGGGCTCGCAACTGCGACGATTCGACGGGATCGACGGCGGCGCGGTCTTCGCCTACCGGGTCGCCGATCCCCGCGCCTACGGCGTCATCGAGTTCGACGATGCCGGGCGCGCGGTCGGCTTCGAGGAGAAGCCGGAGCGGCCCCGGTCGCCGTACGCGGTGCCCGGCCTGTACTTCTACGACCCGTCGGTGGTCGAGGTCGCGCGGAACCTGAAGCCCTCGCCGCGAGGGGAACTCGAGATCACGGACGTCAATCGGCACTACCTGGACGAGGGTCGGCTGACCGTTGAGGTGCTGCCGCGCGGTACCGCCTGGCTGGACACCGGCACCTTCGACGCCCTCGCCGACGCGACCGGCTACGTGCGCGCCGTCGAGCAGCGGCAGGGCACCAAGATCGGGGCCCCCGAGGAGGTGGCGTGGCGATCCGGTTTCATCGACGACGCTCAACTGCGCGAGCACGCCGACCGGTTCGTCAAGTCCGGCTACGGCGCCTACCTGCACGGGCTTCTGGAGGAGGGCCGGTGAACGTCCACCCTCTGCCCATCGCCGGTGCGTTCGTCCTGGACCCGCGGGTCTTCCCCGACGAGCGTGGCGAGTTCTTCGAGCTGTTCAAGGCGTCCGCCTTCCGCGAGGCCACCGGCCAGGAGCTGTCCGTCGCGCAGACCAACGTCTCGGTGAGCCGCCGCGGCGCGATCCGCGGCATCCACTACGCGGACGTGCCCCCGGGACAGGCGAAGCTGGTGGCGTGTCTGCACGGCGCGGTCCTCGACGTGATCGTGGACCTGCGGGTCGGCTCGCCGACCTTCGGCGCGGTCGAGACGGTCCGCCTGGACAGCGCGACGCGGCGCACCGTCTACCTCGCGGAGGGGCTGGGACACGGCTTCTGCGCCCTGACCGACGATGCGGTCGTGGCCTATCACGTCTCGTCCGAGTACAACCCGTCGGCCGAACACGGAGTGGACCCGCTGGATCAGGAGCTGAACATCGCGTGGCCCGACGAGGTGCCCCCGATCCTGTCGGAGAAGGACACGGGCGCACCGTCGCTGGCGGAGGCGCGCGCCGCGGGGTCCCTGCCGGTGTGGTGCGAGCCGTGACGGTTCGACACGTCTGACGGCGGGCGAGCCACTCTCGCGGCGTGTCGGGCCCGAGCGGTGTTCACTCGGTGCGGTTCGCCGCGGCACGTCCCTGCAGGAGGGTGCGCTCCGCTTCGTTGCGGGTGCGCTGCGCCGCCTCGTCGAACTGCGCGGCGGCCTCGGCGCGGCGTCCCGCCCGCTCCAGGAGATCACCGCGGACGCTGGGCACGAGCGGTGCGTCGCCGAGTGCGGCCGGACCGACGGCGTCGAGCACCGTCAGGCCCGCGTCGGGACCGAACGCCCGCCCGTGCGCGACAGCACGATTGACCTCGACGACCGGGCCGGGCGCCGCCTTGGCCAGCGCGTCGTAGAGGCGGGCGATGCGGGGCCAGTCCGTGTCGGTGGACGTCGCAGCGCACGCGTGCTGCGCGGCTATCGCTGCCTGCAGGTAGTACCGGCCCACAGGGATCCCGCGGGCGGCGAGTTCCTCGGCCCGGTGGAGCGCGGTCACGCCCCGTCGGATGAGGAGCCGGTCCCAACGGTCCCGGGCCTGATCGTCGAGGAGTACGGGCGCGCCGGCGGAGTCCGTGCGGGCGTCGATCCGGGAGCCCTGCAGCTCGACCAGCGCCTGCAGGCCGTGGGTCTCGGGCTCGTCGGGCGCGAGGTCGGCGAGCATCCGGGCCAGCCGGATGCCCTCGCGGGCGAGGTCGGGGCGCATCCAGTCCTCGCCCGCGGCGGCGGAGTAGCCCTCGGTGAAGATCAGGTAGATGACGGCCATCACGTCGTCGAGGCGGCGCGTGCGGTCGTCGCCGACGGGCAGCTCGAACTCGGCGCGAGCGGTGGTGAGCGTCTTCTTCGCGCGGGAGATGCGTTGGCCCATCGTCTTCTCCGGGACCAGGAAACCGCGGGCGATCTCGGCCGTGGAGAGTCCGCCGACGACGCGGAGGGTGAGGGCCGCCCGCGACTCGGGCGTGAGCGCGGGGTGGCAGGACAGGAAGATTAGGCGCAGCGCGTCGTCGAAGATGAAGTCGACCTGCGCGTCGAGTTCGGGCATACCGTCGTCCTCCCGCAGGCCGCGACCGATCTCCTCGGTCTTGCGGCGCAGGGTCTCGGCGCGGCGGATCGCGTCGACGCCGCGGCGCTTCGCGGTGGTCATGAGCCACGCGGCCGGATTGTTCGGGACACCCGTCTGCGGCCACTGCTCCAGTGCGGCGAGAAGCGCGTCCTGCGCGAGGTCCTCCGCGAGCTGGATGCTGCGGGTCATACGGGTGAGCGCGCCGACGAGGCGCGTGGATTCGGCCCGCCAGGTGGCGGTGATCGCTTCGGCGGTGGTCCCGGCTGGCACGTCGACCAGCGTAGGCGGGACCACCGCCCGCGCGTCAGTCGTCCGCCGGAGTGGGCGGCTCGTCGGCGATCTGCCGCAGCGTCGAGACCATGTTCAGCTCGGGCCAATGGGTGGCGTGCAGCTGCGCGAACTCCTCCGACGCGGCGATCGCCTCCTCGACGGTGTCGTACTGCAGCAGCGACCAGCCGCCCACGATCTCCTTCGACTCGGCGTACGGCCCGTCGACCCGGGTGATCTCGCCCTTGCGGACGACGAAGTTGATGGCGTCCTCCGAGCCGTAGAGGCCGCCGCCGTCGAGGAAGTGGCCCTTCGCGGCCTGCTCGCCGACGTAGACGTCCATCGCGTCGAAGAGCGCCTTGGGCGGCGCGCCGACCTCGGGTCCCTCGGCCATCCGTACGAATCCCATGAAACGAGGCATATCGATCAGTCCTTCTTCTGTGGTGTGAGCGTGTCTCGTACAGGCGTCGAACGGGACGACCCCGTTTCGACATCGTCCCCACAATGAGTTTCCGCCGTTCCTACCGCGGACGGGCCGGATCGCGTCAGAGAGCGGTGAGCACCGGGAGCGGCGGCAGCGCGGTTTCGTAGAGCCACGCGCGCCACAGATCGCGCAGCGGCTCCGGGCTGTGCTTCGCGACGAGGGTCACGAAGTCGTCGGTCGAGACGGACTGGTGCACGAACTCGGACGTCCACTCGTGGAGCATCGCGAAGAAGGCCGGATCGCCGAGCGCCACCCGCACCGCGTGCACCGTGAGCGCCCCGCGCTTGTAGACGCGGTCGTCGAACATCAGGGCCGGGCCCGGATCGCCCACCACGATGTCGGTCGCCGAGGACGCGAGCTTGGCGTAGTAGCGCGACGCCATCTGCTGGGTGGTCGCCTGGCCGCACTCCTGCGCCCACATCCACTCGGAGTAGCAGGCGAAGCCCTCGTGCAGCCAGATGTCCTTCCACCGGCTCAGCGTCAGGGAGTTGCCGAACCACTGGTGCGCCAGCTCGTGCGCGACGAGGCGCTCGGCGTGCCGGGTGCCGTCGCAGTGGTTGGCACCGAAGATCGACACGGTCTGCGCCTCGACGGGGATCTCCAGGGTGTCGTCGGTGACGACCACGGTGTATTCGGGGAACGGGTACGGACCGAACCAGCGGGTGAAGGCGCGCATGATGCGTTCCTGATTGCCGAAGCTGCGCTGGAAGTCGGAGGCCAGCCGCGTGGGGACGGCGGCCCTGATGGGCACGGGCTTCTCCGCGACCTTGAGCAGGTCGTAGCGGCCGATCTGGATCGTGGCGAGGTACGAGGCCATCGGGGCGGTCTGCTCGTAGACCCAGGTGGTGTGCGCCGCCGAGGCCTTGCGGGAGACGAGTCGGCCGTTCGAGACCACCCGGTACGGCGAGTCGGTGGTGATCGCGATCCGGTACGAGGCCTTGGAGGCGGGATGGTCGTCGCACGGGAACCACGACGGTGCGCCGCTCGGCTGCGAGGCGACGATGACGCCCTCGGAGAGTTCCTCCCAGCCCACCTCGCCCCACGTCGAACGGATCGGCTTCGGCGTGCCCGCGTACCGGATGGAGATCGTCATCGCCGCGCCGGCGGGAATTTCGGCGGCGAGGGTGAGTTCCAGCTTGCCGCCGCGGTGGGAGTAGCGCTGGGGGCGGCGGCCGTTGATCGTGATCTTGGACGCGGTCAACGCGACGGAGAGGTCGACCGCGAACCGCTTGAGCGGCTCGCTCGCCGTCGCCGTGATTTCGGCCTTGCCGTCGAGGCGATTGCTCTCGACCTTGTAGTTGAGGTCGAGGTCGTACCTCGAGACCCGGTAGCCGGGGTTGCCGTGACCGGGGATGTACGGATCCATTGCGCGGGCGTGCTGCGGATTCAGTGCTGCGACGAGCTTCGGCCTGGCCGACTTGCGCACCACTGATCCACTTCCTTCTCGCTCGGGGTCGGGGGATTACCTTACCGGCTTGCGCAGGGTCACCGTCGCGACACCGCCGTGCGGCGCGGGCTCGGGATCGGAGGCCACGTACCCGGCGCGTTCGTATGTCCGGATGTTGCGTTCGCTGCCGGCCCCGGTGAACATGATGAACTCCTCGGTTTCCCGCGGTGCGAGGGACTCCATGAGGGCGATCAGCTCGGTGCCGAGGCCGCGTCCCGCGAGGTCCGGCGCCACCATGACCCGCCCGATGTGCCACCGGTGATCCTGCTCGGCCCGGCCGCGAACAGCACCGATCAGCCGACCGTCGAGCCGCATGACGAAGGTCGCCCACTGCGACGCCCACTGCAGGATGTCGTCGTGGGTCTCGGTCAGGGGCGGGATCGCGAGGCTGTCGTTCGCGAGGGCCTCCTGCACCCAGCAGCACCGCTGCAGGACGAGCAGTTCCGCCACATCGCTCGGTTGGAACGGGGTGATCTCGAGCCCGTCGCTCACGGGAGGCCTTTCGTCGGGGATGTCCGTTCCGACCGTCGTGGCCGGTGCCGTCGAGTCAGTCGCGCTTGCGCTTGCCCTGGTTGAAGATCCACGGAGAGATGGGGTTGCCCTGCCACTTGGTGTTGGCGGGCACCGAATCGCCGCGCATCACGAGCGACGCCGGGCCGACGGTGGCGCCGTCGCCCACGGACGAGGCGGGGAGTGCGACGCAGTGCGGGCCCAGGGTGGCGCCCTTGCCGAGCACCACGGTGTCCATCGCCATGATCCGGTCGTGGAACAGGTGCGTCTGGACGACGCAGCCGCGCGAGACGGTGGCGGCGTCGCCGAGGGTCACCAGATCGGCCTCGGGCAGCCAGTAGGTCTCGCACCAGACACCGCGGCCGATCTTGGCGCCCAACATCCGCAGCCAGAGGTTGAGGATCGGGGTTCCCGTGGCGGCGTGCGCGAACCACGGCGCGGCGACGCACTCGACGAAGGCGTCCGAGAGCTCGTTCCGCCAGACGAACGACGACCACAGCGGATGCTCCTCGCGCCCGATCCGCCCGACGACGAGCCACTTCGCGGCGGCGGCGACGCAGCAGGCGATCGCGCCCGCGACGAGCAGGGTGACGCCCGACAGTAGCGCCGCCAGCCACCAGCCCACGTTGATCACGAAGTAGTTCAGCGCGACCAGGGTCGCCAGGCCCAGCCCGAAGCTGACGAAGACCGCCAACAGGCGTGCCGTCTCGACGGCGCCGCGCGCCACGCGCAGGGCGAACGACGGGTTGTACGTGAACGTCGAATCCGTGTTGCCGGCGGTGCGGCGCAGGCGGACCGGGGGAGAGCCGAGCCAGGAGCTACCGCTCTTCGCCTTCGACGGGGTCGCGCTCAGCACGGCCACCAGGCCGTCCTTCGGGACGCGGCGGCCCGGCCCCGTCATCCCCGAGTTGCCGAGGAAGGCACGCTTGCCGATCTTCGCCTCGTCGATGCGCATCCAGCCGCCGCCGAGTTCGTAGCTGCCGACCATCGTGTCGTCGGCGAGGAAGGAGCCCTCGCCGATCGTCGTGAACTTCGGGATGACCATCGCGGTGGAGATCTCGGCGTCCTTGCCCACCTTTGTGCCCAGCATCCGGAACCAGATCGGCGTCAGGAGCGAGGCGTACAGCGGGAACAGGAAGGTGCGCGCGGCGTCCATCAGCCGCTCGGTGGCCCACACCTGCCAGCCGACGCGGCTGCGGACCGCGTGATAGCCGGGCGTGAGGCCGATCGCGAGCAATCGGACCGCGATGAGCGTGAGCAGCGCGTACACCGTGAGCGAGACGATGACGGCGATCGGCAGCGCCGGCAGGGCGTGCAGCGCCATTTCCTTGAGGTTCGTGTCGTCGCGCACGATCCAGGGGAGCAGGACGAGACCGGCGGCGATGGCCACCATCGGCAGGCCCGCGAGGAGCACCGAGCTGACGCCGTAGATCCACACCCAGTAGGGCTTGCGCGGCGGGCGATCGGCGGGCCACGGGTGCTCGGCCTTGCCGATCTTCTCCGCCGGGGAGCCGGCCCAGTGCTGCTTCGCCTTGACCTTGCCGAAGACCGCTGAGCCGGGGCCGATCTCGGCTCGACGGCCCACCTTCGCGCCGGGCAGCAGCGTGGACCGTGCCCCGATCGAGGCCTCCTCGCCGATGCTGATCGCGCCGATGTGCAGCTCGTCGCCGTCGAGGTAGTGCCCGGCGAGGTCGACCTCGGGCTCCACGGAGGCGTGATCGCCCAGTTCGAGCATGCCCGTGACGGGCGGCAGCGCGTGCAGGTCGACGCCGCGCCCGATCGTGGCGCCCAGGGCGCGGGCGTAGTAGATCATCCACGGAGCGCCGGAGAGGTTCTCGGCGCCGGACGCGGCGGTGAACCGCTCGGCGATCCAGAGTCGCAGGTGCTCCGGGCCGCCGCGGCGGTAGACACCCGGCTTCAGCCCGCCCAGCAACAGGCGGCACGCGATCACCGACAACGCCATGCGCCCGATCGGCGTGATGAAGACCAAGAACAGCGCGAGCACGATCCACCAGTCGAGCGTGGGCAGGACTGTCGAGCCGGTGGCCCACGCGAAGACGTTGTTGGCGATCGCCGCCCACGTGAGCCACTGCATGCCGGTGAGCGTGGTGAGCGGCACGGAGAGCAGGATCTGCGCGACCCCCGTCGACCGCGGCGTGGGCCGTACCTCCCGCGGTTCGGCGACCTCGGCGGGCCGCAGCGAGTCCAGATGCGCGGCGAGCGAGCCGAGCCGGGGGTGGTCGTACAGGTCGGCGACGGTGACCGACGGGTACTGCTCGCGGAGCGCGGTCACGAGCTGGGCCGCGCTGAGCGAGCCGCCGCCCTCGGCGAAGAAGTCGGCGTCCTCGCTGGTGATCGAGGCGCCGAGGATGCCCGACCAGCGCTCTGCGACCCACGCGGCGGTGCCTGCGAGATCGCCGGTGTCGGCCTCGTCGGCCCCGGGCAGGGGCCACGGCAGCGCGTTGCGGTCGACCTTGCCGGAGGTGCGCGTGGGCAGCTCGTCCATCAGCGCGAGGCGCGGGACCAGGGCGGCCGGTAGCTGCTCGGCGAGCGTCTCGCGGGCGGCCTTGAGGTCGAAGTCGGGGTCCGTCGAGGCGAGATAGCCGACCAGCATCGACGTGCCCGCCGAGTTCTTCCGCACCGCCGCGGCCGCGGCGGAGACGCCGGGCAGGTTCTGCAGCGCGTTGTCCACCTCGCCGAGTTCGATCCGGCGCCCACCGACCTTGACCTGGTCGTCGGCGCGGCCCTCGAACAGCAGGCCTTCGAGTTCCAGGCGCACCAGGTCGCCCGAGCGATAGGCGCGCTCCCACCCGAGGGTCTCCATCGGCGCGTACTTCTCGGCGTCCTTGGCCGGGTCGAGGTAGCGCGCCAGGCCCACGCCGCCGATCACCAGCTCGCCGGACTGGCCGACCGCGACGGGCAGCGAGGTGGCGGGGTCTACGACCGCGAGGTCCCAGCCCTGGAGCGGCAGGCCGATCCGCACCGGCCCGGTGCCGTCGAGGGGCGCGGCGCACGCGACGACGGTGGCCTCGGTGGGGCCGTAGGTGTTCCACACTTCGCGGCCGTCGACGGCGAGCCGCTGTGCCAGCTCCGGCGGGCAGGCCTCGCCACCGAAGATGAGCAGGCGCACCGCTTCCAGGGCCTCGGCGGGCCACATGGCCGCGAGGGTCGGCACCGTCGACACCACGGAGATGTCGCGGGAGACCAGCCAGGGCCCGAGGTCCATGCCGGACCGCACCAAGGAGCGCGGCGCGGGCACGAGGCAGGCGCCGTGGCGCCACGCGAGCCACATCTCCTCGCAGGAGGCGTCGAAAGCGACGGACAGGCCCGCGAGCACGCGGTCACCGGGGCGCAGCGGCTCGTCCTGCAGGAACAGGCGCGCCTCCGCGTCGACGAAGGCCGCCGCGTTGCGGTTCGTGACGGCCACGCCCTTCGGGGTGCCCGTGGAGCCGGAGGTGAAGATGATCCAGGAGTCGTCATAGGGCACGGGCAGCCGGTGACCGGGCTCGACGGTGCCGGCCTCGATCGCGGCCGCCCGCTCCTTGGTCGACGGTGCGCGCCACAGCCCGTCGCCGGTGAAGATCGCGGCGGCGTGCGCCTCGCCGAAGACGAGGTCGGCGCGCTCCTGCGGATCGTCCGCATCGACGGGCACGTACGCGGCGCCCGCGGCGAGGGTGGAGAGGATCGCCACGTACAGCGACCGGTGTCCCGACGGCATGCGGATGCCGACGCGGTCGCCGGCCTGTACCCCGCTCCGGCCCAGGAAATCGGCGCCCTCGAGCACCTCCTCCCACAGCTCGGAGTAGGTGAGCACGACGTCACCGTCGTCGATCGCTGGTACCTCGGGGTAGGCGTCGACGGTGGCCTTGAGGATGTCGATCAGGGTCCGCGGCTCGGGTGCCGAGGCGGACAGCAGATACTGCGGTGGGATCTCGTTCGGGACCACGGTGGCCGACTTCCTCCGGTTATGCAGACGGGCACGACAGAGCACACAGAACTTCGCGTTGATTGTGTCAGGTCACAGAACCACCGCAGCACCGACTGGCAGGGCTAGGCTGGAGGCAGAGATTACTGGCCAGTAACAAGGAGTGCTCGACATGGCCGTCATCGTCCATCGGGGCCGTAGTGTGCGTGCCCTGACCGTGCTGTGGTTCGTCCGGATCGTGATGAAGACCGTCTTCCGCGCCTTTCCGATGAGCGATCGGACCCTGCCGATCCTCCGTGCCGCGGAACCCTACCTCAGCCGTGTGCCGCAGTCGGTGCGCGGTGTCAGGGTGGACAAGATCACTCTCGGCGGCGTTCCCACCGAGCGCATCGTCCCTGACGGTGACGCCGACCCGCACCCGCGCGCAGCCCTCGTCTACTACCACGGCGGCGCCTTCATCGGTGGCAACCTCGACACGCACCGCCGCATCGCGGTGCTGCTGGCCCGCGGCCTGCGGGTGCCCGTCTACAACGTCGAGTACCGGCAGTACCCGGACGGCGGCGTCGGGACGTCCGTCGCCGATGGCTTCGCCGCCTACCGCGAGCTGCTGGAGGGGGGCGACTTCGACCGGATCCTCGTGGCGGGCGACTCCGCCGGCGGTTTCGTGTGCGCCAAGGTGATCGAGTACGCCGCCGAGGCGGACATCCAGGGGCCGACGGCCTTCGCCGGCTTCTCCCCGTTCCTGGACATCAGCGCCGGGCTGCCCCGGACCTCGCGGCACGACGCAATGCTCCCGCTCTCCAAGATCCGCCAGCTGCGCACCGTGCTGGGCCGGGGCCCGGAGGAGCTGCGCGGACCCGAGGACATGACCACCGACGCCACCGCGCGTCACTTCCCGCCGAGCATCCTGTTCGTCGCGAGCCGCGAGGCGCTGGAGCTGGATTCGTTGGAGCTGCACGCCGCGCTCGATCGCGCGGGCGTCGAGAACGAGGTGCACGTCTACGAAGGTCAGGTGCACGCCTTCGTCGTGACCGCGGGCCTCACGCCGGAGTCCTGGGCGGCGTACAAGACGGCCGTCGCCTTCCTCTCCAAACACCTCACCGAGGCAGAGGGGACGCGGAGCGCCGCGGCCTGACCGCGACGTCAACGGTGGCGGTCGATCTCCGCGACGACCGCGCCCTGCCCGCGCGCGACGGCGTGCTCGCGCGCGGTGACGCCCTGGCGGTCTGCGAGGTCCGGGCGAGCACCCGCATCGAGCACGAGGCGGACCGTCTCGACGTGGTTCGCATCGCCGTTGCCGAGGATCACAGCCTCCAGCAGGCAGGTCCATCCCGAGTTGTTCACGTGGTCCACATCGACCCCGGCTGCGATGAGCAGCTTCACGTTCTCGACGTGTCCGTGCTCGCAGGCCGGGATCAGCGCGGTCCCGCGGTAACGGTTGAGGCTGCGCACGTCGGCACCGTGGCGCAGCGTCGACGCGAGGACGTCGGTCATGCCCTCGGCTCCGGCGTACAGGTAGGCCGAGTCCTGGAGGTCGTCCTTGGCGTTCGGGTCCGCGCCGGCGTCCAGCAGTGCCAGCGCGATCTGGGAGTGCCCGGCCTTCGTCGCCGCGACCACCGCCGTCCGGGCGCGGGTGAGGCGGACCTCGAGGTCGGCGCCATCGGCGATGGCGGTGCGGGTCGCCGCGAGGTCACCGTCGGTCACGGCGCGCACCAGCGCGCGCGTCGCCTCGGGGGTGGGGGCGGGTCGCACCGTCGCCGACGGTGCCGCGACCGGGCCCGAGGGTGCCGCGACCGTGCCCGAGGGTGCCGCCGACGTGCTCGAGGGGGTCGACGGGAGGGGCTCGACCGAGCAGCCGGCGAGGAGGACCGCGGCGCCGACCGCGGCGAGGCGCCTCACGACGCGAACCCAGCGGCGCGGGCGTGCAGGGCCCGCAACTCGTCGGCGAGGGAAGGCTCCAGCCCGGACACCGGCACCGTCGGCGCGACGGCGTGGATCGGTAGCGGTGCGACCGGGGACGGGGCAAGGCCCCACTCCGCACGCCAGGCGACGAGCTGTTCCGTGCTCCCCGCGTAGACGATGCGGCCCAGGCCGACCCAGGCGTGCGCCGCGCTGCACATCGCGCAGTGCTCGCCCGACGTGTAGGTCACCGCGGCGGCGCGCTCCCCGGGCGCGAGGTGTTCGGTGGCCCAGCGGGCGAGCTCGAACTCGGGGTGCCGCGTTGCATCGCCCCCCGAGACCCGGTTGCGGTCCTCGAACACGATGGCGTCCTCGTGGACGAGCAGCGAGCCGAAGGGCTCGTCGGCGGCGTCAGGGCCTCGCGTGCGAGGTCGACGCAGCGGCGCAGGTACGGCAGATCGGAGGCGGTGGGGGTGGAGACGGTCATCACTCGACCGTAGCCCGCCGCGCCGGACTTGACCCTCCCCTCGGGGGGAGACCGCATACTCGACCCGTGACCGCACCGGGACTGATGTCGATCGGGATGTTCTCGCGCGCAACCCTGCTCTCCGTCAAGCAGCTGCGCCGCTACCACGAGCAGGGCGTCCTGGTGCCCGCCGCGATCGATCCCGCGACGGGGTACCGGCACTACGACGCGGCGCAGGTGCATGACGCCGCGGTGCTCACCCGGCTGCGCGACCTCGACCTGCCGCTGGCCGCCGTCGCTCGCGTGCTCGAGGCCCGCGACCCCGACGTGACCCGCGATATCCTCGCCGAGCACGAGGCGACGCTCCGCGAGCGCCGCGCCGGCCTTGAACGGGCCATCGTCGCGCTGCAGGATGTGACCGCCCCTGTCGCGCACACCCCCACCCACCTGCGCGAATTCGATCCGATCGACGTCCTGGAGATCGCCGGGACGGTCGAGCGCGCCGAACTCGCCGCGTTCCTCGACGCCGCCTACGCGGAGCTCGAGGCATGCGCGGCCGCCTCGGGCTTGACCGTGACCGGGCCCTCGCTCGCCGAGTACCCGTCGCAGGTGGCCGATGTCGAGCGGGTGGCCGCGCTGATCCCCGTCTCCGGCCCCGGCGCTGTCACTGGGCGGGTGCGCAACCGTCGGCTGGGCCGAGCCGTGTGCGCCGTCGCCGTGCACCACGGCTCGTACGAGCGGTTCGACGAGACCTACGGCCAGCTCGGCGCCTGGGTGGCCCGCAACGCGACCGATGCTCGCGGCGCGATCATCGAGCGCTATCTCGTGGACCCCTGCGCCGCCGCGAACCCCGCGGACCTGCGCACCGAGATCTGGTGGCCCGTCCAGGCCACCGCGACGAAGGAGAACTGACATGGCCCTCACACTGCAGATGATCAACCTCGACTGCGCCGACGTCGCCGGGCAGGCGAGCTTCTGGTCGAAGGCCCTCGGCGTCCCCGTCGACGACAACGACGGCAATGCCTTCATGCGCACCATCGGCTACGCGGATCCCGCGCTGCCGCGGATGATGTTCCTCGCGGTGCCCGAGGGGAAAACCGGGAAGAACCGCATGCACCTGGATCTGGTCGCGGACGATCGCGCGGCGGAGGTCGCCCGGCTGGCGGCCCTCGGCGCGACGACGGTGCGCGAGCACGACGAGTGGGGCATCCGGTGGACCGTGCTGCAGGACCCCGAGGGCAACGAGTTCTGCGTCGCCGAGGCCGCGGGGCACTGATCGGGGTGGATCAGGCGGCCTGGCCCGCGAACTGGGTGCGGTAGAGCTCGGCGTAGCGCCCGCTGCGCGCGAGCAGGGCCTCGTGCGTTCCGCGCTCGACGATGCGGCCCGCCTCCAGCACCAGTATCTGGTCCGCTGCGCGGATCGTCGACAGGCGGTGCGCGATCACCAGCGAGGTGCGGTCCGCCAGAGCCTCGCCCAGCGCGGCCTGTACCGCCGCCTCCGACGTCGAGTCCAGGTGGGCCGTCGCCTCGTCGAGGATGACCACAGAGGGTTGCGCGAGCAGCAGCCGCGCGATCGTGAGCCGCTGGCGTTCGCCGCCGGACAGCCGGTAGCCGCGCTCGCCGACCACCGTGTCCAGGCCGTCCGGTAGCTGCGCGACGAGGTCCTCGAGGCGGGCGCGGCGTAGCGCGTCGTGGATCTCGTCCTCGGTCGCGTCCGGGTTCGCGAGCAGCAGGTTCGCGCGGATGCTGTCGTGGAAGAGGTGACCGTCCTGCGTCACCAGGCCGACGGCGGAGTGCAGGCTCCGGGCGGTGATCTCGCGCAGGTCCACGCCGTTCAGGGTGATCGCGCCGGCGTCGGGGTCGTAGAGGCGGGTCGCGAGCTGCGCGATCGTCGACTTGCCTGCGCCGGAGCTGCCGACCAGCGCGACCATCGAGCCGGGCGCCGCAGTGAAGTCGATCCCGTGCAGCACCGTCTCGCCGCCGCGGGTGTCGAGCTGGGCGACCTCCTCCAGCGAGGCCAGGGAGACCTTCTCCGCCGAGGGGTACGCGAAGTCGACGCCGTCGAACCGCAGCTCCGTGGGGCCCTTGTCGATATCGCGCGCGTCCGGCGCATCGCGCACCATCGGCTCGAGGTCCAGCACCTCGAAGACCCGCTCGAAGGAGACCAGCGCCGTCATGACCTCGACGCGCGCATTCGCGAGCGCGGTGAGCGGCACGTACAGCCGCGTGAGCAGCAGCGCGAGGGCGACGACGGCGCCGGCCTGCAGGTCGCCTCGGATCGCGTAGAAGCCGCCGAGGCCGTAGACCAGGGCCAGCGCGAGCGAGCTCACCAGCGTCAGCATCGTCACGAAGGTCATCCGCCACATCGCCGTGCTCACGCCGATGTCGCGGACCGCCGCGGCGCGGGACGCGAAGGCGTGCGATTCGAGTTCGGGCCGGCCGTACAGCTTGACCAGGGTGGCGCCCGGCGCCGAGAAGCGCTCGGTCATCTGGTCGCTCATCGATGCGTTGTGCCGGGCGGCGCGGCGCGACATCCCGGCGATCCGCCGGCCCATGCTGCGCGACGGGATGATGAAGACCGGCAGCAGCACCAGCGCGAGCAGCGTGATCTGCCAGGAGATGCTGAGCATGACGCCGAGAGTCAGCGCGAGCGTCACGACGTTGGTCACGACCCCGGCGAGGGTGTCGGAGAAGGCGCGCTGCGCGCCGAGTACGTCGTTGTTGAGCCGGCTCACCAGCGCGCCCGTGCGGGTGCGGGTG
This sequence comes from Tsukamurella asaccharolytica, assembly GCF_007858435.1. GTDB lineage: Bacteria > Actinomycetota > Actinomycetes > Mycobacteriales > Mycobacteriaceae > Tsukamurella > Tsukamurella asaccharolytica. Next base: position 222,689 of record NZ_VIGW01000001.1, on the reverse strand, counting down.
AAGAAGGCCACCGGCATCGTCTGGACGTGGTCGAAGACCGCGGTGCGCAGCTGGTAGATGAGGCCCTCGCCGATGCGGGAGGAGAACCAGCGGGAGAGCAGGTCGACCCCGGCACCGAGGACGGCGATCGCCGCGATGAGGAGCGCGAGTTCGACGACAGCGCTCGTGGGACCGCCGCCGACGATCCGGTCGACCACCCTGCCCGCAAGGAGCGGCGTGGCGACCGCGAGCAATGCGGAGAAGACGGAGAGGGTGAGGAAGACGATGAGCCGCCGACGATGAGGTCGGACGAACGGGCCCATTCGCCGCAGCGTTTCGCTGGGACGGCGCGACGGTGCGTCGAGTGACCGGTTGGTCTGATACAGCGTGCTCCACGCGACCGATTCCATGCTCATGCATCGAATCCTAGGACCTGAACTTAGGTTCATGTCCAGCTCGTTCGCCCGGGGCGAATACCGGGGTCCGTCGGGATTCGGGGCCGGTTCGGGGGTGGTCACGGGCCGATGTCGCGGCGGTGACGGGTGGGAACTTCCTTCGCGTCGCGGAGAGTGTCTGGGCTCGCTGATGGCGCCGAGCGCTTGACAACCCTTGATCTTTACTTGAGTCTCAATAGTAACAACAGTCACGTCGGCCCCACGGGCGCGTGGCCGACGATCGAAGGAGACCCGAGGATGCCCGTGTGGATCGACGGCGGCCCCCGGCGGTCGCGCCGCAGCCGCGCCGCCCGTGCCGCCCTCATCGCGACGGTGCCCGTCGTGGCCGTCGGCGGCGTCTTGGCGGGAACGGGCGCGCCGCTCGAGACGTCGCTCGTCGACGCCCCTGGCGGCGCCCCCGGTGGCGTCGCGCCGGGTGCCGCGGGCGGACACGGCCGCGGCATGAGCCAGCTCGGCGCGCTCACCTACGCCAAGCAGGGGTGGGACGCGCAGCGCATCCTGAACTTCTACTACCCGGGAACCTCTCTCGGGACCGTGCACACGGGGCTCCCCGTGACGGTCCGCCTCAGCGAACGCAACCGCGTCGACGTGCTCGCGCCCGCCGGCGCCCTCGTCGGGGGCAAGCAGGTAGCGCCCGGCCAGGCCGTCAGCATCGACGGGATCACCGCGACGATCCGGCAGGGCTGCGGCGGGCAGGTCCTCGGCACCGTGGAGGCGCCGGACAGCACCGTCGGACCGCTGACGGCCGACCAGGGGGTCCCCAAGGACCAGGTCCTGCGCTTCTGCGGCGACAACGCCGGCTACCGGGGCAAGCTCGTGGCCCGCGGCGGCAACGTGCTCAACGTGGTCGGCATCGAGGACTACGTGCGGAGTGTGGTCCCCGTCGAGAACTCGCCCGGCTGGGCCGACCAGGGCGGCGTCGCGGCGCTGCAGGCGCAGGCGATCGCGGCGCGCTCCTACGTCCTGGTCCGCGGCGCCGAGCGCGGCGAGACCTTCGACGACACCCAGGCCTCCCAGGTGTACGGCGGGGTCGACAAGGAGGACCCGCGGACCGACGCCGTCATCGTCAGCACCTACGGCCTCGTGATGGCGAAGGACGGCCGCGTCTTCGAGACCGAGTACGGCGCCTCCCGCGCCGACGACCCGGCCTCCCGATAGGCGGTCGAGGGCCGAGACGGGGCTCGGCCGAACGCAGTAGTGTGAATCGCATGGCGAAATTGCAGCTGGGGTACAAGGCATCGGCGGAGCAGTTCGGGCCCCGCGAACTCGTGGAGATCGCGGTCGCGGCGGAGGCCGCGGGGATGGACTCGGTCGCCGTGAGCGACCACTTCCAGCCCTGGCGCGTGAACGGCGGCCACGCCCCGTTCTCCCTCGCCTGGATGGCCGCCGTCGGCGAGCGCACCGAGCGCGTGAAGATCGGCACCTCGGTGATGACGCCCACCTTCCGGTACAACCCCGCGGTGATCGCACAGGCCTTCGCGAGCATGGCGTGCATGTACCCGGGCCGCATCTTCCTCGGTGTCGGTACGGGCGAGGCGCTCAACGAGTACGCGACGGGTTTCCAGGGCGAGTGGCCCGAATTCAAGGAGCGCTTCGCTCGGCTGCGCGAGTCCGTGCGGCTCATCCGCGAGCTCTGGTCCGGCGAGATCACGAACTTCGAGGGTGACTATTACCACACGAAGGATGCCGTCCTCTTCGACATCCCGGAGCGGCCGGTGCCGGTGTACATCGCGGCCGGCGGCCCCGTCGTGGCCAAGTACGCGGGCCGCGTGGGCGACGGCATGATCTGCACTTCCGGCAAGGGTATGGAGCTCTACACCGACAAGCTGATCCCCGCCGCGAAGGAGGGCGCGAGCCTCGCGGGACGAGACTTCGACGCGCTCGACAAGACCATCGAGATCAAGATCAGCTACGACCCGGATCCTGATCTGGCGCTGGAGAACACGCGCTTCTGGGCGCCGCTGTCGCTGACCGCGGAGCAGAAGCACTCGGTGAACTCGAGCGCCGAGATGGAGCGCCTCGCCGACGAGTTGCCCATCGAGCAGGTCGCCAAGCGATGGATCGTGTCCTCCGATCCCGACGAAGCGGTCGCCGCCGTCAAGCAGTACGTCGACGCGGGCCTCAATCACCTCGTCTTCCACGCCCCCGGCCACGACCAGCGTCGGTTCCTGGACAACTTCCAGCGCGATCTCGAGCCGCGCCTGCGCGCGCTCGGCTGAGCCGGGCTGCGATAGTAGACATATGGCCGCGGACCGAGCACCGAAGACGACCAGCATCTACATCGCCTCCCCCGAGGGCGACACGGGAAAATCCACCATCGCGCTGGGCGCGATGAACCTCCTCACCTCCACCGGGTGGACGATCGGCGTGTTCCGGCCGATCCCCCGCTCGACGGGCGCGCAGCGCGACTACATCCTCGAGCTGCTCATCGAACAGGCCACCGCGGAACTCGATTACGAGGAATGCGTCGGCGTCACGTACGAGCAGGTGCGCGAGGACCCGGACGCCGCGATCGCCGAGATCGTGAACCGGTTCCACGCCGTCGCCGACAAGTGCGACTTCGTGCTGGTGCTCGGCTCCGATTACACGGACGTGACCACGCCGACGGAGCTGTCGTTCAACGCGCGCATCGCCGCGAACCTGGGGTCGTCGATCCTGCTGGCCGTGAAGGCGCTGGATCGCACGCCCGAGCAGGTGGTAGCCGTCGCCGAGCAGTCGATGGCGGAGATCCGGGCCAATCACGCCCACACGGCGTCGATCATCGCGAACCGGTGCGCGCCGGAGCAGCTCGATGCGGTGTGCGAAGCGCTCAAGGCCGACACCGGCCTGCCCGTCTGGGTGCTGCCCGAGGAGCCCGTGCTCACCGCGCCCACGATGGGCGAGCTGATGGAGGCCATGGAGGGCAAGCTGCTGTGGGGTGACCCGGAGCTGCTCTCGCGCGAGGCGATGTCCGTGCTGGTCGCGGGAATGACCGCCGAGCACAGCCTGGAGCGGGTCACCGAGGGCGTGGCCGTGATCGCCGCGGGGGACCGCTCGGAGGTGCTGCTCGCGATGGTCACCGCGCATCGCGCCGACGGCTTCCCGTCGCTGGCGGGGATCATCCTCAACGGCGGATACGCGCCGCATCCGATGACCGCCGCGCTGGTCGACGGCCTCAAGCCGAACCTGCCGATCATCTCCGTCGAACAGGGCACGTACGAGACAGCGCGGCTCGCGGCGAAGACCCGCGGCCGGGTCGGGCCCGGCTCCGAACGCAAGGTGGACATCGCGATCGCGCTCACTGAGAAGTACGTGGTCCCGGATGCGCTGCTCGAGGCGCTGCAGGTCTCCAATCCGGGCGTGGTCACGCCGCAGATGTTCGAGTACAACCTCATCGCCCGGGCCCGGTCCGACCGTAAGCGCATCGTGCTGCCGGAGGGCGACGACGACCGCATCCTCCGGGCCGCCGGCCGGCTGCTGCAGCGCGAGGTGGCGGATCTGACCATCCTCGGCCAGGAGTCGCGGGTCCGCGCCCGCGCCGCAGAGCTGGGCGTCGATCTCGGCGACACCGACGTGATCGATCCGAAGCGGGCGACGGATCTGGTCGAGAACTTCGCGCAGACCTACTACGAGCTGCGCAAGCACAAGGGCATGACGCTCGAGCGGGCCGCCGAGACCGTGGTGGACGTCAGCTACTTCGGCACGATGATGGTGCACCTCGGCATGGCCGACGGCATGGTCTCCGGTGCCGCGCACACCACCGCCCACACCATCCGGCCGTCCTTCGAGATCATCAAGACCAAGCCCGGCGTCTCGACGGTGTCGTCGATCTTCCTGATGTGCCTGGCGGACAAGGTCCTCGCCTACGGCGACTGCGCCGTGGTGCCCGATCCGACCGAGACGCAGCTGGCCGACATCGCGATCTCCTCGGCGCAGACCGCCGCCCAGTTCGGGATCGATCCTCGCGTCGCGATGCTCTCCTACTCGACCGGCGAATCCGGTACCGGCGCCGACGTCGACAAGGTGCGCGCCGCCACCGCGCTCGTCCGCGAGCGGTCGCCGGAACTGTTGGTGGAGGGCCCGATCCAGTACGACGCCGCCGTCGACCCCGGCGTCGCCGCGGCGAAGATGCCCGACTCCGCGGTGGCGGGCAATGCGACGGTGCTCGTCTTCCCCGACCTCAACACGGGCAACAACACCTACAAGGCCGTGCAGCGCTCCGCGGGCGCCGTCGCGATCGGCCCCGTGCTGCAGGGCCTCAACGCCCCGATCAACGACCTCTCGCGCGGCGCGCTGGTCGAGGACATCGTCAACACCGTCGCCATCACCGCGATCCAGGCGCAGGCCTTCGCGGCCGAGAGGAGCGCTCGATGAACGCCGTCGCGGGTACCGTCCTGGTCCTCAACTCCGGCTCGTCGTCGCTGAAGTACCAACTGCTGCACCCGGAGACGGGCGAGGTGGTGCACGGCGGCATCGTCGAGCGGATCGGCGAGACCGAGGTGCCGGACCACAAGGCCGCGCTCCGGCAGGTCTTCCAGGAGTTCGCCGGACGCGGGCTCGACCTCACCGACGGTGCCGGTACCCCGGCCGGGATCGCCGCGGTCGGCCACCGAGTCGTGCACGGCGGCCGCTCCTTCCACTCGCCCACGCTCATCGACGACCACGTGCTGGCCGAGATCCGTCGGCTCAGTTCGCTGGCGCCGCTGCACAACCCGGCCAACGCGCAGGGCATCGAGGTGGCGCGGGAACTGCTCCCCGTGGTGAAACAGGTGGCCGTCTTCGACACCGCCTTCTTCTTCGACCTTCCGCCCGCTGCCGCCACCTACGCGATCGACCGGGAGCTCGCCGCGGAGCACGCGTTGCGCCGCTACGGCTTCCACGGCACCTCGCACGAGTACGTCTCGCAGCAGGCTGCGGCGTTCCTCGGTCGGCCGACGAGCGAAGTGAACCAGATCGTGCTGCACCTGGGCAACGGTGCCTCCGCCTCGGCGGTCCGCGGCGGCCGCGCCGTCGACACCTCCATGGGCCTGACCCCGCTCGAGGGCCTCGTCATGGGCACCCGCAGCGGCGACATCGACCCCGGCCTGGTGCTGCACCTGGGGCGCTCGCTCGGCATGAGCATCGATCAGATCGACGACCTCCTCAACCGCCGCTCGGGCCTCAAAGGGCTCGCCGGCGAGAACGACTTCCGCGCGCTGGGGGCGCTCATCGAGCAGGGCGACGAGCACGCGCAGCTGGCCTACGACGTCTACATCCACCGCCTCCGCCGGTACATCGGCGCCTACCTCGTCGAACTCGGCGGTGCCGACGCCATCACGTTCACCGCCGGCGTCGGCGAGAACGCCGCGCAGGTCCGCGCCGATGCCCTCGCCGGACTGGAGCGGTTCGGCATCGTCGTCGACCCCGCGCGCAACACCGGCCGCATCACCGAGCCCACCCGGATCTCGCCCGACGGCGATCCCGCCACCACCGTCGCCGTGCTCGTGGTCCCGACCAACGAGGAGCTCGCGATCGCCCGCGAAGCAGCCGCACTCTGATGCCCCTCGGGCGCGTGACGGGCATCGAGGGCGACGAGACGGACTACGGCTCCCCGCTCCTCGGCACCCGCACCGACGGCGCCCGGCGACGCAGGACGCGCACCGTCGCGCTCATCGCGGCGAGCACCTCCACCGCGACGCTCCTCGGCGGCGGCTTCGCGGCCATGCTCATCGTGGTCGGCATCCCCGAGCCCACGGTGCAGCGACCCGAGCTGCACACCATCAACACCGTCGCGGTGCCGTCGTACATCGCGGCGGGCCTGGTCGTGGGGCACCTGTACACCTCGTGGCTGGTCTACCGCTCGCTGCGGTGGACCGGGGGTGACGACCCGCCGACGCAGCAGGAGGCCGCGGACGCGCTGGCCCTGCCGCGGCGCCTCCACCGGTTCGAGCTGATCGCCTGGCTGTGCGCCGCCGTCCTCTTCGGCTGGCTGTACGGCCGCGTCGACATGGATCTGGTGCCCAAGGTCTCGCTCGTCGTGCTCGGCGCCGGGCTGATGACCTCGGGCGTGGTGCGGGTGCTCACCGAGTTCAGCCTGCGGCCGGTCACGGCGATCGCGTTGCGGGTCACCCGCCCTGAGCCCCGGCACCAGAGCCTGCAGGGCCGGTCGCTGCGGCTGTGGATTCTCGGCTCGGGGCTGCCCTTCCTCGGCGTCATCACGGTTGCGTTGTTCGCGCTGTTCGAGCCCGCCGCCACCGTACGGGGCATCGCCGTGAGCATGTGCGCCCTCGCCGCCGGCGGGTTCTTCTCCGGAATGATCTTCAACCTGCTCTCCTCCTCGCGCGTCTCCGCCCCGGTGAAGAGCGTGACCACCGGCATGCGCCGAGTGTCCGAGGGCCGCTACGACACCGAGGTCGTGGTCTACGACGGGACCTCGCTGGGGGACCTGCAGTCCGGCTTCAACGCCATGGCCGCCGGACTGCGCGAACGCGAGCGGGTACGCGACCTGTACGCCCGGCAGGTGGGCGAGCAGGTCGCGCGCGCCACCATCGAGAGCGAACCCGAACTGGGCGGCGTCGAGCAGACCGTCGCGGTGATCTTCATCGACCTCGTCGGCTCCACGACGCTGGCCGCCGAACGACCCGCCGCCGAGGTCGTGCAGATCCTCAACCGGTTCTGCGGCGTCGTCGTCGCGGAGGTGAACAGCCGCGGCGGCCTGGTCAACAAGTTCGAGGGCGACGCGGTGCTCGCGATCTTCGGCGCGCCCGCCCCGCTGACCGATCCCGCCGGTGCCGCCCTCGCCGCGTCGCGGGCCATGATGCGCCGCCTGGCCCGCGAGGTGCCCGAGGTGCGTGCGGGCTGCGGCGTCACCTACGGCGTCGTCGTCGCCGGCTACGTGGGCGCGGCGGACCGCTTCGAGTACACCGTGATCGGCGATCCGGTCAATGAGGCCGCCCGGCTCTCGACCTACGCCAAGGCGGACCCGACGGTGCCGTGGGCCTCGGCCCCTGCCGTCGAGACGGCCGACCCGGGGGAGCGTGCGCGGTGGCGGCCCGGCCCCGTCGACGTCCTGCGCGGGCGGACGCAGGAGACGCGGATGTACGTCGCGAAGTGATGACCCGGCCCGACGGGCTTCGTCAGGAGAAGGCGGGGAGCCGCGGCGGCAGCTGCTGGAGCACCCACTCGATGGTCACCGGGTTCGGCATCGACATCGCATTGCCGAGGCTCCGGTCGATGGTGGTGACACGGTGCTCGCGGCTCACCGCGAGCGAGCGGAACGCGGTGTCCTCGTCGACCTTGCGGCCGTAATCGAGGTAGACGAGCGCGTCGAGGTTCAGGACGTCCACGCGCTCCGCGGGGATCTCGGCGAAGAACTTCCCGGCGGGGATCAGCGAGGACACCGACTCGGGCAGCGTGAAACCGAGCATGGTGAGCACCTGGCCGCGGCCGTCGCCGGTGGCGTAGGCGTAGAAACCCCCGTCGGACTTGGGCAGGACGGTGGCGGCCGTCTTCCCCCGGTACTGCGGGTGCTGCTCCTGCGTGCGGCGGATCGTTTCCTGCGTCGTGGTGATCAGGGCGTCGCCCTGTGCCGCGCGGCCGACGCCGCCGGCGATCGCGCGGACCTGGTCCTCCCACGGCACGCCCCACGCGGTGAACCGTGCGGGCCGCCGGATCACGGGCGCGATCGCCTCGAGACGCGAGTAGGTGGCGTCGTCGAAACCGGAGTTCACGGCGACGATCACGTCGGGCTTCGACGCGGCGACGGTCTCGATGGCCTCGGTGTCGAGCTCGGAGCCGGTGCCCAGCAGCATCTGCGGGTTCTTGCCCTGCAGCAGGGGCTTCGCCCACACGCCGACGGGCTCCGTGGCGTCCTGCGCCCACGGCGCGACGATCACGGGCACCACGCCGAGTGCGAGGAGTGTGTCCACATCACCCAGGCCCAGCGACGCCACCCGGGGCGCGTCCGGCGCCCCGCTCGTCGAGCTCGAATCGGAGCCCGACCCGCAGGCCGCGAGCGTGAGCGAGAGCAGAACCGCGAGTATCACCGAGACCCGACGCATGCCGCCCCTTCCCTAGAATGAAGGGCAGCCTATCATTAGGTTTGTGACCCTATCTGCGACTGAGGAGGCCCCCGCCGGGGGCACTCCGCCCGCGCGGCCGGAATCGACCTCCGGCGCTGCCCGGCGCAGGCGCCGCCTGTTCGGGCTGGTGCTGCTGCTCGTGCTGCTGGTGGTGACCGGGATCGCCTCGCTCGCGATCGGCTCGCGGAGCCTCGCGCCCTCGCTGGTGTGGGACGGCCTGTGGCACCGGTACACGACCGGGCCGAACCCGGCGGACCCCGACCTCAATCAGGCCGCGATCATCATCCAGACGCTACGGGTGCCCCGGACCCTGCTGGCACTCATCGCCGGCGCGGCGCTCGCGCTGGCCGGCGCGCTGATCCAGGGCCACACCCGCAATCCCGTCGCCGACCCGGGCTTCCTCGGCCTGACCCAGGGCGCCGCGTTCGCCGTGGTGTGCGCGACCTTCCTTGGCGGCCTCACGCAGCCGATCCAGTACGTCTGGTTCGCCTTCCTCGGCACCGCACTCACCGCGATCCTCGTCTTCGGGCTCTCGAGCATCGGTCGGGGCGCCGGGTCCCCCCTGACCCTGGTGCTCGCCGGCATGGGGGTCGCGATGTTCCTCAGCTCGATGACCTCGGCGATCGCGCTCAGCGACAACGCCTCGCTCGACACTCTGCGGTTCTGGAACGCCGGCGCCGTGGTCGGCCGCGGCTACGACGTGATCGGGGTGGTCGTACCGTTCATCGCCGTCGGCATGCTGCTCGCGCTCGCCAACGGGCCGGCCGTGAACCTGCTCAACATGGGCGACGACGTCGCCAAGGGGCTCGGCCTGAACGTCGGCCTCGCGCGCACCGTCGGCATCGCATCCGTGACGCTGTTGGTCGGCGGAGCCACCGCGGCCTGCGGCAGCATCGCCTTCCTCGGCCTGATGGTGCCGCACATCGTGCGGTACTTCACCGGGCCCGACTACCGCTGGCTGCTGCCGTACTCGGCGCTCATGGGGGCCTGGCTGCTGCTCGCCACCGACATCGTGGGCCGCGTGGTCGCCCGTCCCGGCGAGCTCGAGGTCGGCATCGTCGTGGCGCTCGTCGGCGCGCCCTTCTTCGTGGCTCTCGTCTGGTGGCGGAAGGCGGTCAGGGTATGAGCTCCACCCTCGAGCAGGTCGACGAGCAGAAGAAGCCGCCGATCCGGCCCGGCCTGCGGTTCGGGAACGTCGTCTCCTTCGTGTGGCGGCCCTGGCCCGTGGCCGTCACCCTGCTCCTCGCGCTGGTCGCGTTCGTCGCCTTCTGCGCGAGCATCCGCCTGGGCGCCTTCCCGATGACTTTCGGACAGGTCCTGCAGGCCCTCGCCGGCACAGGGGACTCGACGACGCACTTCATCGTCATGGAGCTGCGCATGCCGCGGGCGCTCGTCGGGCTCGCCGTCGGCGCCGTGCTGGGAATGTCGGGCGCCATCGTCCAGTCGATCGCCCGTAACCCCCTGGCCAGCCCCGACATCCTCGGCGTCACCGCAGGGGCGGGCGTGGCCGCGGTCTTCCTGGTCACCTCGACCAGCACACTGGCCGCGACGCTCAACACCGATGTCGGGCTCCCCGTGGTCGCGGTCACCGGCGGCCTCGTCACCGGCGGGCTGGTCTATCTCCTCGCCGTCCGCGGCGGGGTCGACGGCATGCGGCTGATCCTCGTGGGCATCGCCATCACCTTCCTCATGCGCGCGCTCGTCGACTGGATGCTGGTGCGGGCCGACATCCGCGACGTGGCCCGCGCGCAGACCTGGCTCGTCGGCTCGCTCGAGAGCCGCGATTGGTCGGACGTGTGGACCGTGCTCGGCCTCGGCGTCCCCGCCGCGCTCCTCGCGCTCGCCGCGGCGTTCCCGCTGCGCGCCGTCCAGCTCGGCGACGACGTGGCCCTCGGCCTCGGTGTCCGCCTGGGGCCGAACCGCGCGGTGCTGCTCATCGCGTCGGTCCTGCTCGCGGCCGCCGGCGTCGCCGCCGCCGGACCGATCGGCTTCATCGCCTTCGTCTCGCCGCAGCTCGCGATGCGCCTCACCCGGCTGCCCACCCCGCCGCTGATCCCGTCGGCGCTCATGGGTGCGGCGCTGCTCTCCTGCGCCGACCTCGCCGCCCGCACGATGTTCTCCGTCGCCCTGCCCGTGGGCATCATCACCGCCGCCGTCGGCGGCCCGTTCCTCGTCTATCTCCTCGTCCGCCAGAACCTCAAGGGGGCCAAGTGACCACGACTGACGCTGTGCAGAACGAGCCGCACCGCGGCGCGACGACGGCACCGTCGCGCCTGGGAGCCCGCAGGGTCACCTCCGGCTACGGGCAGGTGAAGGTGCTCGACGACCTGGACCTCGACATCCCGTCCGGCGTGGTCACCACGATCATCGGCCCCAACGGCTGCGGCAAGTCGACGCTGCTGCGCACCCTGGCCCGGCTGATCAAGCCCTCGTCGGGTCACGTCGTGCTCGACGGCACCGACATCGCCAAGCTCAAGTCGAAGCAGATCGCCACCACCATGGGGCTGCTGCCGCAGAGCCCCCTCGCCCCCGAGGGGCTCACCGTCGGAGACCTCGTCGCCCGCGGCCGGCACCCGCACCAGTCGTGGCTGCGGCAGTGGAGCTCCGACGACGCCGAGGTCGTCGACGCCGCGCTCGAGCAGACCGGCGTCCGTGACCTCGCCGACCGCGCCGTCGACTCCCTCTCCGGTGGCCAGCGACAGCGGGTGTGGATCTCCATGACCCTCGCCCAGGGCACCGACCTGCTACTCCTCGACGAGCCCACCACCTACCTCGACCTCTCGCACGCGCTCGACGTCCTCGACCTCGTGGACGAGCTGAGTAGTCAAGGGCGGACCGTCGTGATGGTGCTGCACGACCTGAACCTCGCCATCCGGTACAGCGATCACATCATCGCCATGAAGGACGGCGCCGTGGTCGCCCAGGGCGCGCCCGCGGATGTCATCAGCGAGGAGATGCTCCGCGAGACCTTCGGGCTCCGTTCCAGGGTCATCGACGATCCGGTCGCCCCCGGCCGGCCGTGCATCATCCCGATCGGCGCGCGCCGCACCGGCGATCCCGCGTCGTAACCGGGGGCGCCGTCGCCGTCGCGCGCGGTCGGGCGCCGTCCCTAGCGGGACGTACATCGCCCTCGCGCGCCGTGCACTCCCTACGTCCATGGACCTAGGGAGGTGGCCGCCCCGATAGGGAGCGCGCACCGGGGGTGGTCGCTCAGAACAGGGTGCGCGGGCGGATGGCGTTCGCGAGGTCGACCAGCGCGTGGCGCTGCCGCTTGCGTTCGGCGAGTACGGCGATGTCGCGCAGCGCCTTCTCCGTGGCTCGCCGCAGGCCCCGCTCGGTGAGCGCGTGGTCGAGCAACGTGCGCGTACCGTCGAGGCGACCGTGCTGATTGCGGTGCTGCACCCAGCCGAGCGCCACCCCGAGCACCAGCGCGCGCAGCTGCAGCCGCCGGAACTCGGACTTGGGCAGGGTGCGCACCCGCCGCGCAGCCTCGTGCAGTTGCGCCTCCGTGACGTCCGCCAAGTCGCGGCCGTGCACCAGCGCGACCACGGACGAACACAACGCGTTGTGGTAGTGCCGGCTCGTCGACGGCACCTGGTCGAGGATCTCGACGGTGCCGACGACGTCGCCGGCGGCGCGGCGCATCCGGGCGGCGCCGAAGGCCGCGGAGATGATTCCGCGATCGGTGCGCCACACGCTCTCGTATCGGCACCGGGCGCGGTCCAGCCAGCCCTCGGGATCGGATTCGCCCGAGGCATAACAGAATTCGGCGGCCACCGCGGCGGCGAGCTTGGGTGCGGCCTCGCCGGGGGCCTGATCGGTCACCGTCTCGAAGTAGTCGTAGGCGGCGGCGTAGTCGCCCTGCATGAGCGCCGTCTCCGCCCGGTACCAGGTGACCTGCCAACGGTGCGGCTCACGCGAGGCCAGCGAGTCGAGCAACGTCGTGGCCGCGTCGACCTCGCCCAGTTCGAGATGCGCGCGGGCCTCCGCGAGATCGATCTCGACGGTGCCCGCCATCGCCTCGCGCAGCTCGGCGAGCGAGTCGAGGATCTGGGTGGGATCGCTGCGCATCGACAGTGCGAGCACGCCGGCGGCGGGATCGGACGGGTTGGCGATCGGGATCGGCAACGCCGCCAGGACCTCCGGCGGGCGCAGCCGGTCGTCGTGCACCTCGGGATCCGGGGCTACGGCGCGCAGCATCAGCTCGACGCCGAACGTGGAGCGCTGCGGCGTGAAGACGACCGACAGCCCGGGCCGCGGCTCGCCCGACTTGGTGGAGAGGCACTCCCGGAGCACGCCGAGCAGTTGATCGGTGAGCTCCGCCGCCGAGCTGAAGCGCTCCTCCGGATCTTCCGCCGTGGCCTTCACCAGCAGCCGGTACAGCGAGTTGTACTTCGCGAGGGTGTCGTCCTCGGTGGGAGAGGGCAGGCCGTCGACGTACCGGCCCCCTTCCATCGGCACGTTGGCGACCAGGACCGCCAGCGTGCGGCCCACGGTGTACACGTCCGAGGCCACCGACGGACCGGTCTTGCCGATCTCCGGAGCCTGGAACCCGGGTGTGCCGTAGATGTATCCGTAACCGCCGAGCGGGGCGACGGCGCCCAGGTCGATGAGTTTGACGTCCTCCTCGCTGATCATGATGTTGTCGGGCTTGAGGTCGTTGTAAGCCAGACCCAGGCTGTGCAGGTAGCCGAGGGCCGGGAGCACCTCGAGGATGTAGGCGATCGCCTGCTCGACCTCCACCTTGGCGCCGGTATCGCCGGCCGCGGCGGCCTCACTGAGGATGTCCTTGACCGTCTTGCCCGGCACGTACTCCATGACGATGTACCCGATCTGGGTGCCGTCCGGATCCGGGTGCTCGACGAAGTTGTAGATCTTGACGATGGACGGGTGCGTCATCTCGGCGAGGAACCGTCGCTCCGAGACGGCGACGGCCTGCGCCTGGGCGTCGCCCGAGTTGAGCAGGCCCTTGAGCACGACGGGCCGGTCGACCACGTTGAGGTCGGTGGCCAGGTAGATCCAACCCATGCCGCCGTGCGCGATCGCGCCCTTGATCTCGTACTGGTCGGCCACGATGTCGCCGGGCTTGAGCGCGGGCTCGAAGGAGAAGCGGGCGGCGCAGTGCGGGCAGGTGCCGAACAGCGCGCCGGGCTCGCCGTCGTGCGCGCGACCGACGGGCTTGCGGCAGTTCCAGCAGTACCGCTTGCCCTCCGCGATGATCGGATTGGTGCGGATCGCCTCCGATGGGTCGACCTCGGTGATCCGCGGTATCTCGACGAGGCCGCCGCCCACGCGTCGGCGCGCCGCGACGCGGGTCGTCGACGCGGTCCGGACGGGGCCGTTGCCGAACCGCGGGGTCGCCTCGGTCGCCACGGCCGGGGCGGGCGGGGGCACCGTCGTCACCTGCGTGCCGACGGGCGGCGGCGGCTCGGTGTCATCGAACAGGTCGACCATCGGGGCGCCGACGGTGCCCTGCTCCTCGTCCTCGTCCTCGTCGTCGAAGGAGACGACCTGGGCCTGCGTATGCTCGGCCCGGTCGACGTCGTCAGTCATCGTGCATCACCCCTCGTACCTCGCCGATGGCGCCGACCAGACCTGACCGAGCGACGACGCGAACCACTGGTTGTACAGACGCATCCACGTCCCGTCGAAGGCCATGCGCAGGAGCACCCCGTTGATGAAACGCACGAGGTCGGTCCGGTTCTTCCCCACGCCGACCGCGTAGTACTCGAGGCCCATGGACGGGCCGGTGATGGTGAGGTTCGGATCCTGGGCCTCGAGTCCGGCGAGGATGGCGTCGTCGGTGGAGATCGCCTCGACCTGCGCCTGCTGCAGCATCACCAGGCAGTCCGACCACGAGTCCGACGCCACGACGGTGGCGCTGGGTACGAGCCGCCGCACCCGGTCGAGCGAGGTGGTGCCGCGTACCTCGCACACTCGACGGCTGGAGAGATCGCCGACGGTGTTGATCGGCGCCCCGCGCGGCGCGAGGATGCGCTGCTGCGCGATGAAGTAGGTCGCCGAGAAGGCGACGGACTTCGCCCGCTCGCAGGTCGCCGACATCGTCTTGACGACCACGTCGACGGTGCCTTCCTCGAGGGCCTTCTGACGATCGGCGGTGGAGAGGATCCGGAAGTGGATGCGGTCGGGATCGCCGAAGATCGCGGCGGCGATCTGATGCGCGATATCGGCGTCGAAGCCCTTGATCTCGCCCGTCAGAGGGTCGCGGAAGGAGAGCAGGTTGGAGCCGATGTCGATACCCACCACCAGGCGACCGCGGTCGTGGATGTCGGCCATCGTCGTGCCCGGCATCATCTGGCCCGGTGCAGGCAGGTCCGACGGGAACGGTGTGGCGGTGCACATCGACACCTCGGGTGGGATCGGGGTGTCGGTGGGGACGACGGCAGCCGATCCGGGGACCGGCTGGCGGACGGCGGTGACTGCATCGCCGGGTGCCTCGGGCGCGGAGACCACGCAGCCGGTCGACGCCAGCGCGACGGCGAGCGAGAGGGCGATCACAGACAGGATCCGTCGCGTCATCGGTACTCCCTGACTCGGGGGTAGAAGCCGGCCGCGACGCCGACAGCGGCGAGCACGCACAACAGGAAAGCACCCGGACCGGAGAAGGCGATCGCGAAGCGGGCGGTGTTGACGTTGTCGCGGTAGAGCGTGCGGGCCCGGTCGATGGCCGTGGTGAGGTGCCCGTCGAGCGAGCGGTAGGCGACCGCCGCGGAACCGGGGTCGGTGCCGATGGCCACCCGCGTCGCGCCGAGGTAGTCGCCGGTGGCCTCGCGCGCGACGATCTGCTGGTGTGCGGTGACCCAACGCCGCGCGTCGGCCCGCGCCGCGCCGACGGCGGCGGTGATCTGCGGGTCGGATTCGCCGATCGTTTTCAGCTCCTCCTCGGCGGCCAGCAGGGTGTCGGCGAACGCCGACGCCGGCACGCCGCGACCGGCGCCGCGCTGGACCAGCGCCATCGTCTCCATCGAGCGGGCCTTCTGCGTCAGCGTGCGGGCCTGTGAGAGCGCGTCGACCGCCGCCGTGCCGCGCTGCTCGGCCCGCAGCGAGTAGGTCGACGAGGTGAGGCCGGCCACCACGACCCAGGTCATGGCGACGGCGAGCGCGGCGGCGGCCACGACGAGGCCGCGGTTGATCCGTCGCTGCGTGCGGCGTGCAAGGTACCGGTGGGTCAGGAGAACCGACGCGAGGGCGATGCCGAGCACGCCGTAGATCGCCCACGGCGGCGACGCGAACTTCCCGTGCGTGCGGCGCAGGTCCTCCGTCTCCTCGCGGTAGAAACCCTCCGCGGCGGGGAGCATCGTGTCCTGCATCAGGGTCGACGCGGTGGCGAGGTAGGCGGCGGCGACCGAGTTGTCGAGCCGCTTGTTCGTCCGTGCCGTCTCGACCAAGCCGGTGTACACCGGCAGGTTCATAGCGATCGTGTCGAGGTTGGCGTGGGCGGGACTGTCGTCGGAGGGCAGGCTCGTGGCGGAGGTGATGAGGGCCTTGCCGGCGGTGGCGAGGGCGACGCTGTAGCTGCTTTGAATCTCGTCCGCCGGCAGCCCGCCCGCGACGAAAGCGGCGTTCGCGGACTCGTTCGCCGCGGAGAGCGAACTGTAGAGCACCTGCGCTGCGTGCGCCCGCGGCTCGTAATCCGAGAGGTTCTGCTCCAGCACCTCGGTCCGCGAGAGCTGGGCCGCGGAGGTGAACCAGCCGGCGAAGAGACCCATCGTGATGAGGACGAGAGCCATCGAGACGAGCTTGCCCGGGCTGGAGGTGAAGAAGTCCCGCAGCTCTGCGAGAACGGAGGATTCCGGGAAGGATCGGAGGCGTAGAGACGGCAGCTGCCGGTTCTTCGACGCCTGGGCTGTCACCGTCTGCTCCCTCCCTGCGTTGCACCCTTCGGCCGGGGGCGGGCCACCGCGGACTTCGTTCCATCGACCCTATCGTGCGGGCACGTCCCGCAGACGCGATGACGCGCAGAGTCGCCTCTCCGGCCGGCCGCCGTTCGGCTACGGTGGGTGTCGTGTTGGGTGACGGGAACGGCTGGGTCCGCGACCCGGACGGTTCTCGGTTCTGGGGTCGGTTCGGCGCCGCGGGTCTGTTGGCTCTGTCGCCGGACGAGAGCCGGGTGTTACTTCAGCACCGCGCGTGGTGGAGCCACCAGGGCGGCACGTGGTCGCTGCCCGGCGGCGCACGGGATTCGCACGAGTCCGCCGCGGACGCCGCCCTCCGCGAGGCCTTCGAGGAGACGGGTCTTCCGCCGACGTCGCTCGAGGTGCTCACGGAGGTGGTCACCGCCCGCTCGGAGGTCGGCTGGACCTACACGACGGTGCTCGCCCGCCTCGTCGAGCCGCGCGAGCTGGTGCCCAACGAGGAGTCCACCGCGCTGGAGTGGGTCGCGCTCGATGCGGTGCTCGAGCGCAAGCTGCACCCCGCCTTCGCCACCGCCTGGCCGGACCTGCAGGTGCAGGTGCGCGCCCTCGCGAGCGATTAGGAGTCGCGTGGGCAGGGTGGCGGTGCCGCGGTAGGTCGACGGTGGCGCGACGTTCTGCAGGTTGCGGCGGGCCGCACGCGGCGTGTCGTCGCCGGAACCTGCAGAAGGTTCGGGCAGTGCTGTCATGGGGCGGCGGGAGGCGATGTCACGGACGTTCGGCGGCGATCAGCCGAGGGCGGCCTTGAGGGCGCGGGCGGCGGCTTCGGGATCGTCGGCGGCGGTGATGGCCCGGACCACCACGATCGCGGTGGCGCCGGCGGCCGTCACCTCGGGCACGCGGGGCAGGTCGATGCCGCCGATGGCGAACCACTTCCGCGCGGGCGCCGCGGCGGCGGTCTCCCGGACCAGCGGCAGGCCCGGGGCGGGCCGGCCGGGTTTCGTCGGCGTGGGCCAGCACGGGCCGGTGCAGAAGTAGTCGACGCCCTCCTCCACGGCGGCCGCGCGGGCCTGGGCACCGTCGTGCGTGGACCGTCCGATCACGACATCCGGCCCGACGTTGGCGCGCGCCATCGGCACGGGCAGATCGTCCTGCCCCAGGTGCAGGACGTCGGCGCGGACGGCGTGGGCGATGTCGGCGCGATCGTTCACCGCGACCAGCGCGCCGTGCTCGTGCGCGATCTCCCGCAGCCGCGTCACGAGCTCGATCTCCTGCGCCGCCTCGAGCGCCCCGAACTGCCGCTCGCCGGCCGAGCCCTTGTCCCGCAACTGCACGATGTCGACGCCGCCGCGCAGCGCCGCCGCCACGAACTCGGCGAGGTCGCCGCGCTCGCGCCGGGCGTCGGTGCACAGGTACAGGGAGGCGGAGGCGAGCCGCTCGCGGGGGGAGATCATGGCCCCAGCGTAGGCCCGGCGGCGTAGGGTGGGGCACGTACACACGGGAGCTCCCGCCGCGGGGCTGAGAGTGGGGCACGTCGCGCCCCTGACCGTCAGACCTGATCCGGGTAATGCCGGCGAAGGAAGGAGCTTATTCGTCGTGACGAAGACCGCGACCGTCGTGGGCGGAGGCACCGTCGGCCTCACCGTCGCCTGGAACCTGGCTCGGCGCGGGAGCGCCGTCGAAGTCGTCGACCCGCGGCCCGGATCGGGCGCCTCATGGGTGGCCGGCGGCATGCTCGGCCCGTACTCCGAGGCCTGGCCGGGCGAGGAGGAGCTGTACCGGCTGGGCGTCGAGTCGCTCGGGCTGTGGGAGGGCTTCGCCCGCGACCTCCAGCCCTTCGCCGACGGTCCGCTGATCACCGCCCGCGGCACCGTCCACCTCGCCGTCGACGAGGGCGACGCCGCCGAGTTGGAGACGATCGCCGCCGCGGTCGGCGACACCGCGCTCTTCGGTCCGATGCGGCCGTCCGCGGCGGCCCGCGCGGTTCCCGGTGCGGCGCCGCGCATCCGGGCCGCGGCGTCGGCGCCGGCGGAGATCGCCGTCGACAACAGGCTGCTGCACCGCGCGCTCCGCGCCGCGTGCGCGGCGGCGGGGGTAGCCTTCCGTGCCGAGGCGGTCGGCGGCGCCGCGGGACTCGCCGACCTTCCGGGTGACGCCGTGATCGTCTGCGCCGGGTCCGATTCCGGCGCGCTCGTGCCCGAGCTGGGGGTGCGCCCCGTCAAAGGCGAGGTGGTGCGCCTGCGGCGCGGGCCCACCTGCCTGCCGCCCCCCGCGGCGACGGTGCGCGCCCGGGTCCGTGGGCGTCAGGTGTACGTCGTCCCGCGCTCCGATGGCGTGGTCGTGGGCGCCACCCAGTACGAGAACGATCGCGACCTGGGCGTGCGGATCGGCCCCGTCGTGGAGCTGCTGGACGACGCCTTCGCCGTGCTGCCCTTCCTCCGCGAGTACGACCTCGTCGAGGTCACCGCGGGTCTGCGGCCCACGACGGCCGGCAACGTGCCGGTGATCGCGCCGCTCGGAGGTCGCGTCTTCGCGGCGACGGGGCACGGGCGGAACGGGCTGCTGCTCGCGCCGGTGACGGGCGTGCGAGCGGCCGATATGGTTCTTCAGCAGGAGGTACAGGCATGGAGCTGACGGTGAACGGCGACGACCGGGAAGTGCTCGACGGGACGTCGGCGCTCACGCTGCTCGAACAGCTCGGGCTGCCGGACAAGGGCGTGGCGATCGCGGTGAACGGCGCCGTCCACCCGCGCTCGCGGTGGGACGAGGCGCTGCCCGCGTACGCCGACGTCGAGGTGCTGACGGCGGTCCAGGGTGGCTGAGCGCGATCCGCTGATCATCGCGGGTCGGGAGTTCGGCTCGCGGCTCATCACGGGCACCGGCGGCAGCGCCAACCTCGAGCACCTCCGGGCCGCGCTCGTGGCGTCCGGCACCGAGCTGACCACCGTCTCGCTGCGCCGCACCAGCCTCGCCGAGGGCGGCGGCGTCCTCGAGACGATCCGTGAGCTGGGCATCATGCCGCTGCCCAACACCGCCGGCTGCCTCGGCGCCGCGGAAGCGGTGCTCACCGCGCAGCTCGCCCGCGAGGCGCTGCAGACGGACTGGGTCAAGCTCGAGGTGATCGGTGACGAGCGGACGCTGCTGCCCGATGCGGTCGCCCTCGTGGAGGCCGCGGAGGAGCTGGTGGCCGACGGTTTCACCGTGCTGCCCTACACGAACGACGACCCGATCCTCGCCCGGCGCCTCGCCGACGTGGGCTGCGCCGCCGTGATGCCCGCCGGTTCGCCCATCGGCACCGGGCTGGGCATCCTCAACCCGCACAACATCGAGATGATCGTGGCGCAGAGTCCGGTTCCGGTGATCCTGGACGCCGGGATCGGAACCGCGAGCGATGCGGCGCGCGCGATGGAACTCGGCTGCGATGCCGTGCTTCTCGCCTCGGCGGTGACCCGCGCCGCGGACCCGGAGGCGATGGCCACCGCGATGCGCCTCGCGGTCGAGGCGGGCCGCCTCGCCCGCGGCGCGGGCCGGATCCCGCGGCGCAGCTGGGCCGTTCCCTCCTCCCCGATGGACGGTCGCATAGCACGCGCGACGGGAGCCCGGGACCGGGCGTGACCCGACCGCGGGGCGATCGCCTTGGATCGCCTCGCCGCCGACCGGGCAGGTCGACCCTGGAATTTGCCATCGCAGAATGTCGGGTCGGGCGGTTGTCCGAGACGCGATAAGATCGTCAACCATGTCGGTACCGGAGTCGGGCGTCGCGGAGGCCCCGAGGCCTCGCCGCGGCCGTCCGCCCTCCGTCGGGCTCGCCGAGCGCCGCCGCGAGCAGCTCACCGACGCCGCTTTCACAGTCTTCGCCGGCCAGGGCTACGAGCAGGCCTCCGTCGCCGACATCGCCCGGCGCGCCGGCATGGGGCAGGGCACGCTGTACCGGTACGTCGAGGGCAAGCGGGAGCTGCTCGACCTCGTCTTCGACCGGTGCGTCGACGAACTGGCGACCGCGATCGCCCCCGACAGCGTCGTCGACGCGGCCGGAAGCGGCGATCTGGCGGGCACCGAGCAGATGGTGGAGAACGTCGCCGCGCGCCTGTTCGCCCTCGCCGACTCGCGGCCCGACATCCTCAAGGTGGTGATGGTCCAGTCCGGCACCGTCGACGAGGAGCTCCGGTTCCGCATCCAGGGCCTCTACCGCACCTTCGACTCGATGATGGGGCGCGCGCTCGGCCACGCCCGCGAGCGGGGCTGGATCGTGACCCGGACCGAGCGGCCGGAGGAGGAGGCCGTGCAGCTCGGCCGCCTGCTGCCCGCGCTCGGCGTCCCCGGCCTCGTGATGGGCCTGACGGGCGGCGACGATCCCGAACGGCGGCAGTCCTACGTGCGCGCGGCCGTCCGGATGTCGGCGAGCGGCGTCCTGTCCGACGGTGCCCGCGCCGCTCTGCCGGACTTCGCTCCGGCGCACGAGGAGATCCCCGACCCGGCCGCCGCGCCGGCCCCCGCGGCCGGCCGATCCGGCGAGCTGCTCGACGCGGCGATCGCGGAGTTCGTGGAGAAGGGCTACGCCGCCGTCGGCGTCCGCGAGATCACCGAACGCGCCGGGGTCAGCCACGGCACCTTCTACAACTACTTCGACAGCAAGCGGCACATGCTCGCGGTGCTCCTCGAGCGCAATCGCGAGGCGATCCTCGGCCGGCTCGACGCCGCGGTCGCCGCGCTGCCCGCGGAGGTCTCCGCCGCGGAGCTGCGCGCCGCGATCCAGAGCCTGAACACCGACGTCCTGCGGGACATCGCGGATCGCCGGGAGGAGTTTCGGTTCCTCGTGCTCGAGGTGCCCGGCGTCGACGTCGAGGCCATCGAGACCTACCTGGGGGTGTATTACGAGGCGACCGCCCGGTTCGCGGTGATCCTCGGCAACGCCCGCGACGCGGGGCTGCTCGACGAGAGCTTCGATTCCGGCGACATCGCGCAGGTGTGGATGGGGTACCTGCTGGGTACGCTCGCGGCGATGGTCAACGACGTCGACGTGACGAACCCCGCCGAGAGCGCTCGCGTGATCACGAATCTGCTTCTCGGCGGGGCACGTACGCCGTGATCGGCTAGACGGCGGCGAGGTCCTCGTCGGGCTTCGATCCGTTCCGGTCCTGCGCGGACTCGACGATGTCGAGGTCCTTCGTCTCGGCCATCAGGTAGCAGCACAGCACGCTCACCGCGGACAGCCCGGCCAGCATGAATCCGACCCACAGCTGGTTGCCGTCGGCGACCCACTTCGCGGCGATCAGCGGCGGGATCGCGCCGCCGAGGATGCCGGCGAGGTTGTAGCCCAAGCCCGCACCGGTGTAGCGGTAGCGCTCGTGGAACATCTCGGGGAGCGCGGCGCCCGCGGGGCCGTAGGCGATGCCGAAGATGATCAGCGTGCCGATCAGCCCGACCGCGTACATCGGCAGGCTCTTGGTGTCGAGGATCGGGAACAGCACCAGCGACCACGCCACGGCGAGGGCGCACGAGGTCATGATGACCTTCCGGCGGCCGATCCGGTCGGAGTAGATCGCCGAGGCGGCGATCGCGAGTCCGAAGCAGACGGCGCCCACCATGCCCATCCCGAGCACCGTGGAGCGTGGGAAGCCCAGGTTCTTGGTGGCGTAGTTCGTGAGGAACGCGGTGCCCATGTAGAACAGCGAGAACAGCGAAGCCAGCGCTCCGGCGGCGATCAGGATCTCCTTCCACTGGAACCGGATCGCGTCCAGGAAGGGGAGCCGGGTGCGGTTGATCTCGCTCAGCGCGCGCTTGCGGACCTCGGTGAAGACGGGGGTTTCCTCGACCGTCAGTCGCACCCACAGGCCGACGAGCACGAGCACCGCCGAGAGCAGGAAGGGCACACGCCAGCCGATGGTCATGAAGGCGCTGTCTGCGTCGTTGGTGTCGCCGGCGGCGATCGTGAACAGCAGGAACGTGCCGCTGGAGAGGAAGAACGCGAACGACGGGCCCAGCTGCGGGAACATCGCGTACAGGCCGCGCTTGCCCTTCGGCGCGTACTCGGCGGTGAGCAGCGTGGCGCCCGCCCACTCGCCGCCCACGGCGAAGCCCTGGAGGAAGCGCATCAGCACCAGGAGGACCGGCGCGAGCGTGCCGATGCCGTTCGGGAACAGCCCGAAGACACCGCTCTCACTGCCCGGGAGCAGGCCGATCGTCACCGTCGCCGCGCCCATGATCAGCAGCGTCCACACCAGCGTGCGCTTGCGGCCGATCCGATCGCCGAAGTGGCCGAACAGGATCGCGCCCACGGGCCGGGCGAAGAAGGCGACCGCGAAGGTGGCGAACGAGGCCAGCGTCGCGACGCCGGGGCTCATGTTCGAGAAGAAGATGGTGGGAAACACCAGGGCGGCAGCGGTGCCGTAGATGAAGAAGTCGTAGAACTCGATCGTGGTTCCGATCGAGCTGGCCATCGCCACCCGGCGGAGCCGGGCTTTCGGGACGACGGGAAGTTCGGGTGCGCTCACAGGGGCTCCTCGGGGTCGGTGGACCCCCCGAACGGTAGTGACCGCGATCACACCGCCGGTACCCCCGAAATGGGGTAGTCGCGACGATCCCCGGTACGACGGGCCCGGTGCTACGGAAGGAGGCCGAGGCTGCGCGCCCGTGTGACCGCCTCGAACCGGGTGCGGGTGCCGAGCTTCTGTCCGGCGCTGCGCAGGTAGGCCTTCACGGTCTCGGCGCTGATCGAAAGGCGCTGCGCGACCTCGGCGTTCGTGCAGCCCAGCGCCACGTGGGCGAGGGCGTCCAGCTCGCGCGCGGTGAGCGGGCGGTCGGGGCTGGCGGCACCGTCGGACGGGCGGCCGAGGTCGGTGATGCGGCCGCACGCCCACTCCAGGCGGGAGCGGAGGGCGCCGTCGGTGATCTCCCCGGCGAGGGCGCGGAGCTCGGAGAAGACCTCCCGCAGGAGTTCCCGGTCGACACCGCCGAGGGCGGAGCGCTCCGTGGCCGCGGCCTCCGCGAACTGCATCCGACGCTCCACCTCCTCGCGCACGCGCAGCTCGTAGGCGAGGTCGCGGACCGTGTGCGCCACGGCGCCGAGGATCGTGTCGCTCAACGTGGTCTGGCGGCGGTCCGCGGCGTAGAAGACCGCGCGAACGACGCCGTTCACTGCGAGCGGGACGGCGACCATCGAGTGCAGGCCCTCGGCCTGCACGTGCGCCTGATAGTGCTGCGTGATGCCCGCGGTGCCGTAGTCGGCCACGGCGCTGGGCCGCCCCGTGCGCAGGACGTGCCCGCCCAGCCCGGCGCCGCGCGCGACCGGCAGGCCGTTCAGCGCCGGTGTGCGCAGGCCGACGCCGCCGCTCAGGATCACGTGGTCGTCATCGACCATGCCGACGAAGGCGACCGGAAGTTCCGTGCGCGTACGAATGGTTCGGAGGGCGGACCGCATGGCGTCGGCGTCGATCGTGCGAGCGGTCATCGGCGTCTCCGGGCGATCAGAGGGGAGATTTATCATCGCATGACCGATTCCCGGGTGTGACGGGAACCACAATGGGCGTGGCTCAGCAGGTGCCCGCGGGGAGGGCGTCGAGCTGCGCGCTGACCGTCGCCGCGAGCCGCGTGAGCGCGGACGTGCCCGACGCGAACGCGCCGTCGGCGGGCCGCACGGAGAGCATCAGGCCCGTGAAGCCGTGCTTGGCCCGCACGACGGCCAGCTGCCGGACCACGTAGGCGCCGTCGGTACCCGGCCCCCACCCGCCCTTGACGCCCACCGACTGCGCGCCGCGCAGGCCGTACGCGCCCCACCGCTGGTTCGCGTCGACCTCCCGCATCAGCTCGGCGGCCTCCCGGCCCGACCGTGAGCAGGGGAGGCTAGCCGCGAAGGTCGCCGCCGGTCCGTCGTTCCATCGGGTCTGGCCGAACGCGGAGTACTCGGGGCGCACCTTGCGGGACTGGACGACCGTCTCCGCGTCGCCGCCCGTTCGCAGCACCTGCTGCACAGCGCCGGCCGCCTGCTCAGGCGGGCCGAGTGACGACCAGATGGCCTCGGCGGCGTCGTTGTCGGAGCGGGTGATTGCGGACCGCATGGCGGCGGTGACCGCCGGTTCGGCCGTCCCTGTACGCTCGAGCGCCGCCATGACCAGAGGCACCTTCGACGTCGACCACGCGGGGAGCCCCGTCGCGTCCCCCGCGACCACGACGCGCCCTCCGCCCGCGACGGCGATACCGGCCTGACCGGGGATCTCCGCGATCGCGCGGTTCAGCGCCGCCTGGAGCGGATCGGCGGGCCCGGCCGGGGCCCCGGAGGTCGGGCCGCCGGAGGCACTGGCGACCGGTGCCGACGAGCCCGGCGCGGGCACCGCGGACGAGGATGCGGCCCTGCCGGCGTCGCCGGCCGTGCAGGCGGTGGTGCTCAGCAGTGCGGCGAGGACCGCGGCGGCCCTAGTAGATGTAGACGATCGCATTGTTCCCTCCCCGGCACGTGACGATGTTCGTCGTGCCGGTGCACGCCATCGCGATCGCACCGAGGTCCGGCGCACGAGGGCTCACGGCCGACACCGGCCCCGACTGCGGGGCGGTGTGCGCCGCCCGGTACGCCGCGGCGATCGCGGTGGCGAACTCGCAGGAAGTGTAGGGCTCGCCGGGCACGCCGCTGCCCCGGTCGGCGGCGACGGTGCCGAAGACCCCGCCGGTGCTCCCCTCGCAGACGGCGGTGTTCGGCGGCTGGGCGGCCTTCGTCACTGACGGTGTGGTCGACGGTGCCGAGTCCGTCGGGGTGGCCGCGGACGCGGGCAGAGGGGTGGTCGTGGTCACGGCGACCGGCGCCGACGATCCGCCACCTCTGAGCAGCACGACGGCGGCGACGAGCGCGGCGACGAGCAGCACCGCGACGAGCGCGAGAACGGGGACCACCGCCCGATGGCGCGGCGGCGGGGCGGTCGCACCGGCACCGGCACCGGCGGCGGGCGGATAGGCGGCCGGCGGCGCGTAGCTCGGGGTGACGTACTGCGGTCGCCCGCTCGAGGACGGCCCGCCGTGCGGGGAGGAGATCTGCGTGGGTGGTGCGGGCGGAGGCGATGCCGGGCGCGGAGCCGACGGCACCGTCGTCGTGGTTCCCCAGCTCTGGGGCGTGCCCTGGAGGGCGGCGGCCGCGGCCCGGGCGAACGATCCGCAGGTCGCGTACCGATCCTCCGGTCGCTTGGCCATGCCCTTGGCGATCACGGCGTCGAGCGCGGCGGGTGCGCGGAAGGGCGCGTCCGCCGACGGTCGCGGCGGCGCCGAGAGGAGGTGGTGGCGCATCATCTCCGAGATCGCGCTCGCGGTGAAGGGTGGCCGCCCGACGAGCAGCTCGTACAGGACGCAGGCCAGCGAGTAGACGTCGCCGGCCGGGGTGGCACCGCCACCGTCGAAGCGCTCGGGTGCGGCGTACGCCTGGGACCCGACGAACAGGCCGGCGGAGGTGCGGCGCTCCGCGTCGCCGTCCACCACCAGGCCGAAGTCGAGCAGGTACGCGAATCCTGACGGGGTCACCTGGACGTTCGCCGGCTTGACGTCCCGGTGCACGAGGCCCTGCAGATGTGCAGAATCGAGGGCGGAGCCGACCTGCGTCACCAGGTCGACGGCCCGCTCGGGCGGCAACGGCCCCGCCGCGACGAGTTCGGCGAGATTGCTGCCCTCGACGAGTCGCATGTCCAGGTAGAGAGTGCCCTCGATCTCGCCGTAGTCGTGGATCGGGATGACGTGGGGATCGGAGAGCCGTGCCGCCGTCTGCGACTCGTGCGTGAATCGCTCGCGGAATCCGGGGTCCTGCGCGACGCCCGCGTGCAGCAGTTTCAGCGCGACGTCGCGCCCCTTGACCGTGTCGCGTGCGAGGTAGACCTCGCCCATTCCACCGCGGCCTAGCAGCCGCACCAGCCGGTACGGTCCGAAGACCGTCCCCGTTCGGTCGTTCGTCGAGTCCCCACCCATGGATCGCCCCTCCGCGTCTCCGGTTCGGGCCGAGTCTATGGCCGAGCGCGCACGACGGCGATCCGGCCGAGGAATTGCTAGCGTGCAGCCATGATCGAAGTCGCGGGCTTGACCAAGACCTACGGCGCCGTGCAAGCGGTGAACGACCTGTCCTTCGCGGTGCGGCCCGGTCGCGTCACCGGGTTCCTGGGCCCGAACGGCGCAGGCAAGTCCACCACGATGCGCTGCATCCTCGGGCTCGATCGGCCGACCGCCGGTCGCGCGACGATCGGCGGCAGCGACTACCGCGCCATCGACCGGCCGATGACGAAGGTCGGCGCGCTACTCGACGCGAAGTGGGTGCACCCCAACCGGACGGCGAGGGACCACCTGCGCTGGCTCGCGGTGGCGAGCGGCATCCCCGGGGGGCGCGTCGACGAGTGTCTTGCGGCGGTCGGCCTCACGGACGCGGCGCGGAAGAAGGTCGGCGGCTTCTCCCTCGGCATGGCGCAGCGACTCGGCATCGCCGGTGCCCTGCTGGGAGATCCTGGCGTTCTGCTCTTCGACGAGCCGGTCAACGGGCTCGATCCCGAGGGCATCGTCTGGGTGCGCACCTTCATGAAATCGCTGGCCGCGCAGGGGCGCACGGTATTCGTCTCCAGTCACCTGCTCGCCGAGATGGCGCTCACCGCCGACGACGTGGTGATCGTCGGTCGTGGGCACCTCGTGTGGAACGGCGCCATGGCCGACTTCATCGAGCAGAACTCCGAGCGCACCGTGCGGGTGCGCAGCCCCCGCGACCGCGAGCTCGCCGGCGCGCTCACCTCGCGGGGGCTGGCGGTCGCCGCGGCGGAGGAGGCCGCCCCCGGCGGGGGAGGGCGGACCGTGCTGACCGTCCGCGGCGCCACGAGCGACGCGATCGGCGAGATCGCCGCCGCAGAGGGACTGCCGCTGGCCGAGTTGGCACCCCAGAGCGGTTCGCTGGAACAGGTGTTCATGCGTCTCACGGGCGGAGCGGTGGAGTACCGCGGGACGGGAGGCATCGGATGATCGTCCGCGCCGTACAGGCCGAGTTCGTCAAGCTCGCGACGGTCCGCGCCACGAAGTGGCTGCTCATCGGATCGTCCGCGGCGGCCCTGGGGATCACCCTGATCGTGGCCCTCGTCGTCCGCAACATCGGCGAGACCATCGACGACCCCGGGGTAGTGGCCCTCGCGCCACTCTCGGGCTTCGCCGCCCTTCCCGGCATCGCCATCATGTTCGCGGGCGTGATCGGCGTGCTCTCCGTCACCACTGAGATCCGCTACAACACCCTGCGGTCCACCTTCCTGGCCGTGCCGAACCGCTGGATCGCCCTCCTGGCAAAGACGGCGGTAGTGGCCGTCGTGTGCGCCGTGACCTACACCGTGGCGATGGTCGTGGCGGTGGTGCTGTTCGGGGTTATCGTGGACGGCTCCCCGGGCGAGGTGCTGCGCTCGGGCGCGGGATCGTTCCTCGCCTTCCCGGTCGGGACGGCCTTCGCCGCCGTCCTGGGGGTGGCGGTGGGCTGCGCGCTGCGCAACGGCGCGGGCGCCATCACCCTGCTGCTGGGCTACCTGTTCGTGATCGACAACGTGATCACGACGATCCCGCAGACCCGGGAGGCGGGACCGTACCTGCCCCTGTCGAACCTCCAGAACTTCATGGGCGTCCTCTTCGACGACGACTTCCCGTGGGGTGCGCCGGTGTCCTTCGTCTACCTGGTCGTCGTGATCGGAGCGCTCTGGGTCTGCGGCGTTGCGCTCATCGCCCGACGTGACGCGTGACTCACCGGGAGGAGGCAATGGCGCAGGTCACGCCCTATGTAAGCATCGCGTGAACGTTCACCCACGGCCCTGGCAGGCGATCGTTCGCGGTGCTACACAGGGGGTGTGAGTGTCGACAGTGCCGCACCGCCGACCGTCCCGGAATCCCCCGTGCGCGAACCCGCACCGGGCCTTCTCCGCCGGGCCGTCGCGCACCGCGGGCTGCGGTACCTGGCGGTACTGGTCGGCGCGTGGCTCCTCGCCGAGGGGATGGCGAGGCTCGGTGTTCCCGCGCCCGCATTGCTCGCGGCGCTCGTGCTCGGTGCGGTGCTGCGCATCGCGATCGGACGAGAAGTCACCGTCCCCACGGAGGTCAGCAGGTGGACCCAGGCGTTCATCGGCGTCATGCTGGGCGGCTACCTGAACTTGGAGGCGATGCGGACCATCGGCCCGGTTCTCGCGCCCTTCCTCGTGATCTCCGTGCTCACCGTGCTGCTGTCCCTGGCCACCGCCTGGGTGCTGAGCAGATGGGTCTCCGGGCTCGACCAGCGCACGGCGACGCTCGGCCTCATGGCCGGTGGTTCTTCGGCGGTGGTCACCCTCTGTGACGAGCTCGGAGCCCGCAAGGACGTCGTCGGCGTCATGCAGTATTCGCGCGTACTGCTCGTGAGCCTCACCGCGCCGTTCGTCATGGTCGGCCTGGCAGGCGGCGCGACGGCGTCCTCGCAGTCCTGGTTACTCGACCTGCAGTTCGTGGGTCGCGGGGACCAGGTGGCGGGCCTGTCGACGGCGTTCGTCTTCGCGCTCGCGGGGATGTGGCTGGGTCGCAAGCTGCGTCTGCCCGGCGGCGGACTGATCGGGCCGATGCTCCTGGCCGCCGTGATCGGCGGTTCGGAGCTGACCCGCGGCTTCGCGCCGCAAGGCGCCTTCAAGGAACTGCTGCTCATCGTGGTCGGGCTCGAGGTGGGGCTGATGTTCGATCGCCGGCTGCTCCGTCGGCTCGCGAACCTGCTGCCGGCCATCGCGGGCGCCATCGTCGTGCTGTGTGGTCTCGTCGCCGCCTTGGCGGGCGTCGCGGCCTGGATGACCGGGGTGCCGATGGCCGACGCCTACCTCGCGACCACCCCCGGCGGCATCAACGCGGTCGTCGCCAGCGCGACGGGCAGCCCGGATGCCGACATGGCGTTGATCGCGACCGTCCAGAGCCTGCGGCTCGTCTTCGTCGTGCTCGCGCTGCCGCTGGTCGTCGCCGTGTTGAATCGCTGGTCGGGCCTCAGGAAGGCGCGCGCAGGCGCCACGACGCGTTGACGGGGCCGTGGCCGGCGCCGACCGGGTAGGCCGCCGCCAGGGAACGGGTGACCCACTCCTTGCCGTAGGCCACCGCTTCGGGGACCGCGTAGCCGTGCGCCATCGCGCAGACGGCGGCCGCGCCGAGGGTGTCACCCGCGCCGTGATCGTGCCGGGTGTTCAGGCGCGGGGCCTCGAACTCGAGGAAGTCGGCACCGTCGTACAGCACGTCCGTGCTGGTGGAGGCCGTACGGAGGTGGCCGCCCTTGATCAGTGCCCAGCGCGGGCCGAGGGCGTGGAGGGCCCGCGCGGCGTCGCGCTGGGTGACCTCGTCGACGACGTCGATGCCGGTGATGAGCCGCACCTCGTCGAGGTTCGGCGTGACGAGGTGGGCGAGGGGGAAGAGCCGGCGCACCAGCGTCTCCAGGGCCTCGGGGCTGAGCAGTGGGTCGCCGTGCTGCGAGGCGCAGACCGGATCGACGAGGAAGGGGATGCGCGCGCCGATGCCCAGTTCCTCCGCGGTGTCCGCGATCGCGTCGATGATGCCCGCCGTGGCGAGCATGCCGGTCTTGGCCGCCCCGATCCCGATGTCCTCCACCACCGCCCGGATCTGACCCGCGACCGTCGCGGGCGGGATCGGGTGGAAACCGGTGACGCCGAGACTGTTCTGCACCGTGACCGCCGTGACGGCGCTGGTGCCGTGCACGCCGGCCAGGGCGAAGGTCCGCAGGTCGGACTGGAGCCCCGCCGCCCCGCCCGAATCGGACCCGGCGATCGTCATCACCCGCACCGGCGTCTCGCCGTTCGCGGGCAGGGGGAGGAACCGCATGGGCCGAGGATACGGCCACGTCGGCCCCGCCACTCCGATTGAACGATGTTCTGGAGAATTCGACCTGCGCTTATGCTCTCCAAAACATCGTTCAATTGCGGGTGGTGACCGCCCAGAGGGGGTTGACGGGGCCGTGGCCGGCGCCGAGGGGGTAGGCCCACCGCAGGCCCTCGGTGACCCAGGCCTTGGCGAACTCGACGGCCGCGGGCACCGTCGCGCCGTGCGCGAGGGCCGCGGTGGTCGCCGCGGCGAGGGTGTCGCCCGCGCCGTGGTCGTGCCCCGTCGGGACGCGCGGCGCGGTGAACTCGACGTACTCGGCGCCGTCGGTGAGCAGGTCCGGGCTCTCCGGTGAATCCCGCAGGTGACCGCCCTTGACCAGCGCCCACCGCGCCCCGAGCGCCAGCAGCGCCTCGGCGGCCTCCCGCTGCGAGGAGGCGTCGACGACCTCGATCCCGGTGATCAGCCGGACCTCATCGAGGTTGGGGGTGACCAGCGTGGCGCGAGGGATGAGCACGGTGCGCAGCGCATCCAAGGCCTCGGTCGCGAGGAGCGGATCGCCGTGCATCGACGCGGCCACCGGGTCCACGACGAGCGGCACCGCGTGGCCGTTGCCGATGTCCTCCGCGTCCGCGGCGGCTGCCACGGCCTCGATGATCTCCGTGGAGGCCAGCATCCCGGTCTTGGCCGCCTCGACGCCGATGTCGCCGGCGACGGAACGGATCTGGGCCGCGACGATCGCGGGTTCGACGCCGCGGAAGTCCTGCACGCCGACGCTGTTCTGCACCGTGACCGCGGTGATCGCCACGCAGGCGTGTAGCCCGAGCACGGCGAAAGTGCGCAGGTCGGCCTGGATACCTGCGCCGCCACCGGAATCCGAGCCGGCAATGGTCAGCACGCGGCGCGGGGCCGTGCCCTGCGGGGCGGTCGGCAGGCGCGACGGTGCGCCGACCGCCACCGTCGCCCGGTCGGTCGCCCCGTCCGTCATGTGCGGGAAGTCTCCAGCGGGATGTACACGCGCCCACCGGCGTCGGCGAACTCCTTCGACTTCGCCGCCATGTCCGCCGCGAGCTTGGCGTCGATGTCCTCCTGGGTCACCAGGTTGTGTTCCTGCGCGTAGGCGCGCACGTCGGCACTGATCCGCATGGAGCAGAACTTCGGGCCGCACATGGAGCAGAAGTGCGCGGTCTTGGCCGGCTCGGCGGGCAGTGTCTCGTCGTGGAACTCGCGCGCCGTGTCGGGGTCGAGCGACAGATTGAACTGGTCGATCCAGCGGAACTCGAAGCGCGCCTTGGACAACTCGTCGTCGCGGGACTGGGCGCCGGGGTGCCCCTTCGCGAGGTCGGCGGCGTGCGCCGCGATCTTGTAGGTGATCACGCCGGTCTTGACGTCGTCCCGGTTGGGCAGGCCGAGGTGCTCCTTGGGGGTGACGTAGCAGAGCATCGCGGTGCCCGCCTGCGCGATGATCGCCGCCCCGATCGCTGAGGTGATGTGGTCGTACGCCGGCGCGATGTCGGTCGCGAGCGGTCCGAGCGTGTAGAACGGGGCCTCCTCGCACAGCTCCTCCTCGAGCCGGACGTTCTCCACGATCTTGTGCATCGGCACGTGGCCCGGGCCCTCGATCATCACCTGTACGCCATAGGACTTCGCGATCTTCGTCAGCTCGCCGAGGGTGCGGAGCTCGGCGAACTGGGCGTCGTCGTTGGCGTCGGCGATGGAGCCCGGGCGCAGGCCGTCGCCGAGGGAGAAGGTCACGTCGTACTCGCGGAGGATCTCGCACAGCTCCCGGAAGTGCGTGTACAGGAAGGACTCCTCGTGGTGCGCGAGGCACCACGCCGCCATGATCGAGCCGCCGCGGCTGACGATGCCGGTGACCCGGTTCGCGGCGAGCGGCACGTAGCGCAGCAGCACCCCCGCGTGCACGGTCATGTAGTCGACGCCCTGCTCGCACTGCTCGATCACGGTGTCCCGGAAGATCTCCCAGGTGAGCTTCGTCGGGTCGCCCTTGACCTTCTCCAGCGCCTGGTAGATCGGCACGGTGCCCACGGGGACCGGCGCGTTGCGCATGATCCACTCGCGCGTCTCGTGGATGTCCTTGCCGGTGGACAGGTCCATGATGGTATCGCCGCCCCAGCGGGTGGCCCACACCATCTTCTCGACCTCCTCGGCGATGGAGCTGGTGACCGCGGAGTTGCCGATGTTCGCGTTGATCTTCACCGCGAATGCCTTGCCGATGATGGCCGGCTCGAGCTCGGGGTGCTTGCGGTTCGCCGGGATCACGGCGCGGCCGGCGGCCACCTCCTCGCGAACCTTCTCCGGGTCGAAGCCCTCGCGGGCGGCGACGAAGCGCATCTCGTCGGTGATGATTCCCGCACGGGCCCAGGCGAGTTGGGTGCTGGCGCCATCGACGGGGGCCGGCTTGGTCCAGGCGTCGCGGGCCTTCGGCAGGCCCTCGGCGAGGTCGTGCAGCTGATCCTCGGCGGTGTACTGCGTGTACGGGCCGGAGGTGTCGTAGACGTCGTGGTGATCGCCGTTGGTGAGGGCGATGCGGCGGAACGGCACGTGCAGGTCGGCGGCGCCGTCGGCGCCCGGGAGGGTGCGGTACTGCTTCTCGGAACCCTCGATCGGGCCGACGGTGACGGTGGAGACAGGGCTGGACGACGAAACAGGCATGTGGGACTCCTCTTCCCTACGCCGGCATTACCCGGACAGGTTCGTACGGTCGACGCCAGCGCTAGACGTCCTCTCAGCTCACTGCGGTGAGCTCCCGTGTGGTGCGTTACCGAGGGTAGCGCACGCCGAGCGGAGTCTCAGGCGATCCGCACGCCTCGGGGCGGCTTCGCCGCGCGAACCCGCCCGACGTGGAGAAGGTGGCGACCCCTGTCGGGTTCACGGTCGACAAATGTGACAGATGTGAAAACGCCGTCCGTCAGTGCGCCGACTTGTCGGGGTTCGGGCGTACGGTGGAGTGATCCGAATCACATGGAGGTGTTCATGGCTGACAAGGTCGAGGTTCCGCCGCCCACGCTGGAACTGGGGGAGTCGTTGCGTCTCTTCGACAATCCGGTGCGGGACCGGTACGAACTCTGGTCGGGGGACGAGCTCATCGGAGTGGAGGGGTACGAGGTCACCGAGCACGGCGACGTGATCCTGCTGCACACCGTGGTCATGGAGAAGTTCGGCAAGCAGGGCTTCGCCCGCGCGCTGGTCTCCGGCGTCCTGGACGACCTCCGTTCGCGGGGGCGTCGCGTGATCCCCGTGTGCACCTACGTGCGCTCGTTCATCTCCCGGTTCCCGCAGTACCAGGACGTCGTCGACTCGGCGGCGCGCACCTAGCGGTCCGGCCGGCGCGGCGCCCGCACCATCTCCGAGCGCCGGAGCTCGGCGCCAGCCCGACCCCACACGGGCGTCAGGGTGTGCCATCGGGCTCCGTCCAGAAGCCGTAGGTGTGGTGATCGGTGAAGCCGAGTGATCGGTAGAGAGACTGAGCCGCGTCGTTGTCGCGGGTGACCTCGAGGTAGATCCGGGCCGCACCGAGGCCCGCGGCCTCGGCGATCGCATGCCGCACGAGCATGTGCGCCAGGCCGCGCCGTCGATACGAAGGGGCGACGGTGACGGCCGCGAGTCCGCCCCAGAGCCGGCCGCCGGCGTCCGCGGTCACGGTGGCCCGCGCTGCGGCGACGGTGCTGTCACCGTCGCGTATCGAGACGAAGCGCGATGCGCCGTCCACGGACCGGATGAGCTGCTCCGACACGCCGGTCACCGCGAGCCACTGCGTGTCCGGCGCCAACGCCACCCGCGCGCCCGGCGCGACGGCACCCAGGGAAACGGGAGCGGTCAGGGTATCGGTGAGCGTGTCCAGCGGCGCCGGACTGACCGCGGGTCGCGGGCCCGACATCCAGCCTCAACGGGAGTCCCCGCTGGGCGAACCATTCCCTGACCGCGGGCAGGTCCGCTGCCGAGGCGTCGGGATGCAGGGCCGCGGCACTGCTGGCGCGATTGCCACGCAGTCCCGGGGCCGCTCGGCAGAGCCAGCCGTCGATCCACTCGCGCTCCACCGACCACCACGACCGGGCCCGCGCGAGGTCCAACGACCGGATCTCGCTCGCCCGGACCGGCCGGGGCGGCACCGTCTTCGCCCGGACGATCTCGTCGCGGGGAATCGCGTGCTCGGCGCCGTCGCGGTCGGCGCGGACGATCAGCGGGTCACCGTCGGACAGTAGCGTTCCGAGGACGTCCGCGGCCTGCCCGGACGGCAGCAGGCGCCGGATCACCACCCGGTCGCCGGGGGCGGGCACGTCAGTGGCCGAAGGGGTCTTCGACGGTGCCCGGCACCCACGTCAGCCCCGGCACGTTCCAGCCCTGCTTCTTGATGAACTTCTTCGCCTGCCGCGCGTACCGGCCGGTGAGGACGTCCGTGTAGAGGAAGCCGTCGAGGTGGCCGGTCTCGTGCTGGAGCATCCGCGCGAAGAAGCCGGTGCCCTCGATCTCGACCTTCTCGCCGTTGCGGTCGGTGCCGACGACCTTGGCCCAGTCGGCGCGGCCCGTCGGGAAGGACTCGCCGGGGACGGAGAGGCAGCCCTCCCAGTCGTCGTCGGGGTCCGGCATCGTCTCGGGGATCTCCGAGGTGGTGAGCACGGGGTTGATCACCTCGCCGCGCCGGCGCTCGCGGGTCTCCTCGTCGGGGCAGTCGTAGACGAACAGCCGCAGGGCGCGGCCCACCTGGTTGCCCGCGAGGCCGACGCCGTTGGCGACGTCCATGGTCTCGTACATGTCGTCGAGCAGCGCCACGATCTCGGCCGACGGTTTGCCGTCCGCATCCAGCTCGACGGGCGTCGTGGGGGAGTGCAGCACGGGGTCGCCGACGATGACGATGGGGAGGACGGACATGGCGTACACGGTAGTAGGGCGCGCTGCGGGGTGCACCGGCGCACCGGGCGTGCCCGGCCCGGGGGCGCGAGAGGTGCGCGACACGCGCCCGGAGCCCCGTGGCGCCGCCGCCGGCCGTGGTTAGATTGACGCGAACTACAGAAGTGTGATTTCGAATGCGAGGGGAACGCATGGAGGGCGCCGGTGCGGCCGCGCAGAAGACGGTCCGAGCTGATGCGCACCCCGTCGACGAGCGCGGCGAGGACGGCCTGACCAGGCGCGAGCACGACATCCTGGCCTTCGAGCGCCAGTGGTGGAAGTACGCCGGCGCCAAGGAGGACGCGATCAAGGAGCTGTTCGGGCTCTCCGCGACCCGGTACTACCAGGTACTCAATGCGCTGGTCGACACGCCCGAGGCGCTGGCCGCCGACCCCATGCTCGTCAAGCGCCTGCGGCGGGTCCGGGCCAGCCGGCAAAAGGCCCGCGCCGCCCGCAAGCTCGGCTTCGAGATCACGTGATCCGATACAGTCGGGTGTCGTGAGCACTCAGAACACCCGCGCCGTCCCGATCCGGACCATCATCATGATCCTGATCTCGGCGGCGATCATCCTGGCGGCCGTCGGGGTCCACGGGCTCCTGACCCGCAACGACGATCCCCAGGCGGCGCTCAACGCGCAGGAGGCCAAGATCAAGGCCGCCTCGACCGAGACCGCGCAGCCCGCCGCCGCCACGCCGGCGGTGTGCCTGATCTCCGTCGCGAAGGCCCCGGTCGCCGAGACGCGGGACACCCTGAAGAAGGCCGGATTCACCGTGCAGGGCGAGAACGCGGCGGACTGGCCGAACCGCCCCGCCGCGCCGCGAGCGACCACCGTGTACTTCGAGGGGGGCGGCGAGGACGCCGCCAAGACGATCTCCACGGCGCTCCCCGGCTCGGCGACCGCCGCGCGGCCCGCAGGGCTCGAGGCGTGCGCGGGCGCGCTCGCCGTCGCCGTTGTCAGAAAGTAGCCCGCGACGGGTGGAGCGGGGTCCTGTCCCTCGCCGCGAGAGCGGCCCCGATATGATTTCGGGCAACACCAGCCCCAGGGCGGCCCGGCACCGGTAGCCGTCGCAAAAGGAGTCATCGATGACGAAGCGTCAGTTCCTCGCCCCGATCGCGATCCTTCCGGTGGCGGCTATCGCCCTGGCCGGCTGTACCCCCAACGCGAAGCCCTCCGACGCCCCCGGCACGACGCCCGCGGTCGTCACCGGCGCCACGGTGCCCGCCCAGGGCCCGGTTCGCAGCCTGGATCCCAACTCCCACGGCGAGGAGGCCAAGCCGGGCGCGAGCACCCCGTCGGCCGGCGCCGCCGAGGCCTCCCTCGTCAAGCCCGACGGCAGCAGCGCCGGCAAGGCGACCTTCTCCGAGAAGGACGGCGTCGTGGTGGTCGACGTCCGCGTCACCGGCCTGCCGGCCGGTTTCCATGCCATGCACATCCACGAGGTGGGCAAGTGCGAGCCGAACTCGGTCGCCAGGAACGGTGCCCCCGGTTCCGCTGCCAACTTCGGCTCCGCCGGCGGCCACTGGCAGAAGCCCGGCGCCTCCGGCCATCCCATGACGGGTGACCTGGTCTCGGTTTACGTCAACGCGAACGGCACCGGCCAGACCGTGACCAGCACCGGCGCCTTCACCCTCGCGGACATCAAGCGGAACGCCGACGGCAATGCGCTCATGATCCATGCCGGTCCCGACAACTTCGGCAACATCCCGTCGGCGCGCTACACCAACATCGTTCCGGGGCAGCCCGTGCCGGACGAGACCACCCTCAACACCGGCGACGCCGGCGGCCGCATCGCGTGCGGCGTGATCAAGGTCGGTTAGCCATCGAGAACGTCGCCTTCGAGGCGTCGCCGCGGCCGACGATCGGCGTCGAGTGGGAGTTCGCCCTCGTCGACCGGGAGACCGCGGATCTGGTCAGCAGGGCCGGGGAATTGTTCGACGGGGTGCGGTCCACGCACCCCGATCTCGCAACGCAGGTGCACTCCGAGATGCTGCGCAACACCGTCGAGGTGGTGACCGGCGTCTGCGAGAACACCGCGGAGGCGATGGCCGATCTGGCGACGGTGATCCGTGGCGTGCGCGCTGCGGCTGATCCGATGGGCGTCGACCTGTTCGGCGCGGGCACGCATCCGTTCGCGCAGTGGAGCGCGCAGCAGCTGACTGACAATCCGCGCTACGACGAGCTCATCGCCCGTACCCAGTGGTGGGGCCGGCAGATGCTCATCTGGGGCGTGCACGTGCACGTCGGCGTGAACCGCCGCGACAAGGTGCTGCCGATCATCTCGGCGCTGCTCAACCACTACCCGCACCTGCTGGCGCTCTCCGCCAGCTCCCCGATGTGGGGCGGCCACGACACCGGGTACGCGAGCACCCGGGCCATGATGTTCCAGCAGCTGCCCACCGCGGGCCTACCCTTCCAGTTCGAGCAGTGGAGCGAGTTCGAGCGCTTCGTGCACGACCAGAAGACGACGGGGATCATCGACCACCTCAACGAGATCCGCTGGGACATCCGCCCCGCGTGCCACCTCGGCACCATCGAGGTGCGGATCTGCGACGGGATGTCGAGCTTCGCGGAGCTGGAGGCCGTCGTCGCCCTGATCCACTGCCTCGTCGTGTGGCTGGACGAACGTCTGGACGCGGGGGAGACCCTGCCGACGCTGCCGCCGTGGCACGTCCAGGAGAACAAGTGGCGCGCCGCGCGGTACGGCCTCGACGCCATCATCATCCAGGACGCCGACAACAACGAGCGGCTGGTCACCGACGACCTCGACGACCTGCTCGAGCAGCTGGCGCCCGTCGCGCGGCGTCTCGGATGCTCCCGTGAGCTGGACGCGGTCGCCGCGATCCCGCAGCGCGGCGCCTCGTACCAGCGGCAGCGCGCCATCGCCGACGGGGTGTGCAGCACCGACGCCTACCGCGACGTCGTGCGGTCGGTCACGCACGAGCTCGTTCTGCCGTAGCCGGCGCTACCGCCCGTCCGCCGGCGCGGCCGAGCCCTAGTCGCGGCTGCCGGTCTCCATCTGTTCGGGGTCGATCGTGCTGTCGCGCAGCCGCTGCTCCTGGTACGCCACGCGGCCCACGCGGTGCGCCACTGCCGGTGCGGTGATCATCGTGAACAATCCCACGAGGACGAGCATCCACACGTCGACGGAATCCGTCATCCGTACGATGGCGCCGGCCAGGAGCAGGAGCATGCCCAGGGTCTGCGGCTTCGTCGCCGCGTGCATCCGGGTGAGCGTGTCCGGGAAGCGGATGATGCCGATCGCCGCGGTCAACGCGAAGACGGCGCCCGTGAGGAACAGGACCGAGGAGACGATGTCGACGATCATCGGGTACCTCCGGGTCGCGGTGCGATGTCCGGCGTCTCGTCCGGGGCGGACGGAGCCGTTCCGGCGTCGTCGGGCACCCGGAACCGGACCACTGAGATCGAGCCGACGAAGCCGACCAGCGAGAGTGCGACGATCGCCGGGATGACCGACGAGTTGCGGCTGTAGGCGGCCCAGACGGCGAGACCGCCGATCGCGATGGCGATGAGGGCGTCGACCGCGACGACCCGATCGAGCGTGTTCGGGCCGCGCAGAAGCCGGTACGCCGTGAGGAACGCGGCGGTCACGAGGATCACGCCGGTGATGACGAAGACGACGGTCATGCCTCCCCCTCCTCGGGCCGCCGGGCATCGCGGTAGGCGATCTCGGGGGCCGCAATCCTGCGGGCATCGCCGGCCGGGCCGCGCGAGTCCGGCGTGACGTGGTGATACGCGTCGTCGTCGATACCGTGCAGTGGGCTCGCGTGCCACTCGTTGTCCCTCTCGAAGGCGCTGATGAAGAGGCGCTCGAGGCGGGCGGTGCTGCGGTAGAACTGGCGCACCGACTTCTCGCTGCTCACATCCACGACGTGCACGTACAGCAAGCGCCGCTTGGTATCGATGTCCAGCACCATCGTGCCCGGAATCAGGTTCATCATGTCGACCAAGAGTGTGAGCACCAGGTCGGACTTGATCGCGACCTTCGCCCGCAGCACCGCGCTCAGCGGCATCGTGCCGGGCCGGATCGCGAGCCAGGCCACCTCGGCCGACGAGCGGAACATCTCCACGAAGAACACCCCGCCCAGCTTGAGCAGCGCGCCGAGGTGGACGCGGCCCTCGACGGGCACCGGAGGCATCGGGAGCAGCAGCAGGATCGCCAGGCCCACGAGTAGTCCGCCCGCGATATTGCCCCAGGTCACATCGCCCCACAGCATCACCCACACCGCGTCGAGCCACAGCAGCTGGCCCAGCTTGACCAGCACGGCGCGGCCGTCGCGCAGGTCAGGCAGTACCCGTGACACGAGCTTAGCCATGCGCGCCTCCCTGAGGGTTCTGCGGTTCGACGGTGCCCGGGCCGTTCCCCTGCGCCCCGGTCATCGGCGTGTACGCCTGCCAACCGCCGCTGCCGTCGGGCGTTTTCAGTTTCGCCACGCCCCCCGGGCCCAGCACCGCCTCGATGTAGTCGGCGCGCCCGATCAGCTGGGCGGCGGCGCGATCGGTGACGGTGAACATCGGTCCCGCGAGAACCGCCAGGAGTAGGCCGACTCCGAGGAGTCCTGCGGTGGGCGCGACCATGCTCACCGGCATTCGGCCCGGATCCTCGCGATCCGCGAACTCGATGACGTCGGCGTCGTCGAGCAGAGCCTCCGGGTGGGCGACGGCGAGCTGCCCCTCGGGTGCGTCCGACCGCGTGCGCCAGAAGGCCTTGGTCCAGACGCGGATGACCGCGTACAGGGTCAGCAGGCTCGTGACCACGCTTCCGCCGACCAGCACCCAGGCCACCACCGAGCCCTGCTGCACACCGGCCTCGATCAGCCCCACCTTGCCGATGAAGCCCGAGAACGGCGGGATGCCGCCCAGGTTCAGCGCGGGGAGGAAGAACAGGATCGCCAGCACGGGGCTGGCCGCTGCGAGGCCGCCGAGGCGGCGCAGGGACGCGGCGCCCGCCTGCCGTTCGATGAGTCCCACCACCAGGAACAGCGTCGTCTGAACGAGGATGTGGTGCACCACGTAGTAGATCGTCGAGCTGAGGCCCAGCGGCGACGACAGGCCGACGCCGAAGATCATGTAGCCGATGTGGCTGACCAGCGTGAACGACAGGAGCCGCTTGATGTCGGTCTGCGCGATCGCGCCGAGGATCCCCACGATCATCGTGAGCAGGCCGGCGATCATGAGCACGTCGTCGAGCGCTCCGCCCGGGAAGAGCAGGGTGTGCACGCGGATGATCGCGTAGACGCCCACCTTCGTCAGCAGGCCCGCGAAGACGGCCGTCACCGGTGCCGGCGCCGTCGGATAGGAGTCGGGCAACCAGGTGGACAGCGGGAAGATCGCCGCCTTGATCCCGAACGCCACGAGCAGCACGGCGAACAGGGTGGTCCGCGTACCCGTGGGCAGATCCTGCAACTTGATCGCCATGTCCGCCAGGTTCAGCGTGCCGGTCGCGAAGTAGGCGTAGGCGATGCCCAGAAGGAAGACCACCGACGAGACCATCGAGACCATGGCGTAGGAGACGCCGGCCCGGACGCGGTCGGCGCTGCCGCCCACGGTCAGGAGCACGAAGCTCGCGGCGAGCAGCATCTCGAACGAGACGAACAGGTTGAACAGGTCGCCCGCGAGGAAGGCATTGCAGACGCCCGCCGCGAGGATGAGGTAGGTCGGGTAGAAGATCGAGACGGGCTGCTGCTCGTCCCCGTCGCGGATGCCCTGGCCGACCGAGTACACGAGGACGCCCAGGAGCACGATCGCGGAGACCAGCACCATCAGCGCGGCGAGCTGGTCCGCGACGAGCGTGATCCCCAACGGCGAGCCCGCGCCGTCCCGGTCGCCCCAGCCGCCGACGTGCAGCGCGACGGTGCCGTGGCGGTCGGTGTAGTAGAGCATCATCGCCGACACCACGACGATCGCGGTCAGCGAGAGGAGGGAGATCAGTCGCTGGAGCCGCGGGTGCCGGCCCGTGACCATGGTGATCGCGGCCGCCACGATCGGCAGCACCGTCGGCAAGGGGATGAGGGCCAGCATCAATGCTTCGGTCATCGCTGGTCCTCCTCGTCCGCCGGCGGCAACTGCTTCTGGCGGATGACGTTCGGCAGCGGGAGAGCGCCCGTGTCGATCACATCGACCCGTGCCCTGAGCAGGTCCTCGGCGGTGAGCGGCTCACCGTCGGGTCCGTAGGCGTCGCCCAGGGCGGACGGCGCGCCCGTGATCGGATCGTCCGAGGCGTCGTAGTCGGGATCCTCCGCCGCGATGTCGACGTCGCGCTCGAGCACCTTCGTGTCCTCGGGGTCGTCGTCGACCTCGTCGTCGGTGTTGATGGTGAAGGACCGGTAGGCCAGCGCGAGGATGAATGCCGCCATGCCCATCGTGATGACGATGGCGGTGAGGATCATCGCCTGCGCCAGCGGATCCGCCTCCGTAAGCCGGCCCTCCGAGAAGTAACCGACGATGGGCGGATTGCCGGGCGGTGAGGACAACGCGAGCAGCAGAAGATTGACCGCGTTGCTGAACAGGATGATGCCCATCAGCATGCGGGTGAGGCTGCGGTCGAGCAGCAAGTAGACGCCGGTGGCGACCATCACGGCGATCGCGGCGAAGAGCCCGATGTCGACGATCATCGTGCACCGCCCGCCGATTGGACGGGCAGGGGCGAGGTCATGTCGGCGGGGGATCCCTCCAGGTCGAGTCGTGCTCCGAGGCTGCGCAGGACGTCGAGGACCAGGCCCACGACGATCAGGTACACGCCGGCGTCGAAGATCAGCGCGGTCACCACCTTGACGTCGCCGAAGACCGGCAGGGTCAGCTCGAAGGCCACCGACGACATGGCCGGCGCACCCAGGAGCAGCGAGACGATGGAGCCGCTCGCCGCCAGCAACAGGCCCGTGCCGAGGATGCGGCCGGCGTCGAGCGGGAGCGCCTCGCCGATCTCGTACCGGCCACCGGCGAGGTAGCGCAGAACCAGGGCCAGGCCGGCGGTG
Source organism: Tsukamurella asaccharolytica (assembly GCF_007858435.1). Classification (GTDB taxonomy): domain Bacteria; phylum Actinomycetota; class Actinomycetes; order Mycobacteriales; family Mycobacteriaceae; genus Tsukamurella; species Tsukamurella asaccharolytica. Next base: position 180,625 of record NZ_VIGW01000001.1, on the reverse strand, counting down.
AGGCCGCCCGCGAAGCCGCCGCCGGGCGCGTTGTGCCCGGAGAAGAAGAAGAACACCGAGACCACCATGACCGTCGGGAAGGCCAAGCGGGTGGTGATCTCGAGGACGAGCGAGCGGTGGCGCGGATCGCGCAGAGCGGTCCCGCGCAGCCAGGTCGTCCCCGGAGCCGCGGCCGCCGCCTCGGCGCTGACGCGCGGCGCGGATCCGAAGCGGCGGTTGCGGAACACCAGGGACGCCACGCCGGTCGCCGCGACGAGCAGCACCGAGATCTCGCCCAGGGTGTCCCAGGCGCGGATGTCGACGAGGAGCACGTTGACCGTGTTGTGTCCGTAGCCGAACTCGTAGGCCTGGCCGGGCAGGCGGTCCGCGACCGGCTCCGCGACCCGCGCGGAGCGGGCGGCGATCGCCACCACGACGACCATGACCGCGACGCCCACGCCGAGCAGGGCCCGCGCGACGCGAGAGGGCCGGTTACCGGTGATCGGCGCCTCGGCGGGGAGCTTGCGCAGTACGAGCACGAAGATCACCAGCGTCAGCGTCTCGACCAGGAACTGCGTGAGCGCGAGATCGGGGGCGCCGTAGATCGCGAAGATGACGCCGCTGCCATAACCCGTCACGCCGACCACGAGCACCGTTGCGAGGCGGTTGCGCAGGACGACCGCGGTCAGTGCCGCGGCGCACATCAGGGTTGCGATGGCGAGGAAGACGGGCGAGGCTTCGACCCGCATGTCGGGGCGGTCGCGGGTACCGAAGACCAGGACGAGGACCGGCAGGAGCACCAGCGTCAGCAGGATGGTGCCCTGGGTCAGCGGGAGCGAGCCGCGTTGCGTGCTCTGCGTCATACGCAGGGAGAGCACATCGGCGCCGCGCAGAGTGGCGTCGTAGAGCCGATCGGCGTTGCCCAGGAGGACGCTGTTGCGGCGGCGCAGTCGGGAGAACGGGCTGCGGGGCTGGGCGATGACGACGCCCGCCGCGATGATGAGGACCGTCAACAGCAGGGGAAGGGTGAAGCCGTGCCACAGAGCGAGGTAGTAGGGGTCGGCCGCGGGAGGGAAGGATTGGTCGGGGTACTCCGCGAGCACGGGGTCGAGCCGGGACGAGAAGACGCCGCAGAGGAGACCGAGCACGGCGAGCAACGCGGGCCCGGCGACGAAGAGCGGGCTGATCGAGTGGATGCTCTCGACGGCGCGCGTCGGGCCGGACCGTCCTTTACGGCCGAAGGCGCCCCACAGGAACCGGATGCTGTACGCCACCGTCAGCGCGGACCCCACGCAGAGGCCGATGAGCAGCAGGACGGGCAGCGGGGCCGGTAGCGAGGCGTGCAGCATCGTCTCGAGCGCCGCCTCCTTCCCCACGAAGCCGTACAGCGGTGGGATCCCGGCCATCGACGCAGCGGCCAGCGCGGCGATCACCGCGAGCACCTTCTGCCGATCGCCGAGGTACGCCAGTCGGCGGATGTCCCGGGTGCCCGTGGCGTGGTCGATGATGCCGACGACCATGAACAGCGTCGCTTTGAACAGCGCGTGGGCGGTGAGCATCGTGATGCCCGCGAGCGCGACGTTCCGCTCGCCGGTGCCGACGAGCACCATCAGCATGCCGAGCTGGCTGACCGTGCCGAAGGCGAGAATCAACTTGAGATCGAACTCGCGCAGGGCACGCCAGCCGGCGAGGATCATCGTCAGGATCCCCAGGCCCAGCACGATGACGCGCCAGGACGTGAGGTGCGCGAACGCCGGCGCGAGCAGCGCGACGAGGAAGATGCCGGCCTTGACCATCGCGGCGGCGTGCAGATAGCCGGAGACGGGCGTCGGGGCGGCCATGGCGCCGGGCAGCCAGAAGTGGAAGGGCACGATCGCCGACTTGCTGATCGCGCCGACGAGGATCAGTACCACGCCGGTCTCCACGGCGATCGAGATCGTCGACGGGTCGGCCACGGCACGGGCGATCACCTCGGAGAAGAGGTAGGTGCCGTAGTACTCGCCCAGAATGATGATGCCGACCAGCATCGCCAGGCCGCCGAGGGTGGTCACCAGCAGTGCCTGGGTGGCAGCGCGGCGGCTGCTCGCGCGCTCGGCGTAGTAGGCGACGAGCAGGAAGCTCAGCACCGAGGTGAGCTCCCAGAAGACGTACATCACCAGCATGTTGTCGCTGACCACGAGTCCGAACATGACCGCCATGAAGGCGACCAGCTCGGCGGCGAAGGTGGGCAACTTGCGGGTGTTGGAGACACCGGTGAAGTAGCCGGCGCAGTAGACCAGGATCACGGCGCCGATGCCGAGGACCAGTACGGACATCACCGCGGCGAGCGGGGTGAGCCGCAGGTCGACGTTCATGTTCAGCGCGGGGACCCACTGCACGCTCTCCGTGCGGTCGGGTTCGCCCGACACCGGCCAGTGGACGATGACCCAGACCAGCGCGGCGGTGGGCACTGCGGCGAGACCGAGGAATCCGCGTGCGCCGAATCGGCCGACCACGACAGGGGCGGCTAAGGTCGCCAATGACAAACAGGCGAGGATGACAAGCAAGGGCACTCCGTCCTATGTGTGAGCGGGGTGTCGTTCTTTTGAGATTCTACCGGTAGGCATTTCGGGAGCTGCATGGACCAGTCGAAGGATCGACCGACCACATTGCGTGCGCGGATCGTGCGCCGTGCACGCATCACTTTCGGCGCGTTGGCCGTGGGGGCGCTCGTGCTTTTCGGGGCCACGGCGTGCGGCGACGACGCCGCCGAGGACGCGCCGGCGGCGACCGTCACCCTGCCCGCGTCCTTCCCCAAGGCCGACGTGCCCATCGTCGACGGCAACCTCATCGACGCGGGGGAGCGGGCGCAGGGCGGCGTCACCGTCTACAACGCGACGGTGCAGGCCGGCGACGGCGGGTACGACGCCGCGAAGCGCAAGCTCACCGATGCCGGCTACATCGCGCTGGGCGCGGGCGCCCCCGACGCCGGGACCCAGTCCGCCCAGTTCTCCGGCAAGGGCTACGTCGTCACCGTGAGCTCCGTCCAGGCCGGCGCGGTGCCCAACGCCGTCTTCTACTCGATCAGCAAGGGCTAGGTCGTCCCCGCCCGACGGTCCGCGTAGGCCTGCAGCTCCGCGACCTGCACGGGGTCCAGCGACGGCCGCACGGCCAGCCGCGCGGCCTCGACGTCGGCGGCGGTCACGGTGGCGGCGTCCAGGTCGCGCCGCATGGCGGTCAGCGCCGCCTCGCGCAGCAGTGCGCTGCAGTCGGCGGCCGAGTAGCCGTCCAGCTGCTCGGCCAGCGCCGGCAGATCCACATCGTCGGCGAGCGGGATCGACCGCGAGCTGGTCTTCAGGATCTCCGCGCGCGCTTCGGCGTCCGGCGGCGGCACGAAGATCAGCCGCTCCAGCCGGCCGGGCCGCAGAAGCGCCGGATCCACGAGGTCGGGTCGGTTCGTCGCGCCCAGGACCACCACGTCGCGCAGGGGTTCGGCGCCGTCGAGCTCGGTGAGCAGCGCGGCCACCACCTTGTCGCCCACCCCCGAGTCCGACGACTGCCCGCGCCGCGGCGCCAGCGCGTCCACCTCGTCGAGGAAGATCAGCGAGGGGGCGCTGCCCCGCGCTCGCGCGAACAGGTCGCGGACGGCCTTCTCGGACTCGCCGACCCACTTGTTCATCAGTTCCGCGCCCTTGACCGCGTGCACCGACAGCTGGCCCGACGCCGCGAGCGCGCGGACCACGAAGGTCTTGCCGCAGCCGGGCGGTCCGTAGAGCAGCACGCCGCGCGGCGGCTCCACGCCGAGCCGCGCGAAGGTGTCCGGGTGGCGCAGCGGCCAGAGCACCGTCTCGGTGAGGGCCTGCTTGGTCTCGACCATGTCGCCCACGTCGTCGAGCGTGATCGACCCCACCGCGACCTCCTCGGTCGCCGAGCGCGACACCGGCCGGATCACGCCGAGCGCACCGAGCAGGTCGGGCTGCGTGATGGCGACCCGCTCGTCCGTGCCGACCACTCGGGCCGCCGCGCGCAGTGCGCCCTCCCGGCACAGCGCCGCGAGGTCCGCGGCCACGAAGCCGGGTGCCCGCAGCGCGACCTCGTGCAGGTCCAGGTCGACGGTCGGCGCCTCCCGCAGCAGCAGGTCCAGCAGCTGCTCGCGCTGCTTCGCGTCCGGCAGGTCGATGGTGACCGTCCGCTCGGCCAGGTCGGGCTCGCGCAGCCTCGAGTCCAGTTCGCCGGGCGCCGAGGTGGTCGAGAGCAGGGCGACCCGCGGCGTCGCGACGGCCCGGCGCAGCTCGTCGAGGATCATCGTCGAGACGGGCTCGCGGGTCGCGGGCAGCAGCGCCTCGACGTCGCGGACCAGCAGCGCGGCGCCCGAACCGTTGACCGCCTCACGGACGCGCGCGACCGCGGAGCGCACTCGTTCCAGCCGCGCCTGCGGCTCCAGCGCGCCGGTCAGCGCACCGTCGAGCTCGACGAGCGGCCGCGGCGCCACGACGGACCGCGCGACCGTCGCCTTGCCGCCGCCCGTCGGGCCGGTGATCAGCACGCCGAGCCGGGCGGGCGCGCCGAGCTTCTCCAGCAGCTCCGGCTCGTCGAGCGCGAGGGAGAGCCATTCGGTGAGCCGACGGACAGCGCCGTCGGCGCCGACCAGGTCGGCGACCGGCCGCACCGCCGGCGTCTCGACGTCGGGCACCTCGTCGAGGAGGGTCACCTCGACCTCCGGAGCGGGGGAGGAGGCGGCCGGCGCGGGGGAACCGTCGTCGGCCCAGAGCACGGCGGAGTTCGGCTGTACCGACACCGGCCCCGGTGACGGCTCCACCCCGACCACCGTGAGCAGCTCGTTCGTCCACGAGACCCCCACGAGCCGCGACAGCTGCGCCGTCGCGTCCGCCGTGGACGTGCCCGGTCCGAGGTCGCGCGGCAGCAGCGAGACGCTGTCGCCGGACATCATCACCTTGCCGAGCAGCGCCTGCCGCAGTGCGGCACCGTCGAGCGCGGTGCGGGTCAGCGCGCTGCCGCGCAGCAGCACCCGCTTGGCGCCGTAGACGGTGGCGGGAGCGATCACGACGGTCGCGTCCTCGCGGAGGCCGCAGTTGGTGATGGTCAGCTCGTCGAGCAGGGCGACGCCCGGCGGGCTGCCCGGCGGCGCCGTCGCGACGACCGCGGCGGTGCGGCGCGCGCCGAGGAGCTCGATCCCGTCCCACTCGCGCAGGCCCAGCGCCGCGAGCGCCTCGGGGTGGATGCGGACGATGCCCCGTCGCGCCTCGAGGGCCGAGGTCTGCAGGCGGACGGTGAGCGAGAGGTTCGACACCCGGTCCACACTAGTTCGCCGCGCCGCTCGGTGGCGGGATCAGCGGGAGGGACCACGGGGCGGGGCCGCCGCGCTCAGTCCTCGCGGGTGGGGCGGCGCAGGCCCAGGCGGGCGGCGGAGCGCCGGCCACCCCGGCCCGCGGTCGCCGCGCGACGGTGCGGCCGTACCGCTCGGCGCTGATCGCGCCGCATCCGCCGACGCTCCGCGGGCTTGTTGTCCCAGGCCTCGGGCCGGGCGACGACCCAGCGCTTGGACCGCCACGCGAACGGGATGTGCAGCAGGTAGAGCGCGATCACCAGCAGCAGCGCGATGTACGGGTAGGTGACGGTCAGCGCCGCGAGGCCCGCGACCACCACGAGCACAGCCGCGGCCTTCGCCGGCTGCACGGTCATGGTCTTGAAGCTGGAGGTGGGGATGCGGGAGACGGTCAGAGCGGCGATGAAGAGCGTCCACGCCGCGACCATCGGGGTGCTGACCCACCAGCCGTCGCCCCACTCCTGCTGGGCGGCCAGCGGGGCGAGGACGAGTATGGCGCCGGCGGGCGCGGGCACGCCGACGAAGAAGTCCTTGGTGTACGCGGGCGCCGTCGGGTCGGCGGCGAGGGTGTTGAACCGCGCCAGCCGCAGCACCATCGCCACCACGTAGAGCAGCGCGACGATCCAGCCCGCGGGCGAGCCGGGGAAGCACACGAAGTACAGGATCAGCGCGGGGGTGACGCCGAAGTTGATGGCGTCCGCCAGGGAGTCCAACTCGGCGCCGATGCGGGTGGACGCGCCCAGGAGCCGCGCGACGCGACCGTCGAGGCCGTCCAGGATCGCCGCGATCACGACCAGCATGATCGCCACGTCCACCTTGCCGTCCGCCGCGAACCGCACGCCCGTCAGGCCCGCGCAGAGCGCGGCGACCGTCAGCATCGACGGCAGGATCATGACGCCGACGGGGCGGGGCGACGCGGTGGACGACTCGTTCACGACAGGCGCGCGATCATGGTCTCGGCGGCCACCGCACGCTGGCCGCTGTAGACGGTCAGCTCGGTGCCGGCGGGGAAGTACGTGTCGACGCGGGAGCCGAACCGGATGATGCCGTAGGTCTCACCCAGCTCGAGGGTGTCGCCGGGCGCGCAATCGGTGCGGATGCGCCGCGCGACGAGACCGGCGATCTGCACGACGCCGACCGGTCCGTACTCGGTGGCGAGGCGCACCGAGGTCCGCTCGTTCCGGTCGCTGGCCTCGGGGAGGTCGGCGGGGACGAACTTCCCGGCGGTGTGCACCACGGAGTCGACGACGCCGGCGAGCGGGGCGCGCTGCACGTGCGCGTCGAACACCGACAGGAAGATCGATACCCGGGGCAGGGGCGCCTCACCGAGGCCCAGCTCGAGGGGCGGAACGTGCTCGTCGACGAGGGTCACCTCGCCGTCGGCGGGGGCCACCGCGACGCCCTCGGCGGTGGGGACCACGCGGGCGGGGTGTCGGAAGAATCCGGCGCACGCGACGGCGGTGATCAGGGCGGGAACCCGGATCCAGCTCCTCCGGTAGCCCACCGCTGCAACTCCGAGGGAACCCGCGATGAACGGGGTCCCCGCGGGGTGCAGCGGCGGGACGGTGTGCCGGATCAGCTCGGCGATGTGCTCGATGCCGGAGGTGTGCTCGGTCAGGTGCCCGTCGACCGGCGTACGAGGTCGGCGTGCCACCCGACATCCTCTCTATTCGCGTTCATGTCGGGGGACATTCTGTCACCCGACGGAGCTATCCCCTGCGGCCGGTGACCAGCTTCACGATGAACAGCAGGATGCATGCCCCGGCGAGCGCGGTGAAGAACGTGAACCAGTAGCCGCCGCCGGCGACGTCGACGCCGATCAGTCGCAGCAGGAAGCCGCCGAGCACACCGCCGACGATGCCGACGACGATGTTGAGGAGGATGCCCTGCTGGGCGTCGGTGCCCATGATCTTGCTGGCGATCCACCCGGCGATGCCGCCGATGATGATCCAGCCGATCCATCCGACGGATTGGACTCCGGCTGCTGCGAGAAGGGCCGTGTCTGCGTACTGCGCGATCATGTTGTCTCCTCGTTAGGGGTCGAGGGCGATCACGTCCACCGGTGCCCCCGCAGCCAGCTTCTCGACCTTTGCAGGAACATCCATCAGACAATTCGCCCGTGACAGCCATCGTAGGTAGTGCGAGCCCGGTCCACCGACAACTGAGACAGAATCGGTACCGTCGGTCTCAGTACGTAGGAATCCGCGCAGGTACTGGCGTTTCCCGGGAATCGATTCGACGGCCTCGGCGAGTCGCGCGGACCGTCGTGGGCGGCCGGGCAGGCCCATCGCGGCGCGCAGCGCGGGTCGCAGGAAGACCTCGAAGGAGACGAGAGCGCTGACGGGGTTGCCCGGGAAGGTCACGAAGGGGACCCGCAATCCGTCGTCGAATCCGACGGTGCCGCACCCCTGCGGCATGCCGGGCTGCATGGCGACCTTGACGAACTCGACGCCGCGGTCCGCGAGGGCGTCCTTGACCACTTCGTACGCGCCCGCGCTCACCCCGCCGCTGGTCACGACGAGGTCGATCCCGCCGGCCGCGACGCGCTCGGCGAGGCGTGCCAGGAAGGCGTCGGCGTCGTCCGCCACGAACCGCACGATCTCCGCGGTGGCGCCTGCCTCGCGGATCGCGGCCGCGAGCATGGGGGCGTTCGACTCGTAGATCTGCCCGGGCCGCAGCGGCGTGCCGGGTTCCACCAGCTCGGAGCCGGTGGACAGGACGGCGACGTGCAAGGGGGCGAGCACGGGAACCGTCGTCAGGCCCAGCGCCGCCGCGAACCCGACCAGCGCGGGCCGCACGGTCTCGCCGCCGCGCAGCGCGGTGTCGCCGGCCACGATGTCGCTGCCCGCGGCGCGGAAGTACCGGCCTGGTTCGGGCGCCTCGTCGATGCGGACCCGCTCGACCCCGCCGTCGGTCCGCTCGACGGGCACGATCGCGTCGGCGCCGTCGGGCACGGGGGCGCCGGTCATGATGCGGCACGCGGCCCCGGGCGCCAGCGCGGGCACGTCGGTGCGGCCGGCGGGAACATCGAAGGCGACGGGCAGCACGGCGCCGGCGGGGGCCTCGGACGCGCGCACTGCGTACCCATCCATCGCGGAGTTGGTGAAGGGCGGCAGCGAGAGCGGCGCGGGCACGTCGCGTGCCAGGACGAGGCCGAGTGCGTCCGCCACCGGCACGTCGACGGCCCGCGGTCCGGGGACCAGCGCGGCGATCGCGGCGCGGTGCTCGTCGACGGACCGCATCAGGCGGGCGCCCCGGCGAGGCGGGTGAGTAGCAGCGCCTCGGCCAGGGCGGTGCGCCGCAGTTCGGCGGGGTCGACGGACTCGTTGGGCGCGTGGATCCGGCACTGCGGCTCCTCGACGCCGAGCAGCGCGATCTCCGCGTTCGGCGCGGCCTTGCGCAGTTGCGTGCACAGCGGGATCGAGCCGCCCTGGCCGCTGAAGGCGACCTCGGCGCCGTCGTACGCCTCGGTCAGGGCCTCGCGGAGCACCGTGTAGGCGGGGCCGGTCGTCTCGGCGGCGAAGGGCTCGCCCACGGACTCGACGATCGCGTCCACGTGTGCGCCCCACGGCGCGTGGTTGGTCAGGTGCGCGACGAGCAACCGGCCCGCGTGATGCGGGTCGATGCCGGGCGGGACCCGCAGGTTCAGAAGGGCCGCCGCGCGGGGCTGGATGGCCGCGGCCGCGGTGGCCGTCGCGGGCGCGTCGAGGCCGATGACGGTGACGGCGGGCCGTGCCCACAGCTGGTCGGCGATGGCGCCGGAGCCGAGGATCGCGGCGTCGTCGTAGATCGCGGCGTCGGCGGCGAACTGGGCCGGCTCGTAGGGCTCGCCGTCCCATCGCGCGGAGTTGTCGAGCCCGTCGATCGTGGTGTTGCCGAAGCCGTCGCGCAGCGTCGCGAGCAGCGCGATGAGCGCGGCGAGGGCATCGGGCGCGGCGCCGCCGAAGGCGCCGGAGTGCAGGTCGGAGGTGCCGGTGCTGAGCTCGACGCGCACGGTCGCGACGCCCCGCAGCGAGGTGGTCAGCGTCGGCCGGCCGACGGCCACGTTGCCGGTGTCGCCGATGACGATGAGGTCGGCCTGCGCCAGCTCGGGCCGCTCGGCGACGAGGTCCTCGAGGCCCGCGCCGCCGCCCTCCTCGGAGCCCTCGATGATGATCCGCACGCCGACGGGGAACGAGCCGTCCTCGCCGCGGACGGCCCGCAGCGCCGTGAGGTGCGCGACGAGGTTGCCCTTGCAGTCGGCGGACCCGCGGCCGTACCACCGGTCGGCGCCGTCGGGGCCGGGACGGGTGGTGAGGGTGAACGGGTCGGAGTCCCAGGCCTCCCGTGGTCCGGGCGGCTGCACGTCGTGGTGGCTGTAGAGCAGCACGGTCGGGGCGCCCTGCGGAGCCGGGGTGTGCCCGACGATCGCGATCGACCCGTCGGAGGTCGTGACCTGCTCGATGTTCCCGATGCCCGCCTCGGCGAAGGCCTTCGCCACCCACGCCGCCGACGCCGCGTTGGGCTCGGCCCCGAACTCGGGGGAGTCGTGCACCGACGGGTGCGCGACCAGTTCCGCCAGGTCGGACTTGGCCTTGTCCATCAGCTTCTCGACGGTGTCCCGCAGGTTGTGCTCGGTCATCGGCTCACCTTAGCGCGGCACAAGTGCGCGACAGGTCGCTCGTGGTTCACTTATGCGAACCCTTGGAGGAGGAATCCATGCTGCGTAAGTCGCTGTGCACGGTGGGGGCCGCAGTGCTCCTCGCGGGATGCTCGACGACGGTGCCCGGCACGCCGGTGGCGGATCCGTCGGGTGCGCCCAAGCCGGAGACCGGGTCGTTCGCCACCGCGCCGCGAACCATCGGCCCGACGACCCAGGCGACGGGGAGGCGCTCGAGGGCTACCGGATGGCGGAGACCGTGCCCTACCTCTACGAGGTCGACCCGGCGTTGCACTTCCGCGGCAACGTGATCACCGGCTCCCGCGAGACGATCAAGCGGGGTGTGACGAACCTCTTCGGCCAGGCCGCCGCGGACGCGGTGGGGAACAAGCCTGAGGTCTGGGTATCGGTGGGCACAAGTGATACGGCGCAGGGCACGAAGTACGACGCCAACCGGAAGCAGAGGGCCGAGACCGTCGCTCTCCTGCGGATGGCGAGCCCCGCCGACGCGGCCTCGGTCGTCGGCCCGGCCCTCCGCGCGCCCTCGAAGGACTCGTCCGGCAAGGACGACCCGGCCAAGGTGGAGACGAAGATCCCCGGGTACGGCGCCGCCGTCGCCTACACGCAGACCTTCCCGTCCGCCGGCACGGCGACGGTGGCCTTCGTGGCCTACAAGCAGTTCGTCATCGGCGTCTTCGGGGACTTCTCCGTAGACCAGATCCGCACGTACTTCGACCGGCAGACGAAGGCGCTCGAAGGCTTCCGGCCGACGCCGATCGACAAGGTGAGCACGCTCCAGCGCGACGCCGAGGGCGTCGCCAAACTGACCCTCGCGCCGGAGAAGAGCACCGGCGGCTACGCGGTCCCCGCGCGGTCCGCCGTGCTGCGGCAGACCGACGTCTCGCGGTCGGTGAAGACTTTCGCCGATGCGGGCGTCGATGTCGTGGGCTCCGGTGGCAGCACCGTCTACCGGGCGAAGGACGCGAAGGGAGCGCGGCACATCGTGGACGAGTTCGCCGACGAGAACCGCAAGGCCTTCACGAAGGTCGAGGAGCAGGCGGTCACGGGCGTGCCCGGCGCGACCTGCCTGACCTATCCCATCTACGAGAGTTCCAACTCGAAGGTGACGTGGTGTGCGGTCGCGGTCGGGCGGTACACGGCGGAGTTCAGTTCCTCGCAGCGGCAGCAGGCTCTCCAGGGTATCGGCGCCGCCTATCTCGTTCTGAAGAACAACTCCTAGCGCAGTAGCCGAGACGACGAAGGGGCGCCCCCGGCTGGCAGGAGCGCCCCTTGCTCGATCTCGGGGAGGCTACTTCGCCTCGGCCTCCGTCTTGATGTGCGAGAGGGTCTGCTTCATCCCGACCAGGAGGCCGCGCTCGAAGTCCTCGTTGCCGCCGAGGAGAGCGCCCACGAGGAAGCTGCTGACGGCTGTCGTCTTGCCGCCCGCCGCCTCGCGGCGCTGGACGACGGTGGTCTTGTCGCCGTCCGGGACCAGGGTGAAGCTCCAGACGGTGTGGTTCTCGGCCACGCGGAACGCGACGCGCTCGTTGGGCGTGAACTCGGTGACCTGGGTGTTCGTGGGCCACACCTTCCAGCCCTGACGGTTGATGTTCAGCATGCGGGTGCCCTGCTTGATCGGGCCGCCGAACACGAACACCTTCTTGCACTGCGGGCTGCGACGGCCCATCGCCTCGAGGTCGGACACGACCGACCAGACCTTCTCCACGGGCGCGTCGATCACGACGCTCGACTCCAGAACAGCGGTTGCCATGACTTGAGCGTACCGGGGAGGGAACGAGGGTCCTCGCTGCCAGCGGCGACGACCTTGCACTCGACCCTGTCGAGTGCTAGAAACGACTTAGCACTCGGATTACGTGAGTGCTAGGTCGAAGAGGTGAGACCGGGCCCTGTGCGCAACCCGCGCAGGTGACACGCCGGGTCGTCCGTCGCGGGCATCGAATCGACCTAGAAGACGTGTCCAAAGTACGGGCCGAACCGGCCCCTATCTGGAGGAATCACTTCGCAATGGCCAAGATCATCGCGTTCGACGAAGAGGCCCGCCGCGGTCTCGAGCGGGGCCTGAACGCCCTCGCCGACGCCGTCAAGGTGACGCTCGGCCCCAAGGGCCGCAACGTCGTGCTGGAGAAGAAGTGGGGCGCCCCCACGATCACCAACGACGGCGTTTCCATCGCCAAGGAGATCGAGCTCGAGGATCCCTACGAGAAGATCGGTGCCGAGCTCGTCAAGGAGGTCGCCAAGAAGACCGACGACGTCGCGGGCGACGGCACCACCACCGCCACCGTTCTGGCCCAGGCGCTCGTGCGCGAGGGTCTGCGCAACGTGGCCGCGGGCGCGAACCCGCTGGGCCTCAAGCGGGGCATCGAGAAGGCCGTCGACGCCGTCACGGAGCACCTGCTGAAGGAGGCCAAGGAGGTCGAGACCCGGGAGCAGATCGCTGCGACCGCAGGCATCTCGGCCGGCGACCCCGCCATCGGCGAGCTCATCGCCGAGGCCATGGACAAGGTCGGCAAGGAAGGCGTCATCACCGTCGAGGAGAGCAACACCTTCGGGCTCCAGCTGGAGCTCACCGAGGGCATGCGCTTCGACAAGGGCTTCATCTCGGGCTACTTCGCCACTGACGCCGAGCGTCAGGAGGCCGTGCTCGAGGACGCCTACGTGCTGCTCGTCGCCGGCAAGATCTCGACCGTCAAGGACCTGCTGCCCCTGCTGGAGAAGGTCATCCAGTCGGGCAAGCCGCTCGCGATCATCGCCGAGGACGTCGAGGGCGAGGCCCTGTCGACGCTCATCGTCAACAAGATCCGCGGCACCTTCAAGTCGGTCGCCATCAAGGCTCCCGGCTTCGGCGATCGTCGCAAGGCGATGCTGCAGGACATGGCGATCCTCACCGGTGGCCAGGTCATCTCCGAGGAGATCGGCCTGTCGCTCGACACCGCTGGCCTCGAGGTCCTGGGCCAGGCGCGCCAGGTCGTCGTGACCAAGGACGAGACCACCATCGTCGACGGTGCCGGCTCCAAGGAGCAGATCGAGGGCCGTGTCTCGCAGATCCGCGCCGAGATCGAGAACAGCGACTCGGACTACGACCGGGAGAAGCTGCAGGAGCGCCTCGCGAAGCTGGCCGGCGGCGTCGCCGTCATCAAGGCCGGTGCCGCCACCGAGGTCGAGCTCAAGGAGCGCAAGCACCGCATCGAGGACGCGGTCCGCAACGCCAAGGCCGCCGTCGAGGAGGGCATCGTCGCCGGTGGTGGCGCTGCTCTCGCGCAGTCGGGTGCCGTCTTCGAGAGCCTGGCTCTCGAGGGCGACGAGGCCACCGGCGCGAACATCGTCAAGGTCGCGCTCGACGCCCCGGTCAAGCAGATCGCGGTCAACGCCGGCCTCGAGCCCGGCGTCGTCGCCGAGAAGGTCCGCAACTCGCCCGCCGGCACCGGCCTCAACGCCGCGACCGGTGAGTACGAGGACCTCCTCAAGGCCGGCATCAACGACCCGGTGAAGGTCACCCGCTCGGCGCTGCAGAACGCAGCCTCGATCGCGGCGCTGTTCCTCACCACCGAGGCCGTCGTCGCCGACAAGCCGGAGAAGGCCGGTGCCCCGGTCGATCCGACCGGCGGCATGGGCGGCATGGACTTCTAAGAAGTCCTCTCCGCTGGGATCTCAGGGCCCGGCATCGTCATTCCCGACGGTGCCGGGCCCTTCCCGTTCAGAAACCGGCGTTCAACGCGGTGACACGGTGAATATCTCCGCGTGGCCCAGTTGAACGCCGGTTTCGGAACGTCTCCGGCATCACGACGAGCGGGCGACCCGCGTCACCAGGGCCTGCAGCGCCCGCTCCGACGCGGTTCCCGCCTGCGCCTGGTACGCCACCACGAGCTGCCCCGGAGCGGCGGCGACCTCGAGGGTGGACCACTCGAGTTCCAGCACGCCCAGGTCAGGATGCGCGATCACCTTCTCGCCGTTGGCCTTCGCCTGCACCTCGCCCTCGCCCCACAGCCGGGCGAAGTGCTCGCTCCGCACCGACAGCTCACCCACCAGCGCCATCAGGCGCGGGTGCGACGGATTCGGGCCGGACAGCGACCGCAGGTTCCCGACGGTCTCCCGGGCGACGGTGTCGTAGTCCAGGAAGACCTCGCGCGCACGGGGATCGAGGAACAGCGACCGGGCCATGTTGTCGCCCACGTGCAGCCCGATGCCGCGGTGCAGTTCCTCCCCGGCGGCGTTCACCGCGATCAGGTCCAGTAGCGAGTTCGCGACGATCGTCGGATTCGGCCACGAGTCCACCAGCCGCCGGAGTACGTCCGAGACCTCGTCGACCACCTCGCCGCGGCTGGCGGGCAGCTCGGCCAACTGCGCGAGGTGGGCGGCACCGTCGTCGTCGAGCTGCAGGACCTCTGCCAGCGCCGCGACGACGGCGGGCGACGGCCTGCGGTCCCGCCCGCGCTCCAGCCGCACCAGGTACTCGACGCTGATCCCCGCCTGCGCCGCCACCTCCTCCCGCCGCAGCCCGGGGGTGCGCCGCACGCCCATGGTGCGCAGGCCGAGCGTCGACGGGTCCACCCGTTCGCGCCGGGCCCGCAGGAATTCGCCGAGCAGGTTCTCGTCCACGGATGACACGGTACCCATTCGCGCAGGTCCAAGCAGGTAGTGCGACTACCCGGCAGCCGCACGGCCTCCCTGTCCCGCGCAGCGGACGAGATCGTTATCACCATGACTGAGACACAGAACCTGAAGAACCGTACCGCCCTCGTCACCGGAGCCGGCACCGGCATCGGCGCGGCCACCGCCGCCGCACTCGCCGCGGCGGGAGCCCGCGTCGCGCTGGTCGGGCGTCGAGCGGACCGCCTCGCCGCGGTCGCCGCTGAGACGGGTGCCGCGTACGCCGCCGCCGACGTCGGCGACCGGGCGGGCCTGACCGCCGCCGTCGCCGAACTCCGCGAGCAGGTCGGCCGGTTCGACCTCGTCGTGGCCAACGCCGGCGCCATGCTCGCCGCGCCGTTCGACACCGCCGACCAGGACGAATGGGACCGGATGGTCTCCACCAACGTCACCGGCCTGCTCAACACGGGCCGCGCGACGATCGACGACCTCACCGCGGCGGCCGAGAGCGGACCCGCCGACCTGGTGCTCGTCAGCTCGATCGGAGCCCACATGGTGCTTCCCGGCTACGCCGTCTACACCGCGACGAAGGCCGCGGTCACCCATCTCACCACCAACCTCCGCGCCGAGTTCGGGCCCCGAGGCGTGCGGGTCCGCGCGATCGAACCGGGGATGACGGAGTCCGACCTGGGGCAGGACATGTCCGACGAGGGCGCGCGGGAGTTCTTGCGGCAGTTCACCGTCGACAATCCGCCGATCCCCGCCTCGGCGATCGCCGACGCCGTGGTCTGGAGCTCCGCACAGCCCGCGAACGTCAACGTCGCGTCGATGATCGTGCTCCCGACGACGCAGGGCTGACCGCGCCTGCAACAGAAATCTCCCGCCGCGGCAGATATCTCCGCTCGCCCCGTGTATTCGCGCGGCGAGCGGAGATATCTGCTGCGTCCGGCGATTCCTGCCTCGCCGGGCACGCGACCGGTACCCCCTGAGTCCGGCCGACACCGAGTTGGCAGAATCGATGCGGCACCGTCAGTGAAGAAGAGGAAGGCGACGACGTGACCGCAGAGACCCTTCAGTTCCAGGCCGAGACCGATCAGCTGCTGTCGCTGATGATCCACTCCGTCTACTCGGAGAAGGACATCTTCCTGCGCGAGCTGATCTCCAACGCCTCGGACGCCCTCGATAAGCTGCGCCTCGAGGCGTACCAGGACAAGGACCTCGACGCGGACGCCTCGGATCTACACATCGAACTGCGCCCCGACGTCGAGGCCCGCACGCTCGCGATCAGCGACAACGGCATCGGCATGAGCCGCGACGAGGTCGTCGACCTCATCGGCACGCTCGCCAAGTCCGGTACCGGCGAGCTGCGGCAGAAGCTGGAAGCCGCGAGGCAGGCGAAGGAGCAGGGCGCGTCGGCGGAGCTCATCGGCCAGTTCGGCATCGGCTTCTACTCAGCGTTCATGGTGGCCGACCGCGTCGTGCTCGTCACCCGCAAGGCGGGCGAGGACACCGCCACCCGCTGGGAGTCCGAGGGCCAGGGCACGTACACCGTCACCGACCTCACCGACGACGACGTGCCTGCGCAGCACGGAACGACGATCACCCTGCACCTCCGCGCCACCGACGGCGACGAGAGCCTCCACGACTACACCTCCGAGCACGTGCTGCGCTCGGTCGTGCGGCGCTACAGCGACTTCATCGCCTTCCCCATCCGTCTGGTGAAGCCCGCGACCGAGGCCACCGGCACCGAGGGCGACGAGGGCGAGGGCGAGAAGGCCGGCCCCGAGACGCTGAACTCCATGCAGGCGCTGTGGGCCCGGCCGAAGGACGAGGTCACCGACGAGGAGTACGCCGACTTCTACCGCCACGTCAGCCACGCCTTCGACGAGCCGCTCGAGACGATCGCGGTCCGCGCCGAGGGCACCTTCGAATACCAGGCGCTGCTGTTCATTCCGACGATGCCGCCGTTCGACATGTTCTACCGCAACACCAAGCCGGGTCCCGCGCTGTACGTCAAGCGCGTGTTCATCATGGATCACTGCGAGGCGCTGCTCCCGCCGTACCTGCGCTTCATCACCGGCGTGGTCGACGCGCAGGACCTCTCGCTCAACGTCTCCCGCGAGATCCTGCAGAACGACCGGCACCTCGTGATGATCCGCAAGCGGCTGGTCAAGCGCGTCCTGCAGACGATCTCGGCGATGCGCGAGAACGAGCCGGAGAAGTACGAGACCTTCTGGACCGCGTTCGGCGCGGTGCTCAAGGAGGGCCTGCTCGACGACCAGGACAACCGCGAAACCCTGCTCAAGGCATCGTCGTTCGAGTCCACGTTCAGCGATACCGGCACCACGGGCCTCGCGGACTACGTCGCCCGCATGCCCGAGGGGCAGGACGTGATCTACTACGCCACCGGCGAGTCGCGGCGGCAGCTCGAGTCCTCCCCGCACCTGGAGGCGTTCGCCGCCAAGGGCTTCGAGGTGCTGCTCCTCACCGACCAGGTCGACGAGCTGTGGACCACGGGCGCGGAGTTCGACGGTAAGCGGTTCGTCTCCGTCGCCAAGGGCGAGGCCGACCTCGGCGAGGACACCCCCGACGCCGAGGGCTTCGAGCCGCTCACGACGTGGCTCGCCGAGGTGCTCACCGACAAGATCTCCGGCGTGCGCCTGACCTCGCGCCTGACCACCTCGCCCGCCTGCCTCGTGGGCGGCGAGTTCGACCTCACGCCGCAGCTCGAGCAGATGTACCGCGCCAGCGGCCAGGAGGTGCCCCGCACCCGCCGCACGCTCGAGCTGAACCCGGACAACGACCTCGTCAAGGGCCTGCGCGACCGCCTCGCCGGCGACGAGGCCGCGCGCGACGACGAGGCCCTCAAGGACGCCGCCGAGATCCTGTACGGCACCGCCGTCCTCGCCGAAGGCGGCGCACCGGCGGAGCCCGCCGAGTTCGCCGCGATCCTCGCCCGCCAGCTCGGCCGCAGCCTGGGCTGATAGTTCGTGGCGCAGCGGCGTACCGTCGGGGACATGGACTCAACCGCTGCACGGGACCTGCTCATCGACTCCTTCGCCCGCCTTCGCGAGCACGCGGAGGAAGTGACGGCGGGCCTCGACCCGGACATCGCGAACCGCCGGATCGTGCCGGAGGCCAACACGATCGCATGGTTGGTGTGGCACAGCGCCCGGGTGATCGACGCGCAGCTGGCGCCGATCGCCCGCGTCGAGGAGGTCTGGACGGCGAACGACTGGTACGGGCGGTTCGCACTCGACCTGCCGTCGGAGTCGACGGGCTACGGCCACAGCCGCGCCGAGGCGGCCGAGGTGCACGGCAGTGACGCGCTGCTCATCGGTTACTTCCGCGACGTGGACGCCATGGCGAGCCGCTACCTCGCGGACGTCACCCCGGACGCGCTGTCCCGCGTGATCGACGAGGCATGGGACCCGCCGGTCACCGTCGCGGTGCGGCTGGTGAGCATCGTCGACGACTGTGCGCAGCACCTGGGTGCTGCCGCGTACCTCAAGGGCGCTCTTCAGGACTGACGCCGAAGGCGCGCGCCCCGGTCGTGAAGGCTGCGAAGGCCTCGAGCATCTCCGTGCGCATGGCCGCCACCGCGGCGTCCAGGTGCGCTTGCGCAGCAGCCACGGCCCCCGCGTGCTCCCGGCACGGTCCGGCGTGCGCCTGACAGTCGTCGCAGTCCCGGCACGGCGCGAATACCGCCTCCGCCGCTGACTGCACCCGGTCCATCGCCTCGAGGATCGAGTACTCGGGCGGCTCCTGCGGGTGGCTGCGAAGGTGGTTCAGCGCGAACCGCTTGGCCTGGGCGGCCACCGTCGCGAGCCGGGCGTGTTCCAGGCACGCCTCTTCGAGTCCGTCCACGCCGGCTGGGCTCGCGGCGACGAGGTCCGGATCCGGGTCGCCCAGCCGCGCCCGATGTGCGTCGTACGCCCACTGGGCGGCCTCGTCCTCCTCGTCGAGCATCAGTTCCTCGATGTACTCGGCGTCGTTGCCGAGCACGAAGGCCGTCTGTGCCGGCGTCAGAGTCCCGGAAGGGCGGTCCAGGTACAGCAACGCCACTCCGCCCGGCCACCCGTCGGCGTCGCGGGCCGTCGGCCAGTCCTCCGAGTCATCCAGCGGGGAATCGTGGGTTTCCATGGCGCGACTCTCCACGCACGCACTGATGACTACAGCCCGGCGACCTGGGGCAGCACCTCGGCGCCGATCCATTCGACGTGGTCGAGGTCGCTCTGGTCGAGCACCTGCAGGTACACCCGCGAGGCGCCCGCCTCGGCGAACGTGCCCAGCTTGTCGACGATCTCCGCGGCGGAGCCGGTGAGCCCGTTCTCGCGCAGCTCGGACAGCTCGCGCCCGATGGTGGCGGCACGCCGCGCGACGGTGACCTCGTCGTGGCCGCCGCACACGACCTGGGCGGCCGACTTGACGATCGACTGCGGATCGCGGCCCGCGGCCTCGGAGGCCGCGTCGATGCGCGCCCACACCGCCGCTGCCTCATCGACCGGCACGAACGGGGTGTTGTACTCGTCGGCGAACCGCGCGGCGAGGGCGGCGCTGCGCTTCTTGCCGGCGCCGCCGAGCACGATCGGCACGTGCTGCTGCGCCGGCTTGGGCAGCGCGGGGGAGTCGACCAGCGAGAAGTGCTCACCGCGGAAGGTGTAGGGGCCCTGCGACTCCCACAGTCCGGTCACGATCTCCAGGGTCTCCTCGAAGCGGGCGAAGCGTTCCTTCACATCGGGGAAGGGGATCGCGTACGCCGCGTGCTCCTCCTCGAACCAGCCCGCGCCGAGCCCCAACTCCACGCGCCCGCCCGACATCTCGTCCACCTGCGCCACCGAGATGGCCAGCGGCCCGGGGAACCGGAAGGTCGCGGAGGTGACCAACGTGCCGAGGCGGATGGTGGAGGTCTCGCGCCCGATCGCGCCGAGGGTGATCCAGGAATCGGTGGGGCCGGGGGCCCCGTCGACGTTCATCGCCACGTAGTGGTCCGAGCGGAAGAAGGCCCCGAATCCGGCGGCCTCGGCGGTCCGCGCGACGGCGAGCTGGTCGGCGTAGGTGGCCCCCTGCTGGGGTTCGACGAAGATGCGTAGCTCCATGAAGACCACTGTGCCACCACACCCCGGGGCGTGTGCGATCGAAGGCCTATCCGTCCACTACGAGCTGCTGCCAGTGGGCCAGTTCAGGCTGCTCCGCGAGGTCGGGGAACTCGATGTCGTCGGCGCCCGCATCGCGCCAGCGCTGGATCAGCGTCATCACCCGCACCGAGTCCAGGCCCAGGTCGAAGAGGTTGTCGTCGTCCGCGATCGACTGCGGGGGCACCTGCAGCAGCTCGGCGATGTCGGCGCGCACGCGCTCAGCGGTCAGGGTGGACATGTCGGACTCCGTCTCCTTAGGGGTAGTCTGCGAGCGATAAGGTAGGTAAGCCTACACTTTGAAATACGAGTTGCGTGTGCCGCCCCCGCGGCGGCCCGTCTGTGGGAGTGACCAATGAAGTGGAACGATTTCGTCCTGACCCTCACCACCACCTCGCAGGTCGCGGAGAACCTTCTGCGCCTCGAATTCGAGGTGGGCGGCGGCACCGCCGGGGGCTACGTCCCCATCGCGCCGGGGGACGAATCGATCGCCTTCTACTTCTCGCCCGACGGTGACGAGCTGCGCGCCCGCCCCTCGGACGACCCCGCGGCCCTCGGCGGCTGGGAGATCGGCGATCCCGAGCGCAGCACGGGGCATCGCAACTACTCGGTGCGCGCGTACGACCCCGGCACCCGGCGCATGCTCGTCGACGTGGCCGAGCACGGTCACGGGCCCGCGATCGACTGGTTCCGCGCCGCCCGCCCGGGCTGGCGACTCCTCGCCGCCGGGCCCCGCTCGTGGTACGACCCCGCGGCGGACGCGTCGCGGCACGTGCTCGCGGGCGACCTCGCGGCGCTGCCGGCCCTCGCTCGGATCCTCGAGGAGACCCCGGCCGGTATCGACGTCACCGTCATCGCCGAGGTCCTCGACCGCAGCGAGATCGCCTATCTCCCCGAGCGCCCCGGCACCGAGATCATCGAGGTGATCGGCACCGGTAACGGCGCCGCGCCCAGCCGCCTGCCGGAGGTGCTGCGCACCGTCGACCTGCCGACGGACGGCTACCTGTGGCTCGCCGGGGAGGCGGCCGACACGCGCGCGGCGAAGAAGCACGTGCGGGGCCTGGGCTGGGCGCGGGACCGCGCCGACGTGGTGGGGTACTGGCGCCACGATGCCGAGGCCTGGACCAAGCGCTTCGAGGCCGCGGGCGAGGAGCGGCTGCGCGCTGTCTTCGCCGAGGCGCTCGCGGCGGGTAAGTCGCGCGACGAGGCCACCGATCTGTACGAGCAGGCGCTCGAGGCCGCCGGCCTCTGACGCCGAGCCCCGAGGCCGAGCCCTGACGCCCGCCTCCGACGCCGGACGCGCGAGGGCTCCGGGAGCGATCGCTCCCGGAGCCCCCCGCGGATCGTCAGCCGGCGTTCTTGGCGGCCGTGCTGAGCAGCGGCAAGTAGCGCTCCAGCAGCCACGGCAGGTTCAGCACGTTCGGCGAGCTCACGGCGAACACCAGCGGCGGATCCGTCAGCGGCACATAGGACTTGCGCTGCGGCGCGGTGAGGCCGGTGAAGACCGGGTTCGATTCGGCCGACTGCTTCTTCGCCGCGTCCAGGTACCACGAGGTGAGTACCTGGGGGTTGTACTGCGGCACGTTCTCCCAGCTCACCGGCGCGGCGAACTTGCCCGGCGGGGTCTGCTCGCGCAGCGCCGCCAGCGACGGCAGCGGCGTGAAGCCCAGGCTCCCGAGCAACTGGGTGCGCGGATCTGTGTCGAAGTAGATGTTGAGGCCGTCCGTGGTGGTGGCGCTCGCAGCGGCGACGGTCTTGCCGGCGAACTCCGGGTGCGCGGCCTTGGCATCGGCGATCTGCTTGTCGGCGGTCGAGACCAGCGCGGCCGCCTCCTTGTCCTTGCCCAGGGCCTTACCGACGGTGGTGGTCTGGTCCTTCCAGGAGGTCTGCCACGTGCGGCCCGGGTACGCCACCGTCGGTGCGATCTTCGACAGGTTCGCGTACTGGTCCGCGGTGAGTCCCGACTGGACGGCCAGGATCACGTCGGGCTTGAGCGCGGCGATCTGTTCGAACGGGATCGACTGGCTCGACTCGGCCAGGAGGGTGGGCTTCGCGTCGCCCAGCTTGTCCTTGACCCACGGCACGACGCCGTCCTCGCAGCCGCAGTCGGACTTCATGTCCCGCATGCCGACGGGGATGACCCCCAGGGCGACGGCCGCCTCGGTGCTGCCCCACCCGAGGGTGACGACGCGCTCCGGCTTCCTGGTGATCTCGGTCGTGCCGAGCGCGGACTGGATGGACACGGGGTAGCCCGCCGTGTCCTGCGACGACGAGGAGCCGTCGGACGATCCGCCCGAGCCGCAGGCCGTGACCAGCATGGTCATGGCCGCGGTGGCGGCGAGCGCGATACGCGCTCGACGGAATCGAAGTGTCACAGGGTGTTCCTTTCCTCTGCCCGCAGGAGTGCGGAGTTCAATGTGCGGCCGATCGCGGCGATCGGTCCGGGCTGCGTCATGTCCTTGTGCTCGCAGTCCACGTCGTGGTTGTCGATGGTGCCGGTGAAGTACGGCCGCCACAGCGGGTACGTCGCCGACGTCGCGGGGTTGCGCGCCGCGGTGAAGAAGACGAGATCACCGTCCACCTCGGCCTGGTACGGCTCGGCCTCCAGGTTCACCGCGTTGGCGAAGTTGTCGATCATGGCGTTGGGCGTGACCTCGGTGATGCCGGCCAGTGCGCTGCCCTCCGATCGCAGCACGTCGATCACGGCCTGCCGGGTGATCCCCTTGTCCACCAGGGGCTGCGGGTCGTAGCCCACCATGTAGAGCAGCGCCCCGAGGGCGTCCTGCTCGGTGGGGACCGACGGCCAGGCGTCCGACGGGAAGGAGTCGAGCATCGCGACCACGCCGACCGGTTCCCCGGCGGCCTGCAGCTCCGCGGCGATGGCGTGGGCCACGACACCGCCGAGTGACCAGCCGACCAGGTGGTACGGCCCGTGCGGGGCGATCTCGCGCATCCGCTCGAGGTACTCGAGCGCCATCGCGCGGAGCGTCCCGGGCGGCCGTGAGCCGGTCGCCAGGTTCGACGCCTGGATGCCGTACAGCGGGAAGCGCTGGTCGAGGTGGCGCAGCAGCCCCGCGTAGCCCCAGCTGATCCCGCCCGCGGGGTGGAAGCAGAACACCGGCGCACCGTCGCCCGTGATGCGGAACGGCAGGACCGGGCCCAGCCCCGAGTCCTCCTCGCCCGCACCGGACTCCAGACGCGCCACCAGTTCGCCCACGGTCGGCGCCGCGAACAGCGTGGCGACGGTGGCGTTCACCTCGAACTCCGCGCCGATCTCCGTCATCAACCGGGCGGCCAGCAGGGAGTGCCCGCCGAGATCGAAGAAGTTGTCGTCGATGCCCACCGCGTCCAGCCCGAGCGTGCGCGCGACCATCGCGCACACGCGCTCCTCGCGCGGGGTTCGCGGCCCGCGGCCCGCGATCTTATGCGCGGAGGCCGGTTCCGGCAGGGACTTCAGATCCACCTTGCCGTTGGGCAGGCGCGGGAACTCGGGCAGCGGCACGAAGATCGCCGGCACCATGTACTGCGGCAGCCGGGAGCGGGCGCGCCGGGTCAGCGCGTCGGCGTCGAACGCCGCGCCCGCGACGCTGGTCACGTACGCGACGATCCGCTCGCCGAGCACCGCGACCGCGACGTCGGCCACCGATTCGTCGGCGCCGACCACGGTCTCGATCTCGCCGAGCTCGATGCGGAAACCGCGCACCTTGACCTGTGAATCGGCCCGTCCGGCGAAGTAGAGCTGCCCGTCTTCGCCCCACCACACGAGATCGGAGGTGCGGTACATCCGCCCGCCCGGCACGAACGGGTCGTCGAGGAAACGCTCGGCCGTCTGCTCGGGCCGGTTGCGGTAGCCCAGCGCCACCGACGGCCCACCCAGGTAGAGCTCGCCGACGGTGCCGGGCGGCACGGGACGCAGCTCCTCGTCGAGGACGTAGCCGCGCATGCCGGGGTCGGGCGGGCCGATGGGTACCGGGCCGGTGTGCTCGGGCGCGATCGTCGCGAGCGTCGCGTTGACGGTGCACTCGGTGGGGCCGTAGGCGTTGAACAGGCGCCGTCCCGGGGCGAACCGTGCGATGAGCGACGGGGTCAGCTTCTCGGCACCGAGCATGAGGTCGATGCCCGGTGCCAGGTCCGCATCGGGCGGGAAGGCCGCGGCGAAGGACGGCGGCACGCCGACGAAGTTCACCCGCTCGGCCTCGATCACCTCCAGCAGCGGCCGGCCGGGGATCCGGTCCTCCTCGCGCGCGACGACCAGCGTCCCGCCCGAGCACAGTCCCCACATCAGTTGCCAGAAGCCGAGATCGAAGCTGATCGACGAGAAGTGCAGCGCGCGGGTGTGCGGGCCCATGCCGATCACATCGCGCTGCAGCACCAGCAGATCGGCGATGCCGCGGTGCGCCACCTCCACGCCCTTCGGGCGCCCCGTCGAACCGGACGTGTAGATCAGGTACGCCAGGTCGTCGGGCGACGGTGCCTCCCGACGGAGGGATTCCACGCCGGCGTCACCCCCGGTCGCGGCCAGCGCACCGCCCGGCGCGAAGGCCGCCACGAACTCCGGCTCGCGGAGGATCACCTTCGGGGCGGCGTCGTCGATCATGTCGGCCAGCCGGTCCGCCGGGTAGCCGGGATCGAGGGGGACGTAGGCCGCCCCCGCCCGCAGCACCGCGACCACCGCGGCGATCATCTCGGCGCTGCGGGGCAGGGCGACGCCGACCACGTCCCCGCGGCCGATACCGAGCGCCACCAGGTGCGCGCCGAGGGCATCGGTCCAGGCGAGCACGTCGCCGTACGTGTAGCGCGCGCCCCCGCAGACCAGCGCCTCCGCGTCGGGATCGGTGCGGGCGATGGGGAGGAAGATTTCCGCGAACTCGCGGGCCGGCTCCTCGTGCGCGGTGTACGACCAGGTGCGCAGGTGGTCGCGTTCGGCGTCGGTGAGCAGGTCGGCCGCGCTGAGGGGCGCCGTGGGCGCGGCGGGCAGTGCGGTCAGCGCGAGGCGGAACCGCTCGGCCAGGCGCTGTGCGGTCGACGGGGCGAACAGCTCGGTGGAGTACTCGAGGTCGATCGCGATCCCCGCGCCGCCGTCGGCGTCGGGTGTCTCGACGCATCGGAACGACAGGTCGAACTTCGCGGTGCCGGTGCCCACGAGGTCGGTCGTCATGCTCGCCTCGGTCGGGCTCTCCGCCCAGTGCGAGAGCATCACCTGGAACAGCGGGTGCCGGCCGCTCGCGCGCGGAGGGTTCACGGCGTCGACGGCCGCGTCGAACGGGACACCCGCGTGCGCGAAGGCGCGGAGGTCGCGGTCCCGGACGTGGGCCAGCGCATCCTCGAAGGTCACCGCCGCGCCCAGGTCGGTGCGCAGCACCACGGTGTTGACGAAGCAGCCGATGAGCGGGTCCGTCGCGGGGTGATCGCGGCCGGCCACCGGCGTGCCCACGCAGAGGTCGTCGCCGGAACCGAAGCGGCGCAGCGTGACCGCGAGCGCGGCGTGCAGCGCCATGAACACGCTGGCGTCGGCCGCCTCGGCCACGGCCCGCAGCCGCCGGTGCTCCGCGGCCCCGAGCCGGGCCCGCACGACGGCACCCTCGCCGGTCGGGAGCGCGGGCCGCGGAAAGTCCGTGCGCCACGACGGCTCGGTGGGGGCGTCGACGAGGGCCTCGCGCCAGAAGGCGAGGCCGCGCTCGTCGCCGGAGCTGTCCCGCTGCCACAACGTCACGTCGCGGTAGGTGGGTGCGTCGGCCGGCCAGTCCGCGCGCGGCTCGCCCGCGAGCCGGGCGGCGTAGGCGCGCCCGAACTCCTCGGTGAACCGCTCGCGGGAGGACTCGTCGCCGATGATGTGGTGCATCGCGACCCCGATGCCCTCCGGGGCGGCGAAGGTGCGGACCGGCGGCGCGGTGGCGAGGTCGAAGCCGCTCGCCAGCGCCTCGGCGACAGCGGCGCGGACGTCGGGGACCGCGGTCGGCCGCGGCGACCAGGCGAGCACCTCCTGCACCGGCGCGCCGTCCCGCACCGGGAAGCGCGTGCGCAGGCTCTCCTGCCGCCGGGCGACGTCGGTGAGGGCCGCGAGCGCGGCGTCCACGTCGAGGGGGCGGCCGCCTGTGGGGCGCAGCACCAGGCCGAGGAGGTAGGCGTCCGCGCCCTCGAGCCGGGAGAGCAGCCACAGGCGCTCCTGTGCCGGAGAGAGCGGGGTGGGGCCCGCACCGGCGGCGCCCGCCGTCGGTCCGTCCGTCGCCCGCCCCGCCTGCGCGCCGTCGCCGGCGAGCGCGGCGAGGGCGCGCGGGGTGGGGCCGGCGAAGACGTCCGCCAGGCGCACGGCGGCGAGTCCGGGCAGCTCGGCGAGGCGGCGCACCAGGCGCACGGCGAGCAGGGAGTGCCCGCCGAGGGCGAAGAAGCCATCGTCCGGATCGACCGCGCCCACGCCGGTGACCTCGGCGAAGACCGCGCACACCTCGCCGACGAGTCCGGTGGCGCGCGGTCCCGGGCCGGCCGCCCCCGCGAAGGCGGGCGCGGGCAGGGCGCGCTTGTCGATCTTGCCGTTGACCGTCAGCGGGAACCGCGGCAGCGGGATCACCCGCGCGGGCACCATGTAGCCGGGGAGCCGGGCCGCGAGGTGGGCGAGCACCGCGTCCTCGGACCCGGCGCGCGCGAGGACGTAGGTGACGAGCCCGTCGTCGCCGCTGGGCAGCGCCGTGAGCACGGTGACGGCGCCCGCCACGTCGGGGTGGTCGATCGCCGCGGCGTCGATCTCCGCCGGTTCGATGCGGTGCCCGCGCACCTGCACCTGATCGTCGGTGCGGCCGATGTACTCGAGCAGTCCCGCGGGGGTGACCCGCGCCCGATCGCCGGTGCGATACATCCGGCCCTCCCCGAAGGGATCGGGGACGAACCGCTCCGCCGTCAGATCGGGGCGCCCGAGGTAACCCGCGGACAGGCCCGGGCCGGCGACGTAGAGCTCGCCGATCCATCCGGGCGGCATCGGATCCCGGTTCTCGTCGAGGACGTAGGCGCGCAGATCGGCGAGGGGCCGGCCGATGATCGACGCGGGGGAGTCGGTCTCGCGCAGCACGTGCTCGGTGACGTGCACCGTGGTCTCGGTGATGCCGTACATGTTCACCAGGGCGGGCCCGGTGCCGGTGACGTGATCACCGAACCGGTCGAACCACGGCCGCAGTCGCGCGGGCTCGAGCCGCTCGCCGCCGAAGACGATGTGCCGCAGCCTTTCCGCGGCGGCGTCGGACAGCTCGTGCTGCAGCGCGTAGAACGCGGCCGGCGTCTGGTTCAGCACGGTGACCCCGTGCCGCTCGATGATGTCCGCGACCCGGGCGGGATCGGTGACGTCCTCGCGCGTGGGCATCACGACCGCGCCGCCGTGCAGCAGCGCGCCCCACAGCTCCCACACCGCGAAGTCGAAGGCGTACGAGTGGAACATGATCCAACGGTCCGCCGGGCCGAAGCGCAGGGCGGTCGCGGTGAACAGGCGCAACACGTGTTGGTGGCCGATGGGCACGCCCTTAGGAGTGCCCGTGGACCCCGACGTGTAGATCACGTAGGCGGTGCCGTGCGGTACCCGCGCAGCGGCCGGCTTCGGGGGCAGTGCGTCGACGGCGCCGCCCGCGCCGATCACCGCGGTGGGACCGGCGTCGGCGACGATGAAGTCCGCGCGGGCGGAAGGCGTCCCGGGATCGACGGGCAGGTACGCGGCCCCCGCGCGGAGCACGCCGAGGATGGCCGTGGCCACCTCGGGGCCGCGGGGAACGGAGATCTGCACCAGATCGCCCGCCGCCACCCCGGCCTCGCGCAGCCGGTCGGCGAGCTCCTCGGACGCCTCGCGCAGTTCCGCGTAGGTGACGGCGGCGCCGTCGGGGGAGAGGACGGCGGGCGCGTCCGGCGTCTCCTCGGCCCGGGCGTCGAAGGCCTGCACCAGGGTCCGCTCGCCGGTGGCGGCCGCCCAGGCCCGCGCGTCGGCGGCCGTGAACCAGTCGATCGCCGCGGCGGGCGCGTCCGGTGCGGCGAAGAAGGCGGCCGTGAATGCCGCGAGCCGGTCGGCGTGCCCGGCGACCTCGTCGGCGGTGTGCACCGCCGGGTTTGCGGTGAGGTCGATCCGCAGGCGCGGGCCCGCGTCGGTCTGCAGCGATTCGACGGTGACCGAGACGTCGGCGATCGGACCAGCGGCGAGCACCTCAAAACCGGACGAGCCGCCGGGGATCGGGAGGTTGGAGGCGAAGGGCTTGATGTTGACCAGCACGCCGGGGCCGGTGCGATGGTGCTCGCCGGCGGCTATGGCGCGCAGCCCGCTCTCGGCGGCGGCGGCCAGCTCGGCCGGGGTCGTGTCCGGTTCGACGGCGAGCGGCAGCGCGGCGATCCACGCCGCCGAGAGCGGCGAGTTCATGGTCGCGGACGTCCGGCCCAGGACGGGAACCCCGACGCGCACCTCGGACGTGCCGTTCAGGCGCGCGGTGTACGCGGCGACGGCGGCGACGGTCCACGGTGCCCAGGGGGTGGGCATCGTCCCCACGTCGATGGTGCGTACGGCGTGCAGCGGCCCCGGCGCCGCGGGGGCCTCGCCCTCGGACCAGCGGGTCAGGGGGCGGACGGCGGGATCGGGCTCCGGCGCGTCGGCGGGCGCGGGCAACGACTGCGGGGTGATCAGCCGGGACGCGGGCGGTTCGACGCACTCCGCGAGGGCGGCGTAGATCCGGCCGATCCGCCGCCGGAGCAGGGCGTAGCCGTAGCCGTCCAGGATCAGGTGATGCGCCCAGAGGCACCAGCCGATCCGCGGGCCGTCCTGCTGTGCGATGCGCACGATCAGGGCGCCCACGGTCCGGTCGCGCGCCGGGTCGATCGAGCGGTGCGCCGTGCGCCGGAAGAGGCGGCGGGCGGCATCGGCGTCCGCGACGTCAGTCCGCTCGATCATCGGCGTGGCCTCGGGGTCGCTGATCCGGCGCGGTGCGCCGTTTTCCTCGACGAAGCGCACCGCCGCCAGCCCCGACTCCACGAGCGCCCGGCGGGTGGCCTCGGCCAGCAGGTCCGGATCGGCGTGATCGCCCAGGTAGGCGGCCTCGGCGGTGGTGTAGACCGAGGGATGCGCGGCCGCGTGGTGGCCCAGCCAGAGGTCGTGGGCGGCCGCGGTCAGGTTCGTCGACGGCGCGGCCCCGGTGTCGATCGTGGAAATGGTGACTCCCTGTGGTCCGATGGAATGAGCGCGGCTCCGTTGCTAAGCTTCGGTTAGGCTAACCGACATCGGGATGGTGCCCGATCGGCAGCGTGCTGGGCCATCGCTGTGGTGATTGACACAGTGGATTCCTTCCCCGTGACTGGACTCAGGTTGCATAGGTGTGCCTACCCTACCTAGAGGCGGCCGAGAAGAGAATGGAGACTCATGGCAGAGCAAAGGACCATCGTCGACGTCGTCGGCATCGGGGCGGGACCGTCGAACCTCGCGCTCGCCATCGCGATCGACGAGCGCAACCGTGCCGGTGGCCCGAGGATCTCCATGGAGATCCTCGAACGCAGGCCGACCTTCGCCTGGCATCCGGGCATGCTGCTCGACGGCGCCACCATGCAGGTCGCCTTCCTCAAAGATCTGGCCACGCTCCGCAATCCCCGCAGCCCGTTCAGCTTTCTGAGCTACCTGGAGGCGCGCGGGCGGTTGGTGGACTTCGTCAACCACCAGACCTTCTTCCCCACCCGCGCCGAGTTCACCGACTACCTGCGGTGGGTCGCGGGCAGCGTCGACGCCCGGATCGACTACGGCACCGAGGTGGTGGCGGTCGAACGGGCCGAGCAGGATGCGGCCGACGGCGCCCGATGGATCATCGACTACTCCGGTCCCGACGGGGCGGGGAGGCTGCGCGCCCGGACCGTCGTCGCCGCCACCGGCCTGCGGGAGCGACTCCCGGACTGGGCGGCCGAGGGGCCGCGCCTGTTCCACAACCACCGACTGCTCGAGCACCTCGGCGCGGCCGCCTTCGACCCGCAGGGGGAGCATCGATTCCTCGTGGTCGGCGGCGGCCAGAGCGCCGCCGAGGTCGTGCAGTACCTGCATCATGAATTCTCCTCCGCCGTCGTCGAATCGGTGTTCAACTCGTACGGTTTCCAGCCGGCCGATGACAGTCCCTTCGCCAATCGGGTCTTCGATCCCGACGCCGTCGACGACTTCTTCGGCGCTCCCGAGCGCGTGCGCTCGGAGCTGATGCAGCGGCACGCCACCACGAACTACGGCTGCGTGAACCTGGAGCTGATCAACGAGCTCTACGCCACCGAGTACCAGGAGAAGGTGACGGGGCGCCGGCGGCTGCGCTTCCGGCCGGCGACGAGCGTCCGGTCCGCGATCACCGCGGACGACGCGATCACCGTCGCCCTGCACGACCGGCTCACGGACGCCGAGAGCGTCGAGCGGTACACGGCCGTGGTGTGCGCCACCGGTTTCCGCTCCACCGGCATCTCCGAGGTGCTCTCCGGGTGGGGGCTGACCCCCGAGCGCACGTCGGTGGCCCGCGACTACCGCCTCCAGCTCGACGGTGCACCCGTGCCCGGCCTCTACATCCAGGGCGCGACCGAGGCGACCCACGGCCTCGGCTCCACCCTCCTCTCCAACGTCGCCGTCCGCGCGGGGGAGATCCTGGACGGCATCGAACGCGAGAGGTCCGACGCCGAACTCACCGTCACCGCCGCGAAGGGAGCATGATGCGCGTCGTCACTTTCGGATTCCAGACCTGGGGTCACCGCACGCTGTCCGCCGTCCTCGACGCCGGGCACGAGGTCGCCCTCGCGGTGACCCACCCCGTCTCGAACAACCCCTACGAGATGATGTGGAACGACTCCGTCGAGGAACTGGCCACCCGCCGCGGCGTGCCCGTTCACCTGGCCAAGAAGCCCGACGAGGCGCTCTACGAGGCCGTCACCGATGCGCAGCCCGACATCATCGTCGCCAACAACTGGCGCACCTGGCTGCCGAAATCGATCTACTCGATGCCGCGCCTCGGGACGCTGAACATCCACGACTCGCTGCTCCCGCGCTACGCCGGCTTCTCCCCGCTGATCTGGGCGCTGATCAACGGCGAGACGCACGTGGGCGTCACCGCGCACCTCATGGACGAGGGCCTCGACACCGGGCCGATCATCGCCCAGGAGTCCGTCGCGGTGGGCCCGGCCGACCGCACCGTCGACCTGTTCCACCGCACCGTCGACCTGATCGGCCCGCTGGTCTCCCGCGCGCTGGGCGAGCTGGAAGCCGGGACGGCGCAGCCGATCCCGCAGGATCCCGCCGCCGCGACGTACTTCCACAAGCGCTCCGATGCCGACAGCCGGATCGACTGGTCCTGGCCGGCCGACGCGATCGAGCGCCTCATCCGCGCGCAGTCCGACCCGTACCCGAACGCCCACACCGTCTTCCGAGGCGAGCGGCTCGCGATCACCGCGGCCTCGGTATCCGACAAGCGCTACGGCGGCACGCCCGGTCGCGTCTGCGTGCCCGACGGTGACGGCATCGCCGTCGTCGCCGGTCCCGACGCGTGGCGCGGCGGCAACCCGGCTCTCATCGTCGAGCGCGTCCGCACCGCGGACGGCTCCGAGCACCCCGCGGCGAAGATCCTCGGGGATTCCGGGGCGTATCTCGGCTGACATGGACCAACAACCCCCGCACGGGCCCCGGAGAGCCGACAGCGTCGTCGGCGTCCCGGCCGTCGACGGCGACACCAGCCCCCGCACTCTGCTGTGGCGGGCGATGACGGCGCACCCGAAGTACATGGTGCCCGCCGTCGCGCTGTCGGCGCTGCACCAGGTGGGCGAGATGCTCGTGCCCGTCGTGGTGGGCAAGGCCATCGACCAGGGCGTCGCCACCGGCGACGGGGGAGCGCTGCTGCGCTGGATCCTGGTCCTCGGCGTGACCTTCGCGGTGCTCTCGTTCAGTTTCCGCTACGCCTCGCGGCTCGGCTGGATCGCGATGAACTTCGTCGATCACGCGCTGCGCATGCGGATCAGCGACCGCATCCTCGACCCGCACGGCCTCGGCGGGCCGAAACGGATGCCGGGCGAACTGCTGTCCATCTCCTCCGCGGACACCAACGCGGTGGCCCGCAGCAAGGGCGTGCTGATCTACCCGATCGGCAACATGGTAGGCATCGTCTTCGCCGCCGTCGTGCTGTTCACCATTTCCTGGCCGCTGGGCGTGGCCACCCTGCTCGGGGCCGTCGTCGTGGTGGTCCTGTCCGACAAGATCGGTGGGCCCCTGTCGAGGCGGGTCGCCGGCCAGCAGCGCGAGGCCGCCGGCGCGGCCGGCACCGCGGCCGATCTCATGTACGGCGTGCGGGTGGTCAAGGGCCTCGGCGCCGAGGGCGCCGCCGTGGAGCGCTACCGCCTGCGCTCGCAGCGCGCCCTGGCCGCCACGCTGCAGGCCAACCGCGCCTCCGCCGCGCTCTCGGGCACCCTGACCGTGGTCGGCGGCTTCTTCGTCGTCGGCATCGCGCTCATCGCCGGGCTGCAGGCCGTGGCCGGCGACATCACCATCGGCCAGCTCATCGCCGTCGTCGGGCTGGCCCAGCTCATCACCGAGCCCATCAACTTCATCGGGCGCGTCGCCAGCGTGATGTGGGCGTCGGGCAAGGCCTCCGCCGCCCGCGTCCTCTCGGTGCTGCAGGCGCCGCCCCTGCTGACCGGCCAGGGCGACGCCGACGTGCCGGCCGGGCCGATCACGCTGCGCCTCGGCGCCGACGAGGTGACCGTGCCGCAGGGCCAGCTCACCGTGCTCGACGTGGCACCCGAGCACGCCGCGGCCGCCACCACCGCGCTCGCCCTCGCCGCGGTGCCCGAGCCCGGCGTCGCCCGGATCGGCGACGCCGATGTCCGTGCCATCGCCCCCGGCCGGCTGCGGGAATCTGTGCTGGTGGCCCCGCACCTCGGGGACCTGTTCGACGGCACCGTACTCGAGAACGTCGAACTCGGCGCGGACCGTGCGGGGGCCGAGCGCGCCGTCACCGTCGATGCGGCCGTGCTCGCTGCCGGGCTCGACGATCTGATCGCCGACGACGCCCTCGGCACGGCCGTGGGCGAGGGCGGCACCGCCCTCTCCGGCGGCCAGCGCCAGCGGGTCGCGCTCGCACGCGCCCTCTACGCCGACCCGGACGTCCTGGTGCTCGACGACCCGACCACCGCCGTCGACTCCGTCACCGAGGCCGCGGTCGTGCAGCGGGTGCGCCGGCTGCGCGCGGGCCGCACCACCCTCGTCTTCACCGGATCCCCGGCGTGGCGCGCCGCCGCCCAGGCCGACGAGGTGTCCGCATGAGCGCCACCGAGAGCGGCCCGCCCGAGCAGCTGACCGTCGCGACCGGCGCGCAGGTGCGCGCCGTCGTCGGCGAGGCGGCCCGTCCCTACCGCGCCCGCTTCCTCGCGGCCTTCGTCCTGCTCGTCGCCGGCGCCGCGGCCGCCCTGGTCACACCCCGCCTGCTGGGCGCCTTCGTGGACCTGGTGCGCGACGACCGCGCGATCTTCGGGGCGCACGGCGCCGCCGCCGTGTGGACCTCCGCGGCCGTGATGCTCGGCGCCACCGTCGCCTCCGCCCTGTTCACCGCGTACGGCTTCGTGCTCATGGCCGGCGCCGTCGACCGGGTGATCGCGCGGCTGCGCGAGCGGGTCATCGACAGCGGCATGCACCTGCCGCTCGCGCGCCTCGAACGCGTGGGCCCGGGCGATCTGATCGCCCGCACCACCGACGACGTCACCGTGCTCACGCAGACCGTCAACGAGACATTGCCCGCCATCACCGGCGCGGGTTTCGCCGTCGCCGTCACCCTCGTCGGCATGGGTGTGCTGGACTGGCGGTTCGTGCTGGTCGCCCTCGTGCTGGCGCCCGTGTACTACTTCGCGATCCGCCGCTACCGGCGCCAGGCGCCCGCGCAGTACCTCGAGGAGCGCCGCCGCCGCGGCCGCCGCGCCGCCGAGCTGCTGGCGTCCGTCCGCGGCCTGCCGACGGTCCGCGCGTTCGGGCTGCAAGCGGACCGTCGCGCCCGGATCAGCGAGCACTCCTGGGCCGTGGTCCGGCTCGCCGTGAACATCCGGATCATCAACAACAGGCTGTTCGGGCGGGTCAACTTCGCCGAGTGGCTCGGCATGACGCTGCTGCTGCTCATCGGATTCCAGCTGGTGCGCGACGACGCCGTCACCGTCGGCGTGGTCACCGCGGCCACCCTGTACTTCCTGCGCCTGTTCGGGCCGATCGGCCAGCTGATGCTCGTCGTCGATCCCATCTCCTCGGCCTCCGCCTCCCTGCAGCGGGTGGTGGGCGTCATCGTCGAGAACGAGGGAGCGGCGGCCGCCGGCGGGACCGACGCGGACACCGGCGGCGCCGGGGCGATCGACGTGCGGGGGCTGCACTTCTCCTACGGCGAGCGCGAGGTGCTGCACGCGGTGGATCTCGCGGTCCCCGCGGGCCGCACCGTCGCCGTGGTCGGTGCCTCGGGAGCCGGTAAGTCGACGCTCGCAGCGATCCTCGCGGGCGCCCGCCCGGCGGGCACCGGCGCGGTACTGCTCGACGGTGCCGACATCGCCGACCTGGCCCCGGCGACCCGCGCGCGCCGCATCTGCCTGGTCACCCAGGACGTGCACGTCTTCGCCGGTACGCTCGCCGACGACCTGCGGCTGGTGGCGCCCGACGCCACCGACGATGAGCTGCGCGCGGCGCTCGCCACCGCCGGTCTCGACCTCGCGCTCGACCGCGAGGTCGGCGCCCAGGCCGGCGCGCTGACGCCCGTGCAGGCGCAGCAGGTGGCGCTGGCCCGCGTCGCGCTGCTCGATCCGCCGGTGGTGGTCCTCGACGAGGCCACCGCGGAAGCGGGATCGGCGGGCGCCGCCGAGCTGGAGGAGGCGGCGCACCGGATCACCGGCGGGCGCACCGCCGTGGTCATCGCGCACCGCCTGGCGCAGGCGGCCCGTGCCGACGAGGTCGTGCTCATGGCCGACGGCCGGATCGCCGAGCGGGGCACGCACGACGAACTCGTCACCGCCGGCGGCGCGTACGCGGAGCTGTGGGCCGCCTGGTCGCGGGGCCGCGCCCTCGACGAGCCGCCCAGCCCAGCGAGAGGAGCCGACGAATGACCGCACGGACGGATCACCGGGGCCGCCACCGGGAACGCATCGCGGAGGTCCTCGCGGGCGAGGTGGACGGTGCCGACCGCGTGCCGTACCCGATCGGACTGCGCGAGCTGACGGTGGTGCGCACCCGCCGCCTCGGCAGCGCCCTGATCCGGGTGACGCTGGGCGGGGCCGAGCTCGACGGCTTCCAGACCCACGCCGCGGACGATCACGTGAAGCTCGTGCTGCCCGGCGAGGACGGCGTGCTGACCCTGCCGGAGAAGAACGGCCTGATGCTGCGCTGGCCGCGCTATCCGCGGCCCACCACCCGCGAGTACACCGTGCGCCGCTACGACGTGCTCGCCGGTGAGCTCGACATCGACATCGCGCTGCACCGCGGCGGTCTCGGATCGGAGTGGGCGGAGGCCGCCGAACCCGGCGACACCGTGCACGTCGCGGGCCCGCCCGGCGGCGTGGTCGTGCCTCCGCTCTACAGCCGCTACCTGTTCGTCGGCGACCTCACCGCGCTGCCCGCGATCGACCGCTGGCTCGAGGAGCTGCCGCGCGACGCCCGCGGCTGGGCCCTCATCGAGGTGGCCGACGCCCGGGAACAGATCGCGCTCGATCCGCCGCCCGGCGTCGAGGTCCGCTGGTGCCACCGCGGCGGCGCCGCGCCCGGCACGTCGGACGTGCTGGAGCGCGCCGTCGCCGAGCTGCCGCAGGCCGTGCCCGACGGCGAGCGCTGGTATGCGTGGCTCGCGGGCGAGGCGGGCTCGCTCAAGCCGCTGCGCCGCTGGCTCGCGAGCACCTGGAAGCCCTCCGCCCGGGACTGCGACATCACCGGCTACTGGAAGCGCGGCGTCGCCGACTTCGACGAGGACGACCACTGATGCACACCTTCGTGACCGGCGCCGCGTCCGGGATCGGCGCCGCGACCGCCCTGCGGCTCGCCCGTCGTGGCCCCGTCGCCCTGGCGGATCGCGATGCCGACGGCCTCGTGGCGACCGCGCGGGCCGTCGCCGACGCGGGCGGCACCGCCACCTCGCACGTGCTGGACGTGACCGACGCGGACGCCGTCGTCGCCGCGCTCGACGCCGCGGAAAGGTCGGGCGGGCCCGTCGACGCGCTCGCGCACTGCGCCGGAATCCTCGTGGCGGGAACGGTTCTGGACACGGGGGTCGAGGACTGGGCGGCCGCACTCGCAGTGAACCTGACCGGCACGGTGAACGTGCTCACCGCCGCCGCTCGCCGGATGGCCGAGCGCGGCGCGGGCGCCGCAGTGGTGGTCGGCTCCAACGCCGGCAACGGCCCCCGGGTGGGGCTCGGCGCCTACGGTGCGTCGAAGGCCGCCGCGCACAGCGCGGCCCTCACGCTCGCACTGGAACTGGCGGGCAGCGGGGTGCGGATCAATGTCGTGGCGCCCGGCTCCACGAACACGCCGATGCAGACCGCGTTCGGTGGCGCGGCCGCCGCCGAGAGGGCGATCGCGGGCGACCTGGCGCGGCACCGGCTGGGCATCCCGTTGGGCCGCATCGCCGATCCGGACGACATCGCCGGGGCCATCGACTACCTGCTCTCGCCCGATGCGCGGCACGTGACCGCGCAGGTTCTCACCGTCGACGGAGGTGCCACCGCATGACCATCCCGCAGTCCCGGTACTTCCCCGAGGAGTTCGCGGCGCGCTACCGCGCGGCCGGCTACTGGACCTCGGAGAACTTCGCGGACTTCCTGCCCGATGCCGCGGAGCGGTACGGCGACGCAGAGGCTCTCGTGGCGCAGGACGTCGGGGGTGCGCCGGTCCGGCTCGGCTACCGCGATCTCGATGCCGCCGCCGCGCGGGTCGCCGTCGGTCTCAGCGCCCGCGGCATCGTCACGGGCGATCGGGTCGTGCTGCAGCTGCCGAACACCGCCGAGTTCGTCACGGTGCTGTTCGGGCTCTTTCGGATCGGCGCGGTGCCCGTCTTCGCGCTGCCCGCGCACCGGCGCAGCGAGCTGACCCACTTCGTGCGGGCGTCGGGGGCGAAGGCACTGATCACCGCCGCGACGATCAGCCGCTTCGATCACCGCGGCCTCGCCGCGGAGGTGGCCGTGGAGACCGGTATCGAGACCCTGGTCGTCGACGACGCCCCCTTCGACGCCTTCTTCGACGCCGGCGCCGACGAGGCGACGCCCGCCACCGTCGACCCCGAGTCCCTCGCGTTCCTGCAGCTCTCCGGCGGCACGACCGGTGTGCCCAAGCTGATCCCGCGCACGCACGCCGACTACCTGTACTCCGTCCGCGAGTCCGCGAAGATCTGCGGGCTCGGCCCCGGAAGCAGGTTCCTGGTGGTGCTGCCCGTCGCACACAACTTCCCCATGAGCAGCCCCGGCATCCTGGGCGTGCTGTGGGCCGGCGGCACCGTCGTGCTGGGGACGGATCCCGCACCGTCGAAGGCGTTCCCGCTGATCGAGGCCGAGCGGATCACCATGACCTCGCTCGTGCCGCCGCTCGCGATGCTGTGGCTGCAGGCGCGGGCCGGCGGCGGCGCCGACGCGGACCTGAGCAGCCTGCAGGTGCTGCAGGTGGGCGGCGCGAAGTTCCCGCCCGAGGCAGCGCAGCGCGTGACGCCGGAGTTGGACTGCCGCCTGCAGCAGGTCTTCGGCATGGCGGAGGGGCTGGTGAACTACACCCGCGACGA
Source organism: Tsukamurella asaccharolytica (assembly GCF_007858435.1). GTDB lineage: Bacteria > Actinomycetota > Actinomycetes > Mycobacteriales > Mycobacteriaceae > Tsukamurella > Tsukamurella asaccharolytica. The sequence continues at coordinate 143,197 of NZ_VIGW01000001.1, read as the reverse complement.
CGACCCCGAGGAGCTGGTGCTGGGCACCCAGGGGCGCCCCATCTCGCCCGACGACGAGGTGCGCGTCCTCGACGAGGACGGGACGCCCGTCGCACCCGGCGAGCCCGGCCTGCTGTGGACCCGCGGGCCCTACACGATCCGCGGCTACCTCGGCGGCGTCGACGCCGAGTCCTTCGACGCCGAGGGCTTCTACCGCACCGGCGACATCGTGCGGCGGCTGCCGAGCGGCCACTTCGTGGTCGAGGGCCGCGCGAAGGACCAGATCAACCGCGGCGGCGAGAAGATCGCCGCCGAGGAGGTGGAGAACCATCTCCTCGCCCATCCGTGGGTGGTCGACGCGGCTGTCGTGGCCGTCGCCGACGAGTTCCTCGGCGAGCGCACCTGCGCGGTGATCCTCAGCGCTCCCGGTGGCGACCGCCCCACCGCCCCTGAGCTCAAGCGGTTCGTCCGTGCGCGCGGCGTGGCCGCGTACAAGGTGCCCGACCGGATCGAGTTCGTCGATGCGTTCCCCACCACCGGCGTCGGCAAGATCAGCCGCCGCGAACTGCGGCGCTCGCTCGCCGACCTGGTCGCTGTGCGCACCGACCCCGAGGAGAAGCCGTGAGCCTGCCCAAGACCGTCGCCTACGACCTGCCCGAGATCGAGTGCGCCGACACCGTCGACTGGACCGTGGAACCGCCCCGCGCCGTGCTACTGATCCACGACATGCAGGAGCATTTCGTCGGCCCGTTCGAGCGCGACGCGGAGCCGCTGCGCACCGTCGTGCCGAACATCGTGGCACTGCGCGCCGCAGCCCGTGCCGCCGGCGTGCCCGTCGTCTACACGGCGCAGCCGGGCGATCAGGACCCCGAGGAGCGGGCGCTGCTCACCGACTTCTGGGGCCCGGGCCTGAGGGCGGCGAACCAGCACATCATCAGCGAGCTGACTCCCGACGACGACGACGTGCTGCTCACCAAGTGGCGCTACAGTGCCTTCGCCAGATCGGACCTCGCCGAGCGGCTGCGGGCCTGGGGCCGCGATCAGCTGGTGATCGCGGGCATCTACGCCCACATCGGGATCATGACCACGGCGCTCGACGCCTTCATGCGCGACGTGCAGCCCTACGTGGTGCGCGACGCCGTCGCCGACTTCTCCGCGCGCGATCACGCCAACGCGCTCACCTACGTGGCGGGCCGATGCGGCAGAGTGGAGACGACGGACCGGGTTCTGGAGGCACTGCGATGACGACGACGGGCGGGGAGAGCGACCAGCCGCACTTCCTGCTGACCGCCGCCGGCCAGCGCCTCGCCGCCCGTGGCACCGCCGGGACCTTCACCGATCCGCATGCCGCGGCCGCAGCGCTGCGCGCCGGCACCGCCCCCGTCGTGGTGGGCGCCCTGCCCTTCGACCTCGCCGAACCCGCCGCGCTGACGGTGCCGGAGCACTTCGGCGAGGTGCCCGCGACCGCTCTCGCGGCCGCCGGCGAGTCGCCGACGTTGACCCAGACCGCGCAACACCCCGCGCCGTCCGAACACGTGGACCGGGTGCGCCGCGCCCTCGCGCTCATCGAGAGCTCCGAGCTGCGGAAGGTGGTGCTCGCGCGCGCCGTCGACTTCGAGGCCGCCGCGCCGCTCGACCCGCTCGCCGTGGCCGTCGCGCTGGAACGGCGCGACCTGGAGGGCAATGCCTTCGCCGTCGACCTCGCGGCCGCCGGCGACGCCCACCGCGGCCGGTGGATCGTGGGCTCGAGCCCGGAGATCCTCGTCGGGCGCATGGGCGGCACCGTCTTCTGCCATCCCTTCGCCGGCACAGCGACCTCGCCCGAGGGCCTCTTGGACTCGGAGAAGGACCGCGAGGAGCACGCCTACGTGGTCGACGAGATCGCGGCCGCGCTGGCTCCGTTGTGCTCGGAGCTGGACGTGCCCGCCGCACCGTCGGTGACCAGGGCCGGGCCGGTCTGGCACCTCGGCACCAAGGTCGAGGGCCGCCTCGCCGACCTCACGACCAGCGCACTCGACCTCGCGCTCGCCCTGCACCCCACTCCCGCCGTGTGCGGCTTCCCGCGGCGCATCGCCGCCCGCGCGATCGCCGACATCGAGGGCGAGCGGGGCTTCTACGCCGGCGCCGTCGGCTGGACCGCCGCGAACGGCGACGGGCACTGGCGCGTCAGCATCCGGTGCGCCGAACTCGACGGTGCGCGGCTGCGCGCCTACGCGGGCGGCGGCATCGTCGGGGCCTCGGACCCACGAGCCGAACTGGCCGAGACCCGCAACAAGCTGCGCACCGTCCTGGGCCCCTTCCGGTTCGCAGGAAGCTGCGATCCGACACAAGTAACTCGGTCGTAAAATTGCAATAATCGTTTTGCAATGACGTGTTGGAACTCTCGGCGGATGCACATGACACGCCGGAGGTTCCTGAGGAACGGTGCGGTGACTGTCGGGCTCGCGACGGGCGGAACGATGGTCGCCCTCAGTGCGCCGCCGCAGTCGCTGGGTGCGCCGCGCATCGACGGCACGATCTGGCGGGAATATGGAACGCCGCTGGTTCCGAGCGCCGGTTCGGGGCCACTCACTGGCCGCACTGTGGCGGTCAAGGACCTCTTCGCGGTGCGGGGGTACCCGCTGGGAGCCGGCAACCCGACGTTCCGCCGTGCCGCGGCGCGCACGAGCACGGCGGACGCGGTGACGCGCCTGCAGAGGGCAGGTGCGGCGATCGCGGGTATCGCCGCCACTGATGAGTTCGCCTACAGCCTGGCTGGAACGAACGGCCACTACGGGACTCCGCCGAACGGGCTCGCGCCCGACCGCATCCCAGGCGGCTCCAGCTCCGGGTCCGCCAGCGCCGTCGCGCTCGGACTCGCGGACATCGGGTTGGGTACCGACACGGGAGGATCGATTCGTGTGCCCGCAAGTTATCAGGGGCTATACGGGCTGCGCACGACACACGGAGCAGTGGGGACCTCCGGTCTGCTCCCCCTCGCGCAGAGCTTCGACACCGTGGGGTGGATCACGCGAACGCCGGACCTCCTGGCCGAGGTGGCGGATGTGCTGCTAGGCGGGGGTGTGCCGGTGCGCGAAGCTCTGTTCGCGCCTGCGCTTGCGGATCTCGCCGAGCCCGCGGTGGCGAACCGGGTGCGTGGCGCTGTGACTCGTTGGCGAGTGACCGCGAGCCTGCCTGTGGTGACTGAGACCGCTTGGGACACTTCTGCTCAGGCTGATGCGGTGCGCGCATTCCAGACCGTGCAGGGGTACGAGGCGTGGCGCAACCACGGGGCATGGGTCTCCAGTCGGTGGGACTCCCTCAACCCCGATGTACGAAGCAGGTTCGAGAAAGCGGCCACCTACACCGGCGCTGCGCGTGATGCCGCTGCGGCGGAACTGGCTGAATTCCGTGCCGGGATCGACCGACGACTCGGCGACGCCGTGCTGGTGCTGCCGACCGCGTCATCGTGGGCGCCGTTGCGGTCCGAGGCCGCGATAGGCGGGCCGGCTATCGAGAGGACCCGCGCGGCGACCTTCCAACTGACCTGTATCGCCGGAATCACGGGGCGCCCGGCGGTATCCGTCCCGATCGCCGCAGATCCGGGAACGGGCCTCTGTGTGGTGGGGCCACGAGGCTCGGACCGAGCGCTCGGTGAGCTTGCAGTCCGCCTGCGCGCGAACGGTATCGCCCGATGACGCAGGGGCGGCCGGGAAACGCCGTGCCCACCTCGGCGGAGGCGGCCGCGACCCTTCGCGAAGGCCTCGGGCGCCGACACTTCCTCCGCGCGGTTTCGGCGATCGGCGTCCTCGGCGCGGCCGGTGGGGCCACCGCGGCCTGCGGAGGTGCGGGTTACGCGGGCGGGCCGTCGACACCGCTCACGCCCAGCGGAGGCGACGTCCTGCAGCCGGGCACCGGGCGTATTGTCGGCGACCACTACCTGGCCGGTCGGCCCGACCAGGTGCTCTGGGGATACGTGCCAACGGTCCACGCGACACCGGTGCTGCGTATGCGCTCCGGGCAGACGGTGACCATCGACGCGCTCTCCCATGAGGGACTCATGGAGGACCAGGGGCGCGACCCAGTCGCCTACTTCGGCGCCAAGGGCGTTCCGCGCGACTCAGTGCTCAAGGACGCCGTCGACGTCGCAGCCGACTACCAGCGCACCCCCCGCGACTTCGACAACGACGGGCCGCACATCGTGATCGGGCCGATCTTCGTTGAGGGGGCGCAGCCGGGCGACGTGCTCAAGGTCGAGCCGTTGGAGGCCGCGCCGCGTGTCCCCTACGGCGTAATCTCCAGCCGCCACGGCAAGGGGGCTCTCGCGGCCGGTCCTGGAGGATTGCCCCTAGCGGGGATCACGGCAGCAGAGGTGTTGCCGCCCCTCTCGACCGACGGCCGCGCCGGAAGGGATCCGCTGCGTTACGGCAATGTGTCCACCTTCACTCCGATCGACGGGGACCGGGCGGTCCTGGCTGCTGGCGCGGGAGCAGTACGCTTTCCCCTGCGGCCGTTCCTCGGCATGATGGGCGTCGCATTCGCGCGGGGGACGGACCTCACCTCCCCCGAAGCGAATTCCATCCCGCCGACGCTGGGAGGAGGCAACATCGACATCCGCCTCCTTGGCGTGGGATCGGCGTTCTATCTCCCGGTGTTCGCCGAGGGCGCGCTGTTCTACGTAGGCGATCCGCACCTGTCGATGGGCGATGGCGAGGTCGCTCTCACTGCCATGGAGGGCTCACTGCGATCCACACTTCGCCTCACGGTATGCAAGCCGGGTACAGGCGACGCGCCGACGGTGGCGTACCGATACCCGTTCGGCGAGACCGCGGATTCGTGGATCCCGATCGGCCTTTCCGATCCTGACGGCGCGGCCGGCGGACAGGGGACGGATCTCGACGTGGCAATGCGGCGCGCGGTGGTGAATGCGCTCGATTTCCTGGAGCAGGACCGTGGGATGGACCGTGCCACCGCGTACGCCTATCTTTCGGCAGCGTCGGATTTCGTTGTGAGCCAGGTCGTCGACCGTACCGTTGGTGTGCACGGACAGATCTACAAGGACCACTTCTCCTGAGACAGGGCGCGTCAGGCGCCGTGGAAGGCCCGGTAGACGGCGGAGCCGTAGAACTTCCCGATCCCCTCGGAGTCGCCGCGCCACTGCGGCCCGGCGTCGTCGGGGCGGCCGGCGAGCATGGAGCGCACGGCTGCCTCGCACGTGGAGACGAAGAGCTCCATGAGCATGGGCAGCTTCGCGTCGAGGTCCTGCATGTCCCACCAGCGGATCAGGGCCGGCTGGATCCAGTCCTCCGCCTGCTTCGCCAGAGTCGCGCGGGCGTTCCGAACGCGGTGCACGACCTCCGGGTCGGTGACGCCGGAGAACAGCAACTGCCAGGTGTCGGCGCGCTCGTTCACGGCGGCCAGCAGGCCGCGCATGCCGATGATGAACGCGGTCTCCGGGTCCTCGCCGCGGGCGTTGTGCAGCGACGTCAGCACGTAGGTCATCATCGTCTCGGTCTCCCGGTCGAGCAGCTCGGTGATGAGCGCGACGCGGTCCGGGAAGCACGAGTAGATGACGGGGCGCGTGACCTGCAACCGGTCGGCGACGGTGCCGATGGTCACGGCGGCGAGCCCGTCGCGGGCGGCGATCTCCAGCGCGGCGTCGAGGACCTGGGGGCGGCGGCGCTCGGGCCCGAGGTGTTCGGCGCGCCGGCGCCCGCCGGTGGCGGCGGTAGGCATTGCGCACAGCCTACCGACTCACCGGGCACCACCCGTTCATACGACGTTCACTCGGCGGTACGAGCCTGCCCGTACCCTTCCGCGTGTGATAGATCTCGATCTGCCGGCGGGCATCGACTTGAGCGCGGTCAGTGGCCGCGAGGCACTGCAGAAGATCGTCGACCTGCGGGCGACCGAGGGCTTCTCGGTGAACGACGACGACGACGACGATCCGGTGCTGCTCACCCCGGAGCGGCACGTCGTGGACACCTGGCGCGAGGGTTACCCGTATGCGGAACGGCTCGCCCGGTCCGAATACGAGCGCGACAAGCGGCTATTGCAGATCGAATTGCTCAAGCTGCAGCGCTGGGTCAAGGACACCGGGCAGCGGCTGGTCATCGTCTTCGAGGGCCGCGACGCGGCCGGCAAGGGCGGCACCATCAAGCGCTTCACGGAGCACCTCAACCCCCGAGGCGCGCGCGTGGTGGCGCTGGTCAAGCCCACCGAGCGCGAGGCCGGCGAGTGGTACTTCCAGCGCTACATCGACCACTTCCCGACCAAGGGCGAGATCGTCCTGTTCGACCGATCCTGGTACAACCGCGGCGGCGTCGAGCGGGTCATGGGCTTCTGCTCCGACGAACAGCACGAACGCTGGACCCACCAGGTGCCGCTGTTCGAGAAGATGCTGGTCGAGGACGGCATCGATGTGACCAAGTTCTGGTTCTCGGTGACCCAGCTCGAGCAGCGCACCCGCTTCGCGATCCGACAGATCGATCCCGTGCGGCAGTGGAAGCTCTCGCCCATGGACCTCGCCTCGTTGGACAAATGGGACGCGTACACCGCGGCCAAGGAGGAGATGTTCAGCGCGACGGACACGGACTACGCGCCGTGGACCGTGGTGAAGAGCAACGACAAGAAGCGCGCCCGCCTCAACGCGATGCGCTACGTCCTCGACAAGTTCGACTACGACAACAAGGACATGGACGTCCTGGCCACCGGGCCCGACCCGCTCATCGTCGGCCGGGGCCGCGACCTGATCAGCGACTGACGGTGTCGGGAGCGCGGCGCGCGCGGCCCGGAGCGGGACGGGGCCGAAGGGACCGTCGAGTACCGTTGTCCCCGTGCGCTCCCTGACGGCTTTCCTCCTCGTGCTCGTGGCGATCGCGGCCACGTTCGTGGCGGTTCCCGCCGCCTGGGCGAAGAACACGGTGCTCGATCGCGCCGAGTTCACCACGCTCATGGAGCCGCTCGGTCGCGATCCCTCCGTGCAGGACGCGATGGCGCAGGAGATCGCGCAGCAGGTGCAGCGGCTGCTGACCGAGCAGGGCGACGCGCGGCCGCCGCTGGACGCGATCACGCCGTACGTCTCGACCTATGTGCGCGGCCCGCAGTTCCCGGGCGCGTTCACCGAGGCCGTGGGGCAGGTCCACACCTGGCTGCTGGTGCGGCCCACTGCGGAGCAGAGGTTGCGTGGTGCTACCACCGCGGAGATCGATCTTGCGCCGATGATCCGCGACGTGGCCGCCGCGAACAACGTGAAGGTGTCCGTGCCGGAGCGGGTCACCATCGACCTATCCGGGACGGGCGCGAATCGGGACCTGTTCCGGGCCGGACGGTACGCGTCCGCCGCCGATGTCATCCGGTCCGCGGCGTGGATCGCGCCGCTGACCGCACTCGTCGCTGCGGTGCTCGCACTGCTCGCGGCGCACCGCCGCGGCTTCATGATGTTCTACCTGGGGCTAGGCGTGGCCGTCGCCGCGGGCGTGACCTGGATGCTGTGCGTGGCGGCACCGTCGTACGTGACGAACCGCAGCGGGACCGGCGGGCTGAGCCCCGTGGTGGACGCCGCTCTCGGACAGGTGACGAAGAACCTGACACCGTGGATCATGACCGAGGCGGCGGTCGGCGGGGCGCTCGCGCTGCTGGGGCTGATCTTCGGCGGGCTCGGGGCGGTGGCCGCCCGTCGGGCGGAACGGCGCGCCTGGTGACCTCGACGGCGCGGCCCACCGTCGCGACGCTCACCTACAAGGACGGCACCACCAACCCCGTGCGGATCTTCCGCGGCCCCGACCCCGAGGCGCCCGTGCTGATGATCTGGCCCGGTGTGAACGTGCCCGCCGGGTACTTCGACGACTTCGGGCGCGGGCTGATCGACGCGGGCTTCAACGCCGTCGTCGCCGAACTGCGCGGGCAGGGCGACTCGCGCCCCCGCGGCGCCGCCGGCACGCACGGCTTCCAGGACGTGGTGGTCGAGGACTATCCGGCCGTCTCCGCTCTGGTGCGGCAGAAGTTCCCCGGCGCACCCCGGATCCTGCTGGGGCACAGCCTCGGCGGGTTGATGGGCGTCATGTATGCGGCGCGGGCCCGCCGGAACCTCGCCGGGGTGATCCTGATCGCCTGCGGCACGGGCTTCTACAAGCTCGACGGGCTGTCGGGCGCGGCCCGTCGGATCGGGACGTCCGTCGCCGCCCGTGCCGCAGCCCGACGGGGCCACTGGTCCGGCCCGGACGGACTCGGAGAGGTGCCCGCCGGGATCGTCGCCGACTTCGATCACCTGGTGCAGACGGGCGACTTCAACGTCGACGGCGCCGACGTGGACTACGAGGCGCGCATCGCCGGCACGCGGACGCCGGTGCTGACCGTGGCGATCGCCGGCGACGGGTTGGTCTCGGACCGACAGTCGCGCTTCGTGGGGGAGAAGTTCCCGTCGTCGGTGCACCGCCGGATCGAGGAGCCGCTGGGGCACAACCAGTGGATCCTCTCGCCCGGTGCGGTGATTCCCGCGCTGTCGGGGTGGATCGCGCAGACGGTCTAGCCCGCGCGGCTGAGGGTGCGGTCGGCGCCGGGGCGGTGTCGTCGGTCGCGAAGGCTATGCGTCCGACGCATACCCTATGAAAGACCAGGTCAGAGCGGTTTCCTGGAGAATGGGCCATGCGGGCGGCGCATCGCTGCGCCGCCGGGTGAGTGGTGCACCCGGGCGACGTCACGTTTCGTCCCCTCCGCGACGCCGATCCGCGGGCCCACCGTTCGCTCCCCGACTGGAAGCCGCGCGTTCGGTGAGGGATCGGTTGACCCCCGCGCGGCGTTCGGTCCCCCACTGGGCGCCGGGAACCGTCGGCGGTGTGCGCCGGGCGCGTCAGCCCGTGAGGCCCGTGACCAGTACCGGGTTGTGCGCGGGCGCCAGCCATTTCAGCAGGGTGATCATGCCCTCGCGGCTGATCGAGATGCACCCGAGCGTCGGATTGCCGTCGGTGACGTGCAGGAACATCGCGCTGCCCTTGCCCGGGGTACGGCTGGGGTTGTTGTTGAAGTGGACCGCGTAGTCGTACACGGGGCCCATGTCGTAGAGGTTCTCGCTCTCGGGCCCGGGGCTGGCGGCCTGGACGACCATGCGGTCGTAGGTGGGGGAGTTCACGTTCCCGTCCCACCAATGCTGATTCGTCACCGTCGTGTACGGCAGCGCGGTGCCCGGGTTGTCCTGCCGGCCGAAGGCGAGGTCGAGCGCGAAGACGCCGAACGGCGTGCGCGGGACGCCGTCCTTGCCCTCGCCGATGCCCTGCTGGCCGACCTTGCCCGGGACCGGGCCGTAGACCTTCGTCCAGCCCTGCGCGAGGAGGGCCCACGCCGAGACCTGCACGTCGGTCGAGGTGAACGACGGTGCCGCCACCGTGATGACCTCGCGGGCGGTCGGTGCGGCCGCGACGGCGGCATCGAGCAGCGCCTTGTCGGCGTCGGCGGCGACGGCGTGCGGGATCGTCAGCGACGAGGCGACGGCGGCGGCCGGCAGCGCCGCAAGTCCCACCAGCATCTGACGCCTCTTGAGCAACATGCGTCACAGTATCGCACGGACTGATGATGCACGTGAAGCCGACGGCCGCCCACTCGACGCCGGGCCGCGGGCGTGGAGCCCTACCGCGCGGTATCCCGCAGGTGCTGCTCCACCCGCTCCAGTTTGGCGGTCAGCTGCCCCGTACGGCCGGGGCGGATGTCGCACTTGACGACGAGGGAGACGCGCGGCGCGGACTCGGCGAGGCGGTCGACGCACGCCTTGATCACCCCCATCACCTCGTCCCACTCGCCCTCGATGGTGGTGAACATCGCCGTGGTCTCGTTCGGCAGGCCGGACGCGCGCACGATGGCGACGGCCTCCGCGACCGCCGCGGCGACGCCGCCGTCGGCGGAGCCGCCGGTGCCGTCCAGGCTGCCCATGGGGCTGATCGAGAATGCTGCGAGCACGGTCATCTCCTTCGTCGCCGATACCACCGAGAGTAACGATCCGCGGCCCAGCGACGACGGAAAACCAGGAGCCGACCAGGGGAGACGGGAGGCGGAAGTGGAGCGCGCTGCTGGCGATCGTGGCGATCGTCGGGTGCCTGGCCGGGTGCGATCGGGCATCGGAGGGCGCGAGTCCGACGGTGACCGTCACGGCGTCCGGCCAACCGGGGCCTGCGGTGCCCAGCACGGTCGATCCCGGCAGGCCCGGAGAGACGGCCGCGACGTCCCCCGCCGCGGGGCCGGCGGACGGCGATCCACCGTCGACGACGGTCGCGGCCGAGGACTACCGGCTGCGGGAGGGCGGCCTGGGCGGCGACGTCTACTTCGTGAGCCCCACCGGGAACATCCACTGCCGGCTCGGCGATTGGACGGTGGCCGCGGCGGGCTGCCAGGCGAAGGGGGCGCCGGTGCCGCCGGGCGGCGAGAAGGAGTGCGCGGGCAACGAGATCTATCCCGCGTCGTCGCTGAGCCGCGGGTACCTCCTGTACCCCGATCGGGCCCGGCCGATCTGCTTCAACCAGGGCTACCTGGGTGCCCCGAACGCGAAGAAGCTGCCGTACAACAGCTCCGTCGCCGCGAACGGCTACACGTGCACGTCCCGCGTGGAGGGCGTGACGTGCCTGACGGCCGCCGGAGCCCACGGCTTCTTCATGTCCACGCAGGCCCTGCGCTCGTGGTGACCCGCGGAGCGGTGACCTAAACCGAGTCGCCGCCCAGCTCGCGCCACAGGAACTCGTACGCGAGCGCGGATTTGAAGGCGGCCTGCTTGTTATCGGCCGCGCCGCCGTGGCCGCCCTCGATGTTCTCGTAGTAGTCCACCTCGATACCGCGGTCGCGCAGCGCCGCGACGAACTTGCGCGCGTGACCGGGATGGACGCGGTCGTCGCGGGTCGACGTGGTGACCAGCAGCGCGGGCAGGTCCGCGTCCGCGGCGGGTAGGTTCTGGTACGGCGAGTACTCGCTGAGGTACGCCCACTGCGCGGGATCGTCGGGATCGCCGTACTCGGCCATCCACGACGCACCCGCGAGGAGCTGGTGGTAGCGCCGCATGTCGAGCAGCGGCACCTGGCAGACGATGGCGCCGAACAGCTCCGGGTACCGCGTGTACATCACGCCCATGAGCAGCCCGCCGTTCGACCCGCCCTGCGCACCCAGCTGCTCGCGCGTCGTGATGCCGCGGGCCACGAGATCCCGCGCCACGGCGGCGAAGTCCTCGTAGGCGCGGAGTCGGTTCTCCTTGAGAGCCGCAGTGTGCCAGTCGGGTCCGTACTCGCCGCCGCCGCGGATGTTCGCCAGCACGTAGACGCCGCCGCGCTCGATCCACGATCGCCCCGACACCGCCGTGTAATCCGGCGTGAGCGAGACCTCGAAGCCGCCGTAGCCGTAGAGCAGGGTCGGCTGCGGCCCGGCCGCGGGCCTGCGCACCACGAAGTAGGGGATCTGCGTGCCGTCGTCGCTCGTGGCGAAGAACTGCTCGGCCGTGACGTCCGTGGCGTCGTAGAAGGCGGGCGCCGACTTCAGGGGCTCGACCGATCCGCCGGCCGTGCCGTGCAGCAGCGTCGGCGGCAGCGTGAAACCGCTGGCGGTGGCGAAGATCTCGTCCCCCTCGCGGGGATCGGTGTAGTAGACGCCGATCTCGGCCAGCTCCGGGAAGCCGCGCGTCTCCCGCTTCTCCCACGTGCCCGGCTCCAGGGTGTGCAGCTCCGAGCGCACATCCCGCATCGTCGACAACAGGAGGTACGACTTGGTCCACGAGTACCCCGCGAGCGCGGTGTGCGCGTCGGGGGTGAAAACGGTGCTGTACTCGCGCGAGCCCGCCCGGTAGGCGTCGAAGTCGAAGGCCACCAACGCCCCCGGCGCGACGACGCCGCCGGGAAGCTCCCATGCGGACTTCGGGCGCACCAGCAGGCGCGACTCGTGGACGTCCGCGTCGGCGTCCGTCGGAACGTCGATCCGCTCCAGCGCCAGCGTGTCCGGGTCGAGGAGGTAGATCTCGCTGTTGTAGAAGTCGATGGCGCGCGAGACGAAATGCCGCTCGTAGCCGGGGGTGTCGTCGTATCCTGCGCCGATCGAGACGTCCGAGTGGTGGCCCTCGTAGACGAGGTCCGCGTGGCCGAGCGGCGTGTCGCGGCGCCACCGCTTCACCAGGCGCGGGTACCCGGAATCCGTGAGCGAGCCGGGCCCGAAATCGGTGCCCACGTATACGGTGTCCTTGTCGATCCACGAGATCCGGCTCTTCGCCTCCGGGAGGGAGAAGCCGCCGTCGACGAACTCGCGCCGCGAAATGGAGAATTCCCGCACCACCGTCGCGTCCGCGCCGCCGCGCGAGAGGGAGACGAGCGCGCGGTCGTACCGCGCACCGTCGGGCGAGGGCGCGCGGAGGACGGCCGCCCCGCCCCACACCCAGTTCTCGCCCTCGGCCTCGCGCAGGGCGTCGACGTCGATGACGACCTCCCACTCCGGGCTGTCGGTGCGGAAGGACTCCATTGTGGTGCGGCGCCAGAGCCCGTACGGGTGCTCGGCGTCGCGCCAGAAGTTCCACAGGTACTCGCCGCGGCGCACCGGGTAGGGGATGCGCTGGTCGGTGTCGAGGATGGCGAGGACGCCCGCCTCGAGCTCCTCGAACCGCGGTCCCGTCAGGCGCGCGGTGCTCTCGGCGTTGCGTTCCCGGGCCCAATCCAGGGCAGTGGCGGATTCCACTTCTTCGAGCCATGCGTACTGGTCCATGGACTCCACACTAGGGCTAGGCTGAAAGCCGTGGCTGATCACTTTGACACTGTTGTTCTCGGCGCCGGCCCAGGAGGCTACGTCGCCGCAATTCGCGCCGCCCAACTCGGGCAGAAGGTCGCGGTCATCGAGGAGAAGTACTGGGGTGGTGTGTGCCTGAACGTGGGCTGCATCCCGTCGAAGGCGCTCCTCAAGAACGCCGAGCTGGCGCACACCTTCACGCACAAGGCGCAGCTCTTCGGCATCTCGGGTGACGTCTCGTTCGACTTCGGGGCCGCCTTCGACCGCAGCCGCAAGGTGTCGGACGGGATCGTCAAGGGCGTTCACTTCCTGATGAAGAAGAACAAGATCACCGAGATCAACGGCTACGGCACGTTCGTGGATGCCAAGACCATCCAGGTCGGCGACCAGACCGTGACGGGCGACAACATCATCATCGACACGGGTTCGACGGTGCGCCTGCTCCCGGGCGTCTCGCTGTCGGACAACGTGGTCACCTACGAGGAGCAGATCCTCACCCGCGAGCTGCCCGAGTCGATCGCCATCGTCGGTGCCGGCGCCATCGGCATGGAGTTCGCGTACGTCCTCAAGAACTACGGCGTGGACGTGACCATCATCGAGTTCCTGGACCGCGCCCTGCCCAACGAGGACGCGGACGTCTCCAAGGAGATCGCCAAGCAGTACAAGAAGCTGGGCGTGAACATCCTGACCTCCACCAAGGTCGAGTCGGTCGACGATCAGGGCTCGCAGGTCGTCGTGAAGTACACCGGGCCCAAGGGTGCGGGCGAGATCACCGTCGCCAAGGTGCTCATGAGCATCGGCTTCGCGCCGCGCGTCGAGGGCTTCGGCCTCGAGAAGACGGGCGTCGCCCTCACCGAGCGCGGCGCCATCGCCATCGACGACCACATGCGCACCAACGTGCCCGGCGTGTACGCCATCGGCGACGTGACGGCGAAGCTGCAGCTGGCGCACGTCGCCGAGGCGCAGGGCATCGTGGCCGCAGAGACCATCGCCGGCGCGGAGACCCAGACGCTGGGCGACTACCGCATGATGCCGCGCGCCACCTTCTGCCAGCCGCAGGTCGCCTCGTTCGGCCTCACCGAGCAGCAGGCGAAGGACGAGGGCTACGACGTCAAGACCGCGACGTTCCCCTATTCGGCGAACGGCAAGGCGCAGGGCCTGGGCGATCCCGTCGGCTTCGTCAAGCTGATCTCGGACGCGAAGTACGGCGAGCTGCTCGGCGGCCACCTCATCGGCCCGGACGTCTCCGAGCTGCTGCCCGAGCTCACCCTCGCGCAGAAGTGGGACCTCACGGTGAACGAGCTGGCCCGCAACGTGCACACGCACCCGACGCTGTCGGAGGCGCTGCAGGAGTCGATCCACGGCCTCGCCGGCCACATGATCAACCTGTAGGAACAGACCCTCGCCGGCCCGGCATCGTCATCGACGGTGTCGGGCCGACGTGCACTTCCCGTCCCTCTCCCCGCGACCGAAGGAGCCCACAATGTTCCGTGCCACCCCCGGCGAGCCGCCCGCGTCCGACGCCACCGAGGTGGGAGGGGTGACGCTCCCGCCGGGGCGGACCGTGGCCTCCCGGAGCGGCGAGGCGATCGCGTGGATCAGCGCCGACGCACTGCCGGGCGACCAGCTGGGCGCCCTGATCCGGGATCTGGCCGCCGCCTTCGCGACGACAGGGCTGTGGCCGCTGCAGGCGCACGGCCGCGGCCAGGAGGGCCCGGACTCGTGGGACGGCGACGTCCCCGGCGAGGCCGCGGACGACGCGGCGTGGAGCGAGGGAGATCTCGCGCAGCCCTGGGGCGACGGCGAACTGGCCGGCCCGCAGGGCACCGTCGGGGACGCGCTGCCCGTGCTGGTGAGGCTGGGGGCCGAGAACCCCGAGAACGAGGATCCCGACGCGGACCCCGACCGCCCCGCGGCCGTGACCGCGCTCGCCGAGGCGGTGCCCGGTGCGGACCTGCCGGCGGGCGCGCTCGACGTCGAGGGGGCCGGCGCGCTTCTGCTCGTGCCGGTCGCCCGCCCCGCCGACGTGCCGTACGCGCTCGGCTGGGCCGGTGCGGCCGACGGAGGTCTGAGCGGCACCGACGTCTCGTCGGTGTTGCGCTCCTGGGAGGATCGGTTCGGTGCGGTCCCGGTATCGATCGGCGACGACGCCCTGATGGTGCAGGTCGCGCGCCCGCCGCAGTCGCCCGCGCAACTCGACGGTGTGCTCGCAGAGCACTACGCGTTCTGCGCGGACAACATCGACCGGGGCGAGGGCGCCGAGGCCTACCGCGAGGGCCTCACGGAGTGGACCCACTGGTCGTTCTGGTGGGAGTGACCGGCTGGGTTGGACACTCGTCCCGGACCCTGGCAGGGTCGGGGATTGCGGCGTGGCGTGGCCACGGCGCCGGGTCGAGAACGGGCATCGGTCACCGTCGTCACGTCCGCGTCGCGCGGCACGCAGTGGAACGAGCACTGCCGGACGGAAGGAATCGATGAACAACGCAGCGATGCTCACCGACCACTACCCGACGCGCGTCGACCGGAGCGAGATCCACGACCGACACGACCCCGTCGTCTGGAGCGGGCGCTCCGGCCCCTGGCCCGAGGCCGCCGTCGACGATTTCGCCACGCGCGGCTTTCGCAGTGTGGAGTCCGTGCTCGGCGGCGCCGATCTCCGCGACGTGCGCGCCGAGATCGACGCCGTGACGACCCGGCTCGGAGACGACGAGCGGGTGATCCGGGAGACCTCCGACGGCAGCGTGCGGTCGGTCTTCGCGGTGCACGAGCTCAGCGAGAGGATCGCGTCGATCATCGCGCGCGAGGAGATCGCCGGGGTGGCCCGGCAGTTGCTCGGCGACGACGTCTACGTGCACCAGAGCCGAGTCAACCTCAAGCCGGGGTTCGCCGGAGGGCCCTTCTACTGGCACAGCGATTTCGAGACCTGGCATGCCGAGGACGGCATGCCGGCGCCGCGCG
This sequence comes from Tsukamurella asaccharolytica, assembly GCF_007858435.1. Taxonomy (GTDB): domain Bacteria; phylum Actinomycetota; class Actinomycetes; order Mycobacteriales; family Mycobacteriaceae; genus Tsukamurella; species Tsukamurella asaccharolytica. The sequence goes on along the minus strand of NZ_VIGW01000001.1, from coordinate 127,543 downwards.
CGGTGAGCGTCTCGCTGGCGCTCACGCCGAACACCGCCGTCAACGGCTCGCTGATGATCATGCCCGGCTCGCACCGCCGGTTCGTCTCCTGCGTGGGGCGCACCCCCGGCGAGTACCACCGCGAATCGCTCAAGTCCTACCGGCCGCCGTTCGGTACGCCGGAGGAGCGCGACATCGCCGCGATGGCCGACGAGTACGGGATCGAGCAGGTCACCGGCGGTGCGGGCAGCGCCCTCTATTTCGACTGCAACTGCCTGCACGCTTCCGCCGGGAACATCTCGCCCTACCCGCGGTCGAACCTGTTCGTCGTCTTCAACGCGATCTCCAACCGGCTGGGCGAGCCCTTCGCCGCCGACGCCCGTCGCCCGGAGTACCTGGCGACGCGCTAGCTGTTCACGAATTCGACAGCGTGAGCGGTCAGCGCGGGTGGCCGACGACGTTGACGACGGTGCCGTCGGGGGCGCGGACGAAGAACCGGCGCGGACCCCACTCCTCGCTGGTGAGCGGGTGGACGATCTCGTAGCCGGAGCGCTGCGCCTCCGCGTAGGCCGCGTCGACGTCGTCGGTCATCACCGACAGGTCCGAGTCGATCTCCGCGGTCCGATCGCCGGTCACGAGCTGCACGCTGGCGTCGCGGTCGGGGGAGGAGAAGCGGGCGACCCACCCGAGGTTGAACTCCTCGTCGCCGAGGCCGAGGAAGTCGGCGTAGAAGCCGCGCGCGGCGGCGATATCATCCACAGCGATGTTCGGGATCACCTTGTGCACACGCATGATCAGGGCTTCTCCGGCTGGATGCCGAGGACGTCGATGGCGGTGGCGAGGCCGTCGTAGTTGGTGGTGAGCATGACGATCTCCACGAGCCTGCGGTCGTCGTAGAACGCGGCGAGTCGGGCCCAGGACTCGTCGGTGACCGCCTTGTCCTCGACCAACTCGGTGACCACGTCGAGCAATGCGGCGCTGCGCTCGTCCCAGCCGGAGCCGTCGAAGATCCGCTCGAACTGCGTCTCCGTGAGCCCCGCCCGGGCGCCGATGCGGCGGTGGTGACCCAGCTCGTAGTCGCTCCCGCGTAGGAAGGCGACGCGCACGATGACCGTCTCCGACTCCGAGCGCTTGAGCGCGCCGAAGGGCATGAGCATGCCGGAGTAGCCGAGCCAGCCGACGAACAGCCGCTTGGTGCGGCCGAGCGTGGAGAACAGGTGCATGTCGTCGGCGCGGATCGCCTTGGCGCCGATCTTGGCGATGGCGAAATTGATGGGGCCGAGCTGGCGGAGCCCGCCGGGCGTCACACGGGGTGTCATGACCCGACGCTACCGCGTGGGGGAGGGGCCGCCCGGACGGCGGCGGGATCTATCGGACGAGGTACGGCGAGATGGTGGAGCGGTGCTCGTCGATGTCGAGGGCCTTGCCGATCGCCGGGAAAGCGCGCTGGGGACACCCCGCGCGCTCGCAGACGCGGCAGCCGGCGCCGATGGGGGTGGCGTTGGCGTCGGAGAGGTCGAGCCCGCGGGCGTAGACCAGGCGGTGCGCGTGCCGCAGCTCGCAGCCGATACCGATGGCGAAGGTCTTGCCGGGCTGGCCGTACCGCGCGGCGCGCCGCTCGACGGTGCGCGCGACCCAGAGATAGTTGCGGCCGTCGGGCATCTCGACGATCTGCGTGATGATCTTGCCCGGCCACGCGAAGGTCTCGTACACGTTCCACAGCGGGCAGGTGCCGCCGGACGCGGAGAAGTGGAAGCCGGTGGAGCTCTGCCGCTTGCTCATGTTTCCCGCGCGGTCGACGCGGACGAAGGAGAGGGGCACGCCGCGCAGGTTGGGCCGCTGCAGAGTGGACAGACGGTGCGCGATGGTCTCGTAGCTGACGGAGAAGAACGCGGAGAGCCGCTCGATGTCGTACTCGAACTCCTCCGCGGCGCCGTGGAACTGCGTGTACGGCAGCACGACGGCCGCGGCGTAGTAGTTGGCGAGCCCCAGGCGCGCGAGCCGGCCCGCCTCCTCCGAGCCGAAGCCGGCACCGTCGACCAGGGCGTCGATCTCCCGGCCGCACTCGAGGTAGGCGAGCTCGGCGGCCATCTTGAAGACCTGCTGCCCGTCCGAGAGGTGGCGGTTGATCTCCAGGACGCGGGTGCGGGGATCGTAGCGGTGCAGGACCGTCTCCCCGAGGTCGACGCGGCGGCGGATGGACACGTTGTGCACCGCCTCGAGACGGGTGACGATCTCGGCCCGGACGTCGGCGTTGTGCATGCGCATCCGCGCCGTGAGCTCCTCGGCGGCCACGTCGACCTCGTGGAAGTAGTTCTGCCGCTGGTAGAAGAAGTCGCGCACCTCCTCGTGCGGGTTCGGGATGGCGCCCCGGGCCCCGGGGTCGCTCCGGCCGTCGGTGGCCTGGGCCAGCTGGTCGGCGGCGCCGAGGTAGCGGCGGTGCAGGGCGACCATGGCGCGGGCGAAGCCCGGATGATTGCGGGCCAGTTCGGACAGTTCGTCGGTGCTGGTGGGTGCGTCGACGTCCATCGTGACTTCGCGCAGCTCCGCGATCAGCCGCGTCTGGTCCTGGGAGTTGAAGAAGGAGGTGTCGACGCCGAAGACGTCGGTGATCTTGAGGAGGACGGGCACGCTGAGCGGCCGCACGTCGTGCTCGATCTGGTTCAAGTACGACGGAGAGATCTCCAAGGCCTCCGCCAGGGACGCCTGCGATAGCCCGCGCTCCTTGCGCAGGCCGCGGAGGCGTGCCCCTACGAAGGTCTTGGACATGGAGCGAAGTTTAGCCGCGGACGCCCAGCTACCGACCGGTTCTCAAGGTTCACCTCCGGCTTCGCAGTGAAGTGCGTCACAGCGTAGCGCCCGCGGTACGCGCGGCGGCGGTGGCGGACCGTCGGGAACCGGCGAGGGGGCGCGGCGCCGCGGGTCCACAAACTCCCAGTACGAGCGTACTTTTTAAGCCGGCGTCCGCCACGAACCTTCGCAGGATTAGCAAGTTCATCCTGATTTCATGGCTTGCTTTGGCATTGGCGACTACCTTGGCCTGCGGCTTTAGGTGTGGCACAGTAGGCGAAGGCGCAACGCCGGGACTGCGATTGGGGTTAGCGATACCCTCGCCCAGCCGCCCGGTGGCCGATCAGATCCGCATCGAAGCAACGAAGAACGGGGAGCCAATGAGCACCGTCGGACAGCCGAGGACCGCCGCCGAGATCCAGCAGGATTGGGATACCAACCCGCGCTGGAAGGGCATCACGCGTGACTACACCGCCGCCCAGGTGGAGGAGCTTCAGGGCACCGTCGTCGAGGAGCACACCCTCGCTCGCCGTGGCGCCGAGATCCTGTGGGAGGGCGTGACCAAGGGCGACGGCAGCTACATCAACGCCCTGGGCGCCCTCACCGGCAACATGGCCGTGCAGCAGGTGCGCGCCGGCCTCAAGGCCGTGTACCTCTCGGGCTGGCAGGTCGCCGGTGACGCGAACCTCTCGGGCCACACCTACCCGGACCAGTCTCTGTACCCGGCCAACTCGGTGCCGAACGTCGTCCGTCGCATCAACAACGCGCTGCTCCGCGCCGACGAGATCTCCCGCGTCGAGGGCGACACCTCGGTCGACAACTGGCTCGTCCCCATCGTCGCCGACGGTGAGGCCGGCTTCGGCGGTGCGCTCAACGTCTACGAGCTGCAGAAGGCCATGATCGCCGCGGGTGCCGCCGGTACCCACTGGGAGGATCAGCTCGCCTCGGAGAAGAAGTGCGGCCACCTCGGTGGCAAGGTGCTCATCCCGACCGCGCAGCACATCCGCACGCTGACCTCGGCTCGTCTGGCTGCCGACGTCGCGAACACCCCCACCGTTGTCATCGCGCGCACCGACGCCGAGGCCGCCACCCTGATCACCTCGGACGTGGACGACCGCGACAAGCCCTTCGTCACCGGTGAGCGGACCGCCGAGGGCTTCTACAACGTCAAGAACGGCATCGAGCCCTGCATCGCGCGCGCCAAGGCCTACGCGCCGTACGCCGACATGATCTGGATGGAGACCGGTACCCCGGATCTCGAGCTCGCCAAGAAGTTCGCCGAGTCTGTCAAGGCCGACTTCCCCGATCAGCTGCTGTCCTACAACTGCTCGCCGTCGTTCAACTGGAAGCAGCACCTGGACGACGCGACCATCGCGAAGTTCCAGAACGAGCTGGGTGCCATGGGCTTCACCTTCCAGTTCATCACGCTGGCCGGCTTCCACGCCCTCAACTACTCGATGTTCGACCTGGCTCACGGCTACGCCCGCAACCAGATGTCGGCCTACGTCGAGCTGCAGGAGCGCGAGTTCGCGTCGGAGGCCCGTGGCTACACCGCCACGAAGCACCAGCGCGAGGTCGGCGCCGGCTACTTCGACCGCATCGCCACCACCGTCGACCCGGAGAGCTCGACCACCGCGCTCAAGGGCTCGACCGAAGAGGGCCAGTTCCACTAGGAACTGTTCCGCCTCCCCGGGAATCTAGCCGATCGCAGGCGGTCCGTGACTTTCGTCGCGGGCCGCCTGTGGCGTACGTGGGTACGGTCTGGGCGTACCCCTGCGGAGTTACCTCGTCTCACCTCAAGCCGTTGTTACGTTAGGAAAGTTTCATGAGTGAATCCGTATCTCGGGTCGGCGTTGTCGGCGCCGGGCAGATGGGCGGCGGTATCGCCGAGGTGTCCGCACGCGCGGGCGCCGACGTGCTGGTGTGGGAGGCCACCGAGGAGCTCGCGGCCGGCGGCCGCGCCCGCATCCTCAAGTCGCTGGACCGCGCCGTGTCCAGCGGCAAGATCACCGAGCGTGAGCGCGACCAGGCCGCCGAGCGGCTGACGTTCACCACCGACCTCGCCGACTTCGCGGACCGTCAGCTGGTGGTCGAGGCGATCGTCGAGAACGAGGCCGTGAAGGCGGAGATCTTCGGCAAGCTCGACGAGGTCGTCACCGACCCCGACGCCGTGCTCGCCTCCAACACCTCGTCGCTGCCGATCCAGCGCATCGCCACCGCCACGAAGAACCCCGGCCGCGTGCTGGGCCTGCACTTCTTCAACCCGGTGCCCGTGCTGCCGCTGGTCGAGGTGATCAGCTCGCTGTCGACGTCGGAGTCCGCGGCCGCCCGCGCCGAGCAGTTCGCCTCCGAGGTGCTGGGCAAGCAGGTCGTGCGCGCGACGGACCGCTCCGGCTTCATCGTCAACGCGCTGCTGGTGCCGTACCTGCTCTCGGCGATCCGCATGTACGAGTCGGGCTTCGCCACCGCCGAGGACATCGACAAGGGCATGATGCTCGGCTGCGCGCACCCGATGGGCCCGCTCAAGCTGGCCGACCTCGTCGGCCTCGACACGGTGAATTTCATCGCCGACGCGATGTACGCCGAGTACAAGGAGCCCACCTACGCCGCGCCGCCGCTGCTGCTGCGCCTGGTGGAGGCCGGCTACGTCGGCAAGAAGTCGGGCCGCGGCATCTACGAGTACCCCGCGAAGTAGTCCCCTGGTAGGTAGCTCAGCAGCGGTAGCCCGGTGGTGTCGAGAGGGGTCGCCAGGGCTGCCGCTGGTATGGGCGGGCGCGATTGCATGCATCGCGATATTATCTTTGATGAATCGCACGCGGAGCGAAGGAGGCAGCGTGACCGAATCGGGGCGGGTTGAGGTTGACTTCGCGTTCGTTCAGTCGGCCGTCGCGCGCGAAGTTTCCGCACACGATGCGTCCCTGGACGCCTTCGTCAGATCGAAGCAGCAAGTCAGTGAGGTTACTGCTCGATGGAGTGGTATCGGATCGCAGGCGTTCGACAGCCGCTGGACCGAGTGTCCGATCAGGTCGAGTCGGTCCTGAAATCGTGGCAGTCGAGGAATACGGCAGCCGATCTTGCTATCAACAACTATTCCGCTCAGGAGTCGGACAACTCATCTGACCTCGGCGGCGGATCGATCGAGCTGAATCTCTGATGGCCGTCGATTACGAAGCGCCGATCAGCATGATGAGCGGCCTGATCGATGATCTCACCGCGTATTCGCGAAGTCTGAGTGAGGTGTTGGATCAGTCCAGGGTCGAGAACGTTCGCATGGAGACGTCGTGGACAGGCGGCGCAGGCGAAGCTCGGGCGGAAGAGCACCAGAAGTGGCTCACGAACGCTGCGGATGTCCGTGCGAATATCGAAGCGCGAGTGCAGCACCTCACCACCGCGAAGACCGCCTATCTCAAGGCCTATGACACGAACCGGTCGATGTTCGGTGCCGACGGGGCGTTGTGACACCGACAACGATCAAGGTAAGTTCCCAGGTCTACTACGGGTTGGCGTCGATCCTTTCCACCGCGACTGACAAAATCGGCTCGACGCTTCTTACATGCGCGACCTCGCTCGACGGGTGCGAAGGAATGGCCGGTTCCGACGAAGCGGCAGCCGATTGGGCTGCGGGCTACGACGCGCAGATCAAGAGTCTCCTGGCCGCAACCGCGCTACTGGGGAATGCCACGGACGCGCTCGGTTTCAGGGTACATCAGGCCGGCGTGAACCACGAGGTGACAGAAAATCATGTGGCCGGGAAACCGGCACCGACGACGCCGTCGTACAAGGACGGTTCCAAATGTCTGTACAACGACCCGCCTACGGCGCTCGGCAACAACGGACCGGGGCTGCAAGGGCTTGTCGACCTGATCAATGAGATCGGCATCCCGGTGCCGAACGGTCACCTGGACCGCTTGACGGCTGCGTCCGCGGCGCTGAAGGCCCTTGGACAGGGAGTCCGTTCGGCGTTCACGACGATCAATCTGATGAAGAGTATGGGGGTCAGCCAGTGGGTGGGGTCGGGCCTCGCGGAGGGCTCCGACATCATCGCGCGCGTCAACGGTCTGTCCGCAGCCGCAGAGAGCATCGCCAATGACGCAGACCACTTGGCCACGAAGATTTCGGAGTTCGCCCAAGAGGTGAGCAATGTTCGGAACGACATTCTTGAAGAGATTGAGATCGCGGCGATTACGGAAATGGCTTTTGTCATCGTTGCCTCCATCTTCGCAGTACCTACGGGTGGTGCTACCGCGGTCGGTGGTGCTGCTGCAGTTGCTGCCAGAACAGCCTTGGCGGCGAGCAAGATTCGAACTCTTATCGTCCAGGCCGCGACCAAGGTTCGTATACTTCGCCCTAGTGTCGCCACCGTCGGCAAGGGCAAGATCGAGCCGGGACTGGCAGCGGTACGCGACGCGCCCGTGAAGAAGCTCGAGGTCGGCGAAGGGGGGAAGCTCAAGGAAACCACCGGGTTCTCGCCCGAGAAAGAACGTAGCTGGCAGAAGTATCTCAAGACAAAGGAGGAGGAAGGCAAGACGCCTTGGCCGCAGGATCGTTGGTCGAAGAACTATGATCAGAATATTCTCAATCGAGTGAATGGTGCGGCTTGGGAGAAGGAGGCGGGCGAACTCTACGGATACAGCAAGGAAGCGGGCTACCGGGCTCATTTCGATCCGGATGGAACCGGCGCTAGACGTTATGATTTCGGCAAGCCGGGTGACTACGTAGAGATGAAGTCCGGGGGGATGGACCGAGGTCAGATGAGGATTGATGAAGCTGCGCTTGGGCAGGGCAACAAAGTTACCTATCATCTTTTGCAGAAACCCACCAACTCCGAGCTGGTATGGCTCGAAAGCATGAAATCGAAGTATCCGGGGGCGATTTGACTATACGGTTGGAAGGTGATGGGCTGTCATGGCTAAGCGAAGCGAGCGACAGATTCGTGAATTTGAAGAAGCGCAAAATGCGCCGAAATTCCGTGGCTGGCTAGACTATCAATCTGCGTCGTGCGAAATTGGTGAAGGCTTCCTGGATGGCCGCGACTTCTCGTCGCTGGATTTCGACGGGAACGGACTGCGAGTTGCTGAGAAATGGGCCCTTGAGCTCTGGAGTGACTCGGACGAGCCGTATCGTACGCCTGACGATCTAAAGGTTTCGCAGAGTTTGACCTACTTTGTTGGAGAGGTCTATATTCGATCGTTTGAAGGTTGGTGGGTCAATACGCGAATCCAGGTGGGCGACCGAACGGGGTGGACTCATATGGTTCACCTGCCGTATAGTCAGCGTTTTCTTGCGCCCAATGAGCAGTTGATCATTGCCTTGTCGAGGCGCACTGGGGAAGAGTGGTCAATGGTGTATCAATGGCAGAAGGAGGCTTATGCGGCATGGGTTGCGAGTGGGCGACCTCCCGTTGAGGAGCCTTAGCGTCTGGCCTTGATCTTTCGAGCGGGTGACGTAGAGCTGATTCAGATCACTGGTTCCGACCTGGATTCGGGGTGTGGGGCCATAGTCGTACCGCGGCCATGTTGCCGATTGCTGAAACGCAAGAAGGCTTGCCGTTTCAGTCGTTGTCGGCGCACAGTTCGATAATCTGTGTGCGTAACACGCGAAGTGGGTTTCTGAGAACGACGCTGACGAGGAGATGCAAGTGTGCGAACTGACACCTGCACGGTTGGCGCTAGTCAGGCGCGGCCTTGTGGCCGGTTTGGTCGTGGCCGCCGTCGCTGCCGGAGCAGTGGGCTGCGCCCGGGGTGACAGGTACGTCGTGGGTGCGTCAGGTATAGGTCCCGTCTCGTCCTCCGGCGAGGAAGGGGAGGCAGGCTCGGCGATCAATTCGGGAGGGTTGACCTCTATCGAGTGCAGGCCGGACGTCACATCACCCTCCTACTGTGCAACCTCGGGGGTCGTGCCGCGGGCCGTTCCTCGCGGATCGGTGGTCAAGCTCGCAGCCGGTGATGTTCTCCGCTTCCCGCAATCCGATGGAAGCGACCGGGTCTGCGCGATCGGCCTGTTTGCTCGCGATACGACGAACGCGGTATGGGCGGTGTCGGGACCCTCATGCGCGACGGGAGCAGGCGTTGCGCGTACCGCTGATGGGTATGCGGTGGGCGAGGTCAAGGTCGTTGCCTTACGCACCGACCCGAAGCGCTCCCTTTCTGTCGTAGAGCTGTCTCACTACGTGCGATGGTCGCAGTCCGCGAAATCGATCAGTGAGGCGATAGCGGGCGCGGCCGTCGTCTCACACAGCCCGCATGGCCCGGTCGAGTGGTGGAAAGCCGAGAAGAAGTCGCTCGTCTGGGATGGTGATGGAGTCGCTCCGAGGATGATGCCCGGCGATGCGGGGGCACCGGTCATGCAGGGCGCCAAGCTTGTCGGAATCTGCGATCGGGATCAGGGGATGGCGCCGTACGACGAGATTCTCGACGTCCTCGCCCAGCTGAGATCCGGAGCCAATCTCGCATACTGATCCGCCTTCTCCATTGTTGATTGCTGAACCGGCAAGGAAACTTGCCGGTTCAGCCGTTTCTGGAGCACGGTGGATCTCATGAACGAGATGCAGATCCTGGACACCGTCATCGTCGGCGGCGGGGCCGCCGGGCTCACCGCCGCGCAGGTCCTCGGCCGGGCGCGACGGGCGGTCACCGTCGTCGACACGGGCGCGCCCCGCAACGCCCCGGCCGAGCACATGCACGGCTATCTCGGGCACGACGGCCTGAACCCGGCCGAGCTACTCGCCCTCGGCCGGCGCGAGGCGCAGGCCTACGGCGTGCGCGTCCTCGCCGGCGCCGCGACCGCCGTGCGCCGCGACGGCGACCTGGTCGAGGTCACCGTCGGCGGCGAGGTGCTGCGCGCCCGCACCCTGCTGGTCGCCACCGGCCTCACCGATGTCCTGCCCGACGTCCCCGGCGTCGCCGAGCGCTTCGGCCGCGACGCCATCCACTGCCCCTTCTGCCACGGCTACGAGGTGCGCGACCGCCCGCTGGCGGTGCTCGGCGGCGACAACCCCGCCATGTCGGTGCACCAGGCGCTGATGATCCCGCAGTGGTCGCGCGACCTGATCTTCTTCACCAACGGCCTCGAGATCGACGGGGCGGACCGGGCGCGGATCGAGGCCCGCGGGACCCGCATCGTCGACGGTGCCGTGGCCGGGCTCGTCGTCGACGGTGACGCGCTGCGCGCCGTCCGCCTCGCCGACGGCACCGAGATCGAGCGCGAGGCCGTCTTCGTCGGCCCGCGGTTGGTGCCGCAGGACGAGCTGCTGCTGCAACTGGGCGCCGTGCGCGGCGAGAACGGCTTCGTCCCCGTCGACCCGATGGGCGGCGTGCTGCCTGGCGTGTGGGCGGCCGGCAACGTCGTGAACCCGATGGCGCAGGTCATCGTCGCCGCCGGCGCGGGCTCCACCGCCGCCGCGGCGATCAGCGCGCACCTCCTCGAGCGCGACATCGCGGCGGATCTGGACGCTGCGGCGCTCGCCCGCTGACTTACCAGCGTTAGCTGCAGACGTTTCCCCATGAAGCGGCATGGGCTAACGCTGTTAAGTCGGGCGGAGTGGGGCGGGGGGTGGGGCGACGGTCCGCGGTCTCGACCCGGCCCGGAGGGTGGCGCGCTAGCGTGGCGGCATGACCAGCGCACTGGACCGGGTGGAGGCTCTCCTCGATCCCGGCCGGCTCGGCCGCGAGCCCGACCGCAGCCACGGCTACCTCGACGTCCTCGCGCCCGACAGTGCGAAACCGACGGGCTTGAGCAACGCGCTGATGCACAACCCGGCGCTGGCCGCGGTGTACGAGAAGGCGTGGCGGCCCGCCTTCACCCGGCTGTTCAGCCTCGGCGGCAGCGGCACGCTCAGCCGCACCGATGTGCTGCTCGAGGAGCTCACCGGCAGGGGCGAGCAGACGGTCCTCGACGTCGCCTGCGGGCCCGGCCTCTACACGAAACCGCTGGCCCGCAAGCTCAGCGGCGAGGGGGTCGTCGTCGGCCTCGATGTCTCGGACGCGATGCTGCAGCGCGCGGTGCGCGACAACGCCGACGACCGCGTCGCCTATGTCCGCGGCAGCGCCCTCGAACTGCCCTTCCCCGACGGCACGTTCGACACCGTGGTCTGCCTGGCCGCGCTGTACTTGATCCCCGCACCGCGGCTCGCGGTGCGCGAGATCTGCCGCGTCGCGAAGCCGGGGGGCCGCGTCGCGCTGTTCACGTCGCTGCAGACGCCGCTCACGTCGGTCTTCGGCTCGTCGACCGCGGAGCGGGTCTCCGGGTTCCGCTGGTTCGGCAAGGACGAGGTCACCGGCTGGCTGCGCGAGTACGGCCTCGTCGACGTGCAGCAGACCGTCAGCGGGCAGGGGCAGTTCGTGACCGCCCGCAAGGCGCAGTGAACCAGCCCCGGGGTCACCCCGGGGGATAGGCGGCGAGCAGCTCGGTGCGCAGCGGGTGAGTCGTGTGCGGCGCCCACAGCGCCTGGACGGGGACCTGCGGCGCGTCGTCGAGGTCGAGGACGACGACCCGCCCGTCGGACCGCGGCTCCGCCGGATCCGTGACGAACGCGGTCGCGTGCGGCGAGGTCAGCACGGCTGTCGCCGGCGGAGTGCCTTGCACGTGGTTCACCAGCAGGTCCGGTTCGAAGCCCGCGCGACGGCACTGCGCGACGAGGAAGTCCGTGTAGAACGACGCGTGGGGCGGCGCCCACACCACGATCGGCGAGCCCGCGAGATCCGCCAGCGCCAGCGATTCCCGGCCGGCCAATTCGTGATCGCGGTGCAGCGCGACCCGCATCCGGTGGTAGGTGAGCGTGACCCCGGCCAGCCGGTCCGGGAGTGCGACGCCGCGGCGCAGCACCAGGTCGACGGTGCCCCGCTCCAGTTCGTCGGTCATCGCCGACGGGAACAGCTCCCGGACGGTGATCGACGGCGACTCCGGCCTGTCGATGAGCGGTTCGAGCAGCTCGTAGGCCTCGTCGGCGGTCACCGCTGGGCTGCGGCCCACCACGAACGGACGGCGTCGCTCGGCCCCCGCCTCGCGGGCACGCGCGGCGAGGAGGCGGGCGCCGGACAGGACGGCGGGCGCACCGTCGTACAGGGAACGGGCGGCGGCGGTGGGCGTGAGGCGACGCCCGGACCGCGTGAACAACGGCGTGCCGAGTTCGCGCTCCAGCTGGCGCATCGCGGCGGACAAGGCCTGCTGGCTCAGGTGCAGGCGAGCGGCCGCGGCGGCGAGGGAGGGTTCCTCCATCGCGGCGACGAACTGCTCGAGACGACGGAGGTCGGGCGTGGTCACCCGAGCATCATTGCACAACCAAAACTGGTGAATAGACCCGAAACGTTCGATTGTTGGTTGTCTGTTGCGTCCCTAAGTTGGAGATCGCACGCGTTTCCCCGACACAAGGAGGAGAAGATATGACGAAGCTCGCAGGGAAGACCGCCGTCGTCGCCGGTGGCGGCAAGAACCTCGGCGGCCTGGTCAGCCGTCACCTCGCCGGCCTGGGCGCGAATGTGGTGGTGCACTACAACAGCCCGTCGTCGGAGGCGGAGGCGCGCGAGACCGCGGCCGCCGTCGAGGCCGCGGGCACCAAGGCGCTGCTCTTCCAGGGCGACCTCACCGTGCCCGCGAAGGTCACCGAGCTGTTCGACGCGGCCGTCGCCGAGTTCGGCGGCGTGGACGTGGCCGTGAACACCGTCGGCAAGGTGCTGCGCAAGCCGATCCTCGAGACCAGCGAGGAGGAGTACGACTCCATGCTGGACATCAACGCGAAGGCCGCCTACTTCTTCATCAAGGAGGCCGGCCGCACGCTGAACGACGACGGCACGCTCATCACCATCGTGACCGCGCTGCTCGGCGCCTTCACCGACGGCTACTCGACCTACGCGGGCGGCAAGTCGCCGGTGGAGCACTTCAACCGCGCCGCGGCGAAGGAGTTCGGCGTTCGCGGAATCAACGTCAACGCCATCGCGCCCGGCCCGATGGACACGCCCTTCTTCTACGGCCAGGAGACGCCGGAGCGCGTCGAGTTCCACAAGTCGCAGGGCATGGGCAACCGCCTGACGTTCATCGAGGACATCGCTCCGATCGTCGACTTCCTCTCGACCGACGGTCACTGGATCACCGGTCAGACGCTGTTCGCGAACGGCGGCTACACCACGCGCTGACGCGGTGCGCGCGGGTGGGCCCGGCGATCTACCATGATCGACGGTTCGGACGATCACGACGACGCGACGACGAGCAGGGGAAGCAGTGGTGGATGGACCGTCGGCGGCACGCCGCCGCCTGACCCGGATGCTGGGGCGCGACCCCCACGAGGAGGGCCGGACGGCGACGACGCTGGAGCTGTTCTTCGACCTCACCTTCGTGGTGGTCTTCTCCCTCGCCGGGGTGCAGCTCGCGGACGCGATCGCGGAGGCGCACTACTTCACGGCCTTCCTCGGCTTCGGGTTCTGCGCCTTCGCCGCGATCTGGGCGTGGATCAACTTCACGTGGATGGCCTCGGCCTTCGATACCGACGACTGGCTCTTCCGCGCCGTCACCATGCTGCAGATGATCGGCGTCTGCATCATGGCACTCGGTATCGAGCCCTTCTTCGCCTCCGTCACCGCGGGCGACCGGCCGAACAACACGGTGCTGGTGATCGGCTACGTGGTGATGCGCGTGGCACTGCTCGCGCAGTGGGCCCGCGTGGCGGTCTCCTCGCCGCAGTACCGGACGGCCGCGGTCACGTACCTCGCCGCGATCACCGTCGCGCAGGTCGGCTGGCTCTTCACCGCCTTCGCGCCGCTGACGCTCGCCCAGATCATCGTGGTCGGCCTGGTGCTCTACGTGGTGGAGCTCGGCGGGCCCGTGATCGCCGAGAAGCGGCAGCGCACCCCGTGGAACCCGCATCACATCGCGGAGCGCTACGGCCTGCTGACCATCATCACCCTCGGCGAGGGTGTCGTCGGCACCGTCGTCGCCCTGCAGGCGCTGCTCGAGGCGCAGGGCTGGAGCCCCGACGTCGCGGTGCTCGGCGTCGCGGCGATGGTGCTCAACCTGTCGATCTGGTGGATCTACTTCTCGATCCCCGTCGGGCACGCGCTGGTCCGCAACCCCGACAAGTGCTTCATCTGGGGCTACGGGCACGTCGTGATCTTCATGGCGATCGCCGCCTTCGGCGCCGGTCTGCACGTCGAGGCGCTGGGCATCTCGCACGAAGCACACGTGAGCAACGTGGTGGTCGCCTCGGCGTTCGTCGTTCCGCTGGCGGTGGCGGTGCTCGGGATCGAGCTCATGGACGCGTACCTCACCGGGTACGACGGCCACCGCGCCCTCACCGTGGCGATCACTCTCGCACTGCTCGGCGCGGGTGTCGCGGCCGTCGCCGCCGGGGCGACGCCGCTGGCCGCGCTGGTGTGGAGCGCCATCGCCCTGCTGGTGCAGGTCGTCGTCGAGGAGCTGTGGTCCGGCAAGCGCCGGGCCGAGCGCCTCGCGTATCGCTCCCTATAGGGGCGGTGCACTCCCTACGTCCATGGACATGGGGAATGCACGACACGCCATGGCTCTGCACGGCCCGCTAGGGAGCGCCGACGGGGCCGGGGCCGTGCGGGCCGACGGGGCCGGGTCCTTACGACGGGGCCGGGCAGTGCGGGCCGGCACCGTCGGAGCCGACGGGGCGGAGCGGTCAGGCCGGGGCGAGGCGCGCCTTCTCGTGCTCGACGTCGAAGTCGGCGGGAGGCCAGTCGAGGTTCAGGCCCTCGAGCGCCTCGATGAGCAACTCGGTGACCGCGAGCCTGCTGAACCATTTCCGGTCGGCCGGGATGATGTGCCACGGCGCACCGTCGACGCTGGTGCGGTCCAGCATGGCCTGGTAGGCCTCCTGGTACTTCGGCCAGTGGCCGCGCTCGTCGATGTCGCCGGGGTTGTACTTCCAGTACTTGTCGGGGCGGTCCAGCCGCTCCGCGAGCCGCTTCTTCTGCTCGTCCAGCGAGACGAACATGGCGCACTTGACGAGGGTGACGCCCGACTGGGCCAGCTCCTCCTCGAAGCCGTTGATGATCTCGTAGCGCGGCTCCCAGACCGACTGCGGCACCAGCTCGTGCACGCGGACCACCAGCACGTCCTCGTAGTGCGAGCGATCGAAGACGCCGAGCTGGCCGCCCTTCGGCGTCTGCCGGCGGATGCGCCACAAGAAATCGTGCGCGAGCTCCTCCTCCGTCGGCTTGCCGAACGAGGCGGGCCGGACACCCTGCGGGTCGACCATGCCGATGACGTGCCGCACGATGCCGCCCTTGCCCGCCGTGTCCATTCCCTGCAGTACCAGCAGCACCGAGCGGTGATCGCCCGCGCGGCCGTTGGCGTACAGGAGCTCCTGCAAGTGCGAGAGCCGCTCGCCGTGCTTGGCGAGGAGCTTCTCCCCGAGCGCCTTGTCGCCGTCGAAGCCCGGCTTGCCGGACGTGTCGATGTCCTGGACCAGGGAACCGGGCTGCCAGCGCAGAGCTGCGGACGCGGAACCGGACCACCCCTTCTTCTTCGCCATGGAGCCACCCTATCCGGCGCGCCGGCCCGACCTTCGGGCAAGATCGACTCGTGACGGTGTCATCAACCGCGGGTACCCCGCAGTCGTCCGGGACGGGTTCGGCGTCCCGCGTCCCGGCGAGTCCGTTCGGCGGCACGCCCGACGAGCAGAAGCGTCGTGACCTCCGCAAGATGAAGGCGCTCGCCCTCTCCTTCCTCATCGGCGCGGCGATCATCTACCTGTTCTGCGAGTACCTGGACACGAAGGGCTCGGGCCTGGCCATCGCCGGGCCGTGGGTCGGCTACGTCAAGGCCGCGGCCGAGGCGGGCATGGTCGGCGGCTTCGCCGACTGGTTCGCGGTGACTGCGTTGTTCCGGCACCCCCTCGGGCTGCCGATCCCGCACACGGCGATCATCAAACGCAAGAAGGACCAACTGGGCGACGCGCTCGGCGGCTTCGTCGAGAGCAACTTCCTCACGCCCGAGGTGATCGCGGAGAAGGTGGGCTCGCTCGACCTGAGCGGCCGCGTCGCGAACTGGATGGCCGACCCGGACAACTCCCAGAAGCTGGGCGCGGAGGCGGCGAAGCTGGTCAAGGTCATGAGCGAGGTGCTGCGCGACGAGGACGTCGAGGCGGTACTCAACTCGACGATCATCAAGCGGCTGGCCGAGCCCGAGTGGGGACCGCCCATCGGCCGCCTGGTGGAGACGCTGCTGCACGAGCAGCGCCAGCTGCCGCTGATCAACCTGCTCGCCGAGCGCGCCCACCATTGGGCCCTGGGCAGCCAGGGCGTGATCGACAAGATCGTCGACACCGACGGCCCGCAGTGGTCGCCGAAGTTCGTCAACTCGCTGCTGGGGGAGCGGATCTATCGGGAGCTCGTCGAGTTCACGTGGAAGGTGCGCAGCGACCCGGACCACGAGGTGCGCCAGTCCATGAGCACGTTCCTCTGGGACTTCGCCTCGGACCTGCAGCACGATCCGCGCACCATCGCCAAGGTCGAGGAGGTCAAGGCCGAGCTGATGGGCCGCGAGGAGGTGCGCCACGCGGCGCAGGCCGCGTGGCGGGCCGCGAAGCGGATGATCGAGGCGTCCGTCGACGATCCCGATTCCACGCTGCGGGAGAAGTTCAGCGAGTCGGCCGCTCGGTTCGGCGTGCGGCTGCGCGACGACCAGGCCCTGCGCGACAAGTTCGACTTCTGGGTCGACCGGTCCGTGCGGCACCTCGTCGAGAACTATGCGAGCCAGATCACATCGATCATCACGGACACCGTCGCGCGCTGGGACGCCGACGAGGCCTCCGGCAAGATCGAGCTCGCCGTGGGCCGTGACCTGCAGTTCATTCGGATCAACGGCACGGTCGTCGGTGCGATCGCCGGCCTGGTGATCTACTCGCTCACGCAGATCTTCTTCTGATTGGAATCACCCTGCTAGCTAACCGCTTGCAGGAGCTAGCACTAACTGTTAGCGTGGAACCAGCCGCGCGGACGGGAGACCGGATATGACGAGCGACGAAGAGACCGTTGAGAATTCGGGATCTGACATCGGAGCGTTCATTCGGGCGCAACGTCTCGCGGCAGAGGTGTCCATCCGGCAGCTGGCCGAGAAGGCGGGGGTGTCCAACCCGTACCTCAGCCAGATCGAGCGGGGGCTCCGACGACCGTCGGCCGACGTGCTCGGGCAGATCGCCAAAGCACTGCGGCTCTCGGCCGAGGTGCTCTACGTGCAGGCCGGGATCCTCGAAGAGCGTCCCGAATCCCCGGTGCGCGACGCGCTGATCGCGGACACGACCATCACCGAACGGCAGAAGCAGGCTCTGCTCGAGATCTACGAGAGCTTCCGCCGCGAGAACGAGACTGCATTGAAGGAGATCACCCCATGACCGAGCAGAACGCCCTCGACGACCTGAAGACCCCCCTCTTCGCCGCTCTCGGCGCCGGTGACTACGCCTACGAGGCCGTCTCCGAGGTCGTCGAGAAGCTGCGCGCCGCCGCGACCGACGCATCCAAGGACTTCCAGACCAAGGTCGAGGAGGCCCAGGCCAAGGTCGAGGAGGCCGCCGGCACCGCGCAGACCAAGCTGACCGAGGCCAAGGACGGCCTGCCCAAGGACGTCGACGAGCTGCGCGCCAAGTTCACCGCCGACGAGCTCCGCAAGGTCGCCGCCGCGTACATCCAGGTCGCCACCGACATCTACGAGTCGCTCGCCGAGCGCGGCGAGAGCGCCTTCGAGCGTCTCACCTCCGGCTCCGTGATCGAGGACGCCACCGAGCAGGCCACCAAGGCCTACAACTCGGCCGTCGAGCTGACCGAGTCCTCGCTGGGCCAGGTCGCGACCGCCACCAAGCAGGTCGGCGAGCGCGCCGCGAAGCTGGTCGGCCGCGCGGGCGACGAGAGTGCGGCCGCCGCCGATAAGGCGGAGGCCACCATCGAGGAGACCACCGAGAAGGCGGCCGCCGCCGTCAAGAAGGCTGCGCCGAAGAAGTCCGACGCCTGATCTTCCGCACGTGAGCTCCACCCCGGGCGCCCGGCGGCACTGCCGCCGGGCGCCCGACCTTTAGAATCGGTGTCATGGACGTCCTCCTCTACGGATTCGGCACTCTGAGCCTGCTCGCCTCGCTCGTGATCACGGTCGCGCTGCTCGCGACGGGTGCGTTCTGCCTCATTCACGCCCTCCGCGCCCCGGCCGACGCCTTCACCGCCGCTGGGAAGTGGAAGAAGAACTACTGGGTCATCACGCTGATCGTGTGCGAGCTGCTCGTGCTGGCCGGCCTGAACTACATGGGCACCGTGATCGGTGCGATCGGCATCCTCGTGTACCTCCTCGACGTGAAGCCGAAGCTCGACGAGGTCCGTCGCCCGCGCTACTGAGTCCGCGCTATTGAGTATTCGTTAGTAAGGTTGCTCGCATGAAGATCTCCAAGAAGCTCGTCGTCGGCGCCGCGGGCGCTCTCGGCGCCGGCGCCGCCGCCATCGCCGCGAGCGTCGCCGCCTACGCGCTGTCGTCGCCGGCCGAGCCGGCGAACGCGAAGCTGATCGAGGACTACGACGGGCCGCACGAGGACGGCGTCGTCGTCTCCGGCGACGGCACCCGCCTGCACACCAGGGTGTGGGGCCCGGTGGACGGCCCGATCGCCGTATTGATCCACGGCTGGACCTGCAATCTGGCCAACTTCCCGCGACAGGTCGAGCACCTCGTCGGCCGCGGATACCGGGTCGTCGCCTACGACCAGCGCGGCCACGGTGAGTCCGAGGCGGGCGCCTTCGCGTTCTCCGTCGGCGTGCTCGCCGACGACCTGCACGCCGTCCTCGCCGCCCACGTGCCGACGGGGAAGAAGGCACTGCTCGTCGGGCACAGCATGGGCGCTATCGCCATCATGGCCTGGGCGGACAAGTACACCGACGAGGTCGCCGAGCGCGCCCACCACGCGGTGCTGGCCTCCACCTACGCCAGCGATGCCATCGCCGGATTCGCCGGGGCCACGCCCCTGGCCGTGCTCACGCGCGTGGCGCCGCGGTTCACGCAGAAGCTCGGTGACGGCATTCTCGGTGCCACCTCCACGTTCAAACGCAACCGCCTGCATACCGCCGTCATCAGGTACACCGCGCTGTGCGGCTACTCGTCCTATGGCGCCGTGAGGTACACCGAGGACATGGTCGCCTCCTGTCCGCCGGACGTGCGCGCCGAATGGGGGCATGTGCTGGCCAGCGTCGACGTGACCGCGGGCCTGCGCAAGATCACGATCCCCACCTCCGTCGCGGTGGGCCAGTTCGACCACCTCACCCCGCCCGCGGACGCCGACATCATCGCCGGAGAGCTCCGCGTCGCCGGGAAGCTGGACCGCTTCGCGGTGATCCGCGACTCCGGCCACATGCTCCCCCTGGAGCAGCCGGAGAAGTTCAACGCCCTGCTGGACTCCATCCTCGACGGCCGCCCCGTCGCCGCCGGAGCGCCGCGCTGACACCCCGTCGGAATTGAACGACGTTTTTGAGAGGAAAACCGCAGGTCGCGCTCTCCAGAACGTCGTTCAATCGCGGGGGAGGGGGTCAGGAGAAGACGACGGTCTTGCGGCCGTGGACCAGCACCCGGTTCTCGAGGTGCCAGCGCAGGCCGCGGGCCAGCACGATCTTCTCGATGTCGCGGCCGCGGAGCACCATGTCGGTCGCGGCGTCGGCGTGGTCCACGCGCGCGACGTCCTGTTCGATGATCGGGCCCGCATCCAGGTCCGCCGTGACGTAGTGGCAGGTGGCGCCGATCAGCTTCACGCCCCGGGCGAAGGCCTGATGGTAGGGGCGTGCGCCGACGAAGCTCGGCAGGAAGCTGTGGTGGATGTTGATCGCCCGGCCGGCCCAGGCCGCGCACAGCTCCGGCGGCAGTACCTGCATGAACCGCGCCAGCACCACCGCGTCGGGGGCGAGTGCGTCGGTCAGGGACGCGACCTCGGCGAAGGCCGCCGACTTGTCGGAACCGGGGCCGGGGAAGGGCACGTGGTGGAACGGGAGGTCGAGGCGCTCGACGAAGTCCCGCTGGTCCTCGTGGTTGCCGATGACCGCGGCGATCCGCGCGTTCAGCTCGCCCGTCGCCACCCGGCCGACGAGGTCGTGCAGGCAGTGACCCTCCTTGCTGACCAGCACGACGATGTCCTTCGGCTCCGCGCTGGAGGTCAGGCGCCACTCCGTCTCGGGGCCGAGCTCCGCCGCGACCTCCGCCGCGAAACGGGACCGCAGCTCGTCGAGCGGGATCGCCACGCTGTCGGCGCGCACGGCCTGCCGGGTGAAGAACCAGCCGCTGTCCTGGTCCGAGTGGTACCCGGCCTCGACGATCCACCCGCCCACGTCGGCGAGGAAGGTCGAGATGCGCGCGACGATGCCGGTGGTGTCCGGACAGCCGAGGGTGAGGACGTAGCGTGTTTCGCGGGTCACGCCCGGTATCGTCTCAAACGTGCTCACACGCTCCGAAGTCGCCGCCTTCGTCGATCACACGCTGCTCAAGCCCGAGGCCACGGAGGCCGCGGCCGCCGCGGCCTACGCCGAGGGCCTGGACCTGGGCGTCTACGCCGTCTGCCTGTCCCCGTCGATGCTGCCGCTGCGCGCCGCGATCGACGCGCAGGCCGGTGCCGGGGAGACGGGGCCGCGGGTGCCGCAGCTCTGTGTCGTGGCGGGCTTCCCGTCCGGCAAGCACCACACCCTCATCAAGGCCGCCGAGGCGCGGATGGCGATCGAGGAGGGCGCGCACGAGGTCGACATGGTGATCGACGTCGGGCTCGCGCTCGCCGGTGACCTGGACCGCGTCTTCTCCGACGTGCTCACCGTCCGCGAGGCCATCGGCGCCGACCCCGTGCTCAAGGTGATCGTCGAGTCCGCGGCGCTGCTCGAGTTCGGCGACGCTGACCTGCTCGCCGAGGTGTGCCGGCGGTCCGTCAAGGGCGGCGCCACCTTCGTCAAGACCTCGACCGGGTTCCACCCGTCGGGCGGCGCATCCGCGGAGGCGGTGGCGCTCATGCGCGCGGCCGTCGGGCCCGAGGTGGGCGTGAAGGCCTCGGGCGGCATCCGCTCCGCCGAGGCCGCGCAGGAGATGATCGACGCCGGCGCCAGCCGGCTCGGCCTCTCCGGCACCCGCGCGGTGCTCGCAGGCTTCCCGGAGTAACGCACGTTCGCTCCGTCCGACGGTGCGCCCAGGCCCCGTCGGGCTAGGCGAGTTTCGCGGGCAGTGCCGCCCACCCGTACAGCGTGGCGAGCCCGCGATGCGTGCCGGGCCCGTCGAGCGCGAGGCCCGGGTACCGCTCGAACAGCGCGCGCAGCGCCACGGCGCCCTCCATCCGCGCCAGCGCCGCGCCGATGCAGGCGTGGATGCCGTAGCCGAAGGAGACGTTCTTCTTCGCCTCGGGCCGCGCGACATCGAACTCGTGCGGCCGGTCGAAGACGGCGGGGTCGCGGTTCGCGCCCGCGAGCAGCAGCGAGACGACGGTGCCCTCCGCGAAGGCGAAGCCCTCGATCTCGCCGCTCTCCCGGGCCGCGCGCGCGGTGCGCTGGACGGGGCTGGAGTAGCGCAGGATCTCTTCGACGGCGTTCGTCCACAGCTCGGGCTCGGCGCGCAGCCGCTCCAGCTGAGCGGGGTGCTCCAGCAGCGCGACGATCCCGTTGCCGATGAGGTTGACCGTGGTCTCGAAGCCCGCGCCGATCAGCAGCGCCGCGTTCGTCACCAGCTCCCGCTCGGTCAGCTCGCCGGAGCCGGCGAGCAGCGCGAACGGGTCGTCGGCGTCCGGCCGCGCGCGGACCCGCGCGAAATGCGCGGTGAGATATTCGTCGAGGCCCCGGAGCGCGTGTTGCGCGCGCCGGTAGACCGGCCAGTCGAGGCCCGTGTCGAGCAGCGGCGCCGCGGCCTCGCCCCACTCCAGCATGTACTCGTCGTCGGCCTCGGGCAGGCCCAGTAGCCGCCCGATCATCGTGACGGGCAGGCGCGCGGCGTAGCCCGTCACGAGATCGGGGCGGGGAGCGCGGGCGAGCTCGTCGAGGAGCTGCTCGCTCACGGTCCGTGCCCGGTCGGTGAGCGTCGCGATCGCCTTCGGGGTGAAGGTCCGGGCGATGGGGTGCCGGTACGCCGTATGCGCCGGAGGCTCGCTGACCAGCATCGACGGCGGCTCGACGGGGTTCGGCAGGCGCGGGTCGCTCCATTCGAGGACTTGGAGGAGCGGCCGCGGCAGGCCGAAGTCCCGCGGCTGAACGGTGGCGAACCGCGGGTCGCGCAGCACCGCCCGGCACAGCGCGTGATCGGCCGTCGCCCCGCCGACCTCGCTGCCGATGATCCGGCCCTGCTCGCGGATGCGGTCGAGCCGCGCGTACTGGCCGCCCGGCGCGCCGCGGTAGCCGAGCAGGAGCTCGGCCATGGTGTCGCCGCGGGCGGCGCGGCGGGGGAGGGCGTAGCGCGGCAGCCCGTGCAGCACCGCCCAGCGGACCCGCAGCCTCAGGTCGAGCCGCGGCGCGCTCACGGCCGCACCACCGTGGGATCGAGGGCCTCGACCACCAGCGGACCGTCGGGCGTGGTGCGCCAGAACCGGACCGCCGAGCCGACGCCCGGGACCTGCGGCTGCAGCAGTTCGTCGCCGCTCGCGCGCCACTGGGCGGAGAAGGGCCCGCCGTCGCCGGTGATCTCGAGGACGAACCCGGTGACGCCGCCGGTCTCGGACGTGCGCACGCGGCGTTCCTCGACGGTGCCGTGGCCGGGCACGGCCGCGCCGCGCAGTGCGGCCCAGCGCCGCTCGGCGTCCCGTTCCTGCGCGGCGCTTCCGAAGGAGGCCAGGTAGGCGAACCAGAAGCCGCACAGGACCAGCCCGGGGAAGGCGGTGAACAGCACCCGGAACCACAGGCCGGGGACGTCATCGGCCGTCCACAACCCGACGACGAGGACGGCGGCGCCGAGCGTGGCGATCACGAGGCCGACGCCGAGGAGCGTCTTCGTCGCGGCCGTGAGGCGCGGCGGCAGCCCCAGTGCGCTCGGTGGGTGCGCGCTGAAGTTACGCACGACGTGCACCACCCGACCCACCGGGGCGTCCATCGCCATGGCCCGCTAGAGCACCGAGCAGTTCGTGGCGCCGACGTCGGCGCCGCTCTCGATGTCCTTCGGCAGCACGTTCTGGCCGGAGTAGCGCAGCGAGATGCCCTCGTCGGTCATCTTCAGGTCGCTGGCGGTCAGGCCGTTCGGGGTGGGGATGTCGGCGACGGCCGTGATGAGCTGCTGCGCCAGGTCGTCGGGGACGCCGATGCCGAAGACCGACGCCTTGCTCGCCGTGAGCACCACCTTGTTGTCCTTGATGGTCGGCGTGAGGTTGACCGTGACCGGCACGATGACTGCGGTGCCGCTGATCTCGATCCGGTTCGCTGCGGCGTTCAGCGTGACCGTCGGGTCGCTGATGACCTGCGAGCTGACGACCTTGTTCTTGATGCCGTCGGCGGTGAAGGTGCCGACGATGGTGGCGTCGTCGATCTTGTTCTCGCCGCTGGGCTCGACGCCCTTGAGCAGGATGTGCGCGTTCAGCCCGGGAGTGCCCTGCATGCCGTCGACCTGGATGTCGATCGAGGAGATCTTGCCGCTCGCGTTCTGGATCAGCATCGGCGTCTTCGCGAAGCCGACCTTGGCGTCGCTCGCCCTCGTGCCCTGCTTGATGTTGTCCGCGAGGCAGTTCTGCACGTGGTTGCGGATGTACAGCTCGGAGCCGACGAGCACGATCACGAGGACCGCGACGAGGCCGGCCGCCGCCAGGCCGATGAGCTTGCCGGTGGAGCGCTGCTTGGCCGGCTTCGCGGGCTTACCGCCCCCGCCCCGGCCGCCCTGCCCCGACGGTCCGCCGGGCGGGATCTGCGTGGGCGGCACCGGGGGGAGCGGCGGCTGCTGGCCGGGCGCCGGCTGCGCGTGCGCGCCCGACGGCCGGGCCGCGGGCTCGATCGGCCGGGTGAAGCCGTCCTGCGGCCCGTCCTGCGGACCGTTCGGGGGGCCGGGGTTCTGCGGGGCGTTCGGGTTCGTGTCCATCGGCGTTAGATTGTTCCTCATCCCTGGGTGGCGACGGTGAAGGCCCTGCGATTGGCGAGGACGGGCAGCGTGGCCCGCACCTCGTCGACGCGGGCGAGCGGCAGGTCGACGACGAGCTGTTCCGGCCCGTCGCCGGCGGAGGCGAGCACCGCACCGTCGGGCCCGACGGCGAGCGAGCCGCCCACCCCGCGCGGCGCGGGGCCGGGCTCCGGGTCGGACGGGCGCGCCTGGTCGACGGCGACGACGTAGGTGGTCGAGTCCAGCGCCCGCGCGCGGGCCAGCGTGGTGAAGGCGTCGAGCTTGCCGGGGCCGTCGCCCCACGACGCGGGCGTGACGATCACCTGCGCCCCGGCGTCGGCGAGGCCCTGGTACAGGGCGGGGAAGCGCAGGTCGTAGCAGGTGCTCAGCCCGACGGTGACCCCGCCGACGTCGATCAGCACCGCACGCTCGCCGGGCTCGACGGTGCGCGACTCGGCGAAGCCGAAGGCGTCGAAGAGGTGGATCTTGTCGTAGGCGGTGCGGGTGCCGTCGGGGGCGGCGGACAGCAGGGTGTTGCGGACCCGGCCGTCGGCGGCGGGGGTGAACATGCCCGCGACGACGTGCACTCCGGTGGCCCGGGCGGCGTCGGCGACGCGCGTCGCCCACGGCCCGTCGAGCGGCTCGGCGACGGGCCCGAGCGGCACCCCGAACCGGCACATCGTGGCCTCGGGGAAGACGGCGAGCGCGGCCCCCGCCTCCGCGGCGCGCCGCAGCCCGTCCTCGACCAGCGCGGCGTTGGCGGCCGGGTCGGTCGTGGCCTCGAGCTGCGCCAGCGCGACGGTCAGCGATGTCATGCGCACCACACTACTGACTCACGCTCGACGACCCGTGCTCGAGACGGGTCGCCGCGCCGCACGGGCCGCTACGGGGCGACGAACGCCCAGTCGACGGTGAGCAGGTTGTCGCGGACCGGGCGACGGGGCGGGCGCGCGGCACCGTCGGTGCGTTCGGCCAGCGCGACCGCCGCCGCGCGCCAGCGGACCCGGTTGCCGTAGGGCGCGTACCCGGCGGCCTCGTCCCAGCAGCGATCCGCCAGCGCGAGCAGGGTGTGGATCCGCTCGCCGGGCACGTTGTGGTGGATCAGCGCCTTCGGCAGCCGCTCGGCCAGCTCCGACGGGTGGTCGGTGAATCCGGGATGCCAGGCCAGCGTGAGCGTCCGCGGCCCGGTGGCGTCGAGGACGATCCAGCAGCACCGCCGGCCCAGCTCGTCGCAGGTGCCCTCCACGAAGACGCCGCCCGGCGCGAGCCGCGAGGTGACCATCGCCCACGCGTCGGCCACCTCGGACTCGTCGTACTGCCGCAGCACGTTGAAGGCGCGCACCAGGTTCGGGCTCAGCCCCGCGAGCTCGAAGCCGCCGCGCGCGAACTCGACGCCGTCGCGGCCGGGCACCACGCGATCGGGGTCGATCTCCAGGCCCGTCACCCGGACCGCGGGGTTGATCCGCCGCAGCCAGGTGGCCCACTCGAGGGTGGTGTCGGGTAGCGCGCCGTAGCCCACGTCGACGGCCAGCGGCGACGGTCCGCCCAGCGCCGCGACGACGGGCGGCGAGTGCACCGACCAGCGATCACTGCGCCGCAGCCGGTTCAGCCCCGTCGTGCCGCGCGTGATGCGCCCTTCGGGCTGCCGAGCGATCCGGCCCTCGGGGGAGGGCACGGGTCAGTTGTTCTTGTCGACCCAGTACTTGAGGTACTCGGCCTCGGCGCGGAAGAGGTCCACGAGGTTGATGAGGATGAGCTGCTCGAGCTTGGTGCCCACGAACGGGACGAAGACCTTCACCACGGTGGTGTAGCGCATCGTGCAGCCCGTCTCGGTGTTGAACAGCGAGGCCTCACCCTTGAGCGTGCCGGGGCCCGCGGGGATCGACGCCTTGTAGTCGCCGATCGAGTTCTCGCCGTCCCATGCGCCGTAGAACTCCTCGCGCGTGATGATCATGTCCTTCTTCACGACGCCCTGCGCGATCGGCGGCAGGTACTCGTGCGGCAGGTTCTGCTTCTGGACGACCGTGATGCCCTCGTCGTCGACGTCGAACTCGGTGAGCTCCGACAGCGGGGTCAGGTTCCGGAAGTCGGTCATCTTCTCGGTCCAGTAGTCCTTGTCGGAGTACGCGGAGTAGAAGACCTCGGCGGGGAACGGGAAGCGCGCCGAGTAGCTGAGACGTCGTGCCATGTGGGGGAACCTTACCGGTCAGGCACGCTCGGCGATCCACTGCAGGGTGAACTCGCGCTCGCTCTCCATGAGCTCCTGCAGGTTCTCGATGACGAGCGACTCGACCTTGTTCGCGATGAACGGGATGGAGACGCTGGCCTCGCCGGTCCCGGTGATGCGCGCGCCCTCGGGGGCGGCTTCGATGACGCTCGTGCCGGACAGCTGCGCGGGGACGCCCTGGATCTCGGCGGAGAAGCGGCCCTCGGAGCGGGTGCCGTCGAACGGGCCCCACTCCTCGACGCGGTGGATCTCCAGGCCGCCGGGGCGGATCGCGGTCACGACGCTCGGCAGCTTGTCCTCGCCGATGAGGTGCACCACGAGCACGCGCACCGAGCGCTCGGCGCCCTCGCCGGTGATGGACAGTTCCGCGATGCGGGCGCCCTCGCCGCCGACCTCGGCCACGCGGGCGGGCCAGTACTCGGCGTCGGTGAACGCGCCGTGCAGCGTGGCCGGCTGGGTGGCGTAGTCGAGCGATCGCTCGAGACGGGTGGTCATAGCCGGACACGTTACCGTTGCGGGGTGCCTGAACTGCTATCGGAGTTGACCACGCTGCGTCTGGGCGGCCCCGCCCGCGCCTACCTGCGGTGCGATTCCGCCGCGGCGGTCGCGGAGGCTGTCGGCCGCTGCGACGCCGTCGGCGAGCCAGTGCTGCTGGTCGGCGGGGGCTCCAACCTCGTCATCGCCGATGCGGGCTTCGCCGGGACCGTCGTGCACGTCGCGCACGAGGACGTCGTGATCGACGGCACCGTGCTCACCGCCGACGCCGGCGCGATCTGGGACGACGTGGTCGCCGCCTCCGTCGACGCCGGGCTCGGCGGTCTCGAGTGCCTGTCCGGCATCCCCGGTTCCGCGGGCGCGACGCCGGTGCAGAACGTCGGGGCCTACGGCGTCGAGGTCGCGGCGTGGCTCGACGCCGTCGAGCTCTATCACCGCGCTACCGGGGAGACCGAGTGGGTCGCGCCCGAGACGCTGGGCCTCGGCTACCGCACGTCGCGCCTCAAGCAGCACGAGGCTCCCGGCGGCGGCTCGGCTGCTGCCGGCCCCGCCGACGTGGTGCTGCGCGTGCGGTTCGCCCTGTCCGACGGTGCGTCCGCCCACATCCGGTACGGCGAACTCGCCCGGGCGCTGGGCGCCGAGCCCGGTGGCACCGTCGACCCCGCGGCCGCGCGCCGCGCCGTACTCGACCTGCGTCGCGGCAAGGGCATGGTCCTCGACGCGGCCGACCACGACACGTGGAGCGTCGGCTCCTTCTTCACCAACCCCGTCGTGCCCGCCGCGAGCGCGGCGGCGATCGTCGCGCGCATCGAGGAGGCGACGGGCGAGAGCACCCCGCAGTACCCCGCGCCCGACGGCGTGAAGCTCTCCGCGGGTTGGCTCATCGAGCGGGCGGGGTTCCGCAAGGGCTACGACGGTGGCCGCACGGGCGTCTCCCTCTCGACGAAGCACACCCTCGCGCTGACCAACCGCGGCACCGGCACGACCGCGGAACTCCTTGACCTCGCGCGCGAGGTCCGGGATGGGGTGTTCGCCCGGTTCGGCGTCGAGTTGCGGCCCGAGCCCGTCCTCGTGGGTGCCGAGCTTCCTGCCCTGCGCCCGTAGAATTCCTACGGTGTTCGACATGTTTCGTGCGCCGGTAGGCCGGCGCGCCTTCCTCGGCGGTGCCGCGGCGACGGTGGCCGTCGTCGCCACCGCCTGCACCCGTGACGGCGGCATCGGCGAGACCAGGGCCGATGCCCCCACCTTCGAGTACGCGCCCGCGGCCGGGAAGAAGATCGGCCCCCGCGACACCGTCTCCGTGCGGGTGCGCGGCGGCACGTTCCGTCCGGGCGTGGCGCTGACCAACACCCAGTCGGGCAAAAAGGTCGAACTGACCGCGTCGCCCGACGGTGTGACCTATTCGACGGCCGAGCCCCTCGGCTTCGGCGCCACCTATCGCTGGTCCGGCGCCGCCGACGGCGAGGGCGGAACCTGGTCGAGTCTCGACGGCGAGGTCGCCGTGGTCTCGCCCGATGCGACCGTGTCGGTCCAGGTCAACATCGCCGACGGTGCCGAGGTCGGCATCGCCGCGCCGCTCATCCTCAAGTTCGCAGGCACGGTCGAGGACAAGGCGGCCGTCGAGAGGGCGCTCGAGGTCACCACGACGCCGCACACCGAGGGCTCCTGGGCCTGGCTGCCCGAGGACAACGGGTCCCGCGCGCACTGGCGCCCGCGGGAGTACTTCGCGCCCGGCACCAAGGTGTCGATGAACGGCAGGCTCTACGGCCTCGACCACGGCGGCGGCCAGTACGGTGCCAGTGATGTGACCAGCGATTTCGTCGTCGGGCGGTCGCAGATCGTCAAGGCCTCGGCTCCGTCGCACCGGATCCTCGTGATGCGCGGCGACCAGGTGTTCCTCGACCTGCCGTGCTCGTACGGAGAGGCCGACCTCCCGCGCAACGTCACCCGCTCGGGCATCCACGTGGTGAGCGAGAAGCACGAGGACTTCTACATGTCCAACCCCGCAGCCGGCTATTTCAACGTGCACGAGCGGTTCGCGGTGCGGATCTCCAACAACGGCGAGTTCATCCACGCCAACCCGCAGACAGTCGGGAACCAGGGCAGCACCAACGTCACGAACGGCTGCATCAACCTCTCGCTCGAGGATGCGCAGCGCTACTTCGCCAGCGCGCTCTTCGGCGATCCGGTCGAGGTCACGGGCACGTCGATCCCGCTCTCGGAGGCCGACGGGGACATCTACGACTGGACCCTAGACTGGCCGGCGTGGCAATCGATGTCGGCTCTGTCGAAGAAGTAGTGGTCCCCGGCGCGCGGAGGATGTCCGCGCGGGTGCTGTGCACCGTCCTCGCGCCCACGGTGCTCGAGTACCAGGCCACCGTCGCGCGGGTGCGGGGCCTGCAGGTGCACGAGGCGCTCGCGGTCACGCTCGACGGTGCCGCTCTGCCCGTCCAGGAGGTCGTCGGGCCGCACGGCGGCCGCATCCACCGCGTCGACGCGGGGCCGGGGCGGGTGCAGCTGGACTACCAGGCCCAGGTGGCGGGCTTCGCGGAGCCGGAGCCCGTCGACCCGTACCTGCAGTCGCTGTACCTGCGGCCATCGCGCTACTGCGAAGTGGATCGGTTCTACGGTTTCGCCGCGAAGCAGTTCGCGGACGTGACCGGGGACGCGCACCGCGCTGTGGCGGTGCGGGAGTTCGTGGCGAGCCGCCTCGACTACCTGCCCGGAGCCAGCCGCTCCGTCGACGGCGCCTCGGACACCCTGCTCGCCTCCGCCGGCGTGTGCCGCGACTACGCGCACCTGACGATCGCGCTGCTCCGTGCCCTGAAGCTGCCCGCCCGCATGAGCGCGGTCTTCGCGCCCGGCTGTGACCCGATGGACTTCCACGCCGTCGCCGAGGTGATGGTCGACGGCCGCTGGTGGGTGCTCGACGGGACCGGCCTCGCCCCGCGCGCCGCGATGGTGCGCATCGCCACCGGCCGCGACGCCGCCGACATCGCCTTCCTCGACAACCACGGCGGGTCCATCCGCTTCGAGCGGCTGACGGTGGCCGCGGAGTCCGCCGCGCCCCTGCCCTACGACGACCCCCGCGCGCTGATCCCCCTCGCCTGATGGTGCGTGGCGGCCGCCGCCGGGATCCGTGGCCGCCGCGCGATCATGTGTTGCTGCAGAACAGCCATGCGTGGGACGCATGGCTGTTCTTCGTGCAGGTCAAGGCGTATTTCGCGGCTCTAAGTCATGCGCCCGACGCATGCCCATCGGTGTGGCCGGATCCGGGTGCTGATCGCCGGCGCGCTCGAACGGGTGCGGGACATCGACGCGGCGCGGGGAACGGACGCGCACTTGGCACGGGTGGCCGTGGCCATGCGCCACACGCATGGCTTCGTCGCCGAAACAGGCCTCTGAACTGGGGAAACAGTAGCCATGCGTGGGACGCATGGCTCCTCGGCGGCAACACCACGCCTCCGACGGCTCGACGGCCGCCGACGAGTTGCCGTCGGTCAGGCGCGCCGCAGCGCCCGCAGCTCCTCGAAGACGGACCGGGCGTCGACGGGGCCGTCGACGCGGAAGCGGGCGGCGGTGGCCACCGCGGGGTCGGGATCGACCTTGATGGACACGTCGCCGGGCGAGTCGAGCACCGCGAAGGCCTTCTCGTCGGTCACGTCGTCGCCGAGGTACAGCACCGCGGCAGCACCGGTGCGCTCGCGCAGAGTCTGCAGCGCGCGGCCCTTCGAGGTCTCCAGCACCGCGAGTTCGAGCACGGCCTTGCCGTCGGTGGCGTGCACGCCGGGCAGGGCGGCGGGGCCCCGTCGGGCTTCCGCCAGGGCCAGCGGCGCCGCGGACGGATCCACCACATTGCGGACGTGCAGCGCGGCGCCCAGCGGCTTGGGTTCGACGGCCGCGCCGGGGAAGCGCTCGGCGATCGCGGCGAGGCCGGCGAGCACCGTCGACCGGAGCTCCCGCAGGTCGGCCGTGAGCGCGCCCTCGAAGCCCTCGGCCCACTCGGCGCCGTGGCTGCCCACGGTCACGAGCGACGACGGCGCACCGGACAGCCGCCCCAGCGTCGCGCGGTCGCGTCCGGAGACCAGCGCCACCGTCACCCCGGGCAGCCCTGCGAGCGACTCCAGCGCGGCGACGGTCCCGGGCAACGGGAACGCGGCGGCCGGGTCGGCGACGATCGGCGCGACCACCCCGTCGTAGTCGGTGGCCACCAGCACCGTCGGCAGCCCGGCGAACTGCGCCAGCGCCTGCGCCAGGTCGGTGGGCAGGCTCATGCCGGCGTCTCGTCGACGGTGCCGGCGAGCGTCTGCAGGAAGGAGCGGGCCCAGCGGTCGACGTCGTACTGCAGGACCTGCCGGCGCATGGTGCGCATGCGGCGCTTGCCGTCCTCGGGCTCCTGATGCGCGGCCTCGTCGATGGCGTTCTTCACGCCCTCGAGGTCGTGCGGGTTGCACAGGTAGGCCTGGCGGAGCTCGGCGGCGGCGCCGGTGAACTCGCTGAGCACCAGCGCGCCCGACGAGTCGTTGCGGCAGGCGATGTACTCCTTGGCGACCAGGTTCATGCCGTCGCGGAGGGGCGTGACGAGCATGACGTCGGCGGCGGCGAAGAAGGCGAGCAGCTCGCGCCGCGGCACGGGCCGGTGCACGTAGTGGATCGCGGGGCTGCCGACGCGGCCGAAGTCGCCGTTGATGCGCCCGACCTGCCGCTCGATGTCGTCGCGCATCATCTTGTACGACTCGACCCGTTCCCGCGACGGGGTCGCCAGCTGCACGAAGACGTGCCGCTCCGGATCGAGGCGGCCCTCCTTGTACAACTCGCCGATCGCGCGCAGCCGCACGTCGATGCCCTTGGTGTAGTCCAGCCGGTCGACGCCGAGCAGGATCTTCTCGGGGTTGCCGAGCTCCGTGCGCAGTGCGCGCGCCCGCTGCCGGGTCTCGGGGAGCTTCGCGGTGGCAGCGAGCTCGGCGGACTCGATGGAGATGGGGAAGGCGCCCACCCGTACCGACCGGAAGCCGACGGTGACCACGCCGAACTTCGATCGCACCCCGATCGAGCCCTTGCTGGTGGGGTACCCGGCCAGCTTGCTGGCGAGGTAGAGGAAGTTCTGGGCGCCGCCGGGCAGGTGGAAGCCGACGAGGTCGGCGCCGAGGATGCCCTCGATGATCTCGCGGCGCCACGGCATCTGCATGAACAGCTCGACGGGCGGGAAGGGGATGTGCAGGAAGAAGCCGATCTTCACGTCGGGGCGCAGCATCCGCAGCATCTTGGGCACCAGCTGCAGCTGGTAGTCCTGGACCCAGACGGTGGCGCCCTCGGCCGCGACCTTGGCGGTCTCCTCGGCGAAGCGGCGGTTGACCTCGACGTAGGTGTTCCACCACTCGCGGTGGTACTCGGGCTTGACGATGACGTCGTGGTACAGCGGCCAGAGGCTGCCGTTGGAGAAGCCCTCGTAGTGCTCCTCGACCTCCTGGGCGCTGAGCTTCACCGGCACGAGGAGCATGTCGGCGCCCTCGACGGGCTCGCGACCGACGTCGGGCGCACCGGGCCAGCCGACCCATGCGCCGTTGCGGGCGCTGAGGATCGGCTTGAGTGCGGTGACCAGGCCGCCGGGGGCTTCCTTCCAGGTCAGTGTGCCGTCGGGCGCCTTCTCGACGTCGACCGGAAGCCGGTTCGCCACGACGATGAAATCAGATTTTCCGAACGCCGCAGCAGTCATGGGCGGGCTACGCCTCCTTGGGGCCGATGCCGAGCATCGACAGCAGCATCCGGCACTCGTCGGCGTCCTCGGCGTACGCAGCCACGACCCGCTGGGCCTGGTGAGCCGTCTCGTCCGCTACGGGCTCGAGTTCGTCCTCGCTGATGTCCTGCGTGGTCTTCGGGGGCATGAACGCACCTTCGTTCGGGAATGACGAGCAAAGGACAGTTTACCCGCGCAACGATTCAGTCGCGGACCCGGCGGAACATGAGCCCGCCGATGGGGGGCTTCAGGTTCGGCGGGAGCTGGGGCCGGCGCAGCGTTCGGGCGATCCATTCGCCCAGCGTGACGCCCGCGGCAAGGGCGCAGCCGACGGTCAGTGCGGTCACCATGTTGGTCAGGGCGGAGGTGGTCTTGCCCTCCATCAGCTCGGACAGGCCGCGGTACACGGCGAGGCCGGGGACCAGCGGCGTGATGCCCGCGACGGCGACGATGAGTGGTGGGACCACGGCCCGGCGGGCGAGGAGGCCACCGGCCAGGCCGACGACGGTGGCGGCCGCCACCGACGAGACGATCGGGCCGAGCCCCAGGTTGAGGATCGATCCGGCGACCAGCGTACCCGCGCAGCCCGCCAGGAACGACGCGGTGAGCGCCCGGATCTGCGCGTAGCTGGCGAGTGCGAAGGCAGCGGAGGCGACGCCGCCGGAGGCGACCAGGATGGGTAGCGGCGCGTAGTCGAGGGGCTGCTGCTCCAGGGGCGGCAGCGTCGCGCCCAGCTGGCTGGTGACCCGCAGCGCCATGCCGACACCGGCGACCACGCCGCCGGTGAAGACCACCACCTCGAAGAAGCGCGCCGCGCCGGTCACGGGCGCGCCGGTGATGGCGTCCTGCACCGAGCCGACCAACGAGAGCCCGGCCATGAGCACGATGATGCCCGCGACGATCACTCGGTAGGGCTGCACGTCCCATCCGAATTCGATCGAGAGCCGGTAGATCAACGCGGCCGGCAGGGTTGCGAGGAAGCCGCCCACAACCTGTTGGAAGAAGTAGGGCAGGCCCCAGCTGCCCAGCCGCACGTTGACCATGTAGATCAGCGCCGTGGTCACGAAGGCCACAGCCGCGAGCGGGAGCTTGCCGCCGAGCAGCAGCGTGAGGGCGCCGGCCATGAGGGCCCAGCCGAAGGTCGCGACGGCGCGCGGGTACGGGTGCCCGGCGGTCATGATCGACTCGAGCGCGGCGAGCGCCTGGTCCGGCCGGATGCGGCCGCGGCCGATGCGCCGCACCAGGGTGTCGACCTGCGAGAGCCGGGTGTAGTCGAGGGATCGGTGGTTCACCGTCCGGATGTAGGTCGACGGGGGCAGGCCCCGCCCGCGCTGGACGCTCACGGTGATCGCGTTGTAGGTGACGGTGACGGTCACGTCGTCGATGCCGTAGGTCGCGGCGACGTACCGCACCTGCGCTTCGGTGTCGACGGCGCCGGTGCCCGAGTCCAGCAACACTTCGCCGACCTTCATCGCGACTTCGAGGACCTCGCCGACGGTCTCGTTGTCGCGGAGGTCGACGGGCTGCAGCGGCGTCAGGACCGGCATTCCGGCGGTGTCGACGGTCGCGGCGTTGCGCCCGGTCACCGCCTGGATTGCGTTCGCGAGACGGTCGCGGACCGCGGGCTTCATAGTGGGGCCACCTCCTCGGTGCATCACCGTAGTGCCGACGCGATCTCCGCGGCCACCCGCTCTCCCTATTCGATCGAGCGGACCGTCGCGCGGGGCCTCCCGGCCGTCGCCGCGGGTCGGATCCCCTGGTGGAGCCCCCTGTCGGGATTGAACCGACGACCTTCGCTTTACAAGAGCGGTGCTCTACCACTGAGCTAAGGAGGCGCGGGCCGTGTGGCCGGTGCTCAGCATATCGTTTGCACCATGACTGATTCCTTCGAGACCGTCCGCTGGAGCATCGACGATGACGGCATCGCCACCCTCGTGCTCGACCGCCCGGACCAGCTCAACGCCTTCAGTGTCACGATGGCGCGCGAGCTGACGGAGTTCTTCGAAGTCCACGCCCGGCGCGACGAGGTGCGGGCGGTCGTCGTCACCGGCGCGGGCCGCGCCTTCTGCGCCGGCATGGACCTCACCGGGGAGGGCAACGTCTTCGGCCTCGACGAGTCCGTGCGGCCCACGCCGGAGGAGTTCGCCGCGCACTACGACGAGGCCCCGTACCAGGACGGCGTCCGCGATACCGGCGGCAAGCTCACGCTGGCGATCTACTCCCTCCCCAAACCGGTCATCGCCGCGATCAACGGTCCCGCGGTCGGCATCGGCGCGACGATGACGCTGGCCATGGACACGCGCCTCGCGTCGACGAGGGCGCGGATCGGCTTCGTCTTCGGCCGGCTCGGCATCGTCATGGAGGCCTGTTCCAGCTGGTTCCTGCCGCGCATCGTCGGACCCGCGCAGGCCCTGGAATGGGTCTACTCCGCGGATATCCTCACGGCCGAGCAGGCGCGCGAGGGCCGTCTCGTGCGCAGCCTGCACGAGCCCGACGAACTCGTGCCCGCCGCGCAGGAACTCGCCCGGTCGTGGGTCAAGGGCCGCTCCGCCGCCGGCGTGGCCATCAACAAGCAGCTGATCTACCGCGGCCTCGGCGCCGCGACACCGCTGGACCAGCACCTGATGGACTCGCTCGGCATGTATTACACGTCGATCGGCGACGGCAAGGAGGGGGTCGCCGCATTCCTGGAGAAGCGCGACCCGGCGTTCACCGCGAAGGCCTCCGAGCTGCCCCGCATCGTCGCGGACTGATCCTCGCGGACTGACGGGGCCGCCCGGCCGACGTCCGGCCCGGCCTACTGTGGGGTCATGGCTCCTCCCCGCTTCCGGCAACTGGTCATCGACGCTGCGGACGCCCGAAGGTCCGCGGAGTTCTACCGCGCCCTCCTCGGTCTCGAATACCTCCCCGGCGACGAGCCGCGTGATGGCGCGGAGGACCCCGGCTTCATCGTCCTGCTCGGCACCGACGGCCGCCGCCTGCTGGGCTTCCAGACGGTGCCCGCGTTCGCCAGGTCGACGTGGCCGTCCATGGACGTGCCGCAGCAGCTGCACCTCGACTTCGCCGCCCGCGACGACGCCGAACTCGCGGAGCACCACCGCCGGGTCCTCGAACTCGGCGGTACGCTCGTCGAGGACCGTCTTGACGACCCGGAGGACCCGCTGCGTGTCTACGCCGACCTCGACGGGCACCCGTTCTGCATCTTCGTGGCCGAGCAATAAGCTGGCCGCATGGAAATCCGCGACGCCCAACCGGCCGACCTGCCGGCGGTCCTGGTCATCCACAACGATGCCGTGGAGAACTCGACCGCCATCTGGTCGGAGGAGAAGACCGACCTCGCCGAGCGCGAGGCCTGGCTGGCCGAGCGCCGCGCGGGTGGCTTCCCGGTCCTCGTCGCCATCGTCGACGGGGAACTCGGCGGCTACGCCTCGTACGGACCTTTCCGCGCGAAGTCGGGATACAAGCACACCGTCGAGAACTCGGTATACGTCGCCGACGGCTTCTACCGGCGGGGCATCGCCGAGGCCCTGATGAACGCGCTCATCGAGCGCGCGCAGCAGTCCGACGTCCACGTCGTCGTCGCGGCCATCGAGGAGTCGAACCACGCCTCGGTGGCTCTGCACCGCAAGCTCGGCTTCCGCGTCACCGGTCAGATGCCGCAGGTGGGCATCAAGTTCGGCCGCTGGCTGGACCTCGTCCTGATGCAGCGCATCCTTTAGCAGGATCGCTCGAACACCCGCGTCTACGGGGAGCGCGCCGCCATGGGTTCCGCGGCGGTCCGGCGCCGCAGGACGGTGGGCCGACCCCTCGAGCGGAGCGTCGAACCGACGGTCTCCCCGGCCGGTCGTAGCCGCGCGGGAGCGCCGATCGGAAACGATGTTCCGGACAGCTCGCTCGACATCGAATCTTCTTCGTACGCAGCTGATTCCGCGGCTTCGAGCTCGGCGATCTCGTCGGCGATCGCGGTCGCGAGGGCGATGTCCGCGATGCTTCTCTCGGCAGCCTCGAGCCAGGTGACGTGCTCGAAGCCTTCGCTGTCGTTCATGGCGCACCCCCGCCGTTCGGTGATGCTTTCGATCATATCGCCATCGTTCGATCAATAGATCACGAATAGATAACGATACGACGGCGATTGAACGCCCGCGAGCTGCTCCGGCCCGCCGGCCCCCCGGCTGGCCCGCCCGCCGGCCCTCCAACCGGCTCGCCCGCCGGCCCGCCGGCCGGCCCCGGCGACGTCGCGCCGTGGGCCGCGCTCACGCGCGGTGCCGCACCTCGTACCCGCTGATCACGGACACCCGGTTGAAGGCGTTGATGGTCACCGCGGCCCAGATGAGCACCGAGGCCTGCGCCTCGTCGAGCACGTCGGTGGCGCGGTCGTAGGCGACGTCGGCCGCGTGATGCGGCGGCAGTTCCGTGACCAGCTCGGCGATCTCGAGGGCCGCACGCTGCACGTCGTCGAACACGGCGGGCGCCTCTCGCCAGGCGGCCAGCACGTCGAGCTGCTGGTCGCTCAGGCCCGCCGCGCGGCCGGCGCGGGCGTGCAGGTCCAGACAGAACGCGCAGCCGTTGAGCTGTGAGCACCGCAGGTTCACCAATTCGACCACGTCCCGGCCGATTCCGGCCGCCTCCGCCGCCTCGGCCACTTCCGTCGAGACCGCGATCAACTGCTTGTAGATCCGGGGGGAGGCCTTGTCGATCCGCACGCGCTGGGCTGGCATGGCACTAGGCTAGCTGGCATGAGCAACGTCGACCCACAGCCCGAAGAGGTCGAGTGCGGGGCCGCCGCGGACGGGCCGGCCCCCGCTGCCGGCGTGGAGGTGATCGAACCCCGGGAGGTGCCGCTCGGCGGCCCCCGCGCGATGACGGTGCGCCGCACCCTCCCCACGCACGAACGCTCCATGGTCGGGGCGTGGTGCTTCGCGGACCACTACGGGCCCGATGACGTGGACCGGTCCGGTGGAATGAACGTCCCGCCGCACCCGCACACCGGCCTGCAGACCGTGAGCTGGCTGTTCGAGGGCGAAGTCGAGCACCGCGACAGCGCCGGCGTCGAGGCGTCGGTCCTCCCGGGCGAGATCAACCTGATGTCGGCGGGCTACGGCATCAGCCACTCCGAGGTCTCCACGCCGGAGACCCGCCGCCTGCACGGCGTGCAGCTGTGGCTCGCGCTGCCCGACCGGGCGCGCAACGCGCCCAACGGCTTCCAGCACTACGCGCCCCCCTCGGTCGACCTGCCCGACGTGCGGCCCGGCGGCCCGGGGGGCACCGCCCGCGTGTTCATCGGGGAGCTCGCGGGCAGCGCCTCCCCGGTCGTCACCGCGACGCCGCTGCTCGGCGCGGAGCTGATCCTGCGCCCCGGAGCGCGGGTCAGTCTCGCGGTGGATCCCGCCTTCGAGCACGGCGTGCTGCTCGATACGCCGCGCCTGCTGTTCGACGGTGTCGCGCTCGCCCGGGGCGGTCTCGGCTACGCCGGGCCGGGCCTCGGCGGCCTGCGCCTGCACAACCCCACCGAGGAGGACGCCCGGGCCGTCCTGCTCGGCGGCGTCCCCTTCGACGAGGACATCGTCATGTGGTGGAACTTCGTGGGGCGCACCCACGAGGAGATCGTGGAGTACCGCGAGGAATGGCAGGCGCGCGCCGCACGTTTCGGCAGTGTGAGCGGATGGCGCGACGATCAGTACCTGCCGGCGCCACCGCTCCCGACCACCCGGCTCAAGCCCCGCAGGAGGAACCCGCAATGACCGAGAACACCGAGAACGTCGCCGTCGCGCGCAACGACGCCGAGGGCCGCTACGACATCACCGTCGACGGCGAGCTCGCCGGCTTCACCCGGTTCATCGATCGCGGCGAGCAGCGCATCTTCCCGCACACCGAGCTCGACGAGAAGTTCTCCGGCCGCGGACTCAGCGGCATCCTGGTGCACGATGCCCTGGAGGACACCCGTGCTGCCGGCAAGCGGTTGGTCCCCGTGTGTCCGCTGGTCAAGAGGTACGTCTCCAAGCACCCCGAGGTGCAGGACATCGTCGATCCTGTGACCCCGGAGATCCTCGCCTCCTTGCGCTGAGACGGCGGCCGGGCTCGCGCACGTTCACAGGGAACTGACAGCGAGTCGTCAGAGTCCAGGGCGCCGCGGCGTGCACTATGGCGGTGTGTCCAGTGCTAAAGACGAATCCATGCCGCGCGTGCTCGTGGTCGACGACGAGCAGAGCATCCGGGAACTGCTGCAGGTCAGCCTGAAGTTCCAGGGCTTCGACGTGGCCGTCGCGCCGGACGGGCCCGGCGCACTCGACCGGGTCCGGTCCTTCCGGCCCGACGTCATGGTGCTGGACATCATGATGCCGGGCATGGACGGCCTCGGCCTGCTCAAGCGGCTGCGTCAGGACGGGATCGACGCGCCGGCGCTCTTCCTCACTGCGCGCGACTCGGTCGAGGACAAGGTCGCCGGTCTGACGCTGGGCGGTGACGACTACGTCACCAAGCCGTTCAGCCTCGAGGAGGTCGTGGCCCGGATCAACGTCCTGCTGCGTCGCCACGGCTTCGGCGAGGCCGAGAACCAGACCCGCCTGACCTTCGCCGATCTCGAGCTCGACGACGAGACGCACGAGGTGTGGAAGGCGGGGGAGTTGGTCTCGCTCTCGCCCACCGAGTTCACGCTCCTGCGCTACTTCATGGTCAACGCGGGGGTCGTCCTGTCGAAGCCGCGGATCCTCGATCACGTCTGGCACTACGACTTCGGCGGCGACGTCAACGTCGTGGAGTCCTACGTCTCCTACCTGCGGCGCAAGGTCGACACGGGGGACACGCGCCTGATCCACACCCTGCGCGGCGTCGGGTACGTGCTCCGCGAACCGCGGTGAGTCGCGATGGTCTCCGCTCCGGTGGCCGCTCCCGCGCAGCGGCCGACGTCGTTCGCCTCCCGCGTCCCGTTGCGCCTGTCGTTGGTGGCGCTGGTCGTCGGCGTGGTCTTCCTCGGCCTGTTGGCCTCCGGGACCGCGTTGACCGCGGCGATGGAGGACCAGCTCCTTTCCCGGGAGGACCAGACGCTGCGGCAGGCCGCAGACACCTGGGCGCGCCCCAAGCCCAACCTGCCGGAGCCGGTGCGCGGCGGAAAGCCCCCTCCCACCCGCTTCTACCAGGCGGTCTTCCTGCCCGACGGCACCCAGCTGCGGATCAGCAACCCTGACTTCACCGAGCAACCGGACCTCAGCGGCCTCGACGATCTGCACGGCGACGCCGTCACCGTGCCCTCCGCCGGCGGCAGGGGGCCGCAGTGGCGGGTCGTGCAGTCCAGCTCGCAGTACGGTGTGGCCTTCGTCGCCGTCACGCTCACCGACGTCGAGTCCACGCTGCGCGCCATGATCGTGCTGGAGCTGCTCATCGGCGCCGGCGTGCTCGTCATCGCCGGCGGACTCGGCTACCTCGT
Source organism: Tsukamurella asaccharolytica (assembly GCF_007858435.1). GTDB lineage: Bacteria > Actinomycetota > Actinomycetes > Mycobacteriales > Mycobacteriaceae > Tsukamurella > Tsukamurella asaccharolytica. The sequence continues at coordinate 87,883 of NZ_VIGW01000001.1, read as the reverse complement.
GGTGCGTCGTTCGCTCCGCCCGCTCGAGCAGGTGGAGGCCACGGCGGAGGCGATCGCGGCGGGTGACCTCACCCGCCGCGTCCCCGAGGCGCCCGCGCACACGGAGGTCGGCCGGCTCTCGAACTCGATCAACACGATGCTGCATCAGGTGCAGGACTCGTTCGATCGGGTCGCATCTTCGGAGGAGCGGGCCCGGGCCGACGAGGAACGGATGCGCCGCTTCGTCGGCGACGCCTCGCACGAGTTGCGCACCCCGCTCACCTCGATCCGCGGCTTCGCCGAGCTGTACCGGCAGGGCGCCACCGACGACACCGGATTCGTCATGTCCCGCATCGAATCCGAGGCGGAGCGGATGGGCCTGCTCGTCGAGGACCTGTTGCTGCTCGCCCGGCTCGACGCCCGGCGGCCGCTCGCGACCGACACCGTCGACCTGGTCGCGGTCGCGGACGACGTGGTGCACGCCGCGCAGGCCCGCGAGCCGAGCCGGGACATCGCCCTGGAAGCGGAGGCCGGCACCGTCGAGCTGTCGGGGGACCGGGACCGCCTGCACCAGGTGGTCACCAACCTGGTCTCGAACGCCTTGCGGCACACGCCCGACGAGGCGACGGTGCGCGTCCGGCTCGTCGAGGAGCCCGGTGCGGTGGTGCTGTCCGTCACCGATACCGGACCGGGCATGGAGCCCGACGAGGCCGCCCGCGTCTTCGAGCGGTTCTACCGCACCGACTCCTCGCGCAGCCGCGGCAGCGGCGGCGCCGGGCTGGGCCTGTCGATCGTGCACGGCATCGTCGAGCGGCACGGGGGCACCGTCACCGTCGACACCGCCCCGGGCGAGGGCGCGACCTTCACGGTGCGCCTGCCCCGTTAGCGAGCCGGGCGGTTCACTCCGCGGCGAGCGCCTCGACGATCCTGGTCTGCGCCTCGTCGAGCGACTCGGGCGAGGGGTTCGGGTCGGCCTGGCCGAAGTCGAAGTCGGTGAGCGCGTACGCGGGGAAGACGTGCACGTGCAGGTGCGGCACCTCGAGCCCCGCGATCACCACGCCGGCGCGCGGCGCGTCGAAGGCGCGCTTGACGGCCCGGCCGATCTTCCGCGAGACGGTGCTGATCTGGCTCCAGAGCTCGTCGTCGACCGACTCCCAGTGATCGACCTCCGCGCGCGGCACCACCAGCACGTGGCCCTGCGTGAGCGGCGCGATGGTCAGGAACGCCACCACCGCATCGTCCTGGTACACGAACCGGCCCGGGAGCTCGCCGGCGATGATCTTCGAGAACACGGTGCGGTCCGCGCCGGTCGTTTCAGCTGCCATACGGCCAGGCTAGTGGAGCGCCCCGGTAGTGTCATGGCGGTGCGAGTACTCGTCATCGGCACCGGCGGCCGCGAACACGCCCTCCTCGACGCCCTGACCCGCGATCCCCAGGTCACCGAGCTGCACGCGGCCCCGGGTAACCCGGGCACCGCGGCGATCGCGACCAACCACGACGTCGACGCCTCCTCCGGCGACGACGTGGCCGCGCTCGCCGAGCGGCTCGGCGTCGACCTCGTGGTGATCGGCCCCGAGGTCCCGCTGGTCCTCGGCGTGGCCGACGCCGTCCGCGCGCGCGGCATCGCCGTCTTCGGGCCGTCCGCCGCCGCGGCGCAGATCGAGGGCTCCAAGGCCTTCGCCAAGGACGTCATGGACGCCGCCGGCGTGCGCACCGCGCGCAGCGAGATCGTCGACAGCCCGGCGGGCATCGACGCCGCGCTCGACCGCTTCGGCCCCACCTGGGTCGTCAAGGACGACGGCCTCGCCGCCGGCAAGGGCGTCGTCGTCACCGCCGACCGCGCCGCGGCGCGCGCACACGCAGCCGACCTCCTCGAGTCCGGCCGGCCCGCGCTGCTCGAGTCCTTCCTCGACGGCCCCGAGGTCTCCCTGTTCTGCCTCGTCGACGGGGAGGACGTCGTCCCGCTGCTGCCGGCGCAGGACCACAAACGCGTCGGCGACGGTGACACGGGTCCGAACACGGGCGGCATGGGCGCGTACTCGCCGCTGCCCTGGCTCGCCGACGGGGCGGTCGACGAGATCGTCGAGACCGTCGTGCGTCCCGTCGCGCGCGAGCTGGCGCGCCGGGGCGTGCCCTTCTCCGGGCTGCTGTACGCGGGTCTGGCGATGGGGTCCGACGGCCCGGCCGTCGTCGAGTTCAACTGCCGCTTCGGCGACCCCGAGACGCAGGCCGTGCTCAGCCTGCTCGAATCGCCCCTCGGCGAGGCGCTGAACGCCACCGCCACGGGCGCTCTGGGCGCGCTGCCCCCGCTCCGGTGGCGCGACGGTGCCGCCATCACCGTGGTGCTCGCCGCCGAGAACTACCCGGCGACGCCCCGCAAGGGAGATGTCATCACGGGAGCCGACGGCGCGGGGATCTACCACGCCGGAACGGCCATCGACGGCGAGGGACGCCTGGTCTCCCAAGGTGGTCGTGTGCTCAACGTGGTCGGCGTGGGAGACGATCTGGCGGCCGCGCGGGCGGATGCTTACGCAAAGCTGGATCGGATCAAGCTGCCGGGCAGTCACTTCCGCACCGACATCGGCCATCAGGCCTTGCAGTAACGCATTTCTCCTCGTCGGTCGGTATGCGGACCGACGATTTGGTCGAAACCGTCTGGTCGAGCGGGACCTACTGGCAGCATGTCCCAGATGACAGCCGCGACCACGCCCAAGGGTGAGCGCCGGCGCGCGGCCCTCGTGGCGGCGGCCGGCGAGCTCCTCGTCGAGGGTGGCTTCGAGTCGGTCCGGCACCGCGCGGTCGCCCACCGCGCCCACATCCCGTTGGCGGCGACGACGTACTACTTCGAGTCGCTGGGCGATCTGCTCTCGAACGCCGTCGCCTACGCGGGCGAGCTGGACGTCGCCGCGGTCCGCGGCCGCTTGGAGGCCGTGAGCCGGCGCAGGCGCGGCGGCTCCGCGCTGGCGAAGCTCCTCGCGTCGACCTTCTTCGCCTGCGACACCGCGGCGGAACGCGGCGCGCTGGTCTCGCGGTACGAGCGGATGGTGCTGTGCGCCCGCGACCCGGAGCTCACCCGCCTCCAGGTGCAGGTGCGGAACGCGCTGGCCGAACTGCACGTCGAGGTGCTCGCCCGGTCGGGTCGCCGGGCCACGGAGGCGTGCGTCGCGCGACTGATGGCCATCGAAGACGGTGCCGCCCTCGCCGCGTTCACCTCCCGCGACGCCGACGTGCCCCGCGCGGTCCGCGACGCGCTCGCCGTCGTCGTCGACGATGTGGCGCCCGCCCTGGACTGACGGGCGCTCCTCGCGCGGGAGGTCGCGCCGTTCGTGCATGAGACAATCGGCGCGTGAGCACTCCCCGCATTCCCGACGTCCTCGCCAACCGGTACGCCAGCCCGCGCATGCGCGAGCTGTGGTCGCCGGAGTACAAGATCGTGCTGGAACGCCAGCTGTGGATCGCGGTGCTCAGAGCGCAGCGCGACCTCGGGATCGACGTACCCGACGGTGCCGTCGAGGCCTACGAGAAGGTCGTCGACCAGGTCGATCTGGCGTCGATCGCGGAGCGCGAGCGGGTCACCCGGCACGACGTGAAGGCGCGGATCGAGGAGTTCAGCGACCTTGCGGGCTTCGAGCAGATCCACAAGGGCATGACCTCGCGCGATCTGACGGAGAACGTCGAGCAGCTGCAGGTGCTGCGCTCGCTCGAGTACGTGCGCGACCACGCGGTCGCGGTGGCGGCGCGGCTCGCCGAGCGGGCGGCGCAGTACTCGTCGGTCGTCATGGCGGGCCGCTCGCACAACGTCGCGGCCCAGGCCACCACGCTGGGGAAGCGCTTCGCGTCGGCCGCCAACGAGCTACTGGTCGCGATCGAACGGCTGGAGAACCTGATCGGCCGCTACCCGCTGCGGGGCATCAAGGGCCCGATGGGCACGTCGCAGGACATGCTCGACCTGCTCGGCGGCGATCCCGCGAAGCTCGCCGCGCTGGAGGAGCGGGTCGCCGAGCATCTCGGCCTCTCGCAGTCCTTCGTCTCCGTCGGCCAGGTCTACCCGCGTTCGCTGGACCACGACGTGGTGAGTGCGCTGGTCCAGACCGCGGCGGGACCGTCGTCGATGGCCACGACGATCCGGCTCATGGCCGGGCACGAGTTGGTCACCGAGGGCTTCCAGCCCGGCCAGGTCGGCAGCTCCGCGATGCCGCACAAGATGAACACCCGCTCCTGCGAGCGCGTCAACGGCCTCGCCGTGGTCCTGCGCGGATACGGCTCGATGGCCGCCGAGATGGCGGGCTCGCAGTGGAACGAGGGCGACGTCTTCTGCTCCGTGATCCGCCGCGTGGCGCTGCCCGATTCGTTCTTCGCGATCGACGGCCTCTTCGAGACCTTCCTGACCGTCCTCGACGAGTTCGGCGCGTATCCCGCCGTGATCGAGAACGAGCTGAACCGCTACCTGCCCTTTCTCGCCACCACTCGCGTGCTCATGGCCGCGGTGCGCGCGGGCGTCGGCCGCGAGGTCGCCCACGAGGCGATCAAGGAGCACGCCGTCGCCGTCGCGTTGGCGATGCGCGAGGAGGGCAAGGAGCCCGACCTGCTCGACCGGCTCGCCGGCGACGCCCGCCTCGGCCTGTCCCGCGCAGCGCTCGATGCCGCGTTGGCGGACCGCGCCGCCTTCACCGGCGCCGCCGAGGCCCAGGTCGCTCAGGTCGTTGCGGCCGTCGAGGAGCTGACCGCGAGGTACCCCGACGCCGCCGGCTACACCCCCGCCCCCATCCTCTGACCCGCCCCCTTCCACCGATTGAACACTGTTTCTGTCCGCGGCGACCTGCGATTTCATGGTCCGAAACAGTGTTCAATCGAGCCGGGTTCGTCGCGTGGGGCGGCTGGGGAGGGCGAGTTTCGGGGTCGTGGGCGACGGCCCGCTCCAGCCACGCGTTCGCAGTTCCCTCTCTACGCGGTCGAGGAACTCCGCTCGCCCGGTGAGTAACGTCGGGGACGTGGCTCGGATGAGTCCCCAGCCCTGTCCGGTGATGGCGTTCCAGCGGATCACATCGGCGCGTTGCTGCTCGTCGGTGCGGTGGTACCCGCCGTCGTACTCGATCGCCACGCGATACCGAGCGGAGCCGAGGTCGACGTGGTACGGAGTGCCGGGAACCGGCTGCTGCGTCCGGAAGAAGTCGAGTCCGGAACGATGCACGACCAGGCGACTGTATGTCTCCCAAGGGGATTGGGATCCAGTGTCGGACTCATCGAGGACGGCTCGTACGCGGTTCGCGCCGTACAGTCCGGGGTGTTCGTCGAGGTAGGCGAGAATCTGTCGCCTCGTGGTGATCGAGTTCCCGCCCCTATCACGTCGTATGTACTGATCTATTCCGACGATCGCCTCGTCGTTCCGGACGAATCGTGCGAGATCGACCGCACCGCGGACTGCGGACGTGGTGGGCCAGCCCGATACCGTCAGGGTGTCCTCGACGGGCAGATGGCCGCACCGAACGACGACGCCCGCGCGCTTGCGCTGCTCCGGGAGCCATATCTCCGGTGGGTGGCCGCCCGCGTACGGCACGCCGTGCAGCTCCGCGGCCGACCATCCACAGAACACCATCTGTGGATGGGCCAGGACCAGAGCGGCTCGAACCTCGTCGACAGTCGGTGGTGCGCTGCCGACCCGCCGAACGCCGTGGATCACCGATCCCGTCGATCGTTTGACTTCGCGTGCCGATTGCTCGGCGAGCAGATCCCGAGTGCGTCGCATCATATGAATTGGACGCACCAGCGCGGCTATCGGATCCCACCTCCGATTGAACACTGTTTCTGTCCGCCTCCACCTGCGGTTTTAGCGGCCGAAACAGTGTTCAATCGGAGGGGCGATAGGGTGGCGGAGTGCGTCCTGAACTGAGCGAGTACACGCCGATCTACTCGGGCAAGGTCCGCGAGCTGTACGAGGTGGACGACGAGCACCTGCTGCTCGTCGCGAGCGACCGGATCAGCGCCTACGACTACATCCTGGACACGCCGATCCCCGACAAGGGGCGCGTGCTCACGGCGATGTCGGTGTTCTTCTTCGACGCCCTCGGCGTGCCGAACCACCTCGCCGGGCCGGCCGATGATCCGCGGATCCCCGAGCCCGTCCTCGGCCGCGCGCTGATCACGCGGCGGCTCGACATGGTGCCGGTGGAGTGCGTCGCCCGGGGCTACCTCACCGGCTCCGGCCTCAGGGAGTACCGCGCGAACGGCGAGGTGTGTGGCGTACCGCTGCCCGAAGGGCTCGTCGACGGCAGCCGTATCGACCCGCCGATCTTCACCCCCGCTACGAAGGCTGCCGTCGGCGACCACGACGAGAACGTCTCCTTCGAGCGGGTCGCCGCCGACGTCGGGATCGAGCTCGCGACGCGCCTGCGCGAACTCACCCTCGGCGTCTACGCGCGCGGCGCCGACATAGCCCGCGAACGCGGGATCATCCTCGCGGACACCAAGTTCGAGTTCGGCCACAGCTCCGACGGTGACCTCCTCCTCGCCGACGAGGTGCTCACCCCTGACTCGTCCCGGTACTGGGACGGCCGGCTCTACGAACCCGGCAAGGCGCTCCCCAGCTTCGACAAGCAGATCGTGCGCGACTGGCTCACCAAGGAATCCGGCTGGTCCACCGACGCCGGCACCCCGCCGCCGCCCCTCCCCGACGACGTGGTGGAGCGCACCCGCGCCCGCTACATCGAGGCGTACGAACGCATCTCGGGCCTGAGCTTCGCCGACTGGCCGGGGGCGGCCGCATGAGCGGGCCGGTGCAGCCCGTCGCGAAGAAGATCCCGGCGCCGCGGACCTTCCACGGCGACACCGTGATCGACGACTACGCCTGGCTCGCCGACACCTCCGACGAAGAGGTTCTCGACTACCTGCGCGCCCACAACGCCTACACCGAGGCGGCCACCGCGCACCACGAGCCGTTGCGCGAGGCGATCTTCGGAGAGATCAAAGCCCATACCCAGGAGACCGACATGTCGGTCCCGCAGCGGCGCAAGGGGTATTGGTACTACTCGCGCACGGTCGAGGGTGAGCAGTACGGCATCCACTGCCGCGCCCCGATCGCCGGACCGGACGACTGGACCCCGCCGGTGCTGTCCGACGAGCCGCTGCCCGGCGAGCAGGTGCTCCTCGATCTCAACGTCGAGGCGCAGGGGCACGAGTACATCGCCGTCGGCGCCGCCTCCGTCTCACCCGACGGTGCCCTGCTCGCCTACTCGCTCGACACGTCGGGCGACGAGCGGTTCACGCTGCGCATCAAGGACATCTCCACCGGCGAGCTGTTGCCCGACACGGTCGAGGGCGTCTTCTACGGCGCCACCTGGGCTCCGGTCACCGGCTCCGGCGCGCGGTACCTCTTCTACACCACCGTCGACGACGCCTGGCGCGCCGACAGCATCTGGCGGCACGAGATCGGTTCGGCCACTGAGGATGTGCGAGTCTTCCACGAGACGGATCAGCGCTTCGGCGTGGGCATCGGGCTCACCCGCAGCGAGAAGTACCTCATGATCGCGGCCTCGTCGACACTGAGCTCCGAGACGCACGTGCTCGACGCGACCGATCCGGCGGGCGAATTCCGCGTGCTGCGGCCCCGCGAGGAGGACGTCGAGTACTCGGTCGAGCACGCGGTGCTCGGCGACGAGGATCGGTTCCTGTTCCTGCACAACCGCACCGGCATCAATTTCGAGCTGGCCTCGGCGCCCGTCGAGGCGCCGGAGGAGTGGACGGTCCTCGTCCCGCACCGCGACGACGTGCGGCTCGAGTACGTCGACGCCTACGCCCGACGGCTCGCCCTCGGCTACCGGCGGGGCGGCCTGCCGCGACTCGCGCTCGCGGCGGCCACGGCCGCACCGGAGTTCAGCGAGTGGGATCCGAGCGAGGAACTGGTGAACCTCGGCCCCGCCGCGAATCCCGAATGGGACGCGCCGCGGCTGCGCCTGGCCTACGAGTCCTTCGTGACCCCCGGCACCGTCCTCGAGCTCGACCCGGAGACAGGCGAGCAGACGGTGCTCAAGCGGGCCAACGTCCCCGGCTATGACGCCGCGCTGTACACCGCGGAGCGACTCTGGGTGATCGCCGGCGACGGCACCGAGATCCCCGTGTCCGTGGTGCGCCGCGCGGACACCGGCGACGGCCGCGCGGACACCGGCGACGGGCCCGCGCCCACCCTGCTGTACGGCTACGGCTCCTACGAGGCCACCCTCGACCCCTGGTTCTCCGTCGCCCGGCTCTCGCTCATGGACCGGGGCGTGGTCTTCGTCGTGGCCCACGTGCGCGGCGGCGGCGAGATGGGCCGCGCCTGGTACGACCACGGCAAGCAGCTGGAGAAGCGCAACACCTTCACCGACTTCGTCGATGTCGCACGACATCTCGTGGACACCGGCCGCGCCGAGCCGCCGCGGCTGGTGGCGATGGGCGGCAGCGCGGGCGGCCTCCTCGTCGGCGCCGTGGCGAATCTCGCGCCGGAGCTGTTCGCCGGCATCGTCGCCGACGTGCCCTTCGTGGACCCGCTCACCTCGATCCTCGACCCGAGCCTGCCGCTCACCGTGGGGGAGTGGGACGAGTGGGGCAACCCGCTGGAGAGCGCCGAGGTGTACCGGTACATGCGCGATTACTCGCCGTACGAGAACGTCGCCGCGAAGCCCTACCCGGCGATCCTCGCGACCACCTCGCTCAACGACACCCGTGTGCTCCCGACCGAACCCGCGAAATGGGTGGCCAAACTTCTCGACCACAGCACGTCGGGCGAGCAGGTCCTGCTCAAGACGGAGATGGTCGCCGGCCACGCCGGGGTCAGCGGCCGGTACGCCAAGTGGCGCGAGACCGCCTTCGAATACGCCTGGGTCCTAAACAGGCTTGAGATCACGAAGTGATTGCGCCGCGCTGACGTCCGGGCGGTTCAGGGCTCGCCGAGCTCGATGTTCGCGACCTCGGCCGCGACTGCGAGATCCTGCCAGGACATACCGGCACCCTTGAACACGTTCGGGCGATCGGGGTCGCGCTTCGTCCGGCCCCGCGCGACGTCGGTGATCGACACGAGATCGTCACTGCGGAGGTTGCCTTCGCTGCGCGCGAGGACCACGTCACCGGACGATACGAGCGCCGTGGCGACATCCTCGACGACAACCAGTGACCGTTCGAGGAGTGTCCCGTCGAGCTCGCGACGATCCGGTTCGTGTGACCCGATCGCTGCGACGAATGCGCCATCCCGCACCAGACGGCCATCGAAGAGGGGGACTTCCGCGGAGGTGGCGCACACGATCATGTCCGCCTCGGTGATGTCTTCCGTCGAGCCCGGCTGTGCATCTATCCCAGTGGCCGAGATCGCTGCCACGGCATCGAGGAGCCGGTCACGGTTTCGTCCGATCAACCGGACCGACGTCAGTTCTCGTACGGCCGCAATGGCACGGACGTGCGCGCGTGCCTGTGGACCGGTGCCGTACACGAGCAGACGTGAGGACTCGGGGTCGGCGAGCGCATCGGCGGCGACGGCGGTCATCGCGGGAGTACGCAGCGCAGTCAGGGCTGTTCCGTCGATGAGCAGGCTCGGCGTCAGGGTCGCACCGTCCATGACGAGGTAGACCGCCTGGATGCGCTCGAGTCCCAGGGCCGGATTGCCCGGCGCGACCGAGGCGATCTTGACGCCGACCCAGCGGTCCAGATCGCTCGGCATGATGAGCAGGTGCCCGGCACCCGCATCGACGGACAGCCGTGGCGGATCGCCGGCGACATCGAATCCCGACGAGAGAACGTTCCGGAGCAGATCCCGGGCACGGTCCGGGGAGATGAGCTCGTTCAGTCGATCGGCGGAGACGAAGGGGAGGCCGGGGTCAGGGCGAGCGCTGGTCATCGGATCACACATCCTTGTGTTGGCGGAGGAGCTGCGCCTCCTTGCGGGTCACCGGCTTGGCGAATGCCACAGCGGTGAGCGAGATGGCGGCAAGGAGGACGAGGTAGGTTGAGATCGGTAGCCAGGAGCCGTCGAAGACATCGAGCAGCCAGGTGGCGATGAGCGGGGCGGTCCCGCCGGCGAGCGCAGCCCCCACTTGGTAGCCGAGGCTGACGCCGGTGTAGCGCACTCGGGTCGAGAAGATCTCGGACATCAGTGTTCCCAGGGTGGCGGTGACCGGGGGCCAGACTACACCGAGGCCGATCACGATCGCCGCGTAGAGAGCCCAGTTCATTCCGATGCCGAGCAGTACGAAGAATGGGGCGGAGAAGACGCCGATGGCGACCACTCCGGCAACGTAAACCGTCAATCGTCCGAACCGGTCAGAGAGCCGCCCCATCACCACGATCGCAACCGTGGACACGAGAGCGCCGACGCTGACGGCGTTGAGAACGGTCGAGCGGTCGAAGTCGAGGATGCCCGTGGCGTAACTGACGACGAACGTGGCAAAGATGTAGAACGGCGCGGTTTCGATCACCTTGGCTCCGATGGCGACGAGAACCGAACGCCAGTGGTCGCGCAGAGTCTCCCTGATCGGCAGCTTGGCGATGTCGCCGGACTTCTTCGCCTCGGCGAAGGCAGGAGTCTCGGCGAGACCGTTGCGGATCCACAGGCCGACCAGCACCAGGAGGATGCTGGCGACGAACGGGATGCGCCATGCCCAACTCTCGAAGGCATCTCCCGGCAGGCTGCTGACCGCGGCGAAGGATACGGTGGCCAGGAGCATTCCGATGGTGACACCCATTTGGGGAACAGCGCCGTAGAGCCCCCTGCGGTTCTCGGGGGCGTACTCGACGGCGAGGAGAAGTGCGCCGCCCCATTCGCCGCCGATGGCCAGGCCCTGCAGCAATCGGCAGACGATGAGAAGGATCGGGGCGATGACACCTACCTGGTCGTACGTAGGGAGGAGCCCGATCGCCACCGTCGCTCCGCCCATGAGGGACAAAGTGATGACCAGGGTGCGCTTGCGGCCGATCCGATCACCGATGTGGGAGAAGACGATTCCGCCGAGTGGGCGGATGAAGAACGTGAGCGAGAGTGCCAGGTACGAGAGCATCAGCGAGAGCAGCGGGTCACCCGAGGGGAAGAACTGCTTGTCGAAGATGATCGCCGAGGCGGTGGCGAAGAGAAAGAAGTCGAACCATTCGATGGAACTTCCACTGAGGCTGCCGAAGAGCACCCGCCACTGGAGCCCACCGGGTGCGCGAACGGATTCGGGAGCGGCGTCATGTGCCGAGCCGGGTGTACTCAAGGGTCTCTCCTAGGGGTGATGCCGGGGCGGGTCCGTTTGGCTGCGGTGCCCGAACGGGTCGGCACAGCGCCGGCGGCCTATCGCCATCAGTAATATGTACAATATTACACTCCGGTGAGGTGGGTCACAGAACTTCGAGTGAAGTCGCCCCTACCGGGATCGACGCCTCAGCTCTCGTCGTTGCCCGCCCAGATTCCGAGGATGTGGTTGAGGTGCCGCGTCAGGAGTGCGGCGGCCCCCGGCGCGTCGCCGGCCAGGATGAGGTCGAGGAGCTCGTGGTGCTCGTGCGCGGAGGCTTCGAGCCGACCCTGATCGCGGAGTGCCCGTAGCCCGTACAACCTGGTCATTCCGCGGAGCCTGCGGACGTCTTCGACGAGGACGGGGTTGTCGCTGAGTTCGAGGAGCCCGAGGTGGAAGGCTGTGTCGGCCGCGATGAACTCACGCAGTTCTCCCGCGGCCGCCGTCGAATCGAGCCTGTCGGCAAGGGGGCGCAGGGCGGATATCCGAGCCGTGTGAGCGCCGGCCCCGGCTTCGGTCGCGATCCGGTGGACGGCGGGTACCTCGAGCATGAGCCGGACCTCAGTGACGTGCGCGAGGCTGGACATGTCCAGCTCGACGATCTGATAACCGCGATGCCGTAGTGGAAGGACCAGTCCCTCCTCGGCGAGGCTGAGCATCGCCTCACGGACCGGGGTCGCTGAGACGTTCAGCTGCTTGGCGAGGGCCGGTGCGGAATACACCTCACCCGGCACCAATTCGCCGGCCACGAGTGCTTCGCGCAGGACCTGGATCACCTCGGCGCGGCGACTGACCTGCCCGCCGAGAGCCGTCAGCGCAGGCGTCGACGGCTGCTGGTCGTGTCCACGCTTCATGATGTCCTCATCCTGTCATGAACGACCGGCCGACGTGCCACGCACGTCGCGAAGTGCCCGGCCCCTGAAGTAAGGGGCCGGGCACTCGTCGGATCGGGGGACGATCAGTGCGGCATGACCATCTGGCGCTCGGCGGCGCCCGTGTCGGCCTGGCGCGAACGGGGCAGGAAGAACGCCGGGATGATGCACAGCGCCACCAGGATCGCGGCTACGAAGTAGGTGTTGCCGAAGGCCTCCGCCGCGAACGGCAGGTTGTCGTGCAGGAACTTCGAGAAGCCGGTCTCGCCCTGGAACATCGCGATGCCCTGCTCGCGGGCCTCGGGACTCGAGTTCAGGCCGAAGGCGATCGCACCGGTGTGCTTCTCGCCCTGCGGGGTCTGCATCGACGGGCCCGCGTTGGTCAGCCAGTTGGTGAACAGCACGGAGAAGATCGCGGTACCCATCGACGCGGCGATCTGCTGGACGATGTTCGTCAGCGTGGAACCGCGGGAGATGGACTCGGGAGCCAGGGTGCGGATGGCGGCCGACATGGTCGGCATCATCGTCATACCCATGCCGAGGCCCTGGACGAGCAGCGAGACCAGCAGGACCCAGTACGGGGTCTCGGCAGTGAGCTGCGTGAAGGCGATCATGCCGCCGGTGATCAGCGCGAGGCCGGCCATCACGAACTTGCCCGGGCCCATCTTGTCGGTGAGCACGCCGGCGATCGGCATGGTCAGCATGGCGCCGAGGCCCTGCGGGGCGAGCAACAGGCCGGCCATGAGGGTCGACTCGCCGCGGATGCCGATGAAGTACTGCGCGTACAGGATCGAACTGCCGAAGAAGGCCATCGCGAACATCGCGAAGGTGATCATCGCAACGGTCATGTTCCGGTTCTTGAAGAGTCGCAGGTCGAGGAGGGGCAACTTGGCGCGGAGCGCCCAGAACACGAAAGCGACGATCAGCACGAGACCGACGACGGTGGCGGGGACGACCCGCTCGCCGTACATCGAGGTATCGGCCTGCGCCTCGGGGATCGAGGAGACGCCGAACAGGAACAGCGCCAGGCCGGGCGAGAGCAGGAGGAAGCCGACGAGGTCGAACTTCTGGCCCTTGACGGGCTCGTCCTTGTCCAGCACGAACCAGGCGTAGACGATCGCGATCGCGCCGATCGGCACGTTGATCAGGAAGATCCAGTGCCACGAGAAGGACTCGATCAGCCAGCCGCCGAGAATCGGGCCGCCGATGGGGCCGAGCAGCATCGGGATACCGAGCACGGCCATGACGCGGCCGAGACGCTCCGGGCCGGCGGCCCGAGTCAGGATCATCATGCCGAGCGGCATCAGCATGCCGCCACCGAGGCCCTGCAGGACCCGGTACAGGATCAGCAGGTCGATGGAGGTCGCGGCGGCGCACAGCGCCGATCCTGCGACGAACATGGCCGTCGCGGCCATGTAGAGCCGCTTGGTGCCGAAACGGTCGGCGGCCCAGCCGGTCACGGGGATCACGGCGGCCAGGGCGAGGGTGTACCCGGTCATCGTCCAGGCGACAGTGGCGGGCGACGCCCCCCACTGCGCCTGGAAGGTGTTCTGCGCCACGGCCACGATCGTCATGTCCAGGATGGCCATGATCGACCCGAGGACGACCACGCCGGCCACCAGCAGGACGCGACGGTCGAGGCCCTCACCCGCGTGCGGGACCTCGCTCTTGTCGAGCGTGTTCTCGGTACTCATGCGTTCTCTTTCGTTGCGGTGAAGAAGGGGTTCGGAGGAATCAGGCCCTCGTCGAGGATCTCGACCATCACGTCGTGCAGGCGGACGCGGAGCGCCGACGGCAGCCGCTCCGCGAAACTCAGCACCTCACGGTGCTTGTCGCTGACCGCGGACGCAACTGTGTTTCGCCCGAGGTCGGTGATGGTCAGGTTCTTGATCCGGCGGTCCGAGGCGTCCTCACGCCGATCCACCATCTCGAGCTGGACAAGCTTCTCCACGTTCCGTCCCGTCGCGGCGACGGACAGCCCCAGATCGTCGGCGAGCCGGTTGATCGGGAGCGGGGCCTCGGCCGCCGCGAGTTGCAGCAGGATGTGGAACTGATGCGCGGTGATGTCCGACGACAGCATCGTGCCCAGGCTCTCCTGTGCGACGTTGCACATGAGACGGCCCATGAACTCGCCGAAGACCGCGCTGAGGTCCTCGGGAGTCACCTCCCTGGAAGTTGCTTGCACCCGAAAACGATAACTACTGCGCAACCATTGCACAAACGAGATAGATGTGTCCTGCATTACATCGCCGCGTAGGCTCGGGCGCATGACCGCTCTCGACTCCATCGCCCTCACCACGCTCGACGGTGCCGCCACCTCCCTCGCCGACTACGCGGGTCGCGCCGTGCTCGTCGTCAACGTCGCCAGCAAGTGCGGCCTGACGCCGCAGTACGCCGGCCTGGAGGCGCTCGCGACCCGCTACGCCGACCGCGGCCTGACGGTGCTCGGCGTGCCCTGCAACCAGTTCGCGGGCCAGGAGCCCGGCACCGCGGAGGAGATCGCCACCTTCTGTTCCACGAGCTACGGCGTCACCTTCCCGCTGCTGGAGAAGACCGAGGTCAACGGCGAGAACCGGAATCCGCTCTACGTCGAACTGACGAAGACCGCGGACGCCGAGGGGGAGGCGGGCGACGTCCAGTGGAACTTCGAGAAGTTCGTGATCTCACCGGATCGCTCGAGCGTGCAGCGCTTCCGCCCGCGCACCGAGCCCGAGTCCGACGAGGTCGTCGGCGCCATCGAGGCCGTCCTCCCCGCCTGACCACCCAGTTGGGAGACACGTAACCTTCCATCTCCGAACGGGACACCTCGGTCGCGCACACTGCGGATCATGAGCTCGCCGCTGTACGTCTCCGTGTCCGCCCTGTCCGATGCCACTCGCGCGGACGCGGAGCGGTTCGCGGCGCAGATGGACGAGCGTGGTGTGCCCGTCTCGCTGCTCGTGGCGCCCCGCCTCAAGGGCAAGTACAAGCTGGTCGACGACCCGTCGACGCAGTCCTTCCTGCGGGAGCGCCGCGCGGCGGGTGACGCGATCGTCCTCAACGGCTACGACCAGGCCGCGACGAAGCGCCGCCGCGCCGAGTTCTCCACGCTCGGCGCCCACGAGGCCGCGCTGCGTCTCGCCGCCGCCGACCGGGTCCTGGAGACCGTCGGCCTGCGCACCCGCGTCTTCGCCGCGCCCCGCTGGAACGCCTCCACCGGCGCGGTTCTCGCACTGCCCGACGCCGGCTTCCGCGTCAACCTCGGCTATACCGCGATCACCGACCTCGTGACCGGCGAGGAGGAGAAGGCCCGGGTCCTGGGCATCGGCGACGGTTTCCTCAGCGAGCCGTGGTGGTGCCGGGCGCTCCTCGCCCAGGCCAATCGCATCGCCCGACGGGGCGGCACCCTCCGCCTGGCGGTCGACGCCCGGCGGCTTGAGTCCTCGACCGTCTCCCGCACCATGCTCGACGCCGTCGACCTCGCGCTGCACCACGGCGCCGCGCCGGCGGTCTACGAGCACCGCGCCAGGGCCCTCGTTGCCGTCTGACCCCGGCGCGCGGCCCTGGGCGGGTCGGCGGCTCGGCGTCCCTCAGAACTCGTGCGTCGCCTCCGCGCCCCACGGGACGAAATCGGCGCCGTCGGGCCGCAGGTCCGCGAGCCGCCCGAGGTAGATTCCCGCGCCCTCCGGCGTGAGCAGCGCGTCGTGGATCGGGACCGCGGCGACGGGACGGACGGCGCGGAAGAAGTCGATGGTCTCGCTGATCCGGCACCACGGCGCGCTCACGGGCAGGCCGAGCACGTCGACGGCGACGTCGGGGACGTGCAGCGCGTCGCCGGGGTGGTAGAAGCGGCCGATCCGTTCCTCGTCGCCGAGGAGTACGGACGTGTTGTCGATCGTGGGGATGTCTGGGTGGATCACGGCGTGCGTGCCGCCGACGGCCCGGGCGATGAGGTTGCCGATCCCGTAGTCGTGGCCCGGGAGCGCCGCGATCCAGCGGCCGCCGCGCGCCGCCGCGGTGGTGGGATCTGCGAACAGCTGGGCGTCGGGGTTGGCGTCGACGAGGGCGTCAATCCGCTCGGGATCGAGGTGGTCCGGATGCTGATGGGTCACGACGATCGCGTCGAGACGGGTCAGGCCCTCGAAGCCGGAGGAGAAGGTGCCGGGATCGAACAGGACCCGGGTCTCGGACATCTCCACGAGGACGCAGGAATGGCGGTAGTGGGTGAGTCGCATGCGCCCAGTATGCGCCGGTAAACTCGGGCGTGAAGCGCGATCGACACCCGAGCGCGCGGTCGATTTCGAGAGGGAGCCGCAACGTGGCGCGGATTGTGGTGGACGTGATGCCGAAGGCCGAGATCCTGGACCCCCAGGGGAAGGCGATCGTGGGCGCGCTCGACCGCCTCGGCTTCGCCGGTGTCGCGGATGTGCGGCAGGGCAAGCGCTTCGAGCTCGAGATCGACGGTGACCTCAGTGACGAGCAGCTCGAGAAGATCGCCGCCGACGTGCTCACCAACACCGTGATCGAGGACTTCACCGTCACGCGGGTCGACGCATGACGCGCGTCGGCGTCATCACCTTCCCCGGCACGCTCGACGACGTCGACGCGGCGCGCGCGGTGCGGCGGGCGGGCGGCGAGGCCGTCTCGCTCTGGCACAAGGACCACGACCTGCAGGGCGTCGACGCCGTCGTCGTCCCCGGCGGCTTCTCCTACGGCGACTACCTGCGCGCCGGCGCCATCGCCTCCCTCGCCCCCGTGATGACCGAGGTCGTCGAGGCCGCGGGCAAGGGCATGCCGGTGCTCGGCATCTGCAACGGTTTCCAGATCCTGTGCGAGGCGGGCCTGCTGCCCGGCGCGCTGACCCGGAACGAGGGCCTGCACTTCATCTGCCGCGACGAGTGGCTGCGCGTCGAGGCCACCAACACCGCGTGGACGTCCCGGTACGAGCCGGGCGCCGAGATCCTGGTGCCGCTCAAATCGGGCGAGGGCCGGTACGTCGCCGACGAACACACCCTCGACGAGCTCGAGGGCGAGGGCCGCGTGGCCTTCCGCTACGCCGCCGGCAACCCGAACGGCTCGATGCGCGGCATCGCGGGCATCGCCTCGGCCGACGGCCGCGTCGTCGGCCTCATGCCGCACCCCGAGCACGCCACCGAGGCGCTCACGGGCCCGTCGGACGACGGCCTGGGCATCTTCTACTCCGCGCTGGACGCGGTGTTGTCGGCGTGATCGCTCCGCACCGGGCTTCCGCGGACGGGCTGTGCGCCTTCGTCGACGCCTCGCCGTCGCCGTTCCACGTCTGCCAGACGGTGGCCCGCCGGCTCGGCGAGGCCGGGTACACCGAGCTCGTCGAGCACGACGTGTGGCCGGGGCCGGGCAGGTACTTCGTGGTGCGCGGCGGCTCGATCATCGCCTTCGACTCGTCGCACTGCGAGCACGGGGAGCTTCCCGCGTTCCGCATCGTCGGCGGCCACACCGACAGCCCCAACCTGCGGGTCAAGCAGCACCACGATGCGGAGTCCGCCGGGCTGGCGCAGGTGCTCCTCGAGCCCTACGGCGGGGCGTGGCTCAACTCCTGGCTCGACCGCGACCTCGGGGTGTCCGGGCGGATCGCGGTGCGCGAGGGCGGCGGGGTCGTGCACACGCTCGTGCGCATCGACGAGCCGCTGTTGCGCGTGCCCCAGCTGGCGATCCACCTCTCGGAGAACCGCAAGGGCGTCGAGCTCGATCCGCAGCGCCACCTGCACGCGATCTGGGGCGCCGCCGGCGCTGGCGGCTTCCTGGCCCGGGTCGCGGCCTCGGAGGGGTACGCCGCCGACGACGTGCTCGGCTTCGAGCTGATGACGCACGACCTGGCGCCGTCGCGGACCGTCGGGGCCGGCGGTGCGCTCGTCTCCGCCCCCCGGCTCGACAACCAGGGCACCTGCTACGCGGGCACCGAGGCGTTGCTGGCGGTCGCGCCGGTCGACGGGATCGTGCCCGTGCTGGCGCTGTTCGACCATGAGGAAGTCGGCTCGGGCTCGGATCGTGGCGCCGCGTCCGACTTCCTCATCACAGTGCTGGAGCGGATCGGCCTGTCGCACGGCCTCAGCCGCGAGGACTTCCTGCGCACACTGAGCCTGTCCGCGGTGGCGTCCGGCGACATGGCGCACGCGACGCACCCGAACTACCCCGACCGGCACGAGCCCGCGCACCACATCGCGGTCAACGGCGGCCCGGTGCTCAAGGTGAACCAGAACCTGCGCTACGCCTCGGACTCCGACGGCGAGGCGCTGTTCGCCCTCGCCGCCGAGCAGGCCGGCGTGCCCCTGCAGCGGTACGTGCACCGCGCCGACCTGCCCTGCGGATCGACGATCGGCCCGATCACCGCCGCCCGCACGGGCCTGACCACGGTCGACGTGGGCGCGCCGCAGCTCGCGATGCACAGCGCCCGCGAGCTCATGGGCGCCGCCGACATCGGCTACTACTCCGCGGCCCTCGCCGCCTTCCTCGCGCCCGCCTGACCCGCCGCGCGGCGGTTCCGCGGTGGCCGGGCCCGCTCAGTCCTGCTCGGTGAGCATGGGCGCATCCGGTCCGAGCGGACGGTGCAGCAGCGAGCCGCGGGTCACCGCGGCGCGCCCGTACCGGGTCCGCAGCGAGTCCATCGCGAGGTCCAGGTCGGCGTCGTGCTCGCCGCCGTCGAAGGGCAGCGCCAGCTGCACCGCGCCGTGGCCTTCCAAGTTCGCGAGGGAGAGCCCGATCAGCGTGCAGCCGCGCTCGCGCACCAGCGGCATCGCCTCGTCGAGCAGCGCCCGCGCGGTGGCGAGAACGGCCTCCGTCCGGTCGGTCGGCTCGTGCAGCGAGCGCGATCGTGTCACGGACGTGAAGTCGTCGAACCGCAGCCGTAGCTCGACGGTGCGCGTGACGCGCCCGGCCGCCCGCAGGCGCTCGCCCAGGCGATCCACGATCGCGAGCGCGGTGCCCTCGATCTCGGCCTCGGACTTCGGGCGTCGTCCCAGCGCCCGCTGTGCCCCGATCGATCTGCGCCTGCGGCCGGTGTCGACGCGGCGCGGGTCGTGCGCCATCGACAGGGCGTACAGGTGCCGCGCGGTGCCCCGCCCGAGGAACGCGGCCAGGCGGTGCTCGCCCAGCTCCGCGATCTGCCCGACGGTGCGGACCCCCACCTCGTGCAGCCGGGCCTCGGTCTTCGGGCCGACGCCCCACAGACGCCGCACCGGCAGCGGGTGCAGGAACTGCAGCTCGGTTCCCGGCGGGACCTCCAGGAGGCCGTCCGGCTTGCCGACGGCGCTGGCGACCTTGGCGAGGAACTTGCTGCGGGCGACGCCGACGGTGATCGGCAGCCCGACCTCCGTGCGCACCCGCTCGCGCAGGCGCTCGGCGATCCGCACCGGGGTGCCGCGGATGGCGCGCAGGCCGCCCACGTCGAGGAAGGCCTCGTCGACCGACAGGCCCTCCACCAGTGGCGTGGTGTCCCGGAAGATCTCGAAGACCCGACGGCTGGCCTCCATGTACGCATCGAACCGGGGCGGCTGGGTGATCGCGAACGGGGCCAGGGCCAGGGCCTCGCGGTGCGGCATGGGGGAGCGGACGCCCTTCGCCTTCGCCTCGTAACTCGCGGCGAGCACGACGCCCGAGCCCACGAGGACGGGCCGGCCGCGCAGCCACGGGTGATCGCGCTGCTCGACCGAGGCGTAGAACGAGTCGAGATCGGCATGCAGGATCGACGCCCCGGCCCGCGCGTCCATGCTCATGACGGCAGTATGCCGCCGGGGTCCGACACGCAAGCGCACCCCCGGTCGCCGAAGTTCCGATCAGCTCGACCCGAACGCTCGCGCGTCACGCAGCCGCGGTGTTTACTGGGCCGATGGGATGGGTGGCGGCGGCGGCCGGACGCGTGGGGGTCGCTGCGCCCACCCTGCTCCTGGCCTCCCTGGTCATCTTCGCCGTGCTGCACGCGGTTCCCGGTGACCCCGCGGTGGCGCTCGCCGGTGCGGACGCCTCGCCCGCGACCCTGGAAGCGCTCCGGCACGAGCTGGGCCTCGACCGGCCGCTGGTGGTGCAGTACCTGCAGTGGCTGGGCGGGGCGCTCACCGGCGACCTCGGCCGCTCCTACGTGATCGGGGGCCGGATCGATACGCTCCTCGCCGACGGTCTGCGCAACACCGTCGTCCTGGGAATCACCGCCCTGGTGATCGCGGTCGTGATCGCCGCGGTGCTCTCGTTCGCCGCAGTCGCCTCGCGCGCGGCCTGGGTGCGTTCGGCGATCGCCGGTTTCGAGGTGATCGGGATCGCAGTGCCGCCGTTCGTGACCGGCGTCCTGCTCGTCGAGTTCTTCGCGGTCGTGTGGCCGCTGCTGCCCGCGGGAGGCACCCCGCCGCGCGGTTACACCGACGACCTCGGGATCACGCTCCAGTATCTGCTGCTCCCCGCCCTCTGCCTCGCGATACCGGTGGCCTCGACCCTCACCCGGTTCTTCTCCGAGGCGCTGCGCACCGAGTGGGCGCGGCCGTACGTCCTGACTGCGCGCGCCGCCGGTGTACCGGCGGGCCGGATTCTGGTGCGGGGCGCGGCCCGCAACGCCCTTCCCGCGGTCGTCACGGTGTTCGGCATCCAGGCCGGTCAGTTGCTCGGCTCGGCGGTGCTGGTCGAGGCGATCTTCGCCTGGCCGGGTCTCGGACAACTCCTCGGACAGGGCATCGCGGCGCGCGACTATCCGGTGGTGCAGGCGGTCCTGCTCCTGGCGGTCACCGTGTTCATCGTGATCGCTCTCCTCACCGATGCCGCGTACCGCCTGCTCGACCCCACCAGGAGGCCGGTGTGAAGGCGCCGCGCACGCTCGTCGTCGGCTTCGCCCTGCTGGCGGTGCTCGTCGTGCTCGGCGTCGCCGCTCCGCTCCTGGCGCCCGAGGACCCGCTCCGGCAGATCCCCGGAGCGAATCTCCTGCCACCGGGCGGCGGGCACCCCCTGGGCACCGACGACCTCAACCGGGACGTCCTCAGCCGCGTGCTGTACGGAATCCGGACCAGCCTGTTCGTCACCTTCAGTGCCGTCCTGATCGCGGCGGTGGTCGGCGTCGGGCTGGGCGTCGCCAGCACCACCCACCGGGTGGTCGACACCACCCTCGCGCGCGTCTCCGACGTCGTGCTCGCCTTCCCCGCGCTGATCCTCGCGATCCTGCTCACGGCGCTGCGCGGACCGGGCATCGTCACCGTCGTGCTCGCGATCGCCGTCGCCGAGGCCCCGGTCTTCCTCCGGCTGACCCGCGCCGAGATCCTGCGTCTGCGCGGAACCGCCTACGCCGAGGCGGCCCGGGTCGCCGGCGCGTCGCCGCGCACCGTCCTCACCAAGCACGTGCTGCCCAACGCGCTCGAGCCGCTCGCCGTGCAGGTGGCGCTCGCGCTCTCCCTGGGCGTCTTCGTCGAGTCCGCCCTGAGCTTCGTCGGCGTCGGGGTGCGGCCGCCCACGCCGTCCCTGGGCTCGGTGCTGGCGGGAGCGGTGAACAACTGGGATGCCAACGCGGCGTACGCGTGGGGCCCGCTGGTCGCGATCGTCGCCCTGTCGCTCGCCCTGCTGCTCATCGCCCGAGGATTCGCGGGGGCCCGCCGATGACCGCGCCGCTGACCATCACCGGTCTGACCATCACCCGCCCCGACGGCCGGGTGCTCGTCGACGGCCTGGACCTGACCGTCGCCGCGGGCTCCGTCACGGCGCTGGTCGGCGAATCGGGTTCGGGAAAGACGCTCACCGGCCTCGCGATCCTCGGACTCCTGCCGCAGGGGTTGACGGCCACCGGCAGCATCGAGCTCGGCGACGAGCAGGTGATCGGCCGGCCCGAGAACGAGCTCAGAGAGTTGCGAGGGACGCGCGCAGCGTTGGTCTTCCAGGAACCGCAGTCGGCGCTCAATCCGTCGCAACGGATCTGGCGGCAGATCCACCAGGTGCTCCGCGCCCACAAGCGGGTGTCGCGCGCCGACGGCCGGCGCCGCGCGGTCGAACTCCTGGCCGACGTGGGGATTCCCGATCCCGACACCCGCGCGGACTGGTACCCCCACCAGCTCTCCGGCGGGCAGAAGCAGCGCGTGGTCATCGCGCTCGCCCTCGCCGCCGAGCCGGCGCTCCTCATCGCCGACGAACCGACGACGGCCCTCGACGTCACCGTCCAGGCGCAGATCCTGACGCTGCTCCGCGACCTGCGCGACCGGAAGGGGCTTGCGGTGCTGCTCATCTCGCACAATCTGGGTGTCGTGGCCGACCTCGCCGACACCGTGACCGTCGTGCGCCAGGGCGAGACCGTCGAGAGTGCGCCGGTCGACGAGTTGTTCGCGAATCCGCAGGCGGGGTACACCCGGGACCTGCTCGCCGCCGTTCCGCGCCTGCCCGCCGCGCCGTCGGACCCCGCCCCGTCGGACCCCGAGTCGCCGGAGCCGGTGGTGCGCGTCGAGGGGATTCGCGTCCTGTTCGCCGGCACCGCCGCCCTGGACGGGGTGGATCTCGTCGTGGGGCGCGGTGAGGTGGTGGGTCTCGTCGGTGAATCGGGCTCCGGGAAGACGACGCTGGGCAGGGTCCTGCTCGGGCTCCAGCCGATCGATGCGGGAGTCGTCGACGTGCGCGCGACGCGGCGCGCGCTGATCCACCAGGACCCGTACGCCTCGCTCGATCCGCGGTGGGACATCGGTCGGATCGTGGTGGAGCCGCTGTACATCGCGGGCGAACGCGACGACCGGATCCTGCGGGAGCGCGCCGCCGACCTGATCGACGCGGTGCGCCTGCCCAGCGACGTTCTGCGGCGCCGTCCCTCCGAGCTGAGCGGCGGGCAGCGGCAGCGGGTCGCCTTCGCGCGGGCCCTGGCGTCGGCGCCGGAACTCCTCGTCGCGGATGAGCCGACGAGCGCCCTGGACGTTTCCGTGCAGGCGGGCGTACTCGACTTGTTCCGGGAGCTGCATGCGGAGTTCGGGTTCGCCGCGGTCTTCGTCACCCACGACCTGGCGGTGGTGGGCGAGGTGGCGGACCGCGCGGTGGTCCTGCGCCAGGGCCGTGTGGTCGAGGAGGGGCCGGCGCGGGCCGTGCTGGCGGCGCCGCGATCCGAGTACGCGCGCGACCTCGTCGCCGCCGTCCCGGTCCCGGACCCGGTGGAGCAGCGGTCCCGACGGAAGGGGATCCGATGAGCGGAGTGACGAGGCGTTCGGTTCTGTTGGGGGCGCTGGGAATCGGGGCGGCCGGGGTGCTCTCCGGATGCACGTCCGCCGTGCAGCAGGCGCGGGAGGCGAACACCGCGCCGGGAACCGTCGGCGGCACCCTGGTCCTCGGCTCTCTCGCTGACATCGATCCGAAGTCGATCTACAGCCAGTCCGTCACGACGATGGCGATCGGGCTGTTGGTGTGGGACACGCTGATCCGCTACGACCGCCGCACCCGGACGCCGACGCCGGCGGTGGCCCGATCCTGGGAGGCCGCGCCCGACGGGCTGAGCATGACCCTGCGCCTGCGGGACGACGTCCGCTTCCACTCCGGTCGTGCCCTCACCTCGAAGGACGTCGCGTACGCGGTCTCGGTGTACGCGTCCGATGCGGCGGGATCGCAGCTGCAGGCGGCCGCCAAGGCGGTGACCGCCGTCGAAACCCCGGACCCGCTCACCGCGGTACTCCGCTTCGCCGCGCCCGTTCCCAACATCTTCGACCTGCTCGAATTCATGTTGCTGGTGGACGAGAACTCTGCCGCGGGCCTGCGCGCCGGCACGGAATTCGTGGGCACGGGGCCGTTCCGGTTCGACGGCCGCGAGGTCGCGGCGACCGCGCGGTTCCGCCGTTTCGACGACTACTGGCGGGGGCCGGCGCGCCTCGACGGCGTCGTCCTGCGAGTGGTCAGGGATTCGGGCGCATTGCTCACGTCCATTCGCGCCGGCCAGTCGGATCTCGTCCTCGACGCTGCGCCCCGCGCGCTGCGGCAGTTCCGGGACGAGTCGCTGTACCGGGTCACGACCGGCGACGTCGATGACGCCGCGTACTACGTGGGTGCCAACGTCGCGTCGCCGGCGCTGGCGGACAAGCGCGTGCGGCAGGCGATCTCGTACGCCGTCGATCGGGATCGGATCGCGAAGGAGGTGTTCGCCGGCGCGGCCCAGCCGAGCTCGGCCCCGTGGGCGGCCACCTCACCCGGATACGATGCCGCGGCCGCGGCGCACTACCGGAAGGATCCCGCCCGGGCGCGGGCCCTGCTCGCCGAGGCGGGCGGCCCCCGTCGTCTGACCCTGAGCTACCCGACCGGTCTGGCGGCGGCGCCGGCGATCGCCGCGATCGTGCAGAACGATCTCGTGGAGGCCGGGGTGGAGGTGGACCTCGATCCCCGCGAGCAGGCGGCCTTCTCGCCCTTCCTCAAGTCCGGTCAGCACCAATTGTGGGTGGGCCCGCACGGCTTCGGCCAGTCCGACCCGCTGACGCTCGCGGCGGGCGCCGCACCCTTCAAACCGAAGGGCAACCTGTCGGGCTTCTCGGCTCCCGAGTACACCGCGCTCGTCGCGCGACTGGCGGAGGCCGGCCCGGGACGGCCGGCCGTCCTGCGCGAGTACACCGAGTACCTGCTGGACCAGCAGTTCATCGTCGACCTGGTGGTCTCGCCCGCCACGTACGTCTCGCCGGCGCGGGTCAAGGGCCTGGATTGGAACCTCTACAAGTACATCGACCTGCACGGCGTGACGATCCGCTGATCACAGCCACCGGTAGCGAACTTCCGGCCGTCCCCGCCCGCCGTACTCGGTGACCCGCTCGCACAGCCGGTCGTCCGCGAGACGCTCCAGGTACCGCCAGGCGGTGACCCGCGACATCCCCGTGCGCGCGGCCACGTCGGCGGCGCCGAGGGCCCCGTCGGCGTGCCGCAGCGCGCCGGTCACGGCCTCCAGGGTCGACGGTGCCAGCCCCTTCGGCGCGGTCGTCGCCGCGGGCGCCTCCCGCAGCGCGGCGAAGGCGGCGTCCACCTCGCGTTGGCCCACGTCGCCGCCGCCCAGCGCGTCGCGGAACGAGAGGTAGCGGCGCAGTCGGTCCGCGAAGGCGGCGAACGTGAAGGGCTTGATGAGGTAGAGGATCGCGCCGCTCGCCATGGCGCCGCGGACGGTCTCCATGTCGCGGGCCGAGGTGATCACCATGACGTCGGGGCGCGGCCGCACGCCCGCGAGGTCCGCCGCGAGGTCGAGGCCGCTGCGGTCCGGCAGTCCCACATCGGCGAGCACCAGATCGACGGGCGGGCCGGCGACGGCGGACCGGCGGACCTCGCCCAGCGCGGCGGCCGCCGTGCCGGCGATCCCGGCGACCTCGAATCCGGCTACGCGCCGGACGTATTCGACGTGCGCTCGAGCGATCTGCGGCTCGTCGTCGACCACCAGCACCCGGATCGTCGTCATCGGTCTCCCTCCGGCAGGCGCACCGTCACCCGCGACGGTGCGCGCTGCGCCTCGATCGTGCCATCCGCCTGGCGCACCACCTGATCGACCAGGGCGAGCCCGAGCCCGCCGCCGTGCAGCCGGGCGCCGCGGTCCTTCGTCGAGTAGCCGCGGGTTCGGGCGCGGGTGAACTCGTCGGCGGACATGCCCGGCCCGCTGTCGGCGACCCGCAGCTCCCAGTCCCCGTCGTTGCTCGACGCCGAGAGCTCCACCCAGCCGCCCGGCCCGGCGGCGTCGATCGCGTTGTCCACCAGGTTGCCCAGCAGCGTGAGCAGTTGGACGTCGGGCAAGGGAGCGCGGGCGAGGTCGGTGCCCTCGGCCACGGTCAGCTCGACGTCGAGCGCGGACGCGGTCGCGGTCTTCGCAACGAGCAGCGCGACGGCGGACGGGGTGGGATCCCCGGCGAGCCGGTCGATGAGCCGCTGCGCGGCGGAGCGGTCGGCGACGGCCAGGTCCGCGGCCGCCTCCTCCTCGCCGAGCTCGATCATCGTGACCACCGCGTGCAGCCGGTTGGCGTGCTCGTGGGCCTGCGCGCTCAGCGCGTCGGCGAGGGAGCGGGCGGTGTCGAGCTCGCCGAGGACGGTCTGCAGCTCGGTGCGGTCGCGCACGGTGAGCACGGTCCCGAGGGGGCCGGTCGGGCCGGTGACGGGGCGGCGGTTCACGAGGAGCACGCGGCTGCCGGTCACGTGCAACTCGTCGGTCAGGTCGGCGGCGCCGCGCAGTGAGGGCGGCAGGTCGCGCTGCCCCACGTCGCCGTCCGCGAGCTCCAGCAGCCGCCGGGCCTCGTCGTTGACGACCCGGGCGGGCCCGTCGGGCGCGTCGGCGTCGAAGACGAGGAGACCCTCCGACAGCGTGTGCAGCACCGCGTCGTGGTGCTCGTAGAGGCCGCGCAGGTCGTGCGCGGACAGCCCGAGCGTCTGGCGGCGCAGTCGCCGCTGGGCGAGCGCGGAGAGCGCGACCAGCAGGAGCAGCGCCACGGTGACGAACGCCAGGATGCGGGGCAGCGCGTCGCGCACCTGGTCGCCCAGCCGGGCGCGGGTCACGCCGGCGGCGACCAGCCCCACGACCGTGCCGGACGCGTCGTACACGGGCGTGACGGTGCGGACCGACGGTCCGAGGCTGCCCGCGAACGTCTCCGTGAAGGTCTCGCCGGCGAGGGCACGGTCGATGGTGCCGGTGAACTTCCCGCCGATCAGCGCGGGATCGGCGTGGCTCAGGCGGGTGCGGTCCGGCCGCATGACCACGACGAAGTCGAGGCCGCCGAGTTTTCCGATGCGCTGCGCCACCGGCTGCACGACCGCGGAGCCGTCGGGGGCGGCGAGCGCCGTCACCGTCGACGGCGAGGCCGCGAGCGCTACCGCGGCGGCGCGGGTCTGCTCCCGGGCCGTGCGGTCACCGTCGTCCCTCGCCTGTGCCACGACCAGCCACGACGCGCCGACGGCGATGGTCAGCAGGATCGCCACCTGGGCCAGGAAGGACTGGGCGGCGACGCTGCGTGCTCTGTTCCTCACACGCACGACGTTTACACAATGAACACAAGCTGTGCTGCAGATCACAGTTCTTCCAGTATCGATCCAGGCTCGTTCCAGACCCATCGACCGAGGAGGACGCCGTGGCGGCTCAAGGAAAACGTGACCGGACGCACTGGCTCTACATCGCGGTGATCATCGCCGTCGTGGCAGGCGTGACCGTGGGCCTGGTGGCCCCCGAGTTCGGCAAGGGGCTCAAACCCCTCGGCGACCTCTTCGTCAGCCTGATCAAGATGATGATCAGCCCGGTGATCTTCTGCACCATCGTGCTGGGCATCGGCTCGGTGCGGGCCGCGGCCAGCGTCGGCAAGATCGGCGGCATGGCGCTGGGCTACTTCATCGGCATGTCGACGTTCGCCCTCGGTATCGGGATCGTGGTGGGTAACCTGCTCAAGCCCGGCACCGGCCTCGGCATCCACGCCGACCCGACCGTCGGCGCGAAGTACGCGGACCAGGCGCACGCCGCGGGTGGCACGTGGGGCTTCATCCAGGGCATCGTCCCGGAGACGCTGTTCTCCGCGCTGACCGCGGGCAGCGTGCTCCAGGCGCTGTTCGTCGCGCTTCTCGTGGGCTTCGCGCTGCAGGCGATGGGCCCCGCCGGCGAGCCCGTCGTGCGGGCGATCGGCGTGCTGCAGAAGCTGGTCTTCCGCATTCTGGTGATGGTCCTGTGGCTGGCACCCGTCGGTGCCTTCGGTGCGATGGCCGCCGTCGTCGGCGCGACGGGCTTCGACGCCGTGATCCAGCTCGGCTGGTTGATGCTCGCCTTCTACATCACCTGCGCGCTGTTCGTCTTCGTCGTGCTCGGCGGGCTGCTGCGCTTCGTCACCGGCCTCTCGGTGTTCAAGCTCGCCCGCTACCTGGGCCGCGAGTACCTGCTCATCGTCGCGACGTCGTCCAGCGAGTCCGCCCTGCCGCGGCTGATCGCCAAGATGGAGCACGCGGGCGTGGAGAAGACCACGGTCGGCATCGTGGTGCCCACCGGCTACTCCTTCAACCTGGACGGCACCGCGATCTACCTGACCATGGCCTCGTTGTTCATCGCCGACGCGATGGGCTCGCCGCTGAGCTACGCGGAGCAGTTCTCGCTCCTACTGTTCATGATGATCGCCTCGAAGGGCGCCGCGGGCGTCACCGGTGCCGGCCTCGCGACGCTCGCCGGCGGCCTGCAGAGTCACCGCCCCGAACTGCTCGGCGGCGTCAGCGTGATCGTCGGCATCGACCGGTTCATGTCCGAGGCCCGCGCGCTGACCAACTTCTCCGGCAACGCGGTCGCCACCCTGCTCATCGGGAAGTGGACCTCGACCGTCGACCTGGCGCAGACGCAGCGCGTGCTCGACAAGCAGGACCCGTTCGACGAGGCGACGATGGTCGACGATCACGGAGCCGAGGCCCCCGCCGCCCCGGAGGCGAAGGTCACCGCCGCACACTGACCGATCGCCGCAGGCAGCCGTCCCGACCGTTCGCGGTCAGGACGGCTGCAGCCGGTGTGCCAAGTCCTTCGCGGACTTCTCGTCGAAGTCGCCGGTGACCAGCAACCGGCCGCCGGTGATCCGGTCGGCGACGGTGGGCGCGGAGACCACGCGGCCGCCGATGACGATTGCGATCCGCTTGCCCACGTTGCGAGCGGTGAGATCGGCCACGGCCTTGGCGTCGGGATCGGCCAGTTCGAGAGTGACCGCCCAGCGATTCTGGTTCTGCGGCAGGAAGGCGCTCGCGCGCTTGACGGGGGTACGGGTCACCGAGGGGGCGACCGCGTACAGGAAACGCCCAGCGGTGTCGCATATCCGGGCGGGTTCCGTGGCGGCGGGGCCGCCCTTCTGGCACTGTTCCGGGGTGGTCGGGACCGCGCTCGTCACCAGTCGCACCTGTGGCACCTGCGGCGCGGTGACCGGCTCGCCGTGGGCGACGCCCTGATATGCGGTCGTCGCGGTCGCCGCGGCGATCATCGCAGCAACACCGAGAACTCGTACGCTTCGTCTCCCCATGTCGCGAGATTACACCGAGAATGTTCGATGTTCAGAGGAATCTGGCGCGGACCGATTCCTCCGTGAGCCCGTAGTCCGCGAGTGAGTAGGTGTGGTTGGGGCGGCGGGCGCCGGAGCGGCTGGCCTCGTGCATCGCTGCCATCGCCCGTCGCGCGTCGTCGGTGAGGTCGAGTCCGAAGGATCCGTAGATCGACCCGACGGTGCCGAGCGGGTCGGCCACCAGGTCCCGGTAGTCCACGTCCACGAACTGGGCCCCGCGCCCGGCGGCGGTGTGGCGCGCACGGGCCTCGTCGAATGCGGCGAGCCCGCGGGCCCAGGTGTCCAGTTGGTCGGCGCCGATCGTCGCGCCGGTGAACGCCGTCGACCAGCCCTCCGTGGCGTGCTGCGCGAGCGAGCAGACCGAGGCGATGATCGTCTCCGCCGGACGGTGACACTGCACGATCAGGGCGTCCGGGTACACCTCGAGCACGGCGTCGAGCGCGAACAGGTGGCTCGGGTTCTTGAGCACCCACCGCTTGCCGGGGTCGTTCATGCCGATCAGCTGCAGGTTCCGCTTGTGCCGGCGGTAGGCGGGCGTCCAGTCCTGTTCGGCCAGCCACGCCGCGTACGACGGGACGTGCGCGAGGCACTCGTAGGAGACGGAGTGCACCGACTGGCGCAGCAGCTGCCAGCACTCCTCGACCTCGGCGGCCGACATGTAGTGCAGCCCCATGAATTCGGGGTGCTCGGTGTGGTGCTGCGCGTACTGCTCGTCGAGGAGCCGGTAGACGGGGTTCTCGGTCCACGTCGCGCGCGGTGGCCGTGGCTGCGGCACCTCCGCCAGCCACATCTGCAGGCCCTGGTTGCCGGGGTCGGCATCGAGCAGCCGGTGCAGCGCCGTGGTTCCCGAGCGGGGGAGGCCGGTGACGAACATCGGCCGCTCGACGACGGTCTCGGCGTGGCCGGGGTTCGCCGCGAAGGCCGCCTCGCTGATGAGGCGGGTGGAGAGCGCGCCGCGGAGGAAGACTCGCGAGAGCTTCGAGCCGAGCTCGGTGAGCGCGGCCTCCTCGCGGTAGGAGTCGAGGAGGACCTGCAGGGCCTCGCGGTAGCCGTCCGACGGGTCGCCGAAGTCGCTGAGCCCGGTGCGCCGCATCGCGGACTCGTGCAGGTCGTCGACCGTTCCGACCCGGGTGCCGGCGACGTTGGTGCTTTCAGACATGGAATTCTCCGCAGTTGACGTCGAGCGTCTGGCCGGTGATGCCGGACGCGCGGGGGGAGGCGAGGAAGAGGACGGCCGAGGCCACCTCGTCCTCGGTGGGCAGGCGCCGCAGGTCCGAGTTCTTCGCCGCGTCGGCGTAGTCCTCCTCGACGGTGACGCCCTTCGTGCTCGCGCGGTACGCGAAGTAGGCCTTGAGCGTGTCGCCCCAGATCCAGCCCGGCACCACGGAGTTGATCCGGATGCCCTCGGGGCCGAGCTCGGTGGCGAGGGACTGCGCGAGCGCGAGCTGCGCCGTCTTGCCGGCCTTGTAGCCGCCGTAGCGCAGATCGGAGTGGCGGATCACCATCGAGTTCACGTTCACCACGGCCCCGCCCCCGTCCGCCTCCGCGAGGGCCTCGCGGAAGGCGAGCACGGTGCGCAGCGCGCCGAGCGCCATGAGGTCGACGCTCTGCAGGATGTGCGCCGGCTCGGTGTTCACCAGGCGCTGCATGGAGGGATAGGTGAAGGCGTTGTTGACCACCGCGTCGACCCGCCCGAAGCGTTCCTGCACCTGCGCGGCGAGCGCGGCGAGCGAGTCCTCGTCGGTGATGTCCGCCGGGATCGCGGCGGCGGCGCCACCGGCACTGTTGATCTCGGCGGCCATGGCCTCGAGGCGGTCGGCGGTGCGCGCGACGAGGACGACCTGCGCGGCCTCGTCGGCGAACCGTCGGGCGAGGACGGCGCCCAGGGCCGGTCCCGCCCCCGCGATGACGACGACCCTGCCGTCCAGCCCCAGCCCGGGCATCAGCCGACCATCCTTTCGCCGATGAGCCTCGCCCGCTCCGCGATCCGGGCTCTCCAGGACTCGGGGGCGATGCGGTTGGACTCGTAGTGGGGGAGGTGCTGCGCGACGTCCGCGATCGGAACCACCTGCGCGGTCGGCCCGTCGGCGGCCGTGAGCGGGGAAGAGGTGCGCTGCCAGCGGAACTGGAGGTAGCCGCGACGATGGCCGAGCGTCTCGATCCAGTTGGTGAGGCCGGGGTCGTTCCGCGCGACCACGATCCGGATCATGCCGTCCGGATCGACCTGCGCCTGGGCGCCGTTGAGCGAGGTCTGGTGGTTGATGTAATCGAGCGAGATGTACCAGAGGCTGCCGAGCTGGAAGCCCAGGTACGGCGCGTCGCCGCGGGGCACCGTGATGATCAGCGCCTGATCGTCGGCGAGGTCGTAGTGCCCCACCGAGGAGAACTGGGTGGCGAGGCCGCCGGGGGTGAGGCGCGGGGCCGTCAGGGTGTTCACCGGCAGCGGGTCGTAGAACCATTGCGGGAACTGCAGCCAGGTCTTCACGCGGTTCACCAACTGCTTGCCCGCGGCGGCGTACCGCTTGGCCATGAGCTCGGGGGTGAGCGGCGGTGGCGCGGTGCCGGCGGTGTCCGTGCGGGCGATGGCGAAGGTGCTGCGCCGCGCCGACCAGTCGTCGAAGACCTCGCGGATCACCAACTGCGCCTTGCCGGCCGGCAGCCGGAAGTAGTCCGGCCCCGGCTCCCCGGGGCCGAACCGCACCTCGAACCTGCCGTCGTCATCGATGGTGAGTTCGCGGTCGTCGAAGGCCACGGCGCTGGCCGGCACGTTGTCGTCGGTGTACTCGCCGCCGCCGAGCACCTGGAAGCTGATGTCGCGGGTGGTGCCCCGGCGGCCCGTGACCACGTACTCGTGCGCGCCGTCGACCCGCGCGCCGAAGTACAGCGTGTCCGGGTTGTCGAGGCCCATCTTGGTGAACGGCCCGGTGCCGCTGAGCAGGAACGGATGATCCTTGTCGAAGTGGAAGGCGCCGTGCACGCAGGCCGCCACGCCCTGTGCGAGGTACTGCAACCCCTCCAGCAGGTCGGCTTCGGTCTCGATGTGCGGTGCCGCGGCGACGAGACCCTCGGCCTCGGTGATCGCCGCGACGAGCGGATCGCTGTACATCCCACCTCCGGTAGTGGTACAAATGTGGACCATTGCGGTAGAACCTGTTCCAGACCGTAGGCGCAGGCGTCGGCGAGTGTCAAGGAGAAGCGATGACGGAATCAGTGGAACCGGTGGAGCCGCCCGGACGGGCGGCGCGGATCTCGCCGCCCACCGCGCGCGTCGTGGCCGTGCTCGACTTCCTGTCCCGGCACGAGCGCGAGCGGTTCGGGATCTCGGAGCTCGCGCGACGCGTCGGGCTGAGCAAGCCCACCTGCCTCGGCATCGCCGCCACCCTGGTCGAATCCGGATACCTGATCCGCGACGACCGGGACAAGACCTACCGCCTCGGCCCGGCCCTGATCCCTCTCGGGCGGGCGGCTCGCACGTCGCTGCGGGCCGACCCCGCGGGCGGCGACGTGCTCACCGGGCTGTGGGAGGCCTTCGGGCATCCGGTCTCGCTCTCGGGCGTGGTCGGCGATCGGGTGACGGTGCTCGACGTGGCCGTCGACCCGGTGCGCCCCGCGATGGTGAAAGTCGGTGACAGTTACCCGTTCACGCCGCCGATCGGGCTCATGTACGTGCTCTGGGACCGCACCGGCCGGCTCGAGCGGTGGCTCGCCCGCGACCGGACCCGCGCCGACGGTGACCGTCTCGCCCGGGTCATCGAGACCTGCCGCGCCGATGGCTACCTCGTCGAGCTGCTCACCCCCGCGGGGCAGCAGCTGTACCGGCTCATGGCGGGTGTGCCGGGTGACATCCCCGCGGAGTTGCGCGCGCTGCTGGGGGAGGTGGTCGCCGGTATCGGCGACCGAGTCCACCTGCGCGACGAGGCGGGGGCGGCCGGCGAACCGCAGAACGTCAGCGTGATCTCGGCACCGGTCTACGACGGCGACGGGGCCCAGGCGATGGTGGCGAGCCTGTACGTCAGCGCCGAGTTGGACGAGCCCGGCATCGCGGAGCGGGCTGCCGCCCTCATCGCCGCCGCCGACCGGATCACGGTGCGCATCGGGGGTCGCAAGCCCCGGTCGTGACGTTGACAGGCCGTGAGAACAGGTTCTAGTCTTCCGGAACAGAAATGGACCGAAGTGGTCCAAATATGAACCGGAGGTTCGGCGTGGTGGAAACGATGGTCGCCGCAGATCATCTGCGGGTCCTCGAGGCGGAGGCGGTGTACGTCTTCCGGGAGGTGGCCGCCACCTTCGAGCGGCCCGTCCTACTGTTCTCGGGCGGCAAGGACTCGGTGGTCATGGTGCACCTCGCGGCCAAGGCGTTCTGGCCCGCGGCGATCCCGTTCCCGGTGCTGCACATCGACACCGGCCACAACTTCGACGAGGTGCTCGCCTTCCGCGACGAGCTCGCACGGCATCGGGGGCTGCGGCTCGTGGTCGGCCGCGTGCAGGACGACATCGATTCGGGCGCCGTCGTCGAGCCCACCGGCCCGGGCGCCACCCGCAATCGGCTGCAGACCGCGACGCTGCTGCGCACGCTCGGCGAGCACCGGTTCGACGCCGCCTTCGGCGGGGCGCGTCGCGACGAGGACAAGGCGCGCGCCAAGGAGCGCATCTTCAGCTTCCGGGATCGCTTCGGGCAGTGGGATCCCCGCGCGCAGCGCCCCGAACTGTGGAACATCTTCAACGGGCTGCACCAGAAGGGGGAGCACATCCGCGTGTTCCCGCTCTCCAACTGGACCGAACTCGACATCTGGCAATACATCGCC
This sequence comes from Tsukamurella asaccharolytica, assembly GCF_007858435.1. GTDB lineage: Bacteria > Actinomycetota > Actinomycetes > Mycobacteriales > Mycobacteriaceae > Tsukamurella > Tsukamurella asaccharolytica. The sequence goes on along the minus strand of NZ_VIGW01000001.1, from coordinate 54,032 downwards.
GCCGAGGCGATCGATCTGCCCCCGCTGTACTACGCGCACGAGCGCGAGGTGGTCGAACGCGACGGCATGCTGCTCTCGACGGGGCCGCTCGTCGACGTCCTTCCCGGGGAGACGCCCGAGATCCGGACGGTGCGGTTCCGCACCGTCGGGGATGCGACCTGCACCGGCGCCGTGGAATCGGGCGCCACCACCCCGGAGGCCGTCGTGGCCGAGGTCGCCACCACCCGGATCACCGAGCGCGGCGCGACCCGCGCCGACGACCGGATCTCGGAGGCGGGCATGGAGGACAGGAAGAAGGAGGGCTACTTCTGATGGAGATCCTGCGCATCGCGACTGCCGGCAGCGTGGACGACGGCAAGTCCACGCTCATCGGGCGTCTGCTCTTCGAGTCCAAGGCGGTGCTGGAGGACCAGCTCAGCGCCGTCGCCGCCACCACCGCCGCCCGCGGCGAGGAGGGCGTCGACCTCGCGCTGCTCACCGACGGCCTGCGCGCCGAGCGGGAGCAGGGCATCACGATCGACGTGGCCCACCGCTACTTCGCCACCGCGACCCGCAAGTTCATCCTCGCCGATACCCCCGGGCACGAGCAGTACACCCGCAACATGGTCACCGGGGCGTCGACCGCCGACGTCGCGCTGATCCTCGTCGACGCGCGGCACGGCCTCACCCGGCAGTCCCGCCGGCACGCCTTCCTGACCTCGCTGCTCGGCGTCGAGCACGTCGTGCTGTGCATCAACAAGATGGATCTGGTCGGCTTCGACCGTGCCCGCTTCGACGCCATCCGCGCCGAGTTCGCCGAGTTCGCGGCGAAGCTCGAGGTGCACGACGTGGAGGCCATTCCGGTCTCGGCCCTGTTGGGCGACAACGTGACCGAGCGGTCGGGCAACACGCCCTGGTACGACGGCCCGTCGCTGCTCTACCACCTCGAGAACGTGCACGTGGTGAGTGACCGGAACCTCATCGACGCGCGCCTGCCGGTGCAGTACGTCATCCGGCCCCAGGGCACGGAAGCGGAGCGCAACGACTTCCGCGGCGTGGCGGGCACCGTCGCGTCCGGGGCGTTCGCGATCGGCGACGAGGTGGTCGCGCTCCCGTCGGGCTTCACCACGACGGTGGCCGAGCTCTACCGGCCCGGCGGCGCGAAGGTCGATCGGCTGCAGGCCGGGGAGGCCGCGTGCGTACGGCTCGCCGACCACCTCGACGTGGGCCGCGGCGACGTGCTGTGCCGGCCTGCCAACCGGCCGCAGTCCGCGACCGACCTGGACACCACCGTGTGCTGGTTCTCCGACACCGCGACGCTCACCGTGGGTGCCGAGTACCGGATGCTGCACGCCCACAGCTCCGAGCCGGTGCGGGTGGAGGCGCTGGACTACCGGCTCGACACCAGTACGCTGCACCGCGACCAGGACGCCACTGAACTCGGACTCAACGACATCGGCCGCGTGCGGCTCACCGCCCGCCGGCCCGTCCTCTTCGACCCGTACCGGCGCGGCCGCACCCTCGGCAGCTTCGTGCTCGTCCACCCGCAGACCAACGAGACCGTCGCCGCCGGGATGATCACCGGCCCGACGCTGAAATCCACCGCGGTGGTCTGGCACGGCGCGGCCGTGCGGCGCGAGGACCGCTCGACCCGTGGCGGCACCGTCTGGCTGACGGGGCTCTCCGCGTCCGGCAAGTCGACGGTGGCGTGCGAACTCGAGCGCCTCCTCGTCGCGCGTGGCGTGCCGGCCTATCGGCTCGACGGCGACAACCTGCGGCACGGCCTCAACGCCGATCTCGGCTTCTCCGCCGCCGACCGCGCCGAGAACGTGCGCCGCGTGGGCGCCGTCGCGCAGCTGCTCGCGGACGCGGGCACCGTCGCGATCGCGTCGCTGATCAGCCCGTACACCGCGGATCGCGACCGGATCCGGGCCCAGCACGAGGAGGCGGGCCTGCCTTTCGTCGAGGTCTTCGTGGACACCCCCGTCGCGCTGTGCGAGCAGCGCGACCCGAAGGGTATGTACGCGAAGGCGCGGGCGGGCGAGATCGCTGATTTCACCGGCGTGAGCGCTCCCTACGAAGTGCCGGAACGGCCCGAGCTGGTGCTGCGGCCGGAGGACGGCGAGCCCGCCGAACAGGCGCTGCTGGTGCTCGACCGCTGGCTGACGATCTGGCCGTGAATCACCCGTCTAAACTGGGCTGGTGCACGTAGACACGGTGACCCACGCCGCCTCCACGCCCGATGTCGACCAGCCGTACCGCGAGCTCGGACTCAAGGACGACGAGTACCGGAGGATCCGCGAGATCCTGGGCCGCCGACCCACGGATGCCGAGCTCGCCATGTACTCGGTGATGTGGTCCGAGCACTGCTCCTACAAGAGCTCCAAGGTGCACCTGCGGTACTTCGGCGAGACCACCACCGACGAGATGCGGTCGACGATGCTCGCGGGCATCGGCGAGAACGCGGGTGTCGTGGACATCGGCGACGGCTGGGCCGTGACCTTCAAGGTCGAGTCGCACAACCACCCGTCGTACGTGGAGCCCTACCAGGGCGCCGCTACCGGCGTGGGCGGCATCGTCCGCGACATCATGGCCATGGGCGCCCGGCCCATCGCCGTGATGGACCAGCTGCGCTTCGGCCCGGCGGAGGCCCCCGACACCCGCCGCGTGCTCGACGGGGTCGTGCGCGGCGTCGGCGGCTACGGCAACTCCCTCGGCCTGCCCAACGTGGGCGGTGAAACCGTCTTCGACGCCTCCTACGCGGGTAACCCGCTGGTCAACGCGCTGTGCGCCGGCGTGCTGCGCACGGAGGACCTGCACCTCGCCTTCGCCTCGGGCAAGGGCAACAAGATCATCCTGTTCGGCGCCCGCACCGGCCTCGACGGCATCGGCGGCGTCTCCGTGCTCGCCTCCGAGAGCTTCGATGCGGACGAGAAGCCGAAGAAGCTGCCGTCGGTGCAGGTGGGCGACCCGTTCATGGAGAAGGTGCTCATCGAGTGCTGTCTGGACCTGTACCGCGAGAAGCTCGTGGTCGGCATCCAGGACCTCGGCGGCGCCGGCCTGTCCTGCGCCACCTCCGAGCTGGCGGCGGCGGGCGACGGCGGCATGTACGTCGACCTCGACCAGGTGGCCTGCCGCGCCCAGGGCATGAGCGCCGCGGAGATCCTCTCCTCCGAGTCGCAGGAGCGCATGTGCGCCGTGGTGACGCCGGAGAACGTCGACGCCTTCATGGCCGTGTGCGCCCGCTGGGACGTGCTCGCCACGGTGATCGGTGAGGTCACCGACGGCGAGCACCTCGTCATCGACTGGCACGGCGAGACCGTCGTCGACGCCCCCGCGCGCACGATCGCGCACGACGGCCCCGTCTACCAGCGCCCCGTCGAGCGGCCCGCCTTCATGGACGCGCTCATCGCAGACACCACCGCCGGCCTGCGGCGCCCCGAGTCCGACGACGAGCTGCGCGCCACCGCGCTGAAGATGCTCGCCTCGCCGGCGCTGTGCTCGCGCAAGTTCATCACCGAGCAGTACGACCGGTACGTCCGCGGCAACACCGTGCTCGCCGAGAACGCCGACGGCGGCGTCATCCGGATCGACGAGACCACGCAGCGCGGCATCGCCCTCTCCACCGACGCCTCGGGCCGCTACACCTACCTCGACCCGTACGCCGGCGGCCGGCTCGCGCTCGCCGAGGCCTACCGGAACGTCGCCGTCACCGGCGCCACCCCGAAGGCCGTCACCGACTGCCTGAACTTCGGCTCGCCGGAGGATCCGGGCGTGATGTGGCAGTTCCAGCAGGCCGTGCACGGTATCGCCGACGGCTGCGTCGAACTGGGCATCCCCGTGACCGGCGGCAACGTCAGTTTCTACAACCAGACCGGCAGCACCGCGATCCTCCCGACGCCGGTGATCGGTGTGCTCGGCGTCATCGACGACGTCCGCCGCCGCATCCCGACGGGCCTCGGCACCGAGCCCGGCGAGACGCTGTACCTCCTCGGCGATACGCACGACGAGTTCGACGGTTCCATCTGGGCCCAGGTCGAGCACGACCACCTCGGCGGCGTCCCGCCGCGCGTGGACCTGGGTCGCGAGAAGCTGCTCGCCGACGTGCTCACCGCCGCGTCGCGCGACGGCCTCGTCTCCGCCGCGCACGACCTCTCCGAGGGCGGCCTGTGGCAGGCCGTCGTCGAGGCCGCGCTCGCGGGCGAGACGGGCTGCCGCCTGCTGCTCCCCGAGGGGGCCCAGGATGTTGCGGGCGCCTTCGTCCAGCTGTTCTCGGAGTCGACGGGCCGCGTGCTGGTCGCGGTGCCGCGCACCGAGGAGACCCGTTTCGCCGCCGTGTGCGCCGCCCGCGAGCTCCCGGCCGTCCGCATCGGCGTGGTCGACCAGGGCAGCGACTCGGTCGAGGTCCAGGGCCGGTTCAGCGTCACGCTGGCCGACCTGCGCGCCGCACACGAGGGCACCCTGCCCGCACTGTTCGCCTGATGGCGGCTCCGACCGGCCAGGAGAGCGTGCCCGAGGCGGGCCTGCACGCCGGGCTCCGCGCCCGACACCTGATCATGATGAGCCTGGGCTCGGCGATCGGCGCCGGCCTGTTCGTCGGCGCCGGCAAGGGGATCGCGCTCGCCGGCCCGGCGGTGCTCATCGCCTACGCCGTGGCCGGGCTCGTCGTCATCGCCGTGATGCGGATGCTGGGCGAGTTGGTGGCCGCCGACCCGAACCCCGGCGCCTTCTCGCACTACGCCGGGCGCGCGCTCGGGCCGGGCGCCGGCTTCGCCGTCGGCTGGCTGTGGTGGGTGCAGCTGTGCCTGGTGGTGGCCGCGGAGGCCGTGGCCGCGGCGGCCATCCTGAACGGGCTGCTGCCCGGCGGGCCGCCCGTCTGGTTGTGGGCGCTGCTCTTCATGGCCGCGCTGACCGCGCTGAACCTCGCCGGAGTCCGTGGCTTCGGCGAGTTCGAGTTCTGGTTCTCCCTGATCAAGGTCGTCTTCGTGGCGCTCTTCCTGATCATCGGTGTGGGCTACCTCCTCGGGTGGACGGGCGAACCGTCGCCCGGGCTCGGCAACCTCACCGACTTCGCGCCGCATGGGATCAGCGGCGTCGTCGCGGCCCTCCTGGTGGTGGCCTTCGCCTTCGGCGGCATCGAGATCGTCGCGGTCGCCGCGGCCGAGACCCGGGACCCCGAGCGCACCGTCGGGCGCGCGATCCGCGCCACCGTGTGGCGGATCCTGGTCTTCTACGTCGGCAGCGTCGCGGTGATCCTGCTCGCCCTGCCCTGGGACGATCCGGCCGTCGCGAAAGAGCCCTTCGTGGCGGTGCTGCGGGCCGCCGGGTTGCCCGCGGTCGGCACCACCCTCGGCGTGGTCATCGTGGTGGCGCTGCTGAGCTCGCTCAACGCGAACCTGTACGGCAGTTCGCGGATGCTGTACTCGCTCGCCGAGCGGAGGATGGCGCCCGCGGGCTTCGGGCGCGCGAACGCCTCGGGCGTGCCCGTCCTCGCGGTGCTCGCCAGCTCGGTCATCGGCTTCCTCGCCGTGCCCGCGACGTACGTGTGGGGTTCGGAGGTCCTGGACCGGCTGCTCGCCGTCGTCGGGTCGACGCTCATCGTCACCTGGCTCGCGACCATCGTCTCGCAGATCGTGCTGCGTCGCCGCGCCGATCGCGACGGCACGCCGCTCCCGCTGAAGATGTGGGGCTACCCCTACCTGTCGTGGGCGGTGCTCGTGGTGCTGCTGGGCATCGTCGTGCTCGCGATCGCCAACGACGACGTCCGCTACCAGGTGCTCTCGACCGCCGGGATCGTAGCGCTGCTCTGGGTCGCCGGGACGGTGCACGCGCGCCGTCAGGCCCGCCGGGCTCCCTTGGAGCGGTAGAGGCCCGCGTCCGCCGCGACGATGAGCGCCTCCACCGAGGAGCCCGTCTCGGCGGTGTCGGCTGTGCCCACGCTCGCGCCGATGCGCACCACGTGCGCCGGGGCGTCGTCCGTGGCGGGCAGTCCGATGGGCGTGGACAGTGAGCGGTGCACGAGCTGCGCCGCGTCGGCGGGCAGGAAGGGCGGCGAGACGAGGACCGCGAACTCGTCTCCGCCCACGCGGTACAGAGTGCCGACACCTGTCAGCGAGGTGCTGATCCGGGCGGCCGTGGCGATCAGGAGCTGATCGCCCACGGCGTGTCCGAGCCGGTCGTTGATCCCCTTGAACCCGTCGAGGTCCACGAGACAGAATCCGACCGGGGCCGATCGCCGCGCCGCGAGATCCTCCTGCAGCCGCCGGCGGTTCGGGAGCCCGGTGAGCGGATCGTGGTGCGCGAGATGGCTGAGCTCGGCGTGCGTCGCCAGCAGCTCCGTGACGTCGTGCCCGGCGCCGACGAGCAGCGGCGGTCGGTCGCCCTCCGCGGGCACCCGGCTCAGCGCCCAGCGGCCGACGCTGGTGTCGCCCAGGAAGCGCAGCCGCCGGTGCTCGAGGAACCGGGTGACGCCCTCGTCGTCGGCGTCGGCCAGCTCCCGCAGGACTCTTGCCACGTCGGCGGGGTCGTCGGAGAGGAGCGGGCGAACGTCGTCGCCCGACGGCCCGAGGAGCGTCGGATTGGCCTCCATCATGCGGGTCATCGCGGAGCTCGCCTCGAGGATGCGGCCCCGCTCGTCGGCGACGAAGACCGGCGAGCGCGCGTGCTCGAACATCACCCGCAGTCGTGCCTGCGCCTGCCGCTCACCCTCCTCGGCCGACCGTTGGGCCAGCTGTGCGGCGCGATGAACGACGGCCTGCCCGTCGATGATCCGCCGAGTGAGCGCCTCGGCGTAGCCGGCGGCGTACTCCGCGAGGATCAGCGCCGTCCGCCGCCGGACCTCCGCCGACGGCTCCCGGGTCAGCGTGTCCGGCAGGGTCGCGATGGCGCGTCCGCCCGCCGCGGCCCCTGCGGGCACGGTGATCTGCAGCGAGACCAGCAGGCTCCCGACCTCGCGGCCCACCGCCGGGTCGAAGGGGTCGGAGCCGAGCGCCGCGATCACGGATTGGAACGCGGCCAGTAGCTCGGCGCGGACCACGGACGCGGGCAGCGGCAGGTAGACGTCGTCGGCGATCGCGAGGAGGAACTCGTCCACGAGGAGCGCGACCACGGAATCACCGCGCGCGAGGAAACCCAGCGGTGATGAGGACTCCGGCATACCCCTCCTCACTCGGCTTCTGATCCGACAGCATACGTGGGCGATGCGGTTCGACTAGATTGCGTGTTGCAATGACGTATCTCGAATCGACCAGCGCACCGTCGACGGTCCCGCTGGACATGGATCGGCCGAACGGCTCCCGGCTGTACGACTACTTCCTGGGTGGCACGAGTTACCTGCCCGTCGACCGGGACGCCGGTGAGGAGATCGCCCGCGAGGCCCCGCATTGGGCGCTCGGGGTGCGCTTGACCAGGACCTTCGCGCGTCGCGCGGTGCAGACGATGGCGAACGCGGGCGTCGAGCAGTTCCTCGACCTCGGCGCGGGCGTCACGGCCGGTGGGACGGTGCACGAACTGGCGCGCCTGGTCAATCCCGCGGCGCGGACGGTGTTCGTCAACCGCGAGCCGATCGCGTACGAGCTGGGACGTCAACTCGTGGGCGACGACCCGGGTGCCGGCGTCCTCAAGCTCGATGTCCGCGACGCCGATGCGGTCCTGAAGCACCCGGTGACGCGCGGTCTCATCGACTTCGACCGGCCCGTCGGGCTGCTCGCCGTCGGCACGTTCGTCCTCCTCGGCGATCGGGGCGACCCCGGCCGCCTGCTCCGGAGGTATCGCAGCGTCATGGTGCCCGGCAGCATGATCGCCCTCTCGCACGTCTCGGGCGAATCCGCGCATCCGGAGATCGCGGCCGAACTGCGCTGGATGCGTAGGCGTTACGAGCGATCCTCCATTCCGCTGGACATGCACCCCCGGGCAGAGATCCTCTCCTGGCTCGACGGCACGGAGATCCTCGAGCCCGGCCTGGTCCGGTACGGCCGGTGGCGTCCCGAATTCCCGCTCACCGAGGCGCAGTTGCGGTGCGACTACGGCTATGTCGGCCTGGGCCGGATCGTCTGACCGAGCGCCGGTCAGCGCGCGATCGGCAGGGTCGTCACGATCCGGTCCGACGGTGTGCTCGCCCCGCCGGGGCGCTCGATCGAGATGCCGAAGGTGGCCGCGCCGTCGATCGACGTGACCGCAGCCGTCGTCGTCGGCCGGACGTCGGCCTGCGACATCGTGCCGCGGGAGCGGGCGCCGCCGCCCGGGTCCATCAGCCACATCTGGTAGACGGTGCCGTCCTGCGGCGGCGGGACGTCGTTCATCAGCACCACGCCGGCATTGCGCTCGCGCGAGTAGATGAACGAGATCGTCGCGTCGCCGACCCGGGTCTGCGCGCTCCGGGCGTCGGGCGCCGCGAGCACGATCTCCGCCTCCGACGGTGCGGGAGCATCCGACCCCGCGAAGATCGAACGACCGAGCACGACACCGGCGGCGACGGCGACGACCACGACGGCGGCCGCGGCCGCGGCGCGCAGCGCCGTGCGCGACGCTGCGGGTGAGCGGCGCCGGCGCAGCGGCGTCACGCCCGGGTCGTCGACGACCTGGCCGAGGACGCGGTCGAAGATCTCCGCGGGCGGCTCGACCGCGTACCGCGCGGCCTGGGCCGCCATCGTCTCGCGCACCGTTCCGACCCGGGCGTCGAAGTCCTCGCGCACCTCGGCGGTCGCGGCCGAGCGCGCGGCCTCGACGGACGCGCGTTCGTCGGCGTCGAGGGCGTGCAGCGCGTAGACCTCGGCGTCGTCGAGGAGCGGATCCTCGCTCCCGGTGCTGTTCGGGGTTTCGCTCATGACGTTCTTCCGAGGGGTTCGAGGCAGCGGCGCAGGCGCGCGATCCCGTCGCGGATCCGGCTCTTGACCGTGGCGAGCGGGGCGTCCAGGCGCTCCGAAACCTCGCGGTAGGTGTGGCCGCCGTAGTAGGCGAGGGTGAGGGCGTCGCGCTGGGGAACGGTGAGCGTGTCCAGGCAGTCCACCACGGCGCCCGAGTCCTCGCGCTGCTCGTTCGTCTCGGCCACCACATCGTGGGGACGCTGGTAGCTCGCGTGGGCGAAGCTGTTCTCCCGCTCGCTGCGCGAGCGCTCGGCGCGGACCCGGTCGACGGACCGGTGATGGGCGATGGTCACCAGCCAGGCCTCGGCGGAGCCGCGCGCGGCGTCGAACTCGGCCGCCTTGCGCCACGCCTCGAGGTACACCTCCTGGGTGATCTCCTCGCCGTAGCCACGGTCCCCGATGACGCGCAGGGCGGTTCCGTAGACCAACCGGCCGGTGCGCTCGTAGAGGTTGCGGAACGCCCCGACGTCACCGTTCGCGGTGCGCTCGAGCAGGTCGTCGGCCTCGGTTCGCGCACGTGTCATCCGCGTGCCTCCTTCGTCCCGCAGTACGTTACCGGGTCGCCGGACGGCCGACCGGGCACGACTCCCCCCTCCCGCGGGACGGGGCAGGGTCAGGGGAGCAGACACAGCGGCGCGATTCGTTCGGGGCCCGTGGTGGGCGTGCGAGGATCGCTCATCGAGTCGCCTCCGGCGCGAGAACGATCTGCTGCACGTCGAGGTACCCGGACCGGAACCCGGCCTCGCTGTAGGCGAGGTAGAACTCCCACAGCCGCCGGAACTCCGGCGAATCCGCCGGCGACGGCAGGCCGTCCGGATCCGCGAGGAAGCGCTCGCGCCACAGGCGCAGGGTCTGCGCGTAGTGCGCGCCGAAGCGGTGCCGGGCGAGGACGGCGAGGCCCGCCGCCCGCGCGGAGGCCGCGATCGCCTCGGTGGACGGCAGCATCCCGCCGGGAAAGATGTACTTCTGGATCCACGTGTACGTCCGTACCGAAGCGAGCATCCGGTCGTGCGGCATCGTGATCGCCTGCAGCGCGATCCGGCCGTGCGGGGCGACGAGTCGCGCCAGCGTCGCGAAGTACTCGTCCCAGTGTGCGGCGCCGACGGCCTCGATCATCTCGACGGAGACGATCGCGTCGTACTCGCCGTCGACGCTCCGGTAGTCGAGCAGATCGACCTGTACCCGATCGGACAGTCCGGCTGCGGCGATCCTGTCCAGCGCGAGGGCGCGCTGTTCCGTGGAGAGCGTCACCGAGCGGACGACGGCGCCTCGCGCCGCGGCCCGCAGGCAGAGTTCGCCCCACCCGGTTCCGATTTCGAGGACGCGGGTGCCGGGTCCGACGCCGGCGGCGTCGAGGAGGCGATCGATCTTGGCGCCCTGCGACTCCGCCAGCGCGGACCACTGCGGCCTTCCGGGTTCCCCGGCGCGGGTCACGCCCGGCGCGCCGTCGGGGAGCTCCGCGGAGGAGAAGAGTGCGCTCGAGTAGGTGAGGGTCTCGTCGAGGAACGCCGCGAAGAGCTCGTTGGAGAGGTCGTAGTGGTGGGAGACGTTGTCCCGCGTGTGATCGAGTGTGCCGATCTCGGTGCCGGGACGGGCGGTCGCGGCGAGGCGGCGCAGCGACTGCAGCCACCGTGGCACCAGGTCGGACATCCGCTCCGCAAGGGCGGTGAGAGTCGTGGCCAGGTCGGGTGAGTCCCACTCGCCGGCGACGTAGGCCTCGCCGAAGCCGATGAGCCGCGACGTTCCGATCCTTCGATGCACGGCGTCGGGGTCGTGCAGGACGATCGTCGGGCCCGGGGAGACGGCGGTGTCGCCGGTCGCGAGCGCGACGCCGCTGCGCCGCGCGGCGCGTGCGAGCAGGATGCGGGCCGCGCGCCCGAGGACGCGGGCACGGAGACCGGTGGGGACGGGGACACCGAGGTGGTCGGCTTGTGAGCTGTGGGACGTGAGTTCGACGGTCAACGGTGCGCCTTCCGATCGGTGGGGTCGGGACGGGGGACGAGCGGCAGGCCGGAGGCCCAGAGGCGGATGCCGTGCAGGCGGATCCGGACGGCGACGAGGAGCGGCACGAGCGGGGTGCGCAGTTGCGCCAGGAGGATCCGCTTCAGTGTGGCGTCCCGGCGGGTGCCGCGCCACTGGGCGATGAACGGCGCCTGGTCAGGACGCTCGAGCACGACGTCGATCGACAGCGTCGCCTCCGGTTCGGGCATCCGGAGCCGGTACACGCCGTCCACCGGGTTGAAAGGGGAGACGTAGAACGCCTTGGCCACCGACGTGCCGGACTGGGCCTCGGGCCCCAGTACGTAGGCGTGCCGCCCGCCGTACGTGTTGTGCACCTCGGCGACGATCGCGCGCACCGCTCCGGTCGCGTCGTGGCACCAGAAGACCGTGAGCGGGTCGAAGACGTAGCCCAGGCAGCGCGCGTTGAGGAGCGCCGTGATCGTTCCCACGGGGACGTCGGCGCCCTGCGCGCGCAGCGTCTGCTCCACCCGGCCGCGGAGGGTGTCGGCGCCCTCCGTCACCGGGAACAGGTGGTCGGCGGCCCGGAACGAGACGAGGGGACGCAGCCACCACGGGACCCGCGGCGGAGCGTCGACGTCGATGAGCCAGCTCGCGCTCCGGTACCGGAACCCGTGCCGCACGGGGGAGCGCCGCAGGTGCCCGATCTCGGTGTCGTACATCGCGGGCACCCCCGTCACGCCGCGCTCCCGACCACGCGGCGCGCTGCGCGCAGGCCTGAGGCCGCGCCGTCCTCGTGGAAGCCCCAGCCGTGGTACGCCCCCGCGAACGCGAGCCCGGGGCCCGAGATCTCGTCGAGGCGCCCGGCCGCAGCGACGGACTCGGTGGTGAATTCCGGGTGCTCGTAGGGCAGCTCGGCGAGCACCCGGGACGGGTCGACGAGGTCCGCGCCACCGAGCGTCACCAGCGCGGTCTCCCCGCCGCGCGGCAGGCCCATGAGCCGGGTCACGTCGTACGTCACGCACACCCGCCGGCCGTCGTCCGTGGCGAGGTAGTTCCAGGAGCCGCGGGCGTTCTCGGTACGCGGGAGCAGCGAGGTGTCCGTGTGCAGGAGAGCGGGATTCGGCGTGTAGCGGATCGCGCCCAACAGTTCGCGCTCCAGGGCGGTCGGAGCGTCGAGCAGTGAGAGCGCCTGGTGCGGATGGACCGCCACCACGGCACCGTCGAACTCCTCCGCGGCCCCGGTGTCGTCCACGATGCGCACGCCCCGGGGCGTGCGCGCGAGGCCGCGCACGCCGGTCGCCACCCGCACGTCGGCGATGCCCGCCGCGATCTTCTCGACGTAGCGCGCGGAGCCGCCGACGACCGTGCGCCACTGCAGCGAGTGCCCGACCGAGAGCATCCCGTGGTTCGCGAGGAAACGGAACAGGTAGCGGGCCGGGTAGGCGTCGACCCGGTCCGGCGGGCAGGACCAGACGGCCGCGACCAGCGGGCGGAGAAAGCCCTCCACCAGGCGCTCGCTGAAGCCCTCGCGCAGAACGAAGGCGCCGAGGGGCAGATCCGGCTCGTCGCTGTGCAGGTGGTGGCGAGCGCGGCGATGGAACCGCGGCACCTCCGCGAGCAGCCGCAGGTGGCGGCCGTCGGCCAGGTGGCGCGCTGTCGGCACGAGGCCCCGGATCCCCCTGCCGCCCGCGAACTCGACGCCGCGCACGTCGTCGCGGATCGACATGCTCATCTCCGCGTCGCGGGTCTCGACACCGAGCTCGTCGAACAGGCTGCACAGGACGGGGTACGTGTGGTCGTTGTGCACGAGGAACGCCGAGTCCACCCGAACCGGGGAGTCGAGCCCGAGGTCGACGGTGTGCGTGTGCGCGTGGCCGCCCAAGCGCGCGTCACGCTCGTAGAGCGTGACGCGTGCGGATCTAGTGAGTTCGTGGGCGGCGACGAGCCCGCTGACCCCGCTCCCGATCACCGCGAAGCGTCTGTTCGCAACGTTCATACCCGTCCTTCGGAGCCGCGCCGCCGCCGGATGGGATCGGGACCGGAGAGATTTCCCATGGCGTGTGCGCGGTGCGGTGGGGTTAGCGTGGAACCATGAGCATACGCGCATCCGCCGTCATCGACGCTCCCGTCGACGTGGTCGTCGACTGGTTCTCCCGCCCCGGAGCGTTCGCCCGTCTGCAGGCGCCCTGGCTGCCGATGCGGCTCCGTTCCCAGGCGACCTCCCTCGCCGACGGGGTGACCGTGATCGACCTGCCCGGGGGGCTGCAGTGGCGCGCGGTGCACGACCCGACGGCGTACGAGCCCGGGCGACGGTTCGTCGACGAGGTATCGGTGGACGGCGTTCGGTCCCTTCCCGCCGGCTTGTTCCCGTGGCGGCACGTCCACGGGTTCGAGCCCGTCGCCGCGGACCGCACTCGGGTGACCGACGAGGTGCAGACCCCCGTGCCGGAGCGGCTGCTGTCCGAGGTGATCGCCTTCCGGTACCGGCGGCTCGCCGGGGATCTCGCCGCGCACCGCCGGGCGGCCGACGCGGGCCTGGCGCCCGTCACCGTCGCGATCACGGGCGCGTCCGGGCTGGTCGGGTCCGACCTCGCCGCCTTCCTCACCACGGGCGGGCACCGGGTTCTGCGGCTCGTTCGCGGCGAGCCGCGGTCGGACGACGAACGCCGGTGGGACCCGGCGGCACCGGACCCCGCCGCCCTCGAAGGGGTCGACGCAGTCGTCCACCTGGCCGGGGCGAGCATCGCTGGACGCTTCACGTCGGCGCACAAGGAACGGATCGAAGCGAGCCGGATCGAGCCGACGCGGCTGCTGGCCCGTGCCGCCGCCCGCGCAGGCGTTCCGGTGTTCGTCAGTGCCTCCGCCGTCGGCTGGTATGGCCGCGACCGGGGCGACGAGGTGCTGACCGAGGAGTCGGCTGCGCCCGCGGAGCCCGACTTCCTCGCCGACGTGGTGCGGCGGTGGGAGGCCGCCGCGCACGACGGGGCGGGCGACGGGACCCGGGTGGTCACCGTGCGGACGGGCATCGTCCAGGCGCCGCAGGGCGGGACGCTCAAGCTGCTTCTTCCGCTGTTCCGGGCCGGCCTCGGCGGGCGGCTCGGTGCGGGCCGGCAGTGGCAGCCGTGGGTCGCTATCGACGACCTGGTCGACGTCTACCACCGCGCACTGTGGGACACCGGCTTGTCGGGCGCGGTCAACGCCGTGGCGCCGGGCGTCGTGCGTAACGAGGCGTACACGCGGGCTCTCGGCCGGGCGGTGCACCGGCCGACTCTGATTCCCGTTCCCGCGTTCGGTCCGGCACTCCTCTTGGGGCGGGAGGGCGCCGACGACCTCGCCTTCGCCTCCCAGCGGGTGCGCCCCGCCGTCCTGGAGCAGCGCGGTCACGCCTTCCGGTACCCCGCGGTCGACGACGCACTCGCGCACCTGCTCGGCGGCTGAACGCCTACGCGCGGGGGCTGCAGATCAGCCTGAGGTGGTGCGTGCGTGCTCTCCGGCGGGGACGATTCGCCGTCCAGCTCCCCCGGGGGTGTACCCGACATGTTCTAGAAACGACCCTTTCTGGGACAGTGCCGCCTAGCGGTTCTGCTCGGGGCGGGGAAGGAAGATCGGCTTGCCGAACGTGGTGAGAGTGTCGTCGGTGGCCTCGGTGCTGATCGCGACGGTGGCGTAGGTGCGGACCTGGACGCCGCCGATGCAGTTGTCGACGGCAATGCGGATGTCACGGGACATGACCTGGGCGTTGGGGCCGTCGACGGCCTTCTTCGCGTAGGGAATGTCCTTGGTGGTGCCGGGCTTGAGAATGCCGGAAATGTTGCCGGTCTCGGTGACGGTGTCCGAGAGCGTGCCCGACAACGAGCCGGTTCCGGTGCCCGAGACGCTGCCGCCACCTTGCCCGCCGCCGGAGCCGCCCTGCCCCTGTCCGGTGACGGTGCCGGACGCGCTGACTGTCGGCGTGGGCACCTTGCTGCGATTATGTCGTTCAGCGTCGGTTTGGGGGTTGACAAACCGTAGTGGTGTGATTGATTGCCGGGCATCACGCGACAACTCGTCGCACCAACCCGTGTAGGTCCCTGATTCGAGGAGCTTGTTGATGCCCGACAACCCCAACGCCAACTCGGCCGGCGGCCCGGCTGGCGGAGGCTTCAGGCGGCCACCGCAGCCGACGCCGCTCCCCGCCGGCGGGCCCCGGCACACCCGCACCGCCGCTGATGACACAGCGCAGATACCGGTCCAACGGCCCAAGGGGGCTGCGGCCGGATCAGACGCACAGCGGCCTCGTCTGTTGCAGCAGCGCCTGCAGGGTGCGTTCCTGACGATCATCGGTATCGCTGGGATCGTCGGCGGCGTCCTGTTCTCCATCGAAGCCCCGCGCTTCACCCCGGTGCCGGTGGTGTTCCTGACCTTCTGGCTCGTTATGGTCATCGTCGGCCGGATCCTGTTCACCGGCCTGAATAAGCTTCGTGCCGCCGGAGTCGGTGCGCCTGCACCGCATCAGGTGCGTGCAGCGGCCGCTGTTGCCGCGATCGTCGTCGCGGTCGGGATGATGGGCTTCGCCGCCACCAGCGCCGGCAGCGGTACCGCGCAGGCAGCACCGTGCCCGGGTGGAGGACCTGCCACCTGCGGACCGGACCCGAACGCTCCGACGCTGACGTTCACGCCGCCGCCCGCACAGACCAACGCACCAGGTGGGCAGCAAGGCGGCCAACAGGGCGGCCAGGACAGCAACGGGATCGCAACCTCCCCCGCCCAGGGCGGCGACAACGGCCCCGGCATCCAGGCCCAAACACCCGAGTTCGGCACCCCCGGCCAGCAGGCCCCGAACATCCCCGGCAACGAACAACCCGGCCAGGGCGGCCAGCAGCCTGCCCAGGGACAGCAGACCGGCCAGCAAAGCCCCGTACGGACCACTGCGCCCGGTCAGCCGCAACAGACTGGGCAGCCCACCCAGTCCGGTCAGCAGCCCACATCGACGGTGACCGTTACCCAAACTCAGTCCCAGTGCCCTGCACCTGGCGCAGCAGGCGCACCCGGACCGGGCGGCCCCGGTGGCGGTGTCCCTGGCGGCGACGGCGGCACGACGGGCGGGCCCGATAGTGACAGCTAAGGACGGAGCGCCTTCCTGGGCATACCTCGTCGCGGAGGCGACCGGAGTGATGGCAGGACGGCGGCGTAACACCGGCGGCGCACCTACGCCCTCCGCAGATGCGCCGACTGATGCAGCCAACGACACGGCCTCGCTCGTCGACGACTCGGCGGACCAGGCGCCCGCTAGCGAGCAGCCGATCGCGTCCGCTCCGGACGCCGCTTCATCAGATACCACTGATGAGCCGAGCAGCGCCGATCAGCCATCGGACGGAACGATCACCAGAGAACTGCCGGAAGACGACTCAACGAGCGTGCTTCACAGCTACACATCCACAGGCATGCGAGTCCCGATGCCCGGCGAGTACGGTCCGTTCACGCCAGAGCAGCAGGCAGCACAACAGCAGCTCCCGGACCTCAGCAACCCCTTCCCTGCGTCACCTGAAGTGCCGACGCAACCTGAGGTGCCAACGGAACCTGAACCTGTCCTGACGCCGACTCCCAATCCGCTTGGGCTTGTGGATCCCACATTGCCCGCCCTTGAGCCCGGAAACGGGTTGGTCTACGGACCTCCGAGCAATCCGGATCTACTCGCGAGAGTTCCCCGTCCAGACACTTCATCTACCGAAGATATCGCAGGTGTTCTAAGCAGCGGATCGACCGCGCTCGGCGCCATTTCCGCTCCGTTCCAA
Organism: Tsukamurella asaccharolytica; assembly: GCF_007858435.1. GTDB lineage: Bacteria > Actinomycetota > Actinomycetes > Mycobacteriales > Mycobacteriaceae > Tsukamurella > Tsukamurella asaccharolytica. The sequence continues at coordinate 37,453 of NZ_VIGW01000001.1, read as the reverse complement.
AGTGGACTACCCCGGTTCAATACAGGAACCCGACAGGCATCACCCTCCCGGTGGACGATACCTAAAGGGATACGCGATACCGGCGTCAAACTCGGGACCCGATGGGGTTACGCAGGAATCGCAATGGAAGCCGCCTCGGGAATCACGGAACTCGCCAATGGTGGGCCTATCGGCGAAACTGTAGGAAAGAGTTCCGGCGCGATAGCAGGTGGTCTGGGAGGCGCGTGGGCCGGAGCCGCTGTGGGCGGAATGATTGGCGGACCACCTGGCGCGTTTGTTGGGGCTGCACTTGGCGCACTTGCTGGAACTGATCTTGTTAGCAGAGGCGGAAGATCTGTTGGAAAATGGATCGGAGGCCTGTTTAGCTGATGTCTCACGGAGGTGCACAGTGGGCGCTTTGGGCGATCGCTGCAGTTAGCTTGCTCGGGAACTTCTACACCCTAGCTACGGAACGCGAACGAAGATTGAACGAGGCTCCATCGCTAGCGTGGATGTTCTGGCTGTCGGCGATAGTGCTGTCGGCTTCAATCGGAGCTTCCATAGCAATCCTGCAAAATGCCGGCGCCGGAGCAGCCTCTGCCGCGATGGTATTAATCGCAGCCTTAGTTGTTTCGATACGAAGCACTCAATTCTTCCGAATGTTCGGTAGAGTGATCACCATGGTAGATAAGTAGGGTTCGCTATGTCGCCGTCGATGTGGAAGTGGGAATTTCTATGGATCAACTGCTAGCGGTACTTCTTTCGTGCGCGGCTATTGTTGTAGGTTCATGTGCACCGTTGGGGAGTCGGAAGCGCTTAGGCGTCGGCCTGAGCCTGTGGGCGCTGGGGAGCGCTGCAGCCATTGCGTCGCTACTGCTGTTCCGTGTAAGCGACAAGACGCATTTTTGGATATGGGTGACCGGGATCTTTGTTTCTTCGCTCGCTATTCTTTCTCAGGTTGTTCTGGCTTGGCGTCAGAAAGTCCGCAGCGTTCAAACGTAGGCGCGCCCTTAGTGCCCCGGCGCTGTTGCTTGGAGTCCTCGAACTACGCGACGTCATTAATTAACTGGACCCGCCACCGTCCCTGGCAGAAGACGAACGATCGTTCATGAGACAGTCCGGCTGCTGACGCGTTCGCCCAGGTCGAAGGTGTAACGCGACCCGTGTCCGCAACAACGTTACGCAACCCTCCGTTTTTGAGACAGTCGTGGCGTGTGAGTCGGTCATGCACGGGGGTCGGCCCGCGCCGCGACCAGCTGCTCCGAGAACTTCATCGACAAGGCCTCCGGCAAGCGCGCCACGCGGCGCACCCTCGACAGTGCGCTGCCGCTGGCCAACCGCGGAGGCGACCAGTTACCAAGCGAGGCCGGACCTCCTCTGAACAGCGACTGGTTCACACGTCCCAGGTATGCACGGGATTCCCCTCGTGCATCAGCTGTACGTAGTCGGCGAGCATGCCGCGCAGCGCCTGCGCGCGGGACTCGCCCGCGGCCTCGCGGTTCGCGACGGCCTGACGCTGCCACGACGAGCCCGTCCGGCGCTGGATACACCGGCCCTCCAGGACCTGCAGGTACCGCTCGCGCGACTTCGACCCGACGCCGTACGCCTCGAGGCCGGAGTCCATGAGCGGGAGCAGGCGGCGGAGCACCAGCTCGTCGGGCCGGATCCAGCCGACGTTCGGCCAGTACAGCCCGGCGTCGAAGGCGTCGCGGGCCCCTGAGTGCAAGTTCTCGGTGGCGGCGTCGAAACTCATCTGCGTCCAGATGGGGCGGTCGGCCTCCACCAGCGCCCGGACCACGCCGTAGTAGAAGGCGGCGTTCGCCATGGTGTCCACCACCGTCGGGCCCGCGGGCAGCACGCGGTTCTCCACGCGCAGGTGGGCGTGCCCGTCCACGACGTCGTAGACGGGCCGGTTCCAGCGGTAGACGGTGCCGTTGTGCATCCGCAGTTCGGGTAGCTCGGGCGACTCGCCGCGGGCGACCACCTCCAGAGGATCGACGTCGCTGCAGACCGGCAGGAGCGCCGGGAAGTACCGGGTGTTCTCCTCGAACAGGTCGAACGTGGAGGTGATCCATCGCTCACCGAACCAGACCCGGGGACGCACGCCCTGATTGCGCAGCTCGATCGGCCGGGTATCGGTTGCCTGCTCGAACAGCGGGATACGGGTCTCGTGCCAGAGGGCCCTCCCCGCGAGGAAGGGGGAGTTCGCGGCGATCGCCACCTGCACGCCCGCGATCGCCTGCGCGGCGTTCCAGTGCGCCGCGAAGTCCTCCGGAGCAACCCGCAGGTGCAGCTGCAGCGAGGTGCACGCCGCCTCGGGAAGGATGGTGTCGGAGGTGATGTCGAGCCGCTCTCCGACCACCGCGCCGGGCAGGGGTGCGCCTTCGATATCGATCTCGATGTCCTCGCCGCGTGCCGCGAACACCTGCTCGTTGAGCAGGTCGTAACGCGGGTTCGCGGAGAACCACTGCTTGCCGAAGTGCTCCTCCTCGAGCGTCGGCAGCATGCCGATCATGACCAGGTTCGAGCCCGCGGCGCGGGCGCGCCCGTCGGCCCGGTTCAGCGATTCGCGCAGCGAATCCTCGAGGTTCTCGGTGCTCTGGTCGACGAACGGCCTGGGCGCCACGTTGATCTCGATGTTGAACTGGCCCAGCTCGGTCTGGAAGTCCGGGTCCGCGATGGCGTCCAGCGCCTCCGCGTTCGCCATGGCCGGCTCCATCTCGTCGTCGACGAGGTTCAGCTCCACCTCCATGCCGAGCAGCGGCTCGGGCGGCGCACCGTCGTCCGTGAACAGGCCCTCGGCCAGCATCCGGGCGATGGCGTCCGTACCGCGCTGGACCTGGCGGCGGAACCGCATGCGGTCCTCGCGCGTGAACACCCTGGCATCGACATCGGCACCCATGGTTCGCAGCTTTGCAGAAGCGTCGCGGCGCTCGCGGCCGAATCGCTAGAGCCGCACGATCGGCAGGTACCGCGCGATCTCGCCCGCGCGGGAGCCGCTGGCCGCGAGGTCGGCGGCCTCCGCCGCTTCGTCGACGGTGACCGCGCCCGTCGCCAGTCGCAGCCAGACACGCGGCGCGCACTCCACGACGTTCGGGGGCGTGCCCCGGGTGTGCCGAAGGCCCTCGATGCACTGCACGGCGACGAAGGGGGGTACCCGCACCTCGACCGATCCGCCCGGCGCGTCCTGTGCCAGTGTGCGGGCCGTCGACCGTACCGCGGCGGCGACCGCGGCCCGCGGGGGAGAGGGCGCGTCGTCGTCGACGATCCAGTCCCGGACCGCCAGTACCGCGGCCCGCATCGCCGCCGGATCGATCGCCTTCGCCACTCGTGCTCCCTGTCCTCCGGGAAGAAACCTACTCGTCGATTCGTTTCCGCTGGCGGGTCGGTCCTACAATCGGGTCAGGCCATGCCCCCAGCCCCAGGAGTCAGCCGTGCCGCAGCTTCCGCTCAGCGTCGTCAACCCCGCTCCACTCGATGAGGGTGAGGAGCAGGAGCCCCGGGAGGAGTGCGGCGTCTTCGGCGTCTGGGCCACCGGGGAGGACGTGGCGAAGCTCTCCTACTACGGCCTCTACGCCCTGCAGCACCGCGGCCAGGAGGCCGCCGGCATCGCGGTCGGCGACGGCCAGCAGGTGCTGGTCTTCAAGGATCTCGGCCTGGTCAGTCAGGTCTTCGACGAGCAGACGCTGAGCTCCATGCCCGGCCACGTGGCCATCGGCCACTGCCGCTACTCGACCACCGGCTCCACCACCTGGGAGAACAGCCAGCCGATCTTCCGCACCACCAGCGCGGGCAACGGCGTGGCGCTCGGCCACAACGGCAACCTGGTCAACACCGCGGAGCTCGCAGAGCGGGCCGTCGAGGTGGGCGTCGTCGGCGGCCGCCCGCGCAGCGCGGGCACCTCCGACTCCGACATCCTCACGGCGCTGCTGGCGCACGCAGCCGCCGACCGCACGCTGGAGCAGGCGGCGATGGAGTTGCTGCCCACGGTCAAGGGCGCCTTCTGCCTCACCTTCATGGACGAGCACACCCTCTACGCCGCGCGGGATCCGCACGGCGTGCGCCCGCTTTCGCTGGGCCGCCTGGACCGCGGCTGGGTGGTGGCGTCCGAGACCGCCGCGTTCGACATCGTCGGCGCCTCGTTCGTCCGCGACATCGAGCCCGGCGAACTGCTCGCGATCGACGAGGACGGCGTGCGTTCCACCCGCTTCGCCGAGCCCACCCCGAAGACCTGCATCTTCGAGTACGTCTACCTCGCCCGCCCCGACTCGGTGATCCACGGCCGATCGGTGCATTCGACGCGCGTCGACATCGGACGACGCCTGGCGCGTGAGCACCCCGCCGACGGCGATCTGGTGATCCCGGTACCGGAGTCGGGCACGCCCGCGGCCGTCGGCTACGCCCAGGAATCGGGCATCCCCTACGGCCAGGGCCTGATGAAGAACGCCTACGTCGGCCGCACCTTCATCCAGCCCTCCCAGACCATTCGCCAGCTCGGCATCCGGCTCAAGCTCAACCCGCTGCGCGAGGTGATCCGCGGCAAGCGGCTCGTCGTCGTCGACGATTCGATCGTCCGCGGCAACACCCAGCGCGCCCTGATCCGCATGCTCCGCGAGGCCGGCGCCGCCGAGATCCACGTGCGCATCGCCTCATCGCCGGTGAAGTGGCCCTGCTTCTACGGCATCGACTTCGCCTCTCCGGCCGAGCTCATCGCCAACGGCGGCGGCGCCGACTCCATGGAGGCGATGGTCGAGTCGGTCCGCGCGGCGATCGGCGCCGACTCGCTGGGCTACATCTCGCTCGACGAGATGACCGCGGCCACCGAGCACGCGGGCGAATCCCTGTGCCGGGCCTGCTTCGACGGGGTGTACCCCATCCCGCTGCCGGAGTCGACGTCGATGGGCAAGGCCGTCCTGGAGAACATGCTCAAGGCCGGCACGCAGGGCGACCCGCTGCAGGCCGAGAACGACAACGCGTCCGCGCTGCGTCGTCCCTGAGCGGGGCCGGCCCGGCGCGGGCCCCTGACTGCGCTGGACGCCCGCCGTCTCCCGGTCCGGTAGCCTATGAATCCGTGACGGATTCCAACACCCACCCGCCGCAGGGTGCCTCGTACGCCGCTGCAGGAGTCGACATCGAGGCCGGTGACCGGGCCGTCGAGCTGTTCAAGCCGCACGCGAAGCGCGCGACCCGCCCCGAGGTCCTCGGCGGCCTCGGCGGTTTCGCCGGCCTGTTCGCGCTGAAGAAGTACCGCGAGCCGGTGCTCGCCGCGTCCACCGACGGCGTCGGCACCAAGATCGCCGTGGCGCAGGCCCTGGGCAAGCACGACACCGTCGGCATCGACCTCGTCGCCATGGTCGTCGACGACCTCGTCGTGACCGGCGCCGAGCCACTGTTCCTGCAGGACTACATCGCCGTCGGCAAGGTGGTCCCCGAGACCGTCGCCGAACTGGTCGGCGGCATCGCCGAGGGCTGCGTCCGCGCCGGCTGCGCCCTCCTGGGCGGCGAGACCGCCGAGCACCCGGGCCTCATGGCCGAGGGCGAGTACGACCTGTCCGCGACCGGCGTCGGCGTCGTCGAGGCCGACGAGGTGCTCGGCCCCGACAACGTGCGCGCCGGCGACGTCGTGATCGCCATGGCGAGCTCCGGACTGCACAGCAACGGCTACAGCCTGGCCCGCAAGGTGCTGCTCGACTGGGGCCACATGGACCTCGGCGGCTATGTCGAGGAGTTCGGCCGCCCGCTGGGCGAGGAGCTGCTCGAGCCCACCGCCATCTACGCCCTCGACTGCCTGCGGCTCGCGCAGGAGACGCAGGTCCGCACGTTCTGCCACGTCACCGGTGGCGGACTCGCGGCCAATCTGGGCCGCGTGATCCCCGACGGACTTGTCGCCGAGCTCGATCGCAACACCTGGAGCCCGTCGGCCGTGTTCGCGCTCATCGCGCAGCGCGGGCGGGTGGAGCAGGCCGAGATGGAGAAGACCTTCAACATGGGCGTCGGCATGGTCGCGATCGTCGCGCCCGAGGACGTCGACCGCGCGCTGGCCGTGCTCACGGCACGCCACATCGACAGCTGGGTCCTGGGCACGATCAAGAAGTCCGACGGTGCCTCCACCGGAGCGGTACTGAGCGGATCGCACCCGAAGTTCTAGGAACGCCGGAGGCACCGTGACCCGTGGTCACGGTGCCGTGCCGGAGATGCGAGCGGGAGGGCGCGACGCGCGTCAGGCGCGGCGCCACTCCTCTTCGCGGTACGGCTCTCCCGCGACGTCGCTCCACTCGGGGTGTGTGGCGAGAACATCGGCCTCGTCGGTCACGCCACCCGCCAGCTCGTCCTGCAGCCTCTTCAGGTCGGTGCTCGGGGTGCTGTACTTCAGCTCCCGTGCAACCTTGGTCTGCTTCGCCTTAGCCCGGCCGCGGCCCATGGGGGACCCCCTTGCGCAATGAAGGGGCGGCCAGCTACCGGATCAACCGGTGGGTGGCGGCCCCTTTCTCCGTGTAGTAATTCTTCCTGCCGTCCAGTTTAGCGTGCTCGCGCCGTTGATGCTGCCGCCCGGGTGTCAGTCGGCGCGTTTGAGGGCCTTCGTGGCGTCCTTTTCGACCTTCGGGGGCAGGTCACCGGCCTCGAGGAGGGCGCGCAGCCGGTCGGGTCGGGTCGCGCGGAACAGGTCCCGGACGGTCGCGCCGTGCGCCGGGACGTGCGCGACGACCACCGGATCGCCGGCCGCCACAGGACCGGGTTCGAGGACGCGGAGATACGCCCCGGAATCGCCCCTGGCCATGAATCGCGCCAGCCAATCGTCCTCGCCGGACCACAGCGCGAAGGTGCGGCACGGCGTGCGGGGGATCGTTACCTCAAGCTTGAGCGTCGCCCCGACCCGAAGCCGGGTACCCACCACGAGGTCCGTGGTGTCGCCGTCGAGGCGCAGGTTCTCCCCGAACCAGCCGGGCGGGAGCTCGCGACCGAGCTCGTCGGCCCAGCGCCGCGCCTCGTGCTCGGAGTAGGCGTAGACGGCCTGTTCCTCGCCACCGTGGTGCCGGGTGTCGCAGACGTGGTCGGTGACCGGACCCAGCCGGCCCACGTCGACGGGCCCGTCGGCGGGCCGCTTGTCGATGGCGGTGCGCTGCTCCGGCCTGCGCGGATCGAGCTGCCGCTCCTCGCCGACGACGCAGACCGCGACGACCCTGGTCGGCGTCATCGGCCGCGCAGCCGATCGACCGCGGACCGTCCGGCTTGCTCTGCGGCGTCCGCCGACGGCGTGACGTCGGTGTCGATCGCGGCGGCCGCTCCGCCAGCGTCGAGCTTCGCGTCGTCCGGGACCGACCGCTTGATCAGCGCGAGAGCGAGGGGGCCGTAGTCGGCGTGTTCGACGACGGTGCCGAGTCGTCCGACGGTGCGCCCGTCCAGCGTCACGGGGTCGCCCGTCGCGGGCCGGGCGTCGGCGGAACCGTCGAGGTGCAGGAGCACGAGGCGGCGCGGTGGCCGGCCCAGGTTGTGCACGCGCGCGACGGTCTCCTGCCCGCGATAGCAGCCCTTGTCCAGGTGCACGGCGGTGTCGATCCAATCGACCTCGTGCGGGATGGTCTTCTCGTCGGTGTCGACGCCCTGCCGGGCGCGGGCGGCGGCGACCCGTCGGGCCTCGTAGGCCCAGGTGCCTGCCGGGCGCGCCCCGGCGGCGACGAGGGCCGCGAAATCCGCGCCGAGCCGCTCCCGCGACACGACGAGGTTCACCTCGCCGGGCTCGCTGCGGCGGACCCCCTCCACCTGGGCGGCGACGGTCTCGGCCTCGGGGCCGATCACGGTCAGCACCGCGAGATCGTCGCGCGCCTGCACCTGCACGTCGGACCGGAAGACCATTCGCTGCAGGTACGTGGCGAGGTCCGGGCTCAGCGGCGCCTCCGGGGGCGCGAGCGCGGCCGGCTCGGTGTCGAGGTAGGTGGTGCCGTCGACGTCGATGAGGTGGAAGTGGTCGAGCACGCGGCCGCTGCCGTCCAGATTGAGGTTCTGCGTCGCGGTGCGGTCCGGCAGGTGCTTCAGGTGCTGGCTGGTGATCGAGTGCAGCCACGACAGGCGCTCGGGGCCCGTCAGGGTGATCACGCGGCGATGCGAGCGGTCGATCACCGCGGCGCCGCGTTCGGCCGCCCGCTGCTCACCGAAGGGATCCCCGAAATGCCAGGTCACGCCGGTATCCGGAGTGCCCTCCGGGTTCATGATGCCGGACGTGGAATGTTCTTCGGTCGACACTCCCCGAGCTTACCCCGGTGGCTGCGCGGCGCTCCGGGGCGTCGAATACTGTTGCCGCCATGGCATCCGTGGTGGTCACCCTGGACGGTTCCGTGCGCGCTCCCGACGCGCCCCTGCTGTACGCCGACGACCTGGGCGCGGTCCGCGGTGACGGCTGCTTCGAGACCCTCCTGGTGCGCGACGGCGCGCCGCTCAAGGGGCGCGCGCACCTCGATCGGCTGGGCCGTTCGGCCGCCGCGCTCGGCCTCCCCGCGCCGAACGACGGCGCGTGGTGGGCGGCGATGCAGCGCGCCGCGATGCTCTACGGCGAGGAGGCGGGGAGCGCCGAGGGGGCGCTGCGGCTCGTCTACACGCGGGGCCGCGAGTCCGATCCCGGCACGCCCACCGCGTACGTCATGGTGAGCCCCCTGCCCGAGCGGGTGCGGGCGGCTCGGGCCGAGGGCGTCTCGGCCATCACCCTCCCGCGGGGCTATTCGACGGCGCTCGGCGCGGACGCGCCGTGGCTGCTCCTGGGCGCGAAGACGCTCTCCTACGCCGTGAACATGGCGGCCGCGCGGTACGCCGCCGAACAGGGCGCCGACGACGTGATCTTCACCTCCAGCGAGGGACGCATCCTCGAGGCGCCCCGCGCCACCGTCGTGGTCGCCCGCGGCCGCACTCTGGTCACCCCGCCCGCGGAGCAGGGCATCCTGCCGGGCACCACGGTGCGCGCCCTCTTCGACGCCGCGGAGGACAAGGGCGTACGCACCGCCGTCGAGCCGCTGTTCCCCGCGGACCTCGTCATGAACGACGGGGTGTGGCTGGTCTCGTCGATCACGCTGTGCGCGCGGGTGCATACGCTGGACGGCCGCGCCCTGCCCGCCGCGCCCATGGACGGGACGGTCCGGTCGCTCATCGAGGCCGGGATCGAGAACACCCCGTAGTTCCGGCCTTCACGTTCGCGCAGGTTCGGTGAGGAAGAATTCAATCGGACAATCCCGGCGCTGCCCTCGGACGGGCTTCGACGGGCATAGCGTCGCGGGATGAGCACCAGCGAGCACACCGGTGTCCAGGGCGACCAGCTCGGCACCAGCCTCAAGCCTCGGCACATCACGATGATCTCGATCGCGGGCGTCATCGGTGCCGGCCTGTTCGTCGGATCGGCGAACGCGATCAAGCTCGCCGGTCCGGCGGTGCTGATCTCCTACAGCCTGGCCGGGCTGTTGGTGGTCCTGGTGATGCGGATGCTCGGCGAGATGGCGACGGCGCACCCCGACACCGGCTCCTTCTCGACGTACGCGGAGCGGGCACTCGGGCGCTGGGCGGGGTGCAGCATCGGGTGGCTGTACTGGCTGTTCTGGGTGCTGGTGATCCCGGTCGAGGCGACGGCGGCCGCGGTGATCCTGTCGAAGACGGTGGGCGGCCCGCAGTGGTCCTGGGCGCTGCTCGTGGTGGTGCTGCTCACCGTGACCAACCTCTTCTCGGTCGGCAACTACGGCGAGTTCGAATTCTGGTTCGCGCTGATCAAGGTCCTGGCCATCGCGGCCTTCCTGGTGCTGGGCGCGCTCGCGATCTTCGGCGTGCTCCCCGGCTCGGGGGTCTCCGGAGTGCACCACCTGTGGGACACAGGAGGCTTCATGCCGAACGGCGCGGGGGCGGTGATCGCGGCGATGCTCACCACCATGTTCACGTTCATGGGCTCGGAGATCGTGACGATCGCCGCCGCCGAATCGCCCGAGCCCGCCAAGGGCATCACCAAGGCGGTGAACTCGGTGGTCTGGCGCATCTGCCTGTTCTACATCGGTTCGATCTTCGTGATCGTGGCGCTCGTGCCGTGGAACACGCTCGACTCGGCGACGGGCTCGTACCAGGCGGTCCTGAGCGGCATGAACATCCCTGCCGCCGCGGGGATCATGGACGTCGTGGTGCTCGTGGCCGTCGCCTCGTGCCTCAACAGCGCGCTCTACACCGCCTCGCGGATGCTGTACTCGCTCGCCAGCCGCGGCGACGCGCCCCGCGCGGCCGGCCGGACGACGAAGCGGGGCGTTCCCGCCGTCGCGGTCCTGGCGTCGATGATCCTGGGCTTCCTCGCGGTGATCGGCAACTACGTCCTGCCCGAGAAGCTCTTCGGCTACCTCCTGGCGACGACGGGCGCGGTGGCCCTCTTCGTCTACCTGGTGATCGCGGTCAGTCAGATCGCCCTGCGCCGCCGGGAGAGCACCCCGTCGCCGCTGCGGATGTGGTTCTTCCCGTGGGCCACCTACGCGGTGATCGCGTTCATCGTCTTCGTCATCGTCGCGATGATCGTCGACGAGAGCCAGCGCAGCGCCGTCGGGCTCTCGACCGCCCTGGCCGTCATCGTGGTCGCCGCCAGCGTGGTGCATCAGCGGCGCGCGGATCGACGGATCAGCGCCCCGACCGCGTGAGCGCGCGGGAGGTCCCGCCCCGGCCCGCGACGTGTGCTGCGTCTCAACACTTGGGATCGACGGGCTGAACTACTACCATCAGTAGTACTTACTACCGGATGTAGTAGTGCAAGCGGCCGGCGACGACGCCGGCCCGCCCCCTCGGCCCAGGGAGTACGCAGTGACCGCATTGGACATCGCCCGCTGGCAGTTCGGCATGACCACGGTGCTGCACTTCATCCTCGTGCCGCTGACCATCGGCCTGGCACCGATGGTCGCCACGATGCAGACGATCTGGGTCGTGACGGGCAAGCGGGCCTGGCTCAAGGCGACGAACTTCTTCGGCAAGCTCTACCTCATCAACTTCGCTCTCGGCGTCGCCACCGGCATCGTGCAGGAGTTCCAGTTCGGCATGGCCTGGAGCGAGTACAGCAAATTCGTCGGCGACGTCTTCGGCGCACCGCTCGCGCTCGAGGGCCTCGTCGCCTTCTTCATGGAGTCGACTTTCCTCGGGCTGTGGATCTTCGGCTGGACGAGGCTGCCGAAACTGGTTCACCTGGCCTGTATCTGGCTCGTCGCGGTCGGCGTGAACGCCTCGGCCTTCTTCATCATCGCCGCGAACTCGTGGATGCAGCATCCCGTGGGCGCCAGGTTCAACCCGGAGAAGAACCGCGCCGAGCTCACGAGCATCTGGGAGGTGCTCACCAACTCGACCACCCTCGCGGCCTTCCCGCACACCGTCTTCGGCGCCTGGCTCACCGCCGGCACCTTCGTCGCCGCGATCGGCGGCTGGTGGATGGTGCGCGGAATGCGCAAGGGCGATCCCGACGCGATCGAACTGGCGAAGTCCATGCGGCCCGTCACCCGGTTCGGCCTGGGCGTCATGATCGTCTCGGCCGTCGGCCTGGGCATCACCGGCGATGTGCAGGCCAAGCTCATGTTCGAGCAGCAGCCCATGAAGATGGCCTCCGCGGAATCGCTCTGCCACACCGAGACCGGCGCCAGTTTCTCCCTGCTGACCATCGGCACGCAGAACAACTGCGAATCGGTGACGCACGTGCTGCAGGTGCCGTACGTGACTTCCTTCCTCGCCAACGGCGACCCCAACTCGACCCTCAAGGGCGTCACCGAGCTGCAGGCCGAGGCCGTCGAGAAGTTCGGTCCCGGCGACTACCGTCCCAACCTCTTCGTTTCCTACTGGGCGTTCCGCGCGATGATGGGCTGGTCCATCGGCTCGGGCGTGCTGGCCGTCGCGGGCCTGTGGGTCACCCGCCGTGGCCGCATCCCGAATCAGAAGTGGTTCAGCCGGATCTGCCTCATCGCCCTGCCGACGCCGTTCCTCGCCAACACCTCCGGCTGGGTCTTCACGGAGATGGGCCGCCAGCCGTGGGTGGTGGTGCCCAACCCGGAAGGCGACCCGACGATCCGGCTCACCGTGGGCCAAGCCGTCTCCGGGCACTCGGTCACGATGATGGCCTTCTCCATCATCACTTTCGCCGCGGTCTACGGCACGCTGTATCTCCTGTGGTTCTTCCTGCTCCGGCGGTACGTGATCAAGGGGCCGAACCTGCACACGCCTCTGGACCCGCCCCACGACGACGATCCGCCGGGAGACGAGCCCTCCGGCGACGATCCGCCCGGCGACGATCCGCCCGGCGACGAGCGCGGCCGGAAGGCATCGTCGGAACACCTCTCGTTCGCGTACTAGGAGGCCGCCATGACACTTCCCGACTACTGGTTCCTCGCCATCGGCTTCCTGTTCACCGGCTACTTCGTGCTGGAAGGCTTCGACTTCGGCGTCGGCATGCTCATGCCGATCCTGGGGCGCAAGCGCTCCCATCCCGACGCCGAGAAGCGGCGGCGCGTGCTGCTCAACACGATCGGCCCCGTGTGGGACGGCAACGAGGTGTGGCTGATCACCGCCGGCGCGGCGATGTTCGCCGCCTTCCCCGTCTGGTACGCCGAGGTCTTCTCCGGCTTCTACCTCGTGCTGCTGGCCATCCTGGTGGGCCTCATCACCCGGGTCTGCGCGATCGAGTGGCGCGGCAAGATCGACGAGCCGCGGTGGCGCGGCTGGGCGGACGTGGGGATCGGGCTCGGTTCGTGGATCCCCGCGTTCGCGTGGGGCCTGATCTTCGCGAACATCGTGCGCGGCGTCGACCTCGACGAGCGCGGTGGCATGACGAGCGAGGTCTGGGACCTGCTCAACCCCTACGGGCTGCTCGGCGGGATCGCCACCCTCGTCCTGTTCCTTCTGCACGGCGCGATCTTCATCGCGCTCAAGTCCGACGGTGACGTGCGGGTGGACGCCCGGCGGCTCGCGGTGCGGATGTGGCTGCCCGTCACCGCGATCGGCGCCGCATTCGCCGTGTGGACCCAGCTCGAGCACGGCAAGCCCTGGACGTGGGCGATGGTGGCGCTGGCCGCCGCCGGGCTGCTCGCCGCCGGCCCGTTGATCCGCCTCGGGCGGGAGCTGGCGGCGTTCTTCGCGACCTCGCTGACCGTGTTGTCCGTGAGCGTGCTGCTCTTCGGTGCGCTGTTCCCCAACGTGCTCAACGCGACCGACCCCGCCCGCTCGATCACCATCGAGGCCGCCGCCTCCTCGCACTACACGCTGGTCGTGTTGTCCTGGTGCACCATCGTGCTCCTGCCGATGGTGATGATCTACCAGGCGTGGACCTACTGGGTGTTCCGCAAGCGCATCTCCGCCGCCCAGATCCCGCCGTCCATCGGGCTCAGCCCCCGTGCCTGACACCCGGGCGCCCGTCGACCCACGGTTGCTGCGCTACGCGCGCAGCTCGCGCGGGTTGATGGCCACCGTGATCGCCTGCGGCGTGGCGGAGACCGTCGCGGTGATCGTGCTGGCCGTCGCCCTCGCGACGGCGCTCGCCCGCCTCGTGACCGGGAACGCGGACGTGACGGGGCCGCTGGCGCTGACCGTCGGAGCGGTGGCGGTGCGCGTCGCCGTGAGTCACCTGCGATCGCGCATCGAACGGCGGGCCGCGGACCGCGTGGTCTCCGAATTGCGTTCCGCCGCACTGGCGGCGGTCGGTCCGGGCCGTACCCCTGGGGATCGCGAGGAACTGCGCACTGCGCTCACCCGGGGTCTCGACGACCTCCCGCCGTACCTCACGGGGTACGTCCCCGCCCTCGCGCTGAGCGTCATCGCCACCCCCACGCTGATTCTCGCGATGTTCGTCGCGGACTGGGTCTCCGGCACGATCGCGCTGGGCACCCTGCCCTTGCTGCCGATCTTCATGGTGCTCATCGGCCTGCTCACCCGAGACCGGACGCGGCGGCGCCTGCGGGCCATGTCGCGGCTCTCGGCCCGGCTGCTGGACCTGGTCGCGGGCCTGCCCACGCTGCGGGCCCTCGGCCGCGAGCGCGGACCCGAGCGGACGGTGCGCGAGCTCGGCGCGCGCAACGAGACCGAGACGATGGGCGCGCTGCGGATCGCCTTCCTCTCCTCCTTCGCCCTCGAGCTGCTCGCCACGCTGTGCGTCGCGCTCGTCGCGGTGAGCATCGGCCTGCGCCTGGTCTACGGCGAGATGACGCTGTTCGCGGGCGTCGTCGCGTTGATCCTCGCCCCCGAGGTGTACCGGCCGCTGCGCGCGGTCGGTGCCGGATTCCACGCCGCCGAGCAGGGGATCGAGGCGACCCGGCGGGTCTTCGCCGTGCTCGACGCGCCCGCGCCGGCGCCGGTCCGCGGCACGGCGCACCCCGGTGTGCTCGTGGCGCGAGGAGTCACCGTCGACGGACGGGACGGCGCCGCACCGTCGGGCTTCGACGGTGCCTTCGTCCCCGGCCGGGTCACGGTGCTCACCGGGCCCAACGGCTCGGGGAAGTCCACGCTGCTCACCGTCCTGGCCGGCCTCGCCGCGCCGGACGCGGGCTCCGTGACCGTCGACGGCGAGCCGCTGGCCGGCGGCCCGGAGTGGTGGGCGCACGTGGCCTGGTGCCCGCAGCATCCCTATCTCGAGCCGGGCACGCTGGAGCACAACTTCACGCTGCTGGGCGCCCCCGCACCGGATTCCGTGCCCGCGGTACTGGCCGCGACGGGCCTCGACGAGGTGGTCGCCGAAGGCGGCTGGGACCGGCCCGTGGGCACCGGCGGGGCCGGGCTCTCCGCCGGGCAGCGGCAGCGGCTCGCCCTCGCTCGCACGCTCGCGCTCGGGCGCCCGGTGCTGCTGTTCGACGAGCCCACCGCGCACCTCGACGACGAGCTGGCCCCGCGCGTGCTCGCGGCGCTGCGCGCCCGCGCCGACGCCGGCGCGACCGTGGTCATCGCCTCGCACGATCCGCAGGTGCTCGCCGCCGCCGACGCAGTGCTGGAGGTGGCCCGTGCGTGACCTGCTGAGCTGCCTGCGCGCCATGCGGACCCGACCCCTCGCCGCACTCGGCGCCGTGGGCGCCGGCGTCCTCACCGCGGGCAGCGCGCTCGCGCTGGCGGGGCTCTCCGCGTGGCTCATCACCAAGGCGTGGACGATGCCGCCCGTGCTGGCGCTGACGCTGGCCGTCACCTCGGTGCGCGGGCTCGGCATCACCCGCGGGCTGATGCGCTACGTCGAGCGGCTCGCGAGCCACCGGCTCGCGCTGCGGGGGCTCACCGAACTGCGCGCGGCGCTGTACGCGCGCCTGGCCGGCGCCGCGCCCGCGGAGTCCGTCCGGCTCTCCGACGGCGAGCTCCTCGCCCGCACCGGCGCCGACGTCGACGCCGTCGGCGATGCGCTGGTGCGCACCGTCATCCCCGCCGCGGCCGCGGCGACCGTGTCGGTGGCGGCGACGGGGTGGATGTGGTTCCTGGACCCGCGCGCGGGGCTCGCACTCGGAGTGTGCTTGCTGCTCGCCGGGGTCGCCACGCCCTGGCTGACCGCCCGCGCCACCCGCGATCGCGCGGCCGCGGAGGCGGCGGGCAGCGAGGCCTTCGGCGCGGCGGCCTCCGCGGTCCTCGACCACGGCGGCGAACTCGCGGTCGCGGGCCGGCTCGACGAGGTGCGAGCCCGCGCCACCCGCGCCGAGGACGCCCGGCGGTCCGCCGTCGACCGCGCGGCCCGCACGGGCGCACTGGCGGACGCGGCGATCCCGCTCGCCGTCGGCGTCGCCGTCGTGGCCGCGCTGCTCGTCGCCGTCGCCCGGGTCGACTCGGCGTCCGCCACCACGCTGGGCATCCTGATCCTGCTGCCGCTGAGCGCCTTCGAGGCCGTCTCCGTGCTTCCCGACGCGGCGCGGCAGTACGTGCGCTCCGCCGACGCCGCGGGCCGCCTCGCGCCACTGCTCACCCTGCCCGCGGTGCCCGCCGGCACTGAGCCGGTCCCGCCGCGGCCGACCCTGCAACTGGGCGCGCTGGTGCTCGAGCCCGGCGATCGGCTCGCGGTGCGCGGCGCCTCCGGGGCGGGCAAGACCACACTGCTGCTCGCGCTCGCCGGGCTCGACGACCGCGGCGGCGAGGTCCTCGTCGACGGGACACCCGCGCGCGACTGCGCGGACCTGCCCGCCGCGGTGGCCTTCTTCGGCGAGGCCGCGCACGTCTTCGCGACGACGGTGGCCGAGAACTGCCGCGTGGCGCGCGGCGACGCGACCGACGCCGAGATCGACGCGGCGCTGCGCCGGGTCGGGCTGGGGGAGTGGCTCGACGGGCTCCCCGACGGCGTGCGTACCCCGCTCGAGGACGGCGCCGCGTCGCTGTCGGGGGGCCAGCGGCGCCGGCTGCTGCTGGCGCGGGCGCTGCTGAGCCCCGCCGCCGTCGTCCTCCTGGACGAGCCGACGGAACACCTCGACGAGGCCGACGCGCGACGGCTGCTCGCCGAGATCCTCGACCCCGCCGGGCTGTTCCCCGGGCGCACCGTCGTCGTCGCGGGACGCGCGGAGCCGCCCGCGGACGTGCGGGGGTGGGAGATCGAGCGGCGCAGGTCGGCGTAGCGCTGCGCGGCGCCGTGCCGAGCGGCGCCGTGCTGCGCGGCGGTCAGTCGCGCAGGATGCCCGCGATCGCCGCGTCGACCGCGGCTTCCGCGAGCGGCCACTGCTGCTCGCCCGGCAGGTGGTGCAGCGGGCCGCGCAGCGCCATCTCGGCGAAGCCGTGGACCATCGACCAACAGGACCAGGTCGCGGACCGTCGGGCTTCGGGGCGCAGCAGGTTCGCGTGCACCAGGAGGTCGAGGGCCTCCGACAGCGCGACGTACGGCGGGATCCCGTGGAGCGACTCGGGATCCGGCACCTCGTCGCCGAAGAAGCACACCGAGAACCATCCCGGTTCGGCCAGGGCGAAGGCGATGTACCCGAGGCCGACGGCGCGCAGGCGCTCGACGGGGCCCTGCCCGGGGCGCACGGGCATGGCGTCGGCCATGCGCTGCTCGATGGCGGAGCTCACGGCCCGCAGCAGCGCCAGCCGGTCGGGGAAGTGGCGGTACGCGGCGTTGGGGCTCACGCCGACCCGGCGGGTGACCTCGCGGATCGTCAGGGCCGACGGTCCGCCCGCGCGGGTGACCTCGAGGCCCGCGTCGACCAGCGCCTGCGCCAGGTCCCCGTGGTGGTACGCCATTCCCTTGTGGCCCCCGTCCGTGAAGTGTACGGTGTGAACATAACAGATGTGGACGCCGTAAACATGCGAGGAGTCGTCATGACCGCCATTCCCACCGTCGTCGACCGCGAGACCTGGCAGAAGGAGCTCGACTCTCTGCGCATCCGCGAGAAGGCCGCGACCCGCGAGCTCGACGCCATCGCCGCCCAGCGGCGCGCCCTACCCGCCGTGGAGCTGCCGGAGTACCGGCTGACCGCCGAGGACGGCTCGTCGGTGACTCTCGCCGAGGTCTTCGACGGCCACTCCCAGCTGCTGACGTACCACCACATGTGGACCGACGGGAACGAGTGGCAGTGCCCGGGGTGCACGGGCTTCACCTCGCAGTTCACCCGGCTCGACGCGCTGGCGAACTGGGACGCGCGGTTCGTGATCGTCACCAACGGCCCGATCGACGAGGCGCTGGCGTACAAGCGGCGCGTCGGCAACACGATGACCTGGTTCTCGAGCGCCGGCAGCACCTTCGGGGCCGACGTGGGCGCGGGGCCCGGCGAGGGTTTCGCGCTGAAACCTTCGTCCGCGATGGTGAGACCGTCTACCGGGTGTGGAACACCACCGGTCGCGGTACGGAACAGCTGGGGTACCTGTTCGGCGTTCTCGATGCCCTGCCCTACGGGAGGCAGGAGCAGTGGCAGGACGTGCCCGACGGCTGGCCGCAGGCGCCCACGTATGCGAAGTGGGCTTCTTCGCAGCAGATCGCCGCACTGTATGGTGCCTGACCAGTGCGTTCGCCCTCCGGAAAATTCCGTTGCCGACGTCCCGGCGCGGGCGTAGCGTCGACGACGTCAACGAAAGGAGGTGGTCCGAGAAATGGTGAATTTCAGGACTGAGGAGGTGGCCGCCGCCTGACGGCGGTCGCCCACCTGGAATACGGCAGGCCCCGGGAGCGCGTGATGTTCACGCACCCGGGGCCTGTTGCGTGCGGCCGGCGTTCACCCCGCCGCCGGGTCGGGGCGCATCCCGCAACCGAGTCCTTCGCTCAGGCGGCGTGTTCCGGCGCGGTGGAACGGTGGAGATGGCCGGAGGGGGTGCGGGTCTCGACGGTGTGCCGTCCCGACGGATCCGCGACCTCCCGGGCTCTCCAGCCCAGCCCCTCCTTCGCGTAGTTGCATGCGGCGCATAGTCCTTCGCCGTTGTCGACGTCCGTGGGGCCGCCGGAGACGTGGCGTTCGACGTGATCGATGTGAGCGATCGGCGCGTCGCAGTACGGGGTCCGGCAGTACTGGTCGCGTGCGGCGATCAGGTCGGCGAGTCCCTGGGGGAATCGGCGGGCGTGGGAGTCCAGACCGACGACAGCGCCCGTCCCCGGGGCCACATAGAGCCGCCGGACCCAGGCGACACCGGCTGCGGTGGCCTTGCCGACGATTCGGCGCGCGATCTCGGCGGGGAGCTCCCCGCCGTCCCGCACGTGCGCCGTGCCGGGCTCACCTCCGAGTAGGACGGTGGCTAGATCGACCGACCGACAAGTTTTCGATTTGCTCCACCCACTCGAACGTTGAGGTTCGAGTGGGCGGTGCGGAGTCAGCCCGCGTAGCGGTTGAGCTTGGCGGACAGGCGCGGTATGAGCTCGCCGTCGGCGTCGATCCGCTCCTCGACGTACGCCAGGGCGCCGCCCTGCTCGACGAGGCCGTACAGCCGCTTCGACGCGCCGGCCAGCGGGGAGCTCTTGGAGCGGATCACCACGTCGGTCTCGAGCT
This sequence comes from Tsukamurella asaccharolytica, assembly GCF_007858435.1. Classification (GTDB taxonomy): domain Bacteria; phylum Actinomycetota; class Actinomycetes; order Mycobacteriales; family Mycobacteriaceae; genus Tsukamurella; species Tsukamurella asaccharolytica. Next base: position 18,578 of record NZ_VIGW01000001.1, on the reverse strand, counting down.
CCCACGCGGTCTGGGAGACGGGCTTGCCGTAGTAGAGCTCGACGATGCCGCTGGCGTGGGTGACGAGGAACTCGATCTCGTCATCCTCGCCGATGCGCCAGAAACCGGCCTCGCGGAGGTCGGGCTCGGAGAACTCGCCCTGATCGTCCAGCTTCCAGGACCGCGCTTCCCAGGAGAGGAAGTTCTGCCCGTCGTGGCTGACCACGATCTGCTGGCCGAAGTGGTAGTCGCCGGACTCGTCGTGGCCCTCGCCCTCGCCGCGCCAGACGCCGACGAGGGGGAGCAGCCCGAGCAGGCCGGAGTGCAGGTCCGGGCCCTGCCGCAGATTCGCCGTGTCGTCGGCGAGGGGAAGCCCGGGGAGGTTCGAGATGTTGCGCGACGATGTGGTCTCCGCGCGCTGGATCGCCGCGTCCAGGGCCTCCTGGCCGGTGCCGGCGGAGGCGTCGGGGGTGGCCTCGTCGCTCACGGTGGACCTACTGGCCGTCGGTGAGGACGCGGTACATCACGAAGATCGCGAAGACGAAGATCGCGACCGACGCCACCGCCATGAGGATCTCGAAGAAGATGACCATGGCCCCGATTCTAGCCCCCGTCGCGCACGGGCTCGCAACCGACCGAGTCCTCCGGTTCCCGCTCCACCGGCGCGGAGGTGGCCGGGGCGTCGACCGGCGCGCCCGCCCGCCGCGGTGCGAACAGGAAGGACGTGACCGCGGTCACGGCGACGATGACGGCGACGATGGTCATCGAGCTCGACAGGCCGTCCATGAATGCGCTGCGCACGGTGTCCGCCAGGGCCGCACCGGCGCTGCCGAGCTGTTCGGCCACGGCGAGGCCGCCCGCGGCGGACTCGCGTGCGGCCTCCGCCGCCTCGGGCGGAAGCCCGCCGAGGTCGGGCAGATTCGCGGTGTACGTCGAGCTGTACACGGCGCCCATGAGAGCGATGCCGATGGCCGATCCGACCTCACGGGTGGTGTCGTTCATGGCGGAGGCCACGCCCTGCTTGGAGAGCGGCAGGGAGCTGACGATCGCGGTGGTCCCCGTCGAACTCGCCAGTCCGATGCCCACGCCCGCGATCATCAGACCGCAGAGGAACGGGAGATAACCGGAGCCGGCGTCCATCCGGGAGACGGTGACGAATCCGGCGGCGAGGAGGGTCAGCGCGAGCCCCATCGTCACGTTCATGCCGATGCGGCTGACGATCGCCGGGGTGGCGAGGGAGACGGGAACGACCACCGCGGCGACGGGGATCAGCGCCACCGCGCTGATGAACGGGCTGTATCCGAGGATGAGCTGGAGGTACTGGAGGCCGACGAAGAGGAAGCCGAACAGCGCCATGAACTGCACCACGACGACCACGCCGCCCGCCCGGAAACCGGAGATGCGGAACAGGCGCGGATCGAGGAGGGGGTGCTCGGTGCGCAGCCCCGCGATCGTGTAACCCGCGAACGACAGCACGCAGACGATGAGCGACGCGACGACGATCGGTTCGGTCCAGCTCGTCTCATTACCCTCGATGATCGCGAAGACGAGCGATCCGATGCCCACCGTGGTGAACAGGGCGCCCAGCAGGTCGGGGCGGTGCGACTCCTCCTCCCAGGTGTTCCGGGCGAGCAGAAGTGCGGCGACGCCCGCGGCGACGGCCATCGCCGCACTGACGTAGAAGATCGAGCGCCACGACCACACCTCGAGCATCGCTCCGGCGCCGACCAGTCCGAGGATGGCCCCGGCGGACGCGAAGCCCGACCAGACGGCGACACCGCGGGCCCGCTGATCTTCGGGGAACGTCGCGGTGATGGTCGACAGGGTGCCGGGCATGATCATCGCCGCCCCCAGGCCCATCACGATCCGCCATGCGATCAACTGATCGGCGGAGTCCGAGAGGCCCGCGAACAGGGCGCCCACAGCGAAGACGACCGTGCCCACGACGAGGACGTTGCGCCGGCCGAGCCGATCCCCGAGGGCTCCGAGCGGGAGCACGAGCGCGGCCAGGGTCACGGTGTAGGCGTCGGCGATCCAGGTCAGCTGCGCGTTGCTCGCGCCCAGCGTGACGGCGAGTTCGGGCATGGCCAGGTTGATCGCGGACACCGACGCGACGACGAGTACCAGTGCGAGGCACATCGAGAACAGGACGCCGGTGGTCCCGGCGCGATCGCCGGTCTGTGCGCCGACGGCGGGTGGATGGGTGGTCACGGGGCTACCTCCGGGTGCTGAGATGAAGATCAGATCAGAACTGAAGAAATCATCACATACAATCCCGGGGGTGTGCAACACTTGTGGCGGCGGATTGTCAGAAGTGATGGATTCATCACTGAATGAAGGAGGGCCGATGACCGGCACGGGTGCAGCGGAGCCGACCAGCCGCCTCGAACAGCGGAAGGTGCGGACGCGGGCGGCGCTGATCGCGGCCGGGCAGCGCCTACTCGCGGAAGGGCGCACCGACGTCGCGGTGTCGGTCATCACCGACACTGCGGACGTGGGCCTGGGGTCGTTCTACAACCACTTCGCCACCAAGGAGGCTCTGTTCGCCGCGGCGAGCGAGGCGGCCGCGCAGGAGATCGTGGCGGGGCTCGACGACCTGACGGCCGAGATCGCCGATCCGGTCGAGCGGTTCACCGCGTGCCTACGCCTGGTCGGGCGGATGCACCGACGGCTGCCGCAGCTGAGCGGAATCCTGCTGCGGTCGGGTGCGCCGATGCTCAGCGTCCAGGGTGAGCTGATGCAGTTCCCGCGCCGCGACCTGCTTCAGGCCGTCGAGCGGGAGCGATTCGCGGTGGCCGACGCCGACCTGGCCCTCGCGATGACGGCGGGTGCGATGCTCATGCTCGGGCAGCTCCTCGTCGACGACCCGGAGCGCGACGACGCCGCGGCGGCCGATGCGATGGCGCGCACACTGTTGATCGGTTTCGGCGTGGACCCCGGCGAGGCCGAACGGATCTGCGCCCTGCCGTTGCCCGTGCTGCCCGGAAACGATTGAACGTCGTTATGGAGACTCCCACCTGGGGTTCGGTTCTCCATAACGACGTTCAATTGCGGGGCGAGGGCCTACTTGGCGACGGTGATGTCCTGGTTGTAGACGCCGTTCGACTCGGGCGAGACCTGGACGTCGCCGTTGCCCACCGAGGACAGCGCGCGCAGCGTCCAGGTGCCCGGCGCCGCGAAGAAGCGGTAGTCGCCGGTGCCCGAGGCCACGACCTCGGCGGTGAACTCGCCGGTGCCGTCGAGCAGGCGCACGAACGCTCCCGCGACGGGGTTACCGGCACCGTCGAGGACCTGACCGGTCAGGACGGTCTCCTTCTCGACGTCGACGCCGGCGGGCAGGACCTGGCCCTGCTTCGGTGCTCCACACATTCTGGTCTTCCTTACTTCTCGATCGGGGCGCCCACGAGGGAGCCGTACTCGACCCACGAGCCGTCGTAGTTCTTGACGTTCTTCTTGCCGAGGAGCTCCTGCAGCACGAACCAGGTGTGCGAGCTGCGCTCGCCGATACGGCAGTACGCGATGGTCTCCTTGGACTCGTCGAAGCCCTTCTCCGCGTACAGTGCCGCCAGCTCCTCGTCCGACTTGAAGGTGCCGTCCTCGTTCGCGGTGGTCGACCACGGGATGTTGATCGCGCCGGGGACGTGGCCGCGCTGCTGCGCCTGCTCCTGCGGGAGGTGGGCCGGCGCGGAGATCTTGCCGGCGAACTCGTCGGGCGAACGCACGTCGACGAGGTTCTTCTTGCCGATCGAGTCGATGACCTCGTCGCGGAACGCGCGCAGCGACAGGTCGACGGGCTTGGCCTGGTAGTTCGTCGCCGGGCGGGTCACCGCGTCGGTCGACAGCGGGCGGCCGTCGAGCTCCCACTTCTTGCGGCCACCGTCGAGCAGCTTGACGTCCTGGTGGCCGTACAGCTTGAAGTACCAGTACGCGTACGCGGCGAACCAGTTGTTGTTGCCGCCGTAGAGGACCACGGTGTCGTCGTTGCCGATGCCGCGCTCGGAGAGCAGCTTGGAGAAGCCCTCCTGGTCCAGGAAGTCCCGGCGGATCGGATCCTGGAGGTCCTTGCGCCAATCGAGGCGGACGGCGCCCTTGATGTGGTTGTCGTCGTAGATCGACGTGTCCTCGTCGACCTCGACGAAGACGACACCCGGGGTGTCGAGATTCTGCTCAGCCCAGTCTGCGGAGACCAGGACGTCGGAGCGAGCCATGAGGATCCCTTTCGTTGATTCCTATGGACGTGAAGTACGGCGAGATAGCTACTTCGAGGGTGCGCGGATGCGCTGGGAGGGCAGGGGGATGCGCCGAGAATCGGGCACCCGGCCCGGAGAGGGGTGGGACTAGCCCAGACAGCGACAACCGGCCATACGGCACAGATCGACCGCCAGACGACGGGTGAGCAGCAGCTCACAGCGGTTGCGCATGGGACCGAGAGTACCCAACCCTGGAGGTTCCGTCACGGCAGGGTCGCAGCACCCTCGGCGCGCGGCGCGTCAGGAGAGCGGGCGGTAGAAGGCTCCGGGGGTGACGGTGACCCCGTCGGCCTCGCCGAGCAGCACGACATCGGCGTTCTCCGCCCGCGCCCCGGTGGGCGCGATGCCGAAGGGCAGGGCCATCCGCGGCAGCACGCGGGTGAATGCCGCCAGGACCGTCCGATCCTCGCCCGGCAGCAGGTCCGCCGTGGCGTGATCCTCGGGGCCCGAGTAGATCCCGGTGGCGCGCACCGAGATCGCATCGCCCTCGTTCGCGAAGTCCGCCGCCACGGAGATCAGCACCTCGCGCGCCGGGTCGGCCGGGGTGGGCAGCGGGACGGTGCCGGTGAGGACGATGCCCTTCGAGGCCTTCACGTAGCCGTCGGCGGGACTGCCCGCGCCGGCCCGCCGGGGGGCGGGCGTGTGCACCTGCAGGTCGACGATGTCCATGAACCGGCCCATCGTCTTCTGGTCCAGCCGCACCCGCGCCTCCACGTGCCCGGCCGTGATCGGCGTGTCCGCCGCGAAGGTCGGGAGCAGGCCGCCGGGGATGCGGACGTCGGTCATCTCGGCCTCGATCCGGGCGCTGCGCTCCCGCACCTTCGCGGGCCCGGCGATCGTCAGCTTCGGGTGCTCCCCACCCGAGAGCAGATAAGGGAATCCGCCGATCGTCACCTCGGGGTCGTCCGCGAGGTTCGCGGCGGCCCGCAGGTCGCGCGAGAGCCGGTACTCGGCCGTCGCCGCAGAGCCCAATTCGGCGAACAGGGCGACTGTGAGCAGCGTCGCAACGGCGACCAGAACCCGCCTGATCCACGCCCGTCCCTGCCCTCGCGTCACCCGCACACCCTCTCGCCCACGGCGACGCCGTGCCGCACGGCGTCCTGGCCACCGCTATTCTGACATTCAACTTTTTCATCGAGACCGTCGCGCACCCGTGGGGAGGACCTGTGGATCTGATCCTGCTCACATCCGACCGGGAGCCGGATTCGGTGCTGCCGTCGTTGTCGCTGTTGCCGCACACGGTGCGGACGCTGCCCGCCGATGTCTCGTCGTTGTTGGAGGTCGGACCGGCCGAGGTCGCGCTCGTGGACGCCCGCACCGATCTGGTGACCGCCCGCGGCCTGTGCCGGCTGCTCGGCAGTACGGGCGCGGGACGGATCGCCGTGGTCGCGGTCCTCACCGAGGGCGGGCTCGTCGCGGCCAGTGCCGACTGGGGGCTCGACGACTTCCTCCTGCCGGCGATCGGGCCGGCCGAGATCGACGCCCGGCTGCGCCTCGTCGCCGCGCGCCGGGACGCAGGCGGCGAGGACGAGGTGGCCGACAAGGTCACCCTCGGAGAGCTCGTCATCGACGAGGGGACCTACACCGCCCGCCTGCGCGGCAAGCCGCTGGACCTCACCTACAAGGAGTTCGAGCTGCTGAAGTTCCTCGCGCAGAACGTGGGCCGCGTCTTCACCCGCGCCCAGCTGCTGCAGGAGGTGTGGGGCTACGACTTCTTCGGCGGCACCCGCACCGTCGACGTGCACGTGCGGCGCCTGCGCGCCAAGCTCGGCGCCGAGCACGAGGGCATGATCGGCACCGTCCGTAACGTGGGCTACAAGGCGGTGCGGCCCGTGCGAGGCAAGACGGAGCGCCCCGCCCTGGATGATCCCGAGGACACGGAACCGACGGACGAGGATCTCGAGGAGCGGTAGATGGTCGACGAGGTGCGCGGGCCGATCCCCGATCCGGGGGCGGTGCTGGCGATCGCCGCCGCCGCGGAGGCCGCCGACGGCATCGGCCCGCTCTCCGAGCAGTTCCGACTCGGCGTCGCTGGCGACGGCCCGCACCTGATCGCCCGGGGCGAGGACGGTGCACCGTCGGGTTACGCGGGGATCGTCGTCCCGCCCTCGGGTGGGGCCGGCGCGGCCGAGGTCGTCGTGGCCCCGTCGGAACGCCGACGGGGCCTGGGGCGATCGCTGGTGACCGGGGCGCTCGAACTCGTGGGCGACGGCGGCACCGTGTGGGCGCACGGGGACCTGCCCGCCGCGCGCGGCCTCGCCGCGGGGCTCGGCCTGAACCCGGTGCGCACCCTGCTGAACCTGCGGCGCCCGCTCGCCGGCCTGGCGCCGGTTCCGGCTCCGCCCGCGGACGTGCGCGTGCGCACCTACGCCGGGCCGTCCGACGACGCCGCGATCCTCGCCGTGAACAACGCCGCCTTCGCCTGGCACCCCGAGCAGGGTGGCTGGACCGGCGCGCAGATCGATGAGCGGACGGGCGCCGACTGGTTCGATCCGGCGGGGTTGTTCCTCGCCGTCGATGAGCAGGACCGGCTCCTGGGATTCCACTGGACCAAGGTCGCCGACCCGGCCGCGGGGCTCGGCGAGGTGTACGTCGTGGCGGTCGCACCCACGGGGCAGGGGCGTGGCCTGGGGCGGCTCCTGACCGCAGTCGGGCTGGAGTACCTCGCGGACCGGGGCCTCGCCGAGGTGGAGCTGTACGTGGAGGGCGACAACGAGGCTGCGCTGCGCACCTACGACCGTTTGGGTTTTGCGGAATGCGAAAGACACGTCGCGTACGCGCGACCGTAATGCGATCGACCGACCGAGTTTCCCTGTCATTCACCTAGGACACCCGATTCGGACACCCGGCCTCCCTATCGTTCCTCAACGATACCCGCCTGCTGGCGTGATCAGTCCTGACCCGACCCGGAGGAATCTCGGTGAACTTCAAGCGTGGATCCGTATCGGCCCTTGCCCTCGTGGCGGCCATGTCCCTGACCCTGTCCGCCTGTGGCGGCGAGGAGTCGAGCGAGGCCTCGGGCGCTTCGCCCGCCGGCGGCTCGGGCGTCCAGTGCGACGGCAAGCTGCAGCTCAAGGGCAGCGGCTCGACGGCGCAGGCGAACGCCATGACCGTCTTCAAGAACACCTTCGCCCAGGACTGCTCCGGCGCCAACGTCGACTACAGCGGCAACGGCTCGGGCCAGGGCATCACGGAGTTCACCTCCGGCCTGACCAACTTCGGCGGCACCGACTCGCCGCTGAACGCCGACCAGGCCAAGAAGGCCGAGGAGAAGTGCGGCGCTCCCGCGCTGAACCTTCCGCTCGTCTTCGGCCCGATCGCCGTCTCCTACAAGCTGCCCGGTGGCGTGGCCCTGAACCTCTCGGCGCCGACGCTGGCCAAGATCTTCAGCGGCGTGGTCACCAAGTGGAACGCTCCCGAGATCGCCGCTGAGAACAACGGCACCGCGCTGCCCGACCTGCCGATCACCGTGGTCTTCCGCTCCGATGAGTCGGGCACCACCGAGAACTTCCAGAAGTACCTCCGTTCGGCCGCTCCGGCTGAGTGGTCCGCCGACAAGAGCGGTAAGGCCTTCAAGGGCGGCACCGGCCAGGGCGCGAGCGGCAACGCCGCCGTCGCCGCGACCGTGAACAAGGCCGAGGGCACCATCACCTACGCCGAGTGGAGCTTCGCCAAGGCGCAGAAGCTGCAGATCGCGAACATCATCACCTCCGCCGGTCCCGCGCCCGTGCAGCTCTCGAACGAGTCGGTGGCCAAGACCATCGAGGCCGCCAAGTTCAAGACCCCGGGCAGCAAGGACCTGGTCATCGACACCGAGGGCTTCTACAAGCCGACGACGGCCGGTGCCTACCCGCTCGTGCTCGCGACCTACGAGGTCGTGTGCTCGAAGTACTCGGACGCCGAGGTCGGCAAGGGCGTGAAGACCTTCCTCAAGGTCGCGGCCAGCAAGCAGGCGCAGGACCAGCTCACGGACCAGGGCTACGCCCCGATCCCCGAGTCCTTCCGCACCACGCTCAACCAGTCGATCGACTCGATCCAGTAAGACACTGCTGAACCACCGAGCGTCGTGCGGGCGGCCGACAAGGCCGCCCGCACGACGCCCGGCTCAGCCGGAAGGACGACGCATCCGTGGCCGAACAACGGGGAAACATGGCGACTGAGGATTCGACGGACCGCGCCGCCGAGAGCGCCGAGGGCGCAGCGGGCTCCGTCACCGCAACCACCGGCGGTGCGACCCGCACCGCCTTCGCCGGGGGCGGTCCCGACCGCATGGAGAAGATCTTCAAGTGGGCGGCGTACGCCTCGGGCGCGCTGCTCGTGGCCGTCATCGCGCTGATCTTCCTGCAGCTCGTGGTGCAGGCGATCCCGGCCCTCACCAAGAACAATGTCAACTTCCTCACCAGCTCCGAGTGGCAGACGACGCCGTCCGACATGCGGTTCGGCATCCTCGAGATGCTCAAGATCACCGTTCTCTCCTCGGTGATGGCTCTGATCCTCGCCGTGCCGGTGGCCGTGGGCATTGCGACCTTCCTCGTGCAGTACGTGCCGGCGCGCCTGTCGCGGCCGCTCAGCGCGGTGATCGACCTGCTCGCCGCCGTGCCGTCGATCATCTACGGCCTGTGGGGCATCTTCGTGCTCGCGCCCTTCCTGGTGCCGCTGCAGCGCTGGCTCAACGAGAACCTCGGCTGGTTCTTCCTCTTCAAGACCGGCAACGTGGAGCTCTCCCTCGGCTCGACCGTGTTCACCGCCGGTATCGTGCTCGCGATCATGATCCTGCCGATCATCACCTCGATCACGCGCGAGGCCCTGCGGCAGACCCCCGTCGCGCACCAGGAGGCCGCGCTGGCCCTGGGCGCGACCAAGTGGGAGGTCATCCGCCTCACGGTCTTCCCGTACGGCCGGTCCGGCATCGTCGCCGGCTCCATGCTCGCTCTCGGGCGCGCGCTCGGCGAGACCATCGCGGTGCTCATCATTCTGTTCGCCGCCACCAAGACCTCCATCTGGTCGCTGTTCGACAGCGGCTACACCTTCGCTTCGAAGATCGCTTCCGCCGCCGCTGAGTTCGACAACGTCGACCAGCGCGGCGCCTACATCGCCGCCGGCCTCGTGCTGTTCGTGCTCACCTTCGTGGTGAACGCGGTCGCACGCTGGATCGGCGGAGGACGGGTGAACGGATGACCGCCACCGAGCTCGACGACGTCGCCAAGAGCGGCGCCGTCTTCCACCGCACGTCGGCCTCGCGACGGATCAGGAACAACGCCGCCGCGATCATCTTCGGCGCCTGCTTCCTGCTGGCCCTCGCGCCGCTGGTCTCCCTGCTGTACATGGTGATCGCCAACGGCCTGCCCGCGATCCTGGACCCCGACTGGTGGACCAAGTCGATGGTCCGCGTGGCCCCCGACTCCTACGCCGGCGGTATCCGGCACGCCCTCTACGGCACGCTCGTGCAGGCCGGCGTCGCGACGCTGTTCTCCGTGCCGATCGGCGTGATGGTGGGCATCTTCCTCGTCGAGTACGCCGAGGGCACCCGCCTGGGCAGGATCACGACCTTCATGGTCGACGTGCTCGCCGGCATCCCGTCGATCGTGGCCACGCTGTTCATCTTCGGCGTCTGGATCACCACCTTCGGAATGCCCCAGTCCGCGTTCGCCGTGAGCCTCGCGCTCATCCTGCTGATGGTGCCCGTCGTCGTGCGGTCCACCGAGGAGATGCTCAAGCTCGTCCCGGACGAGCTGCGCGAGGCGTCCTACGCACTGGGCGTCCCGAAGTGGAAGACCATCGTGCGGATCGTGCTTCCGACGGCCGCGTCCGGCATGGTCTCCGGTGTCTTCCTCGCCATCGCCCGCGTGGTCGGCGAGACCGCGCCCGTGCTGCTCCTCGTGGGCATCAGCGACCGGATGAACTACGACCTGTTCAACGGCAACATGTCCTCGCTGCCGCTGTTCATCTACGACCAGTACCGCAACAATCCCGGCGCCGTCGGCGAGTACCGGGCGTGGGGCGCCGCCCTCACCCTGGTGATCCTCGTGGGCATCGCGAGCGGCCTCGCCGCCCTCATGTCCCGGCTGCTCGCCCCCAAGACGAAGTAAGTAGAAGGAGATCCATCATGGCGAAGCGCCTGGACATCAAGGACCTGAACATCTACTACAGCGCGTTCCACGCGGTGCAGGACGTCTCGCTGACGGTGCCGCCGAACTCCGTCACGGCGTTCATCGGGCCGTCGGGCTGTGGCAAGTCGACGGTGCTCCGGTCGATCAACCGCATGCACGAGGTGACCCCGGGTGCCCGCGTCGAAGGACACGTCTCCCTCGACGGCGCCGACATCTACGGTCCGGGCGTCGACCCGGTGGGCGTGCGCAAGACCATCGGCATGGTCTTCCAGCGGCCCAACCCGTTCCCCACCATGTCGATCCGCGACAACGTCGTGGCCGGGCTCAAGCTGCAGGGCATCCGCAGCAAGGACAAGCTGGACGAGGTGGCGGAGCAGTCGCTGCGCGGCGCGAACCTGTGGGGCGAGGTCAAGGACCGGCTGAGCAAGCCGGGCGGCGGCCTCTCCGGTGGCCAGCAGCAGCGCCTGTGCATCGCCCGCGCGATCGCGGTCAGCCCGGACGTGCTGCTCATGGACGAGCCCTGCTCTGCGCTCGACCCGATCTCGACCCTCGCCATCGAGGACCTGATCGGCGAGCTCAAGCAGAAGTACACGATCGTCATCGTCACGCACAACATGCAGCAGGCGGCGCGTGTCTCCGACCAGACCGCCTTCTTCAACCTCGAGGCCACGGGCAAGCCCGGCAAGCTCGTCGAGATCAACCCGACGGAGAAGATGTTCTCCAACCCGGACGAGCAGGCCACCGAGGACTACATCTCGGGCCGCTTCGGCTGACGGGTCACGCGGGTCACATCACCATGGAGTCGTCGGATATCGGCCGTACTCTATGGGGATGACGACGCAGACCTCGACCGGTGGCCGGCACTGCACCGTCCTGCCCGGCGATCGCGTGGTCGCCCAGCGGCGCGGGCGAGTGCTGCTGGTGGACGCACCCGCGGTGGGCGGTCCCGCCGCGATCGCCGAGCTGCAGGCCGCCCTGGATGCCGAGGGTGATCTCGCCACCGTTCTCCGGGGCCGCACCGGCCCGGCGTTCGCGGCGGTCGAGATCGGCGACGGTACCGTGCGGGCCCTGCTCCGCGGCATCGCGGGCGCCGACGAGGACCGCTCGGTGACCGTCGCGATCTTCCACTCGGCGGCGGCCCCCGCGCCCGATCACGCGCTGCACGCCGGTGCGGAGTTCGTCGAGCGGGTCGCTCCGCTGACGCCGGGCTCGGTGGTCACGGTCACCGTCGGGCCCCCGCCTCCGCCGGCCCCCGTGTGCGGGCCAGCCGCCCTGCACCTCGACGGCGGCGCCGTCCCCGGCGCGGGCCTCGTGCTGTGGTCGGAGGAGGCCCTCGCGGCCCCGGCGGAGGGCGAGATCTCGACCGATGTCTTCCCCGCGGATGCGCCCACCAACGAGGAGCCGACCGGGGTGAGCCCGCTGTTCGCCGCCACCGAGTACGACGTCGAGGTGGGCGAGGTGAGCGCGGCCCTCGCCGCCGGTCCCGTGGTCGAGGGCAGGCCCTGCGTCTTCGGGCACCTCAATGCGCCCGTCGCCGCCTACTGCACGCGGTGCGGCGCCCTCGTCGATCGACGGCTGCCGCTGGAGAGCGGCCCGCGGCCGCCGCTGGGCCTGCTCGTCGCCGACGACGGCACCGCCTTCGTCGTGGAGAACGACATGATCATCGGCCGTGATCCGGCCGCGTTCGTCGCCCAGCGCGCGGGCCGCCCGCAGATCGGTGGTGCCGACCGGCTCCTGCCCGTCGTACTGCCGGACCGCACCGGAGCCCTCTCGCGCGCACATCTGGAGATCCGAATCGACGGCTGGCAGGTGCTCGCCGTCGACGTGGGCTCGGCGAACGGCACGTGGGTGCGGCCACCGGGCGCGGCGCAGCCGCTGCGCCTGCCGCCGGGACAGCCAGTGCCCCTCGGTGTCGGCTCCGACATCCACCTCGGCGGCCGGATCCTGCAGCTCCAGGACGGCGTGGCTTCCTGATTCCGGCTCGCGCCGGCGGCCCCCGGACAGCACGAACGGCCGCCCGGAGGACGGCCGTTCGGGTGGGGGTGGCTTACTTCGAGACGTCGTCGGTGGGCTCGGCGCTGCCGGTGGCCTGGAAGATCACGCGGCGGCCGATCTCGACGGCGTGGTCGGCGAAGCGCTCGTAGTAGCGGCCCAGCAGCGTCACGTCGACGGCCGTGGCCACGCCGTGCTTCCATTCGCGGTCCATGAGCACGGTGAACAGGTGGCGGTGCAGGTCGTCCATCGCGTCGTCCTGCTCCTCGATCTCCGCGGCCTGCTTCGGATCCTGGGTGATCAGGACCTCGCGGGCGGACTGCGCGAGCTCGACCGCGAGGCGGCCCATCTCGGCGAAGTAGCCGTTGACCTCCTCGGGGAGGGTCTTGTTCGGGAAGCGGCGGCGGGTCACCTTGGCGACGTGCAGTGCAAGCGCGCCCATCCGGTCGACGTCGGCCACGATCTGGAAGCCGGAGACCACGACGCGCAGGTCACTCGCGACGGGGGCCTGCAGAGCGAGGAGGGAGAACGCCTCCTCCTCGGCGCGGCGGCTCAGTCGGACGATCTCGTCGTGCTCGGTGATGACCTCCTCGGCGAGGGCGAGGTCGGCCTGGAGCAGCGAGTTGGTGGCCTTCTCCATGGCAATGCCCGACTTTTCGCAGATATCGCCGAGGATGTCGTTGAAAGTGGCCATTTGCTGGATGTACGCGGTACGCATGGCCGAAGTATATTCGGCCCGGTCATACGCAATCGCAGCGTTGCATGAACGAAGGGTGAACGACCGTCAACCTCCGCTGGTCTCCTCCTCCGCGCCCGGCATCGCCGCCGCGTCGGACTCCCACGGGTCGTCGAGCCAGCCCTCGGGGAGGACCACCTTGCCGGGCGTGCCCTGCCGGCCGCGCGGGCCCTCGGCGTCCTTGGGGCAGGGCACGTCCTGCGGCAGCGTGTCGAGGAGCGCGCGCAGGTCGGCGAGGGTCTTGACGGTCGCCAGGCGGGTGCGCAGCTCCCCGCCGGCGGGGAAGCCGCGCAGGTACCAGGCCACGTGTTTGCGGATCTCCCGCATGCCCTTGTCCTCGCCGTGGTGCGCTGCCAGCAGCTCGCCGTGGCGGTACATGATGGCGGTGACCTCGCCCAGGTGCGGCGGCGTCGGCATCGGCGTGCCGTTGATCGCGGCCGAGAGCTCGGAGAACAGCCACGGGCGGCCGAGGCAGCCGCGGCCCACGACGACGCCGTCGCAGCCGGTGCGCTCCATCATGGTGACCGCGTCCTCCGCTGCGAAGATGTCGCCGTTGCCCAGCACGGGCACGGCGTCGCCGAAGTGGTGATGCACGTGCTCCTTGAGGCGGGTGATCTCGTCCCAGTCGGCCCGGCCCGAGTAGCGCTGCGCGGCGGTGCGGGCGTGCAGCGCGACGGCGACCGCGCCCTGCTCGGCCGCGATGCGGCCGGCATCGAGGTGGGTGTGGTGCTCGGCGTCGATGCCCACCCGGAACTTCACGGTGACGGGGATCTCCGGGGCGCCGGCGGGGGAACCGTCGGCGATCCCGCGGACCGCGGCGTCGACGATGCTCGCGAAGAGGTTCCGCTTGTAGGGCAGCGCGGAGCCGCCACCGCGGCGCGTGACCTTGGGGACGGGGCAGCCGAAGTTCATGTCGAGGTGATCGGCGAGGCCCTCCTCGGCGATCATCCGCGCGGCCTCGTAGGTCCACTTCGCGTCGACGGTGTAGAGCTGCAGGCTGCGCGGGTCCTCGTCGGGGGCGAAGGTCGTCATGTGCATCGTGACGGGATGTCGCTCGACGAGGGCGCGCGCCGTCACCATCTCGCACACGTACAGCCCCGCGACGGTACCGGTGCGTGCGCGCTCGAGCTCGCGGCAGAGGCTGCGGAAGGCGACGTTGGTGACTCCGGCCATCGGTGCGAGCACGACGGGGGAGTCGAGCTCGAACCGTCCTATGCGCAGCGTGGGCCGCGTCGTGGTGGCTGTGGTCATCAGAGGTCTCCCGTGGTCGTTCATCCCATGATCGCTGGCGGCGGTCCGTCCGGGCAAACCGCGACGGCCCGGAACGACGGAACCCGCCGTGCCCGAGGGCGCAGCGGGTTCCGGGTGTGTCGGTACTAGACGGCCAGGCCGGCCTTCTCGCGCTTCGCGGCCTCGCGGGCCAGCGAGCGGTCGCGCATCTCCTCGAACTTCACGGCCGCGGCCTCGAGCTCGTCGAGGAAGGCCGCGAGCTCCTCGCGGGTGCGCTCGCCCTCGGCGGAGAAGTCCTCGCGCTCGAAGATCTTCCACTTGCGCAGGACGGGCATGACGACCTCGTCCTTGTGCTGGCGGAGGTCGTAGATGCCGTGCTTGGCCATGAGCACGCCGTTGCGACGGAAGTCGGGCATACCGGCGCCGGGCATCTCGAAGTGCTTGATGGTGTCGGTGATCGACCGGATCGCCTGGTCCGGGACCAGGTCGAGGCCGGCGGCCGAGATGTTGCGGTAGAAGATCATGTGCAGGTTCTCGTCGGCCGCGATGCGCTGGAGCATCTTGTCGGCGATCGGGTCCTGGCAGACCTTGCCCGTGTTGCGGTGGCTCACGCGGGTGGCGAGCTCCTGGAAGGTCACGTACGCCACCGAGTGGAGCATCGTCATCTTCTGCTCGGTGTGCTGCGCCACCTTGCCCTGCGGGTCCCAGCCGTTGGTCATGTGGATCATGCGGGCCTGCTCGAGCTTGACGGGGTCGACGCCGCGCGTCACCACGAGGTAGTCGCGCATCGCGATGCCGTGGCGGTTCTCCTCCGAGGTCCAGCGCCCGACCCAGTGGCCCCAGGCGTCGTCCATGGAGAAGTTCGCCGCGATCTCGCGGTGGTACGTCGGCAGGTTGTCCTCGGTGAGGAGGTTGGTGATCATGGCGGCCTTGGCCACCTCGTCGAGCTGGCTCTCCTCGGGGTCGTAATCCGTCCCGCCGAGGGCGGCGTAGTTCTTGCCGTCCGACCAGGGGATGTAGTCGTGAGGGTTCCAGTCCTTCGTCATCGAGAGATGGCGGTTGACGTTGTCCTCGGCGACACCGGAGAGCTCCTGTAGGAGCTCCAGCTGGGTCAGTTGGCGGGTCGACATCATTCCTCTTTCGACTTGTGGATCAGTTCCAGATTATCCCGGAAGCCTACGCACTTCGGTCCTCGTACTCAACGTCCCCAGCAGAAGGTGACCCTTTCGTGGAGGGGCGCACCCGGTGCATCGTCACGGGACAGGGGTACGTTACACCGAGACGAGGGTCACAGGATCCATCCGAGTTCCCGCGCGCGGACCGCTGCCTCGTAGCGATTGGCGGTTCCCAGCTTTGCCATCGCGGACGAGAGGTAGTTGCGGGTGGTGCCGGCGCTCAGGTGCGCCCGCTTGGCGATCTCCTCGACCGACGCGCCGTCGGCGGCGAACTCCAGCACGTCGGCCTCGCGGGCCGTCAGCGGCGAGTCCCCGGCGCTGATCGCCTCCGCCGCCAGCTCCGGGTCGACGTACCGCCCGCCGCCGTGGACGGTGCGGATGACCTGGGCCAGCGTCGCCGCGGGCACCGTCTTCGGCAGGAAGCCGCGGATCCCGGTCGCGAGCGCGCGTTTGAGGTAGCCGGGCCGACCGTGGCTGGTGACGATGAGGATCGCGGCGCCGGGCGTGTGACGCAGCAGCTCAGCGGCGGTCTCGATGCCGTCGGGCCCGGGCATCTGCAGGTCGATCACCGCGACCGCGGGTGCGTGGCCCGCGGCCGCGCGGCGTTCCCACAGCGCGATCAGCTCAGTGCCGGACGCCGCCTCGGCGGCCACCGTGATGTCGGCCTCGAGTTCCAGCAGAGCCGCGACGGCCGTGCGGATCAGGTGTTCGTCGTCCGCGATCATCACCTCGATCGCCGGTGCCTCGGTCATGCCGCCTCCCAGGTCGCGGTCAGGACGAACTCGTCGCCCTCGTGCGTGGCGTCCAGGCCGGCGCCCACCGCGCGGAGCCGGCCGCGCAGCCCGTCGATGCCCGACGGTGCGCCGTCGCCCCCGGTGGCGGGGCCGGCACCGTCGTTGCGCAGGACCAGGCCCGAGGGGCGCAGCGTGAGCACGGCCTGCGTGGCCGTGGAGTGTTTGACGATGTTGGTGGTGCCCTCGCGCACGACCCAGGCGGCGGCCTCGTGGAAGGCGGGTGGCACGGCGCCGGGCTCGCCGATGATGCGGAGGTGGCAGCCGGCGGCGGAGAGCAGCGAGCGGGCGCCGGCGACCTCGGTGTCGAGGTCGATCGCGCGGTAGCCGCGGACCAGGGTGCGGGCGTCCTCCATCGACGCGACCGCGAGGGCCTTGACCTCGTCCATCTCGGCAGCCGAGCGGTCGACGGCGCCCGCCCGGGCCAGCGTGGCGGCCAGCTCGCTCTTGACGGAGATGGCGGAGAACGCGCGGCCGACGACGTCGTGCAGATCGCGGGAGAAGCGCAGGCGCTCCTCGGCGACCTCGAGCTCGGCGGCGAGCCGCTTGCCGTTCTCCAGTTCGGTGAGGATCTGCAGGCCCCAGACGGTGCTCCGCGTGGTCCACATGAGGGCGGTGCCCACCAGCAGCAGGAGGAGTGTGATCTTCCAGCCTTCGGGTCCGCGGAGGAGGAGCGGCGTGAGGATCGCGCCCGCGATCAGGACGAACCAGCGGTGGCGGAGGAACGGAATGACGCCCGCCGAGGCCATGAGGAAGCTCATGGACGCGGTGACGGCGGCTTCACGCTCGTCCACGGCGCCGTTCAGCTGGGCGACGACGACGGCGACCAGCCAGACCCCCGCGACGCCGGCGACGGCGAACCGCCAGGCCAGCCGGCGCTGGCGGCCGGTCGCGCGGATCGCCAGGTCGGGCTGCGCCTCGATCCCCGCGACCGCGGCGAGGCCGGCGATCACGAGACTGATCGCCGGCCAGGTGCGGGTGCCGCTGATGAGCAGCATCGTGATGACGCCCACCATGACGCTCTGCAGTACGAGCCGGGTGTAGAGGCGGTACTTCTCGACCCCCGGCATGTCCCGCCACCACGCGATGGCACGCCGCACCGGAGGGGATGTCACCCCCGGTCGTCCCAGCGGAACCACTTCTTCGCGAGGAACAGAGCGATCAGTGTCCATACCGCCAGTGTCGCAAGCGGGCGGCCGGTCTCGCCGAAGGTGGCGGCGAAGCCGAGGGGCGCGGCGTCGTCGGGCGCGCCGGGGGCGAGGCCGGCCTGTCCCAGTCGGATGAGGTCGGAGATCGCGGCGAAGGGCGTCCAGTCGGCGATCAGGGCGAGCCGGTCGGGGAGGATCTGCCGGATGTTCGCCATGCCCACCATCGAGATCACCATGACGGGCATCGACGTGATCTGGGCCGCCTCGGCGTTCTTGGTCATCGCGCTGGTGGCGAGCGCCAGGAGGGTGAAGATCACCAGCCCTGCGGCGAGCGCGAACAGCATGAGCAGGGCGTTCACGGGCAGCGGGCCGCCCGTGCCGTACACCGCGCCGGCGACGATCGCCGCGCCGAGCAGGGTGAGGGCGATGCCCGGCACCGCGGGCGCCGCGAGGATCTGCAGGTCCGAGGATTCGCCGGTGCGCAGCCGCTTGAGCACGCCCTCGGATCGACGGGTCGTGACCATCGACAGCACCGAGTAGTACTGCACGAAGAGGAGCGCGAAGACCGCGAACATCTCCATCGTGATCGCCACGCCCAGCGGCTTGGGCGCCTGATCCCCTCGGGCGAGGAAGTACAGGAGCAGCGGCATACCGATGGGGAACACGGTGCCCATGAAGAGCAGCGTCTTGTTGCGCCGGAACTGCAGGAACTCGGCGTGCGCGAGCGCGCGCAGCGGGTGCCGGCCGTACCCGACGGCGGGCGTCGCCGCGGTGGCGGCGGAGGTGTCGGCGGTCATGCGGGGGCTCCGATCGGTGTGTCGGTGGCGGTCTCGTCCTCGCTCGCGATGGTGAGGAAGACCGATTCCAGGGAGGGGTGGCGGGCCTGCAGCCCGGACAGCGCGAGACTGCGGTCGGCGGCCCACCCGAGGAGGGCGTGCAGATCGTCCTGCAGCCGGTGCGTGCGCAGGGTGACGCGGCCGGCCCCGTCGGCCCCGGCGGACCAGCCGCCCGAGAGTGACGGCAGGGGCACGCCGGGGTCGTCGATATCTCTAGGAGCCTCCTGACTGTCCACGACGTGGCTGACGGGTCTCATCGTGGCTGTTGTGGCCCTGTGGCGGACGGATTATCTGCATGTTCTCCTCGACGGGCTTCTTGTTTGGCCGGCGG
>NZ_VIGW01000019.1 GCF_007858435.1 Tsukamurella asaccharolytica | reverse complement strand
CTCGGAAACGATGTTCACGAGCAACCATCAGGTGGGGCCAGATCAAACCGTCGCAACACCACCGGCGAGTCGCAAACGGGGCCAGGTCTAGCCGTCGAGCCGGGGCCTCTTCAAGCTGTCATAGCCAGCCCCGTCATAGTCGAGCATCAGAAGACAGACAGCGTCATACGCGTCGTCTTCTTGCGCAAGCTTTCCGAGAAGGTCGATAAGCCAACGCGCCTTGTCCGGCTCTGAGTCGAGGATCGTGGACCGTAGCCCGTAGACGAACCCATGTGCCGCGAGTGGATGGCGCGAGCGCAGATTCTTCGCGTCGCCGTACGCCTCCTCAATTCGATTGGCAGCGTTCTTGCCAAATGAGGAGTCCATGCGTTTCGTGGAGATCAGGATTTCGGGCCCCGTCTCCCATGCACTCATGACTACATCAACTTGCTTGATGTAGTGTCTCCCAAGCACTTTCGCGTCGGTCGCAACAACACCTGGCAGTGGCGTCTGACGTGCCAATTGGCTCCCGATCTTGGTTCGGAGATCCTTAGTAGTGGCGCCGACAAGGAAGTTGGCGATCGGAGCCGGCACGACCCGCGGGTGCTCCGCACGCGGCCAAACCGCATCGGTAGCAAATCCGGCACGACGAAGCTCATACGCCACCCAAACATCGAGGGCGAGTGCGGGCACACCGCTCTGGCTATTCGCGTTCAGATACAGCGGGACACCAAGCAGCGCCTGAAGCGTCTCAATGTCTGGAACGTATTCGTCACCGTCCCAAGGCCCATTCGTGAACAGTGGAGTCGCTGCCGCGTCTGCGACGATGCGATCGAACAGTGGCCATGCCTTCTGTTTCATGCTCGGCTCAGCCACTCTTGCCCCTCGTCACTCGCCGCTGCAGGAAAGCAGCGTGATCCTCGCGCACGGCACGGAGCTGCGCGTCACTCAGGTCACCCAGCACAATCTCGTCGACCACAGCTGCGGCAGCCAGCAGATCCTTGGCCCGGAGGAGCCGCCGAACTCTGGGCTTCACCTTGATGAGGGATTCACGATGACTCACCATCGTTGCTGCACTCGGCATCCACCACCGATCAGCCTCTCGTGGTTCGAGCTTCAGGACACCCCCGCCGTAGCTCCGTCCGACGAGCTCACCGCTAAGCAGGGTCAGAGAATTGAGGCTGGCGACCGGGAGCACATCCCGTGCAAGGTCACGGATCGCCGGCTTGAGGTGTACGCCATGCACACTGTTTAGGTGCCGGACGTTCGCCTGGTTTGTTACAAGGCGCGGCGCGTCCGCGTTCATGTACGTGAGCAGTAGGTCCGCAGCACGGAGCACTGGCACTCGCCACCATGGATCTCGCACTTTGCACTTGTACGCCGTATCGACGCCGGTCGTGTGGCCGCTGTCGATGTATGCGAGCGTCTCAGGTGCGGGGCGCCTGCTCGGGTACAGAAGCCACGTCGCCTTGCCCTCCTTACCGAGCTGCGTCATCGCTGAATCTGTAAGGGCGAGACCTCTAAGGTGAGACGATCCCGGCGGAGAAACCCGAAGCAGGTCACGCCGCGGTATGCCGAGTTCGCGTACTCGCTCCGGCGAGAGGGTGAAGAACTTGTTTGCTCCCGTCACCATACCAAGCGTCGTATCGCCAAGGTCCTCGAGCGGGGCGAAAATGCCCGTCGGGATGACCTTGCTGATGGCCGATACAGTCTCATCCTGTACGAGCAGCGGCCTCCACCGCGCTGTCGGATCGGTCGTTGACCAGGTTGTTCCCATGTGCAGGGAATCGAGAGTCGTTGCATCACGGGTCTGCCGGAGCGTCGCTACCCCCGCCGGTTCACCCAACCATCCAGATGCCTTCACAAGCACAGTGTCGGCCTCAGCATCAGGGAAAATCTGCGTCTCGAATGTCACTAGTTCGACCGAGCTAAAGCGCTCCAAGAGGAATTGCCGAACCGGTGCGGCATAGTTTGTGGAGAGGAGCTCGGCCGGGAGCACCATACCTAACCGACCTCCAGGCCGAAGGTGCGCCGCTGCGTGTACGACGAAAGCAGCCCAGGACGAAGCAAGCCCTGTGAGCGCGACACCCTGCGCCTGCGCCGCGAATCGTGCGCGATCGCGTGCCTCGCCGGCGAAGTCTTGATAGCGGATGAAGGGCGGGTTGCCGATCACCGCCGCGTACGTGCCGGAGGGTTGGGTCAGGAAGAAGTCGCTGACGCGGATCCTGGCGGTGCCACCAGCCTCAGCCACGACCTCGCGCGCTGCCTTAGCCGACGCCTGATGAAGCTCGACCCCATGAACAACAGGCTCAGCTGCGCCAAGGGCGTGGAGACGCTCAACCGCAGCGACGAGGAACGCAGCCTCCCCTGCAGACGGCTCGAGAACCGAGTCTGTGACACTCTGAATAGCCCAGTCAGCCAGGTGCCTCGTCACGCCCGAAGGGGTATAGAAGGCCCCTCGCGCCTTCCGCAGTGTCGGGGTGTCAGGGTTCGGGGTCACTATCCATCTCCAGTTTGTGCGGGTCGACGATGCCGCAGCTGCCAAGTACCCGGCGCGAACGATACCGGACTACTCCCCCTCGATCCTTCGCACCAACCGCCACCACTCGCGCTCACGCGTCATGTGCTCCTCGAACCAGTCGGGCAGGCGTACGCCGTCACCTGCAGCAAGCAGGTCCTCGGCGTACTCGTCGCCTGGCGAATCGGGCAGGGGATCCATCCCCCGACCGTACGGCTGACCGTGCACGCACCGGTGTAGCCACGCCGTCGGCTACTCTGCCAGCTCCGCGTGAGCGGAGAATGCCGGCGCCCGTTCCGCGGTGAACCCGCTGCACGGTTGGCCTGTCAGCTGCGCGACCGCGCCGAGTACGGTCGCATGGCCGGTCGGCCGCCCTTCGGTGATCTGTCCATCTCCGTCAACCGTGACGTACCGCTTCTCGAATAACACGTCGCACCCCAACAGGCAGAACAACATCGCTGCGGCATCGAAATCCCACCGCTCCTCCTCCGAGCACAGCGCCCGCGGCTTGATGTGCCCGGCGACGAGCAGTTCCGCCGGGAGGACGCGGCCGCACAACCCGCAGGCAGCCGAACCGGCGGCACCCAGTAGGTGAGCACGAAGGGCTGCTTGCTCAACGCGCACCCTCCCGGCCGATGCCCGGTCAGTAGCACCGCCACCGGCCCGAGCCGCATCGCCGGCGCCGCCGGTCACCAGGTCGCTCAAGTCGGCCAGCGCCAGCAGGGCAGTGCCTTCGTCGTCGGTCAGCGGCGAGAGGTACTTCTGCGCCGCCGTGCCGTTGACGGTCAGTGGTCCATGCTCACCGTTCCTGACGATCCGCTGGTACACCTCGAGCGGAATCTGGACGGACGTCGTCAACGGCTGCACCCGTACCAACCAGCCGTTGTCGTGGTCCTCGTCGCGCTTGGTCGGGTAGCCGACGGGGCGAGAAGCAGCGCGCCACGGCTCAATGACCACGCTGACCGCACGAATCATCTTGTGCTCGTGATGGAACACGATGTCGCCGCGCTCAAGCTCCTTGATCGCGCTGCGGTCAGGCGGAATCCGCCCGGTGAACCACGGGCACGTCCACAACGTGCCCTGCTCGATCGCCACTGGGTAGTTCTTGCCTTGGCTGGCCCACCAGTACGCCATGATCAGTACAACCGGAACGAAGGGATCGAGTTCCGGATGGCCTTCAGCGCGATCGAAATCGGGACGTAGGAGTCGTGACACGTGTCCGTCGGAGCCGACGACACGATCCCGAGCACTCCGGAGTCGTTGTACACCGCTCCCCCGGAATCACCAGGGTATGTGCAGTAGGTCGCCGTGTTCACCACCTTCTTCCAGTCGTAGCCCTTCACCTGAATCTCTGCGCCCACTTCGGTGACCTTGCCGCACGTCGACCGCTCGTGGTTCTGGCCAACGGCGCAGGCAGTGTCGCCGACCCGGCTCGTCGAGGCGACCGCGGGGATCTGCTTCCAGCCGTAGCCCGTGAGCTTCTTGCCCGAGCGCATCTGCACCACTGAGATGTCAACGTAGTAACCGCCGCTGGGGATGGTGTACACCCGCTCCCACCCGATCGACACCCCTGGGTTGGCCGGGTCGTACACATCGAGCGTCGTCCCGTCACGGCGCTCGTAGTGGCTCCCGCTGCTCGTCCGGAAGCAGTGCCCGGCCGTGATGAAGTACCGGTTGCCGGCGTTGTCGGTGCCCGGGTACCCCACCGAGCATGACTTCGTGCTGTTGCCCCCGATGGCCACCACGAACTTCTGGCCCGGCCAGGCCCAATCAGCCGACGTCGCGTTCGCAGTACCGACGTTCGCCGCCAGTACACCCGTCGCCGCCACGATCGCCGCTGCCGCCCCTGCAAATAGTCGCTTCATGCTGGTTCCTCCCCAAGCTGCTGTCTGAACTTGCGGAGGACGCTAGCGCACGGCACCGACAGTTTTCTTGGGCTAGACCAAATCGCCGCCTGAGCTGCGACGTTGCCGTCTTCGTTGCTACGGTCCGTGCCCGTGGATCAGGCGGCCAAGCTGCACCAACTGCGGTCCGATCGGCAGTCCCGTCTCCGCCCACCGTCGGATCATCACGATCGTGGCCAGGTCGGCCATCGCCTCCACCAGCTTGACGAGCTCCATCACCTGGTGGTTGAGCGGTAGCGGCTCCAGGTCCTGCCGCAGACACCGAAACGTCGGCACCCCCTCGGTCGACAGCACCAGCACCTCGAGCGCCTGGCGCCAGTGCTCCTGACGTACCTGCTTGTTGTCCCCCATACCTATTGGACGCACCAGCTCCGCGTTCGGTTCCCAACTCGGGCGGATAGGGCAGAGCGATCAGGGCACCACCATTTCGCCAATCCGCCCCACTTACGCAAATGTCAAATTCTTGCTACTATAGTTTAGTAACCCACTTTAGTAACGCACTCACCGATGAGTGCAGAGGATTCAGCTATGAGGACCGAAATGGCGCCGCATCCAATAGAGAACGAACAGCACCCAGAATCAGCAGGCGACACACCGCAGCCGATTGACTACGGCAACGCCGAGCAATATTTCGGGAAGGCAGCCGTCGACGTTGCGCTCGAGCTCTTCGGCGATGACCTGACGCGTCCCGGTGTGCTGTACAGCGAAGCGGGCAGTGACTTCGACGTGCCATACAAGATCATCTGCACCGGCAACGGAAATCTGATGACCTACAACATGCTTGACGGCAAAGATGCTCCTGCCGGGAGTAGTGGACTCGACGGCTACGTCATCTCTCATGCCAAAGCGGAGCGACTGGCACATATCGTCATGGACTACACGCCGCCCTTCTCAACCGACTCAGCCACTCGATCTGACACCGAGCGATAGAAGTTTGCGCTAACCGCACGTAACTTTTTCTTGAGCCTGATCTCGGCAGCGCTGGTTCCGTTCAATGATCGCCTAATCTCGTACAGTGGATGCTCCGCTACTGTGGCGGCCGCCATCTCAGGTGTCGCGATGACCATCTCGGCTGATACCTCATTGCCGGACGCCTTGTCGGTTAGCTTGATCGTGATCTTCGTGTCCAGATACTTCGGCTGGCCGCGGACCGGAAGCGGAGTCCCATTCTCGGCGATGTAGTTGCGCTTGATCAGCTCCTCGCCGGTCGTCCGATCACGCATGATGCTGAATCCCGCGTCCCGCACTGCTGCGATGTATTGGCCATCATCGCGCAGGTCACCCGGGATGATCAGCCGGCCACGCACGACATCCTTGATCCTACTCACGTCGCCGCCGTTCTCGCGCTCCGTCTTCTCGGCCATCCGTCCGATGCTCTTGACCCCTCCTGGCGAGTAGGCGACACCGAGGCGTTCCCCGACGGCGGCCATCCGAGCTTGGTACTCACCGTCCACCCGGTGCGCCGCTTCCACCAGGAGGGCGCACTGCCGCATCACCTCTGGGCTTCCTACGTACTCCACCGCGGCTACTGGCTCGCCGGCGAACGACGCACGTGCTGCTTCGATCATGTGCTGCAGCTCGGCGTTGTTGGCGATGAACTGCTGCTCGGCATCGGTCAACCCACCGGCCAGCAGCTCGCCGAACATGCCGGCCAGTTGGTGCCTGAACTGGCGCTCGTACTCCGTCGTCCGGCGGAGCAGCTCGCCCGGCGCCGTCTCGTCCTCATGCTCGCGGTCGGTCTTGTCCAGGGTGGTGAGGGCAGCAGCTTCATCCGCCAGCGTCGCTACGTCGGCCGCCGCCTCGGGATCTTCCGCCGCCAGCGCTTCCACACCGGCGGTCACCAACTCGCCGTGACCACGCGCCTCCAACTGCCTGATCGCGTTGTCCTCAAGCGGCACACCCAGACGTTGCTCCTCGAGCCCCGCCAGCTCGGCAGGCAGTACATCCGCCTCGACGACCTGCTCACGTACCGCTGGCGAGAGGGCGGCATCTCCCCCGGCTTCGGCGACGTCATGCTCGGTGGCGTGAACGAAGAAGTCGCCCGACGTCTGCGCAACTTCACGCTCGGTGGCGCCTGGCAACCGCTCGCGCACCGTGGCCGCGACGTCCCGAACAATCTCTCGGGCTCGCTCCACTCCCGAGGTCACCCGCTCGCGAATCTCGTGGACTACGTCGCGCGGATCCATCTATATTGTTTATGCTTGTTCACTATCTTTAGTTATACGACAATCCGCGAGAATCCTCAATCCTTATTCTTACTTTGGACCAGCCGGGCCGCCGGCCGCAGCAATTTCGAGGTTCCGGATGCTATTCAACTGATCCGGCAGAAGCTGAATGGGACGATGCTCGATATTTCGATCCTTCGGAGAAAATAGGAGAGCAGTCATCTGCCCCTCGCGCTGCCCAATGCTGATCACTGCGCCCGCGAACGCGTCGCCGTCGGGTACGCGTTCCATGACACAGTATTTCATCTCC
This sequence comes from Tsukamurella asaccharolytica, assembly GCF_007858435.1. Taxonomy (GTDB): domain Bacteria; phylum Actinomycetota; class Actinomycetes; order Mycobacteriales; family Mycobacteriaceae; genus Tsukamurella; species Tsukamurella asaccharolytica. The sequence goes on along the minus strand of NZ_VIGW01000019.1, from coordinate 33,673 downwards.
TGTCGGTCCCACACGAGACTTCCCGAAAGGGTGATCGTATCGATTTTGTACGGCTTCCCATCCACGACGATATGCGCTCCCAGGGTTCCGGCATCCAACGTGTGCGAGTGTGGCCGCTCTCCCAAGTCAGGAATCGTTGACGGTGGTGAGTGTGTTTCTATCGCGGCATTCATTGGTGCCACGATCGGATCCAGGTTGACCAGCAGGTCGACTGAGCGCATCAGCGCCTTCTTAACCAGCGCCGAGTACGTCGGCGCGAAATCAAGCGGCCGCCCCGTCTCGTCAAATATGGGCGCGTTCGCGTCGATCGTAAAGTTGGGAACGTTCCCCTCCATACCGAGCCACACCGACCAGTCCTTCCAATTCAGAAAGAAGTGCATGCCACGAATCGCCTCCTCGGGCTTTCCGCCCATCGGAGCCAGCTCAGGGAACTGCTCCTCCAGCGGTTTGACCCAGTCTGCGATCACATACAGATCAACCCCGTGATGTGCGGCCTTCCGGATCGCCGGTTCCGTGTATCCCGAAGTGGTGACGATCGCACGGTGTGTCACTGACGGCATATCGTTAAACTTGGCTACTAATGCCTCAACATCGGCAACATCAAGCTTGTTCTTCCAGTGCTTGACTTCGTATCCTTTGAAAGCGTGGACACCGCCATCTGGGTCCGAAGCTGTGACCGTGACGTCCACGTCGCGAGTCGTCTCTGATGCCACGTCTTGGACCATCCCGCCCAGAGTGACAGACACGTCAACCGCCTCAGCGTCCCACCTCAACGCACACAGTCCCACGAGGTACTGCACCAGCATCGGTGACAGTGGCAACTTCTCGGTAGATCCGGTCATGTCCGAATCTTAGGTCAGAGGCACCTCTGGACTGGCGAACCCCATCTCGCGTCACTCATCCCACCCCGGATCCAGCTCTGCCGACCGGTTGTGCCAGATCACCTCACCCAGCAGCTCGGGTGGGTCGATCACCACCACCGCTTTCTGGCTCAGGTGCCACGCGGTGGTCGTCGTGGCACCTCGCAGGTACCCGCGCACCGCCGTCACCGGGTCATCCCCGGCCGTCGCGCCCTTGACCAACGGCACGTAGAGGTCAACATGCCGGCCTCGGTACCCCTCCGGCACGTCCAGCGGATGCACGCCATGCACAGACCGCCCGAAGTCTCGCACCTGTCGTGCACGTCGCAGCTGATGCCTGCCCGGGTCGATCTTGGCGAAGAACGAGTGCACGTCGAGATCCTTCACCCGATGTTTGCCACCCGACGCGTAGTGCAGCGCGGCACCCTGCGTGAGGGCCGACAGCAAGTACGCATCCCGGTAGTCGGCCAGGTGCGGGTTGCGGTCGAAGAAGCCATCGAGCTCCTCGCGAGCGATCGCCGCCAGACGCCGCAGGTGCTCCTCGGTGACCAGCTCGCGCGAGTACTCAGAGACGTCGTCTGCTGCCATGCTCGCGAGCCTAGCGGCTGGCGCCGACAAGACAGGGTGATCGGCAGCAGCCCCTCGCCCCGGCTATCTGCTCGGTGTTCAGCCACCTGCATCAATAAGGGACGTCCTTCTGCCCATGCGTTGTCTCCACACCTGCCATCACACCAGAGGCCGATCAGTTCCGCTTCTCATGACAGTTCGTTCCGGCGACCTTCGTTGCGCCGTTCAACGGCACTACCACAACGTCTGTGCCACTATATGCACTGCGATCTCATAAGTAATGTTCTTTGCCGATCGAACCACAACGCTCAAGACTGTCCAGAACCCCGACGACGCTAGGGATGCACCGCTTGACCGCCGCGAGAAGCCATCGAGGAGTTCTCACCCTCATTCTGACGTTCGCCGCCGCGACTTGGCAGGTATGGTTATTTGGCTTCACTAACGCATCGCCAACACTCATAGTTGGATCGGCGGTCACGTGGATCCTGATTGCACTGTTCATCCTTACCGCCCCGCCCGAATGGCGCGAGCGCCTCACCCGTGTCCAGATTTCTGCGATTCTTCTATTCCAGGTCGTATTCTTCTGGGGACTCGCGAGCCACAGCAACGGCGTACAGAACCTCTCAAGCAGAATCCAGTCAGCCATACAGAACAACAACCCGAATAACACCGAGAAAGCGAGTGTAAATACATACGATCAATCGATACCAGGAACCGACAGGCTCGGCTTTATCGGTAGCCGGGCGCGATGCAATACATCGGATAGCGTTATCCTCCTACTGAGAACCACGGCACAGGGACGCCCCGGATCGAAGGTGGCAATCTGCCGCACCTCCATCGGCAGCCTATATTACGCTGGGGCGCGCGATACGCCATCCGATCCCGGCATCACGATCCGCAATGTAGAGTCCACTGCCTACGGATTCACTGCGCGCAACCGCGACCATGTTTACGAAGTTTCGTCTAGCCAGCTCGCAATCCGCAAAAATGGTGTGACGATATCACTTGAACCTGGAGTTCAGTATTGGAGATCTAGGTAGTCGATCACTCAGCAAGCTGAAGACCTCAAGCAGCTTTCACGCCCCAACAACTCATGACAGACGAGGATCCGCCAGATGTCAACCCAAGAACTTGTATCGTTCCATGATGGAATCATTTCTTACGGAACACCAGTGCTCGAAGCAACCAAGGCGGTTACCCCAATTCTCCGTTCAGCAGGATCGCTAATCACACGTATTTCTGCATGCTCGGTGGAAATCAAGGCGATTCGAATGCAGGCAGAACGCCTTGAGCGACGTCACCAGATGGCCGACGAATTGCTGGTGCAGAGGGCGAAGCAATTGGTCAACCATTTTGACGAGCTCGAGAGGCAATCTGCACAGGAGTCGATTCGGCTTTCGCAGATTGATCTCGCAATGTCGGGACTAAGTACGCGAATTATAGATCCCAGTCGGTCGGTTGAAGAAATAAGAGTACTTACAGAAATGCTTGACCTTCTCCTCGGCAGGAGCCTAGAGTTCGTAGCGTTGGCAAATGATCGTATCATTCACCTCAGTGATGCCATCTCAATCGAATCGACCGCTCGCGCCATCCGAATGCTGGATCTGTAGAAACAGAATGAATCGATCATCGGCAACAAGTTGGACGCTCTTCGCTCTTGGTAGCGTAGAGGCAGCGCTGTTATTGCTATCAATCGGACTCACCGTACAGTCGGTGGTCTTGATCGCAATATTGTGCATATTTCTAGCGCACTACTTGATGTCGGCACCATCGTCCACCCCAAAGCGACTTCCACCGTCGCATCGACGGAAGACGACTGTTGGCCACGGCGTCACGACCAGGTCAGCTCCCGCGATGAATACGAATATCGCAGTAACACCCCTCTACGCCCAAACTGTCACCGATGAGGCTCTAGCTGATTCGCGAGCGCTACGGATCGCGGTCTCGAAGGTCGAGACCGAGCGGTCAAAGACACAAGCACTTGTTCAGAATTCGCGAACAAAGATCGTCTTTGAAATCGCGCGGCAACAACACTACGCTAGTTTCAGAGCTGCAGATGCGGCTCATGCTCAGATCGAGTCTGTGCGTACCAGGATTGGTACGCTTGACGGTCAAATCAAGAAGGTTGTCGAGGCCCGCACCAGGTCGATCGAAGTCCGAAACAATGCGGTCGGAAGCAGCCGCGCCGTAGCCCAGAGTAAGGTGGACGCATTCCAGTCGGCCGTCACTAAAATGCGCTCAGCAAGGGACTCCCTAAGATCTGAGAGAGATCGAATGTCCGCAGCGCGTAACTCACTCAACGAACAAACAGCGCTTTTGCGCGACGCAATACGAGATCGCGGAGGTCACGAAGGACGACTTTGGTACGAACGGCTGGAGGCTCGAAAGAAGAAGAGGTGATTGCATGTCAAGCGCAAAGCAAGATGCATGCAATACGCTTGACTAATTAGTCATAGTATGTTATATTTGACTGAGAGTTTGCGGCGGGCTCAAACAATCCAGATTTGACGGATTGCGCTGGCCTGCCGCAAACCGGCAGGCCACGTGCCAGAAGATCTGAGCGGTGGATTTCGCAGAGGAGAAGCTGCGATGTCTCGTTCGTTGGAGAACTCAGAATGCCACCCCGAAGGGGATCTCGTCGGCCTCTTGGAGACGATCGCCGAAGATTGGCGATCTGACGAGCCTAGTTCTGAAGATCTCAGGAAGTTCGAATCGTGTATCGATCGCATCCGACACATTCTGTGACACGTAGGTCCCCCGTCCGCTGGGCGGGGGATTTTACCTATTCGAAGAGATGTCTTCCAATTCGCCTAGATTCCGCAGCATTGCTCCCGCATCCACCTCCAACCCCTCCGCGATCCGCACAATGTTGTGCAGGCTCACATTCCGCCGGCCCCGCTCGACCTGCCCCAGGTACGTCCAGTGCAGCCCCATGCGCTCGGCGGCAACCTCCTGCGTCAACCCCAGCTCCTTCCGGCGCTGCTGCACCCGTCGCCCGAACTCTCGGGCGACGTCCGACAGTGGCTCTGGAGATGGCTTTGACATGGCCGTACAAGCTCATCGGTCGCAAGACTAAGAATCCAGAGACGATGAGTCGGGTAGTGTTCGGCGATCGCTCCACCAGCATCGTTCGCGGAATCGGCCGGGACGACAGGGAGGCAGTAGGGCGAACCAGCGGCTCGTCCGCCTGGCCGGCTACTCCCCCTCGACCACCGGCGCCGGCAACCCGTCGATCAGCTCCCCCGGGGTGATCTCCAACCCCTCGGCAATCTTCAGGATGTTATGTAACGTGACGTTTCGCCTGCCACGCTCTACCTGCCCCAAGTACGTCCAGTGCACGCCGATCCGTTCGGCTGCCTTCTCCTGGCTGAGCGCCAGTTCCGTCCGCCTGGCGGCCACCCGTCGCCCGAATTCCCGCGTGGCGGGCGTAACGGTCGACTTGGACGGCGGGGGCACCCACTAACCCCACCTGTCACAACCCTGTGAATCCAGAGACTATGAATCCCTAGACTTTGAATCCTGGTACTGTTCTAGCGACCGCACCGGGTGCCACGGGCACCGGGCGCGGCCATTGACCTGCAGAAACCGGGAAAGGGGGTGGGTGACATGCGCGGAGGCGGTGAGTTCGTGGGTGGCGGCGAGTAGGCCCCACGTCACAGAAGAATCAGATCAGGCTGCCTCGCGATCGTCGCGGGGCAGTTCTGCTCTCAGCGCCCACGTGAACGCGAAGCCGCTGTGCGGCATGAGCCACCCTCGCGACTCGACGGTGATCGTCTTACCGGCCACTCCCCGCGGAGTACGAGTGACCTGCGGCGCGCGGGCTGAACCGACGGTGTCGCTGACGCGCATATCCACGATGTCGGTATCGGTGTAGTCCATCGTCAGGGACATGTTCCGTCCCGGCTGCGGAAGCTCAAAGAACAGTCGGTGCCCCCACTGCGGCGTGATCGTGCGGAACACTTGGCGGATGCGCACGGGTTGGCCGGATCTCGCAGTATCGGCCAACGCCACCGAGTAGGTCTGTCCGTTCTTGCGCACCGTCCGTCGAATCACCTGCGGGATACCATCCACCGTCAGCTCGAGGAGTTCGTAGCTCTCCTTGCTCGAGGCATCCATCCCTGGACGGTTGGTCATCAGCCACGGCGACGTCGCCGGAACATCGAGCAGCAGCTCGTTGTACTCCGCGCGATCGGAGGTGCAGGCGAACCGGCGCACTGTGCCGCTGGGCACCGTGGTGTACTCCCATTCCACGGTGACGTCGAACAGAGGAGTGCCTCCGGCACTCCTCTCTAAGGCCTTAGAGAGCCTGATGCGAACTTCGACGTCGTGCCAGCGTTCCGCTGCTTTGACCGCCTGGTCGCGGATGTCGGCGTAGATCTCTCGAGCGAACTGCTCGTCGCCGAGACGCAGGCTCATGGCGTTGGCCGCCAGGTCATCGAGCAGCTCCGGCGTGGCGACGCGGCGAAGATCCTCAGGGTGGATGGCGAACGCTTCCACGACCGCATCGCGGATCTTCGGGATGCTCCGGTCGATCCCCTTGTCCACCTGCTCAACGACCACGGCGGCTTGCTCCTTGCGCATGCCGTACTCGAAGTACGCCCCGATGACGCCGGCACCAAAGAGAATGCCGCCGAACTCACCGAAGGGGATGACGTGCAGCCAGTTCCACGGACCGAGCTCCAGGCCGTCGAACCATCCCGCGAAGGTGATCAGGAGGACGCCGGCGAATGCCGACGAGACGGCCAAAAGCGCCGCCTTGGTCTTGCGGAGTTCAGCGTTCACGGATGGGTGAGTGCGACGTGCCATTACTTAGGCATAAGTATAACAAACCGGCGGCCGTCTGCCCAGAGCAAAACTGTTGCTACACAGTCGAAGTTCCGTCAACTGAATCGGCGAGCAGGGCATAGACTTCGATGTCGCGGCGAGTACCGGCATGCTGGTACCGCGCCCGGAGCGTGCCCTCGTGCTCGAACCCCAGCCGCTTGAACAGAGCCGCTGAGCCGGTGTTGCCCGCCAGGATCCACGCCTCCAGCCGCAGCAGCCCGAGTTCACCGAATCCCCACACCACCATCTGCTCGACGCCGTACCGGCCAAAGCCTGAGCGACGATCCACCGGCGCCCACACGCATACCCCGACCTGCGCCACGCGGTTTCGCCAGTCGATGGCGTGAAGCGAGCACTCCCCCACGAGCCGCCCGTCGTCCTCCAGCACGAACGTGTACTCCGTCGCTGGCGCCGGCCCCGCGGTCGCCGCCACCTTGCGCCGGAGTTCCGCCTCGCTACGCGGCCGCCAATACGGTGGCCCAAACGCCGCCAGTTCCCGCCAGTCGGCGCAGGCGGCCACCACGGCGGGCACATGGGCGTCGGCTAGGGCAGACAGGACTACGGGCACGGGACCCCCTGGGGTGGCCTTACGGCGTCGTGGCGCGGGATAGGACTTATAGTCTATATCGGGAGGCAATTGCTTTGGCTCCCTACTATTTCCAAGCTCAAACCTGTCGGCGCTGACTTGTAGCCTGAAGAGCGAGTCGGAAACTCCGGCGAACGAAGGAGCGATCACGATGGCCAAGGGTGACATCGATACGTATCACGAGGGTGACAGCTGGAAGAACAAGGTCGAGGGCAACCAACGCGCCTCTGCCACGTTCAACACGAAGGCGGAGGCGGTCGCTGCTGGCCGCGAGGCAGCCATCAACCGTGGCGTCGAGCATGTCATCAAGAACATGGACGGCACGATCGGCGCGAAGAACACGTACCCGCGGTCACGTGACCAGCACCCGCCGCGCGGATAGCGCCAGCCATGGACAGGCCGTCATCGTTTCGGCCACCAGAGCCGTGCACGCATGACGCATGCGCTGCATCACGCACGGAGATGCACGCGGTAGCACGGGTTGCGCAGGCGCTGAGCGATGACGGTCTCCAGCGTGTGTGTACAAGGGTCAGGAGCGGCGCAGTACCTGACTACTGGTCAAGCCGGCACGTTGTCGAGATCAAAGAGATCACCGACGGAAAGATCAAGTCCTTCGAGGATGGATACCGGCGCGAGATCGGACAGCAGCCACACGTCGTCATCCCCGGAATGAAATCCGTATGGACCGTCATGATCAGCGCCGGGGATTCTCCCGAGATTCCCGGTCAATTCAGACGACCTCGGCTCAAGCATCTCGCTGAACGGCTCGCTCCCTACCTGCTCGAAGTCGAAGCACGCGATGTTGCTCATCCCCGCGAGGTACCGCATCTGTGGTATCCGATTCGCACCATGCTCGGAGGTGGGCAGTGCGATCCGATTGCGGCCACCGAAGCACCGCCGGGGATCTATTTCCTCGGGTGGGGTATCGGCCACAGTCGCCCGTGCGACATGAACCGCGTCATCGTCGACAACGTCCAAGACTGGCTGGCAAGCCCGCAGGCCACGAACGTCGTCGCGAGTCTGTGGGAGGCCCGTGTTCACCGCGTAGCGGCACTTACATGCGGCACCCTCGGCCGAGGACTCGACATCTGGCAGTCACTCGATCGCGACTTCCCGGACATCCACTCGACGCCGTCGCGAGAGCTGGAATTGCCCCACAGCATCGACAGCCTCGTGATCGTCGCCGGCGATCACATACTGCGGCATAGCTCATCGCTGCGCCAGAGCAACCAAGCATCGACGTGGTCGCGTACTCGATACACGCCGACCACAAGCTTGAGGTTCGCGGGGACAGCGATCTGACCACTCGTCGCCAGTCGCTACCCCTGGGACGGTGCTACGACGCAGCGTCCGAGTGAAGCCACCCGCTCTTATTTGCTTCTGTTTACTACTTTGGGTCGCAGGCATTGCCTGCTCGTACGCTCCCGCGCAGCAAGCTGGTCGTAGATTTGGCTGCGACACGACCGGCTTCTCTGAAGAACAGCCGTGTGCGCATGACAGAATCGTGAACTGGAGCAACCCGACGCGCCGAGCCGGAAGAGGGTACAAGTGGTCGATCTCACCGATATCGGAGATGATGAACTGTGGGACTCTTCGATCCAGCGGGTCGTGACAATTCGAGATCCAGTTCACGACTACGTCGAGCTCCCGTACGCCGTTGCGCCTGTGATTAGCCATCCTTTCATGCAGCGATTAAAGTCCGTCTCGCAAACGTCTATGTCGCTCGCGTCATTCCCCTCCATGACCGGTCATCGATTTGGGCATTCAATTGGTGCAGCTCATATCGCCGCACTCGGGTGGCGATACGCCTGGAAAAACACCACCCCTCTAGTGCGCCGGATGTTCCAGCAGGATGTTCTTTCGACGTTTGATTCCAACGGGGTCAAGATATTAGGAATTCACCTGGACACCGCAGATACCCAGCAAGAGTTTTTCGAACTTGTCGAGAACTCCATCGCTGTCGCCGCACTAATTCACGACATCGGCCATCCGCCCTTCTCGCATGCACTTGAAGGGTTCTATGCGAGTCATTTAGATACGATTCTCGCCGATCTCCCGAGACCGTATCGCGACGAGGTTATAGATCGTATGTCAAGGAAGTCTCCGCCACACGAAACAGCAGGCATCCTCATCTCGGAGCGGATACGTGAGGACCTACGCTCGCACGAGCAGATCAAATGGGAATTGGTACATACGATCCTCAGCCCTGCTGACGGCCTCGGATCATGGTCGCATAGCCTCCACGACCTAATATCAGGAGACATCGACGTCGATCGAATGGACTACCTGCTGCGGGATGCTCACTATTCAGGTACCGAGTTTGGGCTTTATGACCTTAGTCGCTTGGTTCATTCCCTCGAGCTACACCTATTGCGAGGAAGGGTCGATCCCTACGGCAACTCAGATGAGTCACAGGCACACTGGGCAATCGGTTTTGGTTTACGCGCAATATCTGCAGTCGAGGCGATGCTAGTCGCTAGATTTCAGTACTACCGGTGGGTGGTGTTTAACAGTCGCGTTGTCGCCATGAATAAGTATCTCGGTATATGCGCAGACTACTTACTGCGACTCGATTCCCGCGGCCCGAGCTCAATGGCCCATGTCCCAAAATTGAACTATTTCGCATCAGCGAGCAGAAGTACGAGGGACGTCTCCCGGGAGATGGCCACCGTCTCGGACAGCACTATAGTCGAGTGGATTAGATCCGGCAGGCGCCGCTACTCGCATGAGCGAATTGCTGTTGCGAGTGTCCCTCTCGGTGACGCAGATGAAATCGCCGAGTACGAGATCATAAGGGTTCGATTCTTAGCATTGGCTGACATCGTTCTCTTTCAAGGTGAGAACTGGATGCCCCTGTGGCGTACTCAGTGGGCATATCGGCAACATTGCCAAAGCTTGCTACCGCGACTATTGACTGGTGTGCGGCGTGCAATCGAAGAATATGAGCACTGGGCTGACGTACAGGAGCAGCGAAACGGAATCGACACCGAATCGGTGCGTTTCCGTCGCTCGCTCGTCCGAAAACTGGAATCCGCCATGCCAGCACATGACTCCGGCGACGGACCTCCGAAGGCGAAGGAAGCTGTCAACTTCATGAACACTGTCACCCGGATTCTACTTCGCGAGGGGGCGGAGACTCCCAACGCTGTACTAACTCGAGAGATCGAAGAGGCTGGATTCTTCGGTTCGTTCATGAACGATCGCGAGGGCATGGAGTATGGATTCTGGGTCTTCACCTACGATGATTTCGAACCCCTCAAATCTGACGGATTTGACCGCTGGACGACCTCTGTTTTTGCAAACAACGAGCGCAGGGCGGTTGCAGACATCGGTGACTCTTCGCTCATCCGGCTCGAAGAACGAGAGGCCGAGCGCGCCCATTTCAATTGCTACTTCGTTCACCCGAATCTCGACCGTGCACTGGATCTAGTGGAATCGGAGCGAGTTCAGACTTGGTTTACTCGCCACTTTCCAAGGTACGTCTACGACTCACTACTTCACTTACTGGTCCCGTAATTTCTAGGTTAGGACAGGTAATGATACAATGGAACACAGAGAATGCTAACGACTCCAGCGAAATGAAGGGAGGTGATATGGATGAGTTTGACGGACGCCCGAGGAGGCCTGGAAGAAATGCCCACATGGCCACCAGCGACGCAATAATTGAAGAACTTCTAATTTCACCAGGGACAGCGAAGACTGTGTCGGAACTGGCGAATGTCGCTCTAGAGGTACGCGGAGTGTCGAAATACCAGATGGCATACGCTGCGGTCGCAGCGCTCGGCCGGTACGGAATTGTCCAATACGACGAAGAGAGCGACACCGTCCTCATTACCTAGAAGTCCGGAGCAGGGCAAGTAGATCTACTCCCACGCCAACCCCGCGTACAGCCCGCCGCCCAAATCCGTGAACCGCACCCCCACGCGCCCGTGCTCGTCTGGAGTCAGCAACGTCTGCCGGTACGGCTCTCCCGGCACCTCCAAGTGCGACAGCCCTGAGAACCACCACACCCACTTCGGCCGTACACCACGGAACTCCGCCTCGAAGATTGCCACGCGGGTGGGTTCGTGGAACGCCTGCCAGTTGCCGACCAGCGGCTCGGGATCATCGGCCGACGTGGTCGGAGCGACGCGGTAGGCCAGGGTGTACACCTGCCCTCGCTCCATCGGGGAGGGGGCGTAGAACCGCAGGCGCCGGCCACGAGCGACCGCCTGCTCGTCGAGCCGCCAGCCACCGCCGAGGACCGAAACCTGCTCGGTGGCGGTGCTGGTGATCGCGAAGTACTCGGCTTGGTGGTACGTGGTCAGTAGCTGGAGCTCGTGGACGTTCTCCACCAAGTGCCCATCCTGGAGTACCACCCGGTTCTTGACCGCGATCAGAACGGCTCCGCCGTGCGACACGGCCGTTGGCAGCGGCACTGGTGACAGGGGGTACCACCCGGTCAGGAGTTGCGAACGCAGGCGCAGTAGTGCCTTCGCCTCTCGATCGGCCACAGCGTCACGTCGTATCCCCAGCTTGGCCCCCGCCACATCCCGGCGGGGGCCAAGTGCTGTTTCCGCCCCTCCCTCCGGGCTCAGGCCGAATACATCGAGCAGCAGCTGCGCATCTCCGGACGGTTGGCCGTCGAGCAGGCTCAGCGACTCGATCGCTGAAGTCAAGCGATCGACCAGTACGGGGAACCATTCATCGACGGGCCGTCCTCGTTCGTCGGGACTACGAAGCAACCCCACCAGTTCGTCGAGCCCGCCGACCCGCTTCGGCGTGACGCCGGCCCCCTTGCGGAGGTAGAGCAACTGGTCGAGCACGGTGTCGGCGAACCGGTTACGCCCTGCGCCACCGTTCTCCGTCGGCTGAAGTGGTGTTTGGCCACCTGCTCGTGTCCGATTCGACTCCAACTTTCCCTCCGGTTCAGTCCCACTCCGGTGGCCCCTCTGGTCAGCCTGAAAGAGCCTCTCTAGCGTCGCTACCAGCGATCAGGAAGTACCGGATGACCAGCACAAATGATCATCCCACGATCGCCCTCGGCGCACATGAACATCGGCGTCGAGCACCCCTAATCGTCTGCCGAAAGGTGATTCGTCATGCCCGAAATCCAGCCCTACACCCCCGCCGTCCCCTCGGTCCTCAGCACCGGCCGTCAGGCCCGCCAGGAAGCACGTGCACATTCGGCGCAGCTGGCACGTATCGAGCGCACCACGGATCTCCGCATCGCCGCCGTGCAGGCCGCCGCGGAAGTCCAGCAAGCCAAAGCTGACTGCGTAGCGAGGACGGGCGCCTACGCCATGCAGCAGGCGGCGTTGGTGAGCCAGATGGCCACCCAGCTGGCGATGGCCGCTCCGACAGCATCCGGCGACCTGGACTACCTCAAGACACTGACCGTCATGCAGCTCGGCCAGGTGGTCACCGACTGCGGGCGTCAGGTGAATCGCTCGTGATCCTCCCGTTCATCGCCGTTTTGGCGATCGGGACGCTGGTGGTCATCCTGTGGTGGTTCGCCGCCCAAGGTGCCCGCCAGCGAGAGCTCGACCGCATCGCCAGCCGCCGCCACGCCGAAGTCCTCCGTACCCGCCAGCTTCAGCGGCAAGCGGAAGCCCACATCAACGACGTCGTCACCGATGCCCTGCAGCAGATGACCCGTGCCGCAGTCAGGTCGCCCCACTCAGCAGCGTGCCTGTGCAACCGGTGCATCGCTCGCCACTGAACCATCCCCTCGACACCACAGGAGCTCCTCATGCGCCCCTACCGAATCATCATGACCAAGCTCGGCTTCGCCCCCGACAAGCAGCCGACCCCACCCGCGGGCGACGATCCCGCCGCCGTCGAGCAACTCGTCTACGATGCCCTGCGCGCCGTCGTCAACCTCGAACACGCCCTGCACCGCGTGACCGACCGAGCCGCAGCCACCGCCCCGGTGAGCACGGAGCACGTGCACAAGCTCCGGTGCGAGCTGGCTCTGTACACCATGTCCTGGCTGTCCAACTGGCCGACTGACCACGTCGATCCTGACGACGAGCCGTGGGACGAGTGATCCGCAGCTCCTGCACGTCGCCCGTTTCCATCCGCTTCATCCACCAGCCCCTGCAGAAAGGAGGGCACCGCCATGCCCAAACACGCCCGCACCACCTCCCGCTCACCCCAGTTCGCGAAGTACTTGACCTGCGTCGACGCCATCGCCAGTCCGGTCGTTCGCCGTCCGGATCCGGAACAGCTCCTACGTGCCCGCAAGACGCTGGGCGAGTTCATGACGGCGACGGTGCAGGCCGCGGCCACCGAACTCGGCTTCGGCTACATCGGGACGCCGGATGCACCGAGCACCTACCAGCAGCTCCGTGCAGCGTACGACCGGTCGGCATCAACCGGCGAACCGCTGCCCATCTCGGATGAGTACTGCGACGGCACCATCTACCTGACGCCCGAGGAGAACATCAAGTTCCGCTTCTGGCACGACACCAGCCATATCGCCCGGGGATTGAGCTTCCGTCTCGAGGACGAATGGGAACTTGCGCTCTGGCACCTGGAGCAGCTCCGACTGGCCGGGCTCGGACCGGGCACGTTGGAGTACGAGCTGTTCCGCATCGACGTCCTGGGACAGGTCATCGTGCAGGCACTCATTCAGCGGTTCCCGTACGACCAGCGGCTGTTCTCGCTGCATAGCCTCGACGTCGGCATGGACGCCGGCATCCTCGCCGAAGTCAGGCGGCGGCCATGAACAGCGGGGGAAACGACCCCGGTTCGTGGGTGGATCGACTGGTCGGATGGTGTTTCGGCCTGCTACTGGCCGCGGTGGCGATCAACTGCGCGGTGGCGCTCATCCAGCAGGTACTGCCGACGCTGGTGGTCGTCCTCGGCATCGTCGGCGTGGTCGCCGTCGTCATCCTGGCCGTGCGCTGGTGGCGGGATCGCTGGTAGGACCCGGGTGAGCGGGCGCACATCGAGCGTTGGCGCTCACAGAATGGCGCTCATTTCATCTCCAATTCACCTCTGGTCGGATCGTTTCAATCGGTGTTGTAGTTTGCGCAAACGCTCTTTCAAAATGGAGCACGTAGCCGCATAGTAGGGGCAGGACAACGAGCGCAAACGCTCGAAAGGTCACCTGCCGCAGCATCGGATCCATTCGCCCGATCGGCGGCATCACACAAACCAAACCAATTTCAAGGAGGGCGGAGCTATGTCAAAGACAGGAAGAATCAATCAGCGGCGGGGAGAACGGGGTATTCCGAAAACCCGGCAGCCGCGCCACATCACGGTCCGCAGTGTCCGGCGCGAACCGCCGGATCTGCGCAAGCTGGCCCGGGCGATCATCGCGCAGGCGCTGGCCGAAGCCAACGCCGACGCTGACGCAGCCAGCGATCGCGTACCGCCAGCCGCTGTCCACGAGGGCAGGGAGGAGGTGCGTCATGACTAATAACACCGCTCCCCCGGCATCACCGTCGCTGCGTCCGGGATCGCTGGTGTGGCAGCTGCTGTTTTTCCCGCAGCCCCTCGGTGAGACGGCCGCCCTCGGGCTGGTGCGCCACTGGGCAGCGCAGCGCCATGCGCCGCAAATCCTGCTCGAAGCCCGTGCTGACCGCAGCGGGGTGGAGTACTTGGTGGGCAGCCAGCTCCGGCATGCCGGGCAGCTCAAGCGCCAGATCGAATCCCTGATCCCCGGCGCGCTGGTGGTCCCCTTCACTCCCGAGGATCGGCAACCGGCTCGGGTGGCGCGCCGCCTGGTGCTCACCAGCCGTACCCGCCCCTTGGCGCCGGTTGACCGCGAGCAGTCGGTGCGGTCGGTGCTTTCGGCCATGACCGGCCTCCGCCCCAGTGAATCCCTGACCGTGCAACTGGTGCTTGGTCCGCGCCGTCGCCCGACGCTGCCGCCGGTTCGTCCGGCCCGCAGTGGTCAGTCTGTCGCCGGACGGCTGCTCCGCGGTGTGGAATCGGAACGACCCGACGCTCGTCAGGCGCTCATTCGCAAGCTCGGCGAGCACGGGTTCCGCGCCGTCGTCCGGCTGGCGGTGGACGCTCCCACCGAGGAACGCCGCAAAAGCCTGCTGCTGGGATTGGCGTCGGCGGTCAGCACCGTCGAAGCCGCCAGCAGCAGCCTCCGGCTCGCTTCGGAGCAGCCTCATCGGGTGAATGCGCCGCGCGCCAACTGGTCACTGTTCACGGCCAGCCAGCTGCTCAACGTGGCCGAAGTCAGCTACCTGAGTGCCTGGCCAATCACCGAGCGCGACGACCCGCTGCCCGGCCAACCGCCGAAGCACCCCAAGCCGCTGCGCCCGAGCGCGGCGTACGCGACGGGCGAGCGGATCATCGGCATGGCCTCAGCGCCGGGCACCGGAACCCCGGTCGGCTACAGCGTCATCGACAGCATGCGCCACACCTGGGCGCTGGGCCCGAATGGCACCGGCAAGAGCACCCTGCTGCTCAACCTCATCGTGCAGGACATCGCCGCTGGCCGGCCGGTCGTCGTCATCGAACCCAAGGATCTGGTGCGCGACGTTCTCGCCCGTATTCCGAACAGCCGCATCGACGACGTCGTACTGCTGGACCCGCTCGACGAGGCACCAGTAGGGATCAACCCGCTGGCACGCACACTGGGTGATCGCCGCTCCCCCGACCTTGTCGCTGACACCACCTTCGGATTGTTCGAGGCGCTGTACGGCGACAGCCTGGGACCACGCTCCAGCGATATCCTGCGCTACTGCCTCGGTGCCCTGGCCCTCCGCGACGACGCCTCCTTGGTGATGCTGCCGCTGCTGCTGAGCAATCCCGGCTTCCGACGCTCGATTACGCAGGTAGCCGTCAAGCGCGATCCCATCGGTGCGGGCAGTTTCTGGGCCTGGTTCGACGCCTTGTCGCCGGAAGCCGCCAGCACCGTGACGGCGCCGCTGAGCAACAAGCTGCGGCCCTTGCTCACCCCGACGCTGCGGGCTGTCCTCGGCCAAACCGCACCGCGCTTCAACGTCCGCCAAGTGCTGACCGAGAACAAGATCCTGCTGGTGCCGCTCCAAGTCGGCGTCCTCGGGCACTCCGCTGCGCAGCTGCTCGCCGCTGCGGTGCTGGCCGAACTCTGGCAGGCCATCCGCGAACGCGTGGCCATCCCTGAGGACAGCCGCACGCCGGTGCAGGTGTACATCGACGAGGTGCAGGACTTCCTGCGCCTGCCGACCAACCTGGCCGACGCGCTCGCCACCGCCCGATCCCTGCGTGCGGGCTTCACCCTGGCGCACCAATACGGGGCCCAGCTCCCCAAACCGATGCACGACGCCGTGGCGGCCAACGCCCGCAGCCGGATCTGCTTCCAGCTGTCGGCACCCGATGCCCGCCTGATGACCGCTGGGCAATCCACCCTCGCGCCCGAAGATTTCATGAGCCTGCCGGCCTATGCCGTCTACGCCCAGCTGGTTCGGGACAACACCGCGCAACCGTGGGTGTCAGCATCCACCGCGCCGCCGCCCGCTAAAACGAGCGATCCCGACGCCGTTCGTCGATCGTCCCGGGAACGCTACGGCCACCCCCTCGACACCGTCGAAGCCGCCTTCATGGCACTGGTCGATCCTCCCGCCGCTGACACCGACCAGCCCGTCAGCTACGGACGGAAGGCGAGGCGGCAATGAGCGGCCCGATCCACCTCATCACCAGCGGCCGAATCGAGGCATTGACGAGTGGCAGACGACTGACGAACGACGTCGAACCAGCAGATTCACCTGTTCCGATCGCTGTTCCGATCGCAGCACCTCATCCCAGCCCATCCGGCCAGCTCAACGCCACATCCGTTCCACCTCTGGAGGGGACTGATGCTGCGCAGCCGCGCAGCACACCCGCCCGCCAGACACGGCGTCGACTCGACCTCGAGGCACTACGCGGCGAACTCGGCGCACCCGGCTGGAACACGCTGGAGCTCATCGAGCAGCACCGTTTCCTGAGCACGCCGCAACTGACGCGGCTGTACTTCGCTGAACGGCACACACCCGATTCCGCTCCCGTGGCGGCCGGTCGCGTCACCCGTTGGCTCAAGCGGCACCGGCTGATCGATCGGCTGGAGCGTCGCATCGGCGGCATGCGGGCAGGCAGCAGCGGCATGGTGTGGTTCCTGACCGACCGCGGCCACCGACTGCTGCATCCGGATACCCGCCGCCGGTACCGGTCACACGGACCGAGCACCAGCTTCCTCACGCACACCCTGGCGATCGGGGACGTCCACGTCCGCGTGGTCGACGCCGCCCGGGCAGGGCAGCTCGACCTGGTGACGCTGGTGACCGAACCGCATGCCTGGCGCCGTTTCCTGACCCCGGCCGGCGTCGTCCAGCCGCTCAAACCGGACCTCTACGCCGAGCTGGCCATCCCGCCCGGGGGCGACGATCTGTTGAGCGTCTTCATCGAGGTCGATCTCGGCAGCGAACACCTCCCCACGCTGCTGCGCAAGTGCCGCACCTACGCCGACTACGCCCGCAGCGGCCACGCCGAACGCGATGGCGGCATGCCGCTGGTCATCTGGCAGATGAGCGCCCGCACCCCGGAAATCGCCCAACGCAGGCGCCAGCAGCTGGCCGACGGCATCGCCAAGGATCCCCGCCTCGACGCCCGCATGTTCCGCATCACGACCCCTGAATCACTCACCACAACGCTCTGCGCAGAAGCAGGGCAGGAAGGAGACGCCCTATGACCATGAGCACCACCACGAGCACCGTGCCGACGCGGTTCGGCACCATCCTGGCGGACCCGCCCTGGCTGCACCACCAAGTCGGCGGCCACGGTGCCAGCAACCACTACTCGCTCATGACCTTGGACCGCATCAAGGCCATGCCGGTCGCCGACCTCGCCGCCGACGACGCGCACTGCTGGCTGTGGGTGACGAACGCGTCCTTACGCGACGGCTACGACGTCCTCGACGCCTGGGGATTCACGCCGCGCTCCACCATGACCTGGGTGAAACCACGGCTCGGCCTGGGCAACTACCTGCGCAACGCCACCGAGCACATGCTGCTGGGTACCCGCGGGCATGCTCCGGTTCGCTTCAAAGCACAACCGACCTGGATGTTCGCACCGCTCCAGGCGCACAGCCACAAACCGGAGGAGCAGTACGCGATCATCGAGCGGATCAGCCCGGGCCCGTACTTGGAGCTGTTCGCCCGCCGGCCGCAACCAGGCTGGCACCGCTGGGGGAATGAGGTAGAGGCGCAGGTGGTCATTCCGGGCTACCCCGTGCCGAGTGATCCACCGTCGCCACCCCGCACGACTCACCAGGACGAGCAGCACCGTGTCGCCGCATAGGGCAGGCAGCACCTCGTCGGCAGCCTGCGGCTCCGGTTCCCTGACACATCCCGTGTCAGCCGAAGTCGCACCACGCCGAGGAGGGCACCATGTCCACACCCACCCCTGAGACGGGACTCAAGACGCTGGCCATCCGGCTCGCGCCCGACGTGCACGCACAGTTGGCGTTCATCGCCCAGCTGCGTGAGCACACGATCAACGACGAAGGCATCCACGCCATCGTCGCGCACATCGAGGAGGCACGCACCGATCCCGACCTCCTGGAACGAGCCGAAGCTGCTCGCCAGGAAGTCGAACGGGAAGCCGCACTCAAGCGGGAAGCCATCTCGCAGATGTTCGGCACCGAACCGCCCGTCAGCAAGTCCCGTCCCCGCCGTGGAGCCGCTGCCTCCAAGGCAGACGATTCCACCGGGTAGGCACCACCCGGCACCGGAGCCGGATGCTCACCCCGCTGAATTCCGCAAGGATTCGTGCGCGGTGAGCGTCCGCTCCGGCTCACTCCCAGGCCGCCACAAGGGCGAGCGGCAACGCTCGGAAATAGCTACGTCGAACGCCAGAGGAGATGCGTCCACTCGAGGTGAAAAGAGCAACAGAATAACGTTGTAGAAACGTACGAAATAATTGCATTGGCGCGAATAGTCGAGCTAAAATAGAAATAGAAAAGGAGAAATGCCGACCATGGCGATCAACGACGATTTACCTACCACCTTACGCACCCGCCGAAAGCAGATCGGCATGTCCATCCCCCGGTTGGCATCCCTGACCGGCATGGCTCACAGCAGCTACCGCCGGATCGAATCGGGCGAGGTCACCGCCCCGAGTCCGGAGCGTCTGACCGCCATCGCCGGGGCGCTCGACATGCCCGCCAGCGACCTGTTCGTCGCCGCTGGCTGGCTGTCGCCGAGGGACATGCCCACCCTGCGCCCGTACATGCGCACCAAGTACAACCTGACCGCCGAAGCCGCCGCCGCCATCGACGCCGAATTCAACGAAATCGGGCGCAAGTACGGCATCCAGTTCAACCGCGACACCGACGGACCACGCACGGGAGAAGACGAATAGCACCCAAGTAACCACAGCACATAACCGCCAGCCATATCGGACTGAGCAGAGAGGAGCCCACCGCCATGAACGACACCACGAACACAAGCACCATCGAGAAGAGCGTCCTGGCCACCCTTCGCTCGCTCAGCCCGACTCGCGACGACATTTCCTTCAGCGACGCCCTCCGTGTCGCCGAACTCCAGGCCAACACGCTGCTGCGCCTGCACGGCATCACCACCTGGCCGGTGCCCCGGGAGATCATCTCGGAACTGCCGAAGATCCGCATCCTGCCCAGCAGCAATGCCGCCGACGGCGCCAACTTCTGGGACTGGCGATCGAAGCAGTGGATCATCCTACTCAACCGCGCCGACTCCTGGCGCCGCCAACGCTTCACGCTCGCCCACGAGTACAAGCACATCATCGACCACCCGAACCGCGAGCGGCTCTACCATGGCACCCTGGCCGACCGCCACGCCGAACAAGCAGGCGACTACTTCGCTGGCTGCCTCCTCGTACCCCGACGCCTTCTGAAACGCGCCTGGGGCAACGGCATCCAGCGCCAGGACGACCTGGCGCGCGCCTTTAACGTCAGCGAGCAGGCGATTCGGGTACGACTGCGACAGACCGGGCTGGTCATGCCGACCGACACCCAAGTAGCCCGCAGTTGCCGTCCAACAGCGCGCAGCCGCTTCGACTACGCGCGAACACCCGCACTACAAGGAGGATTCTGATGGTCACGCTCAGCGACACCCAGCAGCAGTTGCGAGCTTTGGGCGACGCGGCCATCCGTCTCGCGGACGGCCAGCTTCTCGATCGCGAGTGGTTGGATCAGCGGCTGAGTAGCAGGGCGCCAGGCACGCCGGAGGTTCCAGCGAACGGACCTCTCCTGACCATGACAGAGGCGAGCGAGCATCTTCGTATCAGCCGATGGAGCCTGTACCAGCTCATCAACCGTCAGCAGATCGCCACCATCACGATCGGACGCCGTCGCCTCGTACCGGCCACCGAGATTGAGCGATTTGTCGGGTCACTCGCAACGACCGGAGGCGTGCAATGAGCCGCCGTCACCTCAACGAGGGGTCGATCTACCAGCGGCAGGATGGCCGGTTCGTCGGTGCTGCCTACATGCTCACCGCCAGCGGTAACCGCAAGCGCATCCATGTGTACGGCAAGAGCAGGAAGGAGGCGCACGACAAGCTGCTCGAATTGCTCGCGCAGGCAGCCAACTTCATACCTGTTGCGGACCGCCCCTGGACGGTTGGTGACTACCTCGACTACTGGATGACGGACGTGGCTCCTCGTGACCATCGACCCCGCACGATGGAGCTCTACGAGTCGTCGATTCGACTGCACCTCAAGCCATACATCGGGAATGTGCCGCTCAAGCGACTGACCGTCAGCATGTTGCAGCGCTCCTTGAACCAGCAACTGGAGGAGGGAAAGTCTCTCCGCGTCGTCGGCGTGGCACGCACCGTACTGAGCGCCGCATTGACCCGCGCTGTGCGGGAAGAAGTCCTGACCCGCAACGTCGCCCGGATCGTCGAACTCGCGACCGACGAGCGCAAGGAAATCACCCCGTGGTCGATCGAAGAGGTCAATCGCTTCCTCAACGCGGCCGCGCAGCACCGGCAGTACCCCACGTTTCTGCTGCTCGCGGTGTACGGCATGCGTCGCGGTGAGGCACTCGGCCTCCGGTGGCAGGACATCGACTGGGACAAGAGTCAGCTGCACATACGGCAGCAACTCCAGCAGGTACGAGGCCAGCTCCACGTTGGCCCCGTCAAGACGCGTGCCGGAAGGAGGAGCCTTCCGCTCATTCCTGCCGTGCGCGCTGCGCTCAACGCTCACGAGGCACGCAAGCAGCCGGCCGCTGACGATGCTCCTGCCGACATGCGCGACCTCGTCTTCCTGAGCGACAACGATATGCCCCTCTGGCCGCGCAACTTCGCGCGGATGTTCCATAAGATCGCGAGCGGAGCCGGGCTGCGTCGGATTCGCCTACACGACCTACGGCACTCGACCGCCACGCTGCTCAAGAACCTCGGCGTACCGGATCGCGACATCCAGCTGATCTTGGGGCACGCCCACATCTCGACGACCCAGCAGATCTACCAGCACGGCGACAGCGAAATCCAGCGCCGCGCCCTCAGCAACGTCGGCAAACGACTGCTGACGCGTGAGTTTGACAGCACACGTAGCTGTCAAAAACTGCTGTCAACCGCAGAATCTGACGTATCTTTCACAACAATACTGGGGCAAGAAAAAGCCACCCAACAGGGGTGGAATCATCTTGGAGGGCCATCCGGGGATCGAACCCGGGACACCCTGCTTAAGAGCTCGACTCAGCTCACCTTCGACCCCGCGCTCACCTCTGCTATCAACCAACTACGCGCACGGACAACCATGCACATAGTCGGCTCTGTTGCTGTCAAAGATTGCTGTCAACAATTCTCGTTCACGACGTACGAAGCATCTCTCGGCGAATGGCACAGCCTCCGGCGAGTGCTGACGCCCCGCTCGCGCCCGTGGCTTTGATCCCCTGATCCATCCGTCCCTACGATTTGGAGGTCAACATGACAACCACCCGCGAATCGGCGCTCGCCGTCTCGTACATTCGTGTATCCACCAAGGAACAGGCCGAGCGTGACGGTGACCCAGAGGGCTACTCGCTCCCCGCGCAGCGCGCTGCCAACGAACGCAAGGCCGCCATGATCGGCGCGCAGATCGTCGCCGAGTTCCCGGAGCGTGGCGAGTCAGCGAAGTCGGCCGACCGTCCGAAGCTCCAAGAGATGCTGCGATACATCGCTGCGCACCCGGTCGACTACGTCATCGTGCACAAGGTAGATCGCCTCGCTCGCAACCGCGCCGACGACGTGGCGATCAACCTGGCGATCCAGAATGCTGGCGCGCAGCTCGTGTCAGCTACAGAGAACATCGACGAGACTGCCTCGGGCATGCTGCTGCACGGCATCATGAGCTCGATCGCGGAGTTCTACTCGCGCAACCTCGCGACCGAAGTCATCAAGGGGATGGAGCAGAAGGCCAAGACGGGCGGTACCCCTGGACTGGCTCCGCTGGGCTACCGCAACGTCGGCACGATCAACAGCGAAGGTCGCGAAGTTCGCACCGTCGAACTCGATCCCGACCGCGCCCCTCTCATCACGTGGGCGTTCCAGCAGTACGCGACCGGCGAGTGGACGATTCGTCAGCTCACCGACGCGCTGGAGGCACGCGGCCTGACGTCACGGGGTACCCGGAAGCGCCCCGGCGCCCCGATCCGGGCGAACTCGCTGGCCAAGATCCTCAAGACGCCGTACTACAAGGGCACCGTCACCTACCGCGGAGCAGCGCACCCTGGCCGACACGTGCCGCTCATCGACGCCGACACCTGGCAACGTGTCCAGGAAGTCCTCGAGAGCCACAAGGTCGGCGAACGGAGCCGTGAGCACCCCCACTACCTGAAGTCCACCGTCTTCTGCGGCACGTGCGGCTCCCGCCTCATCGTGACCATGGCCAAGAACGGCCAAGGACGCATCTATCCGTATTACATCTGCATAGGGCGTCAGCAGAAGCGGACAGCCTGCCAACAGAAGGCGCTCCATGTCGCCACGGTTGAGGAGCTGGTCGAGGATGCGTACCGCGGATTGCAACTCACCACCGCGCAGCAAGCTTCCATTCGTGAGTTGCTGACCACGGAGCTGAGCAGCACCCGGTTCGCTGCCGAT
This sequence comes from Tsukamurella asaccharolytica, assembly GCF_007858435.1. Classification (GTDB taxonomy): domain Bacteria; phylum Actinomycetota; class Actinomycetes; order Mycobacteriales; family Mycobacteriaceae; genus Tsukamurella; species Tsukamurella asaccharolytica. The sequence continues at coordinate 10,808 of NZ_VIGW01000019.1, read as the reverse complement.
GTGGAGCGCCGCGACCTGACCATCCAGCGCGATCGTCTGCTCACCGAACGCACGCAGCTCCTCCGTGCGCATTACGCCGATGCCGTGCCCCTCGACCTCCTCAAGAGCGAGCAGGATCGCATCGCGCGCCAGCTGGCCGAGATCGATACCAGGCTCGCCGCCACGGACACTGAGATCAGCACCGTCGAAGCCAACCTGGAAGTCGCCCTTCGATACGCGAGCAACTGCCACGCCGGCTACCTCGCCGCAACGGATCAGCACCGCCGCCTGTACAACCAGGCCTTCTTCACCCGAATCGAGGTCCACGAGGACCGAGCAGAACCAACGCTCCGCGAGCCGTTCGGAGGCTTCTCGGACATCGTGAGCACTGTGGAGGTGGAACGCCAAGAGCCAGGTCAGCCGCTTGTGACCGTCGACGATTTACTAAGGTCGGACAACGAAAAACTTCCACCTTGCGGTGAAAGTTTGAATAAGACCGTTCTGGTGCCCCCGGTGAGACTCGAACTCACACTGGACGGGTTTTGAATCCGTTGCCTCTGCCAATTGGGCTACGGGGGCGTCCGGCGGACCGTCGGAAACAGTCAGCCGAGCAAGCTTACCGGGCGGGGTCGGCGGCCTCGGACTCGGCGTCCACGGAGGCGAGGAAGGCGTCGATCACGGGCCAGGTCTCGCGGACGGCGTCGGGGCCGGCGACGAGGCCGAGGTGGCTGGACTCGACGGTCGCGAACTCGACCCGCGGGGAGCCGGTGAACAGCTCCACGCCGTGACGCGCGGACTCCCACGCGCACAGCGCGTCCCGGTGCGAGCCGAAGAGCTGGACGGGCACGTCGATGGCGCGCAGATCGATCGTCCGATCCCCCAACTGCACCAGCCCGGCGGCCAGCTCACCGCGGAAGATCAGCCGCTCCCACAGTTGCGTCGCGAGCTTGCCGGGGTAGCCGGGGAAGGTGCGCTGGAACCGGTCGATGACCTCCATGCGCGCCAGCTTCTCGGGCTCGCCGAGGTTCTCCAACACGAATTTGGGCTTCTTGAGCTCGCGGTCCCACGACGTGGCGCGGTAAGCCACCTGCACGATCGGCGCGGGAATACCGCCCATGAGTGCGATCAGCGCGCCGGGGCCGAAGCCGTTCACCGGCTTCATCAGCGAGGTGACGAGCGGGTACGGCGGCTGCGCGGCGTACTTCAGCGGCGTGGCGATGGAGACGATCGAGCGGATGGAGTCCGTCGACGCGCCCGCGGTGAGGAAGGACAGCGTGCCGCCCAGGCTCCAGCCGTACAGGTCGACGCCGGCACCGTCGGGAACCTCCCCACCCCAGAAGTCGTGCAAGGTCCGGGCGATGGCCTGCGGGATGATGTCGAGGGCGAAGTCCTCGAAGCCGAGGCCACGGTCGCGGTAGCCCATCTCGCCGAAGTCGATCACGTAGGGAACGCGCCCCGTCGCCGCGAGGTGCGCGACGACGGACGTCTCGGGCGAGAGGTCGTAGCAGGTGGCGGGCGCGGCGATCGGCGGCACCAGCGACACCGGAGCGGCACCGGCGGCCGCGGCCGCTTCGAGGTCGGAATCCGAGGCGAACCGGCGGAGGGTGCGGTGATCGCCGTCGGCGACGACGACGTGCGGAGTGCGCTCGACGGGGCGGATGCCCTCCCCCAGAGTCAGCGCCCAGAGGTTGCCGGCGCGCTCGCGCAATTGAGTCAGGCTCAATACGTTCATGGCGCTACGGTACCGCGCGCCGCGGGTCCGAGTCGCGGCGCCCGGTAACGTACCCCCTGATGAAGGACACCGCGCCCACCCCGCACCGCGTGCTCGTCGCCGAGGACGAGGCGATCATCCGCATGGATCTCACCGAGATGCTCCGGGAGGAGGGCTACGACGTGGTCGGCGAGGCCGAAAACGGCCAGGTCGCCCTGGAGCAGGCCCGCGAACTCCAGCCCGACCTGGTGATCATGGACGTCAAGATGCCGGTCCTCAACGGCCTGGAGGCCGCCCAGGACATCGCCCGCGAACGGATCGCCCCCGTCGTGATGCTGACCGCCTTCGGGCAGCGGGAATTCGTGGAAAAGGCCCGCGAGGCGGGCGCGATGGCCTACCTGGTCAAACCGTTCACGAAGGCCGACCTGGTGCCGGCGATCGAGATCGCCATCAGCCGGTTCGCTGAGCTCAAGGCACTTGAGAAGGAGGTGACGACGCTCTCCAGCCAGCTCGAGACCCGCAAGCTGGTGGACCAGGCGAAGGGTGTCCTCATGCAGGCGCACGGCGTCTCGGAACCGGAGGCGTTCCGATGGATCCAGCGCACCGCGATGGACCGCCGCACCGACATGCGCACCGTCGCGCACCTCGTGATCGACACGCTGGGCACTCCCAACGACGCGACGCAAGCGCCCTGACGGTCGGTCAGACCGCGCGCACCGACCGCGACGGCGGCAGCTGCTGGCCCCGGTAGTACCCGGTGCGCGGCAGGTTCTGGAACGCGGGAGCGTCACCCGCGGCCTTGTCGTTCTGGCGGTCGATGACCTTCTTCACGGCCTGCGGCGACGTGCCCGTGTAACGGGCGATGTGCACGATCGGGATCCGCGCGGCGTAGGCGGCGAGGATCGTCTTGCGGTACTGCTCCTCCGCATTGGCCTTGAGGTGCGACCAGTGCGAGATCGGGCTGAGGAAGTCGCGGACCTCTTGAGGAGTGGGCTCGGGGACCTTCGGCATCTTTACTCCGTGCGTTCGAGCCCGGGGCGGGGTACCCAGGCGTTCTGACAGGGACGTTCGCCCCTTGATCGATCATGCGCCGCGCTTTGTTACACGTCGGTTGGATTAGTTTGCCCGGGGTGGTACAACGGGCAGCGATGCATCCCTCAGCAGTGGCGCCCGAGTCGCCGGAAATACTCCAGACATGGGTGTTCACCCCCGTGGTGACGAGCCTCATGATCGTCGCGTCCATTCTGTACGTGTACGGCACCGTCCGTGCCCGGCGCGCCGGAGTCGCATGGCCGATGGTCCGCGTTCTGTCGTGGTTCGTCGCCATGGCGCTGCTGGTCTTCTCGGTCAACAGTGTGATGGCCGAGCTCGCGACGCACCTGTTCTGGGCGCACATGGTGGTGCACCTCGTGCTCATCACGGTGGTGCCGATGTTCCTCGTGCTCGCCGAGCCGATCCGGCTGCTCGCCACGGCGACGGGCGAGACCGGCGATCGCCGCGTGCGCGCGTTCCTGGGCAATCGGGTCGTCCGCCTCGTCATGAGTCCGATCGTCGGCCTGCCGCTGTACGCGTTCGCCCTGATCGGCACGCACCTCACGGGCTTCCAGGACCTCGCCCTGGACAATCCGTGGCTCAAGCAGCTCGAGTACGCCGGCTACTTCGTGGTCGGCTGGATCTTCATGCTGCCGCTCATCGGCAACGAGCTGTGCGGCCCCACCAAGCTCTCGCACCCGCTGCGCTTCGCCTCGTTCCTGCTGGCGATGGGGCCGGACACCCTCGTCGGCGTGACGCTCATGATGACCACCACAGAGCTGGCCCCCGGCTACGCCGCGTCGCGCCTGGGGTGGGGCCCCACGGGGCTCGAGGACCAGTCGGCGGCCGGCGCCATCATGTGGTTCGGCGGCGACGGCCTCATGATGATCCTGCTGCTCGTGGTGGCCTTCCAGTGGATCACCGCGGAGGCCACCGGCAAGCGGGGCGGCGGGATGGGCTCCTGGCTCGACTCCGCTCGCCGCGGCCAGCTCATGGGCGAGAGTGACGTCGACGTCGACGTGGACGACGACGAGGCCGCACTGGCCGCCTACAACGCGCGCCTGCGGGAGATGAACCGCGGCCGCTAGTAGCGCACCGTGTACACCTGCGCGCCGGGGAACGTGCTGAACCGGACCGCGATCGCGGCGACCACCACGGCCGCGAGCACGCCCGCGCAGGCCCAGCCGAGCGCCTCGACCTGCTGGCGCGTCCGACGGTCCCTGGCGAGCAGTTCGGGGGCGTAGACGAAGCCCGCGGTCACCAGGGCGCCGAAGACGAAGCCGCCGAGATGACCCAGCCAGGAGATGCCGGACAGCGTGAACGACGCGACGACGTTGACGCCGATGATCAGCAGCAGTGACGTCGGGTTCAGCTTCAGCTTGAGGAAGAGCACCAGCTCCGCCCCGATGAGACCGAAGATCGCGCCGGAGGCGCCCACGGTGATGGTGTTCTCCAGCCCGAACCAGAGCACGGCGGCGCTGCCGCCGAGGAGCGACACCGCGTAGATCGCGGCGAACCGCGCCCGACCCAGTGCCTGCTCGACGTTGCGCCCGAAGACGTACAGCGTGAACATGTTCACGAGCAGGTGGATCGGCCCGAAGTGCAGGAACCCCGAGGTCACCGCGGTCCACCACCAGCCGTTCGCGGTGGCGGGCTCGGAGAGGGCGAACCGCGCGACCTCGTACGAGGCCATGTTCTGGTCGATACTGCCCGACTGCTTCGCGCTGAACGCGAAGGCGATCACGTTGACCGCGATCAGCGAGTAGGTGAGGACGGGCTGCCAGTCGCGGCGGACCGTCGTGCCGAGTGCGGTCACCGCCGGTCAGCCCGCGAGGGAGACGAGGACGGCGTTCGACGTCGAGGCCAGCTCCGCGCCCGCGACCGGGGACGCGGGGAGGCCCGCGACCGTGACTGCGTAGTTCACATCCGGGTCCACACCGCCGGCGGAGTAGTCGAACGGGAAGACGCACCTGCCCGACCGGAGGACGCCCTCACCGAGGTCGGCAGAGAGGCTGTCGCCGCCTCCGGCGCTGCGGAAGACCACGCGGGCACCCTCCCTGACGCCTGCCGCCTCACCCACGCCCGAGCACGACGTCTGCGACGGGCGGAACTCGGAACCGACGAGCACGACCGCGCCCTGCCGGTCGAAGGCCGTATTGGCGAAGCCGAAGGCGACGACGAAGACGCCCACCACCGCCATGATCACCAGCACGACCGCGGTGAGGACGGCGACCCAGGCGCGGGAACCGGGGCCGTGCCGGCGCCACGGCTGCTGCGGCCCCGACGGCTGCGCCGCGGGCAGCTCCGCGCGCCAATCGCGGCCGGGCGTGCCCTCCGGCACGTTCGGGATCGGACGCTGCTGCGTGTCCTGGCTCGTCGTCACTTCGCCCCCTTCGACGGGAAGTACTTGAGCACACCCTCCTGGGTGGTGCTAGCTACCAGAATGCCTTCCGAGTCGAAGAATTGCCCGTTCGACATTCCGCGACCGCCGTCGGCCACCGTCGAATGCGAGGAGTACAGGTTGAACCGATCGAACCGGACGCGGCGGTGGAACCACAGGGACTGATTGAGCGTGACCGCCATGATCCGGTCGAATCCCCACGACAGGCCGTGCCGGGTGATGATCGAGTCGAGGATCGTCGTGTCCGAGGCGTACGCCAGCGCGGCGTCGTGGATGACCTGGTCGTCGGGAAGGGTGCCCGCGGTTCGGATCCACACGTTGTTGTCCTCCTGGATCAGCCCCTTGCCCTTGGCGATCCACGCCGGGTCGTTGGTGAAGCGCATGTCCATCGGCTGCGGCGCGTCGACGAACATCGTGACCACGTCCTCGTAGCCCTTCAGGGTCTCCTGGATGTCCGGCAGGCCGTCGGGCCCCGGGACGCGCGGCGCGGGATCGCCGTGCACGAGCGCGTTCCGACCGTCGGTCTGGTACGCGAGCTGCATCAGCGCGACGACGGTGCCGCCCTGTTCGACCGAGACGAGCCGGTTCGCGACGTTGCGGGTGTCCCGGAGGCGTCGCACCACGAACTCCAGGTCGGCGGTCACTTCGCCGCCGTTGATGAAGTGCGTGTGTGCGGCGTGCAGGAACAGCGAATCCCGAGCTCCCGGAACGGTGTTCCCCGAGGCGACGATCGCCTGCGAGAGGATCTGGCCCCCGAAGGTGCGGGCCGCGACCTTGGCGGGGTGACGACCGAGGAATCGGTCCTCCCCCGCCTCCGCGAGGTCGAGCGTGCCGAGGAACTCGTCGAAATCGGTGAGTGTCTCCGTCATGGCGACGAGTATGTCAGCAGCTGGATTGACTGCTCGCCGTCAGTGGTCGTCTTCGCCGATCCGGTGGACCTGGATCAAGTTGGTCGAGCCGATCGTTCCGGGCGGCGCGCCGGCCACGATCACGACCTGATCACCCTTGGAATAGCGGCCGATACCCTCCAGCGAGTGATCGACCTGCTTGATCATCGCATCGGTGCTGTCCGCGCCGTCGACGAGGAAGGTCTCCGTACCCCACGACAAGGCGAGCTGGCTCCGCACCTCCGGCAGCGGCGTGAACGCCAACAACGGCAACCGGGTGTGCAACCGCGCCAACCGCCGCACCGTGTCCCCGGACTGGGTGAACGCCACCAAGGCCTTCGCGTTGAGCCGCTCCCCGATATCGCGCGCGGCATAGGAGATGATCCCCCGCTTCGTCCGAGGAACATGATTGAGCGGCGGCACCGACGGTCCACCGTCCTCCACCGCGCACACGATCTTCGCCATCGTCCGCACCGTCTCGATCGGATACTTGCCCACCGAAACCTCACCCGACAGCATCACCGCGTCGGCGCCGTCGAGCACCGCGTTCGCGACATCCGAAGCCTCCGCCCGCGTCGGACGACTGTTCTCGATCATTGACTCCAACATCTGCGTCGCCACGATCACCGGCTTCGCATTCTCCCGCGCGATCTGGATCGCCCGCTTCTGCACCAGGGGCACTTCCTCCAGCGGCAACTCCACCCCTAGGTCACCGCGCGCCACCATCACCGCATCGAACGCCAGAATCACGGCCTCGAGATTCTCGATCGCCTCCGGCTTCTCCAGCTTCGCCACCACGGGAACCCGGCGACCCACGCGATCCATCACCGCATGCACCCGCTCGATATCCGCCGGGGAGCGGACGAAGGAGAGGGCGATGAAGTCCACACCCAACTCCAACGCGAACACCAGATCCTCGATGTCCTTCTCAGACAAGGCCGGAACCGACACGTTCATCCCCGGCAGCGAGACACCCTTGTTGTTCGACACCGGGCCACCCTCGGTGACCTCACACACCACATCGTTGCCGTCGACCGAGACGACCCGCAGGCCGACCTTGCCGTCATCGACCAGCAGCCGGTCCCCCGGGCGCGCATCCTGGGCCAACTCCTTGTACGTCGTGGACACCCGATCGTGCGTGCCGACCACGTCCTCGACGGTGATCCGCACCGTCTCCCCCGTCTCCCACACGGTGCGGCCATCGCCGGCGAAGCGGCCAAGGCGGATCTTCGGGCCCTGCAGGTCGGCGAGGATGCCGACGGCCCGGCCGGTCCGGTCCGAGGCGGCACGCACCCGCGCGTAATTCACCCCGTGATCAGCATGTTCGCCATGACTGAAGTTCAGGCGCGCAACGTCCATTCCCTCCTCTACGAGGGCCAGGACCTTCTCATCAGTTCCGACAGCAGGGCCCAGGGTGCAGACGATCTTGGTTCGACGAGTCACGGCTCCCACGTTAGTCCCCTTTATTCCGCTCTGTGGAGTCTCTCGCTAACCCGTCGGTATCCATCCGGCGAACATCAGGCTCCGCAGCGGCCCCGTCGCTCGCCTTCTCGAGCGTCGCCGGCGCCGCGGCGGCTGTCGGTCCGTCCTGCTCGGGGACGGTTTCCGACGGTGCCGTCGACTGCTCGTCGAGGAACACCGAGTGCTCGCGCCCCTTCGGGGCGAGCACGAAGTAGGCGACGGCACCCGCGAAGACGAGCGCCGCGGTGAAGACGTTGATCCGGACGCCGAAGATCAGTGTCGCGTGGTCGTCACGCATGATCTCGATGAAGAAGCGGCCCAGGCAGTAGCCCGCGACGTACAGCGCGAAGAGGCGGCCGTGGCCGATGCGGAAGCGCCGATCGACGATCACCAGGAAGGCCGCGACCAGCAGGTTCCAGATCAGCTCGTACAGGAACGTCGGGTGCACGACCGCGAGGACGACGCCGGTGCTGTGGCCGTCGAGCACGTCGGGACCGCGCTGGCCGACGTCGTTGGCGCGCTCGTAGATCTCGAGACCCCAGGGCAGGCTCGTGGCGCCTCCGTAGAGCTCCTGGTTGAACCAGTTGCCGAGGCGGCCGATGGCCTGCGCCACGACGATCGCGGGCGCGACGGCGTCGGCGAACGGCCCGAGCTTGATGCCCATCTGCCGGCAGCCGATGGCGGCGCCGACGCCGCCGAGGGCGACGGCGCCCCAGATGCCGAGGCCGCCGTCCCAGATGCGGAAGACGGCGCCGAGGCCGCGGCCGTTCGGCCCGAAGTAGGTGCTGAAATCGGTCATCACGTGGTAGAGCCGGCCGCCGATGAGGCCGAACGGAACCGCCCAGACCGCGACGTCCAGAACCTGGCCGGGCTTACCGCCGCGGGCCACCCAGCGGCGGTCGCCCCACCAGCAGGCGACGACGATGCCGACGATGATGCACAGCGCGTAGGCGCGGATGGGGACGGGCCCGAGGTGCCATACGCCCTGGGCGGGACTCGGAATGCTGGCGAGGATCACGCCCGTCACCCTACTGACCTCGCCCCCGGGTCGTCACTGCGAGCGCAGCCGCTCCCACAGTTCGGGCCAGGCGACGGTGCGGCCGGTGTACAGCTGCACCACTGGATCGCCCGTGTCCCCCGGCGCCGGAACGGCCCGGCGGTGCACGAAGGCCTCGTCGAGCACGGGCGTCGGGTCGCCGATCCAGAGCACCGTCCGGGCGTCGGCGGGCGGGCTGCCGAAGTAGTAGTACGCGCGGTGCCCGCTGTATGCGCGGGGCAGGCCCTCATCGCGGCCGAAGAAGTCGACTGCGGCGGCGAAGGGGTAGCTCTCGGCGACGATGACGGCCCCGTCGCGCTCCGCGGGCGAGAGGGTCCGGTACGCGGCGGCGACGGTGTCCGACAGGTTTCGCAGCATCGTGTCCCCGTCGACGAGCATGGTGGCGGGCGCACGCAGCGGGGGCGTACCGATCCGTTCGGCCATCGCGGGCGACCATACGGGCGAGGCGGCGATCCAGCTCGCCGTGGAGCCGAGGAGGGCGAGCACCGCGATCGCCCGGAGCGCGCCGCGGGCCCGGCGCCCGCGCCGCGCGAGCCAGCGTTCCGCGACGACGGCGCCCGCCGCCATCGGCAGCGCGTACACCGCGGCCAGATAGTAGGCCCGGCCGTGGGTGAGCACGATCGCCACCACGACCAGCACCAGCGCGACACCGAGGAACCGGTACGGGCGCAGCTCGCGCGAGCGCAGCAACGCGACGATCCCGGCGAGCAGCAGCGGCAGCCCGATCAGCAGGCCCGCGCCGAACAGCCCGACCAGCGCGAACCCCGCGCCGCCGGGCCACTCCGCTTGCACGACGGCCCCCATCCGCGTGTACGCCCAGTCGTGGCCCGCCTGCCAGACGAGGGTCGGGACGATCGCGGCGACGGCGAGCGCGCCGCCGGCCCAGAGGGCGGGGCGGGTGAGCAGCCGCCGTGGTCCGCAGGCAAGGGCGCCGAGGGCGACCGCGATCCACAGCGCGGGCACGAGGAACTTGGTGAGCAGCGACAGTGCCGTGACGGCGCCCGCGAGGAGCAGCAGGCGGTCGTCACGGGCGCGCACCCACCGGACCAGCAGGTACAGGATGATCGTCCACCACAGCGGGTCGAGCGAATAGGTCGCGAGCCAGTGCCCGACGGAGCTCACGAGCGACATCGCGGCCGCCGCCGCGGCGAAGACCTGCGCCCCCGCGCGCCCGCCCAGCTCGCGGGCGAGGAGTCCCGCGAGCACGGTGATCGCGACGACGGCGAGCGTGGCGGGGAGGCGGAGCGCGACGAGGTTCCCGTGCGCGAGGTGATCGATCCCCGCAGCGAGCAGCGGCACGAGCGGCGGCTGGTCGAAGTAGCCGGCCGCGGGGTGGTCCCGCCCGGCGACGACGAAGTAGGCCTCGTCGAAGAAGTAGCCGTAGTTGCGGCTGCCGATGAGCATCACGGCGAGAACCACGGCGCCGACGCCGGCGAGGGGCAGGCGCGCGACGGGCGGCGGCGCGGCGCCGGGGCCTGCGCTGGGAGCGGTGTCGATGGCGTTGACCTGCGATGTCATGGCCTCGACGGTGCCGGACCGGGCGCGGCGCCGGTAGCGCCGTTCGGAGGTCCGTCGACCGACGAGAGTAGGTACCGGCCCCGTCGGGCGACTCCCTACGATGACGACATGTCCCTCGAACCCGGCCCCCGCACCCGCGCCGCCCACGCGGCGCTGCTCGCGGTGTCGGCGGCCGGCACCGTCGCGCTGGTGATGGCGCTGTTCCCCGGACTGCGCGGCGCGGACCTCTGGCTGGGCGTGGCGGCGATGCTCGCCGCCTCCGCCGCGGTCGGGTTCCTGCGGCCCGTCTCCGCGGCGCCGGTGGTCGCGGCCGCGGCCTGCTACCTCGTGCTCGGCCCGTGGGCGGAGGCCACCGGCTCCGGCGCGGCCTTCTGGGTCGCCGTCGCGGCCTCCCTCGTCTCCTCGGCGGCGGCCCAAGCGGTGCGGGACCGGCGCGAGGCCGTGATCGCCTTCGCCCCGTTCGTGGTCTTCGCGGCGGCGGTCGCGGCGTCCTCCCATTCGGTGTGGGGCGCGCTCGGCTCGCTCGCGCCGGTGCTCGGCGGCACGACCTTCGGCCTGGGGCTGCGTCTGCGCGATGCCCAGCGCGAACGGCGCGCACTCGCGGCCCGGCAGGCCCGGGCGGACGAGCGGCTGGCGCTCGCCGCGCAGCTGCACGACCTCGCGACGGCACGGCTCACCAGGATCGTGCTGGCGGCCCGCGCGGCGGAGCAGCCCGGCATCGAGGACGACGCGCAGGCCGCGCTCGCGGACCTGCGGCGCGTG
>NZ_VIGW01000018.1 GCF_007858435.1 Tsukamurella asaccharolytica | reverse complement strand
GAGCACGAGGCCGCAGCCAGGGAGGCCGACGTCGCCGGCTTCGCGGCCCGTCTCGCCGCCGCCCGCGCGCAGGACCAGCAGGCGCGTGCCGCGGAGACGTCGGCCCGCGAGGAATTGCACAGGCTCGAGGGGCAGCTGCAGCTCTTCCAGGCCGACGGCCGCCGTGACCGGCTCGACGCGGCCGAGGCCGAGCACGTCCACGCCGAGCGCGCGCTCGCCTCGGTGGAGGAGCGGGCCCGCGCCGCGGCGCTCCTGCACGACACCCTGACAGCGCACCGCGACGCGCGTCGCGCGCGGGTGCAGGCGCCGTACCAGCGTGCGCTGGAGGAGCTGGGCCGCACCGTCTTCGGCGATCCGCTCACCATCACGGTCGGCGAGGATCTGACCATCGTCTCGCGCACCGTCGACGGGGTCACTGTGCCCTTCGACTCCCTCTCCGGGGGTGCGCAGGAGCAGCTGGGCGTTCTCAGCCGCCTCGCCTGCGCCCGCCTGGTCGACGGTGCCGACGGCGCCCCCGTCATCTTCGACGACGCCCTCGGCCACAGCGATCCCGCGCGCCTCGGCGCGATGGCGGACGCGTTGGTCGAGGCAGGTCGTACCGCGCAGGTGATCGTCTTCAGCTGCGTCCCGGGCCGGTTCGACGCCCTCCGCGGCCGCGAGGGCGTCTCCGAGGTCGCGCTCGGCTAGACCTGTTCGCGCAGCTGGTACTTGAGGACCTTGCCGGCGGGGTTGCGGGGGAGGGCGTCGACGAGGTGCAGCGCCAGCGGCAGCTTGTACGGCGCGAGGGAGTCCTTCGCGAAGTCGCGGACCTCCTCCAGCGTCAGCGAGGCCTCGGGCTTGAGCGCGACGACCGCGGTCACGGCCTCGCCCCACTTCTCGTGCGGCGTGCCGATGATCGCGACCTCCGCGATCGACGGGTGGCGGTACAGCACGGACTCGACCTCGGCGGGGTAGACGTTCTCGCCGCCGGAGATCACCATGTCCTTGACCCGGTCCACGACGGTGACGTAGCCGTCCTCATCCTGTTCGCCGATGTCGCCGGTGTGGAACCAGCCGTCGGCGTCGATGGTGGCGCCGGTTGCGTCGGGGTTCTGCCAGTACCCGGGCGTGACCTGCGGGCCCCGCACGCAGACCTCGCCGCGCTCCCCGGCGGGGACCGGCGCACCGTCGGCCCCGAGGAGCGCGACCTCGGACAGCGGAAGGATGTGGTGGCCGGCGGCGCCGATCTTGCGGGCGGTGTCGTAGATGTCCAGGACGAGTGCGAGCGGCGCGGTCTCGGTGAGGCCGTAGCCCTGGCAGAACGGGATGCCGCGGCCGTTGTAGAGCGCGATGAGCGGCTCCGGGACCGGCGCCCCGCCGCACGTGAACTGGCGGACGCTGGAGAGGTCGGCGGTCTCGAAGGCGGGCACCTGGCTCATGAAGAGGAACATCGCCGGCACGCCGAACATGGTGGTCACGCGGTGTTTCTCGATGAGCTGCAGCGCGGCGGTGGGATCGAAGGCGGGCAGGATCACGAGCCGGCCGCCCTTCTGCAGCGTGATCAGCGTGGTCACGTTGAGGCCGCCGATGTGGAACATGGGCGCCGCGACGAGGCTGACGTCGGTGGAGACGGTGTCGAGGCTGAGCAGTGCGTTCACGTTGTTCCAGAACATGTTCCCGTGCGTGAGCATCGCGCCCTTGGGGCGCCCCGTCGTGCCCGAGGTGTACATGATGAGCGCCACATCGTCCTCGGCCGGGGACTGCGGCTCGCCGATCGGCGCGCGGACCGCGAGGAGGGCGTCGAGCTGCTCCCAGCCGTCCACCGCCTCCAGCGCGATCGCCCGGATCAGGCCCGACGAGGCGCGCACCGGCTCCACGACGGCGGCCCGGTCGGCGTCCGCGATCAGCGTGTGCACGCCCGCGTCGGTGAGGATGTACTCCAGCTCCGCGGAGGTCAGGCGGAAGTTCAGCGGTACGAAGACTGCCCCGGCGCGGGAGGCGGCGAACATGGTGGTGAGGAAGTCGGGGTGGTTGAAGCCCACGTAGCCGACGCGATCGCCCGACCGCACGCCGCCGGCCACCAGCTCCGCCGCGAGCCGGTCCACCCGGTCGGCGAACTCCCGGTAGGTCCACGTCGCGTCGCCGTAGGTGATGGCGGGCCGGTCCCCGCTCACTGCGGCGCGGCGCGCGATCCAGGATCCGAGGTCGACGGCGGGGCGAGCGGGCATGGCGACTCCTAGCTGCGGTGCGAGCGATGTGCGTGCATCTTCGCCGCCGCCGGGGCGCGTGCGGGTGCGATTCGCCGGATTCTCAGTTCCGATCGTGCCCGCTCAGCATGCCGTGCGGACACGGCGGGTGGCGCCGCCCCGGCCGGGCGGCCTACGCGGCGCTGCCGCCCCTGTTCTCCGAGCGGTCCTTGAGCGCAGCGAGGCCCTTCGCGAAGTCCTTCCCGACGAGCGTGTCCATCGGCACGAACTTGCCGATCAGGGAGAACAGCCCGCTCGTCTCGCCGGTCATGGTCCAGGTGACCTGCACGCCGGCGCCTGCCGGAACGATGTCGAAACGCACCCGGTTGTGCGACGCCATCGGCTTGATGAACTCGAGGTCGACGTCCACCGAGCGGCCGGGCTCCACGGCCGAGATCGTCATCCGGCCCGCCCCGGCCTTGCGGTTGCCCTTCCATGCGTAGCTCGCGCCCGGCCCGCTCGACGGCCCGGTGTACTCCCGGTGCAGCCGGGGGTCGAGGCCCTCCCACGGGGACCACAGGCGCCACTCGTGGAAGTCGGCGATGAGGCCGTAGACGGTCTCGCCGGGCGCGGCGATCTCGGTGGATCGGGTGACGGTGAAGGCGGTCATGCGGGAAGAATACGACGCCGGCGCGGGCGGAGAGCCGCGTCCGCGATGACGGTGCGCGTCATTAGACTCGCGGTCATGACTGCTGCTCCCGACACGACCTCCGGCCTTCCCGCGTCCGGCCTCACCGCGGCGCAGGTCGCGGAGCGGGTGCGCGACGGCCGGGTCAACACGTTGCCCAACCGGTCGGGTAGGAGCACCTGGGACATCATCCGCGCCAACATCTTCACGCGCATCAACGCAATACTCGGCGTCCTCTTCCTGTTGGTGCTGTTCACCGGCTCGCTCATCAACGGGCTGTTCGCCCTGCTGATCGTCTTCAACTCGGCCATCGGCATCATCCAGGAACTGCGTGCCAAGAAGACGCTGGACTCCCTGGCCATCGTCGGGCAGGCCCGCCCGGTGGTGCGGCGCGACGGTACGGCCGTCGAGGTCGGCCAGTCGGACGTCGTGCTCGACGACATCATCGAGATAGGCCCCGGCGACCAGATCGTGGTCGACGGCGAGACGATCGAGTTCGAGGCCCTCGAGGTCGACGAGTCGCTGCTCACCGGCGAGGCCGATCCCGTGGACAAGCAGCTCGGCGACGAGATCCTTTCCGGCAGCTTCGTGGTCTCCGGGTCGGGCGCGTACCGCGCGACGAAGGTCGGGGCCGACGCCTACGCCGCGAAGCTCGCCGACGAGGCCAGCAAGTTCACCCTCGTCAACTCCGAGCTGCGCTCCGGCATCAACAAGATCCTCCAGGTGATCACCTGGCTGCTGGTGCCGGCCGGTGTGCTCACCGTCGTCAACCAGCTGGTGATCTCGAAACAGGAACCCAACCAGGCGATCCTGGGCATGGTCGCGGCACTGGTCCCGATGGTTCCCGAGGGCCTCGTGCTCATGACCTCGATCGCCTTCGCGGTCGGCGTCGTGCGCCTGGGGCAGCGCAAGTGTCTCGTACAGGAGTTGCCCGCGATCGAGGGCCTCGCCCGGGTGAACGTGGTGTGCGCCGACAAGACCGGCACTCTCACCGAGAACGGCATGCGCCTGTCGGAACTCGACGTACTCGAAGGGGATCGCGCCGAGGTCGAGACCGCGCTCGCCGCGGTCGCCGCGCTCGACCCGCGACCCAACGCGAGCGTGCAGGCGATCGCCGAGGCCTATCCCGAGGCGCCGTCCTGGCGCGCGTCCGCGGTGGCGCCGTTCAACTCCGCCAAGAAGTGGTCGGGCGTCTCGCTCGAGGACGGTGCCGCGCCGCAGGGCAACTGGATCCTGGGCGCCGCCGATGTCCTCTTGGACCCCGAGTCCGACGGTGCGCGGCGCGCGACCGAGTTGGGCTCGACGGGGCTGCGGGTGCTGCTGGTCGCCTCCACCGATGTGCCGGTGGACACGGAGATCGACGGGCTGGAGGCGCCCGGGAACCTGGTGCCGCGCGCGCTGATCGCGCTGGAGCAGCGGGTGCGCGTCGACGCCCGTGACACTCTCGACTACTTCGACTCGCAGGGCGTCGCCGTGAAGGTGATCTCCGGCGACAACGCCGTCTCCGTGGGCGCCGTGGCCCACTCGCTGGGCCTGGGTTCGCCCGATTCCTCGGTCGACGCGCGGAAGCTGCCGGCGGACAACGACGAACTGGGCGAGGTCGTCGCCGGCAATGTGACCTTCGGCCGCGTGCGTCCCGACCAGAAGCGGGCGATGGTCAAGGCGCTGCAGTCGCGCGGCGACACCGTCGCCATGACCGGCGACGGGGTGAACGACGTCCTGGCGCTCAAGGATTCCGACATCGGCGTGGCGATGGGGTCCGGCAGTTCCGCCGCGCGCTCGGTGGCGCAGATCGTGCTGCTGGACAACAAGTTCGCCACCCTGCCCTACGTGGTGGGGGAGGGGCGGCGGGTGATCGGCAACATCGAGCGCGTCGCGAACCTCTTCCTCACCAAGACCGTCTACGCGGTGCTGCTGGCGTGGCTCGTGGGCATCGCCGGCCTGGGCGCCAAGCTCTTCGGGTTCGCGCCGATCTCGTACCCGTTCCAGCCCATCCATGTGACGATCGCCGCTTGGTTCACCATCGGCGTCCCGGCGTTCGTGATGTCACTGGCGCCCAACAACGAGCGGGCCAAGACCGGCTTCGTCGGGCGCGTGCTGCGGCTGGCGGCACCGTCGGGTGTGGCGATCGGCCTGGCCACCTTCCTGTGCTACCTCGTCGTGAACCCCGGCGGCTCCGGTGCGGCGCTGGGCGGCAAGGCGGCGAGCCTCAGCGCCGAGCAGATCCAGGCGTCGACCGCGGCGCTGATCACGCTGCTCGTGGGCTCGCTGTGGGTGCTCGCCATCTTGGCGCGGCCGTACACCTGGTGGAAGATCCTGCTGGTCGGCGGCTCGGTCGCGTTCTACGTGGTGCTGTTCTCCATCCCGCTGGCGCAGGAGAAGTTCTTCCTCGACATCAGCAACCCGACCACGGTGGGCATCGGATTCGCCTTCGGCGCGGTCGCGATCGTGCTCGTCGAGGTCCTCCGCCGCACGGTGCCGAAGGTCTTCTCCCGGATCGGCCGCCGCAGGGGCTGACGGCAGCAGCGTCAGCGTCGCCGCCGCTGACAGAGCCGGGGCCGGGCGGCGCGGTTCAGGGGGCTTCGCCGTCACCGTGCACGGTGGTCCGGTTCCGCCCCTCGGTCTTGCTGCTCTGCAGGGCGTGGTCGGCGCGGTCGTTCAGATCGTCGATGAGCTCCCTGGTGCTCCCGTGCTTGGGCAGGGTGTCGGCCACCGACACCCGCACCAGGCCGATGCTCAAGGACGCCGCGCTGCCGTCCGGCAGGCGCACGGGGTCGCGGTGGACGGCCTCGGTGAGGAATGTCGCGTCCCGGTCCCACGCCGCACTGATGACGGCGAACTCGTCGCCGCCGAGCCGACTCACCACCGCGCCCCGACTGGTACCCGCGTCGAGGCGGCGCGCGACGTTGCGAAGGACATCGTCTCCGACCGCGTGGCCGAAGCGATCGTTGATGCTTTTGAACTCGTCGACGTCGATCGCCGCGATCAGCAGATCCCCGGTCGGACGGTGCAGGAGACGCTCGCTCGCGAAAATGTATCCGCGGCGGTTGAGCACGTTCGTCAGGGGGTCGAGGGACGACTCGAGCAACTGCGTGCTGAGCAGGTGGCGCACCTCGACGACGTACTCGCGCAGCAGCGCCACCACGGCGTTCGCGACGACGATCGCGACCACCACTTCGAGAGCCACGGTGATCGGGTCGCGCCCCACGGCGAGCAGGCGCGCCCCGAGCACCAGGATGACGGCCGTCGAGAAGAGGATGTGCAGTGCCGCGACCCGTCCGCTGACGAAGTGCGCGACGTAGGCGCCGATGACGGAGAACAGGCCGGTGCCGATGAGTCCGGTCTGCGGATTCTGCATGCACAACACGACGCCGGCCAGGCCGAGGTCCGCGTAGGCGACGAAGGCGATGCTCCCGCGGCGCCGGGTTCCGCTCGGCCACGTCGCGCCACCGAGCGGGGTCCGGGCGACGAGGACGGCTGCGGGGATCGCGCTGAGGCAGATGACAGCGATCACGACCCGTCGCCACTCGCTGTCGCCGGCACCGTCGGGAAGGACGATCGTCACTGATCCGAACAGCCCGAAGCCGACGGTCAGCGCCGCGATCGCGAACCGCCACAGACGGTCCTGCACTTGGATCCGGCGGAGGAGGTACGGGGGCGCTCCTGCTCCGCGCGTCGACTCCGCCATGGTGCCATCGTGCCACGGGCGCAGGCTCGCGATCGGATCGCGATGGTGGGGTAGACGCCGCGAGGGTCGAGGGCGTCGCCGTGATCGCGCAGGAAGTGCCCCCGGCAGGATTCGAACCTGCGGCCTTTCGCTCCGGAGGCGAACGCTCTATCCCCTGAGCTACGGGGGCGCAGGGCCTAGCAAGGTTAGCGCATAGGGCAGGCCCGGCGGAAACCGGGCGGTCAGGCGCACCCTAGGATGGACCGGTGACTCCCGCTGACCTCTCGGACCTCCTGCACGCCACCGCGAAGACCGTGCTGAGCGAGCGCGGCCTCGACGCCTCCGTGCTGCCCGACCGCGTCATCGTCGAGCGGCCCCGCAACCCCGAGCACGGCGACTACTCGACGAACGTCGCGATGCAGGTGGCCAAGAAGGCCGGCGTCAACCCGCGCGACCTCGCCACCTGGCTCGCCGAGGCGCTCGGCGGCGCCGACGGCGTCGATGAGGCCACCGTCGCGGGCCCCGGTTTCCTCAACATCCGCCTCGCCGCGGACGCGCAGAACCAGATCGTCGCGAGCATCCTCGAACAGGCGGGCGCGTTCGGGCACGGGACGGCGCTCGACGGTGCGCTCATCAACCTCGAGTTCGTCTCCGCCAACCCCACCGGCCCCGTGCACCTGGGTGGAGCCCGGTGGGCCGCGGTCGGCGACAGCCTGGGCCGGGTGCTCGAAGCGCAGGGCGCCGAGGTCACCCGCGAGTACTACTTCAACGATCACGGCGCGCAGATCGACCGGTTCGCCCGCTCGCTCGACGCGGCGGCACGGAACGAGCCGACGCCCGAGGACGGCTACGCCGGCGACTACATCGGCGAGATCGCGGCCACCGTCGTCAAGGACCGCCCGGGCATCCTGGAGCTCCCCGAGGACGAGCGGATCGAGGCCTTCCGCGCCGACGGCGTCGAGCTCATGTTCGCCCACATCAAGCGCACCCTGCACGAGTTCGGCACCGACTTCGCCGTGTTCACGCACGAGGACGAGATGTTCAGCTCGGGCCTCGTCGAGAGCAGTGTCCAGCAGCTCAAGGACAACGGCAACCTGTACGAGAACGACGGCGCCTGGTGGCTCAGGGCCACCGACTACGGCGACGACAAGGACCGCGTCGTCATCAAGTCCGACGGCAACGCCGCCTACATCGCGGGCGACATCGCCTACATCAAGCACAAGTTCGACCGCGGGTTCACGCTCGCGATCTACATGCTCGGCGCCGACCATCACGGCTACATCGGCCGGCTCAAGGCCGCCGCCGGCGCGCTCGGCTACGACCCGGCGCGGATCGAGGTGCTCATCGGCCAGCTGGTCAACCTGGTCAAGGACGGCACCCCCGTCCGGATGAGCAAGCGCGCCGGTACCGTGATCACCCTCGATGACCTGGTCGAGGCCGTCGGCGTCGACGCCGCACGCTACTCGCTGGTGCGCAGCTCGGTGGACACCTCCATCGACCTGGACCTGGACCTCCTCGCGCAGGCCAGCAACGAGAACCCCGTCTACTACGTGCAGTACGCGCACGCGCGGCTCTCGGCCATCGCTCGCTCGGCCGCCGAGCTCGGCATCGCGCCGTCGACGGAGCACCTCGGCCTGCTCGACCACGCCCGCGAGGGCGACCTGGTGCGCACGCTCGGCGAGTTCCCCGCGGTGGCCGCCGGCGCGGCGGCGCTCCGCGAGCCGCACCGCATCGCGCGCTACCTCGAGGAGCTGGCGGGCGTGTACCACCGCTTCTACGGCGAGTGCCGGGTACTGCCCCTGGGCGACGAGGAACCGACCGACCTGCACCGCGCCCGCGTGGCGCTGTGCGCCGCCACCCGCCAGGTGCTCGCGAACGGCCTCGCGCTCGTGGGTGTCTCGGCACCCGACCGGATGTGAGAGGCGACCCATCGTGAGTGAACTGGATCGGGCCGTCTGGCCCGCGCACGCCCGCCGGGAGGCCGATGGTGTCGTCTCGGTCGCCGGGGTGCCCGTGACCGCGCTCGCGGCGGAATTCGGGACGCCGCTGTTCGTGATCGACGAGGCCGACTTCCGCGCCCGGTGCCGCGGCATGCGCGAGGCCTTCGGCGAGGACGCGGCCGTGCACTACGCCTCGAAGGCCTTCCTCTCCATGGAGATCGCCCGCTGGGTGCGCGACGAGGGACTCAACCTCGACGTGTGCAGCGGCGGCGAGCTCGCCGTCGCGCTGCGCGCCGGCTTCCCCGCGGAACGGATCGCGCTGCACGGCAACAACAAGTCGGTCGCCGAGCTGGACTATGCCGTCGAGTCCGGCATCGGCCACGTCGTGGTGGACTCGCTCTCCGAGATCGCCCGCGTGGACCGCGTCGCGGGGGAGCGGAACGTGGTGCAGGACGTGTTGATCCGCCTCACGCCCGGCGTCGAGGCGCATACCCACGAGTTCATCTCCACCGCGCACGAGGACCAGAAGTTCGGCTTCTCTCTCGCGGGGAACGGCGCCGATTCGCCGGCGATGCGGGCCGTCACCGCGGTCTTCGCCGCCGACAACCTGCGGCTGGTGGGCCTGCACAGCCACATCGGTTCGCAGATCTTCGACGTCGACGGTTTCGAGATCGCCGCCCGCCGCGTGCTGGAGCTGCTGCGCGACGTGGTCGCCCGCTTCGGCGCGGAGAAGACCGCGCAGCTGAGCACGATCGATCTCGGTGGCGGCCTGGGCATCTCCTACACGTCGAACGACGACCCGCCGCCCGTGGCGGACCTCGCGGCGAAGCTGCGATCCATCGTCGAGACCGAATCCGCCGCACTGGGATTGGCGGCACCGCACCTCGCTGTCGAGCCCGGCCGCGCCATCGCCGGCCCGCCCGGCATCACCCTGTACGAGGTCGGCACGATCAAGGACGTCGCCGTCGACGCCGCGTCCGCCTCCGACGGTGCCGCCGCACAGGGCTTCCGGCGCTACGTGTCCGTGGACGGCGGCATGAGCGACAACATCCGCACCGCTCTGTACGGGGCGGAGTACACCGCCGTGGTCGCGGGCCGCGACCCGCAGGGCGAAGCCGTGCTCTCCCGGATCGTCGGCAAGCACTGCGAGACCGGCGACATCGTGGTCCGTGACACCTACACGCCCGGCGGCCTGGCGGAGGGCGACCTCCTGGCCGTCGCTGCCACGGGGGCCTACTGCTATTCGATGTCCAGCCGGTACAACATGCAGCCGCGACCCGCGGTGGTGGCGGTCAAGGACGGCGCGGCGCGGCTGATACTGCGCCGCGAGACCGTGGACGACCTGGTGAGCCTGGAGGTGCTCTGATGACCGAATCCGCACAGCAGAAGGAACTGGGCGTCGCCCTCCTCGGCATGGGCACCGTGGGCACCGAGGTGGCGCGCATTCTCGTGGAGAACGCCGATGATCTCGCGGCCCGCGTCGGCGCGAACCTCGTCATCCGCGGGATCGCCGTGCGCGACACCGGGAAGGAGCGCGGCCTCAAGGCGCTCGGCCTGAAGAAGAGCCTGCTCACCGACGACGCGGAGGCGCTCGTCGGTCGCGACGACGTCGACATCGTGGTCGAGGTCATGGGCGGCATCGAGCCCACCCGCTCGCTGATGCTCAGCGCCTTCAAGGCCGGCAAGTCGGTGGTCACCGCGAACAAGGCGCTGCTCGCCGAGTACACCGGTCAGCTCGCCGACGCCGCGAACAAGGCCCGCGCCGACCTGTACTTCGAGGCGGCCGTGGCGGGCGCGATCCCCGTGATCCGCCCCCTGCAGCAGTCCCTCGCCGGCGACAGCGTGGAGTTGGTGGCGGGCATCGTCAACGGCACCACCAATTTCATCCTCTCCAACATGGCGGAGAAGGGCGAGGCCTACGAGACCGTGCTCGCCGAGGCGGGCCGCCTCGGCTACGCCGAGGCCGACCCGACCGCCGACGTCGAGGGCTACGACGCCGCCTCGAAGGCCGCGATCCTCGCCTCGATCGCCTTCCACACCCGCGTCAAGGCCGACGACGTGCACCGCGAGGGCATCACGGGCGTCACCGCGGCCGACATCGAGGCCGCCAAGGCCTTCGACTGCACCATCAAGCTGCTCGCGATCTGCGAGAAGCTCACGGACAAGAAGGGCGCACAGCGGGTTTCGGCGCGCGTCTATCCGGCGCTGGTGCCCCTCAAGCATCCGCTCGCCAGCGTGGACGGCGCCTATAACGCCGTCTTCGTCGAGGCGGAGAACGCCGGCCGGCTCATGTTCTACGGCGCGGGCGCGGGCGGCGCCCCCACCGCCTCGGCCGTGCTGGGCGACCTCGTTGCCGCGGCCCGCAACAAGGTGGTCTCCGGCCGCGGCCCGCGCGATTCGGCGTACGCCAAGCTGCCCGTCGCGCCGATCGGGGAGGTGCTCACCCGCTACTACGTGGCGATGGAGGTCGCCGACCGGCCGGGCGTGCTCAGTGCGGTCGCCAAGGAGTTCTCGGAGCGGAGCGTCTCCATCAGCACCGTCCGCCAGCAGGCCGACACCCCGGACAAGGGTGCCCGGCTCGTGATCCTCACCCACAAGGCGCCCGACGCGGCACTCTCGGCCACCGTCGATGCGCTGAAGAAACTGGACGTGGTGACCGCCGTGTCCTCCGTGCTCCGTCTGGAGGGAACCAATGACTGACGCCGTGCACACGCCCTGGCCCGGGCTGATCGAGGCCTATCGTCACCGTCTGCCCGTGTGCGAGACGTGGGAGCCGGGCTGGGCGCCCGTCACCCTCCGCGAGGGCGCGACTCCGCTGCTGCCCGCGCGGGCGCTCTCCGAGCTCACCGGCTGCGACGTGCACCTCAAGGTCGAGGGCCTCAATCCCACCGGTTCCTTCAAGGACCGCGGCATGACGATGGCCGTCACCGAGGCCAAGGCCACCGGCAAGAAGGGCGTGCTGTGCGCGTCCACCGGCAACACCTCCGCCTCCGCCGCCGCGTACGCGGCCATCGCCGGCATCGAGTGCGCCGTGCTGGTCCCCGCCGGGAAGATCGCCATGGGCAAGCTCGCCCAGGCGGTCATGTACGGCGCGAAGATCATCGAGGTCGACGGCAACTTCGACGACTGCCTCGAGCTGGCCCGCAAGACCACCGCGACGTTCGACACCATCGCCCTGGTCAACTCCGTGAACCCGGTGCGCATCGAGGGGCAGAAGACCGCGGCTTTCGAGATCGTCGACGCGCTGGGGAAGGCGCCCGACGTGCACGCGCTGCCCGTCGGCAACGCCGGCAACATCACCGCCTACTGGCGCGGGTACAGCGAGTACTTCGCCGACGGCATCGCCTCGTCGCGCCCGCGCATGCTCGGCGTGCAGGCCGCCGGCGCCGCGCCGCTGGTGAACGGGGCACCGGTCAAGGACCCCGAGACCATCGCCACGGCCATCCGGATCGGCAGCCCCGCGTCCTGGAACCAGGCCGTCGCCGCCAAGGACGAGTCGAACGGCGAGTTCCGTGCCGCCACCGACGAGAAGCTGCTCGAGGCGTACCGCCTCGTCGCCAAGACCGAGGGCGTCTTCGTCGAGCCCGCGTCGGCCGCGTCCGTGGCGGGCCTGCTCGCGGCCACCGCGGACGGCTGGATCGAGAAGGGCTCGACCGTGGTGTGCACCGTGACCGGTAACGGGCTCAAGGACCCCGATACCGCGCTGAGCAGCCTCCCCGAGATTGCGCGCGTCGGTATCGACCCCGTCGCCGTGGCCTCCGCCATGGGGCTGACGGAGTAGCCGCGGCCGTGTCTCCCGCCGTGAACGCCCCGCTCGTCCTCCCCGTCGGCCTCTCGGCCACCGTGACCGTCCCGGCGTCGAGCGCCAACCTCGGCCCCGGCTTCGACACCCTCGGCCTTGCGCTGGCGCTCTTCGACGACGTCACGGTCGAGATCGTCGACCCCGAGGTCGACGGTGACCTGACGATCTCCGTCACGGGGGAGGGCGCCGACGAGGTGCCCACCGACGACCGGCACCTCGTGGTCGTCGCGCTGCGCCGCACGCTCGCCCACCTGGGGGTCGCCGCTCCCGGGCTGCGCCTGACCTGCGTCAACCGCATCCCGCATTCGCGCGGGCTCGGCTCCTCGGCCGCCGCTGCCGTCGCCGGGATCGCTGCCGCCGCGGCGCTGGCTGCCGACGCCGACGCGCCGCGCGGGCTGACCACCGACGAGATGGTGCAGTTGGCCTCCGAGTTCGAGGGGCATCCCGACAACGCCTCGGCGAGCGTGCTCGGCGGCGCGGTCGTCTCCTGGACCGTGCCCGCGGTGCCCGTCCCCGACGTGGCCGGCTACCGCGATCACGCGGCCGCGAGCGCGGCACCGTCGGCGCCGCTGCACTACGGGGCGCGCCGCGTGGACGTGCACCCCGACATCCGGGCCTACGCCTTCGTGCCCGACGTGCAGTCCTCGACCTCGGTCACGCGCGGCATGCTGCCCCGATTGGTGCCGCACGCCGACGCCGCGTTCAACGCCTCGCGCGCCGCGCTCATGGTGCTCGCGCTGACGGTGCACCCGGACCTGCTGCTCGACGCCACCGAGGACCGGCTGCATCAGCGGTACCGAGCGGCGTCGATGAAGGAGTCGTCCGCGCTGGTCGAGCGGTTGCGTGCGGCCGGCGTGGCCGCCGCCATCTCCGGTGCCGGGCCCACGGTGCTGGCGCTGACCCCGCAGGTGCTGCCCACCCGGCTCGCGGACGCCGCGATCGAGGCCGGCTTCACCGTGCGGGAACTGCCGATCGCCGACGGGGTGGTTCGCGGCTGAGCCGCCGGGCGCGGTGCGCTCAAGGGGCGATCCGTGTGCGCGGTTCGGAGAGCCGCGCCGCGAATGTTGGGGGCGGTGATTGCCGGGGGCGCGAGCCCGCGCTATCATGACACAAGTGTCCGACGCATGCGCGGGCGCTACTTCGGCACTGAGCCATTTCCACGCCCTTCCGCAACCAGCATCGGACGTGGTGGCGCGCCGGTCTCCACATCAGGCCGAGACATCTGTGCCCCCGCCGGAAACGCGGGGCCCGGCAGCCGAAGCGCACATAAGCACCTTCGTCATTCGTGTGTCGCCCGCGAAAGCCCCTGTGTACCAACGCAGGACAGCCCGGCGAACACGGTAGGCCCTGCTCTCGCGCTGCGCGAGTAGGGAATTGAAAGGAACTCCGTGACCGAAACGGACGGGACCACCAGCCCGGAGACGGCCACCGCCACGGTCAGCACCACGCGGGCCGACGAGCGCCGGCGCTCGGGCCTCAACGGCATGGTGCTGGCCGAGCTGCGGGGAATCGCGAGCGAGCTGGGGATCAAGGGCATCTCGGGCCTCCGCAAGGGCGATCTCATCGCGGCGATCAACGAGCACGGCGGCGCCGCCAAGGCCGCGCCGAAGGCCCCCAAGGCCGGCGCTTCGAAGGCCGTCGCTCCCAAGGCGGACGCCCCGAAGGCCGACGCCCCGAAGGCGGACGCCCCGAAGACGGACGCCCCGAAGGCGGACGCTCCGCAGAGCGAGGCACCCAAAGCCGAGGCCGAGGCGGCGACGAACGAGGGCGAGGCGCCCAGCACAACCGAGGGCCGCGCGGCTCGGGCCCCCCGGGGCGAGCGGGCGGCGAAGGCCGACCAGGCACCGTCGGACACCGGCGACGCGGCCGCTCCAGCGGACGCACCCACCAACGATGCGCCCCAGGGCGATGCGCCGAAGACCGAGCGCGACCAGGGCCAGCAGCAGGGGCAGCGCCGCGAGCGCAATCAGCGCCGCAACCAGAACCAGGACGGCGAGAACCGCCAGCAGGGCGACCGCCAGCAGGGCGAGAACCGCCAGCGCAATCAGAACAACCAGGGCGGCCAGGGCAACAACCAGGGCAACCGGAACCAGAACAACGGCCCGGACGACGACGGTGACGGCACCGGGCGTCGCGGGCGCCGCTTCCGCGAGCGTCGCCGCGGCCGCGACCGGGGCCAGAACGACGGTGAGCCGCAGGTCAGCGAGGACGACGTCCTGCAGCCCGTCGCGGGCATCCTCGACGTGCTCGACAACTACGCCTTCGTCCGCACGTCGGGCTACATCGCCGGACCGAACGACGTCTACGTCTCGATGAACATGATCCGCCGCAACGGCCTGCGCCGCGGTGACGCGATCACCGGCGCCGTGAAGATGCCCCGCGACGGCGAGAACAACGACGGCGGCAACCAGGGCGGTGGCGGCGGTGGCCGCGGCAACCAGAACAACCGGCAGAAGTTCAACCCGCTGGTGCGCCTGGACTCGGTCAACGGCCAGGACGTCGAGTCGGCGAAGAACCGGCCCGAGTTCAACAAGCTCACGCCGCTGTACCCCAATCAGCGCCTGCGCCTCGAGACCGCGCAGAACATCCTCACCACCCGCGTGATCGACCTGATCATGCCCATCGGCAAGGGCCAGCGCGCGCTGATCTCCGCCCCGCCGAAGGCCGGCAAGACCACGGTGCTGCAGGACATCGCCAACGCGATCGCCACCAACAACCCCGAGTGCTACCTCATGGTCGTGCTGGTGGACGAGCGCCCGGAGGAGGTCACCGACATGCAGCGCAGCGTGCGCGGCGAGGTGATCAGCTCCACCTTCGATCGCCCGCCGGGCGATCACACCTCGGTCGCCGAGCTGGCCATCGAGCGGGCCAAGCGGCTCGTCGAGGGCGGTAAGGACGTGGTGGTCCTGCTCGACTCGATCACCCGCCTGGGCCGCGCCTACAACAACTCGAGCCCGGCGTCGGGCCGCATTCTCTCGGGCGGTATCGATTCGACGGCCCTGTACCCGCCGAAGCGGTTCCTGGGCGCGGCGCGCAACATCGAGAACGGCGGCTCGCTGACGATCATCGCCACGGCGCTGGTCGAGACCGGCTCCACCGGCGACACCGTGATCTTCGAGGAGTTCAAGGGCACCGGCAATGCCGAGCTCAAGCTCGACCGCAAGATCTCGGAGCGGCGCGTCTTCCCGGCCGTCGACGTCGCTGCGTCGAACACCCGCAAGGACGAGCTCATCATGGCGCCCGACGAGGCGGCCGTCGTGAACAAGCTGCGCCGGCTGCTGGCCGCGCTGGACAGCCAGCAGGCCATCGACCTGCTGATCAGCCAGCTGAAGAAGACGCAGAACAACATCGAGTTCCTCATGACGGTGCAGAAGAACAGCGGCTTCGGCGACAACGACTGATCCGTGACGAGCGCGGCGCCCCACTCCACCCGGAGCGGGGCGCCGCTGCGCGTTCGGCCATGCCGACGGTGCCTCGGGCCACTACTGCGGCAGGTACGGGGTGATCGCCGCGGCGATCACCGCGCCCCGGTTGCAGTCGCGGTTGCCGACCTTCTGCAGGCCGATGTACAGGTAGCCGTTGGTCAGGGACTTGTACGCGGTGATGCAGAAGCCGGGCGACGTGGCGTTGACCGCGGGCAGATCGAAGGAGCGCCACTTGGAGTTGGTGGAGCCCGGCAGGGTGATCGGTGCGCCGGTCTCCCACCTCGTCGACGTCACGAACGTCGCGAACTTCACGTCGGCGTTGCTCGCCTGGGAGTCCGCACCCTTGCACGCGTACTTCGCGCCGGCCTCGCCGGTGCGCTGCCCCGGATCGTCGGCGAGCGGGGTGATGCCGAGGGCCGTGATCGCGGACGGCGGCAGCAGGCACGGGTCGATGTAGCCCTCCCGCACCGTCGACGTGTTGTTCACCGGCGCCGTGGTCGTCGTGACCGGCGCGCTGCTCGTGCTGGTCGACGAGGCGGTGACGGCGTCGTCGGACCCCATGCTGAGCACCAGGACCGAGATCGCGGCCACCGCCACCACCGCGACCGCGGCGATCGCGCCGATGACCACGCCCTTCTTCGTGCCACCCTGCTGTGGGGCCCGCCCGGCCACGCCCAGCGGCGCGCCCTGCCACGCGCCCTGCGGCCCCGCGGCCTGTGGATCCGAGGTCAGGGCATTCGAGATCGGGGGATTCGGGATCGGACCCGACGGCCGCGCGAAGGGCTGCGAGGGCGCACCCTGGAACGGCGGGGGAGTCGGCGGGCGGTAGCCGGCGCCGGGCGGCGGCGTCGCCACGCGCGTCGTCGGGTTCGACGGTGCCGGACCGTGTGCAGCGCCCGCCGCGGCCGCGCGCAGGGCCTGCGCGAAGTCGTGGCACGTCGCGTACCGCTGCTGCGGCGACTTCGCCATCGCCCGCGCGATCACCCCGTCGATCGCGGTCGGCAGATCGGGGCGCTGCCGCGACGGCGCCGGCGGCGGCGCCATCAGGTGGTCGCGGATCACCGCGGTGCCGCTGCTCGCGCCGAAGGGCTTCGCGCCCGTGAGCAGCTGCACTGTCGTGCCGGCGAGGCTGTACTGGTCGCTGCGGCCGTCGACGGGATCGCCGCTGAGCTGCTCCGGCGAGGCGTAGTCGAGGGTGCCGACCGCCATGCCGACGGACGTCAGGTCGCTGTGCTCCTGCTGCCGGCGCGCGATGCCGAAGTCGCCGAGCATGACGCGCGGCGCCGGTCCGGTGCCGTCGATCAAGATGTTGCCGGGCTTGACGTCGCGGTGCAGCAGACCCTGCGAGTGCGCGTAGTCCAGCGCCGCGGCCACCGCGTCGACGATGGCCAGCACCCGGTTCACCGGCAGGCCGTTGGGGTTGCTCGCGAGCAGGCCCGCGGCGTCCTGGCCCGGGACCAGCTTCATCGACATCCACAGCCGGCCGTCGTCGTTGCCGCGGTCGTACACCGGGACGATGCTCGGGTGGTCGAGTCGCGCGGCCATGTCGGCCTCGCGCTCGAACCGCGCCCGGTACGTCGGGTCGTGCGAGAAGGCGGTGGGCAGCACCTTGAGGGCGTCCACGCGCGGCAGCCGCGGGTGCCGGGCCGCGTAGACCGCGCCCATGCCGCCCGCGCCCAGCAGGCGTTCCACGACGTACCCGCCGATCACGGTCCCGGCGGGCTCCACCGCCGGTCCATTGCCTGACTCGTTCACGACTTCACTCCCGGATTCCTCACGACCTGGGTCCGCTCGCGTCGCTCCCGGCGCCGGTCTGGTGACTGCACGTAGCTAACCCGGATCGGCTTACCGCGCGCCAGTCATCCGCCAAACGTCGGCCACATCGTGATCCGCCTCCGCGCGCGGGGTTCGCGGCGGCCGGGAATTTCTCGAAGACCCGTGCGTTCTGGCATACTGGAACGTCGGTATGGGTTCCGGTTCACGGTTCTGGCGCACGCCAGAGGCGACCCGGCGACCACGAACGAGAAGGACGGCAATCATGAAGCAGGGGATCCACCCCGATTACGTGGCCACCACCGTTGTCTGCGGTTGCGGTAACACGTTCGAGACGCACAGCACCAAGGCCGACGGCCGGATCAACGTCGAGGTCTGCTCGCAGTGCCACCCGTTCTACACGGGCAAGCAGAAGATCCTGGACACGGGCGGCCGCGTGGCCCGCTTCGAGAAGCGCTACGGCAAGCGCCCGGGCAAGGCCTCGGCCTCCGAGTAGCGCTCCCGCCGACGCCCGTCCTGCCCCGCAGGCCGGGCGTCGGCGCGTTTCGCGGGTAGTGACCACCCGCACCGTTTCGCCGCCCCGTCCGAGAAAGGCCCGCCGCCATGAGCGCCTCGTCCCCCTCCGCGATCGACGACATCCTCGCCGAGTACGCCGGTCTCGAGCAGCAGATGTCCGATCCGGCGCTGCACAACGACGCGGGCGCGGCGCGCAAGGTGGGCAAGCGCTTCGCCGAGCTGGCGCCGATCATGACGGCGCACCGCAAGCTGGAGGCCGCCCGCGAGGACCGCGCCGCAGCGCAGGAGCTCGCGGCCGACGACGCCTCCTTCGCCGACGAGGTGACCGCGCTGACCGAGCAGATCGAGGCGCTCGAGCAGCAGCTCACCGACCTGCTCGCGCCGCGCGACCCGCACGACTCCGACGACGTGGTGCTCGAGGTCAAGTCGGGCGAGGGCGGCGAGGAGTCGGCCCTCTTCGCCGGCGACCTGGCGCGCATGTACCTGCGCTACGCCGAGCGTCGCGGCTGGAAGGTCGAGACCCTCGGTGCCACCTACTCCGACCTGGGCGGCTTCAAGGACGCCACGTTCGCGATCAAGTCCCGCGGACCCGGTGCCGACGGGGCGATCGACGGGGTGTGGGCGCGGATGAAGTTCGAGGGCGGCGTGCACCGCGTGCAGCGCGTCCCCGCCACCGAGAGCCAGGGCCGCATCCACACCTCCGCCGCCGGCGTGCTCGTCTATCCCGAGCCCGACGAGGTCGAGGAGGTGCAGATCGACGAGTCCGACCTGCGCATCGACGTCTACCGCTCCTCCGGCAAGGGCGGCCAGGGCGTCAACACCACCGACTCCGCGGTACGGATCACCCACCTGCCGACGAACATCGTCGTGACCTGCCAGAACGAGCGCTCGCAGCTGCAGAACAAGGCGCGCGCCATGCAGGTGCTCGCCGCGCGGCTGCAGGCCCTCAAGGAGGAGGAGGCCGAGGCCGCCGCGTCGGACTCCCGGGCCGCGCAGATCCGCACCGTCGACCGGTCCGAGCGGATCCGCACGTACAACTTCCCGGAGAACCGCATCGCGGACCACCGCATCGGTTTCAAGTCGCACAACCTCGACCAGGTGCTCGACGGCGACCTCGACGCCGTACTCGATGCGCTCCAGGCGGCCGATCGCCAGGCGCGCCTCGAGGCCGAGTAACCGGCGGTGACCCGGCCCACGATGCTGGCCGCCGCCGCGGCGGCCCGGCTGGCGGAGGCGGGCGTACCGTCGGCGCGGTTCGACGCCGAGGTCCTGCTCGCAGAGGCCCTCGGCATCGACCGCGGCCGCCTCCCGCTCGCCGACGACGCGACGCCGGAGCACGAAGCCGCGTACGAGGCCCTCATCTCCCGCAGAGCCGCCCGGGAGCCGCTCCAGCACATCCTGGGCCGCGCCCACTTCGGGCCGCTCACGCTGGCCGTGGGGCCCGGCGTCTTCGTGCCGCGGCCCGAGACCGAGCTGCTCGCCGACTGGGCCGCCGGCCAGGTGGGCCGGGGTGCTGCGATCGTCGACCTCTGCGCCGGTTCCGGGGCGCTGGGCCTGTACCTCGCGGCGACGGTGCCCGAGGCGCGCGTCGTGCTCGTCGAACGCGACCACGCCGCCCTCGGCTACCTGCGGCGCAACGCCGCCGCGGCGACGGCCTCCGGTACCGCGACGGTGCTGGCCGGCGACGTCCGCGACCCGGACCTGCCGGCCCGCCTGACCGGGCTGCTCGGCGCCGTCGACCTGGTGGTCACCAACCCGCCGTACGTGCCCGAGGGCGCCGCACTCGACCGGGAGGCCGCCGCAGACCCCGCCGCCGCCCTGTTCTCGGGCGCCGACGGCCTTGACCTGATCCGTGACCTCGCGCCGCTCGCCGCACGGCTGCTCGCCGGCGGGGGAACGGTCGGCGTGGAGCACGACGACGCCAACGGCGGGGGCGCCGTCGCGCTGCTGCGCGCCGCCGGTTTCGGCGCCGTCACCCAGCACCGGGACCTCGCGGGGAGGCCGCGGTACGTGACTGGCAGGATGGACGCGTGAGCATCGCCAGCCGCGCCTTCGACTGCACCGACCCGGAATCCCGCGCCGCGGGCCTCAGCGCCGCCCGGTCCGCCCTCAAGGGCGGCCACCTCGTGGTGATGCCGACCGACACGCTCTACGGCATCGGCTGCGACGCCTTCGACGGCCGCGCCGTCGCGTCCCTGCTCGCCGCGAAGAACCGCGGCCCCGACATGCCCGTCGGCGTGCTCGTGGGCTCCTGGAACACCATCGACGGGCTCGTCAGCCGCGTCAGCGACGCCGCCCGCGAGCTGACCCGCGCCTTCTGGCCCGGCGCGGTCTCCCTCGTCGTCGAGCAGGCGCCCAGCCTGGCGTGGGACCTCGGGGACACCCGCGGCACCGTGATGCTGCGGATGCCGCTGCACCCCGTCGCGATCGAGCTGCTGCGCGAGGTCGGTCCGATGGCGGTCTCCAGCGCGAACGTCTCCGGCCGTCCGCCCGCCGCCACGATGCTGGAGGCGCGCGATCAACTGGGCGACGCGGTCGACGTCTACCTCGACGGCGGGCCGTCCGAGCACGCCGTGGCGTCGAGCATCGTCGACCTGTCCGGGCCGCAGCCGCGCGTGCTGCGCGAGGGGGCCGTGAGCACCGCCCGGATCGCCGAGGTCCTCGGGGTCACCCCCGAGTCGCTGGGCTGAGCTCCGTACCCAGAGCCCATCACCCGCCGGAACGACGAGGCTCCCGGATCCGCGTGGATCCGGGAGCCTCGTCGGTCGTGCTACGGCGTCAGTTACCGGGCGCCGGGGTAGGCGCGGGGGCCTGCGCGCCGTCGGCCGGCGCGCCGTCGGCCGGCGCGGCGGGCTGCGGCTGCGAGGCCTGAGCCGAAGGACCGGCGAGCGAGCCGCCCACGTCGGTGATCTGCCAGTCCTTGTCCCTGTCCAGCGTCACGTTGTAGACGGTGACCACCTCGCGGCCGCTGGCGGCCTGCACGTTGGTGGCCTCGACCTTGACGTAGGCGCTGACCTTGTAGATCGGGCCGGACTGCGAGTTGACCACGGCGTCCATCACCGTGCCCTTGGACACCCACTGCAGCGGCTGCAGCAGCTGGTTCATCGCGCCAGCGGTGGCGTCCATCCTCGTCTTCAGCTCGGGCGAGACGCCCTTGACGATCGCGATGCGCCACGGACCGAGATCGCGGTAGTCGAAGGTCGAGGCGCCCGCGGCGTACTCCGCGGCCGCCTTCTCCGCCTGCGCCCGCTCGGCGGCCGCCGCCTTGATGTCGCTGTTCTCCGACTTCTGCAGGCCCCACAGGACGCCGAAGGCGATCGCCGCCGCGAGCAGCGCCAGGATCACCACGGTGATGACCACGGTGGTGACGGTCGCACCGGCCGTCAGCGCTGCCTGGGGCCGGGCCGCCGCCGCGCGGGCGGAGGCCTTGGGCCGACGGACCGGGGCCGCCTCCTCGACGTCGTACTCCTCCTCGTCGACCGGGGGAGCGGGGCGCTTCTTCACGGCGGACCCGACGAAGTCCGCCTTCTTCGCGGTCGAGACCTTCGTCGTCGGAGCTGCGGCCGCTCCCTCAGCGGCCTCGTCAGTGGTGTCCTGCACGGTCTCCTCGGGCGCCGCGGCCTCGTCAGCGAGGTTCTTGTCGTCCGGGGTGGAATCAGTCACTTGTCGCGTAGCCAATCGTGTCGGGGTTCGTCGGTTCGGCGGGGCGCTACTTCTTCGGCGGGATGACCACCGTGAGGTTCGCGGCACCGTCGGAGCCGACCGTGTTCAACGCCTGCGAGAGTAGCGCGGCCATGTCGATCTGCGGCAGCACGTCCGTCAGCGCCTGCACCACGGGCACCAGCGGCTCGGTGATCGGACCGAGGTTCGACAGCAGCTTGCTGGTGTTCGGTGCGATCTTCATCAGGAACGGGTTGACCGACTTCGTCAGCATCTCGGGCCCGTTGATGCCCTTCATGAGGACGTCCAGGGCCTTGAGCAACTCGACGTCCTTGACCACGAAGGTCCTGGTGGCCGGGCCGAACTCGGAGATCGCGCCGGGGAGCCAGTTCATATCGGCCTGGTAGATCTGGGTGTTCTCCATCATCCGGCGGATGTTCGGCATCCGCGCGGTGAGGGTGCGGGCCAGCAGGTCGCCGGCCTGCGAGATGTTCGGCAGCGAACCCTGCGTGTTGTTGGTCGCGTCCGCCAGGGTCTCGGTGATGCCGCCGAGGTCCGTCGAGTTGATGTTGCTGGTGAGTCCGGAGATCAGCTTGAAGGTCTCGGGGAGCGACAGCGGCTCCTTGATCTTCGCGGTGTCGATCGTCGAGCCGTCGGCCAGGTACGGACCCTCGAGGGAGTCCGGCTGGAACTCGATGTACGGCTCGCCGACCGCGGAGAGTTGCTCGATGCGCAGGCCCGTCTGGGACGGGATCTTGTACTTCCCGTCGTAGCGGAGCTTGACGACGACCTTGCCGTTCTCGCGGTCGATGGTCTCCACGTTGCCGACCTTGACACCGCGCAGCAGGACCGACGAGTCGGGGAGCAGCTGGTTCGCGTTGTCGAGCTTCATGGTCACCGAGCGGTAGTCCGCCAGCGGCCGCCAGTGCAGCACCGAGAACGCGATGTACGCCGTGCCCAGCACCATGACCAGCGCGAAGGTGAGGAGGCTGAAGAAGGTGCTCTTTTTCACGGAACTGCTCCCACCATCCGAAGGTTGTTGACCGCCTGGCGGGCGGCATCGGAAGTGGGCACGCTCCCGTTGGTGCCCAGCTCCTTGACGTTGACCTTGGCCCCGCTGGCGAGGAACGGCAGAATCTTGTTCTTCAGCAGGTCCTCGAGGTTCGCCAGGTTCGCCTGCCGGCCGTTCATGTTCGGCCAGCCGGGGAACATCAGCGGCTTGATCACGCCCGCGACGGTCGCGGTCGAGGCGTCGAGCAGAGGCGCGGTGAACGAGAGGGGCGCCAGGGCGTCGGAGAGGCGGCTGAGCAACTTGATCGCGCCGGTGGTCAGCTCGAGGGTGTCCCCGAACCAGTCGTCGGTCGGCCTGAGCAGCGCGACCAGGATCCGGTCGTTGTCGTTGACCGTCGTGACGAGGCTGCCGACCGAGGTGATCGCCTGACTCACGTTGTCGCTCTGCTGGCCGAGGTCGACCACCGTCTGCGAGACGGTCTTGACCAGCCCGGAGAGCTTCTGCGGGTCCTCGGGCAGGTTGCTGTTGATCCGGCTGAAGGTGTCCTGCAGCTGCATCAGGCTGCCGCTGCCGAGGAAGTTCGCCAGGTCGGCGAGGATGTCCTCGATCTGCGTCGGCGGCTTGGTCTGCGTGGTGGGCACGGTGTCGCCCGCCTTGAGCGGAGTGCCCGGCTTGCCCGGCGTGGACTTGAGGGCCACGTAGGTGTCGCCGAGGATCGTGTCCTGCTGCAGCGTCGCGGTGATGGTGTTGGGCACCTTGACGCCGTCGTTGATCTTGACGTCGACGACGGCCTTGCCGTCCTCGAGGGTCACCTTCTGCAGGCGTCCGGAGATCACTCCGTCGAAGACGACGCGCGCGCGGTCGGGGAGGTTGAGCACGTTCGTGAAGTCGAGGTGCACGACGTAGCCGTCGCCGCCACCGGCCTGCCCGGGGGCGGGGATCGCGGACGGGTTGAAGGGCACCGAGCCGCAGCCGGCCAGCACGGCGCCGGTGGCGACGGTGGCCACCCCCATCGCGAGGGCCCGCCTGTTCAGTGGATTACGCATCAGTACGCCGCTCCCGTCGCGCGCAGGACCGTGGAGATCAGCTCCACATTGACGTGGCCCGCATCGGCGACCTTGCACTGGCCCGGCGCGAACCGGTTCAGGTTGTTGCAGGTCTGGGCCGGGTTCTTCGACGGCACCAGCGCCGACGGCGGCCGGTACGTGATCTTCGTGGCGAGGGTCCTCTGGTCGACGCTGACCTGGAAGGCCCGGATCAGCGGCGGCAGGATGTTGAGCAGGTCACCGAACTGCTTGGTCGTGGCCGCCAGCAGCGTCGTGGTGGGCACGGTGACCTCCAGCAGGGGCGCGATGAAGGCGCCGTACTTGTCGAAGATCGTCGCCAGCGTCTTCACGAGCGGGACGAGCTGGGGGAAGGCGCCGATACCGGTGTCCATCAGCGGCTCGCCGACGTTCTTGATGCGGAAGGCGTACTGCGTGAGGAAGGCGCGCATCTCGTCCCAGTTCTGGACGAGGCCGTCGGAGGCGGGGGCGAAGGCGTCGAGGATCGCCGCCACGTCGCCCATGCCGGGGCCGGGGTTGCGCATCAGCTCGCCGAGCTTGTTGGTGAGCGCGGAGATCTCCGGGCCCGTGCCCTGCGTGGCCTTATTCAGCGCCGGGATCGACGCCATCGCCTTGCGGAACTCGGCGTCGCCGCCGCCGACGGTCAGGTCGTCGACGACCTGCGAGACGGCCTGCAGAGACTCGGTGATCGAGAGCGGCGTCTTGGTGTTGGTGATGCACTTGCCGGGCTGCCACGTCGGCCCGCCCTTGTAGGTCTCGAGGAGCTCGAGGCGACGCTGCGCCACCAGCGAGTCCGCGATCGCGACGACACCGACGTTGGTCGGCAGCTTGCGGTCGGAGGGCAGGTCGAAGTCGACGCGGGTGGTCTTGCCGTTCGGCGTGATCTTGGTGATCTCGCCGATCGGGTAGCCGAACTGCGCCACCTTGCTGCCGGTGAACAGGCCCACTGAGGTGTCGAGCTCGGCGCAGTACGAGGTCTTCTGCTCCGTGAGGCCCCGGAAGGCCACACTGCCCAGCACCAGTGCGACGGCGACGAGGACCACGAATGCGGACATCGCGCCGCGGGAAGCGAGGAACTTACGCATCAGCAGGTCACCCCCGGGCTCGGAATGCAGACGTTGGTCGCGAGGAAGGTCTTCTCGGACTCGTTGAGCTGGATCGTGCCGTCGGGCGCGATCGTCTTCTGCAGGCCGGCCAGCATCTCCTTGGCGTTGGCGATCGCGGGCTCGGCCTGCTGCACGACCTCGCGGGCCTTGGCCACCAGCGCGTCGAAGCGGCTGGCGAGCGGGTCCACGTTGTTGAGGTAGACGTTGAGCAGGGGAGCGAGGCGCTGCACGATCTGCGTCGTGTTGCTCAGGTAGCTCTTGAATCCGGCCAGGTTCACCTCCGCCGCCGAGAAGAACGTGCTCATGTTCCGCATCAGCGAGAGGAGCAGCTCGCCGTTCTGGTTGACGGCGGTGGAGTACTCGCTCATCACCTTCACGAAGTCGCCCGCCTGGTCCTGCTGGCGCAGGATGTTGTCGAACATCCTGTTGAAGGTGCCGACGGTGTTGCGGATCGACTCCGGCTGGTCCACGAGCGCCTGGTTCAGCTGCGACATGGACTCGCGGATCGGCGTCGCCTTGATCTTCTCGACCTTCGGCGTCGCCTGCTGGAAGGTCTCCAGGAGGCTGTACGGCATCGAGACGCGCTCCGGCGGGATCGGCTTGTCGCCCAGGCTCGTGGTGCCCATCGGGGTCAGTGCCATGTAGTAGCCGCCGACCGTGGTGAGCATCTTCATCGAGGCCGTGGTGGCGTCGCCGATGAAGACGTTGTCATCGACGCGGAACTTCACGCGCACGCGATCGTCGAGCAGTTCGACGCCGGAGACGGAGCCCACGCTGATGCCGGCGACGCGGACGTCGACGCCCGATCGCACGGCCTGCGCCTCCTTGAAGTCGGCCGAGTACTCCTTGGTGCCGGGCTGGAAGACGAAGAGGTAGCCGCAGATCCCGAGCACGATGACCGCCAGGAGCGCCCCGACGATGCCCCAGTTCAGCTGGTAGCGGCGGTCCTGCGCGGCCGTGGGCAGCGGACGGTTGAAGAGGTTCATTTTGCGTTGCATACCGTCACCTTCTGACCTGCGACGAAGAGGTTCATCATGCCGGGGAGCGTGGCCTGGCCCTTGCTGCAGGTCGTCGAGACCCCGGCACCGGCCTGCGGCTTCGTGCCCTCGTTCAGGAGCTGGACGATGCCGGGAAGGGTCGCGAGGGCGTTGACCAGCTGCTCCGCGATGGGCATGGCGTTGCTGACGATCGCGTCGAGCGGGGGGTTCTCGTTGGGCGTCAGGCCCAGCGCCGCGAGGAGCGCGTTCGTGCGGCTGACCACGCCCGAGGTCTTGTCCGACCACTCACGCATCGAGTCGACGTTGCTCGCCAGGGTGCGGGAGAAGACCTCGAGCTGCTGGAGCACCTTGGTCAGGCCGGGGGAGGCGCCGCCGATGGACTGGGAGACCGAGCCCAGGTTGGTGATGAGCTGGGTGAGGACGCGTTGGCGATCGTTGCTCACGGCCATCAGCTTGTCGAGCGAGCCGAGCAGCGGGCCGAGGCCATCGCCGTTGCCCTGGATCACGGCGAGCACCGACTGCGACAGGTGGTTGATGTCGTCGGCGTTGAGCGTCGACAGCACGGGCTTGAGGCCTACGAAGACCGTCGTGATGTCGAACGAGGACTGCGTGAACTTCTCGTCGATCGTGCTGCCGGGCTTGACCTCGGCCGCCGTGCTCTTCGGCGTGGGCCGCACCTCGAGGAATCGCGAGCCGGTGAGGTTCTGGTAGCGGATGGCCAGCGTGTCGTCGGTGCGGAACGTACGGTCCCGCTGCACCGTGAAGGTCACGGCCGCGTTGGAGACCCGGTGGTCCGAGGACTGCTTGACCGCGATGTCCTTGACCTTGCCCACCTGCACGCCGAGCATGCGCACATCGTCGCCGACCTTGAGCCCGGAGACGTCCTTGAACTCCGCATGGAAGGTGTCCACGTCGCCCTGCGGCGGCCGGGTCAGCGCCTGGAGCACCAGGACGAGCAGCAGGATCATCACCGCGGCGAACACCGCGATCTTGATCGACGTCGCCTTCATTGACTTCATCGTTGGCTCAGCTCCCAGGCTTCGTGGACGTCGGGGTGCTCGGCTTCGCGGACGCGGGTGCGCCCTGCGACGGCGTGGCCGGCTTCCCGTCCGCCGGCGTGGCACCCGGCGTCGGCGGGATGTAGGTGAACGTCGGTGCCGGGGGCAGCATCGCGCCGATGGCAGGGTAGTCGACCGACAACCGCAGGTTCAGCACGGGCCCGTTCGGGGTGTTCGGCATCGCCTTGCGGACGTTGTCGATCAGCTGGCCGATCTGGATGCCGACGCCCGTCGCGCTGCCGTTGGGGAAGGCGTTGAGCAGAGGCTGCATCAGGGACACCAGCATCGGGGTCGCCGTCTGCAGGCCGTTGAGGGCCTTCTGATCGAGGATCTTCTGCAGCGCCGCGGTGAGGCTGTCCTGCTCGTTGGTCAGGGCGTCCAGCGTGGCCTTGCCGCGGTTCACCCATCCCTTGTCGTGCACCGGCTGGTAGTTGTACAGCGTCTGCACGGCCGGAATGAGGGCAGAGGCGGCGCCGTCGGCGTTCACGATCGCCCGCGTGATCTGGGGGAAGGTCTGCGCAGTGGAGAGCTTCTGCGTGTCCTGGACGGCCTGCGCGACACTGCCGAGGGCGGTGAAGATGGGGAGCATGGCCTTCGACGAGGCGTCGAAGTTCAGCAGGATCTGGCTCATGTGCGGGCGCAGGGCGTCGCTGTTCACGTCACCGATCGTCATGATCATGTTCGAGACCGTGTTGTCGGTGATCGGCTTGGTCGGAGCGATCTGGGCGCCGTCCTGTAGCGCGCCGCCACCGTCGTGCGGGGTCAGGATGACCTCGGAGACGCCGAACAGGTTGCCCGCGGAGTACGCGGCCTCCAGGTTGTTCGTCAGCGACTTGCCGTCGGCCGACTTCATCGTCACCGTGACGCCCTGCTGGCCGTTGCCGAGGGCGGCGATGCGGGTGACCTCACCGACCTTGATGCCCTGAATCCGGACCGGCGCACCGTCGACGATGCCGGCCGCGACGGCGGGCGAGCGGAGCGTGAACGAGAACTCGTCCTTCGGCCACAGGGCCTTGATCAGCCACCCGACGAGGACGATCGCGAGGATGACGGCGACCACGATGAGCCCGCGGCGCCGCAGCACCGGCCGCTCGATCGACATTCCTGGTACGGAAACGACTCCCATTGGTTACCCCTTGAAGTAGACCGGGGAGGTGAAGCCCCACAGCGCGACGGTCATGACGAGGTTGAGGACGACGACGGCCACGAGACTGGCGCGAATGGCGCGACCGGAGGCCGTGCCCACGCCCTCCGGGCCGCCGGAGGCGAAGAAGCCCTGGTAGCAGTGGATGATGATGACCGCGGTCAGGAACACGGCCACCTTGATCACGGAGAAGACGATGTCCGACCCGCTCACGAATTGACTGAAGTAGTGGTCGTACGTCCCGGATGGCATGCCGTACACCGATTTCACCACCCAGGCGCAGGAGAGCCACGACAGGATCAGGGTGATGAGGTAGACGGGGACCACCGCGATCAGTCCCGCGAGAACGCGGGTCGTCACGACGAAGGACACCGAACGCAGGCCGAGGGACTCGAGCGCGTCGATCTCCTCGTTGATGCGCATGGCGCCGATCTCGGCGGTCATGCGACAGCCGGCCTGGGCTGCGAAGCCGACGCCCGCGAGCATCGGGGCGAACTCACGGGTGTTCGCGAACGAGGCGACCACCGCGGTGAGCGGGCCCATGCCGAGCATGTTGAGGATCGCGAAGCCCTGGACGGCGACGATGCCGCCGACCGTGATGCCGAGCACCGCGAGCACCGGCGCGGTACCGCCGCCGACGACGAGAGCGCCTCGGCCCCAGGTGATGTCGGTGAGGATGTACATGATCTGCGACCGGTAGTGCTTGATCGCGTGCGGAACGGTACGGATCACCTCGGCGACGAAGGAGACGACGTGGCCGACGGTGTCGAAGAGGCTCCAGGCTGATCCGGAACCCCCGAACAGCTTGAAGAACCAGCGTGTGCCCCGGGGGCGGTAAACGGTTGCCATGTATCAGCCCACCTGCATCGGGAAGAACATCGTCGTGACCTGCGTGATGAGCAGGTTCAGGGCGAAGATGACGACGAACGAGAGGACGACGGTGGCGTTCACCGCGTCGGCGACGCCGCGCGAGCCGCCGCGGGCCTCCAGTCCTCGCTGGCAGCCGATGATCGCGATCACGGTGCCGAAGATGATGGACTTGATGAGCGAGATGTACACGTCGACGGGGTGTGCGAACGACCCGAAGGAGAGCCAGTAGGCGCCGGGGGTCACTCCCTGGCTGCCGACGGCGACCAGGTAGCCCGCGAGCGTGCCGATCGCGATCACGAGGATGTTGAGCAGCGGTGCCACGATCCAGGCGGCCAGCAGGCGGGGGACCACGAGGCGGTTGAGCGGGTTGATGCCCATGACGCGCATCGCGTCCGTCTCCTCGCGGATCGTGCGCGCGCCGAGGTCGGCGGCGATCGCGGAGGCGCCGGCGCCGGCGAGGAGCAGGCCCGTGGCGATCGGCGCGCCCTGCGTGATGACGGCGAGGCCGCCGGCGGCGCCCTGCAGTGAATCGGCGCCGAGCTGGGCGATGATGTTGCCCACCTGGATCGAGATGACGATGCCGAAGGGGATGGCGATCAGCACTCCGGGGAAGCTGGTGACGCCGATCATGTACCAGACCTGGTTCAGTGTTTCCTTCCACTGGAGCCGGCCGCGGAACGTGTCGGTCACGAGGGCGACCAGCGCCATGACCAGCATGCGCACGCTGCGGCCGATCGTGCGAATGGAATCCACGACGGTGCTGGAGAAGTTCTTGCTGATGATCGACCAGTACGAAGGCCGCTTGGTACGCGCCGCGCCCTGTACAACGGAATGCGTCACCGTGAACGTCTCCTCTCGACGGTGGCCACACTGTGACCCACATGGTGCGTTCTCGGGTGTATGACCGAGGACACTATACCGACCCGACGAGTGATGTGGGCCATTGGCGTGCTTCGCGGACGCCGGTGAGCGACTCGTCAGTAACATTTAGGCATTCGGATGGTGGGTGTCCATCCGCTCAGGTCAGGCGGGGTGTGGCGACAGGCTATCGCAAAGGCGCGGCATGCCGGACGAGCCCGGCCGGGGGGTGCGAGTAGATTCGCACGCGTGCACATCGAGACCCTGAGCGGGGTGGTCGTCGGGTCGGGCGGTGCCGGCGTCCCGATGCGGGAATTGCTGGTAGTGGGACTGACTGCTGCAGTTGTCACATTCTTCGCCACGTCGGCGGTGCGTGTGCTCGCGACTCGATTCGGTGCAGTCGCAGTGCCCCGCGCGCGCGATGTCCACGTGGTGCCCACCCCGCGCCTCGGCGGGGTCGGGATCTACATCGGGATGGTCGCCGGGATCTTTCTGGCCGCCCAGCTGCCCGCGCTCACGCGCGGCTTCGCCTATTCGAAGGATGCCGTCGCGGTTCTGGTCGCCGGCGCCGTGATCGTGGTGGTCGGCATCATCGACGACCGCTGGGGCGTCGACGCCCTCACGAAGCTGGTCGGCCAGATCTTCGCGGCGGCCCTCCTGGTGGTGATGGGCGTCGCCTGGAACGTCGTCTACGTCCCCGGCGTCAATACGACGGTGGTGCTCGACCAGTTGCAGGCCGGACTGCTGACGGTGGTGGTGGCCGTCGCGACGGTCAACGCCATGAACTTCATCGACGGGCTCGACGGGCTGCTGGCCGGCGTGGCCGCGCTCGCGGCGCTGGCCATCCTCATCTTCTCCGTGGGCCTGATGTTCGACTCGGGCGGCGACGCACCGTCGTACCCCCCGGCCCTCATCACGGCGGCGCTCTTCGGCGCGTGCGTGGGTTTCCTGCCCCACAACTTCCAGCCGGCCCGGATCTTCATGGGGGACTCGGGCTCGATGCTGCTCGGCCTCACCCTCGCCGCGGCGTCGACGTCGGCGTCCGGGCGGATCTCCCAGAACGCGTACGGGACGACCGACATCTTCGCGCTGCTGTTGCCCCTCCTGCTCGCGGTCGCGGTGATGTTCGTGCCGATGCTCGACCTGTTGCTGGCGGTGATCCGTCGTACCCGCGCGGGGGTGCATCCCTTCACCGCCGACAAGATGCATCTGCATCACCGGCTGTTGCAGATCGG
The DNA here is from genome assembly GCF_007858435.1 of Tsukamurella asaccharolytica. GTDB lineage: Bacteria > Actinomycetota > Actinomycetes > Mycobacteriales > Mycobacteriaceae > Tsukamurella > Tsukamurella asaccharolytica. Next base: position 11,626 of record NZ_VIGW01000018.1, on the reverse strand, counting down.
GCACAGTCAGCGCCGTGTCGTGGTGGTCATCTACCTGTGGGTGGGTGTGTTGGGCCTGAGCGCCGCGGCGTCGACGATGCTGCCGCCGGCGCTGATCGCGCCCCTCTTCGGAGCGGGTCTGCTGTGCGCCCTCGTGTTCACTGTCGTGCCGCGGATCGTGCCGCGTCTGCGGGAGCGCTTCTCGGAAACCGCGAGGTCAGAGGCGGCGAGCAAGACGGGCTCCCGGTAACGCGGTACGGGCGTTCTGTTGTACTATCGTGTGTAGTTGATCGGCTGATTCGTCGCACGGACCCGATGTGGGGAGTGCCCCTCGTTCTTGGTAGAGTCTCAGCCAATCACAAAGAATCCGTGATGTGAGCCACGCTACGGATTCGGCAGACGCCGCCCCCGGTCGCCGCGAGACCTTCGTAGGACCGACCCTGACCCCGAAGGAGGGGACATGACGACGCCCGCCCCCACCGTCGATGGTCCTGTCGGCCGCTCGGTGGTGACCTTCGTGAACCCGATCGTGATCGTGATCGGCCTGTCCGTGATCGCCGCCGGCGTCGGCATGGCGCTCGGGCATCCGTGGTTCGCCGCGTGGTTCCTGCTCGGCGGCCTGCTGTCCGTCCTCAACGCCAAGCTGGCGGTCCTCAAGGTGGCCACGGTCACCGCGGAGAACGAGCCCCGCAAGACGCCGGTCGCCGTCAACTCGATGGTCCGCCTCGGTGTCGTCTCCGTCATCGCGATCGTCATCGCCTACTTCTTCCGGCCCGATGGGCTGGGCGTGATCTTCGGCCTCGCCGTCGGTCAGATCGTCCTTGTCCTGAACACCGTCATCCCCGTTCTGAAAGGGCTTCGCCAGCAGCCATGAACACCAACCTGTACGCCGAGGGTGCGATCAAGGTCGCCCACTACAAGCCGTTCGAGCTGTTCGGATTGACCTTTCACTGGGACACGATCCTGGCCACGGCCATCGCGGCCTCGATCGTCCTCATCCTGGCGTTCATCCTCAAGGCGAAGGTCACCTCGACCGGCGTGCCGAGCGGGGTTCAGCTGTTCTGGGAGGCCATCACCATCCAGCTCCGGGGACAGATCGAGTCCGCGATCGGAATGCGGATCGCCCCCTTCCTGCTGCCGCTCGGGATCACGCTGTTCACGCTGATCCTGTTCGCCAACTGGCTCGCGGTGCTGCCGCAGCAGTACACCGGTGCGAGCGGCACGCCGTCGGAGATCTTCCTGCCGCCGGCCGCCGACGTCAGCTTCGTCTACGCGCTCGTGCTCGTCGTGTACCTCGGCTACCACGCGGCGGGCTTCCGTACCCACGGCATCCTCGGCTACCCGGCGAAGGTCGTGCGGGGCCACGCGATCGGCCTCGCTCCGATCAACGTGATCGAGGAGCTCGTCTCCAAGCCGCTGTCGCTCGCGCTGCGACTGTTCGGCAACGTCTTCGCGGGCACGGTGATGATCGCCGTCATCGCGCTGCTGCCGGCCTACATCCTCTGGTTCCCGAACTCCCTGTGGAAGTCCTTCGAGCTCTTCGTCGGCCTCATCCAGGCGTTCATCTTCTCGCTCCTGACCATCCTGTACTTCTCCACTGCCATGGAGAAGGAACACCACTGACCTGATCGCGGCCCACACGGGCCCCGGTCGAGAAGACCCTGGTAGGCCGACTACCAGAAACCGAAAGGGAAAAGATAAATGGATCCGAACATCGCGCAGGGTGCCCTCATCGGCGGCGGCCTGATCATGGGTGGCGGCGCCATCGGCGCCGGTATCGGTAACGGTCTCGCCGGTTCCCAGCTCGTCGCCGGCATCGCGCGGCAGCCGGAGGCCCAGGGCCGCCTGATGACCCCGTTCTTCATCACCGTTGGTCTGGTCGAGGCCGCGTACTTCATCAACCTGGCCTTCATGGCCCTGTTCGTGTTCGCGACCCCGATCTCCTAACTCGCTCGTAAGAAACGGGAACTGACGTCATGCAGCTCGCTGAGGGAAACTTCCTCCTCCCCACCGCGGGAACCTTCATCTCGTGCCTGATCATCTTCTTGATCGTGCTCGCGGTGATCTGGTTCTACGTGGCACCTTCCGTCCAGAAGGTCCTGGACGATCGCGAAAAGATGATCCACCAGACTGCCAGCGACGGTCGCGCCGCGGCCAAGGGTTTCGAGGACGCCGAGTCCGAGTACCGCGCCGGGATCGACTCCGCCCGCAGCGAGGCCGGCAGCATCCGCGACGAGGCGCGCGCCAGTGGCCGCGCCTCGATGGAGGAACAGAAGCAGCGGGCTACGGCCGAGGCGGACGCGATCACGCGGGAGAAGACCGACCAGCTGCGCACCGCGGGCGATTCCGCGGCCGCGGCGGCGCGCGCCGATCTCGCTCCGCTCTCGGCGTCGTTGGCGAGCCGCGTGCTCGGCTTCGACGTCACGCAGGACCCGGCCCTCAAGACGAAGTTGGATGCTCTCTCGAGCGACAAGGTGGTGAAGAACTAAATGGGTGTCTTTATCGGCAACCTGATCGGCTTCGCGGTCATCCTCTTCGTCCTGTGGAAGTTCGTCGTTCCGCCGGTGAAGCGACTCATGAAGGAGCGCCAGGACACCGTCCGGGCGCAGCTCGAAGAGTCGCGCATCGCGCAGGAGAAGCTGTCGCAGGCGGGCCAGGCGGGGGAGCGCGCACGCTCCGACGCCGCCCGCGAGGGCAGCCAGATCCGCGACGAGGCCCGCGGCGACGCGGACGCGATCCGCGAAGACCTGCGCGCCCAGACCGCCCGTGAGGTCGCCCGGATCGGCGAGCACGGCGAGGGACAGGTCGCGCTCAACCGCAGCAACCTGGTCCGGGGCTACCGCGCCGGGCTCGGCGCCGAGGCCGTCGACGTGGCCGGGCGCCTCGTCCGCGACCACCTCAGCGACCCGGCCAACCAGTCCACGTCGGTGGACCGCGCGCTCGACGAGTTGGAGTCCATGACCCAGGGCGCCGACGAGGCGCGCGTCACGGAGGCCGATCGCATCGGCACCCGTTCTTTGCGCGCCGCGAGCCGCGACGCCGTGCGCCAGCTGGCGGCCGGCTTCGACCAGCGCACCGCGGGTCTCGACCAGGCCGCGCTGGCCCGGGTCGCCGACGACTTGGGCGAGGTCGTGAACGTGCTGGGTGAGCAGCCGGTGCTGCGCAAGCACCTCGCCGAGGCGGGCGAGGCCCCCGAGGCCAAGCGCACCCTCGTCGACAACCTCTTCGGCGGCAAGATCAGCGCCGAGGCCACCGCCTTCCTGCAGGACGCCGCGGCGGCCAAGTGGTCGGCTCCCGCCGACTTCGTGACCGCTGTCGAGCGGCAGGCCCGCGTGGCCGTGCTGCTCGGCGCCGAGCGCGCCGGAGCGCTGGACGAGACCGAGGACGAGCTGTTCCGCGCCGGCCGCATCCTCGAGGGCGAGCCGAAGCTCACCGCGGCGCTGTCCGATACCCGGGCGCCGGCCGCGACCCGCATCGCGCTGCTGGACAAGGTCTTCGGCGGCAAGGTGAACGAGTTCACCGCGGCGCTGCTGCGCCAGACGGTGCGCCTCGTGCGCGTCGGCCGCGTGGACTCCGCCGTCGCATCCATCGCGGAGCTCGCCGCGGCCCGTCGCGGCGAGTCCGTCGCCGTGGTCGAGTCGGCGGTCGCCCTGACCGACGCCCAGCGGACCCGCACCGCGGATCTGCTGGCCCGCATCTACCAGCGCAAGATCGCGGTCCAGACCGAGGTCGTCGCCGAGCTCCTGGGCGGCGTGCGCATCACGGTGGGCAACGAGGTCATCGAGGCCGACATCGCGTCGCGCCTCGACAAGGCCGCCGAACAGCTGCCCCGCTAACACCCAAACTTCCACCCAGAACACAAAAGAGGGAAACGAGTACTCATGGCTGAGTTGACGATCTCAACCGACGACGTCAAGGGCGCGATCGAGCAGTACGTCTCGACGTTCGAGGCCGACGCCTCCCGCGAGGAGATCGGCACCGTCTCCGATACCGCCGACGGCATCGCCCACGTGACCGGGCTTCCCGGCGCGATGGCGAATGAGCTGCTCGAGTTCCCCGGCGGGGTGCTCGGCGTGGCGCTGAACCTCGACGAGGACGAGATCGGCGCCGTCATCCTCGGTAACTACGAGGAGCTCGAGGAGGGCCAGCAGGTCCGCCGCACCGGCGACGTGCTGTCCGTGCCCGTGGGCGACAAGTTCCTGGGCCGCGTGATCAACCCGCTCGGCCAGCCGATCGACGGCCTGGGCGACATCGAGGCCGAGGAGCAGCGCGTCCTCGAGCTGCAGGCCGCGTCCGTGCTCGAGCGCCAGCCCGTCGAGGAGTCGCTGGCCACCGGCATCAAGGCCATCGACGCCATGACCGCCATCGGCCGCGGCCAGCGCCAGCTGGTGATCGGCGACCGCAAGACCGGCAAGACCGCGGTCTGCGTCGACACCATCCTCAACCAGAAGGCGAACTGGGAGTCGGGCGATCCGACCAAGCAGGTCCGCTGCATCTACGTCGCCATCGGCCAGAAGGGCTCGACGATCGCGGGTGTGAAGGCCGCGCTCGACGAGGCCGGCGCCATGGAGTACACGACCATCGTCGCGGCCCCCGCGTCCGACTCGGCCGGCTTCAAGTGGCTCGCCCCCTACACCGGCTCGGCCATCGGCCAGCACTGGATGTACCAGGGCAAGCACGTCCTCATCGTCTTCGACGACCTGTCGAAGCAGGCCGAGGCCTACCGCGCGATCTCGCTGCTGCTGCGCCGCCCGCCGGGCCGCGAGGCGTACCCCGGCGATGTCTTCTACCTCCACTCCCGCCTGCTGGAGCGCTCGGCCAAGCTGTCCGATGCCCTCGGCGGCGGCTCGATGACCGCGCTGCCGATCATCGAGACCAAGGCCAACGACGTCTCGGCCTTCATCCCGACCAACGTCATCTCGATCACCGACGGCCAGGTCTTCCTCGAGTCCGACCTGTTCAACAAGGGCGTCCGCCCCGCGATCAACGTCGGTACCTCGGTGTCCCGCGTCGGTGGCGCCGCGCAGACCAAGGGCCTGAAGAAGGTCTCGGGCTCGCTGCGTCTGGAGCTCGCGCAGTTCCGCGAGCTGGAGGCCTTCTCGGCCTTCGCCTCGGACCTCGACGACGCCTCGAAGGCACAGCTGGCGCGCGGCGCCCGCTGGGTCGAGCTGCTCAAGCAGGACCAGTACAGCCCGTCGTCGGTCGAGGACGAGATCGTGTCGATCTACCTCTGCGGCGAGGGCCACTACGACTCGGTCCCCGTCGAGGACGTGCGCCGTTTCGACGGTGAGCTGCTGAGCCACCTGCACCACGCGGCGGCCGGCGTCTACGAGTCCATCGCGGGCGGCAAGGTCCTCGAGAAGGACCAGGCGGAGATCCTCGTCGCCGAGACGAACCGCTTCAAGGAGAGCTTCCTCGCCTCCGACGGCTCGCGCGTGGTGAACGAGGCGGAGTCCGACGCCCTCCCGCCCGAGGACGTCGAGCAGGAGACGATCAAGGTCAAGCGCAATGGCTAGTATCCGAGAGCTGCGCTCGCGGATCCGTTCGGTCAACTCGACCAAGAAGATCACCAAGGCGCAGGAACTGATCGCGACCTCGCGGATCACCAAGGCGCAGGCCCGCGTCGCGGCCGCCAAGCCCTACTCCGAGGAGATGACCTCGGTGCTCTCGGAGCTGGCCAGCAAGTCGGGCTCGCTCGATCACCCGCTCCTCACCGAGCGGGCGAACCCGAAGCGCGCCGCGGTCCTCGTGGTCTCCTCCGACCGCGGCATGTGCGGCGGCTACAACTCGAACGTGCTGCGGGAGACGCGCGAGCTGATCCAGCTGCTCAAGGACGAGGGCAAGGAGCCCGTCCTCTACGTCATGGGCCAGAAGGGGCTGGATTACTTCCGGTTCCGCGGCCAGGACGTGGCGGGCGCGTGGACCGGCTTCTCGCAGCAGCCGCACCACTCGGACGCCGCCGCGGCGACCGAGACGCTGGTGAAGCTCTTCGAGACCGGCTCCGAGGAGTACGTGACGATCGACGGCGTGGAGACGCACGGCGTCGACGAGCTGCACATCGTCTACACCCGCTTCGTGTCGATGCTCTCGCAGGCCCCCGAGGTGCGCCGCATGGCCCCGCTCGTGGTCGAGGTGAGCGACGGCACGTCGGACGACGACGGCGACGCGGCTCGGAACTTCACCTTCGAGCCCAGCGCGGACAGCCTGCTGTCGTCGCTGCTGCCGAAGTACATCGCGACCCGCGTCTTCGCGGCACTGCTCGACTCGGCGGCGTCGGAGAACGCAGCGCGTCGTACGGCCATGAAGGCGGCCACCGATAACGCCAACGATCTGGCCGTCTCGCTCTCCCGCGAGGCCAACCAGCTCCGCCAGGCGCAGATCACCCAGGAAATCAGCGAAATCGTCGGTGGCGCCGGCGCCCTCGCGAACTAGAAACCGGAAAGCAGACACATGACTACAGCAACCCAGCCCGCGTCGGCGGGCACCGCTGCGGCCACCGGTCGCGTGACGCGGGTCATCGGCCCGGTCGTCGACATCGAGTTCCCGCGCGGCGCCATTCCCGACCTGTTCAACGCCCTGCACGCGGAGATCACCCTCCCGTCCGTGGCCAAGACGCTGACCCTCGAGGTCGCGCAGCACCTCGGTGACAACCTGGTGCGCGCCATCTCGATGCAGCCCACCGACGGCCTGGTCCGCGGCACCGACGTCACCGACTCGGGCTTCCCGATCCGCGTGCCCGTCGGCGACGTTGTCAAGGGCCACGTGTTCAACGCGCTCGGCGACTGCCTGGACACCCCCGGCCTCGGCCGCGACGGCGAGCAGTGGGGCATCCACCGCAAGCCCCCGGCCTTCGACCAGCTCGAGGGTAAGACCGAGATCCTGGAGACGGGCATCAAGGTCATCGACCTCCTCACCCCGTACGTCAAGGGCGGCAAGATCGGCCTGTTCGGTGGCGCCGGCGTCGGCAAGACCGTTCTGATCCAGGAGATGATCACCCGTATCGCGCGCGAGTTCTCGGGCACCTCGGTGTTCGCGGGTGTCGGCGAGCGTACCCGTGAGGGCACCGACCTCCACCTCGAGATGGAGGAGATGGGCGTGCTCCAGGACACCGCGTTGGTGTTCGGCCAGATGGACGAGCCGCCGGGGACGCGTATGCGCGTCGCCCTCTCGGCCCTGACCATGGCCGAGTACTTCCGCGATGTGCAGCACCAGGACGTGCTGCTGTTCATCGACAACATCTTCCGCTTCACGCAGGCGGGCTCCGAGGTCTCGACCCTGCTGGGACGTATGCCCTCTGCCGTGGGTTACCAGCCCACCCTGGCGGACGAGATGGGTGAGCTCCAGGAGCGCATCACGTCGACCAAGGGCCGGTCGATCACGTCGCTGCAGGCCATCTACGTGCCCGCCGACGACTACACCGACCCGGCGCCGGCCACCACCTTCGCGCACCTCGATGCGACCACCGAGCTCTCGCGTCCGATCTCGCAGCTGGGTATCTACCCCGCCGTGGACCCGCTGACCTCGACCTCGCGCATCCTCGAGGCGTCGATCGTGGGCGACAACCACTTCCGCGTCGCCAACGAGGTCAAGCGCATCCTGCAGAAGTACAAGGAGCTGCAGGACATCATCGCCATCCTCGGCATGGACGAGCTCTCCGAGGAGGACAAGGTCACGGTGCAGCGCGCTCGCCGTATCCAGAAGTTCCTCGGCCAGAACTTCATCGTCGCCGAGAAGTTCACGGGCGAGAAGGGCTCGGTCGTCCCGCTGGCGGACACCATCGAGGCCTTCGACCGCGTGTGCAAGGGTGAGTTCGATCACCTGCCCGAGCAGGCGTTCAACAGCTGTGGTGGTCTCGACGACGTCGAGGCCGCCGCGAAGAAGATCGCCGGAAAGTAGTTTCCAGTGGCTGACACGGCGTTTCAGGTAGAGGTCGTCTCCGTCGAGGAGCGGCTGTGGTCGGGCGAGGCGACGTTCGTCATCGCTCAGACCACGGAGGGTGAGCTGGGTGTCCTGGCTCATCACGAGCCGCTGTTCGGCCAGCTCACCACCGGCGGCGCCGTCGCCATCGACACGGTGGGCGGCGAGCGACTGGCCGCGGCGATCCGCGGCGGCTTCCTCTCGGTGACCGGCGAGCGGGTCACGGTGCTGGCGGACGGGGCTGAGTGGGCCTCCACGCTGGAGGAGGCCGAGGTCCGGCGCGCCCTGGAGGCGGCGGCGGACGGGTCCGACGAGCAGGCGACCGCGCAGGGACAACTGCGCGCGATCGAGTTCCTCGCGGGCAAGTAACATCGAAGGAGCAGCGTGAAAGCCGGTGGCCCGGCCAAGACGGGCCACCGGCTTTCCTGCTATCCGGGCACGGAGCAGTGAGGAGCGCGTGATGGGCGGAGTGGTCTTCGTCGCGGTGGTCGCGGTCCTGTTGCTGCTCGTCGTCGGCGCGGTCATCGTGCTGCGGCTCTACAGCCTTCGCGTCGCGGGGGTGCCGATCATCCTGCGGTACCTGCCGGCGCAGGGGGAGCAGGGCTGGCGCCACGGCACGCTCCGCTACGACGACCACGAACTCAGGTACTACCGGCTCTCCAGCGTGCGGCTCGGCCCCAGCTGGACGCTGCCGCGCAACGGGACCGAGATCGTCGGCCGCCGCGCGCCGCAGGGCACCGAGCTCGACGTGATCGACCCCGACATGGTGATCGTGCACGCCGCAACCCCGGGCGGGGACACCGAGCTGGCGTTCGCCCGGGACGGCCTTACGGCCTTCCAGTCCTGGCTCGAGTCGCGCCCCAGCCCGCGTCGCGAGCGCCCGTAGCCCCGATCAACGATCGCCGCCGGGCTTCCACAGCACGTCGCCCTCGGGGTTCGCGACCCGAGACAGGATGAACAGCAGGTCGGAGAGCCGGTTGAGATATCTCGCCGGGAGGGCCGAGACCGACTCCCCGTGGTCACGCACGGCCTCCCACGCGGCCCGCTCGGCCCGCCGGACGACGGTGCGCGCGAGGTGCAGGTACGCCGCCAGGGGCGTGCCGCCGGGCAGGACGAAGGAATCGAGCTTCGGCAGGTCCTCGTTGTACTGGTCGCACCACGCCTCGAGTCGCTCGATGTAGTCCTGCGTCACGCGCAGGGGCGGGTGCTCCGGATCCGCGACGACGGGGTTCGACAGGTCGGCGCCCACGTCGAAGAGCTCGTTCTGGATCCGCAGGAGGACGGCCCGCAGGTCGGGGCCGGGTTCTCCGACCGTGATCGCCAGCCCGAGGGCCGCGTTGGCCTCGTCGCAGTCCGCGTAGGCCCGGAGCCTCGCGTCCGACTTCGTGACCCGGCAGAAGTCGCCCAGCCCGGTGGTGCCGTCGTCGCCGGTGCGGGTGTAGATGCGGGTGAGGTGGACAGCCATGGTCACAGGCTGTCACAGGCCCGGGCCCCGTGCCATAGGCTGAGTGGCGTGGGAGAGAAGTTTCTGGTGCACGGCGGAGCCCGACTGACCGGCGAGGTCACTGTGGGCGGCGCGAAGAACAGTGTCCTCAAGTTGATGGCGGCCACGTTGCTCGCCGAGGGCACGTCGGTGCTGACCAACTGCCCTGAGATCCTGGACGTCCCGCTGATGGCGGATGTGCTGCGGGGACTCGGCGCGGAGGTGGAGCTCGAGGGCGACACGGCGCGCATCACCACGCCGGCGGTGCTCAATCATCGCGCGGACTTCGACGCGGTCAAGCAGTTCCGCGCATCGGTGTGCGTTCTGGGTCCGCTGATGGCGCGCGAGCACCGCGCCGTCGTGGCGCTGCCCGGCGGCGACGCGATCGGTTCGCGGCCGCTCGACATGCACCAGTCCGGGCTCCGCGCGCTCGGCGCGACGAGCTCGATCGAGCACGGTTGCGTTGTCGCGCAGGCAGATTCGCTGCAAGGTGCGGAGATCACGCTCGAGTTCCCCTCGGTGGGTGCCACGGAGAACATCCTCATGGCCGCGGTCCTGGCCTCGGGCCTCACCGTGATCAGCAATGTCGCGCGGGAGCCGGAGATCGTCGACCTCTGCGCGATGCTCGTGCAGATGGGTGCCGATATCGAGGGGATCGGCACTGACACCCTGATGGTGCGAGGGGTGGAGAAGCTGCACCCCACGGAGCACCGGGTCATCGGAGACCGCATCGTCGCGGCCACGTGGGGCTTCGCCGCGGTCATGACGCGCGGCGACATCACGGTCAACGGCGTGGCACCGGAGACCCTGGGGGTCGTGCTGCAGAAGCTCCAGGACGCGGGGGCGACGGTGACCGAGCGTGCGGACGGGTTCCGCATCGCCTCCCCCGAGCGGCCGCACGCGGTGAACGTGGCGACGCTGCCGTTCCCGGGATTCCCCACCGACCTGCAGCCGATGGCGATCGGCATGGCGTGCGTCGCGGACGGCACGTCGATGATCACGGAGAACGTCTTCGAAGCGCGCTTCCGCTTCGTCGAGGAGATGGTGCGCCTCGGCGCCGACGCGCGGACCGACGGTCACCACGCAGTGATCAGGGGAGTGGAGCGGCTCTCGAGCGCTCCGGTCTGGTCGACCGATATCCGCGCCGGCGTGGGCCTGGTGCTGGCGGGACTCTGCGCTGACGGCATGACCGAGGTGCACGACGTCTTCCACATCGACCGCGGGTACCCGAACTTCGTGGGCAACGTGACGGCACTCGGCGGGCGGATCGAGCGAGTGTCCTGACGAACGCGCCCGGTTGCCGCCGCCGGCCGGCGACCGGTTCTGCAGGACTACCTGCCGATTTGTGTTCTGAGTTCGACGTGTGTAACTTATATCGAGTCAGCAGCGCCCAGGTGCCGCCCGGCAAGGCCCACAGCAGTCCAATGAATCTGGATCTCGACGTGCCGCCGGACCTTCGCAAACCGGGACGATTCGCAAGAATCATCGCGCTGACCGCCATGGACGAGAGACCTTCTCCTCGATCACGCCCCGTGCGGATCGTGTGGTTTCCCGCTGTGGCGAGCGGCCCGGATGCCGGATCGTCGCCCGCGAGAGCGAGTTGCGAACCGATTTCCGAGTTGCTAGGCTAGAACGGTTGCTCCGAGCAGCCAGCCCCAGGGAAGATCATCACTTTCGAGCGCTCTGCGCGTTCGAGAGGATCTCTCCATGAGGTTGAGCGGGTCGAGGTGCCCCGTATCGCAACCCGCGAGAGCGAGTTGCACACGGAAATCCGATCTGCTAAGCTAGAACGGTTGCTCCGAGCGAGTGAGGCCGCGAGTTTGACTGGCCGGCTTCGCTAGAGTAGCATGTAGTGCCTGCGAAGGTGCGGTTCATACAGAATCTCGATCGTATGGACGGCCGCGTTTGGCGTGTTCTTTGAGAACTCAACAGTGTGTCGATGAAATTGTCAGTGCCAAATTTTGGCACGCATAGGCAATCAATGTTTTTTGGTTGTTTGGGTTGTGGCTTTTCTCGTTTATTTCTTTGCGAGATGTATTTCTGGAATCATTGATTTTGTCAGTGGTTTCGTTTTTTGTTCAGGATTTCCTGATTATGCTGAAACCTTGTGTTTCTAGTGTTTTTTATGGAGAGTTTGATCCTGGCTCAGGACGAACGCTGGCGGCGTGCTTAACACATGCAAGTCGAACGGTAAGGCCCTTCGGGGTACACGAGTGGCGAACGGGTGAGTAACACGTGGGTGACCTG
>NZ_VIGW01000017.1 GCF_007858435.1 Tsukamurella asaccharolytica | reverse complement strand
CCCGCTCGGGCGCTGCAGGGGCGCGCTCGGACGCCGCTGCGCCTGCGGAGGCGCGGCGGGGGGCCGGTGCTGCGGGCCGCCGGCGGGGCGGGGAGGCTGCGACGCGGGCGGGTGCGGCTGGGGCGCCGGCGGCTGCGGCTGCGGCGCCGGCGGCCGCCTGATCGCGCGGAAGCGATCGGTGAAGTACACCGGCTCGGGGTCGCCGGGCTGCTCGTTGTAGGCGCGGGCGTAATCCTCGCGTCGGACCGCCGGGAACGATCCGGAGGTGACGTCGCCCTCGAGCGGCTCCCAATCGTCGTCGACGTCGTCGTCGTCCTCGAAGGCCTGCGCGGGGAACGAGGTCGACGGGATCGATCCGCCGGACTTGCTCGACTCCTGCGCCGCCTGCCCCTCGGCGACCTCCTCCGGTGTGAACCGCATGAACGGCACCACGACCAGGCCCGCGAGGATGAGGATCGCGGCACAGGCGATGAAGGCGAGCCCGAAGCCCGAGGCCAGGGCGGTGCGTTGCGCGTCCGTCAGCAGCTCGTGGGTGATCTCGCCCCTGGTCGGGCCACCCTCCTTCATGATCCGGGAGGTCACCAGCACCTGCACAGAGGCGAGCCCGACGATGCCGCCCAGGTTCTGGCACACCTCGACCAACGCGGACATCGGGCCGGTCTCGGACGGGCGCACCCCGGCCAGGGCGCAGATCGGCAACGGGATCATCGCGAAGCCCACGCCGATGCCGATGAAGAAGACCGGCAGCCCGATGTACGGGAAGTAGCTGACCGCCGACGGGTCCTTGCTCATGAGCGTCGGCACGTAGATGCACGGCAGGAAGACGATTACCCCGCCGATGGCGACCAGCCACCGGGCCTGGATCTTCAGGGCGAGCTTGGAGGAGATGGGAGCGGCGATCCCCATTCCCACGGCGAACGGGATCAGCGCCAAGCCGGACTCCAGCGGGGTGTACCCGAGCACCTGCTGGAAGGTGAGCGCGACGTAGAAGCCGAGCGTCGGGATGAGCGCGCCGCAGACGAAGATGGCGACCATCGCCGCGACCCGGTTGCGGTTGCGGAAGAGCGAGAACGGCAGGATCGGGTTCCTCGCGGTCCGTTCCACGACGAGGAAGGCAGCCAGGCAGACCACGCTGATAGCGGCGGCGATGTAAATGCCGGCGCCCTGCCAGTGCACCTCGGGGCCCATAGTGAGGGTGTAGACGCCGGCGACGCAGCCTGCGACCGCGAGGACGGCGCCCTTGATGTCGAGTGCGTGCCGCCGCTCGGAGGTCGACTCCTCCAAGGCGATGACGGCGCCGATGATGCAGACGACACCGATCGGGACGTTGATCCAGAAGACGAAGCGCCAGTCCCAGGTCGCGAGGAGGCCGCCCGCGACGAGGCCCGAGACCGAGCCGAGCCCGGCCATCGCACCGAAGATCGCGAAGGCCTGGTTACGTGCCTTCCCCGGCGCGAAGGTGGTGGCGATGAGGGCGAGCGCCGTGGGGCACGCGATCGCGGCGAAGAGCCCCTGCCCGGCGCGGGCGATGAGCAGCCACGCCTCGTTGGTCGCGAAACCGGTGAGGAGCGACGCGAGGGTGAATCCCGCGACGCCGAGGATGAACATCCGTTTGCGCCCGAAGGTATCGCCGAGCCTGCCGCCGAGCAGCATGAACCCACCGAAGGTGACCGCGTAGGCGCCGTAGACCCAGATCTTCGCGGCGTCCGACAGATGCATCGCTTCCTGGATCCGCGGCATCGCGACGAAGACCACGGTGCCGTCGAGGACGGCGAGGAACATCATCCCGGAGAGGACGACGATGGCGAGACCGAGAGCACTGCCCTTGACGCGGTAGGTCGGCGCCGGGGCCCCGGGGGCCATCGTCGATGTCATGGAGACCGAGGCTACCGGCTGGAGGAAGCTCCGAAGAAATCAATCGTGCTGGTTTCTCGGTCGGCGCAGGTGACCGTCAGTCCTCGAGCCGGTGCCGACGGGCGCGGCTCACGCGATCCGCCTGCGGGGTCTGCGCCGGGTGGTGCATCCCGTCGGGCTCCGGGGCCGCGTGGCGGCCGGGGCGCGCGGCCGCGGGGACGGGCTGGGATTGCGAACCCTGCCGCGGAGCCGAGCCCGACCGCTGCACCGGACCACTCGGACGGGCCGCCGGGCGGCCCCCCGCGTACTGCTGCGGAGCGGGCCGGGGCGGACGAGGCGGCCAGTAGTCGGGCATCGAGGCGCGCGGCGCCGGCGGAACCGGCGGGCGCGGGAGGTCGGCACTCTCGCGCTGGATCGGCCCGGACGGGCGGGCGACGCCTGCCAGCCCCTCCCCCGGGCGACCGCTCTGCCGGGGCAGCGGATCGCTCGGGTGCGTGAACCCCTGCTGCGGTGCTCCGGTCCGGTTCAGCGGGCCACTCGGCTGCGAGTAGGCCTGCTGGGGGGCGGTCGGCTCGCGGCGGCGCGGCGGCCGGGTGACGGGGACCTGCTGGGTCGGGGGCTGCGGCGGGCGCGGTCGGGCGTCCGGCGACGCCGCTCCGCCGACATCCGTGCGCTTGATGGCGCGGAACCGATCGGTGAAGTACACCGGCTCGGGATCTCCGGGCTGCTCGTTGTAGGCGCGGTCGTAGTCCTCGCGGCGGATGGCGGCGAAGGAGCCCGACGTGACGTCGCCCTCGAGCGGCTCCCAATCGTCGTCGACGTCGTCGTCCTCTTCGAAGGCCTGCGCGGGGAAGGACGTGGACGGAATGGCACCGCCGGACTCGCTGGACTCCTTGGCCGCCTGGCCCTCGGCGATCTCCGCGGGCGTGAACCGCATGAAGGGGACCACGACGAGGCCGGCCAGGATGAGGATCGCCGCGCAGGAGATGAAGGCGAGGCCGTAACCCGACGCCAGGGCGTGGATCTGGTCGCCCGAGAGGGTGTCGTGGCGCAGGTGACCGGTGGTCGGGCCGCCCTCGGCCATGATGCGCGAGGTCACGACGACCTGCACCGACGCGAGGCCGATGATGCCGCCGAGGTTCTGCGCGACCTCGATCAGCGCGGTCAGCGGGCCGATCTCCGACGGGCGCACGCCGGCGACGGCACCGAGCGGCAGCGGAACGACCGCCATGCCCACGCCGATGCCGATGAAGAACACCGGCAGCGCGATCTGCGGGAAGTAGGCGATGGTCGCGGGGTCCTGGGACACCAGGGTCGGGACGTAGATGCAAGGAAGAAAGACGATGACGCCGCCGATGGCGACGAGCCAGCGCGCCTGGAAGCGCCGCACGAGCGAGGCGCTGATCGCGACGGAGATGCCGAAACCGACGGCGAAGGGCAGCAGCGCGAGTCCCGACTCGAAGGGCGTGTAACCGAGTACCAGCTGGAAGGTGAGCGCGACGTAGAAGCCGAGCGTCGGGATGAGGGCGCCGCAGATCAGGATCGCGAGCATCGCCGCGACGCGGTTGCGGTTGTTGAACAGCGAGAACGGCAGGATGGGGTTCTTCGCCGTCCGCTCGACCCAGAGGAACAGCGCGAGGCAGATCACGCTGACCACCGCGGCGATGTAGACCGACGTGCTCTGCCAGTGGGCCTCAGGGCCGGCGGTGAGGGCGTACACGCCGGTGACGCACCCCGCGACCGCGAGGACGGCGCCCTTGACGTCGAGGGCGTGCCGTCGCTCGGAGGTCGCCTCGTCGAGAGTGAACCAGCCGCCGACCGCGCAGGCGATACCCACCGGAACGTTGATCCAGAAGATGAGGCGCCAGTCGAGGGTCGCGAGCAGGCCGCCGGCGACGAGGCCGGCGATGGAGCCCAGGCCCGCCATCGCGCCGAAGACGGCGAAGGCCTGGTTACGCGCCTTGCCGGGCGCGAAGGTGGTGGCGATGAGCGCGAGGGCGGTGGGGCTGGCGACCGCGGCGAACAGTCCCTGGCCGACACGGGCCGCGAGCAGCCACGCCTCGTTCGTGGCGAATCCCGCCAGCGCCGACGCGATGGTGAAGCCGATCACGCCGAGCAGGAACATCTTCTTCCGGCCGAAAGTATCGCCGAGCCTGCCGCCCAGCAGCAGGAAGCCGCCGAAGGTGAGCGCGTACGCGCCGAACACCCACACCTTGGTGGCGTCCGAGAGCCCGAGCGCGTCCTGGATCTCCGGCATAGCGACGAAAACGACCGTGCCGTCGAGCACGGCGAGGAAGATCATTCCGCAGAGCACGAGGATCGGAATGCCGACGGCACTGCCCTTGACGCGGTAGGTCTGCGCCGGGCTGGAAGGCGCCATCGTTGAAGTCATGATGCCCGAGGCTACCGACTCCCCCGCCGGATTCGGAAGTCGAGAACGGTAACAATTGTGACCAGAGTTACTGAAGTGAGAGTTCGCGGCGGCTCGGAAAGTCCTCGAATCGGGCGATTGGCGCAGGACAGGGCGGTGTTTCCGGCTCCGGCTGCGGCCGACGGTTCGGGGCCGTCACATTTCTGCGACACGCGCCAAACCCCACCCCCGGGTGCGGATCACCCGCCGAGCGCGGCGGTGAATCCCGCCGTCGGGCCCACCACGAGCACGGCCGGCGGCACCACCTCCGCGGCGGCCGCGTCCGCCGCGATGCTCGCGAGGGTGCCGCGGACGGTGCGCTGCCCGCCCGTCGTGGCGTTCTCGATCACCGCGGCCGGCGTCTCGGCGGGCCGGCCCCCGGCGACCAGCGCCCCGGCGATGGCGGCGAGCCGCTCCACGGCCATGAGCACCACGACGGTGCCGCGCAGCCGTCCGAGCGCGTCCCAGTCGACGAGGCTGTCGGGGTGCCCCGGGGCGACGTGCCCGGAGACGACCACGAACTCGTGCGTGAGGCCGCGGTGCGTCACCGGGATGCCCGCGGCCGAGGGCGCGGCGATCGAGCTGGTGATGCCGGGGACGACGGTGACGGGGATGCCCTCCGCGGCCAGCGCCTCGAGCTCCTCGAAGCCGCGGCCGAAGACGTAGGGGTCACCGCCCTTGAGGCGGACGACGAACTTGCCCCCACGCGCCCGGTCGATGAGTACCTGGTTGATGGCCTGCTGCGCCATGGCCCGCCCGTACGGCACCTTCGCCGCGTCGATCACCTCGACGTGCGGGGCGAGCTCGGCGAGCAGCCGGGGCGGTGCCAGACGGTCCGCGACGACCACGTCGGCGAGGCCCAGGAGGGCGCGGCCGCGCACGGTGATGAGGTCCGGGTCGCCCGGTCCCCCGCCGACGAGGGCCACGCCCTCGGGCTTGTGGGTGGGCCGGGCCGCCTCGTCGCCGGTGAGGACGGCGCGCAGGCTGTCCCGGACGGCGGCGGACCGTCGGTGATCCCCGGACGCGAGGACGCCCACCTGCAACCCGCCGGTGGCGACGGTGGCGGGCGTGACGGCGGTGCCCTCGCGTGCGAGATCGGCCCGCACGCAGAAGGTGCGCTGCACCTCGGCCTCGGCGACGACCACGGCGTTCACCGCCGGATCGTCGGTCGCGGCCAAGACGTACCAGGCGCCGAGCAGGTCGCCGGAGGCGTACTCGCGGCGGTGCCAGACGATGCCGGGGGTCGATTCGACGGCGGGGGTGGCCTCGGGCGCGATGACGTGGACGTCCGCGCCGGCGGCGAGCAGCACGGGCAGCCGCCGCTGCGCGACGGTGCCGGCCCCCACGACGACGACACGGCGCCCTCGCAGATCCAAACCGACGAGGTAGGGATCGTGCGGGGCGCCGTGGCTGTTCATTCCGCTCAGCCTAGTGAGCGGCCTCCGGCGCTACGCGCGCGGCTCGGCGTGCTTGGTGGCGGTGTGCACGATGTCGTAGTACACGGCCTTGTTCGAGGCCTCGGGGTACACGCGGTACGTGAACTCCTTCTCGGTCAGGGTGACGATCTCGACGGTGCGCTTGTACTGGACGCTGCCGTCGGCGTTCTTGGCGACGATGGTGCGGGTCTTGCCGTCGGCCGAGACGGTCCAGTCGCCCTTGCCCTTGGCGGTGCCGTCCAGGTTGTAGAGGGTGAAGGTGCCGTCCTTCTTGAAGTAGGCCCAACCGACGTAGTTCTTCACGTTCGCGTCGGTCAACGCGACGCTGGCGCCCTTCGCGTCCTTGGCGGCGGTGGTCTCCCACGCGGTCGAGGCGAGGACGGCGCTCGGGGTGCCCTCCTTGACGGGGGTGGGCTTCGAGGCCGAGGGCTTGGCCGAGGCGCTGGTGGAGGGCTTCGCGGACGGGGTGGCCGAGGCGCTGTGCTTGGCGGAGGACGAGGGCGATCCGGGAGCGGCGTAGGACCCGGCGGCGCACGCGGAGGTGGCGACCACGGCGGCGGCGGCGAAGGTGACGGAGACGAGCTTGATCGACTTGTGCATGAGGCATTTGTACAGCAAGCTCTCAGCCCGCGCGAGGCCCCCGCTCAGGGTGAGACGAACTCCTCACGCGACCGCCCTGACCAGGCGTTCCGCCACCTCAGGGTATCCGGCAGGGTGCACGTGCAGATACGAGGAGTGCACAGTGGACGAAAGGAAGCCGTCGGTCGTGGCCCGGCCGTCGGCGTCGCGCCAGCCCCAGGCCGCGGCGGGACCGGGCGTGAGCGCGGTGCGGTGGAACTCGTGCCCCGTCACACGCTCACCCGGCGCGAACAGGGGGCTCGGCCCGAGGGCCACCGCGTCGCGGTAGCCCAGGGTGAGCCGCCGGGTGAAGGTCGCGGCGCCCGGCACGATGCCGCACATCGGCACCCCGTCGAGCGACTCGGCGAGATAGAGCTGTCCCGCGCACTCGGCGTGCACCGCGCCGCCGGCGTCGACCAGGGCGCGCAGCTGCGCGCGCAGCGGCGCGTTCCCCGACAGCTTCTCGGCGTACACCTCGGGGAAGCCGCCGGGCAGTACGACCGCCGCGGTCCCGGCGGGCAGCTCGTCGGTGAGCGGATCGAAGCGGCGGACGTCCGCCCCCGCGGCGCGCAGGAGCTCCTCGTGCTCGGCGTAGCCGAAGCTGAACGCCGGGCCGCCCGCCAGGGCGACGACCGGCTCCCCCACGCGCGCCACCTCGTCCGGCGGCGACCACGCCGGCCCGTCCGCGACGGGCCTGGCCAGCGCGCGGATCCGGTCGACGTCGACGTGGCGCTCCACCAGCTCCGTCATCGCCGCCACCGCGGCGACCGCGTCCGCCCCGCGTTCGGCGGCGGGGATGAGTCCGAGGTGTCGCGCCGGCACCTCGAGCGCCGCGGCGCCGGGGATGGCCCCGACGGCCTCGAGGCCCGCGTGCGCGCACGCGTCGCGCAGCACCCGCTCGTGCCGGGGGCTGGAGACGCGGTTGAGGATGACTCCGGCGATGGCGACACCGGGCCGGTAGGTCGCGAAGCCCGCGAGCAGCGCGGCGAGCGACTGGGAATGGCCCCGCACGTCGACGACGAGCACGACCGGCGCGCCGAGCAGCTGCGCGACATCGGCGGTGGAGCCGATGCCCTCGGCCACCGCGCCGCCGGGACCGTCGACGATGCGGCCGTCGAACAGTCCCATGACTCCCTCGACCACGGCGATCTCCGCGTCGCGTGCGCCGTGCCGGTACAGGGGGGCGACGCGCTGCGCACCGCAGAGCACGGCGTCGAGATTGCGGCCGGGCCGGCCCGTGGCGAGCGCGTGGTAGCCGGGGTCGATGTAATCGGGGCCCACCTTGAACGGGGCGACGGCACCGGTCCGCGCGAGGGCGCCCATGAGTCCGGTCGCGATGGTCGTCTTGCCGCTGCCCGACGAGGGCGCGGCGATCACGACCGCCGGCGCTACCACTCGATCCCCCTGCTCTCCCCGGCCACCGCACCTCCCGGGACGCCGGAGCCGTTCGTCACCACTCGATCCCCCTCTGCCCCTTCCTCCCCGCATCCATCGGGTGCCTGACCTTGGTCATCTCGGTGACCAGGTCGGCGGCGTCCATGAGCGCCTGCGGCGCGTCGCGGCCGGTGATGATCACGTGCTGGTTGCCGGGGCGCGCGCGGAGGGTCTCGACCACCTCGTCGACGTCGATCCAGCCCCATTTGAGCGGGTAGGTGAACTCGTCGAGCACGTAGAAACGGTGCTGCTCCGCGCTGAGCCGGCGCGCGATCTCGCGCCAGCCGTCGCGCGCGGCCTCGGCGTGGTCCTGCTCGGCACCGTCGGTCCGGCGCAACCACGACCAGCCCTGCCCCATCTTGTGCCACTCGACGGGCCCGCCGACGCCGGTGCGCTCGTGCAGCTCGTTCAGGGCGAGCATCGTCTGCTCCTCGCCGACCTTCCACTTCGCGCTCTTGACGAACTGGAAGACGCCGATGTCGAAGCCCTGGTTCCACGCGCGCATGGCCATGCCGAAGGCGGCCGTCGACTTCCCCTTGCCGGGGCCGGTGTGCACGGCCAGCACCGGCTGGTTGCGCCGCTGCCGGGTGGTCAGGCCGTCCTGCGGGACCGATTCGACCTTGCCCTGCGGCATCGGGGGGCTCCTCACGTGAGATTCGGGTTTCGCGGGGCTCCGCGGCCCGATCTCACCTGGGACGGCCGCGGAACCCGACGTTGGCGAACATACGTCAGGCGACGCGGGCGAGATCCTGCGGGCTCAGGCCGCTCAGCGGGAGCATCGTGGCCCCCAGGGCCGCCGCCACCTTCGCGGCCAGCCCCAGCCGCACCATCGAGGTCTCGCAGTCCACTACCACCGTCGCGCGACCGTCGGCGCGCAGGCCGGCCGCCGCGGCGAGCGCGCGCGGCAGCGGATCACGGCCCGAGGTCGCGCGACCGTCCGTGAGCACGACGAGAAGCGGACGCCGGGCGTCGGGCCGCAGGTCCTCGCGGCGCAGCAGCTTCCGCGCCTCGATCAGCCCCTCCGCCAGCGGCGTTCGGCCGCCGGTCCGAGCGCGGGCGAGCCGCGCGACGGCCACGTCGACGGACCGCGTGGGCGGGACGAGCAGGGTGGCCTCGGCGCCGCGGAAGCCGATGACGGCCACCTTGTCGCGCCGCTGGTAGGCGTCGCGCAGCAGCGAGACCGCGGCCTCGCCGACCAGCGCGATCCGCTCCCGTGCCGCCATCGAGCCGGAGAGGTCCACCACGAAGACCACGAGGTTTCCCTCGGTCGCCTCGCGGACCGGCGACCGGAGATCCGACGGTGCCAGACGCAGCGGCCCGGCGGCCCGGCCGCGGGCGGCCTGTTCGGGCGCGGCCGCCCGGAGCGTGGCGGCAAGGTGCAGGCCGGAACCGGTTCCGGCGGGCGCGGCGCGCACCACGCTGCCGCGATCGGAGCGGGTCCTGGAGCGGCGTCCCGTCGCCCCGCCGGTGCCGGTGCCGGGCACGGTCAGCTTCCCGACGGTGCGGTGTCGGCCCGTCGGGAGCGGCGCGCCGACCTGATCCTGCTGTTGCGGCGACCCCGCAGAGTCCGGTCCGGACGGCGGGGGCTCCGCGGCATCGCCGCCTCCCGGGCCGTCGGGATCGGGCTCCGGCTCGGGGTCGTCGTCGGCGCGGGCCTCGTCGAGGGCGCGCTCGAGCTCGGCGTCGTCGAGGCCGGGCTCGTCGAACGGGTCGCGCCGCTTGCGGTGCGGCAGGGCCAGCGCAGCGGCGACGCGCACGTCGTCCTCGGTGACCTCGGCGGCGCCGCGCCACGCGGCGTGGGCGCGGGCGGCGCGGGCGATCACGAGGTCGGCGCGCATGCCGTCGACGTCGAAGGCGGCGCACACCGCGGCGATCCGGCGCAGTTCGGCGTCGGGCAGCGCGACGGAGGGCAGCCGGTCGCGGGCGTCGGTGATCCGGCGGGCCTGCTCTGCGTCGGCGTCGGCGTACTCGGCGGCGAAGGCGGCGGGGTCGGCCTCGAAGGCGAGGCGGCGGCGCATCACCTCGACGCGGGCGTCCACGTCGCGGCTGGCGCGCACGTCGACCGCGAGGCCGAAGCGGTCCAGCAGCTGCGGGCGCAGCTCCCCCTCCTCCGGGTTCATGGTGCCCACCAGCACGAACCGGGCCGGGTAGGAGCGCGAGACGGCGTCGCGCTCGACGGTGACCCGCCCCATCGCGGCGGCGTCGAGCAGCACGTCGACGAGATGGTCGGAGAGCAGGTTGACCTCGTCGACGTAGAGGATGCCGCCGTCGGCGTCGGCCAGCAGGCCGGGCGTGAAGTCGACGCGTCCCTCGCCGAGAGCGCGGTGCAGGTCGAGCGAGCCGACGACCCGGTCCTCGGTAGCGCCGATGGGCAGCTCGACGAGGCGCGCGGGCGCACCGTCGGGGCGGGGCGGCAGCAGCGGGGCGAGCGCGCGGGCGGCGGTGGACTTCGCGGTGCCCTTCTCGCCGCGCACGAGCACGCCGCCGACGGCGGGCGCGATGGCGCACAGGGTGAGGGCGAGCCGCAGCTCGTCGTGGCCGACGACGGCGCTGAACGGGTAGCGGTCAGACACCGGCGGGCCTCCTCATGGGGACGTGCGGGATGCCGTCCTCGATGAATTCGTCTCCCTCGCGGGCGAATCCGTATTTGGCGTACATGCTCTCAAGGTGCGACTGAGCCTCAAGCAGGCAGGCTCGGCCGTCGAGCTCGGCGAGCGCCGCGGTCATCAGCTCGCCGATCAGCCCACGCCCGCGGTGCGACGGTGCCGCGCAGACTCGGCCGATCGCGGCCAGGCCCGGGCCCTCGTCAGTGACGCGCACCGTCGCGATCGCGCTGCCGGAGTCACCGGGGGCGACATCGTCGGGCAGCCAGAGGTGGACCGTCGACGGGTCGAGGTCGCGCCCGTCGATGTCGAGCCAGGGGCTCTGCTGCTCCGCGATGAAGACCTCCGCGCGCAGCTTCAGCAGCGCGTAGAGGGTCCTCGCGTCGAGTTCGTCTCCGGTGGCGCGGCGCACGGCGCTAGCCCTGCGCGTCGGCCTCAACGCCCGGGGACAGCTGCAGCGTGCGGTTGGTCCAGTCCCAGACCTGGCCGAAGAGCTGCTTGTTGTCGTTGAGGGTCGTGCCGTAGGACGGGATCATCTCCTGCAGCAGCGGCTTCCACGCCTGCATGTGCTTCGGGAAGCACTTGCCGAGCACGTCGAGCATGGCCGGCACCGCCGTCGAGGCGCCGGGCGAGGCGCCGAGCAGGCCGGCGATCGACTCGTCGTCCGCGGCGATGACCGCGGTACCGAACTCGAGGTTGCCGCCGCCGGGGCCCTTGCGGATCACCTGGACGCGCTGGCCGGCGGTGATGAGCTCCCAGTCGCCGCCGGTCGCGCGGGGCACGAACTCCGACAGCGTCTTCACGCGGTCGGCAGGCGACTGCAGCAGCTCGCCGATGAGGTACTTGGTCAGGCCCATCTCCTTGAGACCGACGGCCATCATCGGGAGCAGGTTGTTCGGCTTCACGGACAGCGGCAGATCGGTGTACTGGCCGGCCTTGAGGAACTTCGGCGAGAAGCCGGCGTAGGGGCCGAACAGCAGGCCCTTGGTGCCCTCGATGACGCGGGTGTCGAGGTGGGGCACCGACATCGGCGGGGCGCCGACGGCGGCCTTGCCGTACACCTTGGCGGCGTGGTGGTCGATGAGCTCGGGGTTGGTGCAGCGGAAGAACTGACCCGACACGGGGAAACCGCCGAAGCCCTTCGCCTCCTTGATGCCCGACTTCTGCAGCAGCGGCAGGGCGCCGCCGCCCGCGCCGACGAAGACGAACCGCGCGTCCACGTGGGTGACCTCGTGGGTGCGCAGGTTGCGCACGGTCAGGCGCCAGCCGTCCTTGGTGCGCTTGAGGCCCGTGACCTTGGTGCCGAAGTGGACGGCGCCGCCCTTGCCCACGAAGTTGATGAGCTTCTTGGTCAGCGAGCCGAAGTCGACGTCGGTGCCGCCCTCGTACCAGTTCACGGCGACCGGGTCGCCGAAGTTGCGTCCCGCGGCCATGATCGGCAGCCGCTCGGTGAACGTGGCGGGGTCGGTGAAGAACTCCATGCCCTCGAACAGCGTCTGGTCGGAGAGCGCGTCGTAGCGCTTGCGCAGGTACTCCACGTTGTCGGCGCCGTGCACGAAGCTGGCGTGCGGGATGGGGTTGATGAAGTCGGATGGATCGTCGAGCACGCCCGCGTCCACCGCGTACGCCCAGAACTGGCGCGAGACCTGGAACTGCTCATTGATCGTGATGGCCTTGGAGATGTCCACGGAACCGTCGGCGGCCTGCGGGGTGTAGTTCAGCTCGCACAGCGCCGAATGGCCGGTGCCCGCGTTGTTCCACGGGTCGGAGGACTCGGCGGCCGCGGCGTCCAGGGACTCGAAGACGTTGATCGACCAGCTGGGCTCCAGCTTGCGGAGCAGGGTGCCGAGCGTGGCGCTCATGATTCCCGCGCCGACGAGCGCGACGTCCGTGCTGATCACGTTACGGGCCATCTGGTAGGTCACTCCTCGACGTGGGGCGGGGCCACGAATCGGCCCCCTTCTCGGCCAGAACCTTACTCCGGGGTCCGCCGACGGCGCGCAGCGCACCGTGGCAGCACGACCGGACCGCCCGCCGTCATTACAGTGAACCCGTGGCCACCACTGAGCTGACCTACTCCCCCGACGTCCTGGGCGACGACTTCGTCGCGCACACCTTCGAACTGGGCCCCGACCCCGACGGCGAGCCGGGCGGCGACGTCGTGGCGACCCTCGTCAAGCACGTCTCCGGTCCGCAGGACCCGCACCACGCGGTGCTCTGGGTGCACGGCTTCTCCGACTACTTCTTCCAGACCGCCGTCGCGGAGTTCTTCGCGGACCGCGGCTACGCCTTCTACGCGCTGGACCTGCGCAAGTGCGGGCGCTCGCTCCGGGAGGGCCAGTCGGCGCACTACGCGACCGACTTCACGGTCTACGACACCGAGCTCGACCTCGCGGTCGCGGCGATCGAGCAGGAGCATCCCGGGCTCGGCGTCGTCGTCGCGGCACACTCCACCGGCGGCCTCATCACCCCGCTGTGGCTCGACCGCCGCCGCGCGGCGGGCCGCACCGCCCCGATCGTCGGTCTCGTGCTCGACAGCCCGTGGTTCGATCTGCAGGGCTCGGCGGTGTTGCGCGAGCTCGCGACGCCCGTCGTCAAGCTGATCGGCAAGGCGGCGGGCACCCGCGTCGTCCCCGTGGAGTCGGTCGGCGTCTACGGCCAGACCATCCACGCCGACGCGCACGGCGAGTTCGACTTCGACACCACCATCAAGCCGATCGAGGGCTTCCCCGTGCGCTTCGGCTGGCTGCGCGCCGTGCGCGTCGCCCACAGCCTGCTGCACCGCGGCCTCGACGTGGGCGTCCCGTCGCTCGTGCTCCGCTCGACGAGGAGCTTCGCCCCGAGGGAGTGGAGCGAGGAGGCCGGCCGCGCCGACATCGTGCTCGACACCCGGCAGATCGCGAAGTGGTCCGGCGCGCTCGGCGGGCGGCTGACGGTGATCCCCGTCGAGAACGCCAAGCACGACGTCTTCCTCTCCGAGAAGGATGCGCGCGAGACCGCGTACGCCGAGCTGGCTTCCTGGCTGGCCCGCGAGATCGAGGCCTGACATGGCCGAGCGCGTCTTCGACCTCGTCATCATCGGCTCCGGCGCCGGCAACACGATCCCCGACGAGCGGTTCGACGACCGCTCGATCGCGATCGTCGACAAGGGGCAGTTCAACGGCGCCTTCGGCGGGACCTGTCTGAACGTGGGCTGCATCCCCACCAAGATGTTCGTCTACCCCGCCGACGTCGCCGACGAGGCCCGCGACGGCGGCGCCGTCGGAGTCGACGCGGAGATCACCGGCACCCGCTGGGCCGACATCCGGGACCGCGTCTTCGGCCGCATCGACCGCTACGCCGCGGGCGGCCTGCGCTACCGCGAGAACGAGTGCCCGAACGTCACCGTCTTCCAGCAGGAGGCGTGGTTCCTGCCCCAGTCCGGGGACGGGCTGCACCGCCTCGAACTGGCCGACGGCACCGTGGTCGCCGGGCGCGACATCGTGATCGCCGCGGGTTCGCGGCCCGTGATCCCGCCGATCTTCACCGCCGACGGCGCGGCGCCGTTCCACACCAACGACACGATCATGCGGCTCGACGCGCTGCCGGGGCGCGTGATCATCGTCGGCGGCGGGTACATCGCCGCCGAATTCGCCCACGTCTTCGCCGGCCTCGGCTCCGAGGTCACCGTCGTCGCGCGGGGCGAGCGGCTGCTGCGCGCCCAGGACCAGACCATCGCCGAGGTGTTCACCGCACAGGTCGCGGAGCACTGGGACGTGCGCCTGAACACCGAGGTCACGGCCACCCGCGCGAGCGGCGGCGGCGTGGAGGTGGACCTCTCCGACGGTTCGACGGTGGCCGGCGACGTGCTGCTCGTCGCCACCGGTCGCACGCCGAACGGCGACGGCTTGGCGCTCCCCGCCATCGGCATCGAGCTCGACGGTGCGGGGCGCGTCCCCGTCGACGAGCACCAGCGCACGCCCGTCCGCGGCGTGTGGGCCCTCGGCGACGTGAGCACGCGGTTCCCCCTGCGGCACGTGGCCAACCACGAAGCGCGCGTCGTCGCGGAGAACCTGCTGTCAGGATGGGACACCCCAGCGGCGACCTCGGATCACCGGTTCGTCCCGGGCGCGGTCTTCTCCCGCCCGCAGGTCGCCTCCGTCGGACTGACCGAGGCCGAGGCCCGCTCGCGGGGCATCGACGTGGCCGTCGCCGAGCAGCGCTACGCCGACATCGCCTACGGCTGGGCGATGGCCGACGCCGAGGGCGTGTGCAAACTGATCGCGGACCGGTCGACGGGGCTGTTGGTGGGCGCGCACATCGTCGGGCACCAGGCCTCGGCGCTGATCCAGTCGGCGATCACGGCGATGTCCTTCTCCCTTCCCGCGCAGGAGTTCGCGCGCGGGCAGTACTGGATCCACCCGGCCCTGCCGGAGCTGGTCGAGAACGCACTCCTGGGGCTCGCGAAGGAGGGGTGATTCTAGGCGCTGTGCGGGGTAGAGTTCCATGCATGATTCAGCATGATTCTATTGCCCCCGGCTGCTCCAACCCGAACTGCACGTGCGAGAACTGCTCGTGCGGCGACAACTGCACCTGCGGCTCCGACACGTAGGCCGCACCGCTGGGAACCGGCCGCGTGCGAGCGCGGTCAGTTCCGCAGCGTCCGCAACGCGATCTCCGACGCCAGGGCCGCCGGGGCGCGCACCGGGAGCCAATGGTCCCCGTCGGGGACCTCGCTGAGCCGGTAGTCGGCCCGGAGATAGTGGGCGGTCCCTTTGGCCTGCGCCGGGCCGGCGATGGCGTCGCGGGTACCCCAGACCAGCGTGGTGGGGACCTCGATCACCGGACAGTCCAGGCCCTCACCGCCGGACACCAGGTTCGCGCGGTACCAGTGCAGGGCGGCCGTGAGCGTCGTCTCGTCCGTCAGCGCCTCGATACCGCCGCCCGGCGCCGTGGCCAGGAGCGTCCGCGCGTCGTTGGCGAGCAGAGCCTTCTCCGCGTCACCGGACCGGAGGAACAACTCGAGGTAGCGGGAGCGCTGGCGCTGGTCCTGGTCGTTGGCCAGCGCATCACCGAACGCGGACGGGTGGCCGAACGAGACGGCCGTCAGGCTCATGGCGCGCAGCGGATAGGTCGCGGCGAAGTGCCACGCCACGGTCGCGCCGAGGCCGTGCCCGACGACATGCGTGTAGGGCACTTCGAGCGCGTCGAGGATGCGCGCTGCGTCCTCGGCGAGGAGCTTCATCGTGTACTGATCGACCCCCACCGGGCGCACACCCGGACTGTAGCCGCGCTGGCGGGGCGCGATCGTGCGCAGTCCCGCCTCGTGCAGTCGTTCCCGGACCGGGTCGAAGCACTCCTCGGTCTGCGGGAATCCGTGCAGCAACAGGACGGGTACCCCGTGCTCAGGCCCCCCGATCGACACGTCGAAGGTCCACGAGCC
This sequence comes from Tsukamurella asaccharolytica, assembly GCF_007858435.1. Lineage (GTDB taxonomy): Bacteria > Actinomycetota > Actinomycetes > Mycobacteriales > Mycobacteriaceae > Tsukamurella > Tsukamurella asaccharolytica. Next base: position 42,307 of record NZ_VIGW01000017.1, on the reverse strand, counting down.
CGCGGGCACCTGCACCGTGTCACCTGAATCGATCGGCATGGTGGTCAACGGTAGTCACTGATGATCCGAAGGGTCGGCAGGATCGCCGAAAACGCAGGGGGTGAATGCAAAGGCCGCAGGATCGCCTCCACGTCGCAGTGCTCCTCCAGCGCATCGGCGATGGCGTCGAGCTGCGCGAGCCGCGCACCCTCGTAGCGGACGGCGGCGCCCAGGTCCCGACCGGGGAACGTGCGAGCGAGGTACGCGCGACGGAAGTCGTCGGACCCGAACAGTCCGTGCCAGTGGGTGCCGAGGACGTGCGGCGTGAGCGCCCCCTCCGGCCCGTCGGGACCGAACAGCGCAGGGCTCTCCGCGTTCCGCACGACGGTGCCGTGGTGGATCTCGTATCCCGTCGCGGCCGCGCCCAGCCCGGCGCCGGCGACGTTCCGGACGCATTTCGTGCGCGCGAACTCGACGTCGAGGTCGAGGATTCCGAGGCCGTCCACCCGCGTCCCGGCCGGCGCCTCGACACCGGCGGTATCGGCGATGGTCCGGCCGAGCATCTGGAAGCCGCCGCAGATCCCGACGATCGGCCCGCCGGCGGCGGCGCGGCGGACGAGGGCGTCGGCCAGGCCGCGCTCGCGCAGCCACGCCAGGTCACCGACGGTGCTCCGACTACCGGGAAGCACGACGAGGTCGGCGTCGGCGACGTCGGCGGCCCGGGTGGTCCAGCGCACCGTCAGGCCGGGCTCGCACGCGAGCGCCTCGACGTCGGTGGTGTTGGACACCCGCGGCAGGGCGACGGCGGCGACCCGGATCGGGTCGGGCCGCGTGGCGCCCGGGCCGACGAGGTCGGTGCCGAGCGCGGCGAGCGAGTCCTCGGCGTCGAGCCAGAGGTCCGTGAGGTACGGGAGCACGCCGAGCGTGGGGCGTCGCGTCAGGTCGGCGAGTTGCTCGAGGCCGGGTTCGAGGATCGAGCGGTCGCCGCGGAACCGGTTGATGAGGAAGCCGAAGACGAGGCGCTGGTCCTCGGGCGGCATCACGGCGACGGTGCCGGCGAGGTGCGCGAGCACTCCCCCGCGGTCGATGTCGCCGACGATCACCGTCGGCAGGCCCGCCGCCTGTGCGAGCCCCATGTTGGCGATGTCGGTGGCGCGCAGGTTGATCTCGGCGGGGCTGCCCGCGCCCTCGCACAGCACCACGTCGAATTCGTCGCGCAGCGCCTGCAGGGTGGTGGTGACCTCGTCGAGAAGCCACTGCCGGCGGATGACGTAATCGCGTGCGCCCACGTCGCCGACCGGCCTGCCGTGCAGGATCAGGTGGCTGCGCCGGTCGCTCCCGGGCTTGAGCAGGACGGGGTTGAACCGGGTCGACGGCGCCAGCCCGCACGCGAGCGCCTGGGTCGCCTGGGCGCGCCCGATCTCCCCGCTGGTGCCGTCGGCCTCGACGGTGGCGACGGAGTTGTTCGACATGTTCTGCGCCTTGAACGGCGCGACGCGCACGCCCCGTCGCGCCAGGAGACGGCACAGCCCGGCCGTCACCGTCGACTTCCCGGCGTCCGAGGTCGCGCCGGCGAGAAGGAGGGCGCCGCGCACTTAGGCCGCGGGGGTGCTCGGCAGCGTGAGGATCTCGGCGCCGTCGTCCGTGACGACGAGGGTGTGCTCGAACTGCGCCGTCCACTTCTTGTCGGTGGTGGCGACGGTCCAGCCGTCGGGCCAGATCTCGTAGTCGAGGCCGCCGAGGTTGATCATCGGCTCGATCGTGAAGACCATGCCGGGCTCGAGCACCGTCTCGACGTTCGGCTCGTCGTAGTGCAGCACGACGAGGCCGTTGTGGAAGGTCTCGCCGATGCCGTGGCCGGTGAAGTCGCGGACGACGGTGTAGCCGAAGCGGTTCGCGTACGACTCGATGACCCGGCCTACCACGTTGAGTTCACGGCCCGGCTTGACGGCCTTGATCGCGCGCTCCGTCGCGGTGCGGGTGCGCTCGACGAGGAGACGATGCTCCTCGGCGACGTCGCCGGCGAGGAAGGTCGCGTTGGTGTCGCCGTGCACCCCGTCGATGTAGGCGGTCACGTCGATGTTGACGATGTCGCCGTCCTCGATCACGGTCGAGTCCGGGATGCCGTGGCAGATCACCTCGTTGAGGCTGGTGCAGCAGCTCTTGGGGAAGCCCCGGTAGCCCAGCGTCGACGGGTAGGCGCCGTGGTCGAGCATGTACTCGTGCGCCACGCGGTCGAGGTGGTCGGTGGTGACCCCGGGCGCCACCGCGGCGCCCGCGGCCTGCAGCGCGTCGGCGGCGATCCGCGAGGCGAGCCGCATCTTCTCGATCGTCTCGGGCGTCTGCACCCACGGCTCCTTGCCCTCGTTCGCCGTCTTCTTGTCGACGTACTCGGGTCGCACGATCTTCGCCGGCACGGCCAGGCGGGGTGAGACGGTGCCGGGGACGAGTGCAGCGCGGGTCATCAGCTCAGCGTAATCGGAGGCCACCGCGGCCCCCGCGCCCCGTCCTTACTCCACCACCGCCGCCGGCTGGCCTCCACGACCGCCCCGGCCCGACTTAACAGCGTTAGCCCAGGTGGCTTCCTGGGGAAACGCCTGCCGCTAACGCTGTTAAGTCACGGTGCGCGAGATCGGCGTCGTCGGGATCCAGTAGTGGCAGGCCGGTTCGAGGAAGCCGTGGGCGATGCCGTAGTCGTCGACGGGACGGATGCGGGTGAGCACGCCGCCGGCCGACTCCGCGGTGCGGCGCGAGCCGAGGTTGCTCTCATCGCAGGTGACGAGGACCTCCGCCAGCCCGAGGCCCGCGGCGCGTCGGACCACCTCGCGCAACGCCGCGACGCGACTCCCATCCGACGCGCCGAGGGCCGCACGTGGTAGCCGATGTGGCCGCCCAGTTCGGCGAGCAACGGGGTCAGCCTGTGCCGGAGCTGGATCGCGCCGAGGTAGCGGTCGCCGCGCACCATCCACCAGGTCGTGGCGGGCACGAGGTCGCTGCCGCGGTCGATCATCGGCTGCTCGTTCAGGCGGCCCACCCAGGTCGCGAAGCCCGACGGTGCCGCCAGGTCCAGGTCGCGGGCCAGCGCACTGCCGGAGCCCGGGTGGTGTGTGACGTCGCCCCACTCCGCGACATTGCGCCGCCACTCGTCGTGCCAGTCGGCCGCCGGCGCCATCAGTGCGATGTCCATGCGAACGAGCGTCCCGCGATCCGCTTCGGCTCCGCAATCGATTTCCGAGGAGCAGCACCAGTTGCACGCCTGGCCGTCAATCGACGCGGCGGACGCAGCGACTCGCTTCGCCTGCGCCTTGTCGACGTAGAGCAACCCAGATCGATGTAATCCTCATCTCTTGCGGTCGAAATCTACTCCGTATAACTTACAACGGCACAGATGGTACAGATGATCACATTTCTGGTTGCACGGTCACAAACCTGTACTCGACGACGAACACGTGGCCAAGCGGCGACACGCTCGAGCGCGGCGCGCACCTACTCACACGACTACGGAGGCGGGCAATGAGACACGCACCCCTGGTGGCGGCGGCAGTCGTCGGCGTATTTGCGGCGGGCGCGATCAGCGGCTGCGGATCGAGCGAGGAGGCGGGCCCGACCACCTACGTCCGCCCCGGCCACACGGCGTCGGAGTTCGACTTCTCCCCCACGTCGAGCACGTCGGTCACCCCCGCTCCCGCCTTCGACAGCATGCCACCGTCGGGCACAGAATTCGGATTCATCGGCTCACCAGCGCATTGCGACGGCGACGACCGCGCGGTGATTGTGACCGCCTCGTCTTCTGACGATCCGCACCGGTTCGTCGTGTGCCGGGACGCCGACGGGGAGCGATACCTCCGGGCCTACACCGAGAAGAGGGACGGCGACACCGGCTCGATGCCGGTGCCGAAGGAGGCCGTCCGCGGCACCTTCGCCTCGGAGGACGCCAAGGGCACAGTGTTCACGGTCGCTCCGCAGACGTCCATCCGGATCGGACCGCAGTCCGTCTCCATCGAGTGGCCGCCCACGGCGAAGTCCTTCAGGACCACGACGCTCGTCATGGCCCAGCGATGGACGAGCCCCTAGGACTCAGTTCGGGGACGCGCCGACCGGGGCGTCGAAGCGATCGAAGAAGTCCTTGGTGACGGCGACGGCGTTGTCGGAGCTGCCGCCGAGCACGACGAGGGTGGCGAAGGCCAGGTCGCCCCGGTAGCCGACGAACCAGGCGTGCGAGCCACCGTCGACCTCCGCCTCCCCGGTCTTGCCCAGGATGTCCCCCGAGCCCCGGATCAGCTCGGCCGTACCGGAGGCGACGACCTCGCGCATCATGGCGCGCACGCCGTCGGCGGCCTTGGGATCGAGCGGAGGCCGCTCCCCGTCGACCTTGGTGGGCTTGCCGAGGAGCAGTTGCGGGGTGACGGCGCTGCCGTGCGCGACGGAGGCGACGGCCAGCGCCATGGAGAACGGACTGACGAGCACCTCGCCCTGGCCGAAGCTGTCCTCGACCTGGTTGACCATGGCCTTGGGCACCGGGTACTGCCCGGAGGACACCGGCAGGCCGGCGATCGCGTAGTCGGGCCCGATGCCGAGCTCGGCGGCCGCGGTGTTGAGCGCCTCGGGCTTGAGCTTGGCGCCGAGGAAGGCGAAGCTCGTGTTGCAGGACCGGGCGAAGGCGCGCTGCACCGAGACGTCGCCGAGGGCGAAGCGGTTGTAGTTCGGCACCTCGCGCTCGCCGATCGTGAGCGTGCCCGGGCAGGGCACGATCGTCTCGGGTGTGGCGATCCCGGCGGAGAGCGCGGCGGTCGCGGTCACGATCTTCCCGGTGGAGCCGGGCGGGTAGAGGCCGGACGTGGCCAGCGAGCCGAGCTTGTCGGCCTCGGGATTCTGCGCGACGGCCAGCACGTCGCCAGTCGACGGCTGGATCACGACCATCATCGACTGCCGGTCGCGGCGGGTGTTCACGGCGGCCTGCGCCGCGGCCTGGGCGATCGGCGAGATGCTCACGGAGACCGCGGGTGCCGCCTGCGGCGCCGTGGACGCGAGCGTGGATACCCGCGCGCCGGTGTCGGCTTGCGCGATCACCTCCCAGCCGTCCTTACCCGCGAGGTCGCCCGTGACGTTCTGCTTGATCGACGACATGAGCGCCGGCGCGAAGCTGCGGTCGGTGGGCACCAGGTCGGCCTGCTCGACCAACGTCACTCCCGGGAGGGAGGTGACGTCGCCCGGGAGCTTGCGCAGGTCGTCCTGGTTGACCGACGCCACGGTGTACGGCCCGTTCAGCGAGGTGGCCTGCTCCGTTATCTGCACCGGATCGAGCGCGGGCAGGATCGGTTGCAGCGCGCGGGCCAGCTGACTCGCGACGTCGAGCACCGTCGTCGGCGCAACGATCTTGGATGCCTCGATCCGGATCCGCGTGATGACGCCGGGGACGAGCACCGCGCCGCCCGACGCGGAGTTGACCGGCGCCTTGTCCGCGGGCAGGGCGCGTAGCACCATCGTCTGGTTCGCGCCCAGGCGCGGATGCAGCACCGACGGTGCCCAGCGCACGCGCCACGTACCGTTCTCCTGGACGCTGGTCAGCGTCCCGCGGTAGTCCCACGTCCGGCTGGAGCGCCCCTGCTCGGCCGGCAGGTCCCAGTCGTACTGGTACTCGACCTCGCTGGTGGCGCCGGTCGTCCGCACCTGCCCGACCTTGAACTGGACGCCGCGGGCCTGCAGTCCGTCGAAGGCGGCGTGCAGCGCCTTCTTCGCCGTCTCGGGTGCGGTCGTCAGGGCGGCGGCACCGTCGAGGTCCCTGTCCGCGAGGGCCGCGCCGAAGCGCGCTGCGAGCGGCCCCGGGCCGCTGGTGTTCGCCGGCGAGCAGCCACCGGCCGCGACCAGCGCCACGAGGGCGACGATCACGAGGGGGCGGCGCATCGGCATCTTCACCGCCTCAGGGTAGGACGGTGCGACGTCGGGCTCGGGTTGCCGCGCTGGCGTGTGACCGATGGGGCGCAGGTGACAGCGCGATCGGCACTCGCGCTACCGGCAGGACTCCTGGTACTTCTGCGCCGACCCGCGGAGCAGCTCGTTGGCCCGGTCGGCTTGGTCGTAGCCCGACAGCTCGACCTTCTTCCGACCCTCGGGGAGATTCTTGTAGACGGCGAAGAACTGCTCGATCTGCTGCTGCTGGATGGGCGGCAGGTCGGAGACGTTCTTGAAGATGTCGAAGGCGGGGTCGACGTCGGCTACCGGCACCGTGATCAGCTTGTCGTCCTGCTCGCCGCCGTCGATCATCTTGAGCACCCCGAGCGCGCGCACTTTGACCTGGGTGCCAGGCGCGATGGGTTCCCGCGACAGCACGAGGCCATCCAACGGGTCGCCGTCACCGCCCTGGGTGCTCGGAACCGAGCCGTAGTTCCCCGGGTAGGCCACCGGCATCGACTGCACGCGGTCGAGAATGATCTGACCGGATTCCGCGTCGATCTCGTACTTGTTGGCGCTGCCCTGCGGAATCTCGATGGCCACCATGAAGCCCTCGTCGGTGTTGTCCGGCTGCGGGAAGCCCAAGGGGTGCGTCACCGGGAAACATCCCTCCTTCGTCGCCGGCGCCGCCCCTCCGCCGGTGTTCGGGGCGGACACCGTGACCGTCGCGGCCCCCTCAGACTGCGACGCGACGTCGGAGGAGTTGGACGAGCCGCTGCACCCGGTCAACGCCAGCAACGCTGCACTGCCGCACCCTAGAACTCCCATCACACGGACGTTTCGCATCTGGTCGGTTTCCTCACATAGTCGACAATTCGGACTTCCCGGGCATCGTCATCGACCGAGGTGACCTGATGGTGAACAGCGCGCGGCCGAAGGGTGATCATCGAGCCGCCGACCCAGCACGCCGCGCCGAACCTTCCCGCCCATCAGGTGACGGAAAGACCTCCATCGACGCAGAGGTTCTGGCCGGTCACGAACGCCGACCCCGGCCCCGCGAGGAAGACCGCCGCGGCCGCGAAATCCGACGGTGCGCCGAGTGTCCCGGTGTGCGCCCGCCGTCGGAAGTATTCGGCGCGTTCGGGATCGGCGACCACGGCCGTGGTCATCGGCGTCGCGACCAGGCCTGGCGTCAGCGAGTTCGCGGTGACCCCGGACGGTGCCCACGCCTCCGATTGGGAGCGGGTGAGTCCGGCGATGCCGGCCTTCGCGACGCCGTAGGCGCCGCTGTTTCCGAACGCGCGGTGCGCCTGCGTCGACGCGACGTTGAGGATCCGGCCCCAGCCGCGCCCGGCCATCCGGGGCCCGTAGTGCTGGCCGAGTTGGAAGGGGGCGTCGAGGTTGACCGCGAGGATCTCCCGGTAGAGCGCGTCGTCGATGTCGCCGAGCGGGGGGCGCGGATTACTGCCCGCGCAATTGACCAGGATGTCGATGCCGCCCTCGGTACCCAGACGCGCGTCGACCTGCTCGATCAGCTCGGCCGCACCGCGCCTGAGGTCCGCACTGATCCCGTCGGGTCCGAGCCGGCCGCGGTCACGGCCCGCGCGCAAAACCCTGGCCCCGGCGCCGTCGAGCGCCTCCGCGATCGCCGCCCCGATTCCCGAGCTCGCGCCCGTGACCAGCGCTGTGCGGCCAGTGAGGTCGAACAGTGCAGCGGTCTGAGGATTCATGCCCGTCACCCTACGGAACCGATCGAGCAGCCAGCCGGTACGTCGCCAGACGCGAGGCCGGGCTGTGACGGCGATCGACACCGTTCTCGCCGCACGGCTCACAACGACGGGTGGGCGCGCTGTCGCCGCAGACGATGGCGAAGGTCAGCGTCGCGCTGCGGATCGCCCTCCCCTGACCCACGGAAGGGCCGGGTCGCGTCGGAATTCAGCTCAGCACCGCTGCCAGCCAGATCGCGATGGCGCCGAGCGCCCCGGCCAGCTCGATGAGGATGAGCAGGCCGGCGGCCTTAGTGGCGGCGAGCGCGACACGCCAGCCGGCCCTCGCGCTCTTGAGGCGGATCGCCTCAGCGGCGAAGGTGCCGCCGATGAAGCCGATGAGCAGGCCGACCACGGGGATCACGAAGAAGCCCACGATGCCGACGACACCGCCGACGACCAGGGACCACTTCCCCGCCCCGGCCCTGGCCACAGTGCGCCCGCCGACGAAGTACTTCACGACCCAGGCGAGCACCATCACGGCCAACGCGGCGGCGAACACCCACCAGGCGCTGCCGCCCGTGACGATCGCCCAGATCAGGATCCCGAGCGCCACCAACGACGAGCCCGGCAGGATAGGGACGAGGATCCCCACCAGGCCGATCGCCATCACCACCACGACCGCCGCGTACCCCCATGCGTTCACGAGGTACTAGGAAAGCAGAACAGTGGCGAACGTCGCCACTTGGCGGAAGCCGACGCGCTCGTACGCGCGGCGGGCTGCGACGTTGAAACTGTTGACATACAAGCTGGGGAGCCGCCCCGAGCGGAGGACCGCGTCGGCGACCGCGGCCGTGCCGGCACCGCCGAGTCCCTGCCCCCGCAGGTCGGGCCGCACCCAGACGCCCTGGATCTGCCCGACGTCCCGCGAGACCGCGCCGACCTCCGCCTTGAAGGCGACCCCGGCATCGTCGAACAGCACGTACGCGCGCCCGGCGAGAATGATGTTGGCGACCCTGCGCCGGTAGGCGCGGCCCCCGTCGGCGCCGCGCGGGTCGAGCCCGACCTCGGCGGTGAACATGGCGATCGCGGCATCGAGGTACCGGTCGAGCTCGGCGAGGCGCGCGGGCCGCACGCCGGCGTGCGCGAACGGCGAGTGCTCGGCCATCGTCATCAGCGGCTGCTCGGGCCGGACCTCGCGGGCCGGGCCCCAGGCGCCCTCGAGTCCCTCCCACAGCGGCAGCACCATCTCCGCGCGGCCCACGACCGACGCTGCTGCCCGGTGCCGGCGCCCGGCGCGACCGGCGAAGTAGCGCATGTCGTCGAGGTCGCCGCGCAGGGGCATGAGGTTCGCGCCGGAGAAGCACAGCGAGCCGCCCACGTCCCGGTGGGTCCACAGCTCGCCGCCGAGGCGGCCCGGCTCCGTGCCGCACTCCTGAACACGGCCCGCGACCATGCACGCGGCCACGGGATCGTCGTCGAGGACGGACAGCACCCTCGGCAGATCCCGCGGCGGGACCGGCCGTTCGTGCAGCATCCTCAGCACCGGCGACTCCTCACGCCCCACACGGCCCACCCCAGCGGCGGGCCGCACCTCATGACACCGTGACGACCGGTGTCCCGCTCTCACTATCCCCCGACTCCTCCGCGATGCGCAGAGCTTCCTCGATCAGCGTCTCCACGATCTTGGATTCGGGGACCGTCTTGATGACCTCGCCCTTGACGAAGATCTGACCCTTGCCGTTGCCCGAGGCCACGCCGAGGTCGGCCTCGCGGGCCTCGCCCGGGCCGTTGACGACGCAACCCATGACCGCGACGCGCAGCGGCACCTCCATGCCCTCGAGGCCGGCGGTGACCTCGTTGGCCAGCTTGTACACGTCGACCTGCGCGCGGCCGCACGACGGGCACGAGACGATCTCCAGCTTGCGGGGCCGCAGGTTCAGGGACTGCAGGATCGCATCCCCCACCTTGATCTCCTCGGCCGGCGGCGCCGAGAGGGAGACGCGGATCGTGTCGCCGATGCCCTCGGCGAGCAGCGCACCGAAGGCGACGGAGCTCTTGATCGTGCCCTGGAAAGCAGGGCCGGCCTCAGTGACGCCGAGGTGCAGCGGGTAGTCGCACTGCGCGGCGAGCTGGCGGTACGCCTCGACCATGATCACCGGGTCGTTGTGCTTGACGGAGATCTTGATGTCGCCGAAGCCGTGCTCCTCGAACAGCGACGCCTCCCACAGCGCGGACTCGACCAGCGCCTCCGGGGTAGCCTTGCCGTACTTCTCCATGAGCCGCTTGTCGAGCGAGCCGGCGTTGACGCCGATACGGATCGGGATGCCCGCGGCGCCGGCCGCCTTCGCGACCTCGCCCACGCGGCCGTCGAACTCCTTGATGTTGCCGGGGTTCACGCGCACCGCGGCACAGCCGGCGTCGATCGCGGCGAAGATGTACTTCGGCTGGAAGTGGATATCGGCGATCACCGGGATGTTCGCCTTCTTGGCGATGATCGGCAGCGCGTCGGCGTCCTCCTGCCGGGGGCAGGCCACGCGCACGATGTCGCAGCCCGACGCCGTGAGCTCGGCGATCTGCTGCAGCGTGGCGTTCACGTCGTGCGTCTTGGTGGTGGTCATCGACTGCACCGAGATGGGGCTGTCGCTGCCGACGCCGACACCGCCCACGGTGAGCTGGCGGGTCTTGCGGCGGGGCGCGAGCGTCGGGGCCGGGGCTGCCGGCATTCCCAAACCTACGGACATGTGCTGCTTCTCCGGTTTCAGTTGAAGAGCTTGATCGGGTTGACGATGTCGGCTGTGAGGACGAGCAACATGTACCCGCCCGCGAGCGCCAGGACGACGTACGTCAGCGGCGCGAGTTTCATGTAGTCGACGGGGCCACCCTTGCGGCCGGTGACCAGGTCGCGCAGCTTCTCGAAGATCACCACCGCCATGTGCCCCCCGTCGAAGGGCGGCACGGGCAGCAGGTTGATCAGGCCGAGCATGAGGTTGAGGCCGGCGAGCAGCAGGAAGAAGACGCTCCACATGTTGCGTTCGGCGACCTCACCGCCGATCATCGACGCGCCGACGAGCGACTGCGGGGTGTCGAGGCCGCGCTCCTCGCCCTTGATCGCGTCGATCAGCGCCGGCACCTTCTGCGGCAGCTGCCCGATCGCGACGATCGTCTTGTGCCCGAGGTCCAGCGTGAACGCGGCGGTGCCGCCGATCGCCGTGATCGGGTTGTAGTGCTCCGTCACGCCGAGGGTGCCGACGCTGATGCCGATGGTCGGGCCGGAGACCTCGACGAGGTCCTTCCCGTCGGCCGACGGACGCCACTTCTTGCTGGTCACCGGGTCGATGACGACGGTCCGGGTCTGGCCGTCGCGCTCGATGCCCAGCGTGATCGCGCCCGTCGAGTTCTGCAGTGCGTCGAAGACGGTGTCGGCGTCGACGGCGGTGCCGTTCACCGAGGCGATGACGTCGCCGCGGACGAGGCCCGCCTGCGCCGCGGGGCTCGGGCGGCACTCGCCCACCGGCGTGCTGGGCTGTTCCTTCGTGGGCTTGGTCGTGGCGTCGGCGACGCAGCCGGTGGCGGCGACGGCCGCACGCGGCGTGGCGGTCGTCGACGGCAGGCCCGCGGTGACCGCGACCCCGTAGATCAGCAGCGCACCGAGGATGAAGTTCATGCCCGGGCCTGCGAAGAGCACGAACAGCCGCTTCCATGCGGCCTGCTTGTACATCGCCTTCTGCTGTTCGACAGGGGTCTTCAGCTCGTCCAGCAACGTCATCCCGGCGATGTCGCAGAAGCCGCCGAGCGGCAGCGCCTTCACGCCGTACTCGATCCCGTCGTCGCCCTGGGGCCCCTTCTTCCCCCGCGTCGACCACACCGTGGGCCCGAAGCCGACGAAGAACCGCCGCACCTTCATGCCTGTGGCCTGCGCCGCCCACATGTGCCCGCACTCGTGCCACGCGATCGACGCGAGGATGCACAGCGCGAACGCCGCGATACCCAGTGCGTACATCATGACGTCGAGGATACCGGGCGGATCACGCCGGCCCGGCGGGCTCGGACGCCCGGCGACGCAATCGGCGCAGCATCCGTGCGTCCGAGAATCCGACCGTCCGGGCGGCGGACTCGGCGGTGGCACCGTGCTCGATCAGCAACGACGCGTGTTCGAGCCGCACTTCCTGCTGGTACTTCAGTGGCGTCATCCCCACCTCCGCGGCGAACATCCGGGTGAGCGTCCGTGCGCTCACCCCCGCGGTCGCCGCGAGGTCCGCCAGCGGGAGGTGCGCGGAGAAACCACCGTCGATCGCGTCGAGCGCCCGGTGCACCGCATCGTTGAGGTGGTCACGGTGCTTGAGCATCACGGAGCGCTGCGGAGCGTGCCCGTTGCGGCGGGCGTACACGACCATCGACCGTGCGACCTGCGCGGCGAGGGCCGGGCCGTGCCGGTCCGCGAGCAGCCCCAGCGTCGCGTCGATGCCACTGGCGACCCCCGCCGACGTACGGATACGCCCGTCGGTCACGTGCAGCACGTCCCGGATGACCAGCGCATCGGGATGCCGCTCCGCGAGCGTGTCGCAGTGCTCGTGATGGGTGGTGCATCGCCGGCCGTCGAGAAGGCCGGCCGCCCCGAGAGCGAACGCGCCAGCGCAGACCGACATGACCGCTCCTCCGCGTCCGTGATGCGCCGACAGCCACTGCAGCGCCGCCGAGGTCGCGGGCACGACGCCGGTGCGAGTTCGCCATCCCGAGACCACGATCACATCGTGCGGTTCGAGGAGCGGGAGGTCGGTCTCGGCTCCGAGCGGTAGGCCCTGATGGCTGCGCACCTGAGATGACTCGCCCACGTACCGCAGGCGGTAGTCGTGCCCTAGATCGTGCGCGACCCCGAAAGCGTGCGCCGGGCCGGCGACGTCCAGCACGTGCACCCCTGGCAGCAGCAGGAACGCGATCGTCGTCACGAACCGCAGTCTCGCACGTCAGGCCACGTCGTTGAGCGTCGCGATGGTCGCGAAACGGCCCGCCAGCGCGAACTCGGTCCGCTCGATCACCGCCGGGGCGGGCAGGACCGCGCCGGTGTCCGGTCGGACGATCGGAAAGGTCGCCGTCGCCTCCGTCACGAAGGTCACGTCGTACCCGAGGTCGGCCGCGACGCGCGCCGTGGTCTCGCAGCACTGCTCGGTCTGGATTCCCGCGATCGTGACGGCGCGGACCCCCGAGGCCTGCAGGATCTGGCCGAGCCGTGTGGTGGTGAAGGCGTTCCGGGAGGTCTTGGTCAGTACCGGTTCGCCGTCTGACGGTGCCAGCCCCTCCTGCAGGGTGACGAGGCCCGAATCGAGGTCGAAGGGCCCGCCGGAGCCGGGTTCGGCGTGCAGCACCCAGATCACGGGATCTCGCCTTGCGCGGGCAGCCGCGACCAAGCGATTCACGTCGTCGGCGATGTCGGGATTGGACACCTCCGACCACGAGCCACGGGCGAGGAAGGATTTCTGGACGTCGATCACGAGAAGTGCGTTCATGGTCTCCAGGATTCACTCGTCGGCGAGTCCCGACCAGGTCGGTTCGGGCCGTCGACCGGAACGATCCGGTCATGAGCGTCAGTCGATGCCCACCAGTTCTGCGGCGCGCCGCCGGGCCCACTGCTCCGCCGCCAGCACCTCCGCGACGTCGCGCGGCTCGGCCTGCCACTGGGCACCGTCGGCGACGACCTGCGCGACCGTGTCGACGATGGCGAGGAAGGAGGTGCGGCCGTCGAGGAAGGCCTGCGCGACCACCTCGTTGGCGGCGTTGAAGACGGCCGTGAGGCTGCCGCCGCGGGTGCCGGCGTCACGGGCGACGGCGATCGCGGGGAAGGCCTCGTCGTCGACGGGCGCGAAGGTCCAGGTGTGCGCCTGCGTGAAGTCGCAGGCCGCGCTCGCCCCCGGGACCCGGTTCGGCCAACCCAGCGCGAGCGCGATCGGCAGCTTCATCGACGGCGGCGAGGCCTTGGCGACGGTCGCGCCGTCGACGAAGGTGACCATCGAGTGCACGACGGACTGCCGGTGCACCGTGACCTCGATGCGGTCGTAGGGCACGCCGAACAGCAGGTGCGCCTCGATCACCTCGAGCGCCTTGTTGACCAGCGTCGCGGAGTTCAGCGTGATCATCGGGCCCATGGACCAGGTGGGGTGCCGGCCGGCCTGCTCCGGGGTCACCTCGGCGAGCTCGGCGCGGGTCCGCCCGAAGAAGGGGCCGCCCGACGCGGTCAGGATCAGCCGGTCCACCTCGGCGGCGGTGCCGCCGCGCAGGCACTGCGCGATGGCGGAGTGCTCGGAGTCGACGGGCACGATCTGGCCCTCCGCGGCCCGCTTCAGCACGAGCGACCCGCCCGCGACCAGCGACTCCTTGTTGGCGAGGGCGAGGCGCGCGCCGCTGTCGAGCGCGGCGAGGGTCGGGCCGAGGCCGAGGCTCCCGACCACGCCGTTGAGCACCACGTCCGCCTCGACGGTCTCGACGAGGCGGGTCATGGCATCCGGGCCGGTCAGCGCACCGTCGAAAGCCGCGGCGCGGGAGGCGTCCGCGATCCCGATCCGGGCACCGTCGATGCCGGTCGCACGGGCCTGCTGCGCGAGGAGCTCGGGGTTGCCGCCGCCGGCGCCGAGGCCGACCACCTCGAACCGGTCCGGGTTCTCCGCGATCACCTCCAGCGCCTGGGTGCCGATGGAGCCGGTGCTGCCGAGGATGAGGACGCGGGTGGTCACGGGCTCAGCCTATCGGCGACACCGCGTCGACACCGACCACCGCGGACACGGGGATCGGGCCGTAGACGTGCGGGAACAGCTCCGCCACGCCGGGGGCCGGCGGCTCGTACCGCACGTCGAGCCCCGTCGGGTCGATGGACAGCAGGACGAGGTCCGCGGCGGGCACGTCGGCGTAGAAGCGCTCGCGCACGCCCCGCCACTGCTCCGCGGTGGAGCAATGCACGAAGCCGACGTCCGCCAGCGAGGCTCCGCGGGTCGATACCGCGTACTCTCCGGCCGCGCGGGCGGCGTTCCAGTCGGTCACGATCGCCAGATGGAAGATCACCCGCGCCACGCTACCCAGGAATTCCCGCCCCTCGTACGACGCTCGGTCGTAGCGGGATAGGATTCTTCCGTATCCCGGGCCACGCCCGGTGCTCAGCTGAGGCAGCGACGAAGGAGAACTCGAGTGGCAACCACCGACCTGGAGCGTCAGACCACTTCGAAGGTCGACATCGCCGACGTCCCGTCGCGCGACTGGGGCTGGAGCGGTACCGCCCCCAACGCCGCCCGGATCAGCGGCGTGCTGTTCGCGATCCTCCTGCTGCTGATGACCATCGGCAACCACCAGGGCAAGACGGAAGACCTCTTTCTCGTCGGCTTCGCGGTGGCCATCCTGGGCACGATCCTGATCAACTGGATCACCACCCGCCGCAAGAAGTGGAAGTACTGACCTACTTCTCGTCGGCGGCCAGCTGACCGCAGGCCGCCGCGATCTCCTGGCCCCGGGTGTCGCGCACGGTGCACGAGACGCCCTGCGCTATCACGCGGCGCACGAACTCGTCCTGCCGGTCCTTCGGCGAGGCGTCCCACTCACTGCCCGGCGTCGGATTCAGCGGGATCAGGTTCACGTGCGCGAACTGGCCCAGCTTCCTGCGCAGCTTCTCACCCAGCATGTCGGCCCGCCACGGCTGATCGTTCACGTCGCGGATCAGCGCGTACTCGATGGACACGCGCCGGCCGGTCTGATCGGCGTAATAGCGCGCCGCGTCCAGCACCTCGGCCACGCTCCACCGGTTGTTGACGGGCACCAGTGTGTCGCGGAGCTCGTCGTCGGGCGTGTGCAGCGAGACGGCCAGCGTCACGGACAGGCCCTCGTCGGCCAGCTTGCGGATCGCGGGTGCGAGCCCCACGGTGCTGACGGTGACGTGCCGCTGCGAGATCCCCAGCCCCTCGGGCGCGGGCGCGACGATCCGGCGCACGGCCTGCACCACCCGCTTGTAGTTCGCGAGCGGCTCCCCCATACCCATGAAGACGACGTTCGAGAGCCGTCCCGGGCCGCCCGCGACGTCGCCGTCCTGCATGGCCTTCGCCGCGCTGCGGACCTGGTCGACGATCTCGGCGGTGGAGAGGTTGCGGTCGAGGCCGCCCTGCCCCGTTGCGCAAAAGGGGCAGGCCATGCCGCAGCCCGCCTGGCTGGAGATGCAGAGCGTCGCGCGGTCGGTGTACCGCATGAGCACGGACTCGAGCAGCGTCCCGTCGTGCAGGCGCCACAGGGTCTTGCGGGTCGTGCCGCTGTCCGTTGCAATGTGCCGGACGGGCGTCATCAGCTCGGGCAACAGTGCCTGCCCGACGGTGCCGCGCGCCGCGGCCGGCAGGTCGGTCATCGTCGCCGCGTCGGACTCGAGGCGGCCGTAGTAGTGGCGCGCCAGCTGATTCGCACGGAACTTCGGCAGACCGAGGTCGACGACGGCCTGCCGCAACTCGTCGTCGGTGAGGTCGGCGAGGTGACGCGGGGGCTTGCCCCGCTTGGGCGCGTCGAATACCAGGGGCAGGGAGGTGCTCATAACCCCACCAGTGTCCCACGTCGACGCCGCGGCGCCGACCAGCGATATCCGGGGCCCACAGCGAGTCTGTCGTCGCGGCCCGTCCCGAGGTGGCAGGATGACGCCATGGCTAAGGACGAAGACCGCGTTCGGGACCGCGACGAGGCCGCTGGGATCCCCACCCCTCGCGCCGGCGCCACCGATGCGACGAATCTTCCCGTACAGCGCGATGCCTCCGGTCCGGACGGTCTGGAGCGGGGCGGCGTCGAACCGGACACCGCCGGCGAGGCTCCCCAGGGTGCACCTCCGACCTCGAAGCGGGGGGTCGACACGCGCGACGCCTACGAGCAGGTCAAGCACACGCGGTCGGCCGCGCTCTGGTCCGGGCTGCTCGGCGGCGCCGTGGTACTGCTCCTGCTGCTGGTGTTCATCGTGCAGAACCAGCAGAACACCGAGATCAACCTGATCTTCTGGAAGACCACCCTGCCGCTCGGCGTCTCGCTGCTCATCGCTGCGATCGGCGGCGCGCTGCTCGTGGGCCTCGCCGGGGCCCTGCGCATCCTCCAGCTGCGGCGCGCGGCGAAGAAGCTGCAGGACTGATCCGGCGCGTCGCCGCGCCCTCTGCCGTCAGTTGCCCATCAGCGCGGTCAGCGCCGCCCAGACCACCACCGCGCTCGGCAGCAGCGAGTCCAGGCGGTCCATGATGCCGCCGTGGCCGGGCAGCAGGGTGCCCATGTCCTTGATGCCGAGGTCGCGCTTGACCTGCGACTCGAGCAGGTCGCCCAGGGTCGCCGTGATCACCACGACGGGCCCCAGCAGCAGGCCCCACACCGGGTTCACGTCGAGCAGGAACTTGAGCACGAGGACGGCGCCGATCGCACCGGCCACCATCGACCCGGCGAAGCCCTCCCAGGACTTCTTCGGGCTGATCGCGGGCACCATCGGGTGCTTGCCGAAGAGGACGCCCGAGGCGTAGCCGCCCACGTCGGAGCAGACGACGAGGATGATGAGCGCCGCGACCCGCTGCGGGCCGCGGTCCTCGGGCAGCACGAGCATCGCGCCGAAGGACGCGAACAGCGGTATCCAGGCGAGCACGAACACCGTCGTCGAGATGTCGCGCGTGAAGGAGTTCGGCTCCGCAGTGCTGTGGTGCCCCAGGAGCCGCCAGACGGTGGCGACGAGCACGGTGGCCACGAACGCGGCGAGCACGCCCTCGGTGCCGAGCGGCCAGCTCAGCCAGATGATGGCCTGCCCACCGATGAGCATCGGCCACAGCTCCAGGTCGGTGCCTGCGGCCCGGAACCGCTTGACCACCTCCCAGGTGGCCACGGCGACGGCCGCGGCCACGAGCGGCACCCACAGGTGCGGCGCGAAGTACAGGATCGCCACGATCAGCGCGCCGAGGCTGACACCGACGCCGATCGCGGCCGGGAGATTGCGCCCGGCGCTGATCTTGCGTTTCGCGGCCTCCTGGCCCGCCTCGGGCGGGCCGGGGGGCGGAGCGTGGGAGCCGACCGAGTCGGGGGTGTCCGGCACGGCTAGACCTCCATCAGATCGGCTTCCTTGCGCGCCACGAGGTCCTCGATCTGGGCGACGTACTTCGCCGTCGTCTTGTCGAGTTCCTTCTCGGCGCGGGCCACCTCGTCCTCGCCTGCGTCGCCGTCCTTGACGATCTTCGCGAGCTGATCGTTAGCCTTGCGCCGGACGTTGCGGATCGAGACCTTGGCGTCCTCGCCCTTGCCCTTGACCTGCTTGACGAGCTCCTTGCGGCGCTCCTCGGTGAGCTGCGGGATGCCCACGCGGATCAGCTGGCCGTCGTTGGTGGGGTTGACGCCCAGGTCGGAGTTGCGGATCGCCGTCTCGATGTTGCCGAGCTGATTCGCCTCGTAGGGCTTGATCACCACGAGCCGCGCCTCCGGCGTCGTGATCGAGCTGATCTGGGTGATCGGGGTCGGCGAGCCGTAGTAGTCCACGACCACCTTGGAGAACATCGCCGGGTTCGCGCGACCGGTGCGGATCGACTGGAAGTCCTCCCGGGCCACCGAGACGGCCTTCTCCATCTTCTCCTCGGCGTCGAAGAGCGTTTCGTCGATCACTTGCGTCACACGTCCTTTACTACGAATTGAGTGGTCGGGTCCGGCATCACGGCCGGACGAGGGTGCCGATCTTCTCCCCCGCGACGGCGCGGGCGATGTTCCCCTCCTCCAGGAGATTGAACACCAGCATCGGCATCTTGTTGTCCATGCAGAGGCTGAACGCGGTCGCGTCGGCCACCTTGAGGCCCTTCTCGAGCGCCTCGCGGTGCGTGATCTCGTCGAAGAGCTCCGCCTGGGGGTTGGTGCGCGGGTCGCTGTCGTACACACCGTCGACGGCCTTCGCCATGAGCACGACCTCGGCGCCGATCTCCAGCGCGCGCTGCGCGGCGGTGGTGTCGGTCGAGAAGTAGGGCATGCCCATGCCGGCACCGAAGATCACGACGCGGCCCTTCTCGAGGTGCCGCTTGGCGCGCAAGGGAAGGTACGGCTCGGCGACCTGCCCCATGGTGATGGCCGTCTGCACGCGGGTGTCGACGCCCTCCTTCTGCAGGAAGTCCTGCAGGGCGAGGCAGTTCATCACTGTGCCGAGCATGCCCATGTAGTCCGAGCGGGCGCGGTCCATGCCGCGGTTCTGCAGTTCCGCGCCGCGGAAGAAGTTGCCTCCGCCGATGACCACGGCGATCTCGTGGCCGCTGCGCGCGACCTCCGCGATCTGCTGCGCCACCGTCGTCACCACGTCGGGATCGAGTCCCACCTCGCCACCGCCGAACATCTCGCCGCCCAGCTTGAGCAGCACGCGCTTGTAGCCGTGCCGCGCCTGTTGCTCCGCGTCCTGATCCGTCTGCTGTCCCTGGGCCGTGTCCGTCACGACGACCATCCTATGCGGGCGGCGCAGTTCCTCGGAGCCGGTCCTCGATCAGGTTGCCCAACGCACGCTGTCCGGCGACCGTCGGGTGCAAACCGTTGGCCTCGGGCTCCTGGTCCTTGAGCTTGATCCCGCCCAGCCGCACGTACGGATCCGGTTCGCAGGCGGTGCGGTCCATCGGGGGCTGGACGTACATCACCTGACGGTCCGCCGCCACCTCGCGGATGAGCCGGTCGAGGCTGCGGTACCAGGTACGCCAGTGGCCGACGTTCTCCTCGGGGATCCCGGCCCGCTCGAGGCAGGCGCGGTCGAGCGGACCGTCGAGCGGGAACAACGGGAGGTAGCCGACGAGGACGACCCGCACGTCGGGCGCGGCCGCGCGCTTGATGGCGTCGACGGTGGCGGCGTACTGCGCGCGCACGAAGTTCCAGCCCTGCGAGCCGGGAAGGTCCTGGTTGGCGGCGGCGGCGCAGCGCTCGTCGGGTTCGCCGAGGCAGTGCACGACGATGTTGCCGAAGCCCAGGGAGTTCGCGCCGATGATCACCGTGACGAGCCGCGTGAACGGCCCGACGCCGTACAGCTGCGGGGAGGTGTTGGGCTTGGGCGAGGGCTGGGTGAGGTCGTCGAGCGTGGCGCCCGAGCACGCCCGGTCGGTGAAGGAGTAGGGCTGCAGCCGCTGCGCGAGGACGTGGCCGAGGTCGTCGCCGTTGCGGGCGCACAGGTCCATCGGCCGCACCTTGGCGTGGGAGCCGGAGGCGGCGTAACTATCCCCCAGGGAGACGTACTGGGCGCCGCCCGGAAGGTCCGGGATGTAGCTCTCGCCGTTGGTCTGGTGGTGCACGTAGCCGCTGCCCCCGCCGATGGCCGTCGACGCCCCGACGACGGCGAGCACGAGGCACGCCACGAGAGCGAAGGCGATCGCACGCCGGATCCGGGACACCCCGCGACACTACACAGGCGCGAATTCGCTCCTGCGAAGCGCGAGGTACGCCGAGGGCGAGTGGCCGACGAAAGCGCGGACCTCGCGGCTCAGGTGCGCCTGGTCGGCGTAGCCGGCCCCTGCGGCCACGTCGGCGGGGCACTCCCCCGCCTCGAGTGCGCGGCGCGCGGCGTCGAACCGCATCAGGCGGGCCGCCTGTTTGATCCCCATGCCGAACTCGGCGGTGAACTTCATCGCCAGGTACCGGGCCGACCATCCGGACCGCTCGACGAGTTCGGCGACGGTCACCCGTCCTGCGCGGGCGGCGAGGTGGGCCCACGCCGCCGCGGCGTCGGGCTGCACCTCGCGGCCCGACGTGGCGTACCGCGCCAGGACCGCCGCCGCGACCGACTCCCGGTCGCCGGCGGGCGCGCCCGCGGTACGGCCGTACAACTCGGCGGCGAGCCCCGGCACCAGGTCGTCGAGTTCGACGGCCTCTCCCCCGAGCTCGGCCGCGGGGGCGCCGGTGAGGGCCCGGACGAGGCTCGGCCGCACGTCCACCTGGACGCCGCGCTGCAGCCCGTCGTGGTGCACGACATAGGGCGTCGGATGCATTCCCGAGAGGCACAGCCGGAAGGTCGTGCGCTCGGCCAGGCCCGGCCCCGTCAGCTCCAGGCCGTGCCCGAGGTCGATGATCATCGTCAGCGTCGGCGAGGGGACGGCGAGATGGGTGCCCGGGACGACGACGCCGATGTCGTAGGCGGTGGCGCGGGCGATACCGGGCGCCGTCACCCCGCGTAGGTACCGAAACTCCACGTATTGCCCTCCGGGTCGGCGACGGAGAATCCCCTGGAGCCATAGTCCTCCTCCGCCATGTCTCGCACCAGACGGGCGCCGAGGTCCGTCGCGCGGGCGTAGACGGCGTCGGGGTCGGTGACCACTACGTAGACGCTGCCGCTGCCCGTCGGGACGGAGAAGGTCTTGTCCTGCTTGCAGGCGGAGTGGACCATGACCCGGCCACCGTCGGGCCAGAGCATCTCGGAGTGGACGACCTCGCCCTCCCCGTCACCCTCGACCAGGATTCCCTCCTCGAAGCCGAGGCGCCGCAACCATTCGCGCGCGGCGAGCGCGTCGTCGTAGGTGAGTCCGGGCCAGATGTTCGTGTCAGTGCGTGTGCTGTTCATGCCTCAAGCCTCGCAGGCACCGCCACCGTCGAGCTTGAAGAAATCCGCACGCCCACCCCCGCCCCGCAATTGAACACTGTTTCGGACCGCGAATCCGCGGGTCGCGGTGGACGGAAACGGTGTTCAATTCCGGGGCAGAGAGACGACGAGGCCCGCTCCGACGGATCGGTGCGGGCCTCGTGCGTGAGGATCGGAGGAGTTACTCCTGGCCGACCTCGAAGCGGGTGAAGGCGTTGACCTTCACGCCGGCCTCGTCCAGCACCTGCTGGACCGACTTCTTGTTGTCGGTCACCGACGGCTGGTCGGGAAGGACGGTGTCCTTGTAGTAGGCCACGGTCTTGCCCTCGACGATCTTCGGCAGCGCCTGCTCCGGCTTGCCCTCGGCGCGCGCGGTCTCCTCGGCGATGCGACGCTCGTTCTCGATGACGTCGGCCGGAACCTCGTCCCGGCTGGCGTACTTCGCCTTGAGCGCGGCGACCTGCATGCCGGCGCCGCGAGCGGCCTCGGCGGCGGCGTCGCCCTCGCCCGAGAACGAAACCAGCACGCCCACGGCGGGCGGCAGGTCCGAGCTGCGCTTGTGCAGGTAGACGGCGACGGGGCCGTCGTAGCGCGCGATGCGGCGCAGCACGAGCTTCTCGCCCAGCTTGGCCGAGGCGGCCTCGATGCGCGACGCGACGGTCTCGTTCTCGAGCGGCAGCTCGAGGACGGCCTCGACGGTGGCGGCGTCCGACGCGGCAGCGGCGGCGACGATCGCATCGGCGAGCTGCTGGAACTCCTCGTTCTTCGCGACGAAGTCCGTTTCGGAGTTGAGCTCGATGAGCACGCCGTCCTTGGCGGCCACGAGGCCCTCGGCGGTGGAACGACCGGCGCGCTTGCCGACGTCCTTCGCGCCCTTGATGCGCAGCACCTCGACGGCCTTGTCGAAATCGCCGTCGGTCTCGGTGAGGGCGTTCTTGCAGTCCATCATCCCCGACCCGGTGAGGTCGCGGAGACGCTTGACGTCAGCGGCGGTGTAGTTCGCCATGTATGCGGCTCCTATCTAAGAAGGGAAGGTCGTGCGACCGGAAACGATCAGGCTTCCGGGGTCTCGGGGGTGGCGGGAGCCTCGGTCGCAGCGGCCTCGGCCGCGGGGGCCTCGGCACCGACGGTGGCGGACTCCAGCAGCTCCTGCTCCCACTCGGCGAGGGGCTCGCCGGCGCCGGCCTCGGGCTTGGCGTCGCCGGTGGCGACACCCGCACGGGCCTGCACACCCTCGGCCACGGCCGAAGCCACGACCTTGGTCAGCAGCGCGGCGGAGCGGATCGCGTCGTCGTTGCCCGGGATCGGGTAGTCGACGAGGTCGGGATCGCAGTTGGTGTCGAGGATCGCGATGACCGGGATGCCCAGCTTGCGGGCCTCGCCCACGGCGATGTGCTCCTTGTTGGTGTCCACGACCCAGATGGCCGAGGGGACCTTGGCCATGTCGCGGATACCACCGAGGGTGCGCTCGAGCTTGTTCTTCTCACGCGTGAGCATGAGGATTTCCTTCTTGGTGCGACCGTCGAAGCCACCGGTCTGCTCCATGGTCTCGAGCTCCTTCATCCGCTGAAGGCGCTTGTGGACCGTCTGGAAGTTGGTGAGCATGCCGCCCAGCCAGCGCTGGTTCACGTAGGGCATGCCGACGCGGGTGGCCTCTTCGGCGATCGACTCCTGGGCCTGCTTCTTGGTGCCGACGAAGAGGACGGTGCCACCGTGGGCGACCGTCTCCTTGACGAACTCGTAGGCCTTGTCGATGTAGGTCAGCGTCTGCTGCAGATCGATGATGTAGATGCCGTTGCGGTCGGTGAAGATGAAACGCTTCATCTTCGGGTTCCACCGACGGGTCTGATGACCGAAGTGCGCGCCGCTGTCCAGCAGCTGCTTCATGGTGACGACAGCCATGATGCCTCTTTCGTAGTTGCAGTTGTACACGCCGCGACGGCCCTCGTTTCCGCTGGTCAGCGAGCGAGAGGCGATGCGCGGTGTCCTGGTGTTCCGTCGTGCTGCACTCCTTCATCGAAGGAGACCGCGCTGCACGACACGCCCAGGGGGGCGCCAGGGGAACACGCGTAGTCACTCCGCCATCGGGACGGAGCGCAAGGGCAAGTGTACGCCCGCAGCGTCGACCTGCGAAATCGCCGGGATTCCGCAGGTCGACGGTGCCGCGCCCCGTCAGGCGTCGACGGGGTCTGTCCGCCGGGACGCGGCGCGCTCCTCCCAGAACGTGGCGTTGACGATGCCGAGCGGCGTCGGGTCGAACTGCGGGTCGACGCCGAGCTTCTGCTGGCGCTCGAAGTCGCGCAGGGTCTTGAAGGCCGCGTTCTGGAGCACCAGGATGCCGATGATGTTGAGCCAGGCCATGAGGCCGACGCCGAGGTCGCCCATCGCCCACGCGTCCTTGGCGGTGGAGACCGCGCCGATCGCGACCGAGGCCAGGATCAGCATCTGCAGCAGCATCGTGAGTACCCGGCCCAGCGCGGAATTGATCACCGGGATCACGACAACGGCGAAGCGCCCCATCAGGAAGCGCAGGTTCGTCTCCGCCATGTAGTAGTAGGCGACGATCGTGGTGAAGCAGAAGAAGGCGAGCGAGATCGCGATGAAGCTGGCGCCGGAGCCGTTGAAAACCGTGTCGAAGCCCTGCTGCGCGTACGCGGGCCCCACCTCCGGGTCGCCGACGAGCGCGCCGCCATCGGCGAGCACGCGGCCGGACGCCGAGTCGCCCTCGAACACCCGGTAGGCACCAGTGCTGAGGATGATGAACGCGGTGGCGGAGCAGACGAACAGGGTGTCGACGTACACGGCGAAGGCCTGCGCGAGGCCCTGCTTGGCGGGGTGACTGACCTCAGCGGCCGCTGCGGCGTGCGGGCCGGTGCCCTGCCCGGCCTCGTTGGAGTAGACGCCGCGCTTGACGCCCCACATGACGGCGGTGCCGACGAGCGCACCGAAGCCAGCCGACAGGTCGAAGGCCTCCCGGACGATCAGTTCGATGACGCCGGGGATCGCGTCGGCGTTGAACACCATGATGATCAGGGCCGCCGCGATGTAGAGGATCGCCATGAAGGGCACCACGACCGAGGCGAAGGTCGCGATTCGCTTGACGCCGCCGATGATGACGAAGGCCAACACGATGACGGTGCCGAGGGCGGCGACCCAGGGCTCGATACCCCAGGCGCTCTCCATCGCGACGGCCATGGAGTTCGCCTGGACCATCGGCATGAGGAGGCCGCACGCGAGGACGGTGACCGCGGCGAAGAGCAGTCCGTAGACGTTGCCGACCACCGCGTACTTGCCGTTCGCCAGGGCCCGGCGGAAGTAGTAGGCCGGGCCGCCGCGGTACTCGCCGGTGAGCCGGTCGCGCTCCTTGTAGATCTGGCCCAGCGTGCACTCGACGTAGGAGGTCGACGCGCCGAGGAAGGCCATCACCCACATCCACAGCACCGCGCCCGGACCGCCGAAGGCGATCGCGGTGGCGACACCGGCGATGTTGCCGGTGCCGACACGGCCGGCCAGCGACATCGCCAGGGCCTGGAAGGAGCTCACCCCCGACGCGGACTTCTCGCCGTGTATCAGCTGCCCCAGCATGGCGGGGATCTGGCGCACCTGCACCAGCCTCGAGCGGATCGAGAAGTAGACGCCGACCCCGAGGCACAGGTAGATCAGGGCGGGACTCCACACGTACTCATTCAGGGTGGCCAGCAGGTCAGACATGCGAGCAACAATAAAGGGAGTGTCAACCGATGGTGCGGCATCGGCGACTCTTTTTTACCTACAGGTGATCTCATCGCAAAGAAGCGGCGGCGCTCAGCGCATGAACAGGTCGTCGAGGTGGCGGTCGATCGCGGCGAGCGCGTCGGCCGGCGCGATCACCTGCAGTTCCAGCAGGGGCGTCAGGCCGGTCAGCGCGAGCAGCCGGTCCGTCTCGGTCGACGGTGCGCGGTCCGCCGCGATCCGGCCGTCGGCGATCGCGGCAGCGACGAGCTCCTCGACCTGCGCGCGCCCCCGGACCATCCCCTCGCGGGTGCGAGAACGAATCTCCTCGTCATGCAGCGCCTCGAGGACGTAGGCGGCGTTCATGCGGCTGGTCGCGCGCGAATCCGGGTGCAGCGGGAGCATTTCGACCAGCACCAGGCGCAGCACGTCGCGCGGGTGCGGATCCACTCCGAGACGCGCCAGCCCGTCCGCCACACGCGCCCCGGTCTGCTCCGCGGCGAAGTCCATCGCAAAGGCGAGCAGCTCCTGCCGCGAGGCGAAGTAGTGCTGCACCTGGCCGTGCGACATTCCGGCCTCCTTCGCCACCTCGCGCAGGCTCAGCCGGAGGATGCCGGACGCGTCCACCACCCGCCACAGCGCGCGGGTGATCTCCTGCCGGCGCTCCTGGTGATCAACCTGTTTCGGCACGGCGAATCCTCCCCGGGTATTTCAATACGACTGAAATAATACAACTGGCTGATAACCTCGGGGCGAGGACACGCCGAGACCGGAGGAGCAGATATGCAGCAGCGACCGCGGATCAGGACGGCGGAGGGCGTCGTCGAGGGCGAACACGTCGGAGGCACCGCGATCTTCCGCGGCATCCCGTACGCACAGCCGCCCGTCGGGGCGCTGCGCTTCGCGGCGCCGGAGCCCGTCCCCCACTGGGACGGGACCCGCCCCGCCACCGAGTTCGGTCCCCCGCCGCCGCAATCCGGGCCCGGCCCCAAGGCGGAGGCCACGGACGATGCGAACTGGCTCACCGTCACGGTGTGCACTCCCGCCCCCGCGCGGTCCGGGCTGCCGGTCCTGGTGTGGATCTCCTGCGGGGGCTACATGGCCGGCACCGCGGCGGATCCCATGTTCGATCCGACCGCCCTGTCGGCCGAGGGCCTCGTGGTCGTGATCGTCCAGTGCCGCATGGGCGCCGAGGGCTTCGCGCTGCTGGACGGCGCACCGTCGAACCGGGGCTTGCTCGACCAGATCGCCGCGCTCGAGTGGATCCGGCGGAACATCGCGGCGTTCGGTGGAGACCCCGAGGCGGTCACCATCGCCGGCACCTCGGGTGGTGCGGGATCCGTCGCCGCCCTGCTCACCATCCCGGCGGCGCGGCCGCTGTTCCGGCGGGCCATCACCCACTCGGTCCCCGGCCTGAACATCACCCCCGCGCTGGCGAAGGAGGTCACGGCCGCGCTCGCCGACCGCCTCGGCGTCGCGCCCACCGCGGCGGGCTTCGCTGACGTACCGCCGCAGCGCCTCGCCGAGGAGGTCACCGCCCTTTGCGCCGACTCCCCCGCGCACAAGGAACGGTGGGGGCGCCTCGCCCACCTCGGGATCGTCGTCTGCCCGGTCATCGACGGGGACCTGCTGCCGCAGACCCCGTGGCAGGCCTTGACCGACGGGAACGCCGCGGGCATCGACCTGCTCGCCGGGCACATGCGCGACGAGTTCCGGCTCTTCAGCGTGATGATGGGCGTCCGCGGCAGCTTCATGGAGGCCGATGCGGCCACCGCGCTGGAGGCGTTCGCGCCCGACGACCCCGCCGAGTACCGTGCCGCGTACCCCGACGCGACGGCCGACGAGATGGTGGAGATCGTGTACTCGGACGCCACCTTCCGGATGCCGACGGTGCTCCTCGCGGAGGCCAACACCGCGGCCGACGGCGCCACCTACCTGTTCGAGATCCGCTGGGAGACCGAGGCGTTCGGCGCCGGACATAGCATCGACGTCCCCCTCGCGTTCGGGACCCTGGACTGCCCGACGGGACGCATGTTCTTCGGCGACGATCCCGCGCCCGCGGTGCGCGCCTTGTCGGACGAACTGCTCGGCGCATGGGTTCGGTTCTGCGCCACCGGCGATCCCGGCTGGCCCCGCTACGACGCCGAGCACCGAACCACCCGACTCCTGGACGATCCGCCGACGACGGCGCCCTATCCGGAGGAGCGCTCGCGCCGGATCTGGGAGGGCCGCCCCCCGCTGCCGTTCGCACCCGCCTGAGCGGACCGCAGAGAAGCAGCGATGTCCCCACCGGTCCACGTCACCACCTGGCAGCCCACAGATCCAGACCGCCGGGTCGCGACGCCCGCGATCTTCCTGCACGGCGTCATCGCGCCGTGGCTAGCTACTTCTGATCACCGGACGCCGGGGATGGCGCATCCGACGAGTACCGACGGTACGCGGGCGAAACCGCTCCCGCCTCGCGCCAACGCGGTCGCTGAGCGGATCAGGGCCACCGCCTGCGAGTGCACGGCTACTGTCCGAATACTCAGGCCCCGGAGGCGTCGAACGACGCGCTGCGCACCCTGTGGAGCAATCCGATTGAGACTAGAGCCCAGTCCATCTACACCCACCGACTCTAATCACTTAGTATAGATGCGAGTTCGCTAAGGTGACGTCGATGAGCAGCAATCCAAACCGTGGGGGCGCAATGGACTTACAAACACTCGAATGGTCGGGCTTCAGAGGGTTCACCTCACGAACAAGATTCGCCTTGCCGAATATTACATTGTTGATCGGCAAGAATAACGTCGGGAAGTCGTCAACTTACGCTCCATTGCTATTGCTCAAACAAACGCTCGAAGCTCGCGATCATAAGACGGCCCTACTGGGGCGCGGATCTCTTGTGGACGTCGGCCCTTTCACCGACTACGTAAGCAATCACGCGTCCGATGGAACAGTTACTTTTAGAATGTCCCTGAATCCCGACCTGGTTAGCAAATTTGGAGTCCGAAGACAACCTACTGATGTGGAGATCGGTTTTCAGAGCGCGAATGGAATCGACGCATTCGTCAGCCGACAGAGAGTCGAAGACGCGGCCGGTGAAGCACTCATAACACGCTCAAGACGATCCCCCGATAGTTCATTCACCTTCTCATCTCCGCTTCTACCAACGAGAAAATCAACCGGCCGTCCGTACCGCGAGATCACTGCGGTCCGACGACAATTCCGCGAAGAGCAGCCCCACGGCTTCCTTTTTACCAGCAACGGAGGACTGTTCCTACCTCAGAAAATCCGAGAGGATCCAATCCGATGGGAGTCCGTGCGCGATTGGTACAACTCTGCATACACCGTATTCGATGTCCAAACAGCAGCTAACTACTCGCTTGTCGACTTCCTCCGGTCAATCTCATACCTGGGCCCCCTTCGGTCACTACCGCAAAGAACCTACCGACTCGGCGCTGAACCTCCAGTCGAGATCGGGGTTTCAGGGGAGAACGCCCCGGAACTCCTATTTCGCCACTCAGACCAAGGCAGTTCAGAGGAAGTTAACGAGTGGCTCAACCGCCTGAAGTACGGCAAACTCAAGTTCGATGAAGTCGGCCCCGAGTACTTTCAAGCTCTCCTGGAGACCCCATCGGGGTTGACCGTTAACCTTGCCGACACGGGCGTAGGACTTTCACAGGTAATTCCACTGCTCGTGCAGGGATCGATTAGCAAGCCCGGCGGAACGATGATTGCACAGCAGCCAGAAATCCACCTCAACCCTGCACAGCAGTCAATTGTCGCTGATTTCCTAATCTCCAAGGCTGTGGCCGGCGTACGCGTTCTCGTTGAGACGCATAGCGAGCATGTCCTCCTTCGGTTGCGACGAAGAATCGCCGAAGGCAAGATCGCGGCAGAGGACGTCGCCGTGTACTTCGTAGAGGCGCGCGGCTCCGAAACGAATATTCGCCGAGTACCACTTGGCGAACTCGGCGAAATATCGCGCGCGGACTGGCCTGAAGGGTTTTTTGAGGATCAACTAGACGAGGCCTTCTACCTGGCAGCGGCCCAGTCCGTTCGAGCAGGTGCCTGATGGAGATAGGAAAACTCTGCGGCCACGATATCGTTCTCGACACCAACGTTCTCAGCCACGCTGAAAACTCCACCTTCGAGCACCATGACAGCGCGAAATGCATCCTTGAATGGATGCGCGGCTCATCAACATTGTGGGTTGTTGATAACACGGGAAAATCGAAGCCCGACCCCAAGACTAGTTTGCTTTTTGCTGAGTACCGGGCCACTCTTCAACCGATGGGAGCACCCCTTCAGCTGTTCACAATGTGCCTCCTCACAGGGCGAGTAGTTTTTGCCGAACGGCCGAATCAGGCAAACCGAAGCCGAATTCGAAAGTTGATACCTCGCAACAACAAGGATCAAGCAGTTCTCGGCGCAGCACTCGACGCGGAAGATCAGGTACTTGTTTCCAATGACCTCGATGATTTCTCGCCAAATGTACGAGACACGATCCGAAAGGTACTCGGAGTAAACGTCGTTCACACACAGGAGTGTTCGACTGAATAGCTGAGGGGAGATATTCCAGCCCGCCCGAACGATCGAATTGAGCTACTACGACGCTGAGTCGGTGCGGGGGCAGGCGCAAGGCAACCACCGGCACGTCGATAGCTAGACTTTCGCGGCGGCCGCGAGTTCCGCCGACTCGTCGGCGTAGACGTCCTTGCGCGGCGCGTTGTAGGCGTCCTCGTCGAGGATGCCCTCCTGCTTGGCGACGATGGTCGGGACCAGCGCCTGCCCGGTGACGTTGAGCGCGGTGCGACCCATGTCGACGATCGGATCCACGGCCAGCAACAGGCCCACGCCGGCCAGCGGCAGCCCGAGGGTGGACAGGGTGAGCGTCAGCATGACGGTCGCGCCGGTGGTGCCCGCGGTGGCGGCGGAGCCGATCACCGAGACGATCACGATGAGCAGGTAGTCGGTGATCCCGAGCGGGAGGTTGAAGAACTGGGCCACGAAGATCGCCGCGATCGCGGGATAGATCGCCGCGCAGCCGTCCATCTTGGTGGTCGCGCCGAGCGGCACGGCGAACGAGGCGTACTCGCGCGGCACGCCCAGGTTCCGCTCCGTGACGCGCTCGGTGACGGGCAGCGTGCCGATCGAGCTTCGGGTGACGAAGCCGAGCTGTGTCGCCGGCCAGACGCCGCTGAAGAACTGCTTCACCGAGAGTCCGTGGGCCCGGATGATCAATGGGTACACGACGAGTCCCACGATCAGCAGGCCCAGATAGATCGCGCCCGTGAACACGCCGAGCGAGCCGATGGCGTCCCAGCCGTACGTCGCGACAGCGGTACCGATGAGCGCGGCGGTGCCGATCGGGGCCAGGCGGATGATCCACCACAGCACCTTCTGGATGACCGCCAGCAGGGAGGCGTTGAAGGCGATGAAGGGCTCCGCCTTCTCCCCCACCTTGAGCGCGGCGATGCCGATCGCCGCGGCGACCACGAGCACCTGCAGCACGTTGAAGCTGAGCGAAACGGACCCCTCGGAGGCCTTGGCCTGCAGGCCGAGGAAGTTCGACGGGACGAGGCCGGTGATGAAGGCCCACCAGGAGCCGGTGCTCGACGGTGCCTTCCCCTCCCCGGTGACCGTCGTGTGCGCGCCGGGCTGCAGCACCAGTCCGAGGATGATGCCGATGATCACCGAGATGAAGGCGGTGATGGCGAACCAGAGCAGCGTCTTTCCCGCCAGCCGCGCGGCGTTGGTGACGTTGCGGAGGTTGGCGATCGACGCGATGACGGCGGTCACCACGAGCGGCACCACGGCCACGGTGAGCAGCTTGACGTAGCTGGAACCGATGGTCTTGAGCGTGCCGATCAGCCAGTTCACGTTGCCGTCGGCGGCGGGCGCCATGTTCCGTGCGATCAAACCCAGCACCACACCGGCGACGAGGCCGACGACGATCTGGAAGCCGAAGTTCTTCAGCAACGCGGGCACGCGGGACGGAGATTCCACAGACGACATGCTGGGCTCCAACGCCGGGCCGGCGGCCGGTGTTCCCTTTCACTCATGCTGAGCGCAAGGCTCCCACCGGCACCCGCGTCGGACGTACAGTGCAGGGCCGCGCCCGACGATGCCCTGCTCCTCGCGTCCGATTTCGCCCCGACGGTGCACCTGCTGTTGGATTGACGGGTGTCACAACCCCGCTCGGACTCCCGAGGAAACCTGCGACTGGCCCTGATCCTGGGCTCGCTGTCGGCGTTCGGTCCCATCACGACCGACCTCTACCTCCCCGCGCTGCCCGCCGCCGCCGCGGACCTCGAGGCCTCGCAGCCGGCGATCCAGGCGACGCTGACCGCGTGCCTGATCGGGCTGGCCGCCGGGCAGATCTTCGTGGGGCCGCTGTCGGATTCGATCGGCCGGCGGCGCCCGATGATCGTCGGCATGGCGCTGTTCGTCGTCAGCTCGCTGCTGTGCGCGGTCGCCCCGTCGGTGTACCTGCTCGACGTCGCGCGCCTGCTGCAGGGCGCAGCCGGCGCAGCGGGGATCGTGCTGAGCCTGGCCATCGTCCGGGACCTGTTCGACGGTGTCGCCGCCGCCCGGATGATCTCCGCACTCATGGCCGTCGGCGGCGTGGCACCGATCGTCGCGCCGCTCGCGGGCGCGCAGCTGCTGCGCTTCATGGACTGGCGCGGCCTGTTCGTGGTGCTGGCCGTGCTCGGCGTGGCGCTGCTCGCGATCGCAGCCGCCAAGGTGCCGGAGACGCTGCCGAAGGCGGACCGTCGACCTGTGGGCTGGGGGTCGGTCGCGCGCGGCTTCCGCCTGCTCGCCCGGGACCGCCGCTTCGTCGCTCTGACGCTGACGGGCGGCCTGGCCTTCGCCGCGATGTTCGCCTACATCTCCACCTCGGCCTTCGTCTTCCAGAGTCACTACGGCTACTCCGAATCGGCGTTCAGCGTGGTCTTCGCCGTCAACGCGGTGGGCCTGCTCGCCACCAATCTGATCGGCGGGCGGCTGGTGGGCCGTGTGCCCGTGGCGACACTGGTGCGGGTCGGGCTGGCGGGCATGGTGATCGGCGCGGTCGCCTCGCTGGCCTCGCTGGCCGTCGCGCAGCCTCCGCTGGTGATCGCCTCCCTCTTCCTCACGGTCTCGAGCCTCGGCCTCGTGATGCCGACGGTGGCCGCCCTCGCTCTCGAGGACCACGGGGACCTGGCCGGCACCGCCTCCGCGGCCCTCGGCGCTGCGCGCATGACGCTCGGCGGGGTCGCGGCCCTGTTCGCCGGAATCGGCGGGGCCCCGATCGTGCTCGGCTCGGTCATGGTCCTGTGCGCGGCGGGGGCGGCGGTGTCCTTCGCTCTGTCCAAGCGAGCGCCAAGCCCGAGCCGGTAACGTGACTCACATGACCGATTCAGTCTCTCGAACATACCGTTCGCTACCTGGAATCAGTACGCGCGCGTGGGAGCATCCCGCCGATCGCGCCGCGCTCGTCGCCCTGCGCGGCCTCAAGGGCTTCGACACCGTCCTCAAGGCGATCTCGGCGCTGCTGCGCGAGCGCCAGCACCGGCTCCTGTTCCTCGCGTCGGGCGTGCGCGCGGACGATCGCCAGTTCCGCGACCTGCACGCGATGCTCGTCGACTGCGCGCGCGTGCTCGACACGGACGTCGTCCCCGAGCTGTTCGTGGTGCAGAGCCCCACGGTGAACGCCATGACCATCGGGATCGACAAGCCCTTCATCGTGATCAACACCGGCCTGTTGGACCTGCTCGACGAGGAGGAGAAGCGGTTCGTGATCGGGCACGAGCTCGGTCACGCCCTCTCCGGCCACGCCGTGTACCGCACGATGCTCATGCACCTCATGCGGCTCGCGGGCACGTTCGGCCTGATCCCCATCGGCGGCTGGGCGCTGCGTGCGCTCGTCGCTGCACTCATGGAGTGGCAACGCAAGTCCGAACTGTCGGGCGACCGGGCCGGCCTGCTGTGCGTGCAGGACCCGGACGTCGCGATGCGCGTGCACATGAAGACCGCGGGCGGCACCCGGCTCGGCGAGATGGACACGCAGCGCTTCCTCGCCCAGGCCGCCGAGTACGAGCGCACCGGCGACCTGCGCGACGGCGTACTCAAACTCCTCAACCTGGAGCTGCAGTCGCACCCGTTCTCCGTGCTGCGCGCCGCGGACCTGAACCGCTGGGTGGAACGCGGCGAGTACGGGCGCATCGTCGGCGGTGACTACCCGCGGCGCACCGACGACGACCGCGCCGGCACCGCTGACCAGTTCCGCACCGCGGCCCGCACCTACAAGGACGGCTTCGACGCCTCCGCCGACCCGCTGATCACCACGCTGCGCGACTTCGGTTCCTCGGCCGTCAACACGGTCGGGCAGGGCGTGACCGACGTCGCGGCCGGCGTCGGCCGCAAGATCGACGAGTGGCGCCGTCAATCGGCCCGCAAGCATGACGAGGGCGAGTGAGCACTCCCTCGTCACCCGGTCCGGCCGACCCGGAGGAACCGCGCGACGCGGCGGACCCCACCGGGGCGGAGGATGTCCCGCCTGCGGTGCCGCTGAGCCGGCGGCCCGCCGTCCTGACGATGCTGGCACTCATCGTGGTGTGCGTGATCGGCAGCCTCCTGACGCGGTGGATGAACGGCTGGCTCACCCACCCGCCCGGACGGCACCGGCACGGCGTCGGGCCTCGCCGCAATCGGCCGCGGTCTCGAGCACCTCGGGCTGGGCTGGGCCGTCGCCGGCTGGATCCTGCGCGCCCCTGTCCTCGCGCCGGTGCTGCAGGTCGCGGCGGACGCGCTGGGCGGCGGCCCGCGTGACCTGCGCGCACGGTGACGCGTCGCCCGCCGTGGGCACACCCACCCTGCTCGCACCTCACACCCGACTTGCCCAGCTACACCCGAACCGCTAGGTGCCGCACCCGAAATGCGCGAGCGCACCCTGCATGCAGGGTGCGTCGGCGCAGAACCGGTGGGAGCCGGTCAGCATCGCCGCGAGCTCAGACCGAACACAGCGTTGCTCGCTGAGGTGGGCCGCACCGTACACCGCAGCTCCGTCGGCTCACGGCCCGAACAGGGAAATCGCCGCGGGCCTGTGGATGGGCCGATTTTCTCCACAGGCAGGCCGTTCCGGACCGGTTGCCGACGGTGCCGTGCGGCACCGTCGGGACATGCGCACCAGCTACGGGACCACCCTGGTCCTTCTCGTCCTCGCCCTCGTCGGTGCCGCGCCCGCGCGGGCGGGCGGGGACTACGACTGGCCGCTGGACCCGCGGCCCGCGGTCGCCCGGCCCTTCACGAACCCGGAGCAGCGCTGGCAGCCGGGTCACCGCGGCGCCGACCTCGCCGCGGCGCCGGGGCAGACCGTGTACGCCGCCGGGTCCGGGCGGGTGCACCACGTGGGCCGGGTGGACGACCGCGTCGTGATCTCGGTGCTGCACCCCAACGGCCTGCTCACCACCTACGAGCCGATCGACGAGCCGGCGGTCCGCGCGGGCGACGTGGTCGAGATCGGTTCGCCGCTCGGCCGCGTCGCCGCGGGCCACGAGGGTTGCCCGGCGGCGGCGGCGTGCCTGCACTGGGGTCTGCGCCGCGGCGCCGGCCACTCCGCCGAGTACTTCAATCCCCTGCTGCTCGTGGGCGCGGCACCGGTGCGGCTGTTGCCGGACGGCGCGGGATGAATCGGTCGCATTCCCCGTGCTACCGCGCGCGGACCGTCGGAGAATGCGACGATTCCTTCCGTGACGGACGCGAGCACGCCAGAATCGACCACAGACGAGACGAAGGCGGAACGGCTTCAGGAGGCACAGACGATCGCGTACCCCAGCGGCTCGACGCGACGCTCCCGTACGGCGCCTCAGCACGATCCCACGCTGGTGGTGCTGTTCGGCGCCACCGGCGACCTCTCGCGGCGCAAGCTGCTGTGCGGCCTCGGCTACCTCACCGTCTCCGGGCTGGCCCCGGACATGCGGGTCATCGGTACCAGCCTCGACGACATGACCGACGACGAGTTCCGCGCCTTCGCCAAGAAGGCGATCGACGAACTCGGCGCGCGCAAGCTGACGCCCGAGCAGTGGGATCAATTCGCACCCAAGCTCTCCTACGTCAACACCTCGGCGGGCCCGGCGGCGCTCGCCGAGGCCGTCGCGGCGAAGGAACAGGAGCTCGCCGACGCCGACGCCGGCGGCGATCGCGAACGGGTGCGCCGCCTCTACTACCTCAGCGTTCCCCCCAAGGCGGCGACCAAGGTGATCGAGACGTTGAATCAGGCCGGCCTCGTGGATCGATCGCGGGTCATCATGGAGAAGCCCTTCGGTGAGGACCTCGAATCGGCTCTGGCCCTCAACGACGAGGTGCACAAGACCTTCAAAGAGAAGCAGATCTTCCGCATCGATCACTTCCTCGGCAAGGAGGCGGCGCAGAACATCCTGGCGTTCCGCTTCGCCAACGGGCTGTTCGAGCCGATCTGGAACCGCAACTTCATCGACCACGTGCAGATCGACATCCCCGAATCGTTGGGGCTCGACGCCCGCGCGGCCTTCTACGAGCCCACCGGGGCGTACAAGGACATGGTGGTCACGCACCTGTTCCAGGTGATGGCCTTCGTCGCGATGGAGCCGCCGACCGCGCTGGAGCCGCGCGCGATCTCGGAGGAGAAGAACAAGGTCTTCCGCTCCCTGGAGCCGATCCGCCCCGACGACGTGATCCGCGGCCAGTACGCGGGCTACCGCCAGGAGAAGGGCGTCGACCCGGAGTCCGACACGGAGACCTTCATCGCGCTCAGGGCGCGGATCGACAACTGGCGCTGGGCCGGCGTGCCCTTCTACCTGCGCACCGGCAAGAAGATGGCCCAGGGCATGCGGATCATCTCGATCGCCTTCAAGGAGGCGCCGAAGTCGATGTTCCCGGCCGGCTCCGGCATCGGCCAGCAGGGTCCGGACCACCTCACCTTCGACCTCGCCGACGAGTCCAAGGTGTCGCTCTCGTTCTACGGCAAGCGTCCGGGCCCGGGTATGCGGCTGTCGAAGCTCTCGATGCAGTTCTCCACCGAGGACACCGAGCAGGCCGACGACGTGCTCGAGGCCTACGAGCGCCTCATCCTCGACGCGATCAACGGCGACCACACCCTCTTCACCACGGCCGAGGGCATCGAATCGCTGTGGGAACGCTCGATCCCCCTGCTCGACGACCCGCCGCCGGTGCGCTCCTACGAGCCTGGCTCATGGGGACCGAACTCGATCCACCAGCTGATCGCCCCGAACGCCTGGCGCCTGCCCTTCGAACGCGGCTGGCGGGACTAGCGTCTACGCCCGCGGGTGCGCCTGCTCGTGCGCGGCCCGCAGCCGGGCGACCGAGACGTGCGTGTAGAGCTGGGTGGTCGCCAGCGAGGAGTGGCCGAGCAGCTCCTGCACGACGCGCAGGTCGGCGCCACCGTCGAGCAGATGTGTCGCGGCGGTGTGCCGCAGCGCGTGCGGGGCGACCTCGCGCCCGCCCGGCACTGACCCCGTGACCTGGTGCACGACGGTCCGCGCCTGCCGCGGGTCGAGCCGCCCGCCGCGGGCACCGAGGAACAGGGCCTTCCCGGACCGCTCGGTCACCAGCGCGGGCCGCGCCTCGTCGAGCCAGCGCCGAAGGGCGGCCGCAGCGGGCGCGCCGAAGGGCACCGTTCGTTCCTTGTTCCCCTTACCGATCACGGTGAGCACGCGCCGGCCGTGGTCGACCGAGCCCAGGTCGAGGCCGCACAGCTCG
Source organism: Tsukamurella asaccharolytica (assembly GCF_007858435.1). Lineage (GTDB taxonomy): Bacteria > Actinomycetota > Actinomycetes > Mycobacteriales > Mycobacteriaceae > Tsukamurella > Tsukamurella asaccharolytica. The sequence continues at coordinate 5,740 of NZ_VIGW01000017.1, read as the reverse complement.
CTCACCCGGATCCCGGTGGCGTACAGGATCTCCGCGAGCGCGAGGTCGCGGACGGCGATCGGGTCGCCCTCCGCGGCGCCGGAGGCGGCGTTGCGCAGCGCTTGGCCGGCGTCGTCGGACGAGAGGACGGCGGGCAGGGTGCGGTGCGCGCGCGGCGCTGTGAGCCGCACGCCGGGATCGCCGTCGAGGTGGCCCCGTCGGGCCGCCCACGCGGTGTAGGTGCGGGCGGAGGAGGCCTGGCGCGCGAGGGTGGTGCGGGCGGCACCGGCGGCGGCGCGCTCCCCCAGCCAGGCTCGCAGCGTCACCAGGTCGAGACGGTCGGCCGACACCCCGCGCTCCGCGGCGAAGGCGAGGAGCGCCGTCACGTCGGCGAGGTAGGCCCGCACGGTGTGCTCACTGCGGCCGCGTTCGAGCCGCAGGTACGTCTCGTACTCCGTCAGAACCTCGCTCATCCCCCCACCCTAGGACGCCCCCGCCCCGCCAGCCGCGATTGAACGATGTTTTGGAGAGGAGAATCGCAGGTGAGGCGCTCCAGAACGTCGTTCAATCGGGAAGTGGGGTGTGCGCGGTCTCGCGGCAGCGGAACGCCACGGGCAGCGCGACGAGGTGCAGCACCGCCAGGTAGATCGGGAACGCGTGGTCGAGTCCGCGCTCGTGCAGCGCGGTGCCGATCGCGGGGACCGTGCCGCCGAAGATCGCGGTCGCGATGGCGAAGGCGGTCCCCGTGGCGAGCACGCGGATCCGCGCCGGGAACATCTCCGCGAGCGCGGTGCCCAGACTGGCCATCATCAGGGCGGTGATCGCCATGCCGGCGCACTGCACGGCCAGCACCGTGAGTATCCGATCGGACAGGGCGAGGAACAGCGGGACCGTCGCCACGGCCCCGCTGACGAGGAAGGCGTACATCATCGGCTTGCGGCCGATCCGGTCCGAGAGCACGCCCAGCGGGATCTGCAGGAGCCCGTACACGACGAAGGCGATCGCCGAGATCGTCACTGCGCTCTCCTTGTTCAGTCCCTGGGTGAGTACCGCCCACGTGGGCACGAAGGTGCTCCAGGCGTAGAACACCGCGGCGGTGGTCGAGGCGAGCACGAAGGCGCGCGCGAAGTCCCGGCGATGGTCGCGCAGGATCTCCCGGTACGGGTTAGCCACGGCGGGTTCACCGGCGTGGGGCAGCGTCTCCGCGGCGCTGCGCCGGATCCACCAGGCGACGACCGCGAGCACCGCGCCGAGGAGGAACGGGACCCGCCACGCCCAGTCCGCCATCGCATCCGCGCCGATGGTCCCGACCAACAGCGTGATGGCCAGCAGGCACAGCACCTTGCCGAGGCTCGAGCCGACGTTGATGATGCTCCCGTACGCGCCCCGACGGTCCGCCGGCGCCGATTCGACGAGGAACGCCGTCGCGGTCGAGAGCTCTCCGCCGGTCGAGAGTCCCTGGATCAGCCGAGCGACCACGAGGATCACCGGGGCGAGAACACCCACCTGCGCATACGCCGGCGCGACGCCGATGAGGAGGCTGCCCAGCCCCATCATCGCGACGCCGAGGGCCAGCGTGGGCCTGCGCCCGTACCGGTCGGCCATCCTGCCCATGAGGATGCCGCCGACCGGTCGCGCGAGGAAGCCGACGGCGAACACGGTGAACGTCGCGAGCAGCGGCACGACCGATTCGGCGTCGCCCGGGAAGAACTGGCGCGAGAAGTAGATCGCGAGGAACGAGTACGCGCTCCAGTCGAAGTACTCGACGAGGTGCCCCACCGACCCGGTGAGGACCTGTCTGCGCCGGTTCGGTACCGCCGCGGGCGAGGTGAGCGTGCCGGCTTCAGTCACGGTGCTGCAGCCGACGGCTGAGCCAGTTGCCGAAGAACTGCGCGATCTGCACCACGACGATGAGGACGACGATCACCACCAGCGTCAGCTGCCAGTTGTTCTGCTGGTAGCCGTACTGTCGCGCGAAGTCGCCGAGGCCGCCGCCACCGACGTACCCGGCCATGGCCGACATGTCGACGACCGCGACGAACATGAACGTGTAGCCGAGCGTCAGCGGCGCGAGCCCCTCCGGGATCACGACGGTGGCGAGCGTGCGGACCTTGCTCGCCCCCATCGACCGCGCCGCCTCGACCACGCCGGGATCGACGCTCACGAGGTTCTGCTCGACGACGCGGCCGATCACGAAGGTCGCCATCACCGTCATCGCGAAGGCCGCGGCCTCCACGCCGATCCGGGTGCCGATCACCTCCTTGGTGATCGGGGCGATCGCCGTGATGAAGATGATGAAGGGGATGGGCCGGATGATGTTGACCAGTACGTTGAGCACGGAGAACACGGCCCGGTTCGCGAGCAGGTTGCCCGGCCGGGTGGCGTAGAGCAGCGTGCCGTAGACGAGCCCCAGCAGGCCGCCGACGATCATCGTGATGCCGACGAGGCGGACGGTCTCGCCGATGGCATCGACGAAGACGTCCTGGGTGCCGGGCGGGAAGACGTCGCCCAGGAAGGTCGGGTAGGTCATCGGTCGATCTCCTGACCGGTCTGCGGGTCCTTGACGTGCGCGAGGGATCCGAGCTGGGCGACGGCCGCGGCGATCGCCGCCTCGTCGCCCGTCACCGAGTACGTCAGCGAGCCGAACGGGCGACCGCCGACCTCCGCGACGCCGCCGTAAAGGACGCGCGCCGCGGTGCCGTGCGTGGCGAAGACCTCCGCCGCGTCGAGCGCGTCGGGTTCGTCGCGCACGTCGACGGTGACGACGGTGCCGGGGCGAGCCGCGTGCAGGCGCTGCAGGGTCTCCGGGCTCACGTCGTCGCCGACGGCCGCGTGGATGAGCGACGTGGTCGCGGCCGACGTGGACGCGGCGAAGACGTCGTACACCGGCCCGTAGTCGACGAGCCTGCCCTGGTCGAGGACGGCGACGGTGTCGCAGATCCGCCGGATGACGTCCATCTCGTGGGTGATCACGACGATGGTGGTGCCGAACTCCTGGTTGACCCGCAGCAGGAGGTCGAGGACCTCGCTGGTGGTGCCGGGGTCGAGAGCGCTGGTGGCCTCGTCGGCGAGCAGGATCTTCGGGTTCCGGGCCAGCGCGCGGGCGATGCCGACGCGCTGGCTCTGCCCGCCGGAGAGCTTGTTCGGGTACTGCTTCGCCTTGTCGCCGATGCCGACGAAGTCGAGCAGTTCCGCGACGCGCGTGCGCCGCTCGGCCTTCGACATGCCGCCGAGCGTGAGCGGGTACTCCACGTTCCCCGCGACGGTGCGCGACTCCATGAGGTTGAAGCGCTGGAAGATCATGCCCACCTGCGCACGCAGCTTCCGCAGATCCCGTTCGCCGAGCGTGCCCACCACGGTGTCGAGCACGCGCACCTCGCCGGACGTGGTCGACTCCAGGCCGTTGATGGTCCGGATCAGCGTGGACTTGCCGGCGCCGGATTGGCCGATCACGCCGGTGATGGACCCCTCCGGGATCGCGAAGCTGACGCCGTCGAGAGCCTTGGTCGTGCCGAAATCCCGGGTGGCGTCGCGGAACTCGATCGCCACCCGGGCCGGGGCGCTATCGCTCACTTGGGGCCGTTGGCCTTGACCTGCTGCTGCAGCGACTCGGTCAGGCTCTGCAGCTCGGCGGCGGGCTTGTCGACCAGGATGAACGAATCACCCTTGTCCTTCTTGAGCTGGTCGAGCACCTTCTGATCCTTGTACAGCGCGGCCAGCTTGAGGTAGGTCGCGTTGTCCTTGTCGGCCTTGCGCACGACGAAGGCGTTGATGAACGGCTGCGACTGCGGGCTCGCCGGATCATCCTTGGCGAGGATGAGGTCCTTGCCGAGCTTGGCGTTCTCGGCGGGGTCGTTGTTGACCACGGCGCCGTCGACGCTGTCCAGGCTGAGTGCGGTCTGGTTGGCGTCCACCGGCTTGACCGTGACCTTCGAGGCGGCGGTGTCGATATCGGCCGGGGTCACCTGCCGGTTGACCTCGCCCTTGAGCTTGATCAGGCCGGCGGAGGAGAGCACGCCGAGCGCGCGCGACTGGTTGGTCGGGTCGTCGGGGACCACGACGGTGCCGCCCTGCGGGATCTCGGCGACCGACTTGTGCCTCTTCGAGTACAGCGGCAGCGGGTAGATCGCGGTGGCACCGATCGGCACCAGCTCGGTGTTGTTCTTGGCGTTGTACTCGGCCAGGAACTGCAGGTGCTGGTACTCGTTGATCTGCAGGTCACCGTCGTTGAGCGCGGCATTGGGCTGCTGGTAGTCGCTGAAGTTCCTCAGCTCCACGTCGATGCCCTGCTCCTTGGCGAGATCCTTGTAGACGTTCCAGAATGCCTGGGCACCGTCGGTCACGCCGATGCTGATGGTGTCGCCACCGGAGCTCGAGCCACACGCGGCGACGCCCGAGGCGAGGGCGACGGGTACGACCAGGGCGAGCGCGAAACGCTTCATCTTCACGGCTATTGTTCTCCAACTCGACGGGACCCGGGGATCTCCCAGTTGCGTGAACGATACCTACCGGTTAGTACATCCGCGGGACGAGCGTCGAGTTCGGACCGCAGCCCGGTTCCGTGACCTGGTTCGACGGTCCGCTGCCGGTTTCACTCATGAGTGCAACAAATCATCTACGGGAGACGGAAGCCTCCGCGGCCCGAGGCTCGTATTCTCGATGAGCAACCCAGTATCACCGCGAGGAGAGCACCATGACCACCCGCAGCGCCAGCGCCGTTCGCTTCACCGGCACCGCCGAACGACGCGGCGAGCGCACCCTCGTCCTGCTGCCCGGCGACGCGAGCGCCGCACTCCCGTCGCGGGGGCAGGTCGCCGTCACCGGCACCCTCGACGGTGGGGACTTCCGCACCGTCGTCGAGCCCGACGGGCGCAAGGGGCACTGGATCGCCCTCGACGACACCCCCGTCGAGGCCGGCGACGAGGTCGCGCTGGAACTCCTGCCGACCAAGGACTGGCCGGAGCCGACGGTGCCCGACGACCTGCGGTCCGCCCTCGACGACGCCCCCGACACCGCCGAGGTGTGGACCGACATCACGCCGATGGCCCGGTGGGAGTGGGTGCGCTGGATCGGCGCCACGAAGAGCCCCGCGACGCGGGCGAAGCGCGTGGACGTGACGATCTCGAAGCTGCGCTCCGGCAAGCGCCGCCCCTGCTGCTTCGACCTCGCTTCCTGCACCGATCCCGAGCTGATGAAGAACGGCCGGCTGATCGATCCCGAGGAGGCGGCGCCCCGCCCCGCGTAGGCCCGCGCGCCACCCGGGAACGCCACGCCGGCCGGCCCGCGGTGCACGCGAGCCGGCCGGCGGGTAGGTCCGATCGATTCAGTTCTGCGGCGGTTGCTGCCCGCCCGGGCGACCCGGGTTCTGCGGATCCGGGCCGGGCCAGCGATCGGGGTCGGGCCCGGGCTGCCAGCCCTGCTGCCACCCCTGAGTATCGGCGCCCGGATGGCTTGCGTGCTGCCCCGTGTGCGACGCCTCACCCGGCTGCCGCGGCGGAGCCTCACCGGCCTGCCGGTTCCATACGTCCGCCCCCGGCTGCCAGGCCAGGGCCGTGGGCATCGCCGTCCGACGATCCGAACAACCCGACATCAGGGTCCATACTCATTGGACGCACCGGCCTCCCGATCGGTTCCCACGCACCACCTCGTCGTGACCCTCGAGGACAACGGCGTCGCCGGCGGCATCGGGGCGGCCGTGACCGCGGCGCTGCAGCGCGCGGACGTCGACGTGCCGACCCGTGTCCTCGGCATCGAGCAGAAC
>NZ_VIGW01000016.1 GCF_007858435.1 Tsukamurella asaccharolytica | reverse complement strand
CGCCGCGACCTGCGGCGCCCGCGCAACCGGACGCTGCGCGGTGGGCTGGGGAACGGTCCCGCCGGGGGCCAGCCGTGGTGGCGCGGGCACCTGGCGCGGCATCCGCTGCGCCGGCGGCTGCGGCGCGGCGCCCGCGATCGGCTGCGCGTCGCAGTAGCGCAGTTCCTCGTCGGTGGGATTGAGGACCACGTCGAACGGAACGCGGCGGCCGATCCGCACGCGCATCACCGACGGGGATGCCTGCTCAACGACGATGTCGGCGTTGGCGCGTAGGGGTGCGCTGCCCGGCGCACGCAGCGTCAGCATGGTGCGCTCGGGCACGGCATCGGCCGGCGCACCGTCGAAGACCGTGAGGTCTGCCGCGCGGCCGCCCGGACCGTCGGCGATGCGGAACCGTGCCGGATCGGCGAGCGTGGCCGCGAGCGTCGCCCACTGCGCGGGTCGGTCTGTGTGCACGGCGACCGAGGCGCCCGCGCCGACGGAACGCAGCAACACCAGCTGCAGCGGGATCAGCTCGGTCGCGAACTCGACGACCAGCGTCTCAGGGACGGGCGAACCGTCGAACAGAGGCAGCGCCACGGCGTCGGTACCGGAGACACCCCAGACCGGGCCTGCGGGTCCGACGGGGATCTCCACTGCGCCGAGGTTATCCAGCCGCGCCGACGGCAGGTCGACGACGCTCGAACCGCCGCCCGGCAGCGTGGCACGGGCCAGCTCCATCTGGCGGCCCGGCATGGGCACGAGCGCGTCGTCGAGGTTGTCGACGATGGGCACCGCGGTGTCGTACCGGACCAGGCCGCTGATCTCCACCGGCGCCTGCGCGTCGGCCTTGCGCATCCGCAGCACCACGGAGGTGCTGTCGCTGTCGAGACCCCACCAGCGGTCGAGCTTCTCGGTGGACGTCCGCACGGGGTCGACGAGGTAGGTGGTGGCGAACTCGGCATCGTGCTCGATGTACCGCCAGTTCTCGGTGCCGCCCAGCGGATCGGCGCCGAAGGTCATGGCGGCGTCCAGCCCGCCGAGCTCCGCGGCGGGCAACGCGCGGGCGCGGATGAGGCGCTCCTGCAGCCGCTGCTCGAGGCGCCGGGTCGCGGCCATGAGAGCCTTCGGGCCCGCCGTACGCGACGGTCCGCGACGCACGATGCCCGCGAGGTTGCGCTGCGTGTCCACGCGCAGGACCAGCCACGTCGATCGCTCCGCCATCGCGGCGTAGAACCGGACGCCCTGCGAGTACGAGGCGCGGTACGCGGGCCCCGGCGGCACCCGCCGGCCGACGGAGACGATGTCGATGTCCACGTCGAGGCCGTACTGCGTCATCATCGTCGCGAGCAGATCCAGGGGCACTGTCTCCGCGGCGAAGGCGCGCCCCTCACGCAGCCGCGTCTCCGCCGGGTCAGCCGTGAGCTCGATCGCCGAGACCAGTTCGAAGCCGTCGCCCTGCCGCACGCCGACCCCGTCGACGTCGAGGACGCCGCCGGGGATGCCCCCGGCCGAGCGCCGTCGCCGCCGGAAGTAGCGCAGCCGCGCGCCGATCTTCTCGCTGAGTACGGAGCCCCGCACCGAGACGAACGCGACGACGGCGCCCAGCACGATGAGCGCGATCACCGACCACATCGGCCAGCGGCCGCCGACCAGCGCGACGAGGCTCACCGAGAGCACCGCCCAGATCAGGGCGCGGCGCAGCGAGAGCCGGATACCCACGGGTCGCCGTAGGCGCGCGACCTCGGGGTGGGCCCGGACGTCGGCCGCCGGGGCCGCCGGGGCCGCCGGCGCGCCGGTCTCCGCCGTCGGGGTCTCGGTCATCACGACCTCCGCTTCCGGCCGGGCCGCAGCAGCGCGACCATGCCGCCGATCACCACGAGCACCACCGCGCCGGCGCCGGCCACGATCGCCGCGGTCCGCCGCGGCCGGGTGTCGGGGTCGGGCGGGGGCGGTGGGACCAGCAGCTTCTCCACCGACTGGGGGTCGATGTCCGCGTCGATGTCGGGCACCTTCGCCGTGAGCGCCGCCACCGGGTCGATGAGCCCGCGGCCCACTTTGTTGTCCGTGCCGCGGCCGGGCGCGTGCGCGGTGGCGACGAGGCGTGCAGCCGCCTGGGTCGCCGACAACTGCGGGTACCGCGAGCGCACCAGCGCCGCTGCGCCGGCCGCGTAGGCCGCCGCGAACTCGGGTCCGGCGAAGGGCACCAGAGTCCGCTCGACGGGCGAGCCGTTGACCACGCCGTCGCCGCTACGCGAGCTCAGCGAGACGATGCCCGCGCCGGGCGCGGACACGTCGAGCCAGGGTCCGTTGAGGGATCCCGGCAACGGCGTGCCCTCCGCGGTGGTGGCGCCGACGGAGAGCACCTGCCCGTCGAACCAGTTCGGGGTGGCGACGGTGGTCACCCGCCGCCAGCCGCGCGGGTCGTCGGGCCGCCCGGGGTCCGGATCGGGATTGGCCTTGCACTCGTTCGCTCCGACGGTGCCGCCCTGCCGATCCGTCGCGCCCGCGCCGGCCACGACGAGTGCGTCCTTGGCGCGCAGCGCGTACGCCACCGCACCACCGATCTCCCGCTGGCGGAACTGGTTGTCGGCGGCCATGCACACGGGCTCGGGCACGACGATCACCTTGGCGCCGCGGTTAGCGGCGCGCACGATGGCCCGGGCGATGCTGCGGGCGTTCACCGCGGCGCGGCTGAGGTTGGGGTCCTCGCTGTCGGCGGGGCTGTTCTGCAGGGAGAATCCGGCGGAGTCGACGCGAATGGACATGATGCGCGCGTCCGGGGCGATGCCGACGAAGCCATCGCCCGCCGCGGGCTGCGCGCCCACGATGCCTGCGACCAGCGTGCCCGTCCCGTCGCAGTCGAGCAGGCCTCGATCTCCTGCCACCATGTTGTCGCCCGCGCCGTCGAGGCCGCGCAGGCGCGCCTGGCGCCGCACGCCGGTGCTCAGCACCGCGACCGTGACTCCGGCGCCCGTGGAGAACCGGTGCGCCTCGTCGATCCGCAGGGTGTTCGCCGGCGCGGGGGCGGCGGCCAGGTTCGAATTCGGCAGGACGCCCGGCTCGACACAGCGCGGATTGTTGCTGCGCAGCGGGCGCTCCGGGCCGTCGGTGTCGGGGGGCGCGGCGCCGATATCGGCGACGGGCGGCACCACCGCGCCGGACACCGCCGGCGCCCAGCCACCGGCGGTGACGACGGTGGCGGCGACGACGGCGATCGCAGCCGCCCTCGGGAAACGGAGCACGGACCCCAGCCCCTCTACTTCAGGAACGACAGGTCGAGTTCGCGCATCGCGGCGAACAGGCGGGTGCACCACAGTGCGAGTAGGACGACCGCGAAGATCGCCAGCTTCTCGCCCGTCTCGATGCGGCCGAGGAGCCGCGCGGAGAGCGGGCGGCCGTGGCCGCCGCGATCGGTGGAGACTCGGTCGGCCAGCAGCAGGCCGCCCGCGCCGAAGGCGGCGAGCACCACGGCGCTGAGCACGATCACCACGAGCCGGCCGAGGTCCGAGTCGATGGCGTCGACGAGCACCACCGCGAGGCCCGCAGCGATGACGAAGCCCGCCACGAAGAAGACGGTGGCGTGAACCCGGTCGTCGAGGGTGCGGCCGCGGAGCACGCAGATCACCGAAGTCAGGACGGCGATCGCCACCTCGCCCCAGAAGTAGTGGCTGCGCGGCACGATCACGGTGAGCGACGAGACCACGAGGATCCCGGCGATCGCGATGTAGAAGCCGGTGAGCAGCTTGGCCGCGGTGCGGGCCTTGCGCTCGAGGCCGGTGTTCTCCTGGGCGCGCGCCAGCTCGGTGGTGCTCTCGTCGTCGAAGGTGTCGACGTGGTACGCCGCGTCGAGTTCGGTGCGGTCGATGTCCTCACCGGGAGGAGGGAGCGGGTCCGGCCGGACGCGGGCGAGCAGGAGCGCCCAGCCCTGTGCCCAGTTCGCCAGCAGCAGACCGCCGATCACGCCGATCGCGGGGATCGCGGGCCGGCCGAGCGGGGTGTACGCGAAGAGTGCACTCGCGACCACGGCCGCGGCGGCGGTCAGGCCGAGCGCGGCCAGTACCGCTGCCCCGAGACCGCTCGCGCGGCCCAACACGACGATGCCGAGCAGCGCGAAGATCGACCCCGTGAGGATGTTCGCGGCGGTGAAGGCACCGTCGGCCCCGCCGTCGGGTGGGATGAGCACGAACCCGGCCGCGAAGAGCACCGGGACCGCGGCCAGCTGTAGCGCGTACGCCACCTGCGGCGCCTGGTACTGCCGGTCCGCCGACACCGCGGCGAGCACCACGACGATCGAGGCGAGCGCCGCCACCGGGAACCACCACAGGACGCTGGAGTGCGCGAACCACGCGATGAGCACCAGCGCGCCGAAGACCGTGGCGCCGAGCACCAGTGCGAGCAGCCCCAACGCCCGCGCCGTCGCCGATTCGAACCGGCGGAAGCGCTGCCGACAGAACTCCTGGATCGCGTCGGCGGTGCTCTCGATGAGCGGCCGGAAGGTCTGGGTCGAGAAGGTCTCGGACAGGATCAGCCGGTCCCCGTCCAGGACGCCGGCGTCGGCGAGGGACTTGTCGCGGGGCAGCTGGGTGCCGCCCTCACGCGCGAAGGTCCAGGCTCCGGTCGTCGAGAAGTCGTGGTCCGGGAAGATCTGCTCCAGCCCGGGGATCACGGAGTCCATCACGACGGACAACCGTCGGCGGGCCAACAGGCTCCGCTCGACGGAGTTCTCGCCGACCTCGACCAGGACGCGCACCTGTTCGGGGACGGCGGATCTCCCGGGGCCCGCGTTCTCGGTTCCGGCGGGCTCCGGGGTGATCGGGAAGACCATCGGGCGTCAGCGTCCCTCTGTCGTGCGCACCTGCTGCAGCTCGGCGAGCTTCTGGGCGGCCGGCGGCTCGTAACCCGAGTTGAAGCCGTCCGCCAGGTCCGCCGCCAGCTCCTCGAACGCTCGCACCGTGCGCTTGCGCAGCAGATCGATGTCGATCGGCTGGTCCGAGTCGAGGTGCGGGTCGTACGGGATCTCGTGCACACGGAGCTTCTGCCCGGCGCGGAAGAGTTCGTCGAACTGCTCGACGGAGACGCTGCCTCGGCGCTTGGTGTGGTTGATGACCACGATCGTGTTCGCCAGCAGTCCGTGCCAGCCGTGGTGGCGCAGCCAGTCGATGGTGGCCGCCACCCTGCGCACGCCGCGGGTCGTCGCCGAGGCGGGCAGGATCAGCGCGGAGGAGATCTCCAGCACGCCGGTACCCGTCGGGGTCTGCAGGCCGCGGCCGGCGTCGACCACCGCGAGGCTGTAGTGCGGACGGAAGATCGAGTACAGGTCCAGCACGTCGTCGTAGTCGGCGACGTCGCGGCCGTTGAAGCGCCACGGCGTCGGCAGCACGTGCAGGTTGGTCGAGGTCACCGCGAGGTGCTTGTCCACCTGGTTGCGGTCCGACAGGTCACTCTGCTGGATCAGCGTGCGCGCCGTCGAGCCGCCCTGGTGCCACGCGGTCACCTGGTCGAGGTCGCCGCCGTCCGGGTCGAGGTCGAGCGCGACCACGTTGTCGGCGCGGGTGCGCTCGAGGATCTGACCGAGCACGCCCACCAGCAGCGTGCCGCCGGCATTGTCGGCGAAGACGCTGGTCACGTGGAACTTGTGCTTCGGGACGCGGATGCGGTGCACCAGCTCCGCGTGCTCCTGATCGTTGGCGCTGGGGCCCACGTCGAGGCCCACCCTGCGCATCCACGCACGCCAGCCGGACACCCGCACGGCCGAGTCCGAGAACCGGATCTGCTGGTTGAACGACGACGACGCGGTCGACATCGGCGCCGAGAGCGACTCGCCCACCGGGCGCACCGGGGCCTGCTGGTGCTGCGGCACCATCGGCGCGGCGGGGCCCTGCACGGGCCCGGGCGCCTGACCGAAGACCTGCGGCGCGGCCGGGCGCTGGATCGGTCCCGATACCTGGGGCGCCTGGAACTGGCCGGTCGGCGGCACACCCTGGAACGGCGCCTGGGTGTTCTGCGCCGCACCGGGGACGAAGCCGTTGTGGCCGCCCTGCCACTGCTGCGGCTGCTGCGGCTGCGGCACGGAGGCCGGAGCGGGGATGGGATGCACCGCCTGCGCGCCCGACGGTGTCGCGGCAGCGGGAGCGTCCGTCGTGGGGGCGTCCGCATTCGACGCGTCGATCGTCGGGACGTCCGTCGTCGGGATGCCGTTCGTGGAGACGTCGGCCGTGGGCGCATTCGCCTCCGCGGCGCCCGGCTTCGGGGCGTCCACCGACGGGAGACCAGTCTCGGGGGCATCCTCCTCGGGGGCGAGGGCCTGATCGTCGACGACGACCGGCTGCTCCGCGGTGGGCCGCTCGTCCGCGGCGACAACCGCGGGCTCCGCGGTGGGCACAGTGGGCACGACGGCAGAACCGTCGAGGTCGTCGACCTCGGGGAGCTCCGGCTCCTCCCATTCGCCGCTCACGGGCTCGGGCAGCGGGCTACCCGACGGGTCGGCCGGGCGCACCACCGGGACGGCCGCATCGGTCGAGGGCAGGGTCGCCGCGTGCGAGCCGGTCTCATCCGAGCTGTTCTGCGGCACGAAAGGCACCCGAACATTGGTAGCTGCGTCGCTCATGGACTGCACCTCTCTCAAAGGAAGAATCGTTTGCAGGCTAATACACACCCAGGTCAGGGGACCAGCCAGGGGAGCTCTATCAGTTTGTTGTATCGAACCATCCGCGGCACCCGCCGCGCTCGACGAGCGCTGTGATCCCCTCGGAGAACCGCCGCCGGGTGCCGGGACTGAGGGTCACGTCGAGCACTCCCTGCGCACCGCGGTCGGTGGTCGACAGGACTCGGCCGGCACCGGTGTCCATCACGCCGACCGCCCACGCCGCCTGCGTGCGCACGCCGCTGGAATCCGCACGATGGTAGACGATTTCGGCTCGTCGCCCGGTGTACCGCGCGGCGTCGAGGAGCACGTCGATCGTCTGCGGGGACAGGTCGTGCTCGCGCAGCCGACTACGCACCTCGCGCTCGCCGCGGGCGCCCGTGACCTGCGGATCGAAACTCGCGACGATCTCCGCCAGTTCGCCCTCGTCGACGGTGAAGGACTCGAAGTCCGCGGGATCGCGTGCGCCGAGGACCCGCCACAGGGGTTCCACTACCGTCGATTCGAAATCCTCGCGATCGGTGCGGAAGCCCTGCACCGTGAACTGGTCGTCGTTGCGGAAGGCGACGACCACCAGCTCCTCGCGGCGCACCACTGCACCGCGGAGCACGGCGTCACCGTCGAACACGCGGATCGCGACCTCGGCGGCAGGTGCCTGCAGGGCGCTGAGCCACTGCCTGACCTGCGGGTCCACGGATCCGGTAGCGTCCACCAGCCCGGCATCCACCAGCCCCGGCAGGACCGCCAGGTCCACGACCAGCTGATCGTCGGGCCGGTACACGTTGGGGTGCACCGCTAGCACCACGGGCGCGAGCTCGCTGACGTCCGAAAGCCGCATCAACAGCAGCAGTTCGTCGATGTCAGCGGCGAAGGCGGACAGCTTCGCCGCCGGTTCGTCGCGCAGCACGGCCATGCGCCCCTCCACTTCCACCGAAGCCCGGCCACGCGCGTGCGGTGGCCGGGCCCGCGTCATCTAGATGTAGTAAAGGCCCGACGCCTGTAGCTGACCCGCCTGGTGGATCGTGGCGGCGGTCTGGATGTTCACGCCCGTCTTGCGGATCGCCAACGACAGGTTCTCGTTGGCCTTGAGGCAGACCTCGTGGACGTGCTGGTAGCTCTCCTGGTCGACGCCCACCCAGTTGCCCGCGTTGAGGTTCGCGGTGTTGTTGGCGGTGAGCTCGGCGATGTTCGCGTCCGCGATGGCCGAGGCCTTGCCCAGGCTCGCCGACGTGACGTCGTAATTGGCGTAGTCGACCTTGATCAGAGGTGAAGTCATTTCCGTAACCCTTCGGTGCTGGCGGCGGTCTAGACGACGTAGCCGGTGAACAGGCCGCCGGCGTCGCCGTCGGTGCTGGTGATGAGTCCGCCGTTGCGGCCGAGTGCCTCGGCCACGGCCTCGAGCTTCTGCTGCTCGGCGTTGCACACCGCGATGAGCTCCTCCATGTGGGCGCTCGCCTTGTTCGTGGTGTCACCGGCGTTCGCGGCGCGGTAGGCCTCGGCCGTCGTGCGGACGAACTTGATGTTGGCGAGGGTCGTCGCGGCCACGTCGTGGGTCTTCGCGGTACCGGCGGCATGTGCGCCGGTGTTCATCTCGTAGATCTGCGGGGGCATGAGTGTTCCTCCAGTTCAGGGGTGGTCGTGGTAGGCCGGGCGGATGGTGGGGATCAGCGCCTCTCCCCACTCGACGGAACGTCGACTGGAACGGACTCGTACTCGGGCGCCGAATCCTGGTAGACGGGTATCGCGGCGGTGTCGGGCACGACGATCCGCTCGCGCTGCTTGCCCTTCGACTGCGCGACGGGCGCGCTAGCGCCGGTCGGGACGAGCGGGCGCACCGGCTCGGCGGCCACGCGCGGGACCGGAGGGGGCGGCGGAGCGACGGTGAGACCATCGGTCGCCCAGTTCGCCGGGGCGGCCACCCGCGGCTGGGCCGCAGTGCTGGATTCGATGCGGAGCGCGGACGCACTGCGCTGCGCCGGCTCGCCGCGAGACATCCGCTCCAGCGTGGGCGAGCCGGGGCGGGTGCCGAAATAGCCGACGGTGCCGGTCCGGTTCTCAGGGTTGACGTTCGCGAGCAACGCGCTCATCGGCTGGTAGACGACACCGCCACCGGTGGCGACGGTGGCGGCGACGGTGCCCGCACTCACGCCGGTCTGCAGCGCCGTCCCACCACCGGATAGGGCGACGCCGACTGCTCCGCCCGCAACGCCGCCGGCGATACCCGCCGCGGCGACGCCCGCGCCGCCGAGCTGCTGCATCAGGCTCTGGCCGAGTTGCTGCCCAGCGGCGGGGCGGACTGCGCTGTTCTCACGCGACTGGGAACCTGCGGTCGCAGCGTTGGAGGCCGCCTGCTCGAACCGTTGTGCCTGCACGACGACAGTCTGGGCGAGCTTCGTAGCCGTTAGGACCCCGCCCGCGGTGCGCATGGCGAGCATGCTCGCGGTGGCCTGCGCGCCCTGCGCGGCGAGAGTCATCTTGGTGACGACCGCATCGCCGACCGACGCGGCACCCGCGGCTGCCGCGGGGATCGGCACGCCGATGGAGGTAGCCACCGGCTTCGGCGGAAGGAAGGGCTCGAAGGTCATGTTCGCGGTCGAGTTCGCGAGGTAGGTCAGCATCATCGCGGCGTTCTGCGCCCACATCGCCGCGTACTGCGCTTCGTTCGCGGCGATGGCCGCGGTGTTCACGCCGAGGAAGTTGGTCGCCTGCAGGATGCCGTGGGTGATGTGGTTGGCCGCGATCTCGGGCAGTTGGGCCATACCGGCCAAAGCCGCCGAGTAATCGGCCGCCTGCTTGGTGTGGCGAGTCGACGCGAGCAACGCCTGCGTCCGCAGCGCCTCGTTGTGCGCGAGGTACATCGCGACGTTGCGCGTCATCAGCGCCGTCTCCGGGGCCTGCCACGACGCGGCGAGACGGGGCAGCAAGGACTGCAGGAAAACGGACCGCGCGCTGACCGAGGCCGCGACCGTCGCCCACGCCGCGGCCGCAGCCGTCGCCGGTGCAGGGCCCGCCCCCGACATGAGGCGCCCAACGTTGACCTCGGGAGGGAGCGCGGGGAAGGTCACGACGTCACGCTCGTCAGAACTGCACGGCGTTGTCGGCCATGATGTACGTGGAGGCGGCGGCAGAGAGGCTCACTGCGTACTGCGCGACCTCGGCGTGATCGACCACGGAGGTGGCCAGAAAGTTCGCAGCGTGCGCCGCGGAGCTGGCCGAGGCCAGCAGCGAGACGTCGTCGGCGCCCGCCGGTACGACGGCGCCGATGGCGCCCGCGGCGCCACCGATCAAGCCCGAGGTGGTGGCGACGTTGGCCATGACCTCGTTGGTTCCTGCCAAGAGTTGTATAGGCGCCACGTTCAGGCCCACCTGTTTGTCCCCTTCAGATTGACTTTCAGATCGCAACTATCCCAGGCTGGTGTCCTCTCGTCAATCCCAGGTCACCAAAACAACCAGCACTGACAATCGGCGCCCACCATCGGTCCGGCAATCGAGCGTTGGGCACTTCACGCCGGTACTATTCGGCGTTCTTGAGGACCATGTAACTCGCCGCGCCACCTTGCTGAGCTTGGAGCAGCGACGCGCCCTGGGCCGCGCCGACGTACCGCCCGCGCGAAACGGAGCACGAGTAGACCCGCTCAGCGCGTCCGTACAGTGTTGCGACGGTCGAATGGCACCTCGATTCCCCGAGACCCGGCACGCCGGGCTCGGATCGGAAGCCTCGAGCCGCGGCTTCGGACGTCCCGATTCCGTACTGCCGCACGTAATCCGCTGCCCGGTCGGGGTTCGCAGCACGCAGGACCTGATTGCGCCCCTCATTACCGATGAGGTCGATCCCATGAACCGCGTATTTGTCTCGCGCCGTGCTCTTACGGCCGACGGCGCCCGTCACGTAAGTGTGGACCGAGTAGTAGCCGGAGGTGTACTTGACAGCGCCGGGCTCCGTCGAATCAACTCGAGTCAGCCGCAGGATCCCGTCCTTGTCCGCGGGCTGCGTTCTCGCGGCGTCGGGGCCGAAGGGCACGCTGTCGAGCTTCGGAATCTGCGCATCGAAGAAGCTCGTAGTGAGGCGCTCGACGCGCGTAGCGTCGCTGATGTTCGCGAAAGTCGCGGCAAGAACGTACTCCTTGTGCCGCAGCCAGATCGCAGGGCCCGTTCTGAACGACGTCGGCTGGAGGCCGACGTGCGCGGCAGGGTACTTCGACGGTGCCGCACTGGCGACGGTCGCTGGTATCTGCGCAACCCTGTTGAACGCCGTCTGCGCTCGGCTCACGTCGGAGTACCTCAGGACGATCATGGTGGCCTGCGGCGAGTCCTCAGTATTGGGGGCCTCCGTCGCCGCCGAGAGTACGCCGGATACGCGTCCCGGGTTCAGGGCGCTCCACAGATTTATTCCCATCACCCGGTACAGCGAGTTGGAGTCGGGGAGGCTGGGGAACAACCTGTACAGCCCCCAATCGAACCTGGCATCGAGGTCGAACGGCACTACGGCGTAGTCCCCCAGAGCAATGTTCCCCTGAACTGCTGCGTCATCACCGATCCGGTCAGGGACGTCGCGGGGCATCGTCGTGAAGTTCCCGGTGTCGAGCCGTACCTCCGAGGGAACCGCTTCGCCCGGCACGGTGGTCGAACACGCCGACCCCGACAGCGCCGCGACGACGACGAGTGCCGTCACCGTACTTCCCCTGGTACGCCCCATTCCCACATTCTCGCAGACGGCTCACCCCCACACGTCCTCGTCGGTCATTCCCTCGTCCCTGCGCACGCCGTTCCAGGCGACCTGGACGATGCCCGACGGAGCCCCGCGTCCGGGGTGGAACCGGCCGCGTCCCGCGACGCCGAAGCGCTGGCCCCGCTCACCTGCGATGTTCACGTTGAACTTGTCCGCGGAGAGCGCCAGGGCCATGGTGCTGTGCGTGTCGAGGTACTGGATCAGCGGGTCGGAACTCGCCTTGTAGAGGTACTCGGAGTCGTTGAGCACCACGATCACGTGGAAGCCCCGAATGACACCGTCGTTCATCAACTTCACCGTCTGGGTGATCGGATTGGTGCGGTCTCCGCGGGCTACGACGGCGTCGTAGTCGTCGATGATGAGGAAGACCTCGGGGCCCGTCCACCAGTCGCGGCGCGCGAGGGCGGCGCTGTCGGCCGTGTCCGGCACCCGGCGGTAGGTCACCTTCGCGGGGTCCGTCTCCCCCTCGCCCATCCATTCCACGAGCTTGTCCTGCCAGCGGCGCAGGAAATCGTAGAGGTCGGAGCCGTGCAGGCCGAGATTCTTCGGGTTCGGCGCGAAGGCACCGCGGTGCACGCGCTTGGGGTCGAGCAGGGCGATGGCACCGTCGTCGATGGTCGGGTAGCGGCGGCTGATCGCCTCGATGAGGGTGTGCACGAACGCGGACCGCCCGGATCCACTCTCGCCGACCACGTACATGTGCGCCTCGCGCCCAAAGTCCGCGGTAGCGGGGCCGCCGTCGAGCTCCCGGACGCCGAAGGGCAGGCGCACTCGCTCGCGCGCGCCGGCCTCGGCGGGCAACACGGAGAACAGGTCGTCCTTGAGGACCGACTCGGGCAGGGCCAGAAGCTTCGGCGCCTCCGCGCCGGAGGTGTTCGCGCGCCGGATCCGGTCGACGACCTCTTCGATGCCCACACTGAGGGTGTCGGGCGAGACGTCGCCATCGGCGCGGGGCAGTGCGACGAGTGCCAGCAGCTCCCGGTCCGTGGTGATGACGTGACCGGCCTTGTCGGGCACCGCCTTGTTCCGTTGGGAGTTCACGACGGACATGTCGTAGCTGGCCGTGGAGACCCGCCCCTCGATGATCGTGTGCATATGACTGGCGAGGCCGCGGAGCACCGTGTTGCGGGCGGTGGTGATGACGAAGTGGACTCCGTAGTTCAGGGCGCCCGACGCGAGCGACTCCAGCATGGGCACCCTGTCCTCGAAGACCCCGCCCTCGGTGACAGCGGCGTCGAAGCCGTCGATCACGATGAAGACGTCGCCGAAGGCGTCCTCGGCGATGACCTCTGCGCCGGGGTCGCTGCGCAGCCGCCGGTACTCCGCCATCGAGTTGACGCGGTACTTGCGGAAGAGCTTGACGCGCTGGTCGATCAGGTCGGACATCTGGGAGACGATCCGGTTGATCGCGTCCTCCTCGGAGCGCGTCGCGATCCGGGAGACGTGCGGCAGATCCTCGAGCCGCATCCAGCCGCCGCCGGTGTAGTCGACGATGAAGAACTGCACCTGTTGGGGCGCGTGGGTCAGCGCGAGGGAGGTCACCAGCGTCATCGCGGCGGTGGTCTTGCCCTTCTGCGGTGCGCCGTAGACGAGCACGTTGCCCTGGCCGCCCGAGAGGTCGAGCTCCCACACGGGTTGCTGGTGCTTGGCCGGGTCGTCGAAGACGCCGAAGGGCAGCTTCAGCGTTGCGGGGGTGGTCACCTTCGGAGCGACCCACTCGTCGGCCGCCAGCGATGGTGCCAGGACGTCCAGCGTGGTCGATGTGAGCTCCGGGAGCCACGGCTTGTACGCCGGGCGCGCCGGCGCCCTGGTGAGCAGTTCCTTCACCACCGTGAAGACGGTGGGCGCGGCGAGCAGTTCCTCCTCCGTGCGGACGATCTCGTCGTCCTCCACGATCTCGGCGTCGAGGTCCGGGATGTCCACCCGGCGCGCGGTGAAGCCGCGGGAGGAGAGGTCGTCGGCGGTGGGCTGCACGATCTCCCGCGCAAGGGGCTCCGGCTCCGCCTCGGGCGCGAAGTAGGGCTTGCCCGTGAAGCCCGCGTAGAACCGGATCAGCTCGTCCTCGTGCAGCGATTTGATGAGGCCGTTGCCGGGCTTGCCGGGCAGGTTCTTGGCGTCGGGCACGCCGATCACCGCACGCGAATCTCCGGCAGTGCCGGTGCGAAGGGCGATGTGGTAGTGGATGTTCGACTCCAGGCCGCGCGAGCGCGCCATCTCCGCGTTCTGCGAGGCGAGCAGCAGGTGGACGCCCACGGACCGGCCGACGCGGCCGATCTGGCTGAAGATGTTGACGAACTCGGGCTTGGCCTCGAGGAGCTCGGTGTACTCGTCGATGAGGACGAGCAGCGCCGGCATGGGCTCGAGGTCGGGACAGTGGCCGGACTCGCGGGCCTTCTCGTACTCGGTCAGGCCAATGATGTTGAACGACGGGTACCGTGCCGCGGCGCTGTCGAAGAGCTGCTGACGCCGCTTGAGCTCGCCGGTGATGACCTCCATCATGCGGTCGACCATGCTCTCGGACTTCTCGAGGTTCGTGACCACCGCGGCGACGTGCGGGATCTCCTCCATGCCCTGGTAGGTCGCGCCGCCCTTGAAATCCACGAGCAGCAGGTTGAGCATCGTCGGGGAATGGAACAGGCACGCGTCGAGGACGAGGCAGCGCAGGAACTCCGACTTGCCCGAGCCCGAGGTGCCGATCATCTCGCCGTGCGGGCCCGTGCCACCCTGGCTCGCCTCACGGATGTTGAGGAATATCCGCGTGCCGTCGGGGCCGAAGCCGATCGGGAAGTTGAGGCGGCGCGGATCGTCGAACCGCTTGATGCGCTGCCAGAAGTCGACCACGTCGATCGCGCCGGGATCGTCGACCTGCACGAGAGTCGCCCAGTCGCGCCCGGAGTCCTTGCGCTCCTTCGAGAGCAGCGATGCGGTGGTCTCGAGCTCCCAGCGCGCGAGCTTGCGCGCGGTGGTGTGCGCGTCGACGGGGTCGAGGTAGTCGGCCCGCGCGATCTCCTTGGGCTCCTCCAACGGCAGGTTCGAGTCCCAGCGGGTCACGATGCCCGCCCGGTCCACGTCGAGCAGCACCGCGTGCGGGAAGGAGTCGATCACGCCGTCGGGCGGCGACATGAGGATCCAGGTGACATCGGCGAGCGAGGCGATCGCCTGGTCCGTCATCCGGGCCCGCTCAGCGGAATCCACGATCACGACGGTGTGCCGGGTGCGTCCGGTCACCTCGGACTCGGTGGTGAAGGGCCGTGAGTAGTCGACGATGCGGTCCGCCTCGGCAGTGGGCTGCTCCTCGCTGCCGGCGAGCTCGTCGAGGAACTCGGTCCAATTGCCGTAGATCATGCGCCGCGAGCCGAGCGCATCGATCAGTGACGGATGCTGCACCTGGGGAAGCCATTTCAGGTACTCCCACCGACCGCCGTCGGGGGTGTCCGCGACGACGGCGAAACGGAGCCGGTCCGGTCCGTGGGTGATGGCGAGGTGGTTCAGCATGGCGCGCACCATGCCCGCGGAACGCTCGGCGTCGCCGCCGACGCCGAGCACGGGCAGGTTGCGCAGGGTCAGCGCGAGCGGCATGTCCGCGATGGTCGAGTGGGTGTGCAGGAACTTCACGGTCTCGGTCCACTGAACGGGATCGAGGAACTCACCCTCGGGCGCCTCGGGCGTGAGCAGCTTCGCTTTCGGCACGATGCGGCCGCGGCCGTACCGTGCGGCCGTGAACCGCGTCTTGCGCTCGGGATCACCGCCACTCACCTCCCACATCCGCTCGGTGCCGACGAGCGAGGCCGCGACGGACGGATCGGGATAGGCGTGAACGAGGGCGTCGAAGTAGTTGCGGCCGCGGGAAAGTGCCTTCTCGCGGGAAACGCCGATCGAGCGGCTGGCCTGCTTGCGGTCGTGCAGCAGCTGCGCCCTGGACTTGCTGCCGCTGCCGCCGGGACCGCCACCCATGTACGCGAACATGCCGAACAGCAGCATCATCGGCATGAGCAGCATGACCGGGTTGAAGCCACGGTTCATGCGGATCATCATGAACAGCATGCCGAGCACGGCGACCACCATGATGACGGGCATCATCACAGTGCGCCACCTGCCCGGAGGATCGACCTCGTCGATGGTGTCCGGCGTGCGGACTTCCACCTCCTTCTTGACGACCCGGGGCTCCTTCTTCGGGTGGAGCGGGGGTTCGAAGACCTGCCTACTCACTACTTCCCCTTCGGGTCGAACTTCGCCACGACGGGGTCCTGCGCACCACCGTCGTGCTTGATGGACGCACCGGCCTGCGACAGCGTGGGGCCCTGAGCGAAGAGGCTGATGATCGTCCACGGCGCGGGCACCGGGTCGCGCAGGCCGAGCGCCTTCGCGGACGAGCCCGGCTCGGTCGAGCCCTGGTCGTCGATGCCGTACCGGATGCCGGTGTCGGCGATCCAGAATTCGCCGCTGTGCTCGCGCGAGTCCTTCGCGGAGCCCGTGGCGTAGACGTACCGCCCGCTGTTCGCGGGCAGGTAGACCTCATCGGCGATCGTCCCCGCGGAGCCGGCTGCGCCGATCAACGAGATCCGGGCGGCGCTCTGCTCGGCGGTGAGCGGCACCGTGCCCGCGACCAGGACCTTCTGCTCGGCGGTCGGCGCGTCACCGTCACGCGACCAGCTCAGGCAGGTCACGGGGTCGCTGGTGGTGTCCTCGATCCGCACCTTGCCCGCCGGGAAGTGGTCGACGGCGATCCGTCCGCCCACCTTGGGCCACTGGTTCGCCTTCGACGCCTCGGTCTCGACGACCCCGCTCCTGACCGGCGAAGCGGTCTGCAGGATCGCCGCAGCGGTCTGGCTGACCTGCTGGACGCCGTCGGCGGCGACCACGTAGTAGGTCCACCCGCCGTCGACGGTGGCGACGCGCAGCGTAGTGCCGACGAGAAGCTTCTCGGTATTCGGGAAGCGCACGGGCTTACCGAGATCCATGATCGGTGGGACGTCGATGGGCTCGCGCGCCGCGAGAGCGTTGAACAAGCCCGACGACATCGGGATCACCCGCTGGTCGATGGAGATGCCCAGCGCCTCCCGGATCGCGGAGTTGCCCAGGTCGAGTCGCGCGCGGGCCACAACCCCGGCGTCGGAGTAGACCAGCCAGGTCTGGTTGTCGAAGGCCACGACGCGGGCGCGGTCTCCGGTCAGCTCGTCCGTGCCGTCGGCGGGCGTCAGTGCGCCGCCGATGACGGTGACCTTCACCGCGGAGGTCGCAGTGGTGGGCAACCCCGTCGACGGGTCGAGTGGCACGGCCGAGCCGGTGGCTGTGGTATCGCACACTGCCCACTGCGACATCCTGCTGGTGGAGTTCCGGATCGCCGTGGGGGCATACGGAATCCCCACCAGCGGGCCGCGCGGCAACTTCTCGATCTCGGCCGACTTCGCCAGCACCGGCGTCGCGGGGGTGCCGACGATCAGCTGACCGGAGACGACGTTGGGGATGGGGCTGAGTGCGTCGCCGACCTTGACGTACAGCGCGCCGGTCTGACTGTCCTGGATGATGTCGCCGTCGCCGACCTTGCCGGCGGGGAAGATCACGGCGGCGATCACACACCCGAGGACGACGACGAGGCCCGCGGCGAGCGCCATGTACAGCGGCGAGCCCTGGAACTTCTTGACGTCGTCGATCCAGCGCGTGTCCCGGCGGACCAGCGCCTCCTCGTTGCGCCGCTGCAGGTAGGCCTCGCCCGACTTCTGGTACTTCGAGGTCAGGCGAAACCCGCGGACCCGTTCCTGCAGACCCGATTTCGGATTCGACGGGTCCGGCGTCGTCTCAGCCACGCGATCGCTCCTCCCGACTCGTCTCCAAGAGGTGCCATTGCGACCAGGGGAAGTTCGGCGACACGCGCAGGGTCTCCTCGTAGGCCAGGCGCACGTCCTCGAGCTCGAGGGTGCGTAACAGCGTCCGCTTCTCCTCGGACGACAGCGCCGATCGGTCGATCGCACTGACTCGGAAGTCGCGGAAGCCGCGGGCGGCCGAGACGACGGTGCGCATGAAGCGGGCGTTCGACATGAGGTCGATGCCGGTGCACAGGCGGCCCTTGAGATCGAGGGCGCTCACCTCGGCGAGCCGCGCGTTGTGCTCCTCCAGGTAGTCGCGTACCCCGACGCCGAGGTTCTCCCGACTCTTGGCGGCCACGGACTCGGCGATCTCCACCAGTTCCTCCGCCGTGAACGAACTGAACGAGATGCGCGTCGGGAACCGCAGCGGGAGGCCGGCGTTCACCTGCAGCAGCCGGTTCATATCGTCGTCGTAGCCCGCAAGGACCACGACGACTTTGTCGCGCAGCGGCTTATCGCCCTCGTTCTCGATCCGGGCGAGCAACACCTCGAGCGCCTCGCGACCGAACTGGGACCCCTGGTCGTCCCCGTCTCCGGCGACGAGGCCGTACGCTTCGTCGAGGAAGAAGAGGCCGCCGCGCGACTCGTCGACCAACTTGTTGGTGCGGATGCCCGCCTGGCCCACGTAACCCGTCATCATGTCGCTGGGCTGGTGCTCGTACACCTCCGGCTTGGCGATCACGCCCAAGCCGTAGTAGAGCTTCGCGAGGATCCGTACACCCGTCGTCTTGCCGGTGCCGGGTGGGCCGGTGATGATGGCCGAGAGCCGCATCTCCTCCTCGCTGTACTCCTCGCCGAGCTCCTCACTGAGTTCCTTGCGCTCGCGGTCCATCTCGACCTTCGACGCGAGCCTCCGGATCTGCGACTTGACGTCCGGGCTGCCGACGAGCGCGTCGAGCTCGCGCCACGCGTCGGCGAGCACCACATCGCGCTGCCGGTCGAGGCTCTCCTGCTCGATCTCCTGGGCCGTCGTTCCGGAGGACGGGTCCCACGGGTCGGTGCGGGTGCGCATCGACTGCACGGTGACCACCTCGAGCGTGCCACCCGCCGCGGCGTGATCGAGGTCGGCGCGCGCCGAGATCCACGCGCGGGCGTCTCGGAGCAGCTTGGCGGCGGCCTCCGCCTCGCCGGTCGCCCGCAGCGCGTACGCCTGCGTCACCAGGAGGCTGGCCTGCACCAGCTTGAATTCCTCGGAGGCGAGTGCGGTCTTGGTCGCGGAGAGCGCCTGGTGAGCGTCACCGGTGCCGACGAGGGCGCGCGCGGTCAACGCGGTCACGCCCAGCTGCCAGAAGCGGACGGCCCCGTCCGTCTCGGCCGAGACCCACAGGGGCTCGCGGCTGTCGGCCACCGTGGAGAGCACCTCGGGCCAGCGGTGCGCCAGACCCAGCAGGCAGATCCACAGGTATCGCAGGTAGTTCCGCTGCGCCGGCGAGTCCGCGCTCACCTCGCGCTGCAGCCGGGTCAGCTCCTCCGCTGCCTCGGCGAGCCGGCCCGCCTGCGCCAGGATCACCGCAGCTCCCGCGCGCGCGTAGACGACATCAGTGACGGGCATCCCGAGTTCGACGACGCCCATCTGGACGGGGATCTTCAGCCCGAGCGCACCCTCCGCGGGGTCGACGACCATCCCGTTGCGGCGCAGTTCCGCGCCGAAGTTGCGCGCCGATTTCAGTAGTCCCCGCGCGGCCGACGGGTCGCTGAGCTGGGTGCGGTCGACGGCCATCAGGCCGATCCACGCGTCGCACATCGTGGGATCGGATTCGACGGCGAGGCGGAAGGCCTGCGCCGGCTCGCGGGAATCCGTCCGCGCCGCGAGTGATCGCAGCCCGAGCGAGAAGTACCGCTGGGCAGTGGGATTCGAGGTCGTCATCGTGCTTGCTTGGAATCCTGATCCTGGCTCGAGAGGAACCGTGCGTACGTCCAGGCGTAGACCGCCGACTCGATGTCGTGGTACGCCGCAGCGAGCGTGGCGACGAGGATCGCCCGCTCCAGCAGACGGTCGCGGAGGTGGAGAGCGTCCGGCGCGGGCACCGTCAGGTCCTCGACCGAGGCCGGGGTCCGGTCCAGGCTCAGGGCGTCGCCGAGGGCCCGCTCATCGGTGTGCAACTGCTCGAGAACCGCGGGCGGCACCTCCTCGTGCTCATCGAGGAAGCGCCGCGCGTCGATGCGTGCGGCCTCGATGCCGACGGCGTGCTCGGGCGCGATCGGCTGCGACTCCAGGTCCCGGATCAGGGCCCGCGCCTGCCGGTCCGCCTGCTCGGGCTCGAGCGACCGGATGTGCTGCAGGCGCGCGGGCGAGACCGTGGCCTCGAGGCGGCTACGCCCACCCGGGAGCACCGCGCCCGGCCGGAGCACCCCGACGAGGTTCTCCTCGCCGACGACGGACGCGTACGCGCGGCTCGGGTGCGTGGTGGCGGCGGCCGTGAGCGTATAGCCGCCGTTCGCCGCGTACTCGATCAACTGGCGCACCGGGTCGTCGATCGACGCCCAGCGATAGCCGGCGGGCACGTTCCACAGCACCCGGACACCAGCGGGGATCACCACGCCGGGCGGCAGCCAACCCGCATCCGAAGTGGTGACAGCCATGACCGTCTCCGCATCGTTGACCAACAGCCCTGCGGCCCAGTGCAGCCCGGAGTCGGGTCCGTGGGGGCTACCGCGCAGCGAGCCGAGAATCGAGGCGACCGCGTCGTACACCTGCTCCACGGCAGGCGACGCCTTCTTGCGCAACACCAGAGGTTCCGTACGACCCAGGATCGCGGGCCCGGTGGCGCGCACCGGTGCCGGCTTGACGGGCTCGGCCGTCTGAGCAGCGGCGGCGATGTCCGGCGCCACGAGCGCCGCCGGAGCCAGGTGAGCGGGATCGACCTTCTGCGCGTTCGCGGCCTTGAGCAGGTCGGAGAACTTGACGGGGCCCGACTTGCGCACCGGCCGCGACGGCGCGAGGGTGGGCTCTCCACGGTCGGCCGGCACCTGGTCGACCGTCTCGTCGGCGGTCGGCTCGTCAGCGCCCGGCTCGTCCGCCTCCGCGTCGATCGACTCCGTCGATTCGACAGGGGCGTCGACCGGGGCCGCGGCATCGTCGGCCGTGTCGGCTGGGGCCGCGGCATCGTCGGCCGTGTCGGCTGGGGCCGCGGCGTCGTCGGCCGGTTCGCCGAGGCCGTCCTCGTCGACCGCCGCGTCGCCTACTTCCGCCACGTCGTCGTCCTCGTCCGCGTCGGCCTCGGTGATGTCCACGACGGGTTCCTCTGCATCGTCGGTGATTTCGGCCCGAGGGCCGACGGGGACCGTCGGGGGAACCCCCGAGCCTCCCCACCCGCCACCCGAGGGCACGCGACCGAACGCGAGGAAGCCTTCGTCCATCGCGTCCGCACGGGCTCCCGGCTCACTCTCGGGCGACGGTCCGCCGCCCGGCTCGGACGGCGTCGCCGGCGCACCGAGCTCCACCCTCGCCCCCTCTCCGAACTCTCCGGCGACGGCCTCGGCGGACGTCGTGGGGAGCGGAAGAAACTGGGTCGGCGCGGCGACCGGGATCGGCCCGCTGCTGGGCCCCTGCGTCGCGGGCACGTCCGCGCCGGGCGCGCGGCCCAGCGACAGGAAACCGTTGATCATCGGCTGCGGCACCACCGGCACCGGGACGTCGTCGGCGGCCACCGTCGGGGACGGTGCGCGGCCCAAGCCCAGAAAGCCGTTCGTGATCACGGGCGCATCGCCCTCGGGCGGCTCTGCGGCGACGTTCTCCGCCGCGGGGTCCTCCGCAGTCTCGGGCAGCGGGGCCACCACGGTCGGATCATCCGCGGCCACGAACTCGTCGGCCGCGGACGCGGAGGCACCGTCGACCGGGAAAGCGGACCCCGCGAAGGCTTCCTCCGCCGCCGCGGCGGCGCCCTCCTCGACCGGGGCGACCCGCTCGTCGGCGGCCTGACCATTCCGGTCGGTGCGCGTGGTGCGGACCGCGTAGCCGTTGCGGGCGTGGCCGTAACGGGCGACGCGGCCGTTGCGTTCGGCGGCCTCGGCGCTGGCACCAGGCACGCGGCCGAACGCCATGAATCCACTGACCAGGCCGACCGCGGGCTTCTTCGTCGTGCTGCTGGTCTCGGGCGTGGCCATTTTCTCCGCCACCTCGGCGGCGCGCGCCCTGGCGCGGGCGATCAGCTCCGCGATCCGGCCGGCCGGGTCGACCCCGGCCTGGGCGGATTGCCGCTGCGCGGCCTCGATCTCGGCCTCGACCTGGTAGACGATCTCCGACTGCTCCAGGTTGACCTGCTGCAGGCTCCGCGCGAGCTCGCCGAGCGCGTGCGAGACGTGGACCAAAGACTCGCCCACCCGAACGATGCCGATGAAGCTCTGAGCCCACCTGCCCGTCTCGGACTCGAGGAAGTCGGCCACGTCGACCTCGCCCAGCTGGGCGGTCGCGGTAGTGCCCTCGCTGGCGACGCGGAACGCGTACGACGATGCCTGGGCCGCGGACAGGGCCCGGGACGCGAGGTCGTCGGGGGTCACCTCCTCCTCCCAGATCCCGTCGAGGAGAACGTCGGCGTGGGGAGTATCAGGGCGATCGATCACTTCGACACCTCACTTCATGCCGGGCGCGGCGCCGCGCTCGAGTCGGGCTCGCCCCACACCGACGAGGGCGATGCGGCGGCCGCGTCCCGTCGGACGGCAGCGCCGCCGGAGGCGAGAGCCTCGGCGGCCTCGAGCTCGGGCATGACGTCGTCGATGAGCTCGTCGATGATCTCGACGATTCGTTCGCCGTGCGAGCTCGTGCACCCCACCGCGGAACTGATCGAGGTCACGGTCGACCGCAACTGCGCCGTCGCGATCGCCGCACGCGCCTCGATGGCGCGCGCTCCGACGCTCTGGCCGAGGTTCGCATCGACGTCCTCGTCGGAACTCAATGCCACCCTCCCGTCTGCCCACCAGGCGGCACACACGCACCGACTGCGTTCGTTGTCGCAAAAGAATGTACCACTCGTATTGCAACTGCACTGCTCTGAAGCCGCCGCTATCCGAATGCAAGATAGGCAGGTCAGGACTCACAGAATCACCATCAGCAATTCCGAATGTTGATTGATCTGTGCGACGCGGGAGCGCTCGCAGGCGGCAGCGAGCTACCTCAGGTCGAGGACGCGGAGTGAGCGTTCAGGCGACCACGCGGGAGACGGCGCCGAGCGGATCGGTGTAGACACCGTCGAGCGCGGCGGCGCCGGCGGCCTGCTGCTGCACGCGCGCACCGGCACCGCTGACCCGCACCGACCGGCCGGGCTCGGCCGAGGTGGCCTTCAGTGCGGCGGAGACGTGCGGGAGGATCGCAGTGTGGTCGGTGAAGGCTTGGCCGCCCAGGATCAACCGGTCCGGGTTGAAGATGTCGGCCACCAGCGCGGCGGCCTCACCCAGCACTCGTCCGCGCTCGGCGACGATCGCCCGCGCGGTCTCGTTGCCGCCGTCGGCCAGCTTGTGCAGGTCCACAATGGTCCGCACCGGAAGCTTCTGCGCGCGAGCGGCGTCCACAACCGCGGTGTCGGTGACCGCGTCCTCGAGGCGGCCGGTGCGCTTCGGGTCCAGTAGGTCGACGCCCCGGGTCGGCAGGTGGCCGATGGTGTGCGGCCCCGACTTCGGCGAGTGCACCGCACCGTGCAGCGCCAGCGCGACGCCCACGGTCTCGCGGCCGTAGAAGTACAGGGTGGAGCCCTGCGACTCGTACTCCTCCGACAGGTGCAGCTCCGCGGCGGCCATCGCCTCGACGTGCGGCGCCACGGTCACGGGCAGGCCGATCGCGCCCGACAGGCGTTCGCCCAGAGCGAGGTCCTTCCACCCGAGGCGCGGGTGATCGGCGACGACGCCGCGGTCGTCCACCCGGCCGCCGATGGCGACACCGGCGCCCAGGACGGTACGGCCGTCCCAGCGGGCGAGGAACCGTCGCGCGCTGGTCGCGATCACCGAGAGCACCTCGCCGGGCTCGCCGCTCTCGGGGGTGGGGATCTGGATGGCGCCGACGACCTTGCCGGCGACGTCGTGCATGGTCACCGTGCTCACGCGGAAACCGATGTGGATGCCGAGTGCGACGGGGCCGTTCGGGTCGACCTCGAGCGGCAGGCGCGGACGGCCGACGACGCCGCTGGCGGCGCGGTCGGCGCGCTCCCGCACCAGCCCTGCTTCGATCAGCGCCGTGACCTGCCGGTTCACAGTCGCCGCCGACAGCTGGGTCTCACGCACGATCTCGTCGCGAAGCACCAGGCCGCCGCGGCGGATGACGCGGAGCACCGCCGCGGCGGGCTTCTCGGAGACCCGCAGTTGCGGGGCGAAGACGCGGGCGGGGGAGGCGGTGCGGGCCGGACGCTCGGTGGCGGCGGGCCGGGCCAGCGGGTTACGCGGGCGGGCGGGGCGGGCCTGCGGGGCGCGGGTGGCGGGAACGGCGGGGAGATCAACGACGGTCATGGTTCCTCGAAGTGTGTGCGTACGCCGCGGCTCCGGGTGATCCCCGGGCGCAGACGTGGAATGGAGTTGTCGATCGAATCAGCCCGTGCGGGGCTGGCGGAATTGCGAGCCGGAGCGCTCAGCAGCAACACATTCGACAGTGCACGCGAACCATGGGGAGACGGCAGCCCAACGCGACGGTCTCATAACCGACGCGAAGATGGGCCTCAAGACTCCCGGACATGAACTGAAAGTAACACCACACACTGCGCGCCGCACAAGCGCCGCGGCCCGGAGTGGGACATAGATCACACTCGGATATCTCCGGAATATTTCGATGCGCCGCTCAATCGCCGCGGTTAGACTCGCAGACATGCTGTCCTGAGACGTCCTCGGCCCTGCCGCGCGCACCGGTGTGACCACCCCACCCGACGCGGCCCCTGACGATCTCCAGGAGCATTCATGGCTACCTCTCTCGCTGTCTCCGCACTCTCCCTGCGCTGGCCCGACGGCACGAAAGTCTTCGACGACCTCAGCTTCACCATCCCCGCCGGACGCGCCGCCCTGGTCGGGGCCAACAGCGCCGGCAAGAGCACGCTACTGCGCATCCTCGCAGGTCAGATCGTTCCCACAGCGGGCTCGGTGAGCGGCACCGGCGTAGTCGGCTACGTGCCGCAGCACCCGCAGGCGCGCCCGGAGAGCACCCTCGCCGACGCGCTGGGCATCGGCGGCACCGTCGCCGCCCTGCGCCGCATCGAGGGCGGCTCGGCAGAGCCCGCGGATTTCGAGGCCGTCGGCGACGACTGGGACGTCGAGGAGCGGGCGACCGCGGTCCTCGACGGCCTGGGCCTACGGCTCGGCGCCCTCGACCGCACCGTCGGCACGCTGTCCGGCGGGGAGGCGACCCTGCTCGCCATCGCGGGGCAGTTGCTGCTGCGGCCCGACACCCTGCTCCTCGACGAGCCGACCAACAACCTCGACGAGCGCGCCCGTGGCCTGCTCACCGACGCGCTGGAGCGGTTCGCCGGGACGACCGTGGTGGTCAGCCACGACCTCACGCTGCTCGAACGGATGGACTCGACCGTCGAGCTGTACCGCGGTTCCGTCCGCGTCTTCGGCGGTCCGTACTCGCACTACCGCGCGGTGCTCGACGCCGAGCAGGCCGCCGCGGAACAGGCCGTGACCACGGCGAAGGTCGACCTCAAGGCGCAGCGCCGCGACCTGGTGGAGGCGCAGGTCAAGCTCGATCGACGCGCGCGGTTCGCCGCGAAGGCCGAGGCGGAGAGGCGGGTCCCGAAGATCATCGCGGGTCTGCGGAAGAACGCCGCGGAGGTCTCGGCCGGCAAGCACCGGGGCCTGCACGAGGACCGCGTCGATTCGGCCCGGGATGCCCTGGACGCCGCGAAGGAGGGCGTCCGCGACGACCGCTCCGTCCGCATCGCCATGCCCGAGCCCGGCTCTGGCCTGCACCGTCTCCAGCTCGACGACGGTCCGCTGCAGGTCGTGGGCCCGGAGCGGATCGCGCTCGTCGGCCCCAACGGGGCGGGCAAGACCACGGTGCTGCGCCGCGCCATCGCCGCCGCCCGGGCCGCGGAGCCGCCGACGGTGATCGGCTACGTCCCGCAGGACGTGCGCTTCGGGCCCGCCGAGGAGGGCACGCTGCTCGACGCCGTCCGGGACTCCCACCCGGACCTCGACGCCCAGCACGCACACGCCGCGCTCGCGCGGATGCTGTTCCGTGGGCGGCAGTCGGAGCGGATCGTGAACACCCTCAGCGGCGGGGAGCGTCTGCGGCTCGCGCTGGCGATCGCCCTGCTCGGGGACCCGGCACCGTCGCTGTTGGCGCTGGACGAGCCGACCAACAACCTCGACGTCCCGTCGGTGGAACTGCTGGTGGAGGCGCTGAAGTCGTGGGAGGGGGCGCTCGTGGTCGTCTCCCACGACCGGGCCTTCCTCGACCTGCTGGAGCTGACCCGCGAGGTCGAGATCACCCGCTGATCCGGTCGACCGGTGTCGATAAGCTGCGGGGATGGATCGAGCGACGGTGTTGGGGGCGATCGCCAACAGCGTGCTCGAGGGGTGGGCGCCGACGCCGCTGGATGCCGAGCGGCTGCTCGCGCTGGCGGACGGGGCCGTCACGCTCGACGAGTACGTCGCCGCCGCGATCGACCGCGCGCTGGCCGGCGCTGAGACCGGCTCGCCGGACTGCATCGACGTGCCGCGAGACTTCCCCGACACGTTCTATCCGGGCACGCGGATCCTGCGCAACCGCTTCGGGATCCGCGACGCGGGTGCGCTGCAGCAGCTCGAGTTCGAGATCGGCACGGCCCGGCAGTGCGGTCTCGAGGCGCGGGTGATCGACATCCCGGCGACCTTCGACGGCGCGCACCTCGTCGCGATCCATCGCGTCCTGTTCGGCGAGGTCTACCCGTGGGCGGGCGTCTTCCGCCAATACGACATGGGCTTGCGGGACCAGACCTTCGGCGCGGCGACGATCGAGCGATACCTCGAGGATGCAACGGTGATCCTGCAACTACCCCACGAACCCTTCGCGCAAGCCGCCGCACCGAGCGACCGCGCGCGGCGGGCCTACGGGCATCGCGCCGCCACCGCGTACGCCTACCTCAATTGTGCGCACCCCTTCCGCGAGGGCAACGGGCGCGCGGCGAAGACGTTGCTGCAACTGGTCGCCGCCCGCGCCGGGTACCGGTTCGAATTCTCCGCCGTTACCAAGAAGCAGTGGGATTCCGCGTCTCGGCAGTCGGCCCCGGACCCGGGCCACTACCGCCCCGACGCCCACGCGCTGTTCCGCGTCTTCGACGCCATCACGATGCGGGCGGGTCAGAGTCGGTAACCCTCCAGCCCCAGCCACTCCGCCATCTCGGCGACGGTCTGCTCCAGTGCCGCCTCGGACGCCGCGTCGCGGCCACCGGGCTCCCAGGTCGTCGAATGGATCAGCAACTCTCCCGCTGCCCGGTCGGCCTTGACGTCGCATCGCGCGACGATGCGATCACCGAACAGGAAGGGCAGCACGTAGTATCCGTGCACCCGCTTCTCCTTCGGCGTGTAGATCTCGATCCGGTAGAAGAAGTCGAACAGCGCCTCGGCGCGCTCGCGCTGCCACACCACGGGATCGAAGGGCGAGAGCAGCGCCCGCGCCGCGATGCCCCTGGGCCGCCTGGCCTCCGCGTGCAGGTAGACGGTGCCGGGCCACCAGTCCGCCTCGACGGGGATGAGTTCCCCTGCAGCCACGAGCTTCTCGACCGCGGGTGCCGCCTGCGCCGTGGACAGCCGGAAATAGTCGCGCAGGCAGCGCAGGTTACCGATGCCGTGCGCCTTCGCCGACTGGCGGATCAGCTCGACGTAGGCCTCCT
The DNA here is from genome assembly GCF_007858435.1 of Tsukamurella asaccharolytica. Classification (GTDB taxonomy): domain Bacteria; phylum Actinomycetota; class Actinomycetes; order Mycobacteriales; family Mycobacteriaceae; genus Tsukamurella; species Tsukamurella asaccharolytica. The sequence continues at coordinate 34,568 of NZ_VIGW01000016.1, read as the reverse complement.
CGTCCGGCACGATGCGGTCCGCGAGGTCGCCGAGCACCGCGGACGTGGGCGCGTAGAGCCGCTCGAACTGGCTGGTGCGGCCGGCGCTGGTGACCTCGCCGGCGTGGAAGAGGACCTCCAGCCCCTCCTTCACCGACGACCAGTTCCAGCCCCAGTGCGTCTTCTCCACCACCTGCTCGTGCTCCAGGTGCGCCTCGAGGGCGCGGGCGGTGAGCGGCGGGAGCGCGGCGAGTTCGGACCGTAGGCGGTCGAGCTGGCCGGGATGCCGGGACTCGTAGCTCGCGAACCGCTGTGCCACCCGGTCCGCTGTCCGACGGTGCCGCAGCAGCGGCCACGTCTCCGGGGGGACCAGCGAGGCCTCGTGCGCCCACGCCTCGACGAGCCGGCGAGGCGCCCGGTCGCGGGCACGGTCGAGCAACGCGGTGTCGTAGTCGCCCAGGCGCGCGAACACCGGCAGGTACTGGCTGCGCGCGACGACGTTGACGCTGTCGATCTGGATGAGCTTGAGCCGGTCGATCGTCTTCTGGACCTGCCGCATCGTGGGCGCCGCCGTGCCGGCGAAGCCCGGCTCGAAGCCCTGCGCCGCGAGCGCGATCCGCCGCGCCTGGGGCTGCGTGATCCTCATGTGCTCGGCGCGCCGGCCAGCCGCGGGAAGAGGTACTGCTCCAGCATCGGCGCGATGGTCACCCCGCCGTGGTCCGCGGGATCCAGCCAGCGTGCCTCGGCGATCTCCGCTGCGGCGCGCGGCTCCACGCGCAGCTCGGTGGCGAAGACCGTGGACTCGATGTCGGTGTTCGCCTCATTCGCGGCGGGACCCCGCCACGAGACCAGGTGAGTGAGGTCCTCCGTCGTGAGCGCGACACCGAGCTCCTCGTCGATCTCGCGGACCGCGCAGTCGATCGCGGCCTCCCCCGGTTCCAGCTTGCCGCCGGGCAGCATGAAGGCGTCGGTGCCGCGTTTGCGCACCGTGAGCACCCGTCCGGCCTCGTCCCGGAAACACACCGCCGCCACCGTCAGCACGTCCATACGGTCACCCTAGCGAGGGTGTCCGACAGAACGGGCTCAGCACTCGGGCACGTTCACGGCGAGGCCGCCGAGGGAGGTCTCCTTGTACTTCGACAGCATGTCGGCGCCGGTCTGGCGCATGGTCTCGATGGCCTGATCCAGCGAGACGCGGTGCGTGCCGTCGCCGTGCAGGGCGATGCGCGCGGCGTTGACGGCCTTCACTGACGCAATCGCGTTGCGCTCGATGCAGGGGATCTGCACGAGCCCGCCGATCGGGTCGCAGGTCAGGCCGAGGTTGTGCTCGATGCCGATCTCCGCGGCGTTCTCCACCTGCGCGGCCGTCGCGCCCATGACCTGTGCCAATGCTCCCGCGGCCATGGAGCACGCGGAACCCACCTCGCCCTGGCAGCCGACCTCGGCGCCCGAGATGGAGGCACGCCGCTTGTACAGCACGGCGATCGCGGCCGCCGTGAGCAGGTAATCGCACACCACCTGCTCGCGACGCGCGGCCAGCGACGACCGGAACTTCAGCGCGTAGTACAGCACCGCCGGCACGATCCCGGCCGCGCCGTTGGTCGGCGCGGTCACGATCCGGCCGCCGCAGGCGTTCTCCTCGTTGACGGCCATGGCCGCGACGTTGAGCCAGTCCATGGCGTCGGCACCGTCGGAATCGACGAGCCGGCGGTACAACCCGGGCGCGCGCCGCTTGACCCCGAGCCCACCGGGCAGCATGCCCTCGGCGCGGAAGCCTCGCTCGATGCAGGCCTCCATGACCTCCCAGATGTGCAGGAGTCCGGCGCGCACCTCGCGCTCGGCCACCTCCGACGGTCCGCCGTGCAGCGCGATCTCGTTCGCCAGCATCAGCTGCGGCACAGTGCGGCCGGTGCGCTCGCACGTCTCCAGCAACCCGGCGGCGGTGTCGAAGTCGTGGGGCACGCCGGGCGATCCGGCGAGCGGATCCACCGTGTCGGCGCCGGATTCGCGCTCGACGAAGCCGCCGCCCACCGAGTAGTAGACGGCCTCGTGCGTGGTGCCGTCGGCGAGTTCCGCCCGGAATCGGATGCCGTTGGTGTGCCGCGGCAGCACGGTGAGGGGGTGCAGCACGATCTGCTCGGCGCACAGCGGCACCTCGTCGCGGCCCCCCACGTACACGGTGCGGGTGACCTCGATCTCGGCGCCACGCTTCTCCACGTCGTCCGGATCGACGGTCTCGGGCCGGTTGCCCTCCAGCCCCAGCAGCACCGCGGCGAAGGTCCCGTGCCCGCGCCCGGTGGCCGCGAGCGAGCCGTAGAGATCGACGGTGACCGCACGCACCGTCGACGGCAGTTCCCGCAGCTCATCGGCGAAATCGGCGCCCGCCCGCATCGGCCCCACGGTGTGTGAACTCGACGGGCCGATGCCCACCGAGAACAGCTCGAACACACTGATCGTCACCCTGCCACCCTATGCCCCATACAGTGGACCCATGGCCGACACCGAAGATCTGGACATCGACGGTCTGCTCCTCCCGGGCGAACGCGAGTACACCTTCCGTGAGCTCGCGGAGTTGGGCGGCATCGACGTGGAGGACCTCCGCCTCTGGTGGACATCCGCGGGTTTCGCGAACCTGCGGGACGACGAACAGAAGGCGTTCACCCGGGACGATGTGGCGATCGTCCGGGACCTCGCCGACCTGTTCGCCCAAGACATCATCGACCGGGAGGCCGTACTCCCCGGCGCGCAGGCCCTCGGCCAAGCGATGTATCGGCTCGCGGAATGGCAGGCCGGCATCATTAAGGCGCACCTGGACAACGCTCACGACGCCGGTGTGAAGGACCCGTCGGCCGGGGTCGCCCAGGTCATCGACAAGATGGAGACCCTGCAGACTCACGTCTGGCGGCGACACCTCTCCACGGCCACGCGACGCCTGGGCACGCACGACTCGTCCGACTCCATGACCGCCACCATGGCCGTCGGCTTCGCGGACATGGTCGGCTACACCCGACTCAGCCGCGGACTCGCGGTCGAGCAACTCAATACCCTGGTGGCCACGTTCGAGGCGCGGATGCAGGCCGTGATCTACGGCGGCGGCGGATGGATCATCAAGGGCGGGGGCGACGAGGTGATGTTCGCGGCGGAGGATCCCGCGGCGGCCGCGCGCATCGGGCTCGAGCTGCAGGAGCCGCACCAGTTCCCCGAGCTGGAGGTCATCGAGATCGAGTTTCCGCAGCTGCGCGTGGGGATGGCCTACGGCGAAGTGCTGCAGCGCTACGGCGATCTGTTCGGCAGCGTCGTGAACCTGGCGGCGCGCCTGACCAGCGCGGCGCGCCCGGGGACGGTGCTCATCGACGACAACTTCACGCAGGCCATCGCCGACGAACCAGGACTCGCCACCCGCAGTCTGCGCGCCTACCGCGCCCGTGGCTTCCGCGCCGTGCACCCGCACCTGCTGCGCTACGACAAGGACACCCGCGCAGCGAAGGAGAGCGAGGCGGCGCAGGAGGCGGACACCACCGATGCCGCGGAAGCCCTCGCTGCGGGTGGCGACGAGGCGCCCGAGGAGTCGTAGAAGGCGCCGGGTTCAGGCTGCGGCGAGCGCGACGGGGCGCGGGCGGGCGCCCAGCAGCTCCCGGTGCACGCCGCCGACGAACTCGATCATCGATCCGCCGAGCGCGTCGCACACGCTGGCGAGGACCTCCGACGAGGCCTCTTTGCGTCCGCGCTCGACCTCGGAGAGGTACTGGGTCGACACACCTGCGTCGCTCGCCACCTCGGCGAGCGTGCGGCCCTGACGGGTGCGTTCCTGCCGCAGGACGCGCCCGAACACCTCGCGCAGCAGCGGGGGACGCGCGGCCTCCGCCGACTCGTGCGTCTCGATGCTCGCCACCCCGCTCGTCATACGCCTCAGCCTATCCGACCGGGCCTGCACCGGGCGGAGCGTTCACGGTCGGCGAAACCGGCGCGTCGCGGCTCACGGACGACGAGCTGCGGCCGCCGCCTCGCGGAGCAGGTGCATGGCCCTGCGCACCACGGGGTTCCGGCACTCGGAATCCTTGACGTAGGCGACGATGGTGCGCCGCGGCGCAGGATTGCAGATGTCGACCGCGACCGTGCCCGCCGGGAGCTCGGTGGCGCCGAGGCGGGGTAGCACGGTGACGCCGACGCTGCGCGCGACGAAACGCAGCGCCGACGGGTAGTCGGTGGTCTCGACCACGAACCGCGGCGTGAACCCCGCTGCGGCGCAGGCATCGAGTACGGCTTGACGGCACGCGCCGCGCCGCACGTCGTTGTCGATCCACCGCTCGTGTTCCAACTCGGCCATGTCCACCAGCTCCCGGTCCGCGAACGCGTGACCCGTCGGCACGACGGCGACGTAGGACTCCACCACGAGGTCCTCGTGGGAGAAGCCCGGCACCGCGGTCGTCTGCCCGTGCTCCTGCCGGACCGCGACGGCGAGATCCGGCCGACGAGCGGCGATCTCGTTCACCTCGTCCTCGATCCGCAGGCGCAGCCGGGTGTCGGGGAACTCGGCGCTCAGTGTCTGCACGACCGACGGCATCCAGTGCGTGCCCGCGGTGGCGAAGACGTTCATGGTGATCCGGTTCGCCTTGCCGGCCCGCAGGTCGTCGACGGTGGCGCCGAGGTCGTTGAGGCGGCTGAGCACCCCGTCGGCCTCGGTGGCGAGCACCCGCCCGGCGGGGGTGAGCTCCACGCCGCGTCCGACCCGTTCCAAGAGCGTGAGGCCCGTCTCCCGCTGCAGGGCGGCGACGTGCTGGGAGACGGCTGACGGGGTGTAGCCGAGGCTGGCAGCGGCGGCGGCCACGGAGCCCGTGGCCGCGACGGAGCGGAAGATCATGAGCCGGTGTGCGTCGAGCATGGCGCCTCCATTCAGTGTTACTGAATGATAGTGCAGAAATATGCGCTTGTGCTTACTTCAGGGCAGCCGCACAGTGAAGTCATGACGAAAAGACTCCCCGCCCTGGCCCTCGTGGCCGTGATGTTCGCCTGGGCCTCGGCCTTCGTGGTGATCCGCGGGCTCGGCCCGCACGTCTCCCCCATCGCCATGGCGGAGGGCAGGCTCCTCGTGGGCGCCGCCGTCCTCGGCGTGATCTGGGGGATGAACGCCCTGTACAACGGGGGTGTCCGGCTGCCCCGGGGCCGCACGCTGGCGCTGACCGTCGGCTACGGCGCGCTGTGGTTCGCGCTGTACACCGTGCTGGTCAACGCGGCGGAGCAGCACCTCGATGCCGGGACCACGGCGCTGCTGGTGAACATCGCGCCGATCATCGTCGCGGTGCTGGCCGGCGCCTTCCTGCAGGAGGGCTTCCCGCCGCTGCTCGTCGTGGGCATCGCGATCAGCTTCGCCGGGGCCGCGATCATCGCCTTCACCGGCGACGGACGGCACGACGGTGCCGGCGTGGCCCTCGCCGTCGCGGCGGCGCTGCTCTACGGCATCAGTGTGGTGGCGCAGAAGCTGGTGCTGCGCACCGTCGACCCCCTCACCGCGACCGCGCTCGGCGCGGGAGTCGGCGCGCTCGTGCTGCTACCCTGGGCGCCCCGCCTGTTCGACGAGCTCGCGGCCGCGCCGATGTCGAGCACCGTCGGCGTGATCTACCTGGGCCTCGTGCCCACCGCACTCGCGTTCCTGCTGTGGGCCTACGCGCTCGCGCACACCCCCGCCGGGGTCACCGCCTCGTCGTCGTACGCGGTGCCGGGCCTGTCCATCCTGTTGAGCTGGGCGTTCCTCGCCGAGACCCCCACCACGTGGGGCCTGCTGGGCGGCGTCCTGTGCCTCGTGGGCGTGGCCGTGTCGCGGCTCAGCCCGCGACGTCCCGGAGCAGGACCGACGGCCACCGCTGCACGTCCTGCGGGGACCGAGCGACCGACAGCGTCGCCCGCGGGAGCGTCCTGTTGAGCTCCTCGGCCGTCGAGACCGGGTGCGCCGGATCGTCGATCCAGGCCAGGACGGTGACCGGCACGTCGATACGGGCGATCTCCTCGAGCGCGGGGAGGTCGCTCGCCGCGGCGCCCCGGAACAGCGAGGGCAGGAGCGGCTCGGGGACGTCGGGCCGCGTCGACGGGTGCAGGGCGGTGGCCGCCGGCGGTACGGCACCCTCCCCCGCGGCGAGGAACTCCTCCACGCCGCGCTCCTCGATCAATGTTGCGGCGGCGCGGTACTCGGCAGCCTTCGCGACGCGGGTCGCCCAGGCGGTGGGCGGCACCATCAGCGTCAGCCCGCTGAACCGGTCGGGCTCGCGCACAGCGGCGTGCAGGAGCGTGCCGGTCCCCATCGACGGCCCGACGCCGTGCACCCGCTCCCCAGGGAACCAATGGTCCAGAAGCCGCAGCAGGTCGTCGGCGAGGTTCGGCCACCGATAGTCGTCGGGGACGGCGCGGCCCGTGGAGAACCCGTGCCCGCGCGCGTCGTAGCGCAGCAGCCGCGTCCCGCTCAGACCGCGGCCCAGGTCCAGGTCCAGCACCCGGTCGCGGGCGCGACTGGAGGTCAGTCCGTGCAACTGCACGACGGGGCGACCGTGCTCGTCGCTGAACTCGGTGGCGAGCTCTGCTCCCGGTACTCGGAACGTCGGCATAGGGCCTTCTCACAGCGCGCAGGTGGATGGAGAGAGGGCTAGGGTACCGCCCATGCGCCTGACCAACGTCGCCCACCTGCGCCTGCCCTTCGGCCGGCTGTACGGCTACGACGTCGCGGCGTCGGAACCCGGCGATGCCCTGCCGGTCTCCTTCGATCAGGCGCGGCACGTGGGCGGCGGAGACCGGCCGGGGTCGTGGATGGCGCTGTCCTTCCGGCTCCCCGACCCGGTGCCGCGCGAGCAGCTCGCCGCCGCCTGGCTCGCGGTGATCGCCCGCCACGGCACGCTGCGGACCGCGTTCCTTCCCGGGGCGGACGGCCCGACGCTGCATGAGATCTCGGTGCGCCCCGGGGCGTGGACCGAGCACCCGATCGGGCCTGGGCAGGCGGTCAACGACGCCCTGCGGGACGTGCTCGACGACGCCTGTTCGCCCTATCGCTCTCCGGCGCACCGGCTCTGCGTCCTGGAGACCGCCGCCGGACACACGGTGATCGTGGCCGCGGACCACTCGCACACCGATATGTGGTCGATGCTCGTGATCGCGCGCGACCTGCTCTCAGCGCTCGCGGACATTCGGGCGGGCCGAGCACCGTCGGCGGAGACCGTGCCGCCCTTCGTCGACCACACCCGGGCCCTGGCGGACCGCCCCGCCGCGCCCGAGGACGTGCGGCGCCGCTGGACCGAGATCATCACCGCCAGCGGCGGAGTCATGCCGCTGTTCCCGCTGCCGCTGGGCACCCCCGAGGCGCATCGGGAGCGCGTGGAGGTCCGCGACGTCTTCGGCACCGACGAGGTCGCGGCGTTCGCCGCTGCGGCGCGGGCCGTCGGCGTCTCCACGCTGTCCGCGACGGTGGCGGCGCTGACCCGCGTCACCCTCGATCTCGCCGGCGCGCCGCTGCGCGCCGTCTTCCCCGTGCACAGCCGCTACGACGAGACCTGGCACGACTCGGTGGGCTGGTTCATCACCAATTCGGTGCTGGACTCGCCGTCCGCGGAGCCGGCCGCTGCGGCGGAGGCGGTACGGGAGGCCGTGCGACTCGGGTCGTGGCCGCTCGCCGACGTGCTCGAGCAGTGGGGCGGGATGCCCGAGGCCCCCGGTATGTTCGCGATCTCGTGGCTCGACCTGCGCCGGCTACCCGTCCGCGTGGACGCGACCCGGCTCGACGCACAGTACGTGGGCGCGACCATTCGCACCGACGGCGTGATGCTGTGGTTCATCCTCGACGAGGGTGGACTGCATCTGCGCTGCCGTTACCCCGACACCCTCGAGGCGCGGGCGAACGTCGGGGCCTGGCTCGACGGGGTGGTCCGCGAGCTGCAGGCCCGCGCCTCCGTCGGAGGCGTGCTGCACGGCGTCGGCGGCGGCACCTACCGGATCGAGCGCGCGCGGCGCGACGACGTGCCCGCGATCGTCGCACTGCTCGCCGACGACGAGCTCGGCGCGACCCGCGAGTTGGGCGACGCCGCGGTGTACGACCGAGCATTCGAGCTGGTCACCCGCGACGACGCGCAGTACTTGGCCGTGGTGCGGGACGAGTCGAACGACGTCGTGGGGACGATGCACCTCACCGTGATCCCCGGCCTGTCCCGCGGAGGCGCGACCCGCCTGCAGATCGAGGGCGTCCGCGTCGCGCGCGACCATCGTTCGCTGGGCCTCGGCACCGCGATGATCGAGTGGGCGCACCACCACGGCCGCACCCACGGCGCCGTGCTGTCGCAGCTCACCACCGACGTCGTGCGCGAGCGGGCTCGCGCGTTCTACACCCGGCTCGGGTACCAATCAGAGCACGTGGGCCTCAAGCGAACGCTGTAGCCCGGCCGGCGCGGAGGTGATCACCCCGCCGCGCGCTTGCGCGCGGGCCGCTCGGTCTGCGCCTCCCTGTTCTTCACGGATGCCTTGAGCGCGGCCAGCAGGTCGGCGACCTCGTCGTCCTCGGCCTCCTCCTCGGGCGCCTCGGGGAACGCGGTGCCGCCCGTGGCCTTCGCCTCGATCAGCTGGCGAAGCTGCACCTGGTAGTCGTCCTCGTACTGCTCCGGGTCGAAATCCGTGGCCATCGAGTCGATGAGCGAGGCCGCCATCGCGAGCTCCTGCGGGCGGATCTTCACGTCCTCGGTGAGCGCGGGGAACTCCGGCGTGCGCACCTCGTCGGGCCAGAGCAGGGTCTGCAGCACCATGACGTTGCCGACCACGCGCAGCGCGCACAGCCGCGTGCGGTTGCGCAGCGTGAAGGTGCAGATCGCGAGGCGATCCGTCTCCTGCAGAGCCTGTCGCAGCAGCACGTAGGCCTTGGGCGATTTCGACGAGGGCTCCAGGAAGTAGGGCTTGTCGAACATGATCGGGTCGACGTCCTCGCGTGGCACGAACTCCGTGACCGCGATCTCCCGGTGCTTCTCCACCGGCATCGACTTGATGTCCTCCTTCGAGAGGACCACCGTGTCGCCGCCGTCGGACTCGTAGGCGTTCGCGATGTTCGAGAACTCCACCTCGTCGTCGGTGCCCTCGCGCACGCGCTTGTACCGGATGCGGACCCCGTCCTTCGAGTCCACCTGATGCGACTTCGCATCGTGGCTCTCGATCGCGGAGTACACCTTCACGGGCACGTTCACCAGCCCGAACGACAGCTCACCCGTCCATATCGCGCGCATGTGACCATTGTGACTGGTGTGAGCGTCGATTGCGAGAGGCGGCCGGCACTCCCACCGACCCCGCGACAGCCGCGCGACGGGTTCGGATCCGCCGCGCCGGGAGACTGATGCGCGGCGCGGCGGGCCATGCGTCCGATGCATGGCCTCTGACCAGCGATGTCACCGCCCGTCATGCGTCGGGCGCATACCCGAACGCATGACCTCAGCAAAGCCACGCCCCTTCCTCCGGGGTCCGCGCGCGGGCTCCTCCCCGCCGCAGGCGCGGGCACTCGATAATGGATCCATGGCGCAGACCCGGGAGAGCCGCGAGGTCGACGGCGTCGGCGTGCAGCTGACGAACCTCGACAAGGTGCTCTACCCCGCCACGGGCACCACGAAGGCCGAGGTCATCGACTACTTCCAGGCCATCGCGCCGTTCGCTCTCCCCCACCTGCGGGACCGCCCGCTCACCCGCAAGCGCTGGCCCAACGGCGTGGACAAGACGGCCTTCTTCGAGAAGCGGCTGCCGAGCCACGCGCCCGCGTGGATCCGCCGCAGCAGCCAGTTCCACTCCGACGGCGAGTCCCAGTATCCGGTCATCGAGAACGCCGCCGGCATGGTCTGGCTGGGCCAGCAGGCCGCGCTCGAGCTGCACGTGCCGCAGTGGGCGTTCGTGCCCGACGGTGCCGACCCCGACCGCCCGGAGGTGCCCGGCCCGCCGAACCGCCTCGTGCTCGACCTCGATCCGGGCCCCGACGTGACCCTCGACGAGTGCGCCGCCCTCGCCCTGCGCATCCGTGAGCTGCTCGCCGCGATGGACATGGACGGCTACCCCGTGACCAGCGGCTCCAAGGGCCTCCACGTCTACGCGCCCCTGCCCGGCGCCATCTCCGCGCAGGGCGCCCGCACGGTCGCGCATGCGATCGCCTCGCAGCTGGAGGCCGAATCGCCGGAGCTGGTCACGGCGTCGATGGCCAAGGACCGGCGCGGCGGCCGCGTCTTCGTCGACTGGTCGCAGAACAGCGCGTCCAAGACCACCGTCGCGCCGTACTCGCTGCGCGGCCGCGACCATCCCTGGGTCGCCGCGCCGCGCACCTGGGACGAGCTCGCCCGGCCCGGCCTGCGTCAGCTCGAGTTCGGGGAGGTCCTCGCGCGCGCCCGGGCCGACGGCGACCTCCTCGCCGGGCTCGACGGTGCCGGCGCCCCGCCTCCCGAGCCCGTCGACCTGGGCGAGTACCGGGCCAAGCGGGACGCGCGGAAGACGCCCGAGCCGTTCGGCGGCGCACCGTCGACCGGTGATCCGATCTTCGTCATCCAGGAGCACCACGCCCGGCGCCTGCACTACGACTTCCGCCTGGAGCACGACGGGGTGCTCGCCTCCTGGGCCGTGCCGAAGAACCTGCCCGACGACCCCGCGGTCAACCACCTCGCCGTCCGCACCGAGGACCATCCGATGGACTACGCGGACTTCGAGGGCAGCATCCCGAAGGGCGAGTACGGCGGCGGCGAGGTGACCATCTGGGACCACGGCACGTACGAGCTGGAGAAGTGGCGCTCGAACGAGGTGATCGTGACCCTGCACGGGAATCGACTGCAGAACAAGCGGTACGCACTGATCCGCACCGGCGACAAGAACTGGCTCGCGCACCTGACCAAGGACAAGTCCGCCCCCGCCAGGCCCGCCGCCGGGATCGCGCCGGATCCCATGCTGCCCACGGAATCCCCCATCGACGGGCTCTCCGCGGCGGACTGGGCGTTCGAGGGCAAGTGGGACGGCTACCGGATGATCGCCACGGTGCGCGGCGGCACGGTCTCCCTGCGCACCCGGTCGGGCCGGACGGTGACCGGCGAGTTCCCCGAGTTCGAGTCCCTGGCGGCCGATCTCGACGGGATGGAGGTGGTGCTCGACGGCGAGGCGGTGGTGCTCGATCCCGACGGCGTCCCGTCGTTCCACCTGATGGCGGGCGGACAGACCCGGTCCGGCGCCGTGCAGCTGTACCTCTTCGACGTGCTCTCGCTCAACGGCGTTGACCTGACGAAACGCCCCTGGACGGTGCGTCGCCAGGTACTGGACGGCCTTGCCCCGCTGCTCGAGCACGACACGGCGGTGAGCGTGCCGCCGCTCGTCGACGCCGCGACCGGGGCGGAGGCCGCGGCGCTCAGCGCCGAGCGCGGCTGGGAGGGGATCATCGCGAAGCGCCGGGACGCGCCGTACCTTCCCGGCCAGCGGGTGCGTGCGTGGCTCAAGCACAAGAACTGGCGCGACCTGCAGGTCGCGATCGGCGGCTGGAAGCCGGGGAAGGGCTCGCGCGGAGGCGGGATCGGCTCGGTGCTCGTGGGCCTGCCCGCCGAGACGGGACTCGTCTACCTGGGCTCGGTGGGCTCCGGGTTCAGCGACCGCGATCTGGCGGCGCTCGCGGAGGAGTTGGAGCCGCTGCGCCTGCGCCGCTCCCCCTTCACCGCCCCGATCGACGATCCCGAGGCCCGCGACGCCGTCTGGGTGCTCCCGAAAGTGATCGGCGACGTGCGGTACTCCTCGCTGCGCCGGGGCGGCCACCTGCGGCAACCGAGCTGGCGCGGCTTCCGGCGCGACCTGCTGCCCGGCGACCTGCCCTCCGCCGACGAGGCGCCGTGGGAGGGCCCCGAGGACGCGCCCGCCGGGACTTGATCCGCCGCCGCCCGCGCCCGGCGGCACCGTCGTAGCCTGACCGTATGACCGTCGTTCCGAGCGTCACCGTCCCCGGCGTCCGCGTCGGCCACGTCACCGACGCGGTGGCCCGCACCGGCTGCACCGTCGTGACCTTCCCCGACGGGACCGTCGGGTCCGGGGAGGTACGCGGCGGTGCCCCCGCCTCGCGCGAGTTCGACCTGCTCGCCCCCGAGCGTGCCGTCGAGGAGATCCACGCCGCGGTGCTCACCGGCGGCTCCGCCTTCGGCCTCGCCTGCGCCGACGGGGTGATGCGCCGCCTCGAGGAGGAGGGCCGGGGCGTTCAGACCGTGGCCGGCCCCGTGCCCATCGTCCCCACGCTGGCCCTGTTCGACCTGATGGTCGGCGATCCGACGGTCCGCCCGACCGCCGAGGACGGCTATGCGGCGGCCGCATCCGCCGCGGGCGAGACGCCGGTTCAGGGGCTCCTCGGCGCCGGTACCGGCGCCACCACCGGCAAGGCCCGCGGTCTGGAGAACCTCCACGACGCCGGCCTCGGGTACGCGGAGACCCGCGCCGGCGAGGTGGTCGTGGGCGCGCTGTGCGCCGTGAACGCCTTCGGCGAAATCGTCGACGGTCAGGCGGGAATCGCCGACTTCGGCGACTACGCGCCCTTCGGCGGCAACCGCCAGAACACCACCATCGGCGTGGTGATCACCAACGCGCGGCTCACCAAGGTCGAATGCCTCCTCCTCGCCCAGGGCGCCCACGACGGCCTGGCCCGCGCGATCGACCCGCCGCACACCCGCTTCGACGGCGACGCCTTCATCTCCGCCGCGACCGGTGCGGTCGCGGCGAAGGTCGACGTGGTGCGGGCCCTGGCGATCTCCGCCGTCGCCGAGGCGATCCGCTCACGGGCCTGACGCCCTAGTCTGAATCGATGACCGCCACCCGCCGCCCGCTGCGGGCCGTGGCGTGCGCGGTGGGCATCGCCCTGCTCGGCGGCTGCGCGGCGATCCAGCGCGACGAGGTGGCGGCTCCCGAGGAGCCCCCGAGTACGTCGACGGCCCCGGTGACGACACCCTCGGTCCGGCCCTACGACGTGGTGGCTCCGAACCTCAAGCCCACGACGGCGGCGAAACCCACGACCGGCGCGGGCATCACCACGTTCGCGGACCCGTTCGGCGTCTACGCGAGCGTCTGCACCCTGGGCTTCCTCGCCCGCTACCCCGGCGGCGAGGTCGTGGCGTTCACCGCGGGCCACTGCGCCGAGCTGGCCGGGAAGGCGCAGCCCGGCCGCAACCCCGTCGCCCGGTACCTCACGCCCGCGGGCGGGAGCACGCCGTTCGGCGAGTACATCAAGGCCACCCGCAGCACTCGCGGGCAGGACATCGCCATCATCCAACTGGAGGGGAGCGACGTCGCTCCGGTCGCGCGGGCGATCGGCCCCGTCCGGGGCGTGAGCGGCACCGAGGAACTGCTCGCGGGGCGGCCCGAGATCTGCGTCGTCGGCGCCCGCACCGGCCGGCACTGCGGCGTGCTCGAGGACGTGACCGGCACGCGCGTCAGGTGGGCGGGCATCCCCGCCGTGGAGGGCGACTCGGGCGGGCCGGTCTACGCCCGCTGGCCCGACGGGACGTTCACCGCCGTCGGCGTGATCAACACCGTGCACACTCGCACCGACGGCACCGGAACCGGCGGCGGCACGGGCACTCTCATCGCCGCGGACATCACCGCGAACGAGATGACGTTGCTGGGCGCCGCGTGAGCGGACCGGCGATCAGCGGGTGACGCTGGTGCCGAACACCCGCAACGCCCGGTAGTCGACGCGGAAGCGGGCGCGCGTGTGCAGCTCGCCGGCCTCCCCGTCGTGGGCAACCCGGAAGGGCTCGTCGGCCTCGATGGTGACGACGGGGGCCTGCAGCTCCCGGTAGACCCTGGAGTTGCGGATCCGGCCGCTGATCCACGACGCGAACAGGCGCGCCGTCGCGTGGCCGTGCCCGCTCTCGAGGTACCGCACGTCGAGCACGCCGTCGTCCAGCCGGCTGCGGCGGCCGGGCACGAAACTCGGCGCGCCGTACATGGAGTTGCCCAGGAAGAAGAACGAGACCGACGCGGGACGACCCTCGATCCGCACCTCCACCGGAGCGGCATGGCGGAGCACCCGGCGGAGCGCGCGCACCGTCGCGGCGACGCGGCCGATACGGCGGCGCTGGTACCTCGTACGGGCGCGGACGAACGCCGGGTAGGCGCCGATGCTCGCGGTGTTGAGCAGCAGCTTCTCGTCGTTGAGCCACACCACGTCGACGTGGGCGAGCCGGCCGGCCCGGATCGATTCCACCACGGCGGCGACGGTTTCGGCGCCGATGTCCTTCGCGAAGTGGTTGAACGTGCCCGCGGGGAAGACCGCGAGGGGCTTGCCGGCCGCGACGGCGTGCGCGGCCAGGGTCGCGACCGTCCCGTCGCCGCCCGCGACGCCGAGGAATTCCGCGCGGCCGGCGGCCTCGGAGGCGACGGCGTCGATGTCGGAATCCTCGGCGAGCTCGACGATCTCGGCCCCCGGAAGCGTGCTGCGGATCTCCTCCGCGACGCGGGTGCCGGTGCCGTCGCCGGACGCGGGGTTGAGCACCACGACGAGGCCGGCGCCGTCCGGATCCGTCGCGATCCGCTCGACCGTGGGCTCCGGCGTCATGGTGCGGCTGTCGTCGACCGGCGGCGCGAGGCGGGCGCCCGCGACCGCGACGCCCGCGCCCACCGCGAAACCCGCCAGTACGTCACCCGGGTAGTGGGCGCCGGTGGCGACCCGCGAGAGGCCCACCGCACCGGCGAGGCAGGCGAGCGCGTATCCGGCGGTGCGGTTCTCCAGCCCCACCCCGATCGCGAAGGCCGCCGCCGCGGCGGAGTGCCCGGACGGGAACGAGGTCGACGTGGGCTGGCGGCGTGCGCGTCGGGTCGGCACCCCGTCGTGCACCGGGCGGCGCCGCGGATAGATCCGCTTGAGCCCCTGGTTGACGATCAGGCTGGTGACGGCGAGTGAGGCTACGCCGCGGACCGCACCGCGCCGCGACGACAGGCCGCCCAGACTTCCGAGGCCGACGGCGAGCACCATCCACAGTTTGGAGTGGTCCGCCGCTGCCGACAGTGGGCGCATGGTGAGGTCGAGCAAGGGACTCGGCGAGACCGCGACGGCATCGAAGACGCGGCGGTCGAGATCGCTGAGGCCCTGGTGCAGCGTGGTGAGCGGGTGCGGCGCTGGGTGGTCGGGCATGAGCGCCAACGTACCCGCGTCTCGGCGGGTGCGCGGGGGATCAACGCAGGTGGACCGCGGCCGCGGCGTGGATCGCATCGGCGAGGCGCTCGGTGGCACGGGTGTGCAGCCGCCAGGACTGCCAGTACAGCTTCACGTCGACGGTGTCGTCGGTCAGCCGGATCAGGGCCCCATCGTCGAGGGCGTCGCCAATGTCCGCCTCGGGCAGGCTGCCCCAGCCGAGTCCGGCACGAACGGCGTAGGTGAAGGCCTCCGACGACGGGATTCGGTGCATCGGCGGCGACTCCCTGATCCCGCGACGGTGGAGCACCTTGGTCTGCAGCTCGTCCTTACGCAGGTCGAACTGCACGACGGGCATCTCCCGCCACCGCCACCGACCGCCCGACCGCCAGCGCGCCGCGAAGTCCGGCGTGCACACCGGCAGGTAGCGCATGATGCCGAGGTACTCCGCCGCGCAGCCCTGCACCGGCTCCGGATCGGTGGTGATGGCGCCCAGCACCGACCCCGCCCGCAACAGGTCGGCGGTGTGGTGCTCGTCGTCGACCGCGAGCCGCAACAGCGGCCCGTCGGGCAGGGCCGCCACCGCGTCGATGACATCGCGGAACCAGGTGGCGAGGGAGTCCGCGTTGACGCCCACGTCGAGCACGGCCGAGGGTGCTGCCCCACCCGCGAGCCGGCCCAGCGCGTCGGCCTCGAGCGAGGCGACGCCGCGGGCCAAGCCGAGCAGCACCTCGCCCTGCGCGGTCGGGCGGCAGGGCCCCTCGCGGGTCACGACCACGTGCCCGACCTGCTGTTCCAGCGCGCGGATCCGCTGGCTGACCGCCGACTGCGTGATGCGCAGGCGGGATGCCGCCGCACCGAAACTCTCCTCGTCGACCACCGCGACGAGGGTCTCCAGGTGGTGCCCGCTCAACATGAAGCGATTCTAATGGGTGATCTGCTTCTCGCATTGGCACTTATGGATGTGGCAGCCATAGCGTCGACGTCATGACCCCAGCACTCCTGGCAGGCCTCGGGCTCGGCCTGTCCCTCATCGTGGCGATCGGCGCGCAGAACGCCTACGTGCTGCAGGTGGGCGTGCGCGGACGCGGGCTCGGCCCCGTCGTGGCGGTGTGCATCGTCTCCGACGTCGCGCTGATCCTCGCCGGGGTCGCGGGCCTCGGCGCCGCGGTCTCGGGCCGGCCGCTGCTGATGGAGGCGGTGAAGTGGGCGGGCGTCGTGGTGCTCACGGGCTACGGCCTGCGGTCGCTGTGGTCGGCGCGCCGGTCGGAGGGGCTCGTCGCCGGCGGCGACGGCGCCGCCTCGGTCGCGGCCATCGTGACCGGGGCACTGGCGCTGACCTGGCTCAATCCGCACGTCTACCTGGACACCGTGCTGCTGCTCGGCTCGGCGTCCACCCGCTACGCCGGCGACCGGTGGTGGTTCGCGCTCGGCGCGGTCGTCGCCAGTGTCGCCTGGTTCTGCTTGCTCGGCTTCGGCGCCCGCCGCCTGGCCGGCGTACTCGGGCGGCCCGGCGTGTGGCGGGCCATCAACGCCGGGATCGGCCTCCTGCTGCTGCTTCTCGCCGCCCGCCTCGCGACCATGCCTCTCGGCGGCTGACAGGGCTCGGGTTGCGGGTGGACCCCGTGGCGAGCCGAGCGGGCCCGAACGAAGGCATGCTCTCGGCTGAGGCCATGCGTCGCACGCATGGCTGCGCTCCACGTGTCTACGCTCCCTCCACCCGAGACGCCACGAAGTCCGATCTCCGTGGCCGTCGCCGCGCCGGGCGGACTCGGGCACTCCGCCGAGCGCGTACGTTGGTTCGTATGGCAGCTGTCACGATCATCGGAGGACACGGCAAGATCGCGCTCATCCTGGCGAGCGTCCTGAGCTCCCGCGGCGACGTGGTCACCTCGTGGATCCGCAATCCGGAGCACGCGGCGGACGTCTCCGCGACCGGGGCGCAGCCCCTCGTCCTGGACGTCGAGAACGCCTCGCGCGAGGAGCTCGCCGCGGCCCTGCGTGGCGCCGACGCGGTGGTCTTCTCCGCGGGCGCGGGCGGCGGAGACCCCGAGCGCACCTACGCGGTGGACCGCGACGCCGCGATCCGCTCGGTCCAGGCCGCGGAAGCGGCCGGGGTCCGGCGCTACGTCATGGTCTCCTACCTGGGCGCCGCCCCCGATCACGGTGTCCCGGAGACGGACGCCTTCTTCCCCTACGCGGAGTCCAAGGCCGCCGCCGACGTGGCCGTCCGCGCCTCGGACCTGGACTGGACGGTGCTCATGCCGGGCCGCCTCACGCTCGACGAGCCCACGGGGCGGGTCGATCCCGCGGCGGTGCGCGCCGCGGACAACCCCGGGACGTCGCGCGCGAACGTCGCGCTGGTGGCCGCGTCCGTCCTGGACCGGGCCGACACCATCGGGAAGGACCTCCCCTTCACCGACGGTCCCGTGGCGATCGAGAACGCCTGGACGTAGAGACGAGTCGGGCCCGGCACCGTCGTCTCGACAGTGCCGGGCCCGAGGATTCTTCGCGTCAGCGCATCGCGGAGAGGATGTCCTGCACCCGGTCCTTGGCGTCGCCGAAGAGCATCGCCGAGTTGTCCCGGAAGAACAGGGGGTTCTGCACGCCCGCGTAGCCGGCGGCCATCGACCGCTTGAAGACGACCACGTTCTCGGCCTCCCACACGGTGAGCACCGGCATGCCCGCGATGGGGCTGCTCGGGTCCTCGGACGCAGCCGGGTTGACGGTGTCGTTGGCTCCGATCACCAGGACCACGTCGGTATCGGCCAGGTCGTCGTTGATCTCGTCCATCTCGAGCACGATGTCGTACGGCACCTTCGCCTCGGCGAGGAGCACGTTCATGTGCCCGGGCAGGCGGCCGGCGACCGGGTGGATGCCAAACCGGACGTCGACGCCCCTCTTGCGGAGCTCGGCGGTCAGCTCGGCCACGCCGTACTGCGCCTGCGCCACTGCCATGCCGTAGCCCGGGGTGATGACCACGGACTTGGCGCCGGTGAGGAGCTCGGCGACCTGTTCGGCGTTGACCTCGCGGTGCTCGCCGTAGTCCGTGTCGTCGGCCGGGCCGGCCTCGATGCCGAAGCCGCCCGCGATGACGGAGATGAACGAGCGGTTCATCGCCTTGCACATGATGTAGCTCAGGTACGCACCCGAGGAACCGACGAGGGCACCGGTGACGATGAGCAGTTCGTTGCTCAGCAGGAAGCCCGACGCGGCCGCGGCCCAGCCGGAGTAGCTGTTGAGCATCGAGATGACGACGGGCATGTCGCCGCCGCCGATCGAGGCCACCAGGTGCCAGCCCAGGAACAGGGCGAGCGCGGTGATGGCGCCCAGCAGGATCAGCGAGGTGGTGTCGTGGTGTGTGTCGCGCGAGACGTACACCGCGGTGAGCACGACGAAGACGACGATCGAGCCGACGTTGATGAGGTTCTTGCCGGGCAGCATGAGCGGCGCCGACTTCATCTTCCCGGAGAGCTTGCGGTTGGCGACGATCGAGCCGGTCAGGGTGACGGCGCCGATGAAGATGCCGATCGCGATCTCGGCCTCGTGGATGTTCGTCAGCGCGCGGACGTCACCCGGCGGCACGCCCGTGGTGTCGAAACCTGCGATGGCGCCGTTCCAGCCGATGAGCACGGCGGCCAGGCCCACGAAGGAGTGGAGCAGGGCGATCAGCTCGGGCATGCCGGTCATCTCGACGATGCGCGCGCGCCACAGGCCGATGACGGCACCGATCAGGATGGCGCCGACCATGAGGCCGACGGGCAGCCAGGTCAGGTCGAGCTCGGGCTTGAGGACCTTGTCGATGACCAGCGCCATGGTCGCCACCAGGGCGATGCCCATGCCGACCATGCCGTAGGTCAGGCCGCTCTTGGAGGTCTCGTGTTTGGACAGCCCGGCCAGCGAGAGGATGAACAGCAGCGACGCGACGATGTACGCCGCAACGGAGATTGCAGTGACACTCATGGTTTACTCATGCCCCCTTGCTGAACATGGCGAGCATGCGACGGGTGACCGAGAAGCCACCGAAGATGTTTATCGACGCGACCAGGATCGCGATCGTCGCCAGCACCAGGATGGTCGGGGTGTTGGTGGCGATCTGCAGGAGAGCGCCCACCACGACGACGCCGGAGATGGCGTTGGTCACCGACATCAGCGGCGTGTGCAGCGCGTGGGCCACGTTGCCGATGACGTAGTAGCCGATGACGATCGCCAGCATGAGCACCATGAAGTGCTGCGGCAACGGGTTCGGGGAGAAGCTGATCAGCAGCCCGAAGAGCGCGACGCCCACCAGGGTGAGCGAGACCTTCTTGGACGCCGACATCGGCTCCTTGACGGGCTGCGCCTGCACCTCGGCGGCGGGAGCGGCCTTCGGTGCGGCCGAGACCTGCACCGGCGGCGGCGGGAACAGCAGCTCGCCCGAGCGGGTCACCGTGATCGACCGCTGGACGGGATCCTCGAAGTCGAGCACGAGCTGCCCGTCCTTCTCGGGCGTCACGAGCTTGAGCAGGTTGACGAGGTTCGTGCCGTACAACTGCGAGGCCTGCGCGGGCAGGCGGCCGGCCAGGTCGGTGTAGCCGATGATCGTGACGCCGTTGGGCGTGACGATCGCCTGATCCTTGACCGTGCCGCCGACGTTGCCGCCGTTCGACGCCGCCATGTCGACGATGACGCTGCCGGGCTTCATCGACGCGACCATCTCCTCGGTGATGATCCGCGGCGCGGGGCGCCCGGGGATCAGAGCCGTGGTGATGATGATGTCGACGTCCTTGCACTGCTCGGCGTAGAGCTGCGCTTCGCGGGCCTTGTAGTCGTCGCCCATCTCCTTGGCGTAGCCGGTGGCCGAGACCTCGGCCTCCTCGTTCTGCACGGAGAGGTACTCGCCGCCCAGCGAGGCGACCTGGTCAGCGACCTCGGGACGCGGGTCGGTCGCGCGCACGATCGCGCCCAGCGAGCCGGCGGCGCCGATGGCGGCGAGGCCGGCGACGCCGGCGCCCACCACGAGCACCTTGGCCGGCGGGACCTTGCCGGCCGCCGTGACCTGGCCGGTGAAGAACCGGCCGAAGACGTGGGCGGCCTCGACGACGGCGCGGTAGCCCGCGATGTTCGCCATCGAGGACAGCACGTCCATCGACTGCGCGCGGGAGATGCGCGGCACCGACTCCATGGCCAGCGCCGTCAGCTCGCGACCGCGCAGGTCCTCGAGCAGCTCGGGGTTCTGCGCGGGGGCCAGGAGACCGACGACGGTCGCGCCCGGCCGGATGCCATCGAGCTGTGCGGTCGACGGGGCGTTGACGCCCAGCACGATGTCGGCGGCGCGAGCGTCACCGATCGACGCGCCTGCCTCCACGTAGGCCTCGTCCGCGAACGAGGACGCCGCACCGGCGCCCGGGTCCACGACCACCTCGTAGCCGAGCTTGATCAGCTGGGCCACCGTGGCGGGGGTTGCGGCGACCCGAGTCTCGCCCGGCTGTGCCTCTTTCAAAGCTCCGATGATCATGCGCAGCACTCCCACTGCCGCCCCGCGGGCGGGGTCATGGTCGGTCCACCGACATTCATTGATTCGTTCCTGTCGTCCCTACCGGGCCGCGCGGCTGCGCGCCCGGAAGTTCCGGCACCGGGGAGACTCCATGCGTGTACGACCCCGCCGCGGTGTGAACGGAGGCGAATTTACGCGGAAGGCCCGGGGTCGCCGGGCATCGCGAGGGCACGCTGGTCGCCTGATGCACAGAACAGTGGGCTGACCATAGCACGGCATAACTTACCGCTCGGTAGCCTCACCAGCCGCATCACTTCCCGGGCCTCCGCCCGTGATCAGAGCCCTGCCGGGCGCTCCTCGCCGGGCAGATCGACGCTCATGTACCGGTCGATCAGGGTCGCGAAGGTGCGCCGTTCCTCCGGCGACCAGTCGGCCGTCCGGGCCTGGATCCGGCGGCGCCATTCGCGGTCCGTCTCGGCCAGCACCCGCTCGGCCTTCTCGGTCAGCCGCAGCTGCCGGGACCGGGGGTTGCCGGGGTCCGCGGCGCGGGTGATGAGCCCTCGCCGCTCGAGCCCCGCGAGCTGGCGGCTGGCGGTCGACTTGTCGATCGACACCGCCTCCGCGAGGTCGACGGCCCGGATCCCCGGCGACTCGTTGAGGACGAAGAGCAGGGTGAAGTCGACGTAGGAGACCTCCGCGCCGACGAAACGGGCGTCACTGCGGACCCGCTTGGCGAGTCCGACGATCCCCCGGACGATCAGGTCGACCTCGTCGGGGGTGGCCGTCGCGCCCGCGCCCGGTGCATCGTCGCCGGGCGTCCCGCCGTCGGGGCCCCCGGTGGACGACGGGCCGTCGGACATCAGTAGCCCCGGTCGGCGTCGATGACGGCGAGCGGCTCCAGGTCGTTGGCGAAGCGGCGGACGTTGACCTCGACGCGCGCGAGCAGCGCGGGCCGCAGGTGCTGCGGCGGGTTCGCGACGTGCGGGGTGATGATCGCGTTGGGGATCGACCACAGGGGGTGGCCGTCGGGCAGGGGCTCGGGGTCGGTCACGTCGAGGCCGACGCCGCCGATCGTCCCCTTCTTCAGCGCGGCGACCAGCGCGTCCGTGTCGATGAGCGAGCCCCGCGCGACGTTGATGATCCACGAGTGCGGCTTGAGCTGCGCGAGGACCTTCGCGTTCACGAGGGCCCGGGTCTTCGCCGTCGACGGTGCCGCCAGGATCACGTGGTCGACGGCGGGCCAGACCTCGTCGAGGTGGTCGGCGGTCACGACGACGGCGTCGGAGACGTCGGTGCCCGAGCGGTTCACGGCGACGACCTTGACACCGAGCCCGCGGAGCGCCGGAATGAGGTCGCGGCCGATGCCGCCGGCGCCGACGACCGCCACCGTCGTGCCGCCGAGGCGGCCCGTGCGGCCCGCGGCCCCCGCGGCGTCCCACGAGGTCTCGCGGCTCCAGAGGCCGCGCACGCCGGCGAGCAGGAGGGCGATGGCCTGCTCGGCGACGGTGCCGGAGTACGCCCCGGCGGCCGAGGTGAAGACGACCTTCGGATGTTCCGCGATGACGCCGCTGTCGAGGAAGTCCTCGACGCCGGCGAAGGGCAGTTGGACCCAGCGCACGCTCGGAGGCAGCGCAGGAAGGCTCGCGCGGGCATCGGTCCAGACGAGGCCGTCGGCGCGGGCCAGCGGGCCGGGCTCGCCACCGCCGGCGGTGATCGCGGCGTCGAATTCGGGATCGGGCTTCGGCCCCACGGCGATGACGGGCGCGTCGTCGAATGACATGTCGCAAAGCCTAGTGAGCCCGCGTCGGCGTCGGGCCGAGCCGCGCCGAACTACCTGTGAAAATTGAGACTTGTGTTATCTACTGAGCCTCAAGTTAAGATTGAGACTATGTCGATGTCCTTCCAGCAGCCCGCGCAGCCGCGTCTCGCCGCGCTCCGTCGTCGCCTCGAGGCGACGACGGTGGGCCGGCGGCTCGACGAGGTGCGGCCCACCGCCACCTGGCGGATCGTCAGCTCGGTGATCTACTCCGGCCTCATCGCCGCGATCGTGATGGGCGCCGCGGTGCTGCTCCTCGGCGTCAAGCCCTCGAGTCCCGAGGTCGCGCCGGTGAGCTCCGTCGAGGTCGGGGACTGCGTCACCGTCTCGGGCGGGAACGCCACCCGCACCGGGTGCGACGGCGACGGCTTCAGCTTCGCCGTCGCCGAGAAGCCGGCCGCGAACACCGCGTGCAGCGCGCCGAGCTACGCCCGCGTCGAGTCCGCGGGCTCCGTGCTCTGCGTCGTCCCCAAGCTCACGCTGGGCAACTGCTATCAGGTCAAGCCCGACAAGGCCGCCACCACCGACATCCGCCCCGTCGACTGCCCGGCCGCGACCGGCAGCGCACCGTCGAACGTGATCCGGGTGATCGAGCGCGCCGCGGGCGCCCCGCTGACCTGCCGCGGCTCGTCGGCACTGAACTACACCGCGCCACAGCGCGTGAGCTACTGCATCGCGCCCGTCACCTAGGCCCGTGGCTCAGGCGTCGAGGTCCTGTGCGACGAGGGCCGCGATCGCGTCGACGGTCCCCTGATCGGCGGATTCGACGGTGACCTCCACGCCCTGCTCCGCGCCGAGGGTCATGATCATGAGCGCGGACCCGGCGTCCACCGGCTCGCCGCCGGCGACGGACAGGGTGACCTCGTGGCCCGACTCGTTGACGGCGTTCGCGATCACGGCGGCGGGGCGGGCGTGCAGGCCGACGGCCGATCCGACGGCGACGGTGGTGCTGGGCATGGCTCTCCTCGTGGGGGGTGTTCGTCTGCGCGCCGCCGGTCGGCCGCGCGAGTGGTCAGGACCAGTATTACGCGGCGACGGCCGCGGGCTGAGCGGATTCGGCCGCGAAGGCGCTCCGGCGGCCGACGGACTTGGCCGCGACGACCGTCACGGCGCTCACCACGACGCCGACGGCGAGTGCGATGAGGAACTTCCACCACGTGCCGTTCATGGCGAACAGTACGAAGACGCCGCCGTGCGGGGCGCGCAGCTGGGCGCCGAGCGCCATGGACAGGCCGCCGGTCACGGCTCCGCCGAGCATCATCGACGGGATCACCCGCAGCGGGTCGGCCGCGGCGAACGGGATGGCGCCCTCGGAGATGAACGAGGCGCCGAGGAACCAGGCGGCCTTGCCGTTCTCCCGCTCGGGCTCGGTGAACAGGCCCGGGCGCAGGACGGTGGACGCGAGGGCGAGCGCCAGCGGCGGCACCATGCCCGCGGCCATGACGGCGGCCATCATCTCCCACTGCGGCACGCCGGCGCCGGCGGCGCCGATCCCCGCGACCGCGAAGGCGTACGCCGCCTTGTTGACCGGGCCGCCGAGGTCGAAGCACATCATGAGGCCGAGCACCACCCCGAGCGCGATCTTGGAGCTGCCGCTCATTCCGTTGAGCGCGTCCGTCATCGCCTCGTTCACCCAGCGCAGCGGGCCGGCCAGGACCATGTACATCAGGCCGCCCGTGATCAGCGTGGCGAACAGCGGGATGATCACGACCGGCATCAGGCCGCGAGCCCACTGCGGCAGCTGCAGCTTGCCGATCCACAGCGCGACCACGCCCGCGAGCAAGCCGCCGACGACGCCGCCGATGAAGCCGGCGCCCACCGTGCCCGCGAGCACGCCGGCGACGAATCCGGGTGCGAGGCCGGGGCGGTCGGCGATGGCGTAGGCGATGTAGCCCGCGAGCACCGCGACCATGAGGCTCATCGCCGCCTGGCCCGTCGCGAACGCGACCCCGCCGAGGTAGGCGCGCAGGCCACCGTCAGGCAGATTCGTGAGGGAGTTGTGCAGTGCGTAGTACGCGCCGTTCGACATGCCGTCGTCCCCGTGATCGAGGCCGATCTCGTAGCCGCCGGAGATCAGGAAGCCGAGGGCGATGAGCAGGCCGCCCGCGGCGACGAACGGGATCATGTAGCTGACGCCGGTGAGCAGGGCGCGCTTAAGCTGCCCACCCAGCCCCGCCTGCGCGGGCGCGGATTCGGCGGTCCCGGAGGCGGTCCCGTCGACGGTCGCGGCGTGCGGGTCCGAGGCCGCGGCGACGGCCTCCGCGATCATGGCGTCCGGCTCGTTGATGCCGCGCTTGACGCCCGAGGTGATCACGGGCTTACCGGCGAAGCGCTCGCGGCCCTTGACGCCCACGTCGGTGGCGAAGACGACGGCGCCCGCGTCGGCGATGGTCTGCGCCGACAGCGGCGTGGAGCCGGAGGAGCCCTGGGTCTCGACGGTCAGCTCGACGCCCGCGCGCTCGGCGGCCAGCTTCAGGGCGTCGGCGGCCATGTAGGTGTGCGCGATCCCCGTGGGACAGGCGGTGATCGCCACCAGCGAGGGCTTGCCCGACGGTGCCGCCTCTGCGGCGGCGGGGGCGGGCGCGGCGGCTGTGGCGGGCTTGGGCTCCGCGGGCTTCGGGGTGATGACGTCCTCGACGAGGGCGACCACCTCCTCGGGTGTGGCGGCGGCGCGGAGCGCGGCGGTGAACTCGGGCCGCACCAGGGCGCGGGCGAGCGCGCTCAGCAGCTTCATGTGCTGCGATCCGCCGGATTCCGGTGCGGCGATGAGGAAGACGAGGTCGGCGCCGCCGTCGGGGGCGCCGAAGTCGACCTTCGGGTCGAGCCGGGCGAAGCCGAGGCTCGCGGAGGTGACGGCCGCGGCGCGGCAATGCGGTATGGCGATGCCGCCCGGGAGGCCGGTGGCGGACTGGGCCTCCCGGGCGAGCGCCGCCTCGACGAGCCCGTCCACGGAGGTGGAACGGCCGGCGTCGGTGATGCGGCCGGCGAGGTAGGCGATCACCTCGGACTTGTCGGTGCCGGCCGAGACGTCGAGCGCGACCAGCTCGGGCGCGATGATCGATTCGGTCATGGGGTGTTCTCCGGTTCTGCTGATGGATCGTCGGGAAGCTACAGAGCGATGACTCGCACGTCGGCGACGGCGAGTTCCTCCGGTCGGGGCGCCTGGGTGCCCGGCAGTGCTGCGGCCGCGGCGCCGTAGGCGACCGCGAGGGAAAGACGCTGCGGCGCATCGGCGCCACGCGCATGCGCGATGAGATAGCCGGCGAGGGAGCTGTCGCCGGCGCCGACGGTGCTGCGGACCGTGACCGGCGGCGGGGTCGCCGCCCACGCGCCCTCGGCGGTGACCAGGAGCGCGCCCGCGGCGCCGAGCGTGGCGAGGACGGCGCCCCCGGTGACGCGCTGCAACTCCTCCGCCGCGGCGCGGACGGGACCGAGATCGCCTGCCGCCGCTCGGCTCTCGAACTCGGCGCCGGCCTCGGAGCCGCGGCCCACGAGCTCGGCGAGCTCCTCGGCGTTGGGCTTGAGGAGCGCGACGCCGCGCACCGCCGAGGCGGCGAGAGCGGGTCCCGAGGTGTCGACCGCGATACGCGGGCCGCCGGCGCCGAGGCGATCGGCGAGACGGGCGTACCAGCCGTCCGGGAGGCCGGGCGGAAGCGAGCCGCACAGGGCGAGCCAGGCGGCACCGTCGGCGGCGGAGAGGATCGCGTCCTCCAGGGCCCGCACCGCCTCCGGCGCCAGCGGCGCCCCGGGTGCGTTGAGCTTGGTGGTGGTGCCGTCGGGCTCGGTGACGGTGATGTTGCTGCGGACCTCGTGGCCGACGGGCACGGGGATCGCGGGTACGCCGAGCCGGGAGAGGCCGGCGAGCAACGGGTCGCCCTGATCGGCCGGGAGCACGGCGACGGTGCCCTCCCCCGCCGCGTGCACCACGCGGGAGACGTTGACGCCCTTACCTCCGGGGTCGGCGGCGGCGCCCTCGGCGCGGTGCACGGCGCCGCGCCGCAGCGGCCCGCCGAGGGCGACGAGCCGGTCCAGGCTGGGGTTGGCGGTGACGGTCACGATCATCGGCCGGCGACCTCGACGTCCACGCCGTGGTCGGCGAGCGCGGCCGCGAGCGCGCCGGTGGGGGCGGCGTCGGTCACGAGCACGTCGATGTCGTCCAGCGCGGCGAAGGCGACGAGGCTCTCCTGCGCGAACTTGGACGAGTCGGCCACCAGGACGACGAAGTCGGCGGCGCGGACCATCGCGGTCTTCACCGCGGCCTCGTCGGCATCCGGCGTGGAGAGGCCGCGCTCCGCGCTGAGTCCGTTGGCACCGAGGATCGCGACGTCGGTCCGCAGCCCCGCGATCTCGGCGACGGTGCCCGCGCCGACCGCCGCCTGGGTCAGCCCCCGAACACGCCCGCCGAGCAGCCGCAGTTCGACCGTTTCGCGCAGGGACAGCGCGGCCGCGACGGGCACGGAGTTGGTGATCGCGGTGATGTGCAGGTTCGCCGGGACCTCGCGAGCCGCGGCGATGGTGGAGGTGCCCGCGTCGAAGAGGACGGAGCCTCCCGCGGGCGGCAGGAAGCGGCGGGCGGCGGAGCCGATCGCGCGCTTGGCGTCGGCGTTGGTGCCCTCGCGCTCCCCCAGCGCCGACTCGGCGCCGGCGAGGACGCCCGCGGCAACGACGCCGCCGTGCACGCGCCGGACGCCGCCGAGGCGCTCGAGGGCATCCAGGTCACGGCGCACCGTCTCCGGCGTCACGTCGAACCGCTCGGCCAGCTCCATGACCGACGCCCGGCCGCGGCCGCCGACCAGTTCACTGATCGCGCGCTGTCGTTCCTCCGCGTACATGACCCCTCCGAGTTCGTGGGTTTCTGTGGTTATGGATTTGCTTTATCTGGTTTTACGCCTGTTTGTGTTGACAAGTCAAGAGGATTTCGTAATCTGGGTCACATGACTTCGCAGCAGTCGACCGCGCCCGGCCCCGCCACCCTCACCGGCACCCCCGTCGTGCCCGGGGTCGCCTACGCGCCCGTCATGTGGCCCGGCGCGCGCCCCGAGGTCCCGCCGCCCGTCGACGTGCCGGAGGACGCCCGGGACGCCGAGGCCGCCCGGTTCTCCACCGCGGCGCAGGCCGTCGCCGACCGGCTGCGAACCCGCGCCGCGCAGGCCCAGGGCGCGGCTGCGGAGGTTCTGGGCGCGAACGCCGGCCTCGCCGCGGACAAGGCCTGGATCGGCACGACGGAGAAGCTGATCCGGGCCGGCACCCCCGCCGCGAACGCCGTCGCCGCCGCGACCGAGCAGTTCGCGGACATGTTCACCAAGCTCGGCGGCCTCATGGCCGAGCGCGTCACCGACCTGCGCGATGTGCGCGATCGCGTCGTCGCCGAGCTGCTCGGAGGTCCCGAGCCCGGCGTCCCGGTTCCGGCGGCACCGTCGATCCTGCTCGCCGACGACCTCGCTCCCGCCGACACCGCGGGCCTCGACCCCGCGCTCATCGTCGGCATCGGTACCCGGCTCGGCGGCCCCACCAGCCACACCGCGATCATCGCCCGGCAGCTCGGCATCCCCTGCATCGTCGGCCTGACCGGAGCCGGCACCGTCGACGCCGGCACGCCCGTCCTGCTCGACGGCGGCACGGGCACCGTCACCGTCGCACCGGACGAAGGCGAGGCCCGCCGCCTGGTCGCGGAATCGGCACGGCGGGCGGCCGAGGTCGCGCGGTGGCGCGGGCCCGGGCACACCTCCGACGGTGCCGCCATCGCGATCCTCGCGAACGTGCAGGACGGGGCCACCGCGCGCGGCGCCGCCGAGCGGCAGGTGGAGGGCGTGGGCCTGTTCCGGACCGAACTCGCATTCCTCGACCGTGCCGACGAACCTTCCGTGGAGGAGCAGGCCGCGCTGTACCGCGAGGTGATCGACGCCTTCCCCGGGCAGAAGGTCGTGATCCGCACCCTGGACGCGGGCTCGGACAAGCCGCTGAAATTCGTCGATCACGGCGAGGAGGAGAACCCCGCGCTGGGGGTGCGCGGCATTCGCATCGCGGAGGGCGACCCCGGACTGCTGGACCGGCAGCTCGACGCGATCGCCACCGCGGCCGAGGGCGCCGCCGCGCAGCCGTGGGTGATGGCGCCGATGATCGCCACCGCCGCGGAGGCCCGCGACTTCGCCGCGAAGTGCCGGGCGCGCGGGCTGACCGCGGGTGTCATGGTGGAGGTCCCCGCCGTCGCGCTGTGCGCCGACGCCGTGCTGGCCGAGGTGGACTTCGCCTCCCTGGGCACCAACGACCTCACGCAGTACGCGATGGCCGCCGACCGGATGAGCACCGAGCTCGCCGCGCTCACCGATCCGTGGCAGCCCGCGGTGCTGCGCCTGATCCAGCTGACGGCTCGCGCGGGCGTCGCCGCGGACAAGCCCGTGGGCGTGTGCGGCGAGGCCGCGGCCGACCCCCTGCTCGCCTGTGTGCTCGTGGGCCTCGGCGTGACCTCGCTGTCCTGTGCGGCCGGCGCCGCGGCCGCCGTGGGCGCCCAGGTCGGCTCCGTGACGCTGCAACAGTGCCGGCGGGCCGCCGAGGCCGCCGTCGCCGCACCGGACCCGCAGGCCGCGCGGGAGGCGGCGCGCGCCGCATTGTCCTGAAACCTGTCGGCCTCCGGTGCTAGACCTGAGGACATCGCGGGTGCAGAGGGTGCCCGGCATCGGGCGAGGAGCCGACATGATCGACCACTTCGGGATCAACTGTGCCGACCTGGACGCGGCGAAGCGGTTCTACGACGGGGTGCTCGCCGTGCTCGGCTCGCGCAGGCTCATGGACTTCGACGTGGCCGTCGGCTACGGCGCCGAGCAGCCCGTCTTCTGGATCTCGGGCGCCGCCGGGGGACCGTCGAACCGGGAGGCACACATCGCGTTCTCCGCGCCGGACACCGCGACGGTGGACGAGTTCCACCGGGTCGCCCTCGAGCTGGGGGCGGAGTCGCTGCACGCGCCGCGCCTGTGGCCCGAGTACCACGCCGGCTACTACGGCGCCTTCGTCCGCGACGCCGATGGCAACAACGTGGAGGCGGTCTTCCACGGGGCGGCCTAGAAGCGGCCTTCGGCGGACGAACCTCGGCGCGTTCTCGGGACCCGGAATACATCGGACCGCAGTCCGGTTATGCTCGATGAGTCGTGAGAGTCCAACCTTCGAAGGAGCATTTCCCATGAGCAACGTCCTCCCCGCCGGCACCTACGTCGTCGACCCGGTCCACTCGTCCGTCGAGTTCTCCGTGCGCCACCTGATGGTGAGCAAGGTCAAGGGCCGCTTCGACGAGTTCAGCGGCACGATCACGGTCGCCGAGGACGGCACCGCGTCGCTTTCCGCCGAGGTCGACGTGAACTCCGTGAACACCCGCAACGCGCAGCGCGACGCCCATATCCGCACCGCCGACTTCTTCGACGCCGAGAACCACCCGAAGGCCACCTTCCTCTCGACCGGCGTCGCAGAGAAGGGCTCGAACTACGTGCTCAACGGCGAGCTCACGCTGCGCGGCGTCACCAAGCCCGTGCAGTTCGACCTCGAGTTCCTCGGCACCAACCCCGGCATGGGCCAGGGCGAGGTCGCCGCGTTCGAGGCGAGCACGGTGATCACCCGCCAGGACTTCGGCATCTCGATCGACATGCCCCTCGAGACCGGCGGCAAGGTCATCGGCGACAAGATCACCCTGACGCTCGACATCGAGGCCCTGCGCCAGGCCTGATCGCGGGCGCGACGAAGCCCCCGACCGCCGGAACGCGGTACGGGGGCCTCGTCGCAGGGTCAGTAGTGGAAGGTGTCCGACGGGGCCGGCGCGTGCTCGCCGTCGAGCCCGTCGGAGACGACGATGCCGTACGCGCGGGCCAGGTCGAGGATCTTCGTGGCACGCGCGATACGGGGCAGGTCCGAGCCGTTGCGGATCTCGCCGCCGTCGCGGTCGAAGTCCGCGAAGAACTCCCGCGACCAGCGAATGTCCTCGGGTGAGGGACTCAGCCCCTCGTTCACCGGGTGACACTGGTCGGGCGTGAGGCAGATCTTGCCGGTCATGCCGAACTCGGCGGAGACCGCAGTGGCCTCCGTCAGCAGCAGCCCCTTGGATCCGACGGTCGGCCCGTCGATCGCGCCCGGCAGATGCGCTGCCTTGGCCGCGATGGTGAACCGCGAGCGCGCGTAGGCCAGCGTCGTCGGGTCGCCGCCGAAGCCGGTGTCGCGCCGGAAGTCGCCGATGCCGAAGGCCAGGCGGAAGGTGCCCTTGGCCGAGGCGATCTCGCCGATCCGCTCCAGCCCGCGCGCGGTCTCGACCAGCGCGACGATGAGTGTGTCCGGCAGCCGTTTGGCCGTCTCGGTCACGTGGTCCATCGACTCGACCATCGCGAGCATGATGCCGCCGAGGTTCTTCGCCTCGCGCAGCGCCTCCAGGTCGTCGGCCCACCACTGCGTGCCGAAGCCGTTGACGCGGACCCACCCGTCGTTCGGGCGACCGTCGACCTCGCGACTGAGCCAGTCGACCACGTTGGTGCGCGCCGCCACCTTGTCCTTGGGCGCGACGGCGTCCTCGATGTCCAGCACCACGATGTCCGCGCGGGAGCGGGCGGCGGCGTCGAAGCGCTCCGGCTGCGCGGCGTTGACGAGCAGCCAGCTGCGCGCGAGCACGGGGTCGATACGGAAGCCGAGGGGCTCGTCGGAATCGGCGTTCGTGGGGGGGAGCGGGGCCGGCGGGGTCATCAGGGCTGCAACCTCGACTCTCTCGTGTGGGTTCGCTGAAAAGCGTACCGATACACCGGAAGGCCCCGGGCAGGTGCCCGGGGCCTTCCGTGCGAGACGTCAGCTCAACGCGAGGTCAGTTGAACCAACCCGTGCGCTGCATCTGCCAGACCTGATCGCTCCAGTAGCCCCACGTGTGGGTGCCCACCGCCGAGAAGTCGTAGTGAGCGCTCACGCCCGCCTTGTCGGCCGCGGCCTTGAAGGCCTCCGACTGCGACTTGGCGAGGATCTCGAGCGGCACACCCTGAACGATGTCGGCGGGCGACGGGTTCGGGGTGTACTTGCCGGGCTCGCCGGTCGACGCGGTGATCCACAGCTTGGTGCCCGACAGGCGCGCGGCCTGCACGGTCGGGTCGTTCTTCGCCCAGTTGGCGTCGAACGGGCCGCCCCACATGTCGAGGACGTTGTAGCCGCCCGCGTCCAGCATGGCGACGCCCACGGCGACCGGCATGCCGGGCGCCGAGGTGTTCAGGAAGCCCGACAGCGAAGCCGCGCGCTTGTAGACGCCCGGGTTGTTCGCGGCGTTGATGAGGGCGGCGCCGCCACCCATCGAGATGCCGACGATCGAGAGGTTGCTCGAGAAGCCACGCGACTTGATGTAGGACGGCAGGCTGGTGGCGAGGAAGTTGCCCCAGGTGGCCTTGTAGGTTCCGTTGCCGTGCCGGGAGGTGTTCGCCCAGTTCGTGTAGAAGCTGGCCGTGCCACCGACGGGCATGACGACGTTGATGCCCTTCTCGGACAGGAAGGCGACGTTGGAGTCGCGCTCCCAGCCCGAGACGTCCTGCGTGGCGCGCAGACCGTCGAGCAGGACGACGGTCGGGGCCTTCGCCGGGTCGGTCGTGGTCGAGGCCCACGAACGCACCGTGACGGCCGGCATGCCGGCTCCGTCGACCTTCTCGGACTTGAAGCCCTTGGGCGGATTCTGTGCCGACCCCGGACCCCAGGCACCGGCGACGCCGGCACCCAGACCGGCGAGGGCGGGCACCATGGCGGCGGTGAGAACCGCCGCACCCGCTCGCTTACCCCAGGCTGCTCGCATTGCTGACCTCTCCTTTTTCACGCGGAGTCTCCGCGCAGTTGCTGGTGGACCGGACAGATGGTCACACTCGACCAGCCATGTCACAGCCGTCACTCTAACATCATTCATCACACATGTCACATGATTCACATCAATAACATGAGCGACACTCTCCCTGGATCTCATCGCAATCACAGGGTAAGTCGTTACAGACCCTCCCTGTTTCCTCAGGAAAGTCGTCCGCCTCACAATACGACAAGCGACCCCGTTCGTCCGAACGAGGCCGCCTGTCGTGTGATCTGTTCGTGGAATCGCGAAGGATTACTTCGAGAACCAGCCGGTGCGCTGCATCTGCCACACCTGGTCCTGCCAGTAGCCCCACGTGTGGGTGCCGGCCGGCGGGAAGTCGTAATGCACCTTGTTCAGGCCGGCGCGCTGCGCCGCACCCTGGAAGGCGCGCGACTGCGAGAGCGCGAGCCACTCGAGCGGCACGCCCTGGATGACGTCGGCCGGACCCGGGTTCGGGGTGTACTTGCCGAAGACGCCGTTACCGGCCGAGATCCACAGCGGGATGTTCTTCAGGCGGTTCACCTGCACCGTCGGGTCGTTCTTGGCCCAACGCGCGTCCAGCGGGCCGCCCCACATGTCGAGTCCGGCGTTGTAGCCGCCCGAATCCAGGGAGGCGATGCCGACGGCGATCGGGACACCGGGCGCCGAGATGTTGTTCAGGCCGGAGAGCGAAGCGGCGCGCTTGTAGTAGCCGTTCGACTCGACAGCGTTGATGATCGCGGCGCTACCGGACATCGACAGACCGACCAGCGAAACATTGTCGCTGAAACCGAGGCTGCGGATGTACTGCGGAAGGCTGTTCTTCAGGAACGAAGCCCAGGTGTACCGGTAGGCCTGGCGGTTCGTCGAGGACGGGCTCTGCCAGTCGGTGTACCAGCTCGAGGTGCCGCCCACGGGCGTCACGACGTTGACGCCCTGCTGCGACAGGAAGGCCACGTTGGAGTCGCGCTCCCAGCCGGAGACGTCCCAGGTCGCGCGCAGACCGTCGAGCAGAACGACGGTGGGGGCGTTCTTGGGGTTCGTCGTGGTCGACGCCCAGCTCCGGACCTTGACGTTCGGCATGCCCGCGCCGTTGACGAAGGCCTGCTTGAAGCCCTTCGGCGGGTTCTGGGCGCTGCCGGGGCCCCAGGCGTTCGCGGCGCCCGTGCCGGCGATCGTCAGGGCCGGAATGGCAGCCACGGTGACCGCGGCGGCGGTGGCCTTCTTGGCCCAGCCGTTGCGCATACGCATACGAGACTCTCTTCCTCAGTGTTTCCGCCCGGTGGGCGCGTGCAAACCGCTGCGCGGCGCCGGCGTGCCGACCCCGTCGCCGCCACGGGAGGACCCGTGACAGAGCAACGCGAGCGATTCAGTACTCGGCACGAACTGTAGGCCAGATCTCAGTTCCTGACAAACTCTTAGTCGGAGCGGCATGTCAGTTCAGCGACAGCCACCGGTGAAGATCGATGCACTCAGGCAGGTCAGCGCTGTACACGAGGTGTTTTTTCGATCCCGATCATCCCGGTTCCGATTCGATAACGCTCTCAGCCTCCACCCAGAATCACGCCCCGCGGGAGGGTGTCGGCGCACCGTCGGACCCCGTACCGTCGAGTCGTGTCGTTCACCCTGCCGGACCTCTCCGACTCCCCCGCCGAGCGCTACGCCGAGCTCGCCACCTACGCCCGCGCCCTCCTCGACGGCGAACCCGACCGCATCGCCAACGCCGCCAATCTCTCGGCGCTCGTCAAGGCGACGGTGCCCGACCTCAACTGGGTGGGCTTCTACTTCTACGACGGTGCCGAGCTCGTCGTCGGGCCGTTCCAGGGCCTCCCGGCCTGCATCCGCATCCCGCTCGACCGGGGCGTCTGCGGGGCCGCCGCGCGCACGCGCACCACGCAGCGGATCGACGACGTACACGCCGTCGCCGATCACATCGCCTGCGATGGCGCTACGAACTCCGAGCTCGTGGTGCCGCTCGTCCGCGACGGCGAACTGATCGGCGTCTTCGACCTCGACAGCGAACGCACCGCGCGGTTCACCGACGACGACCAGCGCGGCCTCGAAGGGATCGCCGCCGTCTTCGTCGACTCGCTGGCGTAGCTCACCGACCCGACCCGCCCGCACCGTCTGGCCTCCCTAGCGGGGCGCGCACCGCCTCCGCGCGCCGTGCATTCCCCAGGTCCATGGACATGGGGAAGTGGCCGCCCCGCTAGGTGTGATGTCCAGGGACGTTGTCCTGATGCTGATCGGTGAGTTCACCTGACAGGTGAAGGCCTCCGGTTGTGAAGTGGAGCTGTCGAGGAACCACACCACAGCCAGGAGGCCTTCATGTCCCACGCTA
>NZ_VIGW01000015.1 GCF_007858435.1 Tsukamurella asaccharolytica | reverse complement strand
TGTTCGGCTATGCGTGTTCGGATACGCCGGAGTTGATGCCGTTGCCGATTTCGTTGGCGCATCGGCTCTCGCGTCGGCTGACGGAGGTGCGTAAGAGCGGTGCGTTGCCGTATCTGCGTCCGGATGGCAAGACGCAGGTGACGATCGAGTATGTGGGGGAGCGGCCGGTTCGGTTGGATACCGTGGTGATCTCCAGTCAGCATGCGGCGGATATCGACCTCGATGCGATGTTGGCGCCGGATCTGCGGGCGCAGGTGTTGGATACGGTGATCGCGGATCTGGGTCTGCCGAGTTTGGATACTTCCGAGGTGCGGTTGTTGGTGAATCCGACCGGGAAGTTCGTGTTGGGTGGGCCGATGGGTGATGCGGGGTTGACGGGCCGCAAGATCATCGTGGATACCTATGGGGGTATGGCGCGGCACGGTGGTGGTGCGTTTTCGGGGAAGGATCCGTCGAAGGTGGATCGTTCGGCGGCGTATGCGATGCGGTGGGTGGCGAAGAATGCGGTCGCTGCGGGTTTGGCGGAGCGGATCGAGGTGCAGGTCGCGTATGCGATCGGTAAGGCGGCTCCGGTCGGCTTGTTCGTGGAGACCTTCGGTACGGAGAAGCTGGATCCGTCGACGATTCAGCGGGCGATTACGCAGGTGTTCGATCTGCGTCCGCGTGCGATCATCAATGAGCTCGATCTGCTGCGGCCGATCTATGCGCCGACTGCGGCGTACGGGCATTTCGGTCGTACGGATGTCGACCTGCCGTGGGAGCGCACTGACCGGGTGGACGCGCTACGCACCGCCGCCGGCCTCTGACAGAGAAAACGCACCCTGTCAGGTTCCCCCCCAGCACCGGAAGAAGGATAGTCATGACACGCACAACTGGTGACCTGCAGTCGGATACGGCGAATGGAATCGACTTCAAGGTCGCTGATCTCTCTCTCGCGGAGGCGGGCCGCAAGCAGCTGAGGCTGGCTGAGCATGAGATGCCGGGTCTGATGGCGTTGCGTCGTGAGTACGCCGACGTCAAGCCGCTGCAGGGTGCGCGGATCTCGGGTTCGTTGCATATGACGGTGCAGACCGCGGTGCTCATCGAGACCCTCGTGGAGCTCGGCGCCGAGGTCCGCTGGGCCTCCTGCAACATCTTCTCCACCCAGGACGAGGCCGCCGCGGCCGTCGTCGTCGGCCCGCACGGCACCGTCGAGGCGCCGCAGGGCGTGCCCGTCTTCGCGTGGAAGGGCGAGACCCTGGAGGAGTACTGGTGGGCGGCCGAGCAGATGCTCACCTGGCCGGCCAAGGATGGGGTCGAGCGCCCCGCCAATATGATCCTCGACGACGGTGGCGACGCCACCATGTTGGTGCTGCGCGGCGCGCAGTTCGAGGCCGCCGGCGTCGTCCCGCCCACCGATGAGGATGCCGATAGCGCCGAGTACCAGGTGTTTTTGGCCCTGTTGCGTGAGTCGCTGGCCAAGGACGCGACCAAGTGGTCGAAGATCGCGGAGTCGGTGAAGGGCGTGACCGAGGAGACCACCACCGGTGTGCTGCGGCTGTATCAGTTCGCGGCCGCGGGTGAGTTGGCGTTCCCGGCGATCAACGTCAACGATTCGGTCACCAAGAGCAAGTTCGACAACAAGTACGGCACCCGCCACTCGCTGATCGACGGCATCAACCGCGGCACCGATGTGTTGATCGGTGGCAAGAAGGTGCTGATCACCGGCTACGGCGACGTGGGTAAGGGCTGCGCCGAGTCGCTGGCCGGCCAGGGCGCGCGGGTGCAGGTCACCGAGATCGACCCCATCAATGCGCTGCAGGCGCTGATGGACGGTTTCGACGTGGTGACTGTCGAGCAGGCGATCGGTGATGCGGACATCGTGATCACCTCGACGGGCAACAAGGACATCATCCTGCTCGAGCACATGAAGGCGATGAAGGATCACGCGATCCTGGGCAATATCGGTCACTTCGACAACGAGATCGACATGGCGGGGCTGGAGAGGTCGGGTGCGGTGCGCCTGAACATCAAGCCGCAGGTGGATCAGTGGACGTTCGGTGATACGGGTAAGTCGATCGTGGTGCTGTCGGAGGGGCGGCTGCTGAACCTGGGCAACGCGACCGGCCACCCGTCGTTCGTGATGTCCAACAGCTTCAGCAATCAGGTGATCGCGCAGGTCGAGTTGTGGACCAAGCCGGACGAGTACGACAACGAGGTCTACCGGCTGCCCAAGCACCTCGATGAGAAGGTCGCGAAGATCCACGTCGAGGCGCTGGGTGGCACGCTGACCAAGCTCACCAAGGAGCAGGCCGAGTACATCGGCGTCGACGTCGAGGGCCCGTACAAGCCCGAGCACTACCGCTACTGAACGCCACTGCTGCCGAGCCGATCAACTGTCCAGAGATGAGGAGTCGCCTGGTGTCAGCCACGAAGTGGGAACACTGGTTTCCCGATACGTACAGTGTCTCGCATGACGGTGTGAAGGCGTTCGCCCGGGCGGTGCGATCTCCGCACGTCGACTACGCCTCGGCCGGAATCCTCGCCGATGACTGCCCGGTACCGGGAACCCTGCTGGCCGCGCCGTTGCTGCAGAAGCTCGCGACGATCATCAGCCAGGTGATCCCCGAGTGCAACCTCTCGATGGTCGTACACGCGGCTCAGGAGTTCGCCTATGTGCGCCCGCTGCGGATCGGGGACACCGTGAGCATCGGAACCACTCTCGTGTCGCACATCCAGAAGGCCGGCACCGACCTTCTCACCTTCGAAATGGGCGCCTTCGTCGGTGGGGAACTCGCGGTGTCGGCGTCGGCGCTGATCGTTCATTCGCGCGCTGATCTCGGTGGCGATTCCGCAGCGATGGACGCCGCGGCGGACGCGATCATGATGGTGGGAACCGGGCCGTTCGAGTCGAACGACTATTCATCCGCGCTGCGTTGATCAGGCGCAGCAGCTGGTCATGCGGCCGCTCAGGGGTGGGCGTGCACCGCGCGGGCGATCCACCACACCACGACCCCGACGCCGGTGGCGGTGAGCACCGCGGGCGCGAAGGAGGCCGCGCCGGTGGCCAGGGTGAGCACCGCGCCGAGGGCCAGAACGACCAGCGCGGCGACCAGTGCCTCCGCCTTGTAGCGGGGCCACGCGACACCGAAGACGTCGACGGTGGACCGTTGCGCGTGGCCACGGCGGTCGGCAGTCGAAGATGCGGTGAAGGTGGTCATGAAGTTCACCATAGCCTGCGAACGTGGTTTCGGCTACCCGAACTCACGGTTCGACGGGGCGATCTGGGATGATGGGACCCGTGTTGCGCTGGATGACCGCAGGAGAATCGCACGGCCCCGCCCTCGTGGCCCTCGTGGAGGGCATGGTCGCGGGCGTCGAGGTCACGTCGTCGGACATCGCCGCCCAGTTGGCGCGGCGGCGCCTCGGTTACGGCCGCGGTGCGCGGATGAAGTTCGAGGCCGACAAGGTCACCATCCTCGGTGGTGTCCGGCACGGCCGCACCCAGGCGGGCCCCGTCGCGATCGAGATCGGCAACACCGAGTGGCCGAAGTGGGAGCAGGTCATGTCGGCCGACCCGGTCGACCAGGAGCTGCTCGACGGCATGGCCCGCAACGCGCCGCTCACCCGGCCGCGGCCCGGCCACGCCGACTTCTCGGGGATGCTCAAATACGGTTTCGACGACGCCCGTCCCGTCCTGGAGCGCGCGAGCGCGCGCGAGACGGCGGCCCGCGTCGCCGCCGGCACCGTCGCCCGGAACTTCCTGCGCCAGGCCTTCGGCGCGGAGGTGGTCAGTCATGTCATCTCCATCGGCGCGTCCGAGCCCTACGCCGGCCCGACCCCGTCGGGTGCCGACCTCGACCGGATCGACGCCTCGCCCGTCCGCGCCTTCGGCGAGGCGGCGGAGCAGTCGATGATCGCCGAGATCGAGGCCGCCAAGAAGGATGGGGACACCCTCGGCGGCGTCGTCGAGGTCGTGGTCACGGGGCTGCCGGTGGGCATCGGCTCCGTCGCCTCGGGGGAGAGCCGCCTCGATGCGCGGCTGGCCGCCGCGCTCATGGGCATCCAGGCGATCAAGGGGGTCGAGGTCGGCGATGGCTTCGAGACCGCCCGCCGCCGCGGCAGCGCGGCGCACGACGAGATGCTGCCCGATCAGGGTGGCGTGCTCCGCTCGACCAACCGCGCGGGCGGCGTCGAGGGCGGCATGACCAACGGCGAGGAGTTGCGCGTGCGCGCGGCGATGAAGCCGATCTCCACGGTGCCGCGCGCGCTGCGCACCGTCGACCTGCAGACCGGCACCGAGGCCGTGGCGATCCATCAGCGCAGCGACGTCTGCGCCGTGCCCGCCGCCGGCGTGGTGGCCGAGGCCATGGTGGCGCTGGTCGTCGCGCAGGCGGCGCTCGAGAAGTTCGGCGGCGACAGCCTCGCCGAGACCCGCAGCAACATCGAGCGGTACTCCGAGCAGGTGGCGGCGCGGTTGCAGCGGGTGGCGCCCGAGGCGATCTGATGGGCACCGCGTCCGGCCGCGAGCCGGGGCCCGCGGCGATCCTGATCGGCCCGCCCGGGGCGGGGAAGACGACCATTGGTCGTCGACTCGCGCGGGCCCTCCGAGTCGAGTTCCTCGACGTCGACGAGGAGATCGAGCGCCGCGAGGGCCGGTCCATCCCGCAGATCTTCGCGGGCGACGGCGATGCCGCCTTCCGTGGCATCGAGGAGCAGGTCGTCGCCGACGTCGTCGCGCGCCACCCCGGAGTCGTCTCCCTCGGTGGCGGCGCCGTGCTCTCTCCGACGACCCGCGCCCTGCTCCGCCGGCACCAGGTCGTCTACCTCGAGCTGACCGAGGAGGAGGGGATCCGCCGCACGGTGAACCCGGCCGCGTCGAACCGGCCGCTCCTCACGGGCGACGACCCCGCCGCGGCGTACCGCGCCCTGATGGCGCGGCGCACGCCGATCTACCGTGAACTCGCGACGATCCGCGTTTCCACCGTGGGGCGCGCGCCGTCGTCGGTCGTCCGGCAGGTGCAGCGGCGCCTCAAGGACACCGCGCCCGGGCGCGAACGGCGCGGCCCGTGGCCCAAGCTGCCCACCGTCCTGCGCACGTCCAGCAAGAACCGATCGGAGTAGTAGATGAGCGAGAACCCGGTGAAGGTCCGCGTCGACGCGGGGAGCCCCTACGACGTGGTGATCGGGCGGGGCCTGCTGGACGAGACCGTCGCGGCCGCCGGCGAGGCGAGCAAGGCCGCGATCTTCTACCAGCCGACCCTCGCCGAGACCGCCGAGGCGCTGCGGCAGGCGCTGGCGGACAAGGGGATCGACGCGCACCGCGTCGAGATCCCCGACGCCGAGGCCGGCAAGGAGCTCCAGGTCGCCGGGTTCTGCTGGGAGGTGCTCGGCCGTATCGGTCTGAGCCGTCAGGACGTGATCTACAGCCTCGGCGGCGGCGCCGCGACCGACGTCACCGGCTTCGTCGCGGCCACCTGGATGCGCGGCGTGCCCGTCGTGCACATCCCCACGACGCTGCTCGCCATGGTCGACGCGGCCGTCGGCGGCAAGACCGGGATCAACACCGACGCCGGCAAGAACCTGGTCGGCTCCTTCCACGAGCCGCGCACCGTCATCGTCGATCTGGTGACGCTCGAGACGGTGCCCCGCAACGAGATCGTGGCCGGCATGGCCGAGGTCATCAAGACCGGATTCATCGCCGACCCCGTGATCCTCGATCTGATCGAGAAGGACCCGCAGGCCGCCCTCGACCCCACGGGCGACGTGCTTCCGGAGCTGGTGCGGCGTTCCATCGAGGTCAAGGCGAAGGTGGTCTCCGCCGACCTGAAGGAGTCCTCGTTGCGGGAGATCCTCAACTACGGCCACACACTCGGGCACGCCGTCGAGCGTCGCGAGCGCTACCGGTGGCGCCACGGCGCGGCGGTGTCCGTGGGCCTCATCTACGCCGCGGAGCTCGGCCGGCTCGCGGGACGCCTGGACGATGCGACCGCCGACCGGCACCGCACCGTCCTGGAGTCCGTGGGCCTGCCCACGAGCTACGACGCCGACGCCTTCGGCCAGCTCCTCGAGTACATGGGCAAGGACAAGAAGAACCGCGCCGGGATGCTGCGGTTCGTCGTGCTCGACGGTCTGGCCCGCCCCGGCCGGCTCGAGGCCCCCGACCCCTCGCTGCTGGTCGCCGCCTACTCCGCCGTCGCCAAGGAGGGCACCCAGCCGGGGGGCGCCGTGCTCCTCTAGCACGCTTACCCCGCTAATCGGCCCCGCCCCGTCCACCAACGGGGCGGGGTTTCTCGCTGTCGGGAGTCGAACCGTTGATTTCCGTACGCCGTTCTGGAGTGTGCACTCGATTCAACGAATCGGGCGATTCGCCCATGCGCTCGCCCGACGATTCTTACTCGACGTCAGAATTATTCGTGTCCGAGTTGTTGGATTGCAATTCATTGCAGGATGGGATTTCAAACGAACAGGCTTTGCAATAACAATATAGGCCTCGCGGTTTCGCCTAAAACGGACTTCGATCGCGGATCGTCAACGTCTGCGGCCGGTTGTATTGCACTAAGTATGAACGCGACTCCATTCGCAACCGGTGTCGGCTTATGCGGTTTCCGTGTATGTGATTCGTTCGGATGATTCGTTCATCGTCCGCGAAAGTCGTGGGAATTTCGTTGTAACATTGCCGCCCTAGTGTGAGATACGACGGCTGAGTAAATGGCCTTCGTATTCTTTTGTCCTTCAAGAAGTGGGGGAGTGGATGGTCGTCATTCGTCGCCTCGTCGGCGCGGGATCGGCAGAGCCGAACACCGGCCGTGCGGTGCTGGCGCGCCCTAATGCCGGCAGGGTGCGGCACGTTCAGCGAGTGCGTACGGCGGATACTGCCGTCATCACGGCGGCGGTCCTGGCCGCCCAGGTGGTTCGCTTCGGCGGCGATCCGTTCGCGCCCTTCGCCTCGACGCAGGTCCCGCTGCTCGTCTTCTCCCTTGCGCTCATCGTGTTGTGGAAACTGGCATTGCACCTGTCCCAGGCGGATGACGAACGGGTCATCGGGTCCGCGGTGGCCGAGTACAACAGCGTGTTGACCGGCAGTCTCGGTCTCGTCGGCTGCCTGGCACTCGCGGGCATGGCCACGAACTTCGTCTTCGCCCGTGGCTACTGGGCGTTGGCCTTCGGACTGGGAATCGCGGGCCTGCTCGCGTCCCGGACGGTATGGCGGCGCAGGGTGAGCGCCGAGCGTCGTTCGGGACGCCTCACGACCTCGTTGCTGGTACTCGGCGACACCGCGTCCGCGCGGAGGTTCCTCACCTCTGTGCGAGCGAACCCCGATCGCGGGTATCGCGTGGAGGGGGTGGTCCTCTCGGACACTGCCGACCGCATGCCCTTCCGTGACGACATGCCGATCGTCTTCCCCGACCTCGAGGCGGGGCTCGCGGCACTTCGGGGGCGCGAGGAGAGTGCGGTCGCACTCACGGCGATCGATGCGCTCGAGGTCGCCGCTATGCGCGAGCTCATGTGGCGGCTCGACGAACTGCACATCGACCTCATGGTGGCACCGGAGATGCTGACTGTCGCGGGTCCCCGCGTGACATTTCGCTCCGATGCCGGTCTGCCTCTGATGCACATCGAACGGCCGCGGTACCTGCGGGCGACCACGACGATGAAGCGCTCGTTCGACCTCCTACTCGGAGGCGGCCTGCTGATCGTCTTCGCGCCGCTGCTGGTCGCGGTTGCGCTTGCTGTGAAGCTCGGCGACGGAGGTCCGATCTTCTATCGCGCGGAGCGGATGGGGCTGGCGGACAAGCCGTTCGGCATGTGGAAGTTCCGCACCATGGTCGTCGGCGCGGATCTGATGCTCGCCGAGCTCGCCGACCGCAATGAGGCCGCCGGCGTGTTGTTCAAGATTCGCGATGACCCTCGCGTCACGCGGGTGGGGCGAGTGCTGCGCCGCTACAGCATCGACGAGCTGCCGCAGTTGTTCAACGTCCTCGGGGGCACCATGAGCCTCGTCGGACCGAGGCCGCCGCTGCTCTCGGAAGTCGCCGCGTACGACGCGATCACCACGAAACGGATGCTGGTGCGCCCCGGCATGACCGGCCTGTGGCAGGTCTCGGGTCGCAGCAACCTCTCCTGGGAGGAGACGGTGCACCTCGACCTGAGCTACGTCGAGAACTGGTCCCTCGCAGCCGATCTCCAGATCCTCTGGCGCACTTTCCGCGCCGTCCGCGACCACCACGGCGCGTACTGACCGCCGCCCACCCCCCGCTTCCCGAGTAAGGACGACAATCCCATGGCGAAAACCGCACTCATCACCGGTATCACGGGCCAGGACGGCTCGTACCTGGCCGAGCTCCTGCTCGCGAAGGGTTACGAGGTGCACGGCATCATCCGTCGTGCGTCCACGTTCAACACCGCACGCATCGATCACCTCTACGAGGACTCGCACGAGAAGGACGCCCGCCTGTTCCTGCACTACGGCGACCTCAGTGACGGCGCGCGCCTGGTGACGCTGCTCTCCGACGTGGCTCCGACCGAGGTCTACAACCTGGCCGCGCAGTCGCACGTGCGGGTCAGCTTCGATGAGCCGGAGCACACGGGCGACACCACCGGTATCGGCTCCACCCGGCTCCTCGAAGCGGTCCGGATGTCGAAGATCGACTGCCGCTACTACCAGGCTTCGACGTCGGAGATGTTCGGCGCGACACCGCCTCCGCAGAACGAAGACACGATGTTCTACCCGCGCTCGCCCTACGGCGCCGCCAAGGTCTACTCCTACTGGATGACCCGCAACTACCGCGAGGCGTACGACATGTTCGCAGTCAATGGCATCCTCTTCAACCACGAGTCCCCGCGGCGCGGCGAGACCTTCGTGACCCGCAAGATCACGCGCGCCGTCGCCCGCATCAAGGCGGGACTCGAGGAGTACCTGTACATGGGCAACCTCGACGCCATCCGTGATTGGGGCTACGCGCCGGAGTACGTCGAGGGCATGTGGCGGAT
This sequence comes from Tsukamurella asaccharolytica, assembly GCF_007858435.1. GTDB lineage: Bacteria > Actinomycetota > Actinomycetes > Mycobacteriales > Mycobacteriaceae > Tsukamurella > Tsukamurella asaccharolytica. The sequence goes on along the minus strand of NZ_VIGW01000015.1, from coordinate 52,766 downwards.
GTTGCAGGTGGACGAGCCGAACGACTTCGTCCTGGCGACGGGCGTCCAGTGCACGGTCCGTGAGTTCCTGGAGACGGCCTTCGAGCACGCGGGTCTCGACTGGGAGCGTCACGTGCGGTTCGACGAGCGCTACCTGCGCCCCACGGAGGTCGACGCACTGATCGGCGACGCGACCCGTGCCGCGGAGCTACTCGACTGGAAGGCGCAGGTGCACGCGCAGGAACTGGCGAAGATCATGGTGGACGCCGACATCGCAGCGCTCGACTGCGCCAGCCGTCCATGGATCGACCGGCCCGTCTTCTCTGGAGCTCACGCGTGACCGGCCGGTTCGCGCCGGGGCCCCTCGATCGAGACGCGCTCGTCTACGTTGCGGGACACCGCGGACTCGTCGGGTCTGCGATCGTCCGAGCGCTCATCCGGGCGGGGCACACCAACGTCATCGGGTACACCAGCGCTCAGCTGGACCTGCGTGACCGCAGCGCCACTATGGACTTTCTCGCGGATGCACGGCCTCGGACGGTCATCCTCGCAGCGGCGCGGGTCGGCGGTATCGCCGCGAACAACGCCGAGCCGGTGGAATTCCTGTCCGACAACCTGCGTATCCAGACCAACGTGATGGACGGTGCCCTCGCGGCCGGGGTGCCTCGCCTGCTGTTCCTCGGATCGTCGTGCATCTACCCCAAGTACGCGGAGCAGCCGATCCGGGAGGACTCGCTCCTCACGGGAACGCTGGAACCGACCAACGACGCCTACGCCATCGCCAAGATCGCCGGCATCATCGGCGTGCAGTCAGTCCGGCGCGAGTACGGTCTGCCGTGGATCTCCGCGATGCCGACGAACCTCTACGGCCCCGGAGACAACTTCGACCCGCAGGGCAGTCACCTGCTCCCGGCACTCATCCGTCGGTACCGAGAAGCCGTCGAGACCGGTGCGGGCGAAGTAGTGAACTGGGGGAGCGGCACGCCGCGCAGGGAGTTGTTGCACGTCGACGACATGGCCGCCGCGTGCCTGCACCTGCTGGAGACCTACGATGGAGCCACCCAGGTCAACGTGGGCACCGGCGTCGACCACACCATCGCCGAGATCGCGGCGATGGTGGCGCGCGCGACGGGCTACACGGGATCGACCCGGTGGGACGCCACCAAGCCGGACGGTACTCCGCGCAAAGTGCTCGACGTCCGCTCGTTGGCGGCTCTGGGATGGCGGAGCACCATCGCCCTGCAAAGCGGTATCGACGAGACCGTCGCGTGGTACGCCGCCAACCGGAATCTGGTGCGGGCCTGAATATGCGGATCACCATCATAGGGCTGAACTTCGCTCCAGAAGTCACGGGAATCGCGCCGTACACGACTGCGATCGCGGAGGGACTCGCCGCCCGGGGACACGAGGTCGAGGTGCTCGCAGGACTCCCGCACTACCCGGGGTGGCGTGAGATCCCCGGCTATCGTGGGCGCTCCGTCGAACGTCTCGGACGTGCGACCGTGCGGCGTATCGGGCACTACGTCCCGCAAGGACATTCCATGCGGGGCAGGCTCCGCATGGAGCTCAGTTTCGGCCGCCTCGTCGCAGCGCGGCGCTGGGACTCGCCCGATGTGGTGCTCACCGTCAGCCCGTCCCTCTTGGCGGCGGGGGCGGTGGTCGCCGCGGCCCATGTGCGGAGGGTGCCGAGTGTTGTTGTGGTGCAAGACCTGTACGGCAAGAGCGCGGGCGAGACCGATGCCCTGAGCGCGGCTGCCGGAGCCCTCACTCGGCTGGAGAGGGCGATTCTGTCGGCAGCCTCCCGGGTGGTGGTGATCCATGACCGGTTCGCGGCGACGGTGGCATCCCTCGGGATCCCGGCACACCGGATCAACACCGTGCGCAACTGGACGCACGTACCCGACGCGGGCGTCGTCGACGTCGCCGCCGTCCGCGCGGGGCTGGGGTGGAGCCCCGACGAGATCGTCGTCCTGCACACGGGGAACATGGGGATGAAGCAGGGCCTGGAGAACGTCGTCGAGGCGGCGCGGATCGCGGACGCACGCGGCCTACGGATGCGGTTCAGCCTGGTCGGGGGCGGCAATCAGCACGATCATCTGGTCGCGTCCGCCGCGGGCGTCGCGTCGATCGAGTTCCGGGATCCGCTTCCGCCGAAGGACTTCCTGTGCGCCCTGCGCGCCGCCGACGTGCTACTGGTCAACGAGCGACCGGGCGTCGCCGAGATGGCGGTGCCGAGCAAGCTCACCTCGTATTTCGCCAGCGGGCGTCCTGTAGTCGCGGCGACCGATGCGGGGAGCACGACGTCGGCCGAAGTGCACGCGGCCGGCGCGGGAACGGTCGTTCCCGCCGGGCGACCTCAGGCACTCGTCGACGCCTGCCTGGACATGGCCGCGGACGTCGATCGGGCCGCAGCGTGTGGGGCGGCGGCTAAGGATTTCGCCGCGCAGCGTCTGGGCGCCGCGCACGCGATCGCCGAGTACGAGGGCGTCTGCCGATCCGTGATGGAGACGGGGAGGTCCGTTCATGCCTGAGACCGTCCGAGTCGGCGAGCTGGACCGCCGGTTCGCCGGCGGTCCCATCGTGTGCGTCGTCGGACCGGTGCACGGCACGCAGCAGATGCTGTTACCGCGCCTGACCGCTATGTACCGATCGGGTCCGCAGAACCGGGTCGGAGTGCTGCCGGATCCGGCGGGCCAGCGATGGCTCCGCATCGCGCCGGACCGGTCGTGGATCGCGCGTGACCCCGACTTCGACCCTGAGGACATCGGCGCGGCGGTGCGGCGTTTGCATGACCGGGTGAACGTACCGCCCATCCAGGTCGCCGTCGAGCGTGAGCACCTCCTGATGCGCGTCGACCACGGTGTCGGAGACATGGGTCTCGTGTTCGAGATCATTGCCGCGCTCTCGCAGCCGGGTGGGCCGACGACCACGGGCTTCGTCGATCCGGCACCGCGTTACGGCCTGCGCGGTGCGGTCCTCCGCATCGTCTCCCGCGAGGTCTTTCGCGATCCGGTGGGTACCGCGCGTTGCTTCCGAGCAGTCACCCGCGGGCGGCGCCGCCGTGCTGAGCCGGCGGCCGAGTTCCGAGCGCTCCCGGGCGGCGTCGTCGACGCGCACTCGGTGTTCGTGCGGTCCGATTCCGACTACCTCACGGCACTCACCGCGGCGCGTGGAGCCGGAGGCGGATCCGCCTCGGTGAGCGCACTACTCGCGCAGGCGTTCGCGGAGGAGATTGCCGCGCTCGAGCCGGGCGTCACGGACGTCCACGTCGTCGTCAGCCTGCGGGGTCGAGTGGGCGGTGATCGGGACACGGCGGGCAACCTCACAGCGGTCGTGACCGTCCCAGTCCAACCGCTCTCCGCCTTCGCGGCCCGATTCGACGTGCGGGTGCGTTCTGCGGAGGCTCCGATCAAGCTGGCCCTGTCGCTCATCTCACGGACAGCGACGCCGCGGGCCGGGGGCGCATCCGCACCGGGGCCGTCGTTGTCGGTCTCGAACGTGACGAGGGCGGCGGCCGGCGCCAGAATCGGGTGGGCGGGCGTCCCGGACAGACGGACCTGTGCCGTGGGAGCGCCGCTCAACGACCGGGGAGCGATCGCTGTCATGCTCACGCAGGTGGCGGCGCAAGTCACGGCCACGGCCCATTTCGATGCGGCGGTGTACGCCCCGGTTCTCGTCGAGCAGGCCGTCGCACGTGCGTTGTCCGGCGATCGGTGGACCCGATGAGGATCCTTCAGATCGCGACCCTGTTCAGTCCCGACGGCGCGTACGGCGGGCCCACGCGGGTCGCCGTCAATCAGTGCCGAGCGTTGCGGGCGCGCGGACACGACGTGATCATCGCCGGTGGTGCCGACGGGTACGCCACGCCTCCCGTGCAGATCGACGGTGTGCCGGCGCGGCTCTCCCGGGCCCGACGGGTACTGCCCGGTGCCGGTTTCGCGGGCCTCGCGGCGCCGGGGATCCTCCGACTGCTGGCCCAGGTGCGTGCAGAGATCGATGTTGTGCACGTCCACCTCGCGCGCGATCTGGTCACCCTTCCCGCGCTGCGTCTGGCGCAGCTGATGGGGTTACCGACCGTGGCCCAGACGCACGGGATGATCGACCTCAGCGGCAACCCGCTCGCGGGGCCTCTGGATCGAGCCCTCACCGGGCCGGCTCTGCGCGCGGCGGGCGCGGTCCTTCACCTCACGGACGCGGAGCGGCGTGATCTGGCCGCTGCGATACCCGGTGATCTTGCGTTCACCGAACTGCCGAACGGCGTTCCCGAGCCGGAGGGCCGCGTCGCGGCCACGGCGCCGCCCGAGGTGCTGTTCCTTGCGCGACTGCAGGAACGCAAACGCCCCGAGCTTTTCGTCGACGTCGCGCGAGAACTCTTGCGGGACGGCGTCGATGCGGTGTTCACGGTGGCCGGACCCGATGGCGGACGTCGATCCGCTGTCGTCAGCGCCGCCGGATGCGCGGTCCGCGTCGAGGACGCGGTGGATCCGGACCGGGTCTCCGAACGGATCGGACACGCGTCGGTCTACGTCCTGCCTTCCGTCGACGAGCCGTATCCGATGGCGGTACTCGAGGCGATGGCCGTCGGCCGTCCGGTCGTGATCACCGAGAGTTGCGGTCTGGCCACCGTCGTCCGTCGCAGCGGGTGCGGCATCGTCGTGGACGAGTCGAAGGAAGGACTGCGCGCGGGGATCGAGGCCATGCTCCGCGACCCCGCCGCTGCCGCGGAGATGGGCGTGAGGGGCGCGGCCGTCGCCCGCGCGCGCTTCGGCATGCCTGCCATCGCCGAGCAGTTGGAAACCGTGTACCGCCTTGTGCTCAGTGTGAAGAATGACGCATCGGAGGTCCGAGGATGAGGCGGTCGCGCGCAGTCGCGTGCGTCATCACTGTCGGGATCGTCCTCGGCGCGCTGGCGGGCGTGCTCGCCGACAGGTTCGGTACGCGCGAGTACGAGGCCACCGCGTTCGTGGTCACCTCGGCCGACGATGTCATTTCGGATCCGAGCTCGGTCTTCCAGAGCTCGTACGGCGTGTGGCGCATCCCCGAGTACGAGGCGATCGTGCGCTCAGAGAGTTTTCTCACCCGCGTGGTCGCCGACAAGCGTCTCGGGGTATCACCCGACGAACTCGCGGAACGCATCCACACGGGCACGGCTGCGAAGAAGTCCGCGGTGCTGACGATCAGCGCCGTCGACGGCTCCGCGCTCATCGCAGCGGCACTGGCGAACTCCGTCGCGGAGGCGCTCGCCGAGGTGATCGGCGAGCGGGAACACAGCGTGGACGTACGCGCCACTGTCGCTGCCGCCGCCGTGCCGCCGCAACACTCGAATTCCCCGCCGCTGTCGCTCGTCGTGGCGCAGCCTGCGGTCGCCGGAGCGGTCATCGCCTGGGCACTGATAGTTCCGATCGTCCGATCAAGGAGGACACATCGTGGCACTCGCACTTCGTAAGCCAGAGGACCGGTCGGGGTTGGTGGCACTGATCGTGTGGCTACTGCCCGGCTCGCGACTGAAGACCCGATTGCTGAACGCGCTCGGTAACGACATCCACCCCGACGTGACGATCGGGCCGAACATCGTCGTCGCATGCGGTCCGTTCCGTGTATCCGAGAGAGCTCGGGTAGGTGCCCTCAACACATTCCGCAACATGGCCGAGGTGCGGATCGGAGCCGGGTGCTTCTTGGGGAACCTCAACTCAGTGACCGCGCACCCGGACTTCCAGCCGGACCATCCGTGGGCGGGCAGGCTCATCCTCGATCCCGAGTCGGGAGTGACCAGCAGGCACTACCTGGACTGCTCCGGCGAGATCCGAATCCACCGGATGGCCGCGATCGGTGGCGTGCAGTCGATCCTGCAATCGCACGAGATCGACCTGCGCCGTAATGAGCCGAGCATCGGCCGGATCTCCATCGGCGAATACGGGTTGACTGCGACCCGAGCTCTGGTCCTCAAGGATGCGCACGTACCCCCGCGGTCCGTGCTCGCCGCCGGCGGGGTACTGATGCGCGGCGACACCGAGGGCAAGGAGGGCGTCTACGCCGGCAACCCCGCGCGGTTCGTCAAGGAACTGCGGGACGCGAAGTGGATGAGCCGCTCCGAGCTGGACACGCCGGTGCGTCGGGCAGCCGCGGCCCGGGTGGACTCGACCGCCGAGGTGACGGACTGACCATGGTTCTCCTTCTCGCGGCTGCGGCGACGCTGCTCCTGTTCGGCGCACTGCTTCCGCTGTCCACTCTTCGGCTACCGCCCGGCGTGCAACGCCGGGCGGCGGTGCTGACGGTGCTCCTCACCGCGTGGCCCGCGTCGTGGACCTTCTTGCTCGGGCCGTTGCTCTTCGGTGGTGCGGCGCCGTCGTTCTATCCCGCCATCTGGTACGGCCCCGCTATGGTTGCGGGTTTCGCGATGCTGGTGCAGAACCTGAACTCCCCGAACGCGCGGCCCGCGCGGGCGGCGATGTTGATCGCCAGCGTCAGCGTCCTCACCCTGCTCTCAGTGGTGCTCGCTCCGAAGAACTCCAGCGACATCATCCGATGGGGCATGGCCGCGATTCTTCTGTCCGGGGCTCTGGTGTCCGCAGAACGCGTTCCGGCGCGGGCGATCATGGTGGGGTGCAGGGTCGCTCTGGCCTGGACGGCGATGTCCGTGCTGGCTGCAGTGGTGATGAACCCGGCGGTGATCAGCGAATGCCGGGCGGATAAGTGCGGCATCGCCGGGCGAGTCCTGACCTCGCCGTTCGCCGGGAACGGCAACATCCTCGGCCTGTACGTCGCGATGCTCCTGCCGTTCGCCCTGCACCGCGCAGGGCTGTTCCGCGCCGGTGTGACTGTCGTCGGCGTCCTGGGCGTCTGCGAGCTCGCCGGTTCGCGTTCCGCGCTGATCGGTGTCGCCGTGGCCACCGTCGGGTATCTCGCGCTCGCGGCGACCACTTCGCCCCGCGTCCGGTCGGCGATCATCGCCGTGGGCCTCGTCGCCTGTCTCGCAGGATCTCTCGTGCCCGCGTTGATGGTGTACGGGAACGAAGCATTCACGTTTCGCGGGACCCTCTGGAACCGGGCGAAGGACTTCGTCGTCGACCGCCCGGTCTTCGGGTCCGGACCGACGGCGTGGGAGAAGTTCGGACTCACCTCGGTCGACGACGCGAACTACTCACCGCACAACATCTGGCTGGACACTGCTGTCTCCGTCGGGCTCTGGGGTGTGGCCGTGATGGTCGCGGCGATGGTGCTGCACCTGTGGCGCAGTGACGTCGATGATCGTGCCGCGATCGGCTTGTACCTCTGCACGCTGCTGGGCATCGGTGCGCTCGAGTCGTTGTTCGTCCCGTACTTCCTCGGGATCGCCCCGTTCGTCGCCGTTCTTCCACTCCTCGTCGGCGGCGCCCCTGATGCGCCGCCGGACCCAGCTCCTCCGCCGGTCGGGGACCCGCCCGATCACGACACCCAACGACCAATTCCGGCGGCCACGACCGTGGCGGCCACGACACCGGGAGACCCATGGACATGATGATCAACCTCGTCCGTCGCAGAATCGCACTGATCCTGCTCTGCGCCGTGATCGGTGCGGCGGTCGCGGCTGCCCTCGCGCTTACGGGCGAGCAGTCCTACAGGGCCACCGCCAGGCTCTTCGTCGCCACCTCCGCCCAGGACGTGGCCACCGCGAGCCAAGGCGACCTCGCGGCCAAGTCGCGGGTGCGTACGTACGCCGCGCTCGCCACCAGCGAGGACATTCTCCGCCAGGCGGCGAAGCGGGTCACGACCGACACCAGCGCGTCGGACCTCGGTTCGGCGGTCGTGGTGTCCAACCCTCCGGACACGGTGCTGCTCGACATCTCGGCGACCGCGAGCGATCCCGCAGTCGCAGCGGCGAAGGCGCAAGCACTCGCGGATCAGATGGTGGCCACGGCGACCGTCGTCGAGAAGCCGATCAGGTCCGGTCCGCCGTCGATCGGTCTGGTGGTGCTCCAGCCGGCGGCGAGCGGCATCACCACCGTGCCGAAGTTCGATCCGATCACCTTCGGCGTCTACACCGGAGGCGGCCTCCTCGGTGGGCTGGTCCTCGCGCTCCTGATTCCCGAGCGCTTCCGACTCCGGCGGCGCAAGCGGTGATGATCGGGCCGGACGCCGGCACCGGTCAGCCGGGCGTTTTCCGGGATCTGTCGACGTTCGACGGATCCCGGATCGATCGCGGTCGCCCGGTCGCGGTGCGGTGCCTGTGGCTCGCGGTGTCGGGCACGGTCCTCATGCGCTGGTGGTTGCCCAACCGGGCGCGGATCGCCGTACTCCGCGCGTTTGGCGCCGTGATCGGAAAAGGGTGCATCGTGCGGCACCGGGTCCGCATCGAGCTGCCGTGGTTTCTCGAGATCGGCGATCACACGTGGATCGGCGAAGGCGTCTGGATCATCGACAAGGCACCCGTGCGCATCGGATCGCACGTGTGCGTCTCCCAGGGGGCGGTGCTCTGCGCGGCGAGCCACGATCCGCGGCGCTCCGACTTCCCCGAGATCGATCGTCCCGTGACCATCGGCGACGGTGCCTGGGTCGCCTTGGGAGCCACAGTCCTCTCCGGCGTGACCGTCGGGACCAATGCCGTGGTCAGGGCCGGTGAGGTAGCGGCGCGGGACATACCCTCCGTCCGCCCCGTGACGGCGCACAGGAAAGGTGAAGACGATGATCGCTGACCGAGGTCGGGCGGCCCCGACGATCTCAGTGCTGATGCCCGCCTACAACCCCGGACGCTTCCTCGAAGCGGCTATCCGGAGTGCAGTGGAGCAACTGGGCGCCGAGGACGAGCTCGTCGTGCAGGACGCGAACTCGGACGACGGTTCCGCAGAGGTCTTCGCCGCGTGGGCGGCGGCCGATCCCCGCGTCCGAGTGGTCCATGAGAAGGACTGCGGACAGAGTGATGCGCTCAATCGCTGTCTCGCACGGGCACGCGGGCAGTGGTGCGTCTGGCTCAATGCCGACGACGTGCTCGTCGACGGAGCGCTCGATGCCGTGCGCACTGCCATCGCGCACGGGGAGGACCTTGATCTGGTGGTCGGGGCGAATCAGATCCTGCGTGCCGAGGGAGACGTGGTCGATGACTACTCGGGCCACGCGTTGACCCGAGCACACCTCGTCGGCAAGGGCTGCGCGGCGTTCTCGGGATCGATCGCGATGCGCACCGGATTCCTGCAAGAGGTGGGTGGATTCGACGCCCGACTGAACACGATGATGGATCTGGAACTGCAACTGAGGATGGCCGAGGCGCGGCCGAACCAGGTCGTCCTCGAGCAGGTCATCGGTGCCCTGCGGTTCCACGAGGTGTCGAAGTCGGCGAACCTGTGGCGGGAGTTCGTGGCGGAGAGCCACGAGGTGCGGATGGCGCACGCCGATACGCCAGCGCTGAAGGCGACGGCTCTGCTGTGCACGGGGATGCATCTGGCGGCGGTCCCGATCTTCCGCCTACGGCTTTCTCCGATGTACCGCGCGGTGCGCAAATCGGTGGTTCGGCGCTGACGTGGGACGACATTCGGCGCCGCCGAAGCGCAGCGTGGTGGGTTCGGCGATAGGGCGGGTGATCGCCCGCGTGGTGAGCTCGTTCGCCCTCGGCGCCTGTCTCATCCTCCTTGCGCGCGGCACCGATCCGCACTCGCTCGGTGTCTTCATGACCGCCTACGCGATCGCCCTGATCGTCGGTGTCGCGGTCGGATTCGGAGCGCCGACGAGGGTTCTGCGCGCGCCCGCGGAGGCGCACGGAACGGCGGCGGCGCTGTACCGCGTGCATACGGGCGTGGTGTGCGCGGTCCTCGGTGCGGGTGCGATCGGTGCTCTGGGCTACTCGACGATCGCCGCAGCGGGGGTGGTGTTCGCGTGGGGCGACACGGTGTTGAACTACGCGCAGGCGCACCTCGCGGCGATGGGCCGTGATCTCGCCGGGAACCTCCTCATCCTGGCGCATCGGCTGGTGCCGCTGCTCGTCGCCGCGCTCTCCCTACTGACGCAGGGGGGTGTGTCGTTCGTCGTCTTCGGGATCGCCTCGCTCGTGCCTGTCGTGCTCGGAGTCCTCGTTCCCCGAAGACGTTCCGAGCGTTCGATCGCCGTCGGGCGCGGGGCCGTCTTCGGGCCGGGATGGACGGGGTACCTCGGTTTCACGGGCGCGGCGATGATCAGCCAACTCCAGGTACCGGTCCTCGGTGCTGCCGGCGGCCCGGCGATGACCGCGCCCTACGCTCTGGCGGCGCGCGTGACCGGGCCCATCACCCTGGTCACGGCATCGCTCACACAGGTGTTGGTTCCGGAGCTCGCACGCCGCCGCGACGAACCGGAGCGATTCCGCCGGATCTTCCGCACGATCGTGCTCGGCTGCGCGATCTACCTGGTCGTCATCCTGATGCTGTGCTGGCCCGCGGCCCAGGTCGTGACGGCGCTGGCGGGGCCCCAGTATCGCGATGCGACGCTGCTCGTCGCCGCGTGCATCGTGGCCGCCGGGCTGAGTGCCAACAGCCAGGGGCTCAACGTCAAACTGCTCGCCCTGGGTCGGCCGCACCGGGCGACGGTCCCGATCCTCGTCGGCAACGTGGTCGGACTGGTGGTGCTCTACGCCACCGGGACGACGGCAGATCTTCGGTCGGTCGCGTGGGCGCCGATCGTCACGGAAGTCGTGGTGCTGGCGTTGATGTCGCTGGCCGTCACGCAGACAGCGCTGGATCCGCTCAGGGGCGGCGCAGGAGAGGAACGGCCTAATGGTCAGCGTATGGAGGGCCGTGCGAGCGGCTTCGGTCGTACTGATGGTGACGGCATCGAGCGGATGCGCGACGCAGTTCGTCGATCCGGTGTCGTCGGTGCCGGTGTCCGCGGCGCCCACGTGGACGGGGGTTCGAGTCGCCATCGTCGGGGACAGCTTCACGGCGGGCACCCAGTTCGGCGGTCAGGGGGAGGCGAACTGGGTCGCGCGGACGAGGTCCAAACTTCAACGCGATAACGCGGCGATCGATCTCGCCGTGTCCGCGTACGGGGGCCAAGGATACCTCGCACGTGGCGAGGGCGGGCACACGTTCGGCGACAGTGAGAAGGCCGTCGTGGATGCCGACACCGTCGCCATGGTCGTCTTCGGAGGCTCGAACGACATCAATGCCAAGGGAGATCTGACCAAGGCGGTGCAGGCGCTCTGCGTGAGCGCGAAGTCGACTGCGCGTGACATCAAGATCCTCCTCGTCACGCCCGCATGGCCGAGTTCGGCCGCCGGGGTGGTGGCGGTCGCGGATAATGCGGCGGCGCTCAAGAACGCCGCCCGGGGCTGCCCCGCCGAGGCGTTCGATCCCGTTGCCGACAGGTGGTTCCCCGACTTGGACAAGCGACGCAGGGACTACATCGGCAGCGATGGCATCCACCCCACCGACGCCGCCCACGAAGTCTTCGCGGACCGGATCTATCCGTGGATCAAGAAGTTCGCGAAGTAGTGGGGACGTCTCACCGGGAGAGGGAATGATGATCAGATGATCATCGCTCGATTGTTGGCCGCCGTGATATTGATCGTCTCCGGGATGTCGGCGAACGCTCAGCCGGCACGCGCGGCCGTGTGGATTCCGGTGGGTGTCGCCACCGTGTGCACGCTGCAGCCGGGATGCGATCCGTATGACGAGGCCGCGAAGACCGCAGCCGTCGGGGGCAAACTGACGAGGATTCCCGTGCCGTGGAACCTGGTCCAGTCGTACTCGGCGGCGTCGTACGACTGGAGCCGCGTCGATGCCGCCGTCGCCGGCGCGCGGAACGCCGGACTGATGGTCCTCCTGGTCCTCTACGGGCCCGCGCCGGTCTGGGCACAGGCTCCCGGCGCTAATCCCAGCGGGACCGGGAACCCGCCCGCTGACCCGCGGACCTTCGGAACCTTCGCGCAGGCGACCGCGCAGAGGTATGCGTCGCGGGTGAGCGCTTTCGAGGTGTGGAACGAGCCCAATCTCCCGCACTATTTGCAGCCGCCCACCGCCGCCACCTACGTGCCGCTCCTCAAGGCGGCCTACGAGGGCATCCGTGCGGCGGGTGCTCAGCAGCCCGTCGTCTCCGGCGGTACGTCCAGCTCGCCGGACGGCACGCCCGACATCACGTTCCTCCGCGACATGTACGCGGCGGGCGGCAAACCCTACTTCGATGCCGTCGGCGTGCACCCGTACACCTTCCCCAACCCGATCACGGGCACTGGCTCAGGAGTCCTGATCAACGGCTACCAGATCATGCAGTCGAACGGTGACGCCGCGAAGAAGATGTGGATCACCGAGTACGGCCAACCCACCGGAAGCAGCGTGGTGTCGGTCTCGGAGCAACAGCAGGCCCAGATCCTCGTCGATGCGGTTCAACGGACGCAGCAGCTGAATTGGGTCGGGGTCTTCGTCGTCTTCAATACGCGCGACCTCAGCGCCGATCCCACCGTGATGGACGCCAACTTCGGCCTCTTCCGCTACGACGGGAGCCCCAAACAGTCCGCGTTCGCGCTCAGATCGCTCCTGGTCGGCTGAGTCGCAGCCCGCCACGTCGTAAGGGACGTGGCGGGATCAGCGCGTCGGACGCGCGCCGTCCTGGCAGGTGGAACGCGGTGCGCGATTCGACATTCGCTCGTACAACCACGCGGTCACCTCGCTCAGATCCGCGGGGTCGTAGTGGCCTCCGGCGCGCTCGCGGTGCTCGACCGGGACACCGGCTGCACACAGGCGGGATACGGCCGCGGCCGTCCAGCGCGGCAGGATCAGTTCGTCGCCGGTGCCGTTGATGACGAGGGTCGGAATCGCCCGGTTCGGGCGCTGCGGGAGCTGGTTATCGCTCAGGTACTGCAGGAAGCGTCGACTGCCTTCCTGACTCGCTGCTGTGCCGTCGGGACGCACGTCGGCAGGACCGATCGGCGGTCCCGATGGATCGATCCAGGGCTTGGGCGCCGATCCGGCGCACCCCTTGGTGAAGCCATCGGCGTGCGCGAGCAGGGTGCCGTGCAGGACGTCCGAGGTCTTCATGTCGGGGTAAGAGGCCTGCGCCCCGAAAACGAGTTGCGGCAGGATCGAGTACTGGGCGCCGTTGAGGGTCCCACCTTCGATCAGCGGCGCGAATTCGAGAGACAGGGCCGGGACGGCCATCGCGTTGGCGACGATCCGTAGCTCCGGCGCCGCTGTGGGGGCGAGTTCCGCGGCCGCTTCGGTGGCGCGCCCGCCCTGCGAGATCCCGAGCAGGAAGACCCGGTCGGAGAGCGGTTCGCCGATGCGCCGCGCCGCACGGACAGCGCCGAGCACATCGTTGCCGTGACTTCGCGCATTCAGGTACGGGTGGCGCCCGGCGGAGCCCAACCCCAGGTAGTCCGGCATCACCACTGCGGCGCGCAGCTCCTTGAGCGCGGCCAGGACCACGGGGAGGTTCTGGAACATCCCCTCGTCGAGGGTCGGTGCGCACTGGGGACGGACGCCGGTGGTGCCGTGCCCGAAGGCAACGACCGGCCACCCGCCGGCGGGGGGAGTCCCGGTCGGTACGTACACACCGCCCGTCGCGGCGGTCGGCGCACCGTCGGGACCGATCGTCGTGTACGTGATGTCCGTGGCGGAGGACGTGGCATTCTGCAGGCTCTTGCTCGCGTGCGCGGCCGGCCGGGCGTCGACGAGGCTCCCCAGCGCCCGCTGGTCGGATCCGAGGGCGACCGAGGCGAAGGTCTTGTCGGGCGTGGGCGCGCTCGAATCGCCGCACGCCACAGCGATGGTCGCCAGCAGAGCGCAGATCGAAGCGCGGAGAATGCGTTGCACACCATCAGAGTAGGGAATCGGGACGGTAGCGTCGAAGGAGTGAGCGAGAAGCGGAACTACGACCAGGAATCGGCGGTGCTGCAGGTGCGGACGGGTGTCGCCGGGCGCTCGGCCCGCCTGGGGCACCGACTCACTCTGCGCGCCGGGACGTGGACGGCCGAGGCCACGGTCGAGGACGGCGCGCCGACACAGCTGACGGTCACCGTCGACGCTAAGTCGCTGGACGTCGTCTCCGGCGGGGGCGGGCTGACGCCGCTCAGTGCTCTGAGGGGTCAGAGCCCCAGCATCTCGACGGTACGCTCGACCGTGTAGTCGAAGAGTGCATTGGCGGGCTCGAGCGTGTTCGCGAACTGCCCGAACAGCTCGAAGCTCACGGCGCCGAACAGCTGCGTCCAGGCCATGACGCCGAGCGCGAGCTGCGCCGGGTCGGCGTCCGTGGCCACCACGTCGGCGACGGCGCGCAGCTGCTCGTCCAGCTCGCCCGACGGTGCCGGCGCCCCGCCCGCACCGAATCCCGCGATCCTGGCGAAGACGCCCGACGTGCGGATCGCCGCGGCGGTCGTCTCCGGCGGCGCGTGGTAACCGGGGACGGGGGAGCCGTACAGCAGCGTGTACTCGTGCGGGTGGTGCAGGGCCCACGCGCGGACGGCGCGCGCCGCGGCGATCCATCTCGCGCGCGGCTCGACGGCCGCGTCGGCGGCGGCCTCGACCGCGTCGCCCAGGGCGTTGTAGGCGTCGGTGATGAGCGCCGTGAGGAGCGCGTCGCGGCTGGGGAAGTATCGGTACACCGCCGACGAGGCCAGTCCCAGGTCTCGGGCGACGGCGCGCAGCGAGAGCGCGGCCGCGCCCACCTCCTGGAGCTGTTCCCGAGCACTCCGAGTGATCTCGGCGGTGAGTTCGGCGCGGGCGCGCTCGCGGGCGGTCAGGGAGGCGTTCACCTCTCGATCATTGCACTGATCCGAAAGCAGAGCACTGCTCTTGACAACAGTGCGCGGGCAGCGGAGCATGAGATTGAAACGAGAGCAGTGCTCACACTTTGGAGGAATCGTGACCCCACCCGCCGCCGACCACACCCGCCCTGGCCGCACGGCCACCGCCTTCAACAGCGCGGTCGCGTGGCTCTCCCGCCGCGGTGTCTCCGTCTACGGCAGGCAGTAGGGAACTCGCAATCCGTGGGCGGAAGTCCGGGGAGTGGCGCACGGTCCCCGTCAACGTGCTCGTCGTCGACGGTGCCGAGTACCTCGTCGCGGCGCGCGGCGTCACCCAGTGGGTGCGGAACCTGCGCGCTGCCGGCGCGGGGGAGCTCCGGCACGGGCGGACCGTCGAAGCATTCACCGCGACGGAGGTCACGGATCCGGCTGCGAAGGTGCCCGTGCTGCGCGCGTACCTGCGCAAGTGGGCCTGGGAGGTGGGCGCGTTCTTCCCGGGCCTCTCCTCCGGCAGCACCGACGACGAGCTCGCCGCCGCCGCGGTCCGCTACCCGGTGTTCGTCGTCACCCGCTCGTGAGTGACCTGCCGGCCCACGCGCCGGTACCGTCGAGGGGGTGAGCGAGACCACGACCATCGATCAGTCCAGTGCTGTGCTGGAGGTGCACACCGGTGTCGCCGGGCGATCCGCGCGGCTCGGCCACCGCCTGGTGCTGGCGCCCACCGCCTGGCGGGCGGCCGTCGAGGCCGACGGTGGCCAGCCCGTCGCCGTCACGGTGACCGTCGACGCGGCCTCGCTCGAGGTCGTCTCCGGCGAGGGCGGGCTCACGCCGCTGACCGCGCCCGAGCGCGCCGTCGCCACTGCGAACGCGCATCGCTCGCTCAAGGTCAAGACGAACCCGACCATCGAGTACCGGTCCACCGCGATCGACGCCACGGAGAACGGCTACCGTGTCCGCGGCGAGCTGACCATCTGCGGCACGACCCGCCCGTGCGACTTCGCCCTGCTCTACGAGGAGGCCGCGCCGGCGCCGGCGCTGGCCGCTGCGGTCCCGGTGAGGCAGACCGACTTTGGAATCAAGCCCTTCTCCCTCATGATGGGCACGCTGCAGGTCGCGGACGAGGTCACCGTCGTCGCGCGCGCAACGGTCTGACGATTCCGCCCGCGCCGCGATAGCGTGGCGGGATGCCGCAGACGACCACCGACCACGCCCGCCGCCGCGACGCGCTTCGCGCCGCCCTGTCCCGTCAGGAGCCCGCGCTCGACGCACTCCTGGTCACCGACCTCGACAACGTCCGCTACCTCGCCGGTTTCACCGGGTCGAACGGCGCCGTGCTCGTCGCCGCCGATCCGGACGGCGATGCGATCGCCACCGACGGCCGCTACCTCACCCAGGTCGCCGAGCAGTCGGGCGACCTGCGCGCGGTCATCGAGCGCGACGTCGCGAAGGCGCTCCTGGCGCAGGCGAAGGCGAAGGGCGCCGTCGGTTTCGAGGCGACGGCGCTCAGCTACGCCGACCACGCCCGTCTCGCGCCGGAGGCGCACCTCGTGCCGACCACCCGGCTCGTCGAGACGCTCCGCGAGGTCAAGGACGAGGGCGAGATCGAGCTGCTCCGCCGCGCCTGCACGATCAGCGATCAAGCGCTCGCGGCGCTCGTGGAGGAGGGGGCCGTCCGCGTCGGCGCCACGGAGACGCAGGTCGCGCGGCGCCTCGAGAACCTCATGTACGAGTTCGGCGCCGAGGCCGTCGCCTTCGAGACGATCGTCGCGGCCGGACCGAACTCGGCGATCCCGCACCACCGACCCACCGACGCCGTCCTCGCGGCCGGCGACTTCGTGAAGATCGACTTCGGCGCCCGCTTCCAGGGCTACCACGCCGACGAGACCCGCACCTTCGTCCTCGGGGAGCCGGCCGCCTGGCAGCGCGAGATCTACGACCTGGTCCGCGCCGCGCAGACCGCCGGACGGGAGGCCCTGGTGCCGGGCGCCGACGTCCGCGCGATCGACGGCGCGGCCCGCGCGGTGATCGAGGAGGCCGGGTACGGCGAGCAGTTCCTGCACGGCCTCGGCCACGGCGTCGGCGTGCAGATCCACGAAGCCCCGGCGCTGGGCAAACTCGGCAGCGGTACACTGTCCGACGGTGCTGTGGTCACCGTGGAACCGGGTGTGTACCTCCCGGGTCGTGGCGGAGTCCGCATCGAGGACACCCTCGTGGTCCGTGCGGACGGGCCGGAACTGCTGACGCGCACCACCAAAGACTTGATCGCACTCTAGGAGAATCGACACACCGTGGCATCGACTGCTGATTTCAAGAACGGCCTGGTCCTCAACCAGGAGGGCCAGCTGTGGCAGATCATCGAGTTCCAGCACGTCAAGCCGGGCAAGGGTCCCGCCTTCGTGCGGACCAAGCTCAAGAACGTGGTGTCCGGCAAGACGGTCGATAAGACTTTCAACGCCGGCGTCAAGGTCGAGGTCGCCACCGTCGATCGCCGCGACTTCAGCTACCTCTACCACGACGGCTCCGACTACGTCTTCATGGACGGCGAGACCTACGACCAGATCAACCTGGACGAGGCCAAGGTCGGCGAGGGCGCGAAGTTCCTGCTGGAGAACATGCAGGTCCAGGTCTCGATGCACGAGGGTGAGGCGCTCTTCGTCGAGCTCCCGATCTCGGCCGAGTACGTCGTGCAGCACACCGATCCGGGCCTGCAGGGCGACCGCTCCACCGGCGGCACCAAGCCCGCGACGCTGGAGACCGGTGCCGAGATCAACGTCCCGCTGTTCATCAACACCGGCGACAAGCTCAAGGTCGACACCCGTGACGGCAGCTACCTGGGGCGCGTGAACTCCTAAGTGCCCGAGCAGTCTGACAACCGGCGCCCGAAGAAGTCGGGCGCCCGGCACCGGGCGCGCAAGCGCGCCGTCGACCTGCTGTTCGAGGCGGAGGCCCGCGGCCTCGCCGACCTCGACGGCCTGCTGGCCGAGCGGCGGCAGCTCGCCGCCGACGACGCGGCGGTCGCCCCGGTGTCCGAGTACACCGCGACGCTGGTCACCGGCGTCGGCGTGGACGGCGACCAGATCGACTCGGTCATCTCCTCGCACCTGACCGGCTGGACGCTCGCGCGGCTGCCCGCGGTGGACCGCGCGATCCTGCGGATCGCCGTCTGGGAGCTCTTCAACGCCGTCGACGTGCCCCCCGCCGTCGTGGTCGACGAGGCCGTCGAGCTCGCCAAGGAGCTCTCGACCGACGAGTCGCCGACCTACCTCAACGGCGTGCTCGGCAAGGTGGCGGCGCTCGCGCCGCAGGTCCGGGCCGCGGCCGCCGCCCAGCCCGCCGCCGACCGCTCGGAGTAGCCGCTCAGCTCCTCAGACGCTCAGCTCCTCAGACGCTCAGCTCTTGAGGCGCTCTGCGAGGGCGCGGGCATTGCGGAGCGCCAGGGCCTGCACCACGCCGATCGGGTGCACGCCGCTGGCCGTGGGCAGGGCCGAGGCGTCGGCGATCACCACGTTCGGCACGTCCCACAGCACGCCCTCCGGGTTCGCCGCGCCGTGGCGCTCGGAGGACGCCATGCGGGCGGTGCTCATCGGGTCGTGCGCGCCGAGCGCGATCTCGCCGACCCCGTACCCGGCGGCGTGCGAACGCTCGAGGAACCGCTCGATGGGGCGGTCACCGGGCACGTAGTCGCCCCCGCGCTGCTGGCCGGTGAAGATCCGCCGGGCCCCGGCGGCCTCGAGGATGCGGACTGCGGTGTCCACGCCGGTCCGCAGGTTGGCCCGGTCGGCCTCCGCGAGGTCGTAGCGCACGGAAGGCTCGCCGGAGGCGTCCATCACCACCTCGCCGGCGCCCCGGTCGCGCAGCACCACCCGCACGATCGACAGGTGCGGGAACTGCCGCATCACGTTGAGGTGCTCGACGGGGTTGCGCCACGGCACGAAGCTCGACGCCAGCGCGGGCGTGAGTGGCACGGTCTCGTAGCGCACGCCGAAGCCCTTGCCGTCGAGGTTCGCGTGCGCGTCGCAGAACCGGGTCGACGGGGCGCCCAGCCACGGGGCCACGACCTCGCCGAACAGGCCGACTGCGGTCGCCGTCGGGTGCAGGTGCAAGTGCTTGCCCACGTGCTGCCCGCCGATGCCCGAACGGGCGAGCAGGGCGGGTGTCTGGAATCCCCCCGCGGCCACCACGACCGCGCTGCACCGCACCGTCAGCCACGAGCCGCCCGAGGTCCGCGCGATCACGGTGCGCGCGCGTCCGCCCTGCGTCTCGATGGAGCGGGCCTGTGCGCCGGTCACGATCCGCGCGCCCTTCTTCTCGGCGTCGCGCAACCACGTCCGGCCCGCGTCCTGCCGCGCCGCGACCCTGCTGGACGGCCCCCAGCGGCCCCCCGGCTCGACGTCGTCCGCCACGCTGACGAGGCGTACCGGCAGGTCGAGCGCTCGGCAGCCCCTCTCCAGGATCACGTCGCGGGCGGAGGGCGCGCCGGCCCCGTCGGACACCCCCGAGCGCTGCCACACCTCGGCGAGGGCGGCCTCCAGCGAGGCTCCGGTCTCGACGCCCCGCGCCTCCCAATCGGCGCGCACCTCCTCCGGCGGAAGGAAGTACCCGCCGTTCGAGACGGCGGTGCCGCCACCGAGGCAGCGCGCGGTCAGTAGGTACGACTGCGCGTTCTCGGTCCAGAACGGCCCCGGCGCGTACAACTGCTCGAGGTTGTCCAGATCGGAGTCGCCCACCTCGGTGGGCGAGACGTAGTCCCCGCGCTCGAGGACCAGCACGTCCAGTCCGGCCTCCGCGAGCTCCGCCGCGGCGACGGCGCCGCCCGCGCCGGAGCCGATCACCACCACGTCGCACGCCGTGGCCGCGTCGATCTCGTAGCGCGTCGGGGAGAGGGGCCGCTGCGCGCGCAGGGCCCGGGCGCGGGGCTTCTTCAACGGCGCCTGCCGGGGATATCCGATCGCGGCCATCAGTTCGGCGCCCGGGCCGTGCTCGCCGTCCGCGCCGCCGGCGGCGTAGTACGCGAGCAGGGCGATGTTGCGCAGGCGCTTGAACAGCATCCGCTTCTGCACGAACCGCGACCGCGAGAGGTCGATCAGGATGCGCTCGCGCTCGGCGGCCGAGAGATCGGCGAAACGCTGCCCCCGGGTGCCCAGCACAACGGTGCAGAAGACGACGTTGTCGAAGAAGGAGAGGGATTGCGCGAGCGTGACGCCGTCACTGTCGCGCGGGCTGCGGTCGGCATAGGATACGGCCAGCTCACCGGCCCGCAGATCGCTCGCCGAGGGGACGGCGACCCCGTCTCCCGGGGCGAAGGAGTCGACGATGGCGGACAGCGTCGTGCGTTGCCTGGTCGACAATTCCATGACCTGAACGTACTGGTATGCTTCGTCCTGCATCAAGGCATCCTTTGCAATCCGTCCAGAGAGGCGGAGCGAGCCGTCCGGAGAGGCGGGGAAGGAGGTCACGTGGCTCGGGAGCTCATGTCCGCGGCCGATGTCACCCGGACGGTGGCGCGGATCGCGCATCAGATCATCGAGAAGACGGCCTTAGACACCGCTCGATCCGGTGATGAAGCGGATTCCGCCCGTCCCCGCGTCGTCATCTTCGGCATCCCCACCCGCGGCGCGGTTCTCGCCGCCCGGCTGGCGGCCGACATCGAGGAGTTCTCCGGCGTGGCTGTGCCCGTCGGTCACCTCGACATCACCCTCTACCGCGACGATCTGCGGCACAAGCCGCACCGCCCTCTCGAGCGCACCACGGTGCCGCCGCAGGGGGTCGACGGTGCGCTCGTCATCCTCGTCGACGACGTCCTGTACTCGGGCCGGACGGTGCGCGCCGCGCTGGATTCGCTGCGCGACATCGGCCGCCCCGCCGCGGTCCAGCTGGCGGTGCTCGTCGACCGCGGGCACCGGCAGTTGCCGATCCGCGCCGACTACGTGGGCAAGAACATCCCGACCTCCCGCCAGGAGGACGTGCAGGTCCGGCTGCAGGAGAAGGACGGCGAGGACGCCGTGGTGATCTCCGAGCTGCCGGAACCGGACGCGAAGGAGGGCGGCCGGTGACCAAGCACCTGCTCTCCGCGGCGGACCTCAGCCGCGCCGAGGCCGAGGAGATCCTCGACGAGGCGGACCGGCTGCAGCAGGCGCTGCTGGGCCGTGAGGTCAAGAAGCTGCCCACGCTGCGCGGGCGCACCGTCATGACGGTGTTCTACGAGAACTCCACCCGGACCCGCGTTTCCTTCGAGGTGGCGGGCAAGTGGATGAGCGCCGACGTGATCAACGTCTCGGCGTCGGGGAGCTCCGTCGCCAAGGGGGAGTCGCTGCGCGACACCGCGCTCACCCTGCACGCCGCGGGCGCCGATGCGCTGATCGTCCGGCACCCCGCCTCCGGTGCGGCGCAGCAGATCGCGGCGTGGACGAATTCGGCCGCCGCGCTGGCGGGTCTGCCCGGCCCGATCGTGATCAACGCCGGCGACGGCATGCACGAGCACCCCACCCAGGCTCTGCTCGACGCGCTCACCCTGCGTCAGCGGCTCGGTGGGATCGAGGGCCGCCGCGTCGTGATCGTCGGCGACGTGCTGCACAGCCGGGTGGCCCGGTCGAACGCGGTGCTGCTGTCCACGCTCGGCGCCGAGGTCGTCCTCGTCGCGCCGCGCACGCTGCTACCGGTGGGTGTGGAGACCTGGCCGGTCACGGTCGCGGACTCGCTCGACGCCGAACTGCCCGGCGCCGATGCGGTGATGATGCTGCGTGTGCAGGCCGAGCGGATGAACGGCGGCTTCTTCCCGAGCGAACGCGAGTACGCGGTGCGCTTCGGGCTCAACCCGCAGCGCGCGGCGCTGCTGCCCGACCACGCCGTGGTCCTGCACCCCGGACCGATGCTGCGCGGCATGGAGATCGGCTACTCGGTGGCCGATTCGGCGCAGGCCGCGATCCTGCAGCAGGTCAACAACGGCGTGCACGTCCGCATGGCGGTGCTGTTCCATCTCCTTGCCACAGAGGGGGGTACGGAATGACCTCGGCGCGCCCCGCTGCCACCCACTCCTCGCGGACCGAAGGATCCTCCCGCATGAGCCTGCTGCTCACCGATGTCCGGCCCTACGGCGAGGGCGATCCCGTCGACGTGGCGATCGCCGGCGGTGAGATCACCGCCATCGGCGCCGGTCTCACGCCGGACGACGGTGCCGAGGTGATCGACGGCGGCGGCAAGGTCCTGCTGCCCGGCTTCGTCGACCTGCACACCCACCTGCGCGAGCCCGGCCGCGAGGACACCGAGACCATCGAGTCCGGCTCCGCCGCAGCGGCGCTCGGCGGCTACACCGCCGTCTTCGCGATGGCCAACACCAACCCGGTCGCCGACTCGGCCGTGGTCACCGACCACGTCTACCGCCGGGGCCAGGAGGTCGGCCTGGTCGACGTGCATCCTGTCGGCGCGGTCACCGTCGGCCTGGCCGGCGAGAAGCTCGCCGAGATGGGCATGATGGCCGCCGGCGCCGGGAACGGAGTGGGAGGGCCGAACGGCGACCGCCCCGGGCGGGTCCGGGTCTTCTCCGACGACGGCTTCTGCGTCGCCGATCCGCTGCTGATGCGTCGTGCGCTGGAGTACTCCGCCTCGCTGGGCGTGGTGATCGCGCAGCACGCCGAGGAACCCCGCCTGACCAAGGGTGCCGTGGCGCACGAGGGTCCCGAGGCCGCGCGGCTCGGCCTCACCGGCTGGCCCCGCGCCGCCGAGGAGGCGATCGTCGCCCGCGACGCGCTGCTCGCCCGCGATGCCGGTGCGCGCGTGCACATCTGTCACGCCTCCACGGCCGGCACCGTCGAGCTGCTGCAGTGGGCGAAGGGCCAGGGCATCGCGATCACCGCCGAGGTGACCCCGCACCACCTCCTGCTCGACGATTCGCGCCTGCAGACCTACGACGCGGTGAACCGGGTGAATCCGCCGCTGCGCGAGGCCTCCGACGTGGCCGCCCTGCGGAAGGCGCTGCGGGACGGCGTGATCGACTGCGTGGCCACCGACCACGCGCCGCACGCGGAGCAGGACAAGTGCTGCGAGTTCGCCGCCGCCCGCCCCGGCATGCTGGGGCTCGAGACGGCGCTGGCCATCGTCGCCCAGGTCTGCGTCGAGACGGGTGACCTGGGCTGGCGCGACGTGGCGCGGGTCATGAGCAGCAAGCCCGCGCAGATCGCTCGACTCGACGACCAGGGCCGCCCGATCGGCGTGGGCGAGCCCGCCAACCTGACGCTGGTCGATCCCGACCTGGGGTGGACGGTACGCGCGGGCGAACTCGCCAGCCGCTCGCGCAACACCCCGTTCGCCGAGCTGACCTTCCGCGCCAAGCCTGTGCTCACCGTGCTCCGGGGCCGGGTGACCGCCCGCGACGGGGTGGCCGCGCAGCCGGGGAACGGGATGCGCGCGTGAGCATCAGCGATTTCGCCACGCTGCTGCTCGTGCTCGTGGTGCTCGCCGGTCTGTTCTCGCTGATGGCGCTGGGCTGGCGTCGGCGCGGGCAGCGCCAGGCCGCGGCGATCGGCGAGATCCCCACCACCCCCGAGCAGCTCAGTGAGCTGGTGTTCGGACCGGTCTCCGGCGTCTACGTCGGCAGCACCGTGGCGCCGCACTGGCAGGACCGGGTGGCCGTGGGGGATTGGGGGTACCGGTCCACCGTGAATCTGAGCCGCTACGCCGACGGCTACCTGATGGAGCGCGGCCGCGGCAATCCGATGTGGATCGCCGACGAGCGCCTGGTGGAGGTGCGGCGCGCCTCGAAACTGGCCGGCAAGGTCATGCCCGGCGACGCCCTGCTGGTGTTCCGCTGGGAGCTGCCCACCGGCACCGTCGTGGACACGGGCTTCCGCGCCGACGACAAGACGACGTATCGAAAACTGATGGACGTGAGGGAAAGTTAGATGGCTGCCGACAACACAGCACTCCTGGTTCTCGAAGACGGAACCGTGCACCGCGGGGTCGAGTTCGGCGCCGTCGGGCAGACCCTGGGCGAGGCGGTGTTCTGCACCGCGATGACGGGGTATCAGGAGACGCTCACCGATCCGTCCTACGCCCGGCAGATCGTGGTGGCGACGGCCCCGCAGATCGGTAACACGGGCTGGAACGACGAGGACGACGAGTCGCGGGGCGATCGCATCTGGGTCGCCGGCTACGCGGTCCGCAACCCCACCCGCCGGGTCAGCAACTGGCGGGCCACCGGCACCCTCGAAGGCGAGCTGGTCGATCAGGGCGTCGTCGGCATCGCGGGCATCGACACCCGTGCGCTGGTACGCCGCCTCCGCGACCACGGCTCCATGCGAGCCGGCGTCTTCTCCGGCGCGGCGCTGGCGCCCGAGGCGGAGCTTCTCGACCGGGTGCGCGCGCAGCCGTCGATGAAGGGGCAGAACCTGATCGGCGAGGTCTCGACCACCGAGTCCTACACCATCGAGCCGGCCGGGGCAGAGCCCAGGTTCACCGTCGTCGCGGTCGACCTGGGCATCAAGACGAACACTCCGCGCATGTTCGCCGAGCGCGGTATCCGGGTGCACGTGGTTCCCTCGACCATCACGCTCGATGAGGTGCGCTCCTTCGATCCGGACGGCTTCTTCCTCTCCAACGGCCCGGGCGACCCCGCCACGGCCGAGCACGAGGTCGAGCTCACCCGGGGCGTGCTCGACGCGGGCCTGCCGCTGTTCGGCATCTGCCTCGGCAACCAACTGCTGGGGCGCGCCTTCGGCCTGGAGACCTACAAGATGAAGTTCGGCCACCGCGGCATCAACATCCCGGTCGTGGAGCACACCACCGGCCGGATCTCGATCACCGCGCAGAACCACGGCTTCGCCCTCGAGGGCGAGCGCGGCGCCGAGTTCGACACCCCGTTCGGCCGCGGCCGCGTCAGCCACGTATGCGCCAACGACGGGGTCGTGGAGGGGGTCGAGTTGCTCGACGGACGCGCCTTCTCCGTCCAGTACCACCCCGAGGCCGCGGCGGGACCGCACGACGCCGCATACCTCTTCGACAAGTTCGCTCAGATCATGGGAGACAAGTAACATGCCGCGCCGCACAGACATCCAGCACGTCCTGGTGATCGGCTCGGGCCCGATCGTGATCGGCCAGGCCTGCGAGTTCGACTACTCCGGCACCCAGGCCTGCCGCGTGCTCCGCGCGGAGGGGCTGCGCGTCTCGCTGGTGAACTCGAATCCGGCGACGATCATGACCGATCCCGAGTTCGCGGACGCCACCTACATCGAACCCATCACGCCCGAGTACATCGAGAAGGTCATCGTCGCCGAGCGCGACAAGGGTTTCCCGATCGACGCGGTGCTCGCGACCCTGGGCGGCCAGACGGCCCTCAACGCGGCGGTCGGCCTGCACGAGCAGGGAATCCTCGACAAGTACGGCATCAGCCTCATCGGCGCCGACTTCGACGCCATCCAGCGCGGTGAGGACCGGCAGAAGTTCAAGGACATCGTCGCGAAGATCGGCGGCGAGTCCGCCCGGTCCAAGGTCTGTTTCACCCTGGACGAGTGCAAGGAGACGGTCGCCGAGCTCGGCTACCCGGTCGTCGTGCGGCCGTCGTTCACCATGGGCGGCCTCGGCTCCGGCATGGCCTACGACGAGGCCGACCTGATCCGCATCGCCGGCGCGGGGCTGGCCGCCTCGCCCACCGCGAACGTGCTCATCGAGGAGTCGATCCTCGGCTGGAAGGAGTACGAGCTCGAGCTCATGCGCGACGGCCGCGACAACGTGGTGGTCGTCTGCTCGATCGAGAACGTCGACCCCGTGGGCGTGCACACGGGCGACTCGGTCACCGTCGCGCCGGCGATGACGCTCACCGACCGCGAGTACCAGATCATGCGCGACCAGTCGATCGCGATCCTCCGCGAGGTGGGCGTCGACACCGGCGGCTGCAACATCCAGTTCGCGCAGAACCCGCGCGACGGTCGCCTGGTCACCATCGAGATGAACCCGCGCGTCTCGCGCTCCTCGGCGCTCGCGAGTAAGGCGACCGGCTTCCCGATCGCCAAGATCGCCGCGAAGCTGGCCGTCGGCTACACGCTCGACGAGATCCTCAACGACATCACGGGCGAGACCCCGGCGTGCTTCGAGCCGACGCTCGATTACGTCGTGGTCAAGGCCCCGCGGTTCGCCTTCGAGAAGTTCCCCGGCGCCGACGACACCCTCACCACGACGATGAAGTCGGTGGGCGAGGCGATGAGCCTGGGCCGCAGCTTCGCCGAGGCCTTCGGCAAGGTGATGCGCTCGCTGGAGACCAAGCGCCACGGCTTCTGGACCGGCGCCCCCGTCGAGGGGAGCCTCGACGAGCTGCTGCAGGAGATCACGGTTCCCAAGGACGGACGGTTCTACCTGATCGGCCGCGCCTTCGAGCTGGGCGCCTCCGTCGAGCAGGTCTTCGACGCCACCGCGATCGACCCCTGGTTCCTCGAGGAGATCAAGGCCGTCATCGACCTCGGCGCCCAGGTCCGCGACGCCGAGCTGACGCCGGATCTGGTGCGGCTGGCCAAGACCCACGGCCTCTCCGACCTGCAGATCGCCGAGTTGCGCGGCGTCGGCGAGGACGAGATCCGCGCCTACCGGCACGAGCACGACGTGCGTCCGGTGTACAAGACCGTCGATACCTGTGCGGCCGAGTTCGAGGCCAAGACGCCGTACCACTACAGCAGCTACGAGCTCGACCCGTCGGCCACCGGCGAGGTGGCCCCGCAGACGGAGCGGCCCAAGGTGCTGATCCTCGGCTCCGGCCCGAACCGCATCGGCCAGGGCATCGAGTTCGACTACTCGTGCGTCCACGCCGCGCTCACCCTGAGCGAGGCCGGCTACGAGACCGTGATGATCAACTGCAACCCGGAGACGGTCTCCACCGATTACGACACCGCCGACCGCCTCTACTTCGAGCCGCTGACCTTCGAGGACGTCCTCGAGGTCTACCACTCGGAGCAGCGCTCCGGCGACGGCGGCCCGGGCGTCGTGGGCGTCATCGTGCAGCTCGGCGGGCAGACTCCGCTCGGCCTCGCGGCGCGCCTCAAGGCCGCGGGCCTTCCCATCGTCGGCACCTCGCCCGAGGCCATCGACCTCGCCGAGGACCGCGGCGAGTTCGGCCGCGTGCTCACCGAGGCGGGTCTCCCGGCGCCGAAATTCGGCACCGCCACCACGGCCGACGGTGCCCGCGAGGTCGCGGCCGGGATCGGCTACCCGGTGCTGGTGCGCCCCTCGTACGTGCTCGGCGGTCGCGGCATGGAGATCGTCTACGACGAGCAGGCGCTGCTCGACTACATCTCTCGCGCCACGGAGCTCGCCCCCGACCGCCCCGTCCTGGTGGACCGGTTCCTCGAGGACGCCGTCGAGATCGATGTCGACGCCCTGTGCGACGCCACCGGGGAGGTCTTCATCGGCGGCATCATGGAGCACATCGAGGAGGCCGGAATCCACTCCGGCGACTCGGCGTGCTCGCTGCCGCCCACCACGCTCGGCCGCGCCGACATCGACGCGGTGCGGGCGGCCACCGAGGCGCTGGCCCGCGGCATCGGCGTCCACGGCCTGATGAACGTGCAGTACGCCCTCAAGGACGACGTGCTCTACGTCCTCGAGGCCAACCCCCGCGCCTCCCGCACGGTGCCCTTCGTCTCCAAGGCCACCGCGGTGCAGCTCGCGAAGGCCTGCGCCCGGGTCATGCTCGGCCAGAGCATCGCCGAGCTGCGCGAGCAGCAGATCCTGCCCGCGGAGGGCGACGGCTCGCACATGCCGATCGAGGCGCCGGTCTCCGTGAAGGAGGCCGTGCTCCCCTTCAACCGCTTCCGCCGCGCGGATGGCACGGGTGTCGACTCGCTGCTCTCACCCGAGATGAAGTCCACCGGCGAGGTGATGGGCGTGGACCGCGACTTCGGCACCGCCTTCGCCAAGTCGCAGACGGCGATCAGCGGCTCGCTGCCCGCCACGGGCAAGGTCTTCGTCTCCGTGGCGAACAAGGACAAGCGGGCGCTGATCTTCCCGGTCAAGCGGCTCGCGGACCTCGGCTTCACCATCATCGCGACCGCGGGAACCGCGGATGTGCTGCGCCGCAACGGCGTCGATGCGGAGATGGTGCTCAAGCACTCGGACGTCATCCCCGAGGGGGAGCAGTCCATCGTCGAGATGATCAAGGCCGGCGAGGTGGGCCTGATCATCAACACCCCGTTCGGCAACGCCGGGCCGCGCATCGACGGCTACGAGATCCGCACGGCCGCGGTGCAGGCCTCCGTGCCGTGCGTGACCACCGTGCAGGGCGCCTCGGCGGCAGTGCAGGGCATCGAGGCCGCGCTGCGCGGGGGCATCGGCGTCAAGAGCCTGCAGGACATGCACGCGGCGCTGGTGAACCGGTGACCTTCGCCGCGCGCGTCGCCGCCGCCGTCGCCGACCGGGGACGGCTGGTGGTGGGCATCGACCCGCACCCGCCGCTGCTCGCCGCGTGGGGCCTGTCCGACGACGCCGCCGGCGTGCGCGCCTTCGGGCTGCGCTGCGCCGAGGCCGTCGCGGGCGAGGTCGGCTTCGTCAAGCCGCAGGTGGCCTTCTTCGAGCAGTTCGGCGCCGCCGGGATGCACGCCCTGGAGGAGGTCATCGCCGCGTGCCGCGAGGCCGGAGCCGTCGTGATCGCCGACGCCAAGCGCGGCGACATCGGTTCCACCATGGCGGGCTACGCGCGCGCCTGGCTCGGCGACTCGCCGCTGGCGGCCGACGCGGTGACCCTCTCGCCCTACCTCGGCTACGGCTCGCTCCGGCCCGCGATCGACGCCGCCCGCGCCGCAGGGCGCGGCGTCTTCGTGCTCGCCCGCACCTCCAACCCCGAGGGGGCGCAGGTGCAGGCCGAGGGCGTCGGGCAGCGCATCGTCGACGACGCCCGGGCCGACAACGCCGACGGGGCGGGCACCGTCGGCCTCGTGGTAGGTGCCACCCGGGACCACGGGCTGCAGCTGGACGGCCTGAACGGCCCGATCCTCGCGCCCGGGCTGGGCGCGCAGGGGGCGACACCCGCGGACCTGGCGGCGATCTTCGGCTCCGGCGGGACGGTGCTCCCCAGCTCGTCACGGCAGGTGCTGGGCGCGGGCCCGGACGCGGTCGCGCTGCGATCGGCGGCGCTGACGGTGCGGGACGAGATCGAGGCGGCGCTGGCCGGCGGGTAGTGGCGGAGAGCGGCGGAGTGGACCGCCCGCCCGGTCAGCCCGTCGGCTCGGGCTCGCCCTTCGCCGCGCGTTCGCGGCACTGCGACTCGTACTCGTCGAGGGCGACGAGACCGCCGGTCGAGGGGCCGTGGTAGAGATCGTCGGGGATACCGTCGCTGTAGATCATGACCTCGGAGGACGGTTGGACCTCGTTCGTGAGATCGGTCGCCGCGAGCGTGTTGGCATGAATCCGCATGCGCTCGTGCAGTTCACTGCGATGCGAGCGCTGCGCGACGAAGAGCGGGTCGTGCCACAGGTCGATGAACAGTGAGACGCACATGCCGAGCATCACGACCACGAACGGGACGGCGGCGAGGATCGCCATCTGTTTGATCCCCTGGAGGGCGTTGTCGCCGCTGACCGCGAGGAGCAGCGCGGCCGTGCCGCCGGTCACCGTCCCCCAGAAGACGACCACCCTCCGTTTGGGCTCGTCGGCACCGCGGGACGAGAGCGTCCCCATCACGATCGACGCCGAGTCGGCACCGGAGACGAAGAAGATGCCCACCAGCACCATGACCAGGAACGCCGTGAGGGTGGCCCATGGCAGGTGATCGAGAACGTTGTAGAGCAGCGCCTGCTCGTTCGCCGATTCGCTGATCGGGATACCCGACTGTTCCTGACTGAGCGCGGTGCCGCCGAAGATGACGAACCACACCATGGAGACGACGGTCGGGACGAACATCACGCCGATCACGAACTCGCGGATACTGCGCCCGCGCGAGATCTTCGCCAGGAACAGTCCGACGAACGGGGTCCAGCTGACCCACCACGCCCAGTAGAAGATGGTCCAGGTCGAGAGCCACTTCTCGGCGCCGGGTTCGTTCGCCGCGGAGCGCGCGGTCATCTCCATGAAGTCCGCGGCGTACGCACCCATCGTGGTGGGGAGGAGGTTCAGGAGGAACACCGTGGGACCTACGACGAAGACGAACACGGCGAGCACGATCGCGAGCACCATGTTGGTGTTGGAGAGGAACTGGATCCCCTTGGCGATCCCGCTGACCGCGGATCCGATGAAGCACACCGTCAGCAACGCGATGATGGCGACCAGGATCATCGTGGACGATCCGTCGGACACCCAACCGAGCTTCTCCATCCCGGCCCCGACCTGGGCCGCGCCCAGGCCGAGCGAGGCCGCGGTGCCGAACAGCGTCGCGAAGATGGCCAGGATGTCGATGACCCGCCCGCCGACGCCGCGCCCTCCCGTGCGGTTGAAGATCGGCGCGAACACGGAGCTGATGAGCTGCGTGCGCCCGCATCGATAGGTGCTGTAGGCGATGGACAGACCGACGATCGCGTACATCGCCCACGGGTGGAAGCCCCAGTGGAACATCGTCGTCGCCATGGCCACCGCCACATCGTGCGAGCTCATTCCGGGCGGAGCCCCGACGAAGTGGTAGATGGGCTCCGCGGCGCCGTAGAACATCAGACCGATCCCCATGCCGGCGCTGAACATCATGGCGATCCAGGAGATCGTGCGGTACTCGGGCGCTTCGCCGTCGCGACCCAGGGGAATCTTGCCGAACGAGGTCGCGGCGAGGAAGACAGCGAAGAGGACGAACTGTGCCGAGGCGACGAGGAAGAGCCAGCCGAGGTTGTTGATGACCCAGTCCAGAACTGTGTCGGTGCTGCTGCGCAGTCCGGCGGGGCTGATGAGCCCCCAGGCGACGAAGGCGACGACGGTCGCGCCGGCGATGCCGAACACGATCCGGTCTATGCGCGGTCCGTCGGACCGCGTCGCCGGAGCGGCGTCGGGTGCTGGCTGTGACATAGGGGATCCCATCGGGTTGAGGTGGAGCGCTCGGCTCCCGTCGACCTCGAGCGCGGCGACGGGTGGAGAGGGCACATCGACGACTGATGATCTATTGATATATCACCGAAGAGTAGGTGCGGCCACCCGTGCGGTCAAGACCTTCGAGGGAATTCGAGTGGCGCACCTCACAAAACCGGACTGGGAAGAAACTTGCCACAATGCGCGCCGTTCGGGTATTGACTCGCGCCAGGATGTGGATCACACTACGAATAGGTGACGCACATGGTGGAACCTGCTTCATATAACGCAACACGAAGGGTCTCGGTCATGATTGAGGTCTGCCAACTCTCCGCGCTTGACCCGGGTGACGCCCGCCGGGTCGAGACCGCCCCCCCGATCGCGATCTTCCGCACCGAGGAGGGGGAGGTCTTCGCGATCGACGACACCTGTAGCCACCAGGACGCCTCGCTCGCCGACGGCTGGCTGGAGGACTGCTGGGTGGAATGTCCGCTGCACGCATCGCGGTTCGACCTGCGCACCGGTCGCGCCGATGCGCCGCCCGCGAAGAAGCCCGTCCGCACCCATCGCGTGGAGATCGTCGACGGCATGATCCGCGTCGAATTGAGCACCGAGGCCCCGAACCTGCCGCCCGGCTCGGCGTCGTGCGTACCCGCGGAGCAGTCATGAGGTCGGTCGCGATCGTCGGCGGCTCGCTGGCCGGACTCTGCGCCGGCCGTGCGCTCCGGGAGCAGGGATTCGACGGTGCGATCACCGTCATCGGTGACGAGGTCCACCGCCCGTACGACCGGCCGCCACTGTCCAAGGACTTCATGCTGGGCACCATCGACTACTCCGACCTCTCGCTGGAGACGGACTCCGAGCCCGACCTACAGTGGGTGCTCGGCAGGCGTGCGGTCCGGCTCGACGCCGGTGCGGCGGAGATCGAACTCGACGACGGCAGCCGGATCGGTGCCGACGGCGTCGTTCTCGCCACCGGAGCCCGGGCCCGGCCCTTCCCCGGCCCGGAGATGGCGGGGGTGCACGTACTCCGCACCCTCGACGATGCCCTCGCTCTCCGCGCCGAGCTGCAGCCCGGTGCCCGGCTCGCGGTCATCGGTGCGGGTTTCATCGGTGCCGAGGTGGCGTCGACGGCGCGCAAGCTCGGCGTCGAGGTCACCGTCATCGAGGCGGCCGAGGTGCCGCTGGCGGGACCGCTCGGTCCGATGCTCGGCGCCGCCCTGTCCCGGGTGCACGGCGACAACCGGGTGACGCTGCACTGCGGCACCGGCGTCGCGGAACTCACGGGTACCGACCGGGTGACCGGAGTGGCGCTGGTGGACGGTCGGCACGTGCCGGCCGACGTCGTGCTCGTCGGCATCGGCGCGATCCCGAACGTGGAGTGGCTGCACGGCGGCCCGGTGGCGGTGGAGAACGGCGTCCGCTGCGACAGCCGCGGCGCGACGTCGGTTCCGCAGGTGGTCGCAGTCGGGGACTGTGCGTCCTGGTACGACCCGTTCCTCTGTCGGCAGCACCGGGTGGAGCACTGGACCGGCGCGATGGAGCGCCCCTCGATCGCCGTCGCCACGCTGCTGGCGGGTGCGGCATCGGGAGTGGGCGCGGCGCCCGCCAAGCCGCCGTACTTCTGGTCTGAGCAGTACGGCAAACGGATCCAATTCGCCGGTTACTCGCACCTTGCGGACGAGGTGACCATCGACCTCGGCGCGATCGACACGCTCGAATTCCTCGCCGTGTATCGGCGAGGTGGCACGCCGGTCGCCGCGCTCGGCGTCAACCAGCCCCGCGAATTCACCAGGGTCCGGCGCACACTCGCCCCCCTGTCCCGCTAACGCCCACCACACCGTCGGTCCCGACCGGGTCCACGCCATCAGATGAGGAGATGAATTGTCCACCACCGCGCTCCCGCCCAGCCTGGTCCCGACCCTCGGCGGTGCCTATTACGTCGATCCGGAGATATTCGCGAAGGAACAGGAGAAGGTCTTCGAGGCCATGTGGGTGTGCGCGGTTCGCGCCGCCGACCTCGAGCGCCCTGGCGCGTTCCGGACCGTGCAGGTCGGACGGGAGTCGGTGATCGTCTCCCGGTCCCGCAAGGGCGAGATCCGGGCGTTCTTCAACGTCTGCCGGCATCGCGGCGCGAAGCTGTGCACCGCCGAGTCGGGGGTGGCGGAACGGAACTTCCAGTGCCCGTACCACGCGTGGACGTACGACCTGGACGGCAAGCTGGTCGCGGCGCCGAACCTGACGAAGATGCCGGACATCGACCGGGTGGAGTACGGATTGCGCCGGATCGCGGTCCGCGAATGGTTGGGCTACGTGTGGGTCTGCCTGGCGGAACAGCCCCCGTCGTTCGAGGCGACGGTGATGCAGGACGTCATCGACCGGCTCGGCGAGCTCGATTCGGTGGATCACTACACGATCGGTGAGCTGGCACCGGGGCGTCGGATCGTCTACGACGTGAAGGCGAACTGGAAGCTCATCATCGAGAACTTCATGGAGTGCTACCACTGTGCCACGATCCATCCCGAGCTGACCGAGGTGCTCCCGGAGTTCGCCGACGGCTACGCCGCGCAGTACTTCGTGGGCCACGGCGCGGAGTTCGGCGAGGGCGTCGAGGGATTCACGATCGACGGTTCCGCGGGACTCGACCGGCTGCCGGCTGTCTCGGAGGAGCAGGACCGCCGGTACTACGCCATCACGGTGCGGCCGCTGGTGTTCATCAACCTGGTGCCCGACCACGTGATCTTCCATCGGATGTTCCCGCTCGCGGCCGACCGCACGATGGTCGAGTGCGATTGGCTGTACCTGCCGGGCGTGGTCGAATCCGGCCGGGATCTGAGCCGTTCGGTGGAGCTGTTCCACCGCGTCAATCAGCAGGACTTCGAGGCGTGCGAGCGGTGTCAGCCGGCCATGAGCTCACGGATGTACAAGGACGGCGGCGTCCTCGTGCCGAGCGAGGCGCACATCGGCGAGTTCCACGCGTGGCTCACCACCGCGCTCGAGGCGTGAGTTCGCCGGCGGTTCAGGCGGATCGGCGGGAGTAGCCCATCCGGTGGCTGATCTGCTCCGCTGCCGCGATGACCATCGGGATCACCTCGTCGATGCGCTCCCGGGAGAAGCGGTACACCGGGCCGGAGGCGCTGATGCCGGCGATCACCGCGCCGGTGTAGTCGCGGATCGGCGCGGCGACGGAGTTGAGCCCCTCCTCGAATTCCTCGAAGGTACGGGCGTAGCCGTCCTGGGCGATGGTCGCCAGCTCGGACCGCAGCAGGGCCGGATCGGTGATGGTGCGCTCCGTGAATCGCTCCAACCCGACCCGGTCGATCAGGTGCTCCGCCTCACCCGGGTCCAGGTGAGCGAGCAGCACCTTACCGCTGGACGTGGCGTGCAGCGGCGTCAGTGATCCGAGCCAGTCGATGGTGCCGACCGTCGACGGGCCGGCCGCCTGGACGAGGTTGACCGAGAAGCCGGATCTCGCGACCGCGACGTTGACGGTCTCGCCGACCTCGGCGGCGAGCGCGTCGCAGATCGGTTGCGCCTGGTGCGTGAGATCCTGGCGGGCCGGTACCGCGGACGCGAGCCGGAGAAGTCCGTGGCTGAGTCGGTACTTGCCGCGGCTGTCGTTCTGCTCCACCAACTCTCGTACTTCGAGAGCGCCGAGCAGCCGGAAGGCCGTCGACTTGTGCACCCCGATCTCCGCCGCGACCTCGCTGACCCCGGCCTCGCCGTCCCGCGCCAGCAGTTCCAGAACGCTGATCGCGCGGTCCACCGCCTGAACCCCCTTCGGGGGCGTCGCATCGAGATCGTTATCGGGGGTCACCATACCCGACACTATAGGGTGCCCTACTTCGGAATCGGACGTCCGCCTTCGCCCGATTCGCGATCGCGCGTGTTCAGCACTCCACCGCGGTGACGGGGACGTTCACCGCCAGGCCGCCGGTCGAGGTCTCCTTGTACTTGCTGCTGAGGTCCAGGCCGGTGAGCCGCATGGTTTCGATCACCTGGTCCAGGCTCACCCGATGGCTGCCGTCGCCCCGCAGCGCCATCCGCGCCGCGTTGATCGCCTTGCCGGCGGAGATCGCGTTGCGCTCGATGCAGGGGATCTGCACCAGACCGCCGATGGGATCACAGGTCAGGCCCAGGCTGTGCTCCATCGCGATCTCGGCGGCGTTCTCCACCTGCGGGGGAGTGCCGCCGAGGATCTCCGCCAAGCCGCCGGCGGCCATCGACGCGGCCGATCCGACCTCGCCCTGACAACCCACCTCGGCGCCGGAGATCGACGCCCGCTCCTTGAACAGCGAGCCGATCGCGCCGGCCGCGAGGAGGAAGCGCACTGCAGCGCCGTCGGGGTCCTCCCGGCCCGCCCGCGTGTAGTGCACCGCGTAGTGCAGTACCGCGGGAATGATCCCGGCCGCGCCGTTCGTCGGCGCGGTCACGATTCGCCCGCCGGAGGCGTTCTCCTCGTTCACCGCCAGCGCGATCAGATTCACCCAGTCCTCGGCGAACTCGGGGGACCGGTGGGGATCCTCCTTGCTGAGACGCTCGAACCACTCGGGCGCGCGGCGCTTGACGCCCAGGGCGCCGGGCAGGTAGCCGCTCTGCTTGATGCCGTGGGCCGCGCACGCCTCCATCACGTCCCGCAGCGCCAGCAGCCGGGTGCGGACCTCCCCCTCGGGGAGCCGCTCCGTCTCGAACGCGAGCATCACGTCCGCGATCGACGTGCCGCGGGCGGATGCCAGCTCGAGCAACTCCGCCGCGGAGCCGAAAGCCGACGACGACGCGCCCGTCTCCGTACCGCCGGCGTCGACCCGGGCTCGGCCGGTCTCGATCTCCTCGGCGGTGAGCACGAAGCCTCCGCCGATCGAGAAGTACGTCCGCTCGTGCAGCACGGCGCCGTCCCCGTCGAGGGCGCGCAGGCGCATCCCGTTCGGGTGGGCGTCGAGCACCGTCCGAGGAAGCAGCTCGAACTCCTGCTCGCGGATCGGAACCTCCCGGCCGGCGAGGACGATCGCGCCCGATTCCCGGATCCGCGCCAGTGCCAGGTCCTTGATCTCGACCTCGAGCGTTTCGGGTTGATGACCGTCGAGGCCGAGCAGGATGGCGGGCTGCGTGCCGTGACCAGCGCCCGTCGCGGCCAGCGATCCGTACAGCGTGACCGCGAACGACGCCGTGCGCGGGACGGTGCCGCGCAGGCCGAGGTCGGCGACGAACCGGGCGGCGGCCCGCATCGGGCCCACCGTGTGCGAGCTCGACGGGCCGATGCCCACCGAGAACAGATCGAGAACGCTGATCGTCATCGGCTACAGCCCCGGGTACAGCGGGAACCGGTCGGCGAGCGCCTCGACGCGGGCGGCGAGGTCGCTGGTGTCGGCGCCCTCGGCCGCGATCAGTGCGAGCGCGATGATGTCCGCCACCTCCGCGAATTCCTCGGCGCCGAAGCCGCGGGCGGCCAGCGCCGGCGTGCCGATCCGCAGGCCGGAGGAGACCATCGGCGGGCGCGGGTCGAACGGCACGGCGTTGCGGTTGACGGTGATGCCGACCGCCGCGAGCCGGTCCTCGCCCTGCTGGCCGTTGATCGCGGCGTCCCGCAGGTCCACGAGCACCAGGTGCACGTCCGTGCCGCCGGTGAGGACGGTGATCCCGGCGGCCGCGACGTCGGCGCGGCCGAGGCGGTCGGCGAGGATCGCGGCACCGTCGAGGACTCGCTGCTGGCGCTCCGCGAACTCGGGCCGGGCGGCCATGCCCATCGCGACCGCCTTCGCTGCGATCACGTGCTCCAGCGGGCCGCCCTGCTGGCCGGGGAAGACGGCGGAGTTGATCTTCTTCGCGATCGCCGCATCGTTGGTCATGATCAGTCCGCCGCGCGGCCCACCGAGGGTCTTGTGCGTGGTGGTGGTCGTGACGTCGGCGTAGGGCACCGGCGACGGGTGCAGACCGGCGGCCACCAGTCCGGCGAAGTGCGCCATGTCCACCATCAGGTAGGCACCCACCTCGTCGGCGATCTGCCGGAAGCGCTCGAAGTCGAGGTGCCGCGGGTACGCCGACCAGCCTGCGATGATCAGCTTCGGTCGGTGCTCGCGGGCCGCCTCGGCGACGGCGTCCATGTCGATACGGAAGTCCTCCTCGGAGACGCCGTACGCGGCCACGGTGTACAGCCGGCCCGAGAAGTTCAGTCGCATGCCGTGCGTGAGGTGTCCGCCGGCGTCCAGCGAGAGGCCGAGGATCGTGTCACCCGGCGTGATCAGCGCGTGCATCGCGGCGGCGTTGGCCTGGGCGCCCGAGTGCGGCTGCACGTTCGCGAAGCCCGCGCCGAACAGCTCTTTGACGCGATCGATGGTCAGCTGCTCCAGCACGTCGACGTGCTCGCAACCGCCGTAGTAGCGGCGTCCGGGGTAGCCCTCCGCGTACTTGTTGGTGAGCACGCTGCCCTGCGCCTGCATCACCGCGAGCGGCGCGTG
Organism: Tsukamurella asaccharolytica; assembly: GCF_007858435.1. Classification (GTDB taxonomy): domain Bacteria; phylum Actinomycetota; class Actinomycetes; order Mycobacteriales; family Mycobacteriaceae; genus Tsukamurella; species Tsukamurella asaccharolytica. Next base: position 15,692 of record NZ_VIGW01000015.1, on the reverse strand, counting down.
GTTCTCCGAGGCGATCATCTCGAGGCCGCGCCGCTGGCGGCCCAGCTCGAGGCCGATGAGTTCGGCGACCCGGGGGTCGTAGTTCGCGAGATCCTGGTCGAGGGTGCTGGTCACGGAGGCTCCTGATGGGTCGGTGAGGTTGCGGGCGATGAGCTGTTGGTGGGGGGGCGAGGGTCGGTGGGGCCGCTCAGGTGAAGACGACGGTGCCGTGGCCGCCCAGCAGGACCCGCTGCTCGCAGTGCCAGCGCACGGCGCGCGAGAGCACCATCGCCTCGGCGTCGCGGCCGGCGGTGGCGAGCCGGTCCGGTGTGTACGAGTGGTCGATCCGCAGGACCTCCTGCTCGATGATCGGACCCTCGTCGAGGTCGGGGGTCACGTAGTGCGCGGTGGCGCCGATCAGCTTGACCCCGCGGTCGAAGGCCTGGTGGTACGGCTTGGCGCCCTTGAATCCGGGCAGGAAGGAGTGATGGATGTTGATGGCGCGGCCGGCGAGCGCGGCGCAGGCGTCGTCGGAGAGCACCTGCATGTAGCGCGCCAGCACCACGAGGTCGGCGGAGTACTCGTCGATCAGGGCGAAGAGCCGGGCCTCGGCCTCGGGCTTGGTCGTCGCGCTCACCGGCACGTGCACGTACGGCAGTCCCGCCGCCTCGGCCATCGGCCGCAGGTCCTCGTGATTGGACACCACCGCCACCAACTCGCCACCCAGGTTCCCGGCCCGCCAGCGGTAGATCAGGTCGTTGAGGCAGTGGCTGAGCCGGGAGACCATCACCAGGATCCGCGGAGAGCGGGAGTCGGTGATGCGGAAGTCCATGCCGTAGTCGTCCGCGATCGGGGCGAACGCGGCGGCGAGCGCCTCCGCCGTCGTCGCGCCTTCGGAGAGGAACGCCGTCCGGAGGTACAGGCTGGCGCCGGGCAGGTCGTCGAACTGCTGGTGCTCGGTGATGTCGCAGCCGTGGGTCAGCAGGAAGGTGGTGACGGCGTGCACGATTCCCGGACGTTCGGCGCACCGCAGAGTGAGGGTGAACGCCTGCGCGGTTCGGGAGCTGGGGATCACGGTGAACTTCCTGCCGTCCGGACTTGTCGCAGCTGCCGAGACGGCTGGCCGCTCACTGAACTCAAAGTGATATATCAGTGATGATGCCAGGCTAGGGGTGACGGATCGCGAGGTCAAGGGGTGCGTGCGGATTCCTCGAATCAGCCGCGGGGCGGCGGGGGGAGCTGGGCCAGCATGTACCGCACGCAGTTGTCGACCTTGGTGCGCCACGCGTCCACGGCCCGATCCGGATCCCCCTCGCGAATCGCGTCGATGATCCGCTGGTCGTCGGCGACGATCTCGTCGGTGGGGTACCGGTAGTCCAGCCCCAGGGCGGCGATGAACAGCCGCACCTGCGCGGTGAGCGCGGCGAACATCCAGCTGATCCGAGGCATCCCGGATGCCAGCGCGATCTCGTCCTGCAGGTCCATGTCCAGCGCGTACGCCTCCGCGGGCCGGTGGTCCCGGGCGCACCGCACGATCCGGGCCAGCAGCACGTCCACCCGATCGGGCGGCGCCGTCCGCGCCGACGCCATGCGTCGCACCACCGCGGTCCCGAGCAGTCCGCGCGCCGTGTAGGTCTCGATGACGTCCCGCGGCGCGGGCGCGGGGAGGCGGAAACGCCCGTCGACGCGGTCCAGGATCGCCTGCTCCGCGAGATACGTCATGACCTCCGCCGCGCGGTGCCGGCTCAGGCCCGCCTGCTCCGACGTCCGGCGCACCGAGACCGGTTCTCCAGGGCTCAACGACCCCGCCGCGAGGGCTGAGCACAGCGCCGCGACCGTCGCCGAGATGTCGTGGACGGAGGCGCGCAGCGGCGCGGCGGCGGGGGGCGGCACCGGCGGAGCGTGGGCCGGCGGCGGTGCGAACGGGGCCGGTTCCGCCAGGTCCCGGGCCCACTGGAACTCCCAGGGATCACCGCTCGCCGCGGCCGCGCGGATCCTGGACCGCACCTCGCGCAACTCCCGCAGCTGAGCCGGCGTTATCAGCGCCGCCAGCGGATGCAGTTGGGCGAGCCAGGCTGCGCCGGGCCGGGAGAGGAGGGTCACCGTCGGATGGCGCGCGGCCCAGGCGTCCGCGGCGGCATCCAGGGGCACGTCCACGACCAGGGTCATGGGGGTGTGCAGGTCCACGTGCCGCTCGGCGCGGCGGAGCAGCGCCGCGGGAGTCCCGGCCGCCGGGGCTGGAGGCGCCTCGTCGGCCACCGGCCGGCGGGAGAGCGCGGCGCACAGCACGGTCTCCACGGCCTCCGTCGCGACGGCGGACGGCGCCGCCGCGCCCTCCCTGCGATAGCCCAGCGCGCACCCCGCCGGACCGATGTCGACGTAGGTCACCAGCAGCCCGACGTCCGTCCCGGGTTCGGCGACCGGGAACCGTCGCCGCCGGATCCGGCTCACCGTCGCCTGGCTCACCCCGGTCGCCTCGGCGATCGCCCGGGTCGTCCATGTGGCCCGGCCCGCAGGCGGCGGCGCGAGCACCCGGGTGAGTACGGCGCGCAGGTCCGCGGTGGTCACCGTCGGGCGGCCGCGGGACGGCCGGACCTCGAGGAGGGCTTCGATCCCCGACTCCCGGTACGTGCGCCACCACCGATTCGCCGAGGTGGCACTGACCGAGGCCCGCCTCGCGGCCTCCGTCACGCCCACCTCGGCGCAGTCCAGGACCACCCGGGCACGGACGCCCGCACCGTGCGTGACCTGGCGGGACCGGGCAACTCGACGGAGCGCCTCCCGGTCCTGCGGAGGCAGCGGCACCGCTCGCTCAGACATCGTCGAAGGCCGTCACTTCCTGTGAATCGCACCGGATCGGTCAGGCCGCTCATCGTAGCCGAGAGTGATGCGCATAACCCATTGTTGGTGAACGGTGCGCCCGCGGCCCGGGCCGCGCCGGAACCGATGCCACGCGCACCGCGGCGAAAGGAGTCCGTCCACCATGAGTGACCCGCTGTTCACCCCGTTCACCCTGAAGAACCTGGTGCTGCGAAACCGGATCGTGAGCACCTCGCACGAGCCCGCGTACAGCGAGGACGGCCTGCCCAAGGACCGCTACCGCGCCTATCACCGGGAGAAGGCCCGCGGCGGTGTCGCACTGTCCATGATCGGCGGTAGCGCCCTGGTCAGCCCGGATTCGATGCCACCGTTCGGCAACCTGCAGCTGTGGCGCGACGAGGCGGTGCCGCTGCTGCGGTCGCTCGCCGACGACGTGCACGAGCAGGGCGCTGCGGTGATGACCCAGCTCACCCACATGGGCCACCGCACCGACAATTACACCCACGACTGGATTCCCGCGCTGTCCGCCTCGGGCACCCGCGAGCCCGCGCACCGCGCCTTCTCCCGCGTCGCCGATGCCCGCGACCTGCAGCGGATCGCGCGCGACTTCGCGGACACGGCCGCGCGCTGCCGTGCGGGGGGACTCGACGGGGTGGAGATCTCCGCGTACACCGGCCACCTGCTCGACAGCTTTCTCTCGCCGCGGCACAACCGCCGCACCGACGAGTACGGCGGCTCCCTGGAGAACCGGATGCGGTTCCCGCTGGAGGTGATCCGCGCGGTGCGGGCGGCGGTCGGCGAGGAGTTCATCGTGGGTGTCCGGATGTCCTTCGACGAGCTGCTGCCCGACGACTCCGGCATGGTGGAGGCGGACGCGCTCGCCGTCGCCGCGGCGATGACCGAGGCCGGGGTGGACTTCTTCTCCGTCAACCGCGGCAATGCCGACACCGACTACCAGCTCGCCAAGGTGATTCCGCCGATGTTCACCCCGGCGAGTCCGCACCTGGAGTTCGCCGGGAGAATCCGCCGGCAACTGTCCGTGCCGGTGATGCACTCGTCCCGGATCGCCGACGTCGCGACCGCCCGGTACGCGATCACGGAGGGACTGCTCGACATGGTCGGCATGGTGCGCGCCCTGATGGCGGATCCCGACCTGCCGAACAAGACCCGCGACGGCCACGCCGACCGGATCCGGCCGTGCGTGGGCGCCAGTATGTGCATCGACGGCATCTACACCAACGGCTCCGCGCTGTGCATCCACAACCCGGCCACCGGCCGGGAGACGCAGCTGCCCCAGCGGATCACCCCTGTCGCAGCGGAGCGGGCCGGGCGGGCCGCGGTGATCGGCGGCGGCCCCGCCGGCTTGGAGGCCGCGCGCGTGCTGGCCGAGCGCGGGCACGCGGTGGACCTGTACGAGGCGGCCGACCGGTTCGGGGGACAGGTGGCCCTGGCCGCGATCTCGGAGCGCCGCCGCGATCTGATCGGCATCGTCGACTGGCGGGTCGCCGAGTGCAAGCGGCTGGGGGTGACGCTGCACCGCAACCATTACGTGGACGCGGACGAGCTGGAGTCCCTGACCGACGGCGTCGACGTGGTGATCGTGGCCACCGGCGGCGTCCCCGACACGACCCTGGGCATCCCGGGAGACGAGCTGGCCATCGACTCCTGGGACATCATCGCGGGCAGCCGGAAGGTGGGTGGCGACGTCCTGGTCTACGACGACCTCGGCGGCCACCAGGCGATGGACGCGGTGGAGGCGTTGCTGCGGACGGCCGCCACCGTCGAGTACGCGACCCCGGAGCGCAGCGTGGCGCCCGACGTCGGCGCCTCTCCCGCCGGACAGTACTTCGCGCTGATGGCCGACCACGGGGTCCCGACGGGTGTGCTGCACCGCCTGCAGTCCATCGAGCGTCACGACGGCCGGCTGCGGGCCCGCCTGCAGGTCGAGGGCGCCACGGCGGTCACCGAACGGATCGTGGACGCGGTCGTGATCGAGCGGGGCACGGCGCCCGACCCGGAGCTCTACGACGTGCTGCTGCCCGGTTCCGTCAACCTCGGTCAGATCGCGGTGAAGGAACTGCTGGCCCGCGCCCCGCAGCCCGCCGACGCCAACCCCGCCGGGACCTATGCGCTGTACCGGATCGGCGACGCGGTGGCCAGCCGGAACATCCACGCGGCGATCTTCGACGCGTATCGCCTCTGCAGCGCCATCTGACCATCGCCGCCGGCGGCACTTTCCGGCCGCCGAAACGGCCCCGGCTTCCGAGGAAGCCGGGGCCGATGCGTGGGACGCCCGCGGGCGGTCGGTCAGGAGCCGCGGGCGATCCAGTCACCCAGTTGCGGCGCCTCGGCGCCGATCGTGGTCCCCTCGCCGTGCCCGGTGCGCACCGTCGTCTCCGGGGGCAGGGTCAGCAGCCGGTCCCGGATGGAGTCGATGATGGTGGGGAAATCGGAGAAGGAACGCCCGGTGGCGCCCGGTCCGCCGTGGAAGAGGGTGTCGCCCGAACACAGGGTGCCCAGCGCGGCGACGTACAGGCACACGGAGCCGGGGCTGTGCCCGGGCGTGTGCAGGACCAGGACCTCGGCGTCGCCGACGGGGATGCGGTCACCGTCGGCGAGCGGGGTGAACGCGGCGTCCGGGTGGGTCATGCGCAGGAGCATCTCGTCGTCCGGGTGCAGCAGCAGGGGAGCGCCGAACCGCTCGGCGAGCTGCGGCGCCACCGTGACGTGATCGTTGTGACCGTGGGTGCACACGATGCCCACCACGCGCCGGTCGCCGACCGCCGCGGCGATCGGCTCCGCCTCGTGCGCGGCGTCGACGATGAGCACCTCGGCATCGTCGCCGATCAGCCAGATGTTGTTGCTGACCTCCCACTCGCCGCCGTCGAGGGCGAAGATCCCGCTGGTCTCGACGTGGTCGATGCGCACGGCCGCGGTCACAGCTCGACCACCGAGCGCAGCACGGTACCGCCGTGCATCGCGTGGAACGCGTCCTCGACCTGGTCGATGGAGATGCGCTCGGTGACGAACTTCTCCAGCGGGAGCCGGCCCTGCAGGTACAGGTCCACCAGCATGGGGAAGTCGCGGCTGGGCAGGCAGTCGCCGTACCAGCTGGACTTGAGGGCGCCGCCGCGGGAGAAGAAGTCGACGAGCGGCATCTCCAGCGTCATGTCCGGCGTGGGGACGCCCACCAGGACGACGGTGCCCGCCAGGTCGCGGGCGTAGAACGCCTGCTTCCAGGTCTCCGGGCGGCCCACGGCGTCGATCACCACGTCGGTGCCGTAGCCGTCGGTGAGCTCCTGGATCGCCTCGACGGTGTCCGCCTGCGACGCGTCGACGGTGTGGGTCGCGCCCAGCTCCACGGCCGCGGCCAGCTTGTTCGGGTCGCGGTCCACGGCGATGATCCGGCGGGCTCCGGCGAGCCGGGCACCCATGATCGCGGCGTCGCCGACGCCGCCGCACCCGATCACCGCCACGGAATCACCGCGGCCGACGTTGCCGGTGTTCACCGCGGCGCCGAGGCCGGCCATGACGCCGCAGCCCAGCAGGCCGACGACCGCCGGATCGGCCGATTCGTCGACGATCGTGCACTGGCCCTCGTGGACCAGGGTCTTGTCGGCGAAGGCACCGATGCCCAGCGCGGGGGTGAGCTCGGTGCCGTCCTCCAGGGTCATTCGCTGCGTGGCGTTGTGGGTGTCGAAACAGTACTGCGGGCGGCCCCGCTTGCAGGCCCGGCACTGGCCGCACACTGCGCGCCAGTTCAGGATCACGAAATCGCCCGGCACGACGGAGGTCACGCCCTCGCCGACGGACTCCACGCGGCCGGCGGCCTCGTGGCCGAGCAGGAACGGGAACTCGTCGTTGATTCCGCCGTCGCGGTAGGTGAGATCGGTGTGGCAGACGCCGCACGAGGCGATGTCCACCACGACCTCGCCCGGCCCGGGGTCGGGAATCACGATCGTGGTGACCTCGACGGGCGCGCCCTTGCTGCGTGCGATGACGCCGCGGACGTTCTGAGGCATGGGGAACTCCTTCGATGGGGTGGTGGTGTCGCGGGTGGGCGGATCAGGCGGTGCGCAGGTCTTCGGCGGCGGCATCGGCGAGCCAGTCGACGAGGTACCGGCAGAAGGTCGACCGCACCAGAACGGTGACGTCGTCTCCGGCCCGCTCCCCGTCGCCGGGCGGGTTCGCCATCACGACCACGGTGGCGAGCGCCAGGTTGGTCTGCACGGCGCTCACGACGCCCGGCCCCGCGCCGTCGACGGCGCCGAACCGGCTCGGATGCAGGTCGATCGCGCAGCCCGCGGCCAGGACATCGCGCGCCCACGGGGCGCGCAGGCGCAGCGCGATCCGCTGGCTCGTGACGTCCACCGCTGCCGCCGCGGCGGTGGTGGCGGCGATGATGTCCTCGGGCGGCACCTCGCGGTCGAGGACCAGCCACTCCTCGGGGCCCATCCACACGACGGTCCGGTTCCCGGCCACCGCGGCGGTGCCCGGCACCGTCGGCAGTGCCACGCCGAGTTCCGCACCGGTGGCGGCCACGGCGTCGGCGCGCGCCCACACCGTCACCATCGCGGCGTACCGCTCCTCCGTGAGGCCGGGGATCAGGGTCGCGGCGCGCGCGCCGAGCGGGCTGATCGGGTTGTCATCCGTCACGGCGGGCTCCCTCGGGGTCGACGAAGACGGTGCCGGTCACCTCGACCGGAACCGGGGTCCCGTCCACGACGGCGTGCACGACGTCGCCGGTGCGGGAGTGGCCGGCACGGACCAGTGCCAGCGCGAACGGTCGGTCCAGCTCCGCGCTGCGGTAGCTGGAGGTCACGTGGCCGAGCATCGGGACCGGCGGCGGAGGCAGCACGCCGCCCTCGACGAACTCGATGATCTGCGCGCCCTCGGGAAGGACGGTGACCCCGTCGCTCGGCAACAGCCCGACGAACTGCTTGCGCTGCGGGTTCGCGTTCTCCTCGCGGGCGAACGATCGCTTGCCCAGGAAGTCGGGCTTCTTCTTCGACACCGCCCAGCTCATGCCCAGGTCCTGCGGGGTGACCGTCCCGTCCGTGTCCTGCCCGATGATCGGGTACCCCTTCTCCGCGCGCAGCACGTGCATGGTCTCCGTGCCGTACGGGGTCAGTCCGAGGTCGGCGCCGGCCGCGATGATCGCGTCCCACACGATCGGCGCGTACCGGCCCTCGACGTTCACTTCGAAGGCCAGCTCACCCGAGAAGCTGACCCGGCCCAGGCGGACCGCGACGCCGGCGATGTGGCCGTCGCGCCCCTGCATGAAGCCGAACGCCTCGTTGCTCAGGTCCACGTCCTGGACCACGCGGCCGAGGAGTTCCCGCGACTTCGGGCCCACCACGGGGTAGGTCTGCCAGTGGTCGGTCACGGAGGTGAGGAAGACGTCCAGATGCGGCCACTCGGTCTGGAGCCATTGCTCCATCCACTCGAGGATGGTGGCGGCGCCGCCGGTGGTCGTGAACGCGATGTAGTGGTCGTCGGCGATCCGCATGACGGTGCCGTCATCGATCACCATCCCGTCGACGCCGCACATCACGCCGTACCGGATGAATCCGGGCTTGAGCGTGCTCATCAGGTTCGTGTACATCATGTCCATGAACCATCCGGAGTCCGCGCCGCGCACGTCGATCTTGCCGAGCGTGGAGCCGTCCAGGATGCCGACGCCGCGGCGGACCGCCGCGCATTCGCGCAGCACGGCGGTGTCCATGTCCTCGACCGCGTCGTCCGGGCCGGTCAGCGGGTAGTACCGGGGACGCTTCCACTGCCCGACGTCCTCGAAGACCGCGCCCCGCGCGACGTGCCAGTCGTGCACGGCCGTGGTCCGGACCGGGTCGAACAGGTCGCCGCGGGATCGGCCGGCGAGCGCCGCGAAGGCGACCGGCGTGTACGGCGGGCGGAAGGTGGTGGTGCCGAGGTCCCCGACGGCCACGCCGAGGACCTCCGCGGTGATCCCGGACGCGATCACGCCCGACGTCTTGCCCTGGTCGTGTGCGGTACCGAGAGTGGTGTAGCGCTTGATGTGCTCCATTGAATTCATCCCGGCTCCGATGGCGCGGGTCACCTCGGTCACGGTGACGTCGCGTTGGACGTCGACGAACGACACCGTGGGATCCGCAGCGGCGACCCGCCACAGCACCCGCGACGGCGCGTCCGGTGCGGCACCGTCGAGCGCGGCGGGGACGGTGACCTCGCCGCGCACGGCGGCGGCGCCGGCGCGCAGGCACCCGGCGGTGTCGAAACTGCCGGTCGCCGCGCCGACGACGCTCACGTGCTCGACCGGTTCGGCGGGGACGAACGCGCCGAGCGCGTCGTCGAACCGCAGTCGCCCGCGGACCTGGGAGAACAGGTGCACCGCGGGATTCCACCCACCGCTGACCAGCACCGTGTCGCAGTCCAGGCGCTCGACCGTGTCGTCGGCGGCACCGTCGGCCGCGACGTCGACGCCCGTGACCCGGGTCTCGCCGTGCGCGGCGACCACGACCGTGCCGGCACGCAGGTCGATGCCGCGCTCGGCGCACGCGGCGGCGAGTCGGGCGGGGGCCTGCGGCCGGGCGTCGACGATCGCCGTGATCGCCACGCCCGCGTCCTGCAGGTCGAAGGCGGCGCGGTAGGCGGCGTCGCCGGTGGTGAACACCACCACCCGTTCACCCACCAGCACGCCGTAGCGGTGCAGGAAGTCGCGGGCGCTCGCGGCCAGCATGACGCCGGGACGGTCGTTGCCGGCGAAGACGATCGGTCGCTCGTGCGCGCCGGTCGCGATCACCGTCTCGGCGGCCCGGATCCGCCACACGCGCTGTCGGGCGACGGTGGGGTCGGTGACGCCGAGGTGATCGGTGCGGCGTTCGAGCGCGAGCATGAAGCCGTCGTCGTAGTGGCCGAACGCGGTGGTGCGTTGCAGGTGCGTGACGTCCCGGTAGCCGTCCAGCTCGGCGACGGTCTCGCGGACCCACTCCTGGGCGGCGCCCGCGGGCTCGGCGGCGAGGGAGCCGCCAGGCTGGGGCCGCTCGTCGACCAGCACCACCCGGTCGCCCCGGCGGGCGGCGACGACCGCCGCGGCGAGGCCGGCGGGTCCGGCCCCGACGACCAGGACGTCGCAGTGCAGGTGCCGCGCGTCGTACCGCGCGGGGTCGGGCTCGGTGGCCAGGCGCCCCTGCCCGGGGAGCCCGACGGTGACCAGACCGTCCGTGATCTCGGTGGTCGCCGCGAGCAGCATGGGCTCGGGGAACGGATGCTCGACCTGGATCAGGCCGCCGGAGTCCTCGGCCCAGGCGGCGGAGACGCCGCGGGGCCGCCCGAGCTTGACGCTGCTCGCGACCGCGTGCACACCGTGCGCGAGCAGGGCCGACGCCACGGTGTCGCCGGGATGTCCGGTGTAGACGGTGCCGTCGAAGGTGAACCGCACTTCGCGGTCGCGGTCGATGTGGCCGCCGGACGGGGTGCGGAACCGGGCGCTCATGCGCGGGTCCGCCCGTTCGGGTGGGCGGCGCCGGGCCGGTCGACGCTCTGGAACCGGTAGGTGACGGTGTCGCGGACGGCGGTGAACCAGCGGCGACAGCCCGCCGAGTGGTACCACTGCTCGTCGAGCGCGCCGGCGGGGTTGGCCCGGTAGAAGACGAATTCGGCCCATTCGCGGTCGTCGAGCGCGGCGGGGTCCGCCGGGTAGGCCACGTGGGCCTCGCCGCCGAAGTGGAACTCGACCTCCTCTCGGGGGCCGCACCAGGGGCAGGGTATGAGTTGCATGAGCCGGCCTTTCTCGGCGTGGACTACTTAGTGGGCGACGGCTGCGGCGCCGTGCTCGTCGACGAGCGCGCCGGAGGTGAACCGGTCGAGGGCGAACGGGGCGACGTACGGGTGCGGGGCGCCGTTGGCGACCGTGTCGGCGAAGCACCAGCCGATGCCCGGCGTGGCCTTGAAGCCGCCGGTGCCCCAGCCGCAATTGAGGAAGACGTTCTCGTACGGCGTCCGCCCCACGATGGGCGAGGCGTCGGGGGTGACGTCGACGATGCCCGCCCAGGAGCGCAGGAGGTGGGCGCGAGCGAACACGGGGAACAGTTCCACCGCGGCCGCCATCTGCCGTTCGATGATGTGGAACGCGCCGCGCTGGCCGTACCCGACGTAGGAGTCGACGCCGGCGCCCATCACGAGTTCGCCCTTGTGTGCCTGCGAGACGTAGACGTGCACCGCATTGGACATCACGATGGTCGGGTGAACGGGCTCGAGCAACTCCGAGACCAGGGCCTGCAGGGGGTGACTCTGCACGGGGATGCGGAAGTCCAGCATCCCGGCCAGGACCGCGGAGTGCCCGGCGGCGCACAACGCGATCCGGCCGGCGCCGATGTCGCCGCGGGTGGTGCGCACACCGGTGACCCGGTCACCGTCGGTGGTGAAGCCGGTGACCTCGCAGCCCTGGATGATGTCGATGCCCGCGCGATCGGCGCTGCGGGCCAGGCCCCAGGCCACGTAGTCGTGCTTGGCTATGCCCGCGCGCGCCTGGTAGGTCGCTCCCATGACCGGGTAGCGGATGTCCTGGCTGATGTTGACGATCGGGCAGAGGCGTTGGACGTCCTCGGGGCCGATCCACTCGGCGTCGATGCCGTTGAGCTTGTTGGCCTCCACCCGGCGCACGCTGTCGCGCACGTCCTGCAGCGAGTGCGCGAGGTTGAGCACGCCGCGCTGGCTGAACAGGATCGGGTAGTCGAGTTCCTCCTCGAGTCCCTCCCAGAGTGTGAGCGAGTGATCGTAGATCCGCGCGCTCTCGTCCCACAGGTAGTTGGAGCGGATCAGGGTGGTGTTGCGGGCCATGTTGCCGCCGGCCAGCCACCCCTTCTCCAGGACCGCGACATTGGTGATGCCGTGGTTGCGGGCGAGGTAGTGGGCGGTGGCCAGGCCGTGACCGCCGCCGCCGATGATCACGACGTCGTAGCTCTTGCGTGGCTCGGGATTGCGCCACAGGAAGTCTGGATGATCAGGCAGATGAGCGCCGGGGGGCGATGAGGGCATCGGCTCGACTCCGTGTCGGTAGTGGGGGACAGGTGTCCGAGGCGACGGCGCGAGCCGTCAGGTCGGAGGTTGATATATCAGTCTGACGGTAGCGTAGAGTGTCGAGGTGGAACGGGTCAATGGATTCGCGGAACCGGCCGCGAACGATGCACGCGAGGATCGATGGATGACGGTCGTGAGTATCTCTGATGCGGGGACGGCGGCGACGAACGCGCAGGTCGCCTACGAGCACATCTGCGAGCGATTGATGCTGCTCGACATCGCCCCGGGTGACCCGATCAGTGACGAGCGGCTCGCCGCCGAGCTCGGATTCGGCCGGACCCCCGTGCGCGAGGCGCTCAAGCGCCTCGAGCGGGACCGGCTGGTGGTGGCGTATCCCCGCCGCGGGACGTTCGCCACCGGGGTGGACATCGCCGACCTCAGCCACATCTCGACCATCCGGAAACAGCTCGAACCCTTGGCCGCCGGCTTGGCCGCCGCCAACTCCGGTCCTGAGGACGGGGAGGAGCTCCTCGCCCTCGCCGACGATGTCGAGGGTATCGACCAGGCCTCGTCCCGGCGCGACATCCTCCTGCTCGATGTGCAGCTGCACCGGCGGATCTATCGCGCGAGTGGGAATCCCTTCCTCGAAGACGTCCTGATCTGTCAGGACGCGCACGCCACTCGGATCTGGTGTCTGTTCCTCGATCGCCTGGAGAGCCTGGTCGCGCACGTCCGGGAACATGCGGCGTTGCTCCGAGCGATCGCCGCGGGCGATGTGCAGGCGGCCGAGGCCCGCGCTCTCGAGCACGTGGTGGGGTTCGAGGAGGATGTCCGGCGCGTCCTCCGGGAGTCCGCGGGCGGCTGATCGGTCCACTTCGCCGGGGCGCCGACACGCCCGGGCCCGCCGGGAACCGCAGGTATTTTCGCAGGTCACATGAGTTTCACCCGTCACATGGTGCGGTCGTTCCTGATTCGGTCTTGCCGTTCTGAAAGCATTGCGGGGCAACGGCTCTCGATTGCAACACGCGCCGGGTGCGCGGGCTCGTGCCGCCGGACTTCGCGAGCGCGTACAGCACCGCCAAACCGCAGGTGAGAGGGGGGTGGGGTTCCCATCCCGAGCGAATCGTGGGTACGGTCGCAGGAGTCGCAAGTTCGCGGCAAAGACCTAAGTACATCGAAGACGGAGGAATCGTGGCCCTTCCCCAGTTGACCGACGAGCAGCGCGCCGCTGCTCTGGAGAAGGCAGCTGCCGCTCGTCGTGCACGCGCCGAGCTGAAGAACCGGCTGAAGAGCGGCGGCACCACCCTGCAGCAGGTGCTGAAGGATGCGGAGACCGATGAGGTTCTCGGCAAGATGAAGGTCTCGGCCCTGCTCGAGGCCCTGCCCAAGGTGGGCAAGGTCAAGGCTCAGGAGCTGATGACCGAGCTGGAGATCGCCCCCACCCGCCGCGTGCGGGGTCTGGGCGACCGGCAGCGCAAGGCGCTGCTCGAGAAGTTCTCCGCCTGACACGTAGTGTCCGGAGAAGTTCCCGCGGGCCGGAGGGGCCGACTGGTTGTACTGGTCGGCCCCTCCGCCGTCGGTAAGTCGTCCGTGGTCGGCAAGCTCCGTTCGGAGGTGCCCGACCTGTTCTTCTCGGTGTCCGCCACCACGCGCGATCCGCGCCCCGGCGAGGTGGACGGCCGGGACTACCACTTCGTCGGCGAGCAGGGTTTCGATCGGCTCGTCGCCGACGGTGCCCTCCTCGAGTGGGCGGAGATCCACGGCGGCCTGCAGCGGTCGGGGACGCCGGCGCAGCCCGTCTACGACGCGCTCGAGGCCGGGCGGCCGGTGCTGGTCGAGGTGGATCTCGCCGGCGCGGCCAGCGTGAAGGCGGCGCTGCCGGAGGCCGTCACCGTCTTCCTGAGCCCGCCGAGCTGGGAGGAGTTGGAGCGCCGGTTGCGCGGCCGGGGCACCGAGAGCGCCGCCAAGATCGAGCGCCGGCTCGAGACCGCGCGGGCGGAGATGGCCACGCGCGACGACTACGACGCGGTCGTCGTCAACGACGACTTGGACCGGGCCGTGTCGGATTTGGTATCCTTGCTGGTCGGCGCCGGCGAGCAGCGGGCGTAAACCGGCTGCGTCCAGCGCGTAGACTGGGCGACGAAGCGAGTTCGTAACTTTTTGCAACGTAGGAGACGCGTGAGCACCATCACTGAGACCGTGTACGACCAGCCGCTCGGCATCACCAACCCGCCGATCGACGAGCTGCTCGAGCGCACCTCCTCGAAGTACGCCCTCGTGATCTACGCGGCCAAGCGCGCGCGCCAGATCAACGACTACTACAACAGCCTCTCCGACGGCATCCTCGAGTACGTCGGCCCGCTCGTCGAGCCCGGCCTGCACGAGAAGCCGCTGTCGATCGCCATGCGCGAGATCCACGAGGATCTCCTGGAGCACACCGAGGGCGAGTGAGCTAACTCCCCATGATCATCGTCGGCGTCGGCGGCGGCATCGCCGCCTACAAGGCGTGCGCCCTGGTCCGGCACTTCACTGAGCGCGGGCACGAGGTGCGGGTGATCCCCACCGAGTCCGCGCTCAAGTTCGTCGGCGCAGCCACGTGGGAGGCGCTGTCGGGCAACCCCGTCCAGACGGGGGTCTTCGAGTCGATCCCCGAGGTGCCGCACGTGCGCCTCGGGCAGTCCGCCGACCTCGTGGTGATCGCGCCGGCGACCGCGGACCTCATGGCCCGCGCCGCCCACGGCCGCGCGGACGACCTGCTCACCGGCACACTGCTCACCGCGCGGTGCCCGGTGGTCTTCGCGCCGGCCATGCACACGGAGATGTGGGAGCACCCGGCCACGCGCGCGAACGTCGCGACCCTGCGCGCGCGCGGCGCCGTCGTCCTCGAGCCCGCCTCGGGCCGGCTCACCGGCAAGGACACCGGTGCGGGCCGGCTGCCCGAGCCCGACGAGATCGGCGCCCTCGCCGATGTGCTGCTGGAGCATCCCGGCGCGCTCGACCGCGACCTCGAGGGCCGCACGGTCGTCGTCTCGGCCGGCGGCACCAAGGAGGCGCTCGATCCCGTCCGCTATCTGACGAACCGCAGCTCCGGGAAGCAGGGCTACGCGCTGGCCCGGCTCGCCGCGCAGCGCGGCGCGCGCGTCACCCTGGTCGCCGGCAACACCATCGGCCTCGCCGACCCGTCCGCCGTCGACGTGGTGCGCGTCGCCTCCGCGCTCGACCTGCAGGCCGCGATGGCCGAGCACGCGGTCGACGCCGACCTGGTGATCATGGCCGCCGCGGTCGCCGACTACCGGCCCGCCGAGATTGCCACCACCAAGCTCAAGAAGGGCGCCGACGGTACGAGCGAGGCGCTCGAATCGATCACCATGATCGAAAACCCCGACGTCCTGGCGGGCCTCGTCGCAGCCCGGCGCGACGGTGCCCTGCGCTCCGACGCCGTCATCGTCGGCTTCGCCGCCGAGACCGGGGACGAGTCGGGCTCCGTCCTCGACTACGGGCGGGCCAAGCTGCGTCGCAAGGGCTGCGACCTCCTGGTCCTGAACGCCGTCGGCGACGGCCGTGCCTTCGAGGTCGACGAGAACTCCGGCTGGCTGCTGGGCGCGGACGGCGGCGAGACCGCCCTGCCCCTCGGCTCGAAGTCGGCCATGGCCGCGCGCATACTGGATGCCGCCGTCGCGCGGGTGCGCGCAGCCCGCTAGCCTTTCCAATCGCAAACACCATCGAGAGGACGTCCGAAGTGGTTTCCGGTTCCGCAAGTTCCGCCCACCGCCTGTTCACCAGTGAGTCGGTGACCGAGGGTCATCCGGACAAGATCTGTGATGCGATCTCGGATTCGATTCTGGATGCTCTGCTTGCGGAGGATCCCGGTTCGCGTGTTGCGGTGGAGACTC
>NZ_VIGW01000014.1 GCF_007858435.1 Tsukamurella asaccharolytica | reverse complement strand
CCCGTGTGTGGTTGTGCACCCGCTGCTGGGCACCGTCCCACCGCCAAACTACGACCTCGTGACGGACATGTCCACCACAGCATCCCTGCTGGTCAACCCCTTACCAAGCCTGTCAGCTGGAGATAAGCCGCGAACTCCTGACATCCGCCTTGCAAAGGCGGCGCTCTACCAACTGAGCTAAGGCCCCGGGACGGGGTGTGGTGGGCCTAGGAGGACTTGAACCTCCGACCTCTTCGTTATCAGCGAAGCGCTCTAACCGCCTGAGCTATAGGCCCGTGAACCGAGGTGGAACTTTACCAGCGCACCTCGAGTTCTACAAAACTGCTGTTCAGTCCCTATCGGAGAGGGTCACCTCGATGCCGCCCACGAGGTCGGCGCAGAGGTTGTAGATGAACGCACCCACGGTGGCGAGCGCGGTCAGCAGGATCACGTTCGCGAGGCCGGCGAGACCCGCGTAGGTGAAGACGTTGCCCGCCGTCAGCAGGCTCACGCCCGCCTGCTCGTTGGTGAGCGTCTGGAAGCTGTCATTGATCTTGCTCCACACCCCCATGCCGCTGAGCACGATGTACAGCACACCCACGGCGATCATCCACACGAAGAACAGCACCACGGAGACCACGCCGGTCAGCTTGAACGTGGTCCACGGGTCGATGCTGCGCAGCTGCATGCCCGCCCGCACCGGACCGCTCGCGGCCTGGGTCTTCACACCCGCCGCGCGGGCCGGCGCGCCGCCCACCGTGTGCAGGTTCGACGATGCCGCATCCCGCGCCGGGGCCGCCGGTTCGGCCGGCGCCGATGCCGGTGCGGTCGCGTCGGCGGCCGGCTGGGCAGGGGCCGACTGAGCAGGGACCGGCGCCGTCGGCGCCGCTGCCGGAGCGACCTGATGAATCTTGTCCAGGTCCGGCAGGTTCTTCGGCAGCTCGTCGCGCTCGACGCCCTCGGTGGGCGCATCGATCCCCCGGCCGACATCGGTGTCGCGTCGCGGGATCCGGACGGGCTGCCGGCCCGCCTCCGGTCCGGACTCCGGCGGCTGGCCGGGTCCGGTTCCAGGGGTACTCAACATGCGCTCCTTCGTGCTTCGCGGCGGCTTATGCCTCGCCGTCCGCCTGCTCGGGTTCGTCGCTCTCGTCGGCGTTGCGGGCGATCGCCAAAAGACTAGTCCCTTCGGCCAGGTTCATCAGCCGGACGCCCTTGGTCTGGCGGCCCGCCTTGCGGACCTGCCGCGCCGCGGTGCGAATGACACCGCCGCCCGACGTGATGGCGTACAGCTCGGTCTCGTCGTCGACGATGAGTGCTCCCACCAGTTCGCCGCGCCGCGGATCGAACTGGATCGTCAGCACGCCCTTGCCGCCACGCCCCTGAACAGGGTAGTCCTCCATCGCCGTCCGCTTGGCGTAACCGCCCGAGGTCGCGACAAGAAGATATGTATCGGCCTGAACCACGTTGAGCGCCAGCAGCTGATCGTCGCCGTTGAACCGCATGCCCTGCACCCCGGACGTTGCGCGGCCCATGGGTCGCAGGGCGTCGTCGGTCGCGTGGAAACGGATCGACTGCGCGTTCTTGCTGACGAGCAGCAGGTCGTCCTCGGAGGAGGCGAGCACCGCACCCACCAGTTCGTCCTCGTCGCGCAGGTTGATGGCGACGATGCCGCCGCTGCGGTTCGAGTCGAAGTCCTCGAGCTTGGACTTCTTCACCAGGCCGTTCTTGGTCGCGAGAATCAGGTAGGGCGCGTCGTCGTAGGCCTTGATCTGGATGACCTGGGCGATCCGCTCCTCCGGCTGGAAGGCCAGGAGGTTCGCCACGTGCTGGCCGCGGGCGGTGCGGCTCTGCTCGGGCAGCTCGTACGCCTTGGCCCGGTAGACGCGGCCCTTCGTGGTGAAGAACAGGATCCAGTCGTGGGTGGAGCACACGAAGAAGTGCGCGACGATGTCGTCCTGCTTGAGGTCCGCGCCCTTGACGCCCTTGCCGCCGCGCTTCTGGCTGCGGTACAGGTCGGTCTTGGTGCGCTTGGCGTAGCCGGTCTCCGTGATGGTGACGACCACGTCCTCGCGGGCGATGAGATCCTCGTCGGTCACGTCGCCGTCGGCCGCGATGATCTTGGTGCGCCGGTCGTCGCCGAACTTCTCCACGATCTCGCCGAGCTCGTCGCGCACGATCGCGCGCTGGCGCTCCGGGCGGTCGAGGATGTCCTTGAGGTCGGCGATCTCACGCTCAATCTCGGCGAGTTCGTCGATGATCTTCTGCCGCTCCAGAGCGGCGAGCTTGCGCAGCTGCATGTCGAGGATGGCGTTGGCCTGCAGCTCGTCGACGTCCAGCAGGTCCATCAGGCCGGTCCGCGCGATCTCCGTCGTCTGCGACGCGCGGATCAACGCGATCACCTCGTCGAGCGCGTCGAGCGCCTTGACCAGGCCGCGCAGGATGTGGGCCCGCTCCTCCGCCTTGCGAAGAAGGAACCGCGTGCGCCGCACGATGACGTCCAACTGGTGCGCCACGTAGTAGCGGACCATCTGGTCCAGGCGTAGCGTGCGCGGCACCCCGTCGACGATGGACAGCATGTTCGCGCCGAAGCTGGTCTGCAGCTGGCTGTGCTTGTAGAGGTTGTTCAGTACCACCTTGGCGACGGCGTCTCGCTTGAGCCGCACCACGATCCGCATGCCGACGCGATCCGAGGACTGGTCCTCGATCTTGCTGATGCCGGCGATCTTGCCGTCGCGCACCTGCTCGGCGATCGACTGCACCAGGTTGTCAGGATTCACCTGGTACGGCAGCTCGGTGATGACGAGTTCCGTTGTGCCCTTGGAGTCCTCCTCCACCTCGACCACGCCGCGCATGCGGATGGAGCCGCGGCCGGTGGAGTAGGCGTCCTTGATGCCCTGAGTGCCCACGATGAGGCCGTGCGTCGGGAAGTCCGGTCCCTTGATCCGCTCCATGCACGCCTCGAGCGTCGCCTCGGAGTCGGCCTCGAAGTTGTCCAGGCACCAGAAGATCGCCTCGGCGACCTCGCGCAGGTTGTGCGGCGGGATGTTGGTCGCCATACCGACCGCGATACCGCCGGAGCCGTTCATCAGCAGGTTCGGCACACGCGCCGGGAGCACCGTCGGCTCCTGGGTCTTACCGTCGTAGTTCGGCGTGAAATCGACGGTCTCCTGATCGATTCCGCGCAGCATCTCCATCGCGAGCGGGGTCAGGCGCGCCTCGGTGTAGCGCATGGCGGCCGCGGGATCGTTACCCGGCGAGCCGAAGTTCCCCTGGCCGTCGATCAGCGGGTAGCGCATCGACCAGGGCTGTGCGAGGCGCACGAGGGCGTCGTAGATCGCGCTGTCGCCGTGGGGGTGATAGTTGCCCATGGTCTCGGCGACGGGCTTGGCCGACTTCACGTAGCTGCGGTCGGGCCGGTAGCCGGCGTCGTACGAGGCGTAGAGGATGCGGCGCTGCACCGGCTTCATGCCGTCGCGCACCTCGGGCAGGGCGCGGCCCACGATCACGCTCATGGCGTAGTCGATGTAGCTGCGCTGCATCTCCTGCTGGATGTCGACCGGTTCGATCCGGTCGTGACCGCCGGTTTCGGCGGGCGGAGTGGTGTCAGTCATTCGAGTCCTTCGAGTTTCATCGGTCCGACGGTGCGCGGCGCTCCCCACTCAGGGGGCGCGCGATCACACGTCGAGGAACCGCACGTCCTTGGCGTTGCGCGCGATGAACGAGCGGCGCGCCACCACGTCCTCGCCCATGAGGATGGAGAAGAGCTCGTCGGCGGCGGCGGCATCGTCGAGCGTGACCTGCTTGAGCACGCGGACCGACGGGTCCATCGTGGTCTCCCACAGCTCCTTGGCGTTCATCTCGCCGAGGCCCTTGTAGCGCTGGATGCCGTCGTCCTTGTTGATCTTCTTGCCGCTCTTCAGGCCGTCGGCCAGCAGCACGTCGCGCTCGTTGTCGCTGTAGGCGAACTCGGGCTCGGCGCCCTTCTGCCACTTGAGCTTGTAGAGCGGCGGCTGCGCGAGGTAGACGTGGCCGTGCTCGACGAGCGGCCGCATGAAGCGGAACAGCAGCGTCAGCAGCAGAGTCGAGATGTGCTGGCCGTCGACATCGGCGTCGGCCATGAGCACGATCTTCTTGTAACGCAGTTTGGCGATGTCGAACTCGTCGTGGATGCCGGTGCCGAAGGCCGTGATGATCGACTGGACCTCGGTGTTCTTGAGCACCTTGTCGATCCGAGCCTTCTCGACGTTGATGATCTTGCCGCGGATGGGCAGGATCGCCTGGTACATCGAGTCGCGGCCGCTCTTCGCGGACCCGCCGGCCGAGTCGCCCTCGACGATGTAGACCTCGCACTTGTCGGGATCGTTGCTGCGGCAGTCGGCGAGCTTGCCGGGCAGGCCGCCGATATCGGTGGCGCTCTTGCGGCGCACCAGTTCCCGGGCCTTGCGGGCGGCGAGGCGGGCCTGTGCGGAGGCGGCCGCCTTCTGCACGATGGTCTTGGCGTCCGCCGGGTTGGAATCGAACCAGAACTGCAGCTGCTCGCGGCAGACCTTCTGCACGAAGCTCTTGACCTCGGTGTTGCCGAGCTTGGTCTTGGTCTGGCCCTCGAACTGCGGCTCGGCCACCTTGACGGAGATCACCGCGGCGAGGCCCTCGCGGATGTCATCACCCGAGAGCTCGCCGTCCTTGTCCTTGACCAGCTTCTTGTCCTTGGCGTAAGCCTTGACCACGCCGGTCAACGCGGTGCGGAAACCCTCCTCGTGGGTGCCGCCCTCGTGCGTGTTGATGGTGTTCGCGAAGGTGTGCACCGACTCCGAGTAGCCCGAGTTCCACTGCATCGCGATCTCGATCTCGTGGCCCTTCTCCTTGCCCTCGAAGGAGATGATCGAGCCGTGGATCGGCGTCTTCGACGTGCGCGCGTTGATGTGCTTGACGTAGTCGACGAGGCCGTCCGGGTAGTGGAAGATGCGCTCGCGCTTCTTCGGCGCGACCTCGGCCAGGGCCGCGGCCACATCCTCTTCGTGCGCCGACGGTGCCGCCTCGGTGATGTCCTCGTCGGGCACCTCGACGACCGCGGGACGCTCGTCGGTGAGGGTGATGGTGAGGCCCTTGTTGAGGAAGGCCATCTCCTGCAGGCGGCGCGAGACGGTCTCGAAGTCGTAGGAGGTCGTCTCCGTGAAGACCTTCGGGTCGGCCCAGAAACGCACGGTCGTGCCGGTGCGCTCGGTGGGCTCGCCCTTGATCAGGTCCTCTGCGACAGCGGTCTGCTTCTTGTCGTCCCAGTGGAAATTGTTCTGCCAATGGAAGCCGTCGACGTCGATCTCGACCTCGACCCGGCTCGAGAGCGCGTTGACGACCGAGACGCCGACGCCGTGCAGGCCGCCGGACACCGCGTAGGAGTCCGAATCGAACTTGCCGCCCGCGTGCAGCGAGGTGAGCACGAGCTGCACGGTCGGCATGCCCTTGGCGTGCATCGCAACGGGGATGCCGCGGCCGTCGTCGATGACCTCGACGCCGCCGTCCGCCATGAGGCGGACATCCACCCGCGTCGCGTACCCGGCCATGGCCTCATCGACCGAGTTGTCCACCACCTCTTGGATCATGTGGTGCAGGCCGCGCGGGCCGGTGCTGCCGATGTACATGCCGGGGCGCTTGCGCACCGCCTCCAGGCCCTCGAGCTGCTTGATGGAATCCGCGCCGTACGAGCCCTTGGACTTGTCCGCGTTGTTGTCAGCCGCCACGATGTGTTGGCGCTCCTTCGTCGAGACCACCGGGCGAACAACCGTGAACTTCTACCGGCCGGGGCCGCCACGATGGTGATCGGACAGCACCCCGCGAAGACGGGGCGCTCTTGCCCTCCTAGTCTACTCCTCTTCACGACGATGAATGCGTTTGCCACGCCCTCATAGCGTCGCAGACGCGATCAACCGCGTTTCGGTCGACTCAGTCCGATCGACGAGCCGACGCGCACACGGCGACGCTGGGCCGTGAACCGACAATCGCTCGTAGAGTCGGAGGCATGGATCACGCCGAGATCGACGACTACCTCGCGCGGTACGCGCAGACGCTCACCCGCTTCGACGCGACGGCCGGCGCCGCGCTCTGGGCCGAGCCCGGCATGATCGTCGACGACCGATTCTCGGGAGTACTCGACGACCGCGCGTCGATGGCGCGCGGCCTCGAGCAGTCGTACCCGCTGTACCGCGCCCTGGGACTGGCCTCGGTCGGCCACGAGCTCCTGGGCAGCACGCCGCTCACGGAGGCGATCGTGCTGCTCCACGTGCGCTGGCTCTTCCTGGACGCGGACGGCGCGCTGCTCACCGACAGCACCGCGTACTACATCGTGCGGCGCGACGAGGACGGGCCGCACGCCTGCGTGTGCGTCCAGGTGGACGACGCCTCGAAGCTGCAGGCCCTCGCCGCCGACCGCGGGATCGACCTCAGCGCGTTCCTGCCGGCCGAGCCACCGGCCTAACCGTACGTGTCGCGCGGGCCCCGGCCCGGCACGTGGAGCGGGCCCTTGCGCCAGCTGGGCGCGCTGGGCCCGGTGATGTTCAGGGAGGTGACCACGCCCTGGCCGACGGCGGCGTTGATCTTCGCCAGCACCTGGGACTGCATGAGCCGCAGCTGCGTGGCCCACGCGGTGGACTCCGCGCTCACGTACAGGACCTTCTCGCGCAGGCTCACGGCGCGCGCGTGCGCGGCGACGTCCGCACCGACAACTGAGTCCCAGCAGCCGAGCACCGTCCCCTCACTGACCTTGGTGTCCCAGCCGCGCGCCTTGGCGATCCCGCCGATGATAGAACCGAAGGGTTGCGGGTCGCGGTTGTCGGGCGACGGACCGCTCCACCGCTTGGAACCGCGGCGCAGCCGCCGTACTCCGCCCGTCATGGGCTCGGACCGGCCCCGGCCGACGGACTTCCCGGCCGCCTTCGCCGCCGCGCGCGCCTGCTCCAGCGCGCGCCGCGCGATATCGGAACCGTGCAGCTCCCCGTCGTCCTTCGGCCCCGTCATATGGCCCCCTCGCGCCCGTCGCCGTCGCCCTCGAGGTTACTCGCCTCCTCCGACACCCTCCCGGGCGTCGACGATGGGCCGGCGAGGCGGGAGACCCTGGCATCGGCCGGTCCGTCGACGGTGACGGAGAACGTGGCGGCCCGCAACTCGGGCGGCAGATCCTCGGGCACGGCGGCCGTGACGATCACCTGCTCAGTGCCCGCGGCCACCTCGGCGAGGGCGGTCCGCCGCGTGGCGTCGAGCTCGGCGAAGACGTCGTCGAGCAGCAACACCGGCTCGGACCCGCCGGCGCGCAGCAGCTCCAACGAGGCGAGCCTCAGCGCCAGCGCGTACGACCAGGACTCGCCGTGCGAGGCGAAGCCCTTGGCCGGCTCGTTCCCGAGCCGCAGGTCGAGATCATCGCGGTGCGGGCCGACGAGGCAGACGCCGCGCTCGATCTCGCGCGGCCGCGCCGCGACGAGTCCGGCGCGCAGGAGCTGCTCCAGCTCGGCGACCGGGGCGGCCGCGGGGTCACCGTCGAAGTCCTCGAAGAGCGCGCTGGTGTACCCGACGGTGGCGGCGCGGGACTGCGGCGCGAGCGCGGCGTAGGCGACGGTGAGGTGCGGCGCGAGGGACGCGATCACCTCGAGCCGGGCCGCGAGCACCTCGGCGCCGAACCGGGCCAGCTGCTCATCCCAGACGTCCAGGGTGGCGAGCATCGCATCGGCGTCCTGGCCCCCGCGGCGCGCGGCCGCGTACGCCGTCTTGAGCAGGGCGGTGCGCTGCTTGAGCACCCGCTCGTAATCGGCCTTCTCGGCGGCGATCCGGGGCGTGCGGAGGATCGCGAGGTCGTCGAGGAAGCGGCGCCGGCCGCCGGGTTCGCCGCGGACCAGGGCCAGGTCCTCGGGGGCGAAGAGCACCGACTGGAGGATGCCGAGCAGCTCGCGCGGCCGGCGACACGGCGCGGTGTTGATGCGCGCCCGATTGGCCCGGCCGGCGACGATGTCGATCTCCGCCGTCAGCTCGCGGCCCGCGTTGTGCACGGTCGCCGCGACGGCGGCGCTCTCGGCGCCGACGCGGATCAGCGGCTGGTCCGTGGCCACCCGGTGCGAGCCCAGGGTGGCGAGGTAGTTCAGCGCCTCGACGAGGTTGGTCTTGCCGAAACCGTTGCTGCCCACGAAGACGCTGACGCCCGGTTCCAGGTCGACGGTGACGTCGTCCCAGGACCGGAAGTCGTGCAGGGAGAGCCGGCGGACGTACAACGAAGCGGTCGGCCCGGTTAGTCCGCGCGCCGCACGGCGTGCCCGCCGAACTGGTTCCGCAGCGCGGAGACCGCCTTCATGGTGTCCGAATCGTCCTGCCGCGACTGGAATCGGGCGAACAGCGCCGCGGCGATGACCGGCGCGGGCACCGAATGCCGGATGGCCTCCTCGACGGTCCACCGTCCCTCACCCGAATCCTCGGTGTAGCCGGTGATCTCGTGCAGGCCGGGATCCTCCTCGAGCGCCTTGACCAGGAGGTCCAGCAGCCAGGACCGCACGACGGTGCCCTTGCTCCAGGCCCGCAGCGTACCCGTCACGTTCTCGATCAGGGGTTCCGCCTCGAGCAGGTCGTAGCCCTCCCCGTAGGCCTGCATGAGGCCGTACTCGATGCCGTTGTGGATCATCTTCGCGTAGTGCCCGGCGCCGACGGGGCCGCTGTGCGCGAAGCCGTCCTCGCGGTCGCCCTCCGGGCGCAGGGCGTCGAAGATCGGCATGGCCCGCTCGACGTCGGCGTTCGACCCGCCGACCATGAGGCCGTAACCGTTCTCGAGGCCCCAGACGCCGCCGGAGACGCCGCAGTCGAGGTAGCCGATCTCCTTGGCGGACAGCAGATCCGCATTCACCTGGTCGTCGGTGTAGCGGGAGTTGCCGCCGTCGATCACCAGGTCACCGGGCTCGAGGATATCGGCGAGCTTGCGCACGGTCTCGCGGGTGATGTCGCCGGCGGGAACCATGACCCAGACGGTGCGCGGCGCGGTCAGCGCCTGCGCGAGCGCCTCCAGCGACGGCACGTCGGTGACCTCGGGACGGGGGTCGTAGCCGATCACCTCGTGGCCGGCGTTGCGGATCCGCTGGCGCATGTTCGCGCCCATCTTGCCCAGACCGATCAGACCCAACTGCATGTTCGCGGCACCCTTCCGTGCGGAGACGACGGTTCGATCAGCCGGGCAGGCGCACCGGCATGAGCAGGTACGTGTACGGGCTCTGCGGCGCGGGGAACCCGCCGGAGTCGTCCGGCTCGTAGCCATTCTGCACCGCCGGCCGCAGCACCGCAGGCCGACTGGGCGTGGTGAATCCGAAGGTCACCGACTCCGTGTGGATGGCGGCCAGGCCGTCCTGCAGGTAGCCCGGGTTGAAGGCGATGGTGAGCGCCTCGCCCTGGAAATCCGCGGGCAACTCCTCCTCGGCCTTACCGGCGTCGTCGCCGCCCGCCGAGAGCCGCAGCGAACCGTCGGCGAACTCCATCCGGACCTGCGCGCCGCGATCGGCGACGAGGGCCACGCGCTTGATGGCCTCGAGCAGCGGCGCGATCTCCATCGTGGCGAGGGCCGTGTGCGAGGCGGGGAGCAGCTGGCGGAACTTCGGGAAGTCCGCGTCCAGGAGTCGTGTGGTGGTGCGACGGTCCGCGCCGACCACGCCGAGCAGTCCGTCGGCGCCCACCGCGGAGCCCGCTCCGAGCGCGATCCCGACCTCGGGATCCACGGCGAAGGTTTTCGCCGCCTCGGAGAGGGTCTTCGCCGGCACGAGAACCGCGGCCTTGACGTCGGAGGAGGCGGGCTGCCAGTCGAACTCGCGGACCGCGAGCCGGAACCGGTCGGTCGCGGCGAGTACGACCTTCTCGCCCTCGATCTCGACGCGGATGCCGGTGAGCATCGGCAGAGTGTCATCCTTGCCGGCGGCGATCGCGACCTGCGCGATGGCCTCGGCGAAGGTGCCGCGCTCGATGGACCCGGTCTGCTGGGGCAGCTCGGGCAGCTGCGGGTAATCCTCGACGGGCATCGTGGGCAGCGAGAACTTCGCACTGCCGCAGGTGATCGCGACGCGTGTCGTGTCGAGTTGCACGTCGACGGGCTTGTTCGGCAGCGCCTTCGTGATGTCCGCGAGCAGGCGGCCGGAGACCAGGGCCTGGCCCTCGTCGGCGACCTCGGCGCCGACGCGCACCTGGGCGGAGACCTCGTAGTCGAAGCCCGAGACGGTCAGGCCGTCGTCACCCGCGGTGAGCAGGACGCCGCCGAGCACCGGCACCGGCGGGCGTGACGGCAGGCTGCGCGCCACCCACGCGACGGATTCGGCGAACTCCTCGTGCGGGACGCGAAACTTCATGCCGACGGGGCCTTTCGGTGGGGGTCGTTCGGGTACGGCGTGGCGGGCACGACCGTGAGGTCTTCGATGCTATAGGAGCGGGAGTGATCCGGTGGCGTTCAGGTGGCGCCTGACCGGAACCCCGGGTCCGGCCGCGCGGAGCATGCCGGACCTTCACCGCACCTCTTTTCAAAGGAAGTATCTAGTGAAGAAATATGTCATCGTCATAAGCCCTGTGGACGATGTGGAAACGGACCGTCGGCGCAGCGCCGGTGGCGTGTCGGGGTGTTGACGACGCGCCGCAGCGATTGTGGAACTACATCCGTGTGATTGGTGAGGAAGGCGGCCTGTGGAAACCTGTGGATGAACTCTCCCCAGGTCACTCCTGGGTTTTCGGTGCTTCATCCACAGGCTGTGTGCAGTACTGGTGAGTAATTCGGGGTTCGCTCACGCGCGCTGTACGCGTACGGTGTGACCATGGGATATCCGGATCCAGAGCGCCCCGGCGAGCACCCCGGCGGCCAGAACTACCCCGTCGGCCCCGACGCGCAGAACGTGCCGAAACCGACGCGGGAATACGAGCGCCCCGCGGGGCCGGGCCCGCAGGACCCGCCCACGCAGGCCTACGACGGTGGCTATCAGCTCGGCTACGCGCCGGGTGCCTACGGCGATCAGTACGGCGCACAGCCGCCGCAGGGCCCTCCCCCGGGCCCGGGCGGCCCGGGCGGTGGCTCCGGTGGCGACGGCGGTTCCGGCGGCAATCGGAAGCTGCTGTGGATCGCGGCGGCGGCGGTCGGCTTCGTGCTCGTCTTCGCCGTGATCGTGGCGCTGGTGGCGACCAGTGGTCCTCCGGAGAGCACCGCGTCCTCGCAGACCACCACGACCGCTCCCCCGACGACGACGACTACGACCACCAGCAGGCCGGGCGGCATCACCCTGCCCAGCGGCGTCCCGTCGGGCATCTCGATCCCGCCGATCTTCGGCGGCGGTTCCAGCACGGGCGCGGACGCCCGGCAGTGGCGCGTGGAGGTGACCGGCAGCGGGTCGGCGCAGCTGGTCACCGTCGGCGTCCCCGACACCGGACTCTTCGGCACGCAACCGCTCCCGTGGTCCAAGGCGTTCACCTCGGATGCGCCGCTGGTCACGGTGACGGTGCTCGGCTACACGGGCGACGTGGGCTGCACGATCACGCGCAACGGGAGGGTCGTCTCGGAAGAGCGCAGCAGCGCGGGCAGCGGTGGGCCGCTGATCTGCTCGGCGGGCCGCTGACGGCAGCCGGCGCGGGGTGCGCGAGCCCTACTGACTCCGGCGCTTGATGCGGGTCGTGAGCTCCTGCACCTGGTCGTAGACCCGGCGCCGCTCGGGCATCTCCTTGCGGATCTTCCGCTCGGCGTACATGACCGTGGTGTGGTCGCGGTCGAAGATCTGGCCGATCTTCGGCAGCGACAGCTCAGTCAATTCGCGGCACAGGTACATGGCGATCTGCCGCGCGTGCGTCACGGCCCGCGCGCGTTCGGTGCCCTTGAGATCGGCGACCGAGATCTCGAAGTACTCCGCCACCACGGAAAGGATGGTGCTGGAGGAGATCTCGATGGTGGTGGTGTCCGGCACGAGATCGCGTAGCACCATCTCGGCGAGCTCGTAGGTCACGTCCGTCTGCGTGAGCGAGGCGAACGCGGTCACGCGGATCAGCGCGCCCTCCAACTCGCGGATGTTGCGGTCGATGCGGGTGGCGATGAGCTCGAGCACGTCCGGCGGCACGTGGATCCGCTCCATCTGCGCCTTCTTCAGCAGGATCGCCATACGGATCTCCAGCTCGGGCGGCTGGACGTCGGTGATGAGGCCCCACTCGAACCGCGTGCGCAGTCGGTCCTCCAGCGTCGCCAGCTGCTTCGGAGGGCGGTCGGAGGAGATCACGATCTGCTTGTTCGCGTTGTGCAGCGTGTTGAAGGTGTGGAAGAACTCCTCCTGGATGCCCAGCTTCCCCTCGAGGAACTGGATGTCGTCGACCAGCAGGATGTCCACGTCGCGATAGCGCTGTTTGAACTGGACCTGCCGGTCGTCCTTGAGGGAGTTGATGAAGTCGTTCGTGAACTCCTCGGTCGACACGTACTTCACGCGCATCCCGGGGAACAGGCGACGCGCGTAGTGACCCGCGGCGTGCAGAAGATGGGTTTTGCCGAGTCCGGACTCGCCCCAGATGAAGAGCGGGTTGTAGGCGCGGGCCGGCGCCTCCGCCACGGCGAAGGCCGCGGCGTGCGCGAAGCGGTTCGAGGCGCCGATCACGAAGGTCTCGAAGGTGTACTTCTGGTTGAGGCTCGAGCCCGACGATCCGGTCATCGCCGGGCCGCTGCCGGCCGGGCCGGTCATGGGCGGGGGCAGTTGCACCGACGGTGACGGTGCGCCCGGCATGCCGGCCGCGATCTCACTGACGGGGACGGTCAGGTCCGCAGTACTCGGACCCGACGGGCCCTCCACGGGCGCGACGCTCACGGGTTCGTCGGCGATGAGCGGAGGCGTGGCGTCGGGCGAGATGCGCACACCCAGTTCCACGTCCTGCCCCAAGCGGCTGGTGAGCGCCGCGACGAGCGGCTCGCGCAGGCTGCGGTCGATCGCGTCCTTCATCAGCTGGGAGGGCACGGCGACGAGGGCGAAGCCCTCGGTGAGGGTCAGCGGCTGGACCAGCCTCAGCCAGGCCTTCTCCTGCTTGGTGAGGGTGCGATCGGTGTTGTCTCCGCAGAGTTCGTCGACCACGGCGGTCCACGTCTCTAACAGCGGATCAACGGTCATCAGGTCCTCCACCCCGGCCTGAAAGCCTTCGGTCTCCGGCTTCCGACCGGCGTACTCGTTCACACGTCCAACGTCGAGCTGTGCAGAGAGGCACCCCACCCGACCTGCGCATGAACTGTACTCCACAGGTTCATCCACAGGTGTGGAGAACCACGGGCACAGGTGTTGTCAGCCGTTGGCTTCGGCTGGGAACGACGAGGTCGTACACGCTGTGGGGTCAGTACTCCGGGAGCTCGGGCTACGGTGCAGCACCGAGCTCGATACACGTTCGGCGCCTGTCGGCCCGAAGCTGCCGTGCTCGGGTTCCACGGGGCGCCGCGGCCGTGCTCAGCAATCGCATTCGGCAAAGTTAACAGAGTGGAGCGCGGTCCTCAACACCACGCACATTCCCGCAGGAAGCGGTGGGATGTCGGGGGCCTTCGGCGTGTCGCCGGCGATCGGTGGAACGACTCCTCGCCCGCCCCTGCGGGCACCGGTTTGACCTTGTCAGTGGGGATAAGTAGACTTGACCGGTCTGTGCGCACACCGATCCGTCGGGCTAGTTCGACCTCAAGTCGAACTTCATGTGCCGCCGAAGAATTTCCGTCCATCACCGGCGGCGCACCTGGTGCCGCCTACTGAACAAGGAGTGTCACCGTGGCTAAGGGCAAGCGGACGTTCCAGCCGAACAACCGTCGCCGCGCGCGGGTGCACGGCTTCCGTCTCCGTATGCGCACCCGTGCCGGGCGCGCCATCGTCAACTCGCGTCGGACCAAGGGCCGCGCGAAGCTGACGGCCTGAGTTTTTCCTCTCGCACAGCGCCACCGCGTACCGGTCGACCGGTCGCGGTGGCGCTGCTGCAAAGGCGATGGAGAAGGCAGACCACTGACGTGTTACCCGCTCGCTACCGCATGAGCTCGTCGCGCGATTTCGCCGCGGCGATCAAAGGTGGCAGGCGCGTGGGACGCCGCTCCATCGTGGTGCACGTGGCGACGACGACGAATCCGAGCCCGGTCCCTGCTTCCGAGGAGGGGCCGGGCCTCGTCGTGTCCGTGGACGACCCCGTGACGCCGGCGCCGCGCGTGGGTCTGGTGGTGTCTAAAGCCGTCGGCAACGCCGTGATCCGGCATACCGTCGCGCGCCGCCTCCGGGCCGCCGCCGCCGCCGTGGCCGGCGAGCTGGACGACGGCGCGCTGGTCGTGATCCGCGCCCTGCGTTCCGCGGCGGACGACGATGCGAACGAGCTGACGACGCAGTTGCGGTCGGGCCTGACGAAACTCGGCGCGTTGTGATCGAGGAGCAGGCGCCGAGTGCCGGGAGCAGGCTGCGAGCGCTGCCCCGGCGGGCATTGATCTCTCTGGTGCAGGTGTACCGGACGTGGATCTCTCCCGTCCGCCCTCCCACCTGCCGATTCACCCCGACCTGCAGCGAGTATGCGGTGGAAGCGCTTTCGGTGCACGGTGCCGTACGGGGCGTGTACCTCAGTACCATTCGCTTGCTGAAGTGCGGGCCATGGCACCGCGGCGGCTGGGACCCTGTCCCCGAATAGCCCTTCTGCCATCGGCTTCCACCACCCGAAGCGCGAATGACGCTTCCTGAGAACCTGTTCGAACCAGATCGGCAAGGAGCACCGCCCCGTGTCAAGTTTCAATCCGTTGTCCTTGGACTACGTGTACTACCCGGTGTCGGGCATCATGTGGGTCTGGCACAAGGTCTTCTCCTTCGTGCCCGGCCTCAGCCCCGACAGCGGGATCACGTGGGCCCTCTCCGTGATCTTCCTGGTGCTCACGTTGCGCGCCATCCTGTACAGGCCCTTCGTCCGGCAGATCAAGACGACCAGGCAGATGCAGGAATTCCAGCCGCAGATGCAGGCACTGCGGAAGAAGTACGGCAAGGACCGGCAGAAGCTGGCCCTGGAGATGCAGAAGCTGCAGAAGGAGCACGGCTTCAACCCGCTCCTCGGCTGCCTCCCGGCGCTCCTCCAGGTACCCGTCTTCATCGGCCTGTTCCACGTCCTCCGCTCGTTCAACCGGATGAGTGGCGGTGCTACGCAGTTGTTCGGTTCGCCGGACATGAGTGCCTACGAGACGCGCCATACTGCGAACTACTTCTTCTCCGCCACCGACGTCGAAAGCTTCCTCGACGCGCGCCTGTTCGGGGTACCGCTCTCCTCGTACGTCCAGGAACCCGTCGCGCAGTTCCAGGCCTTCATGCCGGTGAGCCCGCCGGACGCGAACGGTGTGATCGCCTACATCGAGCCGAACTTCGAGAAGTGGTGGATCGTTGCCCTGTCGCTGCCGCTGATGATCATCGCGGCGCTGGCGACGCACTTCAACTCGCGTGCCTCTATCGCGCGCCAGCCCGTCGCCTCGCTGGACAACCCGCAGACGGCGATCATGAACCGCCTCATGCTGTGGGTGTTCCCCATCGGCGTGCTGGTCGGTGGCTTCTTCCTGCCCGTCGCCATCCTGATCTACTGGGTCACCCAGAACATCTGGACGTACTTCCAGCAGCACATCGTCTTCGGCAAGCTCGATAAGGAGGACGAGGAGAAGAAGCGCCTCGCCCAGGAGAAGCGCGCGGAGAACGCCCCCAAGCCGGGCGTGAAGCCCAAGCGGCGCGGCGCGGCGACGTCCCTGGCCAAGGCCGCCGACAGCACGGCCGTGGACAGTAAGGCTGTGGACAGTAAGGCCGACGAGAGCAAGGCCGAGGACACCAAGGCCGGCGACGCCGAGGAGACGACAGCGGCGAAGGCACCGTCGAAGCCCACCCCCGGCGCCAAGCCGAAGCCCCAGCACCCTGCTGCCAACGCCCGCCAGCAGCAGCGCAACCAGCAGCAGCGCAACCGCAACCGGAACCGGAAGCGCAAACGCTGAGCTCGGTGCCCACGAACCCCTGATGATCGAATTCCCAAGGAGTACCCATGCCTGACGACGTGACCGTCGAGGAGGAGCAGACCGTGACCGAGGCGCCCGCCGAGGCTCCGGCGGAGAGCCCCGCGGACGAGGACGACGAGCTGGTCGAGGAGGGCGAGATCGCCGGCGATTACCTCGAGCAGCTGCTCGACATCCTCGACTTCGACGGCGATATCGACCTCGACGTGGAGGGTGGCCGCGCCATCGTCGCGATCGACGGTGGTGAGGACCTCGCCAAGCTGGTGGGTCAGCGCGGCGAGGTCCTCGACGCGCTACAGGAGCTGACCCGCCTCGCGGTGCAGCAGTCGACCGGCGACCGTAGCCGCCTGATGCTCGATATCGCCGGGTGGCGTGCAAGCCGCCGCACCCGCCTCTCGAGCCTGGGGGCCGAGGTCGCGCAGCGAGTCGCGGAGTCCGGCGAGAAGGAATCGCTCAAGCCGATGACGCCGTTCGAGCGCAAGATCGTCCACGATGCCGTCGCCAAGGTCGACGGTGTGCATTCCGAGAGCGAGGGCGCGGAGCCGAACCGTCGGGTCGTGGTTCTGCCCAACGTCTAGACTGTAGATAGGTGAACGATGGGTCCCGGGCCGTGCGCCTGGGGCCCATCGTCGTTTCCGGGCCGGACCGGCCCGCGGGCGATGTGTGTGACAGGAGAGTTTCACGTGGAACGGCGCGACCAGGTGGCAGAGAGAGCCGATGACGGCGAGGCGAGTGCCCACGCGCTGCCCGCCACCCCCCCGATCGTGCGCC
This sequence comes from Tsukamurella asaccharolytica, assembly GCF_007858435.1. Taxonomy (GTDB): domain Bacteria; phylum Actinomycetota; class Actinomycetes; order Mycobacteriales; family Mycobacteriaceae; genus Tsukamurella; species Tsukamurella asaccharolytica. The sequence continues at coordinate 54,994 of NZ_VIGW01000014.1, read as the reverse complement.
AGGTCTTCGGTGATCGGCTCGAGCTCGCGGAGGAGTACGCCCGCGTCCTGGCGACCGACGGCGTTGTCCGCGGCTTGATCGGCCCGCGGGAGGTGCCGCGGCTCTGGGAGCGGCACGTGTTGAACTGCGCCGTGCTCGGAGAGCTGCTCGAATCCGGTGAGACCCTCGTCGACATCGGAAGCGGCGCGGGACTCCCCGGCGTGCCGGTCGCGATCGCGCGGCCCGACGTCGAGGTGATCCTCGTCGAGCCGTTGTTGCGTCGCGCGGTGTTCCTCGAAGAGTTCTGCGGGCCGCGGCTGCCCAACGTCCGAGTCGTCCGGGGGCGTGCCGAGGAGCGTGCGGTCATCGAGGCGGTCAGCGGCGCGGATGCCGTCACGTCGCGGGCGGTCTCCGGCTTCCCCAATCTTGCTCCGTGGTCGGCTCCCCTGCTCCGCGACGGCGGCCGGCTGCTCGCCCTCAAGGGCTCGCGCGCCGCCGAGGAGATCGAGGAGCACGGCGCGATCCTCACGAAGGCCGGCCTGCACGACCCCGAGGTCGTATTGTGCGGCGTCGGCATCGTCGATCCGGCGACGACAGTAGTGCGCGCTGTCCGCCGTGCGCCGGCGAAGCAGAAGCGAGCGAGGGTTCGACGCTAGGTACGAATTGGACAATTCCGGCTCGATCGTGCCGCACCTGACTACCCACGGGCCGTTTCGACACGTGACAGTTATTCGAATTGGCAGGCGCTGAGCGCGGCCGGGAGCCCGGCGAGATTAGGACGATCGTCCAGGAAATCGGTCACCCAGGCGCGCTGCCTCCGCCGTGGAACGGTGCGGGCCGGTGGGACGGACCCGGGTCGAGCGTCGCCGAGGACCATCCTTGCGCAGTACCTGTCGACCCGGATCAGTCGGTGCCGACGCGCGGGCGCCCCCGCAGATGTCTCAGCCCGGCGCTCTCCTCGCCCCGCACCGAGCCGTGACCGTCGGATGTGGAACCGGTGCGCCACGCTCCCGAAATCGCGCCTCGGGGCGAGCGCTGAGTGATCAGTGATGGGGCGTAGTCAGCGAAAGGCTTGGACCGCGGCGCGGCGCCTACGCGGTGGTCCCCGGAGGAGTGTGTGGTCGACTGCCAGGTGCCACGCGACGCGTTCCACGTGAAACACCCCGGGCTGAGACTCCGTCCGCGTGGAGCTGCGCCAGCGACGATCGACCGCTGCGGAAGCGGAGTATGTTCCGTGCGGTCGTGGTCCCGAGGCAGAGGCGCGAAGGCCGTGAGACGAGGGAGCGCACAGTCGGGCCAGACGACCCTCGCGGGAGATTGGTCGACGCGCCACGCCGCTCCCCCCTCCGGCATCCCGCGCGACAGCATGGTCGTTGCGGCACCCGGATGGTCACGGATGGGCGGATCGCCGATGACGTGCCGACGGCCAGTCCGCCCGCTCGCGCGCCGACGCCCGCGTGCCGGCAGTGCGGGATCAAGGTACCTTCGGTCCGCTCGCCACCGGTCGCAACGCAGCATTTCTCGGGCGCTCGAACCGCAATGTTTCCCGTGAAACAGCGGCGCCGCGGCCCGGCGCTCGGTGCCTCGCGGAGCGCGCGCCCGGGCGTCGCGGCGCGTGCGCAAGGACCCGGGACACGGGTCCCAGCCGTCCTGCCGATGACAGGCGAGCGCAGGCACCAGGATGTCGAGCGGGCAGCGCGATGCCAACTCGCGACGCGACGCCGCTCGCTCCTGCCCTCAGCGTCGACGGGCGCACGGGGGCAGCGCACAGGTGAAGGAGCGACGGCGCCCGGGCCGGGTGCGCCGGAACTATGCCTTCCCCCACGGCGAGCGAGGCGGGCGTCGATCGTGTGGGTGCAAGGGCGATCTGTTTCACGTGGAACCCGTCGACGAGGTGATGCGCAACCGAGCGGAGGCACGCGAGGGGGGAGGCGAGGCTGACGCGCATCGACGGAGAAACTAGGATGGGGCCAACAGCTGAGGAGAGCGCGTGACTGATCACGAATCCGGCTTCGACGTTTCACGTGGAACCACTGAAGACGACACCCCGATCGCCGCGGCCGCCCGCCGCGCCAGTCAGGTCCTGACCCCCGGAGCGGCGGGCACCCTGCCCAAGCCCCTGGAGCGTCGGGTCCTGACGATCGCCAATCAGAAGGGCGGCGTCGGTAAGACGACGACGGCGGTGAACCTGGCCGCCGCGCTCGCGCTACAGGGACTCCGGGTTCTGGTCATCGACCTCGACCCGCAGGGCAATGCCAGCACGGCGCTCGGCATCGATCACCGATCGGGCGTCCCCTCGACGTACGAGCTCCTCCTCGGGGAGACGACCCTGGAGGAGGCCATGGCCCAGAGCCCGCACTCCCCCAACCTCTACTGCGTGCCTGCGACGATCGATCTCGCCGGCGCCGAGATCGAGCTCGTCAGCATGGTGGCTCGCGAGACGCGGCTCAAGAACGCGCTCGGGAGCGCGGCGGCGGAGGACCTGGACTACATCTTCATCGACTGCCCGCCCTCGCTGGGCCTGCTCACGGTGAACGCGCTCGTCGCCGCCAAAGAGGTCCTCATCCCCATCCAGTGCGAGTACTACGCGCTCGAGGGTGTCGGGCAGCTGCTCCGCAACATCGAGCTCGTGCAGTCGCACCTCAACAAGGACCTTCACGTCTCCACCGTGCTCCTCACGATGTACGACGCGCGGACCAAGCTCGCGGACCAGGTGGCCGCGGAGGTCCGCAATCACTTCGGTGGCCGCGTCCTCGGCGCGACGATCCCGCGCAGCGTGAAGGTCTCGGAGGCACCCGGTTACGGGACCACCGTCCTCGACTACGACCCGGGCTCCCGTGGCGCGATGAGCTATCTCGACGCGGGCCGAGAGCTCGCCTTCCGCGGCGCCGGGCAGGCGGTGTAGCCGTGGCCGGTCAGAAGAAGGGCGGCCTCGGCCGCGGGCTCGCCGCCCTCATCCCCACCGGACCCGACGAGGGCCCGCGGCTCGGTAGCGACGCCGCGGACGTCATCATCGGCGCGCGCCCCGACACCCCGTCGCGACGGCAGGCCGAGCAGCCGCCGGCCCGGCAGTCCTCGCCGAAGGATCGGCCCGAGGAACCGTCGGACCTCGCGGCGTCGGGCGCCGTGTACCGGGAGATCGCCCCGTCGGCGATCGAGCCGAACCCCCAGCAGCCGCGGACCGTCTTCGACGAGGAGGGGCTCGCCGAGCTCATCCACTCGATCCGCGAGTTCGGTCTCATGCAGCCGATCGTGGTGCGACCGCTCCCCCGGCCGCAGGGCGAGGTGCGCTATCAGCTCGTCATGGGCGAGCGTCGCTGGCGGGCCAGCCAGGAGGCCGGGCTCACGGCGATCCCCGCGATCGTGCGGGAGACCGCCGACGGTGACATGCTCCGCGACGCGCTCCTGGAGAACATCCACCGCGTGCAGCTCAACCCGCTCGAGGAGGCGGCCGCCTACGCGCAGCTGCTCGAGGAGTTCGGGGTCACGCACGACGAGCTCGCGGCCCGCCTCGGTCGCTCGCGGCCCGTCGTGACCAACACCATCCGGCTGCTGCGGCTGCCCGTGGTGGTGCAGCGCCGGGTCGCCGCGGGAGTCCTCTCGGCGGGCCACGCCCGGGCTCTCCTCGCGCTGGAGGCGGGCACCGAGGCCCAGGACGCGCTCGCGGCCCGGATCGTCGCGGAGGGCCTGTCGGTGCGGGCCACCGAGGAGGCCGTCACCGTGGCGAACCGGGGCGACGGCACCGGCGTGCCCGCGGCGGCCAAGCCCCGGCAGCCGGCCGATCCGAGCCTGCGCGAGGTCGCGGACCGGATCGCCGACCGCCTCGACACCAAGGTCACCGTGTCGATGGGCAAGCGTAAGGGCAAGATCGTCGTGGAGGTCGGCTCCGCCGACGACCTCGAGCGGATCGTCGCCCTGCTCGCCGAGAAGTAGCGCGTCATGGCTCTGACGATCGTCCCGCTGACCCTGGGTGGCTTCGACGACCTCCCACGCCACATCCGGCGCTGCGTCTACTGGGAGGTCGCGCCCGACGGCGAGACCCTCACCGACACGGAGTTCGACAAAGAGGCGTGGCTGTCGATGCTCATGCTGGAGTGGGGATCCTGCGGGCAGGTCGCGATCGATCACGCCGCGGATGGCACCGAACGCGTGGTGGGCGTAGCCTTCTACGCCCCGCCGCGGAGCGTGCCCCGCGCCGGCGTCTTCCCGACGGCCCCCGTGAGCCCCGACGCGGTGCTCCTCACCTGGGCCGGCGCGGAGCCGGACGTGGAGCTGCGGGTCACGGAGGAGCTGGTGACCGCGGTGTGCACCGACCTGGTGCGCCGAGGCGTCCGTGCAGTGGAGGCATTCGCGCTGCTCACTCCTGTTGGAATGCGAACGGAAGACGTTGTCGCACAATTGGATTGCGGTCCGTGCGGGTGTGCGACGCCGCCCCTGATCGATGCCGACTTCCTCGAGCAGATGGGCTTCGAGACGGTCGCGCCCCACCACCGCTTCCCGCGGCTGCGCCTCGAGCTCTCCGAGGGCCTCGGCTGGAAGGCGGGCGTCGAACACGCCCTGGAGCAACTCCTCGCGGCGGGGGCCGCCGAAGCGGCCCTCAGGACGGCGCTGGAGGGCACGGGAGACGCTGCCGCGCCTGTCGGGAGGGCCGGGGAGCTCTGACGCCGCACGGCGCCGCTCAGGCACCGACGGTGCCGCTCCCCCGCTCCGGGCGCGGGGTTCCGCGAACCGTCAGGCCCGTTTCTCGGCGTTCTCCTCGAGCTCCAGGAGCTCGGCGAAGGTGTAGGTGCCGGTGGGGCGGTCGTTCTCACCCAGCAGGTACAGCCGCTTGACCGCCACGAGAATGGCCTCCGCGATGGTGTCGCGCATCTGTGGCGATGCAAGGACCTCCGCGTCGTGCGGGTTGGTCGTGTAGCCGATGTCGATCTGCACCGTGGGCATCCGCGTGAGGCGCACGATGTCCCAGGTACGGCCGTGGTAGTGGCAGTCGGTGAGCGGCGTCCGCGCGACGATCTCGCGCTGGATGAAGCCGGCGAGGTTGCGGCCGATGTTCGAGCTGGCGCCGTGCGTGTTGCCGAAGTGGAACGAGGCGACGCCGTGGGCGTTGGGGTTGCGGTAGTGCGCGGTGCGCAGCGCGATCATCATGTCGGCGTCGAAGGTGTTGGCCGTGTACGCGCGAGTGCTGTCGTCGGCGTCCATGCCGCGCGGGCGGGACAGGTAGGTCTCCATGCCGGCGGCGGCCATCCGGCCCTCGAGGCGGGAGCCCAGGTCCCAGAGGATCTCCTCCTCGGTGATGGGCCGGCCGTCGGGGCCGCGCACCGCGATGCCGCGATCGGGCCCGCCCAGGCCCGGGTCGATGACGATGCGCTTGCCCGACAGGCGCGGGCCGGAGCTGCGGACGTGCTCCTCCTCGCGGATGGCGTGCGGCGAACCGCCGGTCACGCGGGAGCCGAGGAAGGTCAGGGAACGCAGTGTTGCCGGGCCGCAGATGCCGTCGGCGACGAGGCCGAACTCGCGCTGGTAGGCGGAGAGGCCGAGGTGGGTCTGCGGGCCGAAGTGGCCGTCGATCATGCCGGCGTAGAAGCCGAGGTTCTGCAGGCGCGCCTGCAGGGCCGCCACGTCGTCACCCGAGGGGGGCGCGGAGGCGATGTAACTGAGGGTGCGCGCGCCCAGCTGGTAGGTGGATTCGCGGAGCGCCCGGTAGGTAGCGGGGCCGACGACGCCGTCGACCAGGAGGCCGCGTTGCTGCTGGAAGGCACGCGTGGCACGGTCCAGACGGCGGTCGAAGACCGCCTCGGGGACGGTCCACCCGCCGACCACCAGATCGGTGGGTGGCACGTAGTCGCGGAAGAAGCCCTGATCCGCGAGGATTCCGCGGATCTCCGCCACGGCGCCACCGTGATCACCGAGGCTGATGCGTGGCATGAAGCACCCTTCGCTAGCTTCCTCCGGGCCGGCGGCCCGCAGGACGGGAAATCGAGTACACGATACGGCCTCGGGGCCTCCCGTCCAACGCGGGCGAATCACACCAGGCCGTCGAGCTCCTTGAGGATAGCGGACTTGCTTTTCGTTCCCACCAACTTGGCGGTCGGCTTGCCGCCCTGGAAGAGGAGCAGGGTCGGGATGCTCAGCACCTGGTAGTCGCGGGGCGTGGTCGGATTCTGATCGACCTCGATCTTGGCGAAAGTGACCTTGTCGCCGTGCTCCGCGGCGAGCTGCTCGAGTACCGGCGCGACCACCTTGCACGGGCCGCACCAGGTGGCCCAGAAGTCGACCAGCACGGGCTTGTCGGACTGCAGGACCTGCTCGACGAAGGTGTCGTCGGTGAGGGTGACGATCTCGGCCATGGCTGAACTCCTCGGTGCGGTTCTTCGGGGCGGGGATTACTGGGCGACGGCGGCTTCGCGGTGGTGCGCGAGCCAACGCTCGGCATCGATCGCGGCGCTGCAGCCGCTGCCGGCCGCGGTGATGGCCTGACGGTAGGTGTGGTCGACGAGGTCGCCCGCGGCGAACACGCCCGGCACGCCGGTGGCGGTGCTCCGCCCCTCGACCTGCACGTAACCCTCGTCGTCGATGGTGACCTGGCCGGCGACGAGCCCGGACCGGGGGTCGTGGCCGATGGCGACGAACAGGCCGGTGACCTCGAGGGTGTCGACGGCGCCCGTCACGGTGTTCTCGACGAGCAGCGACTCGACGGACTTCTCGCCCTGCACGGCGTTGACCTTGGTGTCGGTGAGGAAGCGGATCTTCTCGTTGGCGCGGGCGCGATCGAGCATGATCTTCGACGCGCGGAAGTTCTCGCTTCGGTGGATCAGGGTGACGGACTTGGCGAACTTGGTGAGGAAGATCGCCTCCTCCATCGCCGAATCACCGCCGCCGACCACGGCGATGTCCTGGTCGCGGAAGAAGAAGCCGTCGCAGGTGGCGCACGCGCTCACGCCCCGGCCGAGCAGCGCCTCTTCGCCGGGGATGCCCAGGTAGCGGGCGGCCGCGCCCATCGCGAGGATCACGGCGCGTGCGCGGTAGCTGCCCTCGGCCGTGACGACCTCCTTGACCTCGCCATCGAGCTGCACGGACTCGACGTCCTCCATGCGCAGATCGGCGCCGAAGCGGATGGCCTGCTCGCGCATCTCCTCCATGAGCTGCGGGCCCATGATGCCCTCGTGGAAACCGGGGTAGTTCTCGACCTCGGTGGTCGTCATCAGGGCGCCGCCGAAGTTGGTGCCCTCGAACAGGATGGTGGTCAGCTCGGCGCGGCCGGCGTACACGCCCGCCGTGTATCCGGCAGGACCCGATCCGATGATGATCACGTCCGCGATATCGGTGCCCGCTGCAGTCATTACCCACCCAACCTGTTGAAGAGCCGCCCGGTGATCCGGGCCGACATGTGTGCCAACGGCGCCGGGCCCGACAATGTTCCCGCGACGCCGCCTTCCAGGTTACGGCGTTGCCGTGCGAGCACTCGCGCCGCCGGCCAGCACGCGGTCCACGAGCACCGACGAGGCGTCACCCCGGGCGCACGACGGCCCGACCGCGAGCAGCCGGAGGTCCCCGAGTCGACCGCCCGGCAGCAGCAGCACCGTCGCGTGGTCGCCCCGCAGGTGCAGGGGTCCCGCGCCGAGCAACGTGCGCTGGCGGACCGGAACCTCCGCCGCATCCAGGCAGCGGGTGAGCGCGGAGCCGTCGGCGAACGGTCCCCGGTCGCCGCCCGGCGCCGCAGCCGCGAGCAGGACTCCGGTATCCGGCTCCGCGGGCGATGTCTCCTGCACGGTTCTCACCCCGACGGTGACCGCCAGCACGCCAACGGCGGCCGCCGCGACCGCGAGGGAGTACCGCAACCTGCGGCGGGGCAGGACGGGGGGCGCGGCGGCGCGGATCGCGTCCGCGATGCGGCGGTCGCCGATCGGGGACTCGGCGGTGAAGCCCTCCGGTGCGGACCAGTTCTCGAAGGTGCGATCGCGATACGCGGCCAGGGCGGCGTCGAGCCGCGCCTCCTGCGCGCGGTTCAGCGGCGGATCCTCGTCCGCTCCGCCCGCCCGCGGTCCTGTCCTTCGCATCGGAAACCTCCTCTCATGAATTGGACGCATCAGCGCACCGATCGGTTCCCACTCGATTTCGGTTGTGCGGTTCGCGAAAGATCCGTCGGGGCGTCCGCCGCGGTGTCAGCGCAGGAGGCGCTCGAGGCGGACGCGGGCGCGAGCCCGTCGGCTCTTCACGGTGCCCGGCGCGACGCCGAGCTGCTCCGCGGCCTGCGTCACCGACATCCCGTACATGTCCACCGCGATCACCGCGGCCCGCTGGTCCTCGGGCAGCATTCGCAGCGCTGCCTCCACCGAGAGTCGCCGATCGAGTTCCTCCGCGCCGCGGCCCTCGTCGGAGGCCAGGCCACCGAGGTCGTCGGGCATCGGCAGCGACGTGCGCACCTGGTTGCGTCGTGCCCGGTCCAGGCACGCGTTCACGACGATGCGGTGCAGCCAGCTCCCCACCTTGCAATCCCCGCGGAACGTCGGCGAGAGCTGGAAGGCGCGCAGCATCGCGTCCTGGAGGCAGTCCTCGGCGTCCGAGTAGTCGCGGATGGTGCGCAGGGCGGTCGCGCGGAGCTGCCGGGCGTGCCGCTCGAAGAGCTCCGCGAACGCGTCGCCGTCACCGCGCGCGGCAGCGTCGAGGAGCCGCTCGTCGGACACCAGCGAGTCGGACGCCCAGACGTCCGAGTCGGGGTCGTCTGACTCGGGGTCGTCGGAGTCGGGGTCATCGGCCCGGCGCCCGGGTGGCGAGCCGCTCGGTGGCGGCCGCGCCGCTCCCGGGGCCCGACGGATTCTCGGGTGTGGCATGCGCATCGGTCACCGGGTCCCCCGACCCGACCGACCACGAGATGGTTTTCCCCCGCTCAATCATGCACGGGATAGTAAAGGGAGCACCTACAGCTTGGAGACCACTTCCGCTCTATTTGATCTTCGACACGGAATCGTGTCGCCGATTATTGATCGTAAACTATTCGGCGATTCGCTGTGAGGTGACTTACACTCATACGCAGGCCAGGTGGCGCACCCGTCGCTGTGGATTCTCCATTTCACCGCGCGAGCTACTCAGGAGGCCTTCATGGTCGATTCGTCACGTCCGTCCACTCCCCTGCCGACCGCCGACGACAACCGCGTCGCGGATGCGGCCGTCGCCCGCGCCGAGCGCTGGCTACGCACCAGCCGCGGGCCCCGCCCCGCCGAGGTCGGCCGCCGTGAGGCCGCCGCCACCTCCAGTCTCGCAGCGCTGCTGCACGATCCGAGCGGCGTCGCGTTCACCATGGGCTTCGTCGACGAGGTGGCCCGCCCCGAGGACGACCGTGTCGCCGCCAAGGCGCTGCGCCGCCTCGTCTCCCCCGCCGCCGGCGGCGGGGCGCCCGGGCGGGCCTTCATGAGTCCCGTCGACGCGGCGCTGCTCCGCGCCGGCACCGTCGCCGCGGGAATCGCACCGTCGATCGCCATGCCCATCGCGCGATTGCGCCTGCGGCAGCTGGTGGGGCACTTGGTCTTCGACGCCGACGGCGATCATCTGCAGCGTCGCCTCCAGCGCGCCCGCGAGACGGGGGTCCAGCTGAACCTCAATCTGCTCGGCGAGGCCGTACTCGGCCAGGGTGAGGCCGACAACCGCCTCGCCCGCACGCACGAGCTGCTCGCCAACCCCTCGGTGGATTACGTCTCCATCAAGGTCTCCTCCGTGGTCGCCCAGCTCGTCCCGTGGGATCTCGAGGGCAACCGGGACCGGATCGTCGAGCGCCTCCGTCCGCTGTACCGGACGGCCCGCGACGGCGGGAAGTTCGTCAACCTCGACATGGAGGAGTACAAGGATCTGGATCTGACGCTCGACGTCTTCACGACGCTTCTCGACGAGCCCGAGTTCCACTCCCTCACAGCGGGAATCGTGCTGCAGGCCTATCTCCCCGATGCGATGGGAGCGCTGGACCGACTCACCGGGTTCGCGCGCCGTCGCGTCGCCGCCGGCGGCGCACCGATCAAGGTGCGCCTGGTCAAGGGTGCCAACCTCGCGATGGAGCGGGTGGACGCCGAGGTGCACGACTGGCCGCTCGCCACCTATGGCAGCAAGGCCGACGTCGACGCGAACTACCTGCGCATGGTCGATACCGCGCTGCGCCCGGAGAACGCCGACGCCCTCCGCATCGGCGTCGCCTCCCAGAACCTCTTCTCCGTCGCCTACGCCGTCGAGCTCGCGGAGCAGCGGGACGTCCAGCGCCAGTTGGACATCGAAATGCTGCAGGGCATGGCGCCGATGGAGGCCGCCGCCGTGCGTGCCGACGTGGGCTCGCTCATCCTCTACACCCCGGTGGTCCACTCCGGCGACTTCGATGTGGCCGTCAGCTACCTCGTGCGCCGGCTCGAGGAGAACGCGTCGAGCGACAACTTCCTGTACTCCATGTTCAGCCCCGAGCCCGGCGCGATCCCGCTGGAGGAGCAGCGCTTCCGCACCGCTCTGGCCCGACGTCACGCCGTGCAGGACGGGCCCAACCGGGTGCAGGACCGCTCGGTGGAGGAGATCACCGCGCACGACGGGCCGTTCACCGGCGAGCCCGACACCGACCCGTCGACGCCGGCGAACCGCGCTTGGGCGCGCGCCGCCCTCGCGGCGCCCGACACCGTCGAACCGGCTGCGCGCGTGACGGATCCGACGGTCGTTAACGGGGCCGTCGCCGCCGCGCTGACGGCGCAGCGCGCCTGGGCCGAGCTCTCCGCGACCGACCGTGCCGCGCTGCTGCACCGCGTCGCCGACGAGCTGGCCCGCCGCCGCGGCGAACTGCTCACCGTCATGGCCTACGAGGCGGGCAAGACCGTCGCCGAGGCCGACCCGGAGATCTCCGAGGCCATCGACTTCGCCCGCTACTACGCGCAGAGCGCGCTTGATCTGCACGACGACGAGGCCGCGTTCACCCCGCACCGCCTCGTCGTGGTGACCCCGCCGTGGAACTTCCCCGTCGCGATCCCCCTCGGTGGCGTCCTCGCGGCTCTCGCGGCCGGCGCATCGGTGATCATCAAGCCCGCGCCGCAGGTGATCCGGTGCGGGACGGCGGCGATCGACGCGCTGCACGCCGCCGGCGTGCCCGCGGACCTCGTGCAGCTCGTCAACGCCGACGAGGCCGACGCCGGCCGCCGGCTGGTGACGCACCCGGACGCCGACGCGGTGGTTCTCACCGGCGCGAGCGAGACGGCCGCTCTGTTCCGCGGGTGGCGGCCCGAGCTCGACCTGCTCGCGGAGACCTCGGGCAAGAACGCGATGGTCGTGACCCCCGCGGCCGATCCGGATCTCGCGGTGAACGACCTGGTGCGCAGCGCCTTCGGCCACGCCGGACAGAAGTGCTCCGCCGCATCGCTGGCGATCCTCGTGGGTAGCGTCGGCTCCTCGCAGCGGTTCCTCGGGCAGCTGCAGGACGCCGTCCGCACCCTCGTCGTGGGCGAGGGGTACGACCTGGGGACCACGGTCGGCCCGCTGATCGAACCGGCCTCCGGCAAGCTGCTGCGCGGCCTCACCGAGCCCGCGGCGGGCGAACGCTGGCTGGTGGAGCCCCGCCGGCTCGACGAGGCGGGCCGCCTCTACTCGCCCGGTGTGCTCGACGGCGTCGCCGAGGGCAGCTGGTTCCACACCACCGAGCTCTTCGGTCCGGTGCTCGGCATCATGCGGGCCGCGACGCTCGACGAGGCGCTGCGCCTGCAGAACTCGACCGGCTACGGCCTCACGGCGGGCCTGCACAGCCTCGACCCCGACGAGATCGCCCACTGGCGCGAGAAGGTGGAGGCCGGCAACCTCTACATCAACCGACACATGACCGGCGCCATCGTGCAGCGCCAGTCCTTCGGCGGGTGGAAGCGTTCGTCGATCGGTCCCGGAGCCAAGGCCGGCGGCCCCAATTACGTGGCGCAGTTCGGCCGCTGGTCCGACACGACCGCGCCGACCGCGCCCGAGGTCGCGCCCACCGTCTTCGGCGAGCGCATCATCACCGCGGCACAGGGCCTGGGCGAGGAGGACGTGCGCTGGCTGCACGCCGCCGCCGCGTCCGACGCCCGCGCGTGGGACGCCGAGTTCGGCGTCGAGCACGACCCCACGGGCCTGGCCAGCGAGACCAACGTCTTCCGGTACCGTCCGCTCCCTCAGCTCGAGGTGCGCGTCGGCGCCGGGGCCCGCCCGCGCGACCTCGTGCGGCTGCAGCTCGCCGCCGCGCGCACCGGCACCCGCCTGGACATCACGGTGAGCCCCGAGGCCCCGTCGATGCCCTTCGACGCCCCGGTGCGCACCGCCCAGGCGTACGCGGACGGGCTCGCCCGCCGCTCCGAGCCCGCCCGCATCCGCGTGCTGGGCGAGCCGGAGTCGGAGGTCGCGGCCGCGGCGGCCCGCCAGGGCCACAGCCTGCTCCGCGGGCCGGTGCTGCTCTCCGGGCGCCGCGAGCTGCTCAGCGTCCTGCGCGAGCAGGCCGTGAGCACCACCCGGCACCGGTACGGGCACCTCGCCGGCGGCACGGGCCACTAGGCGCGGGCCGCGCCGCCGCGGTCACTGCGTCCACACCCCGGAGCTGCCGCGGCGGTGACTGTCCACGAGGTGGTCGTCGACGATGCCGACGGCCTGCATCAGCGCGTACATGGTGGTGGGCCCCACGAACCGGAAGCCGCGGCGGCGCAGCTCCTTCGACAGCGCCACCGACTCCGGTGACGTGGTGGCCACCTCCGCCATCGTGCGCGGCGCGGGGGTGCGTTCCGGCCGGAAGGACCACACCAGGTCGACCAGGCCGCCGTCCGACCGCAGGTCCTGGACGGCGCGTGCGTTGCCGATGGTGGCCTCGATCTTCTGCCGGTTGCGGATGATCCCCGCGTCGGTCATGAGGCGCTCGACGTCCCCCTCGTCGAAGGCCGCGACCGCGTCGGGATCGAAGTCCGCGAAGCCGGCGCGGAACGCGGGGCGCTTGCGCAGCACCGTCGCCCACGACAGGCCCGCCTGGAAGCCCTCGAGCGCGATCCGCTCGAACAGCCCGCGCTCGTCGCGGATCGGCATGCCCCACTCGGTGTCGTAGTACTCGCGCAGCAGCCCGGCCGCCGCCCACGCCGGGCGGGCCAGCCCGTCCTCGCCGATCACCACACCGTCGTCCGGCTCCATCATCTCGTTCCCCCCGATCGAGGGCGCCCGGCGGGCGCCGTCCCCCGCACCGTAGAGCACCGCACCGACAAGTCCGCGATAAGCCGGTGTTCAGCACGTCGGGAGAAGATCCGCTCGTGTCCGACCGTCTCGTACCGCTCCGGCTGATCCGCGCCCGATGGTGCCTGCTCGCGGCGGCGCAGCCCGTGCTGGCCGCCGCGGGCGCGCCGTTGCCCTTCCGGGTCGCGGTCGACGGGGGCGACCGAGGAGTCGCCAGGTACGACGCCTCGTCGACGGCCGGCGCCACCCTGGCCTGGTTCGGTCCCGACCGCGCCGTCCTGTCCTGCGGAGACCTCGGCTGGCGCGTACCCGGCGGCGCGGGCCCGGCGGAGCGGATCGTGCGCGGCCCGTCGTGGATGGAGCACGTCGCGGTCCTCGATCACCGGGTCCGCGGGGGCCGGTACTCGTGGGTCGGCGTCTGGGACGGCGGTACCTTCGCGGCGGACGAGGACCCGTTGCCGGGCGCACCGCTCCCGCCGGTCGGGGGCTCCGCCGAGGTCGCGGCCGCGCTCGGGGGCCGGCTGGTGGGCGGCGAGGGCCTGCACCACCTGGTACGGATGTGCGAGTACGAGTGGATCGACGCGGGATCGTGGTGGGCGGCCTTCGGCACTCTCGCCCCGGAGCGGGTGGTGGACGAATCCTGGTCCCAGCTCAGAGATCAGGGGCTCACCCAGTGGACCGGCGGGGGTCCCAGGTACGACGGGGTGGACGGGCGCACCCCGGAGGAGGCGCGAGCCGCGGCGGCCGACCATGCGCGCGCCTGCGGCCTACAGATCCCCGAGGAGGTGCGGGTGGAGGCGGGGATGCGCACTCGATCCGGATGGCGGGTGCGCTTTCTCGACTATCGGGACGTCGGAACAGCGCGGCCGCTGGTGATCTCGGTGCCCGATGACGGACCGCCGCTCGTCGAGGCCGGCACCGCAGGGGCGGGCGATGTCAGGAACCCTGGAACGACACCTGGTTGATCGTGGTGTACCAGTCGTTGCCCGACTGCTTGGTCAGGCCGGTGATCCACACCATCACGTAGCGCGTGCGGGGCGCCACGGTGCTCACGTGGAAGTCGTTGGCGCCCTGGCGCAGCGACCCGGACCACACCAGCGAGGTCTCGTCGAGCGACTTCACCTCGTCCTTCGTCGCGGTCCGCACCTCGACGGTGCTGCCGGCGCTCGGCGAGGTGATGGTGCCGCGCGTCAGCGAGACCGGCCTTTCCAGCGTCACCAGGAAGCCGACGCCGTTCTTGAGGTTGCCGAAGGCGGGCCCGGCGCGGTACGTGTCCGTCTTCCACGCCGGGTTCCTTCCGGTGAGTACGTTCGACAGGTTCGTTGCCGAGTCCTTCGACGAGGCGAAATCCACCAGCGCCACGTCGGTCGACCTCACCGGCACTCCGACGCCCGGCGCCGGCGCCGGCGCGGCGCTCTGGTCCGACCTCGAACTGGAGGTGTAGAGCGAGCCGACGCCCGATTGGGGATCCTTGCCGCCCGTCAGGCTGGTGATCACCAGCGCGAGCCCGATGATCACGAGCAGCGCCAGGGCGCACGCCGCGATGACGAGGAGCGGCACGTTCTTCTTCCCGCCCGAGATGCGCTGCAGCAGGGTCTGCTTCGACTGGATCCGCTTGGCCGGCGTGGGCTGCTGGTCCAGCGACACCGCCGGCGTAGCGGTATCCGCTGCGGCCTTCGGTGCGTGGCGCGGGGCCTGCAGGGGCGCTTCCTCGCGCACCGGAGAGAGGAGGTCGGTCTTGACGTCGACCACGGAGGCCTGGTCCAGAAGCTGTTGCACGGTGGCCGCGGTGCGGATGCCCTGGCCGCCCTCCAGCGTGCGGGTGGCGACCGCCGAGATCTCGAACGGGATGTCGCGCTTGGCGTCCCGCGGCTCCACGGGGTTGCCGTTCGCGTCGGCGTCCGCCTGCCGGATACCGGCGACGGTCCCCGTCCCGGTGGTGACGATGCGACCGGTCGCGTCGTCGAGCGGCCACCGCTCGAGCAGCAGGGCGTAGAGCACGGCGCCGAGGCCGCGGACGTCCGACTCCTTCGAGGCGTCCGCCAGGGTGCCGGGGAAAGCGAGGAAGGCGTGGCCGTCCTGCGAGATGCGCACCCGATCCGGATGATCGATCGAGAGGGCGGCGCCGGCGCGATGCGCGCCCTCCGCCGCGCCGGCCAGCGCGCGCACGGCCTTCGCCGCGCCGATCGCCGACGGACGCGTGCCGGCCACGTCGGCGAGGGAGCTGCTGGGGATCCACTCGGCCACCACGATGCCGCCCGAGCTGCCACGCACCACGTCGAGCACGCGGGCCAGGCCGTTCGAGTGCACGCGACCCAGGCGCAGGGTGCGGGACAGGATGGACTGCGGGCCCTCGCCGCGCAGACTGATCTGCGCGCCGCGCTCGGGGACGGGGGCCGTTTGCTCCGAGTCGACGAAGGTCAGGGCGACGTCGCGGTCGAGGTTGATATCGCGCGCCTGCCAGAACTGGAGGCCGCGGATGCCGCCGTAATGCTCGATCAGCCGGTAGCGGCCGCCCGCGACGACGGCGCCCGGGATGAGCTCGGGGCCGCGCGGCGCATCCTCGCCCCACGCGGCGGCGCCGCCGGAGTCGGGCGCCGCGGGGAGGTCCGCCCGGTGCGCCGGCGGCGGGGACGGCAGTCGCATCTGACCGGTGCTGGGTGCCTCGTTGCCGGACCTGCGTGCGGAGTCGTCCTCGGTCACTGCGAATGCTCCTCTTCTGCGGTATCGAAGGCCCGTGGTCGATTGTTCTGCGCTCGCCCGCGGACGCCGGGGAACATGGCTTTTGCCAGCATACGGGAGGCCGATGTCGTCGGCGATCCGCGGCAGCTGGGCGGTGATCTCCTCGCGGCGCAGGCTCGCGTAGGCCTCGATCTCGTCGAGCCGCAGTTCCCGGGTGTCGGGTGCGCGGGAGGCCGCGCGCTCCGGTTCCGACGGTGCCTCCGGACGAAGCGCCGGGACGAACCGGGCCGCGACGCGGCGCAGCGGGGCCAGGATCGCCAGCACGTCGGGAACCCGCCATAGGGCCAGCAGCGCGTAGATCAACGTCATGCACAGCACGCCGGCGATGGCGAGGAAGACCAGGGCGCCCAGGGAGCCGCTCTTGTCCATGCGCTGCAGCCCGTCGATGCGCATGATCAGGTAGACGGTCACCGTCACCAGGATCGAGACGGTCGTCGTCTGGAGGAGCGTGCGGGCGACGTTCGTCAGGTGCAGGGGCCCGAGGATCCGCCGGAGCAGGAACCAGCCCATGATCGCGCCCGCGGTGTAGGCCAGCCCGCGTGCGGTGCCGACCAGTTCGACGATCCGGTGGTCGTCGTCCACGAGGGCCGGTACCGCGTACGACAGCGCGATCTGCACGGCGACGATTGCGATGACGATCCCGGTGGGGATCCAGGCCCGCTCCTGGGCGTAGAAGACGCGCAGTTGGATGAGCACCATCGCGTACGGGATCAGGACGAACGCGGAGAACGAGATCGCGGTGCCCAGGAAGTTCGCGTCGTCCTGGGAGAACTGCCCGAAATTGAACAGGGCGCGGCCGATCGACGGACCGAAGACGGTCAGGAAGGCCACGACCGGGACCAGCGCCACCATCGTCAGGCGGGTGGCCACCGAGAGATCGTCGAGGACCGCGTTCCGGTTGCCCTCCGCGGCGTTGCGGGACAGGCGCGGCATCACCGCCGTCAGCAGGGCCACGCCGATCACGCCGTACGGCAGCTGGAGGACCATCCACGCGTACTGGTAGATCGCGGGACCGCCGTCGGAGGCGTGGGACAGGATCGGCGTGACCGCGTACCAGCCGATCTGCAGGATGAAGACGTAGGCGACGATCGCGATGCCCATGCTGCCGAAGTGCTTGAGCCGGTCGTCGACGCCCCAGCGCAGGCGCAGCTTGATCCCCGAGCGGCGCATGGCGGGGATCTGGATGAGGGCCTGCAGCACCACGCCGAGCGTGCTGCCGATGCCCAGGACGAGGAGCTTCGGCTGCCCCATCGCGGTCGGGTCCAGCGTCAGCTCGCCGGGCATGAGGTAGAAGGTCACCAGCGTGGCGATCTGCACCGCGTTGCAGGCGACGGGTGCCCAGGCGCCGGTCTTGAACTCGTCGCGGGTGTTGAGCATCGCCGTGAACAGCGCCGAGAGCCCGTAGAACATCAGCTGCGGCAGGAACATGATGACCAGCGCCTGCGTCAGGCCTTCGTCGACCTTGGAGCCGCCGACCAGCAGCCCCACCAGCAGCGGGGACAGCACCAGCGAGACGACGAGGGCGATGCCCAGGATGGTCAGGGAGATCGTGAAAAGGCGCTCGAAGAACGCCTGGCCCCGATCTTTGTCCTCCATCTCCGCCCGGACCAGGACGGGGATCACCAGCGCGGTGAGGACCTGGCCCAGGACGAGCTCGGAGACCTGCTGCGGCATCGTGTTGGCGATGCTGAAGGCCGAGGCGACGGCGGGGCCGAGGATCGCCGCGAGGAGGACGGTGCGCAGGAAGCCCGTGATGCGCGAGGTGAGCGTGGCGACCGCGACCGAGCCGGTGGAGCGCAGCAGGCCCGCGGTGCCGCCACCGCCCTTCCCGCCGCCGGCGGCGGGAAGGCTGCTCGGCGGGATGTGCCGGGGCTCGGCGCGGCTCATGTGTCCTTCGGGTCCGGATTCTCGTGCGGTGCGGTAGGTCGATGTGCAGCGTAACTGTTCGCGATCCGCTTCTCGCGCTCGTCCGCGGGGGGACGGTCCGCGTCCGCGGGGTCCGGCCGGCCGCGGAACCGGCGCCACAATCGCCGCCCCGCGAGCAGGACCAGCAGGATTCCGGCGCCGCACGTGATCCAGAACAGTGATTTGCCGTACGCATTGGAATGCACGGAAACGGAGATCGGATCGCCCAGCGCGATATTGCTGCTCGACCGGAGCGTGAGCTGCACCGAGATCTGGCGCGAGTAGTCGACGGTCGTCGGCAGCTCGATCTGCCGGGTGCCGCGGGCCGGCAGCTCCTGGACCTCGGAGGCGTCGATCGTCACGCCCTGCGGCGCGGACCAGTCGATCACCGTGCGGATCGGGAGCGGTAGGTCGTTGCGCGCGACGATGAGCAGCGGCGACTTGTCCGAGGCCAGCGTGTACGCGCCGCCGGGGTTGACGAAGCGCACCGATTCGAGCTGAGCTCCGAGCGACGCCCGCGTGGCCGTGAGCCGGATCGAGGCGTCCCCGTCGACCGCCTGCCGGGAGGGTGCCCAGCGCAGCGCGCGCACCGCGTCCTCCCGCAGCGGCGAGGTGTACATCCGGGGCGTCAGTGGCGTCTTCGGCAGCGGGAGCAGGGACGCCCCGAGCTGGTCGACCTGGCGCACATGCGCCGCGGCCGCCGTGACGATGTGGTCGGGGACCCGCGAGGCCGCGGTCCCGGACGGCTGCCGCAGCGCCCACGGCGCGGCGTTGCGCGCGGGGTCGCGCCCCGTCGACTGGGCCGAAGCGGCCACGTCGCGGAACGTGCGCGGGTCGGCGATGCCCGCGCTGAACTGGGTCGAGACGGCGTCGAGCACGGCGCGGGCGTCCTCGGGTCCCGCGGCCCAGACCTGGGGCGGCACGATCAGCGTCGAGCGCCCGGTCACCTGCGCGACGGGGTCGTCGGCGGTGCTCGCCGCCCACCCGCCGTCCGGCGTATAGCGCTGGGTCGGGTCGAGCGCCGCGGCGGTCACCGCGCCGACGGCCGCCTGCCGCCGCATCACCGCGGACTCCTCGGAGATCGTGAAGGTCGACGCCGTGGGCACGGTGCCCGTGGGGCCGGGCGCGACGCCGCGCTCCGCCCCGTCCGGGACGCCGCCCATCGCGGCGAGCGCCGCGGAGATGCTCGGGTCGAACACGGCCGCGCCGATGCCCTGGCCCACCGGGACGATGCCCGACGGGGTGCCGGCGCCCCGGTCGGGGGCGCGGACCGCGGTGGCCGCGACGACGGTGGCCGAGACGTCGGAGGCTCGGAGTTGCCGCGCACCGTCGGACAGGAGCATCCCCGAGGCCGGGATCGCGATGCCCCGCACCGACTGCACGCCGAGGATCGAGTCGATGACATCGGACGGAGTGTCGAGCGCTGCGCGCTGGAGCGAGGGCTCGGCGGAGCGGCCGAGCGCCTCGAGGTCGACCTGGCCGAAGGGCAGCGCGACGACGCACGAGTCGGCGGCGACCCGCTTGAGCTTGTCCAGCCATGCGCTCGCTGCGTCGCTGCCGGTGCCGGCGGAGGTGGGGCCGCGCGGATCGGCGGGGTTGCGGGCCACGCGGTACGGCGCGGTCATCGCCTGGACGGTGACCAGGAGGTCGGGATCGACGGCGAGGCAGGCCGCGGTGCGCAGCGCGGTGCGCCGCGGATCGGGGCCGCGCGTGGCCTCCTCGTACGCCGACAACAGGCCGTCGAGGCGGCCGCCCTCGGCCAGAGATCCGGCGAGCGCATCGTCGACCAGCCGAACCGGGGTGTCGCCGCCGCTGCCGGGGACGCCGCCGGCGAGCTTCGGGTTGTCGGCCAGCGGCCACAGCAGGGTGACCTGCGCGGGCGAGGTCGTGACCGGCCTATTGACGGCCCCCGCGGTGTCGGCGCCCCCGCCGGGCAGGCCGAACACCGGCACGAGGGTGCGGGAGTCGTCGAGCCGCGCGGCGCCGCCGTACGCGGGCTTGCCGTTGAGGTTGAGCAGCAGCGGGTACACGCCGGGCCGGTCGATGCCGAGGGTGGCGCCGCGCGTCGTCGGCGTGGGCCGCACGGGGATGGCGACGCGGAAGGACGTCCGCTGCCCCGGCTTGAGCACCGTCGAGACGGGCTCGAACCGGCCCAGGGTGTCGTAGACGTTGTTGTCGGCGACGAGGTCGGAGCGCAGCTGTGCGGACGTCGACACCGCGGGGGCCCGCTGGATCCGTAGGTCGAGGTCGCTCACGTCGCGGTCGCCGAAGTTCTCGACGGTGCCGCGCAGGACGACTTCGTTCGGTGAGGTGTCGGTGATCCGCGAGGTGACCTCGTCGACGTTGATCCGCACGAACTGCGCGTCCGGGAGTCCCGCCCCGCTGGGAGCGGGCAGGCCGGTGATCGCGATCAGGAGCGTCAGCACGCACAGCAGGCGAGCCGACCGGGTCACGTCTGACCGCCCCCGCCGCTCCCACCGGCGCGCCGCCCGCGCGCACGCCGTCCGCCCCGGCGCCGCCGGGGCTTGGGCGGATCGTTGCGCACGGCGTTGCGCTCGGCCGCGGCGCGCTCGTACGCCGAGGGCTCGCTGCGCGGGGCGGCCGCCACCCGGGCGGCCAGTTCGTCCGGGTCGGACGAGAGGTCGTCGATGACGGTGCGCGCGGCGGCGACGAGTTTGCGCTCGTCGGAGTAGGTGAGGCGGGTTGCGAGCTCGGCCAGCGGCACCCACGCCACCTCGGAGACCTCGTAATCCTCGGTCGACAGGTCGCCGCTCTGCCAGGAGAGCAGGAAATGGTGCACCGTCTTGTGCACACGGCGCCCCTCGACGGCGAACCAGTAATCGATCTTGCCGATCGGCGCGAGCACGGAGCCGGTGAGGCCCGTCTCCTCCGCGACCTCGCGGATCGCGGTCAGCTCGGCGGTCTCGCCCTCCTCGATGTGCCCCTTCGGCAGGGACCACAGGGTGCGGCCGCGGCGGTCGATCCGCCCGATGAGCGCGGCCCGCAACTCGTCGTCACCGTCGAGGCCCGCGACGACGAGCCCGCCGGCGGAGGTCTCACGGACCGTTCGGATGCGCGGATCGGGGCGGGCGCGGCCGGGGGCCGGGCGCTTCGCCTTCGAGGTGGGGGTGCCCTGTTTGCGTGCGGGCTTCGCGGCCGGGGCGGGCTCCGACGGTGCGCCGTCGGTCTCCGGTGCCGTCTGCTGCTCGGTGACGGCCGACAGCTGGCCGCGCCCGCGTCCGCGGCCCCCGCGCCGGCGGCGTCGCCGCGGCCGGGAGGGCGTCCCGCCAGCGGAGTCGCCGACGGGACCCGGGCGCTGCGGGCGGCCCGAGGAGTCGGCGGATTCGGCGGAGGTCACCCCCCGATGCTACTGGCCGGTTGCGCTCCTATACGCCACCGTCGTGTTTTCCCTCCGGCAGTAGACTGGTCGGTCGTGACCGAAAGCCCCCCCGCCGGCCCGGCGGACCCGCGCGCCGAACGCCGGACCCGCCTGTTGGCGGCGGCGCAGATCTCGCTGCGCGGATTGTCCGACGTCTTGGCCCCGCTGGGCGCCCGGTTCGCCGATGCGGGCCACGAGCTGTACCTCGTGGGCGGCTCCGTCCGCGACGCGCTGCTCGGCCGGCTGACGAGCGATCTGGACTTCACCACCGACGCCCGCCCCGAGGAGGTGCAGGCCCTCCTGCGCGGCTGGGCCGACGCGATGTGGGACACCGGCATCGAGTTCGGCACGGTGAGCGCCGCGTTCGCCGACCAGCAGATCGAGGTCACCACCTATCGCGCCGAGGCGTACGACCGCGTCACCCGCAATCCCGTCGTGCAGTTCGGCGACAACCTGCGCGACGACCTGGTGCGGCGCGATTTCACCATCAACGCGATGGCCGTGCGCATCGGTCGCGAGGGCGCCGAGGACTTCCAGGACCCCCTGAACGGGCTCGACGCGCTGCTCGCCGGCGAGATCGACACGCCCGCGACGCCGGAGGAGTCCTTCACCGACGATCCGCTGCGGATGCTCCGCGCGGCCCGGTTCGTCTCCCAGCTCGGCTTCACGGTGGCTCCGCGCGTATCAGCCGCGATGACGGACATGGCGCCGGAGATCGACCGGATCACGGCCGAGCGGGTCCGGGCGGAGCTGGACAAGCTGATCCTGGGCGCGCATCCCGTCGACGGGATCGTGCTGCTCGTGGACACCGGGCTCGCCGAGCGTGTGATCCCGGAGATCCCCGGCATGAAGCTCGCGATCGACGAGCACCACCAGCACAAGGACGTGTTCTGGCACTCGATGACGGTGCTGCAGCAGGCCATCGACCTGGAGGAATCCGACCCCGACCTGGTGCTGCGCTGGGCGGCGCTGCTGCACGACATCGGCAAGCCCGCCACCCGCCGGCACGAGCCGAACGGCGGCGTCTCCTTCCATCACCACGAGGTGGTGGGCGCGAAGATGGTGCGCAAGCGCATGCGGGAGCTCGCCTACCCGAAGGCCGTGATCGAGGACGTCGCGAAGCTGGTGTTCCTGCACCTGCGCTTCCACGGCTACGGCGACGGGCAGTGGACCGATTCCGCGGTGCGCCGCTACGTCACCGACGCCGGACCCCTGCTCCCCCGGCTGCACAAGCTGGTCCGCGCGGATTGCACGACCCGCAACAAGCGGCGCGCCGCGCGGCTGCAGGCCACCTACGACGGGCTCGAGCGGCGCATCGACGCCATCGCCGCCAAGGAGGACCTCGCCCGCGTCCGGCCCGATCTCGACGGGAACGCGATCATGGAGCTGCTGGGGCTGGAGCCCGGCCCCGAGGTCGGCGCGGCGTGGAAGTTCCTTAAGGAGCTGCGGCTGGACCGCGGCCCCCTCGACCGCGACGAGGCCGAGGCGGAGCTGACGAGATGGTGGGCCGCGCGGCAGAGCTGAGTGGGCGTCCCGGTCACCGCGCGCGCAGATTGGTCGCGCCGTCCGCGGCCCCGTCTCCGTCGGAGTCGAAGACCAGGACGTCGGGCGCACCGTCGGCGTCCGCGTCCGCGACGGCCTGCCGGGCCGGCTGACCGGGCTCCACGGGGACCGGCGTGACCTGCACGGACTTCTCGGGCTCGGGGCCCCGCGCGCCCGTGACCCCCGGGATCGGGCAGGCCGACGGTGCCGCGCGCGCCGGGGTGCCCGCGCTGCCCGGCTCCGTCGACCCCGATCCCGCGGCGGGGGCCGTCGTGGGCTGCGCCCAGCGGCCGGAGCCGTCGTCGCGGAAGGCGGCCTCGCGGGCTCCGTCGTCATCGAGATCGAGCGCTGCCACGTCCGCGCGGCCGTCCCCGTCCAGGTCGAGCATCGCGTCGTCGAGCCGGCCGTCCCCGTCGAAATCGAGCAGCACGGCCCCGTGCACCGCGGGCGAGGTCCAGCGAGTGACGTGGCCCGCCCCGTCGCCGAACCAGTACTCGAGCAGTTCGTCCCCCATATCAATTGGACGCGCCGGCGGCCTCCGGGGTTCCCGTGCGGCGGTACAGGAGGACGACGAGGCCCACCGCGACGGCGTAGAGGAGCACGCCGAGGCCGGCGAGGGGCCGGCAGACCCCGTCGAACGGGACCACTGCGGCGGCGAACGCGACCGCGCCCACGAAGGTCACGTTGAACAGGGCGTCCTGGAAGGCGAAGACCTGCCCGCGGCGTTCGTCGGGTACGTCCAGTTGCATCGCGGCGTCGCCCGAGAGCTTGACGACCTGCCCGGCGAGGCCGAGTAGCGCCGCGGCGGCCACCAGCACCGGGAAATTCAGGGTGAGCACGGTGAGCTGCGTGAGGCAGGCCGCGACCAGCGCGCCCACCACGGTGTTGCGGCGGCCCCAGCGGGCCACCGCGAGGGGCGTGAGCACGGCGGCGACGAACATGCCCGCCGCCACCGCGCCGGCGATCGCACCGAAGCCCGCGAGGCCCAGCGTCCCGTCCGTGAAGTGGTGCCGCGTGAGCAGGAGCAGCATCAGGGTGTTGAACCCGAAGACGATGCGGTGTGCCCCCATACCGGTCAGGGCCGCCGTGACCGACGGTGCGCGCCACGCGGCGAGCGCGCCGTGCGCGAGGCCGGTGGCCACGTCGCTGAGAGCGGTCTCGGGCTTCTCGTGCTTGCCCGAGACGTCATGATCGGGGCCGAGCACCCCCGCGCGGAACCGGGTGGCGAGCAACGCACCGAGGATCGCGACGAGCACGGCGCCCGCGAGCACGCCGGCGCCGCCCACGTCGTCGGAGCCGAAGAGCGCCCGCAGCCCGACGGCCGTGCTGGCGCCCAGGGCGGTCGCTCCCGCGCCTAGAGTCGTCGTGAGCGAATTGACCGCGACGAGGTGCGGCCGGTCGACGACGTGCGGCAGCGCGGCCGAGAGTCCAGAGGCCACGAAGCGGCCCGCGCCCCCGACGGCCAGCGCGACGATGAAGATCGCCGTCTCCCCCGCCCCCGACGCGAGCACGGCAGCGCACGCGGCGATGAGGACCGCGCGGACGAGGTTGGCGACGATGAAGACGCGGCGCCGGTCCCAGCGGTCGAGCAGGGCGCCGGCGAAGGGCCCGATCACCGAGTAGGGAACCAGCAGTACCGCGAGGCCGGTGGCGATGGCGGCGGGCGTGGCGTTGCGCTCGGGGTTGAACACGATGGCTGTGCCGAGCCCCGCCTGGAACAGACCTTCCGCGTACTGGCTCAGGAGTCGGACGCCGAGCAGACGCAGCAGGTCGGGCAGGTCGCGGAAGGTTCGCCACCCGGGTTTCGCGGCGGCTATAGGGGCATCCCGCCGGCTGGTTGTCACGCGCTAGAGCGTATCGGCGCGAAGGCTTCCGCGTCGGCGGACCCCGACGGTGGTGCGCGTGCGATGATGGGCGGGTGGGTCCCGATCGTTCGAATGAGCCGACGCAGGACGGCGCGTCCTCCGGCGAGCCCGCGGGCGGAGGCTCCGAGGTGTCTTCCGGAACCCTCCTGGTGGCCGCCCCCGAGCTGATCGAGCCGACCTTCGCGCGGACCGTCGTCTACCTCATCGAGCACAACGAGTCGGGCAGTCTCGGCGTGGTGCTCAACCGCCCCAGCGAGTCCGCGGTGCACGGGGTGCTCCCCCGGTGGCACGATCTGGCGGCCAAGCCGAAGGCCGTCTTCGTCGGTGGACCCGTGAACCAGTCCGCGGCGCTGTGCCTGGGCGTGGTCAAGGCAGGTATGGACGCGAGCGGCATCCGCGGCCTGCAGCCGGTGACCGACCGCGTGGTCCTGGTGGACCTGGACTCGGATGTGGACATGATGGACGAGCTGCTCGACGGCGTCCGCGTCTTCGCCGGGTACAGCGGCTGGGGCATGGGTCAGCTCGACGACGAGCTGGAGCGCAAAGACTGGATCACTTGCGGTTCGCTGCACACCGACGTGCTCGTGCCCGCGCGCGTGGACCTGTGGGGCAGGGTTCTGCGCCGTCAGGGACTCCCGACCGCGTTGCTCGCCACCCACCCGGTGGACGTCTCCCTCAACTGACCTTCGCGGCCGACCCGTGCGTCAGTGTGATCTGGATCACACATCGATCATGGGTGGACGTGTGCTGTCGTAACGTAGGAGGCGCAAGACGGACTACGGAGCTGCGAGATGACCACCGTCGCCAGTGTGCTCAGCGGGCCTCCCCGGGCCAGACACCTCGTCGGGGCTCTCCTCACGTTGTCGGCGCTGGTGCACGTCGCCCGTATAGGCTCACTGCCCCCCGCGGCCGCGGCCGCCAGCGCCGGTCTCGCGGTCGTCTACCCGATACTCGCCCTCGCGGTGATCCTCGGTGAGCGGTGGGCGTATCTCGGCGCGGCGATCGTCCCGCTGATCGGGCAACTCCTCGGCGACTACCAGGCGTTCATGTACTACAGCAATCCGATCGACGCGATGGATCCGGTGGTAGACCTCCTCGTCGTCCCGGTCGCGATATTCGTGCTGTGGCGAACCGCCACCGGTGCTCGCCGCCGCCGGGAATCGGAGCCTTCCCGCGATTGAGGGCCCGGTAGACCCGAGCGGCGATTCTCTGACGGGGGTGGACGCGGCCCTACGTCGATACGGGCTCGGATTCGAGCTCGCGCCCGTACTTCGCGGCGAGCCAGGCGCACATCATCAGCTGGATCTGGTGGAAGATCATCAGCGGCAGCACGAGCAGTCCGACGGGCTGCCCGGCGAACAGGACGGCCGCCATCGGTAGCCCCGTGGCCATGGACTTCTTGGTCCCGCAGAACTGCACGGCGATCATGTCCGCGCGGTCGAAGCCGAGCTTTTCCGCCGTCGTCCGAGTGAGTACCAGCATCACCGCCACGAGCGCGACGGACAGCACGATCAGCTGCACCACACCCACCCAGGAGACCTGGCTCCAGATGTGCTCGCGCATGCCGGCGGAGAAGGCCGCGTAGACCACGAGCACGATCGAACCGCGGTCCACGTACTTCAGCGCCGCGGCGTGCTTCGCGACGAACTCCCCCACCCACGGTCGCAGCAACTGGCCGAGGAGGAAGGGCAGGAGCAGCTGCAGGCACAGGTCCACGATCGAGCTGCTGTGGAACTGCACCTCGCCGGTGGTCGCCATGAGCGCCAGCACCAGCAGCGGCGTGATGAAGACGCCGAGGAGGTTGGACAGCGAGGCGCTGACGATCGCACCGGGTACGTTGCCGCCCGCGATCGAGGTGAAGGCGATCGACGACTGCACCGTGGACGGCAGCAGCGTCAGGAAGAGCACTCCCGCGTACAGCTCGGGCCGCAGCAGCACCTCCGGCGCGAACCGCAGCAGCACCCCGATGATCGGGAAGACCACGAAGGTGAAGCCCAGGATCACCGCGTGCAGGCGCCAGTGCTTGAGGCCGGCCAGGGCCTCCTTCGGCTGGATCCGCGCTCCGTACAGGAAGAACAGGATCGCAATGGCGACGGTGACGGCACCGTCGACCACAGGCACCGCGCGGCCCTCCGCGGGGAACAGCGCCGCGACGCCCACGGCGGCGAAGATCGCGAGGATGAAGCCGTCGATGGAGAGCTTGCCGAGAAGAGTCCGCATCGCCTAAGCGGGGCGCGCCTCGTGGTCACACATGCCCTTGAGGGCACACGCGCCGCAGCCGCCGGTCACGCCGCAGTCCGCCGCAGGGACGTCCGACGGTGCCTCGTCGGCGCTGCAGCAGGTGGCCTCGGGCATCTGCAGGCGCGCCTGGATCGACGCCGCGCGCGACCCCTGCAGGGCACCGAAGCCCGCGAGGAACAGGCCCGCGACCGCCGCGACGCCGACGGCCACGTACGACCACGGGGCGTCCATCGCGAGGCCGACGAGCGCGCCGCCGCCGAAGATGACGCCCGCGGCCACCAAGCTGGGTCCGGCGACGCGGTTCGCCGTGCGCCAGAGAAGTGGATCCGAGAGGGTCTGCTCGGTGCGGACTCCCACGACACCGTTCTCCGGGAGGCGGCCGGCGAGCCCGGCGCCGCCCACGACGACGGCCGCCACAGCGGCCAGGGCGAGGATCACAACCAGCACGAACACCCCTCCAGTGTAGGTTCGGCGCGAATTTCGTCCGACCAGGGGCACGATTTAGGCTGGTGGGGTGACCCAGAACGTTGAACAGTCCCCCTCGGCCGGCCCCGCCCACCGGTACACGGCCGAGCTCGCGGGCGCCATCGAGCAGCGGTGGCGCGATCGGTGGCGCGACGGTGGCGTCTTCAACGCCCCGAACCCCGTCGGCCCCCTCCGGGGCGACGGTGCTCTCCCCACGGAGAAGCTGTTCATCCTCGACATGTTCCCGTACCCGTCGGGCGCGGGCCTGCACGTCGGCCACCCGCTGGGCTTCATCGCGACCGACGTCTTCGGCCGCTACCACCGCATGAACGGCGCCAACGTCCTGCACACGATGGGCTTCGACGCCTTCGGCCTGCCCGCCGAGCAGTACGCGGTGCAGACCGGCACGCATCCCCGCGTGACCACGGATAAGAACATCCAGCGCTACCTGGAGCAGATCGGCTCGCTGGGCCTGGCCCACGACGAGCGCCGCCGGGTGTCCACCACCGATCCGGAGTTCTACCACTGGACCCAGTGGATCTTCCTGCAGATCTACAACGCCTGGTACGACGCCGCCCAGGACCGCGCGCGACCCATCGCGGAACTCGAGGCCGAGTTCGCCTCCGGCGCTCGCGCCCTCGAGGACGGCCGCGACTGGTCGGGCCTGACGGTGGCCGAACGTCGCGCCGTGCTCGACGATCACCGCCTGGTCTACGAGAGCAACTCGCTCGTGAACTGGTGCCCTGGCCTGGGCACCGTGCTCGCCAACGAGGAGGTCACCGCCGACGGCCGCAGCGAGCGAGGGAACTTCCCCGTCTACCGCAAGCAGCTGCGGCAGTGGATGATGCGGATCACCGCCTACTCGGACCGCCTCATCGACGACCTGGACGTGCTGGACTGGCCGGAGAAGGTCAAGTCGATGCAGCGCAATTGGATCGGCCGCAGCCGCGGCGCGCGGGTGACCTTCGTCGCCGGCGGCGAGCGGATCGAGGTCTTCACCACCAGGCCCGACACCCTGTTCGGCGCGACGTACATGGTGCTCTCCCCCGAGCACCCGCTGGTCGAAGAGCTGACCGCCGACGCCTGGCCGGCGGGCGTGGACGAGCGCTGGACGGGAGGTGCTGCGAACCCCGCCGAGGCCGTCGCCGCGTACCGCGCGTCGATCGCCGCGAAGTCCGACCTGGAGCGCCAGGAGGGCAAGGAGAAGACGGGTGTCTTCCTCGGCACCACCGCGACGAACCCGGTGAACGGGGAGCAGGTGCCGGTGTTCATCGGCGACTACGTGCTCATGGGCTACGGCACCGGCGCCATCATGGCCGTGCCGGGTCACGACGTGCGCGATCACGAGTTCGCCACGAAGTTCGGCCTGCCCATCGTCGAGGTGGTCGGCAGCGAGGACGGCGTCGCCGATGAGCCGTACATCGG
Source organism: Tsukamurella asaccharolytica (assembly GCF_007858435.1). Classification (GTDB taxonomy): domain Bacteria; phylum Actinomycetota; class Actinomycetes; order Mycobacteriales; family Mycobacteriaceae; genus Tsukamurella; species Tsukamurella asaccharolytica. The sequence continues at coordinate 26,263 of NZ_VIGW01000014.1, read as the reverse complement.
CGAGGGCCCCGCGGTGAACTCCGCGAACGCGGAGCTGGACATCAACGGGCTCCCCATCGCCGACGCGAAGGCCGCGGTCATCGCCTACCTGGAGAGGACCGGTGCGGGTCACGGCACCGTGCAGTACAAGCTGCGCGACTGGCTGTTCGCGCGGCAGCGGTACTGGGGCGAGCCCTTCCCCATCGTCTTCGACGCCGACGGTGCGCCGTACGCGCTGCCGGAATCCGAGCTGGCCGTGTTGCTTCCGGAGGTGCAGGACTACGCGCCCGTGGCCTTCGACCCGGAGGATGCGGACTCGCAGCCCTCTCCCCCGCTGGCGAAGGCCACCGACTGGCTGCACGTCGAGCTGGACCTGGGTGACGGCCTCCAGGACTACACACGGGACGCGAACGTCATGCCGCAGTGGGCGGGCAGCTCCTGGTACCAGCTGCGGTACGTCGATCCCACGAACTCTGAGGCGTTCTGCGCCAAGGAGAACGAGGCCTATTGGATGGGCCCGCGGCCCGAGGTCAACGGCGCGGGCGATCCCGGCGGCGTCGACCTGTACGTCGGCGGCGTCGAGCACGCCGTACTGCACCTGCTGTACGCCCGCTTCTGGCACAAGGTGCTCTTCGACCTGGGCTACGTCACCTCCCGCGAGCCGTACCGGAAGCTGTTCAACCAGGGCATGATCCAGGCCTACGCCTACACCGATGCGCGAGGCGTGTACGTCCAGGCCGACGAGGTCGTCGAGCGCGACGGCAAGTACTTCCTGGGCGAGCAGGAGGTCAACCGCGAGTACGGCAAGATGGGCAAGTCGCTGAAAAACTCCGTCGCGCCGGACGACATCGCGCGCGACTACGGCGCCGACACCCTGCGCGTCTACGAGATGTCCATGGGTCCGTTGGATCAGGACCGGGCGTGGGCGACCAAGGATGTGGTCGGCGCGCAGCGATTCCTGCAGCGCGCCTGGCGCGCTGTGGTCGACGAGGAGACCGGCGCCGTCCGCGTTACCGACGAGACCCCGTCCGACGAGTCGATGCGCGTGCTGCACAAGACGATCGCCGGGGTCCGCGAGGACTACGCGGAGATGCGCGACAACACCGCCATCGCCAAGCTGATCGAGCTGACCAACCACCTCACCAAGGAGTACCCCGCCGGCGCGCCGCGGGCCCTCGCGGAACCGCTCGCGCTCATGCTGGCGCCCGTCGCCCCGCACATCGCGGAGGAGCTGTGGAGCCGGCTCGGCCACGCCGAATCGCTTGCGCACGGGCCCTTCCCCGTGGCCGAGGAGCAGTGGCTGGTGCAGGACATCATCGAGATCCCGGTGCAGGTGAAGGGCAAGGTCCGCACCCGCATCACCGTGGGCGCCGACGCCTCCGACGAGGCCCTCGAAGCTGCGGCGTTGGCGGACCCGAAGATCGCCGAGCTGCTCGACGGTGCTCCGCGCAAGGTGATCGTCGTCTCCGGCAAGCTCGTCAACATCGTTCCGTAGCAGGGGAGTCCGGTCGTTAGTCCTTGGACGCACCGCTACGCGGCGCTCGACCAGCCGGGGGCCGCGTGCGCGGGCCACGGCGGATCCTCGCGCCAGTGGTTGTCGGCGTCGTGTTCGGAGAGCAGGTCCTCCAGCAGCGGCGGGCCGTGCGGCCCGTCGAGTATCGCGGCGATGTCGTCGTGGATGGTTCCGACGAAGTCCCGATAGAGCGCACGCTCGTCCTCGGCGCGCCACGCGTCCGCGTACTGCTGGTGCCGCCGCCGATGATGTTCCTGGGCCAGCCGGTAGAGCTCCTGCGCGTGGTGCGTGTGGTTCACCCGGTACTCGCCGGTGGGGTCTCCGGTCCGGCGCCAGCCGACGCGGCCGGCGTGCTCGTCGTCGGCGGGCAGGGTGATGGTCTCGAATCCGCGGCGCACCACGTCGTCGCTGGGGACGACCTTGCCGTGGTGGGCATCGCAGGCGAGGGTCAGCACCGTGATGTCGGTGGCGCCCCCGTCCCGCCATTCCTTCGTGTGATGCACCTGGCAGCGGGTGGCCGGCGCATCGCACCGGGGCGCGCTGCAGCCCTTCTCCGACCCGTACAGCGCAATCCGCTGATCCGCAGACGCGAGTCGCTTCTCCCGGCCGAGGTACAGCGGCCGCGAAGTGACATCCAACAGCAGAACGTATTTGGGGTTGGCGCCCATCATCCGGAGCGCATCCTCGACCGGCAGCCGCCCACCGGTGGCCGTGGTGGCGATGCCGGTCTCGGACTCGAGTTGATCGATCGCGAGTGTGACGATCGGAATGCACGGCAACCCGCGGTGCTGCCCGAGCGCACCCGACCCGATCGCGATCCGGAGTGCCGCGACGAGCGCGTCGTGGTTCCTTTGCCCCGCGCTCCGCCGGTCCCGCTTCGCGGCTGCGGCGACCGCCTCGGCGTCGTCGGTGTCGACGGGGTGCTCCGCGTCGTCCGGGTTGTTCACACCCGGTCGGGCGAGCTTCTCCAGCACCGTGTCCAGGAGCGCGCGGGCTTCGGGCGACAGCACGCCGCTGAGCGCGGACATGAGGTCGTCGCCCTGCTTGCCGACGGTCAGCTCGCGCTTGCGGGCGATCCCTTCGGCGGACGGCTCGGCGCCGTCGGGATCGAGGAGCTCGTACGCGCGCCGGCCGAGGATGACCACGTCCTCCGGGGTGCACCCGCCCACCGCGGCGGTGACCAGCATGTCCTCCAGTTCGTGCAGGCCGGGATGGGAGAGCTTGGGGGAGCAGGCGTCGAGCGCCTTCTCGATGGCGATGGCGTGCCGCTCGGACACGTCTCCCGCGCGTTGGGCGGAGGCCAGCCAAGGGAATTTCGGCTCGGGCGCGTACCCGCGTTCCTGCCGCGGCGCGCGGGAGCGGGCGCCGCGGATCCGATCCCGGGCCTCGACGCCCGCGAGGGACAGCTGATCGACCAGGAGCTCCTTGGCGCCCGTGTATCCGAGCTGCGCGGGCAGGTCCTGTTCGACGGCCACCTCGGTGAGCCAGTGCTGGCTGCTGGGGACGGTGCGTGCGGCGCGCTCGAGGCGCCGGAGACTACTGAGGACTTCCTGCGACGACAGCATCACGGGGTTCATCGAGGCCAAGCGGTCGGCGGCACGTTCGAAGAAGTCCAACGCATCGAGATACTGGGCTGCAGTGTGCTTTTCCGTCATATCGCACCTCCTCTCGCTACTCCGATTCTACGCTCGTGTACGAGATAACACAACAAGATCGAATACCATTTCGATCAAGTGATGATGCCTTAGCCTGGAGTCCTGGGCAGAGGGGAGCGCCGGATGCGCCTGATCGACGATGCGGAGCGCCGCGCCCGCCTGGCACGCCGCCAGGCGCTCGCGCCGGAGCACCGCACCGGTTCCGTGCTCGACGCGGTGCGGGCGGTCGGCGTGCTGCACGCGACGGAACCGGCCACGCCTTATCTCTCCGTGCACGCGCGGATGCGCGACGTCGCCCGCGACGACTACGAGCGCGAGCTCTGGGAGGAGCGTTCGCTCGTCAAGCAACTCGCGATGCGCCGCACCATGTTCGTCTTCCCGCGTGCGCTGTACGGCCCGGCGCTGAGCGGCCCGTCGGATCGCGTCGCGGCCCAGGAGCACGCCAAGATCGTCAAGGACGTCGAAGCCGCGGGCATCGCTGCCGACGGTGCCGCGTGGCTCGCGCGGGCGCGGGACGCAGTGCTCGAGGCCCTTCGCGGGCGCGAGCTCAGTGCGCAAGACCTCAGGGAGACGGTGCCCGAAATCGTCGGCCGGGTCACCCGGTTCGAGGGTAAGAAGTACGGCGGCGAGATGCACTTGGCGCCCAGGGTTCTCACCTGGCTCGGTGCGGCGGGGGAGCTGGTGCGTGGGCACAACGCGAGTCATTGGCGGGTGAACCGGAACCTGTGGGCCCGCGCGGACGACTGGTTCGGGGAGGAGGCCGCCCGCACCGATGCCGCAGCGGCCTACGCGATTCTGGTACGCGAGTACCTGCGCGCCTTCGGGCCCGTCACGGAGACCGACGTGGTGTGGTGGTTCGGCGCCACCAAGACGGCGATCCGCGCCGCGCTCGCCGAGATCGGCGCGGTGCCGGTGGCATTGGAGCGGGGCGGCACCGGCTGGGTGCTGCCCGACGACGTCGACCCGGAGGACCCGGTAGAGCCGTGGGCCGCACTGCTCCCCGCGCTCGATCCCACGCCGATGGGTTGGAAGGAGCGCGCCTTCTACCTCGACCCCGCCTTCGCCACCGCGATCTACGACAGCGCGGGCAACGCCGGGACGACCGCGTGGTGGGACGGCCGTATCGTCGGCGCCTACACGCAGGAGGACGACGGCACCGTCGCCCTGGTGCTTCCGCCCGGTACCCCGCGCGCGGCGCGGAAGGCCCTCGACGCCGAGGCCGCACGGCTGCAGGAGTGGCTGGCGGGGGAGCGGGTGAACTCCCTGTACAAGTCCCCGATCACGCTGCCCGCGTACGGAGACGGAGCAGCGCGCGACGCCGATCGCGGCTGAGCCCTTCAGCGGGGCCGGAGCACGACCTCCGTCGGGTGCGCGTCGCCCGGGGTTGCGACGGCGTGGGCGACGGCGGCCGCCACCGTCTCCGGACGCAGGAGCCCCTCGGTGGAGTAGTCGCGGCCCTCGGCGGCGAAGATGTCCCGCTGCATCTCGGTGTCGATACGTCCCGGGAAGACACTGGTTACCCGCAGCTCCGGCTCCTCGGCCCGGAGCGCCTCGGCGAACGCGCTCAGCCCGAACTTGCTCGCCGCGTAGGCGGCCCAGCCGGGGTTCGCACGTTTGCCGGCACCGGAGTTGATCAGTACGACATGGCCGCCCGCTGCGCGCAACGCGGGCAGCAGGCTCTTCGTCAGTTCCACCACGGAGAGCAGGTTGACCTCGAACATGTCGCGCCAGTCGACGGCGGGCGTGTCCTCGATGCGCCCGATCCGGCCGAGGCCGGCGTTGTGCACCAGGACGTCGAGCCGGTCGATCGGGGCCGCGAGCTCGCAGACCTCGGCGTGATCGGTGAGATCGGCCGGAAAGGCCGTGGCACCGTCGAACCCGGCGACGACGGCGTCCAGCTCGGGGGAGGGGCGGCCGCCCAGCAGGAGGCGGTGCGACGGGGCCAACTCCCGCGCGATCGCGAGGCCGAGCCCGCGGGAGGCGCCGGTGACGAGGGCAAGGGGACGGGTGTCGGCGGTCATGGCCTCACCGTAGACGAACCTTCTCGACGTGGCGACGATCAGAACTCGGCGTCGCCCACCAGGGCGGCCTCGGCGGGGACGGCGCGGGAGTCGGCCTCCGACCCGCGGACCCGGGTGAGGATCACCGCGGCGACGACACAGGCACCGGCGCCGATGTAGAAGGGCGCTGCCGGGCTGCCGAACCAGGTCGCGAAATGTGCGACGAGGGTCGCGGCGAGGGCGCCGCCCGCCCAGCGGAGGAAGTTGTAGCCGGCGCTGGCGACAGGGCGCGGCGCGTCGGCGATCGACATCGCGGTCCCGGTGAACAAGGTGTTCAACACGCCCGACGGGATGCCGGAGAGCACCACCACGGTGACCACGACAGCGACGTTCTCGTGCCCGATCGCGGCGACCACCAGCAGCGCGCCGTAGACGAGCACCGCCGCGATGGAGCCTGCGCGCTCGCCGACTGCGGCGGCGACCTTCGGTGCCAGCCACACGCCGCTCACGGCGACCAACAGGCCCCAACCGACGAAGACGGCACCCACGAAGTAGGCGCTGCGGTGCAGCACGAACGGCGACCAGGCGAGGATCGTGAAGAAGGCCGCGGTGTAGAAGGCGGAGCCGAGGCCGGTGAGGAACAGGCCGCGCTGGCGCAGGGCGCGCAGGGGAGCGAGCGGGGAGACGGTGCCCTCGCGCTGCCGCTTCTCCCTGGCCGCGTCGGCATCCGGGGCGAGCATGGTGGCGCACAGGACCGCGCCGATGAACATGAGGACCGCGGTGCCGGCGAACGGGCCGCGCCAGGAGATGCCGCCGAGCACGGCGCCGAGGAGGGGGCCCACAGCCAGGCCGAGGCCCAGGGCGGCCTCGTAGAGCAGAATCGCGCCCTGCTGTCCGCCGGTGGCGGCGGAGACGATGACTGCGAGGGCGGTAGCGATGAACAACGCGTTGCCCAGGCCCCAGACCGCGCGCCAGGCCACGAGCACGCCGATCGAGTTCGCCAGGGCGCACGCCGCGGCGGCGATCACGATGAGCAGGAGTCCGGCGATGACGGTGCGCTTGGCCCCGAACCTGGAAGTGAACCACCCGATGAAGAGCATCGCCACGACCTGCACGCCCAGGTAGGAGGAGAACAGCAGCGTGGTCTGGCTGGGCGTCGCGTGCAGTGACTCCGCGATCGACACCAGGATCGGGTCGACGAGACCGATCCCCATGAACGCGATCACGGCGGCGAAGGCGGTGACCCACACCGCCTTGGGCTGGTGGGAGAGCGTTTCGCGCAGGCTCGGGTGTGCGGAGGCGTTCGGGGTTCGGTCGGCGGTGGTCGGCATCGCAGCTCCTTTCGATACTACGAAAGCCTAAATATTGCTCCGTGCGAAAGGCAAGCTGATGTGACTGGTTCCTCAGAGGTCGTCCCGGTAGCGATCCATGAGCTTGTGCAACGCGGGGATCGCGCGGTCCAGATTCGCGCGGTCCTCGTCGCTCAGCTCGCCCAGGTGCTCGGCCAGTACCGCGTTGCGCGCCGCCACCAGTTCGGACGTGAGCTGCTGCCCGTGCTCGGAGAGCCGCACCACCACGGCCCGGCCGTCGTCCGGGTCGGGGCTGCGTTCGGCGAGGCCGAGCCGTTCGAGGCCGTCGATGGCGCTCGTCGCGGAGGGCAGACGGATCCGCAGGTAGCGGGCGAGCTCGCCCATGCGTACGGGTCCCAGGAGCAGCAGGCTCTGGAGCGCCGCCTGCTGTGCGGGCGTCAGGTCGGGCCCCGGCGTGTTGCGTCGCACCAGGAAGTGCAGCTGGAGCAGCGGCGACCGCAGGCGCGCGGCGAGATCATCGATCGCGGCGTCGGCCACCGGGGCCGACGGGGCGTCGGGTGCTTCGGACGCGGAGGTCATGACCTCGATACTAAGGGTAGAACGGGCGGTGCCGAGCGCGCCCGCAGGCGTGCTCGGCACCGTCGACCGGAGGAACCGTGGGATCAGACCCCGATGTTCCCCGACTTCTTCCACACCGCGACCACCGATGGGCGGGGCTGCGAGGAGCCGCCGTCGGGCCAGTGCGAGGTGGGCTTGTCGGCGGTGGCGTCGTCGGTCTCGCCCGGGTGCTGCACGGCTACGAGCACGCGGTTGTCGCGGATGACGGGGCCGCAGGTCTCGGCGCCGAAAGGCACCGTGAGGAACTGCTTGGTCAGGCCGCGGTCCTTGCCCTCCAGGACGACACCGAACAGGCCGTCGTTGCTGTCGTAGGTGGAGTTGGTGCCGTCCGTCGAGATCCACAGGTTGCCGTGCGAGTCGAAGGCGACGTTGTCGGGGCAGCTGATCCGCGAGACCTTGCTCTTATCGAAGCCGCCGTAGTAGGTGTCGGCGGCGGCGGGATCGCCGCACACCAGCAGCAGGTCCCAGGTGAAGTCGGTGCCCGTGTGGTTGTCGGTGATCTCCAGGAGCTGGCCGCTCTTGTTCTTCACGCGCGGGTTCGGCGTGTCGATGCCGGCCTTGCCCTCGGTGCCGCGGTCGCTGTTGTTGGTCAGCGCGCAGTAGATCTTGCCGGTCTTGGGGTTCGGCTCGATGTCCTCGGGGCGGTCCATCTTGGTGGCGCCCACCTTGTCGCCCGCGACGCGGGTCCACAGGGCCACGTTCTCCGCCGGCATGCCCTCGACGTGCGACTCGGCGCTGCCGTCGGCCCTGGTGGTGAGCAACGGGATCCACTTACCGGCTCCCTTGTAGCCGCCGTCCGGGACCTTGCCGTTCTCGACCTGCTGGCCCTCGAACTTGGCGACGTACAGCGTGCCCTCGTCGAGGATCCGCATGTTCGACTCCATGGCCGCGGCGCCCTTGCCCGGCTGGATCTTCCGCGAGCTGACGAACTTGTAGATGTACTCGAACTTCGAGTCGTCGCCGCAGTAGGTGACCACGTCGCCGGCGGGGGTGACGTAGATGTTGCCGCCCTCGCGCTTCATGCGACCGAGTGCGGAGTGCTTGATCGGGGTCGAATTCGGGTCGTTCGGGTTGACCTCGACGAGGTAGCCGAAGCGGTTGATCTCGTTGGGCTCCTTCGACAGATCGAACCGGGACTCGAACTTCATCCAGTGGTGGTAGTCCTCGTCCTTGCCCACGCCGTAGCGCTTCCAGCCCTCGGCGAGGCCGGGGAGCGGCGGCTTGTCGGTGCCGGAGAAGTAGTTGGTGTAGTTCTCCTCGCCGGAGATCAGGGTGCCCCACGGCGTGATGCCGCCCGAGCAGTTGGCGATGGTGCCCAGCACCCGGGTGCCGGTGGGGTCCGCGGCGGTGCGGGTGAAGAAGCCGGCGGCGGGTCCGCGCAGCTCGAACGGAGTCGATGCGGTGATGCGCCGGTTGTACTCGCCGAGAACGGGAGTCAGCTTGCCCGAGCCGGACTCGCCCTTGACCTCGACCACGGAAATACCGTGCGCGGCCATCTCGACCCGCACCTGGTTCTCGGTGGGGTCGCCCTCCTTGTAGCCCTTGAACATCGCGGTGCCGGTCGTGTACTCCTGGTTGCACACCATGAGGAACGTGTCCGGCTTGCCGTCCACCGGGATGAGATCGGTGAAGTCGTTGTTGAAGCCGAACTGCTGCGCCTGCGCCTCCGGCGTCTGGTTGTCGAAGTCGAACTGCGGCGCGCCCGGCAGCACCGGATCGCCCCAGCGGATCACGACGGCCTGCTCGTACCCGTCGGGGACGGTCACGGCGTCGGCCTTGTTCGGGGTGATCGCGGTGAAGTTCAGGCCGGGGGCGTTCACGTTCTCCGACGGTGCCCCGTTGCCCGCCGCCGCGCTCGAGGAGGAGCCAGCGCTCGTGGAACCGCTGTCACCGCACGCCGCGAGTACGGTTACCGCACCCGCGCCGAGCGCCGCGACGCCGGCGCCCCGGAGCACGGTGCGCCGGGTGATGTCGCCGAAGTACTCGTTGTCGGACTGGTTGTCGTGCTCGCGGAAGCACTGGTTTCCGCACTTGTACTTGCAGGTCGTGTGCGAGCGGGCCGACTTACCGTCGTGATCGGTGAGCAGGCGCAGGTTGGGCATGCGCATGAGGGTCTCCCTGGGCTGAACTGGGCTGTCGTGTGGGCTGTAACTACGCCAAAGTAGAAGCGCAACGTGATCAGTAGGGAAAGACCGGGTAAACGGGCGACCGGGAGTTCGCTGCCGCGTTCAGCGCAGGTGGCGCGCGGCGAAGGCGTCGAGGGAGTCCTCGGTGCCCCGGTACGGCTCGTCGGGGCGGGGCCAGTGCAGGATCACGTCGGTGAAGCCGAGCTCGGCGGCGCGGCCCACCGCGTCGTCGGCAGCGCCGGGTGAGCTCAGGGAGTAGGTGCCGCCCGAGTCGATCGAGAGGTACCGGTCGACGGTGCCGTGGTCGCGCCCGGCCGCGTCGAGTGCGTCGTCCAGCCGCTGGGACAGACCGGCGACGCGGGACCACCAGGCCTCGCCGCCGTCACCGTCGGGCCCGGTGGTGACCCAGCCCTGCCCCTGCTCGGCGACGAGCCGCAGCCCCTTGGGGCCGTTCGCCGCGAGCACGAAGGGCATGCGCGGCGACTGCGCGGGCGCGCCGACCATGCGCGCGTCGACGGCGCGGTAGAGCGGACCGTCGAAGGAGATGGGGCCCTGCTGCTCGAACCGCAGCAGCACGTCGAGGTCGCGGGTGAACTCGACGAAGCGGTCGTGCCGCTCCCGCGGGGTGAGCTCGGGCTGCCCGAGCACGAAGGCGTCGAATCCGGTACCGCCGGAACCGATGCCCAGGAGGAAGCGGCCGCCGGCGATCTCGTCGACGCCGGCCAGGTCCTTGGCGAAGGGGACGGGGTGCCGGAAGTTCGGCGAGGTGACGAAGGTGCCCAGCCGGATCCGCTCGGTGGCGGTGGCCGCAGCCGTGAGGAGCGGGACCGTCGCGCCCCAGGGCTGATCGGCCAGCGTGCGCCACGACAGGTGGTCGTAGGTCCAGGCGTGGTCGAAGCCGAGCTCCTCAGCCTTGCGCCAGCGCCGACGCGCCTCGGGCCACGGGTACTGGGGCAGGATCACCACTCCGAATCGCACCCGTCCACCCTACGACTCGTGACCTCGCCGCACGACCTCGCGCATTCTCGTCGTACGATCGCCTGCTTAGACCTAGGGTCTTCACGTTCGGCCTAACCGGCCACGTCCTTGAGAAGGGTTACCCCAATGTCAACACCGGCACCCGCCGCGCCGAGACCCGGCATGCGCGAGTTCACGAGCCGCGCCGTCATCCTCGGCGGCCTCATCACGCTCGTCTTCACCGCGGCCAACGCCTACCTGGGCCTGAAGGTCGGCCTGACCTTCGCCACGTCGATTCCCGCGGCCGTGATCTCGATGGCCCTGCTGCGCTACTTCGCCAATCACTCCATCATCGAGAACAACATCGTGCAGACGATCGCGTCGGCCGCGGGCACCCTCTCGGCGATCGTGTTCATCCTGCCCGGCCTGGTGATGATCGGCTGGTGGGCGAACTTCCCATACTGGACCACCACCCTGGTCTGCCTGATCGGCGGCGTGTTGGGCGTCATGTACTCGATCCCGCTCCGACGAGCCCTCGTCACCGGATCCGACCTGCCCTTCCCCGAGGGCGTCGCGGCCGCGGAGGTGCTCAAGGTGGGGGACACCGCGGAGGGTGCGACCGAGAACAAGCGCGGCCTGCGTCTCATCGTGGTCGGCTCCCTGGCCGCCGCGGGCTATGCGCTCCTGGCGAAGATGAAGATCGTGGCCGAGGGTCTGTCGACCACGCTGCGGATCGGCAACGGCGGCACCCTGTTCGTGCCGGGTCTGTCCTTCGCGCTCATCGGCGTCGGCCACCTCGTGGGCGTCGCCGTCGGCTTCGCGATGATCGTCGGCCTCGTCATCTCCTACTTCGTGCTGCTGCCGATGTGGACGGCCGGCGACCTCCCCGAGACCGGCAGCATCACCAAGGTCATCTCGACCGCGTTCAGCACCGAGGTCCGCCTCATCGGCGCCGGCGCGATCGCCGTGGCCGCCGTGTGGACCCTGATCAAGATCCTCGGCCCCGTACTGCGCGGCATCGCCGACTCGATCGCCTCGTCCCGGCAACGCCGCGAGGGCAAGCTCGTGGACATCACCGAGCGCGACATGCCCTTCCCGTACGTCGTGGGCATCGTCATCGCCTCGCTCGTGCCGATCGGCGTGCTGCTGTGGATGTTCACCAGCGGGACCGCACTCGAGGGCCAGGCGGGCGGCATCATCACGCTGAGCATCGTCTACGTCCTGGTCCTCGGCCTCGTCGTCGCCTCCGTGTGCGGCTACATGGCGGGTCTGATCGGCGCCTCCAACAGTCCCGTCTCGGGCGTCGGCATCCTCGTGGTGCTGTCCGCGGCGCTCCTGATCCGCGCGGTCTGGGGCCCGTCGGAGGGCGACACGTCCCTGGCGCTGGTCGCGTACACGCTGTTCACCGCCGCGATCATCTTCAGCATCGCCACCATCTCCAACGACAATCTGCAGGACCTCAAGACGGGCCAGCTCGTCGGCGCGACGCCGTGGAAGCAGCAGGTGGCGTTGATCATCGGCGTCGCCTTCGGCTCGGCGATCATCCCCCCGGTGCTCGACCTGCTGCAGGAGGGCTTCGGCTTCGTGGGCGCGCCCGGCGCGGGCGAGAACGCGCTCCCGGCGCCGCAGGCCTCGCTGCTGGCGAGCCTGTCGAAGGGCGTCTTCGGCGGCGACCTCGACTGGGGCCTCATCGGCCTCGGCGCGATCATCGGTGCGGTCGTCATCCTGATCGACGAGGTGCTCTCCCGCACCTCGAAGTTCCGGCTCCCGCCGCTGGCCGTGGGCATGGGCATGTACCTGCCGATGAGCGTGACGCTGATGATCCCCGTCGGCGCCCTGCTCGGCTTCTTCTACAACCGCTGGGCGGACCGCTCGGCGAGCGGCGAGGTGGCCGAAGGCCGCAAGCGGCTCGGCACGCTCCTCGCGACCGGCCTCATCGTGGGCGAATCGCTGTTCGGAGTGATCTACGCGGGCATCGTCGTCGGCACCGACATGGCCGAGCCGCTGGCGCTGCCGTTCATCGGTGAGGGCTGGCTGCACTGGGGCGAGGCGCTCGGCGTGGTGCTGTTCGCCGCGATCTGCGCTTGGCTGTACCTCCGCACCAAGAAGGTGGCGGCCGAACCCGCGTAGCCGCTGCGCTCCCGATCCGTGTCGGACGGTGCCCGCTCAGTCGGCACCGTCCGACACGGGCCGCTCAGCCGAGGAAGGGCGCGAGCTGCGGGATCGCGTCCCGCGGCGTCTTGGCGTTGATGCACTCGCCGATCGCCTGCAGCTTCCACTCCCCGCCCTGGCGGGCGATGGTGCACATGACGATCCCGGTGTAGGGCATGCCGCCCGCCAGCGCGAACCGCGCCAGTTCGACGCCCGTGGTCGAGTCCACGAGCCGGGTGTAGGCGTTGTCGACCTGGTCGAAGCGCTGCCCCTGGTACGAGCTCACGATGAACACCAGGGAGGTGACCTGCGGTGCCACGGCCGGCAGGTTCACGTTCACCACCTCGTCGTCGCCGTCGCCCGCGCCGGTGAGGTTGTCGCCCTGGTGCCGGATCGAGCCGTCCTTCGACTGCAGCTGGCCGTAGTAGACCACGTCCACGGGCTGCTGCCCCGCGAAGAGCACGACCGAGGCGTCGAGGTCGATGTCCTTGGCCTTCGAGCCGAAGAAGCCCTGCTTACGCACCGGATCCCAACCGAGGCCCATGGCGATCTGCGTCAGCTGGACACCGCCGTCCTTGCGCAGCACCACCTTCTGGCCCTTGGTGAGGTCGACCCGCTTGTTCTTCGTGAGGCTGACCTCGCCCGTCCCGGCGGCCTGCTGCTGACCGGCGAGCTGCGCAGTGGGGGTGAAGGGCTGCTGCGCCGCCGGCGTCGGCTGCGCCGGCGGCTGCGGGGCCTGCTGCGGCGCGGGGGTGTTGAAGTAGTCGATCGGCGCGCTGCCCGCCGCGGCCGACGGTGCCGTCCCGCTCGCGAAGTAGTCGATCGGCTGCCCCGACGGTGCGGGCGGCGGATTCTGTGCGGGTGCGGGTGCGGGTGCGGGTGCGGGTGCGGGGGCGGGGGCGGCCGGGGGCGGTGCGGGGGCGTCGTCGACGCTGACGCCGTGATCGCGCACCAGGTCGGCGAAGCCGCCCGCGTAGCCCTGGCCCACGGCGCGGACCTTCCAGTCGGCGCCGCGCCGGTAGATCTCCACCGCGATCACCACCGACTCGCTGCTGAGGCCGTCGATCGGGTACTCGTACAGCGGGGCGCCGGTGCTGCCGGCGACGCGGGCCACCGGAGCACTGAACCGCCCGAAGGAGGCCGAGGCGTCGTCAAGGGTGATCGCGACGCGCACCTGGGCGATGTCGGCGGGCACGGCCGCACCGTCGATGCGCAAGGCCCCGTTCGTCAGGCTCACCCCGGGCCCGGTGGGCTGGTTGAAGAAGACGAAATCGGCGTCGGAGCGTACCTTCCCGGTGTCGGTCACGAGCAGGGCGGAGACGTCGACGGGCGCCGGCGAGTCGACGGTGACGGTGACGGGGCCGGCGGGCAGCGGCCCGTTCTGGCCCTTGGACAGTGCGGTCATCGGATCTCCTTGATCGGGTCGGGGACGGGAGCGGCGGCGGTGGCGCGGTCGGCGAGCCAGCGGACGATCTCGACGCCGGCGGCGATGCCGCTACCGGCGGTGAGCGTGAGGTGCGGCAGGGCGAAACCCAGTTCCTCGAGCTCGCCGTGCCGCGGGCGGATCGCGGCGTCGGCCGCCGCGAGCAGATCGGCGTCGAGGGCGCCGTCGCCGGCGGCGAGCCAGGGCGCGCGCGGGTCGAGGGCGCCGGTGGCCTCGAGGCGTCGCCGGACCTCCAGGGCCGCACGGGACTTGGTCACCGGCTCGGGGATCGTGTAGAGCTTGCGTCCCTGCTGCGAGATCGTCCAACCCAGCGGGGCGCAGTACGCGCGCCACTCGGCAACCACTTCGGCGGGGATCCGGACGTCGGAGACGACGTAGGCGAACAGCCCCGGCACCAGCCGCAGGCGGGCGCCCCACGCGGGGTCGAGCCGGGATTCCAGCTGCGCCGCGACCGTGTCGAGGTCCGCGGGCACAGCCCCGAGGAGGGCGCGGATGTGCGCCTGCCACTGCGGGTCCGGCGCACCGTCGACGAGGATCTCGCCCCCGTTGGAGCAGATCGCGAACCGGTGCGGGCCCCCCGGTAGCCGCACCCGCAGGTACTGGTCGGGGGTGCGGGTGGTGGTGGGCACGACCGGTGTCGCGGCGCTGAGCGCGGCCAGCGCGTCGATGGACGCGGGTGCCATGAAGGACAGGGGCGCGTCGCGGTAGATCTCCACGCACACCGGGTCGGCGGTGGCGAACGCAGGCCCGGAGGCGGCCTGCGAGTAGATGAGGGTGCGGTCGAGATCGCTGGTGACGAAGGCGTTCACGAGTCCTCCTTGATGAGTCCTATGCACGCGTAGGCCAGGCCGGGCACGATCTCCACCGGCACGTCCCGCTCGGCCGCGAGTCGTCGGATGTGCAGGTGGTCGGGATCGTCGGCGTCGCGCAGCAGCACCCGCCAGGGGACGCGGCGCAGCAGGACCCGGGTGGTCTCGCCGATGCCCGGCTTCACCAGGTTCGCGGTCGAGACGCCGTACTCCTCGCGCACCCGCTCCACCGTGGCCCAGCCCGACCAGTCCGGTGCGCGCGCGGCGGGATCGGCGGCGAGCCGGGCGGATTCGGCACGCGCCGCCGGGGCGGCACCGGCGAACGCGGCGGCGACCGTGTCGAGCAGCAGGCCCGAGACGTCGTGCGGCGCGAGCTCGGCGTAGAACTTGGCCCCGTGGAAGTCCGCCGGGCCGATGAGGTCGGCGTTGAGCACGGTCCGCGAGACCAGGCCGGACACCGTCGAATTGAGGCACGCCGAGGCGATGAGGAAGTCGTCGCGCGTGCCGAAGGTGCGCACGCAGTGGCCCGGGTCGGCGAGCACGGCGAGGTCCGGGTTCAGCCGAGTGCCGGTCGCGGCGGCGTAGTCGTCGAGGGCCTCCGCGAGCTCGCGCGTGATGGCACCCTTGCCCGTCCAACCGTCGACGAAGACGATGGACGCCGGATCATGATGGGCCACCAGGTGATCGAGTGCGACGTGATCGATGCCGCGGCCGCGCACGATGGAGACGGCGTAGTGCGGCAGGTCCAGCCCGTGGAAACGCTGCGCCCAGCGCCGCAGGAGGATCCCGATCGGTGTGCCCGCCCGGGCGAGCGAGACGAGGACGAGGTCGCGGCCGCGCTCGGCGAGCAGCAGCTCCGTCAGCGTGCCCACGGCCTCGGCCAGCCGCGGCGCGGAGGCGGCGAGCGCCGCGTCGAACAGGGCCCGGTACTCGGCGCTCGGCTGGTACTCGACGGGCAGGGACTCCGCGTAATGCGCCTCGCCCGACTGGATCCGGCGCTCCCGCTCGGCGATGTCGGCCTCCAGCGCCACCGCGGAGAGGTCCTTGAGCAGCCAGGTCACCTCGTCGGCCGGGTACGAGCCGAAGCCCGGTCCGCGCAGCGGTGGCGTCGCGGCCGTCATCGCGCCCTCGCCCCGCGACGGGCCGAGGCGAGGTCGCCCTGGTCGGACGCCGGCACGATGACGGCGAGCACGTCGTGGCCCGCGGCGGCGAGCACGTCGAGCAGCCCGCCCGGTGCGCGCAGCCGGTCGGTGTCGGCGGGGGAATCCGCGACGAAGACGATCCGGGCGTCCTCGGCCGGCCACGCGGCGTTGTAGAGGTGCCGGCGGGGCGCCTCCTCGTCGGGCTCGGGGGAGAGGAACTCGAAGCCGCGACGCAGCGGATAGCCCGGCTCGTCGCGCACCAGCGCGGGGGAACGCGTCGTGGTCTGGAAGCGCACGCGGAATCCGCTGCGTGCCAATGCCTCCGCTATGCACAGCGGCAGGTACATCAGTTCCTCGTGGCCCACGACGATCACGGGTCGGTCGTCGAGGCCGGGGGCGATCGCCGCCGCGACCGCGGCGGCAGCCGCCTCCAGCCGCGGCTGATCCGCTGCGAGCACGCCGTGCCGGCCCCCGTCGGGCACGTCCTGCGGCCAGGTCGCGCGGAGCTCGCGCACCGTGCCGGGGCGCGGGGCCCGCGGGTTCGACGGGGTCGCCGGCAGTTCCGCCACGCGGGCCGGCAGGCCGTCGGGCAGATCGACGGTGCCGTGCGCCAGGGCCACGAAGTCGACGTCGAGTCCGGCTGCCGCGGCGGCGCGCTCGCCCTCCGCGACGTGCGCCGGTGACCGCACGTCGACCAGCGACGCGACGACGTAGCGGCGGTGCGGCGCGAGGCCGTGCAGCGCGCGGATGGAGTCGAGTGCGGTGGCACCCGTGGAGATCTCGTCGTCGACGAGGACCAGGGTGTCGGCGGCGGACAGCAGGTCCGGCGAGGTGGGCTGCAGCAGGTGCGCAGTGGCGTGCGAATGCCCCTCGGTGAACTCGCCGTGCACGACTGCGCCCGGGCGGCGGGTGGACTGCAGGTAGACCGCGGCGTGCAGCCGCGCGGCGACGCAGTGCCCCAGGCCGGTCGCGGTCTCGGCGAAACCGAAGACGACGCAGGGCCCGTCCAGGCGCTCCGCCACGAGGTCCGCGAGGCGGTCGGCCGCCGCCCGCACCGCCGCCGGGTCGGCGGGAATGTGCTTGCCGAGCACCGTCGACACCAGCAGGTGCGCGCGCCGCGGATTGCGGCGCAGCCCCGGCACGATGAGCTCGAGGAGCTCGGCGTCGCCGCGCACGTGCATGCCGAGCTCCGCGCACAGCTTCCCGGGCGTCGCAGGCTCCGGCGCCTGCGCGCAGGGCCCTGTGGTCGTCGGCGTCATCACCGGCCCTCCACCAGCGCGGTCAGCACGTCGACGAAGCCCACGTCGGGCCGGGTCACTCCGAAGACGTCCGCGCGGATCAATACCTGCCGCGCCCAATTGCGATGCGGCTTCATCTCGTTCATCTTGTTCCGGTAGCTGGAGGCCTCGACGCCGCCGGCGTCGGCGCCTACGATCGCAAGGGCGTCCTCGTACTCCTCGTGCGTCACTGCCGACAGGGCGTGCACCGCCGCCACGTGTGACGGGTGGATCACGGACTTGCCGTGCAGGCCGTTCGCCCGGTCCAGCGCCGTCTCCCGCAGCAGCCCGTCGAGGTCGCGGCCGACGAGTTGCTCGCGGAACCGGGCGGCGTGGTTGCGCTCGAAGGGGGTGGCGCGCAGCAGGGGTCGGAACATGCGCTCGTGATCGGCGAAGTACTCCCACACCGGCCCGGTGACCACGTAGCCGGTGCCGTCCGACCGCGCGAGGCGGTTCACGATCGCCGAGATCGTCTCCGCCACGACGTGCACGTCGTAGATCGTGAGGTCGCGGTCGCGGCGGATACCGAACAGCGCCGACATGTCCGTCGCGCCGATCCGCACCGCCAGCACGCGATCCCGGTGCGCGCGCAGTACCTCGGCGATGCTCGCCAACTGCTCGTCGCGCGTCTCGCGGTAGACGATCTCAGCGGACTCGAGCACGGGCATCGCGTAGAGGGGATGCGACGAGGCACGATCCGCGAGGGCGTCGAGCGCCGCACCGCCGTCCGCGGCGGTGAACTTCGGCAGGACGACGCCGGTGAGGGCGCGGGCACCGTCGCCCAGCCGGTCCAGCAGCGCGACGGTGTCGGCGGTGGTGCGCGGCCGGATGAAGAGCAGCGGCAACGGATCCGCGTCGTCGGCGAGCTCGGTCAGCGCGGCGGCGACGGCGTCGACGGCGTGGTGGACGGCATCGTCGGCCACGGCGTCCTCGAGGTCGGCGACCATCGAGAGCACACCCTCGTCGCGGCGGCGGCGGATGGTCGAGGCGAGATCCGCGCGGGTGGCGGGCATGTACAGGGTGGCGCCGAGGGCGTACGCGAGGACCGGGCGCGGCGTGCTCCGGTCGAAGGGCTGCGGCGGCCGGTGGAACAGGCGTGTGCGCACCTCCTCCGGCAGCTGATGGAAGTGGTGCAGGGAGCCGCTCACGCCCGCCCCCGCATCCGGTCCACGGCGTCGGCGATCATGCGATCGACATCGGCGAGGGTCTGCAGGTACCGCCAGTAGTCGGGGTGCACCCGCTGGAGGTCGGCGATGGCCCGCTCGATCCGGGCGTGCTGCGCGTCGAGGACGGTGCCCCAGCGGTGCACCTGCTGCTTCTGCACCGCCAGCAGCTGCGCGTCGCGGAGCGCGAAGCGGGTGCGCGCGGCCACCGCGTCGGGGTCGGCCTTGGCGGAGCGGAGAGTGCGGAGCCGCTCGCCGACGGCGTTCACCGCGGCATCGGCGGTGTCCAGGTGGTCGCGGGCCAGGGCCACGCCCTCGAGGGCGAGGTCCGGCGTGCCCTCGCGGAGGCGGAGCTCCGCGGCCGACAGGGCGGCCTCCGCGGCGGCGGACTCGCGTGCGGCGACCTTGTCGTTGTCGACGAGGTCGGTGGAGCAGGCTGCGTTGAACTCGCGGAGCAGTGCCGACCGGGTGTCCGCGAGATCGGCGGCGCGGTTCCGCACGGCCTGCAGGCGGGTGCCGGCAGCGGCGAGCGAACGCCGGGCGTCGTCGCCCATCCGCGGCGCGGCCTCGACCGCGGCCGTGAGGTCCGCGGCCTTCTCCTGCACCGCCCGCGCGGCCGCGTCCCGCGCGACGAGGTCAGGGGCGGTATCCAACTGTCGCACGGCCTCGACCAGAGCATCGGTCGCCCGGACGACGGGCCGCAGCGTCAGGTAGGGCCCCGTCGCCGGTGCCGCGAGCAGGTCGGTGGCGCGCTCCGCGGCCACGCGGGCCGCCTGCTCCAGCGCCGCCGAGCTGGCGCGCGCACCGCGGGCGGTGGTGAGCGCCCGCTCGTGGTCGGCGCGGAACCGGTCCAACACCGTGACCAGATCGGTCAGCTCGCGGGACGCGGCTTCCCGATCCTGGGGCGTGGGCGGCCGCGGCCCGGACTGGCTGCCACTCGCCCACAGGTACCGCTCCGTGGCGCCGCCGAAGCGGTCCCGGATCGTGGGCCACTGCTGCACCGCGGCCGCGGCCGGGTTCTGCGCCGACAGCGTGCGCACGTCCTCGTCGAGACTGCTGAACCGGCGGTCGGCATCGAGGAATGCGCTGGTGAGGCGATCGTCGCCGCTGCCCGCAGGCGGGCCCGGCGGGGAGCCGACCGGCTCCCCGCCGAACAGTCTGCGGAACGGATTCGCTGCCATGGCCTCGGGTCCGCTCAGGACGTGATCGTCTGCGAGCTGGACGCGGTGGGGCCGTCCGCGACCGGTGCCGCGTCGTCGCCGTCACCCTCGCGCCGGTTGCGGACGATGCTCGAGAAGAGCGCCGCGAGGATCAACACCACGCCCACGAGGCCGGTGACGAGCTCGGGGACCGGCGTGTAGATCGAGAACAGCAGGATTCCCGCCAGCGCGCCGATCGCCCAGTGCGCGCCGTGCTCGAGGTACACGTACTCGGCGAGCGTGCCCTTCTCCACGAGGTACACGGTGAGCGAGCGGACGAACATCGCGCCGATGAAGCCGAGGCCCAGAGCGATGATGATCGGGTCCGCGGTGATGGCGAACGCGCCGATCACACCGTCGAAGGAGAACGACGCGTCGAGCACCTCGAGGTAGAGGAACAGGAAGAAGCCGGCCTTGCCGGTGGCCTTCGCCAGCTCCGACGGGCCCGACCGGGCGCTCTCCGCCTCTTCTTCGAGCTGCTCGACGTGGAAGAATTCGCCGAGGCCGTTGACCACGATGTAGGTGACCAGGCCGAGGAGGCCGGCGATGAACACCGTCCTCGACTCCTCGAGGGTGTGCGTCGCCCAGACGCCGGTGGCCAGCAACGCGAGCAGCGCCACGATGATCGAGAACCGGTTGAGCTGGCCGATGCGCTGCAGCGGCTTCTCGATCCAGCTCAGCCAGGTGATCTCCCGCTCGGGATCGAAGATGAAGTCGAGGAACAGCATGAGCAGGAACATGCCGCCGAAGGCCGCGATCTGCGGGTGCGCGGCTTCGATCAGCGTCTGGTAGCTGGGGCTGCCGTCCGGGAAGGTGGCGGCACCGTCGGCCGGCGGGTTGAGCGCCAGATCGAGGGCCTGCCCCGGGTTCAGGCCGGCGGTGACCCACACGATCGCCAGCGGGAACACCAGCCGCATGCCGAAGACCGCGATCAGGATGCCCACCGTGAGGAACATGCGCACCCAGAACCGGCTCATGCGCTGGAGCACGGTCGCGTTGATGACCGCGTTGTCGAAAGAGAGGCTGACCTCGAGGATGCCGAGGATCATCGTGAGGATCAGGGCCTCGGGGCCGCCGTAGAGGAACGCGGCCACGAGGGCGGCGATCGTGACGACGAAAGACAGTCCGAAGATGCGGAACACGTCGACCTTTCGATGGAGGAGGTGCGGAGCGCGAGAACCCGGCGTGCGGGGATCCGCTCGCCGGGTCTACACGCTCTGCTCGAGAGGTACGGGTCCTAGATGTTGACGCCGTAGTCGCGGGCGATTCCCGCGAGGCCCGAGGCGTAGCCCTGGCCGACGGCCCGGAACTTCCACTCCGCGCCGCTGCGGTACAGCTCGCCGAAGACCATGGCCGTCTCGGTGGAGGCGTCCTCGGACAGATCGTAGCGCGCGATCTCCTGGCCGTTGGCCTGGTTCACGACGCGGATGTAGGCGTTGCGGACCTGGCCGAAGGACTGGCCGCGGTTGTCGGCGTCGTGGATCGAGACGGGGAAGACCACGGCGTCGATCTGCGGCGGCACGCCCGCGAGGTTGACGTTGACGACCTCGTCGTCGCCGTCGCCCTCGCCCGTGAGGTTGTCGCCGGTGTGCTCGATCGAGCCGTCCGGCGAACGCAGGTTGTTGTAGAAGATGAAGTGCCGGTCGTCGAGCACGCGCTTGGCGGTGTCCAGCGCGAGCGCGCTGGCGTCCAGGTCGAAGTCGACGCCGGTGGTGCTGCGCGCGTCCCAGCCGAGGCCGACGGCGACCGCCGTGAGTCCGGGGGCCTCCTTCGTGAGCGAGACGTTTCCGCCCTTGCTGAGGCTGACTCCCATGTGATTTCCTCCCGAGAAAATGGGCAACGGCGCACCGCCGCCCGGTGACGTGGTGGCGGGTTTCACAGTACGCGACGCGGGGTGCTCGGCGCAGGGTTCAGGCGCCCGGAAACCGGCCGAACGACGTGTCACTCACGTCTCGCGGCGTCCCGCGCCGAACGCCCCGATTCTTGCGACAATCGTGGCCGTGACAACACTCGCGCGCGGTCAGAACGCGGCCCTGCCCCAGACCTCTCTCACGATCTCGATCACGGGGGTCGCCCCCGGATCCGTCGACCTGTTCGCCCTCCAAGTGACCGAGGACGGCCGCGTCCGCAGCGACGCCGACCTGGTCTTCTTCAACAGTCCCACGTCGCCCGAGGGCGCGGTGCGACTCACCGGACCGGACGCGCTCGCCGTCGAGTTGAGCGCGGTCCCCGCCGCGATCAGCACCGTCCGGATCGCCGTCGCGCTCGACGACCAGATCCCCGGCTCGCTCGCGTCGATCCCGGGGCTCAGCGCCCGCGTCGGCGGCGACGACTGCCCCGCCACGGGACTGACGTCCGAGCGCGCCGCCGTGCTCGCCGAGGTCTACCGGCGGGGTGGGGCGTGGAAGGTGCGCAACGTGAGCGCGGGGTGGGACCGCGGCCTCGTCTCCCTGCTGACCGAACACGGCGTCACCGTCGACGGTCCGCCGCCCGCCGTCGCGCCGCCCGCCGTCGCGCCGCCCGCACCCCTGCCGGCTCCGCCCGCTCACCAGCAGCCCCCCGCCGCGCCGGCGCCCACGGCGCCCACGGAGCCGCAGGTGAACCTGTCGAAGATCACGCTGACGAAGTCCGCGCCCACCGTCTCGCTGGCCAAGTCCTCCGAGCGGCCGACCGGCACGATGCGCGTGAACCTGAACTGGACGCAGGGTAAGAAAGGCTTCTTCGGCGGCGGGAACGCTGTGGACCTCGACCTGGCCTGCTTCTACGAGCTCCGCAACGGTGACCGCGGCGGCGTGCAGGCCCTGGGCAACTCCTTCGGCAGCATCGACCGGCCGCCGTTCATCCAGCTGGACGCCGACGACCGGTCGGGACAGTCGCAGGGTGGCGAGAACCTGCGCATCAACCTGGCGCACCTCGACGACTTCGTGCGGATCCTCATCTTCGCCTACATCTACGAGGGTGCGCCGAATTGGGCGTCCGCCAACGGTGTCGTCACGCTGTTCCCGCCCGGCGGGCCCGAGGTGGAGGTGCGGCTCGACGACCCGGACCGGCGCGCCATCTCCTGCGCCATCGCGCAGTTGCACGTGGTGCACGGGGAACTCACCGTGACGCGCGAGGTGCAGTACATCCACGGATCGCAGCGCGCCGTGGCCGAGGCCTACAACTGGGGCCTGAACTTCACGCCGGGGCGGAAGTAGCGCTCGGGTCAGAAGCCGAAGTCGCCCCCGCCGAAGTCCCCGCCGCCGAAGTCGCCGCCGCCGAAGTCCCCGCCGTCCGAGCCGCCATCCCAGCCCCCGTCGCCACCGGCGTCGGCGGCACCGTCGGCCCCCGGATCGGCGAGGACAGCGGGGCCGACCCCGGCCATCCCGGCGAACATCGTGCTGAACAGCAGGTAGCTGCCCACGCCCCAGGCGCCGGCGACGAGTGCGGGCTTCCACCAGGGCTCGCTGTACCAGCCGGCGGGCACCGGGCGCCCGGCCACCGTGCCGCCGGGGTAGTAGTTCGGCGTCTGGTCGGAGGGCGACGGCGAGGCCGTGAGCGGGCGACCGTCGACGTCGACGGTCCGGTTCTCGGTGACGGAGCCGGCGGTGCGCTGGCCGTCGAGCTCGGGGATGGGCGGGCCCGGATCCATGTCCATCGCGACGCGGGCGGCCCGCGTGTAGTAGAGGCCTTCGAGCGCGGTCTGCTTGGCGAGTCGCGCCTGCGCGGGCGTGTTCGCACTCCCGACCTGGGAGCCGGCCGCGGTGTACCGCTCGCCCGCGTCGGCGATGGCCTGGCGCGCCGCCTCGTTCGAGCCGACGAGGTTGTTGACCTGGCCCGCGAGCCGGTCGATGGTGGCACGAGCGTCGGCCTGAGCGTCGGCGAGCGCGGTCGACCGGCTCCGGTTCCCGCGGACCACCAGCATCACGACCAGCGCGACGACGGCGACGACGATGAGGATCAGTACGAGGTCCATGACCCGACGGTACCGAGAACGACCTCGCCGAAGCTGACGAAAACCTGAGCGATTCGGACTTTTCGCCCAGGGCGTAGTCCCCGAGCGGGCCCGGGCGCGACGAGGGGCCCGTCACCGAGCGGTGACGGGCCCCTCGTGCGGTGGCCGGACGTGCCGGCCGGGCGGGAACTAGTCCGCGCCGATGATGAACTCCTCGAGCTGCTTGCGCGCGACGTCGTCGGCGATCTGCTCGGGCGGGGACTTCATGAGGTACGCCGAAGCGGGGATCACGGGGCCGCCGATGCCGCGGTCCTTGGCGATCTTCGCGGCGCGCACCGCGTCGATGATGATGCCGGCCGAGTTGGGGGAGTCCCAGACCTCGAGCTTGTACTCCAGGTTCAGCGGCACGTCGCCGAAGGCGCGGCCCTCGAGGCGGACGTACGCCCACTTGCGGTCGTCGAGCCACTCGACGTAGTCCGACGGGCCGATATGCACGTTCTTGTCGTGCACCTTGCCCGAGAGCGGACCGTTGAGGTTCGACGTGACGGCCTGCGTCTTGGAGACCTTCTTGGACTCGAGACGATCGCGCTCGAGCATGTTCTTGAAGTCCATGTTGCCGCCGACGTTGAGCTGGTACGTACGGTCCAGCGTGACGCCGCGGTCCTCGAACAGCTTCGCCATCACGCGGTGGGTGATGGTGGCGCCGACCTGGCTCTTGATGTCGTCGCCGACGATCGGGACGCCCGCGTCGCGGAACTTCGCGGCCCACTCCGGGTCGGAGGCGATGAAGACGGGCAGCGCATTGACGAAGGCCACGCCCGCGTCGATGGCGCACTGCGCGTAGAACTTGTCGGCCTCCTCGGAGCCCACGGGCAGGTAGGAGACGAGGACGTCGACCTCGTTGTCCTTGAGCGCCTGCACGACGTCGACACCCTCGCCCGGCGCCTCCTCGATGGTCAGGCGGTAGTACTTGCCCAGGCCGTCGAGGGTGTGGCCGCGCTGCACGGTGACGCCGCTCGGCGGCACGTCGGCGAGCTTGATGGTGTTGTTCTCGGAGGCGTTGATCGCGTCGGAGAGGTCGAAGCCGACCTTCTTGCCGTCCACGTCGAACGCGGCGACGAACTCGATGTCGCGCACGTGGTACGGGCCGAACTTCACGTGCATGAGGCCCGGCACCTCTGCGTCGTCGGCCACGTCCTTGTAGTAGTGCACGCCCTGCACGAGCGACGAGGCGCAGTTGCCCACGCCGACGATCGCGACGCGCACCTTGGTGGAATTGTCAGTCACCGTTGTTCCCTTCAGTCGGTGTCGGTCTTCACGTCGGAGCGGGACTCGGCGGCGATCAGCTCATTGAGCCACCGCACCTCGCGCTCCGTCGTTTCCAGTCCCAGCTCGTGCAACTGCCGCGTGTACGTCTCGCTGGTCCCGCCGGCCGCGAGGGCCCGGCGAAGCTCCTCCCGACGCTCCTCGACCTGCCGGCGGCGACCCTCGAGGATGCGCAGCCGAGCCTGGGCGGGAGTGGCGGTGAAGAAGGCGAGATGCACGCCGAACCCGTCGTCCGTGTAGTTCTGCGGGCCGGTATCGGCGACCAGGGCGGAAAACCGCTCCCTGCCCGCCGGGGTCAGCCCGTAGACACGGCGCGCGCGGCGCTTCCGGTTGGTTGCACTGGGACCGGTGGCCTCTTCTTCGGCGATGTAACCGGCGTCCTGCGCACGGCGCAGGGCGGGGTACAGCGATCCGTAGGAGAACGCGCGGAACGGGCCCAGCAGTTCCGTCAGACGCTTGCGGATCTCGTAGCCGTGCATGGGGGAGTCGTGCAGCAGTCCCAGAACTGCGAGTTCGAGCACTGCCGCCTCCTTCCCTGGCACGGCGCCGAGCCGGGCGGCCGACGCGAGCGGATCTATCTCATCAATCGATCGGCAATTGTATCGAGCCGATATATAGGACCATACCCCAAGGGTGAACCCGCGATGAACGCCAGGCGGCGAGGGGCCGCCGCCGGGCTCGCGACCGGGGGCGGACGGCAATGGGCGGTATGCCCTTGTCGCGGCGTCGTCCTGCCCGGACACGTACATTGGATACGTGCGGACGCAGAGGCAAACGGTGGACTACGCGCTGCAGCGGCGATCGCTGCTCGCGTCGGTCAACGCCGGGCGCACGGCCGTCAAGGCGGTGTGCGACGCCGACCCGTACCTGCTGCGGGCGGCCAAGTTCCACGGCCGCCCGTCCGAGGTGCTCTGCCCGATCTGCCGGAAGGAGCAGCTGACTCTGGTGTCCTGGGTGTTCGGCGAATCCCTGGGCGACGCTTCGGGGTCGGCCCGCACGGATGCGGAGCTCAGCGAGCTGGAATCCACGCGGGTGGAGTTCTCCGTGCATGTCGTGGAAGTCTGCAGGTCGTGCAACTGGAATCATCTGGTGCAGTCCTACGTCGCGGGGCTCCCCCCGCGACCGCGGCGCAGGCGTCGCGCGGCCCCGGGCTGAGCGGCGCGGGCAGGCGAGGGCCGAGACCGGCACGGAACGTACGAGAAGATGAAGAGACGAGCGGAGAACCAGCGGTGACGAATCCGGGTGGCAAGGACGAGCGGAACGGGGCGGCCGGAGGGCCGCCGCGAGCCGGAGGCCCCGCCTCGCCGGTTCCACCGCGTCCCGCGCCGTCGGAGACCGCGCCCACCACGCAGTTCCCGGTGGTCCCGCCGAGCGGCGCGGGACCGTCGGCTCCGCCCCCGGCTCCGGGCTCCGGCCCGAATCCGACCGCTGCTCCTCGCTCCGGCCCGAACCCGACCCCGCCGGCGGCCCCCGGCCCGGCGGGCCGCGGACCGTCGGAACCGGTCGCGCCGCGCCCCGCGTACCAGCCCCTCGCGGGTCGCTCGGTCGACGATGCCGAGCTCGCTGCGGAGGCCGATCGGGGCGGCGCAGCCCGCCCGGCCGCCCCGGCCGAGCAGCCCGCCGGGATCCGCAAGACGGCCGCCCCCCCCGCCCCGGCACC
>NZ_VIGW01000013.1 GCF_007858435.1 Tsukamurella asaccharolytica | reverse complement strand
TAGCGTGGGACATGAAGGCCTCCTGGCTGTGGTGTGGTTCCTCGACAGCTCCACTTCACAACCGGAGGCCTTCACCTGTCAGGTGAACTCACCGATCAGCATCAGGACAACGTCCCTGGACATCACATCTAGAGAGGTGACCATCATGGCCGACGACAACCCTCGCGAGGCGAAGAGAACCCTCACCATCCAGGAGCGATGGGCGTACGACCTCGGACGGCCCTTAACTATGATCACCACGCCTCGGAAGGGGCGGGCGGGGGCGGATGAGACGCCCGCTGGGGAGGGGCCCGCTGAGGAGGGGCCCGCTGAGGAGGGGCGCGACAACAGGTTCAGAGAATGAAACAGGCCCTGACCGGCATTTCTGCCGGTCAGGGCCTGTTACCTAGTAGCGGGGACAGGATTTGAACCTGCGACCTCTGGGTTATGAGCCCAGCGAGCTACCGAGCTGCTCCACCCCGCGTCGGGTGAACACCACGTTACTGGAATGCGCTCACGATGCGCAAATCAGTTGAACGTGACGCTCGTCTCCCGGGTCGGGCCGGACGGTGCCGCCCCGTCCCGGGAGCTGAGATCAGTTGCCGCCCCGCGCCTTCGACTCGGCCGCCTGCAGCGCGGTGATCGCGTCACCGAGCTGCTTCATGGCCTGGCCGACCGCGACCTGATCGCCGGAGCGCTGCGCGGACAGCACCGAGCCCCAGGCATCCGAGACACCCTTCACAGCGGCCTGCACCTCGGGAGTGTCTCCGCCGGGCACCGTCGCCTGCGTGGGGGGCCCGGCCGCACCGGGCTGCTGGCCGCCGGGCACCGTCTGGCCCTGGGTGGGACCGGAGACGCCGGTCGCCGCCGTCGCGAGCGCCGCGTCGACACCCCGGTAGCCCGCGTCGGAGAGCGAGGCCGCGACGGTCGTGCGGTAACCCGCGCCGCCCGTGACCGGGTTGAGGCTGAGCACCTTGATCAGCTTCGGCGCCGTGTTGCCCCCCTGCGCCTGGGCGTACATCGGCCAGACGTAGGTCAGCCCGCCGTTGGCGAGACTGATCGCCTGCAGGTTGCCGAACTTGGGGTTCAACGCCTGGATGTTGGCGTTGTCGGCGGTGTACGGGGGCGAACCCTTGATCAGGTCGACGGCCCAGACCGGGCCCGGCGTCTGCCGCCCGGGCAGCCCGCGGACGTCGCGCACCACGAGCCGGCCCGCGTCCTCACCCTCCGACGCGACCGAGACGTAGGCGGCCATGTAGGGCTGGTCCTTCGCCTGGAGGATGGAGGTCAGCTGGAACCGGGCGTCGCCGCCGCCGGGGCCGGCCGCCACCGAGTAGTAGGGCGACTGGAGGCCGTCCTTGTCGGGCGTCTCCTTCGGCGCCGCTGCGACCTGCCACAGGTCGTTCTGCTGCCGGAACGTGTTCGCGTCCGTCGTGTGGTACTTCTGCAGCAGGAAGCGCTGGACCTCGAACAGATCCTGCGGGTAGCGGAACTGCTGCGCCACCTCGGCAGGTACCGCGCTCCTCGGCTCGATCACGCCCGGGAAGACACTCTTCCAGGCGTTGAGCACCGGATCCTGGTCGTCGACCTGGTACAGGCGCACCGTTCCGTCGTAAGCGTCGACGGTCGCCTTGACCGAGTTGCGGATGTAGCCGACCTTCTCGTCCACCTGGCGTCGTTGCGCCTGCTGACCGGGCACGACCTGCTGCCGGCTCCCGGTAGCGTCGGAGAGCGAGGTCTGCTGCGCGTACGGGTACCGGGGCAGCGTGGTGTACCCGTCGACCATCCAGAGGATGCGGCCGGTACGCGAGTCGACCATCGGGTAGGTCTTGGTGTCGACCGTCAGGAAGGGCGCGAGCTGCTTGACGCGGTCACGCGGGTCCCGCTGGTAGATGATCTTCGAATCCGGGCCGATGTTGCCGTTGAGCAGGATGTTCCGCTCGGTGAACTTGATGGCGTACGCCAGCCGGGTGAACCAGTTGCCGATGCCCACGCCGCCGCTGCCCTCGTACCGCGAGCGCTCGGTGTCGCTGTCGAGCTCGCGCGGGTCGCCGGTGCTCCCCACGACCGAGTAGAAGTTCGGGTCCGAGCCGATGATCTCGCCGAAGTAGATGCGCGGCTGCGTCACGGTCGCCTTACCCGCGATGCCGTTGCGGGTGAACACGGGCTGGCCGCCCGCGTTGGCGTTGGCCACCGCGTCCCTGCCGCTTTCGCTCACGACCTGGTCGACCTGGCCCGCAGGCGCGGTGAGCAGGCCGTTGCCGTGGGTGTAGACCATGTGCCGCGAGGTCCAGTCGGTCGGCGTCGTCGCCGGGTTCAGCTCGATCGGCGCGAGCAGCACGTTCGTGGGGTTGCCGCCGACCTCGTAGCGGTCCACGGACAGGTTGTCGGTGAGCTTGTAGTAATCCTTGAGCTTGCCGAAGTTGGAGAACGCCGGCGAGACGACGTTCGGGTCCAACAGCCGGACGTTCTGCAGCGACGGCGCGTCCTTCGCGGTGATCGTCTGCAGCGCCTCCGGCGTCGCCTTGGAATCAGAGGTCTCGTACTTCGCGTCCGTCAGCCCGTACGCCTCCCTGGTCGCGGCGATGTTCCGCGCGATGTACGGCAGCTCCTTCTCCGCGTTGGGGCCGACGGAGAAGGTCTGCACCGCGGTGGGCCAGCCGACGCCGACCACGAGCGACGAGAACAGCATCAGCACCGTCGCCACCGCCGGCACCCGCAGGTCGCGCAGCACGATGCCGAAGAAGAACGCCGCGGCGCAGATGATGGCGATGCCGGTGAGGATCGCCTTCGCCGGGAGCATGGCGTGAATGTCGGTGTAGCTGGCACCGGTCAGCATCGGCGACCGGTTCGAGTACACCAGCGCGTAACGGTCGAACCAGTACGCGACGGCCTTCGTCAGCAGGAAGACCCCCGCGATCGCGGCGAGCTGGATGCGCGCGCCGCGCGAGAGCGAGCCCTCGCGGCCCGCGAGGTGAATGCCACCGAAAATGTAGTGCGCGAACAGGTTCGCCAGGAACATGACGATCAGGCCGGCGAACAGGAAGCCGAGCACGAATTCGATGAACGGCAGCGTGAAGGCGTAGAAGCCGATGTCCATGCCGAACTCGGCGTCGGTCTGACCGAAGGGCTGGCGGTTGAAGAACAGCAGCACCTGCTGCCACGACGCCTGCCCGAAGATGCCGGCGATGAGGCCGATGAGCAGCGGGGGCACGATCGCGAAGGTCTTGAGCTGGCTCGTCACCACGGCGCGGTAGCGCACGACCGGATCGTCCGTGGGCGAGGGCAGGAAGGCGGGCCGCACCCGGTACGCCAGCCACATGCCGGCGAAGGTGAAGGCCGCGAGGACCAAGCCCATCACGACGAACAGGCCGAAGCGCGAGAGCAGCACGGTCTGCAGCACGCCGGCGTGGCCCAGCGAGCCGTACCAGAGGAAGGCGGTGATCACGTCCACCACCCGCGGCCCGATGAGGAGCAGCGCCAGAATCACCACGGCCAGCGCGATGAGGATCTTTGCCCGGCGGGAGAGCGTGGGGATGCCCGCGGCACGAGGTGTCGTCACGACGGCCAGTGTACGGATTGCCCGACGTGGGACCGGCGTGTGCTCACCGAGAGTGGTACCGCACGCGGCGCGGATGCGATCATGGGCGCGTGACCTACGACGAGCCGGAGCAGGTATTCGACGAGGCGGCCCTCGGCCGCGCGGCCCGCGAGGCCATCGAGTTCGTGGAACCGCAGGGCTGGGGCCAGCCGCCCCAGCTGTTCGGACTGGTCCCGACCTCCCTGCTCGCCACCAGCCAGCCCGAGTGGGCCGACATCCTCGACGACGGCGCCTCGCTGACCGTGATCGAGCAGGAGCCGCTCCCCGGCGACCCGCAGGGCGGGAGCTCCGAGCTGAACAACGTCCTCGCCACCACCACCTGGCCCGACGAGGTGGTCGGGTGCGCCCTGGTGCAGGAGATCATCGTGCTGCCGCCGAACGCCGAGGCCGACCTCGACGGGGCGCTCGAGCCGCACCTGGCCGACGTCGACGCCGCCGACCGGGCCGGCCGCGCCGCAGCCGAGAGCCACCCCGGGCGGCGCACCGCGCGGATGGTCGCCGCCGTACTGCGCGACGGCCACCGGATCACGCTGCTCATGCTGCAGCCCGCCGACGACGAACCCTTCGCGGATGCCGAGCTGCTGCGTGCCGACCAGCTCGCGCCCGGCCTGATCCAGGGCCTGCTCGCCACCTTCGACGAGGTCTGAGTCCCGGGGGCGGACGTCAGCAGGAGGGCGCGGGCCTCCCCTCGCGGACGTCGGCGAGGGCCTCCACGGCACCGTCGAGCGATTCGACCCTGACCAGTTGCAGCCCCGCGGGCGGCGAGGACTTCGCCGCATCGCAGTTGGCGGCGGGCACCAGGAAGACGGTGGCACCGTCGCGCTTGGCGCCCTGCAGCTTGTGCTCGATGCCGCCGATGGGACCGACCCTGCCGTCGGAGGCGATCTCGCCCGTCCCGGCGACGTTCTTCCCGCCCGTGAGGTCGCCCGGCTCGACCAGGTCCACGATGCCGAGGGAGAGCATCAGGCCCGCCGACGGGCCGCCCACCTTCTGCACGCCGAAGCCGATCCGGACCTTCGGGTCCGCGGGCACCTGCCCGACGACGATCCCGAGTCGCGGCTTGCCCTCCGTCTCGCCGAGCGTGACGGGTACCTGCGCGACACCGTCGGGCCGGCGGACGGCGACGGTGACCACGTCGCCCTTCTTCTTGCCCTCGAGCCCCTTGGCGACCTGGTCGGGGGTGGCGACGGGCGCGCCGTCGACGGACTCGAGGACGTCGCCCTCGCGCAGCTTGCCCTGCGCGGGCCCGCCCTCGCTCAGACCGACGACGCCGGCGGCGGTCGGGATCTTCAGGTATCGCAGCGCGGCGATCGTGGCGGACGACTCGGAGCCGGTGAACTGTTCCCGGTTGCCCGCCTCGATCTGCTCCCGGGTGGCCCCGGGCGGGTAGTAGATGTCGCGCGGCGCGATCTGCTCGCCGCCGATCCACTTGCCGAGCGCGCCGAAGAGGTTGAGGCCGTCGGTCACGGCGATGGTGGTGAAGCGCAGCTGGCCGGCGGGCTGGTGCACGGGCAGGCCGTCGATGGTGATGACCTTGCGGTCGGTGACCTTGCCGTCGGCGTCGCGCTCGCCGTAGGTGGCGAGCGTGTCGGCGGTGTCGCCCGGGCCGACGGCGACGTACGGGACCGTCACGAACATCCCCAGCAACACGAGTACCAGGAGCGGCACCAGAGCGGCGAGAGCTGTCGTGATCCTGCGTTCCGTCACGGGCCACAGCGTAGCCGCCGTGTGTTCGCGCAGAGCGTGACGCACGGTGCCGCCACGAGCGGAGCCGGGCAAGTACCGTGGAGTCATGAATGACCTGCCCTTCGGATTCTCCTCCGGCGACGACGGTGGTGACGACGGCAAAGGCCGACGGGACCAGCCCTTCGGCGCCGGTCAGCCCTTCGACATGTCGCAGCTGGGCGACATGCTGAGCCAGCTCGGCCAGATGATCTCCGGCATGGGCTCGGGCATGACCGGGCCGGGCGCCGGCACCGGCGAGCCCGTCAACTACACGATCGCGGCGCAGCTCGCGCGCCAGACGCTCGGCAAGCACGAGTCCGTCTCCGAGAGCCAGCGCACGGCGGTCGAGGAGTCGACGCACCTCGCACAGCTCTGGCTCGACGGCGCCACGGTGCTCCCGGCCGGCCCGCAGCGGACGGCCGCGTGGACCCCCGTCGACTGGCAGGAGAAGACCCTGCCCACCTGGAAGCGGCTCGTGAACCCGGTCGCGGAGAAGATCTCCGGATCGTGGATGCAGAGCATGCCCGAGGAGGCGCGCGAGATGGCCGCGCCGATGATGGGGATGTTCAGCCAGATCGGCTCGATGTCCTTCGGTACGCAGCTCGGCCAGGCGCTCGGCTCGCTGTCGAAGGAGGTGCTCACCAGCACCGACATCGGCCTGCCGCTGGGACCGGACGACACGGCGGCGCTGCTGCCCGAGGCGATCGAGGCGTTCAGCAAGGACCTCGATGTCAAGAACCAGGAGATCCTCGTCTTCCTGGCCGCGCGCGAGGCCGCACACCAGCGGCTGTTCTCGCACGTGCCGTGGCTGCGGGCCCGCGTACTCGACACGGTCGAGCAGTACGCCCGCGGCATCACCATCGACATGTCGGGCATCGAGGAGCTCTCCCGCAACCTGGACCCGACCTCGCTGCAGGATCCCTCGAAGCTCGAGGAGCTGATGGCCGCGCAGGGGGCCGCGCTGCAGCCCAAGGCCACGCCGGAGCAGACCGCCGCGCTCGAGCGCCTGGAGACGCTGCTGGCCCTCATCGAGGGCTGGGTCGAGACCGTCGTGCACGCGGCGATCGCCGATCGACTCCCCAGCGCCGCCGCGCTGCGCGAGACGATGCGCCGCCGCCGCGCCTCGGGCGGCCCCGCGGAGCAGACCTTCGCCACGCTCGTCGGCCTGGAGCTGCGCCCCCGCAAGGTGCGCGAGGCCGCCGACCTGTGGGACCGGATCCTGAACGCGACCTCGATGGAGGCGCGCGACGCGGTGTGGGCGCACCCGGACCTGATCCCCGACGCGTCCGATCTGGACGCGCCCGCGGCCTTCATCGACCGCATGCTGGGAGACGCGTCCGGCGCGGCCGCCTCGGACCTCGACGACCCGATCGGCGCGATCGAGCGGCTGGGGCGCGAGTCCGGCGACGAGTAAATCTCTCTGGGCGTGCATCACGCCTGGTCAGGCCCGGTCATCCCCTGTGGATAACCGGGCCTTTCCGCGCTGTGGCGGCGCGCGGGCGTGCTCGACTGGAGCCATGCGGCACCGTCTGAACCCCTTCCTCACCGTGGTCGTGCGCCCGCCCACGCTCGTGCAACTCGGCGCGTCGGCGACCGGGGCGCCCGTCCTGCGGCCGCCCCCGTGGCTCGCGCCCGATGCGGCCGCGGGGCTGCTGCGCTGGCTGCAGTCCTTCCGCACCCCGCGCGAACTGGAGCGCCGCGCCGCCGACCTCGGTATGACGGCGGCCGACGTCGCCGAACTGCTCGACGCGCTCCGCGGCCACGGCCTCCTCGAATCCGAGCCGCCCCGCTCGCCCCTGCAGGTGCACCTGCACGGCCGTGGCCCGGTCGCGGACTCCGTGCTCGGCGAGCTCGCCGCGCTCGACGCGGTCCGGGTGACCGCGGGGACCGCGCGCAGCTGGTCGCCCGTCGGTCGCGGCATCGACCTCGTCGTCCTCGCCGACGCCCTCTCCCCCGACCCCGTGCTGGTGGCGCGGCTGATGCGGGAGCGGGTGCCGCACCTGCCGGTGGTCCTGCGCGACGGCACCGGGATCGTCGGGCCGCTGGTGCTGCCCGGCGCGGGACCGTGCCTGCGCTGCCTGGACCGCGTCCGGGCCGAGGCGGACCCCGGGTGGCCCACGCTAGCCTGCCAGTTGTTCGGCCGGGCGGGCCGCGCGTCGGCGCAGATCCTGCGCATGACCGCGGCGGTCGCGACCCAACAGGTCGCGGCCGTCGCCGCGGGACGGTGGGACGCGGCGGCCCCTCCGGACGTCCTCGGCTGTACTTTGGAGGTCGAGGGCAGCGCGATCGCCGTCCGACGATGGTTCATGCACCCCGGGTGCGGATGCGGGGTCACCGCCTCCGCCACCGAGGATGCCGGTTGACTACAGGGGGCCAGGTGTCCGAGATCACCCGTGGCAGCGCGAAGCGCACGGCCAAGCTCGCGGGGCTGCCGCTGGGCATGGCGAGCCGCACCGCGGTGGGCTGGGGCAAGCGGCTCACCGGTGCCGACAAGGACGAGGTGAACGCGGAGCTGCAGGCCAAGGCGGCCGAGCAGCTCTTCGAGGTGCTGGGCCAGCTCAAGGGCGGCGCGATGAAACTCGGCCAGGCCATGAGCGTGATGGAGGCGGCCGTCCCGCCGGAGTTCGCGGCCCCGTACCGCGACGCGCTCGCGAAGCTGCAGAACGAGGCGCCGCCGATGCCTGCGGCCACCGTGCACAAGGTCCTCGACCAGCAACTGGGCACCGGCTGGCGCGAGCGGTTCAGCTCCTTCGACGACGAGGCCGCCGCGTCGGCGTCCATCGGACAGGTGCACCGCGGCGTGTGGTCCGACGGCCGCGAGGTCGCGGTCAAGGTCCAGTACCCCGGCGCCGACGAGGCGCTGCGCGCCGACCTCAAGGCCCTGGGCCGGCTCAGCTCGGTGCTCAAGCCGCTCACGCCGGGCGCCGACGTCAAGTCCCTGGTGCAGGAGCTCACCGACCGCACGGAAGCCGAGCTCGACTACCGCTACGAAGCCACCAACCAGCGCAAGTTCGCCAAGGCCTTCGACGGCGACCCGAACGTCCACGTGCCGAAGGTGTTCGCGAGCTCGCCGACCGTGATCATCAGCGAGTGGGTCACCGGCCGGCCGCTGCGCGACGTCATCGCGAACGGCACGCAGGAGGAGCGGAACCACGCCGCGTCGCGTCTCACCGAGTTCGAGGTCAGCGCCCCCGCTCGGACCGGCCTGCTGCACGGCGACCCGCACCCCGGCAACTTCATGATCGCGCCCGACGGGCGTCTGGTGGCCCTCGACTTCGGCGCCGTCGCCGAATACCCGGGCGGCATCCCGCCGGCGGTGGGCAAGATCCTGCGGCTCGCGCGCGACGAGGACTACGAGGCGCTCTTCCCGCTGCTGCGCAGCCAGGGCTTCATCCCGTCACGGCTGGCGATCACGCCCGAGGACATCCGCAGCTACCTCGCGCCGTACGTCGACCCGTTGCGGTCGGAGAGCTTCCACTTCACCAGGAAGTGGCTGATGAAGGCCGCGTACACCGCGACCGACGTACGCGGCGAGCAGTTCCAGACCGGCCGCAAGCTCGCGCTGCCGCCCGAGTACGTGATGCTCTTCCGCGTGCTCCTGGGCATGGTCGGCATCTGTTCGCAGATGGAGGCGGAGGCGCCCTACCGCGCGATCGTCGAGCACTGGATCCCGCTGCTCGACGGCGACGACTGACCCCGGAAACGAGTGAGCCCCGATCCGCACGGATCGGGGCTCACTGCGCTCAGGCCGCATTCTTCCGCGGCCGGCCGCGCGGGCGCTTGCGCGCGATCACGACCCCCTGCTCGAAGATCTGACCTCCCCACACGCCCCAGGGCTCGCCGCGCTCGAGGGCGGCGGCCAGGCAGGCGCGCTGGAGGGGGCAGGTCTCGCAGAGGGACTTGGCCCGCTCGAGGTCCGACGGGGCCTCGGCGAACCACAGGTCGGGATCGCCTGCGCGACACGGCACGCGGCTGTCGATACTGACGGATTCGATGCTCCGGACGACGGGTCGTTCGTCCATGATGGTCGGCACTTCTGGTCACCATTCCACCTGTGATTCAGGTGGCCTCGGTAGCGGCGCCCGGTCAGGCGCACGGGATTCTCTTCCGGGTGGGTGCGCGAACCGTGTGGCGGTCCTCGATCCCCGACGGTGCGGGGGGTGTCGAGTGACCGCGAATCCACGGGTTCCGCGCGGCTGCGGGTCCCGTGGTGAATGTGAAGAGGTGGGTCTTGAGACCTAACCTCGTCGCGAAAGACACACGGGGCGCGTGAGCGGTTCGTGATCGACGGCGTACATCGCCTGCTCCTGACGCAGTCGCCACAGAGGCGGCGTCGTGCCGGGCAGGGCGTGGGAGGCCTCGAGACGAACCGCTACGGCGGCGAACACTCCACCCTCTGCTGCGGTGAACTGCTTGCTTGCGGTGAAAATTGCGTTGTTCATGTCGATTGCCTCCTTTCGCGCGCTGGTCAATCACGGTCCGGCGGCGAGGCAGTACCTCGCGCGTCATCCCGTGCGGTCGTGTTCCACAGTATGCGCACGAAAGTATCCGCACAAGTTATTTTTGACCTGCGGTTTCGCGGAGTTCAGGCGTGCTCGGAAACGAGCGCGAGCACGTCGTCACCGTACTTCTCCACCTTGGTCGAGCCGATGCCGTTGATTCGCACGAGCTGCGCGCGGGTGCGCGGCTCGTGCTCGGCGATCGCGAACAGCGTGGCGTTGGAGAAGATCGTGTACGGCGGGACCTGCTGGTCGCGGGCCTGCCCGGTACGCCAGATCTTCAGGGCCTCGACGAGCGCGTCGTTGAGGTCCGACGGGCAGTCCTCGCAGCGCGAGCGCAGCTTCTCCTCGCGGGTGTCGAGGATGCCGCCGCAGACGCGGCAGACGTCCGACGAGCGGCGCTTGCCCTTCGCGGGGCCGGAGTCGACGCGCGGGCGGCCCCCGTCCGCCTGCTCGGCGACGACGTCGAGGAACCGGGTGCGCTTGCGCGTCTTCCGGCCGCCCTCGTTGCGGGCGAGCGCCCACGACAGGTGCAGGTGCTCCCGGGCACGCGTGACGCCGACGTACAGCAGCCGGCGCTCCTCCTCGATCGGCTCGGGATCGCCCTTGGCGATGGCCTGCGAGATCGGCACCGAGCCCTCGGTGAGGCCGACCAGGAAGACCGCGTCCCACTCCAGGCCCTTCGCCGCGTGCAGCGACGAGAGCGTGACGCCTTGCATCGTGGGCGGGTGCTTGGCCTCGGCGCGGGCGCGCAGCTCGCCGATCAGCTCCGCCAGCGTGAGGCCGGGCCGCTCCTTGGCGAGATCGGCCGTCAGCTCGACCAGCGCGCCGAGCGCCTGCCAGCGCTCGAGGGCCCGCGCACCGTCGGGCGGCTCCGGGGTGAGGCCCAGCGGCTCCAGCGCCCCCTTGACCAGGGAGAGCAGCTCCGCGTCCGCGACACCGCCGAACTGGCCCGCGCGCTCCATGAGTGCCCGCACGGCCTGGCCGATCTCGGGCCGCTCGAAGAAGGCGCTGCCCCCGCGCACCTGGTACGGGACGCCCGCCTCGGTGAGGGCGGCTTCGTGCACCGCCGACTGGGCGTTGATCCGGTACAGGATGGCGATCTCGCTGGCGGGGACGCCCGTGGCCAGCAGTTCGCGGATGCGCCCCGCGACGAGCTTCGCCTCCGCCGGCTCGTCGTCGACCTCGGCGTAGACCGGGCCGGGCCCGTCGGGTCGCTGGCCGACGAGTTCGAGGCGGGTACCGGCGACGCGGCCCTGCGCGGCGCCGATCACCTTGTTGGCCAGCGCCACGACCTGCGGGGTCGAGCGGTAGTCGCGCTGCAGCCGGACGATCGTGGCGTCCTCGAACCGTCGGGTGAAGCCGAGCAGGTAGTCCGGGGTGGCGCCGGTGAAGGAGTAGATGGTCTGATTCGCGTCGCCCACCACGGTGAGGTCATCGCGGTCGCCGAGCCACGCGTTGAGCAGCCGCTGCTGCAGGGGCGTGACGTCCTGGTACTCGTCGACGACGAAGCTGCGGTACCGGTCGCGGAACTCCTCGGCGACCACGTGGTTGTCCTCGAGGATCGCGGCCGTGACGAGGATCAGGTCGTCGAAGTCGAGCAGGCGGTTGCCGTCCTGGTCGGTCTTGCGCCGCTCGTAGGCCGCGTAGACGTCGGCGACGGTGCCCGGCGCCAGGGGTGCCGTGCGGCCCGCGTCCTCGACGGCCTTCGCGTAGGTCTCGGGGGTGACGAGGGAGGCCTTCGCCCAGTCGATCTCGCTGAGCAGGTCGCGGATGGTGTCGGTCTCGGGCCGCAGGTCGCAGTCGCGGGCGGCGCGGCCGATCACGGGGAACTTGTTGTCGAGCAGCTCCCAGCGGGTGTCGCCGATGGCCCGGGGCCAGAAGTAGCGCAACTGCCGCATCGCGGCCGCGTGGAAGGTGACGGCCTGCACGCCCGGCTGCCCGTCGCCCCCGCCGATGCCGAGGCTGCGCAGCCGGGCACGCATCTCCCCCGCGGCCCGCGAGGTGAACGTGACGGCGAGGACCTGACCTGCGGCGACGTGCCCCGTGGACACCTGGTGCGCGATGCGGTGAGTGATGGTGCGGGTCTTGCCCGTGCCCGCGCCCGCCAGCACGCACACCGGTCCGCGCGGCGCGAGAACGGCCTCCTGCTGTTCCGGGTCCAGTGCTTCGATCACACCGTCGAGTATTCCAGCCGGGTCCGACAGATCGGGGCCGGGGAAGAAGTGCGGGCGCGGCGTGGTTGAGTCGGAGCATGAGCCAGCTGACGATGTACACCACCACGTGGTGCGGTTACTGCAACCGCCTCAAGACGGGCCTCAAGGCCAACGGGATCGAG
The DNA here is from genome assembly GCF_007858435.1 of Tsukamurella asaccharolytica. Taxonomy (GTDB): domain Bacteria; phylum Actinomycetota; class Actinomycetes; order Mycobacteriales; family Mycobacteriaceae; genus Tsukamurella; species Tsukamurella asaccharolytica. The sequence goes on along the minus strand of NZ_VIGW01000013.1, from coordinate 72,290 downwards.
TGGACCGAGATCAACATCGAGGAGGATCCCGCGGCCGCCGAGTTCGTGGAGGGGGTCAACGGCGGCAACCAGACGGTGCCCACCGTCAAGTACGAGGACGGTTCCACCGCGACGAACCCGTCGCTCGCCGACGTCAAGCGCAAGCTGGGCGTCTGAGTCTTCCGACCGCCGAAAGTCCGGTCATCCGTCTCGGCGATCCCTGAGACGGATGACCGGACTTTCTCGTTCCGCGCTCACACCGCCGCGAGCACGGCCCGCCGGTCGCCGACCCGCGCCACGTACGCCCGCGTGAACAGCGCCGGCAGCGCGAAGCCGAGCGCCTGGGCGGCGATCCGGACCGGCTCCGGCTCGCCCAGCGCCACGCATGCCGCGCCGAGCAGTGCTGTCGTCGCGAAGGATCCCATCCAGACCCCGGTGATCACCGTGTTGACATGCAGGAACATCGGGTGCCGGGCAGTCTCCTCGTCGACCGAACGGCGCGCGACGGCCAGCGTGAACGGGCGGCCCGTCGCGAGCCCGATCCCGGCGATCACCGCGAGCCACGCCGAGGAGAGCGCGCCGTCGTAGGCCTCGAGCGGCGAGTGCGGCGCGACGAACGCGAGCACCGCGAGTGCGGCGAAGTAGACCGCCCCGCCGAGTTCGAGCGCGCCCGCCTCCCGTCCGGCGCGCCGGTCCTGCACGAGGAGCCCGGCGGTGACCGCCAGCGCGGCCAGGGCGCCCCACTGCCAACCGACGGTCGACGATGCGATTGCGAGAACGATCCAGGGAAGGAATCCGCGTACGTAAGTCATGGCAAGGAAACTATGCCGAGCACGCCCGGACGTCGTCGGCCCGCGGGTGGAGATCCGGGTGGAGAGCTACATCGCCGCCCACGCCTCGGTGATCGCGCGGGCGATGGAGATGGAATTGGGCAGCAGGAGCGGCGCATCGGGCGCATCGGTGCTCCAGTCCCCCGCCTCCAGCGCGTCCCGAACCTGCGTCCGGCTGAACCAGTGCGCCTCGGCGATCTCGCCGTCCCGGAAGTCGACGACCGCGTCCCGCGAGGCGCGGGCGGTGAAGCCCAGCATCAGCGAGCGCGGGAAGGGCCAGGGCTGGCTGGCGACGTACGTGATCTCGTCGACCTCGATCCCCGCCTCCTCGTGCAGTTCCCGCGCGACGCACTGCTCCAGCGATTCGCCCGGCTCCACGAAGCCCGCGAACAGGGAGAACAGTCGCTCCGGCCACTGATGCTGGCGCCCCAGGAGGACGTGATCGCCACCGTCGTGCACCAGGGTGATCATGGCGCTGTCGGTGCGAGGGAATTCCTCGCGGCCGGCTGCCGTGGCCCGCACCCAGCCCGCTTTCGAGGGGACGGTCGGCGCACCGTCGACGGGCGAGAACCCGGCGGTGGCGTGCCAGTTGAGCATCCCGAGCGCCTCCGCGAGCAGCGCGGAATCGACGGGCGAGAGCAGGTGGCCGCGCATGCGCAGGTCGGCACCGTCGAACTTATCGACGCGCAGCGCGAAGACGACCGCCCCGTCGACCCGGCCGAGCAGCACCGCGTCGGCGGGGCGCGACGGCGCGACCTCGTGCCCGCGGGCGAAGACGAGGGCGGTGCCGTCGAGGTCGAAGCGGCCGCGCGGGTCGATGCGCAGCACCCTCGCGGTCGCCCACGCCGCGTCGAGCGCGGTCTCGTCCGCGCGCAGTTCGTCGGCGCGGTCCACGTGATAGCGGGAGAGGAGCGGGGGCACGGTCAGACTGAGCTTCGCCACGCTCGTCATCGTAGGCTGACCGCATGATCGAACCGTTCGTCGACGCCGCCTGGGTGCGGGCCAATCCCGGAGTGATCCTGGCCGATACCCGCTGCTACCTGGACGGGCGCTCCACCCGCGAGGCCTACGACGCCGGCCACCTCCCGGGCGCGGTGTACATCGACCTCGACGGTTTCCTCGCCGCGCCCCCGTCGCCCGCCGCGGGCCGGCACCCGCTGCCCTCGCCGGAGGCCTTCGCCGCCGGGCTCTCCGCCGCCGGGATCGGCGACGGCGCGACGGTGGTCGCCTACGACGACGCGGGCGGCGTCATGGCTGCACGCCTGGTCTGGCTGCTGCGGGCGCTCGGCGAATCGGCCGCGCTCCTCGACGGTCCGCTCGGCCCCCTCGAGGACACCGGCACCGTCGAGCCCGCGCCCGCGACGTTCACGCCGCGGGCGTGGCCGGCGGACCGTCTGGCCACGATCGACGAGGCTGCCAGCGGCGCGGTCCCCGTGATCGACGCGCGCCCCGCGGACCGCTTCCGCGGCGAGAACGAGACCGTCGACCCGCGCGCGGGTCACATCCCCGGCGCGGTCAGCGTGCCGTGTCGGGAGAACGTGTCCGACGGTGCGCTGCTCCCCCGCGCGACCCTCCGTGCGCGGTTCGAGGAGGCCGGCCTGCGGCGGGGCGAGGACTTCATCGCCTACTGCGGCTCCGGCGTCACCGCGTGCCACGACCTGCTCACCTCCGAGCACGCGGGGTTCCCGGGCGGCCGGCTCTACCCGGGCTCGTGGTCGCAGTACGCGGCCACCGACCGGCCCGCCGCGACCGGCGACTGACGCGCGGGTGCGGTGACCGCTAGCCGGACGCCTTCGCGTCGGCGTTGCGGACGAACAGCAGCCGGTCGCCGGCCTCGACGACCGCGACCGCGGGCGAGTCGACGCGGTACAGGTTGCCCTTGCGGACCACGCCCAACACGATGTTCGGCAGGTGCCGCGGCGAGCGGCCCACCTCGACGCGGGTCACCTCGCGCTCGGCGATGTTGAAGCCGTCGCCGGGCGAGAGCAGGTCCTCGATCATCTCCACCACCGACGGGGTGGTGGTCGCCATGCCCAGCAGGCGGCCCGCCGTCTCCGAGGAGACGACCACCGAATCGGCGCCGGACTGGCGCAGCAAGTGCGTGTTCTCCGACTCGCGGATCGACACCACGATCTTGGCGCGCGGCGCGAGCTCGCGGGCGGTCAGCGTGACCATCACCGCGGCGTCGTCGCGGTTGGCGCCGATGATGATCGACGCGGCGCGCGGCGCGCCCGCGAGCCGGAGCACGTCGGCCTTCGTGGCGTCGCCGCGGACCGTCACGAGGCCGTCGATCTCGGCGAGTTCGAGGGCGGACGGGTCGGTGTCGACGACGACGATCTTGCTCGGCTCGATGCCGTCGTTGATCATCGCGCTCACCGCGGTCCGGCCCTTCGTGCCGTAGCCCACGACGATCGTGTGGTTGTGCACAGCAGACCTCCAGCGTTGGATCTTGAACGCCTGGCGGGACCGCTCCGTGAGGACCTGGAGCGTGGTGCCGACCAAGACGATGAGGAAGAGGATGCGCAGCGGAGTGATCAGCAGGACGTTGATCAGGCGCGCGGATTGGGTCACCGGGGTGATGTCGCCGTAACCCGTGGTCGAGAGGGAGACGGTGGCGTAGTAGAGGCAGTCGAGGAAGGTCAGCGACGTCTTGCCCCCGAGCCCCGCTTCGATCGCGGAGTCCCGATAGCCGTCGCGCTCGAGGTAGACGATGAACACGGCCAGGAACAGCGCACCCAACGCGAGCAGGACCCGGACGCCGATGGCACGCCACGGATTGGTGGAGTCGCCCGCCGGGATACGGAGGATACTGACCAGCGCGTGGTCAGGGAGGTCCGTCAGTTCGGACTTGCTCCGTCTGCGGAACGTTCTGCGTGCGGACATACCTACCTGGAAGATTCCTCGCGAGGACTACTGGTCATTACCCGTCCGGTCTAGCACGTCCGGCGGAGCCGACGTGCAATCTGCCACAATCTACAGATGGTGTCCACAGACCCGACCGCCCGTCGTACCGACAAGCTCGCCCGCGGCATGGCTTTCGCGCTCGCCGGGATGGGCGCACTGCACTTCGTCGCGCCGAAGCCCTTCGACTCGATCGTCCCGCCGAACCTCCCGCTGGGCCTCACGCCCCGGCGCGCGACGCACCTCTCGGGGGTGGCTGAGCTGGCCACCGCCGCGCTGCTCGCCGCACCGCAGACCCGCCGGCTCGGCGGCGTCGCCGCGGCCGCGCTGTTCACCGCCGTCTTCCCGGCGAACATCCACATGGCGCGGCAGTGGTCCGACAAGCCACTGCCGCTGAGGCTGGGCGCCTACGCGCGCCTGCCCCTCCAGGTGCCGATGATCGCCTCCGCCGTGAAGATCGCGCGCGACACGGGCGCGACCGACTAGTCCTCGCCGGCGCTCGTGATCAGGCTCGCGAGTCCCGGATGGTCGAGCAGGTCCGACGGTGCCACCGTCTCCCCCGAGCGCACGTAGAAGAAGGCCGCCCGCACGTCGTCGATCGGCACGTCGCGCAGGCGGGCCCACGCTAGCCGGTACGCCGCGAGCTGCACCGCCGCGGCGCGCTCGTCCGCGGGCTCGGTGGGGCGCACCCCCGTCTTCCAGTCGACGACGGTGAAGCCGCCGCCCGGGTCGCGGAAGACCGCGTCCATCCGCCCGCGCACGACGGTGCCGGCGGCGGCGATCTCGAACGGCACCTCGATGTCGACGGGGGTGCGCGCCGCCCATTCGCTCTCCTCGAACCGCCGCTGCAGCAGCGCGAGGTTCTCGTCGGCGCCGGCGTCACCGTCGGCCGCGCCGGGCAGCTCGTCGAGGTCGAGCAGCCGCGACGCCCCGTACCGGCGCTCGAGCCAGGCATGGAAGGCGGTGCCGCGCCGCGCGTACGGGTTCGGCTTGAACGGCACCGGCCGCCGCAGCCGACTCGCGAACGTGGCGGGGCTGCGACGCAACTCCACCAGCTCGCTCACCGAGACCTCGCGGGGGACGGCCACGTCGAGCTCCGCCTCCGCCTGGCGGGCGCGCTCGGCGAGCAGCGCAGTCACCTCGGCGGCCCAGCCGAACGGGTCGGGCTCGTCCCGATCGGGTTCCGCGACGCGGTCGAGCTCCGCGAGCACCAGCTCCGCGCCGGCGTCCACGTCGGCGCGGTGCGCACCGAGGAAATCGCGGGGCCAGGGCAGCCGGATCGGCTCGGTCTCGAGCGGGTTCGGCGCGTCGTCCAGGGGTTCGCCCGCCCACTCGGTCACCGCGTCCGGGGCGTGGTCGCGCGCCGCGACGAGGAACCGCGACGGTGCCTTCGGGGTCTTGACGTCCTCGCTCCAGTAGTGGCCGGACAGCAGGAGCACCGACTGAGTGCGGGTGACGGCGACGTAGAACAGGCGCTCGTCCTCGTGCATGTTCATGCCCTTGAGCGCCTTGCGGTGCGCCTCGAGCGCCTCTTCCAGGTCCTTGCGGTTGTTGCAGCCGTCGAGGTCGAGGCCGGGCACGCCGTCGGTCTCCCCCGGCTCGGCCAGGTCCCCGCGCAGGTTCGGCTGCAGCTCGGCGGGCGTCGAGAGCCAGGTGGGCAGCGCCCGGTTCGAGGGGAAGATGCCCTCCGACAGGTGCGGCACCGCCACCACGTCCCACTCGAGGCCCTTCGCGGAGTGCACGGTGAGCACCTGCACCCGGTCGGTGGCGACTTCCACGTCGCCCGGGGTGAGGCCGCCCTCCACCTTCTCGGCGGCCGCGAGGAAGGCGAGCAGGCCCGGCAGGGTGGCGGTGGGCCGCTCGGCGTAGGACACGACGACGTCGGCGAAGGCGTCGAGGTGCTCTCGGCCGGTCGCGCGGCCGCCGAGCTGCCGGGACGCGCGGATGCGGGTCTCGATGCTCACGTCCAGCACGCGCTCGGCCTCGGCCACGACCTCGGGCAGCGGGTGCCCGAGGCGCTCCCGGACGTGCCGCACCTCGCGATCGAGGGAGCGGATCTTCGCCAGGCCCGCGGCCGAGTAGTCGGCGTCCGGCCCGGGGTCGGCGATCGCATCGCCGAGCCCGGCCGCGTCGAGGCTCTCCGAGGGCAGCGTCGCGTCCAGGGCGGCGTCGAGCTGCTCCGGCGTGGCGACGGCGCCCGCGGCCGCCCGGCCGGTGGTATGCGCGATCCGGCGTGCGCGATTCCACAGGGCCCGCAGGTCAGCGGCGCCGAGTTGCCACCGCGGCCCGGTCAGGAGCCGCATCGCGGCGGTCCCGGCGAGCGGTTCGACGGCCAGCCGCAGCAGCGCCACGACGTCCTGCACCTCGGGCGTGCTCAGCAGGCCGCCGAGCCCCACCACCTCGACGGGCACGCCGCGCTCGGAGAGGGCGGCGGCGATGCCGGCGGAGTCGGCGTTGCGGCGCACGAGCACCGCGACGGTCGGCGGCTCCTGCCCCGCCTCGATCCGGCCGCGCCACTGTTCCGCGATAGCATCGGCGGCCCAGTCCCGCTCGTCGATCACCGTCGAGTGCAAAGCGATCCGCAGGTCGCCTTCCGGCGCGTCCGGCCGCGCCTTCAGCTCGGAGACGGGCACGCCGCGGCTGCGCAGGTCCTCGGAGACCGCGTTCGCGAGGCTCAGCGCGCTCGTCGGGTTGCGCCAGCTGGTGAGCAGTTCCCGTCGCGGTGCCGGGCTCCCGTCCGTCCGGGGGAAGTCCGTGGCGAAGCGCGGCAGGTTCGCCGCCGAGGCGCCGCGCCAGCCGTAGATCGACTGGATCGGGTCGCCCACCGCGGTCACGGCGGCGGCACCCGACGGTCCGCCGAACAGCGACGCGAGCAGCATCCGCTGCGCGTGCCCGGTGTCCTGGTACTCGTCGAGCAGGACGGCGCCGAACCGCGCCCGCTCGAGGGCCGCGACGTCGGGGTTGGCGAGCGCGAGCTGCGCGGCGAGCCCCATCTGGCTGCCGAAGTCGAGCACCTCCCGCGCCCGCATCTCGGCCGCGACGGCCCGCACCAGCGGGATCAACCGGCGCCGCTGCTCCTGCACCTCCGCGGCCTTGAGCAGCGCCGCGGTGGGGGCGGCCCGCTGCCGCGGCCCGGGCGGGAGCAGGCCGATGAGCCGCTCCAGCTCGTCGTCGTCGGCCTCCAGCTGGTCGGGCATGACGAGGTGGTCGGCGAGCGCCCCCGACAGTCCGAGCACCCATTCGGTGAGGTTCGCCGGGTTCCGGTCCAGCTCCAGGGCCTCGTCCCACCCGGTGACCACGTCGTACGCGATCTGCCACCGCTCGGTCTCCGAGACCAGACGCACCGACGGCTCGACCGGCAGCAACATGCCGTAGTCGCCGAGCAGCCGCCCCGCGTAGGCGTGGTACGTGCTGATCTCCGGCTCGACGGTGCGCAGCGACGCCCGCAGCTCGCCCGACGGGTCGATCCGGTCGACGACGGGCGCCCCGGCGAGCCGGGCGAGCCGTTTACGCACGCGGATCATCAGCTGTTGCGCGGCCTTGCGCGTGAAGGTGAGGCCGAGCACCTGGTCGGGCGTCACGTAGCGGTTGGCGATGAGCCAGACGACGCGACCGGCCATCGTCTCCGTCTTGCCCGCGCCCGCGCCCGCGACCACGAGGCACGGCCCGAGCGGAGCCTCGATGACGGCGCGCTGCTCGTCCGTCGGCGCGAAGGCCTGGCCCAGTTCCCGGGCCAGGTCGACGGCCGAGATCAGCGGCGCGTGCGGAAACCGGTCGGTCATCCCCTCAGTCATCGGTGACGCTCCTCCCCTTGTCCACGACCGGGCAGCACGACGCCACCGCGCAGTACTGACAGGACGCGTTGAGCGTGGCGGCGAACTGCGGCCCGCGGGTGCGTCGCGCGGCCTCCCGGATCACGCCGAGCCACTCGTCCACGTCGGCGGGGGTGAGGGCGTCCTGGTCGCGGACCGTCGCGCCCGTCTTGGTGTTCGCCTTCGCGACGTACACCAGCTTGCCGCCACCGGGCGTCTCCGGGACGCCCCCGATCCCTCCGTGCGCGAGCGCCACCTGGTAGGTCCGCAGCTGCGCCTGGGCCTGCCCGTCCGCCTGGGTCGGGACGGTGCGTCCCGTTTTCACATCCACCACGACGGCCCGGCCGAGCGGGTCCCGTTCGAGCCGGTCGATCCGGCCGCGGATCCGCACGTCAGGATCGTCTCCCGAACCCTCGATCACCGCGTCGACGCCGATCTCCACGCCCGCCTCGGTGAGCTCGCCGCGGCTGCCCGCGAGCCAGGACCGGAAGGACTCCAGCATCTCCTCGGTGCGCGCCAGCTCCCGCTGCGCGAACCAGTCCGCCTCGAGGTCGACGCGGTCCCAGACCTTCTCCAGCGACCGCGTCACCTCGTCCTTCGGGATCCGGCCCGCGACGGCCTGCACCAGGGTGTGCACGAGGTTGCCGGTGGCCTGCTTGGCCGAGTCGCCGTCGCTGCCGCCGAAGCGTTCCAGCATCCAGCGCAGCGCGCAGGCCGACAACGACTCGACGTTCGACGGGGACAGCGCCACCGGCCCGTCCTCCGGCGACCACAGCGGGTCGTCGGTGCTCGCCCCGGCCACGCCGTACCAGCTGTCGGGGTGCGCCCCCGGGACGCGATCGGCGGCGAGGCGGGCGAGCTGGCGCGCCGCGTGGCCGCGTTCCTCCGGCTCGCGCTCGGGATCGCAGGCGGCGGTGCGCAGGACGGCGACCAGGGTCCGCAGGTCCAGGGAGGCCGACGGTGCGCTCTCCACCGCCGGCGTGTAGGTCTCCGGATCCTCGTCGCCCGACGGGGCGATGCCCTGCAGGAACCGGGAGGGCACCAGGTCGCCGTCGCCGTCCGCGGTGTCGACCGCCGTGATGAGCAGCGTGCGCCGGGCCCGCGAGCAGGCGACGAGCAGCAGTCGCCGCTCCTCCGCGAGGAGCGGCAGCGACCGCGAGACGGTGGGCAGCGCCGCGGGATCCATCCCGTCGAGCGCGTCCAGCAGCTCATCGGTCCCGAGCAGGCCGCCGCGGCGCCGCAGGTTGGGCCAGCGCCCCTCCTGCACGCCGGCGACGGCCACGACGTCCCACTCCCGCCCGACGGTGCTGTGCGCCGACAGCAGCGTCACCCCCGGGACGGTGGCCTGCCCGCTGCGGCCGCGCGCACGGTCGGACCGCGGGATCTGCAGCTGCTCCAGGTATTCGACGAAGGCGCTCACGGAGGCGGTGGGCAGGGTGTCGGTGAAGTCGGCGGCGGAATCGAAGAGGCCCATCACCGCGTCGAGGTCGCGATCGGCCTGCTCGCCCAGCGTGCCACCGCGGAGCGCGAGCGCGCCCCAGCGGGTCGCGAGGCCGGTGGCGGCCCATGCCGCCCACAGCACCTCCTCGACGGTGCCGTGCTCGGCCGCGGTGGCGGCCGCGCGCACGGCGGCGAGTACCCGCTCCACGGGCTCGGCCTCCAGCCCGGTGAGTACCGCTTTGTAGGGCGCGAACTCGGCCGCGCCGGTGAGCACGGCAGTGAGGATCTCGGCGGAGCCGCGGTCGTCCGCCGGGTCGGCGCGGCGCACCGCCCGCCGCACCCGACGCAGCGTGAGCGGATCACCCCCGCCGACGGGGCCGGACAGCAGGGTGACGGCCTCCGCCGGGTCGAGCCCTCCCGGCGCGACGGCCGCGCGGAGCACGAGGAGCAGCGCGTGCACGGCGCGCTGCCGGGCCAGGGGCACGTCGTCGGCGGGGACCGTGACCGGCACCCCCGCGTAGGCCAGCGCGCGACGCAGCGGCGCGATCGACGCGGAGACCGACCGGACGACGACGGCCATGTCCTCCCACGGGACGCCGCCCAGGACGTGTTCGCGGCGCAGCATCGCGGCGATCGCGTCGGCCTCCTTCGCCGGAGTGGAGAACAACCGGACCGCCGCGGTCCCGGGCCGCGGCCGCTCGGGCGCAACCGCCCCGAACCGGTGCGGCAGGCGCGCAGAGATGCGGTTCACGGCTCCCGCCACCTCCTCCCCGAAGCGGAAGCTGCGCTCGAGGAGCACGTCCCGGTCGGGCGTGACGTCGAGGTTCTGCAGGAACCGGGTGCTGGCGCCGCGGAAGGAGTTGACCGCCTGATCGGGATCGCCCGCGATCACGGTGAGTTCGGTGCCCGTGCCCAGCAGCCGGATCAACGCCGAGGCCAGCGGGTCCAGGTTCTGCGCATCGTCGACCAACAGGAACCGGATCCGCTCGCGCTGCTGGGCGAGCAGCGCGTCGTCGGAGGCCAGGGCCGTGACGGCGGCGTCGATGAGCTCCGCGGCGTCGACCGCCGGAGCGACGGCCCGCTCCCCAGCGAGGCCGACGGAGCCGCGCAGCAGCGTGGTCTCCTGGTACTCGCGCAGCGCGGTCGCCGCGGCGAGCCACTCCCCGCGGTTGTACCGGCGCGCCAGGTCCTCGATCTCGTCCGGGCCCGCGCCCCGCTGCGCCGCCTGCGCGAAGAGGTCGCGCAACGCCCCCGCGAAGCCGTGCGTGACCAGCGCGGCGCGCAGCCGCTCCGGCCAGTGCGCGCCGCCGTCCTCGAGGTTGCCGCGCAGCAGCTCCCGCACCACCGCGTCCTGCTCCGAGCCGGTGATGAGCCGCGGCGGCGGGCTGCCCGTGGTGGAGGCCTGCAGCCGCAGCACCGCGAAGGCCAGCGAGTGCACGGTGCGCACGAGCGGCTCGCCCGAAGCGTGCACCCCCTCGCTCCCCGCGAGGACCCGCGCGGACAGCTCGCGCCGCAGCGCGGCAGCGGCCCGCTTGTTGCCGGTCAGGACCAGCACGGACTCGGGCTCGACGAACGGATCGGTCAGCTTCGCCACCGCGATGTCGACGAGCGCCGAGGTCTTGCCGGTGCCCGGCCCGCCGCGGATCCGGTACGGCGCCCAGCCGCCCACGTCGAGCGGCAGCTCCCCCGTGGCCGGCGAGGCGAGCGCGGCGATCGGGCCGACCCATTCGCGGGCGACGGGCGGCTCGGGCGGCGTGTACTGCAGGCGGAGGGAAGGCCGACGGTGCTTCCCCGCACCGTCGGCCCCTCGATTTCCGGTTCCGGCGTTCACCCGCGCCCCCTCTCCGACCACGTCCGACGATCACATCACAGCCCACTGACAGTCTCGCGGCGGCACGGCACAGGGCATGATCGGGAGCATGCTCAACACCCACGTCTACGGCCCCGGCACCCCCGGCGCTGCCACCGTGCTCGCGATCCACGGCGTCACCGGCCACGGCGCCCGCTGGCGGCGGTTCGCCGACGACGAGCTGCCGGGCGTGCGCGTGCTGGCCCCGGACCTGCGCGGCCACGCCCGCTCGACGTGGGCGCCGCCCTGGCACCTCGAGCGGCACGTCGCGGATCTGGCCGAGGTGATCGAGCGGCACGGCGGCGGCCCCGTCACCGTGATCGGCCACTCCCTGGGCGGCGCGCTGGCCTGCCGGCTCGCCGCGGCCCGTCCCGAACTCGTGCGCGCGCTCCTGCTCGTGGATCCGGCGCAGGAGCTGGACCCCGAGACGTGCGGCACCATCGCCGACCAGACGATCGAGTTCTTCGACTTCACCTCGCCCGAGGAGGCGAAGCAGGACAAGCGTTCCGGGGCCTGGGCGCGGGTCCCCGAGGCGGTGATCGACGACGAGATCGCCGAGCACCTCGTGCGCCGCGACTCCGGCCGCTGGGAGTGGAACATCAGCTGCGCCGCCGTGACCGCACTGTGGGGCGAGCTCGCCCGCCCGGCCGTCGGGGCACCGTCGGCGATCCCAGCGGTGCTGCTCCGCGCCGACCGCGCCCACTTCGTCACCGACGCACAGCTCGCGGCGATGCCCGACGGCGTCGAGGTGATCGCGGTGCCATCGGATCACATGGTGGCGCAGGAGATCCCGGCGACGGTCGGCGAGTACGCGCGCCGCCTGATCGGATAGGCCCGTGGCGAAGGTCACCGAGGAGCAGGTCGAGGCGGTGCGGGCGCTGATCGAGGCGATCCCGCCCGGCCGGGTGCGCACCTACGGCGACATCGCCGGCGAGCTGGGCCTGAGTTCGCCGCGGATCGTGGGCTGGGTGATGCGCACCGACGCCTCCGACCTACCCTGGCACCGCGTGGTCCCGGCCAGCGGGCGCCCCGCGGTGCACCTCGCGACGCGCCAGCTGGAACGGCTGCGGGCCGAGGGCGTGCTCGCCGACGGCGACCGGATCCCGTTGCGCGATTACCGCCTCTGAGCGAATCAGAGCAGCCAGCGGCCGATCTCGACGATGTGCTCGAGCCCCGGCAGCGCCTCGGCCTCCGAACGCGGGTGCACCGCATGCACGGCGAGCCGGAAGATGAGGGCGCGCAGCACCATCTGCGGCCACTCGGGCAGGTCGCTCCAGCGCATGAGGAGACCGTCGTCGGCGCCACCCCACGACAGCCCGTCGACGGCGACGACCGCGGCGGCCCACGCCGCGGGACGCCAGTACGGGGTGAAGTCGGTGATCCCGGGCGCGGCGGCACCGGCGAACAGAACGGAGCTGGCGAGGTCGCCGTGGACCAGCTGCGGCGCGGCCTCCACGGGCGTGCGTCGCGCTGCGAGCTCGTTCACCAGCTCCACGGCCCGCTGCCGGTGCTCGACCGTCTCGTCGAGCGCGCCGAGCTTGCGGGCCGTCGCGAGGGGCTTGTCCTCCCACGCGGCGCGGTCGGCGAAGCCGAAGTAGTCGACGTCGGTGAACGGTGCGACGACGGGCGCGGCGAGGAAGCGGGGCCGCTCGAGCTTCGCCGTGACCTCGTGGAGGCGGTTCGCCATGGAGATGATCTCGTCGAACCGCGGCTCGGCCGAGCCTGCGATGAAGGTGTCGGCGCGCCAGCCGGAGACCACGTACCGGCCGTCGGTGGCGCGGAAGGGCCGGGCCAGGCGCATGCCCTCGACGAAGAGGTCCTCACGCACCGTGGCCGACCACGCCGCGCGGGCGTGGTCGGCGATGAGCGAGAGCACCACCTCGCCGCAGCGCCAGCCGCCGTCCCATTCTCCGCCCAAGGCGATCGGCTCGGTCTCGTCCAGGCCGAAGGTCGACAGAACGTGCGCGGGGGGTTCGACAGGGCTCACCTGATGAAATCTACCCGCGCGCGGGCGATCGGGTCGCTAGGCGCGGCCCGGCTCGACGAGGAGGATCGGGATCAGGCGGTCCGTCTTCTCCTGGTACTCGGCGTAGGGCGGGTACGCGGCGACGCCGCGCGCCCACCACTCGTCGCGCTCGGCGCCGTGGATCTCGCGCACCGGACCGGAGACCACGGTGGTGCCGTCCTGCACCTCGACCTCGTCGTTCGACAGCAGCGCCGAGTACCAGACGGGGTTGTCGGGCGCGCCACCCTTGGACGCGAACGCCGCGTACACCCCGTCGTGCTCGACCCGCATCAGCGGCCGGCGGTACAGCTTGCCCGACTTGGGGCCGCGGTAGGTGAAGACCACCACCGCCATTCCCGCGACCGCCACCGAGTCGGTGGTGCCGGTCTCGTCGATCTTCGCCAGCTGGTCCGCGACCCAGCCGGCCTTCTCCGTTGCGTATTCACCTTCGAGGGCCATGCTCCCACCCTAGGACTTTTCTCCGGGATGATGGAGGGCGTGCCCGACTCCCGCCCCGTCGTGACCGTCTCCGTCCAGTTCCCCGACCTGTCCGTCGCCGAGTTCGACGGTGTCCGGTCCCGCCTCGTCGCGGCCCGCCCGGGCAGGATCGTCGTGCCCCACGAGGCGCACCGATGGTACGCGGCGGCCTCGGACCCGGAGACCGTCCGCGCGTTGGTGTCGGCGCTCCGGGCGGTGGTCGAAGGCCGGAAGCTCTCCTTCGACGACGAGGAGGCCCTCGACGACCTCAGCCAGGAGTACGCGGATTGGCTCGAAGAATCGGAGGACATCGACGACGCCGAACCCGGCCCGATCATGAGCTTCTCGGCGCACCTGCCGGCGCTCGACCGCGACGAGTTCGCCGCGCTCGCGGAGTCGCTGCGCGTCGCGCACTCGCGGCGGATCGTGCTCGGCGAGCAGGAGGGCCTGAGCCATCACGAGCTGTCCGAGCGCTCCCGCATCGCCGCCCGCATGCCGGGCATCCGCGCCGCCCTGCGGGGCGAGCCGGTCAGCACCGTCGACGCCCTGCCCCTGCTGGCGCTGCTCCACGACTACGCGGGCTGGCTCACGGCGCACCCTCCCCGGTGACACCGCCGCGCTTGGCCCGCGATCAGTAGACGGGCAGCGACGGATCCACCTGACGGGCGTAGGCGGTGATGCCGCCCTGCAGGTGCACCGCGTCGCGGTAGCCCGCGCCCTGGACGGCGGCGAGGACCTCCGCGGAGCGGATGCCGGTCTTGCAGTAGAGCACCAGCTTCTTGTCGGCGGAGACCTGCGCGAGCCCCTCGCCGGTCTCGAAGGCGCCCTTGGGCACCAGCTTCGCGCCGTCGAGGTGAACGATCTCCCATTCGACGGGCTCGCGGACATCGACCAACTCGTAGTCGACGCCGGCGGAACCCATCTCCACCAGCTCCTTCGGCGTGATGGTACTGCCGGCGGCGGCGCGCTCGGCCTCGTCGGAGACGACGCCGCAGAACTCGTCGTAATCGATGAGCCCGGTGATGCGCGGGGCGGCGGGGTCCTTGCGGATCGACAGGGTGCGGTAGCTCATCTCCAGGGCGTCGTAGACCATGAGCCGGCCCAGCAGCGACTCGCCGATGCCGGTGATGAGCTTGACCGCCTCGGTGCCCATGATCGAACCGATCGAGGCGCAGAGGATGCCGAGCACGCCGCCCTCGGCGCACGAGGGCACCATTCCGGGAGGCGGCGCCACGGGGTACAGGTCGCGGTAGTTCAGGCCGCGCTTCTCGCCGTTCGGGCCATCGGGCGCGTCCTCCCAGAAGACCGACACCTGGCCCTCGAACCGGAAGATCGAACCCCACACGTAGGGCTTGTGCGCCAGGACCGCGGCGTCGTTGACGAGGTAGCGAGTGGCGAAGTTGTCGGTGCCGTCGAGGATCAGGTCGTACTGCTCGAAGAGTTCGACGGCGTTCTCGGGCTCGAGGCGGACCGGGTGCAGGTTCACGGTGACCAGCGGGTTGATCTCGGCGATCGAGTCCCGCGCGCTCTCGCCCTTGGGCCGCCCCAGGTCGGAGACGCCGTGGATCACCTGGCGCTGCAGGTTGGACTCGTCGACCTCGTCGAACTCGACGATGCCGATGGTGCCGACGCCGGCGGCGGCGAGGTACAGCAGCGCCGGGCTGCCGAGCCCGCCGGCGCCGATGACCAGCACCTTCGCGTTCTTGAGGCGCTTCTGCCCGGTGACCCCCATCTCGGGGATGATGAGATGCCGCGAGTAGCGCGCGACCTCGTCGCGGGTCAGTTCGGCGGCGGGTTCCACAAGCGGGGGCAGCGTGCTCACACACTGCTCAACGACGGTGCGCCCGGCACCATTCCCTGGCCCGTCACCGTCGGGCCGCGGGAACCGTCACTTGAGGACGGGCGCGACCCAGGCGTTGGGCCGGCAGGCGAGGTCGTTGCCGAAGCCGTCGGACTTGTCGAGGTCGAAGATGTCGCGGTTCTTCACGCCGAAGGACTGCTGCATCATGATCGGCGCGAGCGCGCCCTGCGCGGGGCACGGGACGTGCTGCGGGTAGCCGATGGCGTGGCCGACCTCGTGGTTGATGGCGTACTGCCGGTAGGCGGTGAGGTCCCCCTCGAAGGCCGTCGCGCCGCGCACCCAGCGGGCCAGGTTGATGATCACCCGGCCGAGCTCGCCGTTGTAGCAGGACGACTCCAGTTGGATCGTGTAGCCGCAGGCCGAGCGGGTGGTCATCGGCGAGGTCAGCGAGATGGTGAAGGAGGGCGTGCCCCTGTCGATCCGCTGGAAGGCGACGGCGGGGTCGTGGATCCAGCTGCGGGGGTCGGCGAGGGTGCGGTCGATCATCGTGGCGAAGGGCTGGTCGCCTCCCAGCGCGCCCATGTCGACGCCGTCCTCGACCGCGACCATGTAGGTGAACAGCTGCTGCTTTGCTTCGGACTGCTTGCCGATCCGGGGCGTCGCGCCGGGAACGACGTGCCAGATCCCCTGCCCCTTCTCCGTGAACGGCCCGCCCTCGGGCAGTACACCGGCCGGGGGCACCGGGCCCGGCACCGTCTTCGACGGTGCGCCGACGATCGTCTTTCCCGGCGTCGGGTTGCGGGAGAGCTGCCCCTCGGGCGAGGTGTCGGCGGTCTCCGTGGTCCGCAGGGTGTCGCCGCTGAACGTCAGTACCAGGGCCACCACGGTGAGGACTGCGAGCACGGGCACCGCGTAGGCACGCCAGCCGTAGGTACGCAGCAGGCGGCCGACCCGGCCCTCTTTCGCGTAGACCCGCTCGCGCGGCGGCCGCGTGCGGTGCTCGCCCGACGTCGCGGTGGTGGAGTTGATGGGGTCCCACTCAGCCCGTAGCGGCGCACGCCCGTCCGGACGGGGACGCTTCGGGTTCGAAGGACTACTCACGTCGTCAACAATTCCACGGTCGGCGCGCGCGGAGTGGAACCGACACGCGCCTGGTTACCGCGATTCCTCGGCGGCGGCGATGAGGTCCGCGACGATCCGCGCGGTCTCGGCCGGCTTCTCCATCTGCGCGACGTGGCCCACGTCCTCGAACACCGTGAGCGTGCTGCCCCGGATGTGGCGCACCACCTTGGGGGCGACGCCCACGCTCACAAGCAGGTCCCGCGCTCCCCACACCACCGCGGTGGGCACCGACACCGAGCGGGCCGCCGCCCAGTGCGTGGCGCCGAAGTCGACGATCCAACTGCGGACCAGTGCGTTGAAGCTCGCCGCGAGGGCGTCGGGCGCCCAGGTCATCGACGCGCGCGCCGCGGCCTGGTCGACGGCCTGCTGCCGCCGCACGGGCCCCATCACCCGAGGGTCGACGAGGATCTCCCGGAAGGTCTGGTCCACCTGCCGCTCCGGATAGGCGCTCGCGATCAGGCGGAACCCGGCGGGGCCGACGCTGGGGAGCCGCACCAGCGACAGCGGGAGGAACTGCAGCCGCCGCACCCGTGGCCGCAGGTCGGGGAAGGCCGGGGAGATCAGGGTCAGGGAGCGCAGCAGGTCGGGCCGCAGCATCGCCACGCGGACCGCGATCGCGCCGCCGAGGGAGTTGCCGAGCAGGTGCACGCTCGCGCCGCGGACCACGACGAGCGTCTCCAAGTAGGCGATCACGGTCTGCGCGAACTCCTCGATGGAGTAGTCGCCGTCGGCCGGCGGGTCCGACAGGCCGAATCCGGGCAGGTCCAGCGCGTACGAGGCGGCGACCGGCGCGAGCACCTGCCCGAGGTCGGTCCAGTTGATCGACGAGCCGCCGAGGCCGTGGATCATCACCGCCGCCGGACGCGGGTCCGGCGGCGCAGTGATCGCCGCTGCCGGGTCGACGTGGCGCACGAACACCCGTCGCCCGCGGAGAGTGAGGAACTCCCCGGGCCAGACGTCGCTGGTCCGATTCACCTGAGCGAGTGCCGACACACCGGCAGCTTGCCAGAGCACCGGGGGTCGGCGCGACGGTCGGGAGTATTGTCGATAAGTCAGGACCGAGCGCGGCCCTGGGAAACGGTGAGGTGTACGACATGGCGGACCTGGGCGTGACGACCGCGGCGGGCGATACCCGCGGCGGGCCGAATCCTGCGCCGCGCCGGACCGCCCGCCTGCCCCGCAGCGCGCGACGCATCCAGCTGTTGGAGGCCGCGAGCAGCGTCTTCGTCGATCTGGGCTACCACTCCGCGGGAATGGACGAGATCGCCGTGCGGGCCGGCGTCAGCAAGCCGGTGCTGTACCAGCACTTCCCCGGCAAGCTGGAGCTGTACCTCGCGGTCCTGGGCGCGCACAGCGAGGCGCTGGTCACCGGCGTCCGGGAGGCGCTGAGCAGCTCCACCGACAACCACGAGCGCGTGATCGCCGCGGTCCGCTCCTTCTTCGACTTCGTCGACCGGGACAGCATGGGCTACAAGCTCATCTTCGAGTCCGACGTTCTGGAGCCGGTCGTGCAGGAGCGGGTCGAGGGCGCGGTGGATGCGTGCGTCGACGCCGTCTACGACCTGGTGTCCGAGGACTCGGGCCTCGACCCGTACCGGGCGCGGATGCTCGCCGTCGGTCTGGTCGGCGCGAGTCAGGTCAGCGCGCGGTACTGGCTCTACGCCGACCGGCCCATCCCCAAGGAGGAGGCGGTGGCGACCACCGTCGAGCTGCTCTGGGGCGGCCTGAGCCACGTGCCACTGCAGACCCAGCGCCGCCCCCAGTAGCGCGCCGTTCCAAGTCCTCGCCAAGACCGTGTCACCGGCTGCTCTTGCAGCCGTGAACGCTGCATGAAGTCATTCGGAAGCCGCAGTATCAAGTCCCGGTTTGCCCAGTTCGCACTGGCTAGCGTCAGAGGGTGCCAACTCCGGGAAGGTGGGTCGCGCCCACCGCGTTCGCCCTCGCCGCGGTGGTCGCCGTGGCCGGCGGCGCGTACCTCCTGACGGCGCCCGGCCCCGCGCCGGCGCGCGGCGCGGCGGCGCACGCCGTCGGAGTCACCGCGAAGCTCGACGGCTGCGCGGCACCCGCCGGCGCCGTCGACGCCGGGAACCGGGTCTTCGCCGTCACCAACACCTCCACCAGGCCGCTCGAACTGGCGCTCGCCGGACCCGACGGCGCGGTGTACGCCGAGCTCGACGCCCTCGCGCCGAGCGCGACCCGCCTGCTGCGCGTCGCGCTCGGGTCCGGCGAATACCACTTCGAGTGCTACTTCGCCGAGACCGACGCCGTGAGCGGCCCGGCGTTCCGCGTCCCGGGCGAGGCACCCCGCGGCCCCGCGGTGATCCCGACCTCGATCCAGGACCTCACCCCCGCGACGCTCGACTACCAGGCGTGGATCGGCGGCCGCCTGCCCGCGCTCCGCGACGCCGTCGCCGCCCTCGCGGCCGCATCCGGGATCGAGGCGCAGCGCACAGCGTGGCGGGCGGCGCACCGGCTCTACGAGACGCTCGGCGCCGCCTACGACGCCTTCGGCGACTGGGACCGCAAGCTCAACGGCCGGCGCACCACCGGGGACGCGACAGGCTTCCACGCGATCGAGGCGGCACTGTGGGGGCCGGTGCCCACGGTGCCCGTCGAACTCGAGCGGACCCTCACCCGCGACGTCGACGGGCTGCTCGCCGACTATCCGTCGCTGGCGGTGGACCCGCTGCAGATCGGTCTGCGCGCGCACGAGATCACCGAGAACACGATCGAATTCACTCTCACGGGCGCCGACGACGCCGGATCCCACTCGGGGCTCGACATCGCGCGGGCCAATCTCGAGGGCACCCGGCGGGTCCTGGACTCCCTGAACGCCGTGCTCGCCACCCGCTACCCCAAGCTCCCGGCGACGCGGGCCGCGCTCGACCGCGCCGACCACGTGTGCGCCGACCTGGCCGCCCGGTTCCCGGACCGCCCACTGTCCGAGCTCCCGCTCGCCGACCGGCAGCGGCTCACCACCGCCTTCGGCGGCCTCGTCGAACTGCTCGCCCCGATCGCCGCGATCGCCGACGTCCGGCGGACGAAATGAGGGCCTCGCGGCGCGGCTTCCTCGGCGGCACGGCCGCCGCCGCGGGCCTGGTGGGACTGGCTGCGTGCACGCGCGACGACGTCCCGGCGCCCGCGGCCGCACCGGCGGAGCAGCGGCACGCGACCTACGCGGCCTTCGACATCACGTGCGACTCCCCCGCCGAGACCGACGCGCTCCTGCGCACTCTCTCCGAGCGGATCCGGGCGCTCAAGCAGCCGCACACGCCCGTCTCCACGGCCATCACCGCGCCCCCGAACGACTCCGGGACGCTGGGCCCCGACCTCGGCGGCGCCCCCGATCTCACCGTGAACCTCGGGTACGGCGCGAGCTTCTTCGATCGCTGGCACGCCGACAAGCGCCCGGACGGCATCCGTCCGATGCGCGAGTTCGACGACGACCGACTCGATCCGGCGCGGTGCCACGGCGACCTGCTGCTGGAGATCCGGGCCGCCGAGCAGGACACCGTGCTGCACACGCTCCGCGACCTCAGCCGCGCCGGGCGCGGTGGCCTCGCGCCCCGCTGGCGCCAGGACGGCTCCCAGCCGGCGCCCCGGCCCGACGGCGCACCGCGGAACCACTTCGGATTCAAGGACGGAACCTCGAACGTCCGGCCCGAGGAGTTCGACAGTCTCGTCCTGCTCGACGGCGCCACTCAGCCGTGGACCCGTGGCGGCACCTTCCTCGTGGTGCGCCTGATCCGGATGCTCACGGAGTTCTGGGACCGGATCTCGCTCGCCGAGCAGGAGAACATCATCGGCCGCGACCGCGCGAGCGGCGCACCGCTCGACGGGAGCACCGACCTCGACGCGCCGCAGTACGCCGACGACCCGGGCGGCGACGTGATCCCGCTGACCAGCCACATCCGGCTCGCGAACCCACGCACCGCCGAAACCGAGGGCTCGCGGATCTTCCGGCGCGCCTACAACTACGCGGGCGGCCTCGACATGAACGGCAATCTCGACCTGGGGCTCGTCTTCACCTGCCTGCAACGCGACATCGTCGCGCAGTTCGAGGCCGTCCAGCAGCGGCTGAGCGGCGAACCGCTCACCGACTACATCGCCCCGTTCGGGGGCGGCTACTTCTATCTTCCGCCCCGCGACGCGGGAACGGACTGCTCCACGACAGGAGGCATACTGTGAATCCCTTCCGCTACCGGGGAACTCGTTCCCACACGACTCGGGCCGCAGCGCTCGCGGGCGCTGCGGCGATCGCGCTGGCGGCCGGCGCGATCGGCGCACCGTCGGTACTCGCCGACCCGGGCGACACCGCCACCCCGATCAAGCACGTGGTGGTGATCTTCAACGAGAACATCTCCTTCGACCACTACTTCGGCACCTACCCGGTGGCCGCGAACACGCCCGGCGAGAAGCTGCAGGGCTCGGGCCTGGACGCGCCGAGCTTCACCGCGGCGCCGGGAACCCCCGAAGACGTCAACACCTTCACCCGCGCCGGCCTCGCGGGCGAGGCGAACCCCAACAAGTACAAGCCCTTCCGGTTCACCCCCGGCCAGGCCGTCACGTGCGATCAGAACCACGAGTACACGGCGGAGCAGGAGGCCGCGAACGGCGGTGCGATGGACAAGTTCGTGGAGTTCACCACCAAGGACAAGTGCGCCTCGTCCGGCCCCGGCATGTTCGAGCACCCCGGTTCGGTGATGGGCTACTACGACGGCAACACCGTCACCGGCCTGTGGAACTACGCGCAGAACTACACCCTGAACGACAACTTCTGGTCCACCCAGTTCGGGCCGTCGACGCCCGGCGCGATCAACCTCGTCTCGGGGCAGACCTTCGGCGTGGAGTCCTACGACGCCGCGACCGGGAAGAAGACCTCCGCGCCGGACAAGTACACCGTCGGCGCACCGACCGCCGAGGGTGTCGGCACGATGTACGAGGATCCGGACCCGCTGTACGACGACTGCTCGAACAAGAACCGCACCGGCAAGGACGCGCTCGCGGCCATGCAGGGCAAGAACATCGGCGACCTGCTCAACGAGAAGTCCGTGACCTGGGGCTGGTTCCAGGGTGGCTTCCGCCCGTCGACCGCCGCAGCGGGCGATGCACGTGCGCTGTGCAACACGACGCACCGCAACGTCGCCGGGAACGCGTCCGTCGACTACAGCCCGCACCACAACCCGTTCGCCTACTACCGTTCCACCGCGAACGAGCACCACGTCGCGCCGTCCGGCATCGACGAGATCGGCCACGGCGGCGTGGCGAACCACAACTACGACCTCACCGACTTCGACGCGGCGCTGAAGGCGGACAAGCTGCCCGCCGTGAGCTTCCTCAAGGCCGGCGAGTACCAGGACGGCCACGCGGCCTACTCGGATCCGCTCGACGAGCAGACCTTCGTCACCACCTACGTGAACCGCCTTCAGCAGTCCAAGGACTGGGCGTCCACCGCCGTGATCCTCGCCTACGACGATTCGGACGGCTGGTACGACCACCAGGCGCCCGTGATCCTCTCCGGCAGCAAGGATCCCACGCTGGACCGGACGATCTGCGCCTCCGCCGCCGCGCCCGCCCTCGCCGGGCAGTCGGTGCGCTGCGGCCCCGGTACGCGCCAGCCCTTCCTGCTGATCTCGCCGTTCGCCCGCAAGAACACGGTGAACCACGACCCGATCGAGCAGGCGTCCATCACCAAGTTCCTCGAGGACAACTGGCGCACCGGCCGGATCACCGACTCCGCCGACGAGCGGTCCGGAAAGCTGGACGGCCTCTTCGACTTCGGGGCCGCGCGCGCCGACAAGGTGTGGCTGAACCAGGTCACCGGCGCCGTCGAGGCCACGCCTCCGCCCGCCGATCAGGGCGCGCAGGCCGCCGCCGTGAAGGGCGCACCGTCGAGCTCCGCGGCGACTCCCTCGCCGACCTCGACGCAGGCCGCGGGCGAGT
Source organism: Tsukamurella asaccharolytica (assembly GCF_007858435.1). Taxonomy (GTDB): domain Bacteria; phylum Actinomycetota; class Actinomycetes; order Mycobacteriales; family Mycobacteriaceae; genus Tsukamurella; species Tsukamurella asaccharolytica. The sequence goes on along the minus strand of NZ_VIGW01000013.1, from coordinate 50,131 downwards.
CGGCGGGCTCGTCGTCGAAGACCTGGCTCTGGGTGGGCATTCCCGTGGTGGTCGTCGTACTCGTCGGCGTGGGCGTTTGGGCCCTGCGCAACCGTCGATCGGAGTCGTAGTCCGGAGCAGAGTGCGGTCGGCCTCCTGCGGAATCCGTGGGAGACCGACCGCATTCGCGGTCAGGCCGCGCGGTGCATCAGCATCTCGATGGGGCCGCGGGAGAACCGCCGGGTCCACAGCGCCGACGCGGCGAGCAGGAAGGCCATCACCGCGAGGTACACGGCGACGGTGAAGGCGAGCCGGTGCTCGGCGCCGTACCGCGCGGCGAGCCCGAGGCCCCAGCCGTAGCAGAGCACCGAGGCGATCGCGTTTTGCAGGACGTAGCAGCTCAGCGCGGTCTTCCCCACCTTGCTCAGCGCGGCACCCGCCCGGCCCACCGCGCGCCGCTGGTAGAACTCGGCGACGAGCGCGAGCAGGCCCAGCGCCACCAGTGGGGCCACCGCGTACCGCCCGACGAAGACGGCCGGGCCCGCGAGTCCCAGCGGCGCACCGGCGATCCCGATCGCGAGGTCCACCGGCGCCGCGATCCCGCCGATCCACAGCATGCGGCGGCGCAGGCGCGCGCCGTCGGGGCCGAACAGCCCTCCCTGGAAGAGCGCCGCGCCGGTGAGGAACATCGTGATCGTCAGCGGGATCAGGAAGATCGTCTCCGCGCGGAAGAGTAGCGCGTGGTCCACGCGGAAGAGCACCAGGTCCCAGAACGAGCCGTCGGCATACGGATTCGCGCCGGCGGGCGCCGAGGCCGTGCCGCTGCCGGACGACAGCGCCATTCCGATCGACACCAGCGCCACCGCCGACAGGTGCAGCGCGGCGAAGCCGACCGCCCACCACAGCCGCACCCGGGGTCGCAGGATCAGCATCGCCGAGACCACGAAGGACACCAGGGCGTAGCCCATGAGCACGTCGAACTCGGCGACCAACAGGAAGTGCACCAGGCCGTCGAGGAACAGCACCAGCGCGCGGCGCCAGTAGCGGCCGGGCCAGGGGCGCTCGTGACGGGCCGCCGAAGCCTGTTGAATCGCCAGGCCCACACCGAACATCAGGCTGAGCAGGCCCAGGAACTTGCCCTGCGCGAGGGTCTGGAGCACGCGGATCGGCAGCGACTCGGTGCCCACCGAGTCGAGGTAGCCGACCATCCCGCGGGGCTCGGTGAAGATCCACACGTTGGTGCCGAAGGTGCCGAGGATCGCGACGCCGCGGGCCACGTCGAGGGAGGCGATGCGGCGCGTCGGCGGCGCGGGGATGCGCGCGGTGCCGGCCGGAGCGGGAGTCGAGGTCATGGCCCTACCCTCCCGAACACACGAGGACCCCGCGACCATCGGATGGCGGGAGCGGGGTCCGTCGTTCGGGGGACGACTGCGCTTGTAGCGACCTCGACCGCCGCGTCGTTGAGTCTCGCCGAGCGTTCGATTCGTGGACCTATTTCGTGACGATGACCGGCGTCATCGCCCCCGCGTGGATCGCACGGTCGCTGGTGGCGATGGCGAGCCCGCGACGTGTGGCTTGGGCGACGATCATGCGGTCGAACGGGTCCCGGTGGTCCCAGTTCAGCTGCCCGGCCAGCGTGGCGTCTGCCGAGTCCATGACCAGCTCCTGCGCGGTCATCGCTTCCAGGGTGTCCGTCCAGCTCGACAGGATCGCCGCGCCGTCGAGACGCCCCAGACGAGTTTTGATCGCGATCTCCCACGCTGAGGCCGCCGAGATGAATAGCTCGTTGGCCGGGTTTTCGAGCACCTCGCGGGCCGACGCCGCCACCAGTTCGGGCGATTTCGCGAGCCAGAGCAGCGCGTTAGTGTCGAGGAGCACGGCGGTCACGAGACGGCGTCCCAGGCCGCCAGCTCAGCGTCGGGGAGCGGGGCGTCGAAGTCGTCGGGGATCTCCAGGCCGGGGAACTGTCCGAATGTCCGGCTCCGCGGGGTCACCGGCGTGATGATGACCGCCGCGCGGCCATGCGAGGTGACAGTGACCGGGCTCCCCGTCTTCTCGACCTCGGCGATGATCGCGTTGAACTTGGCTTTCGCCTCAGTGCTCGTGATGGTGCGCATGAGCACACCATACGTCCGTTCAGACCAGTCTGACTAGTCTCATCGCGTGGCGATCCGATCTCGTTCGTCGTGGGGATCTACTCGGCCGAGATCATTCGGCCGAGGCCGGCGCGGCGCCCTCGGGCTTCTTCGCGCCGGAGCGGCGGCGACGGCGGCGCTTGCGGGCCGGGGCGTCGCCCTCGGCACCGATGTCCGACGGTGCACCGTCGGCCTTGGGAGCCTCCGCGGCGTCGCCGGCAGGGGCGGTGGCACCGTCGGACTGACGCCCCCCACGGGTGCGGGTACGCGACCGCGTGCGGGTGCTCTCGCGCTTCTCGCGCGGCTTGCGCTCGACGACCTCGCCCTCGGCGCGCGTGCGCACGCCGGGCAGGCTGCCCTTGACCTTCGGGTCGATGCCGAGGTCGGTGAACAGGTGCTCGCTGGAGCTGTAGGTCTCCGCGGGCTCGGGCTTGCCGAGGCCGAGGGCCTTGTCGATGAGCTCCCAGCGGTGCAGCTCGTCCCAGTCGACGAAGGTGACGGCGGTACCGGTCTTGCCCGCGCGGCCGGTACGGCCGATGCGGTGCACATAGGTCTTGTCGTCCTCGGGGCACTGGAAGTTGATGACGTGGGTGACGTCGTCGATGTCGATGCCACGTGCCGCGACATCGGTGGCGACGAGTACGTCGATGGAGCCGTCGCGGAACTTGCCGAGCGCCTTCTCGCGCGCGACCTGGCCGAGGTCGCCGTGCACGGCGCCCACCTTGAAGCCGCGCTCGGCCAGCTCGTCGGCCACCTTCTGCGCGGTGCGCTTGGTGCGGGTGAAGATCATCGTCGCGCCGCGGCCCTCGGCCTGCAGGATCTTCGCGACCATCTCGACCTTGTCGAGGGCGTGGGCGCGGTAGACGTACTGCGTGGTGCGCTCGTGCACCGCGGAGTCGTCGTGGTGTTCGGCGCGCACGTGCGTCGGCTGCTTGAGGAAGGTGCGGGCCAGGGTGATGATCGGGCCCGGCATGGTGGCCGAGAACAGCATCGTCTGTCGCTCGGTGGGCACCATGGTGAGGATGCGCTCGATGTCGGGCAGGAAGCCCAGGTCGAGCATCTCGTCGGCCTCGTCGAGCACGAGGATCTGGATCTTGCCGAGCACGAGGTGGCCCTGGTTGGCGAGGTCGAGGAGGCGACCGGGGGTTCCGACGACCACGTCGACGCCCTTCTGCAGCGCCTCGATCTGCGCCTCGTACGGGCGGCCGCCGTAGATCGAGGTGATCTTCAGGTCGCGCTCGCCCTTGGTGGTCTGCACGCGAACACCGTCGGAGGCGCGCTCCAGGTCCTCGGTGACCTGCACGCACAGCTCGCGGGTCGGGACGATGATGAGCGCGCGCGGGGTGCCGTCGAGTGCGCGGAGGCCGTCCTCGCCGACGTCGGCGCGGGCCTGCGTGATCAGGCGGTTGAGCAGCGGGACGCCGAAACCGTAGGTCTTGCCCATGCCCGTGCGGGCCTGGCCGATGAGGTCGTTGCCGGCGAGCGCGAGCGGGAGGGTCAGCTCCTGGATCGCGAAGGTGCGCTCGATGCCCCGCTTGCCGAGAGCATCGACGATGGCCTGGTCGACGCCGAGCTCGGCGAAGCTGGGCGAGACGTGGTCGTCGCCGATCACGTGGACGTCGGGCATGCCCTCTACGGTGGCGGGCTCGGTGTGGATGTCGTTGTTCGCAGTGGTGATGGTTCTGCCTTTCATCGGCGGCGAATGCGTCGCGTTCACTTCTCACGCGCGCACTGTTCCGGCCAATGAATCCCCGGCCCGGGTTTCGGACCGTCATCCTCGCCTCGACGCCCTGCCGTTCGACGGTGGGGCGGAGTGCGCGCACAACTACCAGCGACCGAACTCGGTCGCTGCCGACCATCCTACCCCCCGCAGCGGCCCGCACTAGCATGTGCACCATGAGCGAAGAGCCGCAGGACCGGGGAATCACCGCCGAGCACCCGGGCGTCGCGGCCCTGCTCGCGGTGCTGGCGTACGGCGAACTCGCCGCCTTCGAGCGGCTGGCCAAGGAGGCCGAGCTCGCGCCGGACCTTAGCGGCCGGATCGCCGTCTCGTCGATGGCCGCGGCGCAGATGCGCAACTTCGAGCTGTTGGAGACGGAGCTCGACCGGCGAGGGCAGGACGTCGGGAGCGCGACCGCGCCCTTCGCGCCGGTGATCACCCGGTATCACGAGCGCACGACGCCGCGGAACTGGAACGAATCGCTGGTCAAGGCCTACATCGGCGAAGGCCTCGCCGCCGACTTCTACTCCGAGGTCGCCCGCGCGCTCCCCGTCGAACCGGCCACGGTCGTCGCGACGGTGCTCTCCGACACCCGCGAGTCCGACTTCGCGGTGGACCGGGTGCGCGACGCCGTCTCCACGAACCCGGCGCTGCGCTCGCCGCTCACTCTGTGGGGCCGGCGGCTGCTGTCCGAGGCCATCACGCAGGCGCAGGAGGTGCTCGCCACGCGCGACGAGCTGGCCGCGCTGCTGTTCGAGCACTCCGGCGAACTCCCGGGCGTGGCCCAGTTCTTCGAATCGCTACAGACCCGGCACGCCGAGCGGATGGCGACGCTCGGCCTGGGCTGACTGCCCTCAGCAGAATCGGCGCCCTCGCCCCGCGCCGGCACGGCACCGGCGGATAACCTCGTGCCATGGAGATCAAGATCGGAATCGCGGACTCGAACCGTGAACTCGTGCTGCAGAGCAAGGACTCGGCGGAGGACGTCAAGAAGACCGTCGCCGACGCGCTGGCCGGCCGCGCGGAACTGCTGGAGCTGACGGACGAGAAGGGCAAGCAGTACCTGGTGCCCTCCGCCCGCGTCTCCTACGTCGAGGTCGGCACGAGCGAGAGCCGCTCGGTCGGCTTCAACGCCAGCTGACCGTCCGCGGCACCGACCGCCAGTAGGCTCAGGCGCGTGGTGAAACCCGAACGCAGGACCCGCGTCGATCTGGCGGTCTCGGCCGCGATCCTGGTCGCGGTCGTCGTCGCGGGCTTCGTGGCGTGGAACACCGGCTCCGCCAGCAAGACGGTGAGCGAGACCGCCCCCGCACCGTCGACGGCGCCGTCCGCCCTCGTCGAGCTGCCCGCCGCGCTCCGCGAGGCGTGGACCGCGCAGTCCGACCGTCCCCCGCTGGCCCTCGGCGGCTCCCTCGTCCTGAGCCGGGGCGGCGAGGTCGCCGGACACGATCCCGCGACGGGGCAGCGCACCTGGCGCTACCAGCGCGACAGTGATGTCTGCGGGCTCACGGACAATGCCGGGCTCGTGCTCGCGTTCTACCGCGACGTCCGCGGCTGCGGCGAGGTGATGGCGCTCGACCCGGGCACCGGGCAGCGGCGCGCGAGCCGCACCAGCCGCGAGGACCACGACGTGACCCTCACCGGCGACGGCAACTACGCGGTCGTCCAGGGGCCGACGCGCGTCGACGTCTTCCGCTCGGACCTCGTGCGCACCGTCGAATACGGCAAGCCCGACGTGCCCGTGAACCCCGGCGTGCAGCCGCGGTCCGGGTGCACGATCGGCTCGGCGCTGCCCGCCGGTGCGTCGATCACCATCCTCGAGGCCTGCCCGACGGAGCCCTACCCCCGGCTCACCGTGATCGGCGCCTCCCCCAAGGAGGCCTCCGAGCCGCAGGAGACCTCGTCGGTCGTCAGCCCGGACCTGGGCGACGCCGCGCCCGAGGGCGGCGACCGCGCCCGACTCATCACCGCCACGGCCAACGGCGCGGTGGTGTACGTGCCCGCCCAGGACGGACGTCCCGCGCGGGTGACCACCGTCGACCCGCAGGGCCGCACGCTGCGCTCCGTCGACGTGACCACCGGTCCGGGCGGCGCCCCACGCGAGGTTCCCGTCGTCACCGAGGCGGGCATCGCCGCCTTCTTCACCGGCACGTCGACGGTGGTGGTCGACGCCGCCTCGCTGGCCGCGGCGATGGTCATCCCGGGGACCCTCGGGCCCGGCGCCGTGGTCGGCGGCCAGCTCGTGGTGCCGGGGCCGACGTCGCTCACCGCGTACGACCTCAACACGCGGGCCATGACGCGCTCGACCCCGATCGCCAAGCCCGGCTACACCGACGGACCCGTGCTGCTGGCCGAGGTGGGCACCACGATGATCGCGCAGTGGGGATCGACGGTCCAGGCCTACCGCGCGGCGTAGCCGGCCGCGGTTGTTACGACGGCGGGAGAAGGTGCGCGACGGCCTCTCGCGGGTACCGATACGCCCGGAAGATCGAATTGTTCGGGCCCTGAGAGGAATCCAGGCCGACCCCGGCGCCGAAGGCCCCGAACTCGGGCACCCGGTACTCCCACACGACTCTCCCGTCGGTCGTGACCTCGAAGATGCGGCCGAAGCTTCCCTCCGCGATCAGGGTGTTGCCGTTGGGAAGCCGCTGCGCGGACCCCATGTACGGGCTGTAGAAGTTCTGCGGCGGGTTGTCCTGGTACACCCACACCTCCTCGCCCGAGGCGGGATTCCACTCGACCGCTCGGGAATAGGGGAAGCTGATGGGATCGCGGAAGCTACCGTTGTCGAACACCAGGATGTTCCCGTTGTCCAGCTGATGCGGGTAGTGCTGCTGCGCGACGTGCGGTGCGCCCAAGGTCCAGCCGATCTCGCCGGTCCCGCGCCGGATCAGGACCACCTGCGAGGTGCTGCGGAATCCCACGATCAGGTCGCCGTCCGGAGTCTCCGAGATGGTGTTGGCCATCGGCCAGTGGTCCCGCGCGAAGTGTCGATCGAGCACGGCCTCGTCGGGGTCGAGGTTCTCCGCGGCCGACCATCGCCACACCTGCTCGCCGTCCCATGTGACCTCGACGACGACGTCGCCGTAGATGGCGCCGCCGGCCGCCTCCGACCCGGGTACCCCTCCCCGGACCCGTTCCGCCTGCTCGGGGGTGAGTCGCTCGACGGTGAGCAGCGCCAGGTTGCCGTTCCTGAGCACGATGGCGTCGTGGTGCTGGAAGGGATGGTCCAGGCGCCGCAGGATCGTCGAATCCGGTGCCACCTCGGCGACGATCCCGCCGTGGTAGACGCCCCAGATCGGGAACAGCGGCTCGTCCTGGTCGAGCTTGCCGTTGAAGAGCAGATTTCCGGTGTCGAGGATGCGGGCGTGCCTGCCCGGCGGGAAGGGCAGCCGCCAGGTGTGCACGACCACGCCGTCGAGGTCGATCAGGTAGGTCTCGCCGGCTCCGGCGATCGGCGTGTACAGGGTGTAGCCGTCGTACGCGGCATCGCGGTCGAGATGCCGCAGCCCGACGCCCCGCCGCGCCAGAGTGTTCCGGGAAAGGTCAGTGGACACGGTGATACTCCTAAGGAAGAGAGACGAGGCCGGGCGACACCGAGCGCAGCGGCGCCGGATACAGGGATGCGGCGAGATCCGCCGGTCGGCCCGTGACGGTGATCGGCAGCGACGTGGTAGCCCACTCGGCCTCGGCGACCAGCGCGTCGCGCAGCGGGACGTCGAGCCCCAGCTTCACCTGGTAGAGCGGCCACAGCTCGTTGACGTTGTCCGCGGTCAGGGTGTTGTTCGAGGCGGCGACCACGTCTGCGCGCGCCTTCGCGGGGTCGTCGTCGACGACCTTCTGGGCCCTGTTCAGGACCGTCAGCACCTTGCTGATCTGCGCATCGGAGACGTCCGTGCGCGCGACGAGCAGGGTGGGGCTCTGGTAGCCCGGGTAGACCAGTTCGCGATACCTCGGCCCGAGCGCCTTCTTCGTCGCAGCGTAGAAGCTGGGGAAGGTGAATCCGGCGTCGATGTCGCCCGCCGACAGCGAGGCCGGGATCTGGCTCGCCGCCAGGTTCACCACCGTGACGTCCGACGGCGTGAGGCCGCCGTCGGCCAACACCTTGCTCAAGAGGTACTGGGTGTTCGTCCCCTCGGTGACGCCGATGCGCTTCCCGCGGAGATCCGGGAACGCGTTGACCCCGGATGACGTGGTGGTCAGCAAACGCCAGCTCACGCCCCAGGAGAGGTTCGCGACGATGTTGAGCTTCCTGCCGCTCAGCACCGCGGTCACCGTGGGCAGGTCGCCGATCGTGGCGAACTGGGCCTGACCACCGATGAGTGCGTTGAGGGCGTCGCGTCCACTCGGGAACGACTGCCGGGCGGCCTCCAGCGATTCGGCCGTCCACAGCTGCTGCGCCTCGGCGACGAGGAATTGCGCCGCGCCGACTTGATCACCGCCGGCGATGGTGACCCTCTCCGTCGAACCGGTGCCACCGCCGGAACCGTTCGAGCATCCCGCGGTGAGCACCCCGATCGTCGCGATCGCCAGCGCTACGCGCTGCCAGCGACCGAATCTCCGTGTGACACCCGATGACTCCATCACGATGTGTCTCCTTTCTCGTTGGATCGTTGTGGGTTGGTCAGTGCCCGCCGAGGTGACTGACGATGCGCCTGCGGGTCTCCGCCAGCGCGGGCTCGTCGGCGCCGATGAGCGAGATGTCCTCGGTGACCCGGCCTGGCTGCGCGGACATCAGCAGGATCCGCTGCGACAGGAAGAGCGCCTCGTCCACGTCGTGCGTGACGAACAGGATCGTGGTGGACGTACGCTCCCAGATCTCGAGGATGAGCTCTTGCATCACCGCGCGGGTGATGGCGTCGAGAGCCCCGAACGGCTCGTCCATCAGCAGCACGTCCGGTTCGGCGGCCAGCGCCCGGGCCATCGACACCCGCTGCTGCATGCCACCGGAGAGTTCCGCCGGCAGCGAGTCCGCCGCATGCCCCAGGTTCACCGCCTCGAGCGCTGCGAGGGCGCGCTCGCGCTGCTCGGCACGGGGCAATGCGAAGCGCTTGAGCGCGAATTCGATGTTCGCGCGGGCGGTGAGCCACGGGAGGAGTGCGTACTGCTGGAAGACCACCGCGCGGTCCGGGCCGGGCCCACGCACGGGCCGACCGTCGACCTCGATCGACCCGTGCGACGGCAGGACGAACCCCGCGATGGCGTTGAGGAGCGTGGATTTGCCGCAGCCGCTCGCCCCGAGCAGGGTCACGAACGCGCCGGCGTCGATGTGCGCCGTGGTCTCGCTGAGCGCGATCACCGGCTCCCGGCTCCTCGCCTTCCGGTACTCCACGCCGAGCTCACGGATGTCCACGACGCCGCGGCGGTCGGGGTGATCGTCGGTCATATCACTCGCTCCAATTGATGACGCGGCGGCCGATCGCGGCGATCACGACATCCGTGACGGCGCCGAGGATCCCGAGGACGATCAGGCCGACGAACATCCGGTCGGTCTGCATGAATTGGCCGTCGACCTGAATGCGGTAGGCCACGCCCTGCTGGGTTCCGCCGAGTTCGGCCGCGACCAGGGCGAGGTAGGCGATGCTGCTGCCGTAGCGCAGAGCCGTGACGATCGCGGGCGCCGCCGAGGGAATGAGAACCGTGAGCCACGTACGGAGTCGCCCGATGCCGAACATGTCCGACACGCGCAGGTAGATCTGCGGGGTCCGGTGCACGGCGTCGTGCACGTAGAGCCACACCGCGAGGAACACCGCGTACGCGATGACGATGCGTTTCGCCTCCTCCCCGATGCCGAACCACGCGGTGACCAGCGGGATCAACGCGATCGCGGGGATCGGCCGCAGGAACGACACGATCGGCGAGACGAGACGCGCGATCAGCGGATTCCGCCCGGTGATGAATCCCAGCAGGATGCCCAGCGATGCGCCGATCAGGAACCCGATGGCCGCGCGCTGCAGGCTCATGGCGAGATCATCGGCGAGGACGCCGGACTGGATCATCGCGAGGGCCGCTCGGGCGGTGCGGGCCGGCGACGGGAACAGCGTCGAGTCGACGACCCCGCTGGCGGACACCGCCGTCCAGGCGATCAGCACGACCGCGAGGCCTGCCAGCGCCGCCGTCACTCCGTTGTCGAGCACGCGCAGCACCGAATACCCACGGCCGGGGCGCCCGACTTCTGTTCTCGTCACGCCATCAGAGTTATTGACACCGTCAATAATCACAAGTCAGAGCGGTATTTCGCATCACCCTGAGTGAAAAGCTTCCTGCCGCCGGCCCCTCGCGGAGTGGGCGCCGCACCGGTGCCGCATCGAGCGGCGGCTAACATCGCAGCAGTGCGCACGCCCAGACCTGAGACCGTCGCGGTAGGCCGAAGAATCCGCGGGCTCAGGACCGCCCGCGGTTACTCGATGAGCTATCTCGCGCAGTTGGCCGGCATCTCCCAGCCGTACCTGAGCCAGCTCGAGAACGCGACGGCCAGCCCCAGCCTGGCCACGCTCATCACCGTCGCACGCGCCCTCAGCGTGGAACCCGGCGACCTCCTGACACCGTCGCCGGGGTCGGAGCCCGCGGATCCGCCCGCGATCGAGACCGCGGTCACCACGCCCGTCACGCGCGAGCGGTTCGCCGTGATCGACGATCAGGGCCCCCAGGGGGAGTCCCTCACCCGCGCCGGTGCCGACGCGCGGCTCACCGCCTACCTGCACACGTTCGATCCCGCGGCCCCGGAGCGGGGCTGGTTCTGCCACCCCGGCGAGGACTTCATCTACGTGCTCTCGGGCTCGATCACACTGGAACTCCAGGGCGAGCCGCCGGTGCGCCTCGACGCGGGAGACACCGTGCACCATGCGGGCACCACTCCCCACCGATGCGCCCCGGTCGGGCCGGGAACGGCGACGACCCTCCTCGTCTGTGCCCGCGAACTCGGCGATACCGGCCGCGGGGTCGATCGGGGCCCCGCCGCGGACGGCATCGACGCGCCCCACGGCCGCTGACGCACGCGACTCCGGCGCGGCGCGAGCCCGCGACGCTCCCCCTCGGCCGCTACTCGGGAACCCAGGTGACCAGCGGCGCACCGTCGGAGACGTGCGCCTTAATGCTCTGCGCGAGCTCGCGGTAGGCGGTGGCGCCCTTGTTCTTCCGGCCGGCGAGCACGGTGCGGCCGGCCGCGTTCGCCTCGGCGAACCGCACGGTGCGCGGGATCGGCGGCGACAGCACGGCGAGGTCGTAGCGGTCGGCGACGTCGGAGAGGATGTCGCGGCTGTGCGTGGTGCGCGCGTCGTAGAGAGTGGCGATGGCACCGAGCATGCTCAGCTCGGGGTTGGTGATGGTCTGCACGTCACGGACCGTCTTGAGCAGCTGCCCGACGCCGCGGTGTGCGAGGGTCTCGCACTGCAGCGGGATCGCGACGGCGTCGGCGGCGGTGAGGCCGTTGAGGGTCAGCACGCCCAGGCTGGGCGGGCAGTCGATGATCACCACGTCGAACGTCTCATTCACCTCGGCGAGGGCCCGCTTGAGCGCGTACTCGCGGCCGGCGCGCATGAGCAGCAGCGCCTCGGCGCCGGCGAGGTCGAGGGTGGCGGGGAGCACGGTGACCCCGTCCTCGGTCTCGAGCAGCACCTCGTCGATCTTCTTGTCCCCCAGAAGGACGTCGTGCACGCTCCGCTCGATGCGGTCGGGGTTGTGCCCGAGGGAGAAGGTCAGGCAGCCCTGCGGGTCGAGGTCGACGACGAGCACGCGGGCGCCCAGTTCGACGAGGGCCGCCCCCAGGCTGGCGACGGTGGTGGTCTTCGCGACGCCGCCCTTCTGGTTGGCGACGGCGAGGACGAAGGGCGTGTCACCGGTCATGCTGCGAGGGTACCCACCGTGCACCACGATGAACGGATGAGCACCGGACACCGCCTCGTGTACATCCGCCACGGCGAGACCGCATGGTCGCGCTCGGGCCGCCACACCGGCACCACCGACGTCCCGTTGACCGAGACCGGGATCGAACAGGCGCGAGCCCTCGGCCCCGTCCTCGCGGACCTGGCCCTGGCGAACCCGACCGTGCTGGTCAGCCCGCGGGCGCGGGCGGCGACCACCGCGGAACTGGCGGGCCTGACGGTCACGGCCGTCGACGAGGACCTGGCCGAGTGGGACTACGGGGACTACGAGGGCCGCACCAGCGCTGAGATCCGCGTCGACGATCCGGGCTGGACGGTGTGGGATCGCGGCGCGCCCGGCGGCGAGTCGCTCGCGCAGGTGACGGAGCGGGTGGACCGGGTGCTGACGCGAGCGCGGGCGGCGATGGCCGACGGTGACGTCGTCCTCGTCGCGCACGGCCACCTGGGCCGCGTGCTCACCGCGCGGGTGCTGGAGCAGCCGCCCGAGTTCGGGCGGCACGTGCTGATCCTGCCCGCCTCCGCGGCCGTCTTCGGCGACGACCGCGACGGCATCCCGCAGATCAGCCGCTTCGGCCTGACCGGCTACGCCGCCGCGCACTACGCGGGGCGGTAGGCCCGGTCAGTCCCGGCGGTACTCGCCCTCGAGCCAGGCCACCGTCGGCGGGGAGAACAGCAACACGAGCACGACGATCGCGGGCACCAGCAGCGGGTACCCGAGCAGCGGCGAGCTCTGGGCGAAGGCACCGCTGATGCCGGTGAAGCCGAGGAGCACGTTGGTGAGCACGCCGACGGTGCGGCCCCACCGCTTGCCGCGCAGCAGGGCGATGCCGCCCGCGAGTACCGCGGAGCCCATCGGGATCATCCAGAAGGCCAGACCGTAGGCGCCCGTGGTCGTGGAGGCGGTCCCGGCGATGCCACGGATCAGCTCGACGACGCCCACCGCCAGCGCGGCCGCACCCTCGAACGCGACGAGCCACCCCGCGGCCACGACGGTGCCGGGCGCGGCGGTGCGGGTCGCGCCGGAGCGCTTCGTGCGGGAGCGGGTGGCGGCGGGGCGGGAATCGTCGCCGCTTCCGTTGGTGGATGTCACGACCCCAGGGTATCGGGGCGGCCTGGGTAGGCTGCTCGGTGTGCGCGCCCTGTTGATCGTCAACCCCAACGCCACGTCCATCACTCCCGCGGGGCGAGACCTCGTGGCGATGGCCTTGGCGTCCGCGCTCGACGTCACACTGGCGCAGACGGAACGGCGTGGTCACGCCGCCGAGCTCGCCGCCGCGGCCCGCGACGACGGCACGGATCTGGTGATCATCCACGGCGGCGACGGGACCGTCAACGAGGTCGTGTGCGGGATCCTCGGCCGCGAGGGCCTGCCCGGGGGCGCTGCCCCCGTCGGCGCCGACACCCTGCCCGCCATCGCGGTGATCCCCGGCGGCAGCGCGAACGTCTTCGCCCGCTCGCTCGCGGTACCCCGCGATCCCCTGCAGGCCACCGTCCACCTCACGGACCTGCTGGCACGGCGCAGTTTCCGCACCATCGGGCTCGGCTGCGCCGACGAGCGCTACTTCCTGTTCAACGCGGGCGTGGGCGTGGACGCCGAGGTGATCGCCACCATGGAGTCGCTGCGCGACAAGGGCAAGCCGGCCACCCCGTCGCGCTACGTGCGCACCGCGATCCGCACCTTCTTCTCGGCCGCCCGGCGGGAGCCGCAACTCACCGTCCACCTGCCCGGCGCGGAGCCGGGCACCTGGGAGGACGTCGACGGGGTGCACTTCGCCTTCGTCTCGAACGCGAGCCCGTGGACCTTCGTCAACAACCGCGCGGTGTTCACCAACCCGGGGACGGATTACGGCACCGGGCTGGGGATCTTCGCCTCGCGCTCGATGCGGACGATCCCGAACCTCCTGCTGGTGCGCCAGATGCTCTCCGCCCGGCGTACCGACGGCCCGACGGTGCGTCACCTCCTCCGCCACGACGACCTGCCCGAACTGCGTGTGAGCAGCGCCGTCCCGGTGCCCGCGCAGGTGGACGGCGACCACCTCGGCGACCGCACCGAGGTGCGGTTCTGGTACTCCCCGGAGCGGATCCGGGTGGTGGCCGATCTGCCGCCACTGCCGCGAGTGCGCTGACTCCCGCATCCGCACCGCGGCGGCGCTTCCCGTGGACTCCCCGTGACCAGATCCGGCAGGGCGAAGTGAGCAGTTTGTCACGTGTCCACAGAAATCTATTGCAAAGCCGCAGCGTGTGAGGATATTCTTGCGGGCACGCCGTTGAACCGGCAGGAGCTTAGTACACCCCTCGGAACCGGGTTCTCACCGCCCCCGCTGTGAGATCCCCCACCCCCGAGTCGGAATCTCTTGACTCCTGTCGGGAACGTGGAACTATTCATGACGTAACAGCGCGGAAACAGTTGGGTTCCCTCCGCGTTAACAGTCTGGAAATTCGGTGCCTGATCGGCACCTGTGATGAGTGGCGCGCACGCGCGCCTGAAGGAGTGTACTGACATGGATTGGCGCCACAAGGCCATCTGTCGCGACGAGGATCCTGAGCTGTTCTTCCCCGTGGGCAACAGCGGTCCGGCCATCGCGCAGATCGCTGACGCCAAGCTGGTCTGCAATCGCTGCCCCGTGACCGCCGAGTGCCTGTCCTGGGCCCTCGAGTCGGGCCAGGACGCCGGCGTGTGGGGCGGCATGAGCGAGGACGAGCGCCGCGCGCTCAAGCGCCGCAATGCGCGGACGCGCACGCGCACCGCTGTCTGAGAAGCGGACCGCCTTGGACGAAGGCCCGGTGGATCTCCACCGGGCCTTCGTCGTGCGCGGGCCGGGCCGGCTCAGACGGGCTGCAGCGGGACGTGGAGCACCGCGTCCGTACCCCCGTGCCGCGAGGTCAGGCTCAGCGTGCCGCCCAGCTCGGACTTCACCAGCGTCTGCACGATCTGCAGCCCCAGCCGGTCCGAGCTCCCGAGGCTGAAGCCGGGCGGCAGTCCGGCACCGTCGTCCCGGACGGTGACCTCCAGCATCCTCGTCGACCGCTGCGCGAGCAGCTCGATGGTGCCCGATTCCCCCGGCGCGTACGCGTGCTCCATGGCGTTCTGGATCAGCTCGGTGACGACCATGACCAGCGGCATCGCGCGGTCGGCGTCGAGCGGGCCGACATCGCCCCGGCGGACGACGGTGACCGCCGCCGAGCCGCCGCCCGGGGTCACGTCCCCCATGATCGGGATGAGCCGGTCGACGACCTCGTCGATGTCGACGTGCTCGTCGACGCTCATGGACAGGGTCTCGTGGACCAGCGCGATGGAGGCCACGCGCCGCACCGACTCCAGCAGGGCCCGCTTGGCCTCGTCGTTGCGGGTACGCCGGGCCTGCAGGCGCAGCAGCGCCGAGACCGACTGCAGGTTGTTCTTGACCCGGTGATGGATCTCGCGGATCGTCGCATCCTTGGAGATGAGGGCGCGGTCGCGGCGCTTGAGCTCGGTGACGTCGCGGAGCAGGACCACCGCACCGTCGTGCCGACCGCCCGGATGCAGGCCCAGAACCCGGAGGACGACGGTGACGCCGCCCTTCGTGAGCTCGATCCGCGAGCCCTCGCCGCGCCGCAGCGCACCCTCGAGGGCGGTGGCGAGGTCCTCGGACTCGAAGCTGTCACCGACGAGCTCGGCGGTCGCCTCGGCGAGCTCGCTGCTCTCGAGGTCGGTGTGCGCGCCCATCCGGCGGTAGGCGGACTGCGCGTTGGGGCTCGCGAAGACCACGCGGCCGGCCCCGTCGAGCCGGATGAAGCCGTCGCCCGCCCGGGGCTCCGCCTCGCCCGTGGGCAGTTCCTCGCGCTCGGGGAAGGTACCCTCCGCGACCATCGTGCACAGGTCGTCGGCGCACTCGGTGTACGCCACCTCGAGGGGACTCGGGGTGCGCGGGTGGGTGACGTTGAAGTCGCGCGTGAGGACGGCGACCACGTCGCCGTCGGAGGGCACCGGGACGGCCTCGCGCCGCACCCGGGCGGGACCGGTCCACGCCGGGGTCACCCCGCGCACCACCACCCCGCCTTCGAACGCGGCGTGCAGCGTGGGCGCCTCCCACGGCGGGACGACGACGCCGACCCCGTCGGAGTCGTACACCGTGGAGGTGGTGTTGGGCCGGCACTGGGCGATGCAGATGTACACGGGGTCCGTGGTGTCACCCGCCGGGTCGTCGCGGACCCACAACCGCAGGTCGGCGAACGAAAGATCGGCCAGCAGCTGCCACTCGCCGGCGATCCGCTGCAGGTGCCGGGCGGCCCGCCCCGGGAGGTCGGTGTGGATCGCCAGGAGGTCGGCGAGGGAGGCCATGGGATCGCCTTTTTGTCGTCGTCGGTGCCGTCGTGAAACAATAGCGGGTACTGCGTGTGTGGTTGACGGACAGGAAGGAGACCGCCATGGGCAAGCGTGGACGTAAGAAGCGCTCGCGGAAGAAGAACGCTGCGAACCACGGCAAGCGCCCGAACTCCTGATCCCTCAGGTTTCATGTGACTTGCGCGCGAGGGCCCGTCGACGATGATCGTCGACGGGCCCTCGTCCTGTCTGCGCTGGCGGTGGCGCGGCGCGCAGCTACTCCGCGCGGAAACGCACCTCGGTGTGCCGAATGCTGATGGTGAGCCGCTCGCGCAGCCCCTCGGGCGCGCGTTCGCCGCCGCACTTGCGGTTCACGAGCGACTTGATCTGCTGCTCGATGCCGTAGTGCGACAGGCACTGCGAACAGCCGTCGATGTGCGCCTTGAGACGCTCCTTGGCGGCCGAGTCGCACTCGTTGTCCAGGAGCAGCCAGATGTCCGCCATCACGGCGGAGCAGTCGAGCTCCAGGTCCGGATTGCCGTCCGATGAGTACGTCACTTCTCGACCTCCTGATCGGCGGGGCCCTCGGCACCGTCGGAATCCTGCCCCCGGAGGAAGCCGCGCTCCCGCGCGACGCCCTCGAGCTCGGCACGGAGCTGCCGCCGGCCGCGGTGCAGCCGCGACATGACCGTGCCGATGGGGGTACCCATGATCTCGGCGATCTCCTTGTAGGGGAATCCCTCCACGTCGGCGTAGTACACCGCCATCCGGAAGTCCTCGGGGAGCTGCGCGAGAGCCTGCTTGATCTCGTCGTCGGGCAGCGCGTCCAGCGCCTCGATCTCCGCCGAGCGCAGGCCGGTGGAGCTGTGCTCCGCCGTGGCCGCGAGCTGCCAGTCGGTGATCTCGTCGGTGGGGTACTGCGCGGGCTGCCGCTGCTTCTTGCGGTAGCCGTTGATGTAGGTGTTGGTGAGAATCCGGTACAGCCAGGCCTTGAGGTTGGTGCCCTTCTTGAAGCTGCGGAAGGCACTGTAGGCCTTCACGTAGGTCTCCTGGACGAGGTCCTCGGCGTCCGCCGGATTGCGGGTCATCCGCAGCGCGGCGCCGTACAGCTGATCGAGCAGCGGCAGCGCCTCGGCCTCGAAGCGGGCCGTGAGCTGTTCCGGCGTCTCGGTCACCTCGTCGGGGGCCGAGTCCAGATCCGCCACGTGCGTGATGTCCCCGTCCGTCATACCGTCGAAGGCTACCGGTCGCTCGAGGACCGCTGCGCCGCTACCTGCATTCACGACCTCTGCAACAGCGCTGCCCGTCGGCTTGTTCCCGCGGTGTCCGGATCAGCGCAGGCGGAGCCGAACCCTGGGCAGGCCTGTGCCCCCGGCGTGCTCGATCGCCCCACTCAGCGGATCGGCAGCGCCGGGCACACCGGGTGTGAACAGCCGCGGGCCTGTCGTCCGGCGCCCGTGCCCGCCTGCTTGACTGGCCGCATGGGCAAGAAGAACGCCGCGGCGACGCCGGCGATCGCGGCGCTGCAGGCCGCGGGGATCGAGTTCCGCGTGCACGAGTACGCGCACGATCCGCGGGCGGAGTCGTTCGGGGGCGAGGCGGCGCGGGCGCTCGGCCACGACCCGGCGCGCGTCTTCAAGACGCTGGTGATCGACGACGGGAAGCAGCTCGCCGTCGCGATCGTCCCCACCTCCGGCAAGCTCAGCCTCAAAGCCGCGGGCGCCGCGCTGCGTCTGCACCGGCCGGCGATGGCCGACCCCGCCGACGTGCGGCGCGTCACCGGCTACGTGCTCGGCGGCGTCTCCCCGCTCGGGCAGCGCAAGCGCCTGCCGACGGCGATCGACGAGTCCGCGCTCGGCTTCGATACCGTCTTCTGCTCCGCCGGCCGACGGGGCCTGGAGGTCGAGCTGGCACCGTCGGACCTGGTGGCTGTGACCTCCGCGACAGTGGCGCCGCTCGCCGCGCCGTGATACGCAGGGGATGATGGGCGACCCGCCCGGTTTTGGCGGCGGACGCAGTGGAAAGTAGGTTCGTGATATGGCCAGCTACTTCGTCACGGGCGGGACGGGCTTCATCGGCCGTGCCGTCGTGGCGCGGCTCGCCGCTGCGGACCGCGACAGCCCGATCTACCTGCTGGTGCGCGACGCCTCGCTCCCCCGGTTCGAGCGGCTCATCGCGGATCTGGGCCACGAGCTCGCCCCGCAGGTCGTGCCCGTCGCCGGCGACGTCACGCGGCCCGGCCTCGGCATCACCCCCGGCGACCTCCCGGAGCACGTCGACCACGTGATCCACCTTGCGGCGGTCTACGACATGGACGCCCCCGAGGAGCTCCAGCAGCTGACCAACGTCGACGGCACGCGGAACGTGCTGGAGCTCGCGGACCGGCTCGGCGCCACGATCCACCACGTCTCCTCGCTGGCGGTGGCCGGCAACCACGAGGGTTGGTTCGCCGAGTCCGACTTCGACGTCGCGCAGTTCCTCCCCACCCCGTACCACCGCACCAAGTACGAATCCGAGCGCCTCGTGCGCGAGTCGACGGTGCCGTGGCAGATCTACCGGCCGTCGATCGTGGTGGGCGACTCGATGACGGGCGCGATCGACAAGATCGACGGCCCCTACTACTTCTTCCCGTTCCTGCGGCTCATGGGGACCATCCCGCACCACCTGCACGTGCCGTTCGCGAATCTGGGCTACACCAACGTCGTGCCGGTGGACTTCGTGGCGGCTGCGATCGTCGCGCTGGTCACCGCGCCACCGGCGCCGGGCACCGTCTACCACCTGGCCGACCCCAAGGGTCAGAGCATGGCGACGATCTACGAGGCGATCGCGCCCGCCTTCTCCGGCCCGAAGACGCTGCCGGTGCCGAGCGCGCCGCTGGGCGAGTTCGCGGCGCGGATCGGCCGCCGAGGCGAGGTGCGGGCGCTGCGCGACACCATCGCGCGCCAGCTCGGCATCCCGCCGTCGCTGCTGGACCACCCGTTCTACAACACCCGGTTCGACTCGGAGGCGACGCACCGCGTGCTGAGCCGGTACGGCGTGGCGCTGCCGCGCCTGAAGTCGTACGGTCCGAGACTGTTCCACTACTGGGCCGGACACCTCGACCCGTCGCGCAACCGCCGCGACGACCCCCGCGGCCCGCTCGTGGGCAAGCACATCCTGCTGACGGGCGGCTCCTCCGGCATCGGCCGCGAGGCCGCGAAGCAGGCGGTTGTCAAGGGCGCCAACGTCTTCATCGTCGCCCGCAAGCCCGAGGACCTGGCCGACGCCGTACACCGGATCGAGGCCGAGCCCGGAACTCCGGGCGTGCCCAAGGGAATCATCCGCGCGTACCAGTGCGACGTCACCGATCCGGAGGCCGTGCGCACCACCGTCGCTCAGATCCTCGCCGAGCACGGCCACGTGGACGTGCTGGTCAACAGCGCCGGAAGGTCCATCCGGCGGGCCACGGTCGACTCCGTCGACCGCGCGCACGACTACCAGCGCACCATGGCGGTCAACTACTTCGGCGCCGTCTACCTGATCCTGGAGCTGTTGCCGCACATGATCGCCCGCAAGTCGGGTCACGTGGTCAACGTGTCCTCGATCGGGGTGCAGGTGCGCGGCCCGCGGTTCGCGGCGTACATCGCGTCGAAGTCGGCACTCGAGGCCTTCAGCGACATCACGGCGGCCGAGACCATGTCGGATCACGTGACCTTCACCAACATCCACATGCCGCTCACTCGCACGCGGATGATCGCGCCGACCGAGGCGTACGACAACGCGATGGCGCTGTCCGTGGAGAAGGCCGGCCAGATCGTGGTGCGCGCGATCGTCGAGCGGCCCCGGCGCATCGACACCCCGCTCGGCACCCTCGCCCAGTTCGGCCAGTTCCTCTCTCCGCGCATCGCGGCCGCGGCCCAGCACCAGGGCTACCTCCTGTTCCCGGAGCCCGAGGGCGGCGGAGAGGGCGCGGCGAAGGTGCTGGACGTCGATGTGGCCGAGGTGGATACACCGCGCGGGCGGCTCGCGGCCACCAAGGACCTCTCGAAGGACATCTCCACCGCCGCCGTCAGCCCGCTGTTCGGCATCTCCGGCGATCAGGGACTGCGACGCCTCGCCCGCAAGACCCTCAACCGCCTGCCCGGCATCAACTGGTAGGTGCGCGCAGTGCCGTACAGCACTTCGCACAGCAGTAACCGCGGACCGGGCGCGAGCGCCGTCGAATCTGCCTATCGTGGGGAGTGAACCGTTCCCATCCCCCACAAGGAGATCCGACGATGCCCGAGATCCAGTACGCGGTCACCGACCCCGCCACCGGCGAGGTGCTGCAGACCTACCCCACCGCCGAGCCCGCCGAGATCGAGGCGGCGATCGACGCGGCGTCGCGGGCCGCGCGGACGTGGCCGCAGCAGTCGACGGTCGCGGAGCGGGCCGCGCTGGTGCGTCGCGTCGCCGAGCTGCACACCGAGCGCCGCGAGACGCTCGCCCGGATCATCCAGCGGGAGATGGGCAAGCCGCTCGAGGACGCGCTCGGCGAGGTCGACTTCTCCGCCGCGATCTACACCTACTACGCCGACAACGCCGAGAAGCTCCTCGCCGACCAGCCGCTGGATCTACTCGAGGGTGACGGCACCGCGGTGATCCGCCGCTCCCCCATCGGGGTGCTGTTCGGAATCATGCCGTGGAACTTCCCGTACTACCAGGTGGCCCGGTTCGCCGGCCCGAACCTGGTCGCGGGCAACACGATCCTGCTCAAGCACGCGCCGCAGTGCCCCGAGTCGGCCGAGGCGATGCAGGTGATCTTCAACGAGGCGGGCCTGCCGTCGGGCGCGTACGTCAACATCCGGGTCACCAACGAGCAGGCGGCCGACATCATCGCCGACCCGCGGGTGGCCGCGGTCTCCCTGACCGGCTCGGAGCGGGCGGGCGCGGCCGTCGCCGAGGTCGCCGGACGGAACCTGAAGAAGTGCGTACTGGAGCTGGGCGGCTCGGATCCGTTCATCGTCCTCTCGACCGACGACCTCGACGCCACCGTCGACGCCGCCGTGGCCGCTCGCCTCGACAACACCGGCCAGTCCTGCAATGCGGCGAAGCGGTTCATCGTGACCGCGGAACTCTACGACGACTTCCTCACGAAGTTCACCGGCAAACTCCTCGCCGCCGGCGACGGGATCGCGCCGCTCTCCTCGGAGCGCGCCGCGATCACCCTCGAGACGCAGGTCAACCAGGCTGTGGAAGCGGGCGCGCGCCTCGCCATCGAGGGCCGGCGCGACGGCGCCTTCTACCCGCCCGCCGTACTCACCAACGTCACCGAGGACAACCCGGCATTCGGGCAGGAGCTGTTCGGGCCCGTCGCCACGGTCTACCGGGTGGAGGGCGAAGGCGAGGCCCTCGCTCTCGCCAACGACACCCCCTTCGGTCTCGGCTCCTACGTCTTCACCACCGACCCGGAGCAGGCAGCCCGCCTCGCGAACGGCATCCAGGCGGGAATGGTCTTCGTCAACGGCGTGCTCGCCGAGGGGGCGGAGCTTCCCTTCGGTGGCGTGAAGCGCTCCGGCTTCGGCCGCGAGATGGGCCCCCTGGGCATCGAGGAGTTCCTCAACAAGAAGCTGATCCGCACGATCGCGTAGGCCGACGGGGCTTCCGCAGGGGCGTACATGAGGTCGCGCCTCGAGAACTCCATACAGAAAATGAATAACGCCTGGTCGGCACCACATCACGTGGACGACCAGGCGTTATTCATTTTCTGTATGACGATCATGACGTGTACTCGCCCCGTTCCTCCGGCGAGGGCCCGCACCCGCGGCGCAGCGCAGCGGCTACAGCAGGCTCAGTTGACCCGGCTCGCTCCCGGGCTCGACGCGCTCGATCAGCTCGGGGCCCGTGTTGGCGACGGCGTTGACCAGGCTGGACACCGGGCGGATCTCAATCCGCTCGGCCACGTCGAGGGCGGGCGGGCGCAGCAGTACCGGGTCGACGGGGGCGTCCGGGTTCAGCCACTCGTCGAAGGATTCCGGGGTGAGGATCAGTGGCATCCGGTCGTGCACGGCGCGGAGCGGGCCGACCGCGTCGGTGGTCAGCACCGTCGCCGACAGGGTCGGCGGCACGTCGACTCCCGCCCCGGCCGGCCGCCACACCGACCACAGGCCTGCGATGTACAAGCGCGTCCCGTCCACCGGGGTGAGGTAGGTGGGCTGCTTGCGCGGCTTCTTGGCGTCCGGGTCGAGGACCTGCCACTCGTACCAGCCGTCCATCGGGATCAGGCAGCGCTTGGACTTGATCGCCGTGCGGAAGGCGGGCTTCTCGTCGACGGACTCGGCGCGCGCGTTGAACAGCGGCGGGCCGCCCAGGGTCTTCTGCCAGTGCGGCAGCAGACCCCAGCGCATCGCGCGCAGCCGACGGGTGGCCGGATCGTCCGGCGCCTCCCGCGAGTGCCGGGAGACGACGGCGACGACGGTCGTCGTGGGCGCGACGTTGAAGCCCGGCACGTCCAGTTCCACGCCCTCGGTCTCGTCCTCGGCGTCGATCTCCGCCGCCAACAGCGCCGGATCGGTGGTCACCGCGTAGCGTCCGCACATGCCCTCAGCGTACGACGGGACACCGACAGGTTCCGCTCGTCGGGGCGCGCTACGCCTCGAACTCGTCGAAGAGACGACGCGGGCCGACACCGGTGGTGGCGAGGGCGTCGTGCGGGTTCGCGAGGGCACAGGAGGCCATGGACAGGCATCCGCAGCCGATGCAGTCGGTGAGGTTGTCGCGCAGCCGGGTGAGCTCGTCGATCCGGTGCGAGAGGTCGTCGTGCCAGTGGCGCGACAGCCGCTCCCAGTCGGCCTTCGTCGGCGTGCGGCCGTCGGGCAGCGTCTCCAGGGCCTCCCTGATCGTCGCGAGCGGGATGCCCACGCGATGGCTGATCCGGATGAAGGCCACGCGACGCAGCATCTCCCGCGGGTACCGCCGCTGGTTGCCGGTGGTGCGCCGCGCGGAGATCAGCCCCTCGCGCTCGTAGAAGTGCAGCGCGGAGACCGCGACGCCGCTGCGCGCGGACAACTGGCCGACGCTGAACTCCCGGGTGGTCTCCACCCCGCGAACACTACCTGAACGATAGTTCAGGGATCAGCGTGCGGGCTGCGGCGCCGGCGACGAGGCCGGTGCCGGTGCCGGGCGGGCGGCGGGTGCGCCCGGAGCAGCGGGGGCGGCGGGCTTCGCCGACGGAGCGCCCGGCTTCGCGGACGGAGCCGGGGCGGCCGGCTTCGCGGACCCGCTCGCCGCAGGAGCGGGGGCGGGGGCGGCGGTGGGCTGCGGCGGGTTCTTCAGGATCGAGCTCTGCACGCCGAGCAGGTCGACGGCCAGCTGGTCGTCGGCGCCGACGAAGGGCGCGGGCTCGCGGGACTGGCGACCGCCGCGCAGCGACATCGTGACGCCGTTGACCACCGCGGTGTACTGCCGCGACTGCAGGTACTCCACCTGGTTGCCGCGCCGGGTCTTGGTGGTGAACTCCAGGCCCAGGCCGTCGGAGGCGCCGGTGACGGCGATCGAGCGCACGCTGACCTCGGAGGTGGCGCCGTCGCGGACGGCCTTGAAGGTGCCGCACTTGGGGAGGGCCGCACGGAGCGGTGCGACGTCGATCGCGAACTTCGAGACGACCATCGACCAATTGACGCCACGGGCGGAGCCATTGGTCTGCGCGGTGTCGGTGCCCTTCGGGATGGGCAGGCCCGCGTACAGGACCTTGCACTCGGCCGGCGTGACGGCCGCGGTGTTCAGCGACGCCCATGCGCCGTTCCAGCTCGCGGCGGCACCGGAGAGCACCGCGCCGCCGAAGTTCATGCCGTCAGGGAGGTTGCCGGAGCCGATCACCAGCTCACCCGCCCTGTTGACCGGGGCCCCGGCGGGCTTGGGATCGCCGGGCTTCGGATCGGCCGACGCGACCGGTGCGAGGACACCCGCAAGGGTGGCGACGGCGGCGACGGACACGACGGTCCTGCCCACGAACGTAGAAGTGCGCTTCATCGAAGATCTCCCGGCGGTGATGACCTGACCTGTTCCGCCCAGCAAGGTAGCACGCGGTGAGGTCTGTCTCATGTGCAAGGATGTGCGCGTGGAGCAGTTGGAGCTATGGCCCGCGCCCTTCGCCGCAGGTCCGGTGACGGGAACCGTCGCCCTCCCGGGCTCGAAATCGATCACCAATCGCGCGTACGTCCTTGCGGCGCAAGCGTCGTCGCGGTCCACGCTGACGAACACCCTCCGCAGCCGCGACACCGATCTCATGGCGCGCGCCCTCGAGACGCTCGGCGCCCGCGTCGACTTCCTTACCGACACCACGGTTGCGGTGTCGGGCGGGCGTTTGCACGGCGGCGACGTCGACTGCGGCCTCGCCGGCACCGTCATGCGCTTCCTCCCGCCACTCGCCGCCGGGGCGCGCGGCACCGTCGCCTTCGACGGTGACCCGCAGGCCCGGGCCCGTCCGCTGGGCACCGTCCTCGACGCGCTGCGCGGGCTCGGCGCCCGAATCGACGGCGACGGCCTGCCGTTCACCGTGCGCGGCGACGGCCCGATCCGCGGCGGCACCGTCACCATCGACGCGTCCGCCAGCTCGCAGTTCGTCTCCGGCCTGCTGCTCAGCGGCCCGAGCTTCGCCGAGGGCGTCACCGTGCACCACGACGGCAAGCCGGTGCCGTCGATGCCGCACATCGAGATGACCGTCGACATGCTGCGCGCCGCGGGCGCCGAGGTCGACACCTCCGAGGCGAACACCTGGCGCGTCGCTCCGGGCGGTGTCCGGGCGCACGAGTGGACGGTGGAACCGGACCTGTCGAACGCCACCGTCTTCCTCGCCGCAGCGGCGATCACCGGCGGCGCCGTGACCGTGCCGCACTGGAATCCGGAGTCCACGCAGCCGGGCGTCCAGTTCGCCGACATCCTCGCCGCGATGGGCGCCGAGGTCACGCACGCCGCCGGCGCGCTCACCGCGCGCGGCACCGGCGACCTGCACGGCCTCGACTGGGACCTGCGCGACATCGGCGAACTCACCCCCACCGTGGCCGCGCTCGCCGCGCTCGCGGACACCCCGTCGCACCTGCGCGGCATCGCCCACCTGCGGGGCCACGAGACCGACCGGCTCGCCGCGCTGACGGCCGAGATCACCGCCCTCGGCGGGCGCTGTGCCGAGACGGAGGACGGACTGCACATCGAACCCGCGACCCTGCACGGCGGCGTCTGGCACAGCTACGCGGATCACCGCATGGCCACCGCCGGCGCCATCCTCGGCCTGGTCACCCCGGGCGTGCAGGTCGAGGACATCGCGACCACGGCCAAGACGATGCCGGACTTCCCCGCGCTGTGGAACGCGCTCCTCGGCGGATCGTGAGCCTTGGGTAAGCGCGAGTACGACGAGTCCGACGTCCGGGTGCGCCCCGGGAAGAGCAGTCGGCCGCGCACGAAGAACCGCCCGGATCACAGCGACGCCGCGACGGCGATGGTGATCTCGGTCGACCGCGGCCGGTGGGGCTGCGCGCTCGACGGCGACCCCGAGCGGGTCATCGTCGCCATGCGGGCCCGTGAGCTGGGCCGCTCCCCCATCGTCGTGGGCGATTCCGTGGGCGTCGTCGGCGATCTGACGGGCCGCAAGGACACGCTCGCGCGCATCGTCCGGGTCGACGAGCGGTCGACCGTCCTGCGCCGCACCGCCGACGACACCGACCCGTACGAGCGGATCGTGGTCGCGAACGCGCAGCAGCTGCTCATCGTGACGGCCCTGGCCGACCCCCCGCCGCGAACCGGTTTCGTCGAGCGCACCCTCATCGCCGCCTACGCCGGCGGCCTGACGCCGGTGCTGTGCCTGACCAAGGGAGACCTCGCCGACGCGGAGGAGTTCACCGCCGCGTTCGCCGACCTCGACCTGACCGTGATCGCCGCCGGCCGCGACGACCCGCTCGACGCCGCGCACGAGCTTCTCACCGGCCGCCTCACCGCGCTCATCGGACACAGCGGCGTCGGCAAGTCGACGCTGGTCAACCGCCTCGTCCCCGACGCCAATCGGGCCACCGGCGTGGTCTCAGGAGTCGGCAAGGGGCGGCACACGTCCACCCAGTCGGTCGCGCTGTGGCTGCCCGACGGGGGCTGGGTCGTCGACACTCCGGGCATTCGCAGCTTCGGCCTCGCCCATATCTCCACCGATGACGTGATCGCCGCCTTCCCCGACCTCGCCGAGACGGTGGAGGACTGCCCGCGCGGGTGCGCTCACCTGGGCCCGCCCGCCGATCCCGAGTGCGCCCTGGATCGTCTGGAGGGGACGGCGCACCGTCGGGCGATGGCGGTCCGGGGCCTGCTGGCCGACCTGACCGCCACTCCCGACTGGGCCTGAGCTACGCGGACGCGCGCTTGGGGAGCTTCCAGCCGGGCCGCGGGAAGTGGCAGGTGTAGCCGTCCGGGTACTTCTCCAGGTAGTCCTGGTGCTCCGGCTCGGCCTGCCAGAACGGGCCCGCCGCCTCGATCGTGGTCACGGCCTTCCCCGGCCACAGGCCCGACGCGTCGACATCGGCGATGGTGTCGCGCGCGACCCGCTCCTGCTCGTCGCTGAGCGGGAAGATCGCCGAGCGGTAGCTCGAGCCCACGTCGTTGCCCTGCCGGTCCCTGGTGGACGGGTCGTGGATCTGGAAGAAGAACTCCAGCACGTCGCGGTAGCTGGTCTTCGCCGGGTCGAAGACGATCTCGACGGCCTCCGCGTGGCCCGGATGGTTGCGGTACGTCGCGTGGTCATTGGTGCCGCCCGTGTAGCCCACGCGGGTGGACTCGATGCCCGGCTGCTTGCGGATCAGGTCCTGCATGCCCCAGAAACATCCGCCTGCCAGGACCGCCGTCTCGCGGCCGGGGGCCGTGGTGATGGTGCCGTTGTCAGTCATGCGCAGCTCCTTCCGCCGGGAGACGAGTGCTCCCGCTAGTCGCTTCAACATCGCCGTGCCTCGCACGATTCCGACGGTACTCGGATGGGCGAGGTCGGCGGGCGCGAGACTACTGCGCGGCGGCCTGCGCGGCGTCGATCATCGCGTCGACGCTGGTCAGCTTCACCCGGGGACGCACGTCCTCCTCGGCGAGGGCGGTCTCGTGCGCGTCGATGGCCACCCAGCCGTCGTACTCGACGAGGTTCGGCACCCGGTCGACGATGAGCTTCTCGACCTGCGCACCGTCGAAGTCGCTGCGCGCCAGCCTGCCCGCGGCGACGTCGGCGAGCAGCACCGAGACGGTATCGCGCGCGCAGTCGCGGTTGGTGGGGATGACGCCCGACGGTCCGCGCTTGATCCAGCCGACCACGTAGTGGCCCGGCAGGGGCGCACCGTCGTAGCCGACGATCCGGCTGTCGGCGTTGCGGAAGACGCCCCGCTCCGTGTCGAAAGGGATGCCGGGGATGGGCGTGCCGTGGTACCCGACGGCGTGGATGACGAGGCCCGCCTCGTGTTCGGCGACGGTGCCGGTCGGCTGCGCCTCGACCGTGCCGTCCTCGCCCGCCACGAGCTCATTGGTGGCGACGGCGACGGTACGCACACGGTCGTCGCCGCCGATGCCTACCACGGAGCGCAGGAACTTCAGCACGATCCGGCGGTCCGCACCGGTGGGTTCCTGGGCGGCGAGCCTGCGCAGCTGCTTGAGGTTGTTGCGCTCGACCGGCGGGCGCGCCTTGTCGCGCTCCTTGTCCTCGGCGGGCACGTCCGCGGGGTCGACGATCACGTCGACGCCGGGCAGCTTGCCCAGCTCGGCGACCTCGGCGGGCGTGAACGCGGCGTGCTCGGCGCCGCGCCGGCCCAGGACGACGACCTCGCGCACCGCAGAGCCGCGCAGGGCGTGCAGCGCGTGCTCGGCCATGTCGGTGCCGGAGAGCTTGTCGGCGTCGCTGACGAGGATGCGGGCCGCGTCCAGCGCGACGTTGCCGTTGCCGATCACGACAGCGCGCTCGACCCCCAGGTCGACGTCGAGGTCGCGGCGATCGGGATGGCCGTTGTACCAGCCCACGAAGTCGCTCGACGGGTGGTTGCCGGGGAGCCAGGCACCGTCGACCTCGAGGCGACGGCCACCCGACGCGCCGATCGCGTAGATCACCGCGTCGTACCACTGCGCCAGCTCGGCGGCCTGGACGTCGGTCGCCACTTCGACATTGCCGAAGTAGCGGAAGTTCTCGTGCTGCGCGGTGCGGTCGAAGATCTTGGTGACCGACTTGATCGCCGGATGATCGGGCGCGACGCCGTAGCGGACCAGGCCGAAGGGCGTCGGGAGCCGGTCGAAGACGTCGACCTGGATCTCGAGGTCGTCCTGCTCCAGCAGGTTCCCGGCGGCGAAGAACCCCGACGGCCCGGAACCCACGATCGCGACGCGCAAGGGCTTCATCAACAACACTCCCGAAACGGACGGCGCAGCAGCCTCCTTAGGCTGCCCAAAGTACGGAGTCTACGCCACGCCCGAGCGCCGGCGGCGGGCGCGACGCACCCGCTTCGCCTCGACCGCGAGCCGCTTCTCCTCCACCTTGTGCCGCGCGGCTTCGGCGATCGCGGAGCGCAGGCCCACGCGCTCGACCTCCTCCTGCGCGGCGTGCGCCGCCTCCCGGGCGTGCACCAGCCGCTCGTGCGCGTTCTCCTGCGCGTGCGCGAACCGGTCCTGCGCCGCCTCCTGGGCGTGCGTGAGCCGCTCGTGGGCGACCTCCTGCGCATGCTGCAGGCGCTCGCGCACCGCAGTGAAGCGCAGCTCGGACGCGGTCTCCGGCGCATCGTCGGACGTGGCGCGCAGCCAGCGGTCCGGCAGCGAGAGCTTGGCGATGGTGCGCTGCGAGAGGTAGTACTGCCGCAGCAGTGGCCCCTCGGTGTACGGGATGTCGTACTTCTCGCAGATCGCGCGCACCTTGACCGCGATCTCGGACAGCCGATTCGAGGGCAGGTCCGGGAACATGTGGTGCTCGATCTGGTAGCTCAGATTGCCGGTCATGAAATCCATGGCGGGCCCACCGGAGATGTTCGCGCTGCCCAGCATCTGCCGCAGGTACCACTCGCCGGGCGTCTCGTCGACGATCGACTCTGTGGTGAACTTCTCCGCACCGTCGGGGAAGTGGCCGCAGAAGATGACCACGTACGTCCAGATGTTGCGGGCCACGTTGGCCGTGAGGTTCGCCGAGAGCGTCCGCCCGAAGGAGCCTCCGACAGCCTTACTGATCGCCGGGTAGAGGAGGAAATCCTTGCCCAGCTGACGCGCCGCCTTGACGCCCAGCTCGCGGAGCTGCTTGCGGGTCTGCGGCCAGGGCTTGTTGCCGGCGATCGCCTCGGCCAGCTCGATGTCGTGCAGGGCGATGCCCCACTCGAAGGTGAGCCCGAGGAAGATGTTGTTGAGGAACTGCGCGGAGCGCTTGGCCTCCCACTGCTCGTCGCGGGTCACGCGGAGGACGCCGTAGCCCACGTCGAGGTCCTTGCCCACGACGTTCGTGTACTTGTGATGCAGGAAGTTGTGCGAATGCTTCCAGTGCGCACCGGGACAGGCCATGTCCCACTCCCACGTGGTGGAGTGGATCTCGGGATCGTTCATCCAATCCCACTGCCCGTGCATGACGTTATGCCCGAGCTCCATGTTCTCGATGATCTTGGCGACCCCGAGCATCCCCGCGCCCGCAGCCCAGAACCATCGGTTCTTGGAGCCGAGGATCGTGAGCCGACCCGCCGCCTCGAGGGCGCGCTGCGCCCGGATGACGTTGCGGATGTACCGCGCGTCCCGTTCGCCGCGCGCCGCCTCGACCTCGGCACGGATCGCGTCCAACTCGATCGCGAGATGCTCGATGTCGGCGTCATCGAGATGGGCGTATTCGCCCACGTCAGTGATAGCCACGTTTCTAGGTTACGCGCAGTTCGACGGTCCGCGTTACTTCGCGGCCGCCAGCTCCTCGACGTGCGAGCGCAGGCCGCGACGGTTGCCATCTGCATCGATCTCGCCCTTGACCACGGTGGTCTTGCCGCTCTCGTCGTAGAAGCGCTTGTTCGAGTGCGTCTCCGGCGCGTCATCGACGGTGGCCTTGAGGAACTTGTCCGGCAGCGAGAGCTTGATGATGGTGCGCCACGACTCGGCGTACTGCTTCCACATCGGGCCGGTGTTGTACGGCAGGTCGTACTTCCGGCAGATCTCCACGAGACGCGAGTTGATGTAGTTGTAGCGGTTCGAGGGCAGGTCGGGGTACAGGTGGTGCTCGATCTGGCGTCCCAGATGCCCGGAGATGAAGTGCAGCGCATTGCTGCCCTCGAAGTTCGCGGTGCCCAGCATCTGGCGCAGGTACCACTCGGGGAGGGTCTCGTTCTCGATGTCCTCGATGGTGAACTTCTCGGCGTCGTCCGGGAAGTGACCGCAGAAGATGGTCATGTGGTCCCACACGTCGCGCACGGTGTTGGCCACCAGGTTGGCCGAGGCGGCCTTCTTGTAGCCGCGGGCACCGGTGAAGGGCACGGCCATCGCGGGGAAGAGGACGTAGTCCTTCGCGGTCTGCTTGGCGATCTTGGTGAGGACCACTTTGAGCCGACTCCGGAACTCCTCCCAGTCGTACTCGGCGTACTGCTCACCACCGTTGAGCATGGCCTTCAGGGCGTTCATCAGCTCGAGGTGCTGGACGGCCTTGCCGTACTGGAAGCCGACCATCAGCGTGAAGTTGTAGATCGGGTTGAGGAGCATGTACGGCTCCCACGGCTGGTCGCGCGTGACGCGCAGGATGCCGTAGCCGATGTCGTCGTCCATATCGGTGACGTTGGTGTACTTGTGATGCATGTAGTTGTGGGTGTGCCGCCAGAACTTGCCGTCCGACGCGCTGTCCCACTCCCAGCTGGACGAGTGGATCTCCGGATCGTTCATCCAGTCCCACTGGCCGTGCATGATGTTGTGGCCGAGCTCGTTGTTCTCGATCACCTTGGCGTACGAGAGGCACGCGGCGGAGGCGGCCCACGCGGCCTTGCCC
Source organism: Tsukamurella asaccharolytica (assembly GCF_007858435.1). GTDB lineage: Bacteria > Actinomycetota > Actinomycetes > Mycobacteriales > Mycobacteriaceae > Tsukamurella > Tsukamurella asaccharolytica. The sequence goes on along the minus strand of NZ_VIGW01000013.1, from coordinate 19,164 downwards.
TTCCAGCCCTTCATCCCGGCGCCGAGGCCGAAGACGCGGCCCGCGGTCTCCGCGATGCGCTGGCTCTTGATCACGCGACGGATGTACTTGGCGTCCTCCTCGCCGCGGCTCTCCTCGATCTCGCGGCGCAGCGCATCCAGTTCGGCACCGAGCGCCTCGATATCGGCGTCGGTCAGGTGCGAGTATTCCGCGATGTCGGTGATAGCCACGAAGCGTTCCCCAATCGGTACGACCGCATGCAGCGGCTCAAGAACAGAACGGTTCCAGCGTAGCAGCAGCCTGGGACAAAGTCATTGATCTTGTTCCACCTGGGGCGCACGTCACACGCGGCGGCGTCGTCCCCCCGCGCCGCACCGATCCGCGACCCTCACGTTTCGTCCCCCACCCGAAGCCGGTCGTGTGATGTGGGGTCGGCTGTCCCCCGCGCGACGCCGCCTCCCCCGCCGCACGCCGAAGCCCGCGCCGGGCGCACCGTCGGGCGAAGGTCAGGGGCGGCGACGGCCCCGTCGGGCGTGGATGGCCGCACGGGCGGCCTTGAGGCCGACCCGGCGGCCGGTGCGCTCGTCGGTGCGCGGCTCGGCGAACTCCGTACCCGCGAACATCGCCTCGGACGCGGTCTCGGGGGCGTCGTCGGCGGTGTCGCGGAGGTACTTGTCGGGCAACGACAGCTTGGCGATGGTCCGCCACGACTTGTAGTACTGCACGTGCAGCGGGCCGACCGTGTACGGCAGGTCGTACTTCTCGCACAGCGCCCGCACGCGGACGCCGATCTCGGCGAGGCGGTTCGACGGCAGGTCGGGGAACAGGTGGTGCTCGATCTGGTAGCTCAGGTTGCCCGAGAGGAAGTCGATGACGGGGCCGCCGGAGAGATTGGCACTGCCGAGCATCTGCCGCAGGTACCACTGCGCCTGGGTCTCGTTGTCGACGTCCTGCTTGGTGAACTTCTCGGCACCGTCGGGGAAGTGCCCGCAGAAGATGACCGCGTTGGTCCAGACGTTGCGGATCACGTTGGCGGTGATCGTCGCGGTGAGAGCCTTGCGCCAGCCGCGCGTGCCACCGAAGGGCACGCCCACGAGCGGCGCCGCGACGTAGTCCTTGAGCACCTGCCGGCCGATCTTGCGGCCCACGTCCGAGGCGTCGGCCTTGAAGCCCTCGCGGTCGAACCACGGCTTCTTCCACTTGGTGGCCGCGCGGCCCAGCTCGAGGTGCTGGATCGCCACGCCGTACTCGAAGAGCAGCATGAGGAGCGTGTTGTAGACCACGTTGCCGGAGTTGAACGGGGTCCACGGCTGGTCGCGGGTCACGCGGAGCGTCTTGTAGCCCACATCGTCGTCCATGCCGAGGACGTTGGTGTACTTGTGGTGCACGTAGTTGTGGGTGTGCTTCCACAGCCGGGAGGTACCGGCGTTGTCCCACTCCCACGTGGTCGAGTGCACCTCGGGATCGTTCATCCAATCCCACTGCCCGTGCATGATGTTGTGCCCGAGCTCCATGTTCTCGATGATCTTGGCGAGCCCGAGCGTGGCCGCCGAGCCCCACCAGAAGCCACGCTTGTGGGCGCCCAGCAGCATCAACCGGCCGGCCACCTCGAGCCCGCGCTGGGCGGCGATGGTGCGCTGCAGGTACCGCACGTCCGACTCGCCGCGTGCGGCCTCGATGTCGCGCCGGATCGCGTCCAGTTCCGCGCCGAGCGTCTCGACGTCGGCCTCGGTGAGGTGCGCGTACTCGGGGATGTCGGTGATCGCCATGCGGGGCCGCCCTCCGTGGTGGTCTCGGACCGTCTAACCTACGCAACCGTAAGTTACGCAGTCGTAGCCTGTCAACGGAGACCGGCGCGGAGTTGCCGAACCGACACGGGATGTGCACGCCTCGGCTACACGACACGGTCCAGTTCGTCCGCTGCCGCTCGCAGAACCCGCGTGATCACCTCCGCCGGAACGCCGCCGCGCACAAGCCCACGCACCAGCTCGTCGACCGCGTGCTGCGCGGCCGCCTCCCCCGCTTCCCGCGAGCCGAGCGGGGTGGGATCGGCCACGCGAGTGCCCGCTCCGCGCCGGGTGACGATCCATCCCTCACGCTCCAGCTCCTGGTACGCCCGGGACACCGTGCCCGGCGCGAGACGCAGGTCCGAGGCGAGCTGCCGCACCGTCGGCAATCGCTCCCCGGCGCTGAGCGCGCCCACCCCGACGAGGGCCACGATCTGCTGTCGGATCTGCTCGAACGGGGGCACGGGGCTGGCGGGATCGATGGTGATTCCCGCCGTCATCCGCGGGCCTTCGCACTGCGCGAGTCCGTGGGGCGCCATCCCCACGACGGGGCGGCGAAGCGGTAGAGCGCGAAGGCCGACAGGCCGATCGCGAAGGCCATGACCACACCCAAGCCCAGCTCGGCGAGAACGCTCGGGTCCCCCACCGTCTCCATCCGGCCTGTCGGCGCCCCCGCCGCGTCGAACGTCGTGGACGAACACGAGTCGAACATCGCCGGGTAGCGCTCGCGCAGAGAGATCCCCGCCAGCGCGATCAGTTGGGCGGCGGCGGCTCCCACCGCCGCCACGGCCCGGACCACCGCGCGGCGCCGCAACTCGTCGTCCACCTGAGGGTCGCTCCCGACCGCCGGGCGCGATGTCGCCGACGCGGCGAGTCCGGCGGCAAGGACGATGCAGGCAACCAACACCGCGATCGCTCCGAGCGCACCCACCGTCGACAGCGTCTCCTGCGCGCTGCCCGGGGGTGGGGGTGAGCCCCACCGCTGCCGGAGCAGGTCGCACGGCGACGGCGCGGGCGTGCCGCCCGCGACAGCCGACCACGCCAGCATCGCGACGGCGACCAGCACACCGATCACGGAGAACGCCACGAGGAGGCGCGGTGCCATGTCGCGCGCGCTGCGCGGACGTAGGAGCGCCGCCCGGGCGCCGGGAACGGCCGGTCGCATCCATTCGCCGACGAGGCACACCGCGAGGAGCACGAGCGCAGCCCCCGCCGCCGCCGAGGGCCGCCACGCCGCCGGAAGACCCCCCGCCGCCCCGAGCATCGCCGCGATCAGCCACCCTCCCATCACCACGGAAGGCACCCGCTCCCGCCACCGCGTGGCCCGCGGAGCCCTGCGGAACGGATTGTCGGCGGACAGCAGGTACTCGCGCCGCGCGATCGCCGCGACCGCGGCGAGAACCGCCGCGCCCCACAGCGGCAAGAGCATCAGGCTCGTCATGAAATGCGCACCCCCTCGGCCTGCCTGGGCGAAGTCCGAATCAACCGGCCGGGGAACAGATAACAGGCGATCGCCCACACCACCACCAGGACCCCGGCCGATCTGGTCCAGCCGGCCGCGTCGCCGACGAGCGCCCATGAGGAGAGCACGCCGTCACTGAGCGCGCACTCGTGCAGGCGTGGCCACCCGTTGGGGTGGCTCGAGATCTGCGCGTAGAAGTCGCTCATCCGGGGCCGGTTGGCGGCGAGGTCCTCGAGGGTCGCGGATGCAAAACCCGCCGTCAGCACCACGACCAGCACCGCAGCGGACGACGATCGGGTGGCGAGACAGCGGCGGAGAGCGGAGTCGACGGCACCGTCGGACACCACCGAGGGCCGGCGATGGCAATGCCGGACCGCCACCACCGCGATCAGTACGGACCCCCACATCAGCACGAGCTGCACCACAGGCCACCACGGACTGCCGACATCGAGCGGGCCCGACAGAGGCTCGACGACGTTGGGGCCTGCAGGAACCTCGCAACCGAATCCGAGCCGGTTCGACTCCGGCGTCCCCAGCGGCTGCGCGCCGAGGTAGATGAGCGCGATCGCGGACAGCGTCCCCGGCACGAGCAGGACCCCCGCTGCAGCCGGGAGCGCCCACGGGACCAGGTCCCGCAACCGACGCGGCGACAGCGCGCCGCCGATCACCCCCGGCGACGCGACCGGCCGAAGTACAGCCGCGCAGAGCGCGACCTGGGGGAGCAATCCCACGATCAGCATCTCGGCCGGCGCGAACTCCCGGCCCGTGGCGACGCCCACCAGACCTGCGAGCAGGCACACGACGAACGACGCCGCCACCGCACCGCCTGCACGCCCGAGGATCCCGCGCGCGGTGTTCAGGGAATCCTCAGCGCCACCCTTGGGCAACGACCCCGCTGAGCGCGTCGCGAGGAAGCCCAGCGCTGCACCGACGACTGCGAGTACCACCGAAGCGATGATCGGCGTCGAATTCACTCCAAGCCCCCCTTGTGTCAAACAGACAACACAAGAATGGCGCGCCGAGCCGGTTGTGTCAACGGATCGACACAAAAGAACCCTGGGTTACACCTCCAGCGTGCAGTCCCCGACGGCCACGGAGATGCAGGTCTGGATGCGCTCGCCCTCGGTGTGCAGATCGCCGCTGCGCAGGTCGCGGACCTGGCCGTCGGCGAGCTGCACCACGCAGGTCTGGCAGATGCCCATGCGGCAGCCGAAGGGCATCTGCACGCCGGCGGCCTCGCCCGCCTCGAGGAGGGTGGTCGCACCGTCGACCTCGGCGGTCTTGCCGGACTTGCGGAAGGTGACGTCGCCGCCGGACGCGGAGACGTCGGCGCGCTCGACCGTGAACCGTTCCTGATGCAGGCGCGACTCGAGGCCGCGGTCCTTCCACGCCTTCTCCAAGTCGCTCAGGAAGACGCCGGGCCCGCAGATCCAGGTCTGCCGCTCCTGCCAGTCCGGCACGGCGTCGGCCAGGTTGGCGGGCGTCAGGCGCCCGGCGTCGCGCGTGTAGCGCAGCTGCACCGCGACGTTGTCGTGGTTGGCGTCGAAGGCCTCGAGCTCGTCGCGGAAGAGCGTGGACTCGGCGTTCGGGGCGGAGTGCACGGCCACGATGTCGGTGGACGCGGGAATGCCGCGCCGCTCGAGCGTGCGGAGCATCGCCATAACGGGCGTGATGCCGCTGCCGGCGGTGAGGAAGAGAACCTTGGGCGGCAGGGGGTTGGGGAGCGTGAAGTCGCCCGACGGTGCCTGCAGGCGCACGATGGTGCCCTCCTGCACGCCGCTGACGAGGTGGTTCGAGAGGAAGCCCTCGTTCATCGCCTTGACGGTGATCGACACCTCGCGGGGCGCACGGCCGTGGCCCATGTCCGGCACGGAGGTGAGCGAGTAGGAGCGCCACGTCCACTTGCCGCCGACGAGCACGCCGATGCCCACGTACTGCCCGGCCTCGTACTTGGTGTTGAAGCCCCAACCGGTCTCGATGGTGAGCGTGACCGACTCGTCGGTCTCCTGCTCGACCCGCACGATCTTGCCGCGCAGCTCCCGCGCCGACCACAGCGGGTTGATCAGGTGGAGGTAGTCGTCCGGCAACAGCGGCGTCGTGAGCCGCGCGACCGCGCCGCGGACCAGGTTGGTGCGGGGATGCTCGGCGGAGACGTTCTTGGCCGGGGCCTCGAGCCAATCACGGAAGGCGCGAAAAGAGTTGCTCATGGGGGTGAGCCTACGGTGCCGTAACCTCTTGGAACAATTTTCCCTGGGTTGTCCTATCGGGTGCGGCGCGGCTACGGCCTCGCCGGGCGGGACGCGACGAAGTTCCAGTAGCCCCGCGGACCGTCGGAGATCGTGAGCTGGTTCCCCACGACCTTGACGGTGCGGGCGCCGTCGAAGGCCCGGCGGAACTGCTCGCCCGCGTTGGGGGCGGAGCACATCCGCAGGGTGGAGAAGAGGCCGCTGAAGGTGGCCCGGTCGCCGATGACCTCCGCAGTCATGCCGAAAACGTTGCAGCCGTCGTTCCCACCGCCGCTGCGCTTGCCGTCGATGCTGACGTGCGCGGGCGAGCCGGTGTACTTCACGGGCGCCGTCCGGGCGACGCCGCTCGACTCGAACCTCCACTGCGTGCCGGCCAGCGGCACCGGGGCCGCCGACGCCGCAGGTGCCGACGCCACGACGCCGGCCCCCACGACGAGGGCCGCCGCGAACCGGGCACCGCGCACTGTCATTCCCTCACCGTAACCCCGCCCGCGACCGCGGTCAGAGCAGTTCCAGCAGGAAGGGCAGTTCCTGGGTGGCATACCAGGCGAGGTCGTGATCCTCGGCATCGCCGACGGCGAGCTCGGCGTCCTCGTCGCCGAGGTCCGCGGCGTCGACCACCTGCGCGGCGCGGGTCACGGCCGCCTCCGCCTCGGAGACGTCGACGTGCACGGCGAGGACGTCCTTCAGCCGGATCGGCTCGGTCACTTTGAGCACGGCGTCGTCGAGGTCCGAACGCTCCTTCGCCGCCGGCACGTCCGCCGTGATCACCACGCGCCGAACAGGATCCGGCGTGGCACCGTCAGCCCCCTCGGCCTGCGAGTCCTCGTCGTCGACGGCGAGGAGCCGCAGCGAGGCGCGCGCCGCCTGGCGCATGGCGGCCTCGGCGAGCTCCTCGTCGTCGCCCGAGGTGTACGCCTCGCGCAGCGCAGGGGTGACTCCGAAAACTGTTCCCCCCAAAGGGAACAGCTCCCCGTCACGCTGCAGGGCCTGCAGCCCCGCCAGCGTACTGGGCACGTACACCCGGACCGTCATCTACTCCTCCTTCGCGGACGCGGCGAGCTCGTCCAACGCCTCGTACAGGAATTCCGCCATCGAGATGACGTCCCACATGCCGTCGCGGTCGGCGTTGAAGCCGATGTACACCGTGCCGTTGTACGACGTGATGCCGATGGACACGACCTGGTTCGCGATGAGCGGCGGCACCGGATACACCTGCTGCACCTCGATGCCCGCCAGGTACACGGGCGCCTGCGGACCCGGCGCGTTGGTGACCAGCGCGTTGAACGAGCGCGGCGAGACGCTCATCGCGGTGCGCGCGCCGAGCGCATGCAGCGTGGGCGGGGTGAAGCCGCCGCTCGCGGCCAGCGCCCGCGCCGCGACTTGCCGGTTCCGGTCCACCTGGGCGGCGGCGCCGTGGGCGATCTGGCGCATCCGCACCACCGCATTGCTCTCGGCGACGGGCAGCGGGACGATGTAGGCACGCACCTGCTCGCCGACGCCGAGGCCCACGTCGTCGACGGCGATCGGCTCGAGCACCCGGACCTCGGTGCTCGCACTGATCGGCTCGCCGCGCGAGATCAGCCACGTCCGCAGACCGCCCGCGATCACCGACAGCAGCAGGTCGTTCACGGTGCAGCCGAAGGCCGCCCGCAGTCGGCGGAATTCGTCGAGGTCCATTCGCGCGACGGCGAACCGGCGGCTCCGGGAGATGGGCACGTTGAGCGAGCGCACCGGCGTCACGGCGGTGCGGGCCCGCACCAGCGACGAGGCGCGCTCGATGACATTGGCCGCGTCCTCCTGCAGCCCGGTGATGGACTCGGCGACCTCCCCGACCACGCCCTGGATCATCGCCGCGGTGCGCTTGGGCCGCGACAGCAGGTCGATGACCGCGCCCATCACCAGCTCGCCGTCGCTGGGCTCGTGCTGGCCCATCCACAGATCCTCGGGCGGCTGCGGCGTGTGCGGGGTGTCGGTGAGCAGCAGCTGCATCAGGTCGACGTTGTCGCGGCCGTCCACCAGCGCGAGGTGGGTCTTGGAGAACACCGCGAGCCGGTCGTCGGCGAGCCCCTCGATGAGGTACACCTCCCACAGCGGCCGCTCCCGGTCCAGCGGCCGGGAGTTCAGTCGTGCGACCAGGTCGTGCAGCTGGTCGTCGCTGCCCGGCTGGGGCAGCGCGGAGACCCGCACGTGGTAGGTGATGTCGAAATCACGGTCCTCGATCCACACCGGGCGGGCGATGCCCAGCGGCACCGTGCGGACCTTCTGCCGGTACCGGGGCACCTCGGCGAGGCGCTCCTCGATGGTGTCGAGCAGGCGCTCGAAGTCCAGGCCCCCGTCGGGTCGGCCGAGGACCACGAGCGACCCGACGTGGGTGGGGGTGGTTGAGTTCTCCAACGCGTAGAACTCCGCGTCGGACTGGCTGAGCCTGCCCTTCACGTGCACCTCCCCCACGACCGATCGTCGGCGCCAGCATACGGGATCGGCGGATCGGACCCGGTCCGAGTTGGTGGGATCCGAACGCCTTCCTGATGCGTCTAATCAGTATGGGGGCGATCATTCTCGCGGCCGACGGGGCACGATCCCGCGCGTCGCACACACCGGAATCGGGCTTCGTGGTGCTGCGCGCGCCGGACGCGGAACCGCCGGCGCGGCCGCTGGCGCACGCGCGGGCGGTTCGGACGGCGGAGCCGCTGCCGACACCGTCGGAACCGGCGCCACCGGAGCCGATTCCGCTGCCCGGGCCCGTGGCCGCGGTACACCCCGACGCGCACCGGTTCGTGCTCTCGACGCTGCGGCCCGTGTTCGAGGTGCTGGACCGGCGCCGGCCCGCGAAGCACCTGACGGCGATCGCCACGGTGACCGTCGTGGACGTGCTGCGGACCCTGGCGGAGACGGGGCCGGCGGGCACCGTCTCGGGATGGGGGAACGTGCACGTCGGGACGCCGCGCGCCCTGGTGCAGCGGCGCCGCCGGCGCCCACGCGAACCGGAGGTGGGCGCCGAGATCTTCCTGACCTACACCCGCGGCGAGCGCGTGCTCGCCGCGGCCGGACGGGTCGAGGCCGCGGCCGGACGGTGGCAGTGGGTCGCGTTCACGACTGCGGCGTGACGGAGGTCGCGCGGCTACCGGCGATGCTTGCCGCGGGAGGCGGCGGCCTTCTGCGCGGCCTTGTCCGCCTCGCGCTTGGCGGCGCGCCGCTCGGAACGGGTGCCCTGCGGCTGGTCCGCATTCTGCGAGATCTCGGTGAGCTCGCCCGACTCCGACGGCCCGGAGAGAGTGATCTTCTCCGGATCCGGCTCGGAGACAGGAGCGCTGACCTGCGCTTGAGCGGGAGCCTCGCCGCCGGCCGCGGGGGCACCCTCCTCGGGCTCCTGCACCTGAACCTTGAACAAGGTGGAGACCGACTCCTCCTTGAGGCCCTCGAGCATGCCGTTGAACATGTCGTAGCCCTCGCGCTGGTACTCGACCACCGGATCGCGCTGAGCGATCTGGCGAAGACCGATGCCCTCCTTGAGATAGTCCATCTCGTAGAGGTGCTCGCGCCACTTCTGATCGAGGACCGACAGCAGCACGGAACGCTCGACCTGGCGCATCGCGCCCTCGCCCGCGGCCTTCTCGATCGACGCCTGATGCGTGTCGTACGACGCGTGGATGTCCTTGAGGAGGATGTCCTTGAGCTCACCGCTGGTGATCTCGTCCCGGTCACCGTTCTCGTCCTCGCCGACGATCTTCTTCCAATCCAGCTCGATCGGATACAGGGTGCCCAGAGCCGTCCACAGCTCCTCGAGGTCCCAGTCCTCCACGTAGCCGGTGGAGGTGGCGGCGTCGACGTACGCGGAGACCACATCGTCGGTCATGTGGTTGACCTGGTCGAAGAGGTCCTCACCGCGGAGGATCTTGCGGCGCTCGTCGTAGATGACCTTGCGCTGCTCGTTCTGCACGTCGTCGTACTTGAGGACGTTCTTCCGGATCTCGAAGTTCTGCTGCTCGACCTGCGTCTGCGCGCTGCGGATGGCGCGCGAGACGAACTTGTTGTCGATCGGTACGTCGTCGGGCAGGTTGACGCGGTTCATCCACGCCTCGATCTGCGCGCCGTTGAAGCGCCGCATCAGCTCGTCACCGAGTGAGAGGTAGAACCGCGACTCGCCGGGGTCGCCCTGCCGGCCGGACCGGCCGCGGAGCTGGTTGTCGATGCGCCGCGACTCGTGCCGCTCCGTGCCGAGCACGTAGAGGCCACCGGCCTCGCGCACGTCGTCGCCCGCCTCCTTGGACTGCTTCCGGACCCGCTCGATGGTCTCGTCCCACGCGGCCTCGTACTCCTCGGGCGTGGAAACCGGATCGAGCCCCTTCTCGCGGAGCTCCAGGTCGGCGAGGATGTCGGGGTTGCCGCCGAGCACGACGTCGGTGCCGCGGCCGGCCATGTTGGTGGCGACGGTGACGGCGCCGGGGGTGCCGGCCTTGGCGATGATCGCCGCCTCCTGCTCGTGGAACTTCGCGTTGAGCACGGTGTGCGGGATCTTCTTGCGCTCGAGCTGACGCGAGAGGTACTCCGACCGCTCGACCGAGGTGGTGCCGATGAGGACGGGCTGGCCGGCTTCGTGGCGCTCTGCGATGTCCTCGACGATGGCGGCGAACTTCGCCTCCTCCGTCTTGTAGATGAGGTCCGTCTGGTCCTTGCGGATCATCGGCTTGTTCGTCGGGATCGGGATGACGCCCAGCTTGTAGATCTGGTGCAGCTCGGCGGCCTCGGTCTCGGCGGTGCCGGTCATGCCGGCCAGCTTGTCGTAGAGGCGGAAGTAGTTCTGCAGCGTGATCGTGGCCAGCGTCTGGTTCTCGGCCTGGATCTCGACGTTCTCCTTCGCCTCGAGAGCCTGGTGCATGCCCTCGTTGAAGCGGCGGCCCGCGAGCACGCGGCCGGTGAACTCGTCGACGATGAGGACCTCGCCCGAGCGGACGATGTAGTCCTTGTCGCGCTCGTAGAGCTCCTTGGCCTTGATCGCGTTGTTCAGGTAGCTGACGAGCAGCGAGTTCGTCGCGTCGTACAGGTTCTCGATGCCCAGCTGATCCTCGACCAGCTCGACGCCCGCCTCGTTGATGCCGATCGTCTTCTTCCGGATGTCCACCTCGTAATGGACGTCCTTCTTCATCAGCGGGACGATGCGGGCGAACTCCGTGTACCACTTCGACGAGGCATCGGCGGGGCCGGAGATGATGAGCGGCGTGCGGGCCTCGTCGATGAGGATCGAGTCGACCTCGTCGACGATGGCGTAGTTGTGGCCGCGCTGCACCAGCTCCTCTTCGCTGTGCGCCATGTTGTCGCGCAGGTAGTCGAAGCCGAACTCGTTGTTGGTGCCGTAGGTGATGTCCGCGCTGTAGGCCTGCCGCCGGCGGTCCGGGTCCTGCCCGGCGAGGATGCAGTCCACCTCGAGCCCGAGGAAGCGGTGCACGCGGCCCATCCAGTCCGCGTCGCGCTTGGCGAGGTAGTCGTTAGTCGTGACCAGGTGCACGCCCTTGCCCGTGAGCGCGTTGGCGTAGGCGGCCATGACCGAGGTCAGGGTCTTGCCCTCACCGGTCTTCATCTCGGCGATGTCGCCCTGGTGCAGCGCACCGGCTCCCATGATCTGCACGTGGTACGGCTTCTGCCCCAGCACGCGCCACGCCGCCTCGCGGGCGGTGGCGAAGGCCTCGGGGAGGATCTCGTCGAGCGACTCGCCCTTCTCCAGGCGCTTCTTGAAGACCTCCGTCTTGGCCTGCAGCTTCTCATCCGAGAGCGCCTCGTACTCGTCGCTCAGGCTCTCCACGTAGGACGCCAGGCCGTCGAGCCGCTTGACCATCCGGCCTTCGCCGAAACGCAGCACCTTGGAGAGAACCACTGAGAAACCCCAATCCCGTGAACACAGCTAAGAATCCCGGCCGCCTCGGCGGCGGCCGGGATCCATGGTAGGCGAAACGTCAGGTCAGGCGGAGCAGGCCGTAGTCGAACGCCTTCCGGCGGTACACCACGGACGGCCTCTCGGTCTCCTTGTCGAAGAACAGGAAGAAGTCGTGACCGACCAGTTCCATCTGCGACAGAGCGTCATCGACCGTCATCGGCGTGCCCGGGTGATCCTTGATGCGGACGATCTGGCCGGGCAAGTGGTCCTCGACGAGAGCGGCGTACGGATCGTCGTCCACCTCCGCCGCGGCTTGCGCATCGGGCAGGGCCGACGGTGCCGTCGCCTCCGCGACGGAGACCGGAGTGCGGTTGCCGTAGTGCACCTTCTTGCGGTCCGCGGCCTTACGCAGGCGGCTCTGCAGGCGCGAGAGGGCGGTCTCGAACGCGGCGTAGAAGTTCTCCGCCGCCGCCTCGGCGCGGGCGACGCCGCCCTTGCCGCGCACCGTCAGCTCCAGTCGCTGGCACTGCTTGGACTGCCGCGGGTTGGGCTCGTGGAAGAGGCTGACCTCGAACAGGGTGATGGTGGAACGGAACTTCTCGAGCCGCGCCAGCTTGTCTCCCAGGTAGACGCGGAAGTGCTCGGGCACCTCCACGTTGCGGCCGTCGATGGCCACCGGGGCGTTGGGAGTGAGGTATTCCTTGTCGCGCTCGTCAGTGACGTGACCGGGTTCGCGGAAGGGGTCGACCTCGACGTTGGGGGTCGCGTGGGCGCGATTCGTGTCGCGCGGGGACAGAAGGGTCATGTGGAACCTTTCAGGGCAGCGCCGGATCCCTTGCGCTAGAACGGATCACCAGTCCGTCACTGCGGTCAGCGCGCGCGGGAGCAGGCTCAGATTCGAACGACGGGCGGACTGCCCGTCGCCAGGAGGGTGTGTCATCACCTCCTCTTTCTCGAACCGGGAAAGGTATCCCCGAAGATAGCCCCGGTTCCCCGATCCCGCCAGTATTTGGTCACTGCGAGTTCACCGCCGCGTCAGGCCGCGGCCACGGTGATCGCGGCGGCGACGGTCACGCCCCGTCGGGCCAGGGCGTCGACGGACTCCGCCAGGGTGGCCCCAGTGGTCACCACGTCGTCCACCAGCACGACGGTGCCCGCGGGCGGCAGCCCCCGCACGCGGACGGTGCCGCGCACGTTCGCGGCCCGGGCCGACGCGCTCAGGCCGACGGACTCCGCGGCGCCCACGGACCGCAGGACCGGCGCGACGGTCACCGCGCACACCGGCTCCGCGGTGCGGGCGGCGGCGCGGCACACCGCGGTCACCACGTCGCCGCCGCGGCGGCGGGCGGCCCACGCGGTGGTGGGCGCGGGCACCAGGATCAGCGGACCGTCGACCTCGCCCCAGGCGCGCAGCCGCAGCACCCCGTGCGCGAGGGCCCGGCCGAGCGGGACGGCGAGGTCGCCCCGCCCACGCTCCTTGAGTTGCAGGACGGCGCGGCGCCGCGCACCGTCGTACCGGCCCAGTGTCCAGACGGGCACCGCGACCGGCACCGTGGTCCGGATCAGCGCGGGGACGTCGTGCAGGGCCGCCTCGCAGCGGGCGCACCAGCGCACGCGCGGGAAACCGCAGCCGCCGCAGGTGCGGGGCACGGCCAGCTCGACGAGGTCGTCGACCCCGCCGGCCACCCCGCGGACGACGCTCCGCACGACGCGCACGACTCCCCCGCTCCAGGTGCGTTCCGCCCCGGGAGCGCCGGGGTCTAGCCCGGCAGCACCGGGTTCGCCCGGCCCCCCGCCAGGCGATCCACCTGGCTCCAGTATTGCTCGTCGCTATCGGGGCCGATGCCGATCTGCCACACGCCCGACGAATCGGTGGCGTACACCGCGGTGGTCGACACCGCGACGTTGTAGACGGGCGGCGACAGGTTGCGGCTCGGCACCGCGGTGACCTCGCCGGAGTCGTAGCGCACGGACAGCACGGGCGAATCGGAGGTGGTGCGGCCGATGAAGATCGTGTCGCCGGTCTGCCAGTCGACCGACGAGGCCACTAGCTCCCGGTCCGTGACCACCGACGCGAGGTGAGCGATCTTGATCCGCCCGTTCGGCGCCGTCTGCACCACGCCGATCAGCACCCGCCCACCCACGACGAGCGCGACCCGCACCCCGTCGCGCGAGAGCCGAAGCTCGGTGATGGCGCCGGGCGCGGCCGCCGCCACCTCGCTCGCGTCCACGTCGACGGTCGAGATCTCGCCCGTGGTCTGGTCCTGCCGTACCCGGACCACGCGCGTCCCGTCCAGCACCGTCCAGACCCCGGAATCGTCGGGCGTCCACGATGGCCGCGTCATCGACCCGGCCGTGAGCACCTGGGTGGGGACGCCGCCGTACGGGGCGACCGCGAGCGTCGTCGCGGGACCGCCGCGGGGGCCCGCGTCGAGCACCGCCGCCACCTGTCGCCCCGACCACGACAGCCCGATGGAGCGGATCGACGTCGACGACCCGAGCGGGCCCGCGACGTCGGTGACCTGGTTGCCGGTGACCTTCACGAACTTGCCGTCGAGCACCGCGTGCAGGCCGACCGCGAGGTCCGACGAGGCGTTCGGGCTGATCGAGGCGACGTCGTTCGGATTCCAGCCGGCCTGGTGCCGGTCATCGAGCGGGGAGCCGTCGACGGTGATCACGTACGGTCCCTGGACGTCGGCCCCGGCGAGGGTCCACACGATCTGGCCGGCGATGAGCCGCGCCACATCGGGCTCGATCCGCGGCAGGCCGGTCAGATCCACCCGCACCCCCGCGAAGCCGACGCCCGGATCGCGCTGATCGCCCCGCGTGTTCGTGACCGCGCCGCGGACCGCGGCGTTCGTCCCGAAGGGGTTGAAGACGGCGTCCGCCAGCGCCGCGCGCGGGCCGCGGACCAGCTGCAGCAGCAGGTCGGCGGCCAGCTTGGAGCGCGGGCCGGCCAGCCACCGCGCGTCCGGCACCAGGGTGCGGCCCGTCGGGTCCGGGAAGTACAGCAGGTACCGGCGGTAGACGGTGCGGAACTGATCGGTGTCGATGACCAGCATCGGGGTGTCGCCGACCGAGCTGAGGCCCTGCACGCGCCACTGCCCGTCGACCTGCACGAGCTGCACGTTCTGCGTGATCGACTGGCCCGCCGGCTCGAAGGTCCCGTCGGCGCCGAGGAAGCCCGTGGCCTGCGCGCGGATCGTCGCCTTCAGGAAGTTCGCGGTGCGCTCGGTGGGCAGCACGTCGATGTCCTTGACCACGACGGCCTGCTGGGGCACCTGCCAGTTCGCATTGGGCGTGAGGAACGTCCGGGAGGCGGCGTAGTTGCCGTCGGCCACCGCGTTCGCCTTGAGGAAGTCGCGGACGATCACCTCGGGCTGCGAATCGCGGCGCGGCGCCAGGCCCTTGTCGGGCTCCGGCGACTCGCCGCCCAGGTCGCCGATGACACGCGGGCTCGTGGACTCGGGGATCGTGGCGCAGCCGGTCAGCGCGATGAGCGCGGCGAGCACGATCGCCAGGACCTTCGTCGCGGTGGCGCGCAGCGTGCGGATCGTCCTAGGCATCGTCGGAACCCCCGTCCGGGCCGCGCCGCGTCATCGACTTCAGGGGCAGGGGGCTGATGGTGACCCGCCCCCCGCGCTCGCGGGGCAGGGTGAGCCGGAAGCACGAGCCGTTGCCGGGATCGCCCCACGCCTCGAGGCGCCCGCTGTGCAGCCGCGCGTCCTCGATGCTGATCGCCAGGCCCAGCCCGGTGCCCCCGGAGCGCCGCACCCGCGACGGGTCCGAGCGCCAGAACCGGTTGAAGACCAGCTTCTCCTCGCCCGGCCGCAGACCCACGCCGTAGTCGCGGACCGTGATGGCCACGGCCTCGTCGTCGGCGCGCATGGTGAGGATCACGGGCTTGCCCTCGCTGTGGTCGATGGCATTGGCCAGCAGGTTGCGCAGCACCCGCTCGACGCGCCGCGTGTCGGCCTCGACGATGACCGGCTCGTCGGGCATGTCGAGGATCAGCTCGGTCTCGGACTGCTCCGCGAGGTGCCGCACGGTGGCCATCGCGGACGCGATCGGCACCTCGATGTCGATCTGCTCGGCGTGCAGCTCCGCGACGCCCGCGTCGTGCCGGGAGATCTCCAGCAACTCGGCGAGCAGCGTCTCGAAGCGGTCGAGCTCCTTCTGCATCAGCTCAGTGGTGCGGCGCAGGCCGGGGTCCAGCTCGTCGGCGGAATCGGCGATCATGTCGGCCGCCATCCGCACCGTGGTCAGCGGGGTCCGCAGCTCGTGGGAGACGTCGGAGGTGAACTGCCGCTGAAGGTCGCCGAACTCCTCGAGCTGGCTGATCTGCTTGGACAGCGACTCGGCCATGTCGTTGAAGCTCATCGCCAGGCGCGCGATGTCGTCCTCGCCGCGCACCGGCATGCGTTCCTTGAGCCGTCCCTCGGCGAAGCGCACCGCGATCCGTGCCGCCGACCGCACGGGCAGCACCACCTGCCGCGCGACGAGCAGGCTGACCGCGGCGAGCAGGATCAGCAGGACCGCGCCACCCGTGTAGAGCGTGCCCTGCATCAGGCTGAGGGTGGTCTCCTCCTGGGTGAGCGGGAACACCAGGTACAGCTCGAGGCCCGCGATCGTCGACTGCACGGGCGTCCCGATCACCAGCACCTTGCCGTACCGGCCGGTGCTGTCGGTGACCGTCGCGTGCTGAGACGCGGTCTGGCCGCCGCGGACGAAGTTCTGCAGCGACTGCGGGACCTCACTCTCGCTGCCGATCACGATCGGCGGCCGGCCGGCGCCGTGCGGCACGATCAGCACGGGGTCGTAGTTGCCGGACCGCGCGGCCGTCGGGCCCACGTCGAGGCCCTGGCTGACCAGGCTCCCGCGGATGCCGCGGAGCATCGCCTCCACGCCCTCCGTGCGGGTCTCGGCGCGGCTGAGCGAGAGCTCGACGCTCTGTTTGACGCGGGCGGTCTCCTCCTTGCCCGCGGTCAGTTTCGCGTCGATCAGCTGGTTCGCGATCTGCGAGGTGAGCACGAAGCCCAGCAGGAGCAGCACCGTCAGGCTGAGCACCAGGGTCTGCGTGACCACGCGCAGCTGCAGCGAGCGGCGCCACACCTGGCCCGCGTACGACAGCCCCATTCCGGCGTACCGCACACCGTCGCGCACCACGACCGCGGGGTCCGTGCGGACCGCGTGCCACGCCTCGCGCGCCCGATCCGCCAGCCGGGCCGCCCCGGCCCGGTCGATCACGATCCGATCGGCCCGCTCACGCCGGCCCCGCCTTGTAGCCGACACCGCGCAGCGTGAGCACGATCTCCGGGTTCTCCGGGTCCTTCTCGATCTTCGCGCGCAGCCGCTGGATGTGGACGTTCACCAGGCGCGTGTCCGCCGGGTGCCGGTAACCCCACACCTGCTCGAGCAGTACGTCGCGGGTGAACACCTGGCGCGGCTTGCGGGCCATGGTGACCAACAGGTCGAACTCGGTGGGCGTGAGCGCGACGACCTCGCCGTCGCGGGTCACCTTGTGCGCCGGGACGTCGATGACGACGTTGCCGATCGACAGCAGTTCGCTGGGCTCCTCGTCGGTGCGGCGCAACCGGGCCCGCACGCGCGCGACGAGCTCCTTGGGCTTGAAGGGCTTGATCACGTAGTCGTCGGCGCCGGACTCCAGGCCCAGCACCACGTCGACCGTGTCGGCCTTCGCCGTCAGCATCACGATCGGCACCGACGAATCGGCGCGCAGCACGCGGCACACGTCGATGCCGTTCATGCCCGGGAGCATGAGGTCGAGCAGCACGAGGTCGGGCCGGAACTCGCGGGCCGCACTCAGCGCCTGCGTGCCGTCGCCGACCACCATCGAGTCGAAGCCCTCATTGCGCAGGACGATGGAGAGCATCTCCGCCAGCGCGGGATCGTCGTCGATCACCAGGATGCGGGGTTTCATGCTGTCCATAGTGGCACTGCTGGCGGCGTTCCCGCTCGCACGACACCTTACGATCCTCCCCATGGGACGACTCGTCGCGATCGAGGGCCTCGACGGGGCCGGCAAGAACACGCTCACGCGGGCGGTCACGGCGCGGCTCACCGGCGGCGGGCTGACGGTGACCGCGCTCGCCTTCCCCCGGTACGGCACGCAGTTCGCCGACCTGGCCGCCGAAGCGCTGCGCGGCGGAAACGGCGACGTCGCGGACTCCGTGTACGGCATGGCACTGCTGTTCGCCTTCGACCGGCAGGCCGCGGCGCCGGAGATCCGCGCCGCCCTGGCCGCCCACGACGTGGTGCTGCTGGACCGGTACGCCGCCTCCTCGGCCGCGTACAGCGCGGCCCGCCTGGGCGAGGGCGCCGACGGTGCGGTGGCGGCGTGGGTGCGCGAGCTCGAATTCGGCCGGTTCGGGCTCCCGGTGCCCGATCTGCAGGTCTACCTCGACGTGCCGGTGGACGTCGCCGCCGAGCGCGCGCGGTCCCGCGAGGCCGGCGACGCCGCCCGCGAGCGGGACGCCTACGAGCGCGACGGCGGCCTCCAGCTCCGCACCGGCGCGGTCTACAGCGGGCTGGCGGCGGCGGGCTGGGTGTCGCCGTGGCGGGTGCACGGCGTCGACGACGCCCCGGAGCTGCTCGCCGACGCGATCGCAGCCCTTTCCTGAAGAACAGGCCTGTTATTCACTGAAGTCCCACCCGCACCGGTGCTGTGGCGCAGTAACGTGCGCCACGAAAGTGACTCGCCAGTAGCAGGGAGGGACGATCGTGCGGATCCTCGGGGCCACCGCCGCTGCCGGCGCCGCGGCGCTGCTGCTCGGCGTCGCGGTGGCGGACACGACCGCCCCCGGCACCCCCGTCGCGCACCGCTCCCCCGGCCCCGAACTCGTCGCCCAGGCCGCGATCGGCCTCGCGGACCTGCGTCCGCCGGCACCGTCGGACGCACCGGTAGCACCCGCGCCGCGGCACGTGCCGATCCCGCCGCGCCCGGAGGCCGTCAAGGTGGCGCCCGGCCCGCTCGGAATCCCCGGTGCCGCGTTCGCCGCCTACCGCGCCGCCGCCGACCGGATGGCGCTCGAGGCGCCGGGCTGCGGCATCGAGTGGAACCTCGTCGCGGCGATCGGCCGGATCGAGTCGGGGCACGCGGACGGCGGCAACGTCAACGCCGCCGGCGACACGCTCACCCCGATCCAGGGCCCGGTCCTCGACGGCTCGCTCGCGGGCAACGCGGTGATCCGCGACGGCGACGGCTTCGCCCGCGCCCTCGGCCCGATGCAGTTCCTCACCACCACGTGGTCGCTGTTCGGCGGGGACAACTCCGGCGACGGGAAGGCCGACGTCAACAACCTCCGCGACGCCGCGTACGGCGCTGCCCGCTACCTCTGCTCCAGCGCGTCGGGGCTGCAGTCCGAGGCGGCCCAGCGGGTCGCGGTGTTCGCCTACAACCAGTCGAAGGCCTACGTCGACAACGTCGTGGCCTGGTCGAAGGCCTATCGCGACCGGGCGATCCCCGTCGGCGGCATCCCCGACATGAGCGCGCCCGTCGCCCCACCGCCCACACTGCCCAAGCCGCTGCCGCCCGGCACGGTGGTCGTCGTCGGGTGCGGGACGCCCGGCGGCGCGCCGTCCCGCCCCGGTGGGCCGTCGGGGCCGGCGTCCCCGTCCGGCGCGGTGGCCCCGTCCGGCACGGTGGCCCCGTCCGGACAAGCGCAGCCGTCGCCGGCCGGTCCGGCCGCGGGGGCGACGACCTCCCAGCGGCCCTCGGTGGCCCCGTCGGCGGCGAGCGCGGCACGCGGTCCCGGGGGCACGCCGCTGCCCACCACGGTGAGCGACTGCGCGCCC
>NZ_VIGW01000012.1 GCF_007858435.1 Tsukamurella asaccharolytica | reverse complement strand
CCTGCACGCCGACCCCGAGGACCTGCGCCGCCGCGCGGAGCGCCTCGCCGCCCGCGTGGGCGGCACCGTCGTCCCGCACGACGGGCGTGTCGGCGGTGGCGGCGCGCCGGGTGTGCCGTTGCCCGGCTGGGCCGTCCGCCTTCCGGAGGCGCTCGCGGCGCCGTTGCGCGCCGGGCACCCGCCCGTCCTCCCGCGCCTGTCCGACGGTGCCTGCCTGCTCGACCTGCGCTGCGTGCCCGAGGAGGCGGATGCGACGGTCGCGGAAGCGGTGCGCGCGTGTTCGTCGTAGCCACCGCGGGCCACGTCGACCACGGTAAGTCCACGCTGGTCCGCGCCCTCACCGGGATCGAGCCCGACCGCTGGGCCGAGGAGCAGCGCCGCGGCCTGACCATCGACCTCGGATTCGCCTGGACCGCACTGCCGTCCGGCCGCGAGCTGGCCTTCGTCGACGTGCCCGGGCACGAGCGCTTCCTCGGCAACATGCTCGCCGGCCTCGGACCCGTCCCGGTGGTGTGCTTCGTCGTCGCGGCCGACGAGGGCTGGAGTGCGCAGTCCGACGATCACCGAGACGCGGTGGCGGCCCTGGGGATCGAGCACGGCCTCGTCGTGATCACCAAGACCGACAGGGCGCCCGACGCCGTCGCCGCTGTGACCGCGCAGGCTCGCCGTGAGCTGGCGGGCACCGGGCTCGCAGAGGCCCCGGTCGTTGCCGTCTCCGCAGTCACGGGGGACGGGCTCGACGAGCTGCGAGTCGTCCTCGACGCCGTCCTCGCGGATGTGCCTCCGCCCGATCCGAAGGCACGCGTGCGGATCTGGATCGACCGGGCGTTCACCGTCGTCGGAGCCGGCACCGTGGTGACCGGCACGGTGGCGGCGGGAACGGTGCGCGTGGGAGACGAGCTGGAGCTGTTCGGCGGGCGCGGCACCCGCCGGGTGACCGTGCGCGGCTTGCAGCGGCACGGCGCGGCCGCGGACGCGGTGGGGCCGGTCTCGCGCGTCGCGGTGAACCTGCGCGGGGTCGCGGTCGAGGAGATCCACCGCGGCGACGCCCTGCTCACGCCCGGGCAGTGGCGTGTCACCGGCGTCGTGGACGTGCGGATCGCACCGTCGGACCCGGACGCGGCCGTGCCCGTATGGATCACCGTGCACGCGGGCACCGCCGCCGTCCCCGCCCGCGTGCGTCCCTTCGACGGTGAGCACGCCCGGCTGACGCTGGCCCGAGACCTGCCGCTCGTGCTCGGCGACCCGCTGGTGCTGCGGGACCCGGGGGAGAAGCGGGTCGTCGGCGGCGCGCGGGTGCTCGATGCGCACCCGCCGGCCCTGCGCCGGCGTGGCGACGGAGCCCGTCGCGCCGAAGCGCTCGCGGGCCGGGGCTCCGACGGGGACCTGCTCGCCGAGGTGTCTCGCCGGGGTGCCGTGCGGCGCGAGCGCCTCGACGATCTCGGCTTCGGCGCGGGCGTCCCGGACGGCGTGCGGGTGATCGGGCAGTGGTGGATCCACGACGCCGCGCTCGACGCCTGGCAGGCACGCCTGCGCGGGCTGGTGGCTGAGCTGCACGAGCGGGACCCGCTCGCCGCCGGTATGTCGCTCGGTGCCGCGCGGGAGGCCCTGGAACTGCCCGATCCGTCGCTGCTGTCGGCGGTGCTCGACGGGGCCGGGCTCGAAGCGGAGGGCGGGCGGCTCGCGATGCCGGGGCACCGCGCCGAGCTGGGGCCTGCGGAGGCCGCCGTGGCGGAGATCGAGCGGCGGCTGGCCGAAGCCCCGTTCGCGGCCCCGGAGGCAGACGAGCTGGCGGCGCTGCAGCTCGGGGCCCGGGAACTCGCCGCGGCCGAGCGGGCGGGGCGCCTGATCCGGCTGGCGGAGGGCATCGTGCTCGCGCCGCGCGCACCCGCGCTCGCGATGCGGGAGCTCGCGAGGCTGGCGCAGCCGTTCACCGTCTCGCAGGCGCGGCAGGCGCTCGGCACGAGCCGGCGGGTTGCGGTCCCTTTGCTCGAGCTGCTCGACGGCCGCGGGTGGACTCGTCGGCTCGACGCGGGGCGGCGCGAAGTCGTGCGCTGACACCGCCGTCGGAATGTGTTCCAGTGCACAGTGTTCCCGATCACACTTTAGCTCATCGCTTAAAGATTGGCGGTGCGACTGCGCGGTCGAGAGACTCGTTGTCATGACCGATTACCGTGATTTCACCAGCCTCACCGCCGACCCGACCGCAGGCGCTGTCTACGCCCGCCTCGCCGACATCCACGACGACGCCGCGAAGCCCACCGCCGCGCCCCGCTCCGGGTTCGCCGCCTCCGGCCTGCGCGCCGCGCTGCGGCGTTTCGTCACCGCGAACCCCGAGTACACCGGCCCCGCCGCGCTGCGCTTCTGATCGACCGCTCCACCCTCAGGCACGGTGGCCGCGCACCAACCGGTCACCGTCCGGCGTGCGCCGGTAGAGCACCTCGCGCCCGCTCCGGGCCCGGTCGACCAGACCGTTCTCGTGGAGCACGCGCAGGCTCTGTGACGCCGCCGACGGCGTCACCTCCAGCCGCCGCGCCAACTCGCTGACCGCCACCGGTTCGTCCAGGGCATGCAGCACGTCCGCCTTCGCCCCGCCGATGAGCCGCCGTAGTGCGCCCGGCGGGACCTCGCGCATCGACTCCATGAGGGTCGCACTGCCCCGCGCCGGGTAGCCGGCGTGCGGCGTCGCCGTCTCCGGGGAGTGCGCGCTGACGAGACGGGTGAGGAAGACGCTCGGGATCAGGGTGAGCCCGCGGCCCGCGGAGGCGTACTCGCCGGAGCCCCGCGCGTAGGCCAGGTCCAGTCGCAACCGGCCGTCGCGGTCCCAGGTGAGATTCGGATTGAGCGAGGCGAACAGCTGCGTCGGCCCGCCTATCGCCAACTCCCTGCCGCGGAACGTGACGTCGGACTCGAGGATCCGGTTCACCGACGGCCAGATCGGCGCGATGACCACCCGGTGGTAGCGCTCCAGCGCCGCCGCGATGCGCGGCCCCGCGCGCTCGGGATCGTCGAGCAGGCGCGCCAGCGCGGGTGACGGTTCCCCGCCCTCCCGCAGCTCGTCCAGCTGCGCGTGGATCAGCGCCGGATCGGTCGCCGCGATCGCCGCCAGGCCCTCGTCGAGCGACGGTCGCGAGTCCCCGAGCGGCGGCATCGGGGTCAGGAAGTCCGGGATCGCCTTCCCCGACGGGGCCACCAGCGCACTGACCAGCCGGTGGTCGTACCGGTCGCGCTGCGCCTGGGCGTTGCTGCGCCAACGGCGCAGGTGCGCGGAGCTCCTATGTGTCGTGTTCAGGTGGAACAGGCTCAGCGACGTCTCGTTCATCGGCGCCAGGACGAAGCGCACGTCCGAGAGGTCGCGGACGTCGAGCACGTAGGTGAGCATGAGACGCCCAGCTTAGAGCCGCGCCGCTTCCGCCGCGCCCCCCTTCGTGACTTAACAGCGTTAGCCCAGAACGCTTCCTGGGGATTCCTATGCGACGAGTGCTAGCTACCCGTGGGTAACCGGTTGCCCAACGGGCCCGGCTCATCGGGCGCAGTGGCGCGACGAGCCGGTTCGCGTCGGCGGGGCAGCGTCCCGTCAGGACTCGCGGAACTCCGCGGAGGTCAGGCCCTGCTCCTCGGCCTTACGCAGCTCGACGCGGCGGATCTTCCCGCTGATCGTCTTCGGCAGCTCGGCGAAGGCGATGCGGCGCACGCGCTTGTACGGCGCGAGGTGCTCGCGGCTGTAGTCGAAGATCGATTTCGCCGTGGACTCGTCGGGGAGGTAGCCCTCGACGAGCACGATGTACGCCTTCGGTACCGCAAGTCTGAGCTCGTCCGGCGCCGGGACGACGGCAGCTTCGGCCACGGCATCGTGCTCCAGGAGGACCGATTCCAGCTCGAACGGGCTGATCTTGTAATCGCTGGACTTGAAGACGTCGTCGGTCCGGCCGACGTAGGTCAGGTATCCGTCCGCGTCCACCGCGGCCACGTCGCCCGTGTGGTAGACGCCGCCCTCCATCACCCGCGCGGTCTTCTCCGCATCGCCGTGGTAGCCGACCATCAGGCCGAGCGGCCGCGGGTCGAGCCGCAGACAGATCTCGCCTTCGGTCACGCCCTGCTCGCCGGTGGCGGGATCGACCAGCACCACGTCGTAGCCGGGGCATGGACGCCCCATGGAGCCGTCCTTGAGCGGCTGGCCCGGCGTGTTCGCCACCTGCACGGTGGTCTCGGTCTGTCCGAAGCCGTCGCGGATCGTCACGCCCCAGGCGTCGCGCACGCGAGAGATCACCTCGGGGTTGAGCGGCTCGCCGGCGCCCACGACCACGCGCGGCGGAGTCTTCAGGGCCGCCAGGTCGGCCTGGATGAGCATGCGCCACACCGTGGGCGGGGCGCAGAAGCTGGTCACACCCGCCCGTTCCATCTGCTGCATGAGGGCGGCCGCGTCGAACCGGTTGTAGTTGTAGATGAACACGCAGGCCTGCGCGATCCAGGGTGTGAAGACGTTGCTCCACGCGTGCTTCGCCCAGCCCGGCGAGCTGACGTTGAGGTGGACATCGCCGGGGCGCAGACCGATCCAGTACATGGTGGACAGATGGCCCACGGGGTAGCTCGCGTGCGTGTGCTCGACCAGCTTCGGCGCGCTGGTCGTGCCGGAGGTGAAGTACAGCAGCAGGGTGTCGTCGGCGCGGGTCGTGTGCGTCGGGGTGAAGGTGTCCGGCACGGTGTACGCCGAGGCGAAGGTCTCCCAGCCCGGTACGGGCGAGCCTATGACGATGCGGCTGACCGCGACATCGTCCGGCACGCGGTCGGTCAACTCGCTGCGCACGATCACGTGCTTCGCGCCGCCGCGGGTGATCCGATCGGCGACGTCGGCCTCGGCCAGCAGGGTGGTGGCGGGGATGACCACGGCGCCGAGCTTGATCGCGGCGAGCATGACGTCCCAGAGTTCGACCTGGTTGCTGAGCATGAGCAGGATGCGGTCGCCCGGCGCCACGCCGCGCTCCCGCAGCCAGTTCGCCACCCGGTTCGAGCGCGCGCTCATCTCCGCGTAGCTGAACTTCGACTCGGAGCCGTCCTCCTCGACGATCCAGAGCGCCGGCGCGTCGTTGTTCTCGGCGACCCGGTCGAACCAGTCGAGCGCGAAGTTCCACTCGTCGAGCTGCGGCCAACTGAAGCGCTCGCGCGCCGCGTCGTAGTCGTCGGCGAGCTCGACCAGCAGGTCTCGCGCGGCGAGGAAGTCTTGATATCCCTGTGTGCTAGTCACTTTCGGACCCTCCGGTTGATTACTTGGATATCCAAGTATATAGTGATGGGCACCACATCGCGCAAGGGTTTTCGCGATGGACCTTGATCGAGAGAGAAGGACACACCATGGCTGACGTGCGCACCATCCCGCACTTCATCGACGGTCGTCGCGTGGAGGCTGGTGCCGTCATTGCCGGCTCCGCCGGCGCAGGCCGCACCGCCGACGTCTTCGACCCCAGCACGGGTCAGGTGCAGGCCACCGTCCCGCTGGCGAGCACCGCCGAGGTCGACGATGTCGTCGCGCGCGCCAAGAAGGCGCAGGTCCAGTGGGCCGCATTCAACCCGCAGCGCCGCGCCCGCGTCTTCATGAAGTTCATCGACCTCGTCCACCAGAACATCGACGAGCTCGCCTCGCTGCTCTCGAGCGAGCACGGCAAGACCGTCGCCGACGCCAAGGGCGACATCCAGCGCGGCATCGAGGTCATCGAGTTCTCGATCGGCATTCCGCACCTGCTCAAGGGTGAGTACACCGAGGGTGCCGGCACCGGCATCGATGTCTACTCGATGCGCCAGCCGCTCGGCGTTGTCGCCGGCATCACGCCCTTCAACTTCCCGGCCATGATCCCGCTGTGGAAGGCCGGACCGGCCCTGGCGTGCGGCAACGCCTTCATTCTCAAGCCCTCCGAGCGCGACCCGTCGGTGCCCGTCCGTCTGGCTGAGCTGTTCATCGAGGCGGGCCTGCCCGAGGGGGTCTTCCAGGTCGTCCACGGCGATAAGGAGGCCGTCGATGCCCTGCTGAACAACCCCGACGTCAAGGCCGTCGGCTTCGTCGGCAGCTCGGACATCGCGCAGTACATCTACGAGACGTGCGCCAAGAACGGCAAGCGCAGCCAGGCCTTCGGCGGTGCGAAGAACCACATGGTGATCCTCCCCGACGCCGACCTGGACCAGGCCGTGGACGCGCTCATCGGCGCCGGCTACGGCTCCGCCGGCGAGCGCTGCATGGCGATCTCCGTCGCCGTGCCGGTGGGCGAGGAGACCGCGAACCGCCTGCGTGAGCGACTCGTCGAGCGGGTGCAACAGCTGCGTGTCGGCCACAGCCACGACCCGAAGGCCGACTACGGGCCGCTCATCACCCCGGCCGCGGTGGAGCGCACCAAGAGCTACATCCAGCAGGGTGTGGACGCCGGCGCCGACCTCGTGGTCGACGGCCGCGAGCGCACCAGCGACGAGCTGACCTTCGGCGACGCCGACCTCTCCGGCGGCAACTACCTCGGGCCGACCCTGTTCGACCACGTCACCAAGGACATGTCGATCTACACGGACGAGATCTTCGGCCCCGTGCTCTGCATCGTCCGCGCGAACAGCTACGAGGACGCCCTCGCGCTGCCGACCGAGCACGAGTACGGCAACGGCGTGGCGATCTTCACCCGCGACGGCGACGCCGCCCGCGATTTCGTGGCGCGGGTCGAGGTCGGCATGGTCGGCGTCAACGTGCCGATCCCCGTGCCGGTTGCCTACCACACCTTCGGCGGCTGGAAGCGGTCCGGCTTCGGTGACCTGAACCAGCACGGCCCGCACTCGATCCTCTTCTACACCAAGACCAAGACGGTGACCTCGCGCTGGCCCTCGGGCATCAAGGACGGCGCGGAGTTCTCCATCCCCACGATGAACTAGGAGCGGCACGTGCCCTACCCGAACCTGACGGGGGACGACCTCGCCATCGTCGAGATGGCGCGCGATTTCTCCCGCAAGCGCCTCGCGCCCTACGCACTGGAGTGGGACGCCACCAAGCACTTCCCCGTGGCCGAGATGAAAGAGGCGGGCAGCCTCGGCATGGCCGCCATCTACACCCGCGAGGACGTGGGCGGGTCCGGCCTCCGCCGGCTCGACGGCGTTCGCATCTTCGAGGAGCTCGCCAAGGGCGACCCGGTCACAGCGGCGTTCATCTCGATCCACAACATGTGCACCTGGATGGTGGACACCTACGGCTCCGAGGAGCAGCGGCAGGAGTGGATCCCCAAGCTGGCCCCGATGGACGTGATGGCCAGCTACTGCCTCACCGAGCCGGGCGCCGGCTCGGACGCGGCGTCGCTCACCACGAAGGCCGACCGCGACGGCGACGACTTCGTCCTCAACGGCACGAAGCAGTTCATCTCCGGCGGCGGCGCGTCCGACCTGTACGTGGTCATGGCGCGCAGCGAGGGCGAGGGCGCCCGCGGCATCTCGACCTTCCTGGTGGACAAGGGGACTCCCGGGCTGTCCTTCGGGCCGCCCGAGGTGAAGATGGGCTGGCACAGCCAGCCCACCACCCAGGTGATCTTCGAGAACGTGCGGGTCCCTTCGGATCGAATGCTGGGCGGGGTCGACGGGGCCGGCAAGGGCTTCGGCATCGCCATGAACGGGCTCAACGGCGGCCGCCTGAACATCGCGGCCTGCTCCCTCGGCGGCGCCCAGGCCGCCTACGATCTCGCGCTGCGGTACATGACGGAGCGCGAGACCTTCGGTCGCAAGCTCATCGACGAGCCGACCATCCGGTTCACGCTCGCCGACATGGCCACCTCGCTCGAGGCCTCGCGCCTGATCCTGTGGCGTGCGGCCACCGCGCTCGACGAGAACGACCCCGACAAGGTCGAGCTCTGCGCCATGGCGAAGAAGTTCGTCACCGAGACCTGCTACCAGGTCGCCGACCAGGCGCTCCAACTGCACGGCGGCTACGGCTACCTGCACGAGACCGGCGTCGAGAAGATCGTCCGCGACCTGCGGGTGAATCGGATCCTCGAGGGCACCAACGAGATCATGCGGATGGTGATCGGCCGCGCCGAAGCCGCCCGCATCCAGGGCAAGTAGGAGGAACAGCTTCATGAGCACGATCGCATTCCTGGGCCTCGGCCACATGGGCGGCCCGATGGCGAAGAACCTCGTCGCCGCCGGCCACACCGTGCGCGGATTCGACCTCGTCCCCGCGGCGCAGGACGCGGCCCGCGCCGCCGGTGTCACCGTGATCGACACCGCCGAGGAGGCGGTGACCGGCGCCGACGCCGTGGTCACCATGCTGCCCAACGGCGCCATCGTGAGGTCGGTGTACGAGTCGGTCCTCCCGCACGCCGCGCGGGGCACGCTGTTCATCGACAGCTCCACCATCTCCGTCGACGACGCCCGCGCCGTGCACGCGCTGGCCGAGGCCGCGGGCATGCAGCAGGTGGACGCCCCCGTCTCGGGCGGCGTCAAGGGCGCCGACGCGGGCACTCTCGCCTTCATGGTGGGCGGCGACGACGCTGCGTTCGCCGCGGCCCAGCCCGTGCTGGATCCGATGGCGGGCAAGGTGATCCATTGCGGCGGCTCGGGTAACGGGCAGGCCGCGAAGGTGTGCAACAACATGATCCTGGCGGTCCAGCAGATCGTCGTGGGCGAGGCCTTCGTCCTCGCCGAGAAGCTCGGCCTGGCGGATCAGGCGCTGTACGACGTGGTCACCGGCGCCACCGGCAACTGCTGGTCGCTGCACACCAACTGCCCCGTGCCGGGGCCGGTGGCGGGGGCACCGTCGGGCAACGAGTTCAAGCCCGGCTTCGCGACGGCCCTGATGAACAAGGACCTCGGTCTGGCCATGGACGCCGTCGCGTCCACCGGTGCCCGCGCGCCGCTCGGCACGCATGCCGCCGAGCTGTACTCCGCGTTCGCGCAGGACAACGGCGGCCTGGACTTCAGTGCGATCATTCAGACGCTGAGGTAGCGATTCACGACGAGGAAGGCGGGCGGGATGGCTGAACCGGACCCCCGGGACCCGATCGCGCGCGCCCGCCGCAACTGGGAGGACGCGGGCTGGGGCGGCGACGTCGCCTCGGGCATGGAGGCGGTGACCTCCGTGATGCGAGCGCACCAGATCCTGCTCGCGCGGATCGAGACGGCGCTCAAGCCCTTCCGCCTGTCGTTCTCCCGATTCGAGCTGCTGCGGCTGCTCGCCTTCACCAAGCGCGGCGAACTGCCGATCTCGAAGGCGAGCACCCGGCTGCAGGTGCACGTCTCGTCGGTGACCCACGCGATCGACAGGCTCGGCGAGGCCGGGCTGGTCGAGCGCAAGCCCCACCCGACCGACGGCCGCACCACGCTCGTCGCCATCACCCCGGACGGCCGGGAGCTGGTGGAGAAGGCGACCGTGGTGCTCAACGACGTCTTCTCCGACATCGGCATGCCGGACGACGAGTCCGCCGCCCTGGTCGGCGCGATCCGCTCGTTGCGCCGCTTCAACGGCGACTTCTGACCGCCGCGGCGGGGAGTCGGGGCTCCGTGCCGTCGGTCGACGGTGCGCGGTGCAGGCTCCGGGCGCACGCAGCGAAGGCGGCGGCGAGTCCCGCGTGCACCACCAGGACCACCGCGAAGGCGTGCTGCGCGGGCATCCCGCCGGCCAGCGCGGTGTAGCCCGTCCCGAGCGTCGCGACGCCCAGCGCGAACGCCGCCTGCTGCGCCGTCGACACGAGACCGCCGGTGAGCCCGGCGATGCGGTCCGGCACCGCCCCCATGATGGCCCCGACCAGTGGCCCGAACTGCATCGCCTGGGCCGCGCCCACGAGGATCAGGGCGGGCTGCACCCCCCACGCCCAGATCTGCGGGGCCGCGAGGCCGGTCGCCGCGAGGGCGAGGAGGCCGACGGCGTTGAGCGCGGCCCCCACCGGCATGGTCCGCGCGCCGAGGACGCGGTGGATCGCCGGCTGGCCCAGGGAGACGGCCACGAAGGCGGCGCCGTACGGCACCAGGGCCAGGCCCGACGCCATCGGGCTCATCCCCAGGGCGTGCTCGCTCACCAGCGCGTACTCGAAGACCAGGGCGCCGTAGCCGGAGAAGAACAGCAGCGCCATGAGCAGCCCGACCCGGATCGGCCGGTGCGCGAACACCGACGGCGGCAGCATCGGCGCGCCGCCCGCGGCCTCCGCGCGACGCTGCGCCGACCAGAACGCCGCGCCGGCACCGACGGCGACGGCGAGCAGCACCCAGGAGACCGGGGGCCAGCCCAGCGAGCCTCCCATCGAGAGCCCCACCAGCAGGGCCAGCAGGGCTGCGGTCAGCAGCGCCGTGCCGCGGTAGTCCAGCGGGAGCCGGCGCTGCGCGCGCGTGTCGGGCACCGCGCGGGCGGCGGCCGCCGCGACGAGCGCGATGCCGGCGGCCGACCACCACACGGTGCGCCACCCGAGGCCCGCCGGGTCCCACGCCAGCAGAGCGCCGCCGACGACCTGCCCGCCGCAGAAGCCCAGGCCCGCCGTGGCGGCGATGACCGCGATCGCCCGGCG
The DNA here is from genome assembly GCF_007858435.1 of Tsukamurella asaccharolytica. Taxonomy (GTDB): domain Bacteria; phylum Actinomycetota; class Actinomycetes; order Mycobacteriales; family Mycobacteriaceae; genus Tsukamurella; species Tsukamurella asaccharolytica. Next base: position 85,618 of record NZ_VIGW01000012.1, on the reverse strand, counting down.
GCGCGCCTCGCCCGTGGCGGTCGCCTGCACGGTCGAGAGCACCTGCGGGGTGAAGGCCGCCGCGCCGACCCCCTGCATCGCGCGGAGCACGATGAGCGAGGTGATATCCGGGGCGAATCCGGCGGCGATGGAGGCGATCCCGGCCGCGATGAGGCCGACCACGAAGACCTGGCGTCGCCCGCGGTTGTCGCCGAGCCGGCCGAACAGGATCAGTGCCGTCGCGAAGGTCGCCGAGAACGCGGCCAGGATCAGCGTTTGCTGCGCCGGCGACGCGGAGAGCCGCCGCGCCACCTCGGGGACGGCGACGTTCGCCGACGCGAACAGGAAGGTCGTGAGGAAGTAGGCGACGCCGAGCACGGCGAGCCCGGCGCCGGTCAGGCGGGGGAGGGGAGCGGAGGTCATGGCCCCGACGGTGCCTCGTCGTCATCCGGGTATCCAGACCGCACGGATCCTAGTAGTGAGACCACCGGGCTCGCGGCGCGCGAGCGTGCGGCGAGCGGGGATACTCAGTGGCATGGGCACCCGCAACAACGCAGAGCTGGCGCGCTTCCTGCGGACCCGCCGTGAGCAGGTGACTCCGGAACGGGTCGGGCTCCCGGCAGGCGGCCGGCGCCGCACGCCCGGGCTGCGCCGGGAGGAGGTCGCGGCGCGGGCTCACGTCGGCACGACCTGGTACACGTGGGTCGAGCAGGGCCGCGACGTCAATCCCAGCCCGGCGGTGCTCTGCGCCGTCGCCGACGCGCTCCTGCTCGATCCGGGGGAGCGGGACCACGTCCTGCGCCTCGCCGGTCATCCGCCGGGGCCCGCGGCCGAGGAGTCCGGGGCGGCGGCCACCGTCCAACCTGTGCTCGACGCGCTCCTGCCCAATCCCGCCGCCGTGCTCAACACCCGCGGCGACATGGTTCTGTACAACCGCACCTTCCGCTTCCTCATCACCGACGTCGAACGGTTCCCGCCGGAGCACCGGAACTGCCTCTGGCTGGACTTCACGGACGAGCTGTGGCTCGGCGCCTACGCCGCCGACCGGCAGGAGCTCGAGGCCGTCGTCGCGCGGACGCGCGCGCTGTACGCGGGCAGTCACGCCGATCCCGCGTGGGAGCCGCTGCTGCGCCGGCTGCAGGCGGCTTCGCCGCTGTTCGCGCACCTGTGGAACGCGGGCCTGGTGCTCGACGCCGCCGACTGGGAGAAGACGATCCGCAATCCGCGGGTGGGGGAGCTGCGCCTACAGGTGAGCACGTTCAACCTGCGCGACCGGCCTTCGCTGCGGATGCTGACCTACCTCCCGCGCGACGAGGACACCCGCGAACGGCTGACCCGGATCGTCCCGCCGGAGTATCGCGACGCCTGACGCCGCCGGCGCCGCTCAGTGCGCGTCGCGCCGGGTGAGCATGCCCGCCAAGTGCTCCCGGCTCAGCCGTGCGGCCGCGTCCGCGTCCCTGTGCTCGATCGCGTCGAGCAGTGCGGCGTGGGAGAGCTGATCGTCGTCGCCGCCGAAGTCTTCGTCGCGGGTCCGCAGCATGTCGATCATCGCCCGGCGCAGGTGCGCGGCGATGCCGTCGAACATCTCGAGCAGGACGGGGTTGTGCGCGGCAGCGATGACCGCCCGGTGGAAATCGGTGTCGGTCTCGACGTGCCGCACGAGATCCGCGCGGTGCGCGGCACGGATGGCGAGCGCGGCGCGAACGGCGTCCAGGTCCTCCTCGGTCCGGCGCCGCGCGGCGAGCGTCGCGGCCTCCACCTCGACCGCGATCCGTGCCTCGAGCACCGCGTCGATGGCGGCGCCGTCGAGGAGCACGTCGAGGCCGGACGGGGCGTCGAGCCTGGTCACGAACACCCCGGCGCCCTGCCGGGTGGCGAGCACACCGATCCCCGCCAGCCGCCGGATCGCCTCGCGCACCGTCGATCGTCCGACGCCGAGCTGCGGGGCCAGGGTGGTCTCGCCGGGGAGTTTGTCGCCGACCGCCCACTCCCCGGACCGGACGCGGGCGAGCAGCGCGTCGGCGGCCTGATCGGCGAGCGAGGTGCGGCGGAGCGGGGGCATGCGTCGAGCATACTTCTCAGCTTGTCTGAGGAGTTGTGCTAGGGTCGTCGCCATGACGTACCGGGGACACCTCCTTCTCCTTCCGCGCCACGGCGGGGCCTGATTCCTCGGGCCGGCATCCCGCCGTGGGGAATCCGCGCCGGCCCTCTCGCCCCGCTCGACGAAGGAACCGTCATGCCCTTCTCCACGATCGACACGCCCCACGGCCCCGTCCCCGCCGCCGCACCCGCCTGGAACCGGCAACGCGGCTCGCAGATGCCGCACCGTCGCTACCGCGACGTCCACGCCCGTGTCGACGTCCCGCTCGCCGACCGCACCTGGCCCGCGCGCCGCCTGACCACGGCACCCCTCTGGGTGCCCGTCGACCTGCGCGACGGCAATCAGGCCCTGCCCGAACCCATGGACCCCACGCGCAAGCGCCGCTTCTTCGAGCTCATGGTCGCCATGGGGTACAAGGAGATCGAGGTCGGCTACCCGTCCGCCTCCCAGACCGACTACGACTTCGTCCGCCTGATCGCCGAGACCGACATCGCGCCGCAGGACGTCACCGTCGTGGTGTTCACGCCCGCGCGCTGAGACTTGATCGAGCGGACCGTCGAGTCCGTGCGCGGGATCCGCAACGAGGTGGTGATCCACATGTACACCGCGACCGCGCCGACCTGGCGGGACGTGGTGCTCGGCCGGGACCGCGACGAGCTGCGGTCGCTGATCCTCGACGGCGGCCGCGACCTGCTCGCCGCCGCCGGCGACCTCGACGGCGTGCGGTTCGAGTTCTCGCCCGAGGTCTTCAACCTCACGGAGCCCGACTACGTGCTCGAGGTCTGCGACGCGATGACCGCGCTGTGGGACGCGACCGTCGAGCGGCCGGTGATCCTCAACCTGCCCGCGACGGTCGAGGTGGCGACGCCGAACGTCTACGCCGACCAGATCGAGTACATGCACCGCAACCTGGGCCGGCGCGATGCGGTGATCCTCTCGGTGCACCCCCATAACGACCGCGGAACCGGCATCGCCTGCGCCGAGCTGGCCGTGCTCGCCGGGGCGCAGCGCGTCGAGGGCTGTCTCTTCGGCAACGGCGAGCGCACCGGCAACGTGGATCTGGCGACGCTGGCGCTCAACATGTTCGCGCAAGGGATCGATCCCATGGTCGACTTCTCCGACATCGATGAGGTGCGGCGGACCGTGGAGGCCTGCAACGGGATCGCCGTCCACGACCGGCACCCGTACGTCGGGGATCTGGTGCACACGGCGTTCAGCGGCACGCACCAGGACGCCATCAAGAAGGGCCTCGCTGAGCACCGCGCCCGCGCCGCGGCCGAGGGGCGCCCGGAGCGCGAGATCGAGTGGCGCGTGCCCTACCTGCCCGTCGACCCCGCCGACATCGGCCGGACCTACGACGCCGTCATCCGCGTCAACTCCCAGTCCGGGAAGGGCGGCATGGCCTACCTGCTGGAGCGGGACCTGGGGCTGGAGCTGCCGCGGCGCCTGCAGATCGATTTCGCCCGACACGTCCAGGCGCACGCCGACGAGCACGGCGCGGAGATGGACACCGCCGCGCTGTGGGCCGTGTTCGAGCGGGCGTACCAGGCCGGGGCCGGCCGGTTCGAACTCGTCGAGTGCGTCGCCGAGGAGACCGCGGCCGGCAGCCGCGTGACGGTCGGACTCCGGGTCGACGGTGCGCCGCACCGCACCACCGTCGACGGCGTCGGCCCGGTCGAGGCGATTGTCGCAGCGCTGGGTGAGCACGACGCGAAGATCGACGTGCTCGCGCTGCACCAGACCGCGCTCGGCCGCGGCGATGACGCGGAGGCGCTCACGCTGATCGCGTACCGGCGCGACGGCGAGGTGCGGTGGAGCATGGGGCGCGACCGCTCCGTGCTGGCCGCGACGGCCGCCGCCGTGATCGGCGCGGCGCAGGGGCACGTGACCCGCCGGTAACGTCGCGGGCGGCGCGGGCAACCAATAGGGTCGGTAGACGTGCACGCAGAAGGAACCTTCACCGTCGAGCCCACCTACCCCGAGTCGCTCGCGCCGCTCGCCGACCTGGCCCGCAACCTGCGCTGGGTGTGGCACGGCCCCACCCAGGACCTGTTCTCGACCGTCGCGCCCGAGGTGTGGGCGGACACCCGCGACCCGCTCGAGACGCTCCGCTGCGCCGATCAGGCGCGGGTGGCGGCCCTCGGCGTCGACGAGGAGTTCGTCTCCCTGGTCCGCGCCCTCCGCGCCGACCTGAACGACTACCTCACCCGCCCGGCGTGGGCCGACGCGCTCAAGGACGGCGCGAAGGGCATCGCGTACTTCTCGATGGAGTTCGGCGTGAGCCAGACGCTGCCGAACTACTCCGGCGGCCTGGGCGTCCTGGCGGGCGACCACCTCAAGGCCGCGTCCGACCTCGGGCTCCCGCTCATCGCACTGGGCCTTTTATACCGGCAGGGCTACTTCCAGCAGTCCCTTTCCGCGGACGGCTGGCAGCTCGAGGCCTACCCCGAGCTGGATCCGGAGCGGCTGCCGCTCCGCCCCGTGACGCTCTCCAGCGGGCAGCAGCTGGTGGTCTCCGTGCCGCTGGAGGGGCGCGTGCTCAGCGCCGCTGTCTGGCGGGCCGACGTCGGCCGCATCCCGCTGCTGCTCCTGGACACCGACATCGAGGGAAACGACCCCGATCTCCGCGGCGTCACCGACCGCCTGTACGGCGGCGACGCCGAACACCGCCTGCGTCAGGAGATCCTGCTCGGCATCGGCGGAGTCCGCGCGGCCCGGGCCTTCTGCGACCTCACCGGCCACCCCGGGATCGAGGTCTTCCACGCCAACGAGGGCCACGCCGGCTTCCTCGGCCTTGAGCGTATCCGCGAGCTCATGGCCACCGAGGAGCTGACCTATCCGCAGGCGCGGACGCTCGCCCGCACCGCCACCGTCTTCACCACCCATACGCCAGTGCCCGCGGGCATCGACCGGTTCCCGGTGGACCTGGTGCGGCGCTACTTCGGCGACGGCGGGCAGATGTGCTCTCTGCTCCCGACGGTGCCGCTCGACGAGGTGATCGCCCTCGGCGCCGAGGCCGACCCCGGCGTCTTCAACATGGCCCACATGGGATTCCGGCTCGCCCAGCGCGCGAACGGCGTCTCGAAGCTGCACGGCGCCGTGAGCCGCGAGATGTTCGCCGACCTGTGGCCGGGCTTCGAGCCCGCCGAGATCCCCATCGGCTCGGTCACCAACGGCGTGCACCACGGCACGTGGGCCGATCGTCTCGTCGCCGAACGTGCGACCGATCCGCTGTCCATGCCCGACGACGCGCTGTGGCGCTTGCGTACCACCCTGCGGCACCGCCTCGTCGACGAAGTGCGCACCCGCACCCGGGCCGCGTGGCGCGAGCGCGGCGCCGTCGACGCCGAACTCGGCTGGACGGACCGGATGTTCGATCCCTCGGTCCTCACGATCGGCTTCGCCCGCCGCGTCTCCACCTACAAGCGGCTCACGCTGATGCTGCGCGATCCCGAGCGCCTGCGGGCGCTTCTCCTTGACCCGGACCGCCCCGTGCAGGTGGTCATCGCGGGGAAGAGCCACCCCCACGACGACGAGGGCAAGCGCCTGCTGCAACAGCTGCTGCACTTCACCGACGACCGCACCCTGCGACACCGGATCGCATTCCTGCCCAACTACTCCATCGGCATGGCGGGCTACCTCTACCACGGCTGCGACGTCTGGCTGAACAATCCGCTGCGCCCGCTGGAGGCGTGCGGGACGTCCGGGATGAAGAGCGCGATGAACGGTGGGCTCAACCTCTCGGTCCTCGACGGTTGGTGGGACGAGCTCTACGACGGGAGCAACGGCTGGGCCATCCCGTCGGCGGTCGGAGTGGACCCGGGGCGGCGCGACGACATCGAAGCCGACGCCCTGTACGACCTGCTCGAACACGACGTGGTACCGACCTTCTACGACCGCCGCGACGCGGACGACGCGCCCCTGCGTTGGCTCGCGAAGGTGCGGCACACGCTCGCGGTGACCGCGCCCGAGGTGGCCGCCGACCGCATGGTCCGCGAGTACGCCACCGACTACTACCGCCCCGCCGCCCGCTCCGCCCGCTCGACGCGGCCCGCCATCGGCGAGCTCGTCGAGTACATCGAGAAGGTCAGGGCGGGATGGGATGCGGTCCGCGTGGGCGCGTCGGCCGCGACCGTCCGGCCGGAGGGAGTGGAGATCGCCGCCGATATCGCGCTGGGGTCGCTGGAGGACGGCGACGTCCGCGTCGAGGCCGTGATCGGCGGCGTCGACGAGGCCGGGGACATCGTGAACGGCAGATCCGTTCGGCTGCACTTCGACGGCGAGCGTTACCGGGCCGTGCTCCCCGGTCAGGTGGGCCGGTTCGGCTACGCCGTGCGCGTGTTGCCGCAGCACCGTTTGCTCACCGGCCCCGCCGAACTCGGCCTGGTGCGGTACGCCTGATGACGGTGCTCGCGGTGGACCTCGGCGGGACGAAGGTGGCAGCAGCCCTCGTGGCGGCGGACGGCACCGTCGTCGAGGCGTCACGGCACCGTGCCCCCACCGGCCACGAGGCGACGACCGCCGAACTCGAGGCCGGGATCGCCGGCGTCGTCCGCGACGCCCTGGGCGCGGCGGACGGGCCCGTCCAGGGGGTGGGCCTCGCGGCCGCCGGTCCCGTCGACGACGCGGCGGGCACCGCGTCGCCGATCAACCTCACGGCGCTGCACGGCTTCCCACTGCGCGACTTCGTGGCCGACGCCGCCGGAGGCCTGCCCGTGGAGTTCCGGCGCGACGGCGTCGCGATCGTCCTGGGCGAGCACTGGCTCGGTGCGGCGCGAGGGTACGACGACGCCCTCGGCATGGTGGTCTCCACCGGTATCGGCGGCGGCTTCCTCATCGGCGGACGCGCGCTCGTCGGCAACGCCGGGCACATCGGCCAGGTGGAGGTCTCGGGGTACACCGGCAGCGAATCGCTCGGCCGCACCACGATGCTCGAATCCGTCGCCTCCGGCCCGCACACGGTGGACTGGGCGCGTTCGCAGGGCTTCGCCGGCGAGACGGGGGAGGACCTCGGCGCCGCCTACCGCGCCGGCGATGCCGTCGCCGTCGCCGCGGTCCGACGGTGCGCCGCCGCCGTCGGCCAGGGGATCGGTAGCGCAGTAGCGCTCGTACCGGTCTCGGTCGTCGTGCTCGGCGGTGGGTTCACCGCCGTCGCTGACGATTTCGTGGACCTCGTACAGGCAGCCGTGGCAGCTCATCCGCTGCCTTACGTGGCCGCGGCCCGCGTCGTGCCCGCGGGACTCGGCGGTGACGCCCCGCTCGTCGGCGCGGCGGCACTGGTCTATCGCCGGGACCTGTTGCCGTGAGCCGTGGGCTGCTCTCGCCCCGCGACGCTCGAACCTATTGGGCGTCCGGGGTGATCCCGAGCGACCAGTTCTTGCTGTACTGCTTCGATCATGGCGACGGTGCGGCCCCGTCGGCCGCTCAGGTGGCTGATGCCGTGCTGGCGCGCGCACCGTTGATCACCGACCTGGGATTGCGGATAGCCCCCGCCCCCGGCGATCTCGAGCATCCGGCCTGGGCGCCAGGGGAGGTGCCCGCGGTCCGCGAGGGCGTCGCGTGCACCTGGGATGCCGTGCCCGCCGCCGTTGCCCGGCTGTTCGCGCGCCAAGTGGACGCGACCGTCGCACCGTGGCGACTGCACGTCTTCCCGCGCGTGGCCGGCGCGCCTCGGTGCGTCGGGCCCGCGACGGTGGTGGTGCTCCAGGTGGCCCATGCCCTCGCCGACGGACGGCGCTCCGCCGAGATCGCGCGCGCCCTGTTCGGCGGCGGCGACTCCCCGGAGGTGCGGACCTTCCGGCCGCTGCCGGGCCGGCTGCGGGCCGCGCGCGGGCTGCTGGGGCTGCCCGTCGCGCTCGCCCGCACGGTGACGCTCGGCGCGCTCGCGCCAGGTGCCCGCGCCGCCATCGACCGCGGCACTCGCGCCGGGACGCTGCCGCCCGCCGTCGCCGGTTGCCCGCGCACGCTCCTCAACGCCGCGCCCGACGCCACCCGCGACGTGCGAATGCTGGTGCGCGACGGCGGCCGCCTGCGCGCCGGGCACACCGTCACCGTGACCGCGCTCGCCGCGGTCTCGCTCGCCGTGGAGCGGTACCTCCTTGTGCGCGGCGGCACCGTGCCGCCGGAGCTGTCCGCTGAAGTGATGGTCGCCCGTGCCCGACGGGATTACGAGCGCAATGCTTTCGGCAATGTCTCCGTGCCGTTGCACCCCGGCACCCCCGCTGCGGAGCGGGCCGAACGCATCGCCGAGTCCCTCGCCAAGGCACGGGAGCGGGCCTCGAGTCCTCTGTGGCGCAGGGTCCGTGCGGCCGACGACGCGGCACCGTCGGTGCTCGCGGCGCTGGGCGTCCGGGCCTTCGACCCGACGGTCGTCCCCGCGACGATGGCGGGGGCGACGGTGCTCTCGAGCGTGCACCGCGGGCCGTCGGACCTCGAGTTGCTCGGCGGGACATCGGTGTTCACCGCGGGCTTCCCGGCCCTGTCGCCCGCGATGGGCCTCACGCACGGGGTGCACGGACTGGGGGAGACGGTGACGGTGTCGACCACCAGTAGCCGGACCGCGGTGCCCGACCCCGATGAGTACGCGGGCCTGCTGGCGGCGGCGCTCGACGAGGTGGCTCAGGGCCGCTGAGGCGCAGCGCCGGTGGTGTCGCCGACGACGAGCTCGACGTCGAGCGCCAGCGTCGGCAGCGGCGCACCCTCCTGCGCCGCGAGGACGGCCTGCGCTGCGCGCCTTCCCATCTCGACGATCGGTTGCCGGATCGTGGTGAGGGCGCGGTCGAAGCCGTCGATGCGGACGCCGTCGAAGCCGACGACCGAGAGGTCCTCGGGGACGCGGAGCCCGCGGGCCTCGGCGGCGCGGATCGCCCCGACGGCCAACAGGTCCGACTGGGCGATCACTGCGGTGGGCACAGCCCTTTCGAGCAGTTCACCGGCCGCGCGGAAGCCCTCGTCGATCGTGCTGTCGGCGGAGGTCACGACGGCGGCGTCGGGGAAGGCGGCGAGCGCTGCCGCCGTGCGGGCCCGCTCGACGTCGCCGTCCCGGAGCCGGACGACGCTGACCGAGCGGTGGCCGAGTGTGTGGAGGTGGTCCGTGAGAAGAGCGGTGGCGGAGTGGTTCTCGACTCCTACGCTGCCGATGTCGTCCACCTGGTTGCCTGCGGTGACGACGGGGATCGAACGTCTCGCCATAGCCGCGCGCAGCGATTCGAGCGCGGGGGAGCAGCCGGCGGCGACGACACCGTCGACGGGGAGGGTCCGCAGGCGCTCCTCAGGGAGGGAGTCGGGGAGGAGCAGGACGGACGTGGGGCTTGCGGCTAGGGCTGCGGACACCCCGTCGAGGATGCCGATGATCACGGGATCGCGGAAGGCGCGGCCGGCCTCGTCGTCCACCTGGACGCCGATGATGTCGGTGCGGCCGCTGCGCAGCGACCGGGCCCGGGGGTCGGGGCCCTCGTAGCCGAGGGCGGCGGCGGCGGCGAGGACGCGGGCGCGGGTGGCGTCGCTGATGGGCTTATCGACGCCGAAGGCGTGCGAGGCGGTCGACAACGAGACGCCCGCCGCCTCGGCGACGTGCACCAGCGTTGTTCGGTTTGACCCGCGTGTCATGGGAACCTAGCCTAGCAAGCGGCAATCGAAACGTTTCGAAGGATTGATCGGTGACCACGGACCTCCAGGAGCAGAAGGCGGACGCGGCGGGCAGCTCGGTGCTCGCCTGGCGCAACGCCGTCGCGGTGATCTTCGCGCTGAGCGGGCTCACCTTCGCGAGCTACCTGGGGCGCCTGCCGCAGGTTCGCGACGACCTCGGGGCCACGACGCTGCAGGTCAGCCTGCTCACCTTCGGTCTGGCCGTGGGCTCGGTGGTGGGGCTCGTCGGGTCGGGTGCCCTGGCCGCGCGGTTCGGCGCCCGGCGGGTTATCGCCGTGACCCTGCCCGCGCTGGGGGTGACGATGATCGCCGCCGCCGCCGGGGCGCAGTCCGGGAACTACGCGCTCACGCTGCTGCCGCTGGTGTTCGTCGGGCTCTCGCACGGCATCACCGACGTGTGCATGAATCTCTCCGGCGCGGAGAACGAACGGGCGCTGGGGCGCACCGTGATGCCGGCCTTCCACGCCGCCTTCTCGCTGGGCACCGTGGCCGGCGCGCTCCTCGCCGCCGCAGCCCAGGCGACCCACGTGCCGCTGTTGCCGCACCTGCTCGCCGTGAACGGCGTCCTGCTCGTCGCCGGGTGGTTCGCCTTGCGGCACGTGCCTTTCCGGGCGCACGACGCCGACGACCACGCGCCGGTCTCCCGCCGCGAGCGCCTCTCGGTGTGGCGCGAGCCCCGCACGCTGCTCATCGGCCTCATGGTGCTCGGCATGGCGCTCACCGAGGGCAGCGCGAACGACTGGCTGGCGCTGGCCATGGTCGACGACCACGGAACGTCGAAGACCGTCGGAACGCTGACCTTCGCGGTCTTCGTGGTGTTCATGACGATCGGCCGGCTCGCGGGCACTCGCGTGCTCGACCGGTACGGCCGGGTGCGGACATTGCGCGCCTGCGGCGTGCTCGCCTTCCTCGGCCTGTCGCTGGTGATCTTCGGCCCCACCGAGGCCGCGTACGTCGGCGTCGCGCTGTGGGGCCTGGGTGCCTCGCTCGGCTTTCCCGTCGGCATGTCCGCCGCGGCCGACGAGCCGCGCATGGCGGCCGCGCGGGTCTCCGTGGTCTCGACCATCGGCTACCTCTCGTTCCTCGCCGGCCCGCCGATCATCGGCGCGCTGGGCGAATACGTCACGCTGCTCTACGCACTGATCCTGGTGCTCGTCGCCGTCGCCGTCGCGGTGATCGTCGCGCCCGCGGCACGCGAGCCCGCACCCTCCGCACCGTCGAACGTCGGCTGAGGCGCGCCGGCACCGTCGGGGCCTCCCTAGCTGGACGTGCGGGCGCGGGCGGGCACCGTCGGGGCCTCCCTAGCTGGACGTGCGGGCGCGGGCGGGCACCGTCGGGCCCTCCCTAGCGGGACGTGCGGGCGCGGGCGGGCACCGTCGGACCCTCCCTAGCGGGACGGTCTGCGCCTCCGTGTGTCGTGCATTCCATACGTCCATGGACGTAGGGAAGTGGCCGTCCCGCTAGGGAGCGCCGCGAGCGGAGCGAGCGACGACGGTCGCGCGGGGGCCTGTGGATGACCGCGGTCCTGTGGATGGACGGTCTGATTCGGCGGATCGGCAGGAGGGGGCGGGAGCGGCGGCGCGGCACCATCGACCCCATGGGGGAATTGATGACGCGCGATCTACTGCTCGCGCAGGGGTGGACGCGCAACGGGATCAGGCAGGCGATTCGCGTCAAGAAGTTGCGGATGGTGTGGCCGACGATCTACACCGATGCGTCCGTTGGGGAGGCATGGATCGAATACGAGCGGATGGTGCGGGCGGCCGGCACCGTCGGGGGCTGGGGAGTGATCAGCCATCAGAGTGCGGCGGTGCTGTGGGGCCTGCCCGCACTGAGGCCCGATTACTCCCGAGTGCACACCACGATCGACGATCGGCACAAAGGCGGCCTGGTCAGCGGCAAGCGGCATGTCCACCCGCGACCGCTGCCGCCGGAGGACGTGGTCCTCCTCGACGGGATCCGCGTCACGTCGCTCGCTCGGACGGCGATCGACGGTGCCATGGCCGGCGACTACGAGCAGGCGCTCGTCCTGATCGACGGTGCGCGGCAGGTCCCGCGGTTTCCCAGGCCCACGGATCGCCCGACCGTGCCGTTCGCGGAACTGGTGCGGGTGGTGAAAACGCTCGGCAGGCGGACGGGCAGCGACATGGTGATCCGTGCGCTCGCGGACTCCGTGGAGTGCAGCGAATCCGCGGGGGAATCGTGGTCGAGGGCTCGGATGCTCCAGTGGAAGTACCGCCGCCGGAGCTCCAGCGCACGTTCCGGATCAGGGGCCGGACCTATTACGTCGACTTCTGCTGGGGTCGGCTCGTCGGGGAGTTCGACGGGGAGGACAAGTGCCGCTCGGACGCGGACCGTCGGCGCTACGAGCAGAGACGGGACAGCGACTTCGCCACCATCGGGATCACCGTCTGCCATTGGAAGTGGGAGGACCTGCTCGACCGGAAGCGGTTCTACTCGATTCTGACCACGCAGATGTACAACGCCGGCGTGATCGCCTCGATCCCGCGGTTCCCCGGGTGAGACGAGGGGGTGTGCGCGCCCGGCACCGTCGGGCCCTCCCTAGAGGGAGGTGCTGCGCCATCGCGTGTCGTGCATTCCCCATGTCCATGGACATGGGGAGGTGGTCGCCCCGCTAGGGAGCGCCACGAGCGAAGCGAGTGCGCGGCGGGGCGGGTCAGCGTAGGAGCTGCCAGGCGAAGGCGGCGGCCAGCGCGCCCGCGCCGTTGAGGCACCAGTGCAGGGCGATGGGGGCGAGGAGGGAGCCGCTGCGGGAGCGGAGCCAGGTGAACACCCAGCCTGCGAAGGCGGTCGCGATCACGGCGCCCGCGATGCCGAGGAACTGTGCCAGCGGGCCGGCGCCCAGGATCTTGGTCAGGCCCGCATTGCCGCTGGTCAGTCCCAGCGACGAGGCGATGTGCCAGAAGCCGAAGAGCAGCGAGCCCGTGACCACGACCCAGCGGAAGTGCATCGCGCGCGACAGGGTGCCGTGCAGCGCGCCGCGGAACGCCAGCTCCTCGGGGATCACCGTCTGCAGCGGGATGATCACCATCGACGCGATGATCGCGGTCGAGAAGGTGGCGTAGCGGTCGTTGAGGAACAGGCCGCGAGTGACGGGAAGCAGGGCTCCGATGACGATCACCGTCGCGACCACGGCGACCGCAGCGGCGGCGTACTTCGCCCCGGAGCGCCAGTGCTCGCGGCCCAGGCCCAGTTCGTGCCAGTCCAGGCCGCGGTGCCGGGCGATGCCGATGAGCAGAACCGCGGACACCGGGACGGCCAGCAGCGCGGCCCAGCTGCCGGTGAAATGGGCGACCAGGTTGGTCGCGACCAGCACCGCGACGACGACGCCCACGTCGACGATCGCGCGTGCCCCGGACACCGCCGAGCGCAGCGCGGAGTGATCGGGGACGGTCGTCTCGGCTGTGGTCACCCGCTCCATGGTCCAGACGCGCGGCGGTTCGCGCAACGGGTGTGAGCACGGTTAAGGTGTCCACCCGTGACCATGGACCGCAGCACGTCGGCCGACGGCGGCCGGTCTAGCGGCCTCCGCAGCGTCGCGCTTCCCCTCTTCGTCGTGGCCCTCGGCGCCCGGATCGTGTGGATCCTCGCCGGTCAGCACAACTTCAACTTCGTCGACCTGCGGGTCTACTACGAGGCCGCGCAGCGGGTGACCGCGGACGGCGGCCTCTACGACTTCGCGCTCCGCGACTACACGCCGCAGCAGCCGCTGCCCTTCACCTATCCGCCCTTCGCGGCCCTGTTCTTCTACCCGCTCAAGTTCCTCCCGTTCCCGGTCGTCGCGGTCGGCTGGGTGGCGCTCACCGCGGGCCTGCTGTTCCTGGTCATCCGCATGTGCCTGGCCATCCTCGCGGCGGGGCGCGGCGCACCGTCGCGCCTGGGCGACGTGCCGCGCGAGCTGCCCCTGGTGTGGACCGCGGCCGCGCTCTGGATCGACCCCGTGCGCACCAACCTCGACTACGGCCAGATCAACGTCGTCCTCATGACCTTCGGCGTCTGGGCCGCCTACCTCGTCACGCGCGCCGCCCCGTCGCCGTCCCTCGCGCGCAGGCCGGGGCGGGTCGACGGTGCCTCCGGCCTCCTCATCGGCCTCGCGGCGGGGATCAAGCTGACCCCCGCCGTGGGCGGGCTGTTCCTGCTCGCCCGCGGCCGGGTGTGGGCCGCCGTCTTCTCCGCTGTGACCTTCGCCGCCACGGTGGGGATCAGCTACCTTGTCCTGCCCGCGGAGACGCGCCGCTACTTCACGATCCTGCTCGGCGACACGGGCCCCATCGGCGACCCCGCGAAGCCCGACAACCAGGCGCTGCGCGGCGCCGTGTCCCGGTTCACCGGGCACGACGTGGGCACCGGGCCGGCGTGGATCGTCGCGGTGATCGTGGCCGCCGCCCTGCTCTTCGCCGCCTGGTGGGTGGTGCGTCGCGGCGACGCCCTCATCGCCCTCGTCCTCGTGCAGTTCCTCGGGCTGCTGTCCTCGCCGATCTCGTGGATCCACCACTTCGTGTGGATCGTCCCGCTGCTGATCTGGGTGGTGCACGGGCCGCTCGGGCCGCGCGGCGGCGCGGACTTCCGCCGCCCGGGCGCGGCCTTCACCCCGTGGGCGACGCGGGTCGCCGCCGTCACCGCGGTGTTCGGCTACATCGGCGTGCACTTCCTGCGCAAGGGCCTCGCCGCGATCGGGATCGAGGACGGCGTGCTCTGGGCGGTCTTCATGGCGCCCGGCGCGCTCGCGGCGGGCGTCCTCGTCGCGCTGATCCTCGCGCAGCGGCGACGGCTGGACGCACTACTCTGAGCGGATGACCACCCTCGGCCGTGTAGGCCTTGCGATCCTCACCGCGGCGACCCTCGCGACCAGCGCGTGCGCGACCAGCACGGCACCGTCGGCGCAGAGTGACGCGCCGGCGGCCACCGGGACCGTGACGCTGGTGACGCACTCCAGCTTCCAGTTGCCCGAGAACGTGCTCGCCGACTTCACGAAGCAGACCGGGCTGGCGGTCAGGACCGTCGAGCTCGGCGACGGCGGCGAGCTCGCGACCAAGCTGTCGCTGACCCCGGGCAACCCGCCCGGCGACGTCGCCTTCGGCGTGGACAACACCTACGCGGCCCGCCCCGTACGCGCCGGCGTCTTCGACGAGTACGTCTCGCCGGCCGCGGCGAACGGGGCCCGGGACTACGCCCTCGCGGGCATGCCGCAGCTCACCGCCGTCGACTTCGGCGACGTGTGCGTCAACATCGACACGCGCTTCTTCAAGGACAAGAACCTGCCCGAGCCGGTCACCTACCAGGACCTGGCGAAACCCGAGTACCGCGGCCTCACCGTGGTCCAGAACCCGGAGACGGCGTCGCCCGGCATGGCCTTCCTGGCCGGCACCGTCGCGACGCTGGGCGACGGCTGGCAGGACTACTGGCGCGCGCTGCGCACGAACGACGTCGCCGTCACGCCGAACTGGACCACGGCCTACTCCACCGACTTCTCCGGCTCCTCGGGCCGGGGGCCGAAGCCGATCGTGGTCTCCTACGCCAGCTCGCCCGCCGCCGAGGTGGGCAAGGACGGCGCCGCGCCCCCGACCAAGGCGCTGCTCGACACCTGCTTCCGGCAGGTCGAGTACGCGGGCGTGCTGCGCGGCACCAAGAACCCCGACGGCGCGCGCAAGCTGATCGACTTCCTGCTCTCGCCCGCGGCGCAGGCGACCATCCCCGACGCGATGTACGTCTACCCCGTGACCCGCGGTGTCCCCCTGCCCGAGGCGTGGGCGAAGTACGCGCCCGTGCCGCCGAAGCCCGCCACCCTGCCCGCCGACCGCCTCGCCGACGAGCGCGACGGCTGGGTACGGCAGTGGCGCCAGCTGATGGGGCGGTGACCTCCCGGGTGCTGCGGAGCCCCGTGTCCTCGGCGTCCCTCGGGCGGCTCGCGGTGCTGGCCGCCCCGCTGCTGTTCGTCGCGGTGTGCTTCCTGTGGCCCGTCACCGCGATCCTCGCGCGGGGCCTCTCGTCCGACGGTGTCAGCCTCTGGGACGGCTTCACCGGCGCGGGCGGACTGGGGCTGGTCTGGTTCACCGTATGGCAGGCCGCGGCGTCGACGCTGCTCACCGTGGTTCTCGGGCTGCCGCTCGCGTGGCTCACCGCGCGGGTGAGGTTCCGCGGGCAATGGCTCGTCCGGGTGGTGGCGACGGTGCCCTTCGTGCTGCCGACCGTTGTGGTGGGCGTCGCCTTCCGCACCCTCTTCGCGCCCGGCGGGAGTCTCGGTTTCCTCGGCCTCTCCGAGACCGTGTGGGCGGTGCTGCTCGCGCACGCCTACTTCAACGTCTCCGTGGTGGCGCGGATCGTCGGCGGCGTGTGGTCGGCCGTCGATCCGCGCGCCGAGCAGGCCGCGCGCACGCTGGGCGCCGGCCCGGTTCGCGCCTTCCTCACCGCCACGGCGCCGGCGCTGCTGCCCGCGGTCGCGTCGGCCGCGTCGGTGGTCTTCCTGTTCTGCGCGACGAGCTTCGGCATCGTCCTCGTCGTCGGCGGCACCCGCCTGCGCACCCTGGAGACCGCGGTCTACCAGGAGGTCGTGGGCGCCTTCGACCTGCGCACCGCCGCGCTGTTGGCCCTGGTCCAGATCGGCATCGTGGTGCTCGCCGTGGCCCTGAGCAGCGCGCTGCGGGTGCGGGCGTCGCGGCCGTCGGCGGCCGCCCGGATCGAGCCGCCCCGGGCCGGCGGCCGCGCCCGGATCGCGGTGTTCCTCGGCGTGCCGGTGAGCGTCGCGGTGCTGCTGCTGCCGCTCGGCGCGCTGCTGCTGCGCTCGCTGCACCCCGACCCGTCGGGCGCGCTCAGCCTCGACGCCTACCGTCGGCTCACCAGCGATTTCGGCGGCGTCGTGCCGGTGAAGGCGTTGCTGATGTCGCTGGTCACCGCCGCGCAGGCCGGCGCGCTCGCGCTGCTGGTCGGCGGGCTCGCCGCGGTGGCGATCGCCCGCTCCCGCGGGCCGCTGAGCCGGTTCGCCGACGCCGTGGTGATGCTGCCGCTCGGCGTGAGCGCGGTGACGCTCGGCTTCGGCTACCTGCTGGCGCTGCAATCGCTGCCCGCGCTCCGGGAGTCGCCCGTCGTGCTGCCCTTCGTGCAGGCGCTCGTCGCGCTGCCGCTGGTGGTGCGCGTGCTGGTACCGGCGCTCGGGGCCGTCGACCCGCGGCAGCGGCAGGCCGCCGCCGTGCTCGGTGCCTCGCCGGTGCGCGTCTTCACCTCCGTCGACCTGCCGGTGATCAGCCGGTCGGTGGCCGTGGCGGCGGGCTTCGCGTACGTCGTTACGCTGGGGGAGTTCGGGGCCGCAAGCTTCCTGGTGCGGCCCGAGCAGATGACCCTGCCGGTGTTGATCGGCCGGATCTCCGGCCGCCCCGGCTGGGCCGACGCCGCGCTCGCCGCGTCGTGCTCGGTGCTGCTCATCGCGGCGACGGTGGTGGTGATCGGCGTGGTCGAGGCGCTGCGCCGCGACGACGGCGGGCGGGCGGAGTTCTGATGGCTATCCGCGAGTGTTACGGCGGAGGAGAGGAGTCGGTGTGCTGACCATCGACCGGGTCTCGGTCCGCTACGGCGACCGGACGGCCGTGCGGGACGTCTCGCTCACCGTCGGGAACGCGGCGGCGGCCGACGGTGCGGACTCCGTGACCGCGCTGCTCGGGCCGTCGGGCTGCGGCAAGTCCACTCTGTTGAGGGCCGTCGCGGGTCTCGAGCGGCTGGCCGGCGGCCGCATCCTGTGGGACGGCGCGGACCTCGCGGACGTGCCCACCCATCGCCGCGGCTTCGGCGTCGTCTTCCAGGACGGGCAGCTCTTCGGGCACCGCGACGTGGCCGGCAACATCCGCTACGGGTTGCAGCGGCACCGGTGGCCGCGCGCCGAGGCCAGCGCCCGGGTCGAGGAGCTGCTGGAGCTCGTCGGGCTTCCCGGGATGGGCGCCCGGCCCGTCGGGGAGCTGTCCGGTGGGCAGCAGCAGCGCGTAGCGCTGGCCCGCGCGCTGGCTCCGAAACCCCGGCTCCTGCTGCTCGACGAGCCGCTCTCCGCGCTGGACCGGCAGCTGCGCGACCGCCTCGTGGGCGACCTGCGGCGCATCCTGCGCGAGACGGGGACGCCCGCCCTCATCGTGACCCACGACCACGACGAGGCCGTCGAGCTGGCCGACACCGTGGCCGTCCTCGACGCCGGCGAGCTCGCCCAGGTCGACCGGCCCGACCGCCTGTGGCGGCGTCCGCGCACCCCCGACGTGGCCCGCTTCCTCGGCTACTCCGTGCTGATCGAAGCGCAGGTCAAGAACCTGCAGGCCACGTCCGCGCTGGGGCAGGTCCTCGTCGACTGCCCCGACGGCCGGTTCCGGCTGGGCCTGCGCCCCGGCTCCGTCGTGATCCAGGCGCACGGGGTCCCCGCCCGGGTGACCGGTTCCGTCCCCACCGCCGACGGGGTGCGGATCACCGCCGCCGTCGACACCGCCGACGGCGAGCTTCTGGTCGACGCCCTCGGTGACACGGCGCCCGCGGACGGCGAGGTGGTGCGCGTCGCGCTCAACCCGCGCCGGATCGCCGTGATCGGGTAGCCCCGTGACCGCCACCCGCGAGGTGTACCGGCTAGGGGCGGCGTTCGTCCTCGGGGAGGTACCAGTCGGGGAGCGGCTCGGCGGCGAGCCGAGTGGTGTCGCCGGGGCGGGTGAGGGTGAGCAGGGCCCGCTGGATGCGGGGCACGCGGTTCATGTCGTCCGCGATCGCCGCAAGTCGCGCCGCGACCTGCGATTCCGGCAGATCGCCCTCGAGGTCGACGGCCGCGACGACGAACAGCCGGTCGGCGCCGACCCACTCCATGTGCAGGAAGCTCACCTGCTTGATGTCGGGGTGTGACTGCAGCGCCTCCAGCATGCGGTTGCGCGCCAGCGGCGTCGCCTCCTCGCCGGTGAGGAAGTCCATGTTGCGCCGGATCAGGAAGACCGCGACGACGCCGAGCAGGACGCCGACCAGGATCGACCCGATGGCATCCCACACGGGGTTCCCGGTGATCTGGTGCAACGCCATCGCGCTCGCGGCGATGACGATGCCGATGAGGGCGCTCAGATCCTCGGCGAAGACGGAGCGCAGCACCGGATTCGACGTGACCCGGACGTACCGCAACGGGTGCAGCATGCGCTCCTGCGCGCCCTCCTTGGTCTGGCGCAGTGCCTGCAGGAAGGAGATTCCCTCGAGCACGAAGGAGATGGCCAGCACGGCGTAGCCCCAGCCGTAGTCCGTCGCCTCCTCGGGCGCGCCGAGCGTCGAGATCCCGTGCCAGACCGAGACGGCCGCGCCCACGCTGAACAGGCCGAAGGCGGCGAACATCGACCACACGTAGCCGGAGCGTCCGTACCCGAACGGGTGCGCCTCGTCGGCGGGCTTGCCGGCGCGTTTCGCGCCGATGAGGAGGAAGACCTCGTTGCCGGTGTCGGCCCACGAGTGCGCCGCCTCCGCCACCATCGCGGCCGAGCCAGTGACCACTGCAGCGACCGACTTGGCCACTGCGATCAGGACGTTCGCGGTGAAGGCGATGAGCACCGTCACCAAGCTCTCGTCCTGAGGACCGTCCGCCGCGTCGTCGCTCATGCTGCTGATCGTAGGCCCGGCGGCGCGCGCGCCGGGCATGATGGGGGCATGGGTGCATTCGATCCGTACGTCGCCGCCGATCGTCGCTACGACGAGGTCCCGTATCGCCGGGTCGGGGAGTCGGGGCTCACGCTCCCCGCGGTCTCACTGGGCCTGTGGCACAACTTCGGCGACGACAAGCCGCTGCAGACCCAGCGCGACATCCTGCGCCGCGCCTTCGACCTGGGCGTAACCCACTTCGACCTCGCGAACAACTACGGGCCGCCGCCCGGCAGCGCGGAGCGGAACTTCGGCACTCTTTTCGCCGAGGACTTCCGGCCCTACCGCGATCAGCTGATCATCTCCTCGAAGGCGGGATGGGACATGCAGCCCGGCCCGTACGGCTTCGGCGGCTCCCGCAAGTACCTGCTCTCGTCGCTGGACAACTCGCTGCGTCGGATGGGCCTCGACCACGTGGACATCTTCTACAGCCACCGCCCCGATCCCGAGACGCCGCTCGAGGAGACGATGGGCGCGCTGCACACCGCCGTGACCTCCGGCCGGGCGCTGTACGTGGGCATCTCGTCGTACGGCGCCGAGCTCACCGCGCGGGCACAGGAGATCATGCGCGGGCTCGGCACACCGCTGCTCCTCCACCAGCCCTCGTACTCGATGCTCAACCGCTGGATCGAAAGCCCAGGGGAGGGCCGCGCGCCGTCGCTGCTGGAGACCGCCGCCGCCGAGGGCATGGGCGTGATCGCCTTCTCGCCGCTGGCGCAGGGCCTGCTCACCGACCGCTACCTCCGCGGCGTGCCGGAGGACTCCCGCGCCGCCGCAGGCAAGAGCCTGTCCGGCGGCATGCTCTCGGAGGAGAACCTGGCGCGGGTGCGCGGACTGGCCGGTATCGCCGCCGACCGCGGGCAGACGCTCGCACAGCTGGCGATCGCGTGGGTGCTGCGGTCGCCCGCCGTGACGTCCGCGCTCGTCGGGGCCTCCAGCGTCGCGCAGCTCGAGGACAGCGTGGGCGCCGTCGCGAACCTCGCCTTCACCGCCGACGAGCTCGCCGCGATCGATGAGTTCGCCGTGGACGGCGACGTGAACATCTGGTGGGGCGCGACCGCCTCGACGCCGTGACCGCGGCGAGGGCCGGCACGCCCCGCGCGGCCGGCCGGGTCTACGGCGGCGCCGACGCGCGGACCCGGCGCGCCGAGCGGCTGGCGCGGCTGGAGGACGCCGGGCTGGAGTTGTTCGCGACCGTCGGATACCAGCGGACGACCGTCGCGGACGTCTGCGGGCGGGCGAAGGTCTCGCGGCGCCACTTCTACGAGCTGTTCGCCGACCGCGAGGCCCTCCTGCGGCACCTCTACACCGGTGTTCACGACCGGGGGCGCGTCGCCGTCGCGGAGGCCCTGGCCGACGGTGCCCCCGCCGTGGGATCGGGCGACGGGGCGATCGCGCCGCTGGTCGCGTCGGGACTGACGGCCTACATCGACTCGCTGCTCGCCGACCCGCGCGGCCTGCGGGTGGTCCTCGTCGAGGTCGTTGGCGTGAGCCCCGAGCTGGAGGCGCACCGGATGGCGACCCGGGACCACTGGGCGCGGACCATCCGGTCGGCGGCGGAGGCAGCGGGCGCGCGGCCCGTGGCGCCCTGGGTGCACGCGGGGTTCATCCCGTCGGTCAACGAGTTCCTCCTGGCCTGGTGGCAGCACGCGGGCGACCGCTCGGATCCCGCCGAGCTGGTGCGCGTGCTCACGTCCGTGCTGACGAACCTGCTGGTGACAGCACCGTCGGGCGGGAACTGAGCGCATTCCGACCGAGGCGTGCCCTTCGCGTCAGGCGACGCGGCTGCGCTCCGGATTGGCGCGCACCGTCTTCAGGGACTTCTCGAGTTCCTTCTTGGTGGCGCCGTGGGCGGCCATCCGGTTGAGCTTGTGGATCACCACGGGGCACTTCATGCACCGGGTCTTCTTGCGACAGCACTTCGACTTGGGCTTGCTGCCCACGAGTTTGTGCGCCTTGGTCTTACTCACCCGCATAGGTTAGCGCAACCTAATCCCGCGATGCCAACCGTCACATCCGGCGGTCGCGATGCGGCCCCTCGGGTCTTCGGGAAGTAACCTGGTCACGACCAGGCGTGTCCACACGCCCCCTTCGACGCGCCCACGGACCACCTCGACCGGTGCGGGCGCGCACGATCACCACACAGGAGAACCACAGTGGCTCAGCCCAGCTTTCGCAACGTCGCCATCGTCGCGCACGTCGACCACGGGAAGACCACCCTGGTCGACGCCATGTTGCGGCAGTCCGGCGCGTTCGGCGAGCGGGCCGAGCTGGTCGACCGCGTGATGGACTCGGGTGATCTGGAGAAGGAGAAGGGCATCACCATCCTGGCGAAGAACACGGCCGTGCACCGGGTCAACGCCGATGGCACCACCACCGTCATCAACGTGATCGACACCCCGGGCCACGCCGACTTCGGCGGCGAGGTCGAGCGCGGCCTGTCCATGGTCGACGGTGTCGTCCTGCTCGTCGACGCCTCCGAGGGCCCGCTACCGCAGACCCGCTTCGTGCTGCGCAAGGCGCTCGCCGCGTCGCTGCCCGTCATCCTCGTCGTGAACAAGACCGACCGTCCCGACGCGCGCATCGAGGAGGTCGTCACGGAGGCTCAGGACCTGCTGCTGGACCTCGCGTCGGACCTGTCCGACGAGGCCGCGGAGGCCGCCGAGCTCGCGCTCGAGCTGCCCGTCGTCTACGCCTCGGGCCGTGAGGGCAAGGCGTCGACCACCGCCCCCGCCGACGGCACCGTCCCCGACGCCGAGAACCTCGACGAGCTGTTCCAGATCCTGCACGACCACATCCCCGCGCCCAAGGGCGATCCGGCGGCGACGCTGCAGGCCCACGTGACCAACCTCGACGCGTCGGCCTTCCTCGGCCGGCTCGCCCTGGTCCGCATCCACAACGGCACCCTGCGCAAGGGCCAGACCGTGGCCTGGATGCGCGAGGTCGACGGCGAGCCCGTCATCACGAACGCCAAGGTCACCGAGCTGCTGGCGACCGACGGCGTCGAGCGCAAGCCCGCCGAGGAGGCCGTCGCCGGCGACATCGTGGCCGTCGCGGGCTTCCCGGAGATCATGATCGGCGACACCCTCGCCGACCTCGAGAACCCCGTCGCGCTGCCGCGCATCACCGTCGACCAGCCCGCCATCTCGGTCACCATCGGCACCAATACGTCGCCGCTGGTCGGCAAGGTCTCGGGCCACAAGCTGACCGCCCGCATGGTCAAGTCCCGCCTCGACTCCGAGCTCATCGGCAACGTCTCGCTCAAGGTCCTCGACATCGGCAAGCCCGACCAGTGGGAGGTGCAGGGCCGCGGTGAGCTGGCGCTGGCCATCCTCGTCGAGCAGATGCGCCGCGAGGGCTTCGAGCTCACCGTCGGCAAACCGCAGGTGGTCACCCGCAAGGTCGACGGCAAGGTGCACGAGCCCTTCGAGCACCTCACCATCGACGTGCCCGAGGAGTACCTCGGCTCGGTTACCCAGCTGCTCGCGAACCGTCGCGGCCGCATGGAGACGATGGCGAACCAGGGCACCGGCTGGGTCCGGATGGAGTTCGTCGTGCCCTCGCGCGGCCTCATCGGCTTCCGCACCGACTTCCTCACCGAGACCCGCGGCACCGGCATCGCCAACGCGGTCTTCCACGAGTACGCGCCGTGGGCCGGCGAGATCCGCGCCCGCCACACCGGCTCGCTGGTCTCCGACCGCCAGGGCACCGTGACCCCGTTCGCGATGATCCAGCTGGCCGACCGCGGCACCTTCTTCGTCGAGCCGGGCGCCGACACCTACGAGGGCATGGTCGTGGGCATCAACCCGCGCGCCGAGGACCTCGACATCAACGTCACCAAGGAGAAGAAGCTGACCAACATGCGTCAGTCCTCCGCCGACGTGATGGAGACCCTCGCCAAGCCCATCAAGCTGGAGCTCGAGGCGGCCATGGAGTTCTGCGCCGCCGACGAGTGCGTCGAGGTCACCCCCGAGGTGGTGCGGGTGCGTAAGGTGCACCTCAACGCCACCGAGCGCGCCCGCGAGCGGTCGCGCGCCAAGTCGCGGGACCAGGCCGCGGGCTGACCGCCGCGGTCGCGGTGACGGGATGCGACGGCGACGCCGTCGGGCGGTGTGGACTTCGAGCGAGCGGTAGGAGGCACGGGCAGTGCGGCGTAGGTCCCTGGGGCTGACGGTGGCGTCGGCCCTGCTCGCGACGGCCCTGACCGCCTGTGTCGCCGACCCGCCGCCGGCGGTGCCGGGCTCGGAGACCTCCGCGCCCCCGCAGGCCCCGGTCACCACCGGTGCCACCGTGCAGGTGGCGATCGACGGCCTGGGGCCCGGCTTCAACCCGCATCTCGCGTCCAACTCGTCGTCGGCCTCGCGGGCACTGGCCGCGATGACCCTGCCGAGCGTCTTCCGCGAGGTCAAGGAGCCCGACGGGCGGGTGACGCTGGCCCAGAACACCGACCTGATCCCGGCGATCGAGCATCCCACCCCGCTGCAGATCGTCTACACCATCCGGCAGGACGCGCAGTGGTCCGACGGTGCCCCGATCGCCGCCGAGGACTTCGTGTACCTGTGGCAGTCGATGACCACCGCCCCGGACACGGTCGGTTCCGCGCCCTATCGGCAGATCGAATCGGTGGCCTCCGGGGCCGGCGGCAAGCGCGTCATCGTCACCCTCGCGGCGCCCCTGCCCGGCTGGCGGACCCTGTTCCAGAACCTGCTGCCGAGTCACCTGATCAAGGGGGCGCCGGGCGGCTTCAACGGCGCCATGCGGGAGAAGATCCCCGCGTCGGGCGCCGGCTATCTGGTCAAGAGGGTCGACGTGGCGCGCGACGAGGTGACCCTCGAGCGCAACGACCGCTACTGGGCGAAGCCGGCCGTCGTGGACCGCATCGTGCTGCGCAGGGGTGGCACCGCCGCCCAGCTCGCCAATTCCGTCCGCAACGGCGACGTGCAGGTGGTCTCGGTGCACGGTGGGCCGTCGCTGCTGGCCCAGCTCACCTCCATCTACGAGGTGCGGGCCGTCGAGCAGGTCGATCCGCGCGTGCTCTCGCTGACGCTAAACACCCGCTCGAAGTTCCTCGCCGACGTCGCGGTGCGGCGCGCGCTGCTGGACGCCGTGAACGTGGACCTGCTCACCACCGTCGGCTCCGGAGGCGACGCCGTGCGCCCCGCCCGGGCGCAGGTGCTGGCACCATCGGACCCCGGCTACGCCCCGACGATGCCGGCGCGCCCCGCGCCCGCGGAGGCGAAGGCCCGCCTCGAGCGCGCCCTCGCCGGTGCCGGGTACACGCTGCAGAGCGCCCCCATTCCGCCCAGCCAGAGCGTGCCACCCACCCCGCTGCCGCCGACGACGCAGCCGTCCGGCCCGAGCGGGAGCACCGACCCGTCGGCGCTGCCCGTGCCGCCGTCGCCGTCGCCCGGCCAGAACGTCCAGCAGTACGTGCGCGACGGGGTGCCCATGTTCCTGCGGATCGGCGTGCCCCAGGGCAACGTCGCGGCGTTCGCCGTCGCCAGCAACGCGACCGACCAGCTGCGGGCCATGGGCGTCTTCGCGTCGGTGGTGACGCTGGAGCCCCAGGTGGTCGCCGGGACGGCGCTGCTCGACGGTGCCGTCGACGCCGTGGTCGGCTGGTCCAGCACCGGCCCGACGCCGGCGGAACGGTTCGCCGCCCGCGTCGAGTGCCCCGCGCCCCCGTCGGAGGGCGGCCAGCAGCCCACGACCTCCAGCGCGCCGTCGGCGCCGGACCTCGAGAGCGATCCCGCCGCCACCACCGTGGGCGGCAACCTGGCCGGCCTGTGCGATGCGGACCTGCAGGTCCTCGCGCTGGACGGGCTGCGCGGCGGGCCCATCGACCTCGCTGCGATCGACGCGCGGCTGTGGTCGCGCGCGACGGTGCTGCCGATTCTGCAGGACGTGACCCTGACGGCCGTCGGCCCGGCGGTGCAGGGCGTGACCCTCGAGGGGCCGCCGCGCGACGGTGTCTTCTCCGGCGTGGAGGGGTGGGCCCGCAGTTGACGCACGCGAGCGGACGGCGGCTGCTGCTGGTGCACGCGCATCCCGACGACGAAACGATCACCACCGGCGGAACCATCGCGCGCTCCCTCGCCGAGGGCGTCGAGGTGACCGTCGTGACCTGCACGCTCGGCGAGGAGGGCGAGGTGATGGAGCCGCGCTTCGCGCAGCTCACCGCCGAGAACGCCGATCAGCTGGGCGGGTACCGGGTCGGCGAGCTCACCGGCGCGCTGGCCGCGCTGAGCGACCCCGCGGGGCCGGTACTGCGGCCCCGCTTCCTCGGCGGCATCGGGCGCTGGCGCGATTCCGGCATGGCCGGCACCCCCGCCGCCGAGCACCCGCGCGCCTTCGCCTCGTCGGCGCATCTTCCGGGGGTCGACGGCAGCCCTCTGCAGGCGCTGACGCGGATCATCCGCGAGACGCGGCCGCACGTCGTGATCACCTACGACGAGGCGGGCGGCTACGGCCACCCCGATCACATCGCCGCGCACCACGTGACCGGCGGGGCGGTCGCCGCCGCCGCGGATCCCGAGATCCCGGGGGAGCCCTGGGAGGTGGCGAAGCTGTATTGGACCGTGACCTCCCGCGGTGACCTCGAGGCCGGGCTCGCCGCGCTACGGGGCGCCCGGCTGCCGGACGGCTGGCGCGTGCCCGCCGTGGACGAGCTACCCGCGCACGACGACGCGACGATCACCACCCGGATCGACGTCACCACCGTCCTCCACCGCAAGCGCGCCGCGCTCGACGCCCACGCGACGCAGCTCGGCGTCGGGGCCGGCGGCGCCGCGCTCGCCCTGACCAATCGGATCGCGCAACCCGTCTTCGCCGAGGAGGCCTACGTCCTGGCCCGCGGTACCGCCGCCCCCGGGCCCGACGGTGTCGAGCGTGACCTGTTCGCGGGGGTGGTGTGATGGAACCGCTCGACTGGATCCTGCTCGGCCTCGCCGTCGCGGGCGGAGCGGTGTGCGCCGTCGGCGCGACGATGTACCTCTACCTGTACGCGGGTGCCGTGCCCCTTCCGCTCTCCGCGGTTCTGTTCGGCGCGCTACTGGCGGGGATCTCCGTGGCCGCGCGCCGCCTGGGCGGCGAGCCCCTGCACGGCGCGCTGCCCGTGATCGCGTTCCTCCTGGTGATCGCCGCCTTCCTGCTCGGCGTGCCGGGCGGTTACATCGTGCTCCTGGCCGACTGGCGGCTACTCCTGCTCCTGCTGTGTGGAATCGGGATGCCGATCCTGGCGGGACACCTGGCATCATCGGAGAAGTGACGCACGCTTCAGAGCAGACTCCCGCGCTTCTCCCGCTGCCGACGGTGCCGAAACGCGCGGCGGAGCCGTACGTCCCGACGGCGTCGGCGATGCGGCGCGCCCTGCGTCGGGCGCGGGACGGGGCGGTGCTCAACGTCGATGAGGCGCAGGTGCTCCTCGCGGCCCGCGGCGACGACCTGGACGACCTGTGCCGATCCGCGGCGCGGGTGCGCGACGTCGGCCTGCTGGAGGCGGGCCTGACGGGGGCGGACGGGACGCCGCAGGTCACCTACAGCAAGAAGGTGTTCATCCCGATCACGCGGCTGTGCCGCGACAGGTGCCACTACTGCACCTTCGTGACGGTACCCGGCAAGCTGGCCGCGGAGGGCCACGGCGCCTACCTGGAGCCCGACGAGATCCTCGAGGTCGCGCGCCGTGGCGCCGAGCTCGGCTGCCACGAGGCCCTGTTCACGCTGGGCGACCGACCGGAGGACCGTTGGGAGGCGGCCCGGACCTGGCTCGACGAGCGGGGCTACGACTCCACGCTCGACTACGTGCGCGCGATGGCGATCCGCGTGCTGGAGGAGACGGGGCTGCTGCCGCACCTCAACCCGGGCGTCATGAGCTGGGAGGAGCTCTCGCGGCTCAAGCCCGTCGCGCCGTCGATGGGCATGATGCTCGAGACCACCTCCGAGCGGCTCTTCACCGAGAAGGGGCAGCCGCACTACGGCTCGCCCGATAAGGATCCGGCGGTGCGGCTGCGCACCCTCACCGATGCCGGCCGGCTCTCGGTCCCGTTCACCACGGGCCTGCTCATCGGCATCGGCGAGGACGAGCGCGAGCGCGCCGAGTCGATCATGGCCATCCGCAAGGTGCACAAGGCCTTCGGGCACGTGCAGGAGGTCATCATCCAGAACTTCCGCGCCAAGCCGGATACCGCGATGCGCTCCGTCGAGGACGCGGATCTCGAGGTCTACCGCGCGGCGATCGCCGTGACCCGGTTGGTGCTGGGGCCCGCGATGCGGGTGCAGGCGCCGCCGAACCTCGTCTCGGCCGACGAGTGCCGGCTGCTGCTGGAGGCCGGCGTCGACGACTGGGGCGGCGTCTCGCCGGTGACCCCGGATCACGTCAACCCCGAGCGCCCCTGGCCCGACCTTGACGCGCTCGCCGCGATCACCGCCGACGCGGGCTTCGAGCTGCGCCAGCGGCTCACGGCCCAGCCCAAGTACGTGCGCGCCGGGAACCCGTGGATCGACCCGCGGGTCGCGCCGCACGTCGCGGCGCTCGCCGACGCCGAGACGGGGCTCGCGGACCCTGCTGCGATCCCCGCCGGCCTGCCCTGGCAGGAGCCGGACGAGGAATGGGCGTCCTCCGGCCGCACCGACCTGAACACCGCCATCGATCTGGACGGCCGCGCCACCGACGCCCGCTCGGACCTCGGCTCCGCCTTCGGCGACTGGGAGTCCGTGCGCGAGCAGGTGCTCTCGCTGTCGGCGCCGGAGAAGGTGGAGTCCGACGTGCTGTCGGCCCTGCGTGCCGCGGAGAAGACTCCGGGCGGGCTGAGCGACGATCAGTACCGCGCCCTCGCTCACGCCGACGGCGCCGGTCTGGAGGCCCTGGTGGCGCTGGCGGATCAGCTGCGCAAGGACGCCGTCGGCGACGTGGTGACCTACGTGGTCAACCGGAACATCAACTTCACCAACATCTGCTACACGGGCTGCAGGTTCTGCGCCTTCGCGCAGCGCAAGGGCGACGCCGATGCCTTCACCCTGTCGATGACGGAGGTCGCCGACCGCGCCGAGGAGGCGTGGCGGGTGGGCGCCACGGAGGTCTGCATGCAGGGCGGCATCGACCCGGACCTGCCCGCCACCGGCTACGCCGACCTGGTACGCGCCGTCAAGGACCGCGTGCCCGGCATGCACGTGCACGCCTTCAGTCCGATGGAGATCGTCAACGGCGCGGCCCACTCCGGAGAGTCCGTGCGCGACTGGCTGATCGGCCTGCGCGAGGCGGGCCTCGACACCATCCCGGGCACCGCCGCCGAGATCCTGGACGACGAGGTCCGCTGGGTGCTCACCAAGGGCAAGCTGCCCACGTCGGCGTGGATCGATGTGGTCACCACGGCGCACGAGGTGGGCATCCGGTCGTCGTCGACCATGATGTACGGCCACGTCGACAACCCGTCGCACTGGGTGACCCACCTGAACGTCCTGCGCGATATCCAGGACCGCACCGGCGGTTTCACCGAGTTCGTGCCGCTGCCCTTCGTGCATCAGAGCGCCCCGCTGTACCTCGCGGGCGCCGCGCGACCGGGGCCGACCAAGCGGGACAACCGCGCCGTGCATGCGCTGGCGCGCGTGATGCTGCACGGCCGCATCGACCACGTCCAGACGTCGTGGGTGAAGCTGGGCACCGCGGGGACGCAGGCCATGCTGCAGGGCGGCGCCAACGACCTCGGTGGCACCCTGATGGAGGAGACGATCTCGCGGATGGCGGGATCGGCACACGGATCGGAGAAGACAGTGGCGGAACTGCACGCGATAGCGAACGGAATCGGGCGCCCGGCGCGCGAGCGCACCACGACGCACGCCCAGCGGGGTGCGGCGTGAACGCGCTGGAGCCGCGCGGCGGCGCGGTGACGGGCACGGTCACCGACCTCGAATTGGCGCGGACAGTCGGCGTCTTCGTGACGGTCGCGCGGCCGGTTGTCGCCGGTGTCCGGGGCGTCTCGACATTGGCCGGGCTCACCCCGATCCCGCTGGTCAACGGCTACCTCAAGCGGGACGCCGACGGCCGCTCCCGGTGGTGGGTCATCCCCGTCGGCGCGGTCTCGACGGTGGCGGTGGCCTGGCCGGGCGCTCTCGGTTTCGTCGCGCGCCTGCTGCCATTGCAGACCTACCTGGGCTTCGCGAACCAGACCCTCGTGGTCGTCGGTGTGGCGGGAGAGCACGGCGTGGACCAGGTGCCCGAGCAGATCGATCTCGTCGCGCGGGTGCTCTCGCGCCGCCAGATCGACGCCCGCGCGCTCCTCGGCGACCACCCCGGATTCCAGGACCTCGTCCCCGTGCGGGAGACGACCACCAAGCTGCGGGGCGGCGTCTTCTCGGCGATCGGCGCGGTCCGCGGCGTGCTGCACACCGTGAAGTCGGCCCGCTCGGCGCTCGAGTCGCGGCCGCGGCCGGGCGGCGTCTTCGACACGATGGGGAAGCTGCCGGTCGTCGGCGCCGCCGCCGGGTACATCGGCGAGTTCGCCACCCTGCGCACCGTCGAGTCCCGTGCCTCCGACGGCGCCAAGATCCTCGGCCTCGAGGCGTCCTTGGCCGGCACCGCGGCTCGGGGCGGGAGTTCCGACCTCGAGCCCGAGGCGTGACCTCGACGGTGGTCCGAGCATCGAGGCGCGCGGCGCACCGTCGGGACTACGAGATGAGCCCGACGATCGTCGCCGAGATGAACGAGACCAGCGTCGCGCCGTAGAGCAGCTTGAGGCCGAACTTGGCGATCTGGTCGCCCTGCTCGGGTGCCAAGGACTTCGCCGCGCCGGCGATGATGCCGATGGAGCTGAAGTTCGCGAACGAGACCAGGAAGGTCTGGATGATGGCCTCGCCGCGGGGCGAGAGCACCACCGGGCCGCCGGGATTCTGCTCAGTGAAGGAGAGCATCGCGACGAACTCGTTGGTCACCAGCTTGGTGGCCATCAGGCTGCCGACGGTGGTGCACTCGTTCCACGGGACGCCGGTGAGCCAGGCGAGCGGCGCGAAGACGTAGCCCAGGACGTCCTGAAAAGTGGTACCGCCGAAGACGGCGGCGAAAAGGCCGTTGACCAGGGCCATCAGTGCGACGAAGCCGATGAGCATCGCGGCGACGGTGAGAGCCACCTTCGCGCCGTCGAGGATGTACTCGCCGAGCATCTCGAAGAAGGACTGCTTCTTCTGCGCGGGGGCGGCGAAGACGTCGTCCTCCGGGGCGATCTCGTAGGGGCTCAGGAGCGAGACCACGATGAAGGCGCCGAACAGGTTCAGCACGATCGCGGCGACCACGTACCTGGGCTCGATCATCGTCATGTACGAGCCGACGATGGACATCGACACCGTCGACATCGCCGATGCCGACAGGGTGTACAGGCGGTTCGCCGGGAGGGTCGGCAGGATCTTCTTGATCGCGATGAAGTTCTCGGACTGGCCGATGATCGCCGAGCTCACCGAGTTGAACGACTCGAGCTTGGGCATGCCGGTGATCTTGGACAGAGCCAGGCCGAGGTACTTGATGATCAGCGGCAGCACCTTCACGAACTGCAGGATGCCGATGAGGGCCGAGACC
The DNA here is from genome assembly GCF_007858435.1 of Tsukamurella asaccharolytica. Taxonomy (GTDB): domain Bacteria; phylum Actinomycetota; class Actinomycetes; order Mycobacteriales; family Mycobacteriaceae; genus Tsukamurella; species Tsukamurella asaccharolytica. Next base: position 54,677 of record NZ_VIGW01000012.1, on the reverse strand, counting down.
AGGATGATCGGCGTGAGCACGTTGAGGAAGAACGGTGTACCCCCGTTCTCGTCCTTGAAGTCGACGAGGCCCCCGAAGACGAATGCGGTGCCTGCGTGGGCGTAGCTCAGGAGTTGCTTGAAGCCGGCCGACAGCCCGTCGATGACGATCTTGCCGACGGGGGTCTTCAGCATGATCAGGCCCAGCACGAACTGGATCGCGAGCATGCCCAGGATGTACGGCGCCTTCTTCTTGAGCATGGCGACGTTCCGCGTGGGCAGGTACGCGAGAAGGAGGAAGACGACGAGTCCGAACACACCGACGATTACGTGCACTGGTGAATGAAAGCACACCCCGGCAAGTTAGGCGACACTTCTTTGTGACAGGTCCTGGCGGGGCGGAATACTGTCGAAGGGACGACGTCGGTGCGAAGGAGATGACAGGTGACGTACACCATCGCAGAGCCCTGTGTGGATGTGCTCGACAAGGCATGTATCGAGGAGTGCCCCGTCGACTGTATCTACGAGGGCAACCGGATGCTGTACATCCAGCCCGACGAATGCGTGGACTGCGGCGCCTGCGAGCCGGTGTGCCCCGTGGAGGCGATCTTCTACGAGGACGACGTGCCGGACGAGTGGGCCGAGTACGTGACCGCGAACATCGACTTCTTCGACGAGATCGGTTCGCCCGGCGGCGCCGCCAAGCAGGGGAAGATCGACTACGATCACCCCTTCATCAAGGCGCTCCCGCCCATGAACACCGACACCGAGCACTGATCGTGCCGCGCGTGCCCGTGGCGTCCGGCCTGCCGGACTTCCCGTGGGACACCCTGGCGGGCGCGAAGGCGAAGGCCGCGGCGCACGCGGGCGGCATCGTCGACCTCTCCGTCGGCACGCCCGTCGATCCGGTGGCGGAGCCGATCCGCCGCGCCCTCTACGAGGGTTCTGCGTTCCCCGGCTACCCGGCGACGATCGGCACCGTCGCGCTGCGCGAGGCGGCGGCCGCGGCCCTGAGCCGCCGGTACGGCACCGTCGAGCTCGCGGAGGACGCGATCCTGCCCGTGATCGGGACCAAGGAGGCGATCGCGCAGCTGCCGTCGACGCTCGGCCTCGGCGCGGGTGACGTGGTCGTGATCCCCGAGGTCGCGTACCCGACCTACGAGGTGGGCGCGCTGCTCGCCGGCGCGCGGCCGGTGCGGGCCGACGGTACCGCCCAGCTCGGCCCGGAGCGGCCGGCGCTGGTGTTCGTGAATTCGCCGTCCAATCCGACCGGCGCCGTGCTCGGCGTCGATCATCTGCGCAAGGTGGTGCAGTGGGCGCGCGAGCGCGGCGCGATCGTGGCGTCCGACGAGTGCTACTTGGGCCTGGCCTGGGAGGCCGAGGCCGTATCGGTGCTCGACCCGCGCGTGTGCGACGGTGACACCACCGGGCTGATCGCGATCCACTCGCTGTCCAAGACCTCGAACCTGGCCTCGTACCGTGCAGGCTTCCTCGCGGGCGATCCGGCGCTCATCGCCGAGCTGGCCGCCGTGCGCAAGCACGCGGGTGCCATCGTGCCCTTCCCGGTGCAAGCCGCCATGACCTACGCCCTCTCGGTGGACGAGCACGAGGCCGAGCAGCGCGCCCGCTACGCCGCGCGGCGCGCCGTGCTGCTGCAGGCAGTCCGCGGCGCCGGCTTCGCCGTCGATCACTCCGAGGCGGGGTTGTACCTGTGGTCGACGCGCGGTGAGCCCTGCCGCGACACCGTCGACTGGCTGGCCGAGCGCGGCATCCTCGCCGCCCCGGGTGAGTTCTACGGTCCGCACGGCGCTGAGCATGTCCGGATCGCGATCACCGCGACGGACGAGCGGATCGCCGCCGCCGCCGAGCGTCTGGCCTGACCGGGAATCTCCGGTGTCTCGGCCGCGTGGCCCGCGGCCGCCTGCGGCGTTCGCGTTGTTCTGTTGAGCGCTCTGCTCACTTTCCCGGCTGAATCCGACGCCCGTGCAACTCCACCGTTGTTTCATTGGTACGCTACTGCAAACAATAGTGAGGTTCGGTTGGATAGGAGACGGTGGGTTGGCGATCGCGGGAGCCAGGGTGGTGCTGATCGCGGTGCTCTGTTCGGTGGTGGTGTTGTGCGGTATCGGCCTATGGCACGTGGAATCGCGCCTGCTGACCACCTATCCCGAGTGCGTGGGCACCGGTTCGCCCCGCGTGTCCGCAGTCGAGTCGCCCGGCGAGGTGCGGGCCGTGCAGTCTGCGATCGACCGAGTCCTCGACGGGCTGGGGTGCAAGGCCGTCCCACTGGGGGGCGGCAGACGCTGAAGAGAATTCACTGGGGTGGCGACGAGAAGGGCGGCCGGTGCGCGCACCGGCCGCCCTTCTCGTCGGGGGCCCTCAGTTCTTGTGCAGCGCGGCGTTGAGCTCGACGCCCTCGCTCTTCCACGGCACGACCTCGACCGCGCCGGTGACCGAGTTGCGGCGGAACAGCAGGTTGCTCTGCCCGGCGAGCTCGCGCGCCTTGATCTGCGTCCCGTCCGGGCCGGTCACCTTGGTGCCGGCGGTCAGGTACAGGCCCGCCTCGAGCACGCAGTCGTCGCCGAGCGGGATGCCCAGCCCCGAGTTCGCGCCCAGCAGGCACCGCTCGCCGACCGCGATGATCTCCTTGCCGCCGCCCGACAGGGTGCCCATCGTCGACGCGCCGCCGCCCACGTCGGAGTGGTCGCCGATGACGACGCCCGCTGAGATGCGGCCCTCGACCATCGCCGTGCCGAGCGTGCCGGCGTTGAAGTTCACGAAGCCCTCGTGCATGACGGTCGTGCCCTCGGCGAGATGAGCGCCGAGGCGGACGCGGTCCGCGTCGCCGATGCGGACGCCGCCGGGCAGCACGTAGTCGACCATGCGGGGGAACTTGTCCACCGAGTGGACGGTGACGTGGCCGCGGCGGCGCAGCGCCGCGCGCACCGACTCGAAGTCCACCGGCGAGCAGGGGCCGAAATTGGTCCACACGACGTTCGCGAGCAGGCCGAACTGGCCCTCGAGGCTGAGCCCGTGCGGTTGCACCAGCCGGTGGCTCAGCAGGTGCAGGCGCAGGTACACGTCGTGCGCGTCGACGGGGGCGGCGTCGAGGTCGCCGATCGTGGTCTGCACGACCACGATCCGGACCCGGCGCTCCGCATCCGCGCCGGCGGAGGACACGAGCGCTTCCGGGGCACCGTCCGGATCCTGGACCGTGCCGACGGTGCCGCCGCCGTCCGTCAGCTCCGGCGCGGGGAACCAGGTGTCGAGCACCGTCCCGTCGTCGGTGAGGGTGGCCAGTCCGTACGCTTTCGCTCCACGATTCGTCACCCGCCCAGCCTACGTGCGCCCCGCCGCGCTCGTACTGCGGAGCCCCGGGATTCGGATACCGTTCTGCGAGTGACCACGACACCCGACACGGCGAAGCTGGCCAACAGGATCGATGACGCGGTCGACGACGGAGACCTGACTGCGGTCGCGTCGCTCATCGCGCCCCTGACCTACCGCCAGGTCACGGACGTCCTCGAACGCCTCGGGCGCAAGGACCGGGCCGTGGTCTTCCGGCTGCTCGCGAAGGACGAGGCGCTCACCGTCTTCGAGTCCCTCGACGCGCCGCTCCAGGGCGAGCTCATCCGCGACCTTCAGGACGAGCAGGTGACGGGCCTCTTCGTGGAGCTCGACCCCGACGACCGGGTCACCCTGCTCGACGAGCTGCCGGCCACCGTCGCCGGACGCCTGCTGCAGGGCCTCCCGGAGAGCGAGCGCGCCGCGACCGCAGCCCTGCTCGGCTACCCGCAGGGTTCCGTCGGCCGCGAGATGACGCCCGAGTTCGTCTCGGTCCACCCCGGCGACACCGCCGAGCAGGCCCTCGCCGCGGTGCGGGCCCGCATCGACGACGTCGAGACCATCTACGGCATCCCGGTCGTCGGCCCCGGGCGGGTGCTGGTCGGCATCGTCGGGCTGCGCGGGCTCCTGCGCAGCGCGCCCGCGACCCCGGTGAGCGAGATCATGAACGTCGCGGGCACGGCGCGGGCGCGGGAGTCGGCCGAGGACGCGGCCCGCCGGTGCGCGGAGCAGCGGCTGCTGGTGATGCCCATCGTCGACGACGAGCACCGCCTCGTCGGCATCCTCACCGTGGACGACGCCCTACGGATCCTCGAGGAGGCCGAGAGTGAGGACGCGGCCCGCCAGGGCGGCGTGGAGCCGCTGAACCGGCCCTATCTGTCGACGCCCGTGCGCACCCTGGTGCGCTCGCGGGTGGTGTGGCTGCTCGTCCTGGCGATCGGCGCCACCCTCACCGTGAAGGTGCTCTCCGTCTTCGAGGACAGCCTGCAGGAGATGGTGGTGCTCTCGCTGTTCGTGCCGCTCATCATCGGCACGGGCGGCAACACCGGCAATCAGGCCGCCACCACCGTGACCCGCGCGCTCGCCCTCGGCGACATCACCACCTCCGACGTGCTCCGCGTGCTCGGGCGCGAGATCCGCGTCGGCGCGACGCTGGGGCTCGTCCTCGGCAGCCTCGGCGCGATCATCGCCGGCCTCCTCTTCGGCGCCGACGTGGGCCTGGTCATCGGTGCCACGCTGTTCGGGGTGTGCACGATGTCCGCCGCCGTCGGCGGGCTCATGCCGATCGTGGCGAAGTCCATCGGTGTCGATCCCGCCGTCTTCTCCAACCCGTTCATCAGCACGTTCGTCGACGCGACCGGCCTGATCCTGTACTTCCTGATCGCCAAGGCGATCCTCGGGATCTGACCACTACCCTGGAGGGGTGACTCTCGAACTCGCCGCCGACCCGATCGACCTCACCGCCGCGCTGGTGGACATCCCCAGCGTGAGCCACGACGAGGAGCGCATCGCGAACGAGGTGGAATCGGCGCTGCGGGCGCTGGGCCGATTCGAGGTGCTCCGCGTGGGGAACAACGTGCTCGCGCGGACGGATCGCGGGTTGCCGCAGCGGGTGATGCTCGCCGGGCACCTCGACACCGTGCCGATCGCGGACAACGTGCCGAGCCGCCGCGAGGGCGGCATCCTCCACGGCTGCGGCACCGTCGACATGAAGAGCGGCGACGCGGTCTTCCTGCACCTCGCCGCCACGATGGCCGACCCGGCCTACGACCTGACCCTGATCTTCTACGAGTGCGAGGAGATCGCCTCGCACTTCAACGGCCTCGGCCGCATCGAGCGCGAGCTCCCGCAGTGGCTCGAGGCCGATGTCGCGATCCTCGGCGAACCCTCCGGCGGGCTCATCGAGGCCGGCTGTCAGGGCACGGTCCGCGTGCGCATCACCGCGGACGGCGTTCGCTCGCACAGCGCGCGATCGTGGCTGGGCGACAACGCGATCCACAAGCTCGGGTCGGTGCTCACGGTCTTGCAGAGCTATACCGCGCGCACCGTCGACATCGACGGGTGCGAGTATCGCGAGGGCCTCTCCGCCGTGGCGATCGAGGGCGGCGTCGCCGGCAACGTCGTGCCCGACGAGGCCTTCGTGGACGTCAACTTCCGCTTCGCGCCGGACCGCACGGTCGACGAGGCGGTCGCCCACGTCCGGGAGGTCCTCGCCGGGCCGCTCGCCGACGGTGCGCTCGGCTTCGAGGTGACCGACGCCGCGCCCGGCGCGCTGCCGGGCCTGGGGGCGCCCGCCGCGGCGAAGCTCGTGGCGGCCGCCGGCGGGCGGTTCCGCGCCAAGTACGGGTGGACCGACGTCGCGCGCTTCGCGGCGCTCGGCATCCCGGCCGTGAACTTCGGTCCCGGGGATCCCAACTACGCGCACAAGCGCGACGAGCACGTCGAGACCGCGCAGATCACCGAGGTGGCCGCCGTGCTGCGCGACTTCCTCGCTGGGTAGGTTGTGCGTCATGGCCTCCGAAAAGATGCCCTCGGCCGATGACTACCTGCGCTACCGCGGACCCGTCCGCGTGCAGGGCGCGGCGGCGAAGGAATCGTCGACCACCGACCAGCGGCTCCTCGCGAATGCGGACGACGCCGACTGGCTGCACCGCGACCCGTGGCGGGTCATGCGGATCCAGGCGGAGTTCGTGGAGGGCTTCGGTGCCCTCGCCGAACTGCCGCCCGCGGTCACCGTCTTCGGTTCGGCGCGGATCACGCCGGATTCGCCCGAGTACGCCACCGGGCGCGAGTTGGGTGCCGGTCTGGTGCGTGCGGGCTACGCCGTGATCACCGGTGGCGGACCGGGCGCCATGGAGGCCGCGAACCGCGGCGCTAAGGACGCCGACGGGCTCTCGGTGGGGCTGGGCATCGAACTGCCCTTCGAACAGGGCCTCAACGACTGGGTCGACCTCGGCATCAACTTCCGCTACTTCTTCGTGCGGAAGACGATGTTCGTCAAGTACGCGCAGGCCTTCGTCTGCCTGCCCGGCGGTTTCGGCACCCTTGACGAGCTCTTCGAGGCGCTGACCCTGGTCCAGACGCACAAGGTGACCCGCTTCCCGATCGTGCTCCTGGGATCCGCCTTCTGGGGCGGCCTGGTGGACTGGATCCGCGGCACGCTCACCGAGCGGGGCATGATCTCGCCCGGCGACGCCGACCTGATCACCGTGACGGACTCGGTCGCGGAGGCCATCGACATCATCGTGCGCGCCGACGCCGCGCGCGAGCGCGAGGCGCGCGCGAGCGAGGTGGATCCCTCGTGACCGCGATCGCCGTCTTCTGCGCATCGCGCCCCGTGCCACAGGAGTACCTCGATCTCGCGACCGACGTGGGCCGGGCTATCGCTGCCGGCGGGGACGCACTGGTCTGGGGCGGCGGGCACGTCTCGATGATGGGCGCGGTCGCGCAGGCCGCCCGCGCCGGCGGAGCCCACACCCTGGGGGTCATTCCGACGGCGCTCGTCGACCGCGAGGTCGCCGACCACGGCGCGGACGAGCTGCTGGTGGTCGCCACCATGCGCGAGCGCAAGCAGCTCATGGACGACAACGCCGATGCCTTCCTGGTGCTGCCGGGCGGCGTGGGCACCCTCGAGGAGTTCTTCGAGGCATGGACCGCGGGCTATCTCTCGATGCACGACAAGCCCGTCGTGATCCTCAACCACGACGACTTCTACACGCCGCTGCTCGACTGGATCGACGGGCTCGGCGCTCGGGGTTTCGTGAGTGACGCCGCTCTCGGAAGGCTGCTGCGTGCGACGGACGTCACGGCCGCTCTCGAGGCGTGCCGTGGTACGGCGGTACCACGGTAGGCTCGCCGCGTGAGCTCTACGCAGAAGAACAGTACGGTCGGTATCGCGGATCTGGCCAGAGGCGTCGGCAAGCTGTTGCCCGATCTGCCCCTGCTGGTCAAGGAGGGCCCGTCGATCCTGCTGCGCAGGCCGACCAGCAAGGAGTCAATCGGAACGGTGTTCGCCAAGCGTGCGGCGCAGCACCCTTCGCGCGACTTCCTTCGCTTCCAGGGCGAGGGCATCAGCTACGGCGAGGCCAACGCCACCGTCAACACCTACGCGCGGGTCCTGCTCCAGCGCGGCGTCAAGGTGGGCGACGTGGTCGGGGTCGTCATGCACAACCACCCGCAGATGGTGCTCGTGATGCTCGCCATCGTCAAGGTCGGCGCCACCGCCGGCCTCGTCAACTACAACCAGCGCGGCGCCGTACTCGCGCACAGCCTCGGCATTCTCGAGACCGAGACGATCATCGTCGGCGCGGAGGACCTCGAGGCCTTCGACTCGCTGGACGCCGCGGACCGTCCCGCCGACGGCGTGGTGCTCACCATCGACCAGCTCGCCGAGCAGGCTCGACAGGTGCGCGAGCAGGATCCGCGTGCCACGGAGAATCCGGCCGTCACCGCCACTCTGCCGGCCAGCACCCGCGCCTTCTACGTCTTCACCTCGGGCACCACGGGCATGCCGAAGGCGTCGATCATGACGCACTACCGCTGGCTCAAGGGCATGGCGGGCTTCGGCGCGACCGCGGTGCGTATGCGCGGCGACGACGTCATGTACTGCCCACTTCCGCTGTATCACAACAACGCTGCACTCGTCGCCCTCGGCTCGGTGCTGGTCTCCGGTGCCACACTCGCGATCGGTCGCAAGTTCTCGGCCTCGAAGTTCTGGGACGAGGCGAACCAGAACTCGGCCACGATGTTCATCTACATCGGCGAGATCTGCCGCTACCTGCTCAACCAGCCGCCGAAGCCCAGCGACCGGTCCAACACCATCCGGGTGGCGGCCGGCAACGGCCTGCGACCCGAGATCTGGCGGGAATTCCAGGAGCGCTTCGGGATCGAGCGGATCATGGAGTTCTACGCCGCGAGCGAGACGAACATCGCCTTCGTCAACGTCTTCAACATCGAGGGCACCGTCGGCCTGTGCCCCTTGCCGCACGCCGTGGTCGAGTACGACCTCGAGACCGCGGGCCCGCTGCGGGATGCTCGCGGCAGGCTCACCCGCGTGAAGCGCGGGCAGAACGGCCTGTTGCTCACCAAGATCACCAAGTCGGCGCCCTTCGACGGCTACACCGACGGGACGGCGGGTGACGCCAAGCTGATCCGCGACGGTTTCAAGGACGGCGACGTCTGGTTCAACACCGGCGACGTGGTGACCAACCAGGGCTTGGACCACATCGCCTTCGTGGACCGCCTCGGTGACACCTTCCGGTGGAAGGGCGAGAACGTCGCGACCACCGAGGTCGAGGGCGCGCTCGACGAGGCCGAGCAGGTGGAGGGCGCGATCGTCTACGGCGTCGGGATCCCCGGTGCCGACGGCAAAGCGGGCATGGCCGCGGTCAAGCTCGCGGAGGGGCGGGAGTTCGACGGAGCCGCGCTCGCGGCACAGCTTCGGAAGACGTTGCCGGACTATGCGATCCCGCTGTACACGCGCGTCGTGGCCAGCCTGGAAGTGACCTCGACCTTCAAGAGCCTCAAGGGCGAGCTGCGCAAGCAGGGATTCGAGGAGGTCGGGGACGACCCGCTCTACGTCTTCGTCGGCGGTGCGGACGGCTACGTCCCCGCCTACGACGGGTACGCGGAGCACGTCGTGGCCGCCAAGGTCCCGGATCTGCGCTCCTAGGATGGCCGCTTCGCCGGCGGGCCCGATCCCGGTGCGCCCGACCTTCTGCGGCCGCCGGGTCCCGACGGACCGGGCTCTGGTGATGGCGATCATCAATCGCACGCCCGACTCCTTCTACGACCGCGGCAGCTATTTCGCCGTGGACGCCGCGCTGGAGCGGGTGGACGCGGCGGTCGCCGAGGGAGCGGACGTGGTGGACGTCGGGGGCGTCAAGGCGGGCCCCGGGCAGGAGGTCGACGCGACCGAGGAGATCGCGCGGACGGTGCCCTTCATCAGGCAGGTGCGCGACCGGCATCCGGACCTGCTGATCAGCGTGGACACGTGGCGGGCGTCCGTCGCCGAGGCCGCCGTCGACGCGGGCGCCGATCTCATCAACGACACCTGGGCCGGCGCCGATCCGGACCTGCCCCGGGTCGCGGCCGCCACCGGGGCGGGCCTGGTCTGCTCGCACACCGGCGGGGCCCTGCCCCGGACCCGACCCTTCCGGGTGCGCTACCCGGACGTGGTCGCCGACGTGCGCGACTCGCTCGCCGCCGCCGCCGAGGCGGCGTTCGCGGCGGGCGTGCGGGAGGACGGCATCGTCATCGATCCGACCCACGACTTCGGCAAGAACACCCACCACGGCCTCGCCTTGCTGCGGCACCTCGACGCGCTCGTCGGCACGGGCTGGCCGGTGCTGATGGCGCTGTCCAACAAGGACTTCATCGGCGAAACTCTGAACGCCGGCCTCGAGGAACGGGTCGCCGGAACCCTGGCCGCGACCGCCCTCGCCGCGCAGGCCGGGGCCCGCATGTTCCGCGTGCACCAGGTCGCCGATACCCGCCGCGTGGTGGAGATGGTGGCCTCCATCGACGGAGCCCGCCCGCCGGCCCGCGTCGTGCGAGGGCTGGCATGAGCACCGCGCACCGGTTCTTCGAGGAGCCCCGCTGGAGCGTCGACGAGCTCGTCGCGGCGAAGGCCGGGCGCACCGTCTCCGTCGTGCTCCCGGCGTTGAACGAGGAGGCCACCGTCGGCGCCGTGGTGGCGACGATCGCGCCGCTGGTGGGGACCCTGGTCGACGAGCTCATCGTGCTGGATTCGGGCTCGACCGACGCCACGGCGGAGCGGGCCCGCGCCGCGGGCGCCACCGTGATCAGCCGCGAGGAGGCGATCCCGGGGCTGCCGCCCGTGCCCGGCAAGGGGGAGGCCCTGTGGCGCGGGGTGGCGGCCGCCTCGGGCGACCTCATCGCGTTCGTCGACTCCGACCTCATCGAGCCCGACCCGCGGTACGTGCCGCGGCTGTTGGGCCCCATGCTGTTCCACCCCGAGGTGCACCTCGTCAAGGCGTACTACCGGCGACCGCTCCGCGTCTTCACGCAGGGTGAGGACCCGACGGGCGGCGGGCGCGTGACGGAGCTCGTGGCGCGGCCGGTCCTGGCGGCGCTGCGGCCGCCGCTGCGCGCGATACTGCAGCCGCTGGGCGGCGAGTACGCGGGCACGCGCGAGTTCCTCGCCTCGGTGCCCTTCGCGCCCGGCTACGGCGTGGAGATCGGCCTGCTCCTGGACGCGGAGGCCCGGTACGGGTTGGCGGGCATCGCACAGGTGAACCTGTCGGTGCGCAAACACCGCAACCGCGACCTGCGCGACCTCGGCGTCATGAGCCGGCAGATCCTCGGGACGGCGTTGCGGCGCTGCGGGATCGAGGACTCGGGCGCGGGCATCACGCAGTACCTCGTCGAGCCGGGGCCGGAGGATCGGTTCACCGAGGTCACGACGGAGCTGTCCCTGGAGGACCGGCCGCCGGTGGTATCTCTGCCGTAACGGCATGTACTTGACGATATGGAAAGTAGTTTCTATGGTTGGTTTCACCGACCGTAGAAGGAGCCGTCATGACCGACAACACCGCCAGCCCCACCCCGGAGGAGGCGCGCCGCGCCCTCGACCTGGCGGACAGGGCCTCCGTCGCCACCCCCGCCGACCGCACCCGGCTCGTGCGCGGTCTCGTCGCGATCGGCCTCGCAGTCGGCGCGCTGGTGCTCGCGCTGCGGCTGACGGTGGGGAATCCCGACGCGCCGCAGTGGTTCCGCCTCGGCGGACTCTTCGTCGTGACGGCGCTCTATCTGGTGGCGGTCGCGGCGGCGACGATCCTCATGCGTCGCGCGTCCGCCGCGCCTCGCGGTTTCACCCTGCGCTACAACCTGGGGCTGGGCGTCACGATGCTGCTGTACGCCGTCTATGTCGCGGTCCCGTCGGTGCGCGGGGACGACGCACTCCCGTGGCCGTGGGCGATCGCCGCGGCGCTGGTCACCGTGATCCCGGCGCTCCTGGGGGCGCGGGCGATCTCCACGCTGGCGCTGCGATGACCACGACGGGCGGCCACGCGCGGCACCGGCTCGACGACGTGATCCACGCGCCGGTGCGGTTCTCCATCGTGGCGGCGCTGGCGAAGGTCGAGAACGCCGAGTTCGCCGCGGTGCGGGATGCGGTGGAACTCTCGGACTCGGTGCTGTCGAAGCAGGCCGCGCAGCTCGAGGCGGCCGGCTACGTCGCGATCAGAAAGGGGCACGTGGGCAAGCGCCCGCGCACCTGGCTCTCGCTGACGGCGGAAGGTCGCAGGGCCCTCGAAGCGCATCTCGCGGCGTTGCGCGCGATAGCGGAGGGGTAGTCAGCCCAGAAGGGCGTCGAGCGCGGCGGCGCCGGCGACGAGGGCGCGGCCCCGTCGGACCAGGTTCGCGCGCCAGCCGTCGAGCGTCTCGCGCAGGGGCTCGACCCCGCCCGCGGAGCGCACATGCTCGGTGAGCTCCGCGATCCGGGCGAGGCCGAAGCCGCCGCGCCGGAGCTGCTCCGCCATCCGGGCGTCGCGAACGTCGGCAGGGGAGTACACGCGATAGCCGGTGGTGCGGTCGCGCCGCGGACGGACGATTCCGGCGCGCTCCCACGCGCGCAGGGTGGCGGGCACGACGCCGAGCAGCTGCGCCACGTCACCGACGAACAGCGTGGAACCCCCATCGCCGTCGCGGGCGTGCATGTCGCCGAGCGCGGCACGCACCCGACGGAAGGTGGCGCGGTCCTCGGCCAGTTCCTCGTGGGCCGCATCCACCAGCGCGAAGGCCCCGTCGAGATCGTCGCGGTGGACGGCGCGGAGGATCTCCGCGGCGCGCGCGTGCCCGCATCCGGGGACCAGCGCGAGGAAGGCGTCCAGGGCCAGGCGGTGCCGTGGGGTGTAGGCCCGGTAGCCCGACGGGGCCCGCTCGGCCGGCGGCAGAATGCCCTGCTCCTCGTAGTTCCGCACCGCCTGAGACGAGAGTCCGTGAGGTCGCGCCAGGTCGACGGGGCGAAGGCCGGATTGAGAGTTCCGGGGCAACTTCCCAGCTCCTCTCGCTGAAGTTTCAACGGATTCTTCAACGATATCGTGAAGTGAATGAATTCCGATCAGGTCGACGTCATCTCCTTCCTCGCCGCCCAGCCCACTCCGACCCGACTCCTCGCCCTCGGCGAACCGATGCACGGCTCCGAGGAGATCCTCCGCGCGCGCAACGCCGTCGTCCTGGACCTCGTGGAGCGCGGCGGCTACCGCTCGATCGCGATGGAGTCCGACCTCCACCGCGCGCCCTTGGTGAACGACTACCTCGCCGGCGCGGACCTCGACCTCGCGCGCGTGCTCGAGGACGGTTTCAGTCACCCCTACCTGCACCGCCTGGAGGCAACGCGCGAGCTGCTCCTCCGCCTGCGCGAGATCAACCGGACGCTGACGATCCCCGTGCGGTTCTACGGCTTCGACGGCCCGATGGAGATGGCCGCTGCGCCGAGCCCGCGCGCGTTCCTCCTGCGCCTGCGGGCCGCGCTGGCCGACGTCGCTCCGGGCGTCGTCCGCGAGGCGGAACTCGACGGCCTGCTCGGCGACGAGGGCCGGTGGACTGAGGAACGCGCCATGTACGAGGCGGACCGGGGCGTGGGGCGGACCGTCGACGCCGACACGGTGCGCGTGCTGACCGACGACCTGTGCGCCGTCCTGGATGTGCATTCCCCCGTCCTCGCCGCTCCGGCGGACGACTGGTGGTGGCTGCGGGCCGACGCCGCCACCGCCGTCGGCCTGCTGCGCTACCACGCGATCATGGCGACCGACACCCCCGATCGGCTCGCGCGGCTGAGCGCCCAGCGGGACGCGATGATGGGCCGCAATCTGGTGGCGATCGTTCGCCGCGAGGAGCCGCGCGGCGGCACCGTCGCCCTCGCGCACAACCTGCACCTGCAGCGCGGGGCGAGCGAGATGCGGATGGGGCCGCGTCCGGTGCGCTGGTTCGGCGGCGGCGCGCAGGCGGCCGTCCGCCTCGGCGACGGCTATCGGTACGTGGCGACGGCCATCGGCGCCGCGCCCGCGCACGGACTCGCTGCGCCGGCGCGGGGCACCGTCGAGGGAGAGCTGGGTCGCGAGCAGGGCGGCCGGCCCCGCCTGTACACAGGGCCGGAGCTCGCAGAGCGGCTGCGCGGCGCGTCCGCCCGGACCGACCGGGACGCGCTCGGGGCCTACTTCCCGCTGGAGCCCGCGCGGCTGGCGGAGACCGACGGTGTCCTCTTCCTCCCCGAGATTCGGGCATGATGGCCCCATGGTGATCGTGTTGTACGCCCTGGGACTGCTGGCCGTCGCGGCCGTGCTGTACGGCGTGGCCGCGTTGGTCTTCGGACGGGGCGACGACACCCCGCCGCTGGAGACCGGCGGCACGCCGACGGTGCTGCCCGCCGAGGACGTCGCGGGCGCCGATGTGCGCGCCCTCCGGTTCCAACAGGTGGTACGAGGGTACAAGCCCGCCGAGGTGGACTGGGCCCTCGAACGGCTGGCGCGGGAGATCGACGTCCTGCGCGCCCGCCTGGCCGCGGAACGGGGCCCAGCGTCGGCCACGACCGAGCTCACCGGCGAGGCCGATTAGGTGCCCGTTGCCAGTGGTCCGCACCGATCGGTGCAGCGCACAGGCTAGAATATGGAGCGGACCCGCTGCGGGCTGCGCTCGGGTGGGTGAAGGATCTGAAGGGAGCAACGGATGGCGGCTATGAAGCCACGTACGGGGGACGGCCCCTTGGAAGCGACCAAGGAGGGGCGCGGGATCGTGATGCGCGTACCCCTGGAGGGTGGTGGACGCCTCGTAGTGGAGCTCACGCCGGACGAGGCCGCTGCGCTCGGCGAGGAGCTGCGCGGCGTCACGTCGTAGCCCGTCGTCCTGCTCTACCTCGAAGATCCCGCGCGGTGTGACCGTGCGGGATCTTCTCGTTCCCAGGGGATCCCATGGTGCACGTTCCGCCCGGCCTGACCGCCGTCCTGCCCGCGCTGGCCTGTCCGCACTGCGGCGGAGGATTCGACGCCGACGCCGGCACGCTCCTGTGCCCCGCCGGGCACGCCTTCGACGTGGCCCGCCAGGGCTACGTGTCGCTGCTCGCCGGCGACGCGAGCGGCCTCATCGCGGACGACGCCGCGATGATCGCTGCGCGGGAGCGGTTCTTCGCAACGGGCCACTACGAGGAATTCCACGCCGCGGTGGCCGCCGCCGCCGCCGGGGCGCCCCCGGGCACCGTCCTCGACTGCGGCGCGGGGGAGGGCGAGTACCTCGCGCGCGCCTGCGCGGCCCGCGCCGTGGACGGGCTCGGCGGCACCGGCATCGGGCTCGACCTCTCGAAGCCCGCCGCCCGGCGCACCGCCCGGCGGGGGCCGTTGATCGGCGCCGTCGTCGCGAACGGCTGGGCGAGGCTGCCGGTCGCCGACGGTGCCGTCGCCGCGGTGCTCTCGGTCTTCGCGCCCCGCAACGCCGCCGAGTTCGCCCGCGTCCTCGCGCCCGGCGGCCGGCTGGTGGTGCTCACGCCCGGGCCGCGGCACCTGCGCGAGATCGTCGAACCGCTCGGGATGATCTCCGTCGAGGAGGGCAAGGTCGCCAGGCTCGACGGTGCGCTGCACGACTTCTCGCTCGTCTCCCGCGAGAGGCACGAGTGGGTCATCGACCTCACCGCCGAGGCCGCCGCCGATCTCGTCGCGATGGGGCCCAGCGCGCACCACGGCGCACCGCAGGAACGCGCCGCCGCGATCGCCCGCCTCACCGCGGACGGCACCGCCGCGGTGACGGCCTCGGGGACCGTCAGCGTCTACGCGGCGCGGTAGCGGCCGGGCCCGGTCAGCCCCGCGCGGCGATCGCGTGCCGGTAGACGTCCAGCGTCTGCGCGGCGATGGACGCCCAGCTGAAGTCGGCGACGGCCCGCGCGCGACCGGCCGCGCCGTACGCGGCGGCGCGCGCCGGATCCGCGCACAGGGCGTTCACGGCGTCGGCGAGGCCCGCCTCGAAGGCGCCGGTGTGCGCCTCGTCGTAGTGCACCAGCGTGCCGGTCTCGCCGTCCACGACAACCTCGGGGATGCCGCCGACGTCGGAGGCGACGACGGCGGTGCCGCACGCCATGGCCTCGAGGTTGACGATGCCGAGCGGCTCGTACACCGAAGGGCAGACGAAGACCGTCGCGGCGCTGAGGATCTCGCGGACCTTCGGCGTGGGCAGCATGTCCTGCACCCAGTGCACGCCGTCCCGGGACTCGGCCAGCGCGGCGACGGCGTCGGCCGTCTCCGCGGCGATCTCGGGGGTGTCCGGGGCGCCGGCGCACAGCACGAGCTGGATGTCCGGATCGAACCGGTGCGCGGCAGCGATGAGGTGTTTGACGCCCTTCTGCCGGGTGATCCGGCCGACGAAGGCGACGATCGGGCGATCCGGGTCGATGTGGCGCTCCACGAGCGGCGAGTCCTCGCCGAAGGTGGGAGCCGGGTGCCAGACCTCGGAGTCGATGCCGTTGAGCACCACGTGAACCCGCGCTGGATCGAGGTTCGGGTAGGCGTCGAGCACGTCGCTCGCCATGCCCCGGCTGACGGCGATCACGGCATCCGCGTACTCCACGGCATTGCGCTCCGCCCAACTCGAGAGCCGGTAGCCACCGCCCAACTGCTCGGCCTTCCACGGGCGATGCGGCTCGAGGGAGTGCGCGGTGAGGATGTGCGGCACGCCGTAGAGCTGAGCGGCGACGTGCCCGGCGAGGCCCGTGTACCAGGTGTGGCTATGCACCACGTCGGCCTCGGCGGCGAGGTTCGCCATCCGCAGGTCCGTGGAGAACATCTCGAGCGCGGTGTTCGCGCCGGCGAGCTCAGGATCCGGACCGGAGACGGTGACGCCGTCCATGTCCGGCCGGGGCGCGCCCATGCAGTGCACGTCGACCTCGCACAGGCTGCGCAGGCGCGCGACGAGCTCGGTCACGTGGACGCCCGCCCCGCCGTACACCTCCGGCGGGTACTCCCTCGTCATCATCGCTACGCGCATGGCCACCACGCTAGAGCGTGCCGGGGCTGCACGCAGAAGGTTCGAGGCAGCCCGAGCGGTGCGGTTCACCTGTGGTTCTCCGCCCGGACGCCTGTGCATGGCGGTGGATCGGCGTGCACTGGCGCAGAGCGCTGCACGGGCGCCCGGATTGGGGTTAGCGTGGACCCGTGAGCAACCAGCCTCGAGTCCTGGGAATCGTCCTCGCCGGCGGCGAGGGCAAGCGCCTGTATCCGCTGACCGCGGATCGCGCGAAGCCCGCGGTGCCCTTCGGCGGGTCGTACCGACTCATCGACTTCGTGCTGTCGAACCTGGTGAACGCCGGGTATCAACGATTGTGCGTGCTCACCCAGTACAAGTCGCACTCGCTGGACCGGCACATCAGCCAGACGTGGCGCATGTTCGGCTTCCGCGGCGAGTACATCACCCCCGTGCCGGCGCAGCAGCGGGTGGGCAAGCGCTGGTTCACGGGGAGTGCGGACGCGATCTTCCAGTCGATGAACCTCATCACCGACGACGATCCCGACCACATCGTGGTCTTCGGCGCGGACCACGTGTACCGCATGGACCCGTCGCAGATGGTGCAGGCGCACATCGAGTCCGGCGCGGGCGTCACCGTCGCGGGCATCCGCGTGCCGCGCGCCGAGGCGAAGGCCTTCGGCTGCATCGAGTCCGACGAGTCCGGCCGCATCACGCAGTTCCTGGAGAAGCCGGCGGACCCGCCCGGCACCCCCGACGACCCCGAGGTCGCCTTCGCGTCGATGGGCAACTACGTCTTCAGCAGACAGGCCCTCGTCGAGGCGATCATCGCCGACGCCGAGAACCCGGACTCGGATCACGACATGGGCGGCGACATCATCCCCGCGTTCGTGGCCCGGGGCGAGGCCGCCGTCTACGACTTCAGTGACAACGAGGTGCCCGGCGCCACCGAGCGCGATGCCGGCTACTGGCGCGACGTGGGCACCATCGACGCCTTCTACGACGCCCACATGGACCTCGTCTCGGTGCACCCGATCTTCAACCTCTACAACCGCCAGTGGCCCATCCGCTGCGAGAACGAGAACCTGCCCCCGGCGAAGTTCGCGCGCGGCGGACTCGCGCAGGAGTCCATGGTGGGCGCCGGCAGCATCATCTCCGGCGCGACCGTGCGCAACTCCGTCATCGGCGCCAACGTCACCATCGGCGACGGCGCGACGGTCGAGGGCTCCGTGCTCATGCCCGGCGTGAGGATCGAACCGGGCGCCGTGGTGCGTCGCGCGATCCTGGACAAGAACGTCGTGGTGGGGCGCGGAGAGATCCTGGGCGTGAACCTCGACCGCGAGCGCGAACGGCTCAACGTCTCCGCCGGTGGTGTCGTCACCGTCGGCAAGGGCATCCGGATCGGCTGAGGCGCTCGGGGCGGGGACTCCGAACGGTCGTCAGGCCGCGTCGTCGGCGCGGGCGAGGAGTCCGTGCGAGGAGCCGCGCAGGATGACGTCGACGACGGCGTCGGCATCGTCGGACATGGGGACGTGACCGCTGCCGGGAAGCCAGACGTGCTCGGCCTGCGGCAGCAGGCGCCGCGCGCGCCGGGCCTGGTACGGGAAGAGGACGCGGTCCTGCGTGCCCCACGCGATGGTGACGGGGATGTCGGCGGCGATCTCGGCCTCGAACGGGAACGCGACGCCGATGATGTCGCGGAGGGCGTGCCGCGCCTCGACCATGTTCCGGAGGTCACCGAGCACGCGGTCGGCGGCGAGGCGCTCGCCGTGCGTCATCAGTGACGCGAGCATCAGGCGCCGGCCGATGCCGTTGCGCGTGAGTAGCGGCGCGAGCGGTGCCGCCAGCCGGCCCGCGGCGATCAGTGCGGTGAAGTGAGCGCGGATCAGCAGGAAGTCCCTGTCGTCGTGCCAGAAGCCGGCGGGGGAGAGTCCTGTCGCGCTGCTGACGATGCCGCTGGCCGCCGCCTCGAGCGCGATGCGTCCGCCCAGGGAGTTTCCGGCGATGTGCGGCCGGACCAGCCCCAACTCGTCGAACAGCTCCTCCAGGTGCTGCTGCAGGGCCTCCGGGACCGTCCGTCCCGCGAGGTCGAGCGCGGGGGACTCGCCGTGACCGGGAAGGTCGAGGAGGATGACCTCGCGGTGCTGCGCGAGCCGTTCGGCCACGGGGTACCAGGCCTGACGGCGGTGTGCGATCCCGTGTACCAGGACCAGCGGCTCGCCCGATCCGAATCGTTCGTACGCCAACATCGTGTGCCACCTCGTCGTGGTCGGCGCGGGCGGGCCCGCGCAGTCCGACGGTGCGCCGGACGGATTGTTCGGAGCGTACGGATCGATAGATGTCGACGCAATACCTCTCAGAAAAGGCGCGGGTGATGGTTCGTGGCGAGACGTGTTCGATCAATGTTCGAAAGTTATGTGATTGTGACCTTGTGAGCGAATTTCGAGGATAGGATGGGAGTCGTCCACCTGGGGAGGTGAGTGATGGATGAACAGCACTATTGGCGGGTACGGCGAGGCGGTGGGGGAACTCGAACACGCGGTCGCACGCGTGCTCGCCGAGGACCCGGCGCGGCTCGGGCCGGCGGAGCTGACCGACGCGTTGGGGCGGATCGAGACCGTCGCGCGGAGGCTCTCCGCGGTGCAGGTCGCGGTCGCCGCGGCGGCGAACGCCGCGGGAGTGCCGGGGCGGTGCGGATACGCCAACCTCAAGGTGCTGCTCCAGCGTCGCTACCGGCTCACCGGCGGCGAGGCGGCGGCGCGGGTGCGTGGTGTGCAGAACCGGGCGGCGCGGCAGCAGCTCAGCGGCGCCGTCAGCGAGCCGCGGTACCCGCTGCTCGCCGAGCATCAGCGTGCGGGCGCGGTGTCCGAGGGGCAGCTGGCCGAGATCGAGAAGGTGCTCTCGAAGGCGGCGCGCGCGGGTGCCGACGCCGAGGTGCTGTCGCTGATGGAGTCGATCCTCGCGGACGCCGCGCTCGATGAGCAGCCGCACGCGCTGTGGGCGGCCGGGCGGTACGCCATGTCCCTGCTCGACGCGCAGGGCGAGGAGCCCGACGATCGCCGGGCCCGCGCCCAGCGCGGCATCGACCTCGGACCGCAGAACGCGGACGACCTCACCAGCGAGATCGGCGGCGTCGTCACCGCGCCCGTGCGCGCCATGCTCGACGCGGTCTTCGCGAAGTGGGCGCGCCCCGGAATCAACAACCCGGCGGACGGCGACGATCGGCTCCTGGGTGAGGGCGGTGACGCCGCAGCGATGGCCGCGGCGGCCGAACGGGACGACCGATCGGCGTCGCAGCGGCGGCACGACGCGCTGTGCACTGCCCTCGCGAGCGTGCTGGATGCGGGACTCACGGGCGCGCACCGCGGTCTCCCTGCTGTCCCGATCGTGACGATGACCCTGGAGCAGGTCGAGGCAGAGGTCGGGGTCGCGACGACCGCGACGGGCGGGTCGGTCTCCGTGGCGGACGCCGTGGAGATCCTGCGAACGCACCCGTACTACGTCCTCCTGTTGGACGCGCACTCGCGGCCCCTGTGGCTCGGACGATCCCGGCGGCTCGCAACGGCGGACCAGCGGCTTGCTCTGGTCGGCGCCGAACGAGGTTGCACCGCACCGGGATGCGACAGCGCTCCGGCCTACTGCGAGGTGCACCACCGCGACGAATGGGCAGGCGGCGGAGCCACCGACATCGACAACCTCACGCTCGCCTGCAGCGGCGACCACCACAGTGTCGGACCGCCGGGCGCGGAGGCGGGTTGGGAGACGATCGCCGCGCCTCCGGGGAGCCGGTACGCGGGGCGCACCGTCTGGCGGCGTGGTGACGGGCCCGCTCGGGTGAACCACGCCCACCACCCCGACGAGCTCTACGAGGAGGCCCTGCGTCGATGGCGCGAGCGGAGAGACGAGGCGCTCGCGAGGTTGCGGGCCGCACGGATCGGAGAGGCGTCGTGATGGGCCGTGGGGCGCGGCCGTCGTGGATGGGCAGGGGCGAGGATCAATCCCGGGCGAGGGCGGCGCGCACCTGGTGGGCCACGGTGGTGTGCTCGGCGGACTCGGGGAGCGCGTCGACGGGCCACCAGCGGAGGTCGTTCGACTCGTCGCTGATCGCGAGCTCCGGCGTGCCGGCGCCCACGGCGAAGGCGCGGAAGCGGAGGTCCAGGTGGCGCGTCGCGACGCCGAGGGAGCACCGGATGGGGTGCGTATGCAGCGTGAGCAGGTCCGCGTCGAGGACGAGGTCGGCCAGCCCGGACTCCTCGTGCCCTTCGCGGAGCGCGGCGGCGGCCACCGTCGCATCGGTGCCCTCGCAGTGCCCGCCCAGCTGCAGCCACTCGCCGACCCGCGGGTGGTGGGTGAGGACCACGTGGGTGCGGGCTTCGTTGAGGATCACCACCGACGCCGTGATGTGGCCCGGCACGTTGGAGCGGGCGCAGGCGTCGGGTTGGGCGTCGAGGAAGGCGAGCACGGTGTGGCGCAGGGCGTCGTCGGCGTCGGTGCGGGCGTCGAACCGCGCGAGCACGTCGACGGCGGAGGCGTGCAGGGAGGAGAAAGTCATGCGCGGGCTACCTTTCGATCAGCATGTCGCCCGGCGGGAGCGGTGGCCGGGGTGCGGACAGCGCGCCCGGGTCCGCCGGGTAGCCGACGGCGATCGCGCCCGCGGGGCGGTAGTCGTCGGGGAGGCCCAGCGCCTCGCGCACGTTCTCGGCCGCGAAGATCGTCGATCCCACCCAGCAACTGCCGATCCCGCGCACGGCCAGCGCCACCAGCAGCGACTGCACCGCTGCCCCGACGGCCACGGTGAACATCGTCTCCTCGGCGGCGGTCCGCCGGGCGTCCGGGTAGTCGTGGGCGCCGTCGGGGACCATGAACGGGAGGATCAGCTCGGGGGCGTCGTAGAGCAGTTGGCCGCGGCGCACCCGCTTGGCGATGGACTCGGGCGTGCGCCCGTCGCCGGAGAGGTCCTGCGCCCACTGCTCCTTCATGGCGTCCAGCAATGCCGTACGCCGCTCCGCGTCCCGGACCCACACGAACCGCACGGGGTGCGTGTGGTGCGGTGCTGGGGCCGTCAGGGCCTCCGCGACGGCGTCACGGACGTCGTCGGCGGGCACCGGCTCGTCGGCGAAGGCGCGCACCGATCGCCGCACGAGGAGCGCCTGCCGGCGGGCGAGCTCGACACCGGTGTGGAACAGGTCGTCCTCGCCCGGGCGCACCAGGCCGCGGGCCGTCGCGAGCGGCGACCCCGCCTCGGGCGCGCGCACGGTGAAGCCGCGCACCACCGCGGCGGGAACACCGCCCAGCTTGCCCTTCACCAGGTCGGCGGCGGCGGCGAGTTCATCGGCGACGGCGATCTCGGTGACCACCAGGTCGTTGCCGTAGGCGTCGACCGCGCCCGCGTAGCCGTGCAGCACCTGCATGCCGGCGGCGCCGATCGCCGCGTCCGTCTGACCGTTCCGCCACGCGCGGCCCATGGTGTCGGTGACCAGCACCGCGACGTCCACGCCGAGGCGCTCGCGCAGCCCGGAGCGCACGGCGGCGGCGCTGCCGTCGGGATCCCGGGGCAGCAGGGCGACGGTGTCCGAGGCGACGTTCGACGCGTCCACGCCGGACGCGGCCTGCACGATGCCCAGGGGATTCTCGGTGATCCAGGTGCGGCCCTTGGTCGCCAGCACGCGCACCGACTCCTCGGCGATGAGCCGGCGTCGGAAGGCGTCCCGCTCCTCGGGGTCCGTCGGTGCGTCGAGCACCCGGCCCTCCGCCTTGGAGAAGACCTTCGAGGTGATGACGACGACGTCGCCGTCCGCGAGCCAGGGTGCGGCGGCGGCGAGGAGCGCGGCCACGTCGTCGCCCGGCAACACCTCGGGGACGCCGACCACGGGGAGGATCTCGAGCGACGCGGCGCCGTGGTCGCGGTCGGGGCGCGGCGCGGACCGCTCCGGGCCGACGATGCCGGGATCGTCCGCGTCGCCGTGCGCCGGCGTACTCACAGGCCCACCAGCTCGAGGGCCGCGTCGATCATCGCCGCGGTGGCCCGCGGCGAGCTCATGAGCAGCGGCACCGCGGCGACGGCTAGGCCGTCGATCGCGACGCCCGCGTCCTCCTCCGCGACGAGCCAGCCGTCGAGGATGCCGTTGCCGCTGCGGGCGCCGAAGTGCGCGCCGATCGCCTGCGCGCTGGTCTCGATGCCGAGCACCTCCAGGCAGCGGTCCGCCATGCCGCGCAGCGGTGCTCCGCCGATCACGGGGGAGATGCCGACGACCCGGGCCTTCGTCGTGCGCAGCGCCGCGCGGATCCCGCCCACCGACAGGATCGCGCCGATGGAGACCACCGGGTTCGACGGGGCGAGGAAGACCACGTCGGCCTCCTCGATGGCGGCGATCGCGGCCCGCGACGCCTGCGCCTTGCCGGAGCCGGCACCGTCCGCGCCGCCGACCTGGGCGAAGCCGAAGGTCTCGATGTCGGCGCGGTACCGCACCCACCACTCCTGGAAGTGGATGGCCTTCTTCGCTCCGTCGGTGGACTCGGGGTCCGCGACCACGACGTGCGTCTCGTGCCGGCCGTCGGTCGCGGGCAGCAGCCGCACCCCCGGCTGCCAGCGGTTGCACAGCGCCGCGGTGACGTCGGTGAGCGGGTATCCGGACGAGAGCATCTGCGTGCGGATCAGGTGGGTCGCGAGGTCGCGATCGCCGAGGCCGAACCAGTCGGGATCGGCGCCGTACTTCGCGAGCTCCTCCTTGGCGTGCCAGGTCTCGTCGCGGTGCCCCCACCCCCGCTGGGTGTCGATGCCCCCGCCGAGGGTGTACATGCAGGTGTCCAGGTCGGGGCAGATCCGCACGCCGTGCATCCACGCGTCGTCGCCCACGTTCACCACCGCGGTCACGGCGTCGCCGACGGCGCCGTCGGACGGGTGGTCGTCCCTGTCCGGGAACGGCGTCACCCCGAAACGCTCCCGTGCGCCCTCGAGGAACCGCGCACCGCCGACACCGCCCACCAGCACCGTCACCTTCACGGTTTCGAGGGTAATGCGCGCGGGGCGAGCGCCCTCGCGACGGGTATCGGCCGCTGAGAAGGTCGCGCGAACACCGATCGTCCTGGCATGATCGAGGGCGCGGCGCGCCTCGGTGGCGCGTCGGCGGGGGCGTGTGAAATATGACGCGGATCACATCTCAACCACGTGTCGAGGGCTCGCATTCGGGCATCCAGGTGGTATTGGCTGATTTCCCGGTTCAGCTTGACGTGGCAGCTTTGCACGTGTGTAATCACAACCGTGTCATTCAGTGCCGCGATCTTGGGTCGGCGCGGGGCATGCAGACCGAAAGACCATCGAACACCACGAAAGCAACGAGGGAGGCGGGCCGATGACGATCGACGCTCATCGTGAACCGTTCGGAAGCTTCTCCGGTGGGTCCAGCCGCGCGCACCTGAGTGTCGTGCCCGCGGGATTCGAGGAACTCTACGAGGCCGTCGAGGATCAGTGGCAGGACCGCGCGCTGTGCTCGCAGACGGACCCCGAGGCGTTCTTCCCCGAAAAGGGCGGCTCCACCCGCGAGGCCAAGCGCATCTGCCTGGGCTGCGAGGTGCGCAACGAGTGCCTCGAGTACGCCCTCCAGAAGGACGAGCGTTTCGGCATCTGGGGCGGTCTGTCCGAGCGCGAGCGCCGCAAGCTCAAGCGCGGCATCGTCTGATCGTTCCTCGCGTTGTGCCCGCTGTTCGCGCAGCGACGCGCACGACGGATCCGTCCGTGTTCAGAGCGCGTCCGGGCCGGCGATCAGGGTCTCCTCGGTCACGCCGAGATAGTCGCTGATCTGGTGGACCAGGATCGCGAGGATCTCATCGAGCAGATCCGCCTCCGTCTTCGCGCGACGTTGCAGCGGCCGGCGGAACAGGATCAGTCGCGCGCGCGTGCGATTGCCGCGCCGGTCGATCCCCACGGGCACCATGCGCGCCAACGGAATAGGGCCGTCGGCCTCCACTTCGACGGGCCACGACACCGCGTCCGGATCGTGCGGCAGGATCCCCGGCACGTCGTCGACGGCGATGTCCAGGTCGCTCAGCTTGTCGTGCCACAGCGAGTCGATCTCCGCGAACGCGTCGAGTACCGCCTCGTCGAAGTCCTGTGACCGCGTCCGGTGCGCCGGGAGGTCGCGGGGCACCAGCGGGCCGCGCATCCCGTGGCCACGGCGGTCCCGCGCCACGCGCCGCCGCATCTGCGCGCCGCCCTCGGGCGTCCGTCTCCTGCTTCTCATCGTGCTCTCAGTCTAGGCGGAACCGCCCCGCGCGGCCGTCGCACGGCGCCGTCCGGTGTGTCGGGGGCACGCCACCCGAACCAGGGGTTAACCTTCTTGCTGTGAACTCCGTCCGTCAGTGCTGCCGTCCCGGCTGCAGGAACTACGCCGTGGCGACGCTGACGTTCGACTACCGCCAGTCGATCGCGGTGCTGGGTCCCCTGGGAACCACGAGCGAGCCCCACTCCTGGGACCTCTGCGAGTTCCACGCCACCCGCATGACCGCGCCGCGCGGCTGGGAGATGCTCCGCAACCTGCCGGCGTACAGCGCCGCCTCCGTCGGCAACGCCGCCCTCGACGACGACCTCACCGCACTCGCCGACACCGTCCACGAGCGCGCGGTCCGCGAGCAGGGGCGCCACACGTCCGAGCCCGCCGATGCGCCCCTGCGCTCCCTGCCGCCGATCGGCGCGATGCGCCCGGTCCACGACGGTCTCGGCGGCCCCGGCGCCACGCCTTCCGCTCAGTCCGGCGGATCGGCACCCAAGCACGCCGCCCGGCCCGGTCGCCGCGGCCACCTGCGGGTGCTGCCCGACCCGGTCGACTGAGAGTCGCCCGAGAAGCCGTCATGCCCCCGCGCCGGATGCCGGTCCACGCCCCGTTTGCCGCTAGTGTTGGGGCTCCCGCACGGGCCCGCCGGTCCGTGTCTGCCGTTCACAGGAGGTCGTCGAGCGTGGTTCGAGCGCTGGAGTCGGTGCAGGCTGTCATCAAGGCGTACGACGTGCGCGGCCTGGTCGGGGAGCAGATCGACGAGGACTTCGTCCGCGACGTGGGCGCCGCGTTCGGTGCGCTCATCCGCGGTGAGGGCGCCACCGACGCGGTCGTCGGCCACGACATGCGCGACTCCTCGCCCTCGCTGTCCGCGGCCTTCGCCGAGGGGGTGACCGCGCAGGGCGTGAACGTCACCCTCATCGGCCTCGCCTCCACCGACGAGCTGTACTTCGCCTCCGGACTCCTCGACCGCCCGGGCGCCATGTTCACGGCGTCGCACAACCCGGCCGCCTACAACGGCATCAAGCTCTGCCGCGCCGGCGCCAAGCCGGTCGGGCAGGAGAGCGGCCTGCAGCAGATCACGGTGCAGGTGGCCGAGGGCGTCCCGTCGTACGACGGTGCCCCCGGCCGGGTGTCCGAGCGGGACGTGCTCGACGAGTACGGCGAGTACCTCCGGGGGCTCGTCGACCTGTCGGGCTCGCGCCCGCTGCGGGTGGCGGTGGACGCCGGCAACGGCATGGGCGGCTTCACCGTGCCCTCGGTCCTCGGCCCCGTCGAGGCGCTCGACGTGCGGCCGCTGTTCTTCGAGCTGGACGGCAACTTCCCGAACCACGAGGCCAACCCGCTCGACCCGAAGAACCTGGTCGACCTGCAGAAGTTCGTCGTCGAGCAGGGCGCCGACGTGGGCCTCGCCTTCGACGGCGACGCGGACCGCTGCTTCGTCGTCGACGAGAAGGGCGAGCCCGTCTCCCCCTCCGCGGTGACGGCGTTGGTCGCCGAGCGCGAGCTCGCGAAGAACCCGGGAGCCACCGTGATCCACAACCTGATCACGTCCAAGGCGGTGCCCGAGATCATCGTCGAGAACGGCGGCACCCCCGTCCGTACCCGCGTCGGCCACTCCTTCATCAAGGCGCAGATGGCCGAGACCGGCGCCGTCTTCGGCGGTGAGCACTCGGCCCACTACTACTTCCGCGAGTTCTGGGGTGCCGACTCCGGCATGCTGGCCGCGATGCACGTGCTGGCCGCGCTGGGTGAGCAGAGCAAGCCCCTCTCCGAGCTGATGCGCGGGTACGAGCGGTACGCCGCGTCGGGCGAGATCAACTCGACGGTGGCGGACCAGGGCGAGCGCACCCGCGCCGTACTCGATGCTTTCGCAGACGAAATCC
The DNA here is from genome assembly GCF_007858435.1 of Tsukamurella asaccharolytica. GTDB lineage: Bacteria > Actinomycetota > Actinomycetes > Mycobacteriales > Mycobacteriaceae > Tsukamurella > Tsukamurella asaccharolytica. The sequence goes on along the minus strand of NZ_VIGW01000012.1, from coordinate 28,232 downwards.
AGAGCACCGATGAACTGGACGGGGTGACGGTACAGTTGGCATCGGGCGCCTGGTTCAACCTGCGCGCTTCCAACACCGAGCCGCTGCTCCGGCTGAACGTCGAGGCCGCGACTGCGGACGAGGTAGGCGCATTGACCGAGCGGATCTTGGCGATCGTACGTGCCTGATCGTGCAGTGCGCTCCGGCGGCCGTGACGGCGCCGGCGGACCGCAGCGCCGATGGGACGGGAGGAAGCCGTGACCGAGATGATCGGCGCCGGGGGCGGAGAGAGCGGGCCGCAGGTCACTGATCTCGATGATCCGGCTGGTCTGATCGCGGCCGACGTGGGCGGCCACCTGCGCGCCGCCGCGCTCGCGGGCGCGCAGGTACGCGCGGTCGCCACCGCCGTCGACGAGGGCGCGCTCGCCCAGCTCGACGACCTGACCCCACGGGCCGTGGTCGTGGTCTGCGGCGCCGGCCCCGCGGCCGCCGCCGCGGGCTTCGTCGAGGCCCTCACCGCCGGTCGGTTCGACGTCCCCCTCGTCCGCTCCACCGAGCTGCCGCCCTGGGTGGGCGCGCTCGACGTGGTCGTGGTCTGCGGCTTCGACGCGGGCGATCTCGTGCTTGCCCGCGCCATCGCCACCGCCGCGCGCCGCGGTGCCGTCGTCGTGGTCGCCGTCCCGATGGAGGGCCCCGTCGCCGAGGCGGCCGCGGGCCGCACCGTCGACCTCTCGCCCCGCCTGCGCGTGCCCGAGCGGTTCGGCTTCGTCGGCGTCGCCGCCGCGCTGCTCGCCGTCCTCGGCCGGATCGCCGGCACCGACCGCGGGGACGCGCCCGGCGAGGGCTTCCTGCACACTCTCGCCGAGACGCTCGACGACGAGGCGGTGCGCGGCGCGCCCGACCGGGACGTCGCGTCGAATCCCGCCAAGCGCCTCGCCGCCCGCATGACGGGCCGGCGGATCGCGCTCACCGCCGACACCGCGCCCGGCCTCGCCATCGCGGAACACGCGGCGTCGCAGGCGCTCACGCTGGGCGGGCAGGTCGTCGCCGCGGTCGGGCTCGCCGACGTCGAACTGGCCACGCCCGAGCTGGCGGCGGCGCCGTCCGGCGGGGCGCTGGAGACCGGTGCCGCGGCGGATCCGCTGTTCCACGATCCGTTCCTCGACGGTCCGGCGGCCCAGTCCCCGCTGCGGGTCCTGGTCCTGACCACGGAGCAGAGCGCTCCTCTGGTGGAGGCGCGCCTGCGCGCCCTGCCGGACGTGGCGTCGCTGCCCGTCGACGAGGGCGCCGAGCGCGCTCCGGCGGAGACGGGACCGCGCTCGGACGCGCGGGACCTCCTGGCACTGGCGGTACGGTTCGATCTCGCGTCGGTGTACCGGCGCTTGACGGGGGAGGCGTGATGCAGCGGATCGAGGGGATCATCCGGCCGTACGCCTGGGGCTCGCGCACGGTCCTGGCGACGATGCAGGGACGACCCGTGCCGTCGAACCATCCGGAGGCCGAGCTGTGGTTCGGCGCGCACCCCGCCGATCCGGCCAAGCTGTACGCCGCTGACGCCGCGACCGGCGGAGACCTGCTGTCCCTCATCAGCTCCGACCCGGACGGTCAGCTGGGCGCGCCCTGCCGCGCCCAGTTCGGCGACCGCCTGCCCTACCTGGCGAAGGTGCTCGCGGCCGACGAGCCGCTCTCCTTGCAGGCGCACCCGTCGAGTGAGCAGGCCGCGGAGGGCTTCGCCCGCGAGAACGCCGCGGGCATCCCACTGGACGCCCCGGAACGCAACTACCGCGACGCCGCGCACAAGCCCGAGGTCGTCATCGCCCTGAGCCGGTTCGAGGCCCTCGCCGGCTTCCGCGACCCGGCGGTCACCGTCGAACTGCTGCGCGCGCTGGCGGTGCCGGAGCTGGACAGCTACCTGGGCCTGCTCGCCGGGCAGCCGGATTCGCTGGGCCTGCGCGCGCTGGTCACGACCTGGATCACGCTGCCGCAGCCCGCGCTCGCGGTGCTGGTGCCGGCGGTGCTCGCCGGCTGCGTCCGGTACTTGGAGGGCGGTGCGGAGAGGTTCAAGGGCGAGGTCCAACTCGCGCTGACGCTGGGGGAGCGCTACCCCGACGACGCCGGTGTGCTGGCGTCGCTGCTGCTCAACCGGATCGTGCTCGAACCGGGGCAGGCGCTCTACCTCTCGGCCGGCAATCTGCACGCCTACGTGAGCGGCGCGGCCGTCGAGGTCATGGCGAACTCCGACAACGTGCTGCGCGGCGGGCTCACGCCGAAGCACGTCGACGTGCCGGAGCTGCTGCGAGTGCTGGACTTCACGCCCCGCGCGCCCTCGGATCTGGCGCCCCGCACCGCGACGGTGGGCCCGGAGGTCGTCTTCTCGACGCCCGCGCCGGAGTTCCGGGTCTCGCGGGTGCGGCTCGACGGGACCGCCCTCAAGCGCGCCGCGTCGGTGGAGCTGGACGCACGCGGCCCGCAACTGCTGGTCGTCACCGACGGGACGGTGACGGTGCGCAGTGCGGGCCGGACGATCGACGTGCCGGCGGGCAGCGGCCTGTGGATGGCCGCCGCGGACCCGGGCGCCGTGGTGACGGCCCACTCACCTGCGGCGGAGTTCTTCCGGACGCTGGTGGGCGGGCACTAGGCCACCGAACGGGTCAGCAGCCGCCGAGGTTCTCGTAGAACGTCTCGGGGATGTCGAAGGTCTGCATGTTCGCTACGGCGACCGTCTCCGGCTGGGCCTTGCTGAGCACGGCGAACGGCTTGCCGTCGCGCGTGAGCAGCACATCGTCTCCACCCTCGACGATGCTGAGGAGCTGGACGACGGTCTGATCGGTGGTGTGCGCGAAAGTCTTGGTCATAGGCCGACGGTAAGTGTTACTTGCCGGTACGCCAACACTTTTCACTTACCAACGAGTAACACCGGCGGGTAACTTGTTGCGCCCGCGCGGGCGGACGGCGGTGCCCACTCCGGCCGAAATGCCGCGCGGCCGTGAGGCTGTGGTGTTTGATGAGTCGTCACACCCGAGACGACACAGGAGCACGCATGGCCAACCCACTGCTGCGTACCAAATCGGTGGAACAGTCGATCGCCGACACCGAGGTGGTCGGTACCCGACTCAAGAAGCAGCTGACCGCCTGGGACCTCACGATCTTCGGCGTCGCCGTGGTCGTCGGTGCCGGCATCTTCACGATCGGCGCGTCGACCGCCGGCGACTACTCCGGACCAGCGGTGTCCGTCTCGTTCCTCATCGCCGCGATCGCGTGCGGCCTGGCGGCCCTCTGTTACGCGGAGTTCGCGTCGACGGTGCCCGTGGCCGGCTCGGCCTACACCTTCTCGTATGCCACGTTCGGCGAGTTCGCCGCGTGGATCATCGGCTGGGACCTGGTGCTGGAGTTCTCCATCGCCGCGGCCGCGGTCGCGAGCGGATGGTCGAGCTACCTCGGAACGGTCTTCGGCACCGGGCCCGCGGCGGTCCAGATCGCGGGACACACGATCGACTGGGGCGCCATGCTCATCGTCGCGGTGCTGACGGTGCTGCTCACGTTCGGCGCGAAGGTCTCCTCGCGGGTGTCCGCCGTGATCACCGCGATCAAGGTCGCCGTGGTGCTGCTGGTCATCATCGTCGGCGCCTTCTACATCAAGGGCGCGAACTACTCGCCGTTCGTCCCCGCGTCGGTGCCGGGTGAGAAGGCCGGGGTCACGTGGGACTCCACGCTGTTCCAGGCGATCTTCGGTAGCGGCTCGTCGTACGGGTGGTTCGGCGTGCTCGCCGGTGCCGGCATCGTCTTCTTCGCCTTCATCGGCTTCGACATCGTGGCGACCTCCGCCGAGGAGACGGTGAAGCCGCAGCGCGACGTGCCGCGCGGCATCCTGGGCTCGCTCGCGATCGTCACCGTGCTGTACATCGCCGTCACCGTGGTGGTCACCGGCATGGCGAGCTACAAGGACCTCGCGACGAAGGCCGGAGACGGCGGCGAGAAGAACCTCGCCTACGCCTTCTCGCTCAACGGTGTCGACTGGGCCGCGACCGTCATCTCCATCGGCGCGCTCGCAGGCCTCACCACGGTGGTCATGGTGCTGCTCATGGGCCAGAACCGCGTGCTCTTCGCCATGGCGCGCGACGGCCTGCTGCCGCGCCCGCTCGCCAAGACCTCCGCCCGCGGCGTGCCGGTGCGGATCTCGATCGGCGTCGGCGTCGTCGTCGCCATCCTGGCCGGGATCTTCCCGCTGAAGGAACTGACCATGCTGATCAACATCGGCACGCTCTTCGCCTTCGTTCTGGTGTCCATCGGCGTCATCGTGCTGCGCAAGCAGCGCCCTGACCTCAAGCGCGGCTTCACCGCCCCGCTGGTGCCGCTGGTGCCGATCCTCTCGGTCATCGCCTGCAGCTGGCTGATGTTCAACCTGACGATCGAGACCTGGGTCCGGTTCCTCATCTGGATGGCGATCGGCGTCGTCGTCTACTTCCTGTACTCGAAGAACAACTCGATCCTCGGCAAGCGCGAGCGCGGCGAGGTCGTCGAGCCGCTGGCCGACTGATCGGCGGGCCCCCGCACGCAGGCACGAGTACCGCGGCCGGAGCACCTGCTCCGGCCGCGGACCGTCGGAAACCCGACGCTCCGCGCGCAACTGCAACGGTCGGCGGGACCGTCGGACACCTGGAGCGATAGCCTGGGGAGCGTGACTTCTACGCTGACCGCCGATACGGCGAATGGAATCGACTTCAAGGTCGCTGACCTCTCTCTCGCGGAGGCGGGCCGCAAGCAGCTGAGCCTGGCTGAGCATGAGATGCCGGGTCTGATGGCGTTGCGTCGCGAGTACGCCGACGTCAAGCCGCTGCAGGGTGCGCGGATCTCGGGTTCGTTGCATATGACGGTGCAGACCGCGGTGCTCATCGAGACCCTCGTGGAGCTCGGCGCCGAGGTCCGCTGGGCCTCCTGCAACATCTTCTCCACCCAGGACGAGGCCGCCGCGGCCGTCGTCGTCGGCCCGCACGGCACCGTCGAGGCGCCGCAGGGCGTGCCCGTCTTCGCGTGGAAGGGCGAGACCCTGGAGGAGTACTGGTGGGCGGCCGAGCAGATGCTCACCTGGCCGGGCGAGCCCGCCAACATGATCCTCGACGACGGCGGCGACGCCACCATGCTCGTGCTGCGCGGCGCGCAGTTCGAGGCCGCCGGCGTCGTCCCGCCCACCGACGAGGACGCCGATAGCGCCGAGTACCAGGTGTTCCTGGCCCTGCTGCGTGAGTCGCTGGCCAAGGACGCCACCAAGTGGAGCACGATCGCGGAGTCGGTGAAGGGCGTGACCGAGGAGACCACCACCGGTGTGCTGCGGCTGTATCAGTTCGCGGCCGCGGGTGAGTTGGCGTTCCCGGCGATCAACGTCAACGATTCGGTCACCAAGAGCAAGTTCGACAACAAGTACGGCACCCGCCACAGCCTGATCGACGGCATCAACCGCGGTACCGACGTGCTGATCGGTGGCAAGAAGGTCCTCATCACCGGCTACGGCGACGTGGGTAAGGGCTGCGCCGAGTCGCTGGCCGGCCAGGGCGCGCGGGTGCAGGTCACCGAGATCGACCCGATCAACGCGCTGCAGGCGCTGATGGACGGTTTCGACGTGGTGACTGTCGAGCAGGCGATCGGTGATGCGGACATCGTGATCACGTCGACGGGCAACAAGGACATCATCCTGCTCGAGCACATGAAGGCGATGAAGGATCACGCGATCCTGGGCAACATCGGTCACTTCGACAACGAGATCGACATGGCGGGGCTGGAGAGGTCGGGTGCGGTGCGCCTGAACATCAAGCCGCAGGTGGATCAGTGGACGTTCGGTGATACGGGTAAGTCGATCGTGGTGCTGTCGGAGGGGCGGCTGCTGAACCTGGGCAACGCGACCGGCCACCCGTCGTTCGTGATGTCCAACAGCTTCAGCAATCAGGTGATCGCGCAGGTCGAGCTGTGGACCAAGCCGGACGAGTACGACAACGAGGTCTACCGCCTGCCCAAGCACCTCGATGAGAAGGTCGCGAAGATCCACGTCGAGGCGCTGGGTGGCACGCTGACCAAGCTCACCAAGGAGCAGGCCGAGTACATCGGCGTCGACGTCGAGGGCCCGTACAAGCCCGAGCACTACCGCTACTAGCGGCTAGCGCACCCGCGACGAACTGATACACACCTTCCACCCTCCGGATTCCTTCCGGAGGGTGGTCGTGTCCGTGAGGGAGCGCGAGACGACCGTCGACGAGCCCACCGGCGTCGAGGTCACCTCGGCCTCCGCCCTGCCCGCGTCGGCGTCCACCCGGACCTCGCCGACGATGACGTCCCAGCGCCCGTCCGGCCCGAGCAGCGTGTCGATCTCGGCGGCGAAGGTCTGCGAGGTGAACTGGGTCCGCAGCATCTGGACGTCGGCGGCGCAGCGTACGCCGATCAAGGCGGCGAGATCCCGATCGTTGAGGGTCTTGGTCTCGGCGGCGATCACGTCGCGGATCCGTTGCTCGTCGTCGGCGCCGCCGCGGTTCGCCAGGATGTACCAGGTGGTGCCGAGGATGATCGCGATGATCGCCACCGTCGCGCCGAGCACGATCGCCACCGACCGGTCCCGCGTCGGAGGCCCTGCCGGCGCGCCCGGGGCGTAGGGCGGCGGGCCGGGCACGGTCGTCGCGCCCCACCCGGGCGCGCCCTCGCCGGACGGTGCCGGCGCGACCTGGCCGGACGGTGCCGGGGCGACCTGCGCCGGTGCGCCGGTCACGGCGCGCCCCGTCAGGTACGGCGTGCCCGCGGAGGAGACGGGGCCGCCCGTGCCGTACAGCTGCGGCGGCCGCGGGGGAGCGATCCCGAGGCGCTGGTAGGTCTCCGGCGGCAGGACGGGGTGCAGCAGCTCGCGGGGGTCAGTCGGGCGCATCGGAGCTCCCCTCCGGGCGATGCTGTCGACGCTCGATCGACTGCAGCAGAGCGGTCAACGCATCCAGCTTCTCGTGCACCTCGTCGAGCTCGCGGCGCATGTAGTCGCGGCTCGCCGCCTCGCCCACGGCCAGGCGGACCGACGCCAGCTCGCGGGCCAGGAACTCCGTGTCGGCCTTGGTCTGCGCGGCGCGCATCCGGTCCTCGTCGAGCGAGACGCGGTCGCGGCTCTCCTGCCGGTTCTGCGCGAGCAGGATGAGCGGCGCGGCGTACGCGGCCTGCGTGGAGAACGCCAGGTTGAGCAGGATGAACGGGTACGGGTCGAAGTGGAACGTGAACCACAGGACGTTGAGCAGGATCCAGATGATCACGAACACGGTCTGGATGGCCAGGTAGCGGCCGGTGCCCAGGAACCGCGCCACCCGCTCCGCGCCCTGGCCGACCATGTCGTCGCCCAGGTTCAGCTGGAAACTGCGGCTCAGTCGCGGGGTGTCGAGCCGGGAACGTTCCTTCATCCGCTGACCTCCACGGTGCCCTCGTCCTGATCCTCGTCTCGCCAGTCCTCGGGGAGCAGGTGGTCGAGCAGGTCGTCCACTGAGACCGCGCCGAGCAGGTGGTTCTCCGCGTCGATCACCGGACCGGTGACCAGGTTGTACGCCGCGAAGTACCGGGTCACCGCGCCCAGCGGGTCGTCGGGCCCGAGCCGCGGCAGTTCGGTGTCCACCATGCCGCCCACGAGGTCGGCCGGGGGCTCGCGCAGCAACTGTTGCAGGTGCACCGTGCCCAGGTACCGCCCCGTCGGGGTGGCGGTGGGCGGCCGTACGACGAAGACCATGCTGGCCAGCGCCGGGGTGATGTCGGGGTTGCGGGCCCGGGCCAGCGCCTCGGCCACGGTGGTCGACGGAGTGACCACGATCGGCTCGGGGGTCATCATGCCGCCCGCGGTGTACGGGGAGAAGGTGAGCAGGCGCCGGACGGTGCCCGAGTCCTCCGGGTCCATCACCGCGAGCAGCTCCTCGCGCTGGCTGTCGGGCAGCTCGCCGAGGAGGTCCGCGGCGTCGTCGGGGTCCATCGCCTCGAGCACGTCGGCGGCGCGCGCCTTGGACAGGTGTGCGATCACCTCGGCCTGGTCGTCGTCGCCGAGCTCCTGCAGCACGTCGGCGAGCCGCTCGTCGTCGAAGGCGGCCGCGATGGACAGCCGACGCTGCGTCGGCAGCTCGCGCAGGGCCTGCGCGACGTCGGTGGCGCGCATGTCCTCGAACACCGTCAGAGCCTCGGCGATGTCGTGGTCGGCGCCGGTGAGGGCGGTCGTGGTGAAGCCGGAGACGTGGGGGAGGTCCACGATCTGGACGCCGCCGCGCCGGTTCCACCCGGTCGCGCGGATCTTCACGGCCAGCCGGTGCACCACCCAGTCGCGGGTGCGGGTCTGCTCGATCCCGACGTCGACCACGGTGGCGTCGGCCCCGTCGTACGGCTCGCCCGGCTCCTCGACGCGCACCTTGGTGCCGAGGAGCTGGCCCAGTGCGAGTGCCTCACCGGGGCGGATGTGCAGGCGGCGAAGGCTGACCGACCCGGTGTTGAGGGTCACCGCGGCGGGTTCGATGCTGGTCACGCGCAGCATCGGCACGAAAATGCGGCGGCGGTTCGCCAGCTCCACGGCGAGACCCAGCACGCGCGGGGCCTTACGGTCGGCGCGCAGCCCGAGCACCGCGTCGCGGACGCGGCCGACGGATTCCCCGTCCGGGCCGACGACGGGGAGGCCGGACAGCCGCGCGACGAATACTCTGGAGACAGCCGACATGGACTTCAGGGTAGTTTCGTTACGAATCGCATGTGAGGGAGGGCGTCGAATGTCGCAACCGTTACCCGGATCCGGGCCGCAGAACCAGCCGGGAGGGCCCGCCGGACGTGGCCTGCCGACGCCGCCGAAGGGCTGGCCGATCGGCTCCTACAGCACCTACGCCGAGGCGCAGCGCGCCGTCGACTACCTCTCGGACCAGCAGTTCCCGGTGCAGAACGTGACCATCGTGGGCGTCGACCTGATGCAGGTCGAGCGCATCACCGGCCGCTTGACCTGGGGCCGCGTCCTCAGTGCCGGCGCCGCCTCCGGCGCGTGGCTGGGCCTGTTCCTCGGCCTGCTCGTGGGCCTGTTCGTGAGCGGCGACGCCCTGGTGTCGACGATCATCGCCGGCGTCATCGGCGGTGTGGTCTTCGGCCTGATCAGCGCGTCGGTGCCGTACTGGGCCTCGCGCGGCACCCGCGATTTCTCGTCGACGATGCAGCTCGTCGCCGGCCGGTACGACGTGCTGTGCGATCCCCAGGTCGCGGAGCAGGCGCGCGACATGCTGGCGCGGCTGAACATCCAGTAGCGGCTGTCCAGCGGCGACGAACGCGCCGTGTCGAAAACCATCGGCAGTGGGGCGAGCTCACGCCGACGGGAAGTCCGCGTTCGCGCCACACGTCGCGGCGCTGCGTCTGATCTGCGGTGTCGCTCAGTGCCCGGCGTGAAGGGACCCGGCCGCTGAGCGAATCCGCGGGGTGTGCCGGTGGTCGTGCCCGATCCTGTGTGGCCCGGGTGGGCACGTCTGAAATGCACGGCCGCGACGATGTTCGCACTCGTAACGCGCGGAGCAGGGCTCGTTCACAGCCGAATCGCGTCGGCGCAGGCGGGATCGCACCCGCGATGCACGGCTTGGCCGACCGCGGGACCGGGGTAACGACAAGAGTCTCGCCGATCTATTTACCGGGTCACTATGTCCTGCTAAATTGCGTGATAGCGATCACAAGGAGGACTCTCATGGCGGACATCTTGGGGCGTGTGAGCCGGCGCGAGCTGGAGCAGGGCTACCGCGACGTGCTGGAAGACCTGTCGGAGGGATCGGTGTACCGCCGGTTCGACCCGTTCCTCGACATCGACTGGGACGCGCCGGAGCTGACGCTCGACCCGAACGACCCGCGCTGGGTGCTGCCGCCGACGCTCGACTCGCTCGGCGCGACGCAGTGGTACCGCGACCTGCCGCTGGAGCGCCGCATCGAGATCGGGAAGTGGCGCATGGCGAACACCATCAAGGTGGGCGCGGCCTTCGAGTCCATCCTGATCCGCGGAATGATGCAGTACATCATGAAGCTCCCGAATCATTCGCCGGAGTTCCGCTACTCGCTCCACGAGATGACGGAGGAGTGCAACCACATCCAGATGTTCCAGGAGCTCGTCAACCGCATCGACGTGGACGTCCCCGGAATGCGGAAGTGGTTCCGGCGGGCGTCGCCGATGATCGGCGTGCTCGGCGGCTACGCCCACGTGATCCTGTTCATGGGCATCCTCGGCGGCGAGGAGCCGATCGACCACTACCAGAAGGCGATCATGCGGCACGGTGGCCAGGTCCCGCCACTCGTGCTGCGCACCATGGAGATCCACGTCGCCGAGGAGGCGCGGCACATCTCCTTCGCCCACGAGTTCCTGCACGCCCACCTGCAGGATATGACGAAGCGGCAGAAGCGGATCTGCGCCTTCGCCTTCCCGCTCGCGATGCGCTGGCTGGTCGGGGAGATCTTCACCCCGCCGAAGTCCTTCTTCGAACGGTTCGATGTCCCGCGTGAGGTCAAGCGGGAGGCCTTCTGGCGCGGCCCGACGGCGCGCGCCTTGCTGAACGACTACTTCGCCGAGATGCGTGCCCTCGCCGACGAACTGGGCCTCATGACGCCCTTCGGGAAGCTCATGTGGAAGCTGCTCAAGATCGACGGTCACAGGGCGCGGTACCGCGGCGAGCCCACGCGGCCCGCGCAGATCGCCGGCTGAGGCACGCCGCCGCGGGCGTAACATCACGCGGTATGGTCACCGCGCACGAGCCCGAGAGCGGCTACGAGTTGCGCTGGCGTGCCCACAATTCGCAGCGCCGCGACCTCATTCTGCGCGCGGCCGCGGAGCTCGTGGAGGAGTCGGAGCCCGGCGCCCCGATCCCCGTGCGCAGCATCGCCGAGCGCGCGGGCCTCGTGAAGTCGGTGGTGTACCGACAGTTCAAGAGCAAGGACGACCTGGCCCGCGGGCTCCGCGGCTTCGTCGTCGAGCGATTCGCAGCGGAGCTCGAGGCCGACCTCGACGTCTCCGCCGGCTCGCTGCGGGAGATCCTGCGCCGCTCGATCGCCAGCGCCGCGACCTGGATGCAGGACAATCCGCGCCTCGTCGACCTGCTGCGCGCCGGCCCCACGGACGCCGCGGCCCCGGACGGCGTCCCCGTGGCGCCGGACGCGATCGGCGAACTCCGGCACCGCGTGGTCGCCAGGGCCGAACAGACCATCGACGGCCTCGCCGCCCTCACCGGCCTGGATCCGGCGGCGTTCGCCGGCGTGCCCTTCGTGGTGTTCACGATGGTCGAAGGCACGCTCACCAGCTGGGTACGGGGCGAGGCCGCCGTCCGCGGCCGCACCCGTGCGGAGGTGGTCGAATCGCTCACGGACGTCACGTGGTTCGTGCTCGACGGTGCCGCCCGCACCCTGGGCCTCCAGGTGGACCCGGACGCCGAGTTCAGTGAGGTGATGAACGACTTGGCATCCTCTCTGGCACGATAATGCCGAATGTGGTTCACCTCACCGGCCGCGTCGGCTAGCTTTCGAGCGGACGCCACCGGTCGGGGGCGGCGAAGGAGGCGGCGTGACGACACGACGGAGAACGCGGCTCGGTAGCCGGCGGCGCACGCGCGCCGCGGCGGTGGGACTCACGGCGACGATGGCCGTGACCCTGCTCGCGGGGTGCGGCGCCGAGGGTGGCGGCATCACCCTGAACGTCTACGCCGTGGCGGACGGCGCGAAGACGGTCAAGGAGGTCGCCGGCGACTGCTCGACCGATGAGTACAAGGTCGTGGGGCACGCCCTGCCCAAGCAGGCCGACGACCAGCGGCTGCAGATCGCCCGCCGCGCCAACGGCAACGACCGCACCATGGACATCGTCACCCTGGACGTGAACTGGACCGCCGAGTTCGCCGAGGCCGGCTGGATCCTGCCCGTGCCCGAGTCGATCTCGGAGGGCGCCGCGAAGACGGTGCTCGCCGGCCCGCTGAAGACCGCGATGTGGCAGGACCGGCAGTACGCGGCGCCGGCGTGGACCAACACGCAGCTGCTCTGGTACCGCAAGGACGCCCTGGAGAAGGTGCTGGGCCGCAAGATCGGCAACCAGCCGCCCAGGCTCACCTGGGACCAGGTCGTCGAGTACGCGAAGAAGTCGGGCGAGCTCGGCGGGCCCACCCAGATCGAGGCGCAGGCCGCCCAGTACGAGGGCGTGGTCGTCTGGTTCAACTCCCTGCTGGAGAGCGCGGGCGGCCGGATGGTCGCCGACGACGGTAAGACGGTGACGCTCACCGACACGCCGGAGCACCGCGCCGCCACCGTCAAGGCGCTGTCGATCATGAAGGCCGTGGCCACCGCGCCCGGCCGCGATCCGTCGTTCACGCAGCTCGACGAGAACGCCTCCCGGCTCGGGATGGAGACAGGCAAGGCGATCTTCCAGGTCAACTGGCCCTTCGTCTTCGCCAGTGCGCAGCAGAACGGCGCCGCCGGCGAGGTGCCGTACCTGACCGAGCTCACCAAGTTCGACGCGCTCCTCAATCCGCCGAAGGACGCGGAGAACCCGCCGTCGCCCACGGTGGCGCAGCTCAACGAGATCAACGCGCTCACGCGCCAGAAGTTCGACTTCGCGCCGTATCCGTCGGTGATGGCGGGCAGGCCGGCGAAGACCACCGTCGGCGGTATCAATTTCGCCGTCACCAAGACAACGCGGTACGAGAAGCAGGCCTTCGACGCCCTCGCCTGCCTCACCAACGAGGCCGCCGAGCGGAAGTACGCCGTCAAGGGCGGCACCCCGCCGATCCTCGCGAAGCTGTACGACGATCCGGAGTTCCGCAAGGCCTATCCGATGGCCTCGCTCATCCGCGACCAGCTGCAGGATGCCACCGCCGCAGTGCGCCCGATCACGCCGCAGTACCAGGCGATGTCGACGCTGCTGCAGGCCAAGTTGGCCCCCGTCGGCTCCTGGGATCCGGAGACGCTGGCCGATGAACTGACCGCCGCCGCGCAGAAGGCGATGGACGGAAAGGGGCTGGTCCCGTGACCACTCCGACCAAGCCCGCTCCCGAGCGGATCGAGGCCGCGACCCCGGAGAGCGAGGGGCGCCGCGCCGAGCGCAAGCTGGGCCTGCTGCTCATCGCCCCCGCGGCGCTGGTGATGCTCCTCGTCACCGCGTACCCGATCCTGTACGCCTTCTGGCTGAGCCTGCACAAGTCCTCGCTCGCCTACCCCGGCCAGGACGAGTTCATCGGTCTCACCAACTACCTGACGGTGCTGCAGGACGGCTACTGGTGGCAGGCGCTGGGCATGACCTCGCTGATCACGGTCGTCTCGGTGGTCATCGAGTTCGTGCTGGGCATGGCGATCGCGCTGGTCATGCACCGCACGCTCGTCGGTCGCGGGCTGGTACGCACCGTCGTGCTGATCCCGTACGGCATCGTCACCGTGGTCGCCGCGTTCTCGTGGTACTACGCCTGGACCCCGGAGACGGGCTACCTCGCCGGCCTGCTGCCCGACGGGAGCGCGCCGCTCACCGAGCAGTGGCCGTCCGTGGCGATCATCATCCTGGCCGAGGTGTGGAAGACGACGCCCTTCATGGCGCTGCTCCTGCTCTCGGGCCTGGCCCTGGTGCCGGACGACCTGCTCAAGGCCGCCGCGCTCGACGGCGCCGGCCCGTGGACGCGCCTGGTGAAGATCACGATCCCGCTGATGAAGCCGGCGATCCTGGTGGCGCTGCTGTTCCGCACGCTGGACGCCTTCCGCATCTTCGACAACATCTACATTCTGACGAAGGGCAGCAACGGCACCGGCTCGGTCTCCATCCTCGGGTACAACAACCTGTTCAAGGCGTTCAACCTGGGCGTGGGGTCGGCGATCTCGGTGCTGATCTTCCTGTGCGTCGCGGTCATCGCGTTCATCTTCGTCAAGGCGTTCGGCACCTCGGTGCCGGGTTCCGACTCCGGCGATCGACGGTAGGGGGAGACATGGCTCAAGGTTCCGTCGGTAAGAAGCTCGGCTGGGGTGTCATCGATCTGTTGGTGATCCTCTACGCCCTGATCCCGGTGCTGTGGATCATCTCGCTCTCGCTCAAGCCCACCTCGTCGATCGCGGACGGCAGCTTCATCCCGAAGGCGTTCACGACCGAGAACTACACGGCGATCTTCGAGGGCGCCGGCTTCGTCCGCCCGCTCATCAACTCCATCGGCATCGCGCTGATCTCCACCGTGATCGCGGTGGCGATCGGCATGTTCGCCGCCTACGCGGTGGCGCGGCTGGACTTCCCCGGCAAGAAGCTGTTCGTCGGCGCGGCGCTGCTCATCGCGATGTTCCCGCAGGTCTCGCTCATCACGCCGCTGTTCAACATCGAGCGCAAGCTCGGCCTGTTCGACACCTGGCCGGGCCTGATCCTGCCGTACATCACCTTCGCGCTGCCGCTCACGGTGTACACGCTCTCGGCGTTCTTCCGCGAGATCCCGTGGGAGCTGGAGAAGGCCGCCAAGATGGACGGCGCCACTCCCTCCCAGGCCTTCCGCCGCGTGATCGCGCCGCTCGCGGCGCCCGGCGTGGTGACCGCGGCGATCCTGGTGTTCATCTTCTGCTGGAACGACCTGCTGTTCGCCCTCACCCTGACGGCGACCGACGCGTCGACCACCGCCCCCGTGGCGATCACCAACTTCACCGGCAGCTCGGAGTTCGAGACGCCCACCGGGTCGATCGCGGCCGCCGCCGTGATCGTCACCATCCCCATCATCATCTTCGTCCTGATCTTCCAACGACGGATCGTCGCCGGACTCACCTCCGGCGCGGTCAAGGGCTGACGCCGAGAAAGTATTCGAGGAGCAATCACATGGCCGATATCGCCTTGGACCACGTCACGAAGACCTACCCCGACGGCTCCACCGCCGTCAACGACATCAACCTGGAGATCGCCGACGGCGAGTTCGTGATCCTGGTGGGCCCGTCGGGCTGCGGCAAGTCCACCACGCTCAACATGATCGCCGGTCTGGAGGACATCTCCTCCGGCGAGCTGCGCATCGGCGGCGAGCGGGTGAACGAGAAGGCGCCGAAGGATCGCGATATCGCGATGGTCTTCCAGTCCTACGCGCTCTACCCGCACATGACGGTCCGCGAGAACATCGCCTTCCCGCTCACGCTGGCGAAGCTGCCGAAGGATCAGGTCGCCGCGAAGGTCGAGGACGCCGCCCGCACGCTGGACCTCACGCAGCATCTCGACCGCCGCCCGTCGCAGCTCTCGGGCGGCCAGCGGCAGCGCGTCGCGATGGGCCGCGCGATCGTCCGCAGCCCCAAGGCTTTCCTCATGGACGAGCCCCTGTCGAACCTCGACGCGAAGCTGCGCGTGCAGATGCGCACCGAGGTCTCCCGCCTGCAGAAGCGCCTCGGCACCACCATGGTCTACGTGACGCACGATCAGACCGAGGCCATGACCCTCGGCGACCGCGTCGTCGTGCTCAAGGGCGGCGACGTGCAGCAGATCGGCGCCCCGCAGGAGCTCTACGACCGCCCGAACAACCTGTTCGTCGCGGGCTTCATCGGCTCGCCCGCGATGAACCTCGTGCCCGGCCGCCTCACGTCGGTGGGCATCGACACGGCACTCGGCGAGATCCTGCTGCTCGACGCACCGCAGCTGGCGGACAAGGCCTCCGCCGCCGGGAACAAGACCGGCGACGTGGTGGTCGGCATCCGTCCCGAGCACTTCGAGGACGCCCGCCTGCTGGATCCGAACCAGCGCGTCGGCGGCCTCACCTTCCGGGCGCGGGTCGACGTGCTCGAGTCGATGGGCTCGGACAAGTTCGTGCACTTCGCCGTCGCCCCCGACGACGCCCGCACCGACGTCCTCGGCGACCTGCGTACCGGCCAGCAGCTGCCCCCGCCCGCCGGCGTCGACGAGGTCGTCGCGCGCCTGTCGGCCGATTCGACCGCGACCCGCGGCGCCGACGTCGACCTCTACTACGACCCGACGAAGATCGCGGTCTTCGACGCTGCGACCGGGCGCAACCTGGCCCTGTAGGTCTTCTCGATGCGGGTGCTCGCCGTCAGCGACGAGGAGGTGCCGGGCCTGGTCCTGGCCTCGTCGACACTGCGTCCCGACCTGATCCTCGGGGCCGGCGACCTGCCCGGCGCGTATCTGGAATCGCTCGTCGACCGGTACGGCGCGCCCTGTGTCTTCGTGCCCGGCAACCACGACCCGGATCATTCGGGGTACCGCCGCACGCGCGGCGGCTACGTGCGCGGCGGCCTGCCGTGCGAGCCGCCCGGCCCGCGGGGCGGGATCAACGCCGACGGGCGGGTCGTCACCGTCGCCGGCCTGACGGTGGCCGGCCTCGGCGGGTCGATCCGCTACCGGGGCGGCCCCAACCAGTGGACGCAGGCGCAGGCGGCGCGGCGGGCGTGGCGGCTGCGGCTCGCGGCCCGGCGGCGGACCGTCGACGTGGTGCTCGCGCACTCGCCCGCCCGCGGCGTGGGCGACGGGGACGACGGCCCGCACCGCGGGCTGGCGGCGCTGGGCGGGCTGGTCGCGGGCCTGCGGCCGCAGGTCTTCGTGCACGGCCACGTGCACCCCTACGGCCGGCCCGGACCGGATCGCGAGATCGACGGCGTGCCGGTGCTGAACACCGTCGGGTACACGTACTTCGAGATCACCCCGGGGAGCCCCGGGACCTACGGCGTGAAGGAGCGGCGGCGTGGCGCGTGACACCGGATTCCCCGACGAGGACGCCCGCACCGATTTCGAGCGGTCGCGGCGGCGCGCGAACATCGCCCGCCTCGCGGCCTGGGTGCGCGGGCAGCCCGGCGACGTCAACGAGGTGCTGCCCTACGACGAGGTGGTCTCCGCGCTGGGCTTCGTCACCGAGCGCGCACTGGGGCTGCAGGTGGTGCCGGTCGCGCGGATCGTCGGCAGCGTGGACCGCACCCGCGATTTCGACCGCCACTTCCGGCCCCGCTCGCCGGCGCTGCGCGCGCGGTGGCAGCGGCTGGCGGCGGCGCAGCGGCGGGGAGAAGCCATGCCGCCGGTCGAGCTGAAGAAGGTCGGCGACCTGTACTTCGTCGTCGACGGCCACCATCGGGTGTCGATCGCCTTCGCGCGCGGCTTCAGCACCATCGACGCCGACGTCACCGAGGTCGTCACGCGGATCGGCTCGGGCGGGATCGCGGTGCGCTCCGATCTGCTGCTCAAGGACCACCGGCGGCTGTTCCTCGAGCGGGTGCCCCTGGGTGGGGCCGCGCGCGAGCGGATCCGGTTCACCAACGCCTGGGACTACTCCGTGCTCGCGGAATCGGTGGAGGCCTGGGGTTTCCGTCTGATCCAGGAGGCGGGGGAGTACCTCTCGCGCGCCGTCGTCGCCGGCCGGTGGTACGACGAGGAGTTCGCGCCCGTGATCGAGATGGCCCGCGCCGCCGGGATCATGGAGGCCTCCACCGACGCCGAGGTCTACCTGTTCGTCGCGTGCGAGCGGTATCGCCTGGTCCGCAAGCACGAGTGGAGCCACGAGATCATCGACGAGGTCTCCGCGCAGAACCCGCCCCGGCGACCCGGCACTTTCTTCTGACGGCCCGTCCGTAGGATCGGGACCCGTGACCTCCGTCGTCGACGCCGTCCGGGCGCACCTCGCCGAGCACTACGCGGACCGCGGCTTCGCGCCGCCCGCGTCGGCGTCGGTCACCTTCCTCGGGCTCGAGCCGATGACGATCCAGCGCTGGGTGGGGGAGCCGCTGGTGGCCTTCGCGAGCGTCGGTTGCTCGCGGCACGCGATGACGGACCCGAACGCGCTGCTCACCGTCGAGGACGGCCCGCGCGCCGAAGTCGTGCTGGAGCTGAGCCCCGCCGCCGACGGGCCTGGTGCTGCGCTGGACGGCGTGCACCGCTCGCTGGCGATCCTGGCGGCGACCCCGGCCGTCGAGGGGCTGGTACTCGCGCCCGATGCGCTCGTCGACCTCGGCGCCCCACTGTGGGCGGGGGCGCCGTTCACGGCGGTCCTACTGGGGGAGTCGGCGGTGCCCGACCTGGCGCGCGCGGACGGCGAGCCGGTGCGGTTCCTGCGCGCCGACCCGATCACCGCCAACGAGGCGGCCTGGGTGCGGCTCAAGGGGGCCGCGGCGCTGCGTGAAGCGTGGGCGGAGGCCGGCATCGACCCGGCCGACCCCGGACGGCCCGCGGTGCGCGCGGTGCACGACGCCGGTTAGAGCCACCTGATCCTGCGGAAGACCACGTACAGGCCGAGACAGGCGACGAGCATGATCGCCAGCACGATGAAGTAGCCGTACCGCCAGTGCAGCTCCGGCATGAAGTCGAAGTTCATGCCGTACACGCCGGCGATCATCGTGGGCACGGCGACGAGGCCGATGATGGCGGACATCTTGCGCATGTCCTCGTTCTGCTGCATGCCGATCTTCGCGACGGCCGCGTCGATCAGTGAGCTCAGCACGTCGTTGTAGGCCTCCACCTGGTCGGCGACCATCGCCTGGTGGTCGAGTACGTCGGAGAAGTAGCGCTGGATCTCGTGCGGAATGATGTCGCTGAAATCGCAGGTCAGGCGCTTGAGTGCGTGGGACAGCGGGTGGATGCCGCGGCGCAGCTCCACGATGTCGCGCTTGATCTGGTAGATCTCGTCGACCTCGGTGCGCGCGCCGGCGCGGAAGACGTCCTCCTCGACCCGGTCGATGTCGTCCTCGAGCAGGTCCGAGACCGCGACGTAGGTGTCCACCACGTGGTCGGCCACGGCGTGCATCACCGCCGACGGCCCGCGTGTGAGGAGCTCCGGGTTGGACTCGAGGTTGCGGCGCACGCGCCGCAGGCTGCCGTGGTCGCCGTGCCGCACGGTGATCACATGGTCGGGCCCGACGAGCACCATGACCTCGCCGGTCTCGACGATGCGCGCCATCGGGCCGGAGCGGTCGTGGCCGACGTAGTTCACGGTCTTGAGAATGAGGAAGAGCGTGTCGTCGAATCGGTCGACCTTGGGCCGGGTGTGCGTCACCAGAGTGTCCTCGACGGTCAGCGGGTGCAGTCCGAAGACGTTCGCCACCTCGTCCATCTGATGCTGGTCGGGGTCGAGCAGGCCCACCCAGACGAAGCCCTCGCCGCGGCGCCGGACCTCCTCGATCGCCTCGACGTAGCCGAACCGGCCGGGGAGGCGCACCCCGTCGACGTAGGCGCCGCAGTCGACGACGGCGCGGGCCACCGGCACCGGGACGTCCGGGACATCCGTCTCGCGGGCCTCGCGGCGCCCGGTTCCGGGCCGGGGCAAGGAGGGCATGGAGGGCATGAACGAGATAATAGACCCGGGCCAGGCGCCGGGCCCGGGTCCGTGCCGGGTAGAAAGTAGGCGTGAGCACTCGCCTGTCCCGCTTCGCCGCCGCGGCCCTCGTCGCGCTGGCGGCCGCGGGCTGCTCGGACCCCGGCGACCAGGCTGACCTGGGCCCGCGCACCGCGCCGGGCACCGTCACCGTCGGTTCATCTTCGAGTGCGGTTTCGAAGGTCGCGGCCCTGATCTACGCGAACGCGCTCCGCACGGCAGGGACCCCGGTCGAGACCCGGTTGGGGCTCGAGCCGGGGGACGACGCCGCGGTGGCCGCGGTCGAGAAGGGCGATGTCACCGTCGCGCCCGCGCTGACCGGCGCGCTGTGGGAACGGTACCGGCCCGGCGCCGCGCAGCCGACGAAGGCGAAGGAAGAGGAGTCGGAGAACCCGCGCGCGCAGTGGGATGCGCAGTTCGTGGCGCTCAGCGCCGTGCTCCCCGAGGGGCTCGGCCTCGGCGACCCGACGCTCGCCCTCGATCAGCCGATGCTCTTCGCGCCCAAGGACGCGCCGTCCGCGACGCTCCGGGGCTGCGAGGGGCTGTCGGTCCCCGTCGCCGTCCCCGCCGGCTCGCCGCCGGACCTGCGCGCCCGCTACGGCTGCGCGACGGGGCCCGTCGTGGCCGTCGCCGACGAGGCGGCCGCCGCGCGGGCCGTCCGCGAGGGGCGCGCCGGGCTGGCGCAGCTCGGCACGCTCTCCGCCGCGGCGAAGGACCTCGTCCAGGTGGCCGATCCCGACGGTGCGGTCCCCTCGCGGGCGGTCGTGCCGTTGGTGCGGCGCGACGGGCTGACGGTGGCGCAGACGAAGCGGCTCTCCGCGATCGCCGGCGAGCTGACCACCGCCGACCTGGCGGCGCTCGTCGCGCAGGTCGACTCGGGGGAGCGCACGCCCGAGCAGGCGGCCGGCGATTGGGCGGCCGAGCACACGCTCAAGTGACCCCGGATGCGGACCGCCCCGCGCCCGGCGGGCGCGGGCGGGGCGGTCGGCGGAGTACTACGTGAGGCGCTTGTTGAGCTGCTGATCGATCAGGGCGTTGACGCGCTCGTAGGCGGAGCCGCCGATGCGGACCAGCACGTCGATGATCTTCGCGTCAGCACCGATGAGCACCCGGCCCCGGTTCTTCTTGACCCCGTTGAGGATCGTGCGCGCAGCGTCGTCGGCCTCGGTGCGGGCGAGGTACTTGTCGAAGAGCGCGGCGGTGTGCGCGGTGTCCACGTTCTCGGCGCCGGTGGCGTTGCGGGCGATGGCGGTCTTGATGCCGCCCGGGTGGACGCAGGTCACGCCGACGTTGTGGTCGCTCGAAAGCATCTCGATGCGGAGGGCCTCGGTGAAGCCGCGCACGCCGAACTTGGCGGCGTTGTACGCGCTCTGGCCGCCGACCGACAGCAGGCCGAACAGCGAGCTGGTGTTGATGATGTGCGCGTCGCCCGAGGCGATCAGGTGGGGCAGGAAGGCCTTGGTGCCGTTCACGACGCCCCAGAAGTCGATGTCCATGACCCGGTCGTAGTCCTTGAAGGACGTGGTTTCGACGGGCTCGTGGTGCGCGATGCCGGCGTTGTTGAACAGCAGGTTGACCGCGCCGTAGTGCGCGATCACGTCGTCGGCGTAGGCGAGGAGCTGCTCGCGCTCGCCGACGTTGACGACCTTGGTGTGCACCTCGGCGCCGCGCGCGCGGGCCAGCTCGGCGGTCTGCTCGAGCCCGGCGGGGTCGTAGTCGCACAGCGAGAGCTTCGCGCCCTCGTCGGCGAGCTGGAGCGCCAGCTCGCGTCCCATGCCGGAGGCGGCGCCGGTGACGACGGCGACCTTGCCGCGGAAACTCTTCATGCTCTGTCCATCCCTCACGCTGATTCCTGGCCGGGCGGGCCGCAGATGCGCTGTTGCTCGGCGTTCTTACTCGACAGTAGGGTCGGGATGCGAGCTCTGTCAACGACCTATTGAGTATGATTCAGTAGGTGACCAGAAAGTCCGTCGCCGCAGCGGTGGGGCGCAAGCGCACCCGCCTCAGCCCCCAGGCCCGGCGCCAGCAGTTCATCGACCTGGGCCTGCTCAGTCTGAAGCATCAGGCGCTCGAGCAGGTGTCCATCGAAGACATCGCGAGCCAGGCGGGCGTCTCCGCCGGCCTCCTGTTCCACTACTTCGACTCGAAGCTCGACTTCCAGGTCGCGCTGGTGGAGGAACAGGCGCGCATCGTGGGGGAGGTCGCCACCCCCGACCGTGACCCCGAGGACATCACCGACGTGATGCCGATCCTCACCGCCACGCTGGGCACCTACGTCGACCACATCATGGAGAACCGGCAGTCGTTACTGCCGATGCTCGCCGGCGTGAGCTGGTCCGAGCCGCGGATCCGCACCGCCGTGAAGTCGGTCCGGGAGCAGATCGTCGGTCAGTTCGTGAGCCAGGCCGAGAACATCGGCATCGAGCGCTCGCCCCGCTTCGTGCTGGCCGTGCACGGCTGGATCGCCGTCGTCGAGGAGACCCTCGTGCAGTGGCTCGACGAGAACGCCGGCTTCGCCGCCATGACGCGCGACGAGGTCGTCGACCACCTCGCCACGATGTTCGTGGGGATGGCGGGGGCGGTCGGGCTGGATCTCACGTCGGGCGCGGCCTGACGGTGCCCTGCGTGCCCCCGTGTGGCACGCGTCCTCAAGGCGTCGGGGTTCGAGGGAGCCCGGCTCTCGGATTCTGACCGGATCGGACAGCGTGTCCGAAGTGGACAGGAATCGAGAGCGGCCGGCGGGGGAACATCAACCCGTCGCGCCGGGAGCAGCGCAACGAGAAGGGCCGGTCCTCCCGAGGGAGGATCGGCCCTTCTTCTGGCTCAGCGGATCAGACGACGAAGGCCTCGTCGATGATCTGGGC
Source organism: Tsukamurella asaccharolytica (assembly GCF_007858435.1). Taxonomy (GTDB): domain Bacteria; phylum Actinomycetota; class Actinomycetes; order Mycobacteriales; family Mycobacteriaceae; genus Tsukamurella; species Tsukamurella asaccharolytica. The sequence continues at coordinate 6,112 of NZ_VIGW01000012.1, read as the reverse complement.
CTGCTCCACGGCGTGCACCTTGGACGAGCCCGAGCACGGGGCCGACATGGCGCGGCGCGAGACGCGCTTGATGCCGACGAGGCGGTCATCGAGCTCCGGCAGCGCCAGGCCGAAGAAGGGCCACGCGCCCTGGTTGGCCGGCTCCTCCTGCACCCAGCGCACGTCCGTGGCGTTGGGGTACAGGTCGAGCGTGGCCGGCAGGCGCCGGGAGGGCAGCGGGTAGAGCTGCTCCATGCGGACGATCGCGACGTCGTCGCGCTTGTCTTTCTTCCTGCGCGCCTCCAGCTCGTAGTAGAGCTTGCCGGAGACCAGCAGCAGCTTGGTGACCTTGCTGCGGTCGCCGCCCTCCACCTCGAACGCCGGGTCGTCGATGACCGAGCGGAACTTGCCGCTCGTGAAGTCCTCGACCGGGCTGACGGCGGCCTTGTTGCGCAGCATCGACTTCGGCGTCGCGACCACCATCGGGCGCCGCACGCCGTCGAGGGCGTGTCGCCGCAGCAGGTGGAAGTACGAGGCGGGCGTCGACGGCATCGCGACCGTCATCGAGCCCTCGGCGCACAGCTGCAGGAAGCGCTCGATGCGGGCCGACGTGTGGTCCGGCCCCTGGCCCTCGTGGCCGTGGGGGAGCAGCAGCGTCACGCCCGAGGTCTGGCCCCACTTGGCCTCGCCCGAGCTGATGAACTCGTCGATGATCGACTGCGCGCCGTTGACGAAGTCACCGAACTGCGCCTCCCAGCACACCAGCGCCGACGCGTCGGCCACGGAGTATCCGTACTCGAAGCCCAGGCCGGCGAACTCGGTGAGCGCCGAGTCGTAGACCATGAACTTGCCGGGCGATTCCGTGCCGTCGGGACCGAGGTAGTCGAGCGGGGTGTACTCCGTGCCCGTCCGCCGATCGATGAGTACCGCGTGGCGCTGCGTGAACGTGCCGCGACGGCTGTCCTGGCCGGACAGGCGGACCGTCCGGCCCTCCTCGAGCAGCGTGCCGAAGGCGAGCAGCTCGCCGAAGGCCCAGTCGATATCACCCTCGCGCGACATCTCGAAGCGGCGCTTGGCCACGGGGGCCACGCGCGGGTGCACGGTGAACCCCTCGGGAACGTTGGCGTAGGCGTCGCCCACGCGCTGGATCTGCTCCAGCGGCACCGCGGTCACGAGCGAGCTCGGCAGCGGCTGGTCGGCGATGATCGACGGCGCCGGCTCGGCCTGGAACTTCTCGAGTTCCTTGACCTCGTTGAAGACCCGCTCCAACTGGCCCTGGTAGTCGCGCAGCGCGTCCTCGGCCTCCTTGGTCGAGATGTCGCCACGACCGATGAGGGCCTCGGTGTAGGACTTGCGGACACCGCGCTTGGTGTCGATCACGTCGTACATGCCGGGCTGGGTCATCGACGGGTCGTCGCCCTCGTTGTGGCCGCGACGGCGGTAGCAGACGAGGTCGATCACGACGTCCTTGTCGAACTTCTCGCGGAAGTCGACGGCGAGCTTCGCCACCCAGACGCAGGCCTCGGGATCGTCGCCGTTGACGTGGAAGATCGGAGCCCCGATCATCTTCGCGACGTCGGTGCAGTACTGCGAGCTGCGCGAGTTCTCCGGCGAGGTGGTGAAGCCCACCTGGTTGTTCACGACGATGTGGACCGTGCCGCCGTTGGAGAAGCCGTCGAGGTTCGCAATGTTGAGCGTCTCGGCCACGACGCCCTGGCCCGCGAAGGCCGCGTCGCCATGCAGCATGAGCGGCAGGATCGGGTGCTCGCCCTCGGGCGGATCCTTCATGACCTGCTTGGCGTGCACGATCCCCTCGAGCACCGGGTCGACGGCCTCGAGGTGCGAGGGATTGGCGACCAGCGAGACGGTGATCTCGTTCTCACCGAACATCTGGTAGTACTTGCCCTCGGCGCCGAGGTGGTACTTCACGTCGCCGGAGCCGTGCGCCTGCGACGGATTCAGGTTGCCCTCGAACTCGGTGAAGATCTGGCTGTAGGGCTTGCCGACGATGTTCGCGAGCACGTTGAGGCGCCCGCGGTGCGGCATACCGATGACCACCTCGTCGAGCGCGTGCTCGGCGGCCTGGTCCAGCACGGCGTCCATCATCGGGATGACCGACTCCGCGCCCTCGAGCGAGAATCGCTTCTGGCCGACGTACTTGGTCTGCAGGAAGGTCTCGAAGGCCTCCGCGGCGTTGAGCTTGCTGAGGATGTACTTCTGCTCGGCGACCGTGGGCTTGATGTCCTTCGTCTCCACGCGCTCCTGCAGCCACTTCTGCTGCTCGGGCTCGAGGATGTGCGCGTACTCGACGCCGACGTGGCGGCAGTACGCGTCGCGCAGCACCGAGAGCACCTTGCGCAGCTTGAGTCGCTCGGCGCCGTGGAAGCCGCCGACATTGAACGTGCGGTCCAGATCCCACAGGGTGAGCTCGTAGGTCAGCACGTTCAGGTCGGGGTGCGACTCGAGACTCTCGTTGTTGTAGCGCAGCGGGTCGACGTCGGCCATGAGGTGGCCTCGCGCCCGGTACGCCGCGATGAGCTCGAGGACGCGCGCGTCCTTGTCGATGCCGTGCGCGGGGATGTCCTGCCGCCACCGGATCGGCTCGTAGGGCACGTGCATCGCGCGGAAGATGTCGTCCCAGAAGTCGTCGCTCAGCGTGAGCTCGTGGACGTAGCGCAGGAAGTCGCCGGACTCGGCGCCCTGGATGATGCGGTGGTCGTACGTCGAGGTCAGGGTGGTGAGCTTGCCGACGGCCAGCTCGGCGATCTTCTCGTCGCTCGCGCCCTGGAACTCGGCGGGGTACTCCATGGCGCCGACGCCGATGATGGCGCCCTGGCCGACCATGAGGCGGGGCACCGAGTGCACGGTGCCGATGCCGCCGGGGTTGGTCAGCGAGATCGTGACGCCGGCGAAGTCCTCCGCGCCCAGCTTGCCCTGGCGGGCGCGACGCACGATGTCCTCGTAAGCGGCCACGAACTGGCCGAAGTCCATCGTCTCGGCTTCCTTGACGCCCGCGACCACGAGGCTGCGGCTGCCGTTCTTGCCGACGAGGTCGATGGCGATGCCGAGGTTCACGTGCGGCGGGGTCACCGCGTTGGGCTTCCCGTCGATCTCGGCGAAGTGCCGGTTCATGTTGGGGAAGGCCTTGACGCCTTGCACCAGGGCGTAGCCCAGGATGTGGGTGAAGCTGATCTTGCCGCCGCGGGTGCGGGCGAGGTGGTTGTTGATCACCACGCGGTTGTCGAACATCACCTTGACCGGCATCGAGCGCACCGACGTCGCGGTCGGCACCTCGCGGCTGGCGTTCATGTTCTTGACGACCGCGTTCGCCGCGCCGCGGAGCACGGTGCGCTCCTCCTCCGCCGGGAACGACGCAGGGGCGGGGGCCTTGGGGGCCGGGGCGGGCTTCGCGGGCGACGACGGTGCCGGGGTCACCGGGGTGGACGGCGCGGGGGTCAGAGTGGTGTCGGTCGTCTTCGGTGCCGCCGCGGGTTTCGCCGCAGGTTTCGCCGCGGGTGCGGGTTCGGGTGCGGCGGATCCGGCCGGTGCGGCGGGTGTTGCCGAGGGCGTCCCGCCGCTCGCGGCCGGTGCGGCCGCGGGAGCCGCGCCGTTACTCGCCGCGGCGCCGCCTTCCGGGCCTCCCGGGGTGTACTTCGAGAGGAATTCGTGCCAGCTCGGGTCGACCGAATTCGGGTCGGCCTTGAACCGCTCGTACATCTCCTCGACCAGCCATTCGTTCTGGCCGAAATCCGATACAGAACTGCTGCTCACGGCAGGTCCTCGCCTCGATTCATCATCGTCGTATCAAGCGCGCGCCACCCCGGATCGCAGAGGGCGCAGGTCCGCACGCTCCAGGGTAGTCCACCACGGAAAAGGCGTGTCGGTTACTCCCGGACCGCGGCCCTCGATCAGTCGGTGCCGGACGCCGGGAGTCCGGGCGCCGGGCCGTCGGTCGCGGAGCCCTCGACCACCCGCAGGTGGGCGTTGGGCCACGTCGTGGGAACGGGGCCGAAGACCGACCGGGCGTTCTTGATCACGCCCTTGCCCAGCACGCGGTTGCCGCCCGCGCCCACCACGGCACCGATGCCCGCGGGCAGCAGCTTGCCGAGGATGAGCGGCGACTTCTTCGCCATGAACCGGCGGCTGAACATCTTCATCAGCTGCTTGTTCATGCCGCCCAGGCCGGGAATCTGGGTGGGGTTCTTCTTCAGGTTCATCAGGGAGGCGTTCTTGGCGCCGACGGTGGCCCGGAGCGTGCCGAGCCCGGCCTCGCCGAGCACCGCGGTGAGTACCAGGGCCTTGCGCAGCTCGCGGTCCTCGGGAGAGATGCCGTACACCTCGGCGATGGCCAGGGCGTAGAGGGCCGAGGCCTCCATGAAGACGACGGTCTCGGCGCCGACGGTGCCGATCGCGGCCAGGGTGCCCAGGCCGGGCACGGCCGCGGTGGCGCCGGCGGCGCCGCCGGTACCGGTCACGGTGAGGAGGTACCGCTTCTCCAGTCGGGCGATGATCTGCGCGGGAGACTCGTCCGGGTGGTCGGCCCGCAGGCCGGCGACGTACTTCGCGACGGCCGGCGCCTGCAGGCGGGCGGCGCGGTCGATGACGGAGCCGAGGACCCCGCCACCGCCGTGCTGGACGGCGGGCGGGTCGGCCTGGTCGGACTGGATGCGCGCGGGCTTGTTCGCCATGGTGTCCTCCGAAGTGGGAAGCGGTCCTGGAGATCTTTCATACATCTAACCCCGGGCGCCGCCGGAAAGTTCCCGTTCGGCGCGCGCGGCCGCGTCCCGCCCGCGTACCGTCGGAGACCGTGCCGAGCATCGACGAGCAGCCGTACACCCTGGTCATCCCCACCCGCTGGAAGGACAACGACGTCTACGGGCATGTCAACAACGTCGTCTACTACAGCTTCTTCGACACGGTGATCAACACCTTCCTCATTCGCGAGGGCGGCCTCGACATCCACGGCGGCGCCACCATCGGCCTGTGTGTGGAATCTCACTGTCGCTACGACGCCCCGCTCGCCTTCCCCGAGCCGGTCACCGCCGGGCTCGCGGTCAGCAAGCTGGGCCGATCCAGCGTCACCTACGCCGTCACCCTGTTCGACGGGGACGGCACCGCCGCCGCGGAGGGCTGGTTCGTCCACGTCTTCGTCGACCGAAAGACGCGCCGTCCCGCGGGGGTCCCCGACGAGATCCGTGCCGCGCTGGAGCGAATACTCGTCAGTGCCGCGCAGTAGCCTGCACGCCATGGCCTTTCTCACTGCTCTGGAGCCCGTCACGCTGACGGGGCACCTCGTCACGCTCGTGCCGCTCGCGCACGACCAGCACGACGACCTGCTCGAGGCGCTCGAGGACGGGCAGCTGTGGGACCGCTGGTACACCTCGGTCCCCGCCCCGTCGGGCCTGCGCGCCGAGATCGATCGGCGCCTGCAGTTGCAGGAGAGGGGCGAGATGATCCCCTTCACCGCGATCGACGCTGCCGGCCGGGTGCTCGGCATGACCACCTATTACGACATCGACCCGGCGGTGCCGCGGATGGAGATCGGCTACACCTGGAACCGCGCCTCCACACACGGCACCGGCACCAACGCCGAGTCCAAGCTGCTGCTCCTCGGGCACGCCTTCGACGTGCTGGGCTGCGAGTGCATCGGGCTGCGCACCCAGTGGGTCAACACCCAGTCGCGCGAGGCCATCGCCCGGCTCGGCGCGAAGCAGGACGGGGTGCTGCGCAGCAACAAGCGCTACCGCAACGGGGCGCTGCTGGACGCCGTGCTCTTCTCGATCCTCCGGCACGAGTGGCCGGCGGTGGAGGCGCACCTGCGGCACCGTCTGCGCCACCGGCACGAGGCCTACCGCACCTCCCCGGAGTAGGGACCCATGCCCCGCCCCCAGGCCGCCGCGCACGGGCTGTGGCGCCCGGGCCTCGGGCTCGCGCTGTGGTTCACCGACGACCTCGGCGAGCCCACCGCCGAGCCAGAGCTCGCGGCGCTGCCCGCGCCCGTCGCCGAGGTCCTCGGCGACCGCCGGCCCCGCCGCTCCGTCGCGCTCGCCGGGCCCCAGGGCCGGCTGGTCGCACCGGCGCTCACCCTCGGCCCCGCGCGTGCCGCCGCGCTGCCCGACGCCCTCGCCCCGTC
>NZ_VIGW01000011.1 GCF_007858435.1 Tsukamurella asaccharolytica | reverse complement strand
AGCAGCCCGGCATCGAGGACGACGCGCAGGCCGCGCTCGCGGACCTGCGGCGCGTGGTGCTCGGGCTGCGGACGGCGGAGGCGCCGCCGGTGCCGCTCGCCATCGGCGGGCTCGTGACCTCCGTGCAGATCGACGAGACGATCGCCGAGGCGGTGGGCCGTGCCCGCGACGCGGGCCAGCACGTCGAGCTGGCAGGCGGCGTCGCCGCGCCGCTCCCCCGCGCGACCGCCGACTGCCTGGCCCGCGTGCTCGAGGAGGGACTCGCGAACGCGCGCAAGCATGCCACGGGGGCGCCGGTCGAGGTGGAGGTCACCGACCGGGGCGTCCGCGTGCACAACTTCCCGGCGGCGCCCGATCCGGCGCTCGCCGCGACCGGCAGCGGCACGGGCCTGCGCGGCCTGGCCGCCCGCACCGCGCTGGTCGGGGGCACGCTCCGGCACGGCCCGGCGCCCGACGGCGGCTGGACCCTGCAGGCCGAGTTCCCGGCGGCCGCCCGATGACTGTGCGCGTGCTGGTGGCCGACGACGACCCCCTCGTGCGGGAGTACCTGCGGTCGGTGCTGTCGGCGGAGGCGGACCTTGACGTGGTGGCGACGGCCGCCGACGGGGCCGCGGCGGTCGAAGCCGGCATCGCGCACGCGCCGCAGGTCGCGCTGCTCGACGTGCGGATGCCCGGCGTCGACGGGATCGTCGCGACCCGGGCCCTGCGCGGCCTCGATCCCCCGGTGGCCGTCGTACTCATCACCACCCTCGACACCGACGCCGTGCTGGTCGACGGGCTGGCCGCGGGCGCGGTGGGTTTCGTGGTGAAGACCGCCGAACCGGCGTTGCTGGCGTCCGCGGTGCGCACCGCGGCGGCCGGCGGCTCGCTGCTCTCTCCCGACGCACTGGCCCGCCTCCTCCGGCTCGCCGGCGACCGGCCGCGTCGCGACCCGCGCGTCGACGCGCTGGGCGAGCGGGACCGCGACGTCCTGCGCGAGCTGGCGACGGGGGCGTCGAACGCGGAGATCGCGGCGCGCCTCTTCCTGGCCGAGTCCACGGTGAAGGGCTACGTCTCCGCGCTGATGTCGCGCCTGGACTGTGCGAACCGCACGCAGCTCGCGCTGCTCGGGGCGGCGCTGTGACGGCGCCCGACCTGGTGGTGCTGGGCCTCGGCCCGGCGGGACGCGCGGTCGCCCACCGCGCCGCGACCGCGGGACTGCGGGTGCGGGCCTTCGATCCGGCGCCGGATGCGCGCTGGCGGCGCACGTTCGGGGCGTGGTCGGACGAGCTGCCCGGGTGGCTCCCGCAGTCGACGGTCGCGGCGGTCTCAACGCCGAAGGTCGTCGCGCGGACCAGGCACGACCTGCGGCGCGAGTACGCGGTGCTCGATGTGAACGCACTGCAGGACGCGTTGTCGCTCGACGGTGTGCAGGTCCGCGCCGAGCGGGCCGGCCGCGACGGCCACGGGACGGCGTTCGTCATCGACGCGCGGGGGCCGGCACCGTCGGACTCGATCGCCGTGCCCCGGCAGACCGCGGCCGGAGTGCTGGTGCCCGCGGGCGCGCACGAGGAGCTATGGATGGACTGGCGGCCGGCGCCGGGCGTGGGCGAGGACGCCGCGGCGTCCTTCCTCTACGCGGTGCGGGTATCCCGGGACGCGGTGCTCCTGGAGGAGACCTGCCTCGCGGGCGCGCCCGCGCTCACCGTCGACGAGCTGGAGGCGCGGCTGCGGGCCCGGCTCGCGGCGCGCGGCGTCGCGGCGGGCGCGCTGTCCGAGCGGGTCGACTTCCCGCTGCTCGCGACCGGGCCGCGGCGCGGACGGGGCTGGTGCGGCGTCGGGGTGCGCGGCACCACGCTGCACCCGGCGACGGGCTACTCGGTGGCGGGCTCGCTGGGCTTCGCCGATGTCACGGTCGCGGCGCTCCGGGACGGTCGGAATCCGGTCAGCCGGAACGCGCTGGCCGCGCACCGTCTCCGGACGGCTGGGCTGCACGCACTGCTGGGAATGACCGCGGAGGAGCAGCGAGAGTTCTTCGAGGTCTTCTTCGGGCTTCCGGACCGGCACGTGCGGGCGTTCCTGGCATCCCGCTCCGCGGCAACGGCGAACGCCGCAGCGATGGCTGCGGCGTTCGCTGCGGCGCCGTGGGGGCTGCGCCGGCGCCTCGCGCGGGCAGTTACTCCGCGGGCTTCTCGCCGGCGGCGTTGAACTCCGCCTGCTCGATGTCGAGTGCGCGGGCCTGGCCGATCAGGTCCTCCAGGGCGGTGGGCGGGAGGGCGCCGGCCTCGTTGTAGACGAGGTTGCCCTTCTTGAAGACCATCAGCGTGGGGATCGAGCGGATGTTCGCCGCGGCCGCGAGGCTCTGCTCGGCCTCGGTGTCCACCTTGGCGAAAACCACGTCAGGATGGGTCTCGGATGCCTTCTCAAACGTGGGCGCGAACGCGCGGCAGGGGCCGCACCACGACGCCCAGAAGTCGACCAGCACGATATCGTTGCCGGTCACGGTCTGATCGAACTTGTCTGCGGTCAAATCAACTGTCGCCATACCTCGTCTAACGATTTTGCCGACTCCATGATTCCCATTCGCCAAAATGTCGCACAGGGTCGCTATTGTCGACTCGGGCGCGCACTCGCGTGCCGCATGTACATCGAGGACTTCGATAAAGGGGATACACATGACCGACGTGCTTCGCGCAGGTAACCAGCTCGGCCTCGGGGAGACCCTGGACTCCCTCAACGGCGGCTACACGCTGACCCTGCAGAGCGACGGCAACCTCGTGCTCACCGAGGGCACCGGCACCGTGGTGTGGGCCAGCGCGACCGACGGCAAGGGCGTCGAGCGGGCCACCTTCCAGACCGACGGCAACTTCGTGCTCTACAACGGCGCGGGCGAGGGCATCTGGTCCACCCAGACCGACGGCTCCGGCGCCGACCGGATCGTCCTGCAGGACGACCGCAACCTCGTCGTCTACGCCGGTGACGAGGACAAGTGGGCCTCCAACACGGCCACCGACCAGCCCGCCCCGGCTCGTGAGGCCGCCCCCGAGCCCGAGCCCGTCGCGGCTGAGGCGCCCGCCGCTCCCGCGCCGGCCGCTCCGGCGCCGCGCACCCACACCGTCGCCTCCGGCGACACCCTGTGGGCCATCGCCGAGCAGTACCTGGGTGACGGCAACCGCTACACCGAGATCGCGCAGATCAACGGCATCGCGAACCCGGATCTGATCAACGTCGGCCAGGTCATCACCATCCCCTGATCTGCCTCCGACAGGCATCACAGCACCGGCCGGCCCTCACCCCGAGGGCCGGCCGGTCGCTTTCCGGGGTTACTCGCCGCGCAGCAGACCCTTAGCCACGTGGGTCACCTGGATCTCGTTGCTCCCCGCGTAGATCATGAGCGACTTGGCGTCGCGCGCGAGCTGCTCGACGCGGTACTCGGCCATGTACCCGTTGCCGCCGAACAGCTGCACGGCCTCCATCGCCACCTCGGTGGCGGCCCGCGAGCTGTAGAGCTTCATGGCCGAGGCCTGCGCCAGCGTCGGCGGCTTGCCGGCCCGCGACGCCTCGATCGCGGTGAACAGCATGTTCTGCACGTTGATCCGCGCGATCTCCATCTCCGCCAGCTTGAGCTGGATGAGCTGGAACTTGCCGATCTCCTGACCCCAGAGCGTCCGCGAGCGCGCGTAGTCGATCGACAGCCGCTGCGCCTCGTTGATGATGCCCAGGCTCAGCGCCGCGATGCCGATCCGCTCGGCGGTGAAGCCGGCCTTCGCCGAGGCCCCGCCGCCGCCGGGCGTCTCCTCGGTCTCGCCGAGCAGCCGGTCGGGGCCGAGGCGAACGTCGTCGAAGAACAGCTCGCCGGTGGGCGAGCTCATCATGCCCATCTTCTTGAAGGCCTTGCCCTGCGTGAGACCCTCCATGCCCGTGTCCAGCACGAACGTGAGCACCTTCCGGTCGCGCAGCGGCGTCCCGTCGCCCTCGTCGAGCTTGGCGAAGACCACGATCGTGTCGGCGTGCGGGCCGTTGGTGATGAAGGTCTTCTGCCCCTTGAGGATGTAGCCGCCGGAGCCGTCGCGGCGGACCGTCGTCTTCATGCCGCCGAGCGCGTCGGAGCCACTGTCGGGCTCGGTGATCGCCCACGCGCCGACCTTCTCCATGGTGACCAGCTCGGGGAGCCAGCGCTTCTTCTGCGCGAGGGTGCCGCGCGACTTGATGGTGGACACCGTCAGCCCCATGCTGACGCCCATCGAGCCGATCAGGCCGAGGCTCACGCCCGCCATCTCCACGTTGAGGATGAGGAACATCGAGGAGCTGAGCGTTGAGGATCCTCCGCCTCCGGGCTTCTGAGCCTTCTCTCCCGCCTCCTCGGCGGCCAGCTCGGCCTCGAGGTTCTCGCGATTGTCCTGGTCGATGCCGAAGGTCCGCAGCATCTTCCGGATGATGTCGTATGGCGGCAGGGCGCCGGTCTCCAGTGCGTCGACGTGCGGCCGGACCTCCTTGTCGATGAACGCCCGCAAGGCGTCGCGCACCATCAGGTCTTCGTCGGACCACTCGAACACGGGCATCCTCCTATGTAGAACGTGTTCTATCTCTGGGCCCATCATTCCACCACGCCGGCCCGACGGTGCGCGAACTCCCGGATAGAGCCTTGACCTAAAGCTTTGTTGAGGAAATAGCGTCGTCGGCATGGAGACCTACTCGGACGACCGCATCCTCACCCAACCCATCGGCTACTGGGCCAGCATGACCGGCCGCTCGGCCGTGACGTTCATCCGCGCCACGCTCGAGCAGCACGGCCTGACCCAACCGCAGTGGTGGGCGCTCAACTACATCGCCGCCCGGCCCGACGGGGTCGAGCTCGACGAAGTCGTCGAGTTCCACCGCGGCTTCGTGGACACCGACGACGCGCTGCGCCCCGACATCGCCGCACTCGTCGCCACCGGCCTTCTGACGGAGGTCGACGGTGCGCTCACCGTCAGCCCGGCCGGTCAGCGGCGGCGCGACGAGACCTGGCCCGACATCCGCGCCGCGCTCGCGCGGATCCGCGCGGGCGTCACGGACGACGAATTCATCACCACGATCCGCACTCTGCAGCGGATGATCGACAACATCGGCGACGCCGCGTGGCACGCGTAGTCAGTTGACCTTGCGCTCCAACGCGTCCCAGAACGGAGCGCGGAGGACGAACTTCTGGATCTTTCCCGTCGCGGTCCGCGGCAGCGCGTCGACGAAGTCGATGCGTTTGGGACACTTGTAGCCCGCCAGGTGTTCCCGGGTGTGCGCGATGAGCTCCTCGGCCGTCACACCGTCCGCGACGACGATGGCGGTGACCAGCTCGCCCCACTTCTCGTCCGGAATGCCGATCACGGCGACCTCGCGCACCGCCGGGTGCAGCGCGAGCGCGTCCTCGACCTCGATCGACGTGACGTTCTCGCCACCGGAGATGATCACGTCCTTCTTCCGGTCCGCGATCGTCAGGTAGCCGCCCTCGAACGTGCCCCGGTCCCCCGTGTGGAACCAGTCGTCCTCGAGCGCCGCGGCGGTCTCGGCGGGCTTGTTCCAGTACGCGGTGAGCGCGTGATTGGTGCGGGTGAGGATCTCGCCGTCCTCTCGATCTTCAGGGTGACACCCAGTGCAGGGGCGCCGGCGCGACCGAGCCTGCGGGCCACCTCCATCGGATCGTCGCCCGCCCACTCCGCGCGCTCGCGGTTCACCGTGATGAGCGGTGAGGTCTCCGTGAGGCCGTAGATCTGGATGAACTCCCAGCCGAGCTCGAACCGGACCCGGTGGATCACGCGCGTGGGCGGCGGCGCGCCCGCGCAGATGACGCGCACGGTGCCAGCACCCGGGATCGGGCCGTCCCACTCGGCGGCGGCGTCGAGCGCCGCGGTCACCACGGCGGGCGCGGCGCACATGACCGTGACGCCCTGGTCGCGGACGCGGCGGAGGATCTCGGCACCGTCGACCTTGCGGAGGACCACGTGCTTGATCCCCACTCCGGTCGCGGCGAAGGGCATGCCCCAGCCGTTGGCGTGGAACATCGGCAGGGTGTGCAGGAGGACGTCGTTGTCGGTGAGCGCGACGTGCAGCCCGAATACCGTTGCGTTGAGCCACAGGTTGCGATGCGTGAGCTGCACGCCCTTGGGCCGGGCAGTGGTCCCGGAGGTGTAGTTGATGGTGGCGGTGGCGAGCTCGTCGCCCGGCCAGGGCGCGGGCTCGGTCGTGCCGCCGAAGATCGCCTCGTCGTCGCGCCCGAGCACGAAGACGTGCTTCGCCGTCACCGTCTCGGCGAGGTGCTCGACCTCCGGGTCCAACAGGAGCACCTCGGCGCCGGAGTCCTCGACGATGTACTCGACCTCGGCGGGCGCGAGCCGGAAGTTGACCGGCACCAGGATCCGGCCCCAGCCGGAGACGCCGAAGAACGACGTCAGCAGCCGCGCCGCGTTCTGCGAGACGATCGCGACGCGCCCGCCGACGGGCACACCCAGCTCGTCGAGCCGCGCGGCCTGCCCTCGCGCGAGGGCCGCCATCTCGGCGTAGGTCTTCTCGCCCCACGACGGTGCCGGCTGGTTCGGCTCGTCGACCATGCCGATGCGGTCGGGATAGACGATCTCCGCACGGTCGAGGAAGTCGCGTACGCCCAGATTCACGAACATGCGGCTCAGGCTATTGCCGTCCCGCGGGTCCGCGCGGCCAGTCGGGCAAACGCGCGTGGTTTGCAACCCCGTTGTCGACACTCTGCTTATCTGACTACAGTCAGATATATGGACGAACAAGTGGACGGCGTCCGGCGATTCAACCGCGCGGTCACGCAACGGCTCGGTGTGCTGCAGGACCGCTACCTCGCGCGGGACCGGCCGCTGGGGCAGGCGCGGCTGCTCTGGGAGATCGGCCGCACCGACGGCGGCGTCGACGTCCGCGACCTGCGCGCCCGCCTCGACCTCGACTCGGGATACCTCAGCCGGCTCCTGCGCGCGCTCGAGGCCGACGGGCTGGTCACCGTCGGGCAAGACGACGGTGACGGCCGGGTCCGGACCGCCCGCGTCACCTCCGCCGGCGCGGCGGAGTACGACGAGCTCGAATCCCGGTCCCATGACGCCGCGCAGGCACTCCTCGAACCGCTCTCAACGGAGCAACGCGCGCGGCTCGTCGCGGCGATGGAGGAGGTCGAACGGCTGCTCGTCGCCTCGCTGGTGCGCGTCGAAGAGGCCGACGCCGGCTCCCCCGCGGCACGATTCGCTGCCCGGGCGTACTACGGCGAGCTCGGCGCGCGCCTGCAGGACGGCTTCGATCCCGATGTCGGCGGCGCGATCCGTGACGCGGCGATCACGCCGCCCGCGGGGCTGCTCCTGATCGCGACGCTGCGCGAGAAGACCGTCGGCTGCGGGGCCCTCGCCTTCCAGGACGGCGGGTTCGCCGAGGTCAAGCGGGTGTGGGCGGCACCGTCGGTACGCGGCCTCGGACTCGGCCGGCGGATCATGGACGACCTGGAGGACCGGGCCCGCGCCGCGGGCGTGCGGACCGTGCGACTGGACACCAACGGCGACCTCACCGAGGCCATCGGGCTGTACCGAAAGCTCGGGTACCGCGAGGTCGAGCAATACAACGACAACCCCTACGCGCACCACTGGTTCGCCAAGGACCTGTGACCGCGGCGGGCGCCTGTGGAGGACCGTCCGGGAAACCAGTCGATCACCAAGATTCAAATCCGCGGCGCCCTCCGGCGGGTGGCGCAATAGCAGGTCGCGACCGGGAAGTCCCAGCTCGGAGGGGCCGCTGGCGCGCTCCGACCGGCGGAATCCAGCGCCGACGCGGTTCCTTCGCCGAGGCACCCTTCCGGGCGCGGCCGGACCCGGCCGACCTGTTCCTATCGTTGCCGCATGCCAGCGACCGAACGCCCGATCCGCGCCGATTCCGCGCGCATCGTCGCCGACGTCCTGCGCCAGGCGATCCACGACGGCACCTATCGCGGGTCCCTGCCCGGCGAGGACGACCTCGGCGTCCAGTTCTCCGTCTCCCGGGGCACCGTCCGCGAGGCCCTGTCGATCCTGCGCGACGAGGGTTGGATCCGCCGCGGCCCGCGCGTGGGCACCGAGGTGATCGCCCGCACCTTCGACCACGGGCTCGACAGCCTTCGCGGGCTCCGCGAGACCCTCTCGCTCCACGGCGAGGTCCGTAATCGTGTACGCACCGCCACCCGGCTCGTGCCGCCCCCGATCGTCGCCGAGAAGCTCGGCATCCCGCGCCGCGAGGAGGCCGTGTACCTGGAGCGGCTGCGCTACCTCGACGACGAGCCCATCAGCCTGGACCTCACGTACCTGGTCTCCGACGTCGGCGACCTGCTCCTGGAGCAGGACCTCGAAAACGAGGACGTCTTCCCACTGATCGAGGCCGTCACGGGTCATCGCCTCGGCACCAGCGACTACTGCCTGACCGCTGCGGCGGCCGATCCGCACACCGCCGCGAACCTGGAGATCGCCACCGGCTCGCCGCTCCTGCTGTACGAGCGCCTCACCCACCTCGAGTGCGGTCGCCCCGTCGACCTCGAGTACATCCGCATCCGATCCGACCGGATCACCCTGCGCGGCACCCTGCACCGCGACTGACCGCTCCCGACACGGAGGAACATACCCATGGCACAGGTCGAACAGCGCGTCGACGTCCCCGTCACCATCGACGCATCCCTCTGCATCGAGGGCTGCAACATCTGCATCGAGGCCTGCCCCCTCGACTCGCTCGCCCTCGACCCGAGCACCAACCGCGCCCACATGTACGTCGACGAGTGCTGGTACTGCGGGCCCTGCGCCGCGCGCTGCCCGACCGGCGCCGTCACCGTCAACATGCCCTACCTCCTGCGATAGCCCGTCCCAGCCCGGAGAACCCAGCCATGACATCCACCCTGCGCGCGATCGCCGTCGTCGCCGCCACCTCCGCCGCCCTCGCGTCCTGCTCCCTCGAGCCCGCGGCCGACGAGTCCACCCAGACCCTCGTGGTGGGCTATCAGTCCAAGACCATCAACACCGTGACCGCGGGAACCCTGCTGCGTGCCAAGGGCTTCCTCGAGAAGCGCCTCTCCGGGATCGGGAGGTTCCGCGTGGATTGGCAGGACTTCGACACCGGCGCCCCGATCACGAGCGGGATGCTCGCCGGCAAGATCCAGATCGGCTCCATGGGCGACTACCCGCTGCTGATCAACGGATCCCGCGCGCAGTCGAGCCCCGACACCGAGACCGCGATGCTCTCGGTGACCGGGTCGAGCGCGCGGGGCGCCCTCAACTCGGTGGTGGTCTCCCCCGGCTCGCCGCTGCGCTCGCTCGCGGACCTGCGGGGTAAGCAGGTCTCCGCGTCGGTCGGCTCCGCCGGGCACGGCACCCTCGTCGCCGCGCTGAGCCGCGCGGGCATCGCCGTCGGCGACGTTACCGTCGTGAACCAGCAGCCGCAGGTCGGGGCGAGCGCGCTCGAGTCCGGCCAGGTCCAGGCGCTGGCGCAGTTCGTCGCCTGGCCCGGGCTCCTCGTTCGCCAGGGCAAGGCCCGCCTCCTCTACGACGGCGGCGAGCTGAACACGCCCACGCTGCACGGCGTCGTCGCCAACCGGAAGTACGCGGCGTCCCACCCGGACGTGGTGCGCGCCTTCCTCCAGGCGCAGCTCGACGCCACCGACTTCCAGCGGGAGCACCCCCTGCAGGCCGCGCAGGACGTCGCGCAGGCCAGCGGCCTGCCCTCCGAGGTCGTCTACCAGTACAACGGCCCGGGCGGCACCGACCCCAACCCGACGCTCACCGCCCCACTCCTCGGAGCGCTCAAGGGCGACATCGGGTACTTGCAGTCGATCGGCCAGTTCGGCACGCCGCTCGACGTCGACCGGTTCGTCGACCCGAGGCCCCTCGCCGCAGCACAGGAGGCGCGCGGCGGATTCCGTTACGATGCAGGCACTCCCGCGCCGAAGCCCACCGCGGAGATCTGGTTCGACGGCGCCGACGCCACCGAGACCGTCCCCGACGCGACCGCGCTGATCCGCACGCTCGCAACGACCGACCGGAAGGTCCGCGCCGCCTACGTCTCGGACGCGCTCACCGGGACCCGCTGGTACGCCGACCAATCACTGTGGCTGCGCGACGACGCGACGCTCGTGCCCTTCGCCGGCCCCGACGCCCGTGACCGGTACCGCGCCGACCACCCGGGCGCCGTCCCCGTCGAGTACCGCGCCCTCCTCGAGGAGGCCCGACGGTGACCGCCCTCGACTCGCTCCCCGCCGCAGCGCTCCGGCGGCAGGCCGCGGCCCCCGCCCGCCGGGCCGTTCTCCCTGCCTGGCCGGTCCGGATCGCGGTGGTCGCCGCCGCGATCGGCGTCTGGCAGCTGCTCACCACGCAGCACGTCGCGCTCAGCTGGATCCGGTTCGACACGCTGCCCTCGGCGAGCGCCGTCGCCGAGCGGTTCGCGCAGTCGGTCCGCACCGGCGAGTACTGGCTGGACCTCGCGCAGTCGCTGATCCGGATCGGCACCGGCTTCGCTCTCGCCGCGGCGCTCGGGATCGCCGCGGGCGTCGCGCTGGGCCGCTCCCGCGCCGCGGAGCTGACCTTCGGCACCCTCATCGAGCTCGTCCGGCCCATCCCCGCGATCGCCCTGGTCCCGGTGATGATCCTGCTGCTCCCGTCGTCCGAGGCGGGCATGGTCGCGATCACCGCGACGGCCGCGTTCTTCCCCATCGCGGTGAGTGTGCGGCACGCCGTCCGCGCCCTCCCGACCGTGTGGGAGGACTCCGTGCGCACCCAGGGCGGCGGCGACTTCGCGGTGCTGTGGCGGGTCGTGCTCCCCGGCTCGCTGCCCGGCGTCTTCTCCGGGCTCTCCGTGGGCGTCGGCGTCGCGTGGATCTGCCTCGTCTCCGCGGAGATGATCTCGGGGCGCCTCGGCGTGGGTTACCGCACGTGGCAGTCGTACACGCTCGTCGACTACCCCGCGGTCTTCGTCGGCATGCTGACGATCGGCGTGCTCGGCTTCCTGACCTCGGCCGTCATCGAGCTGGCCGGCCGCCGTGTCACCCGCTGGCTGCCGCGGGGCGACCGATGAGCGCGCCGGCGGTCAGCCCGCCCGCAGTGCGCACCGGCCTCCGGCTGAAGTTGGACACGGTCGACCTCGGCTACCGCGGCACGACCGCCGTGCACGCCCTCGACCTCACCGTCGAGCCCGGCGAGCGCCTGGTCCTCACGGGCCCGTCGGGCTGCGGCAAGTCGACGGTGCTGCGCGCTCTCGCCGGACTGCTGCGCCCCGCCGCCGGCACCGTCCTCGCCGACGGTGCGCCCGTGACCGGCCCGGATCGCGACCGCGCCATGGTCTTCCAGGAGGACGCGCTGCTGCCGTGGCGTACCGTCGAGAAGAACGTGCTGCTCGCTCTCGCGCTGCGGGGCGTTCCCCGGCACCGTCGCGCCGACGAGGCCCGGCGGTGGCTCGCCGAGGTCGGGCTGAGCGCCTACGCGCATCACCTGCCCCGCGAGCTGTCCGGCGGCATGCGGCAGCGGGTCCAGCTCGCCCGCGGCCTGGCCGGCGCGCCCCGCGCGGTGCTCATGGACGAGCCCTTCGGCGCGCTCGACGCGCAGACCCGCGGCGACATGCATCGGCTGCTACTGCGCACGCTCGACGCCCACCCAGCGACCGTCGTCTTCGTGACCCACGACGTGGACGAGGCGATCCTCCTCGGCGATCGCATCGTCGTCCTCGGCCGCCGCGGCGAGCCCGTCCGCGCGGCCTTCGACGTGCGCCGCGCACCGTCGGCCTCCGCCCTGCGCGCGGGCGTCGTCGACGCCCTCACCGACCGCTGACCAGCATCAGGAGTTCCATGGACATCCCCGAGATCGCCGACCGCACCCGCCTGACCTGCGACGTGCTCGTGATCGGCGGCGGCACCGCCGGCACGATGGCGGCGCTCACCGCGGCCGAGGCGGGCGCCGACGTGCTCCTGCTCGACAAGTCGCACGTGCGCCACTCGGGCGCGCTGGCGATGGGCATGGACGGCGTGAACAACGCCGTCATCCCCGGCAAGGCCGAGCCCGAGGACTACGTCGCCGAGATCACCCGCGCCAACGACGGCATCGTGAACCAGCAGACCGTGTACCAGACGGCGACGCGGGGCTTCGCGATGATCCAGCGCCTCGAGCGGTACGGCGTGAAGTTCGAGAAGGACGAGTACGGCGAGTACGCCGTACGCCGCGTGCACCGCTCCGGCTCGTACGTGCTGCCGATGCCCGAGGGCAAGGACGTGAAGAAGGCGCTGTACCGGGTCCTGCGGCAGAAGAAGATGCGGGAGCGGATCCGCATCGAGAACCGGGTGATGCCGGTGCGCGTGCTCACGACCGGTCCCGGGGAGGACCGACGGGCCGTCGGCGCTGTCGCCTTCAACACGCGGACCGGGGAATTCGTCGAGATCTCGGCCGGCGCCGTCGTCCTGGCGACCGGGCCGTGCGGCCGCCTCGGGCTGCCCGCGTCCGGGTACCTCTACGGCACCTACGAGAACCCGGCGAACGCCGGCGACGGCTACGCGATGGCGTACCACGCGGGCGCCGAGCTCAGCGGCATCGAGTGCTTCCAGATCAACCCGCTGATCAAGGACTACAACGGCCCCGCCTGCGCCTACGTGGCGAATCCCTTCGGCGGCTACCAGGTGAACGCGCTCGGCGAGCGGTTCGTCGACTCCGACTACTGGTCGGGGCAGATGATCGCCGAGGTGCGCTCCGAGATCGATTCCGCCCGCGGGCCGATCTACCTCAAGGTCTCGCACCTGCCCGAGGAGACGCTCGGCGAGCTGGAGTCGATCCTGCACACCACGGAACGCCCGACGCGCGGCACCTTCCACGCGAACCGCAGCCACGACTACCGCACGCACGACATCGAGATGCACGTCTCCGAGATCGGCCTGTGCGGCGGGCATTCCGCGTCCGGGGTGTGGGTCGACGAGAACGCCCGCACCACGGTGCCCGGCCTGTACGCGGCCGGCGACCTGGCCTGCGTGCCGCACAACTACATGATCGGCGCGTTCGTCTTCGGCGAGCTGGCCGGCGCGGACGCGGTGCGGCACGCGCGGACGGTACCGGTCGCGTCCGACGGGCTGGAGTCGCAGATCGCGGCGGCGCACGAGCTGATCTACGGCCCGGCCCGCAGGCCCGACGGTCCGCCGCAACCCCAGGTCGAGTACAAGCTGCGCCGCTTCGTGAACGACTACATCGCGCCGCCGAAGACCGCGCCGAAGCTGACCATCGCCATCGAGACCTTCGAGCGGATGCGCGGGGAGGTCGACGGATTGGGCGCGCGGACGCCGCACGAGCTGATGCGCTGCGTGGAGGTCTCGTTCATCCGGGACTGCGCGGAGATGGCGGCGAAGGCCTCACTCGCGCGCACCGAATCCCGATGGGGCCTGTACCACGATCGCCCGGACCTGCCCGAGCGCGACGACGAGCGATGGGGCCGGCACCTGAACCTGCGCCTGAGTGCCGACGGCGAGCTGGAGTTCCTGACCCGGCCGGTGGCCCCGTACCTGGTGGCGGTGGACGAGTTCGACCACATTCCCAGCTCGTCGGATTCCGTCGAGGTGCTGGGGCCGCTGGCGGTGGCACCGATCGGCGCGATCCCCGCGGCGGCCTCACGTGCGACTGCGGTACCCGCGGTCTCGCCGCGGTTGCGGGAGCTCCTGGCCCTGGACGGGCCTGCCGTCGAGGAACTCGCCCGATTCCTGTCCGATCCGGACGCGACGGTCCGGCGCACCGCCGTCACGTTCCTCGTGGAGGGCGCGCCCGACGGGTTCCTCACTCCTCTGGTCGCCGCGCTCGGCGACGCGGACGCCCCGGTCCGGCGCGCGGCCGCCGCCGGGCTGATCGAGCTGGTCGAGGTGCTGCCGTCCGCCGACGGGCTCGCGGCCTTCCTGGGCTCCCCCGATCCCGTGGTGCGCGCAGCCGTCGGCAATCTGCTGCGTTCGCTCAAGGCCGGATCGCCGGAGCAGTTCGCGGCTCTGGTGGGCGATGCCGATCACCGGGTGCGGGTCGTGGGCGTGAGCGGGCTGGTCTCGCACGACGACTGGGCCGCGCTCGTTCCCGCGACCGCCGATGGCAACCGGGAGGTGCGGATCGCCGCGGCGGCCGGCCTGGCCACCGTCGGGCGCGGCGGCGTCGACGCCGTGCGTGCGCTCGCCGCCGACCACGACCCGCTCGTGCGGGCCGCGGCGCTCGAGGCCCTGGGCGCGCTCGGCGACGCCACCGACCTCGACCTACTCGGCGCCGGCCTCGCCGATCGCGCGTGGCAGGTTCGGCAGGGCGCGGCGCGAGGTGCGGTGGCCCTCGGGCCCGACGGCGCCGTCGCGGCCCTCGGATCCGCCCTCGGCGACCCGCATCTCGACGTGCGGAAGGCGGCGGTCGTGGCACTGCGGACGTGGCCGGAGGTTCCCGCGGTCGCCGATGCGCTCACCGCTGCGCTGGAGGACTCCGACGCCGATGTCCGCGCCCACGCGCGACTGGCGCTTGCCGCGGGGTCACGACCCGCGATCAGCCGGCCGACGGGTGCGCAGCGACCAGGAGGCCGATCTCCAGCATGCGAACGATTGACGGCGGGGTGAGCAACCGCAGCTCCCCCGCCGGTGCGGCCGGGGTGTAGCCCTCGAAGCTCCACCGCAGCCAGGCGTCGTTCCAGCGGAGATAGGCGTCCGTGCCGTCGGTGACCACGGCTCCTTCGGGCGGAGTCACAGTCACGGGTGGGTTTCCGGCCCGACGCTCCGCGCGCAGGGCGCGATCCATCGCCTTCGGCGTGTTCTCGACGTCCGGGTTCGCGACGGCCCACAGCCGCTTGAACTCGCGGTAGTCGGCACGCCGGCACTCGCCGCACGGCCGGTGGCCCGCGGCGAAGGCGGTGGCTTCATCAAACAGGAACAGCTGCGTGTAGCGTCGCGGGTCCGGCTGCCTGGGCGACCGGTAGCGGCCGTTGAAGTCGAGCCGGCACGCGATCCACATCGCGTTCGCGTGTTCGCGCACGACCGTCCCACTCTCGTCGTGGAGAATCCCGCGATTGCCCAGGAGAGCGCCGCGGGCCGGATCGGCGACGATCCGGCCCCACGGGTCCACTCGATTGCGCAGCGGCATTGCCAGTCTTAGACGGTGAAGCCGAGGGCGCGCAGCTGCTCGCGGCCGTCGTCGGTGATCTTGTCGGGACCCCACGGCGGGAGCCAGACCCAGTTGATCTTGGCGTCGGTCGCCAGGCCCGACGAGACCAGCGCGGCGCGGGTCTGATCCTCGATGACGTCCTGCAGGGGGCAGGCCGCCGAGGTGAGGGTCATGTCGATGAGGACCGCGGCATCGTCGTCGACCTTGAGGTCGTAGACGAGGCCCAGGTCGACCACGTTGATGCCCAGCTCGGGGTCGACCACGTCGCGCATGGCCTCCTCGACGTCGAACAGCGTGGGCAGGTTCAGCGGGTTGTCGCCGGCCTGCGCCGGGTCGGCCGCGGCGCCGGCGGCCTCAGCAGCGTTCTCGCTCATGCCGTCTTCTCCTCCGAGTCGATGATCTGGGACAGCGCGTCCTTGAACGCCATCCAGCCGAGCAGTGCGCACTTGACGCGCGCGGGGTACTTCGCGACGCCGGCGAAGGCGATGCCGTCGCCGATGAGGTCCTCGTCGCCCTCGACCTGGCCCCGGGACTGCAGCATCTCCGTGTAGGACTGCAGCATCTTCAGGGCCTCGCCGACGGGCACGCCGATCACCTGGTCGGTGAGGACCGAGGTGGACGCCTGCGAGATCGAGCAGCCCTGGCCGTCGTACGAGACGTCGACGACGGTCTCGTGATCGTCGGACAGGTGCACCCGGAGGGTCACCTCGTCGCCGCAGGTGGGGTTGACGTGGTGGACCTCGGCCTCGAAGGGCTCGCGCAGCCCGCGGCCGTGCGGGTGCTTGTAATGGTCCAGGATCACGTCCTGATACATCTGCTCCATGCGCATCAGACCACCCCGAAGAACTTCTGAGCCTTGACGATCGCGTCCGCGAGCACGTCCACCTCGGCGAGCGTGTTGTAGACCCCGAACGAGGCACGGGCGGTCGCGGCCACGCCGAACCGGCGGTGCAGCGGCCACGCGCAGTGATGGCCGACGCGGATCGCGACGCCCTCGTCGTCGAGGACCTGCCCGAGGTCGTGGGCATGGATGCCGTCGACCACGAAGGAGACGGCGCTCCCCCGGTCCCGGTTCTCGGTGGGCCCGATGATCCGCAGGCCGTCGATCGCGCCGAGCCGGTCGAGCGCGGCGCCCACGAGCGCGTGCTCGTGCGCGGCGACGTCGGCCATCCCGAGCCCGCCCAGGTACTTCACGGCAGCGCCGAGGCCCACCACCTGCGAGGTCATCGGGACGCCGGCCTCGAAGCGCTGCGGCGGGGCGGCGTAGGTCGAGCCCTCCATGGTGACGGTCTCGATCATCGAGCCGCCGGAGATGAACGGCGGCAGGTGCGCCAGCAGTTCGCGCTTGCCGTAGAGCACGCCGACGCCGGACGGGCCGTACATCTTGTGGCCCGAGAAGGCGGCGAAGTCCACGTCGAGGTCCGCGAGGTCGACGGGGCTGTGCGGCACCGACTGGCACGCGTCGAGCACGACGAGGGCGCCGACAGCGCGGGCCCGGGCCACCAGCTCCGGCACCGGCGCGATCGCGCCGGTCACGTTGGAGGCGTGCGTGAACGCGACGATCTTCACCGAATCGTCGAGCTGCAGCGAGTCGAGATCGATCCGGCCCTCGTCGGTGACGCCGTACCACTTGAGCGTGGCGCCGGTGCGGCGGCACAGCTCCTGCCAGGGCACGAGGTTCGCGTGGTGCTCCAGCTCGGTGACGACGACGGTGTCGCCCTCGCGCAACCGGTGACCACCCAGCACGGCCGCCGAGCGGTCGTCGCCCACCGTGTACGCCACCAGGTTCAGCGACTCGGTCGCGTTCTTGGTGAACACCAGCTCGTCGGGCGAGACCCGCACGAACTCGGCGATCGCGGCGCGTGCGTCCTCGTAGGCGTCGGTGGCCTCCTCCGCCAGCTGGTGCGCACCGCGGTGCACCGCGGCGTTGTGCGTGGTGAGGAACTCCCACTCGGCGTCGAGAACCGGGCGCGGGCGCTGCGAGGTGGCGCCGGAGTCCAGGTAGACCAGCGGCTTCTCGTCACGGACCGTGCGGGACAAGATCGGGAAGTCGGCGCGGATCGCGTCGATGTCCAGGGCGGACTTCACCGAGGTGGTCATGCTCCGACGGCCTCGGTGAACTTCACGTAGCCGTTCTCCTCCAGCTCGTCGGCCAGCTCCGGACCGCCCGACTCCACGATCCGGCCGTCCACGAAGACGTGGACGAACTCGGGGTGGATGTAGCGCAGGATCCGGGTGTAGTGCGTGATGAGCAGGACGCCGCCGCGCGTAGGCGTGCCGGAGCCGTCGTCATAGCCGCGCTCGGCGTAGCGGTTCACGCCCTCGGAGACGACGCGCAGCGCGTCGACGTCGAGACCGGAGTCGGTCTCGTCGAGGATGGCGAACTTCGGCTTGAGCAGGCCCAGCTGCAGGATCTCGTGGCGCTTCTTCTCGCCGCCCGAGAATCCCTCGTTGACCGAGCGCTCACCGAACTGCGGGTCGATGGACAGCTCGCCCATCGCCTCCTTGACCTCCTTGACCCAGTGCCGCAGCTTGGGCGCCTCGCCGCGGACCGCGGTGGCGGCCGAGCGGAGGAAGTTCGACATCGAGACGCCGGGCACCTCGACCGGGTACTGCATGGCCAGGAACAGGCCGGCGCGGGCGCGCTCGTCGACGGTCATCGCGAGGACGTCCTCGCCGTCGAGCGTGATCGAGCCCTGGGTCACCTCGTACTTGGGGTGGCCCGCGATGGCGTAGCTCAGCGTGGACTTGCCGGAGCCGTTGGGGCCCATGATCGCGTGCTTCTCACCGGAGTTGATCGTCAGATCGACGCCCTTCAGGATCTCGATCGGCTCGGCGTTCTCGTCCGACTGCACGACGTTGACGTGCAGGTCACGGATTTCCAGAGTAGACAACTTCAGTTCCTTCTTACGGGTCAGACGCCGGCGGTGGCGAGTTCGTGTTCGATGGCCGCGGCGAGCCGCTCGCGCAGCTCGGGGACGGAGATCCGGTCGATCAGCTCCTGGAAGAATCCGCGCACGACCAGGCGGCGGGCCTCGTCCTCGGGGATACCGCGCGAGCGCAGGTAGAACAGCTGCTCGTCGTCGAAGCGGCCGGTCGCGCTGGCGTGGCCCGCTCCCTCGATCTCGCCGGTCTCGATCTCCAGGTTCGGCACCGAATCGGCGCGGGCACCGTCGGTGAGAATCAGGTTGCGGTTGAGCTCGAAGGTGTCGGTGCCCTCGGCCTCGGCGCGAATGAGCACGTCGCCGACCCACACGGTGTGCGCGTCGGGCAGCTTCGAGGACGGATCGCCCTGCAACGCACCCTTGTAGACGACGTTCGACCTGCAGTGCGGCACCGCGTGGTCGACCAGCAACCGCTGCTCGAGGTGCTGCCCGTCGTCGGCGAAGTACAGGCCGAACAGCTCGGCGTTGCCGCCGGGCGCGTCGAACTGCACGCGCAGCGTCATGCGGACGAGCTCGCCGCCGAGCTGCACCGCGAAATGCCGGACGTGGGCGTCGCGGCCCACGCGCACATGGTGCTGGGTGACCCAGACGGCGTCGTCCGCGAAGTCCTGCGCGTCGATGATCTGCACCGAGGCACCGTCGCCCAGGATGACCTCGACGTTCTCGGCGACCGAGCCCGAGCCGGTGTGGTCGAGCACGACCACCGCACGGGCGTGGCGCTCGAGCCGCACCTGGACGTGAGTGAACGCGGTCTTCCCCTCGCCGGGGCCGGCGATACGGACGAAGACGGGCTCCGCGACCTCGACCTCCTTGCCGACGGTCAGCACGAAGGCCTCCGTCGTCGAGGTGAAGGCCTGCGCGGCGACGCGGTCGAACGGGACGCCGCCCTGGCCGAGACGTTCGTCGCCCTTGGCGACGGTCTCGAAGGAGACGCCCTCGGGCGTCGCGTCGACGGTGGCGGTCACGGCACCGTCGGCCTGGACGGACCCGTCGTGCAGGCCCTTGAGCCGGCGCAGCGGGGTGAACCGCCAGGCCTCGTCGCGGTGGCTGGGGATCTCGAAGGCGGCCACGTCGAAGGACGTGAACAGCTCGCCCTTGTTGGCGACGGGGTGGGCCTCCAGAGCTTCGGAGACTGAGTTGGCTGCTGCGTTCGTCACTAGCCCACGGACCCTTCCATCTGCAGTTCGATCAGGCGGTTCAGCTCGAGCGCGTACTCCATCGGCAGTTCCTTGGCGATGGGCTCGACGAAGCCGCGCACCACCATGGCCATGGCCTCGTCCTCGGTGAGGCCGCGGCTCATCAGGTAGAAGAGCTGATCGTCGGAGACCTTCGAGACGGTGGCCTCGTGGCCCATCGTCACGTCGTCCTCGCGGATGTCGACGTACGGGTAGGTGTCCGAGCGGGAGATCGTGTCGACCAGTAGCGCGTCGCACTTCACGGTGGACTTGCTGCCGTGCGCGCCCTTGTTGACCTGGATCAGGCCGCGGTAGCTCGCCCGGCCGCCGCCGCGGGCGACCGACTTGCTGACGATGTTGCTCGACGTGTTCGGCGCGAAGTGCACCATCTTCGATCCGGTGTCCTGGTGCTGGCCCTCGCCGGCGAAGGCCACGGAGAGCACCTCGCCCTTGGCGTACTCGCCCATCATCCACACGGCCGGGTACTTCATGGTGACCTTGGAGCCGATGTTGCCGTCGATCCACTCCATGGTCGCGCCGGCCTCGGCCTTGGCGCGCTTGGTGACCAGGTTGTAGACGTTGTTCGACCAGTTCTGGATGGTCGTGTAGCGGCAGCGCCCGCCCTTCTTGACGATGATCTCGACGACCGCGGAGTGCAGCGAGTCCGACTTGTAGATCGGCGCGGTGCAGCCCTCGACGTAGTGCACGTAGGCGTCCTCGTCGACGATGATCAGCGTGCGCTCGAACTGGCCCATGTTCTCGGTGTTGATCCGGAAGTAGGCCTGCAGCGGGATGTCCACGTGGACGCCCTTGGGCACGTAGATGAACGAGCCGCCCGACCACACGGCGGTGTTCAGCGCGGAGAACTTGTTGTCGCCCGCGGGGATCACCGAGCCGAAGTACTCCTCGAAGAGCTCCGGGTGCTCACGCAGACCGGTGTCGGTGTCCATGAAGATGACACCCTTCTCCTCCAGGTCCTCGCGGATCGAGTGGTAGACGACCTCGGACTCGTACTGCGCGGCGACGCCGGCGACGAGGCGCTGCTTCTCCGCCTCGGGGATGCCGAGCTTGTCGTAGGTGTTCTTGATGTCCTCGGGCAGGTCCTCCCAGGACTCGGCCTGCTTCTCGGAGGAGCGCACGAAGTACTTGATGTTGTCGAAGTCGATGCCGTCGAGGTCGCTGCCCCAGGTGGGCATCGGCTTCTTCTCGAAGATGCTGAGCGCCTTGAGTCGCTGCTGCAGCATCCACTCGGACTCGTTCTTCTTCGCAGAGATGTCCGCGACCACGGCCTCGGAGAGTCCGCGCTGCGCCGACGCGCCGGCGGCGTCGGAATCGTGCCAGCCGTAGCCGTAGGTGCCCAGGGAGGCGATGGTCTCCTCCTGGGACAGCGGGCCGTTGTCGACCGTTGTCATCGAAGCTCCTTAGCGGGTTGCTCGCGGACCACGCGCTCGAGGGGCACGTGGGTGGTGCAGGCGCGGTCACCATTGGCAATGGTGGCCAAACGCTGTACATGAGTCCCCAACGCCTGTTCGATCGCCGAAATTTCGGCCTCGCACAGTTCAGGGAACTCGGCTGCGACCTCCGACACCGGGCAGTGGTGTTGGCAGATCTGGACGCCGTTGCCCACTTCTCGGGCATCGGCGGAGAATCCAGCGTCCGAGAGCGACGCCGCGATCCTATGGGCACCGTCCACCGGGTCCGCGGACTCGGTGGGGCTGACGCTGCCGATGGCCTGCTCGGCCCGGCGCCGCGCGAAGGTGCGCACCGCCCCGTCGCCGCCGAATTCGCGCAGCGCGCGGAGGGCGTCGACCGCCAGGGCGTCGTAGCCCTGACCCAGGCGCCGCCGCCCGGAGGGCGTGAGCAGGAACTCCTTCGCGGGCCGTCCCCGCCCCCGGCCGCCCAGGCCCGACGGTGGCGCGACCGTCACGTCGCCCGCCTCGAGCAGATTGTCGAGGTGACGGCGCACAGCGGTCGTCGTGATCCCCAGGGCCTCGCCGATATCGGCCGCGGTGGCCTGGCCCCGGTTCATGAGCAGCCCGACCACCGCGTCACGGGTGTCCCCGTCACGCTGGGCCGTCGAGGCGTGCGCCTCGTGCTGCTCGTATTTCACAACACGATTGTTTCTTAATTCGCCCGGCACTTCCAGCAAGGTCAGGCTAAGCTCAGCGGCGGCCCGCCGCGGAACGCTCCGCGCACCGTCTACTCTTGCGGACGTGCGCGCTGCCCCCTCCCTCCCCGCCCCCGTGCGCACCCTGGCGAACTACCTCGGCCTGACCAAGCCCGGAGGGGCACCGTCGGGCAGCGCAGCGGACAGCCCCGGCGGCACGGTGAACCGCCTGCACTCCGACGAGCAGCAGTACCCGGACCTCAACGCCCAGGAGAAGCGCACGGTCCGCACGATCGCGACCTTCGGTGGCGTCGGCGCCGTGCTCATCGCCTTCGGTGCGCTGGGCGTGGGCTCGTTCCCGGTCGTGCAGAACCCCATCGCCGGGCGGCGGCTGATCGGGCTCATGTTCCGCATGCAGTCGACGGCGCTGACGGTGACCATGGTCGGCACGGCGATGCTCATGATCGCGTGGGTGCTGCTGCGCCGGTACACCATCGGCTACCTCAACCCGAGCGCGCACGCCGAGCCCGCGCCGCCGCGCCGGCTGACCCGCCGCGGCTTCGACCGGATCCTCGCCCTGTGGGTGCTGCCCTTCCTGTTCGCGCCGCCGATGTTCAGCAAGGACGTCTACTCCTACCTTGCGCAGTCGGAGATCACCGCGCGCGGCCTGGACCCGTACGAGATAGGGCCCGCCGCGGCGCTCGGCATCGACCACGTCTTCACGCGCTCGGTGCCCAACATCTGGCGCGACACCCCCGCCCCGTACGGCCCGCTCTTCCTCTACCTCGGCCGCGGCATCACGTGGCTGACCGGCGAGAACGTCGTCGCCGGGGTGGTGCTGCACCGCGTCCTGGCCCTGGCCGGCATGGCGATGATCGTGTGGGCGCTCCCCCGGATCGCCCGCCGCTGCGGCGTCAACGAGGTCGCCGCTCTGTGGCTGGGCGCCGCGAACCCGCTGGTCATCTTCCATCTCATCGCGGGCATCCACAACGAGGCGCTCATGCTCGGCATGATGCTCGTCGGGATCGAGTGGTCGCTGCGCGCGATCGACTCGGGGCGGCCCTTCCTCGACGGCCTCGCCCCCACCAGAGCGGGCGCACTGCTGACCGCGGGCGCCGCGATGATCGCCCTGTCCGGCCTGATCAAGATCACCTCGGTGCTCGCGCTCGGCTTCATCGGCATGGCTCTCGCGCGGCGCCTCGGCGGGAGCTTCCCCAACATCGGCGGGCGGCTGCGCGACTGGCGCACGGCCCTGGCCGAGTGGAGACCGAACGCGGTGCGCACCCTCGTCGCGCTCGCGGCGTCGGCGGGCTTCCTCGTGATCGTGCTGGTCGTGGTGGTCGTGGCGGTCTGCCAGACGACGGGCCTCGGCTACGGCTGGCTCGACGCCGGCACTCTCGGCACGGCGAACAAGGTCCGCTCCTGGCTCTCCATCCCGACCGTGCTGGGCCTCGGGACCGGGCAGGTCGGGGTGTTGTTGGGCCTCGGCGACCACACCACGGCGATCCTCGGCATCACCCGTCCGATCGCCGCCGCACTCGCGGCCGTGATCGTGCTGCGCATGCTCCTCGCCACGCTGTCGGGCCGCATCCACCCCGTCGGCGCGCTCGGCATCTCGATGGCGGCACTGGTCCTGCTGTTCCCGGTCGTGCAGCCCTGGTACCTGCTGTGGGCGATCGTGCCGCTGGCCGCGTGGGCCACCGCACCCGGCTTCCGCCTGGCCGCCGTCATCGTCTCCGGCGTGATCTCGGTGGTGCTCATGCCGAACGGCGGGGAGATCGAGCCGTACGTGATCGCCAAAGCGGGCATGTCGACCGTCGTCCTCGTCGCGCTCGCCATCTACCTGGCCTTCGAGCTGCCGCGCCACCGCGAACGGCGCCGCCGCCGCGGCCGAGTAGTCTGACTTCCCGTGCCCGCACTGTCCGCGACCTCCGTCACCAAGCGATTCGGCGACGTCGTCGCCGTCGACGGACTCGACCTGACCGTGGAGCGCGGCAGCGTGCTCGCCCTGCTCGGGCCCAACGGCGCCGGCAAGACCACCACCGTCGAGCTGTGCGAGGGCTTCGGCTCCCCCGACTCCGGCACCATCGAGGTCCTGGGCCTCGACCCGGTGGCCGACGCCGCCCGCCTCAAGCCCCGGGTCGGCGTGATGCTGCAGGGCGGTGGCGCCTACCCCGGCGCGAAGACGGGCGAGATGCTGCGACTGGTGGCCGCGTACGCCGCGAACCCGCTCGACCCCGACTGGCTACTCACCACGCTGGGCCTCACCGACGTGGTGGACGTCAGCTACCGCCGCCTCTCCGGCGGTCAGCAGCAGCGACTGTCGCTGGCCTGCGCGCTCGTCGGGCGTCCTGAGCTGGTCTTCCTCGACGAGCCGACCGCCGGCCTCGATGCGCAAGCACGCCTGCTGGTCTGGGATCTCGTCGCCGCGCTGCGCCGCGACGGCGTCACCGTGCTGCTCACCACCCACCTGCTCGACGAGGCGGAGGCCCTCGCCGACCGCGTGGTCATCATCGACCGCGGCCGTGCGGTGGCCGACGGGACTCCCGAGGAGCTCACGCGCCGCGGCGCGGAGGACGAGCTGCGGGTGACGGCACCGTCGGGCCTGGATCCGGCCGCCCTGGCCGCCCAGCTGGGCACCGGCTTCACCGCGACGGTCGACGCGACCGACGCGCCGGACGCCGTGTACGTCATCCGCGGCGGCGAGGTGACGCCCGCGGTGATCGCCAGCGCGGCCGCGCACTTCGCCGCGGAGGGCGCGCTACTGACGGACCTGCGGGTGGGCACGCGGACCCTGCAGGACGTCTTCCTCGACCTGACCGGCCGCGACCTGAGGGGATGACGTGACCCGAACCGAGCCCCGATTCGCCTCCGGCACCTTCCTGCCGAACCCCGAGGCGGCGCGCCCCGCGGCGATGCTCGCCGCGCAGACCCGGATGGAGCTCACGCTCCTGCTGCGCAACGGCGAACAGCTGCTGCTCACCATGTTCATCCCGATCGCGCTGCTGGTCGGCTTCGCGGTGCTGCCCATCGGCGGCGACGCCACCCGGATCGACTCCCTGGTCCCCGCCGTGATGGCGGTGGCGGTGATGTCGACGGCGTTCACCGGCCAGGCCATCGCCGTCGGCTTCGACCGGCGCTACGGCGCGCTCAAACGCCTGGGAGCCACGCCGCTGCCGCGCTGGGGGGTCATCGGCGGCAAGACCTTGGCCGTGGTGCTCGTCGTGATCCTGCAGGCGGTGGTCCTCGGCGGGATCGGGCTCGCGCTCGGCTGGCGACCGGAACCCGTCGGGCTGCTGCTGTGGGTGCCGATCCTCGCGCTGGGAGTCTTCGCCTTCGCCTCGCTGGGCCTACTGCTGGGCGGCACGCTCAAGGCCGAGATCGTGCTCGCGCTGGCGAACCTGCTGTGGTTCGTCATGGGCGCGGTCGCCTCGCTCGTCGTCGTGCGCGAGCACGTGCCGGGCGGCGTGCTGCTCCTCGCGCGGCTGTCCCCGTCGGGCGCGCTGACCGAGGCGCTGACCCGCGCCGCGAGCCTCGGCGCGGTCGACTGGGCGGGCCTCGCGGTGCTCGTCGCCTGGGGCGTCGCCGGCTCCGCGGCGGCCGTTCGGCTCTTCCGCTTCACGGATTAACCACTACAGGCGGTAGTAGCCGCGAGGCACCCACGTACGATGATCGGCGTGTATCAGCTGTTCCTGCGCCTCGTCGATCGCTTGCCGTTCCCCAGCGTGAAGGCGCAGCGAGGGTTCGCGCTCGCCGCGCTGCTCTCCCAGGCGCTCATCGCCGTCACCGGATCGGTGGTGCGGGTGACCGGGTCGGGGCTGGGTTGCCCCACCTGGCCGAAGTGCTTCGACGATTCCCTGCTGCCGATTCCGCAGGACGAGGTCCCGTGGTGGCATCAGGCCATCGAGTTCGGCAACCGGCAGATCGCGGTGTGGATCGTGGTCACCACAGCGATCGCGATCGTCCTGGTCGTGACCCGTGCGCGCCGCCGCCGGGAGATCCTGGTCTACGCCTGGATCCTGCCCTTCTCGACCTTCGCCCAGGGCATACTCGGCGGCGTCACGGTGCTCACCGGGCTGCGCTGGTGGGTCGTCGGCGCGCACATGTTGGTCTCCTGCGCGATGGTGTGGATCGCCGCGACGCTGTACGCCAAAGTCCGCGAGCCCGACGACGGCGTCGAGATCGAGGCCGCGCCCGCGGGCGCGCGGCGCATGGTCGCGCTCTCCGTGGTCGTCGTGGCCTTCGTCCTCGTCGCGGGCGTCGTGGTCACCGCCGCCGGGCCGCACGCGGGCGACCGCACCAACCCGAAGGCGATCGACCGGCTGGACGTGTCCATCCCCGCGCTGTCGCTGATCCACGGCCTGCTGGTGGCGGTGTACGTCGGGATCCTGATCTGGGTGGCCGTGCTCGTCGCGCGCGGACCGTCGAGCGAGGCCGTGCGCCGGCGACTGAAGATCGTCTTCGCGGTGGTCGCGGCGCAGTCGCTCATCGGCGTGGTCCAGTACTTCACCGGCGTCCCCGCGCTGCTCGTCGTGCTGCACGTGGCGGGCGCGATGTCCGTGATCGCCGAGACCGCGATCCTCTACCGTCTGATGCGCGAGCGGGTGCTGCGCGGCTCGGACGGCACGCCCGATAAGCTGGCGGCATGACTGATCAGGCACCCGGCAACGTCGTCTCCCGCCTGCAGCGCTTCGCCGCCCAGCACGACGGTGCGACCGCCGTGCTGCAGAACATGGGCAACGAGGGCGTGCGGATCACCCTCGTCGGCGGCGACGGGATCATGGGCGACCAGATCGTCGCCAACCCCACCCAGGCGAAGGACGCCGCCGAGAAGGCCGGCCTCGACACCTCCGAGTGGGACCGCGACCTGGTCAGCAAGGCCACCGCGGAGCCCGGTCACCACGAGCGGATGGCCGGCTACCGGGCCAAGTCGCGCTAGAACTCGCTGGCGCGAGGCCTGCGGCGAGCGAACGCCGGCGTCCCACCGTACGGACACGGCGGGAATAGCCCAGCGCCTCGTCGGTTGGAACGTCACATGCGCGCGATCACGGTGACAGAACACGGCGGCCCGGAAGTCCTGACCTACGGCGAGGCGCCTGATCCGGTGCCCGGACCGGGCCAGGTGCTGGTCCGCACCAGCGCCATCGGCGTCAACTTCATCGACACGTACTTCCGCGAGGGCATGTACCCCACCGCGCTGCCGTACATCCCGGGCAGCGAGGGCTCCGGCACCGTCGTCGCGCTCGGCGAGGGCGTCACGAGCCGCGCCGTGGGCGACGTGGTCGCCTGGTGCGACGGCCCGGGCTCGTACGCCGAGCTGGTGACCGTGCAGGCGGACCGCACCGTCCTGGTGCCCGACGGGGTGGCGCCCGAGGTCGCGGCATCCGTCCTCCTGCAGGGCATGACGGCCCACTACCTCACCCACGATTCGCACCCGGTCCGGCCGGGCGACACCGTGCTCGTGCACGCCGGCGCGGGCGGCACGGGCCTCCTGGTGACCCAGATGGCGACGGCGCTGGGCGCCCGCGTGATCACGACCGTCTCGACCGACGAGAAGGAGCGGCTTTCGCGCGAGGCGGGCGCCTGGCAGGTGCTGCGCTACGACGAGGACGTCGCGGCCCGCGTGCGGGAGCTGACCGACGGCGCGGGCGTGGCCGCGGTGTACGACGGCGTGGGCAAGGACACCTTCGAGGAATCGCTGCTCGCGACGCGGCACAAAGGCATCGTCGTGCTGTTCGGCGCGGCGTCGGGTCCAGTGCCGCCCTTCGACCTGCAGCGCCTCAACCCGCTGGGCTCACTGTTCGTGCAGCGGCCCACGCTGGCGCACCACGTCGCGACCGCCGAGGACTTCGCCCGGCGCAGCGGCGCGGTGCTCGACGGCCTGCGCGACGGCTCACTGCGGTTCACCGTCGGCGCGACGTACCCGCTCGCCGAAGCCGGCCGCGCGCACACCGACCTGCAGGCCCGCCGCACGACCGGTTCGGTGGCGCTACTGCCCTGACGCAGTATGTAAGCGGTGTCAACACGGTGTTGTAGAGTCAACCCGTGCCCACGACCTATCACCACGGCGACCTGCCCGGCGCCCTGGTCAGCGCCGCCGTCGAGATCCTCGACGAGGAGGGCGGAGCGACCGACCTCTCGCTGCGCGCCGTGGCCCGGCGGGCCGGGGTGTCCACGGCCGCGCCCTACCGGCACTTCCCCGACCGCGGCGCGCTGATCTCCGCCGTCGCGGCCGTCGGCTACCGCGAGCTGGCGGCCGCGCTCACCGCGGCGTGCCCAGCACCGTCGGGACCGGACGACCTGGCCGACATCGCGATCGCCTACGTCGACTTCGCGCTGCAGCGCACCGGGCTCTTCCGCGCGATGTTCGCCGAGCCCTGCGGCGCCGATCCCGACCGCGTCGAGGCCGTGGAGGCGATGAAGGGGTACCTGACGGGCCTCATTCAGCAGACGCTGCAGGGCGCCGCCGAGTCCGAGGACACCGCCACGGCGGTGTGGGCGCTGGTGCACGGGCTGGCGTTCCTGCACCTCGACGGCAAGTTCGACGCTTCGTCGCCGGAGGAGGTGCACCGTCGCGTCCGCGCGACGGTCACCGCCGCGCTGCACATCGACTCTCAGTGACCGAGTAACTGCCAGACGGTGCTGTAGTTGAGGATCGAGTCGACCGAGAGCGCGCAGAACAGCACGGCCAGGTAGTTGTTCGACTGCAGGAAGACCTTCAGCGGCTTGATCTCCTGGCCGGCCTTGGTCTGCGAGTACAGCTTGTGCACGGCGTAGAGGAACCAGCCGCCGCACAGCACCGCGGCGATCGCGTAGACCAGGCCGGCGGCGGGGATCAGCACGAGGGTGGTGATGACAGTGGCCCAGGTGTACCAGACCATCTGTCGCGCGACGGTGGTCTCCGGCGCCACGACGGGCAGCATCGGCACGCCGGCGGCCTTGTAGTCCTCCTTGTAGCGCATGGCGAGCGCCCAGGTGTGCGGCGGCGTCCAGAAGAAGATCACCAGGAACAGCACGATCGCCGGCCACGCGATGGTGCCGGTCGCGGCGGCCCAGCCGACGAGGGTCGGCATGCACCCGGCCGCGCCGCCCCAGACCACGTTCTGCGAGGTCCGGCGCTTGAGCAGCATCGTGTACACGAACAGGTAGAACGCGATGGTCACCAGCACCAGCACCGCGGCCAGCAGGTTCGTCATCACCGAGAGCCACGCGAAGGAGGCCGCCGCCAGCACCAGGCCGAAGATGAGCGCGTGCCGGACCGGCACCGCGTGCCGCGCGAGTGGGCGACGCTCGGTGCGCTTCATCTTCTGGTCGATGTCGGCGTCCGCGACCATGTTCAGCGTGTTCGCCGACGCGGCGCCCAGCCAGCCGCCGAACAGCGTCGACAGGATGAGCGGCAGGTTCACGTGGCCGCGGTCCGCGAGCAGCATCACCGGGATGGTGGCGACGAGCAGCAGCTCGATCACCTTCGGCTTGGTCAGCGCGATGTAGGCGAGCACCGTCTGCCCGGCGCGACCGGCGAAGGACGCGGGGACCGGCGCGGCCGCCGAGCGAGCGTCTGGGGCGTTCGTCCCGTGCCCGCCCTTGAAAACCATCTGTGCCGCACTCTCTTCTGTCGGGTCCGGACGCAGCCGGACTGACGTTCCTCCCCGGCCGGGGCTGACCGACCGCGGGCGGTGGGACCGCTGCCCCGCCGCGGGTCCGCGACCGGCGCCGACCCTATCTACTACACGCCATGGTAGTCCTCCGGTCCCGCGTCGCCGAATCGGGATCGCCGCCGCGAACCGGCGCAGCGGCGCCCCGTCGTCCTACGGGCTCGTTTCCGCAGACCGTGCGTCGCCGCCGAGTAGGGTTCACACTTGAGTACGTACGCCCCCACGACCAGGAGAGCCCGCCAGCCGTGACCAGCACCGCCGAGATCCAAGCCCTCACCACGCCGCATCATCCCGCCGACTGGACCGATCTCGACACCCGCGCGGTGGACACCGCCCGGGTGCTGGCGGCCGACGCGGTGCAGAAGGTCGGCAGCGGCCACCCCGGCACCGCGATGAGCCTCGCTCCCCTGGCCTACACGCTGTTCCAGAAGGTGATGGTCCACGATCCGTCGGACACACACTGGATCGGCCGGGACCGGTTCGTGCTGTCCTGCGGCCACGCCAGCCTGACGCTCTACACGCAGCTCTACCTGGGCGGCTTCGGCCTCGAACTCAGCGACCTCGAGGCGCTACGCACTGAGGGGTCGCTGACCCCCGGCCATCCCGAGTACCACCACACCAAGGGCGTCGAGATCACCACGGGCCCGCTGGGCCAGGGCCTCGCCTCGGCCGTGGGCATGGCGATGGCCTCGCGCTACGAGCGCGGGCTGTTCGATCCCGAGGCGCCGCAGGGCAGCAGCCCGTTCGACCACTTCATCTACGTGATCGCCTCCGACGGCGACATCCAGGAGGGCGTCACCTCCGAGGCGTCCTCGCTGGCGGGCACCCAGCAGCTGGGGAACCTCGTCGTCTTCTACGACGACAACAAGATCTCCATCGAGCACAACACCGACATCGCGCTGTCCGAGGACGTGGCCAAGCGCTACGAGGCCTACGGCTGGCACGTGCAGTACGTCGAGGGCGGCGAGAACGTCACCGCGATCGAGGAGGCCGTCGCGGCCGCCAAGTCCGTCACCGACAAGCCGTCGATCATCATCCTGCGCACGATCATCGGTTTCCCCGCCCCGAACAAGATGAACACGGGCGGCGTGCACGGCTCCGCGCTCGGCGACGACGAGGTGGCCGCGGTCAAGGAGATTCTCGGCTTCGATCCGGCGAAGAGCTTCGACGTGGCCCCCGAAGTGATCGCGCACTCGCGCGAGCTGGTCAAACGGGGGCAGGCCGAGCACGAGGCGTGGAACGCGCGGTTCGACGCGTGGGCCGCCGCGAACCCGGAGCGCAAGGCGCTGCTCGACCGGCTCGAGGCCGGAACCCTGCCCGCGGGCTGGGACGCCGAGCTGCCCACCTGGAGCGTCGACGACAAGGCCATCGCGACCCGCGCCGCGTCGGGCGCCTTCCTCGGGGCCGCCGGGCAGACCCTGCCCGAGCTGTGGGGCGGCTCCGCCGACCTCGCCGGCTCGAACAACACCACGATCAAGGGCGCCGACTCCTTCGGTCCGCCGTCGATCTCGACCGACGACTGGAATGCCCAGCTCTACGGCCGCACCCTGCACTTCGGCATCCGCGAGCACGCGATGGCCGCGATCCTCAACGGCATCGTGCTGCACGGGAAGACCCGGCCTTACGGGGGTACCTTCCTGCAGTTCGCGGACTACATGCGGCCCTCCGTCCGGCTCGCGGCCCTCATGGACATCGACCCGATCTACGTGTGGACGCACGACTCGATCGGCCTCGGCGAGGACGGCCCGACGCACCAGCCCGTCGAGCACCTCGCCGCGCTCCGCGCCATCCCGGGACTGAACATCGTCCGCCCGGCCGACGCCAACGAGACCGTCGCGGCGTGGAAGGCCACCCTCGAGCGCACCGGCGGCAACGGCCCCACCGGCCTCGTCCTGACCCGTCAGGGCGTGCCGATCCTGCCCGGTACGTCCGCGGAGGGCGTCGCGCGCGGCGGGTACGTCCTCAAGGACACTGACGGTGCCGCCCCCGACGTGATCCTCATCGGCACCGGCTCCGAGGTGCAGCTGGCGCTGCAGGCCGCGGACCTGCTCGCCGCGAAGGGCATCGCGGCGCGCGTCGTCTCCATGCCGTCGGTCGAGTGGTTCCACGCCCAGGACCAGGCGTACCAGGACAGCGTGCTGCCGCCCTCGGTCAAGGCACGCGTCGCCGTCGAGGCCGGCATCGCCCAGTCGTGGTGGCGCATCGTCGGCGGCTTCGGCGAGGTCGTCTCGCTCGAGCACTTCGGCGAGTCCGCCTCCGACAAGGTCCTGTTCGCTAAGTACGGATTCACCGGCGAGAAAGTGGCCCAGAAGGCCGAACAGTCCCTCGCCAACCTGAAGGGATAACCACACCATGGCTCAGAACCCGAATCTCGCCGCGCTCTACGAGGCCGGCGTCTCCGTCTGGCTCGACGATCTCTCGCGGAGCCTCATCCAGTCCGGGAAGCTCGCGGAGCTCCTGGACACGAACTCGGTCACCGGCGTCACCACGAATCCGGCGATCTTCCAGTCGGCGCTGTCCAAGGGCACCGAATACGACGGCCAGGTCGCCGAGCTCGCCGCCCGCGGCGCCGGTGTGGACCAGACGATCCGCACCGTGACCACCGACGACGTGCGCGCTGCGTGCGACGTGCTGGCCCCCGTCTTCGAGCGGACCGGCGGCGTCGACGGCCGCGTGTCGATCGAGGTGGACCCGCGCCTCGCGCACGACACCGAGGGCACCATCGCCCAGGCGATCGAGTTGCACAAGATCGTCGACCGGCCGAACGTGCTCATCAAGATCCCCGCCACCCTCGCCGGCCTGCCCGCCATCACCCGCGTCATCGCCGAGGGCATCTCGGTGAACGTGACGCTCATCTTCTCGGTGGAGCGGCACCGGCAGGTCATGGACGCCTACCTCGACGGCCTCGAAGCGGCGGCCGCGGCCGGGCGGAACGTGGCCGAGATCTACTCGGTCGCTTCGTTCTTCGTCTCCCGCGTGGACACCGAGATCGACAAGCGACTCGACGCGATCGGCACGGATGCGGCGCTCGACCTGCGCGGCAAGGCGGGCCTCGCCAACGCCCGCCTGGCCTACGCGGCCTACGAGGAGATCTTCGGCGCCGCCAGGTTCGCCGCGATCGAGGGCGCGAACGTGCAGCGCCCACTGTGGGCCTCGACGGGCGTGAAGAACCCGGCCTACCCCGACACCCTGTACGTTGCAGAGCTGATCGCGCCGAACACCGTCAACACCATGCCCGGCGCCACGATGGCGGCCTTCGCCGACCACGGCACCGTGACCGACGGCACGATCATCGGCCGCGCCGAGGATTCGGAGCAGGTCTTCGCCGACCTGCAGGGCGCGGGAGTCGATCTGTCCGCCGTCTTCGAGCTCCTCGAGACCGAGGGCGTGCAGAAGTTCGAGCAGGCCTGGCAGCAGTTGCTCGACGCGACCGCCGAGCAGCTCGAGGCCAAGGCCTGACACACCGGTGACCTGGACGAACCCGCTCAGGGACCCCCGCGATCGACGACTACCGAGGATCGCGGGGCCCTCGTCCCTGGTGATCTTCGGTGTCACCGGCGACCTGTCCCGGCGCAAACTGATGCCCGCGGTGTACGACCTGGCCAACCGCGGCCTGCTCCCGCCCGGCTTCTCACTGGTGGGCTTCGGCCGCCGCCCGTGGACCGACGAGGATTTCGCCGCGACGGTGCGGGAGGCCGCGAAGGCGCACTCACGCACCGAGTTCCGCGAGGACGTCTGGGAGCGACTGGCCGAGGGCATCCGGTTCGTCCAGGGCGAGTTCGACGACGACGACGCCTTCGACCGGCTCTCGGCGACGCTGGCCGACCTGGACGCCGAGCGGGGCACCGGCGGCAACACCGCGTTCTACCTCTCCATCCCGCCGGACGCCTTCCCCACGGTCTGTGAGCAGCTCAAGCGCTCGGGCCTGGCCGACCAGTCGGAGGGCTGGCGGCGCGTGGTGATCGAGAAGCCCTTCGGGCACGATCTCGAGTCCGCCCAGAAGCTCAACGCCGTGGTCAACGACGTCTTCGACGAGCATTCGGTCTTCCGGATCGACCACTACCTCGGCAAGGAGACGGTGCAGAACATCCTGGCGCTGCGCTTCGCGAACCAGTTGTTCGAGCCGACGTGGAACAGCCACTACGTAGACAGCGTCCAGATCACCATGGCCGAGGACATCGGCCTCGGCGGCCGCGCCGGCTACTACGACGGCATCGGCGCCGCCCGGGACGTCATCCAGAACCATCTGCTGCAGCTCATGGCGCTGGTCGCGATGGAGGAACCGACCAGCTTCCACCCGGCGGAGCTGCAGGCGGAGAAGATCAAGGTGCTCTCGGCGAGCTCGCCCGTCGTGCCGCTCGCCGAGACCTCCGCGCGCGGCCAGTACGGGCCCGGCTGGCAGGGGAGCGAGAAGGTCGTGGGCCTGCTCGAGGAGGAGGGCTTCAGCGAGACCTCGACCACGGAGACCTACGCCGCGATCACCGTCGAGATCGCCTCGCGCCGCTGGGCGGGCGTGCCCTTCTACCTCCGCACGGGCAAGCGGCTGGGGCGCCGCGTCACCGAGATCGCGCTGATGTTCAAGCGCGCCCCGCACCTGCCTTTCGACGACACCATGACCGAGGAGCTGGGCCAGAACGCGCTCGTCATCCGCGTGCAGCCCGACGAGGGCGTCACGCTCCGCTTCGGTTCGAAGGTGCCGGGCAGCTCGATGGAGGTCCGCGACGTCAACATGGACTTCAGCTACGGCGAAGCCTTCACCGAGAGCTCGCCCGAGGCCTACGAGCGGCTGATCCTGGACGTGCTGCTCGGCGAACCCTCGCTGTTCCCGGTGAACGCCGAGGTCGAGCTGTCGTGGAAGATCCTCGATCCCGTGCTCGCACTGTGGGCCGAGGGCGGCCGGCCCGAGGAGTACGAGTCCGGGTCGTGGGGCCCGGAGTCGGCCGACGCGATGCTGGCCCGGACCGGAAGGACGTGGCGGCGCCCATGATTCTCGACCTTCCGGACACCTCCACCCAGGACGTCTCCAAACAGCTCGTGCGCCTGCGCGAGTCCGGCGGCGCGGTCACCCTGGGCCGCGTGCTGACGCTCATCATCTCCGCCGAGGAGGGCGAGCCCACCGAGAGCGCCATCGAGGCGACGAACGCCGCGTCGCGCGAGCACCCGTGCCGCGTGATCGTGGTCGCCCGCGGCCCGCGTGCCGAGCGGACCCGTCTCGACGCGCAGATCCGCGTCGGCGGCGATGCCGGCGCCTCGGAGGTCGTGGTGCTGCGCCTGTTCGGTGAGCTCGCCGACCACGGCGCCTCCGTCGTGGTGCCATTCCTGCTCCCGGACACGCCCGTCGTCGCCTGGTGGCCCGGCGCGGCCCCCGCGGTGCCCTCCGCCGACAAGGTGGGCGCACTCGCCACGCGCCGCATCACTGACGCCACCGCCTCCGACGATTCCGTGGCCGTCCTGGCCGGACGCCGCGACGGATTCGCCCCCGGCGACTCGGACCTCGCGTGGTCGCGGATCACCCCGTGGCGCGCGCTCCTGGCGTCGGCGCTGGACCAGCCGCCGTTCGAGCCGATCACCTCCGCGGTGGTCACGGGACCGTCGAACAGCCCCGGCATCGACCTGCTCGCGGGCTGGCTGCGGGCGCAGCTCGACGTCCCCGTGCGCCGCCGGGCCGGCAGCTTCGAGGTGCAGCTCGACCGCGCGGGCGGACCGCTGCGCCTCGAGTTCGACCAGAACTCCACCGCGGTGCTGGTGCGGCCCGGCCAGCCCGACGGCCGGGTTGCGATCCGGCGGCGGGACGTGGCGGACTGCCTCGCGGAGGAGCTGCGCCGGCTCGACGACGACGACATCTACTACACGGCGTTGGGCGGCGTGTCCGACGTGGACCGATCGGAGATGCCCTGATGACCGAGCCCACCGTCCGCACGTTCGACGACGCCGACGCCCTCGTGGCGGCGGCCGCCGACGACCTGGTCGCGGTGATCGAACAGGCGCAGGCCGACCGCGGCTTCGCGTCGATCGTCCTGACCGGCGGCACCAACGGCAACGCCCTCTCGGCGGCGCTGCGCGACAGGGTGATCGACTGGTCGCGGATCGATATCTTCTTCGGCGACGAGCGCTTCGTCGCGGGCGACGACCCCGACCGCAACGTGCTGCAGGCCGAGGACGCCCTGCTCGCGCACGTGCCGATCCCAGACGCGAACGTCTACCGCATGCCCGCCGCCGACGAGTTCAGCGGTGATGGCGCGCTGGCCGCCCGCGTGTACGCGAAGCGCCTGGCGGACAACGCGGCCGCGCGCAACAACGCCGTCACCGCCGGCGAGGGCACGGTGCCGCGGTTCGACGTGCACCTGCTCGGCATGGGCGGCGAGGGCCACATCAACTCGCTCTTCCCCGACACCGATGCGGTGCGCGAGACCGAGGCGGTGGTGGTCTCGGTGCGCGAGTCCCCGAAGCCGCCGCCGCGGCGCCTCACGCTGACGCTGCCGGCCGTCGGTGCCGCGCGCCGCGTGTGGCTGCTCGTCTCCGGCGCCGAGAAGGCCGAGGCGGTGGCGGCGGGGGTCGGCGGGGCGTCGCCTGAGGACTGGCCCTGCGCCGGCGCGCACGGTTCCGAGGAGACGGTCTGGTACCTCGACGGTGCCGCCGCCTCCGATCTCGGCTGAGACCGGCTAGGACTGCTCCAGCACGATCGTCGGGATCCCCAGCCCGGGGTCCTTCACGGTCGCGACGCGCGTGCCGGGCTTGGCGCCGCGCCGCACGTCGCTCACGGTGATGCCCTGCCCGGTCAAGCGGGCGTGGGTCGCGTCCGCGTCCGCAGTGCGCCAGGCCACGCCCCACAGGCCGTCCGGGCCGGCCGGATCGACGTTCTCGCCCTCCTGCAGGACGACCTCGATCAGGAGGTCGCCGCGGCGGAGGAACAGCTGGTGCACGCCCCAGGACTGCACCCGGTCCAGGCGCAGGTCGAAATCGAGCCGACCGCACAGCGCGGCGATGATCCGGTCGCGGTTCGGTGACGTCAGCACGATGTGGTCGACGCCCGTGATCTCCGCGCCGGGCTCGGCTGCCGGCTCCGACGGGCCGACGAGGCCGAGCACGAGACCGTCTGCCGCACCGGCGAATCCGATCCCGACGTCCGTCAGTCGAAGCCCGCGTCGCTCGGCGAGCTGCACCGCTGGGGCGACGGCATCGGTAGCGACGAGCAGGCCCGACCCGCGCGCCCACGACGGTGCGCCGACCGCGACGTCGATCCCGCCCGCGGAGTAGCGCTCCGCTGGATCGGCGCCGAGCAGCCGCGCGTGCGCGGCCCGCGCCTCCTCCGGGACGTCCAGGATCACCAGGTCACGCGCAGCTGCGATGGTCACCCCGTCATCCTGCCGCAGGTACTAGGTGGGCGCTGTGCCGGACCACGCCGACCACCCGTCGCCCAGGACTTTGATCCCACTGGTCCCCGCTGACGCGCCGACCTCGCCGAGCGAGGACACAGGGCTTCCCCCGGCGAGCTCTAGGGCGGTTCGGGCGACCACGCCGTCGTTGACCGCGCGGGTCGTCGCCGCAGCGACGCCGTCGATGCCAGTACCGGCGCGCCGCAGGGCCCGCGCGGCCGTGCCGAGGGCAGAGAACTTGGCGGCGAGGGCCTCCAACTTGGTCGTGAGCGTGCGCAGCACCCCGGCGAACTTCTGCGCGAGCGTAGCGCCGCG
The DNA here is from genome assembly GCF_007858435.1 of Tsukamurella asaccharolytica. GTDB lineage: Bacteria > Actinomycetota > Actinomycetes > Mycobacteriales > Mycobacteriaceae > Tsukamurella > Tsukamurella asaccharolytica. The sequence continues at coordinate 65,214 of NZ_VIGW01000011.1, read as the reverse complement.
CAGGAGGATCGAGTTCGTCGCCGCCACCACGGACGCACCGCCGGTCGGCACCGACGACGCAGCGGCGGCCGCATAATTCGCGGCGGCCCACACCGCGAGGGACGCGAGCTCGTCTCTGATGAAGTTGCGGACCTCGACGACGAGAGCCCCCGCGATGCTCACGCCCGTCGCGGTGGCTCTCGCCGCAGTGCCGAGGGCCGCGCTGTGCTCGGCGAGAGCGGTCGTGGCGGTGCGGTAGGCATCGGCATCGGCGCCCGTCCAGCCGGACGCCGTAGCGGACGAGGCGGCCCGCACCGCGTCGGCGACACCGGCGAGCGGAGTGGCGACCTCCTCGGTCCAGAGTTCGCGCAGGTCCTCGATCGTGTCCGGATTTCCGGAGACCGCGTCCAGAGACGACCTGAGCGCCGGGATCGCCTCGATGACCCAGCCCACGCCCGAGGAGAAGAAGGTGCCTATGGGATCCTGCACTGCGCTGCTCACTTCGGAGCCGATACTCACGACCGCCGCGAGCAGCCCCATCGCGCTCTGATCCTCGACCACCGCTTCCGCGGCATCGACCACGGCCTCGGCGAGCGGTACCCCGGCGACGGCGTCGCCGACGGTGCCGAGCACGCCGTCGCCGCTCACCGTCGCCCTGTTTCCGTCAACGCGGCCGCGCCGCCCCGGTCCGTCTCCTGGTTCACCGTGATGTTCCGTCGGAACTCGGTGCGATGTGTCTCCAGCTCGCCACTGTGCCTGGAGACCGCTTCCGTGAGGTCCTCGAGGGCTTGATTCACCCGGGTCGCCAGCCACCCGAACAGGGCGCCGTAGTCACCCTCACCGACGCGATGGGACGACGACGTCGTCCCGGCCGAGCTCACGGTCGCCGCGATCGTGGTCAGTGCGCGCTCATGCGAATCGGCGGTGTCGGGTGAGATCACACAGTCCGTCATCGCTCCGCCTCCCTCGGGTAGTGATCCCAGAAGTCGAGTCCCGGATAGAACTCGGTGGCGATCGAGTGGACCTCCCTGGCCGCCGCTTTCGCAGCCAGGGAGGCCGCCGTCATGATCTCCGCGCTCAGAGCCTCCCCCGAATACTCCGTCGCGCGTCCCGCGATCACCACGCCCGTGAGCCGTCCCCCCATTCCGACGGTGACCCGCACGTCCCCCCGTGCGGCCGTCCCGGTGCCCGAAACGCGGGCCAATCGCTCACGAACCTCGTGCGCCTGCTCGGACGTCCTCTCCGCATCAGCGGCGTCCGACCAGAACTGCGGTGTGGTGCCCAACTCGTTCCCCCGATCTCGTTGGTTTTTCCTCCGCATCAATTAGACGCACCGGCGCGGCGAACGGTTCCGAACTCGCATCGCCGCAGGTGGACGGCTCACGCCCGCGGCCGCCAGTTCCGGATCCGCACGATGCCGGCGCCGATCCCGATGCCCACACCCCACAGCAGCAGTCCCACGAGTACCGCGGTGACGGCCTGATGCACGTGATCCAGTGGCTGGGCACCGGTCGTTCTGCGATGCACCGCACCCATGCCGGGGAGCCGCCGCCGCCCATCGGCCGGCACGAGCACCCAGAGCAGCGCGTAGGGCGCGAGCGCGGCGAAGGCGCGCCAGGCCGTCACCCGTGGGTTCCGGCGATCGCGCCACCAGGCGAGCGGGCTCGCCGCGGTCACGGGGAACAGCGCGGCCAGGATCGAGCAGATCCCGAGCCACACGAACACCTGCATCAGCACGGACGAGACCGCGATGGGCGTGGCGCCGCCGTGCCCCGTGAGCGCGACCAGGGTCACCGTCGCCGCGACGAGCGGCACGCCGAGCGCCAGGAAGAGGGTCACGTTCCGGGCGACGACGACCCCGAGGCTCGCGCCGAACCCCGTCGACCTCCCGGACCTCACCGCGGCCTGGTCCGCGAGCATGTTGGTGGTCGCCGAGTCGGCGAGGACGAAGGTGACGAAGTACACGACGATGACCGGGATCTCCGTGTGCGCGGTGTACTCAAGGGGGTCGAAGAGGAGCCACCCGAAGGCGAGCGCGAGGTTGAAGAGCAGGCCCACGCCGATACGCCTGAGCGCTCTCTGCTCCCAGTGGAGCACCCCGCGCAGGGTGCCACCGGCACCCGCGACCGTCTGCACGTGACGATCCTAGGAGCGCAGCACGGCACCACGCCGGTGGCAGGCGCTGACCAGGAGATTAACCGCGAATCAGTCATCCGTGCTTGTTTTCGTCGATGCGGTTCTGATTAAGTGATGTTCAACAAGCCCGCAGACTCCCCTGCAGAAAGGTGGTCACTGATGGCCGCACGCCGCCGCTCGAGTTGGATGAACGAGGAGCTCGACGCCCTTCGCGACCTCGCGGACAAGTTCCTGGCGAAGGAACTCGTCCCCAACATCGAGAAGTTCGCCGAGCAGCACCATGTGGACCGCGACCTCTGGAACAAGGCCGGCCAGCTGGGCCTGCTGTGCCTGTCGATCCCCGAGGAGTACGGCGGCGGGGGCGGCGACTTCCGCCACGAGTCCGTGCTCATCGCCGCGCAGGCGCAGGCGTTCGACACCAGCTGGGGCGTCTCCCTGCACAACGGCATCGTCGCGCACTACATCCTCGCGTACGGCACGGAGGAGCAGAAGCAGACCTGGCTTCCGAAGATGGCCTCGGGCGAGGCCGTCGGCGCCATCGCGATGACGGAGCCCGGCACCGGCTCGGACCTGCAGAACGTGAAGACCCGCGCCATCAAGACCGGCGGCGAGTACGTCATCAACGGCAGCAAGACCTTCATCACGAACGGCCAGCAGGCCGACATCGTCGTCCTCGTCTGCAAGACCGACCCCGATCAGGGCGCCGCCGGCATCTCGCTGGTCCTCGTCGAGGCCGACCGCGAGGGCTTCCGCAAGGGCAACATCCTCAACAAGATCGGTCAGAAGGGTCAGGACACCTCCGAGTTGTTCTTCGACGACGTGCACGTGCCCGTCGAGAACCTCCTCGGCACCCAGGAGGGCCAGGGCTTCTACCAGCTCATGCAGCAGTTGCCGCAGGAGCGCCTGATCATCGGCCAGGCCTGCGTCGCCGGCATGGAGGTCATCTTCGAGGAGACCCTGCGCTACACCAAGGAGCGCGAGGCCTTCGGCCGCCCCATCTTCGGCTTCCAGAACACCAAGTTCAAGCTCGCCGAGGCGCTCACCGAGGCCACCATCGCGCGCGTCTTCGTGGACGACTGCATCGAGAAGCACGTCAAGGGCGAGCTCGACATCCCGACCGTCGCCATGGCGAAGTGGTGGACCTCGGACCGCGCCCAGGAGGTCGCGTCCGAGTGCCTGCAGTTGTTCGGCGGCTACGGCTACATGGCCGAGTACCCGGCGGCGCGCTTCTGGGTCGACAACCGCGTCCAGATGATCTACGCCGGCACCAATGAGATCATGAAGGAGATCATCGCGCGCACCCTGTAAACGCGACGCGGTTCCTCAGGCGGCGCCCGGCTGTCATCCGATCGGATGATTGTCCGGGCGCCGTTTTCTTGATCGGGTGGAGGCATGACTTTGCCCGGAGGCCAACGGTTCCCGTACGGCCCGCAGCAGAATCCGCAATACGGGTACGGCCGGACGCCACCCCCTCCGCCCGCCCGTGCCCGACGGTCCGCCCTCACTTGGATCCTCGCCGGGGTGTCGGTCGCGTGCGTGCTGGCCCTCGTGGCCGGCGGGATCTGGTGGTTCACCTCCCATGCGGCCGACGATGCCTCCGGCCCGGTCCCGGGACAGCTCACGTCGGAATTCCCGACCGCCCCGTCCGTTTCCTGGAAGGTGACCGCAGCGGCGACCGGGCACGACGCGCAGCAGATCGTCGGTGTCGCGGGGCAGGACAAGACCTACATGGTCGCGAATCGTGCCCTGAACGAGAACGGCTCGATCATGGCGGTCTTCGTCGGCGCCGGCGACTCGTCGCGGCTGGTCCTCGTCGATACGGTGACCGGACAGACGCGCACCGTGCCGGGGACCTTCGGTACCTGCTCGGAGCGCATCGTCGCAGGCGCGATCGCCTGCATCTCCTCGCCGCAGACGAGCCCGGAGGTGGTCATCGTCGACACGAACACCGGCGAACGTCGCTCGATCGCGTCGTTGGACTCCAGCAGCCAAATCATCGGCATCGGTCGACTGGCCGTCTTCGCCGGCTCGCGCGGCGGGTCGGGGCAGCAACGGGCTCTCATTCGGTACGACCTCTCCGGAAAGGTCCTCTTCCGGAACACGTTCGACCCCGCGGAGGGGTTCGGCAGCGGCGACGCGTGGGGACTCACCGTGACCGATTCGCTCGTCGCCCTGCAGAGCGGTGGAGCTATCACCCATTTTCGTGCCGACACTGGCGAGATGCTCTTCACCAGAGCCGGTTACGGGCGCGAACCACTGCCCGACGGTGGACTCGTCACCTCGACGACGACCGGCAAAGACCTGACATCGGTAACGTCGCGGGACGTCGTCCACACGGCGCCGTCCGGCACGCAACGCACGTTCCCCGCCAGCTCTGTGGAAGTCCCCGAGGTCGTCGGTCCCGATATCGCCGCGCCGTTCCTGGTCGACGGCAAGCTGTACATCGGCGATCAGGCACGGTGGAGCTCCGCGCTCAGCAACTCTCCCCAGGTACACATCGTCGCCGACGACGTCACCGTCGTGACCCACGACGGTCGACTACGCGGCATGGACACAGAGTCGGGGCGAGAGCTGCGGGCCGCCGACCCGGGCGGCTTCCGCGACCCCGTGACCGACGGACGTCACGTCATGTACATCACCAACGGGTCGATCGTCGCCGTCGATCTGCACACCGGCCGGGAGCAGTGGCGGGCACCGGTCCCGATGGACACGAAGGGCGGCACACTGGCGGCGGCGGGTGGCACTCTCGTCTTCCAAACGAACGACGGGATCATCGGCTACACGGCGACGGGCGGCGCCGCGAGTGCACCGGGCAGCCGCAACACCGGTACCGCCGCCAAGAACTCGAGTGACGACTCGTACTACACCCGCTGCGGCAGCAAACCGGTGTTCACACCGCAGAAGTTCCGCACGGAATCGGGAGGCCTGGTAGTCACCATGAAGGTGACCGCCACCTGCCCAGGCGGCGACGCCCTGACCTCGTCGGGCACGACGGTGACGATCTCCGACTCCACAGGCCCCATCGCGAGCGGCTCCTTCGACTTCGCCGCGAACCCCGTCGGCGTCCCCAAGCCCGGCACCGGCTCCGGCTCCGAGGAGGGCACGTCCGGCACTACCGTCGACCTGCTGTTCAAGCACGGCCAGTTCTTCCGCACCCCGGACACACTCCCCGGACCCTCGAGCGGCGGATCAGGTGCGAGCGGCAGCGGCGGGCACAGCTACCTCGTCGACTGCGTGCAGCCGGAGGGGGCGGGCAGAGCGAAGGTCCCGGCACCGTCTGACCCCCCGATCGCGGCATCCGGTCCCGGACCGCAGACCGGCCTGAACCCGATGTCGGGGCTCAGTGCGCTGCGCATCCAGGCCGATAGCGACAAGTCCTTCATACTGGGGAGCCTCAACAACCGCTGGGTCGCGCAGCTCTCGAGCAAGCGGGTCGGACTGGTGGCCGACGGACGCACGTGGGACGAGAAGTCCATCCTCGACGAGTTCCTCGCACTGCGCCTGCGGTTCGCGGACGTGCGCCTGCTGTACTCCGACGAGTGGCCGGTCTTCAACTACCAGGGCTGGTGGGTGAGCGTCGCGGCCGCGACCTTCCCCGGGCCCGACGAGGCGAACCAATGGTGCCGCAGTAACGGATTCGACCGCGACCATTGCTTCGCAAAACTGGTCTCGAGCACTGCGAGCCCCCAGGGATCGACGCGGTACTGGTGACAACCACCGTGTCAGTGCCTGCAACTACGATCAGCGAATCGACCGACCGGAGGGGGATCATGAGCGGCGAGGGAACACGGACCGGCACCAGGCTGGGCCCGTACGCGATCGGCACATTGCTCGGCCGCGGGGGGATGGGCGAGGTCTACCGCGCGCACGACGAGCGGCGCGATCGCGAGGTGGCACTCAAGCTCCTGCACGCCTCCGCAGCGGAGGATCCGCAGTTCCGCGAGCGATTCACCCGCGAATCGCAGACGGTGGCGCGGCTCGCCGACCCGCACGTCATCCCCATCCACGACTTCGGCGAGGTCGACGGGGTGCTGTTCATCGACATGCGCCTGGTCGAGGGCCGCAATCTCGCGGAGATCCTGCACGACGGTCCGCTGCCGCCGTCCCGGGCCGTCGCGCTCGTCGAGCAGGTTGCGGGCGCGCTCGACGCCGCGCACGCGAAGGGCCTCGTGCACCGGGACGTCAAGCCCGCCAATATCGAACTCACCGAGTCGGGGTTCCCGTACCTTCTCGACTTCGGCCTCGCGGTATCCGATACGCAGTCCCGGATGACGTCGGCGGGGCTGTTCGTCGGATCGCAGGCCTATGCGGCCCCCGAACGGTTCGAGGGCGACGCGGCCACCGTCGCGAGCGACGTGTACTCCCTGGCCTGCGTCCTGTTCGAGGCCCTGACCGGTCACGCGCCGTACCGGGGTGAGTCGCTGGGTGCGATGCTCAGGCAGCACCTCACCTCGCCGATCCCCCGCCCCGGCGCCGAGGTACAGGTGCCCGCCGCGATGGACGCCGTCGTCGCCCGGGGCATGGCGAAGGAGCCGGCCGAGCGCTTCGCCTCGTGCGGTGAGCTCGCCGCGGCCGCCCGGCAGGCGCTCGCCGGCCACAGCGTCGACGTGCCGCTACCCGGCCCGGACGACGACCGGACGGTGATCCGTCCCGTCGCGGCGCTGTCGGACCCCACGGTGATCTCGCGGCCGGTGCCGCCGACCTCGTACCCCGTCGCGCCGTCGTATCGACCGGCGCAGCAGCAGGTCTCGTACCCGCGGGCGTCGTATCCGCAGGCGCCGTCCTACCCGGTCGCCCCGGCCTACCAGCAGCAGCCGCCGCCCGCGAGGAGCCGCACGGTGCCGATCCTCGCCACGGTCGCGGCGATCCTCGTCGGCGCGACGGCGGTACTGGGCTACGTCGCCCTGACCGACCGCAAGACCGTACCCGCCTCCACTGTGCGGGTCACCGCCACCGCGACCGCCCCGTCGCACGTCCCGACCGGCGCACTGGCGACCACGGCGCCGCCCACGACCACCGCGCCCGCGGATCCGCTCGTCGCGCTCCAGACGCGGGCGGCCGCCGACAGGCCGTCCGTCCTGGCGACCATGAACAACCGCTGGGTCATCCAGCTGGCCTCGAAGTACGCAGGCGTGACGGACGACGGCAAGCAGTGGTTCGAAGCCGACATCCTGAGCGAAATCGGCTACTTCGAGGGCAAGTACGGCGCGGTCAAGGTGCTCTACAGCGGTGACTGGCCCGTGTTCGATGGCCGGACCTCCTGGGTGCCGATCCTCGCCGCCTACGCCTTCACCGATTCCGCTCCCGCAGTGGCGTGGTGCCGCCAGAACGGCCTGGACCGGAACCGCTGCGCGGCCAAGCTGCTGTCGAACACTTCGGGCCCCACCGGAACCACTGCCTATCCCTGATCCTCGAGACGGCTCAGCGCTGCAGCGGCGTCATCGTGCGCTGCGCGCCGGGGAACGCCAGCGCCAGCACACCTCGCACGACACCCTTGGCGATGTCCAGGTTATCGAAGTAGTCCCGCCACAGCGCGATCTTGCCGTCCCGGACGTCGAACCGGCCGCACACCCAGAACCGGACGGCCAAGGGACCCACCCGCAGCTCGTCGATGCGCTCGGTGAGCACGACGGCACCGTCGGACGCGATGGACGTGACCTCGACGCCGAAGCCGAGGGCGGGGTGCGCGAGCAGCCGGATCACGCGCGCCGCGCGCTCCCGCCCGCGCAGGGTGGCTAGGCCCACGTTCGTGTAGACCACGTCGTCCGCGAACGCGGCGACGGCGTCCTCCGCCCGTCCGTCCGCCATGTTCGCGAGGAACGCCAGCACCGTCGCCTTCTCGTCGAGCACAACCGCCTCCGTCATGGCCCCGACAGTACCGCCGCCGAATCGTCCGCGTCGTCCGTCCGAGGTCGGAGATCCGGCACCGGTCCCGGGAACGACGACGGCGCCCCGAACCCCTGGGGGTTCGAGGCGCCGTTCGTGCACGGTCGACCGCGTCAGGTCGTGAGCTTGATGCTCAGGGTGACGCCGACGATGCACACAGTCCAGATGATCCCGACGAAGATCGTCACCCGGTCGAGGTTCTTCTCCACCACCGACGAGCCCGACAACGACGACTGCACGCCGCCGCCGAACAGCGACGACAGGCCGCCGCCCTTACCGCGGTGGAGCAGGACGAGCACCACCAGCACGAGGCTCAGCACGAGGATGGCGATCTTCAGCACCAGCTGCAATGTTTCCACGAGGATCCAGTGTACCTTCCGGTCGGCGTCGGTCGTTCAGGGCGTGCGCGCGTCGGGCTACAGCGGCCCGCCGGCCGCGATCGCGCTGAGCGCGGCGAACTCGTCGGGCTTGAGCGATGCCCCGCCCACGAGACCGCCGTCCACGTCGGGCTGCGCGACGAGCTCGCCCACGTTCTTGCTGGACACCGAACCGCCGTAGAGCACGCGGATCCCCGCGGCCACGTCAGCGCCGCCGAGCTCGGCGATGGTCCCACGCACCGCGGCGCACACCTCCTGCGCGTCCTGCGGGGTCGCCACCTTGCCGGTGCCGATCGCCCAGACGGGCTCGTACGCGATGACCGTCGCGGAGAGCTCTTCGGCGGTGAGCCCGGCGAGCGAGCCGCGGAGCTGCTCCACGTTGTACTCGACGTGGGTGCCCTGCTCGCGGATATCGAGCCCCTCGCCGATGCACACGATCGGCGTCAGGCCGTGCCGCAGCGCCGCCTTGGTCTTGGCCAGCACGATCTCGTTCGTCTCGCCGTGGATCGTGCGGCGCTCGCTGTGCCCGACGATCACGTAGGTGCAGCCGAGCTTGGCGAGGAAGGCTCCGGAGATGTCGCCGGTGTACGCGCCGGAGTCGTGCGGCGAGAGGTCCTGGGCGCCGTACGTGATCTTCAGGTCGTCGCCGTCGACGGCCGTCTGCACCGAGCGCAGGTCTGTGAACGGCGGGATCACCGTCACGTCGACGTGCGCGAAGTACTTGTCCGGCAGCGCGAAGGCCAACTTCTGCACCACCGCGATCGCCTCGAGGTGGTTGAGGTTCATCTTCCAGTTGCCGGCGATGAGCGGCTTACGACTCATGCGTCACCCCTGTCCAGCACCTTCAGGCCCGGAAGCTCCTTGCCCTCGAGGTACTCCAGCGACGCGCCGCCGCCGGTGGAGATGTGGCTGAAGCCGTCCTCATCGAGACCGAGCGTGCGCACGGCCGCGGCCGAGTCGCCGCCGCCCACCACGGTGAACGCGCCGTTGCGCGTCGCCGTGATGACCGACTCGGCCACGGCCTTCGTGCCGGCCGCGAAGGCCGGGAACTCGAAGACGCCCATGGGGCCGTTCCAGAAGACCGTCTTGGCCTGCGCGAGCACGGAGCCGAAGCGCTGCGCGGACTCGGGGCCGATGTCGAGGCCCATCCAACCGTCCTCGATGGCGTCCGCGGCGACGGTCTTGTGTGCGGCGTCGGCGGCGAAGGCGTCCGCGACCACCACGTCGATCGGCAGGTGCAGCACGTCGCCGAACTCCTCGAGCAGCTGCTTGCAGGTCCCGATCTGGTCCTCCTGCAGCAGCGAGGCGCCCACGGAGTAGCCCTGCGCGGCGAGGAAGGTGAACGCCATGCCGCCGCCGATGACCAGGGTGTCGACCTTGGGGGCGAGCGCACGGATGACGCCGAGCTTGTCGGAGACCTTGGAGCCGCCGAGGACCACGGCGTAGGGCCGCGACGGGTTCTCCGTCAGCTGCGCGAGGACCCGCACCTCGGCGTCGACGAGGCCGCCGGCGTAGGCCGGGAGCAGCGTGGCGACATCGAAGACGGAGGCCTGCTTGCGGTGCACGACGCCGAAGCCGTCGGAGACGAAGGCTCCCTCACCGGCGTGGGATGAGACGTCGATGAGCTCCGCGAGGTCGCGGGCGAGCGCCTGGCGCTCGGCGTCGTCCTTGCTGGTCTCGCGCGGGTCGAAGCGCACGTTCTCGAGGAGGAGGACGTCACCGTCGGTGAGACCCTCGGCGCGCGCGAGCGCATCCTGACCCACGACGTCGCCGGCGAGCTGGACGTTGCGGCCCAGGCGCTCCCCCAGTTCCTTCGCGACCGGCGCGAGGGAGAACTTCGGGTCGGGCGCGCCCTTCGGGCGGCCCAGGTGCGCGGCGACGATCACCTTCGCCCCGGCCTCGGCGAGGGCCTTCAGCGTGGGGACCGAAGCGATGATGCGACCGGCGTCGGTGATGGTGCCGTCGTCGTCGAGCGGCACGTTCAGGTCGCTGCGGACCAGGACGGTGCGTCCCTCGACGCCCTCGGCCAGCAGGTCGGAAAGAGTGGAAACGGTCATCAGAGCGATTTACCTACCAGATCAGTCAAGTCCACGAGGCGGTTGCTGTAGCCCCATTCGTTGTCGTACCAGGACACGACCTTAGCCTGATCGCCGATGACCTTGGTCAGACCCGCGTCGAAGATCGAGCTCGCGGGATCCGTGACGATGTCGGAGGAGACGATCGGGGCGTCGTAGTACGTCAGGATGCCCTTCAGCGCGCCCTCGGAGGCGGCCTTCATGGCGGCGTTGATCTCCTCCACGCCGGCCTTCTTCTCGAGTTCGACGGTGAGGTCGGTGACCGAGCCGGTGGGGATCGGCACGCGCAGCGCGTAACCGTCGAGCTTGCCCTCGAGCTCGGGCAGGACGAGGCCGATCGCCTTCGCCGCACCGGTGGAGGTGGGCACCACGTTGATCGCCGCGGCCCTCGCGCGGCGCAGATCGCGGTGCGGTCCGTCCTGCAGGTTCTGGTCGGCCGTGTACGCGTGGACCGTGGTCATCAGGCCGCTGACGATGCCGAACTCGTCGTTGACGACCTTCGCCAGCGGACCGAGGCAGTTCGTCGTGCACGAGGCGTTGGAGATGACGTCCTGGCTGCCGTCGTACTTGTCGTCGTTGACGCCCATCACGATGGTGATGTCGGCGTCGGCGGCCGGCGCGGAGATGATGACCTTCTTGGCGCCGGACTCCAGATGCCCCTTCGCCTTGTCCCGGGCGGTGAAGATTCCGGTCGACTCGATCACCACGTCGACCCCGAGGTCGCCCCAGGGCAGCGCCGACGGTCCCTCGCGGACCTCGAGCGCGGTGATGCTCTGATCGCCGACGCGGAGGGTGTCGCCGTCGGCCACGATGTCGGCGTCGAACCGGCCGAGGATCGAATCGAACTTGAGCAGATGCGCCAGTGTGGCGTTATCCGTCAGGTCGTTGACCGCCACGATCTCGATGTCGGTGGTGCCGAGCGCCTTCTGCGCCGCCACCGCCCGGAAGAAGTTCCGGCCGATGCGGCCGAACCCGTTGACCCCTACACGAACCGTCACTGTGGTGCTCCTTCGAGTCAGGAATTCCTGCTCGTCAACGGTAGCCCCCGAGCGACCTCCCCGCTGGGTTGTCGCCGTGTCCGTTCGGCGCCGTTCGTGCCCGTTCCGGCGCGTTCTCAGCCCTCGTCGAGCATGTCCGCGGTGACCGCCGATTCGGTGTCCGGCACCCCGTCGGCGGCGGCGCGCTTGTCCGCCATCGACAGCAGCCGGCGGATCCGGCCCGCGACGGCGTCCTTGGTCATCGGCGGGTCGGCGAGTTGCCCGAGCTCCTCGAGGGATGCCTGACGGTGCTGCACGCGCAGCGAGCCCGCCTGCGCCAGATGGTCGGGCACGTCGGGGCCCAGGATCTCGAGCGCCCGCTCGACGCGCGCGGCGGCCGCGACGGCGGCCCGGGCCGACCGGCGGAGGTTCGCATCGTCGAAGTTCGCCAGACGGTTCGCGGTGGCCCGCACTTCGCGCCGCATGCGGCGCTCCTCCCAGATGAGGCGGGTGTCGTTGGCGCCCATGCGGGTGAGCAGCGCGCCGATGGCCTCGCCGTCACGGACGACGACCCGGTCGGCGCCGCGCACCTCGCGCGCCTTGGCGGTCACGCCCAGCCGGCGCGCGCAGCCGACGAGGGCCAGCGCCACCTCCGGCCCCGGGCAGGACACCTCGAGCGCGCTCGAGCGGCCGGGCTCGGTGAGCGAGCCGTGCGCGAGGAAGGCGCCGCGCCACGCGGCCTCCGCGTCGTGCACCGAGCCGCCCACGATCTGCGACGGGAGCCCGACCACCGGGCGTCCGCGCATGTCGAGCAGGCCGGTCTGCCGGGCGAGCGCCTCGCCGTCCTTGACCACGCGGACGATGTACCGGGCCGCCTTGCGCAGACCGCCCGCGCTCAGCACATGCACGTCCGAGTTGTAGCCGTACAGGTCGAGGATCTCCTTGCGGAGCCGCCGAGCGGTGATCCCCGTGTCGACCTCGGCCTCGACGATCACCCGGCCGCCCTGGATGTGCAGGCCGCCCGCGAAGCGCAGCAGCGAGGCGACCTCGGCGCGGCGCGCGCTCACCTGGGTGATGGAGAGCCTGCTCAGCTCGTCCTTGACCTGGGATGTCAGCGCCACAGCTGGACCCTCCTAGGGAAAATGTCGACTACATCGGGCGGGAAAGGAAAAGGTTGACTATTCGCGGTCCAAGAGTTCACTGTAGGTCACTTCGGCGATCGCGGCTGCCAGCGCCTCGGGGTCGTGCTGGTGCGTCCCGGGCACCCCGACGTCCACGAAGTGCGGCGTCGCACCCAGGAGCGCGGTGGCTCGGATGAGGTGCTCGCGCTCCGCGCCCGGGGGCACCGTCCGGGCGTCGACGAGGACGTCGTCGAAGCGCAGACCGTCGGCATGGGCGGCCAGCACGTGCAGGTGCCGCTCCGGGGAATAGCCGCCGGTCTCCTCGGGCTCGGGCGCCAGGTTCAGGATCAGCACCCGCCGGGCGCTCGTGCGCCGCAGCGCGTCCAATTGCTCGGGCACCAGCACGTGCGGGATGACGGAGCTGAACCAGGAGCCCGGGCCGAGCGTGACCACGTCGGCCGCCATGATCGCCTCCACCGCCTCGACGCACGCCTCGGGGTTCGCGGGCTGCAGCCGGACCCGGCGCACCTTCCCGGGGGTCACCGCCACGGCGACCTGCCCGCGGATCACGCGCGACAGGCGCGGGTCGTCCTCGAGCCCCGTCACGTCGGCCTCGATCCGCAGGGGCCCCGGCACCATCGGCAGGACGCGCCCCTGGACCCCGAACCGGTCGACGATCGCGTCGAGCGCGTCGACGGGGTCGCCCAGGACCTCGCACAGGCCGGCCAGAAGCAGGTTCCCGACGGGATGCCCGGCCATCGCGCCGCCGCCGCCGAAACGGTGCTGCAGGATGCCCGCCCAGAACTCGCCGCGGTCGTCGTCGGGCATGAGCGCCGCCAGCGCCATGCGCAGGTCGCCGGGCGGGATGATGCCGAGCTCGCTGCGCAGCCGGCCCGAGGACCCGCCGTCGTCGGCGACCGTCACGATGGCCGTGATCTCCGCGCTCAACGCGCGGCCCGCGCGCAGCGTCGCGAACAGTCCGTGGCCGCCGCCGAGGGAGGCCAGCTTCAGCGCCGTCATTCGAGCCCCAGATCCCGATGCGCGGCACGGACTTCGATGCCCGGCCGGCCGTCGAGCCGCCGCACCAGCTCCTCGGCCATCGCGACGCTGCGATGCTTGCCGCCGGTGCACCCGATGCCCACGGTGAGGTAGGTCTTGCCCTCGCGGCGGTAACCGGCGAGCAGCGGGTCCAGTAGCTGCGCGTAGGTGTCGAGGAAGTCGGACGCGCCGGGCTGCCCCAGGACGTACCCCGAGACCTCGTCGGTAAGGCCGTTGAGCGGGCGCAGCTCGGGCACCCAGAACGGGTTCGGGAGGAACCGCACGTCGAGCACCATGTCGGCGTCCAGCAGGATCCCGTTCTTGAAACCGAACGATTCGACGGTGACGGTGATCGTGCCGGTGCGCAGGGTGCGGAAGGAGTTCTCGATCGTCTCGCGCAGCCGCGCCACCGACAGGGTCGAGGTTTCGAGCACGAGGTCGGCGGTCGAGCGGATCGGCTGCAGAATGCGGCGCTCGGCGGCGATGCCCTCGGCGAGGGTGCCGCTGCCCTGCAGCGGGTGCTTGCGGCGCACCTGCTCGAACCGCCGGATCAGCGTCTCGTCGGAGGCGTCGAGGAAGAGCACGCGGGGTTCGATGTCCTTCTCCGCCAACTCCCGTCGGATGTTCGCGAAATCGCCGGTGAAGGTGCGGCTGCGCACGTCGGTCACGATGCACAAGCGGTGGATCCGGGACTCGTCGGCCAGCGAGATGTCGACCATGCTGCTGATCAAGGCGGGCGGCAGGTTGTCGGCGACGTACCAGCCGAGGTCCTCGAGCACCTTGGCCGCGGTGCCGCGGCCGGCACCGGACAGGCCGGTCACCAGGAGCACGTCCATGGGGCCATCGCTGCGGTGTTCGCCGACGGTCCGCTCCTCGGCGCGGTCGTCCGGATTCCCCGTCGGGCGCACGGGCCCTCCTCCTGGCTCGTCGGTACCGCTCCAGACTAGCCATCGTGCCCGTTTCGCGCGGTGGTCTCGGGAGGCCGTCCGTGGGGTATCGGCTACCGCATAGAGTGGCCGTCATGCCGATCCCCCGTACCGCCGCCGTTATCGCCGCCGCCCTCGCCGTGGCGGCGACGGCGCTGGTGGCCCCGGCGGCCTCGGCCGACACCGTGCCCGGCACCGCGGGACTCGATCCCGCCCTCGCGGAGGCCTACTCGGCGGCCCACCGTGCCGCCGCGGCGAACGGCGTGGTGCTCAGCATCACGTCGGGCACGCGCTCGTGGGGCCAGCAGCAGTGGCTGTGGGAGGACGGTCTCGCCCGGTACGGCTCCCCCGCGGCGGCCCGGCGCTGGGTGCTCCCACCCGCCGAGTCCACGCACGTCAGCGGCCAGGCGATCGATGTCGGGCCGTGGCAGAGCGCCGCCTGGTTGCAGGCCAACGGGAACCGCTGGGGCCTGTGCCGCACCTTCGACAACGAGTGGTGGCACTTCGAACTCGCCGCCCCCGCGGGCGGCGTGTGCCCGCCGACGGTGCCGGACGCCTCGTTCCGCTGACGTCCCGCGAATCCTTCGCGCGGCGTCACCGACCGGTGTTACGTTCCGGGTGATCCGATTCTCGTGGAGGCCGCTATGCACCGTCTCAGGTCGGCGGCCGTCGCCGCAGTCGTCATTCCTCTCGCGCTCACCGCGTGCGGCACCTCCGGCTCCGACGGCGGGGCGTCCGGCGGACCGTCGTCGGTGACGATCGCGGCGGGAGGCTGCGACGCGACCGGGCCCACCGGCACCATGTACCGGCCGTCCGAAACCGCGGTGCCCGGCGGCCCCAGGGACATCAGCACCAATCCGGAAGGGGCGTCCGGCTACCGGTCCGGTCTGCCCGTGACACACACCAAGGACTACGGCGTCGCCACCGCGAACCCGATCGCCACGAAAGCGGCGTGCGAGGTGCTCGAACAGGGCGGCAGCGCGGCCGACGCGCTCGTCGCGGCGCAGACGGTGCTCGGGCTCGTCGAACCGCAGTCCTCGGGCATCGCCGGCGGCGCCTTCCTGCTGTACTACGACGCGAAGTCGAAGAAGGTGCAGGCGTACGACGGCCGCGAGACGGCGCCCGCGAGCGCCGACGAGAACTACCTCCGCTGGATCTCCCCGACCGACCGGACGGTGCCCCAGCCCGACGCCCGCTCCTCCGGCCGCGCGATCGGCGTGCCCGGCGCGCTGCGCCTCCTGGAGGCGGTCCACGGCGAGCACGGCAGCAAGACCTGGCGCGAGCTGTTCGATCCCGCCGTGCGGATCGCCGACGACGGCTTCGAGATCAGCCCACGCCTGGCCGGCGCCATCGCCGACGAGGCGAAGAACTTCGCCAACGACGCGGAGCTGCGGGGCTACTTCCTCGAGCCCGACGGCGCGCCGAAGAAGGCGGGCGTCAAGCTCACCAACCCCGCGTACGCGAAGACCCTGGGCGCCATCGCTTCCGAGGGCGCCAAGGCCTTCTACACGGGTCCGATCGCCGAGGCGATCGTCGCCTCGGTGCGTGATACCACCGGCGGCCGCACGGCGGGCACGATGACCGTGGAGGACCTAGCCCGGTACGCGGTGAAGACGCGAGAGGCCGTGTGCACGCCGTACCGCGATCGTGAGCTGTGCGGCATGCCCGCTCCCTCCTCCGGCGGGATCACCGTGGCGCAGGCGCTCGGCATCCTCAACTCCTTCGACCTGTCGAAGCTCGGGCCGGATGCGGTGCACGGCGGCGACCCCGGCCCCGACGGCGGCATCCCCACCGCGGAGGCGATCCACCTGATCTCCGAGGCCGAGCGCCTCGCCTACGCCGACCGCGACAAGTACATCGCCGACCCCGACTTCATCCCGTTGCCCGGCGGCTCCCCCGCCGCCCTGGTGGATCCCGCCTACCTCGAGGGGCGCGCCAAGCTGATCGACCGGACCAAGACGATGGGCACCGCGAAGCCGGGCGAGTTCCCCACCGCCACACCGGGCGTGACGACCACGCCCGAGCACGGCACCAGCCACATCACGGTGCTCGACAAGGCGGGCAACGTCGCGTCGATGACCACCACCGTCGAGTCGGCCTTCGGCTCGTACCACATGGTCGACGGTTTCCTGCTCAACAATCAGCTCACCGACTTCTCCGCGGAGCCCATCGATTCGGCCGGGCAGCCGGTAGCGAACCGGGTGCAACCGAACAAGCGTCCGCGCAGCTCGATGTCGCCGACGATCCTCTTCGGCCGCGGCACGGACGGGGCCCGCGGCGACGCGATCGGCGCGCTGGGCTCCCCCGGCGGCGCCGTCATCATCCAGTACGTGATCAAGACGATCATCGGCCTGACCGACTGGAAGCTGAACCCGCAGCAGGCCGTCGGGCTGGCGAACTTCGGCGCGGCGAACAGCCCGAAGACGAACGTGGACAGCGCGCATCCGACGCTGAACACCGACGAGGGCCGCAAGGTCGTCGAGCAGCTGCGCACCCTCGGGCACACGCTCGACCTCGCGCCGCAGGTGTCGGGACTCTCGGCGATCGTCAAGCAGGGCGACGTCTACGCCGGCGGCGCGGATCCGCGCCGCGAGGGCGTCGTGCTCGGCGGCAGCTGACTCCGGAACACGGCGCCGCTGGCATCCGCCAAGCCGCTCGCAAGGTCGCGCCGATACCTTCGCCGCCATGGGAATGAAGTGCAATTTCATCGTGGCCTGCCCTCCGGCGACCGACCCGGCGGCGCTGCTGCGGGACCTGCCGCCGCTGGACGTGGCCGCATCCGACGCGCTGGCGACGGAGATCCTCGGCAAGCGCTCGTGGGGACGGCGACGGCGGTCGCATCGCACCGGCGACCTCGGGCACGACGTCTACTCGCGGGACGGCGAGATCGCGGTCGGCGTGTACGGAGACCTGATCATCGCAGCATTCGACGACGCGATCGGCTGGATCAGCGAGGCGATCGACGACTGGGGATGGAACCTCATCGGCACCCACGACGTCGACGCCTTCCTCCTCCACTCGGTCGTCGGTCTGGGCGGATTCGCCCGGTGGCGCGATGGCTCGCTCGTCCGGACCTTGAGCGGCTCCGCCGACGACGGTCTGATCGACGAGGACGGCGATCGACTCCCGTTCGAGCGCGACCACGACGGCGAGGACATTAACTTCGAGTCGATCACCGAGCTCGCGATCCGCGATCGCCTCGGATTCTGTTACGAGGGCATCTACTACCCGAACGACCTCGATCCGGCGACGGTGCAGCTCCTCGTCTACCACTGAGCGGCAGTCGGATCGAGGATCACGGCCTCCCCCGCGACCTGCAGCCGCACCTCGTCGCCGTGCGCGGGCAGTTCGGTGCTGGGATGCCGGATCTCGATGCTCGTCCCGTCGGCGAGTCGCAGGCCGACGGTGGCGTCCGGCCCGAAGAACTCGACCCGGGTGACGGTGGCGGGCACGCCGTCCCCCGCGATCCGGATCTGCTCGGGGCGCAGCAGCAGCGGCACCGGGCCGGGCGGGGTGGCACCGTCGGTCCCGGCGACGGGGATCCGCCCCAGCACCGTCTCGGCGGCGGCGCCGTCGAGCGCGCCGTCGACCATGACGACGTCACCGAGGAACCGGGCGACCGATTCGGACGCGGGCCGCGCGTAGACCCCGGCCGGCGGACCGACTTGCTCCAGCACACCGCCGCGCAGCACCGCGACCTGATCGGCGAAGGAGAGGGCCTCCGCCTGGTCGTGGGTGACGAGCACCGTCGTGATGCCCGCGTCGCCGAGGACCTCGGCGACAGCGGCGCGGGTCGCCACCCGCAGGCCCGCGTCGAGCGCGGAGAAGGACTCGTCCAGGAGCATGATCCGGGGGCTGCCCGCGAGGGCCCGCGCGAGCGCGACGCGTTGCTGCTGGCCGCCGGACAGCTCGTGCGGATAGCGCCGCGCCAGAGCGGGATCGAGCGAGACCATCGCCAGGAGCTCGCCGACCCGTGCGGACGCGGCTCGCCGGCGCACCGGCAGCGAGGCGCCCATGCCGAAGGCGATGTTGCGCGCGACCGAGAGGTGCGGGAACAGCGCGCCGTCCTGCGCGACGTACCCGACGCCGCGCCGATGCGCGGCGACCCAGGTTGCGCCGGAGGCGAGGTCGCGGTCGCCGAGCCGGACACTCCCGGCGTCGGGCCGCGCGAATCCGGCGACCAGCCGGAGCAGCGTGGTCTTGCCCGACCCGGACGGCCCGACGACGGCGGTGATCGAACCCGCCGGAACCGTCAGGTCGACGTCCCGCAGCACGGTGTCGGCTCCGTAACGCTTGGTGAGTCCGCGCAGGACGAGTTCGGTGCTCATGCGGATCCTCTCGTCAGGCTCGTGCGTCCCGCGGCCTGTCGCGACTGGCGGAACAGCAGGTACGTGGTGGGCAGGGAGAGCAGCACCATCGCCAGGGCGTAGGGCGCCGCGCCCGCGTAGTCGATCTCGCTGCTCTTGGCCCAGAACTCCGTCGCGAGGGTGCGCGTGCCGTTGGGCGCGAGGATCAGTGTCGCGGTCAGCTCGTTGGTGACCGCGAGGAAGACGAGGGCCGCGCCGGCCGCCGAGGCGGGGGCGGTGAGGCGGAGAGTGATGCGCGCGAAAGCGATCGGCGGCGGCGCCCCGAGGGCGCGAGCCGCCTCCTCCAGCGAGACCGGGGCCTGCGCGAGCCCCGCCCGCAGGCCCACGGCCGCGCGCGGGAGGAACAGCAGCACGTAGGCGAGGATCAGGACCGTCGCACTCTGGTACAGCTCCGGCAGCGCGCGGATCGAGACGGTGACCAGCGCGAGCCCGATCACGATGCCGGGCATCGCACTGCTCACGTAGGTCGATGCCTCCAGCGTCCGGGTGATCCGATTCGGCCGGCGCACGGCGAGGTAGGCCAGCGGGAAGGCGGCGGCGACGGTGAGCACGGAGGCGACCGCGCCGTACCCGAGCGACGTGCCGAGCGCCTCGATGAGATCGGCCGGCACCGTCTGCGCCGCGCCGCGCACGGTCCACCGGACGACGAACCACAGCGGGAGGCCGAGCGCGGCGCCCACGAGCGCGAGGAGCGCGAGCTGCGCACCGGCCTGATACCCGCCCAGCGGGATCCGCTCCGGCGTCGCGACGGCGCCCGAGCCGACGCGGGCGTACCGGGCGCGGCCCCGCGCGGCGACCTCGGCGACGAGCAGGAACAGGCAGAGCAGCGCCAGCACCCCGGCCAGCATCGACCCGGCGGTGCCGTTGAAGGTCGACTGGTACTGCACCATGATCGCGGTGGTGAAGGTGTCGAACCGGATCATGGCGAAGGCCCCGTACTCGGCGAGCAGGTGCAGCGCCACCAGCACGGCACCGCCGAGCGCGGCGAGCCGCAGTTGCGGGAGGACGACCCGGACGAAGACGGCCCACCGCCCGAGGCCGAGCGCCGCGGCGGACTCCTCGAGCGCGGGGTCGAGGCGGCTCAGCGCCGCCGCAACCGGGATGTAGACGAGCGGGTAGTAGAACAGCACCGCGATGAGCACGCCCGACCAGAGTCCGCCGAGCGACGGGATCGCCGAGACCCAGCCGTAGCTGCCCACGAACGCGGGGATCGCCAGCGGCGCGGCCAGCAGCAGCGACCACACGCGGCGACCCCACAGCGTGGTCCGCTCGACCAGCCAGGCGCCGCCGACGCCGATGATCACGGTGAGCGGCACCGCGATCACGGTGAGCAGCACCGTGTTGGTGAGGAGCTCGGCGACGCGCGGCCGGAAGACGAGCCGGGCGGACTCCGCCCAGCCCGTGTCGATCGTCGTGTAGACGACGAATCCCAGCGGCACCGCCGCGACCGCCGCGAGGGCGGCGGCCGCGAGAGTGAGCAGTCTCAGAGCAGGCCCGCCTCGGTCATCAGGGTCACGACCTGCGGACCGTTGAGCTTGGCCGGGTCGACGGTCGGTGCCTGCAGGTCGGCCATCGGGACGAGCTTGGCGTTGGCGGGAACGCCGGAGGCCACCGGGTACTCGAAGGACGTGCCCTTCTCGAGCACCTCCTGGCCGGCCTTGGAGGTGATGAACTTGAGGAGCTGCTGGGCCTGCGCCTGCTTCTTCGACGACTTCAGCACGCCGCCGCCGGAGATCGAGACGAAGGCGCCCGGGTCCTGGTTCTTGAAGTAGTGGGTGCCCACGTTGCCGGAGTTCTCGCCGGTCTTGGCCTGGTCGCCGTAGAAGTAATAGTGGTAGATGAGGGCGGTGTCGACCTCGCCGGCGTTGACGGCCTTCATCGCGGCGCCGTTGCCCTTGTACTCCTTGGCGTTCTCCTTCATCGCCTTCAGCCAGTCCTTCGTGGCCTGCTCGCCCTTGAGCTGCAGGTACGCGGACACGATCGCTTGGAAGTCCGCGCCCGACGGCGAGGCACTCCAGCGGCCCTTCCACTCCGGGGCGGCCAGGTCGGCCATCGACTTCGGCAGCTGCTCCGGCGTCACCTTGCGCTTGTCGTAGACCAGCACCGTCGAGCGGGCCGCGATGCCCGTCCACTTCGCGGTCGACGGCTTGAGTCCGTTGCCCACCTGCGCGAGCGTCGCCGGGTCGACGTCGGCGAACAGGCCCTTGTTCTCGACCTGGGTCATGGCGGGCGAGTTCTCCGTCAGGAAGACGTCGGCCGGCGAGCGGTCGCCCTCGGCGATGATCTGCTGCGCCAGTTCGGAATCCTTGCCCTGCCGGATGGTCACCTTGATGCCGGTCTCCGCGGTGAACTTCTCCACCCACTCCTTGGCGAGGGTGTCGTGCTGGGCGTTGTAGAGGGTCAGGTCTCCCCCAGCCGCGCCGGAGCTCGACGGTGCCGCGCCGTCGCCGCTCGACCCGCAGGCCGTGATCGTGAGGGAGGCCACCGCCACCAGAGCGGCGGCCACAGTGGAACGCGTGCGCAACGACATCGTCGAATCCTTCTCTAAAGCAACGAAATCACCCGCATCGGGTGAGAGTAAGGCGACGCTACACTAAGTGCTCCGCAGCGGGGAACAACCGGGTGCACCTGAGGCCTCAGAGGACCAGCACCGCGGCGACCGTCGCCGGGACGGCGAGGAGCAGGCCGTGCGCGGCGAACCGGCCGGCGGAGATCCGCACCCCGGCGCGGCCGCACCGCTCCCGCCAGAGCAGCGTCGCCAGCGAGGCCCACAGGGTGACGATCGGTGCCACGCCGACGCCGATGAGCAGCGCCATCAGTCGCAGGGGGTCGCCGACGGCGACGGGCTCGAGCGCCAGGTAGGCGGGCAGGTTGTTGACCCCGTTCGCGGCGAGGGCCCCGATGCCCGCCACCCGCAGCAGGTCCGACGGTGCCGTGCCCGCCCCCGCGACGCCCCGCAAGACGTCCTCCAGCCCGACCGCGAGGAGTACCTGCACCCCGGCGAAGACCGCCGCCAGGATCAGCACCATGCGCCACGGCACCACGATCTCGCGCAGGCGCCCGGGCGACCGCAGGGCGACCGCTCCCAGCAACACGATCGCGGCCACCGTCGACGCCGCGGCGGGCGGCACCCCGAGCGCGAAGGCCGGCCCCAGGGCGAGGCAGACGGCCGCCGCGATGCCGAACAGCGCTCGGTCGGCGGGCGGTTCGAACGCGGGGATCGCATACCGGCCGCGCAGGTCGCGGCGGTGCAGCAACCACAGCACGATGACCGTGACCGCGATCGCCGCCAGCGCGGGCCGCCAGGAGAGCGCGAGGTAGGCCCGCACGCCGCCCTCGAGGTGGTAGACCGCGAGCAGGTTGGTGAGATTCGAGACCGGCAGCAGCAGCGAGGCGGTGTTGGCGAGCCAGACCGTGGTCATCGCGAAGGGCAGCGGCGGCAGCCCGAGTCGCGCCGCCGCCGCCAACACGACGGGCGTCAGCAGCACCGCCGTCGTGTCGAGGCTCAGGACGATCGTCGCCGCGCAGGCCGCCGCCACGACGCAGAGCCACATGAGCGGCACCCGGCCCCGGCCGAGCCGGGCGGCGAGCACGCCGAGGGCGTCGAAGACGCCGGCGAGCTGGGCGATCTCGGCGACCACGGTGATGGCGAGGAGGAAGACGAGAACGGGCGCGACCTGCGCCACCACGTCGGCCGAGTTCACGCGCCGTCGGTACGCAGGCCGTCGAGCACGGTGCGGGCCGTGGTCATCCCGATCCCGGGCACCTCGACGATCTCCTCGAGGCTGGCCTCGCGGAGCTTGGTGACCGAGCCGAAGTGCTGCAGCAGCGCGGTCTTGCGGGTATCACCGAGCCCGGGGATCGCGTCGAGCGCGCTCGCGGTCATCCGCTTGGACCGTTTGCTGCGGTGGAAGGAGATGGCGAAACGGTGCGCCTCGTCGCGCACCCGCTGCAGCAGGAACAGCGCGTCCGAACTGCGCGGCAGGATCACCGGGTCCTCATCCTCGGGCACCCACACCTCCTCCAGGCGTTTCGCGAGGCCGACGACGGCCACGTCGGTCACGCCGAGCTCGTCGAGGACCTCCTGCGCGGCGGCCGCCTGCGGCGCCCCACCGTCGACCACGAAGAGGTTGGGCGGGTACGCGAATCGGCGCGGGCGCCCCGTCTGCGGGTCGAGCGCGGCCTCGGGCGCGAGGTCTCCCCCGTTGTCGTCGGATGCTTCCACACCCTCGGGCTGCCGGGCGTCCGCGCTCTCAGGCTGCCGGCCGTCGGCCCGGTGCCGGAGGAATCGGCGGCGGGTGATCTCGGCGATCGACGCCACGTCGTCGCTGCGACCGTCGCCGGCGGCCTCCTTGATCCCGTAGTGCCGGTAGTCGGACTTCTTCGCGAGACCGTCCTCGAAGACCACGAGCGAGGCCACCACGTCGGACCCCTGGATGTGGCTGATGTCGACGCACTCGATGCGCAGCGGTGCCTCGTCGAGGTCGAGCGCGTCCTGCAGCCCCTGCAGGGCCGCCGAACGCGCGGTGAGGTCGCCGGAGCGTTTGAGCTTGTGCTGGTGCAGCGCCTCGACGGCGTTGCGCTCCACCGTCTCCATGAGGGTGCGCTTGTCGCCGCGCTGCGGAATCCGCAAGGAGACGCGCGCGCCGCGCAGTCCGGTGAGCCAGTCCTGCAGCTCGTCGGCATCGTCGGGCAGCACGGGGACGAGGACCTCGCGCGGCACAGGGTTGGCGGCACCGTCGCCCGACTGCTTCGCGCGCTCGGCCTCCTCGCCGTAGAACTGCGTGACGAACTGCTCCAGGAGCTCGGCGTGTTCGTTCTGCTCCGCGTCGCCCGGCTTCTCGACCACCCAGCCGCGCTGCCCGCGCACGCGCCCGCCGCGCACGTGGAAGATCTGCACCGCCGCCTCGAGGTCGTCGGCGGAAAACGCGATCACGTCCGCATCGGTGCCGTCGCCGAGCACCACGGCCTGCTTCTCGACGGCCTTGCGCAGCGCCGCGACATCGTCCCGCAGGCGCGCCGCGCGCTCGAAGTCGAGGTCCTCGCTGGCGCCGAGCATGTCGTTCTCGAGTTGCTTGATGAGGTTGTCGGTCCTGCCGGCGAGGAAGTCGCAGAAGTCCTCGACGATCTGCCGGTGCTCCGCCGCGGTGACCCGACCGACGCACGGCGCGGAGCACTTGTCGATGTAGCCCAGCAGGCAGGGGCGGCCCATCTGGTTGTGCCGCTTGAAGACCCCGGCCGAGCAGGTGCGGGCCGGGAAGACCCGCAGCAGCAGATCCAGCGTCTCGCGGATGGCCCAGGCGTGGCTGTACGGGCCGAAGTAGCGCACGCCCTTGCGGCGCGGCCCGCGGTAGACGTACAGGCGCGGGAACTCCTCGTTCAGGGTGACCGCGAGCATCGGATAGGTCTTGTCGTCCCGGTAGCGGACGTTGAACTGCGGGTCGAACTCCTTGATCCAGTTGTACTCGAGCTGCAGCGCCTCCACCTCGGTGCCCACGACGGTCCACTCGACGGACGCGGCGGTCGTGACCATCTGATATGTGCGCGGGTGTAGGCCGTAGACATCGGCGAAGTAGGAGTTCAGACGGCTGCGCAGGGACTTCGCCTTGCCGACGTAGACGACGCGGCCGTGCTTGTCCCGGAACTTGTACACGCCGGGCTGCGTGGGGATGCTTCCCGATGCGGGACGGTAACTCTGCGGATCGGCCACCCGTCCAGATTAGGACGGGTGGCCGACATGTTCGGGTGCGGGCAGGATCGGGGGTCAGCCGACAGGGATCCAGATCGGCCCGAGCCAGAAGCCCCAATGGTTGCGCCCCTGGTCCCAGACCGGCGTGTGCCACGCGCCCTGCCGGTACACCGGCCCGGGCCGCCAGTTCGGGTTCTGCCCGTTCGACTGGGGAGCGACCTGCCGCGGCACCTGGTTCGGCGCGGGCCGGGCGGCGGGCCGCGGGGCGGGGTTCGTGGCGGCGCCCTGGCCGGCGCCCGGTGCGCCGGGCGGAGCCGGGTTCGGCGCCGCCGCGGCGGTGCCGGCGCCGACGGCGGCCAGGCCGCCGACCGCGGTCGCGCCGAGGAGTGCGGATCCGATCATTTTCTTCATCGTCGTCATGTCAGCAAGCCTGACGGCCCGACCTGCGGGCGGGCATGGTGCGCCCTGGGGGTTCGCTGGGGACGGTCACGCGGTCACTGCCGTCCCCTCGGGAGGCGGGCGGTTGCCTCGCCGCGGCGGGGCGCCCGGGGGCGTTGCGCGACCATGCTGCGCGCGACCAGGGCGTGGTCGTCGGCGAGGCCGAAGCGGCGGCGGTAGCGTTCCGCATCGATCCGGTGCACCGCCAGGTGCGGCCCGAGCGCCGCCATCCACAGCCCGCACAGGTGGCACTGCACCCGGTCGCCGTCGTCGTCCAGGACGCCCTGGCGCGAACGCAACAGATCCCCGAGCGCCGCGGCGTACTCCGCGTGCGCCGCTACGTGTCCCAGGACCTGGGCGACCCGTTCGTCCGTCGCGTCGATGCGCACGCGGAACTGCGGCGGGCTCAGGTGCTCGAGGGCGCATCGGCGCAGCTCGAGGTACTGGTCGAGCATCCCGTCTCGTTCCATCGCGTGCTCGAAGGCGGTGCGGGGGGCCGCATGGCCGTCGTGCTCGGGCCGCGCGCCCCACCGCGCAGGTGTGCGCGTCGCGCCGCGCCGCTGCCCGCTGATCCTGCCGTGCGCGGCGACGTGGTTGTCGACGCTGGCGAACCAGAGGCCGCACGCCGGGCACTGCTTGAGCGCCCCGCCGGGGGCGTCGACGGCGGCCGGCACGGTGAACGCGGTGGGGTCCCGGCTCCACGCGTCGATGATCGCCACTGTCACCGAGGCGGCGTCGGTGCCCACCCGATCGGCGAGGCGGCTCGGCCCCAGCCCGTTCGCCGCCGCCCAGTTGGCCGCCTCGGCCCAGCTGCTCCAGGGCCCGTCGGGCGGCAGTTCGGTCAGCGGGACACCCCGGCGCGGCGGCGGGGTGTCCAGAGTGTTGCCCAGGGAGGCGCGGCCGCCGTCGGCGCGCCGCGCCGGTTCGACGGTCCGCGGTCGGCTCACGCGCCGCGCACGTGCCGCGGTGGGTCGCTGGCGTCCGCGGCGGTGCACCACACGGTGCGCTTCGACGTCCGCGAACCAGATCCCGCACTCGGGGCACTGGTCCACGCCGACGGGCGGCACCGCGGCCGGCGGCGTGGTGAACAAGTGCGGGTACCGGGCCCACTCGTCGGCGACGGCCAGGAGCGCGTCGATCCGGGTGACGCCTTCGCGCTGGGCGATCGCGCCGACACCGAAGCCGCCAGCCGCCGCCCAGTTAGCAGCGGCGACCCAGCGCGGATCGTGAGACTGCTCGGGCACGCCTTTCAGAATGCATCATCGTGTCAACCTCAGGTGTTCAGACACGCCCGTCGCGTCCTATTCATGGACGACGGGGAGGCCGCCCGCGGCGTGCTGGGCACGGAGCACCTTCTTGTCGAATTTGCCCACGGAGGTCTTCGGCACCTCCGCGATGAACGCCCAATTGTCGGGGATCTGCCACTTCGCGAACTTCCCGGCGAGGTGTTCCTGCAGCTCAGCGATGGTCACCTCGACGCCCGGCTGCAGCACGACCGCCACCAGCGGCCGCTCGTCCCACTTCGGGTCGGGCACACCGATGGCGACCGCCTCGAGCACCGCCGGGTGCGCCATGACCTCGTTCTCGAGTTCGACGGAGCTGATCCACTCGCCGCCGGATTTGATCACGTCCTTCGAGCGGTCGACGAGGGTCACGTAGCCGTCGGCGGTGAGCTTGCCGATGTCACCGGTGCGCAGCCAGCCGCCCTCGAACTTGTCGGCGCCCACCGGCTCGGCGCCGGCGGGGCTGTAGTAACTGCCCGTGATCCACGGGCCGCGCACCTGCACCTCACCCTGCGAGGTGCCGTCCGCGGGCACCACCTGGCCCAGATCGTCGACGAGGCGCCCCTCCACGCCGGGCAGGAACCTGCCCTGAGTGTTCCGGTAGGCCCACGCTTCCTCGCCCGTCACGCCGCGCGGCGGCCACGCGATGCTGGCGAGCGGGGACGTCTCCGTCATGCCCCAGGCCTGCACGATCTGCACGCCGTGCCGGTCGAGCGCCTTGGCGAGGCTGAGCGGAACCGCCGACCCGCCGCACGCGATGTGCCGCAAGTGGGTGATGTCCTGCGGGTTCTTGTCGAGGTGGTTGACGATGCCAATCCACACCGCGGGCACCGCCGCGGAGATGGTCGGCTTCTCCTCGGCGAGGAGGCGGGTCATCGGCTCCGGCTGCAGGTAGCGGTCCGGCAGGATCAGCGAGGCGCCCGACATGAGCGCCCCGAACGGCGTGCCCCAGCTCATGGCGTGGAACATCGGCACGATCGGCAGCACGGTGTCGTTCGGGCCGATCCCGAGGCCGAAGCTCGCGCAGACCGCGGTGGAGTGGAGCCAGATGCTGCGGTGGCTGTACATGACGCCCTTCGGGTCGCCCGTCGTGCCGGAGGTGTAGCAGGCGGCGGCCGCCGCTCGCTCGTCGATCTCGGGCCAGGCGTACTCGTCGGCCTGGGCGTCGAGCAGGTCGCGATAGTCGTGCAGCTGCACGCCCGACGGCGCCTCCACCTCGTCGGTGTTCCCGTCCACGACGATGACGTGCTCGAGGGTGGTCATGCCGCCGATCGCGGCGTTGAGCTGCGGGATCAGACTGCCGTCGACGATGATCACGCGGTCGGCGGCGTGGTTGGCGATGTAGGTGATCTGGTCCGGGAACAGTCGGATGTTGATGGTGTGCAGCACGCTGCCCATCGCCGGGATCGCGACGTACGCCGTCATGTGCTCGTTGTTGTTCCACTGGAAGGTGCCGACGCGGTCGCCCGGAACCACGCCGAGCGCCGTCAGCGCGTTCGCGAGGCGGGCTGCCTCGCGTCCCAGCTCGCCGAAGCTCAGCCGGGTAGTCTTCTCGGGCGTCCACGTGGCGACCTCCGCGGCGTCCGCGTACCACGTGGTGGCGTGGCGGAGCAGCGTCGCCAGCGACAAGTGCTCGTCTTGCATGGTGGAGGTCAGTGGCAGGATCCGCTCGGTCATAGGCCATGCGTACCGCATCCCCGACGGTGCGCGGCCCCGTTTCGGCCAGCCCACCGGGATCACTCAGGCGACCGACCGGACGAGGTGCAGATCGACGGCGGCCCCCAGCCCATTCGCCGGGCGTCGCTCCCCCTGCCACCAGTCGTCGAGGATCACCCGGACCGCCCACCCGGTGAACTGTCCGGCGTCGGAGTCGAACCCCGCGGGCTGCGACACGTCCAGATGGGTCGCCTCACCGTCGGTGCGGTACAGCAGCACCCACGCGCCGGACAGCGCACCGTCGGCCTGCAGGACGGGGCCGAAGTCGGACAGCGGGAACAGCACCTCGTCGGGGCGGAAGGAATCGGCGGTGGCGCGCCCTTTGCGCCGGGCGGTGTGCGGGCCGAACGCCGACAGCGGACTACCCGTGGCCCAGTCACCGCTCATGACGGCGAGGGTGCGGCCGCTCTCAAGGTGTCGGCTGATCGGCTGGCCGCGACGATCGTCCGGGAACCAGCGCTCCGTGGCTGCGAGCCGGCGGCGCAGCGCGGCGACCACACCGATCCAGCGCACGAGACCCGGCGCCGTGGGCGGGGCGAAGTGATCGAGCTCCTCCGCGCAGCGCACGCCCTCGGCGACCGCGGCGTAGAGGTCCTCGACCTCGATGTCCATCGCGCGCAGGTAGTCCGCCGCCCGCTCGGGCGGGACGATCTGCGCGGTGAGCAGTGGCTGCAGGTCCGACATCGCTCCCCCTTCGACGATGCCCGCACGCTATCGCCGAGGTCTGACATCTTCCGGCTCCCAGCGGGTTCACAGCGACATCGGAGACGCCGGGACGAAACGGTCGTTAGCGTTCATTTCGACGCGGGGATCGGCCCCGCCCGAAAGGAACGTCATGCGCCGCACGTACCAGGGACGCGCTCTGCCCCGACCGGACGAGGAGGTCGTCGATCAGGGACTCGGCTTCGACCTCGGAACCCTGACCAACCGACGGCGGATGCTCTCGATGCTCGGGATCGGCACTCTCGGGCTCGGGTTGGCCGCGTGCGGGACGAACGCGAACACGACGCCCGGGACCTCGTCCTCGCCGGCGTCCGCGGCATCGTCGGCGGCGGGCACCGCGACGGCCCTGGCGGAGATCCCCGACGAGACGGCCGGCCCCTACCCCGGCGACGGGTCGAACGGACCCGACGTCCTCGAGCAGGCCGGCGTGATCCGCAGCGACATCCGGTCCAGCTTCGGCGAGATGCGCGGGACCGCCGAGGGCGTCCCGATCGACCTGGAGCTGACGGTGCGCGACCTCGCGAACGGCGGCGTGCCCTTCGCCGGCGTGGCCGTGTACGTCTGGCACTGCGACCGGGAGGGTCGGTACTCGCTGTACACCGAGGGCGCCACCGATCAGAACTACCTGCGCGGCGTCCAGATCGCCGACGGTGCCGGGACCGTCCGGTTCACGAGCATCTTCCCCGCCTGTTACGAGGGCCGTTGGCCGCACATCCATTTCGAGGTCTACCGCGATCGCGGGGACATCGCCGATTCCACGAAGGCGATCGCCACCTCGCAGCTGGCCTTCCCGAAGGACGTGTGCGACGCCGTCTACGCCACCGCCGGGTACGAATCCTCCGTCAGGACTCTGAGCCGGGTGTCGCTGACCTCCGACGGGATCTTCGGCGAGGACGGCGCCGCCCACCAGCTCGCCACCGTCACCGGCGACGTGACGTCCGGCTATCGCGTGTCCCTCCCCGTCGGCGTGGACACCCGAACGGAACCGACGGTCCCGAGCATGCCAGGGCCCCCGCCGGGCGGTGGGCGGCCGCGGTAGCGGCGGGGCGGATGCCACCGCGCCAGCGGCAGAGCAACTTCCATGCACGGGGATCCCAAGGGGTCCGCGCGCCATCGGCGGCCCGAAG
Organism: Tsukamurella asaccharolytica; assembly: GCF_007858435.1. Lineage (GTDB taxonomy): Bacteria > Actinomycetota > Actinomycetes > Mycobacteriales > Mycobacteriaceae > Tsukamurella > Tsukamurella asaccharolytica. Next base: position 35,356 of record NZ_VIGW01000011.1, on the reverse strand, counting down.
ACTGCAGGCAGTCGCCCGATGAAAGGAACGCCATGACCCGCCAGCTTCACCTCGGTGGTTTCCAGATCGCCTCGCACGTCACGCATTCGCACGCCGCGTGGCGCCATCCCGCATCCGATCCGGCGTTCCTCACACCGGAGTACTACCACCGGATCGGACGGATCCTGGAACGCGGCAGATTCGACTTCTTGTTCTTCGCGGACCTGCTCTCCGTGCCCACGCGGTTCGGGAACGACATCGACGAATCCTTGCGCCGGGGAACCCAGGCCTCCGCGACGCTCGATCCGTCCATCGTGGCGGCGTCCATCGGCGCCGTCACCTCACGGCTCGGGATCGCGATCACCAAGTCCACCACCTATTTCCATCCGTTCGAGCTGGCGCGGATCTTCTCCAGCCTCGACCACATCACCCGGGGTCGGATCGCGTGGAACATCGTGACGTCGCTCAGCCAGTCGGAGGCGCTGAACTTCGGGCACGACGAGCACCTCGAGCACGACCTGCGGTACGTGCGGGCGCAGGAGTTCGTCGAGACGGCGGTCGAGCTGTGGGCATCGTGGGAGGCGGATGCGCTGGTCCAGGACAAGGAGTCCGGCGTCTTCGCCGACCCCTCGCGGATCCACGCCGTCGACCGCCGATCAGAGCACTTCCGCACCCGCGGCCCGTTGCCGACACCACGGTCGCCGCAGGGCCGGCCGGTGCTGATCCAGGCCGGATCGTCGGGCCGGGGCAAGGACTTCGCAGCGAAGTGGGCCGAGGCGATCTTCGAGATCGATCCGACGCCCGAGGGCAGGCGCGCGTACTACGACGACGTGAAGTCGCGGGCGACGAACTTCGGCCGGAACCCCGAACACGTGAAGATCTTCCCCTCGTTCATCCCGTTCGTGGGTGAGACGGAGTCGATCGCACGCGAGAAGCAGGCCTTCCACAACGATCTGGCCGATCCGATCTCCGGGCTGATCACGCTGTCGGTCCACACCGATCACGACTTCTCGCAGTACGACCTGGACAAGCCCGTGGAGGACGTCACGGTCACCGGAACGCAGGGACTGTTCGACGTGGCCCGGCGCCTGTCCGAGCGCGACAATCTGACGCTGCGGGACATCGGCAAGCTGTACGCGCAGGGGGTGCTGCTCCCGCAGTTCGTCGGGACGGCCTCGGACATCGCGGACCAGATCGAGGAGGGGTTCACCGGCGGGGAGGCCGACGGCTACATCCTCTCCGCCGCCAGCTCGCCCGGCACGTTCAACGACTTCGTCGACTTCGTGGTCCCCGAGCTGCAGCGACGCGGCCTGTTCCGCCGGGAGTACTCCGGCACCACCCTGCGCGAGCACCTCGGCCTCCCCGCCGACCCCTTCGCGCCGCGGGAGACGGCGAAAGCGAGCTGACCGCGTTCCCTCGCGCGACCTACCTGTCAGCGACCGGTGCCACTACGGGCACCAGGAGGTAGGACATGACAATCGATGCCATCGCCGATTCCGTCGCGGAAGCCGCGCACGCGGGGCAGACGGACAAGGCCGGGAACGACTACATCACCCACCCGCGCAGGGTGGCGGACCTGGTCGCGCCGCAGACCCCGGAGAACCGTGCGGCGGCACTGCTGCACGACGTGCTGGAGGACACGCCGGTGACTGCGCGGGACCTCGTCGACGCCGGGATCCCGGCGTCCGTCGTGCACGCCGTCGCACTGCTCACCCGTCGGGACGAGGTGCCGAGCGACGAGTACTACGCCGCGATCCGCACGGATCCGATCGCGCTGGCGGTCAAGCGGGCCGACATCGCCGACAACACCGATCCGGCGCGGCTCGCGCTGCTCGATTCCGCGACCCCGGCTCGATTGCGGGCCAAGTACACCGCCGCACTTCACGGCGCGCAACTCCTCCAGCGAGCGGCGCTGCGGCCGGTCCGTGCGGTGATGGCATCCGGCTAGGACGCAAGCCGTGGAGCGCCGCCACCCGATTCTCCCGGGCGGGCGACGCTCCTCCTGCCAGATCGCTTGTTTCAGCTTGCGGAGTGCACGCCGGCGGAGGAGGGGTCGTCCGGCGCGGGGTTCGCCGTCTCCTTGATATGCCTGAGAATGCCGACGATCTCCACGACCTGTGCCCGCTCGGGAAAGACGAGGTCGGGTCCGCCCTGCGCCGCATCGGTGTACGGAGCCTGGAACAGGCGCTTCGGTTCGACGACGCCGTTCGCGGTGAGCTCGTCGACGATCATGTTGACGAAGCGCACCTGCTCGACGGAGAACTTGGAGTCGTCGAGGAAGTCACCGAAGGCCTCGACTGCGGCTGCTCGATCGAGTCCGACGAGCGACCTGACGAACAGGCCGAGCCCCCCGCTTCGCTCCCTCACCCACGCCAGATCACCGTCCGAACCGCCGGCGTCGATCAGCATCTGCGCCAGCGTTTTCAGGTCGGCTGGTGTGAGCTGCTTATTGCGACGCAGTCGTTGCAGAACGACGTTCTCGAACTGTGATCGCAGGTACGCCGATGTCTTGGCTTTGAACCGGTCGAAGTTCGTCCCCGGCATCGTTCCTGGGAGTTTCACCTCCGTGGGCGCGAGCAGCTCGTCGCTGAAATCGGTGTAGACGGGGTTGTGCTTGACCGTCTCCGTGAACCTCATCAGCGTTCTGAGTCGGGTCCGGGCGGACTCCAACATCGCGACGGTGACGTCGATCCACCACTCATCACCCGCGACCGCCTCGATCATCTCGGCCTGGGCTTGGACCATCGGAATGGTCAGTTTCCCCAAGAGGGAGTTCGCGATGTCCTGCGCGGCCTGTCGGACGCGGTCGGCGGTGGAGGCGTCCCCCTCAAGCTGGGCGAGTTGCCCCCTGAGCATGAGCAGATCGAAGCGCTTGGCCTTCTCGTCGGAGTCGACGGTCGCCGAGGGCAGTCCGGCCAGGTCCACGACCGTCGCCTCGACGGCCGCAGTCAGTTCCGACCACGCGCCTCTGTCAGAGAACTGCTCCACGGCCTTGCGATGCGGGCGCACGAGGAAGTTGTCGGTACTCATCCCGGCTACGTACTCATGCAGGGCGTCGAGGGTCGAAACCTTGAGCTCGCCGTCGGAGTCGGTGAGAGTCCGAGCGAGGGCCACACGCGCCTCGAAAAGTCGCTGCGAGAGTGATTTCTGGATCGATCCCTCGGATCCGGGGAGGTCCTGACTGAAGTACGCAAGATTGTCGCAGAAGTCGAAGACATAGAAGTCCTTCTTGTCTTCCCCCGGGCCGAAGAGATCCGAGCACAGTCGGGTGCCGCGGCCGATCATCTGCCAGAACTTGGACTTCGAGCGAACCGCCTTGAAGAAGACCAAGTTCACCACCTCGGGCACGTCGATGCCGGTGTCGAGCATGTCGACGGAGATCGCGATGTGGGGCGCCTTGTCCGCCGCGGAGAAGTCGTCGATCAAGCTCTGTGCGTACGGCGAGTTATGGGTGATCACGCGTGCGAATGAGCCCGCGTAGTGCGGCCACTGGAGGTCGAATCGGTGCTGAATGAACTCGGCATGCGCCTGGTTCTTCGCGAAGATGATCGTCTTACCGAGCCGGTCGCCGCCGGCGACCTTGTGGCCGTCGGCCATGAGGTTCGCGAGCACCTGATCCACCGTATTCTCGTTGAAGAGGAACCGATTAATCTCCTCCGCTCCGACTTCATCAGGGGAATCGCCGTTGCCCCAATCGAGCGCGTCCCACTGCTCGCGCTCCTCCTCAGTGAGGTCGTCGTACCGAATGCCGTGACGGAGGAACTTCGTACCCACCGCGATCCCCTTCGGCGGAACGAGGTAGTCGTCCTTGACTGCGTCCTCCAGCGAGTATGCATCCGTCGGCACGCCGTCCTCCAGATGGAAGAGCCGGTAAGTGTTGTGGTCCACCTCGTCCTTCGGGGTGGCGGTGAGTCCCACGAGCAGACCGTCGAACCAGTCGAAGATCGCGCCGTATTTTGCGTACACCGAGCGGTGCGCCTCGTCGATGACGATCAGGTCGAAGTAGCCCGGGCCGAACCTGCGGCCGGTCTCGCTGTCTACGTCGTTGATCAGGTTCATCATGGTGGGATACGTCGAGACGTACACCCGACCATCGATCGCCTTCTCGGACACCAGGTTCACGGTGGTCGCGTCCGGTAGGTGCACCTTGAAGGCGTTCGATGCCTGGGTGACGAGCGCGGTCCGGTCGGCGAGGAACAGCACGCGTTTGACCCAGTTCGCACGGGCGAGCTGGTCCACGAGGGCGATGACCGTGCGGGTCTTGCCGGACCCGGTGGCCATGACGAGAAGGGCGTCGCGGTTGTGCTGGGCGAAGGCATCGTCGACCGCACGGATGGCGCGTTCCTGGTAGTAGCGGCCCGCGATGTCGCCGTTGATCGAGACGGTGCCGAGGGGTTTCCTGGTTGTGCGGCGCAGAACCAGGTAGTCGAGCTCGTCTGGCGTGAAGAAACCCTGAACCTGTCGCGGCGGGTAGCCGCCCTCGTCGTCCCAGATCCAGTGGCTGTAGCCGTTCGAGTAGAAGATCACCGGTCGGCGGCCGTACTCGCGCTCGAGACAGTCGGCGTAGAGCTTCGCCTGCTGCTGGCCGACGTCCGGACTCTTGTTCGTGCGTTTGGCCTCGATCAAGGCCAGTGGCTTGCCGTCGCTCCCCCAGAGTACGTAGTCCACGTACCCCGCTCCCGAGGTGTTTGGCATCCCGCTCACTTCGTGCTCGGTAGTGACCTTGGCCGGTCCGACGACGCTCCCGATCGTCCAGCCGGCCTCGTCGAGCAGGAGGTCGATGAACGCATCGCGTGTGGCGGCCTCGTTGTAGTCATGGGTATCCGCGGCCTTCTTCGCGGTTGCCGCGGCGATCTGCTGTTGCAGTTCGGCGATCTTCGCATCGTGCGCGGCCTGCAGTTCGGCCTTCTCCGCGCGCTCCTGGGCGAGCGCTTCACGCTCCTTCGCGAGTGCGGCGTCCTGCGCAGCGAACTTCCCCGCGAGCTCAGCGATCTCGGCCTGGCTGAGCGGCGCGGACTGCGCGGCGAGCGCGGGGTTGAACTGCGCTCCCATGGGAGCGAGTTCAGGATGGCGCGAGTAGGAATGTGTAGCCCACACCATCAGGTGGAACAGCTCCCGCAGAACATCTGCGGACCGTTCCGCACGCACGGGTCGGGTGTCGTGCACCGCATCGTTGCCGTTGCGCCGGATCAGATTCAGCTTCTGCTGAATCATCGGGGAGACCTTGGCCTTGAACCTCGGATCGTTGATGTGCGCTGCGAGGTCGTTCCTGTACGGCGCCGGCAGTTCAAGGAGGTCGTACAGGTAGTGCACGAGTTCTTCGATCGCGCGGCGGCCGTAGAAGCACGCGGACCGGGGATCGGAGGTCAGGTAAGACTCCGCCCGAGCACAGTCGGCGTGTACAGACGGTAGTGACCTGTAGACGAAGTCGAAGTTTCCCATCTGCCTGTTCCTCCCCCTCGAAACCCGCGCGACTATCTGAACCTACTCGAAGAAGTCCTCGTCGACCTCGACGATCTGGAGTGTCTGCTTCACCTGAACGCCCACGCCGTACCGGATCATCAGATCCGCGAGCCGGACACCGTCGATGAGGATGATCCGTGTCGGCACGATCTCGGCGTATTCGACCGCACCCTTCGAGAATCGGGCAGTAGTGATGAAGACGCCGCCGTCGGCTTTGCCGCTGAGCGCGCCAACGAATGCCTGCAGTTCCGGGCGCCCGACGGAGTTGTCCGGCGCGTAGCGCTTGGCCTGCACGTAGACGCGCGACAGACCGAGGGCGTCCTGGTCGATGATCCCGTCGATCCCGCCATCGTTGGACGCACGGGTCACGGTCGCTCTGCCACCCGCGCCGCCGTACCCCATGGCGACAAGGAGATCGACCACGGTCTGCTCGAAGAACGTCGGGCTGTTGTCGTGCAATCGGGTCAGCAGGTCATCGGCGACGGTGGCGTTGATCCGACCGATGCCGTCAGCGATCTGTTCTTCGGGATCGAGAGCCGTCACTGGCTCGGGATCTGACGTGATGGCCGTTTCCCGAGCCTCCACCCCCTGAAGCGCCTTCCAGGTGTGAGATGCGTCAGGGTCGCCGACGAATGCACGCAGCGCCTTTTCGGAGACCCCGTCCGGATGCTCAGCCAGGAGCCTCCGCCCGGAACCGGTAATCGCGTAGTGCCCGCGGGCCGGGCGACTGAGCGCACCCGCCCTTCCGAGGTACGACGTGGCCCACCCGATCCGGTTCCGAAACCTGAGCTGCCCCGACGGCAGCGTCTCCGCGAGTTCTTCCTCCGACAGCCGCTCAGCGACCACGACGCGCTCCTCAAGGTCGCGACGCTTCACCGTGTGCCCGGACCGCAGCTCCCGCAGGACCGGCGCCATGAACTCGTCCCACGTCGGCATCACCATCAGAGCTCTCCCCGGAACGCCTGCGACCGAATCGCTCCCATCAGCTCTTCGAGCTGCGCAGAACGACGATCAACCTTCAGTTTCTCCTGCCGAATCACATCCACCATCCCAGCGAACTCATCCTGCTTCGCCTTACAAATATCAGGGAATGCCAGCTTCCGAACGTCGTTCTGGTTGATGCTTGCCTGGTTGATAGACTTTTTTGCGCGCCCCAGAACCTGCACCTTTGCGGAATTGGAATTCAGCCAGTACGCCACAAAACATGGATTCGCTCGCTCTTCATCCACGCGAATTCTCATCATATTCGATTCGAATACAGAACCATCGGCCGTTTCATCGATCATTACCGACTTTCCGAGGTGAGAGAGGGCATTGACACGATTGATTACAACATCACCCGCCCGCAGCTCGAATCGCTCTCGGTCCGTCTCTGAAATACCTACCAGTTTCCATGGCTTACTATTCAGGTTTCCCTGAGAATCAAAACCGTCGATGCGGAGAATCGGCGTTCCAGCCCCATAGCGAGCAGAGGGGACGTATATACCGTTTGAAGGCCCCTCGGAAATGATCGAGCCGAAGTCGACCTGCCCAACAGACCTATCAATCATTCCTCGAAGGAAGGAGGAAGCAAGCTCAGCAAACTTCGCGAGAATGTTCCTATTCAAGCCCGTGATAGCCTCGGCACGGTCAAGAATTGTGGCGACGCGGATCTGCTCATCGAGACTAGGCAGCGGTAGCAACAGGTTCGCCAGGTAGTCGACCGGGACGCGGCGCTGGCCACCGCTTCCGATCATTCTCAAAGTTCCCTTGGCCTCAACCTCACGCCTGCGCAAGAAGTGCAACAAGTACCGATCATGAACTTTCCCACCGGGGCGTAATACGTGGAATTCAGTCGATCCAACCCCGATCGAATGATCGAGGACTGCCTGCCCAATCTTGCCGTTCTCCCAGCACGGCGTGATCTTTGCCGCCAACAGATCTCCGTCACGGAAGACCGTGTACCCTTTCGAGACCTCTTCGAATCGACGAGTTTCAAGCGGAACTGCAATCGCAGCCGCAGAATCAAGCTGAGCCATTCCCACGAAAGACACATCCTCATCGGCGTCGACACTCTCGCCACGAGGGTTGATGTGGACGACCTCGTGTAGTGGAACTACATTCACGACAAGAGGCTCCTGATCTCTGCCAGACCGACTGCGATCTCCGCATCGAGGTTCTCGATCTGCACGATGATCTCGAGGGGCGGCCGGTGTTCAACCTCGTCGTACTCGATCTCCTTGTAACGATTGATCGAAAGGTCGTAGCCTTGGGCGACGATCTCCTCCTTGCGGACAGTGAACGACTTGTCAGTCCGGGCACGCTCGCGCTCGGCGCCATCGCGATCAGCCCACCGCGCACGCACGTCGGGGAGGTCATTATCGCCGCTCAGATTCCGCTTGTCGTCTAGGGAGAAGCCGTCGGCGGTGACATCGTAGAACCAGACCTCATCCGTGCCACCGGAGTCGGTCTTGGTGAACAGCAGAATCGCAGCAGACACACCGGTATAGGGCTTGAAGACACCCGAGGCAAGCTTGATGACACCGTCGAGCTTCTGGTCCTCCACGAGGATCCTGCGCAGTTCCTTATGAGCCTTGGAACTGCCGAAGAGGACGCCGTCGGGCACGATGACCGCCGCCCGACCGCCGGGCTTAAGTAGCTTGAGGAAGAGTGCTAGAAAAAGCAACTCGGTCTTCTTCGTCTTGACCGTGCGCTGCAGGTCCTTCGAGGTGGCCTCGTAGTCGAGCGAACCGGCGAACGGCGGGTTGGCGAGGATCAGGGTGTACTTCTCGGCATCGCCGCTCGCTCCCTCCGAAAGGGAGTCCCGGTAGCGGATGTCGGGCTCCTCCACGCCGTGAAGCAGCATGTTCATGGAGCCGATCCGCAGCATGGTGCTGTCGAAATCATAGCCGTGGAACATCGAGCGGTGGAAGTGGCTGAACTGCTCAGCGTTCGACATCGAGGTCGGATGCTTGTCCCGGACGTACTCGCTCGCCGCGACTAGAAAGCCGGCGGTGCCGCACGCCGGATCGCAGATCTCGTCGCCCGGCTTCGGTTCCATGAGGTCGACCATCAGCTGGATAATGTGCCTCGGCGTGCGGAACTGCCCGTTGGTGCCGGACGTCGACAGCTTGGAGAGCATGTATTCGTACAGGTCACCGTTGGTGTCGCGGTTTTCCATCGGAATGCCGTCGAGCATGTCGACGACCCGAGACAGCAACGCCGGCGTCGGGATAGTGAACCTGGCGTCCTTCATGTGCTCGGAGTAGGTCGAGCCGTCAGTGCCCATGTTCTGTAGGAACGGGAACACCTTTTGACCGACGGTCGCGAACATCTCGGCAGGACCCTCGTGCCGGAAGACGTTCCAGCGAAGTTCCTCCTGGCCGGGCTCGAAGATCGGGTCCGTGATGCCCTCGCCGAGGATCTCGTTCTCGCGCTCCTTGAGCCGCTGCAGCTCGTCGAGCCGACGAATGAACAGTAGGTAGGTGATCTGCTCGATCACTTCGAGCGGGTTGCTGATCCCGCCGGACCAGAAGGCGTCCCAGACGCGGTCGATCTTGTTCTTGAGCTCTCCGGTGATCACCCGGCCAACCATAGCGGTGGGTCCGTCGCCGTTCGCAGACATCTCGTTCTCCTTCGCCGGCCGGTACTTCCAGCGCAGCCGATCAGGATGCATCGGAGGACTGACATGTTCTGAGGCCACCAATATTCAGGCGACGAACGTGCCGATGACCTGCTGTGATTCAAAAGTGTCAGACGCGCACGGCATCCTGAGCGGCTGGCCCGAAGGTGGCCGGCCGCGGTGTACCCGCGCACGAACCACCAAGGAGCGATCATGACCGACGTCAGCACACTCGGACCACTCCGCGACACTGTCCAGAGTGTCTGCGCCGCGCGCGGCCTTACCTACGAGCCGTACAGCCACGACGCGTACCGCATCGATGACGCGATCTGCGGGCTCGCCAACCTCGCCTCCGGCGTCGCTCACGTCGACGAGGCGGACTGGCCCGAGGAGGTCCACCAGTGGCTCGCAGGTCTTGATCGGATTCGCAAGGTACGGGCCTCCGAGGTCACGGAGGCGAACATCTACCCGAGGCTGACGCGAAACGCGGTCCCGGACGCCTCGGACCCCGCCTACCCGGTGACTGGGCTCGTACCCGGGCTGTCGCTGATCTTTGCCGCTGACTATCCGACTCACGTCTCCGGGCTGCCGGCCTCGGCCCTCTTCACCCACGTCGGCGAACTCGAAGAGGTCGGCCGGATCTCCATCAACAACCTGCACCGACTCCCGGTGCCCGACCCCGACCTCGTCGACCTCGAGATCGACGGCTCCGACCGTCCTGTTGTCGCGTTCGAATTCGACGACTTCTTCGCGCCGTCCCGCCTGCTCTACGCCTCAACATTCGCCGCTGAGCACCTCACACCGTCCGACCACGGCTTCCTGGCGGCGGCACCGACCCGGGACGTCCTTCTCTTCCTTCCGGTCGATGCGGACAACATCTTGAACCAAGTCAACGTCTTCGCCAGCACGGTGGACAACCTGTACCGGAGCGGTCCCGGATCGGCCTGCGAGATCACGTACCACCTGTCGCCCGCCGGCGACCTCGACGCAGTTGCCTCCCTGACCGCGGAAAACAGCCTCTACTTCCGACCGAACGAGTACCTGGCGTCGAAGTTCTTCCATTCTGACAAGTCGGAGGCCTGACAATGCGCGTAATCGATAGCTTCCGCGGTGACAACCTCTTCCTTTCGAACTTCTACCCCACTCGAGTCGAGTTCCGCGGCACGATGTTTCCGAGCGCCGAGCACGCCTTCATGTCCGCGAAGACCAACGACGAGCAAAGCATCGAGCAGATACGAACGGCAGCGACACCGGCTGACGCGAAGCGCATCGGCCGCTCTGTGACGCTCGTCGCCGACTGGGACCGCATCCGCTTCGATGTCATGGCAGACGTTCTGGCCGCCAAATTCGACGATCCCGAGCTCGCCCAACGTCTCGTCGCCACTGGCGGCGCCGTGCTGATCGAGGGCAACACCTGGCACGACCAGACCTGGGGTTCCTGCACCTGCGACCGCCACCGACGGATCGACGGCGACAACGCCCTCGGCGTCCTACTGATGAACGAGCGGTTGCAGCAGAAGTTCGTCGTCTAGAAGTCGCGGCTCCGTCTCACGAGCTGCACGCCGTCACAAGGCCTGACGGCCCGAGACCTGCACCGGTTGGCCTCCAAAAACTTGTCAGTGCCCAGTGCGATGCTTCCTCCATCAGGTCCTGGGGAGGATGAAATGACGGCACGCACACGCATTCTGACGTGAACTAACAGTCACCACTTCTGACGGGCGCCGTCCGCGCACCGTCGACCTGATCCACCGGAGCCGCGGGCTCCACTCACGACGTGAGGCACTTCCCGCCTCTCGTCGACTTCACCGATCCCAAGAATCGAGGATTCGTCATGTCTCAGCAGCCCTTCCCGCTGCAGCCCGGCCAGCCCGAGCAGCCCTACGCCGGGCAGCCGTACCCCGGCCAGCCCGCGCCGTACGGCACCCCGCCGCCTCCCCCGGCGAAGAAGAAGCGCAAGTGGCCGTGGATCGTGCTCGCGGTGATCGCCTTCCTGGTGGTCGTCTCCGTCGCGACCGGCGGCGGCGACAAGGACGAGGCGACCGCCGCCGGCGGCACCACGGCCGGAGCCACCGCCGCCGCGAAGTCGGACCCGAAGGCCGCCGGGCTGAACACTCCTGTCCGCGACGGGAAGTTCGAGTTCGTGGTGACCGGCGTCCAGGCCGGCCTGACGGACATCGGCGACAATCCGTACCTGGCGAAGAAGGCGCAGGGGCAGTTCGTGATCGTCTCCATGACGGTGAAGAACATCGGCACCAAGCCCCAGAGCTTCTCCCCCAGCTCGCAGAAGCTCAAGGACGCGCAGGGCCGCACGTTCGAGTCCGACTCGATGGCGCAGATCGCGCTCGGCGACTCCGACGTGCCGGTGTGGGACAACATCAACCCCGGCAACACGGTGCAGGTGAAGGTCGTCTTCGACATGCCCAAGGACGCCGCACCCGCCACCCTCGAGCTGCACGACTCGATGTTCTCCGGCGGCGCGACCGTCGCCCTGAAGTAGTCGGACTCCTGGGTGGTTCTGCTCGCGCCCAGGCGCGTGCAGAACCACCCGCCGAAGGCGCCTGCCCACGGTCGCCGGATCAGCCCTGCGCCGATCTCAGAGCCTGCAATCAAGCCCGTCGAGGCGTAGCATGTTGCTACAACAGACCCGCGCTGCACCGAACGAGGCCAACATGCCGCACCCCACTCGCATTGCTGACGACGTCTTCGAGTCCGCTCGGACCGAAGCGGAACGCGAAGGGCGATCTGTCGCCGAACAGGTGAATCACTGGGCTCGAGTGGGCCGCGAAGTATCGATCCACGACACCGCGGCGCGTCGTCGAGTGGAGGCCGCGCTCGCGGGCACCGGTTCCATTGACGATCTCGACGCGGAGGAGAGCAGGGTGTTCAACGCGGAAGTTCGCGTCAGAATCCGAGAACGACTGCGGGACGTCGATTTCAGCGAGGCACTCGCGGCGCGGGGAATCGTCACGGTTTCCCTGGACGAGCAGGCGCGCATGATCGAGCGCCACCCGGACGGATCCACGCGGATGTTGTCGGAGGAGCCGGCGAAGTGAGCCAACTCGAACTGGTCGTCGGCCCCAATGGTGCGGGCAAGTCGACCTTCGTCGAGTTCGTTCTCCTTCCCATTCTCGGGGACATTCCGTTCGTCAATGCCGATGTGATCGCGAAGGAACGCTGGCCTGAGGCTCCCGAATCGCATTCGTACGAGGCCGCGCGTACCGCATCCGAACTGCGCAACAGACTGATCAGCATCGGACGTTCGTTCGTCGCGGAGACAGTGTTCTCGCATCCGTCCAAGCTGGATCTGGTGCGATCTGCGGTGTCCCACGGCTACGACGTCAACATGCACGTCGTGATGGTCCCGTCGGACCTGTCCGTACAGCGTGTCCGGCGTCGATCGGACGCCGGCGGACACGACGTACCCGAGGACAAGATCCGGGAGCGCCACGAGCGGCTCTGGCCACTGGTTGTTCAGGCCGTCGCTCGGAGTACTACTGCGGCGTTCTACGACAACACGGACGCCGCGGGCCCACTGATCGTCGCCAAGTTCGCCCACGGCGTCGTCGTGACTCCTCCACGATGGCCGAGCTGGGCTCCGACAGTACTCACCGAGGCATGGCCTGTGGATAACTGACGTCGAGCGCTGAATCGGTACATTCGAGGTAGGGCTCTGGAGGAGGTTCGAGATGGCGGAGACGGTGCCCCAGGAGATCGCGCACCGCGTGACCACGGCGGCGGACGCGGTCCCGGTCGGGCGGGAGCAGGCGCAGGCCGCGGCGCAGGACGCCGCCCGCTACCTGCAGGACCTGCGCGCGGCCGCCATCAACGACGCCTACCGTCGGTACACCGCGAGCAATGCCCCGGGCTATCTCGCGCACCTGCAGTACGGCTCACCACCCCGGATCCAGAAGGGCGCGGCCGTCGTCGTCCTGATCGGCGCGCTCGTGGTCAGCAGTGCGATCGCGACGGCGGGCGTCCCCGCGATCCTGATCCTCCTGCTCGCGGCCGCGGGGGTGGTCGGGTTCCACTTCTGGCGGCTCACGCGGTACAAGAATCGCATCGCCGAGCGCGAGCAGGCGCGTCTCGCCGCGAATCCGTGGCCGTTCGGTGCCGAGCGCACCCCCGCGTACAACCCGGGCGCGGAGCCGGGGCAGACCCGCGTGGAGACCCGACTCCTGGGCGTCGCGGTCCTGCTCACCGAGGAGATCCGCCGTTCGCCCGCGTGGAACAACCCGCTCCTGGACCAGCACCGCGTCCGGATCAACCTCGACGCCACGCTGCAGGACATCAGCCACCGCGCCTACCGCGTGTGGCGCATGCGCACCGACACCCCGCGTCCCTCGGATGCGTCGCCGATCACCCCCACGCTCGCCCAGCACCTCGACGAGTACACCCACGCGGCACGCCTGGCCGAGGACGCCCTCCGCGATCACGTCGCGGCACTCGCCGAGTACCTGGGCGAGCTGCGGCCAGTCGAACGGCTCCTCGGCGACCTGCAGATCCTCGACCGCACCAACAGCAGCGCGCACCGCGAGCTGCTCGACCAGCTCTACCGCGACGCCGTGGGCAACGAGGCCGACGCACTGCGCTTCCAGAGCCACGCGAACGAGCTGCGCGACCTGCAGGCGAGCCTCGACGCCCAGTTCCACTTCCTCCGCGAGCAGGTGGCGCGGACCAACCTGCGGCGCTGAGCCGACCCCCGGCGAGCGAGCACCGGACGGGAGCCGCCATGACCGACCGAGCACGCAGCGGCTCCGCCGCCGCGTCGAACGCCGACCTCACCGTGGACCCGGGCGCCGTGGACGAGTCCGCGCTCGCGCCGGAGGACCTGTTCTCCTCGCTGGCCTGCCTCAGGTACGGACCGTCGGACGAGCCGCCGAGGTGGCGCGCCGCCGAGGAGTTGCTCGCGCGCGACCCCGGCATCGTCGGCCGGAGTATCTGGGCGGCCGCCGCGGCAAGCGATACCGAGGCGGTCGCGGCGCACCTGCGCGCCGATCCCTCCCTCGCCGCCGCTCCGGGGGGCCCGTTCGGCTGGCATCCGCTCATGTACCTCTGCTACTCGCGGCTCCCGCTGGCCAGCGCACAGGAGAACGCGCTGGACACTGCAACCCTGCTCCTCGACGCCGGCGCCGACCCCGACACGGGCTTCCTGCATTCCGGCCTGCCGACCCCGTTCACGGCCCTCACCGGGGTCTTCGGCGAGGGCGAGCAGGGTGCGGGCCGGCAACCTCGCCACCCCCGCTGCGACGAGCTCGCGTCGCTGCTCCTGGATCGCGGGGCGCACCCCGTCGACCAACAGGCGCTGTACAACCGCATGTTCCGGCCGGACGACGCACACCTGACACTGCTCTTCGCGTACGGGCTGGCCGACGCGGGCCCCGGCCCGTGGGAGACGCGTCCCGGTGCCCAGACCGAGAACCGTGCTCAGATGTGGCGCCGCCAGATCGACTGGGCGGCGCAGCACGGCTTCTCGGCGCGCCTCACGCTCCTGGCCGAACACGGCATCGACACCGGTGGAGCGACCGCGGCGGTCCACCGGGTCCCCGAGGATCCGAACGCGAAAGACGAGGAGGGCGCGACGCCGCTGCACCACGCGGCCTGGGCGGGTGATCTCGACCTGATCCGGACGCTGCTCGACGCCGGCGCCGACCGCACCGTCGTCGACGAGCGCTACGGCGCCACGCCGCGCGGGTGGGCCGAGCACGCGTACCAACCGGAGGCGGAGAGACTCCTTCGCTGAGCTCACCCACGGCGCGGCCTCCGCATGGTTTCATCATCCAATGACCACCACCCCCGGTTACAAACCTGACACCCGCTTCTTCGGACACCCGTGGCCGCTGGTGAACCTGTTCGGCGTCGAGATGTGGGAGCGCTTCTCGTTCTACGGGATGCAGGCGATCCTCGCGTACTACCTGTACTACTCGGCTTCGGAAGGCGGCCTCGGCTTCGACAAGACCACCTCACTCGGGATAGTCGGCGCCTACGGCGGCTTCGTCTACCTTTCGACGATCGCCGGCGGCTGGGTCTCGGACCGCCTCCTCGGCGCGGAACGGACCCTCTACTACTCCGCCTGCCTGGTGATGGCGGGCCACATCGCCCTCGCCGTCGTCCCCGGGGCCGCGGGCGTCGCCATCGGCCTCGTGCTCGTCGCCATCGGCTCCGGCGGCGTGAAGGGCAACGCCACGAAGGTGGTCGGCGACCTGTACCCGAACGGCGACACCCGCCGTGACGCGGGCTTCTCGCTGTTCTACATGGGCGTCAACCTGGGCGCCTTCCTCGGCCCCCTGCTCACCGGCTACCTGCAGCAGAGCGCCGGCTTCCACTGGGGCTTCGGCCTCGCCGCGGTCGGCATGGCGCTGGGACTCCTGCAGTACGGACTGACCCGCAGGATGCTGCCCCGGATCAGCCGAGAGGTGCCGAACCCGGCCTCCCGCACCGACATCCAGCGGGTCGTCGGCGGCGTCGTGGCCGCGATCGCCCTCGTCGTCGGCCTCATCCTGCTCGGCGTGATCACCGCGAGCAACCTGGTCGACGCGGTGATCATCACGGTCGCCGTGATCTCCCTCGCCTACTTCGTCTTCCTCCTGCGCAGCAAGCGGGTCGACGGTGCCGAGCGCAACGGAGTGAAAGCCTTCATCCCGCTGTTCCTGTCCCAGGTGGCGTTCTGGGCCCTGTTCCAGCAGATGTTCACCTTCGTCGCGGTCTACGCCGACGAGCGCCTCGACCGGAATCTCGGCGGGTGGGAGTTCCCGGCCTCCTGGATCCAGTCCGTGGACCCGGTGTACATCCTGATCTTCGCGCCGGTGTTCGCGGCGCTGTGGACCAAGCTCGGCCCCCGCCAGCCCAGCACTCCGATCAAGTTCGCCATCGGCACCATCGGGATCGGCGTCGCCTTCCTGGCGTTCCTGCTCATGCCACCCGGCGTGAACACGGTCCCGCTGATCGGGCTGCTCGGGATCATGCTCATCTTCGCGCTCGCCGAGCTGTGCATCTCCCCCGTCGGACTCAGTGTGTCCACGAAGCTCGCGCCGCGCGCCTTCGCCGCGCAAATGGTGGCGCTGAACTTCCTGTCGATCAGCCTCGGCACCGCACTCGCCGGACGTCTGGCGACGTTCTACGACCAGAACGACGAGGCGCCGTACTTCCTGATCCTCGGCGGCACCGCCATCGCCGTCGGCCTCGCGGTGGTGGCCCTGACCCCGATGATCAAGCGGTTGGCCCCCGCCGTCGCCTGACGGGGCCGCGCCCGCGCCGCGATCCGCCGGACCCGGCGCGGGCGGCCCCGTCGAACCTGTTCATTCCCCGTCCGCCAGCGAGGCTTCCGAGTAACTTCGTGGGCAAGCACTGGGACGACGCGAGGAGCGGGTTTGCAGGCGGACGAGTACGACTACATCGTGGTGGGAGCCGGCAGCGCGGGCGCCGTCATGGCAGCGCGGCTCTCGGAGGATCCGGGCGTCTCCGTCCTGCTCCTCGAGGCGGGCGGCGAGGCGGACGCGGACGAGATCCACATCCCGCTCGCCTTCTCCGCGATGTTCAAGACCAAGTGGGATTGGAACTACACCACCACCCCGCAGAAGCACCTGGCCGACCGCCCAGCGTACTGGCCGCGGATGAAGGCCCTCGGCGGCTGCTCGTCGCTCAACGCGATGATCTACATCCGCGGCAACCGCGCCGACTACGACGGCTGGGCCGCGCAGGGCGCGACGGGCTGGTCGTTCGACGAGGTGCTGCCGTACTTCCGCAAGGCGGAGGGCAACACCCGACTGGGAGGACCGTTCCACGGCACGGACGGCCCACTCACGGTGGAGGACCGGCGCTTCAACCACCCGCTGACGCACGCCTTCGTCGACTCGGCGGTCGCGTGGGGGCTCACACCCACCGACGATTTCAACGGTGCATCGCAGGACGGCGCGGGCCTGTACCAGGTCACCTGCAAGGGCGGGCGGCGCTGGTCCACCGACAAGGCGTATCTCGAGCCGAACCGCGGCCGCCCCAACCTCACGGTCGCGACCCGCTCCACGGCCCAGCGCATCGAGTTCGAGGGTGACCGCGCCGCGGGAGTCACGATCCGCACCGGCGGCGCCGACCAGACGCTCCGCGCGCGCCGCGAAGTGATCGTCAGCGGCGGCGCGATCAATTCGCCTCAGCTGCTGATGCTTTCGGGTATCGGCCCGGCGGAGCATCTCGCCGAGCACGGTATCGACGTCCGGTCGGCACTTCCGGGCGTCGGCGCGAACCTGCACGACCATCCGATGGTCCCCGTCGACTTCGACGTGCACGGCAGCTACGACCTGCTGGAGAAGCAGGACCTCGGCAACCTGCTGCGCTGGAAGGTGACGGGCACGGGCCCGCTCGCGTCGAACGGCGCGGAGTCGGGCGCGTTCCTCCGGTCCCGGGAGGATCTCGAGCACCCCGACCTGCAGCTCCACGTCATGCCGGCGGGCGTCTACGACAACCTCCTGCACGAGACGCACCGTCGCGGCCTGATGCTCGGCCCCACGGTGGTCGACGTCGCCAGCCGCGGGACGCTGCGGCTGCGCTCTGCGGACCCGAACTTCAAGCCGGCTCTCGAACCGAACTACTACGACGCCGCCGCGGACGCCGAAGCGATGGTCGCCGGAGTACGCGCCGTGCTGGAGATCGCGCACCAGGGCCCGCTCGCCCGGTACCTGGGCAAGCCCTGGCACATCGCCGACGACCCGTCGGAGGACGAGATCCGCGCGCTCATCGCGAACTACACGCAGACGCTGTTCCACCCCGTCGGCACGTGCCGCATGGGCACCGACGACGATGCGGTCGTCGATCCCCACCTGCGCGTCCGCGGGGTCGAGGGCCTGCGTGTGGTCGACGCCTCCGTCATGCCCGCCGTGCCGCGCGGCAACACGAACGCCCCCACCATCATGATCGCCGAGAAGGCGGCCGACGAGATCAGGAAGTCAGCATGACCGCAGCGAACACGCAGACCTTCGACTCCCTCAACCCGCGCACGGGCGACGTGGTCGAGACCTACCCGATCCACTCGGCCGAGCACGTGCACGCCGTCGTCGCGCGGGCCCGCGAGCAGGCCGACTGGTGGCAGGAGATCGGCTTCGAGGGGCGCAAAAAGGCCCTCACCACGTGGAAGGGTGTGATCACCCGGCGGATCAACCAGCTGGCGCAGATCGTGCACGACGAGACGGGCAAGCCGCACGGCGACGCCCTGCTCGAGGCCGCCCTCGGCATCGACCACCTGGCGTACGCCGCCAACAACGCCAAGAAGGTCCTCGGGCCGCGGCGCGTCGGCTCGGGCCTGGTGATGGCGAACCAGTCGGCGACGGTGCGCTACCACCCGCTGGGCGTGGTCGGCGTCATCGGGCCGTGGAACTACCCGGTGTTCACTCCGATGGGCTCGATCGCCTACGCGCTCGCGGCCGGCAACGCCGTCGTCTTCAAGCCGTCCGAGTACACGCCCGGCGTGGGCGTGTGGCTGGCCCGCACCTTCGAGGAGGCCGTCGGCCGCCCCGTCCTCCAGGCGGTCACGGGCCTCGGCGAGACCGGCAACGCGCTGTGCACGTCCGGCGTGGACAAGGTGGCCTTCACCGGCTCGACCGGCACGGGCAAGAAGGTGATGGCCGCGTGCGCCGAGACGCTGACGCCCGTGGTGATCGAAGCCGGCGGCAAGGACGCCTTCCTCGTGGACCGGGACGCCGATCTCGACGCCGCCGCCGACGCCGCGGCCTGGGGCGCCTTCGCCAACGCGGGCCAGACCTGCGTCGGCGTGGAGCGCGTCTACGTGCACAAGGACGTCTACGACCCGTTCCTGGAGAAGCTCGTGGCCAAGGCCCGCGAGGTCACCGCGAACGACTCGGACGAGTCGAAGATCGGGCCGATCACGATGCCGAGCCAGCTGGGGATCATCGCCTCGCACATCGAGGACGCGCTGGCCCGTGGCGGCCGCGCCCTCGTCGGCGGCGCCGACGCGGTCGGCGAGCGGTTCGTCCAGCCGACGGTGCTCGTCGACGTGCCGGAGGATTCGATCGCGGTCACCGAGGAGACCTTCGGGCCGACGGTGACGGTCGCCAAGGTGGACACCATGGATGAGGCGGTCGAGCTCGCGAACGCCACCCGGTACGGCCTCGCCGCGACGGTCTTCTCGAAGGCCCGCGGCATGGAGCTGGCGGACCGGATCCGCTCCGGCATGGCCGCGGTGAACGGCATCATCACCTTCGCGGGCGTGCCGAACCTGCCCTTCGGCGGCGTCGGCGAGTCGGGCTTCGGCCGCATCCACGGCCCCGACGGGCTGCGCGAGTTCACGTACGCCAAGAGCATCGCCCGCAAGCGCTTCAACCCACTGCTCAACCTCACGAGCTTCGCGCGCACCGCGGCGCAGGAGGGTCAGCTCACGCAGCTGATGACCCTGCTGCACGGACGCGGCGGCACGATCGAGAAGTAGCGGCTCAGCGCTGGTACGCGGCGGCGACCTCGCGGACACGGTGCAACGACTGCACCGCGAGTTCGCCGTCCCGGGCCTGGATGGCCCAGATCGCGACGAACTCGTCGCGCGGCAGTTCGAGGTGCGCGAACTGCGCCCCCTCCGGGAACGTGAACCCCTCGACGACGTCCCACGGATAGGTGTTCTCGTTGAGGAGGTTCCGCACCGTCACCCCGTCGGGACCGAGGCGCAGCCGCGGGCGGGCGAAGAGCAGCGCACCGCAGGCCAGGATGACTCCGATGACCACCATGCCCGTCTGGTCGCCGGTCTTGAAGGTGATCCCCGAGTCGCCGCCGGCCTTGAGCAGCCAGGCGACGAAGGCGTGGCCGAGGACGAGCACCACGGCGAACGACCAGGCGTAGATCTTGATCTTGCGCGGGGTCACTTCGAGAACGGGCTGCGTGGTGGCGTCGGTCATCACGGGCTCATTCTACGGAAAGCGGACATCGCCCGGTCACCGGCGGCCCCGGCGTCCCGTGCGGCCCCGCGGCGGTCAAGCGGTCGGCAGCGTCGCGTGCAGGGTCAGGGTGGCGTCGACGGCGCGCGCCGCCTCGGCGCCCTTGCCGACGAAGTGCCGCTCGAAGTAGGCGGTGTGCTCGTCGTGCTCGTGGAAGTGGTGCGGTGTGAGTACCACGGAGAACACGGGGACGTCGGTGTCCAGCTGCACGCGCATGAGGCCGTCGAGGACGGCGGTCGCGACGAACTCGTGCCGGTAGATGCCGCCGTCCACGACCAGCGCGGCGGCGACGACGGCCGCGTAGCGCCCGGTGACGGCGAGCCGCTTCGCGGTGAGCGGGATCTCGTACGCTCCGGGCACCTCGAAGACGTCGACGTCGGCACCGTCGTGGCCGAGGCGTGCCCACTCGGCGACGAAGCCGTCCCGGGCCCGGTCGACGATGTTCCGGTGCCAGGTCGCCTGCACCAGGGCGATGCGGCTCATCCGTCACCCCGCAGCCTGCGCAGCGTGAGCGCGGTGTCGAGGGCCGCGGCCGCGGCCTGCTCACCCTTGTCCTCGGCGGAGCCGGGCAGTCCCGCGCGATCGAGGGCCTCCGCCTCCGTGTTGGTGGTCAGCACGCCGTTGCCGACGGGGACGCCGGCGTCGAGCGAGACCCGCAGCAGGCCCGCGGTGAGCGCGTCGCAGACGTACTCGAAGTGCGGGGTGCCGCCGCGGATCACGACGCCCAGCGCCACCACCGCGTCGTGGTTCCTCGTCAGCTCCTGCGCCACGACGGGCAGCTCGACGGCGCCCGCGACCCGCTCGACGGTGACGTGCCGCACGCCCGCGCCTTCCGCGGTACGGAGCGCGCCCGCGAGGAGCGCCTCGCACACGGTGTCGTGCCAGCGGGAGGCGACGACGGCGAGCCGGAGATCAGCCGCGTCCTCGAGCTGGATGTCGGGGATTCCAGCGCCGCTCACGCGGTACCTCCCTGGTCGAAGTGGTCGAGGCCGCGCAGGTCGTGCCCCATGCGGTCGCGCTTGGTGCGCAGGTAGTGGATGTTCTCGGCGTTGGCGCGCGGCGGCATGGCGACCCGCTCAGTGATCTGCAAGCCGTAGCCGTCGAGGCCGACGCGCTTCGCCGGGTTGTTGGTGAGCAGGCGCATCGACGTGATGCCGAGGTCCACCAGGATCTGCGCCCCGAGGCCGTAGTCGCGGGCATCGGCGGGCAGGCCGAGCTGCAGGTTCGCGTCCACGGTGTCGGCGCCGCCGTCCTGCAGCTGGTAGGCCTGCAGCTTGTGGATGAGGCCGATGCCGCGCCCCTCGTGCCCGCGCATGTACAGCACGACGCCGCGCCCCTCCTGGGCCACCAGCTCCATGGCGGCATCCAGCTGGGGGCCGCAGTCGCAGCGCAGCGAGCCGAAGACGTCGCCGGTGAGACACTCGCTGTGCACGCGGACGAGCACGTCGGCACCGTCGTCGGCGGTGATGTCGCCCTTGACCAGCGCGACGTGCTCGACATCGTCGTAGATCGAGGTGTAGCCGACGGCCTGGAAGTCGCCGTAGCGGGTGGGGATGCGCGCGGAGGCCACCTGCACGACGTGCTTCTCGTGCTTGCGGCGCCAGGCGATCATGTCGGCGATGGAGATCATGGCGAGGCCGTGGTCGTCGGCGAAGACGCGCAGCTCGTCGGACTTGGCCATGCCGCCGGGGTCCTTCTCGGAGACGATTTCGCAGATCACGCCGGCGGGCGCGAGGCCCGCCAGGGTCGCGAGGTCGACGGCGGCCTCGGTGTGGCCGGGGCGGCGCAGCACACCGCCGTCCTTGGCCCGCAGCGGCACGACGTGCCCGGGGCGGGTGAAGTCGGCCACCGTCGAGCTCGGATCGGCCAACGCTCGCATCGTGGTGGCGCGGTCGGCTGCGGAGATGCCGGTGCCCACGCCCGCCTTAGCATCGACGGTGACGGTGTAGGCCGTGCCGTGCTTGTCCTGGTTGGTGGAGTACATGGGCGGAAGCCCCAGCTTGTCGCAGGTGGCGCCGTCGAGCGGCACGCACAGGTAGCCGGAGGTGTAGCGCACCATGAAGGCCACCAACTCGGGCGTCGCCTTCTCCGCGGCGAAGATGAGGTCGCCCTCGTTCTCCCGGTCCTCGTCGTCGACCACGACGACGGCCTTACCTGCAGCGATGTCCTCGATGGCGCGCTCGATGGAATCGAACCTGGTCATGGCTACTTCTCCTCCCCACGCCCGGCGAATCCGGTCAGGCGCTCGACGTACTTGGCGACGATATCCACTTCGAGGTTGACGACGGTGCCTGGCTCGGCCCCGCCGAGGTTGGTGAGCGCGAGGGTGGTGGGGATGAGCGAGACCTCGAACCAGTGCTGCGCATCGTCGCCGGTCACCCCCTGTCCCAGTGCGGAGACGGTGAGCGAGACCCCGTCGATCGTCACGGACCCCTTCTCGACGACGTAGCGGGCGAGATCCTCCGGCAGGGCGAGTCGCACGACGGTCCAGTGCTCGGAGGGGCTCAGGCTCAGGACGGACCCGGTGCCGTCGACGTGGCCCTGCACGATGTGGCCACCGAGGCGGGAGTTCACGGCGGCGGCGCGCTCGAGGTTCACCCGGTCGCCGGGGCCGAGCTTGCGCAGCGAGCTGCGACGGAGCGATTCCTCCATGACATCGGCGGTGAAGGTGCCGCCCTCGACGGTGACGACCGTGAGGCAGACGCCGTTGACGGCGATCGAATCGCCATGTTTCGCATCGGAGGTGACGAGCTCGCCCTGGACCGTGAAACGCGCCGCATCCGGGAGGTCCTCGCGGGCGGTGATCACGCCCAACTCTTCGACGATGCCCGTGAACATCTTCCCGCTCCTGGCGCTCTCGGCCTCAGGGCGGCACGACGACGCGGGATACATCCGCGTAGTTCTCTTTCATCCGGACTATGACCGTCGGCTCCGGGATCGCACCGGAATCTGCTGACCCCCGCCTCGCGGCGGGGCGCTCGCGGGCTCGGACACCGGGATCGCCCGGAGTCCATCACCGCCGGTGGGGAATCGCACCCCGCCCTGAGAACTTCCGCCTCCGAACCTAGCACTCACCGTCCGCGACCCCAAGTATTGGGCTCATTCGGAACGCAACAGGGTGACCAGCAGGTCGTCGCCGAGCCGCTCGACGGTGTCCAGGCGGAACCGGGTCCCGTCGGCGAGAGTTCCCACGCCCGGCACCGTCAGGGCCGGCAGCCCGGCGCCGAGCAGGACCGGGGCGATGTAGGCCTGGACGCGGTCCACGAGGCCGGCGGCGACGAAGGCGCCGATCACCGTGGCGCCGCCCTCGACCTGGACGTGCAGGGCACCGCCGGCGGCCTCGAGCGCGGCGCGCGGGTCTCGTCCGCGGACCAGACGCGCCTCTCCCGGCCCGGTGAGCACCTTCGCATCGGCGGGGATCTCCCGCTCCCCCAGAACGATCCGGGTCGGTTGGTGTGCGAGCGGCGCACCGTCGGCAGCGCGGGCGGTGAGGGCGGGGTCGTCGGCGAGGACGGTGCCGGTGCCCACGATGATCGCGTCGAGCTGGGCCCGTTCGGCGTGCGCGCGGCGGCGCGCGGCGGGCCCCGTGATCCATTGACTGGTGCCGTCGGGAGCCGCGATCCGGCCGTCGACGGTGGCCGCCAGCTTGGCGGTGACCATCGGGCGGCCGTGACGCTGCCGGAACAGCCACTCGGTCAGGGGCCACGGCTCGACGGCGAGGTGCTCGACCTCGACCCCGGTGGCGCGGAGGGTGCGCGCTCCCCCGGCGGCGACGGGGTCCGGGTCGGCGGCGGCGTACACGACGCGAGCGATCCCGGCGGCGATCAGCGCCTGCGTGCAGGGCCCGGTGCGGCCGGTGTGGTCGCACGGTTCGAGGGTGACGACGGCGGTGCCGCCGCGTGCGGCCTCTCCCGCGTCGGCCAGGGCCACGACCTCGGCGTGCGGGCCGCCCGCGGGAGCCGTGCGGCCCCGTCCGGCGAGGGTGCCGTCGGCCGCGAGGATGACGGCGCCGACGGGCGGGTTGGGCGTACTGATCCCGCGGGCGGGCGCCGACTCCTCGACAGCCAGGGCGAGCGCGGCCTGCAGGTCCACGGTCAGGGGCGCGGGACGGCGGCGGCCTGGGCGCGGAGTTTGAGCAGCGCCTCGGCGGGGTCGGCGGCGTTGTACACGGCGGAGCCGGCCACGAAGCAGTCGACGCCCGCCGCGGCGGCCTGCTCGATGGTGTCGGCGTTGATGCCGCCGTCGATCTCGACGAGCAGGCGCAGCTCACCGGAGTCGACGAGGCGGCGCGCGGCCCGGACCTTCTCCAGCACGTCGGCGATGAACGACTGCCCGCCGAAGCCGGGCTCGACGCTCATGACCAGCAGTGTGTCGAAGCTGGCGAGGATCTCGATGTAGGGCTCGAAGGCGGTGCCGGGTTTGATCGCGAGGCCGGCCTTGCCGCCGGCGGCGCGGATGTCCTTGGCGACGGCGACGGGATCGTCGGTGGCCTCGGCGTGGAAGGTCACGTTGTACGCGCCCGCCTCGGCGTACGGCGGCGCCCAGCGGCCGGGATCGTCGATCATGAGGTGGCAGTCCAGCGGGATCGTCGTGGCCTTGAGCAGGCTCTCGACCACCGGGAGGCCCAGCGTGAGGTTCGGCACGAAGTGGTTGTCCATCACGTCGACGTGCACCCAGTCGGCACCCTCGGGCCCACCGACGGCCTCCACTTCGGCCCCGAGTCGGGCGAAGTCGGCGGAGAGAATGGACGGCGCGATCATCGGCGAAGACATGCGTCGGATTCTACGTCTGTGGGTGCGCGGTCCGGCGAGCACACGAGGCCGGGGCGGCGGCGCGACTGCGTCGGCCGAGGATTCACACACGCGCATCGCGTCGTCGTTGTGTTCCATTTGTCACTCTAGTAACATCAGCCTCATCAACCACACGGGTAACTCTCGTGTCACCGATTGTTGAGAGGTCGTCATGCGGATCGCACGCACCACCGTGACCACGTTCGTCGCTGTCGCCGCGGCTGCCCTCGTCGCCGCGGCACCCGCCATGGCCGATCCCGTCGCGCCGGCCGTACCCGCGGTCCCCGTCGCGCCCGCGGCGGCCCCCGCCGCACCTGCGGCACCGCCCGCCGCCGCACCTGCCGCGCCCGCACCGGCCGCAGCGGGCACCCCGCTGGTCTCCACCGCCAACGCGGTTCCCGCTTCCGCGCAGCCCGCGCTGGCCGAGCTGGCGAAGACGCCCGGTGTCCAGCAGATCCTCGCGACCGGCCAGCTCCCGACCACCGACGTGGCGACGCTGATGAAGATGTTCGGCAGCGACCCGAACGCGCAGAAGCTCCTCGGCCAACTGCTCGCCGGTCAAGCCGCGGCGACCACCCCCGCAGCCGACACCAAGCCCGACGAGCCGCTCAAGTTCGCGGTCACCGGCGCGATCAACGACACCTTCACCAAGGACGGCGGCCAGAAGAAGTACGGCCAGCCCCTCGGCGTCGAGAAGGACGTCGCGGGCGGCGCGAAGGCGCAGGAGTTCACCAAGGGCACCATCTACTGGAACCCGAAGGTCAACGGCGGCAGGGCGGCAGGCGTCACCGGTGCGATCCGCGATGTCTACCTCAAGGAGGGCGGCCCCACCGGCAAGCTGGGCTTCCCGCTGATGAGCGAGCTCTCCGTCGGCGGTCCGACCGCCGGCTCCGTCGCGGGCGCCTACAACGACTTCCAGAACGGCTCGATCGTCTGGTCGCCCGAGAACGGCGCGCACGTCGTCTCTGGCAAGATCAAGGACCAGTGGGTCAAGGGCGGCGGCGCCTTCGGCATGGGCTACCCGAAGGGCGACGCCAAGAACGGCGCCCAGGAATTCACCAAGGGCGGCGTCCTCAAGGCCTGAGCCACCCCCTCCTCGCAATTGAACGACGTTCTGGAGAGTAAAACCGCAGGTCGGAAACTCCAGAACGTCGTTCAATTGATTGGGCGGGGATCCGATCGCAGGGCTGGTGCGTCCAATTGATGTGATGGGACGCAGGCGGGAACTCCTCGGGGGCCGGACCGAGCATGCTCTCCGGCGGGAGTCGACCCCCGTCATCCACGGCATCCGCCACGACGGCGCTGCAAACCCGTCGGACGACGACATTCTCGCTGCGCTCGAGTTCGCCTACCCCGATCTCGTGTTCGTCGGCTGGAGCGCCGCGGCTCTGCACGGCGTCGAGTACGCCGCCGGCCACAGACCGGAGATCTGGCTCCCCGCACAGGGGAAGCGACGCGGCGTGATGATGCGCTGCGGTCACCTTCCGGCCGAGGACGTCGTCACCGTGTCCGGACACGTCGCCACATCGATCGTTCGCACCGCCGTCGACCTGGCGCGATTCGCCGAGGGTGACGAGAAGATCGTGGGGGTCGATCAGTTCATCGGCGTCGACCGGCTAGGCAGGTCCCTGACCACGAAGGCCGCCCTTCTCGCCTACCTCGACGCACATCCCGGCCTGTACGGAGCGAACCGGGTCCGCGCCGTCGTGGCCGAGGCCAGCAATGGCGCGCACTCCCCTGGGAGACGTACTCCCGCCTCGTCGTCCATCGATCGGGCCTCGACTTCTTCCGCCCTCAACAGCCGGTCCCGGGGACGCCGTTCCACGTCGATCTGGGCTCGGCGCGGTATCGCGTCGCCATCGAGTACGACGGTGGCTACCACCGGTCGGGTGAGCAGCAGCGCATCGACATCGCGCGATGGAACGCGATCACCGGACAGCAGTGGACGATCATCCGCGTGACGTCGCCGATGCTGCTGAGCGGCCGGGCGGCGTTCCTCGACCGCATCGCCCGCGAGCTACGCACCCGAGGCTGGCAGGGACCGTCGCCGACCGTCCCGCCCCTCAAACTCCCGAAGATCCACCGATTGAACGACGTTCTGGAGAGTAAAACCGCAGGTCGGAAACTCCAGAACGTCGTTCAATCGGGTTAGCGTTTGCGGAGGGCCTGGAAGAACATGGCGTCGGTGCCGTGGAGGTGCGGCCAGAGCTGGACGTGCGGGCCCTCACCCAGCGGCAGGCCTGTCTCCGGGACCAGGGGGCGGGTGTCGATGCGCTCCAGTCCGGCGGACGCGAGGAGCTCGTCGTCGCCGACGATGCCGAGCGTCTCAGCCACGTGCGGCGAGCAGGTCGCGTAGAGCACGACGCCGCCCGGCCGGGTCAGGGCCGCGGCCGCGGCGAGCAGCTCGCGCTGCAGTACCGTCAGACCCGCGACATCGCTCGGCTGCTTGCGCCACCGCGCCTCGGGCCGCCGGCGCAGCGCGCCGATGCCCGAACACGGCGCGTCGACCAGCACGCGGTCGTAGCCGGGCTCCAACCCCGACGCGCGGCCGTCGGCGACGTGCACGTCGACGGGGAGCCCGCGCACCGCCTTGCGCACCAGCTCCGCGCGGTGCTCCGCGGGCTCGACCGCGTCGACGCGGGCCCCGTCGATCGAGGCGAGCGAGCCGAGCAGCGCGGCCTTCCCACCCGGCCCGGCGCACAGGTCGAGCCAGCGGCCGCCGTCGGGACCCTCGAGCGGCGCGACGGCCGCGGCGCGGGCCACCAGCTGCGACCCCTCGTCCTGCACCCCCGCGAGGCCGTCGCGGACGGGCTCGAGCGCGCCGGGGTCGCCGCCGGGCAAGTACACCGCGTAGGGCGAGAGCCCGCCCGTCTCCCCCTCGACGATGAGCGCGAGCTCCTCCGCCGAGATCTCCCCCGGGCGCGCGACGAGATGCACGGGCGGCCGGGAATCGTCGGAGGCAAGCAGCGCCTGCAGCTGCCCCATCGACCTTATCCCGTTGGCGCGGAGCGCATCCCAGAAGGCCTGGGCGATCCAGCGCGGGTGGGCGTACTGCACGGCCAGGTGCCCGAGCAGGTCGTCCGCGGCCGAGGGGGCCACGCGGGCGACCCAGGTGTCCTCGTCATCCTTGGAGACCTTCCGCAGGACCGCGTTGGTGAAACCGGAGGCGCCACGGCCGGACGTGGCCTTGACCGCGTCCACCGTCTCGGAGACGGCGGCGTGCGCCCCCACCCGGGTGCGCAGCAGCTGGTAGACGCCCAGTCGAAGCGCGTCCAGCACCGGACCGTCGATCTCGGCGACCGGACGTCCCGAGGCGTCTTCGATCACCGCGTCGAGCAGCCCCTGGGCGCGGCAGGTGCCGTAGGTGAGCTCGGTCGCGAAGGCGGCGTCGCGGCCCGTGAGCCGCTTGTCCCGGAGCAGGCCCGGCAGCACGAGGTTGGCGTAGGCGCCGCGCTCGCGGACGGCGGCGAGGGTCTCGAGCGCGGCGCTCCGCGCGGGATCGGTCACCGGTCGGCGCCGAGGATCGTGCCGGACTCGGCCCTGGCGCCCCGCGCCCAGTCGGCGGCGGGCATGGGCTTCTTGCCGGGCGGTTGCACGGTGCCGAGCCGCAGCGGCGCCGTGGCGGTGCCCACGTGGACCTCGCGCTTGCCGACGCGCAGCTCGCCGGGCGCGAGGCGCTCCGCCTCGGGGGCGACGACCGCGGGACCGAGCTTGAGCCGCGCGTCCCCGAGCGGCACCCATGCGCCGGGCGCATCGGTCATGGCACGGATGTGCCGGTCCACGGCACCGGCGGGCAGGTCGAAGCGCACGCGCGCGGCGTCGACGGTGACCTTCGGCGCGTGCGAGACGCCGTCCGCGGACTGCGGCTGGGCCTGCAGGGCGCCGGCCGCCACCCCGTCGACGGTGCGGGTGAGCAGCTCCGCGCCGTGCTCGGCGAGGCGCGCGAGCAGCACCGTCGCGGTGTCGTCGGAGCGGATCCGCTCCGTGAGCACGCCGAAGACCGGACCGGTGTCGAGGCCCGCTTCGATGCGGAACGTGGAGGCGCCGGTCACCTCGTCGCCGGCCTCGAGCGCCGCCTGCACCGGAGCGGCGCCGCGCCACGCGGGGAGCAACGAGAAGTGCAGGTTGATCCACCCGTGGTCGGGCACGTCCAGCAGGTCGGGCGGGATCATCCCGCCGTAGGCGACCACCGGGCAGCACTCCGGCGCCAGATCGACGATCGCCGCCCGCGCCTCCGGGTCGCGCAGGGTCGCGGGTGTGAGCACCGGGATCCCCGCCTCGTCGGCGACCTGCCCGACGGGCGAGCGCCGCACGCCACGGCCTCGCCCGGAGCGGGCGTCGGGACGGGTGAGCACGCCGACGACCTCGTGGTCGGAGGCGAGGAGAGCGCGCAGCGCCGGCACGGCGGGCTCGGGGGTGCCCGCGAAGAGGAGCCGCATCAGGCGCGGCCCCCCGCGCCGGCGGCGAGCGTGGCGGCCGGGTCCGTGAACCACGGGGAGCTGCGGATGACGCACATCACGGCCTTGCGCTCCTCGGGGGCGAGCCTACTGAGGTACAAGACGCCGTCGAGATGGTCGCTCTCGTGCTGGATGCAGCGCGCCAGGAGCTCGGTGGCCTCGAGGGTCACCGGCGCCCCGGTGAGGTCGACACCCTCGGCCACGACGTGCAGGTGGCGCGTGCATTCGCCGCGCACCTCCGGGATCGACAGGCACCCCTCGGCCGCGGTCTGCAGCTCGTCGCCGACGGCGCGCCAGACCGGGTTGATCAGGTGCCCCTCGCGCCCGCCGCAGGCGTACACGAACACCCGCTTGCTCACGCCCACCTGCGGCGCGGCCAGGCCGACGCCGTTGTGGTGGTGCATCGTGTCGATCATGTCGTCCACCAGGCGTGCGAGGTCGGCGTCGAAGACCGTCACCTCGTCCGCGGGGGTACGCAGGACGGGGTCGGGATAGATGCGAACGGGGAGCACACTCATTCCCCCATTATCCAGCCCGGACCGGCCACAGGGCACGCGCACCGGTCACAGCGGCGCGCCCGCGGTGGCAGTGCGAGCGAGGGTTGCCTTAGGATTCCCGACAGAAACGCCACGAACCGCCCCGCCGGGCGAGAGAGGGTCGACGTGCTGTTCGCGCGCGCCCGGCGGCCGCTGGTCGGTGCCGCCGTATGCCTTTCCGTGCTCTTCGGCACGGCATGCACCACCACCG
Source organism: Tsukamurella asaccharolytica (assembly GCF_007858435.1). GTDB lineage: Bacteria > Actinomycetota > Actinomycetes > Mycobacteriales > Mycobacteriaceae > Tsukamurella > Tsukamurella asaccharolytica. The sequence goes on along the minus strand of NZ_VIGW01000011.1, from coordinate 5,391 downwards.
TGCAGAGTGGAACGGGTGCTCTGTCGTCGACGGCACCGGCGGCTCCCTCCACGTCGTACCCCCCGACGAACCCGGCCGCGGTGGTCGGCACGTTCCCGGTCACGGCGCCGCAGCGCATCGTCTACCCCACTCCGGACGGCGCCCCGGATCCCGCACAGAACTACGGCGAGCTGTACCTGCCGGCCAATCCTGCGCTGCAGCAGAACCCGTCGGGCGGTCCACTCAGCGCGCGCACGACGATCGAGCTCCCCGCCCAGATCCCCGTCGTGGTGCTCCTGCACGGCGGCGGCTGGCGCACGCCGTCGACGGCGGAGTCGATGTCCGAGATGGCGCGCTCGCTCGTCAGCCACGGCGTCGCCGTCTGGAACGTCGAGTACCGCCGGATCGGGGCGGGCGGCGGCTACCCCGTGACCCTCACCGACACGGCAGCGGCGATCGACTTCCTGCAGACGGTGAAGGCGCAGCACGCGCCGAACCTGGACCTGAAGGACGTGGTCGTCGCCGGGCACTCCGCGGGCGGCCAACTCGCCGTGTGGGCCTCCGCCCGTTCGATGCTCACGCCGGGCGCGATGGGCAGCGTGCCCGCGGTCACCCCCGCCGCGGTGGTCTCGATGGGCGGCGTGCTCGACATGCGTCGTGCGGTGGCCGACGGCAACGTCAACACGCGCCTGTTCCTCGGCCTGCCCGACGAGTTCCCGCAGCAGTTCGCCGTGGCCGATCCGATCCAGAACATCAACCCCGCGGTCCCGGTGACGTGCTTCAACGGCACCGCGGACCGCGTCGTCCGTCCCGCCGGATGCGAGGCCTTCGTCGCCGCACTGAAGGCCAAGGGCGGCCGCGGCGAGACGGTGCTGCTACCCGATGCCGGGCACAACGTCTACCTCCCCTCGCAGTCCCAGAACCGGTACTGGCCCGCCGTCCAGAAGGCGATCCTGGGCTACGTCGACGAGTTCCGGCCGCGCGAGTGACGGGACTCGCCGACGCGATGCTCGCGCTCGGCGTCGACTAGGCCCGCTCGGAGAGCGCGCCGGGGCCGTCGGCCTCCTCGAAGACCAGCCACGTGCGGGTCGAACGCACGCCCTCGAGCGCCTGCAGCCGGACCAGCACCACATCGCGCAGGGCGGCGTTGTCCGGCGTCCGCACCAGGAGCACCACGTCGAAATCCGCGCCGACCAGGGCGAAGTGCTCCACGTAGGGCAGCTCGCGCAAGTGCTCGGCGACGCCCTCCCACGCGTCCTGGCGGATCGACAGGGCGATGTACGCGGAGGTGCCGTACCCGGCGCGCGCGTGGTCGACCCGGACCGTGTAGCCGCGCAGGACCCCGGTCCGCTCCAGTCGTTCCACGCGCACGTAGGCGTTGGCGCGCGAGACGTGCACGCGCTCGGCGAGCGCGCGCATGGAGATCCGTCCGTCCTCGGCGAGCACCTCCAGGATCCGCCGGTCGAAGTCGTCGAGATCCGGGTGCTCGGCACCGTACGCCATCCGTCCACCTCAGTCCGATTGGGCGCCCGAATCACGGACGATCGGCGCCGAATTCTGCTCACAGTACGTCCTTCGTCTCGCACATACCGGCGTCACCGCGAACTCCGTCCGCCGGTGCCACTCTCATGAGCACCCGGACCAGGGAGGACGACATGACCACTATCAGCGACCTCGCGGGCGAGCCGACGTACCGGAAGTTCCTTCCGGCCGACACGCCCGTGCAGTACCTCGACGAGGCGGGCGAGCTCACCGATTCGCACGCGCGTTACCCGCACCCCGACGACGACCGATTGGTCGAGATGTACCGCCGCATGGTGTTGGGACGGCGGTTCGACGCGCAGGCCACGGCGCTGACGAAGCAGGGCCGGCTCGCCGTCTACCCGTCCTCCCGCGGCCAGGACGCCTGCCAGATCGCCGCCGCGATGTGCCTGCGCCCGACGGACTGGATGTTCCCGACGTACCGCGACTCGGTGGCGCTCGCCGCCCGCGGCGTGGACCCGGTGCAGGTGCTGACCCTGCTGGCCGGCGACTGGCACTGCGGCTACGACCCGGCCGCCCTGCGGACCGCACCGCAGTGCACCCCCCTCGCCACGCAGCTCCTGCACGCCGCGGGCGTGGCGCACGGCGAGCACCTGCGCGGCACCGACACCATCGCACTCGCGCTGTGCGGCGACGGCGGCACCAGCGAGGGCGATTTCCACGAGGCGCTCAACTTCGCCGCCGTCTTCCACGCCCCGGTGGTCTTCCTGGTGCAGAACAACGGTTTCGCGATCAGCGTGCCGCTCTCCCGGCAGACCGCCGCCCCGAGCCTGGCACACAAGGGCGTGGGCTACGGCATCGGCTCCGAGCAGGTCGACGGCAACGACCCGATCGCCATGCTCGGCGTGATGCAGGAGGCGGCCCACTACGTGCGTTCCGGCAACGGTCCGGTGATCGTCGAGGCGCACACCTACCGGATCGACGCGCACACCAACGCCGACGACGCGACCCGCTACCGCTCGTCCGCAGAGGTCGAGGAGTGGGTCCGGCGCGACCCGATCACCCGGCTCGAGACGCACCTGCGGACGCGCGGCCGGATCGACGACGCCGTCGTCGCCGCGGTCGCCGACGAGGCCGAGGCCGCCGCCGCGGACCTGCGCGCCCGGATGAACGCCGACCGCCCCGTCGACCCCGCGGACCTGTTCCGCCACGTCTACGCCGAACCCACCCCGCAGCTGCGCGAGCAGCAGGCGCAGGTGGAGGCCGAGCTCGCCGCTGCGGCGGACAACCGGGAGGACTGAGACATGCCCCGACACACCATGGCCCAGGCCCTGAACACGGCCCTGCGCGATGCCCTCGCCGCGAACCCCGACGTGGTCGTCTTCGGCGAGGACGTCGGCACGCTCGGCGGCGTCTTCCGCGTCACCGACGGCCTGACCAGCGAGTTCGGCGCCTACCGTTGCTTCGACACGCCGCTCGCGGAGTCGGGCATCGTCGGCTTCGCCATCGGCATGACCATGGCGGGCTACAAGCCCGTGGTCGAGATGCAGTTCGACGCCTTCGCCTACCCCGCGTTCGAGCAGATCGTCTCGCACGTCGCCAAGCTGCGCAATCGCACCCGCGGAGCCCTCTCGGTGCCGATGGTGATCCGCGTGCCCTACGCCGGCGGCATCGGCGGCGTGGAGCACCACTGCGATTCCAGCGAGGCCTACTACGTGCACACGCCCGGCCTGAAGGTCGCGGCGCCCGCCACCGTCGACGACGCGTACACCCTGCTGCGGCGTGCGATCGACGATCCCGACCCCGTCGTCCTCCTCGAACCCAAGCGCCTCTACTTCGCCTCGGCGGAGACCGATCTCACGATCGGCGCGCCGCTGGGCCGGGCGGTCGTGCGGCGCGCGGGCACGGACGCGACGCTCGTCGCGTACGGCCCCTCGGTGGACGTGGCGCTCGACGCCGCGGAGGCCGCTGCGGCGGAGGGTCTCTCGCTCGAGGTGGTCGATCTGCGCACCCTCGTCCCGTTTGACGACGAGACCGTGACGGCATCGGTGCGGCGCACGGGGCGGTGCGTGGTGGTGCAGGAGGCGCAGGGCTTCGCGGGTCTCGGGGCCGAGATCGCGGCTCGCGTGCAGGAACGCTGTTTCCATCACCTGCACGCCCCGGTGCTGCGGGTGAGCGGACTCGACATCCCCTATCCCCCACCGAAGCTCGAACGGCTGCACCTACCAGGCGTCGACCGGGTCCTGGACGCCGTCGACCGGCTGCAGTGGGACGACCGGGTCGACGCCCGCTGGGCGGTGGCACCGTGAGCGATCAGATCTTCCTCCTCCCCGACCTCGGCGAGGGACTGACCGAGGCCGACGTCCTGTCCTGGCGTGTCCGCGTCGGCGACACCGTGACCGTCGACCAGGTGGTCGTCGAGGTCGAGACCGCCAAGGCCGCGGTCGAGGTGCCGGTCCCGTTCGCGGGCACCGTCACCGCCCTGCACGGCGCGCCGGGCGAGACGCTGCGCGTCGGTGCGCCGCTCATCTCCGTGGGCGTCGCGGGCCCGACGACGACGGCCGCCCCGCCCCTCGACGAGCCCTCGGGGAACGTGCTCATCGGCTACGGGACGAGCGCGGACAAGCCCGCCCGCCGGCGGCGCGCGGCGGCCCCGGAGCGCGCCGCCGACCCCGCGGCGACCCGGGATACCGCCCCCGCCCCGCCCCGCGAACAGGCGGCGCCGACCGTCACCCGCGTCATCTCGCCCGTCGTGCGCGACCTCGCCCGCGAGCACGGGGTGGACCTCGCCACAGTGCGGCCGTCGGGCGTGGGCGGCGTCATCCGCCGGGCCGACGTCGACGCCGCGCTCGCCGCGACGACCGCGCCGTCGGGTCCCGCGCCCGCGGCTTCCCGGAGCGACGTGCGGATCCCGCTCAACGGCCTCCGCAAGACCGTCGCGGACAAGCTCGCCACGAGCCGGCGCGAGATCCCGGAGGCCACCACCTGGGTCGACGTGGACGCCACCGCGCTGCTGGCGGCGCGGGCCGCGATGAACGCGACGCTCCCGGACACCGAGCGGGTGAGCCTGCTCGCGCTCCTCGCCCGCCTGGCGGTCGCGGCGTTGCGGCGGTACCCGCAGCTCAATTCCTCCGTCGACGCCGATCGCCGGCAGATCGTGCAGCACGGACGGGTGCAGCTCGGAATCGCGGCGCAGACGCCGCGGGGCCTGGTCGTGCCCGTGATCGCCGACGCCGACGCCCTGCCGACGGTGGAGCTCGCGCGGCGGCTGACGGAGATCACCGCCCTCGCCCGGGACGGCAAGCTGCCGCCGGCGCGGCTCACCGGGGGCACCTTCACCCTCAACAACTACGGCGTCTTCGGCGTCGACGGCTCCGCGCCGATCATCAACCACCCCGAGGCGGCGATACTGGGCATCGGCCGGATCATCGATCGGCCCTGGGTGGTCGACGGCGCGATCGTCGTCCGCAAAGTCGCCCAGATCTCCCTCGCCTTCGATCACCGCGTGTGCGACGGCGGCGAGGCGGGCGGCTTCCTGCGACTGTTCGCCGACTACGTGGAGGACCCCGTCCGGGCGCTCGCGCACCTCTGATCCCCGGCGGACGCCGGCCGGTCCGTCAGCCGATCCGCAGTGGGTCGATCTGGATGCGAACGGGGGCGCCCTCGCGACGCAGGCTCCGTCCGACCTGCGCCAGGAACAGGGCTCGCGCGAGCGCGCGTCCCTCCCGCCGCGCGACGCGCACCAGCAGCCGCTGCGGCGGCGGGCCCTCGTCGGGGGCGCCGGGGATCCGCACCCCGGGCGGGAGGTCGACGGGGCCGAGCACCTCGGCACCGTCGGGCAGGGCGGCGGCGTCCGCGACGGCCCGGACGTCGGCCTCGGCACCGTCGCGAGCGGCGAGATGCGTGGCCGGCGGGAAGCCGACCTCCGCC
>NZ_VIGW01000010.1 GCF_007858435.1 Tsukamurella asaccharolytica | reverse complement strand
CCCGCCGCGGTGCGGTGGGACCCCGTGGCGGGCCGGGTCTTCGTCCGCGGGCAGGCGGCCCTCGCCCGGATGGCGATCGGCGCGGGCGCCGGCACCTGGATCGGGCTCGACGTGCACGCCGACGCCGTCGCCGCGCTGTCCACCCTGCCCGACGACGCCCTCACCGCCCCGCGTCTCCTCCTCGCCGAGCGCCCCGGCGCCGGCCCGTCCGCCCCCGACGGCGCCGAGCGGATCGTCGTCGACGGGATGCCCGAGTTCGTCGAGCCCGGCGCGCATCTGGTCCGCATCCCGGACGACGCGGTCGCGCGCATCGCCGCCTGGCTCGGCGCCGCCCTGCCCGACGGGGAGCGCGTCACCGTCGCCCCGATCCTCCGGACCCGCGCCCGGTGGGGCGGCCTCGAGGAGCGGATCGAGGACGTCGGCGGCGCCGCGGCGATCCGGACCGTCCCCGCCGACGGGGCGGCGCGCCGGTCGGTGCTGTTCTGCGCGACCGCCAACGACACCCGGCACGGCCCCAACCGCGCGTGGGTGCAGCTGGCCCGCGAGGCGGCCCGCGCGGGTGGGGCGGCAATGCGCTTCGACCGCCGGGGCGCGGGCGAGTCAGGGGCCGTCGATGCGGGCGAGGCCGTCGCACTGTTCCCCGCGTCCGGGGTGGACGACGCCACCGCCGCGGCCCGCGCGCTCGACGGTCCGCTCCTCACCGCCGGCGTCTGCTCGGGGTCCTGGTACGCCGCGCACGCCGCCCGCGCGACCGCCGCCGATGCCACCGTCCTGGTCAATGCGGTGCTCTACTCGTGGCGCCTCAAGCCCTCGATCAGCGCCGCGCCCGCGCGGGATCTGGGCGTGCCCCGCACCGATCCCGCCTTCGCGCGCAGTCCGCGGGGCCGCGTCAAGGAACTGCTGCGCACCCGACTGCCGTACCCCGCGTGGCGGCTTTTGGGCCGCCGCGGCGTCACCCAGGTCCCCGAGGTGCTGCTGCGGCCCGTCGTCGCCGGCGGGACCGACGCGGTCCTCGTCCTTGCGCCGCCCGACGCCGCGTGGTTCGACTCCCAGCGCGGCCCCGAGGGATTGCGCCACCTGCCCAGCGGTGCCCGCGTGGACACCGTGCGCACCGCTGTCGGCGATCACCCCGGGTATCACCCCGGTGTGCGCGCTGCGGTGGCAGCCGCGATACTTCTCTGGTGCGAACAGCGGTGAGTCGACAGCGGTGGGCGCGCCGCCTGGTCGCGTGCGCCGCCGCGCTCGTGGTCATCGCCGCCATCGGCACCGCGATCGACCGCGCGTACCTCCAGCCCCAGGTCGACCGCGACCTCTCGCGCGCGGACGCGATCGTGGTGCTCGGCGGCAACCCCTACGAGCGGTTCGAATACGGGCTGCAGCTGGCCGAACGCGGCCTGGCCCGGCAGGTCGTGCTGTCGAACTCGGTCGGGGTCACGGACGCTCGCATGCGGGAACTGTGCGCGCGGGCGATCAGCGGCGTGAACATCACCTGCTTCCTACCGCAGCCGTGGACCACGCGCGGCGAGGCACAGGAGGTCCAGCGGCTCGCCGCCGCGCGCGGCTGGAACGACATCATCGTCGTGACCACCACCGCGCACCTCGAACGCGCGCGCTTCATCCTGGAGCGCTGCTACGGCAGGAAGATGCAGATGACGGACTTCCCTGAGGATCGGGGCGCCGCCGAGACGGTCTTCGGCTGGGGATACCAGAGCGCCGGCTGGCTCAAGGCGCTGTACCAGACGGGCTGTTAGAGCGGGTCACGGTGTAGGCGAGCGCTCCGGCCACCAACACGACGACTCCCGCCGATACCGAGCCCGCGGGCAGCGACAGCGCCACCACGAGACAGCCGACCAGTCCCACAGCCGGGACGATCCGGGAGCGCACCGCACCGTCGAGGGTCCACGCGGAGGCGTTGGCGACGGCGTAGTACACGAGCACCGCGAAGGACGAGAAGCCGATGGCGGCGCCCAGATCGGCCGTCGCCGCCACGACGGTGACGACGGCGCCGACCGCGAGCTCCGCGTAGACCGGCACCCGGCGGGCCTCGTCGACGGTCGCCAGCGCCCGCGGTAGGTGACCGTCGCGCGCCATCGCGAGAGCGGTGCGGGAGACGCCGAGCAGCAACGCGAGCAGCGCGCCGAGCGCCGCGATGCACGCCGTCACCGTCACCAGCGCCACCGGGAAGCCCGCCGCGCGCGCCGCGTCGGCGACGGGCGCGCCCGATGTGGCGAGCCCGTCGATGCCCAGCACCGCGACCAGGACGACGCCGACGAGTGCGTACACGCCGAGCGCGACGCCGAGCGCCAGGAAGATCGCGCGCGGCAGCGTGCGCTCGGGGTCGCGCACCTCCTCGCCCAGGGTGGCGATGCGGGCGTACCCGGCGAACGCGAAGAACAGCAGGCCCGCCGCCTGCAGCACGCCGAGCGGCCCCGCGGCGGCACCGTCGACGATCCGGGACGGCGCGGCCGTGCCGGACGTGACAGCGGCGACGGCCACGCCGACCAGCACTGCGAGCACGAGCGCGACGACCACCCGGGCGACGCGCGCGGAGCGCTCCACCCCCGCCACGTTGAGCGCGGTCAGCGCGACCACCGCGCCCGCGGCGACGGCGTGGGCCTGGCCCGGCCACGCGTAGTGCCCGACGGTGAGCGCCATCGCGGCGCAGGACGCGGACTTGCCGACCACGAAGCTCCAGCCGGCGAGGTGCCCCCAGAACGGGCCCAGGCGCTCGCGCCCGTAGACGTAGGTACCGCCCGACTGCGGGTAGCGGGCGGCGAGGCGGGCGGAGCTGCTCGCGTTGCAGTAGGCGATCAGTGCGGCGATCGCCAGGCCGAGGAACAGCGCGGATCCCGCCGCCGCGGCGGCCGGTGCGAAAACGACGAAGACGCCCGCGCCGATCATGGCGCTCAGGCCGACCGTGACGGCGTCTCCCAGGCCGAGCGAGCGGCGCAGTGCAGGCTCGGTCACCGGGACTCAGCGCGCTCCGCGAGGCGGTCGACGGATGCGGCCAGGCGGTCCGCGGTCGTCGCCCGGGCGCGCGGCAGCCGCTGCTCGTCGTGCAGCTCAGTCCAGTCGTAGGTGTGGGTGACGCGGGTACCGCCGTCCGCGAGCGGCGCGAGCTCCCAGCGCCAGAGGTGACCCGGGGCGGGTTCGCCGACAGGCGCGGGCGTCCAGGCGATGAGCCGGCCCTCGTCGAACTCGGTGATGTGGTTCTCGCGGACCTGGCCGTTGGTGAGCGTCGTGGTGAAGACGTCCCCCACGGCGCGGACCCGCTGGCCCGGCGCGGCCTCGCTGAGGTTGTCGTTGCCGTCCCACTCGGGTTGGCGCGCCGGGTCGGCGATCAGGCCGAAGACGGCGTCCGATGCCGCGGCGATGTCACGGGAGGCGGAAACGATGCGGGTCTCATCCGATGTGGTCACCCGATCATCGAACCAGGTCCACGCGCATCCTGCCCAGGGATGGGATCGACGTGTGCTCAAGGCGCGGGGTCGAGCCCTCCGTCGCCGGGTTCCGGGCCCGAGGGTGAGGCGGCGCAGAGCACCGGCCGGGTGCGGGGCCGGATGTGTCGGGGGCAAGGATTATTCTCGAACGTATGAAAGCTGTCGTGGTCAACGAAGGTCGCCTCACCGTCGAAGAACTCCCCGCACCGAGCCCCGCCCGCGGGCAGGTGCTCCTGAACGTGACCCGCACCGGGATCTGCGGCTCGGACCTGCACGCCCGCCATCACGCCGATCTCGTCGCCGATCTCGCCGCGAAGGCCGGGTACCCCGACTGCATGCGCACCGACCAGCGCGTCGTCATGGGGCACGAGTTCGTGGGCACCGTCGCGGAGTACGGGCCCGGCTGCCGCAAGCGCTGGCCGGTGGGCACCCGCGTCGTGGCCCTCCCGACCCTCATGGTCGGTAACGAGCCGCAGCTCGTCGGCCTCTCCGAGCGCTCCCCGGGCTCGTACGCCGAACAGGTTCTCGTCCAGGAGTCGATGACGATGCCCGTCCCCGGCAAGGTGTCCGACGAGGAGGCCGCCCTGACCGAGCCGATGGCCGTGGCGTGGCACGCGGTGCGCCGCGCCGAGGTCGGCCGCGGGCAGACGGCGATCGTGATCGGCTGCGGCCCCATCGGCCTCGCGGTCATCGCGATGTTGCGCGCCTCGGGCGCGAAGAAGATCATCGCCAGCGACTTCTCCCCCGGCCGCCGCGCCCTCGCGAAGCAGATGGGTGCGCACGTGGTGGTGGACCCGCGCGTGCAGGAGCCCTGGAACGCCTACAAGCAGCCCCGCACCGAGATCCGCAAAGCCACCGACCTGTTCAAGCTGGGCGTGAGCACCATGGACAAGCTCACCCTCGTGCCCGGCCCGGTGCCGTGGTGGCACGTCTTCCGGCTCGCGGACAAGATCGGCGAGATGCCGTCCGGCCCCGTGGTCTTCGAGTGCGTGGGCGTGCCCGGCATGATCAACTCGATCATCGAGGCCGCGCCGCTGCGCACCCGGGTGATCGTCGTCGGCGTCTGCATGGAGCCCGACCAGATCATGCCCGCGCTCGCCGGCAACAAGGAGATCGACCTACGGTTCGCCTTCGGCTACGACCCGGGCGAGTTCCACGACACGCTGCACATGATCGCCAACGGCAAGGTCGACGTGAAGCCACTGGTCACGGGCACCGTCGGGCTCGAGGGCGTGGCGACCGCGTTCGACGCGCTCGGCGACCCGGAGGTGCACGCCAAGATCCTCATCGACCCGTCGAGCACGGCGACCGCCCCCTGACCGCACCGGACGCGCTGCGGGTCGGCACGTTCAACGTCAACGGGATCCGGGCGTCGCGGCGGCGCGGCTTCGACGCCTGGCTCGCGGGCCGCGGCCTCGACGTGCTGGCGCTGCAGGAGTTGCGCTGCCCGCCCGCCGAGGTGGGCGCGTTCCGCGGCTATCACGTGGCCGTCGACTGCGGGTCTATCCCCGGCCGCAACGGGGTGGCGATCCTGACCAGGGAGGCACCGTCGGAGGTGCGGAGCTGGGCGAGTCGTCCGCCCCGCGCTCGCGGCCTCGGGGAGTACGCCACCGAGGGCCGGTACCTCGAGGCCGACCTGCCCGGCCTCACGATCGCCTGCCTCTACCTGCCCAAGGGCGGCCTTCCCGTGCACCTGCAGCGGCCCGGGAACCTCCGGGACACCCCCGACGGCGGCGCGAAGCACGCCCGGAAGATGCGCTTCCTGGAGGCCTTCGCGCGCGAACTCGACCGCAACCGCCGGGCGGCGCTCGCGGCCGGGCGGGAGTTCCTGCTGCTGGGCGACCTGAACCTGGCGCACCTGCCGCACGACGTCACGAACTGGCGGCCGGCCCAGAAGATGGAGGGCTTCCTCCCCGAGGAGCGACGATGGCTGGGCGCGCAGCTCGGCCCGCGGCGCCTCGTCGACGTGGTGCGCGCCCTGCACGGCGACCGCCCCGGCCCGCTGTCGTGGTGGAGTTGGGCGGGCGAGTCCTTCACCAAGGACGTGGGCTGGCGCATCGATCACCACCTCGCGACCCCGCGCCTCGCGCGCGCCGCGCTGTCCGTCACCGTCGACAAGGAGCCCTCGCCCGACGAGCGGCTGTCCGACCACGCCCCCGTCGTCGTGGAGTACGCACGCGACTGAGGGCGCGGGATCACCGTGACCGCAACCCTGTCCGCGAGGAGCGCGGTGCCGAACAGTGGGCCCTCGTGAAACGAACGGCTACCGCCCTCCTCGCAGTCCTGCTGTCCCTCGTCGCGGTCGGCACCACCGCCTGCACGAGCGACGCCCCGTCGAACGAGATCAAGCTCGGGGTGGTCGACGTCGGCAAACCCCACTGGAAGGTGTTCACCGACGTCGCGAAAGAGCACGGATACACCGTGAAGCTCGTCTCCTTCTCCGACTACAACGCCCCGAACCCCGCCCTCGCCGACGAATCCATCGACCTCAACCAGTTCCAGCACGTGCGCTACCTCGCCGCCTACAACGTCAAGAACACCGTCCGGCTCACCCCGGTCGGGGCCACCCAGATCTACCCGCTGCAGCTGTACTCGAAGCGGTACCGCACGATCGACGCACTGCCGCAGGGCGCCACCATCGCCCTGTCGGACAACCCCGCGAACCAGATCCGCCCCCTGCTCAGCCTCAAGGCGGCCGGGCTGGTGACCTTCCGTGACGGCACGGGCACCTGGCAGTCCTCGCTGGCCGACGTCGACCGCGCGCGGTCCAAGGTGAACCTCGTGACGCTGGACCCCACCCAGATCGGGCCGGCGCTCGACAGCGTGGACGCCGGTTTCGTGGACGACACCTTCGCGGTGAAACTGGGGCTGACGAGCAAGGACTCCATCTACACCGACGATCCTCGCCGCCCCGATCTGGCGCAGTACGTCAACATCTTCGCCGCGCGGGAGAACGATCCCCGCATCGGCGACTACACGGCGCTCGCGGCGCTGTACCACGACCAGCGGGTGCGCGAGGCCGTCGTGAAGGACTCGGGCGATACCGCGATCTTCACGACGGATGCGCCGGACGCGCTCCGGGCGACGCTGGCCCAGGTGGAACAGTCCTTCCGGAGTTAGCGGCGGGGCCGGCGGCGATCGCGGCGCCGCCGATCGTGACGAGGGCGCCGAGGATCAGGGCGGCGCCCTCGCCCGCGGCGAACAGGTGCAACTGCTCCCCGACGGTGACCGCCGCGACGGGCACGCCGATCTGCGCCGCCGCGAGCACCCCCAGCGGCACCGGGAGCCCGACGAACCGCATCGCCACGTGCGCCGCGATCGCGCCGAGGCCGAGCGCGAGCCCCAGCAGGATGAACGACGGGTGCTCGACGAGGTCGCGCAGGTTCACTCGGGCACCCAGCCAGACGAAGAAGAGCGGCGCGAGGAAACCCTCCCCGAGCGCGAAGAGCTGCGCCGCCATCCGGCGCGGCTCCCCCACCGCCGCGACCGCCAGGCCCAGGGCGAAACCGGCCAGCATCACCGAGACGTGCATGGTGGTCGCGATCGCCGCCAGCAGGAACAGCGCCACCAGGCTGACCCGTAACTGCAGCGCGAACTCGCGCTCCTCCGAGACCGCCTCGATCCGGTCCCCCACGCCGCTGCGCTCCGACCAGCGCAGGATCAAGTAGAAGACGAACGCCGCACCGCCCACCGCGAGCGCCCCGAGGGCCGCCCGGCCCGCGGTGGGCGGATCGATCACCAGCGGCAGGGCGACGACGCAGACGGTGTCCGCGATCGCGACCTGGGCCGTGAGCGCCAGCACCGGCTTGCCGGTGAGGTGACCGGCGTTGATGATCGGCAGCACCACGGCCGCCGACGACGAGGCCATGATCACCGCGTACAGCGCGGCGTGCCCGGTACCGAAGGCCGCCGCCAGAGCCGTACCCAGGACCGCGGCGATGACGCCGACGCCCGCGGCGCGCACCGCGCCCGCGCCGAGCGCCGACCGCACCGCCGGATCGCGCACCGGGACGTGCGTACCGGCGACGAACATGACGATCGCGAAGCCGATGTCGGCGAGGAACGCGAACGTGGGCTCGGTCGCGTCCAGCACCCGAAAGCCCGTGGCACCGAAGATCACGCCCGCCACCATCGGCCCCAGGATCAGGGGCAGGTTCCAGGATCGCTTCGCGGCGAGCAACGGGCCCAGCAGCCCCAGAGCCGTGATCAGCGCCAACGTCGAGAACGTCATTGCGAGGACGCTACTCCGCGCGGGCCGCCCAGTACCCCCGAAGCTCCTGGTCCGACGCGGATCTCACGGCCGGCTCGGCTCCGCGCGGATCGCGTCCTCGAAGCCGGACCAGTCGAAGCCGGCGCCCGTCATCGCCTGACGACGTGCAGATCGGCGAGCGAGGTGAGGCAGTCCGCGGCCATCGTCAAGTCCGCCTCGGCGAGCATCGAGCGGAGCACGTGTTCGACGCCCGCGGCGCCACCCAGCGTCAGCCCGTAGACGTACGGGCGGCCGATGCCCGCGAGGGTCGCGCCGAGACCCACGACCCGCAGCACGTCGACGCCGTCACGGACGCCGCTGTCGAAGGTGACGGGCAGACCCGCGTCGAGGACCCCCTCGAGGTGGCTCACCGCGGGCAGACCGCCGTTCGCCTGGCGGCCGCCGTGGTTCGAGCAGGCGATCGCGTCGACGCCCTCGGTGGCGGCCTTGCGCGCGTCCTCGGCGTGGCAGATTCCCTTGAGGATGATCGGCAGGTCGGTGAGCCGGCGGATGCGGGCCACGTCCTCCCAGGAGAAGGTGGGCTTGCTGAACAGCGACGACCAGACGATCCCGGCGTGCAGCGGCGGCGGCTTCTCGACGCCGCAGAGCTCGATGAACCGCGGATCGGTGAGGTAGTTGGCGAGGCAGCGGCCGCGCAGGAACGGGATGTAGCCGTTGCTCAGGTCCCGCGGCCGCCAGCCCAGGCTGCCGGTGTCGAGGGTGATGGTGAGCGCGTCGAAACCGGCCTTGTCGGCCCGTCGCACCAGGCTGTCGGTCAGCTGGTCGTCCTTCGTCGGGTACAGCTGGAACGCGGCGAAGGAGTCGCCGCGGGCGTCGGCGACCTCCTCCAGCGGCGCCTCCGAGAGCGTCGAGTACATCGCGGCCACGTTCAGCGTCGCGGCGGCCCGGGCCACCTCGAGGTCGCCGTTGTCGTGGACGAGCCCGTTCACCCCGACGGGGCAGAGGATCACCGGCGCGTCGAGCTCGGCCCCGAGGAAGGTGGTCGAGAGGTCCCGCACGCTCCGGTCGCGGAGCATTCGGGGAACGAAGCCGTAGCGGCGCAGCTCGGTGACGTTCGCGTCCTGCGTGGTCTCGTCGCCGGCGCCGCCGCGCACGTAGTCGAAGAGGGCGTGGTCGAGCACCTGCTTCGCGCGCGCCTCGAGATCGCCGAAGGTGTACGGGAAGTGACGGTGCTTCGCGAGCAGCCCCTCCGCGTAGATCCCGTCCTGGAAGCTGCCGTAGTCCGCCATGCGTGGACCGTAGCAGCGGCGGTCAGGGCGCGGTGAGGAAGTCCAGGGCGTCGACGGTGGCCGCCGGCTCCTGCAGGTGGTAGCCGTGGCGCACGCCCCGATACACGCGCATCCGCGCACCGTCGATGCCCGCGCGCAGGATCTCGGCGTTCTCGGCCGGGCACATGCGATCGTCGGCCCCGTGCAGCACCAGGGTGGGCGCCTCGATCCACGGCAGCGCCGCCGCGGCGTCGTGGTCGGTGCTCGCGGCGAAGTGCGCGCGCTGCGCCGGCAGCGATCGCGGCTGCGCGAGGATCGCCTCGGCCGCCTCGGGGTGCGCGGCGAGCCAGTCGGGAGTGAAGAACAGCTCCAGCAGTGCCCGCCGGTCGGAGCGGACGAGGATGCGCAGGATCTCGCTGGTGCGCGCGACGCCGTGCGCGTCGCCGACCGAGGTGGCCCCGAGGATGAGACGGCGCACCCGGCCGGGATGGTCGGCGGCGAGCCACTGCGCGGCCCGGCCGCCCATGGAGAAGCCGTACACGTCGACGGCGGCGCCGATCGTGCCGTCCGCCCGGGCGGCATCGAGCACGGCGAGGGCGTCCGCAGCGCAGTCCCGGGTGCTCCACCCGCGGGGGAAGGCGTCGTCGCTGGCGCCGATCCCGCGGTGGTCGAAGGTGACGACGGGGCCGGCGGCGCGGAAGTCCTCGACGACCGGCGCCCACGACGACCCGGCGAGGGCCTGACCTGCGAACAACAGCACCCCAGGCCCCGTCGCGCCCGGGGCCGCGGGGTGCACGGTGTAGGCGAGCCGAACACCGTCGGACAGGGTCGCGTGAGGCATGGCGGCAAGCTTAGGACCTCACACCGACGGGGCACAGCTCACACCTCGGAGTGAGGCTTGGCTATGATCTTCTCCCATGTCTGTTCACATCTTCTACGGTTCCTCGACCGGCACCGCCGAGGGCGCGGCGAACGCCATGTACACCGTGTTCGCGAAGGCCGGCTCCGTCGAGCTGCACGACATGATGGACGGCGAGATCGACGCGCTGGATCCCGCGGACTTCCACGTCTTCTCGTGCGCCACCTACGGCGAGGGCGAGCTGCCCGCCGGCACCACCGAGTTCTTCGAGGACCTGCTCGAGGCCGCGCCCGACCTGACCGGCCTGCGCTTCGCGGTCTTCGGTCTCGGCGACACCATCTACGTCGACACCTACAACGCCGGCGGCAAGACCGTCGTCAAGCACCTCACGGGGCTGGGCGCCACCCAGGTGGGCACCCGCTTCGAGCACGACAATTCCGGCACCGACGACGTGGACGAGAAGGCCGTCGAGTGGGCCGAGGAGATCGTCGGCCAGATCTGACCCCACGAGGAGGCCGCCCCCTGACAGACGAACGCCGCCGCGGGCTCCGCGGCGGCGTTCTTTCGTCGACAGCGCTACTGCCGGGCGCTGAGGGTCGGGGGCGTGGTGTTCACACCCGCGCAGGCCTCGCACACGGACTCGGGGATGACGCCGCGGCGCTGCAGCCACCCGAAGACGATGCAGCCGAGGCAGATACCCGCCGCCGACTCCAGCAGAGCCGCCACGACGAGCAGGCCGAGCACGACCTGGGCCGCGACGTGGTTCCCGGTCAGGAACAGCACCAGCGCCACGGTGGAGAAGACGAGGCCGATGGTCTGCGCGAAGCGCTTCGGCGGGCCGGGCACCAGTTTGGCGGGGCCGAGCTTCGGCGCGATGACGTGCACCGCCAGCCGGCCGAAGGGCGAGTACCGGGGCCCGCCCGCGACGCGGAGCGCGAAGCCGATCGCCAGAGCCGCGTAGAGCCACCACTGCCCGGCGACGATCGTCACCACCGCGAGGACGACCACGAGGCCGGCGGTGACGCGCGCCGCGTACTCGTTGACGGGGTTCGGGAACGAGAAAAGACCACTCACGCCCCGAAGCCTATCGCCGGGCGGGTCGCCCGCACAGGGTTGCGCTCGCTGCGATTCTCAGACCCGCGTCTCCGATCCGGCGGCCAGACGCAGCAGTAGGGGCACGGCCTCGCGCAGCCGCGCCAACTCGTCCGCGGTGAGCTGCGCGGCGCCCGTGTCCGCGAGCCACGCGTCCTGCGCGGCGTCACGGGCGTGCAGGACCTCGCGTCCCCGGTCCGTCAGGGCGACGGGCCGCCGCCGGCCGTCGGAACCGTCGGCCTCGCTCGCGAGGAAGCCGCGGCGCCGCAGGTCCGCCATCGTGACGGAGACGTTCGACCGCTTCATCGCGAGCCGGTCGCCGATCGCGGTCGGGAAGGCGTCGGCGCCCAGGGCCTCGACGGTGGCGAGAACGAACAGCTCGGAGCCGCGCAGCCCCGCGGCGGGCAGCTGCCGGAGCCGCTGCTCCAGTTCACCCACCGCGAGGCGCAGCGCCTCGGCGTCGCCGGGCTTCATCGTGGCTACTCGTCGACCACGTCGACGACGTCGGTGTCGTGCGGGGCCGCGCCGAGCAGCTGTCCGAGGTCGATGCCCTGCGACTTCAGCGCGGCGACCACCGCCGCGACCGACTGTCCCGAGAGGCCGAGCAGCCCGCCGGTGGCGTCGTTCTGGCCGCCGCCGATGATGTTGATGCTGTCGATCGAGGCGGTCGCCTCGGACTGCGCGCGGACCGCCGCTTCGACGGTGGCGAGAACCTGCGGCGCCAGCAGCAGCCGCACGGCCTCGGCGTTGTATTGATTGAAGGCCTCGGCCTGCGCCTGCTTACCGGCGGCGTCGGCGCGGAGCTCCGCCTCGAGGGCCGCGGCGGCGGACTTGCGAGCCTGCGCCTTCGACTCGCCATCGAGGCGGGTCGATTCCGCTGCGGCCTCGGCGGCGAGGATCGCCGCCTGCCGCTCGCCCTCGGCGCGGGCGACCGCCGCCTGGCGCGCGGCCTCGGCGGGCGCGATGACGTCCGCCTCGAGCGACGCCTCGGCCTGGGCGCGGCGCTTGCGCTCGACCTCGGTGCGTGCCTCCACGCGGGCCGCCTCGGCCTCCTCGAGCGCGATGCCGACGGCCTTCTCCGCCGTGGCCTTGGCGAGCGGACCGGCCTGATCGGCCTCGGCGTTCTGCGCCTCGGTCTGGGCGCGGAGCTGGGCGATACGCACGTCCCGTCCCTGCTGGGCCTCCGCGATCGCGGTCTCGGCCTGGGTCTGAGCGATCTCGCCGGCGCGGCGGGCATCGGCAGAGCGGATCAGCGAGTCCCGCTCGGCCTCGGCCTTGCCGATGTCGGCGTCCCGCTTGACCTCGGCGATGCGCTTCTGGCCGAGTGATTCGAGGTAGCCGTTGCGGTCCTCGATGCCGGCGATCTTGAGGATGTCGACCTCCATGCCGATGCGTGCGAGATCGCCGCCGGCCTCCTCGACCACCCCGCGGGCGAGGGCCTCGCGGTTGCTGTTGAGATGCTCGACGGTCATCGTGGCCGCGATGCCACGCAGGCTGCCCGCCAGGATCTCGTTGATCTGATTCTCGAGCTCGGCCATGTTCGCGGTGAGGAAGCGCTGCGCCGCCGTGCGGGTCATCTCGTCGGTCGTGCCGATGCGCACCAGCCCGACGGCCTGCAGTTCGACGGGCACGCCATCGATGCTCCGGGCGTTGCTGAGCGCGATGCGAACTTCGAACGGCCGCAGCGGCATGTAGTCCACGCGCTCGAGCCCCGGCACCTTGAAGCGCGCCCCGCCACGCACCACCTTCATCTCGCCGCGGCCGGTGAAGATCGCCACCTGGTCGGGCGGCGACTTGATGTAGTTGTGGAAGAAGATCCACAGCGCGAGCAGGATCACGATCACCGCGGCACCGGCCGCGATCAGGATCGATACGGTCATGATGGTTTCCTCCCTCTGCCGGGCACAGCTGCCCGGCCCAGTTGATCAGGCCTGAGTGTCGAGCGGCTGGACGACCAGCCGATCCCCGTCGACGTCGACGATCAGCACCTGCTGGCCGCCGGGGGCCGCGGCACCCGGATCGACGAGTACGGCGGTCGTGGTGGCCCGCACCGACTCCGAGTCGATGTAGCTCACTCGCCCCCAGCCGCCGGCCGGGATCTCCATGCTGAGCTCGCCGATGGTGCCGACCGCGGCGCGGAGCCCCACGACCGTGCCGGTCTGCGCCCGGCGCATCGCCCGGAGAACCAGCATGAGCAGCCCGTAGGCGGCGACCCCGGACGTTGCGGCCGCACCCACGACGACGGGCGTCGACAGCGGCGTCCCGGCAGCCAGCGGCCAGCCGACCACCCCGAAGACGCCGACGGCGGCGGCCAGGGCGGGCGCGCTGAGCCAGGGCAGGCCCGCGTCGGCGCTGCCGATCTCGACTCCCCCGACCTCGAAGTCCCCCAGGATCAGTGACGCGATCAGGACCAGAATCCCGACGACGGCACAGACTGCGAAAACGGTAACCACGGGCGCCTCCTCTGCGCTCGGATCTCCCAGATGCATTTTACCAAGCACTGCGTACGAGATGGTCGCGATTGTGCGCGAGAGGTCACGACCTCCGGGCCCCGATCACTGCTTTTGGGCGGGCGGCGTGGCGACGCCCGGGTCACCGTCGGCCGACGGTGCCGGCACGCTCTGCTCGACGGTGCCGACCACCACCTTGCGCGTGCGGCGCATCGCGAAGGTGACCTCCTCGACCTCTTCGTACGACTGGTGCACGGTGCGGGTCCCTCCGCCGGGCAGCACGCGCGCCACGATGGGCGGCATCAGCGGCCGGACGAAACCGGCGATCGTGCGGGCGGCGTCGTCGATCACGGGCGGCACGAACGGGTTGGGTTTGCGCTCCACCTCGCGGGCCGGGACCGCGGGCGCGGTCTCGGAGATACGGGCGGGCAGCTGGTGGGACTCGTCGCGCACGGGAGCCTCCTCGGTGGGTTCGGGGGTCGTCCCGGCTGCGCCGGCGACGGGAATCGGCCCGGTCGGCGTTTCGTCGGCCGGGGGCTGGCCGGTCGCGCGCAGGCTGGCGGCCTCCGCGGCGGCGGCGATGGGCAGGAAGTCGTCGTTCACGGCGGGAATCTCCTGTCGGTACCGTCGCGCGGTCACCGCGACCGGCTCGAATCCGGCGGCCTCGAGGGCCGCCGCGCGCGCCGCCGCGCCACCCGTGGCGCCGAGGGCGGGCGGCAGCTCGGTGGGACGGTCGGCGGCGATCGCGAGCTCCACGCGGCGCTCATGGTCGCGGCGCTCGATCGCGAGCTGCGCGGCGGAGGCGAGCCGCTCGCTCTTCAGGTCCCGGCGGTGCCGGATGTCGCGGACCGTCTCGCCGCGCCAGAGACGAAGGAGCAGCGGCAGCAGGGCGAGCACCGCGCACAGCAGGTCGAGCGCGACCCGGAGTGCGGCGGCCGAGAGCGAGTGCGCCGTGACGCCGTTCAGCGCCACCCAGCGCGCGCCGACGCCGTCGTCGGCCGCGGTGGCCGCCTCCCTGGCTGCGGCCAGCTCGCTGGTGGCCGTGTCCACCCGGGCGTCCCGACCGGGCGCGTTCCTCGCGCGGTCCGCAGTGGCGCGGTCGAGGTCGCTCTGCGCCGAGGCGAGGCGCTGGTTGGCGGTCCGGGTCTCCGGGCCCTGGCCGGGGACCCCGGTGATCGTCGTCTGCGGGCAGGCGGGACTGGGCCGGTACTCGCAGCGGGCGACGACGAGCGCCTGGTCGCGGCGGGTGGCGGCCTCCGCGACCGTGCTATCGAGGGCCGCCCGGTCGGCGCGGGCGGCGTCGAGCTCGGCCTGCGCGGAGCGCACCGCGGGGGCCGAGACCGCCGCGCGATCCGCCTCCGCTGCGAGCCGGTCCTCGATCGCGCCGTTCAGCGCGAGCATCGACACGAGTTCGCCCACGACGAGCCCGATGAGCACGGCGACGGCGAACCGGCTCGGCAGGGCGGCGCGGCGTCCGGGCGCGGCGATCGCGACGCAGATCGCGCCGCCGATGACGACCGCGAGCAGCGCGAGCACCAGCACCGTTGTCATGCCGCCTCCCTCGCCGCGATAGAACTATGCCGAAGTTCTCTCACATGAGAATCGCAGCCCCCCGGGCCCGGAGCCCAATCATGTGGCGGCTTTCACAGCGCGAAGTACCCACCCTGGACACCTCTAGACCGCACGGTCTATATTTAGACCATGCGGTCTAGAGAGACGTTCACCTCGGAGCAGCGCCGGGCCCAACTCGTCGACGCGGCCATCGCCGTGATCGCGGAGCACGGCTACCCGGCGGCGTCGGTCGCGAAGATCGCCGACCACGTCGGCATCGCCAAGTCGGTGGCGCTCTATCACTTCCGCACCAAGGACGAGCTGGTCGCGGCGGTCACGACCGCGGTCTTCACCGTCGCGGCCGGGTACATCGTGCCCTCGATCGCCGCGGCGCAGACGGCCACCGACAAGCTCGCCGCGTACATCCGAGCCAATGCCGCCTTCCTCGCCGAGCACCGGGCGGCGACCGTCGCGCTGCGGGAGATCGCGACCACCTACCGTTCCGCGGACGGTCGCCGGTTCGACGAGGCCGTCACCGAGGACACCGCGGCGAACCCGCCGCAGGGGGACCTCGCGCTCCTGGACCCGGCGGCGATCTTCGCGCTCGGGGTCGAGAACGGCGAGTTCCGCGCCGACCTCGACCCGACCCGCGCCGGCGCGGCACTGCGCGGCGCCCTCGACGGTGCCGCCACCGACCTCGCGCGCCTCGGGGCGATCGGCGTCGACTACGACCCCGTCGCGTACGGCGAGACGCTGGTGGAGATCTTCACCCGCGGGGTGCGCGCATGAGGACCGCGATCCTCGCCTTCGGCACCCGCGGCGACGTCGTCCCGCTCACCGGCCTGGCCCTTCGGCTGCAGTCCGACGGCCACGGAGTGGTGCTCGCCGCCCAGGAGCCGTACCGCGCCGAGGTCGCGGGCGCCGGCGTCGCCTTCGCGCCGCTGCCGAGGGACACCCGCGCGGCGACGCTCGCCTCCCCCGCCGCGCAAGCCCTCGTCGACGGGGCGAGGATGCGTCCGTCGAAGGACTCACTCGAGGGGATGCGCGAGGAACTGCGCGGCGTCGGGCAGGCGATGGCCGACGCGGCAGAAGGCAGCGACCTCCTCCTGCTCGAGGGCCCCGTCGGCGCGCTTCTCGGCCGGCACGTCGCCGCCGCGCTCGGCGTCCCCAGTGCCGGCGTGATGTTCCAGCCCGCTTCCCCCACCGGCGATTTCAGTCCACCGGCACTCGGCGTGCGCTCCTACGGGCGGCTCGGCAACCGCTTCGTCTGGTGGGCCGGCGGCTTCGCCGAACGCGTCTACGCCCCGGTGATCGCCGAGCTGCGCCGCGACCTCGGCCTTCCCGCGAAGCCCACGCGCGCGGAGCGCGACCGGTCCTGGCCCGTGCTCTACCCGTTCAGCGAACAGATCCTCCCGCGGCCGGCCGACTGGCCGGACCACCTGCGCGTCACCGGATACCTGCGCCCCGAACCCGTGGGCGCACTCGGCGCCGACGTCGAGGCCTTCCTGTCCGACGGTCCGCCGCCCGTCGCGGTCACGCTCGGCAGCACCGCGACGGCGAACGGCGCGGCGATCTCGGCGATTCTCGCCGAGGCCACCGCGGCGGCCGGGGTGCGCGCCGTCGTCCAACGCGGCTGGGCCGGTCTCGAACCGGTCGGTGAGCACGTCCTCGTAGTCGACGACGTACCGCACGCCCTGCTGTTCCCCCGCTGCGCCGCGGTGATCCACCACTGCGGCGCCGGGACCACCGCCGCCGCCCTGCACGCGGGAGCGCCGTCGATCCCGGTGCCCGGGATCATGGACCAGCCCTTCTGGGCCCGCCGCCTGCACCTCCTCGGCGCGGCCACCGCGCCGCTCCCCCGGCACGCCCTCACCGCCGACGCGCTGACGGACGCGCTCCGCACCGTCGGACAGCACCAGCCGGCGGCCGAGCGCGTGGGCGCGGCCCTGCGTACGGAGGACGGCGCCGCCCGCGCTGCGGCGGCGATCACCGACCTGTTTCACCCGAGCTAGGAGGCACGTCATGGCCGATCAGAACCTCGCCAACGCGATCATCAACCTCGCCCTCGCGGCCCTTTCGTCTTCGCCACGCCGCTGTTCGCGGGCTGAGTTCCGGGCGATGATGGAGTCATGACCTCCACGATGCGCGCGCAGCGATTCCACGCCGACACGAAGACCATCACCGTCGAGGACGTACCGGTCCCCGAGCCCGGCCCCGGCGAGGTGCTGGTGAAGGTCGCATTCTGCGGGATCTGCCACTCGGACCTCAGCCTCATCAACGGCACGTTCCCGGCGATGCTCCCGGAGGTGACGCAGGGGCACGAGGCGTCGGGGACCATCGCGAAAGTTGGCTCCGGCGTCACCGGCTGGGCCGAGGGCGACCGGGTGATCGTCGCCGCCGGCCGGCCGTGCGCCACCTGTCCGAACTGCCGCCGCGGCAACTCCGCGGACTGCACGCAGGTCCAGATCATGGCCTTCGCCTACGACGGCGCCTGGGCCGAGTACACCGTCGCGCAGGCCGCCGGCCTCACCCGCGTCCCGGACAACGTCCCGCTCGAGCAGGCCGCGATCCTCGCCGACGCGGTCTCCACGCCGTACGGTGCCGTGGTCCGCACCGGCAAGGTCGGCGTCGGGGAGTCCGTCGGCGTGTGGGGCCTCGGCGGCGTCGGCACGCACGTCGTGCAGCTGGCGCGGCTCGTCGGCGCGGCGCCGATCATCGCGGTCGACCTCAATCCCGAGGTCCTCGAGCGCGCCCTGGAGCTGGGCGCCGACCACGCCTTCGATTCGCGCGACGAGAACCTCGGGACGAAGATCGCGGAGGCGACCGGCGGGCGCGGCCTCGACGTGGCCTTCGACGCCGTCGGCCTCAAATCGACCTTCGAGCAGGCGCTGGGCCACCTCACCGTCGGTGGGCGCCTGGTCTCCGTCGGGATGAGCGATCAGGAACCGACCGTCGGGTCCACCACGATGCTGGGCCTGACCAAGAAGCAGGTGCTCGGCCACCTCGGCTACAAGAACGCCGACATCGAAACCCTCGCGACCCTCGTCTCGCTGGGACGCCTGGACCTGTCCCGGTCGATCAGCGGCATCGTGCCGCTGGAGGAGATCGCCGCCGGGATCGAGCGGCTCGAGCGCCACGAGGGCAACCCGATCCGCCTCCTCGTCCAGCCTTAGCGCACGTCGCGAGGTCTGGGCGGGGCGAGTCCAGCGCGGGTGTCTCCCCGGAGGCCGCTCGCCCGCAACACCTGCCGGCCGACGCCGGCGCGCAGCGCCTCCTCGCCGCCGACGAGCCGCACCCGCTGCCGGGCGCGGGTGATCGCGGTGTACAGCAGCTCCCGCGTGAGCAGACGGGAGTCTGCGGGCGGGATCACGACGGAGACGGCCTCGTACTGGCTGCCCTGGCTGCGGTGGATCGTCATCGCGTAGACGGTGCGCACCGCGACCAGCTGGTTCGGGTACAGCAGCGCGACGTCGCCGCCACGGGCGAACGCGGCGCGCAGGTCCGCGGGGTCGCCGTCGTGCGCGATGACGACGCCGACATCGCCGTTGTAGACCTTGGCGTCGTAGTCGTTGGCGGTCACCAGCAGCGGCTGCCCGGCGTACCAGCCGACTCCGCCGCCCCGGACCCCCGCCCACTCCTCAGCGAGCTGCGCCCACCGGGTCACGCCCGACGGCCCCTCGGAATGCGCGCACAGCACCCGGTGCAGTTGCACGCCCGCGGCGGCCTCCGCCGCGTCCCCGCGCTGGGCCGCGCCGACGGTGACCTCGCTCGCCTCCTTCACGTCGGCGCGCAGCCCCGCGAGATCGTCGGGCTCGCACCATTCGATCGCGCCGTCGCCGCCGTAGCGGGCCAGCTCGACGACGCGGTCGGCGTCGCCGCGGCGGACCGCGTCGGCGAGCTCACCCAGCGCACCCGTGAACCGGCGCCCGCGCCGCAGTCGCACCACGCCGCGGCGGGCGTCCGCGAGTTCCGCGGGGTCGATCCCCGCCTCGTCGCCCCCGGGGCGCTCGCTCTCGTCCGCGAGCAGCGCCTCGAGCTCCGGCGACGGGGCCGTGGTCACGCCGCGCGCGACCAGATCGCCGAGGACCGCGCCCGCATCGACCGACGCGAGCTGGTCCGGGTCGCCGACGAGAATGAGCCGCGCCTCGGGGCGCAGCGCCTCCAGCAGGCGGCACATGATGGTCAGGGAGACCATCGAGGTCTCGTCCACGACGACCACGTCGTAGGGCAGGTGGTTGGTCGCGTCGTGCCGGAACCGGCTGGCGTTGCCGGGCTTGAACCCGAGCATGCGGTGGATGGTCTGGGCGGGGATCTCCCGCGGCAGGCCGAGTGTCGCGCCCTGCGCGCGGACCTCGCCCGCGAGCTGTGCCGCCGCCCGGCCGGTGGGCGCGGCGAGACCGATCCGCAGCTCCGGGCCGTGCTGGTCGAAGAGCAGGGCCAGGATCCGCGCCACCGTGTACGTCTTGCCCGTGCCGGGTCCGCCCGCGAGCACGGTGGTCTGCCCGAGCACCGAGGCCGCCGCGGCGAGCCGTTGCCGATCCGGTCCGGGTTCGGGGAACCGCGCGAGCAGTCCCGCGCGCAGCCGCGCGGGATCGACGCCGGGCGCGGCGCCGCCGCGCGCGTCGAGGATCGCGCGCACCGTCTCCTCCTGCCGGTGGTACCGGTCGAGGTAGAGCAGCTCGTCGCCGACGAGCCGCAGCGGCCGCAGCGGGCCCGCGTTGGCGCCCACCACGAGCGGGCTGCGCCGCAGGCCGTCGAGCACGGCGGCGTCCTCCGGCCACGGCAGGGCGGCCACGTCGACCTCGCCCTCGCCGTCGACCGCGACGTCCCGCAACCGGGAGAGCTCGAGGCACACCGACCCGAGCCGGACGGCGCGGGTGGCGAGCGCGGCGGCCAGGAGCACCGCCTCGTCGGACTCGCCGCCGAGCCGGCCCAGCGTGGACGCGACGTGCACGTCCGCGGGCCCCAGGACGCCGGCCTCGGCGAAGATCCCGAGCAACGTCGGCTCCGTCGTGGTCATCGCGCACCTCCGGCCAGCGCGTCGGACACCGCGACCACCAGGGCCGCCGGGGGGTGCCACTCGAAGACGCCCGCGCCGGGTGGGCTGTCGGGACCGATCATCGCGCGGACGAAGTGGTACTGCACCACGCCGAGGTGGGTGTGCGGCGCGTAGCCGGGCACCCGCCAGGACAGGAAGCGGTGCAGCGCCACGCTGTACAGCAGCGCCTGCAGCACGTAGTGGGAGGAGATCATCTCCCCCGCCATCGCCTCCGTGGTGTAGTCGGCGGTCGTCAGATCGCCGCGCGCCAGCCGGTTGGTCTTGTAGTCGACCACCGTGAACCGCGGGCCGTCCGGCGTCGCGATGCGCAGCACCGAGTCGATGCTGCCCGTGAGGTAGCCGCGCAGCGCCGCACCCGGCACCTCGCGCAGGCGGTCCGCGTACGGCGCCAGGAGATCGTCGTCGGACAGGTGCTCGTCGAGCAGGTCCGCGATCGCGGCGAGGGTCGCGGCGCGGGCGTCGTCGTTCTCCGCGAGCGGCAGCTCGAAATCCAGTTCGGCGAGGCGATCGTGCGGCGCGACCGCGGCCAGGGTCAGGTGCGCGAGGTCGCCGGTGCCCAGCGGCGTGCGCAGCACGGCGACGAGCGCCGCGGCCACCTCGGCGGGATCGTCCGGGGTGGCGCCGAACTCGGCCGCCTCCCGGCAGCGGGCGAGCACCTCCGCCGCGAGGTCTGGCGCGCCGGTGTCGACGTGTTCGAGGATCTCGTGCACGAGCGTGCCGAAGACCGCCCCGCCCGACAGCCCGTTCATCAGGGACGACGGTGCGCCGCCGGCCTCCACCGGCGCGTCCATCGGCTCCTCGGTCGGCTCGTCGTCGGTGGCGGGATCCTCCGGCTCGCTGCCGGTGTCTGGGGCGGCCTCCGCCGGTCCGTGCGCGGCGCCGGCGACGAGTGCGGAGTAGCTGGTGCGCCGCCACGTGGGGTCGATCCTGCGGTCGGCGCGGCCGAGTTCGAGCTGCGGGTACGTGCGGTCCGCCGGGCGCCACGGGGAGGGCTTCGGCGCCGCGAGGTCGACCGCCTCGATCGAGACCGCCGCCGCGACGGGCGCGGCCCATTCCCGCAGCCGCGACTCCACCTCGGCGTCGCGTGGGATCGCCGCCTGCGCGGCGGGTACCCGACCACCGCCCACGTCGCCGGAGAACAGCAGCCGGTGCAGCGGAGAGCTGCGGGTGGTTGTGCTCGGCGCCCACCACAGCACGAGCCGCGACTGCGCGCGGGTGGCGCCGACGTAGAGCAGGCGCAGCTCCTCGCCCGTCGCCTCGTTCTGGGAGACGGCATACCGGTCGGAGTAGCCCGGCGCGTACTCGCCGCCCACGTCGATGAGGCGCTCGCCCTTCTCGTCGTGGAAGACGAAGGTCTTCTTGCCACCGAAAGAGCCGTCGTCCCAGCCGAAGGGCAGGTAGACCACCGGGAACTGCAGGCCCTTGCTCGCGTGGACGGTCATGAGCTGAACTGCGGCGGTGTCGGTCGCGAGCCGCCTCGCGGGGTCGGCGGTGCCGCCGAGGCCCGGGTCGGCGATGCGGTCGGCGAGCCACCGGGTGGCCGCACCCAGGCCGAGTCCGAGGGAGACGGTGGCGTGCTGGACGAGCTCGGCGACGTGCCGCAGGTCGGTGAGGATCCGCTCGCCGCCGACCCGGCCGAGGAGGCGCTCGTCGAACCGCGAGCGCGTGGCGAGGGCGTCGAACATCGCCGCGAAGCCGGAGCGCGCGAAGATCCCGGCGAGCGTGCGCAGCTGGCCGCTGATGGCGGAGACCAGCTCGTCACCACGCTCGTCGAGGTCGCGGGCGGTGAATTCGAACAGCGGAGTGAGCGCAGCGAGGCGGGCGCGGTCGCTGCGGCCCGGGTTCTCCAGGGCCTGCAGCACACGCAGCCAGTCGGTCGCGGCGGCCGTCGTGAAGACGCTGGCGCCGCCCGCGGCCACAGCGGGTACCCCGTAGTCCTGCAGCAGCGACTGCAGCTCGGCGACGTGGGCGTTCTTGCGCACGAGCACCGCCACGTCTCCGGGGCGGAGCGCACGGCTCTCCCCGGACGCCGTCTCCAGCTGCTCGCCGGCAGTGAGCGTCCGGGTGATGTCGGCGGCGGCGTCGCGGAGCACGGCGGGCCGGACGTTCCGCGCGTAGGGCGTGCCCGACTGGCTCTTGGGCCCGAGGCCGTTCCTGCCGAGGTGCCGCAGCCGCAGCGGCGCGCCCCCCGGGAGCCGCGACGTGGCGCGGTGCGCCTCGACCGCCCCGGCCACGATGAGCGGATCCCCGAGCGCGACATCGCCGTACAGGTGCTGCAGCGCGTCGACGAGCGGCGCATCGGAGCGGTGGTTGACGGTGAGCGCCTGGTGCCGGTCGGCGGCGGTGGCGGCGCTGAGGTAGCTGTAGACCTCCGCGCCGCGGAAGGCGTAGATCGCCTGCTTCGGGTCGCCGACCAGCACGAGCGTGCTCGCGCGGTGGAACGCCGCGTGCAGGATGTCCCACTGCACGGGGTCGGTGTCCTGGAACTCGTCCACGAGGACCACGGAGTACAGCGCCTGGAGCCGGGCGCGTGCGCGGTGTCCGTGCGCCCGGTCGGTGAGCGCGTCGCGCAGCAGTCCCTGCAGGTCGTCGTAGTCGCGGAGCCGACCCATCCGTTTGCGCCGGTCCACCTCCCGGCGCACGATCCGCGCGTAGTCCACCCGCAGCCCCGTCTCCGACCCGGGTTCGGCATCGGCGGGGGTGATCTCGGCCCGAGGGTTCGCGACCACGGTGCGGGCGTAGATCCGGGCATCGGCCAGCGGGAAGGGCGCGCGCTCGCGGCCGGCGAACATGCCGAGGTAGACGTCCTCCGCGACCTCCTGGACCAGGTCGTCGACGTCCTCGACGAAGACCGCGCCCGGCTCGAGATCGCCCGCGAGGCCGAGCGCGTCGAGCATCCGCTGGCAGAAGCCGTGCGTGGTGGTGATCGTCGCCGCGTCGAAGTCGGAGAGCGCGGTGACCAGCCGGCGGTGTCGCGCCGCGACCTCGGCGGGCTCACCGGTCGCGAGGTGGCGGACCAGCTCATCGCTCGACGCGGCGGCCGCGCCGGGGTCGCGTAGCGCCCGCTCGACGGACAGCAGCCGGGCCCGGGCGCGTTCGCGCAGTTCCTGCGTGGCGGCCCGGGAGAAGGTGATGAGCAGCATCTCCCCCAGCTCCGCGACCCCCTCGGCGACGTATCGGGCCAGCAGCCCCACGATGGCGTAGGTCTTGCCGGTACCGGCGCTCGCCTCGAGCACCGCGGTGGTCGGCCCCGCGGGCAGCGGGCCCGTGAGCTCGAAGGGGACGGCGCCCAGCACCGGTTCGCGGGTACTCATCAGAGGATCTCCTCACACGCGAGGATCGGCACCCACAACCGCGCGGCGAACGTGCCGAACCGGCTGCGCTCAAAGGAGAAACCCGTCTCGCCCGCGCGCGGTGGGCCCTGGGCGTCGGCGAAGGCGCTCTCCCCCAGCGCGTAGCGGATCGCCCGATCGGTCGTATCGCCGTAGGTGTCGTCGAAGTCGCGCCGCGCGGTCTCGGTGGCGGTCGGCTGGTCGTCGCCGTTCTGGCGCCGCTCCGCGTACACGGCCGACGCCGACGGGAACAGCGGCAGCGGCTCTTGCAGCCCGCGGTCGCGCAGGTCGACGAGCTGGCGGAGCACCGCGGCGGGGTCCGGCGGCACGCTCAGCCGCGAGGTGAGCACGCCGCGGTACCGGGCCCGGCCGATCGCGACGGCGGAGACCCCGTCGTGGCCGGCGCCGGCGAGGGCCAGCAGCGCGATCCACGCCGCGATCCGGTGCTTTGGGGCGAGCCGCGAGAACGAGGCGCGGACCACTCCCTCGGGTCGGACGGCCGGCACGGAGCCGACGAGCCTGCGCCCGTCCCCGACGTCGACCGCGACGTCGACCGTGGTCGCGGCGCCGGTCATCAGCGGCCCGGCGACGCGGGCCAGCTCCGCGACGGTGGCGCCGACGTCCCCCAGCACGGCCGCGCCGAGCGCGAAGGGCGGGAGCGTGCCGCGGCGTACCTCGGCGGCCTCGAACTTCTCGGGCGGCACGCCGGCCAGCACCGACGCGAGCATTCGCTCCCCGATGTCCCACTTCTGCAGCCCGTCGGGCGCGATGGTCAGCGCCTCGGCGAGTTCCTCGTCGGCGTCCGGGACGGTGAAGCCGAGGCGCTGCCGGAGGAAGGCCTTCACGGGGTGCTCGCAGAACCGCACCAGCGCGTCGAGGTCCACGTCCTCGACCGCGGCGGCGAGCAACGGGGCGGCCAGAAAGGGCTCGGGCGGGGCCGGCGGCGCGAGGGCCGCCACCGCACCCGCGTACGCCGCGGGGTCGAAGGAGAACGGTGCGTCGTTCCCGAACGCGGCGGGGTCGAAGTTGACGGGATCGAAGGGCTGCAGAGGATGCCGGAACTCCAGGCCCGCGCCCGCCGGATCGGCGAGCAGCGCCTGCGCCGCATCGCGCAGTTCGGAGGCCGGCACCGCGGGCGGCCGGCGGGTGCCCTTCACCGGGTCGGCGCCGGTGTAGAAGACGAGCAGCCGGTCGGTCGCGCTGGTCACGGCGTCGAGGAAGAGCTCGCGATCCTCCGCGCGCGGATCGCGCTCGCCGACGCAGGGTGTCCGCCCCAGCACGTCGTCGCCCGAGTAGCGGGTCGAGCGCGGGAAGACCTCGTCGTCGAGGCCCAGCAGGACGACCACGCGATGCGGCACCGACCGCATGGGCACCAACGTGCACACCGTGAGCTCGCCGGTGCGGAAGTTGGCGCGCGTGGGCTTGGCCGCGAGCCGCGAGGCGAGCATCGCCCGGACCTCGGTGAGGGTGAGCTCGCGGTCGGCTCCGTCGCGCAGCGCGGCGGTGAGCTCACGCCCGGCCTGGGTGACCTGCCAGGAATCCGCGGCGGGCACCGCACCCACTTCGCCGAGCAGCCGCTGCAGCACCTCGGCCCAGGCGCGGGCCGAGCGCCGGCCCCGGCTGTCGGCGGCGGCGCGCGTGAGCACGGCCTGGAACTCGGCGAAGCGGCCCACGAGGTCGATGTCGGTGGAATCCACGTCGTCGAGCGGCAGCCCGAGGCCGAGCCATTCCCCCGCGGACTCGTCGGCGACCACGCCCAGGACGATGCGGTCGAGGGCGGCGGCGAGGGTGTTCTGCGGGAAGCCCCCGAGGCCGTACCGCTCGCGGCCCGCGGCGTCGAGGCCCCACCGGGCACCCGACGGGCCGGCCCACGCGCGCAGCCGCTCGATCTCGGAGTCTCCGAATCGGTACCGGCGGCGCACCGGCTCGGTGGCGGCGAGGTCGAGCACCTGCGCGACGGTGGCGCGGCCGTCGGCGATCTCCAGCACGGTGACCAGTGCGTCGAGCAGGGGGTTGGTGAATCGCAAAGCACGGTCCGCGAGGCGCACGCGCAGCCGCTGGGCGGGGTGCGCGTGCTCGGCACCCGGGAGCGGCTCCGGGGCCGCAGCGCCGGCGACGGCCTGCCCGAACGCGGAGCGGATCAGCGGCGCGTAGGTCTCGATGTCCGGGCATGTGACGAGTACGTCGCGGGGTTGCAGCGTGGGATCGTCCTCGAACAGCCGCACCAGCCGCTCCCGCAGGACCTCGATCATGCGCGCCGGGCCGTGGCAGGCGTGGAACTCGATCGACCCGTCCGGCGCGTGCGACCCGGCCAGCGGGGCGTCGGCGGCCACCGACGCCTGCAGCGCGCCGAGCAGCGTCGCGGGACGCCCGGGGGCCGGGTGGTGCAGATCCGCACCCGCGAGCGGCGCGATCCGCTGCTGCAGCTCGCGGGCCTCGCGCCCCAGCGAGGCGAGCAGCGGATTGGCCGGCGGCGGGGCCGCGGTCCGGGGCACGGGCGGAGGCACCGGGCCGGCGGGGGCCGCACCGTCGGGCGTGGCGGACCAGAGGGCCGGGCTCGGGTGCGGGAGCCACAGGTGCACCGCGCGCCCCGTGGCGAGCGCGGACAGCACCGCCAGCTGGTCCGACGGGAGCCGGGTGGGGCCGTACACCGACAGCCGGCCGGGCAGGCCGACGAGGCCGGGCTCGTCCCGCAGCCGCGCGCACGCGGCCTCGAGTCGCTCGGCAGGGCTGGGCACGCCCGCGAGTTCACGGACCCGACGGAAAAGCTCGGCCTGCCAGCGCAGGTCCTCGGGCAGCTCGCCGCCGAGCCCGTCGCTGTCGCGGCCGCCGGCCCACTCGGCGAGCATGCCCGGGCGGTTGGCGCCGTACGAGCGGAAGAGGCCGGCCAGGAGCTCGGCCGTGGGGTACCGGCGCCGCGGCCGATGGCCGGGCTGCTCGTCCCATCCGCCGGGCCGGGACACCCCGAGGTGCCGGGCCAGCACGGCTCCTCCCGGCTCGAAGGCGAGCGCGTCGATCGCCGTGAGCACGAGCCACACCAGACGCTCGCCACGCCACGGGTCCTCCTCCGGTGCGATCCCCGAGGCGGCCCCCACCGCGTCCGCGACGAGGGCAGCGGGCGTCGGGAACTCGATGTTCGCGGCGATGCCCAGCCGGGAAGCGAGGCCCTGCGTGATCCATCGTTCGACGCCGCGCGCGGGGACCGCGATCAGGTCCGGGACGAAGGGGTCGGCGCCGGGTACCGCGAGGACTTCGGCGAGGGCGTCCAGTAGGACATCGCCGCGTTCGGAGCGGTGCACGGTGAGCATGGGCGCAGTTCTAGCACGAGCCGCCGACAATTCAGACCGACCGGGTCAGGGCGGCGGGGAGCTCGGCGAGCGAGCGGATGGCCGGCGGTTCCCCGCCGGCGCCGCGACCCGACCGGTCGAGCCACAGGCCCCGCAGGCCCGCCTCCCGCGCGGCGAGCACGTCGTTCACGTAGTTGTCGCCCACCGCGACGCACGCCGGCGGGGAGGCGCCGGCGAGCTCACAGGCGTGCAGGAAGACGCTGGGATCCGGCTTGCCGATGCCCAGGGTATCCGTGGTGACGACCCGCTCGAAGCGGTCCGAGACCCCGAGGACCTGGAGCTTCATCCGGGTCGCCGGCGAGGACGAATTGGTGAGGAGCACGACCGTGATCCCCCACCGCTCGGCGGCTTCGACCGCGGGCATCGCATCCGGGAAGAGGTGCTGCGCCGCCGCGAAGGCCGGGTCGAAGCCGCTGCAGAACCGGCGGTACCGCCGGGCCTCCCACAGCAGGCCGGACCGCTCGGCGGCCACGGCGATCCGGGCCTTCCGCATCTCGTGGAAGCGCAGCTCTCCCGCGGTGTACCGCCCGAAGACGCCGCCGGGGTCGGAGAGGAAGAGCTCTGCGAAGCGCTCGCGCACCGTGGCGTTCGACCTCGGCCACACCTCCAGCGCGGCCGCTCGGGCCGCGGTGCGCAGGGCGGCGTCGGTGTCGATGAGGGTGTCGTCGATGTCGAGGATGAGCCCGTCGCAGGGCCGCGGACCGTCGACACCGGCGCGGTGGCGCAGCCGGGCGACGGTCTCCGCGCTCCAGTTCAGGCCGCCGCGGACCGCGGCTCCGACCAGATCCGTGAGTTCCACGCGACCACCCTCCCGTGTCCGCCCGTCAGTGCTCGTACAGGCGCTTGAAGTTAGCGAGCGATGCCGCGATGTCGCCCTTGAGGGCCCGCGCGACCGTCGCGCCGATGGGACCGAACAGGGGCGCGCCGCCCAGGTCGGCGCGCAAGGAGATCGTGGAGCCGCTCCCCTTGGGCGCGATCGCCACGGTGAGCTTGTACTTGGTGCCGGCCACGCCCTTGCCGTCGAGCACCAGCGTGCGGGGCGGATCGTACGAGGTGATGGTCCAGTCGACTCGATTGCGGAAGTTCTTCACCTTCACCACGCACGCGATCTTCGCGCCCTTCGCCAGCTCCGGCAGGGGGCCGCGCCAGCCGTCGTGCAGGGTCACCCACTGCGGCAGCGTCTCCAGGTCCGCAGCCTTCGCCCAGGCCTCGTCCGGGGGGAGCGCCACCTCAACGGTGCTTTCAACCTTCGCCACGTCATCCTCCTTCGCGTGTTGCTGCTGTCGAACTTAGCCTGTGGCGCGGCGCCCGCTCGGGCGAGCGTAGATTTCACGCGTGACCGCCACCACGGCCTCGGTTTTCCTCGCCCTCATCGCCGCCTTCCTCTTCGCGTGCGGTTCCGCCGCCCAGCAGGCGGAGGCGGCCACCGTGGACGAGGGCGACGCGCTCATCGCCGAGTTGATCCGCCGGCCGCGTTGGTGGCTCGGCCTGCTCGGCGACTTGGGCGGGTACGCCTTCCAGGCGTGGGCGCTGGCCCTCGGCCCCGTCCTCGTGGTGCAGCCGCTGATCGTCGCGGCCCTGCTGTTCGCGCTCCCCGTCTCGGCGCTGCTCAACGACACCAGGGTCACCGCCCGCGAGTGGACCTACGCGGCAGTGCTGGCCGCCGCGCTCGCGGTGTTCCTCCTCGCGGGGCGGCCCACCGACGGCGTCACCGACGCCCCCGGCACCACGTGGCTTCCCGCGCTCATCGTCGTGGGAGCGGTCGCGGCGATCGCGACGGGCGCCGGCCTGGTGCGGGCGCTCCCGGGTCCGGTGCGGGCCCTGTCGTTCGGCGTGGCCTCGGGCGTACTGTTCGGGGTCGCGACGGTGCTGACGAAGCCGGTGCTCACGTCCTACGAGCACACGGATTTCGTCGCGAACACGCTCCGGCTGCTCACCGACTGGCGGCTACTCGTCCTCGTGCTGAGCGGGCTCGGCGCGATGTACCTGCAACAGCGGGCCTTCCAGCCGGCCCCGATCTCCGCCTCCCTGCCGGCGATCACGCTCGCCGAGCCGCTGTGTGCGGCGGCGCTCGGCGCCGTCGTCCTCGGCGAGACCGTCACGACGAGCGGCTGGCACGGCGTCGCGGTGCTCGCGTCGGTCCTCGTCGGCGCCGCCGCCGCGGCCCGCCTCGCCGCGCGGTGACGGCGCACCGTCGGGCGGAATGACGGATCTCGCGCCGGCCGCGGGCGCGCGCATCGCCTAGACGGAGACGCGACGCCGCCGGAACGGCACCGGATCGCCGACGAGTGCGCCGAGCTCCGTGCGCAGCTCGGCGGGCAGAGGGGTCGGGCGGCCGGCACCGTCGACCACGACCATGGAGGTCTCGGCGATGGCCGCCACGGCGCCGTCGTCGTCGATGACCTCGTAACCCAAGTCGAAACCCGAGCGGCCGATCCGCGTGACGCTCAGGACGATCCGCACCGGCTCCGGCGAGTAGAGCAGCGGCGTCAGATAATCGATCTCCTGATGCGCGACGAACATCGTGACCTTCGCGTCGCCGGACTGCGAGAGGTGGCCCGTCAGGAACCGGATGCGGGCCTCCTCCAGCAACCGCATCACCGCGACGTTGTTGATGTGCTGGAGCGCGTCCATGTCGGACCACCGCAGCGGGACCGTCACCTCGTGAGTTGCCATGGGGATAGTCTCGACCATCGGAAGCCGTCCACCGTCACCGGGAGTCGTCATGCGCGCCGTCCGTGTCCTCGCCGCTGCCGTCCTCGCGGCGAGCCTCTCCGGCTGCTCGACATCGACCACACCCGAGAGCGCGTCGTCGGCGGCCGGGACGGGCACCGTGATCGTCTACGCCGCGGCGAGCCTGCAGGCGGCGTTCGACAAGCTCGGCGCGCAGTTCGGCGAACGCAACCCCGGCACCACGGTGAAGTTCTCCTTCGGCGGATCCTCCGGCCTGCTCACCCAGCTCACGCAGGGCGCGCCGGCGGATGTCTTCGCGTCCGCCGATACGCCCACGATGGACAAGGCCAGGGCGGCGTCCCTGGTCACCGGTCCACAGCCCTTCGCCACCAACGTGCTCACCATCGCCACCGCGCCGGGCAACCCGAAGGGCATCGCCGCGCTCGCCGACCTGGCGAAGCCCGGCATGTCCGTGGTCGTGTGCGCGCAGCCCGTGCCGTGCGGCACCGCGACCGCGAAGGTCACGAGGGCGGCCGGAGTGACCCTCGCGCCGGTGAGCGAGGAGGATTCCGTCTCCAGCGTCCTTGCCAAGGTCCGGCACGGGCAGGCCGACGCGGGCCTGGTCTACCGCACCGACGTCAAGGGCGCGAACGGCGCCGTCGGGTCCGTCGATTTCGCGCAGGCCGACGGTGCGGTCAACGTCTACCCCATCGCGCCGCTCGCCGCCGCGAAGAACGCCGTCGGCGCGCAGCGGTTCGTCGAGTTCGTCCGCGGCCCCCAGGGTCGGGCGGCGCTCGCGGACGCCGGATTCGGGGCACCGAACTGACCCCGCCGGCCCGCGCCACCCCCATCACCGGGTACCCGCGCTGGATCGTCGTCCCGGCCGCACTCGGGGCCGCCTTCGTGCTGGTCCCGCTGGTCGCGATCGTGGCGAAGGTCGATTGGCCGCGGTTCGGCGAGCTGGTCACCTCCCCGGACTCGCGCACGGCGCTGACGCTCTCACTGCAGACCTCCCTCGCCGCCACCGCGGTGTGCATCGTGCTCGGCGTGCCGCTGGGGGTGGTCCTGGCGCGCAGCCGCTCCCGGTTCGTCGGAGTGCTGCGGCCGCTGGTGCTGCTGCCGCTGGTGCTGCCGCCCGTGGTCGGCGGCATCGCGCTGCTCTACGCCTTCGGGCGACGCGGTCTGGTGGGCCAGTACGGCGGCATCGGCGGGCACATCGCCTTCACGACGGTGGCCGTGGTGCTCGCGCAGGCCTTCGTCGCGCTGCCCTTCCTCGTACTGGCGGTGGAGGGCGCGCTGCGCACGCTGGGAACGGATTTCGAGCACACGGCGGCGACCCTCGGCGCGCCCCCGTCGGTCGTGCTGCGGCGCGTCACGCTGCCGCTGGTGCTGCCGTCAATCGCCTCGGGCGTGGTGCTGACCTTCGCGCGGGCGCTCGGCGAGTTCGGCGCGACGCTCACGTTCGCGGGGTCCCTCGCCGGGACCACGCGCACCCTGCCGTTGGAGATCTACCTGCGCAACGAGACCGATCCGCAGGCGGCGGTGGCGCTCTCGCTGGTGCTCCTGGCGGCGGCCGCGGTCATCGTCTCCGGGGTGTACGGGGTCCGCGCGTGGCGCCGATGACGGAGGTTCCGGGCTTGGAGGTCGACGTCGCCGTCGCGGATCGGGGCGTCGAGGCGGCCTTCGCGGTCCCCGCGGGCCGCACGCTGGCCCTGCTCGGCCCCAACGGCGCGGGCAAGTCGACCGTCGCGGGCACCGTTGCCGGCCTGGTGCGGCCCGGCGCCGGACGCGTCACCGTCGGCGGCCGGACGGTCTTCGACGGGGGCACGTGGATCCCGGCGCACCGCCGCCGGGTCGCGCTGCTGGGCCAGACGGCGCGGCTCTTCCCCCACCTGCGGGTGCGCGCGAACGTGGCCTTCGCTCCCCGCAGCGCGGGCGCGGACCGTCGGGCCGCGGCGGCCGCGGCCGACCGCTGGCTCGAGGCCGTGGGGGCGGATCACCTCGCCGGCCGGCGGCCGAACGAGCTCAGCGGCGGCCAGACGCAGCGCGTCGCGCTGGCCCGGGCCCTGGCCGCGGAGCCCGAGGTGCTGCTGCTCGACGAGCCGCTGTCGGCGCTGGACGTCTCGGCGCGGGCCGAGGTGCGCGGACTGTTGCGGGCGCTGCTGCGGGATCGGACGTGCCTCCTGATCACGCACGACGCGGCCGATGTGGTGGCCCTCGCAGACGAGGCCGCGGTCCTCGAGGGTGGGCGGGTGGTCGATCGCCGCCCCGCCGCCGAGCTCCTGCTCTCCCCCGCGACGCCGTTCGCCGCCCGGCTGGCAGGGATGAACCTGCTGCCGGACGGCGACGGGGTGTGGGTCTTCCCGCCGGACGCGGTGCGCGTCGACGGGACCGACGGTGACGGGCGGCCCGCCACCGTGGTCGAGGTGACGGTGGCGGGCGGACGCTGCCGCGTGACCGCCACCGTCGAGGACGGGACCGCGTTGG
This sequence comes from Tsukamurella asaccharolytica, assembly GCF_007858435.1. Taxonomy (GTDB): domain Bacteria; phylum Actinomycetota; class Actinomycetes; order Mycobacteriales; family Mycobacteriaceae; genus Tsukamurella; species Tsukamurella asaccharolytica. The sequence goes on along the minus strand of NZ_VIGW01000010.1, from coordinate 71,448 downwards.
TCGCGGAGCTGCCGGCGGAGCGCTACCGGGATCTGCACCCCGGCGACGTCGTGCGGCTTCGCCCCGACCCGGCGCGGGCGCGGCGGGCGGCTACTGCTCGCCCGGCTCCGGATCGGCCGTAGCCGTGCTCTCGGCATCGGGGTTCGCGGCCGGCGGCGTGCGGTCCACGCCGGCCAGCAGCAGGTAGACCTGCTTGATCGCGTCGCCGAGGATGGTGTCGACCGCGGCGGTCTGCTCCGCGTTGCCGGTACGGGCCACCCGGCGGGTGACTTCGTGCAGCTCGCGCAGCGTTTCGCGGAGGTGGCCCCGCTCGGCCGAGCCGCCGTCGAACCCGGCGAAGGGATCCGGCGCGTCGGCGAGGTCGGTCTCGACGTACTCGCGGCCCGCGGCGGTGAGCGTGGCGACCTTGCGGCCGTTCTCCCGCTCGATGGTGATCAGCCCCTCGTCCTCGAGCTGGCTGAGCGTGGGGTAGATGGCGCCGGGGCTGGGCTTCCAGGCCCCGGCCGTGCGCTCCTCGATCGAGGAGACGATCTGGTAGCCGTGCATGGGTTCGGCCGCCAGGAGCGTGAGAACCGCGATCCGGACGTCGCCGCGCTGGACGCCGCGGCGTCCGCGGCCGCGATGGCCGCCGCGCCCGTGGCCGCCGTGGCCACCGGGACCTCCGGGGCCGAACGGGCCGGGGCCGCCGGGGCCGAAGCCGGGCCCGCCGGGGAAGCCTCCCTGGCGGAACCGGCCGTCGAACCGGCCCTCGAACCGGTCGTCGCAGGAGCGGGCCCAACGGCCCTCGAATCGCTGATCGTCGTGAGTGTGCCTACGCATGGTGGCACTCCTTTCGGTAAGGGGCCGCACCGTTCGCGACCCGATGCGTTCACGATATATCGTGATGCATTCTTAGGCAACCCCCCCTGGGAACGACGCAGCCCCCGTCCGGAGTCCGGACGGGGGCTGCACGAGCGACGATGTGCTGGTCAGGCCTTCTCGGCCGCGATGCGCGCGACAACGGCCTGCGCGAACTTCTCCGCACCGCCGCCGAGCCGCTCGAGGTGCAGATCGGGCTGAACGACCTGGACCTCGAGGATCACAGGCTCGCCCCCGGGGGTGCGCACGAGGTCGACCCGCACGTACAGGGGCGGGTTCGCGGGATCGATCGGCTTGAGCGCGGCGTCCGCGAGGGCGCGCTCGGCGTCCGTGGGCTCCGCGTCGACGACCGCCTCCACCGGACGGCCCTCGACGGGCTCCGCGTTGACCTCGGCGGCCAGGTCGCGGCCGAAGGCGTGGCTGTACTCGCCGCCGATGTAGACCAGCGAGACGCCGCCGGCCTCGACCGAGTACGGGAAGACCATGACGCTACTGCCCGACGCCTTGATCTCGTCGAGCTTGGCGCGGCTCGCGTCGTCGTCGCCAGGACCGAAGCGGAAGGACTGCGCGAGGCCTCCGCTGATCGACGGGCGCACCACATGGTCGGTGCCGAGGTAGTCGTGGTCCAGCGTGGCGTCGTGCACCGTGATGAACTGCGTCGGCACGATCGGGATACCCTCGGACCCGTAGTCGCGCAGGTAGCGCTTGTCCGCGTACCAGCGCACCAGAGGCTCCGGGTTGAGCACGAGCGTCTGCGCGGCGGCGCGCCAGGCCCACCCGAGGAAATCGTCGTAGCGCTGCGCGTAGTCCCAGGCGCCGGCGATCACGACCGCGTCGAACTGCTCCCAGTCGACGGCGGAATCGGACCACACGACGGACTCGGCCTCGTGACCGGCGGCACGGAGGGCGGCGAGGATCTCCTGGCCGCGGTCGTCACTGTCCGGTTGCGCCGCGGAGGTGGCAAGAGCGATTCGGTACGTCACGCCGGACAGTATGGCAGCCGACGGCGCACGGACGTCGCGACACCCGCGCCAACTGCGCCGGGACCCGCGACCGAACGGTTACGCTGGGCGCCGTGCGGGGAGATTTGCGGGTCCACATCGAGACGGCTCGCCTTCACCTCGCCCCTGCCGCCGACACCGCCGCCGAGGCCGATGGGCGCTTCCACATCGTCGACCGGCACAGTCGCCGCACGCTGGGCAGGATCGCGCTGCGCGCGTCCCGGCACAGTCGCGCACGGGGACTCGAGCTGAGCTACGCGGTCGCGGACGCGCACCGTCGACGGGGCTTCTGCGCCGAGGCCGCCCACGCGCTGGTGGGCCACGCCCTCGAGCGCGGCCTCACGGGGCGGATCTACGCCTCCACCGCGTGGTCGAACCTCGCGTCGCGGCGGGTGCTGGCGGGCCTGGGCATGCAGCAGTTGGACATCGCCATGCTCGACTGGGAGTCACTGCAGGGCGAGGTGGACCTCGACGCCGAAGGCGACGCCGACCTCACGCCGTACGCGCGGGTGGAGTACGAGCTGCATCGCGCGGACTGGCTGGCTCGGCCGGCCGCGGACCGTCGGCCGTTCCGCGCTGCTCGCCCCGCTTGACCGCGATCACGCCGGCGACGATCGCCACGGCGCCGGCGATCTGCACCGGGGTGAGAGCTTCGCCCAGCATGAGCCAGGCCACGGCACCCGAGGCGACCACCTCGGAGAAGGCGAGGAACGACGCCAGTGTGGGGCCCACCATGTTGATGGCGAGAATCCCCGCGAGGTACGCCAGGCCCGTGGCGACCGCACCGATCACCAGCGCGGGCACCCACCACGGCGTCACGCCGAGGGCGCCGAGTACGACGGGGGCGGTCGAGACGCGGACGGGCGTGAGCCCGGCGAGCGACGTCAGCGACAGCACCACGGCGCCCACCAGCAGGCCCCCGACGGCGAGCGCGAGCTGGTCGACGGCGGGCTTGGCGCCCTCATCGCCCGCGACGTCGAGGTCGTCGACCCGGGTCCCGTCCTCGGCGAGCAGGAAGTACGCGGCGAGGCCGACCAACGAGACGAAAGCCCAGGCCAGGCCGGTCGGGGTGACGACGGCGCTGCCGGAGGCCGCGCCCACGACCGCGACCAGTCCCGCAACGGCCAGCGCCGCGCCGAGCATCGTGCGCAGCGTGGGGCGCCGCCCGAACCGGACCCACAGGTACACCAGCACCAGCAGCGGCGCGGAGAACTCGATGAGCAGCGCGACGGTGACCGACATGTGTGCGATGGCGTTGAAGTACGCCAGCTGCACGCCGAGCACGGCGAGCAACCCGTACGCGAGCACGGTGAACGGTGCGTGCCGCAGCGTCGCCAGGCGAGCCCGCCCGACGAGGAGCATCGGGATCAGCGTGACGATCGCCGCGATCCAGATGCGCACCAGCACCACACCCGCCGGGCTCCACCCGGCCTCGAGCAGGGGCTTGCCGAAGGGCCCGGACATCGCGAAAGCGAAACCCGACAGTAGTGCGATTGCGATGCCCCGACCCATGTGTCACCTCCGTGTATGCGCGATTCGTAAGGAGTCAAGTGAAGTACACTCATGACGGTAGCGGCCAGCGCCGTAAGGAGTCAAATGAAATTCGCGCATGACACCGAGCCGTCCCTGCTCATGGCGGCCGACCTGGTGAACACCGACCACGGCGACGAGGAGCGCCTGGGAACCCTCGAGGCGCTCCAGGAGTACCTGCGGCGGCACGAATTCACGGGATGGAGCAGCGCCGCAGCGGGCGACCTCGCACCCATTCACGACTTGCGCGCCGAGCTGGCACGGGTCTTCGCCGCCGCACACCCCGACGCCGTGGCCGGGATCGTCAACGAGATGCTCGCGGCCACGCCGCAGCAGCCCCGGCTGACCCGGCACGGCAGCTGGGACTGGCACCTGCACTTCATCGACGACGACGCGCCGATCCCCGTGCGCGTCCGGGTGGAGTGCGCGATGGCCCTCGTCGACCTGGTGCGCAGCGGCAACGTCGACCGGCTGAAGACCTGCGCGGCCGACGATTGTGACCGAGTTCTCGTGGACCTGTCGAAGAACCGTTCGCGTCGCTTCTGCACCGAGGGGAACTGCGGCAATCGGACGCACGTCGCCGCCTATCGGGAGCGTCGCGCGACGAGTTCCGGTGTGCGGCGCGACGGGAGCTGAGCAGGCGACTACGGTAGGACTGCACACCCACGCCGGGGATACCGGCTTCGACGCCAACCCAGGAGCGACGAGAGTAATGAGCCAGGCAGCGCACCGCCACAAGGTGGTCGTCATCGGATCGGGATTCGGCGGCCTGTTCGGCACGCGCGCCCTCAAGCGCGCGGACGTCGACGTGACGATGATCGCGAAGACGACCCATCACCTGTTCCAGCCGCTGCTGTACCAAGTCGCGACCGGCATCCTCTCCGAGGGCGAGATCGCCCCCGCCACCCGCATGATCCTGCGCAAGCAGCGCAACGCGGAGGTGCTGCTGGGCGAGGTCACCGACATCGACCTGGAGAACCGCACGGTCACCAGCCACCTGCTCGAGCGCGTCACGGTCACCCCGTTCGACAGCCTCATCGTGGCCGCGGGCGCCGATCAGTCGTACTTCGGCAACGACCAGTTCGCCGAGTTCGCCCCCGGCATGAAGACCATCGACGACGCCCTCGAGCTGCGCGGGCGCATCCTCGGGGCGTTCGAGCAGGCCGAGCTCTCGGACGACCACGACGAGCGCATGCGGCTACTCACGTTCGTGGTGATCGGCGCCGGCCCCACGGGCGTCGAACTCGCCGGGCAGATCGCCGAGATGTCGGACAACACGCTCAAGGGCGCGTTCCGCAACATCGACCCCACCGAGGCCCGCGTCATCCTCCTCGACGCCGCCCCCGCCGTGCTCCCCCCGATGGGCGAGAAGCTGGGCACCATGGCCGCGAAGCGGCTGGAGAAGATGGGCGTCGAGATCCAGCTCAACGCCATGGTCGTCGACGTCGATGCCGACGGCCTCGTGGTGAAGGAGAAGGACGGCACCGAGCGGCGCATCGAGGCGCAGTGCAAGGTGTGGTCCGCCGGCGTCGCCGCCAGCAAGCTGGGCAAGGTCCTCGCCGAGCAGTCGGGCGCCGAGACCGACCGCGCCGGCCGCGTCCGCGTCCTGCCCGACCTCACCATCCCGGGCAACCCCAACGTCTTCATCGTCGGCGACATGATGCTGGTCGACGGCGTCCCGGGCATGGCGCAGGGCGCCATCCAGGGCGCCACCTACGCGGCCAAGGCGATCAAGGCGGGACTCGAGGGCCAGTCCCCCGCAGAGCGCAAGCCCTTCAAGTACTTCGACAAGGGCTCGATGGCCACGGTCTCGCGCGCCAGCGCGGTGGCCAAGGTCGGCAAGCTCGAGTTCGGCGGCTTCCTCGCCTGGCTCGGCTGGCTCGCGCTGCACCTCTGGTACATCGTGGGCTACCAGAACCGCGTCATCACGCTGACCTCGTGGGCGATCACCTTCCTCACCAACAAGCGCGGCCAGATGACGATCACCGAGCAGCAGGTTTACGCGCGCACCGCGCTCGACGCCCTGCAGACCGGGGCGAAGCCGGCGATCCCGCCGGTGCACACCAGCTCGCCGACCAAGGCGCTGCCGAAGTCCGCGCCGACGTCGGGCGTGCAGGCGCAGGCCCCGGCCGCACCGTCGACCGCGGCGGACAAGGCCGAGAAGGCGGGCTGAGCCCCGCCCGGCACGACGCCGGTACGAACGCACGCGAGCGCGCCACCCGTTGCGGGTGGCGCGCTCGTCGCGTTCCGGAGGCGCCGCTCAGGCGTCGATGTTCTGCAGCCGCACCTGGCCGCGCGCGACGGCCTTGCCGTCCTCGGAGTCGATCTCCACCAGCCACAGCTGCTGCCGGCGGCCGCGGTGGATCGGCGTCGACCGGATCGACAGGACGCCGCTAGAGAGCGCACGCAGGAAGTCGGTGTTGTTGTTCACGCCGACCACGTGCCCGGCACCGCCGAGCCACACCACACCCGAGACGCTGGCCACCGACTCGACGATCGCGCAGTACACGCCGCCGTGGGTGATACCGAAGGGCTGATGGAGCTCGGGGCGCAGGGTGAGGCTCGCCTCCACGCCGTCGGCCGTGACGGCCGTGTACTCGAGGCCGAGGATCGAGTCGAAACCTGCCGTGCCGCCGGCGAGGATCTGGTCGATGGCCTGCTGCTGTCCGGGTGTCGGTTGCGTCATGGAACCACCCTAGAGCCGGGCGTCGCCGAAGATCCGGGACGGGTCCGGGAAGACCCCGATGCGTGGCGGGAGCGCCGCGGGCACTGTGGAGTCATGACCGAGAACTCGCCCTTCACCCAGACCCCCTACACCCCGGCCCCGCCGAAGCGCTTCGCCCGCGACGTCCAGAACAAGTGGTTCGGCGGCGTCTGCGCCGGCATCGCCCGCTATTTCGGCATCGACGCGACGCTCGTCCGCGTGCTCTTCGTGGTTTCCTGCCTGCTGCCCGGCCCGCAGTTCCTGCTGTACCTGCTGCTCTGGCTCGTGATGCCCAAGGGCTGATCCGCGACACGGAGGCCGCGCAGAAGTAGTCGGCGGGTCCGGGGGCTCAGCCATCCCCCGGACCCGCCGTGGCACAGACCGGCGGATCACTGCAGCCCTCAGTTCGCGTCACGGTCCGATGTGGTTCGGTGTCGCTCGCGGCGACGGGACTCACTCTAGGACAGGCTCCCCTAAGTTAGCAAGCCCTCATCGACGTGGCGTGGATTACGACAGGCCGTCGTAGCGGCGTGGACCATTCCGAGTAGAATCTGAACAATGGCGGCATTGGGAGATCTCGAACGCGCGGTCATGGACCACCTGTGGGCGTCCACCGAACCGCAGACCGTGCGGCAGGTGCACGAGTCGCTCGCCGCTGACCGCGAGCTCGCGTACACCACGGTGATGACCGTGCTGCAGCGCCTCGCGAAGAAGAACCTGGTGAGCCAGCTCCGCACGGATCGTGCTCATCGCTACGCCGCGAGCTTCGGCCGCGAGGAACTCGTCGCCGACCTGATGTTCGACGCGCTGAGCCAGGCCGAGAGCTCGCGTGAGGCCGCGCTGGTGCACTTCGTCGAGCGCGTCGGCGCCGACGAGGCGCAGGCCCTGCGCCGTGCGCTCGCCAAGCTCGAAGCCGGCGAGGGCGCGCGTCGCGTCGAGCCCTGATCAACCAGTAGGCTCAACCCATGGCGGCCTTCATCTTCGGAGCGCTGGCCCTGCTGCTCGCGGGGCCGGTGCCCGCCTGGCTCTCCCGCGCCGAGTGGCCTCTGCGCACCCCCCGGTCCGCCCTCGTCCTGTGGCAGGCGATCGCCCTCGCCGCCGTACTCTCCGCCTTCAGCGCGGGCCTCGCCATCGCCAGCCGCCTGCTGGTCCCCGGCGCCGACGGGCGGCCCACGACCAATCCGCTCGACGAGATCCGCCAACTCGGCCTCGTTCCGTGGATCGTCGCGGTGGTCGCCTTCGCCCTGACCCTCCTGGTCGGCGCACGACTGATCACCTCCACCGTGCGGCTCGCGATCCGCACCCGCCGGCGCCGCGCCCGGCACCGCACCGTCGTCGACATCCTGTCCCAGGCGGTCGACGGTGACCACCCCGTCTCCGCCGCCGACCTGCGCGTGCTCGGCGTCGACCAGCCTCTGGCCTACTGCCTGCCCGGCCTGCGGCACCGCGTCGTGCTCAGCGTCGGCACCCTCAATCAGCTCAGCCACGAGGAGCTGACCGCCGTTCTCGCGCACGAGCGAGCCCACCTGCGCTCACGACACGATCTGGTGCTCGAGGCCTTCACCGCCGTCCACCACGCCTTCCCCAAGCTGGTCCGCTCGTCGGCCGCACTCGACTCGGTGAAGCTCCTGGTCGAGCTCCTCGCCGACGACGAGGCCGTCGCCGCCGCCGGGCCGGTCCCCCTCGCCAACGCCCTGGTCACCTGCGCGCAGAGCCCCGCGCCGCACGGCGCCCTCGCCGTGGGCGGGACCGGCACCGTCGTCCGCGTGGAGCGGCTGTCGATGCCCCCGGCCAGCACCCTGTTCAGCGCGTCGGTCTACCTGCTCGCGGGCCTGATCCTGGTGGTGCCCACGGTCGCGGTCGCGGTGCCCTGGCTCACCGAACTCTCCCGACTCCTGCTGCATTGATCCGGCGCCGGTACGCTGAGCTCCTCAGGGGAGAGTGAGGAGACCACCATGACCGATCCGCAGCAGCCGTACGGCCGTCAGTACGGCCAGCAATACGACCCGTACACCCAGCAGGGATACGATCCGCAGCCGTACGGATCGCAGGACCCGTACGCCCAGCAACCGTACGGCGCGATCGCGCCCTACCAGGGAGTCGCGCAGGGCGCCTACGGCCAGTCGGGGTACCCGCAGCCGGGCTATCCGCAGGCCGGATACCCGCAGTTCGGGTACGGGCCGGCCGGAGGGTACGGCGTGGATCCGGCGACGGGTCTCCCGCTGTCGGACAAGTCGAAGGTCGTGGCGGGGCTCCTTCAGCTCTTCCTCGGGGGCCTCGGCGCCGGCCGGTTCTACCTGGGCTACGGCGTGATCGGCGGCCTCCAATTGGGCCTCAACCTCGTCGGCTGGTTCTTCTTCTTCCTGGGATTCATCACCCTCGGCATCGGCATGCTCATCGCGATGCTGTTCTTCCTGGCGGGAGGCATCTGGGCGCTGATCGACGCGATCATGATGCTCACCGGCAGCGTCCGTGACGCACAGGGACGCGTCCTCCGGTCGTAGTCGTCGGGGGCCGTCACCGCGGGTGGGTAACATGACCCCACGTGCAGTTCCTTCCTGACAGCCGCCCGCAGTACGACCTGACGTACGACGACGTCTTCCTCGTCCCGAACCGGTCGGACGTGACCTCCCGGTTCGACGTGGATCTGTCGTCGGTCGACGGGACCGGCACCACCATCCCCGTCGTCGTCGCCAACATGACGGCCGTCGCCGGCCGCCGCATGGCGGAGACGGTCGCGCGCCGCGGCGGTATCGTCGTGCTCCCGCAGGACCTCCCGCTGGGGGCTGCGGCCGAGACCATCTCCTACGTCAAGAGCCGCGACCTCGTCGCCGACACCCCGGTCACGCTCGGCGCCGAGCACTCGGTGAGCGACGCCGTGGCGTTGCTCCCCAAGCGCGCCCACGGGGCCGTCGTGGTCCTCGACGCGGAGAGTCGCCCGGTCGGCCTCGTGACCGCCGCTGCGTGCGAGGGCGTCGACCGGTTCGCGCGGCTGCGCGACGTCATGGCCACGTCGTTCGTGTGCGCCGCCGCCGGCACCGCGCCCGAGGTCGTCTTCGACCTGCTGGACAAGGACCATTCCGGGCTCGCGGTCCTCGTCGACGGCGACGACCGGCTGCACGGCGTGCTCACCCGCACCGCCACCGTCCGCGCCGGCATCTACACCCCCGCGGTCGACGGGGCCGGCAAGCTCCGCATCGCCGCCGCGGTCGGCATCAACGGCGACGTGGCCGCGAAGGCCCGCGCCCTTGCCGAGGCGGGCGCCGACGTCCTGGTCGTGGACACCGCGCACGGCCACCAGACCAAGATGTTCGATGCCCTCGAGGCCGTCGCATCCCTCGACCTGGGCCTGCCCCTCGCGGCGGGCAACGTCGTGGCCGCGAGCGGAGCCCGCGACCTGGTCAACGCCGGTGCCACCATCGTCAAGGTCGGCGTGGGCCCCGGCGCGATGTGCACCACCCGCATGATGACCGGCGTCGGCCGGCCGCAGTTCAGCGCCGTGCTCGACTGCGCCGCGGCCGCCCGCGAGCTGGGCGCCCACGTCTGGGCCGACGGCGGTGTGCGGCACCCGCGCGACGTCGCGCTGGCCCTGGCCGCCGGCGCGTCCAACGTGATGGTCGGCTCCTGGTTCGCCGGCACGTACGAGTCGCCCGGCGACATGAAGTACGCCACCGACGGCTCCGCCTACAAGGAGAGCTTCGGCATGGCCTCCAAACGGGCCGTCGCGGCCCGCACCGCCGGCGAGGGCGCCTTCGACCGCGCCCGCAAGTCGCTGTTCGAGGAGGGAATCTCCAGTTCACGCATCCGCGTCGACCCGGAGGCGCCGAGTGTCGAGGACCTGCTGGACCGGATCACCTCCGGCGTGCGCAGCTCCTTCACCTACGCAGGCGCCCGATCGGTGCCCGAGTTCCACGCGAAGGCCACCGTCGGCGTGCAGAGTGCGGCGGGATTCGCCGAGGGCCGGCCGCTCCCCGGCGGTTGGTGAGAACTTCGACGGATCGTCGGTACGATGCAGTAACTCGACCGACGAACCTCTGGAAGGCAATGAAGTCCCGAAGCCCCGGCGAAGGTCGCCGACGACGAGCGCGGACCGCACCGACCACCTCGCAGGGGCGGGCCGATGGCTAGTGCGCTGATCACCGTCGGCGCCATCGTCGGTTTCCTCGCGCTCACCGCCGGCACCGCGCTGTTCGTGGCCGCGGAGTTCTCGCTGACCGCGCTCGAGAAGTCGACGATCGACGCGGACGTGCGCGACCGCGGCGACCGCCGCTCCAAGCAGGTGCAGAACGCGCACCGCACCCTCTCCTTCCAGCTCTCCGGCGCGCAGCTGGGCATCACGATCACCACCCTGGTCACCGGCTACCTGGCGGAGCCGGTGCTCTCGAAGTTCCTGCGACCCGCGCTGGAGTGGACGGGGATGCCGGAGGTCTGGTCGGCTGCGCTCACCCTGATCCTGGCCCTGGTCATCGCGACCTCGCTGTCGATGGTCATGGGTGAGCTGGCGCCGAAGAACCTTGCGATCGCGCGGCCGTTGCAGACCGCGCGGCTCACCGCGGGCGCGCAATCGCTGTTCTCCTCGACCTTCCGATTCGCGATCTCCTTCCTCAACCGCACTGCGAACGCGATGGTCCGCCGCCTGGGCATCGAGCCCGCAGAGGAACTGAGCTCGGCCCGCTCGACCCAGGAACTCAGTGCGCTCGTGCGCAACTCGGCCGCACACGGCGCCATCGACGAGACGACCGCCGAGCTCGTGGGCCGCAGCCTCGAGTTCGGCGAGCTCACCGCCGAGGAGCTGATGACGCCGCGGCAGCGGATCCGCTCGCTCGACGCGGACGACACCGTGGCCGACCTGGTGGCGCTGTCGATCGAATCCGGGCACTCCCGGTTCCCCGTGGTCCGCGGCGACCTCGACGACACGATCGGGCTGGTGCACGTGAAGCAGGCGCTGACCGTGCCCGCGGACCGTCGCGCGACGGTGACGGTGGCGGAGATCGCCACGACGGCCCCCGTCGTGCCCACGACACTGGACGGCGACGCCCTGATGGAGCAGTTGCGCGCCAACGGCCTGCAGATCGCCCTCGTGGTCGACGAGTACGGCGGCTCCGCCGGGATCGTCACCGTCGAGGACCTGATCGAAGAGATCGTGGGCGACGTGCGCGACGAGCACGACGCGAACGAGCCGGTCGACGTGCAGCGCACGGACGACGGCTTCCTGTGCTCCGGCCTGCTCCGCGTGGACGAGCTGGAGCGCGACACCGGCTACCGCGCCCCCGAAGGCGAATACGACACGCTCGGCGGCCTGGTGATGTTCCTTCTGGGCCGCATCCCTGCGGTCGGTGACCGCGTCCCGCTCCCCCACCACCAGTCGGTCGACGACGAGGTCGCGGCCCCGCGGTGGTCGGCGCGGGTGGCCCGGATGGACGGCCGGCGCGTGGACCTGGTGGAGGTGACCCATGAATGACCTCCTGGGCGTGGCCCTGACCGTGCTGCTGCTCGCCGCGAACGCCTTCTTCGTCGCCGCGGAGTTCGCCCTCATCGCGGCCCGCCGCGACCGGCTCGAGGCGCTCGTGGAGCAGGGCCGGTCGAGCGCGAAGGCCGTCATCAAGGCCTCGGAGAACCTCTCCCTCATGCTGGCCGGCTGCCAGCTGGGCATCACGATCTGCTCGATCCTGCTCGGCAAGGTCGGCGAGCCGGCCATCGCGCACCTGCTGGAAGTACCGCTGAACTGGGCGAACGTGCCCGATTCGCTGCTGCACCCCATCTCCTTCACCGTCTCGCTCGGCCTCGTCGTGGTGCTGCACATCCTGCTCGGCGAGATGGTGCCGAAGAACATCGCGCTCGCCGGCCCCGAGGCCGCGGCCATGCTGCTGGTCCCCCCGCTCGTGGCCTTCGTCCGCCTGGCGCGGCCCCTCATCGCGGTCTACAACTGGCTCGCGATGCTGGTCCTGCGCGCGGTCGGGGTGGAGCCGCGCGACGAGCTGGAGGGCACCGTCTCCGCCGGCGAGCTGAGCGTGCTCATCGCCGAATCGCACGACGAGGGTCTGATCGACGCCGAGGAGCGGATGCGCCTGACCCGCGCGCTGCAGAACTCGCGCCGCACCGTCGCCGATGTCGCGATCCCGCTCACCCGGATCCGCGGGCTCCAGGCGGTACAGGACGGGAACGGCGTCTGGGGCCCGACCCTCGGCGAGATCGAGTCCGCCGTCGCCGAGACCGGCTACTCGCGCTATCCGGTGCGCGGCAGCGCCGGGGCGTTCACCGGCTATCTGCACGTCAAGGACGTGTTGCCGGACATCATGGACCCCGCCGTGGGCCCCGAGTCGGTCATCGGCGCCACCCGCATCCGGCCGCTCCCCGTGGTCGATGGAAGCCTGTCCCTGGATCAGGCCGCCGGCGACCTCCGACGCCTCGGCGGACACCTCGCGGCCGTCGCCGACGACCACGGACGGACCATCGGGATCGTGGCGCTCGAGGACGTGGTCGAGGAGTTCGTCGGCACCGTGCGCGACGGAACGCATCGCGTGTGAGCGGTACCGGTCTTCGCACCCTGACCGACGGGCAGTGGGAGCCGCTCGCGGCCGCGCACCGGGATCGGCTCAGCCCCTTCGTCGCCGCACACCGGCAGCGCGCGGCGCGCGGCGAGAAGCACCCTGTCTGGGACTTCCTGTTCACCTATTACGGGCACCGCCCCGCGCACCTACTGCGCTGGCATCCCGGGCTCGGCACCCAGCTCGTCGGGCCGCGGGCGGCGGAAGAATTCGGCGGGGTCCGGGGCTACGCCGTCGCGGGGACGCACGTGACCCAGGATCCGGCCGTTCTCGCCAAGCGCGCCGGCACCGCGCAATACGTCGCGCGGCTCCTTCGGGCCACCGCCGCGCGCCGGCCGGTGTTCGGCTGCTTCGGCCTGCACGAGTGGGCCATGGTCTACCGCGAGGCCGATCAGGCCCGTCACCCGGTGCCGCTGCGCCTGGGCCCGACGGGCACCGACGAAGTCGTCCGCGCGGGACAACTGACGTGCACGCACTACGACGCCTACCGCTTCTTCACCCCGGATGCGGTCCCCCGCAATGCCACCGAGCTCACCCGCGAGACCCAGGTCGGGTCGGAGCAGCCCGGCTGCCTGCACGCCGGGATGGACCTCTACAAATGGGCGTTCAAGTTGACCCCGGGCGCACCGTCGGACCTGGTGGCGGACGCCTTCGACCTGGCCCGCGACGCCCGCGAGCTGGACATGCGGGCGAGCCCCTACGATCTCGCCGAGCACGGTTTCGCGCCCATCCCGATCGAGACCGCCGACGGTCGCCGCGAGTACGTCCGGCAGCAGGCGGCGCTCGCCGAGCGCGCCGCGCCGATCCGCGAACGACTCCTCGCGGTGGTCCGATCCTGGCCCGACGAGCGCCCCGGAGAGCCCCCCGCATCGTCCGGCTAGCGTCCCCTGCGAAGGACGCTGGGCGAGCGCCCGGGCGACGACGGGGCCCGGCGGACTCCCCCGAAGTCCGCCGGGCCCTCGTACTCCCGCCCGCGCGCCTGCCGATCAGCCGGCGGGCTTGGTGATCTTCACGTCCTTGCCGAAGTCGGTGAGGTTCAGCGTGATGGGCAGTTCCTTCAGCTTGACCTCCATCCGCGTCACGTTCGGCTTGGGCTGCGGGTTCGCCGACGGGTCGAAGACGATCCACAGCGTGATGGGCAGCGACGTGCCGGCGTTGCCGCGGGTGGCGATGTCGGTGATCTGCGGCAGGAGCGGGTCCAGAACCTGCGTGGCGACGGTGCCGGTGACCTTGACGGTCTTGAGCCCGTTGGCGGTGTCCTTGCCGTCGACCTTCGGGTTCTGCACCGAGTCGAGGATCTTCGCGAGGCCCTTCTCCAGGTCCAGGATGATCGCCGGATCGTAGACGCCCTTCTCGCCCGTCTTGCCCATCGGCTGGTACTTGGCTCCGCCCAGGTTGGCGTACATGACCCCGTCGATCACGACGAACTTCGTCTGGACGTAGTTGTCCTGCACCCGGACGTTGGCGTCGCCCTGTGCGGCAACGCGCTTGGTGTCCTTGAAGGAGATGATGTCGCCCGTGACGCTGGTGACGGGCAGACCCTGGATCCCCTTGTCGACGGCGAGCGTCAGGTGCTCCGAGTAGGTCTCCCGAGTGGCCAGGGCCGCGTCCTTCACGATCTGGACGGTGGGCAGTCCACTCGCGTCGACCGAGGGCGCGGCCGTCGGTGAGCCGGACGCGCCGCCCGCAGCGGCGGCCGTCGCGGTCGTCGTGCCGCTGTCGTCGGACTTCTTATCAGCGCAGCCGGTCAGCACCAGCGCGCCGGCGGCGAGCAGCGCTACGGCCGCCCGCGATGCCTTGACATTCATGGGTTCCCCCCTGTGAATCAGTCCGGGCGGAATCGCCCGGAGCCGAATGAAAGGGCGGAAGCCCCGCCCTTCACGATGAAGTATGCATGAATTCCGGAGGCGGTCGACCCCCTCTTCCGCGCCGTTTCGGAACAAAACGGACAACTGGAGGTAGCGGCAAGTGCATCTTCAGTGATCCATTAGCGTCATCGGGGACGGTCTACCCAACGGCCGATTCGGAAGCGTTCAGGAGGAACGAGAAGTGTCGATCAATTCCACCCCGCCACGGGCGCCGTCCGGGCGCGGCGCGGCCGATCCCGGCCCCCGCGACCTTGAGCGCGGCACCGACCCGGGGCGCGGGGGCGGCGCAGGTCAGGACGATGCTTCCAGTCCCGCCGAGAGTGATCCCGGCCGCCGCCCCGCGGGCCCCCGCGGCCGCGATTTCGAGACCGAGAGCGGCGACCCCGGGCCGCGCGATCTGGGGCGCGAACCCGGTCCCGGCGGGGGACCACAGTTGTCGAATGTTTGGATTTACAAAGGCCGCGCCTACGATCTCTCGGAATGGATCAACAAGCATCCGGGCGGGGAATTCTTCATCGGTCGGTCCAAGAATCGTGACATCACGTCGATCATCGGCTCGTATCACGCGAATCCCGAGAAGATCGAGAAGATGCTGGAACGGTTCGCGCTCGACCGTGACGCCCGCGTCGAGGACGTGCACCCGAAGAACAATGCCCCCGCGTTCCTCTTCAAGGACGGCTTCGACAGTTGGCGCGACACCCCGCGCTACCGATTCGACGATCCGAAGGACCTACTGCACGCCGTGAAGGCAAGACTGCGCGATCCCGCGATGAGGGCGCGCATCCAGCGGATGGACCGCTGGTTCAACGTCGCCGCCGCGGCGCTGGCCGTCGCCTACGTCGTGGTCATCGCGACCCGGCTCAGCGTGCCGTCGTGGATGCCGATCTGGCTGTTCGTGCTACTCATGGTGATCCTGCGCAGCTCGCTCGCGGGTTTCGGCCACTACGCGATCCACCGCGCGCAGAAGGGCGCGACGAAGGTGCTGGTGAACGCCTTCGACATCAACTACGTCGCCCTGTCCTTCGTGACGGCCGACGGCCACGCGCTACTGCATCACCCGCACACGCAGAGCGAGGTGGATATCAAGAAGAACGTCTTCACCATGATGATGGACATCCCACGCTGGTACCGGATCCCGATCCATACCCTGCACAAGTTCGGGCATACCGCGACGGGCATGACGATGCGGCTGTTCGAGATCGTCAAACTCACCCGCCAGGTGGGGGTGGCCGACATGTACGGGTCGCTCCGCGGCGCGCTCCCCCACTTCGTCGGGGCCTTCGCCATGCGCGCGCTGCTCATCGGCGAGTTCTTCCTGTTCCTGTTCCTCGGCGACGTCTGGGCATGGGTCGCGCAGTTCGTGGCCGTGCTGTGGGTGAGCACGTTCCTCGTGGTGGCGAGCCACGACTTCGAGACCGACGTCGACGAACTCCCCGAGATCGAGACCGAGGACTGGGCGGTGAACCAGCTCAACCAGGCCTACGACCTGCGGATCTCGGGCAATCGGTACGTCGACTGCTTCCTCTCGGCCGGCCTGTCCAGCCACCGCGTGCACCACGTCCTGCCCTACCAGCGCAGCGGCTTCGCCAACATCGCCACCGAGGAGCTGATGGCCGAGGAGGCCGCGAAGTTCGGCGTGGAATGGCTGCCGCGCCGCAGCTTCTTCTTCGACCGCCTGCCGGACCAGGTCCGCACCTTCCTCGGCAGCAAGGCGCGGCCCGCGCAGGAGCAGGGCCACGGCTTCTTCCGCGAGCACTTCTCGCCCGAGGCGCTCAAGACCTCGGGCTCGTACGTCGTCGCCGGTTTCACCGGCATCGGCACGGTGTAAGGAGATCACCATGAACACCACGGAGCAGCAGACCGTTCTGCCCCGGCAGGCCTGGCTCGGCGCGCCGCCGGCGCCGCCGACCTCGGTCGCGGTGATCGAGGCGCTCGCGACGGGGTCGCCCGCGCAGGTCCACGGCCAGGCCGAGTCCGCCGACCGGGTGGCAGCGCGGTTCGGCGACCCGGCGCAGGCCGAGCGGATCCGGCGCGTCTACGCCAAGACGAGGGTCGCCGAGCGGCACCTCGCGATCGACCCGCTCACCCCGGAGTTCGCGGAGTTCAGCACCCGCCCGGACACCGTCCGCGAGCGCATGGACCTGTTCTACGAGTACGCCGCGCCGCTGGCGATCGAGACCGCCCGCCGCGCGCTCGGCGATCTCGAGCCCGCCGACGTCGGCCAGCTGGTCTTCGTCACCAGTACCGGCTTCCTCGCGCCCGGCGTCGACGTCGCGGTGATCCGCGCCCTCGGCCTGGCGCCGCAGACCAGCCGCGTGGTCATCAACTTCATGGGCTGCGCCGCGGCGATGAACGCGCTGCGCGTCTCCTCCGATTACGTGCGCGCCCACCCGGACCGCAAGTCGCTGCTGATCTGCCTGGAACTGAGCTCGGTGAACGCCGTCCTCTCGGGCGAGCCGAACGACGTAGTGATCTCCAGCCTGTTCGCCGACGGCTGCGGCGCCGCCCTCATCGGCGCCAGCGAGGTCGGGCACCCGCTGGCGGCCGGCCGCATCGTCGTGCGCGACACCTTCACCCACCTGCTCGACGGCGCCGAGGACGGGATCGTGCTGGGCGTCAACGCCAACGGCATCACGTGCGAGCTGGCCCAGTCCCTGCCGCAGTACATCGTGAACGGCGTCGCGCCCGTGGTCGACGAGGTGCTGCGCCGCAACGGGCTCGGCCGCGAGGCCATCGCGCACTGGGCGATCCACCCCGGCGGCCCGAGGATCATCGAGTCCGCCGCCGCGGCGCTGGGCCTGCCCGACGAGGCCTCCCGGACGAGCTGGGGGGTGCTGGCCGAGCACGGCAACATGCTCAGCGTCTCTCTGCTGTTCGTCCTCGAGCGGCTCCTGTCCCAGGTCCACGACGGTGCCGGCGGCCAGTCCGACGGGTCGCCGCAGACCGGCATGGCCTTCTCCTTCGCGCCCGGCGTGACCGTCGAGGGCTTCCTCTTCGACGTCGTGACCGGCGGCGAGTGAGCGCGCCGTGAAGCTCTTCAGGTTCCTGCTGTCGATCTCGCCGGCGGCGATCGCCGCGGCGGTGGTCGCGGGCCTCATCGCCGGTGCCGCGAACGCCTACCTGCTCACCCTCATCAACGGCCTGGTCGCGCCGGGCCCCATGCCGACGGTCACCGTCACCCGGTTCGTGCTGACCGCCGTCGTCGTGGTCGTGGCGGGCGTGACCTCGCAGCTGATCCTGCTGCACCTCGCGCAGGCGGCCGTCTACCGGCTGCGGGCGCGGCTGTCGCAGCGGGTGCTGGCGGCGCCGCTCGAGCACATCGAGCGGCTCGGCGATCACCGGCTGCTGGCGACGCTCACCGAGGACGTCCGCTCCCTGTCGATGGCGGTCTCGGGCATCCCGGGGCTGTGCATCGACCTGGCGACGATCATCGGCGCACTGGCCTACCTCGCGACGGTCTCGGGCCCGCTGTTCGCGGTCTCCGTGGCCGGCACCCTCATCGGCATCGCCTGCGTGGAGACGGTGCTGCGGCGGGTGCGGGAGACTTACCGCCGGGCCCGCGAGCTCGACGACGCGCTCATCGGCTCGTTCCAGGAGGTCACGCAGGGCGTCAAGGAGCTCAAACTGCACCGCGCGCGCCGCGGCGACTTCCTCGACCGCAAGCTCCTCGGCACCGCCGAGGACCTGCGCCGCAAGCACGTCGCCGCGGGGAGCCGGTTCGCCGGCGGGCAGGCGCTGGGGCAGGTGCTGCAGCTGGGCACGATGGTGCTCATCCTGTTCGTCCTCGCCCGGGCGATGGAGCTGCCACGGGAGACGATGATCGGCTACGTGCTGGTCACGACCTTCCTGTCGATGCCCATGCAGAGCCTCCTGCACCGCATCCCCGACCTGCTGCGCGGCGACGTCGCGCTCGCGAAGATCCGGGGCCTCGACCTCTCCCTGGAGACCCCGCGCGACGAGTCGGTGCTGCCCTACGACGGGCGGCCCGTGGGCGACGGCACCATCGAACTGCGGGGCGTCGGCTACGAGTACCTCCCCGAGCCTCCGCCCGGGGCGCAGGGGCCCGGCCATCCGCCGCCCGGCGGCCCCGGCGGCCACAGGGGCCCCGGCGGCCCGCCGCCGCACCCTCCCCAGGGACCCCCGCCGGGCGCCCCGCACGGCTTCCGCCTCGGCCCCGTCGACCTCACGCTGCGCCCCGGCGAGGTGACCTTCGTGGTCGGCGGCAACGGCAGCGGCAAGTCGACGCTGGCCAAGCTCATCTGCGGGCTGTACGCGCCGCGGATCGGCGAGATCCGCGCCGGCGGCGAGCCGATCGGCCCGCAGAACACGGAGTGGTTCCGGCAGCACACCACCGCGGTGTTCTCCGACTTCCACCTGTTCGACGACTACCTCGGTCTCGCCGCGGACGACCTGGACGACCGGGTGCGCGGACTGCTGCACGAACTGGAGCTGGCGCACGCCGTCAGCGTTCAGGATGGGAAACTCTCGACCCTCGCGCTGTCGACGGGGCAGCGCAAGCGGCTCGCGCTGCTCACGGCGCTCCTGGAGGACCGCCCCGTCTACCTGTTCGACGAGTGGGCCGCCGACCAGGACCCGCGATTCCGCGCCGTCTTCTACGACCGGATCATCCCGGACCTGCGGACACGGGGGAAGACAGTCGTGGTGATCACCCATGACGACAGGTACTTCGACCGTGCCGACCAGCTGGTGAAACTGGACTTCGGCCAGGTGGTCCCGGCGTCGGCGGCGATCGCGCGCGGAGTAACCTGATGGTCGTACTGCTTCTCGACGAAGGGTTGACACAGCCATGGCCGATACCGCCCGCACGTCCGTCGCCGGCCTCGATGTCGCGACGGTCCTCTACGATTTCATCAACGACGAGGCGCTTCCGGGCACGGGTGTGGATCAGGACGCCTTCTGGGCGGGCGCGGCGCAGCTGATCGGCGATCTGGCCCCGAAGAACCGCACGCTCCTCGCCACGCGCGACGAGCTGCAGGCGAAGATCGACGAGTACCACGCCGCCGCTCCCGGCGAGATCACCGACTTCCCGGCGTACAAGCAGTTCCTCACCGACATCGGCTACCTGGTGCCGGTACCCGAGGACCGCGAGATCACCACGGCGAACGTGGACACCGAGATCACCTCCACCGCCGGCCCGCAGCTGGTCGTCCCGATCCTCAACGCCCGCTTCGCGATCAACGCCGCTAACGCCCGCTGGGGCTCGCTGTACGACGCCCTCTACGGCACCGACGCCATCTCGGAGGCCGACGGCGCCGAGAAGGCGCCCGGCGGCAAGCCCGGCTACAACAAGGTCCGCGGCGACAAGGTGATCGCCTTCGCCAAGGACTTCCTCGACCAGGCCGTCCCGCTCGAGTCCGGCTCGCACGTCGACGTCGTCGAGTACCGCATCAACGGCGCCGAGCTCCTCGCCACCGTCAAGGGGGCGTCCGGCTCCAGCGAGGACGCCTCGGTCGGCCTAGCCGATCCCTCGGCCTTCGTCGGCTACACCGGTGAGCGCACCGCGCCGACCGGCCTCCTGCTGCGCCACAACGGCCTCCACCTGGAGATCCAGATCGACGCCGCGTCGCCGATCGGCTCGACCGACCGTGCCGGCGTCAAGGACGTGCTCGTGGAGTCCGCGGTCACCACGATCATGGACTTCGAGGACTCGGTCGCGGCCGTCGACGCCGACGACAAGGTCCTGGGCTACCGGAACTGGCTGGGACTGAACAAGGGCGACCTCGCCGAAGAGGTCAGCAAGGGTGGCAAGACCTTCACCCGCACCCTGAACCCGGACCGCGTCTACACCGCGACCGACGGCTCGGAGCTGGTGCTCCACGGCCGCTCGCTGCTGTTCGTCCGCAACGTGGGCCACCTCATGACCACCGACGCGATCCTGCTGGACGGCGAGGAGATCGGCGAGGGCATCCTCGACGGCATCGTCACCTCGCTCATCGCCATCCACGGCCTCTCGGGCGAGATCCGCAACTCCCGCACCGGCTCGGTGTACATCGTGAAGCCGAAGATGCACGGCCCCGAGGAGGTGGCCTTCGCCGCGGAGATCTTCGCCCGCGTCGAGCAGCTGCTGGGCCTGCCCGCTCTCACGCTCAAGATGGGGATCATGGACGAGGAGCGCCGCACGTCGGTGAACCTCAAGGCGGCGATCGCGGCCGCGAACGACCGCGTGGTGTTCATCAACACCGGCTTCCTGGACCGCACGGGCGACGAGATCCACACCTCGATGGTGGCGGGGCCGATCGTCCGGAAGGGCCAGCTCAAGGGCCAGACCTGGTACCCCGCGTACGAGGACAGCAACGTCGACATCGGCCTGCACGCGGGCCTGCAGCACAAGGCCCAGGTCGGCAAGGGCATGTGGGCCATGCCCGACCTCATGGCCGCGATGCTCGAGCAGAAGATCGCCCAGCCCAAGGCCGGCGCGACCACCGCGTGGGTGCCCTCGCCCACCGCCGCGACGCTGCACGCCCTGCACTACCACCTGGTGGACGTCTTCGAGGTGCAGAACGAGATCGCCAAGCGCGATCCCGCGTCGGTCGACGACATCCTCACCATCCCGCTCGCGAAGAACGCGAACTGGTCGGAGGAGGAGAAGCGCGAAGAGCTGGACGAGAGCGCGCAGTCGATCCTCGGCTACGTGGTCCGCTGGATCGACGCCGGCGTCGGCTGCTCCAAGGTCCCGGACATCCACGACGTCGCCCTCATGGAGGACCGCGCGACGCTGCGCATCTCGTCGCAGTTGCTCGCGAACTGGCTGCGCCACGGCGTCGTCACCGAGGCGGAGGTCATCGACGCGCTCAAGCGCATGGCGCCGGTCGTCGACCAGCAGAACGCCGGTGACCCGGACTACCGCCCGCTGGCGCCGGATTTCGACACCAACATCGCGTTCCAGGCCGCGAAGGACCTGATCCTGCTCGGCGGCACGCAGCCGAACGGGTACACCGAGCCGATCCTGCACGCGCGCCGTCGCGAGTACAAGGCCGCGAACAGCTGAGCGGCGCAGCCGAGACCGGCGCTGCGTCGGGTTCCGGGCCGGTCGTGATCGAAGCCGATCGCGACCGGCCCGGTGCGTTCACGGTGTTCCTCGACGGGACGCCGCAGAGCTACATCGACACGGGCGACCCGACCAACCTGGTCTTCGAGTACGTGCGCCGGATCGGCCACGTGATCGACCTGGCGCGGCCGCCCGGCGTCCCCGTCACCGCCGTGCACCTGGGCGGCGGCGGCTTCACCCTGCCCCGCTACATCGCGCACACCCGGCCCGGTTCGCGGCAGCAGGTGCTCGAAGTCGACCGTGCGCTCATCGACGCCGTCCGGGCCGCGGCGCCGCTCCCGAAGCGCGAGCAGATCAAGATCCGCTGCGCCGACGCCGCGCTCGCGGCCACCGTGCTGCCGCCCGGAATGCTCGGCACCGTCGAGGTGCTCGTCGTCGACGTCTTCGCCGGGGCGCGCACCCCGTCCGGCCTGACCACGTCGGAATTCCTCGCCTCGCTGAAACCCCTGCTCGCCCCGGGGGCGGTGGTCGCGCTCAACGTCGCCGACGGTCCGCCGCTCGCCTTCGCCAGGTCGGTGATCGCGACGGTCGCGGAGGTCTTCGGCGCATCGACCGGGGGCACTGTGGCCGTGGCCGCGGAGCCCGCCGTGCTCAAGGGCCGGCGGTTCGGGAACCTGGTCGTCGTGGCGGGCGCGGTGCCGGACGGGCTGGCCCGGCGGCTGGCGGGCGACCCGTTCCCGGGGACCCTGCTCTCCGGCGGCGAGGTGACCCGGTTCGTGGGCGGCGCGAAGCCTTTCACCAGCGCGAACGCACAGGAGTCTCCTATGCCGCCGCGCGGCGTCTTCGGGTAGGTTGCTCTCGATGGGATCACATCGTTCTGCAACTGGTTCCCGCGGGATCGCGCGCTGGCTGATCGTCGCGGTCGCCGCGGTCGTCGTGGTGGCCGCGGTCGCCGGCGCCATGGTCTGGCTGTCGGGTCGCTCGGCCCAGGAGGGCCGTGACGCGGCCGCCTCGTGCGTGCGCGGCGACCTCGCGGTGCAGGTCGCGGCCGCCCCCGCGCTCGTCGAGCCACTACGCCGGGTCGCGGAGGGCTTCAACGCGAGCGGCACGGTCTCGGCGGACTACTGCGCGAAGATCCAGGTGACGGGGATAGACTCCCGCGTCGCGCTGGACGCCCTGGCGGGCGCCTGGGACCCGAAGCTCGGCGCGGCGCCGTCGCTGTGGATCCCGGAGAGCACGGTGTGGACGGCGCGCCTCGCGGCGGTCAAGCCCGCCGAGTTGTCCGGACAGCCGACGTCGATCGCCACGTCGCCCGTGGTCCTGGCCGTGCGCGGGTCCGCGCGGCCGGCCTTCGACGGGGTGCGATGGCTCGACCTCCCGGCGCGGCAGGAGCAGTTGCGGATCGCGTTGCCGACGGGCGCCGAGGCGGACGGGACCTACCTCGCAGCGCAGTCCGTCGGCGCCGCGGTCGCGCGCACGTCCGGGGCCGCGCTGTCCGACGATGCGGCCCGGAGCCCGGTGGTCACCGGCGCGCTCGCCCGCTGGGCGAAGGACGCCCCCGCGTCCGCCACGACCGGCGCCGCCCTCGACGCGCTGACCACGCCGGGCGACGCCGTGCGCGCCGTGCCCGTCCTCGAACAGCAGCTCGCCACGTTCGCCCGAGGCCGGGGGGCGGCCGCACCGGTCGCGGTGTACCCGGCGGGCCCGACCGCCTCGGCCACCTACCCCGCCGCCGTGCTCGACCGCGGGGACACGACCGACGCCCACCATCGCGCCGCCGCCGACTTCGTCGCCTACCTGACCCGGCAGGGCAATGCGAAACCACTGGCCGAGGCAGGTTTCCGGGTCACTGGCGAGCCCGCTCCCGCGAAGACGGATTCCGTCGCTTTCGGCACCGTCGAGCCCCTCGCCCCGGCGGGGAACGCCACCGTGATCTCGCTCGCCGACTCCCTGAACCGCCGCTAGATCCAGAAGGCCGTTCTCGCCGCCGCGGGGATTTGTCGCATTCCTCCTTCCGGTCTGGAATCTGGGCGATCGCGACCTCGGCCGGGGCGGCCGAACTCCGATACGGTGAACGAGGAACAAGGCCGCGAACAGAACCATCGGAAGGATGCACCATGGCGCTTCTCGACAAGATCAAGGAACTGCTCGGCAAGAACCCGGAGCAGGTCAACAAAGTGATCGACAAGGCGGGCGCGGCGGCGAAGGGCAAGTTCGCCGGCCACGAGGACAAGATCGATCAGGCGGTGAACAAGGTCAAGGGCGCCACGGGCAGCGCCAACACCACCCCGCCGGCCCCGGGCGGCGAGCAGGCGCCGGGCACCCCGCCGGCGCCGGGCAACCAGCCGCCCACTCCCCCGCAGAACTGAGTGCCCGCGGGCCCGCCTCGGGTCCGCCTCGGCATGGAGCGCCCGTCCCGTTCTCGGGACGGGCGTTTCGCGTTCGCCTCGCACTCAGCTCCGCATGACGGTCCTCGCTGAGCAGGGCGACCGCCGTTCCGGGCGCTGATGACATCCACGCCCCAACCCGGCTCTCGGATTCTGCCCATGTCGGACACGGCGTCCGTCATGGACAGAATCGGAGAGCGCGCGGACCGGCGCACCTCCTCCCCCTGGCCCCAGGCGGCGGCCCGCCCCCGGCAGGCGCTACTCCGCGAACGCCTCGATCGGCGGGCACGAGCAGACCAGGTTGCGGTCGCCGTAGACCCCGTCGATGCGGCGCACGGACGGCCACACCTTGGCGCGCGCACCGCCGGACGGCAGGCCCTGGGGGTACACGGCGACCTCGCGCGAGTACGGGTGATCCCACTCGGTCACCAGGCACTCCGCGGTGTGCGGGGCGCCGCGCAGCGGATTGTCGTCCACCGGCCACTCCCCCGCCGCGACCCGGTCGATCTCGGCGCGGATCGCGATCATCGCGTCGCAGAACTCGTCGATCTCGCCGAGCGACTCGCTCTCAGTGGGCTCGACCATGAGCGTGCCCGCAACGGGGAAGCTCATGGTCGGCGCGTGGAAGCCGTAGTCGGCCAGGCGCTTCGCGACGTCGTCGATGGAGACTCCGGTCTCCTTGGAGATGCCGCGCACGTCGAGGATGCATTCGTGCGCCACGCGGCCGTTCTCGCCGGTGTAGAGCACGGGGAAGGCGTCGTTCAAGCGCGCCGCGATGTAGTTCGCCGACGCGATCGCCGTCAGGGTCGCGCTGCGCAGGCCGGACGCCCCCATCATCCGGATGTACGCCCAGGTGATCGGGAGGATCGAGGCGCTGCCGAAGGGCGCCGCCGAGATCGTGGGGCCGGTGCCCAGCGAGGGCTCGAGCGGGTGCCCGGGCAGGAAGGGCGCGAGGTGGCTGCGGACGCCGATCGGGCCGACGCCGGGACCGCCGCCGCCGTGCGGGATGCAGAAGGTCTTGTGCAGGTTCAGATGCGAGACGTCACCTCCGAACTTGCCGGGCCGAGCCAGGCCGACCAGCGCGTTCATGTTGGCACCGTCGACGTAGACCTGCCCGCCGGCCTCGTGGACCGCGCCGCAGATCTCCCGCACCTCGTGCTCGTACACGCCGTGCGTGGACGGGTAGGTGATCATGATCGCCGCCAGCTCGTCGGCGTGCTTGGCGATCTTCTCTTTGAGGTCCGCGGTATCCACATCGCCCGACTCGCGCGATGCGACTACGACCACCCGCAGGCCCGCCATCACCGCCGACGCGGCGTTCGTGCCATGCGCGGACGAGGGGATCAGGCAGACGGTGCGGTGCGCGTCCCCACGCGAGAGGTGGTAGTTGCGGATCGCGAGCAGGCCCGCGTACTCGCCCTGCGAGCCGGCGTTGGGCTGCAGCGAGACGTTGTCGTACCCCGTGATCGCGACCAGCCACTCCTCGAGCTGCGCGATCAGCGCGCGGATGCCCTCGGTGTCCGCGGCGGGCGCGAACGGGTGCAGCCGCGAGAACTCCGGCCAGGTGATGGACTCCATCTCCGCCGTCGCGTTGAGCTTCATGGTGCACGAGCCCAGCGGGATCATCGAGCGATCCAGCGCGATGTCCTTGTCGGCGAGCTTGCGCAGGTACCGCAGCATCGCCGTCTCGGTGCGGTAGGCGTGGAACGCGGGATGCGTCAGGTACTCCGAGGTGCGGTTCTCGATATCCGACGGTGCGCCGTCGACCGGCCGCGCGCCGAACGCCGCGAGCACGGCGGCCACGTCGGCCGCGGTGCTGGTCTCGTCGAAGGCGACGGAGACGTGGTCGTCGTCGACCCGCCACAGGTTGTAGCCCGCGGCCTTGGCCGCGGCGAGCACGTCGTCGGCGCGGCCGGGCACCTGGACCAGGACCGTGTCGAAGAAGTCGGCGTGCACGACGGCGTCGCCGAGGCCCGCGGCGAGGGCCGACGCCCGGGCGTGCACGCGCAGCGCGATGGCCCGCAGCCCCTCGGGGCCGTGGTAGCTCGCGTACATCGCGGCGAGCACGGCCAGGAGCACCTGCGCGGTGCAGATGTTGCTCGTGGCCTTCTCGCGCCGGATGTGCTGCTCACGGGTCTGCAGGGCCAGGCGGTAGGCGAGGTTGCCGTCGGCGTCGACGGAGACGCCCACGAGGCGGCCGGGGATCTGGCGGGCGTGCTTGCTGTGCACCGCGAGGTAGCCGGCGTGCGGGCCGCCGAAGCCTAGCGGCACGCCGAAGCGCTGGGTGGTGCCGAAGCAGGCGTCCGCGCCCTGCTCGCCGGGCGGCGTCAGGAGGGTCATCGCCAGCAGGTCCGCGCCGACGGCGACGAGCGCTCCGCGCTCGTGGGCACCGTCGATCACGGCCTGCACGTCGGCGATCCGCCCGGACGCGCCGGGGGTCTGCAGGATCACGCCGAAGAAGTCACCCTCGGGCAGCCCGGTGGTCACGTCGTGGACGAGCACCTCGATGCCCAGCGGCTCGGCGCGGGTCTCGATCACGGCCAGGGTCTGCGGGAAGACGTCGCGGTCGACGATCAGGCGCGGGCTCCTGGACTTGCCGGCGCGGCGCAGCAGGGTCATGGCCTCGGCGGCGGCGGTCGCCTCGTCGAGCATGGAGCTGTTGGCGATCTCCATGCCGGTGAGATCGGAGACCATGGTCTGGAAGTTGAGGAGGGCCTCGAGGCGGCCCTGGCTGATCTCGGGCTGGTACGGCGTGTACGCGGTGTACCAGGCCGGGTTCTCGATGATGTTGCGCAGCAGCACCGGCGGGGTGAGCGTGTCGTAGTACCCGAGCCCGATCATGGTCCGGTCCACGGTGTTGCGGTCGGCGAGGGCGCGCAGTTCGGCGAGGGCCTCGTGCTCGTCGATCGGGGCGGGCAGGGCGCCGAGGCCGTTGTCGGACTCCGGGTCGAGGATGGCCGACGGGACGGCGGCGCGGGCCAGGTCGTCGAGGCTGTCGACGCCGATGACGCGCAGGATCTGCTCGAGCTCGCCCGTGTCGGGGCCGATGTGGCGCGCGGGGAAGTTGCTCGCGGGAGTGCTGTCGGACACTGGGGACCTCCGGGCCGGGTGGCCTCTCCCTCAGTCGCCGGCGGCTCCAGAGGCGCCCAACCCACGTGGTCCTGGTGCCTGAGAGATTGACGGAGAGGTGTTGCTCCTTCGGCGCCCCGGGGCCCGTGCTCGACGGTGCCCGCAGGGCTCTCCCACGCGGTGTTGCGGCGCACGAAGATTCTAGCGCATTTCAACAAGACGCCCGTACGGTGAGGGGACGGGTCGCGGGTGGCGCGTCAAGTGCCCCTCTCAGTCCGCGTACTCCTCCGCCTCCTCATCGAGACCCCGGCGCACCGGCTCGGGGACGCGAACGGTGCCCGGCGTGTACGTGACCGCCGTGAGCGCGGGGCCGAACCGGAACAGGCCCCGCCGAGCTCGCAGCTCGGGGTCGACGGGGCCCCGGGCGTCGACGCCCACCGAGATCCCGGTCCACGGCGCCATGCCGACCAGGGCGACCACGCCGTCGAGTTCGGCGAGATGGACCTCGTCCGCGCCGGACCGAGCGCTGAGGGCGAGGTTCCACCGCACGCTCGGCGATGCACCGATCCGCACCACCAGGGAGTCGGTCCCCGCGGGCACCGGAGCGGACGTCCGATGGAACCGTCCGTAGGAGTTGACGACGAGGTGGGCGACGGCGTCCTCGATGTAGAGCAGGTAGCCCCCCTGCGGGTCGCCGTGGGCCACCAGGACTCCCTCGTCGGCCGGCGTCCACCCGGACAGCTCGACGTCGATCTGCACGTCCCGGTAGGCGATCAGCCTGCTCGACCGGTACCGCTCGAGCGTCGGAGTACCGGCCAGGATCCGGATCGGATCGCTGTAGCGCGCCTCCTCCGGCCGCCGCCGGACCTGCGCGGCGGGATCGTCGTACAGCGGGAAGACCGTATTGTGCCAAGCGGCGCGGTCCCAGGCCGCGGAAAGCTCGGCGACCTTGTCCGGGTACTGGGCCGCCACGTCGCGGGTCTCCGCGGGGTCGGTGCGCACGTCGAACAACTGCCAGGTCGGATCGTCGACCGCCCTGGGGTCGGTGTGCAGGGACAGCAGTTTCCACCCGTCGCGGTAGAAGCCCCGGTGCCCGCCGTACTCCGCGTACTGCTCGTGCCTCGGGCTCGGAAGGTCGGCCGACCTGAGCACGTCCGCCACACTGACGCCGTCCCGGTCCTTCGCCCGCTTGCCGTGCCGCTCGGCGGGCGTCGGCACCCCTGCCAGGTCCAACAGCGTCGGCGCGAGGTCCGTCACGTAGGTGAACTGCCGCCGCACGCCGTTGTCGTCCGCCGAGCGGGGTAGGCCTCGCGGCCACGAGAGGACGAACGGCACACGCACGCCGCCCGCGAAGGTCTGCCCCTTGTAGAAGCGGAACGGCGTGTTGGACGCCTGTCCCCAGCCCCGCGGATAATGGGTGCCCAGCGCCGCGGTCCCGATCAGGTCCTCGTCGTGATCGACGTCGCGCTCCCAGTCCGCGGGCACCGGCGAGTGCACGAACTGACTGAAGTAGGAGCGGGTCCCCACCGGGCCGCCCTCGGCGGTGCCGCCGTTGTCCGAGGTGAAGACGATGATGGTGTTGTCCAGCTCGCCGAGATCGGTCAGCAGGCGGGTGATCCGCCCCAGACTCTGGTCGATGCTGTCGACCATCGCGGCGTACACCTCCTGGTACCGCTGGAACCGGCGCTGCTCGTCCGGGGTGAGCGAATCCCACGGCGGCGCGTCGTACCCGGGTTCGGTGTTGCGCTCCGCGATGGGGGTGTTCTCGTCGAACAGCCCGTCGGCGACCTGACGGGCGAACCTGCGCCGCCGGATCTCGTCCCAGCCCTCGGCGTACCGGCCCCGGTACTTGTCGATGTCGGCGGCCTTCGCCTGGTGCGGGCCGTGCATCGCGATATGGGCGAAGTACAGGAAGAAGGGCTTGTCCGGCTCCTGCGCACGCAGCGACGTGATCGAGGCCACCGCGCGATCGGTCAGGTCGTCGGTCACGTAATAGTCGTCGCCGTAGTCCTCGACGTCCACCACGGTGTTGTCGGCGATCAGCTGGTTCGGGTAGAAGAACGAGTTCAGCCCTTCGAGCGATCCGTAGTACGAGTCGAATCCTCTTTGCAAAGGCCAGGATTCGCGGGGTCGACCCGGCCCCATGTTCGCATCGCGGACCAGATGCCACTTGCCGACGGCGAAGGTCGCGTACCCCGAGGCCCGCAGAATCTCCGGGAGGGTGAGGACGTCGTCCGCCAGCTCGAGACGCTGGCCGGGGAAGCCGGGATCGGAATTGGCGACGGTGCCGTACCCCGCCCGGTGCGGATTGAGCCCGGTCAGCAGGGCCGCACGGGCCGGCGAACACACCGGCGTCGTGTGGTAATTCGTCAGGCGCACACCGCGGTCGGCCAGAGCCGCGAGATGCGGGGTGTCGATCTCGGAGCCGAACGGCGAGATATCGGAGAAGCCCATGTCGTCGATGAGGACCACGACGATGTTGGGGGCACCGTCGGGGGCACGCAGCTCGGGCGCCCACGCGGGGACCGAGCGGGACGCGAGCCGGCGGACCACACCTTCGAAGCCCTCATAGCCCCGCGCGTCCGCCGGGATGTCCGTGCTCTCGTCGGTCGCCGCGCCGCCATCGGCCCGCCGCTCGGAATCACTCACCGTCTCGCCACCCTCATCCCTCGACGCCGCGCTCGGGCGCGCGGCCTCGACCATCATCACCCATCGAGTTTTGCTCACTGCTGCGCGAAATCACTTGCGCTCAGCCTGATCCAAAGATTGGCCCGCCACCGGTCCCGAACCCTACGGTGATTCCGATCCAGACTGGCGCGTGCGCCGTGTTCGACATAGACGGAGAGGCACGTGACGAAATCCCCGGTCACCCGTGCGATCGCACTGATCGTCGTCCTGATACTGGCGGTCGGCTCCTCCGGCTGTGAGTCGGCAGTGGCGCGTCAGCGCACCGCAGCCACCCAGGCACCACGCACGGACGGCTCCGTCCCCCAGGGCGGAACCCTGCGCGTGGGTGTCGATCAGGACTTCTCTCCCAAGACCTTCCTGCAGATCGGCCAGAAGCTCAACGGCACCGTCCTCGCAAACGTCTACGACACGCTGATCCGGTACACCCGTGACGGGGTCACGCCGACCCCGTCCCTCGCCACCGCGTGGCGGCTCGCTCCCGACGGGCTCTCACTCGAGCTGGACCTGCGATCCGACGTCACCTTCCACGACGGACGCCCCTTCGTCTCCCGCGACGTCGAGGAGTCGATCAAGGCGTACATCGGCGGTCCCTGGACGGCGCAGTTCAAGCGCACCGCGGCCGCCATCACGCGGTTCGACACCCAGGACCCGCACCGCGTGATCCTGTACTTCGCGCATCCGCTCAGCAATGTCTTCGACCTGCTGGACTCCGCCCCGATCCTCGACGTCGCCACCCTTCCGCAGCTCAAGGAGGGCACCGTCTACAACGGCACCGGGCCGTTCCGATTCGGGCAGTGGCAGCCGAAACAATCACTACGACTCGATCGGAACGACCGGTACTGGGGCGGGCGCCCCGCATTGGAACACATCTCCTATCAGGTGATCCCGGACAGCCGGGCGCTGTACACCCGCCTGCTCACCGGGCAGATCGACATCGCGGACGAACTGACTCCCCAGGACCAGCAACTGGCGGCCGGGCGCAACGGCTTCCAGAACGTGTCCCTCGTCGGCGCCGAGTCCCAGCAGTACGTGGGCGTCAACGTCAAGAATCCAGCGCTGTCGGATGTGCGGCTTCGCCAAGCGATCGCGTACTCGATCGACCGCGAGCGGATCGTCAACGATGTCACGCGCGGCAGCGCGTACGCGGTGAACGTCGCCTGGCCCAGGTGGTCGCCCGCCTACGACGAGGCGGACAACCGCACCTATCGCCGCGACGTGAACAAGGCCCGTGAACTGGTCCGCGAGATCGGCGAGATTCCTGAGATCCCCCTCGACTACGCCTCCGGGGGCAATCAGCGGATCATCGCGGAGATCGTGCAGTCCAATCTCGCCGACGCCGGCATCAAGGTGCGCCTGGTGGCGAACGACTACGCGCAGCAGTCCGAGAAGCTGGTCGGCGGGAAGTTCGAGGGGCTATGGATCCTCGAGCACGGTTTCGCCCAGTTCACCCCGTCCACGCTCGCTGTCTCCGCCTACCCGTTCAACGCGGCGAAGAACTCGTCCAACTACTCCGACCCCGACTACACCGCGGCCGCGGAGGCGGCGTGGCGCGTCGCCGACGGTACGTCGCCGCAGGCGCTCGCCGCCTACCGCCGTCTCAGCGAGATCCTGCTCCGCGACCTATTCATCGTCGAGATCGGGGTGCGGATCACCCAGGTCGCAGCGTCACCCCAGGTCGGGGGCGTCGACTGGGGCAAGCGCAACGACCTGCGCTTCGCCCGGACCTACCTCGCCTCGCCGCAGTAGCCGGCCGCCCGATATTGGAGAATCCCATGACCGCGTATCTCCTCCGCCGCGTTCCGACGGCCCTGCTGGTGCTGTTGCTCGCGTCCGTCCTCATCTTCGGCATCCTGCGCTTCATTCCGGGCGGACCGGAGGCGGCGCTGCTCGGCCCCGACGCCTCGCCGAGCGACGTGCAGGCACTGCGCCACGAACTCGGCCTCGACCGCAGCTTCTTCGCGCAGTACCTCACCTGGATCTCGTCGATACTCCGCCTGGATTTCGGGCGCAGCTACCAGGTCGGCGGCGAGATCAGCGCGCTCATCAGCTTCGGCCTGGTGAACACCCTCGTGCTGACCGGCGCGGCCCTGCTGGTCGCGGTCGTTCTCGCCGTCGGGCTCGCGCTGGCGGTCACCGTCTTCGACAATCGCTGGCTCTCCGCGGTCGTCACCGGGGTGAACGCCGCGGCGATCGCGATCCCCACCTTCGTCCTCGGCACGCTGCTGGTGTTGCTGGCGGGGGTGCGGCTGCGCTGGTTGCCCGCGGGTGGCGCCCCGCCGGACGGCTACCTGACCGAACCCACCATCGCGGTCCAGTACCTGATCCTTCCGGCGATCACGCTGGGGCTGCCCACGGGCGCGATGCTCGCCCGGTTCCTGACGGAGTCCCTGCACACCGAACTGGGCAAGCCCTACGCGGTGACCGCGCGCTCGCTCGGCGTCTCCCAGCGCCGGATCGTGCTCCGGCACGCGCTACGGAATGCGCTACCCGCCACGGTCACCGCCTTCGGCCTGCTCGTCGGAGGACTCCTCGGCGGCGCGATCCTCGTCGAGACCGTCTTCGGGTACCCCGGGCTCGGCATGCTCACCGAGCAGGGGATCTTCAGCCGTGACTACCCCCTGGTGCAGGTGCTGCTGCTCCTCTCGGTCACGGTGTTCATCGTCGTTCAACTGCTCGCCGACGTGGCCCACGCCTGGCTCGATCCCCGCATCCGCCTGGGAGCACGGTCGTGACCGCCGAATCCGCACGGAACCTACCGGTCGCATCACCGCCGGGCGAGGAGAACCCCATGACCAGTGTCGACGTCGCTGCACCCGCCGGCGAGCCCACCATCACGCCCGGCCTCGTCCCCGAAGAACCGGGTGACCGGGATCGGCGGACGGCGCGGCCACCGCTGTGGCGCGCCCTGGTCACGGGTCCCGGCCTGATCGGAACGGTGCTCGTCGGCATCGTGCTGGTAGCGGGCCTGCTCGGCCCGCTCCTCACCGCGTACGGACCGACGCAGCAGATCGACGGCGCCTACCTGCTCGGCCCGAGCGCGAGTCACCCGTTCGGGACCGACGACGTCAACCGCGACGTACTGACCCGCGTGCTTCACGGAATCCGGATCGACCTGTTGATCGCGTTCACCGCGGTGCCCATCGGGGCGGTTCTGGGTGCGCTGGTCGGTCTCGTCGCGGTGTCCCACCCCGTCACCGACGTGATCGCGCAGCGGGCCTTCGACGTGATCCTCGCCTTCCCCGCCCTGATTCTCGGGATCGCGCTCACGGCGATCCTCTCCCCCGGCGCGGTCACCATCGCGATCATCATCACCGTCGCCGAGATCCCGATCTTCGGCAGGCTCGTGCGCACCGCCGTGCTGTCCGTCCGCGAGCTCCCGTACGTCGAGGCCGCGACGGTCAGCGGCGCGAGCACCACCCGGATCCTCGGCCGCCATGTGCTGCCCAACTCGATCGACGCGCTCATCGTCCAGGTGGCGCTGTCGCTCTCGCTCGCCGTCTTCATCGAGTCCGGGCTGAGCTTCCTCGGCATCGGCATCCCCGCCCCGGCCCCCTCGCTCGGTTCCATTCTCGCCGCCGGGAACGGCTACCTCGAGTCGAACCCGTGGATCTCCATCGCACCGTTGCTGGCGATCACGGCGCTCGTCCTCGGGTTCGCCCTGATCGCCCAGTCCTTCTCCCGAGCTCGGAGGAATGCATGACCGACACCGAACGCCACGGCCCGCCCGCTTCGGCAGCCGCCGACGGCCGGGAATCGCCGCCACCGGCGCTCGAGGTGACCGATCTGCACATCTCGTTCGACTACCCGCGACCCGCGGTCGCCGGAATCAGTCTGACCGTCGAACGGGGCCGGATCCTCGCGCTCGTGGGCGAGTCGGGATCCGGCAAGACCATGACCGCGCTGGCGGCGATCGGCCTCCTGCCGCGCGGAGCGACGGTGCGCGGCTCCGTCCGCGTCGATGGCAGCGAGGTCATCGGACGGAGCGAGCGTGAGCTCACGACCCTCCGCGGCCGCGCGGTCGCGATGGTCTTCCAGGAACCGCAGACCGCGCTCAACCCGGTCCGGACCATCGGCTGGCAGGTGCGCGAGGCGCTACGGGCGCACGGACGCCTGTCCCGCGCGCAGGCACGGGACAGGGCGGTCGAGCTGCTCGCACTCGTGGAGATCCCGGATCCGGAGAAGCGGGTCGACTACTTCCCGCACCAACTCTCCGGCGGCCAGAAGCAGCGAGTGGTCATCGCGTTGGCGCTCGCGAACGAGCCCGCCCTGCTGCTCGCGGACGAGCCCACGACCGCCCTCGACGTGTCCGTCCAGGCCGAGATCCTCGACCTGCTGGTGCGACTGCGCGACCGAACCGGCGCCGGCATTCTGCTCATCACCCACAACCTCGGCGTGGTGGCCGACATCGCCGACGACGTGGTGGTCGTCCAGCTCGGCGAGGTCGTCGAACGGGGCGACGTCCACACTGTGTTCGCCCGCCCCGAACACCCGTACACGCGGCAGCTCCTCGAATCCGTGCCACGACTGCCACTCGACGGTGTTCCGGTGCCTACCCCGTCGGCTTCCGCGACGGAGGAGGCACCGTCGCAGGCGGATTCCAGCGCCGCGGAGGCGCCGGCCCTCGTGGTCGACCGCGTCTCGGTCCACTTCCCGGGGCGATTCGGTGCCGCGGGACATCGCGCGCTCTCGGACGTCTCGCTGACGGTGGGACGCGGCGAGATCGTCGGCGTGGTGGGTGAATCGGGCTCCGGAAAGACCACACTCGGCCGCGCCGTCGGGGCCTTGGTCCCACTGACGTCCGGCACGATCACCGTGGCGGGCCGCGACATCTCGTCGCTCTCGCGCACCGAGCTGCGCGCGACGCGGCGGCTCCTCGCCTTCGTCCCGCAGGATCCCGCGGCCTCCCTGAACCCGCGGTTCACCGTCGGAGAATCCGTGCGGGAGCCGCTGGACATCCACCGCGTCGGCGACCGCGCAGAACGCGCGGCCCGGGTCGCAGAACTCCTCGACGCCGTTCAACTCCCTACCTCCTTCGCGCACCGATTGCCGCATGAGCTCTCCGGCGGCCAGCGGCAGCGAGTGGCACTCGCCCGTGCGCTCGCCGCGCGCCCCCAACTGTTGATCGCCGACGAGCCGACGAGCGCCTTGGACGTGTCGGTGCAGGCGAGGGTGCTGGAGCTGTTCGTGGACCTGCAGGCGGACCTGGGATTCGCGGCACTGTTCATCAGCCATGACCTGGCAGTCGTGCGCCAGGTGTCCGACCGCGTGGCGGTACTGCGGGGCGGCCGGCTCGAGGAATCGGGCGAGACGGACGCCGTGCTCACCAACCCCGCGTCGGAGTACACGCGGCGGTTGGTCGATGCGGTGCCCTATCCCGATCCGGTGGTGCAGCGCGCACGATCGTCGCGGACCTCGGTGGCGGGCTGACGCACTCCGGCCGGCGCCGGCGCGGCCTACCCGGTGGCGCGGGCGCGGTTGCGACGACGCGAGGCCAGCTCGTCCTCGGGCGCCGCCTCGGCGGTGACTCCGTCGGCGCGCTCCCCGGGGAAGTCCGCGATGGTGCCGGTCAGTTCGCGCATCGCGCCCGAGACGGCGATACCGAAGACGCCCTGGCCGTGCTGCAGGAGATCGACGACCTCCTCGGCGCTGGTGCACTCGTAGACGGTCGTGCCGTCGGAGAAGAGGGTGATCCGGGCCAGGTCCTCGACGCCGCGCTGGCGGAGGTGATCGACGGCGACGCGGATGTTCTGCAGCGAGATGCCGGTGTCGAGCAGCCGCTTCACGATCTTGAGGACCAGGACGTCCTTGAAGGAGTACAGGCGCTGGGTACCGGAGCCGCCCGCGCTGCGGATGGACGGCACGACGAGGGAGGTGCGGGCCCAGTAGTCGAGCTGCCGGTAGGTGATGCCGGCGATCTGGCACGCGCTGGGACCGCGGTAGCCGAGCAGCTCATCCGGGATGGTGTCGTTCGGGAACAGGCCCGGAGCGATGTCGTCCAGCGAGCCCTGCGTGCCCACTGCGGAATCCGCCTGCGGCGCGTTCTGCCCGGTGCCGTCCTGATCGGTCACTGCCGTCTCCCTCATGAGGTCCGTGCGCACTCTCAGAGTACGCCTGCCGGGTGGAATCCGTCGGTGTAATTCCCCCGGTGCCATTCCGCCCTGTTCGACGTGAACGCTAGGGGGCCGACGGCGCCGAATCAACGCGACACTCCGGTACCCTCAAGTTGAAGTTGAGGTCGAGATCGAATCGTGACCTCGGGCCGGTGCCGGAGCTGCGCCGGGTTCAGGAGTCGCCGGGCGCCTTGAAATCGTCCGCCGAGATGGAATCGAGGAACTCCTTGAACGCCTCGACCTCCTCGTCGGCCGGTGGCTCCTCGGTGGATTCGGATGCCTCCGAATCGATCTCCTCGTCCGGGAGCAGAAGGCCCGCCTCGGCGAGCACCTCCTCCTCCGCGAAGATCGGCACCGCGAGCCGCACCGCCATGGCGACGGAGTCCGAGGGCCGGGCCGAGACGGTCTGGTCACCGTCGAGCACGAGATCCGCGAAGTACGTGCCCTCCTGGAGCCCGGTGATGCGCACCTCGGTGACGGAGCGCCCCAGGGCCTCCAGGAGGTCCACGATGAGGTCGTGCGTGAGAGGGCGGCGCGGCTCGACGCCCTGCAGCTTGATCGCGATGGCGGTGGCCTCGCCCTGGCCGATCCAGATGGGCAGGTACCGGGGGCCCGAAACCTCCCGCAGGAGCAGCACGGGATCGTTCTGCGGCGGATCCATCCGGATGCCCGCGACGGTCATCTCGATCATGTTTCCAGCTTACCGGCGCGACACCCGGGATCGAGCGCGGACGCCCCCGGTTACCGGGGAGCGCCGCCGATCGAGTCCAGGGTCGGCGTCAGCGCACCGCATCCTTGACGGCGGCCTTCACCAACTGGGTGTGGAAGGTCACCGAGAGCGCGGCCAGTTCGCGCACCAGTTCGGCCGCGCGCTCGGCGGCGCCCGCGTCACCGCCGCGGGCGACGGGATTGGCGATCTGCGCGATGAGGCCGGCCTCACGGTCGGCCGAGGTCTTGAAGGCGCGCAGGTGCCGCGCCTCCAGGCCGTACTCGGCGAGCGCCTTGGCGGCCTGCACCAGCGCGACCGCGTCCTCGTCGAAGAAGCCCGCCTTGCCGGAGGTGAGCAGCGCCGAGCGCTCCAGCTCCCGCAGGAAGGCCTCGTCGGCCCCGGACCGGGCGAGGAGGTCGGCGCGGCTGATCCGAGTCTGTCGGCGCGCCGAGAAGTCGGTGGCGGGCGCCGTCTTCGACGACACCGCCGCGAGCGCGCGGGGCGCACGCGGAGCGGGGCCCTCGACGGCCTCGCCCCGGTCGTGCGCGTCG
Organism: Tsukamurella asaccharolytica; assembly: GCF_007858435.1. Lineage (GTDB taxonomy): Bacteria > Actinomycetota > Actinomycetes > Mycobacteriales > Mycobacteriaceae > Tsukamurella > Tsukamurella asaccharolytica. The sequence goes on along the minus strand of NZ_VIGW01000010.1, from coordinate 34,416 downwards.
AGCTGCTCCTTGATGATCTTCAGTGGCAGGTAGTAGTCGCGCTGCGCGGTGAGCACGTACTTGAGCCGCTCGCAGTCCTTCGGCGAGAACCGCCGGTACCCCGACGGGGACCGATCAGGCGTGACCAGCCCCTCCGACTCGAGGAATCGGATCTTGGAGATGGTCACGTCCGGGAACTCGTCACGAAGTCGTTCGAGGACGGCCCCGATCGACATCGCGCTCGGGGCCGCCGATTCCTGGCGTGGGGCCGTCACTGGGGTCAGCCGGCCGCCGGGACGAAGAAGACCAGGCGGAACTTGCCGATCTGGACCTCATCGCCGTGGGCGAGCGGCGACGCGTCGACCGGCTCGCGGTTGACGTACGTGCCGTTCAGGCTGCCCACGTCGACGACCGTGAAGCCGCCCTCGACCGAGCGGAACTCCGCGTGCCGACGCGAGACGGTCACGTCGTCGAGGAAGATGTCGCTGTCCGGATGGCGACCGGCGGAGGTGGTCTCCTGGTCCAGCAGGAAGCGGGAACCCGCATTCGGGCCGCGCTTCACCACGAGCAGGGCGGCGCCGGCCGGGAGGTTGTCGAGGCCCTGGACGGGCGCATCGTTCTCGGGGCCGCCGGAGGCGTCCATCTCGCGGATGATGTCGGCGCGGAACACCGAAGTGGTCTCAACGGGGGCCGATTCGTTGCCCTTGTCGTTCTCGCTCACATCGCTCCTTCGTCAGTGCTTACTGCATAGTTCTGTAGGTCACGACACCTGATGGACGTACAGGTCCACGGTACCGCGCCCGGCGCCTCGGAGGCGGCCGGATTCGGGGGCTCTAAAGCCGTTCTAAGGAAAGGCGTTCACGCCTCGGCGGTCAGCGCCTTGTACGCGTCGGCGTCGAGAAGCTCCCCCAGGGCGGCCTCGAGGTCCTCGGGGGACGCCGCCTCGATCTCGACGATCCAGCCCTCGCCGTACGGGTCCGAGTTGATCAGGTCGGGGCTCGAGTCGAGCTCACCGTTGATCGCCACGACGGTGCCGGACAGCGGCGCGTAGATGTCGGAGACGCTCTTGGTGGACTCCACCTCGGCGAACGAGTCGCCGGAGGCGACCTCGGCGTCGTCCTCGGGCAGCTGCACGAAGACCACGTCACCCAGCTGATCCTGGGCGAAATCGGTGATCCCGATCCGCACCACGGTCTCGCTCTTCTTCAGCAGCCACTCGTGATCGGGCGTGTACAACAGTTCTCCGGGGAAGCTGGCGCTCAACGTGGACGTCCTTTCGCGAGGGCTGAGCGGGGCCGCGCAGCGGATTACAACTTAGTGGGCGGCACGATGATTGAGCAACACACCCCCCGATTACCGCACCCTGGGCAGGTCACGCACCACCAGCACCGTCTGCCACCAGTACAGGACCACGGTCCACCAGTACATGGCCAGTCCCCAGATGAGGATCGCCCAGCCCAGCGGGTGCATCACGGCGCCCAGCCCGTTGTCGAAGGTGCCGGCCAGCAGCATCGGCAGCGCGTACATGAGGGCGAACGTCGCGGCTTTGCCGAGGTACAGAGTCGGCAGCGCCGTGATGCCGCGGCTGCGGAGGAAGGGCACCGTCGCGGCGAGCACCACCTCGCGCCCGAGCAGCAGCCCGATCACCCACCACGGCAGGATCCCCCGCACGCCGAAGGCGATGGGGATGGCGATCATGTAGAGCCGATCGGCCGCCGGGTCGAGGAGCTCCCCCAGCCGGGTCTGCTGGTTCAGCAGCCTGGCCAGCTTGCCGTCGAGCCAATCGGTGATGCCCGACACCACGAGCACCACCAGCGCCCACCCGTCGCTGTGCTCCACCAGCAGAAGCCACAGGAACACCGGCACCCCGAGCAGGCGGAGCAGGCTCAAGGCGTTGGGCACATTGAGCGCACTCGGCTGCGTGCCCGGCACCGACGGTGCCTCCCGCCCCGGATCGTTCACGTCCGGCTCAGATCATTCCGAACATGTTCGCCATCCCCTTCGTGGCGAACGGGTTGTCGTGGACCATGTACGTCCAGGTCAGCGTGTTGCGGCCGAGGCCCGCGTCGTCGAGGTCGATGCCGTCGGCGGTGATCTCCGCCTCGCGCAGGGTCTCCCGGGCGCGGCTCACGGCCTCCTCCGGCAGCTTGCGAAACTCCTCGATGACCAGGCGGTGGAACTCGTCGAGCGGCGACTGCCTGCCCAGCGCACGCAGGTGGATCGTGGTCTGCACCTCGGAGACGAACGCCAGGTGCTCCGCCCAGCCACGGTCGAGGTGGTACAGGAAGGCCTCGCGGGCCGCCTGCTCCAGGACGTCGTCGTCGATCCCCGCCTCGCGGAGCTGCGCGAGCCGCTCGGGCTCCAGCTCCGCGAAGTCGTCCAGCGGCCGCTGGGTGGTCAGCAGCGTGTGCCGCCGCGCCATCACCAGGTCGCGCTGCTGGTTGACCAGCTGGTTGTAGCGCCACGTGTTGGCGTGGGTTTCGAGCATGCCGCCCTCCGCGACGCGCTGCGCCGCGTCGAGCATGTCGGCCGCCTTGCCCCGGGGGAACTCTCCGGTCTCGGGGTCCGCGCCGCCCGGGGGTCGCTTCAGGGGCAGATGACGCTCCACGATCGGGTCCTCGACCGACGCGAAGATGACCGACGTGCCCGGGTCTCCCTGGCGGCCGGCGCGGCCGCGCAGCTGTTGGTCGAGGCGCTCGGTGTCGTGGAGGCCGGTGCCCACCACGGCGAGGCCGCCGAGCGCGGCCACCTCGTCGTGTTCGGGACTCGCGTCGCCGGCGTCGTGGCCACCGAGCTTGATGTCAGTGCCGCGGCCCGCCATCTGAGTGGAGACGGTGACCGCGCCCTTGGTGCCGGCGTCGGCGATGATCCGGGCCTCGTCGGCGTCGTTCTTGGCGTTGAGCACCGTCGCGATCACGCCCGAGATCTTGAGCATGTGCGCGAGCTCCTCGGACTCCGCCACGTCGTGGGTGCCGATGAGCACGGGCTGGCCCGTCTCGTGCACCTCGCGCACGTAGTCGACGATCCCCGCGACCTTGTTGCCCTTGTTGTCGTAGACGCGCATGGGCTGATCGACGCGAACGTTCGGCGTGTTCGGCGGGATCTGCGAGACGCCCAGGTCGTAGAACTGGCGCAGCTGCTCGCCGGCCGCGATGGCGGTGCCCGTCATGCCGCACACCAGCGCGTAGCGCTGGAGCAGCGCCTGCACCGTGATGGTGTCGATCACCTCGCCGGAGTCGGTCTGCGACAGGCCCTCCTTGGCCTCGACCGCCGCCTGCAGTCCGTCGGGCCAGCGCTGCAGTTCCGCGACGCGTCCGCGCGAGGAGTTGATGAGCTTCACCTGGCCGTCACGCACGATGTAGTGCACGTCGCGCTCGACGAGGGCGTAGGCGTGCAGGGCGATGTTGACCTGCGGCAGAGTCGACGCGACGTGCGCGTCCGAGTACAGGTCGATGCCGCCGAGCTCCTCCTCGAGGAGCTTCGCGCCGTCGTCGGTGAGGAAGGCGGACTTTCCGTCCGCATCGATCTCGTAGTGCTTGCCCTCGCGCAGCCGGGCCACGACCTCCATGATCGCGGCCTGCGGCACGTCGCCCCTGACGGAGCCGGCCAGCACCAGCGGGATGAGGGCCTCGTCGACCAGGACCGAGTCGGCCTCGTCGACGATCGCCACGTCGGGCTTGGGCGAGAGCAGGTCCTCCGCGCGCGTGGCGAGCTGGTCGCGGAGCACGTCGAAGCCGATCTCATTGACCGAGCCGTAGACGACGTCCTTGGCGTAGGCCGCGCGCCGCTCCTCGCGGGTCGAGGACTCCGCGACGTACCCGACGGTCACGTCGAGCAGCTCGAAGAAGGGCCTCATCCACTCCGCGTCGCGCCGGGCGAGGTAGTCGTTCGGCGAGATCACGTGCACGCTGCGGCCGGCGAGCGCCATGCCCGCCGCAGCGATGGCGCCGGCGAGGGTTTTACCCTCGCCGGTGGCCATCTCGACCACGTCGCCCTCGAGCAGCCGGTCGGCGCCCTGCAGCTGCACGTCGAAGGGGCGCAGACCGAGGGCGCGGTCGGCGCCCTCCCGGGCGATCGCGATGAACTTCGCGCGATCCTCCGACTTCGCGGCGTAGACGTCCAGCGCCAGCGCGGCGTCGGGGAACTCGTCGTCGGAGAGCCCCTGCGCCCACTCGTCGAAGACGGCGGACTGCTCGATCAGCGCGACGGACCGGGACTGGTTCCGTGTGCTCTGCGCGCCGAGCACCTTCCACACCTTGTTGCTGAACCTGCCCACGTGACCTCCGCACTCGACGCTCGACCGCTTGCGCAGTCGAGACTACCGCTGCCGCTCGCGCCGGCTCAGAGCGCCGCGAAGTACGCCGTCGACCAGCCCACCGAGCCGAGCGAGACGCGGTACATATCGCGGTTGACGTTCTCGATCGTGTCGCGCGGGCTGTGGTAGTTCGGGTCGAAGATCTCGCCGACGGTGCCGCCCCACTGACGCTGCTGCTCCTGGGTCTTGGTGCCGTCCGCACCCGTGTCCATGCCGCCGGAGGCGATGCCGACCTCCTTGAAGGGCCCGTAGTCCGAGCGACCGTCGAACGCGGAGGCCTCGACGGGCACGCCCCGCCACGCGAAGTAGTTCCGGAAGACCTGCTCGATCACGCCGGAGCCGGCGGGGCCGGCACCGCCCTCGAGCTTGGACGAGCCGTCGCCGTCGAAGGTGAAGTAGCCACCGTTGGGTGAGCCGAGCATGTCGAAGTTGAGGTAGCGCTTGATCTTCGAGGCCTGGTCCTCGCTCAGTGCCGTGACGTAGTGCTCCGAGCCGACGAGGCCCTCCTCCTCGGCGCCCCACAGCGCGAACCGGACCTTGTTCTTGACGTCGGCGTTCGCGCCGAGCTTGGCGGCCGTCTCCAGTACCGCGGCGGAGCCCGTGCCGTTGTCGTTGATGCCGGGGCCCTCGGTGACGCCGTCGAGGTGCGCTCCCACCATCTGGACGGATCCGTCGTCGCCCTTCGTGGTCTCCGCCAGGATGTTCCAGGTCTTGGCCTTCTCGGTCTTGGCGTCAACCGTGAGCGTGAGGTCCTGGCCGTCCGCGATCGGCGCGTCCTGCGCGACGCCGACGACGGCGATGGACGCCCCGTCGTCGAGGCCGAGCGTGCCGCCCTTCCAGTCGCCCGCCTGATTGTTGGTGATGACGAGGGCCTTCGCACCCTTGGCGGCGGCGGTCTTGTACTTGTCACCGAAGGTGCAGTCGCCGCGCTGCACGACCGCGATCGAGCCCGCGGTGACCTTCTCCAGGTCGGCGGCGGTGCAGCCGCGCTTCCCTGTGACGACGGCCTTGGCCGTCACGGTGCCCTCGGTGGCGCCGGAGAACGAGAGGGCAGCGGCCTTCACGGGGGCACCACCGGCCTGGACGTCGACCCTCGAGGCGGACCAGACGGACGTCGAGAACTCCTGGCGCTGTGGGGTGTAGCCGGCGTCGCGGAGCACCTTCTCGGCGTACTCGACGCTCTGCTCGTAGCCGGGCGAGCCCAGCGCGCGGTTCCCGCCGTTGCGGTTCGCGATGTCCTGGAACGCCTCCAGGTGCTTGACGGCGCCGTCGAGCGTGACGGCGTCGGCGAGAGCGCGCGCCTTCTCGGTCGCCCCCGCGTCGTCCGCAGCACCGGCGGGCGCGGGCCGGTCGACGCTGCTGGGCGCCGCCTTCGACGACGAGCCCGCCGCCGTGCTCGACGGGGCCGCATCATCGCTCGAGGTGCCGCAGCCGGCCGCGACGAGGCTCACGGCTGTCAGCGCGCTGACGACCCGGACGGTGGTGGACATCTTTCGCCTGTGCAACATGCTCCTTATTAGATACATAACGGAGGGCGATTGCGAGGTGAACGAGCACACTGATCCGATCGACATCGAGCGGCCGAACCGGAGCACACCGTCGACCGCAGCGTGCCAGAGTGACCTCATGACCGAACTCAGCACGCTCTCCCCCGCCGAACGCCACCGCTCCGCAGCCGCGACCTTCGCCGGGGTCGCCGGCGCGATCACCGATTGGGACGCGCAGACCCCCGTCCCGGAATGGACGGCGCGCGAGGTGGTCGGCCACCTCGTCGAATGGCTCCCCGGATTCCTCGCGATGAACGGGGTGGAACTGCCCGGCGCGCCGTCGGACGCGGCGGAACCGGCGGCGGCCTTCGGCCAGCTCACCGAGGCGGTGCAGGCGCTGCTCGACGCGCCGGACGCCTCGCGGGTGCTCACCACGCAGATGTTCGGGGACAAGCAGCTCGATGCGCTGATCGACCAGTTCTACACGGCCGACGTCTTCATGCATACCTGGGACCTCGCACGCTCGAACGGGATCACCCCGGACCTCGACCCGGCGTTCGCCCGGGTGCTGCGCGGCGGCCTCGAGTCGATGGGGCCGATGCTGCAGGAGTCGGGGCAGTTCGGCGCGCCGATCCCGGTGCCGGACGGGACCGACGAGGTCACCTCGCTGATGGCGTTCATCGGCCGGGACCCCGCGTTCGGGAAATGATCGGCGGGTGCGCGCGGGTGCGGTCCACGCAGCCCGCGCGCCGGGTCGAAGCGCGTCAGCCGGTGATCCGGCGCGGGGTGAGCACCACGACGGGGATGTCGCGGTCGGTGCGTTTCTGGTACCCCTCGTAGCCGCTGTAGGCCTTGGTGATCCGCGGCCAGAGCTGCGACTTCTCATCGGCGCTGGCCGCTGTGGCCGTCCACGTGCTGGTGACCTCGTCGACGGTGATCTCCACGTCGGGGTTCGCCGCCAGGTTCTTGTACCAGTCCGGGTTGTCGGAGTGCCCGCCCTTGGATGCGACCACCACCACGCGGTCGGGCTCGTAGATCGGCGCGGTGAGCATCGTCGACCGGCGCTGCCCGGACGTGCGGCCGATGGTGTGCAGCTCCAGCGTCTGCATCCCGAGTACGCGCTTCGGGAACCGTCCGCCCGTGATCGCGAGCAGGGCGCGATGGCCGTTCTCGAGGCCCCACGCGCCGAGCTCAGCAGCCTTGTCCGAAAGACTCATACGCCCATCATGCACGGCGAAGTGCCAGGAGCAATCCACCGCGTTCCGTTCGCCGCCGTCCACGGGCTAAGACCGGTGCCGGTGCGCCGACCCTCCCACCAGCCCCGCCGCGACGTGCGGATGGAGCGCGATCGAGTGGTCGTAATACTCCTCCGTCATGGGAAGGTACGGGATCGGCTCCTCGGTCCCGACGGTGCCGAGCCGCTCGGCGAGGATCCCGGCCACGCGGCGCACCCCGTCGGCGTCGATGCCGTGGACGTCCGTGATGAGATGCGGCGCAAGCGCCTCCATGCCCGTGTACCAGAACGTGCCGTGCAGCAAGGGCCAGAACAGGTCCTCGACGTCGCCGCTGATCCCGCGCGCCGAGATCGAGTCGGCGCGGTCGCCCGCGGTGACCACGGCGAGCGCCCGGCGGCCGACGAGGCCGCCGTCGCCGTATTTGCGGTTGCGGCCGGTAGCCGGGTCGGGCACGTCGTAGGCGAAGCCGCGCTCGAAGACTCGGTCGATCCAGCCCTTGAGCATGGCCGGTGGTCCGTACCACCAGAGGGGGAACTGCAGGACCACGAGATCCGCGGCGAGGAGTCGGCACTGCTCGGCGCGGACGTCGTCCCCGCCCTCGTCGACCAGGACCGGGTCGAAACCCTCCGCGTAGAGGTCGGCGACGTCCACCGACCAGCCGTCCGCCCGCAGCCGCGCCACCCCCGCATCGCGGAGCGTGGCGTTGAGCGAGTCTCCTCGCGGATGCGCGAAGACCCACAGTGCGTGCGCGTTCTCCCGTTCGTCGCCCATGCCAGGGCCAACCTCGCCCGACCGCGAGCGATTCCCTGGGCGGCCAGGACATCGCCCGGGGACCAAAAAAGTCCCGAGAAACTGTGTGTCTCGGGACTTCTGGTCGGGCTGACAGGATTTGAACCTGCGACCACTTGACCCCCAGTCAAGTGCGCTACCAAGCTGCGCCACAGCCCGTGGCCGCTCTCGCGGTGCTGTAGGAGATTACCCCATGCGCCGCGCCGAGGAGAAATCGCCTGCCCACGGACCCGGGAGCCCGCCCACGCGCACAGTCAGGCGCCACCGGCCGTCGCATCGCGGTACGAATCGGACGTTCCTCCCTATTATGGACGCATGCGTACCCCACTTCGACGCCGAAGTACCGCGATCGCGCTGCTCGCGGCCCTGACAGTCACGGCGTGCGGGGGCGGCGCACCGTCGGACACCGCAGAGACGAGCGCGAGCGCCGGCCCGCGCCCGGAGAACACGGGCTCGCAGAGCACAGGCTCGGAGACCACGATCGCGACGGGTCTCGACGCGCCCTGGTCGATCGCCTTCGCCGACGGTGCTCCGCTGGTCAGCGAGCGGGACCGCGGCCGGATCGTCGAGATCGTCGAGGGCGGGCCACGCGAGGTCGGCCTGATCGACGGCGTCGCGGCGCGCGGCGAGGGCGGCCTGCTGGGCATCGCGATCCGCGACGGCGACCTGTTCGCCTACTTCACCACCGCAACGGACAACCGGATCGCCCGCATGCCGCTGCGGGGCGCCCCGGGAGCGCGCAGCCTCGGGCCGGCGCGCACGATTCTGACCGGTCTACCGGCCGCGTCGGTCCACAACGGCGGGCGCATCGCCTTCGGGCCCGACGGGATGCTGTACGCCACCGTCGGCGACGCGGGGCGACCCGACGACGCGCAGGACCCCCGATCCCTCGGCGGGAAGATCCTGCGGATGACGCCCGACGGGGCGCGGCCCGCGGACAACCCGTTCCCCGACAGCCTCGTCTACAGCCTGGGTCACCGGAACGCGCAGGGACTGGCATGGGCGCCCGACGGTGCGCTGTACGCGAGCGAGTTCGGCCAGAACACCTGGGACGAGCTGAACCTCATCCGCCCGGGCGCCAACTACGGCTGGCCGGAGGTCGAGGGCATCGGGCGGCGCGCAGGCTTCGTCGACCCGCTGCAGCAGTGGGCGCCGTCGGCGGCGAGCCCGAGCGGGATCGCCGTCGTGGGATCGAATCTGCTCGTCGCCAACCTGCGGGGCGAGCGGCTGCGGACGGTCCCGCTCGCCGCGACCGACACGGCGAGCGAGCAGCTCGGCAGATCCCTCGGTCGGCTGCGCGACGTGGTGCGCGCTCCCGACGGCTCCGCCTGGATCCTCACCAACAACACCGACGGGCGCGGCGACCCGCGCCCCGGCGACGATCGCATCGTGCGGGTGAGCGGAAGTTAGCCCTGCTACCTGCGCTGTCTGCGCGGTACAGTGACGGCTATGAAGCGTGCACTGCTGGTGTCGACGATCGTCGCCGCCTCCTTCGTGGTCGCGCTGCCCGCGGCCGCGGAACCGGCGGTGGACGCCGACCGTTACCGCGTCGAGGGCGGCGGATACGCCTTCCTCTACCACTACGACGGCACCAAGCGGGTCTGCACCATCCAGGCCGATCCGACCACCGTGCGGTGCGGCGTCTCCGCCCCCGCGGGCACCCGGATCACGGTCAAGGGCCGGAGCGTCCGGCCCGAGGCCGTGGAAGTCACGGACCGCGGCTGGCGTTACCTCGACACCCTGACCGTGCAGGAGCGCCCCCGCACCCTTCCCGAGGGCGCCCGGCTGTCGGTGCACGGCGCGTCCTGCACCGCGCTGCGCGACAACGGGCTGGAGTGTTCCGTCGACTCCGCCGGCTTCACGCAGGAGGACGGACGGTTCTCCACTCGCGGCCGCACGCTCGGCTAGCTGCTCCGGCTCAGCGCTAGCCGACGAGCTTCGCGCGCAGCCGGGCGACGACGGCGTCATCGATCCTGAGCCCGTCGCGGACATAGGCATCGAACCCGCCGTACCGGGCGTCGGCCTCGTCGAACGCTGCGGTCAGCGCCTCGGGAAAGACGCCGGCGAGCACCCGGGCGGCCTCCCCGATCGCCTCACCCCGCTCGGCGGCCGCGGCCGCGGCGATCCTCTCGATCACCGCGGCGGAGTAGTCGTTGGTGAGCAGGTAATCGGCCATCACGTCGTCGGGCGAGACGCCGAGGATTCGCTGCACGATCGCCGCAGCCCAGCCGGTGCGGTCCTTGCCCGCGGTGCAGTGGAAGACCTGCGGCCGGTCCTCGGCGGCGACCGCACGGACCAGCGCCGCGAACTGCGTGCGGGCGTTCTCCTCGCTGACGAACATCCGGTAGACGTCCGTCAGCAGCTCGCGGGCGCCGTCGGCGTCCGTGAACGACGCGGGATCCAGCGCGCCGAGCTCCACGTCGTCACCGATCACGTTGAGCCGCACGTACCGCGCACCGTCGGGAACGACGTCGGGCTTCGGCGTCACCTCCGCCGTCATGCGAAGGTCGAAGACGTCCGCGAGGCGGGCCTGCGCCAACCGGGCGGGATCGATCGAATCGGCGTCGAGGACGCTGGAGCGGAAGAGCAGGCCGCGGCGCATCCGGCCCCCGTCGGCCGCGTAGCCGTCCGCACCGGCCACGTCGCGGAAGTTGTGCACGGCCCGAGCCTAATCGACGCGGCGCTCGCCCCGACGGTGACGCCGCTCAGGCCAGGCGCCCGAAGCTGCGGTGGGCGCACGCCTCCGGCCAGAAGGAGCGGGCACCGGGCGTCGAGAGGCCGTGCGGCAGCGTCAGCGCGAGGGCGATCGGCGCGTCGACCGGGACGTCGACGGGAACCTCGACCCGGGCCGCGAGCCGCGTACCGTCGGCGCCGCGAACCAGCAGCTGTCGCATGCGTGCCCCCGCGAGGCGGACCCCGGGCCAGGCCACGTCGGCGAGGCTCGCGTGCGGCGGGAGCTCCCCGACGACATCGCAGAGGACCACCGGTCCGGAGCGCACGAGCCGGCTGATCCGGCTCACCACCACGGGGTAGGTCGACGGTGCCCCGCCTGCCAGCGCGGCCGAAGGGACGCCGGCGATGAGGACGTCGTCGCCGTCCATCGCGGTGCCCTCGGGCCAGATCGTGGGGTCGAAGGACCGGGCGATGCCGGCGCGGGCGAGTGAGGGCAGTACCTCCATCAGAGTCACGCCTACCGGTCTACGCGGGCCGGGACGCGCGCGGAAGGCCCGGTACCGTCAAGGTCGCGCTAAGACTTCAGACGCCCTCCTCCGCGCAGGGCAGGACACCCGCCTTAACGGCGGCCTGCACTGCGGCGTAGTCCTTTTCGTTCTGATCGGCGTAGGCCGCCGCGAACGTCGCGATGGCCTCCTCGAACTCCGTCGACTTGCCCAGGTACTGCGAGACAGCGGCCGATCCCGGCGACTGTGCGTGCGCGCGGGCCAGGATCGCGGCGCAGGCCTGGCCGTACTGCTCGAACTGGTCGTGGGTGAGTAGCTCCGGGGCGACGGATCCCTTCATGTCGCGGAACTGGCGCCAGTAGAAGTCCTTGTCGCGCAGTGTGGGCGTGTACCCGAGGAAGGCGTCGGATTGCGCCTGCAGGATCTGTTGTCCGGCGACCACGCGCCAGGCCTGCGCCCCGCTCTGCGGCGCGCGGGGCGGCATCGTCGACGGGCCGCGCTTCCCGTAGGTCTGCAGCACGGACTCCGCGGCCTCCTTGACCTGCAGGAAGAGGGTCTCGGTGCCGCCGCCCGGGACGTCCCGCCCGAGCAGGACGATGAAGCAGCGGGTGCCGACACTACCGACGCCGACGACGCGCAGCGCCCAGTCGAGCACGCGGAACTGCCCCAGCAGCTGGGCCGCATCGGGGCGGAGGCTGTCCAGGTACTTCCCGTAGAGGCCCTCGAACCCCTCGACGAGCTTCGCCGGGGCGGGCACTAGGGTCGGCGGGTCTGCCACGATGTGCAGCTCGCCGTCGTCGCCGGCGGCGGTGATCTTCTCGACCATGCGCGCGGAGGTGTGCTTGCGGGCCTTCTTCGCGGTCTGCTCGATGAGGTCCTGGAGCGACTTGTCTCCGGCGGCCTGCGCGGTGAGCCGATCGACGTCGACGGACACGTAGAAGCGGTCGACCGCGCCCTGCTCCAGCAGGCTCGCGAGGGTGGTGCGGTAGGCGCCCGTCGCCGTGACCACGGCGCTCCGCGCCTGGTCATCGGTGTAGTTGTTCTCCCGCGCGGCGATCATGACGCTGGCCGCGAGCCGTTTGACGTCCCACTCCCACGGGGCGTTGCCCGCCTCGTCGAAGTCGTTGACGTCGAACAACTGCCGACGTTCCGGGGAGGCGAACAGGCCGAAGTTGGAGATGTGCGCGTCGCCGCAGCTCATGACGGTGACGCCGGTGTTCGCCTCGCCCGCCAGATCGTGCGCCATCAGCGCCGCGCCGCCGCGGTAGAAGGAGAACGGCGAGTGCAGCATGCGCGACATCCGCACGGGCACCAGTTCCTGGATGCGGGTGCTGTTCTGCTCCCGGATGATGTCGACGGGATCGCGGCCGTCGGGAGTGAACCCCGCCTGGGCGGAACGCGAGACGCGCTTGCGAAGTTGCTTGCCGTTCGTAACATCTGCACTCATGCAAGGAAATGCTAGCCCTCGCCCGACCCGGTTCGGAGCAGTTTGAGTGGCAAACTTTCCACTGTGAGACGTAGGCTACCCTAACTCTCGCGGAGTACGGTGGAGACCGTGACTGAAACCCGCACCGACAACACTGCTCCCGTCCGCCGCCCGCGCCCGACCTACGAGGTCACTGTCGCGCGCACCGAGAGGATCGGCGTACACCTGGTCCGGGTGATCGCCGAGGGCGAATGCCTCGCCTCCTTCGGCGACCCCGACCTTCCGGGCCTGCCCAGCACGGACGCGTACGTCAAGCTCGCTTTCGGCGACGTGACGCGCACCTACACCGTCCGGTCCTTCGATCGCGCCGAGCGCCGGATCGCCCTCGACTTCGTCGTGCACGGCGACGAGGGACTGGCGGGCCCCTGGGCGCAGCGCGCCCGGGCCGGCGACACGATCACGCTCATGGGCCCCGGCGGCGCCTACTCGCCCGACCCGGAGGCCGCCTGGCACCTGTTCGCCGGCGACCTCTCGGCGGTGCCCGCGATCGCGTCGGCGCTCGAGGCGCTGCCCGCCGCGGCGCGGGGCGCGGCGATCATCGAGGTTGAAAGCAACGCCGACCGGATCGCGTTGACGGCACCGGCGGGCGTGGACGTGCGGTGGGCGGTGAACCCGGACCTCGCCGACGTCGACTTCCTCGCACGCCAGGTGGCCGTCGCGGACTGGCCCGCGGACAGCGCGAGCGCGCACGTCTTCGCGCACGGCGAGCGCGAGTCGATCAAGGCGATCCGCAAGATCCTGCGTGAGCTCGCGGTACCGCGCGAGCGCATCTCGATCTCCGGATACTGGGCGCGCGGCCGCGCCGAGGACGCCTTCCAAGCCGAGAAGCGGACCCCGGTCGGACAGATCGACTAGGCCTCTCCGGGGCATCGGCGGCGAGCCCGGTGACCGCAGTCACAGGACGACGATGACGTGAGTGTGGGCACAAAAGGCCCCGTCGGAGCAAGAGTTTCAGACAACTGCGGATACTTTGTCTACCTGTGGATCTTGCTCCCGTGCCCGGCTTCTCCCCGTCGCGCGCCCAGCTCCGGCGGCGCGGCGTCGCGTTCAGCCTGTGCGTGGCGCTGATCGCACTCGCCGTGTGGGGCGTCCAGGCCCTGCGCCCGAAAGACGACTTCACCCTCACCCTCCGCACGCCGACGGTGGCCGCCGGCATCGTCGAGGGCGCCAAGGTGCGGATCCAGGGCGTCGACGTGGGCGCGGTCAGCGAGGTCCGGGCCCTCGGTAACGCCCAGCAGGGCGTGACCCTGCGCATCGACGGCCCGCAGGGCCGCAGCCTCACCAACAACCTCGAGGCGGCGTTCTCGGCGGGCAACCTGTTCGGCGTCTCGGAGGTCATCCTCACCCCGCACGAGGGTGGCGGCGAGCTCCGTAACGGCGCCGAACTGGCCCCGACGCGACCCATCACCGACAACACCGTGTCGAACATGATCAGGACCCTGGGCGACGTCAACAACGACGCCCTGCGCCCGCACATGAGCCAGATCCTGATGAACGTCGACGCCTCGTCGAAGGCGATGCTGCCACTCCTCACCGCGCTCGGCAGCGTGGCGCAGACGGTGCAGGAGACGCAGCGCCTGTCCACGGCGCAGACCTTCCCGACGATCGTCGCCTCGCTCAAAGCCGCCGATCCCGCACTCGCGGCCATGATCCCCGCCTTCCAGGCCGGCCTCGATCACCTGCCGCTCCACAACGGGGACAGCAAGACGACCATCGCGATGCAGGACGCGTTCAACGACGAACGCACGGGCCTGGTGGCCGGCTTGCAGGCGATCCTCACGCCGCAGGCGCTCGAGGGGCTCAAGACGGCGTCGCCGATGCTGGTGAGCCTGCTGCAGCCGATCCTCGCGGCGTTCCCGAACGGCAGCGCCACCGGCGTGGGCATCCAGCTCTCGCAGCTGATGAACAACGTGCGCAAGGCCATGCCGAACACCCCCAACGGGCCGGTGCTCAACCTGCGGCTCTCGGTGGACTACCCCGCGGTCGCCGCGATGCTCCCGCCGCGCTGACCCGCACCGCACCACCGGTGCCGTAGCCGCCCCGTGGATCGACTCTCTAATTCTGTCCACGGCGGACAGCGTGGCCGTACCGGACACGATCCGAGAGCGCAGTGATACAGCCTCCGAGCCCCCGGGCCCGGACGGTGCGGGCTCAGGCGAGCGCGCGGTCGCGGGCGGGGCGGACCCGCAGGAACATCGCCAGCCCCAACAGAAGGACCACGATGATGCCGCCGATGCCCGCCCGGTCGGTGCCGAAGATCAGGACGAAGAGGCCGAACAGAGCGGGGCCGAGGAACGACGCCGCGCGGCCCGTGGTCTGGTAGAGCCCGAACATCTGGCCCTCGCGGCCGGGCACCGTCATCCGCGCCAGCATGCTGCGCGCCGACGACTGGGCCGGGCCCACGAACACCGTGAGCAGCAACCCGAAGATCCAGAACATCGTCTGGCCGCTTACGAACAGCAGCACCGTCCCGGCGAGAAGCATCCCGACGAGGCACGTCACGATCACCGGCTTCGGGCCGATCCGGTCGTCGAACCGGCCGGCGATCACCGCGCCGAGGGCGGCCACCACGTTGGCGGCCACACCGAACAGCAGCACCGTCGATTCGCTCATCCCGTAGACGCTGTGCGCGAGCACCGCGCCGAAGGTGAACGTCGCTGCGAGCCCGTCCCGGAAGACCGCCGACGAGACCAGGAACCACACCACGTTCCGGTCCTCGCGCCACAGCGCGCCGATGGTCGCGATGAGGTCCCGGTACGCGCCGACGATCCCGCGCCGGGGCGCCGCGGACGGATCGGCGGGCAGCTCGGGCACGAGGAACAGCACCGGCAACGCGGAGATCGCGAACCACGCCGCCGCGAACAGGGCGACCAGCCGGATGTTCAGCCCGCCCTCGGTGGGCACGTTGAGGAACCCGCGAGTCGGGCCGTCGCCCGCGATGAACCCGAAGTTGCAGATCAACAGCAGCACGATGCCGCCGAAGTAGCCGCAGGCCCAGCCGATCCCGGACACCCGGCCGATCGTCCTGGGCGTCGATACCTGCCGCAGCATCGCGTAGTAGGGCACGTTCGCCAGCTCGAACGCGGCCGTCCCGACGGCGAGCAGCAGCAGCCCGAGCCACAGGTACTGGTACTCGTCGCGCACGAAGAAGCACGCGGCGGTGCACACGGTTATGACCGCACTCCACACGGCGAGTGACAGCCTCCGCCGCCCGGCCGCGTCCGCGCGCCCGCCGAGCACCGGCGCCGACAGCGCCACGACCACGCCTGCGGCCGCCATCGCCCACGACAGCCAGCTGGTGGCGCTGATCGAGCCCGGTAGGTCCTCGCCGACGGCGCCGGTGAGATAGACCGTGAAGACGAACGTGGTCATCACCGCGTTGAACGCGGCACTCCCCCAGTCCCACGCGCACCACGCCGCCACCTGGCGGCGTGGCACGGGAGCGGTATCCACCTGCGCCGCCGTCACGGCGCTACCTCTTCGCGCGCTTCTCGCGGACCCGGACGTTCACCCGCACGGGCGAGCCGTCGAAGCCGAACTCCTCGCGGAGCCTGCGCTCCAGGAACCGGCGGTAGCCCGCCTCCAGGAAGCCGGAGCTGAACAGCACGAACGTCGGGGGCCGGGTGGCCGCCTGCGTCGCGAACAGCACCTTGGGCAGCTTGCCGCCGCGCAGGGGCGGCGGGGTCGCGGCCATGACCTCGCGGAGCCAGTTGTTGAGCCGACCGGTCGGGATGCGCTTGTCCCAGGACTCGAGCGAGGTCTCGATCGCGGGCACCAGCTTCTGCAGCGCGCGGCCGGTCTGCGCGGAGATGTTCACCCGCAGCGCCCACGGGATCTGCACGAGCTCCCGGTCGATCTCCTTCTCCAGCATGTACCGACGGTCCTCGTCGACGAGGTCCCACTTGTTGTAGGCGATCACCAGCGCGCGGCCCGATTCGATCACCATCGACAGCACCCGCAGGTCCTGCTCGGTGATCGGCTGGGAGGCGTCGATGAGCACGATCGCCACCTCGGCGGCCTCGATGGCGCCCTTGGTGCGCAGCGAGGCGTAGAACTCGTGCCCGCTCGCCTGGTTGACCTTCTTGCGCAGGCCGGCGGTATCGATGAACTTCCAGGTCTTGCCGCCGAGCTCGACGAGCGAGTCCACCGGGTCGACGGTGGTGCCCGCGACGTTGTCCACGACGGACCTGTTCTCACCGGTGAGCTTGTTGAGCAGCGAGCTCTTGCCCACGTTCGGCTTGCCGATCAGCGCGATGCGACGCGGTCCGGTACCGCCGGTGCCCTCGCGCGGCGTCTCCGGCAGCTTCTCCAGGACGACGTCGAGCAGATCGCCCGTCCCCCGTCCGTGGGCGGCGGAGATGGTGTACGGCTCACCGAGTCCCAGCGACCACAGGGTGGCGGCCTCGGCCTCGGTGCGCTGGTCGTCGACCTTGTTCGCCGCGAGGATGACCGGGGCCTTCGACCGGCGCAGCACGCGGGCGACGGCCTCGTCGGTCGCGGTGGCACCGACCGTCGCGTCCACGACGACGACGATCGCGTCGGCGGTACGCATGGCGATCTCGGCCTGCTGCGCGATCGACTGCTGCATGCCCTTGGCGTCCGGCTCCCAGCCGCCGGTGTCCTGCACCAGGAACCGTCGGCCGGCCCAGTTGGCCTCGTAGCTGATCCGGTCCCGGGTCACGCCCGGGATGTCCTCGACCACGGCCTCGCGGCGGCCCAGGATCCGGTTGACCAGGGTGGACTTGCCCACGTTGGGGCGCCCGACGATGGCCACCGTCGGCAGCTTCGCCGCCGCCGCGGCGGCCTCCGCCTCGAGGTCGGCGAAGTCGCCCTCGTACTCGGCGAAGTCGCCCTCGTCCTCCCACACCCCGTCGTCGGCGTACTCGAACTCGTTGTCACTCATCGGGTGACCTCCTTCTGCGGCTCCGGAGCTGCGTCGACCCGCTCGCTTCGCTCCCGTCGTCGGGCCAGCGCGCGGTCGGCCGCCTCGGCCACCGCCGCAACGGTCTCCTCCAGGTTCATCTCCGACGAGTCCAGCTCGATCGCGTCGTCGGCCGGGCGCAGCGGCGAGATCTTGCGCGTCGAGTCCAGACCGTCGCGGCGCTGCACGGACGCCAGCACCTCGTCGTAGTCGCTGGGCAGCCCCAGCTCGGTGTTCTGCGCGTGCCGGCGCTGCGCGCGCGCCTCCGCCGACGCCGTGAGGTAGATCTTCACCGGCGCGTCGGGGAAGACGACGGTGCCGATGTCGCGGCCCTCCACCACGATCGTCGTATCGTCGTCGGCGGCGATGGCCCGCTGGTAGTCCACGAGCTGCTCGCGCACCTCGGGCACCGCGGACACGGCCGAGACGGCCGCGGTCACATCGTCCTCGCGGATGCGGCGGGTGATCGAGATCCCGTCCAGTTCCACCTGTTCCGACAGCGGATCGCAGCCCATCGCCAGCGGCAGGTCCGCCGTGGCCGCGGCGATCGCGGCCGGGTCGGTGAGGTCGACCTCCCGCTCCAGCGCCCACACCGTCGCGGCGCGGTACATCGCCCCGGTGTCCAGGTAGCGGGCGCCGAGGTTCTCGGCGATGCGGCGGGCCACCGTCGACTTGCCCGTCCCCGAGGGGCCGTCCATGGCGATCACGAGTGTCACAGTCCGACCGCCTTGTAGAGCGAAGTCACGTCGTCGCGGCCGAGAACGCGCAGGGACCCCGGGCGCTGATCGCCCAGCGCCACGGACCCGACGTGGGTGCGCACCAGGCGCTCGACCGGGTGGCCCACCTCGGCCAGCAGGCGCCGCACGATGTGCTTGCGACCCTCGTGCAGCACGATCCGCACCGTCGAGCGCCCCTCGGACGCCTCGAGGACGGAGAACTTGTCCGCCTTCGCGGGGCCGTCTTCGAGCTCGACGCCGGAGCGCAGCGTGTTGCCGAGGCGGCGCGGCACCTCGCCCTGCACCCACGCGAGATAGGTCTTGGGCACCTCATAGGACGGGTGCATGAGCCGATGCGCGAGCTCACCGTCGTTCGTGACGAGCAGCAGGCCCTCGGTGTCGGCGTCGAGCCGGCCGACGTGGAAGAGCCGCTGACCCGCGGCCACGCGCTCAGCGACGATGTCGCCCACACAGGGGCGGCCCATGTCGTCGCTCATCGTCGACTGCCAGCCGCGCGGCTTGTTCAGCGCCAGGTGCACGAGGTTCTCGTTGACCACGACGCGCACGCCGTCGACGCGGACCACCGCGACGTCGGGGTTCACGCGCCGGCCCTGTTCGGTGACGATCTCGCCGTCCACCTCGACGCGGCCGTCGGCGATCATCTCCTCGGCCACCCGGCGCGAGGCGACGCCGGCCTGCGCGAGCACCTTCTGCAGGCGGATGCCCTCGCCCTCGGGCCCCTGGTCCGACGATTCCGAGGACCGCACGGGAACGTTCTGCGTACGCGCCGGCTTGGCGTTCGAGAGGCGGGGAACTCCGCCCTGGCGCCCCGGCTGCTTCTGCGGCGGCGCGGCTCCCTGGTTCGGCTTGGTGGTTCGATGTCTGTCCGGTGTGCCATCACGGCGAGCGGGTCTGTTCATGATCCCTCCATGATCGCAGGTCGCGGGCGAAATCGGTATTCGTCACCGCGGCGCGGCCCCGGCGGCGCTCAGCGGTCGGTTCCGGCGGCCCATGAACAGGACCGAGGCCCCGACGGACGTGAGCACGATCGTGCTGACCAGACCGGCCTTCGGCGGGAAGAAGAGCGGGTCGCCGCCCGCATCGCCGCCGGTGAGGTCGTCCAGCCCGCTCATCATCATGGACGGGAAGATCCACACCAGGATCGACAGGATCGCGGCCAGACCGAGGATCCCGCTCGCCAGGGCGCGACCGCGTACGCCGAACGCCGGTCGCACGGCGGCCACGATCACGAGGATCAGGGCGACCATCGCGAGACCGGCGGTGGCGTACCCCCACGGGATCACCCCGTCGGTCGCCGCGCCCGCTTCGGGGAAGCCCGCGGCCGCCGCCCGATCCGCGTCGAGCTCGCCGCTCAGGACGAGCCGGCCGGTACCGGTGAAGCCCCAGGGGAGCCCGACCTGCCCGACCTTGAATCCGAGCCAGGGCACCGTCGCCGCCCAGACGGTCAGCGCGGCGACGACCGCTGTGAGGACGAGGGGCCACCAGCGGCGTATCGCCGGGCCGGCGGCGCCGACGGGGAAGGCCTCGCGGAGGACGGCGGAGAGATCAGGCATCGGGATCGAATCCGATCACGTCGGCGCTCTTGCGGCCGAGCTTGGCGAACCGCGGCTCCTCGTCGAGCCGGCTGCTGAGGTCCTCGATCACGTCGACCTCGGGCAGCAGGGGCGCGAGCGGCGGCAGTTCGTCGAGCGAGCTCAGGCCGAGCCGCTCGAGGAAGAGCTCGGTCGTCGCGTACGTGGTGGCCCCGGCGTCGGTGCCCGCCTCCACGATGAGGCCGCGGGCGGCGAGCGTGCGCATCACACCGTCGACGTTGACGCCGCGCACCGCGCCCACCTGGGACCGGCTCACCGGCTGCTTGTAGGCGATCACCGCGAGCGTCTCCAGCGCGGCGCGGGTCAGCTTGGACCGCACCCCGTCGAGGAGGAGCCGCTCGACGTAGGGCGCGTACTCGGCGCGGCTGTAGAGCCGCCAGCCCTCCGCGGACTCGCGCAGCTCCATGCCGGAGCGTCGCTCCGCCAGCTCCCCCGCCCAGGTGCGCAGGTCGGCGGTGATCCGCTCCTCCGGCTCCTCCAGGGCGGTGCCCAGCTGCTCCGCGGTCGCAGGCGCGTCCACCACGAGCAGCAGCGCCTCCAGCGCCGACCGCAGCTCGTCCGGCTCCATGCCCTCGACCAGGGCGAAAGCCTCGGCCTGTTCGCTCATTGTTCCTCCTGCCAGTCGTCGCCGGGTGTCTCGTCGTACTCGTCGCGGGTGCCGCCCACCACCAGGTTCTCGTTCTCCCCCGACCAGCGCACCTTGAGATCGCCGAGCGCCTCGGGCTGGTCGAACAGCACGGCCCGCTCGCGGTACAGCTCGAGCAGCGCGAGGAAGCGCGCGATCACGGCGATGCCGGAGTCGCAGTCGGCCACGAGCTCGGAGAATCCGGACCAGTGCTCGGGCCGCGCGCGCAGCCGCGCCGCGAGGAGGCGCGCCTGCTCGGGCACCGAGACCTTGGGCACGTGCAGGTGCCCCAGCCCGACGGTCGGCTTCGGCTTCGGGGTGAAGGCGGACGCCGCGACGAGCGCGAACTGTTCCGGGGTCACGCCCAACTGGACCGGGGGCACGAGCGCCTCGAACCGGGGCTCGAGGCCCACGGCCCGGGGGTACCGACGGTTCGCCTTCGCCTCCAGCTGGGCCATCAACTCGGCCACCTGCTTGTAGGCGCGGTACTGGAGCAGGCGCGCGAACAGCAGATCGCGCGCCTCGAGCAGCGCGAGGTCCTCGGCGTCCTCCACCTCGCCCGCCGGGAGCAGGCGGGCGGCCTTGAGGTCGAGCAGCGTCGCGGCGACCACGAGGAACTCGGTGGTCTGGTCGAGGTCGGCCTCCGCGCCGAGCTGCTTGGTGTAGGCGATGAACTCGTCCGTCACGACGTGCAGCGCGACCTCGGTGACGTCCAGGCGACGGCCGCCGATCAGCTGCAGCAGCAGGTCGAACGGGCCCTCGAAGTTCGCGAGCTTCACGGTGAAACCGGACGACGATTCGGATGCACCGTCGGCCACCGGGCCGCCCGCGTTCGCTGCCTCCGGCGCCGCGACCGCCTCGATGGGTTCGACTTCGGTGGTGCTCACTTCTCCTGCGCGATCACCTCGCGCGCGAGGGCGCGATAGGCGTTGGCGCCGGCCGACTTCGGCGCCCACGACGTGATGGGCTCGCCCGCGACGGAGGTCTCGGGGAAGCGGACGGTGCGCGAGATCACCGAGCGGTACACGGCGTCGCCGAAGACCTCGACCACCCGCGCCATCACGTCGCGCGAGTGCAGCGTCCGCGAATCGAACATCGTGACCACGATCCCCGCCATGCCCAGGCGCGGGTTCAGGCGGTCCTTCACCTTGTCGACGGTGTCGGTGAGCAGCGCCAGGCCGCGCAGCGCGAAGTACTCGCACTCCATCGGGATGAGCACCTGGTCGGCGCAGGCCAGAGCGTTCACCGTGAGCAGCCCGAGGGACGGCTGGCAGTCGATGAGGATGTAGTCGTAGCGGTCCAGCACCGGATACAGGGCCCGGCCGAGGGTCTGTTCGCGGCCCACCTCGTTGACCAGCTGGATCTCCGCGGCGGAGAGGTCGATGTTCGACGGGAGCAGGTCGACGCCGTCGACCCGCGTGCGCAGCAGCACGTCGTCGGCGGAGATCCGGGACTCCATGAGCAGGTTGTGCACCGTGAGCTCCAGCTCGTGGTGCGCGACGCCGAGGCCGGCCGACAGCGCGCCCTGCGGGTCGAGGTCGACCAGCAGCACGCGGCGCCCGTAGGAGGCCAGCGAGGCGCCGAGGTTGATGGTGGTCGTCGTCTTGCCGACGCCGCCCTTCTGGTTGCACACCGCGATCACGCGGGCGGGGCCGTGGCTGGTCTTGGGCGTCGGCTCGGGGAACTCGACGGCCGGTCGGCCGGTCACGTCCAGGCCGTCCTCGGCCGTGGGCTTCGGCGCGTGGTGATGCTCCAGCTCCCCCAGGTCCAGGCCCGGGTTCTCCGCATCGGGCGCTGCCGCCAATGTCCACCTCCAGATAAGTCCACACCCAGCCTAATGCGCGCGACCCGCGTGCCGCCGCAGCGGCACGCGGGTCAGCCCCGCAGCTGCGTGGGCGCGCCCGGATCGAAGCGTCGTTGATCGTGGTCGGCAGATCGGGTGCGGATGGCTTCCCGCACCCGCGGCACCCCGTCGCACCCTGCACGCCGGGTGCGCACGCGCGGAACGGGTGCAGCTTGGTAGTTCAGAAGGGGTATGCGAGAAACGCATGGCTCTTCGGGCGAGCGATCACCCCGGATCGATCCCCGCGCCAGGCGCGCCCGGCGCCCGGAGGGCGTAGCCGGCCCCGTGCGCAGGCGGGCACTCAGGCGAACGCGCGCGGGTGCGCCGACGCGTACACCTCACGCAGTGCCTGCACCGTCACCAGCGTGTACACCTGTGTCGTGGTCACCGAGGCGTGGCCGAGCAGCTCCTGCACCACGCGCACGTCGGCACCGCCCTCGAGCAGGTGGGTGGCGAAGGAGTGTCGCAGAGTGTGCGGCGAGACGTGCACCTGCGATGTGTCGATCCCCGCGCGCTCCGCCGCGACGGCGAGCACCTGCCACGCCGATTGCCGGGAGAGCCGACCGCCGCGCACGTTGAGGAACAGCGCCGGGTTCGAGCGCTGCACGAGCGCGGGCCGGCCCCGGACGAGGTACGCGTCCAGCGCCGCGAGCGCGGGCCGCCCGATCGGCACGACGCGTTGCTTGCCGCCCTTGCCGAGTAACACCACGGACCGGGATTCCGCGTCGATGTCGTCCACGTCGAGTGCGGTGACCTCCGAGATTCGGGCGCCGCTGGAGTACAGGAGCTCCAGCATCGCACGGTCGCGCAGCCGCGACGGGGTGTCCGACTCGGATTCCCCTCCGGCCGCCTCGAGCAGGGCGATCACCTGCTCGACGGGCAGCGCCTTGGGCAGCCGCTTCGCGGGCGCGGGCGGGCGGACCTCGCGGGCCACGTCGACGCTCGTCACGCCCTCGGCGGCCGCGAACTTGTGCAGACCGCGCACCGCGATCAGCGAGCGCGCGGCGGAGCTGGCCGCGAGCGGCGGATGCTCCGGGCCGCCCTCGCGCAGTGCGACGAGGAACCCGCTGACCTGGCTCTGGGTGACGTCGGCGAGATCGCCCACGCCCAACCCACGAAGGTACTCGCGGTAGCGGGCGAGATCACGCCGGTAGCTGCTCAGGGTGTTCGCCGCGGCACCGCGTTCGACGGTGAGGTGGTCGATGTACGTGCGCAGCTGATCGTCGAGAACCACCTCGACCGGCACAGTTACCGCCCGTCCTCCACGGGCCGACCCTTGCGGGCGGCGAGGGCCGTCGGGCGGCCCGGCCACGGCGCATCGGAACAGCGCAGCGGGGTGTCGTCGTCGGTCACCATCGTGGCGGCGAGGATGGCGCTCACCGAGGTGGAGTTCACGATCTCGCCGGAGAGCACCATGCGGACGGCGTCCGGCATGGAGATCCACTCGACGGTCATGTCGAGCTCTTCGTCCTCCTGCGCGGCCATCTCGCAGTAGCGGAGATCGGTGGCGAGGTAGACGCGCACCATCTCGTCGGTGAACCCGGGCGACGGGGCGAGGTCCACGAGGACGTGCCACTCGCGGGCGCCGAGCCCCGTCTCCTCGGCCAGCTCGCGCTGCGCGGCGCACACGGGCTCCTCCTCGCCGGAGTGGTCGAGTAGTCCGGCGGGGATCTCCAGCATCCGCCGGCCCATGGGGTGGCGGTACTGGTTGACCATGGCGATGGCGCCGTCCGCGTTCATGGCGACCACGGCCACGGCGCCGTCGTGCTCGACGACGTCCCGGATGGCCGTGCCGCCGCCGGGCATCGTCACCTCGTCGCGACGGACCGCGAAGATCGGCCCCTCGTACACGGTCTCACTGCTGAGCGCCTGGAAGTCGTGCGTCTGCACGGAATCGAGCGAGGTGAGCTGGTCAGTCATCTGCTCCGCCGCCTGAACTGTCATTCCCCGACGGTACCTCGTCCACCGCGGTCCGGACACCGACCGGCAGTTCGAGCTCGGCCCGGTACTTCAGGGCCGCACCGACGAACGCCGCGAACAGCGGGTGCGGGCGCGTGGGGCGCGACTTGAGCTCGGGGTGCGCCTGCGTACCGACGAGGAAGGGGTGCGCCTCCCGGGGGTACTCGACGAACTCGACGAGGTGCCCGTCGGGCGAGACACCCGAGAAGGTCAGGCCCGATTCCGCGATCTTGTCGCGGTAGGCGTTGTTGACCTCGAAGCGGTGGCGGTGCCGCTCGGAGACCTCGGTCGAACCGTAGGCGTTCGCCACGATCGAGCCCCGCTCGAGCGCGGCCGGGTAGGCGCCGAGGCGCATGGTGCCGCCCAGGTCGGCCTCGCCGGCGACGGCGCGCTCCTGATCCGCCATGGTCGAGATGACGGGGTGCTCGGTGTCGTCGTCGAACTCGGTGGAGCTTGCGCCCTCGAGCCCGACGGACCGGGCCGCCTCGATGACGATGCACTGCAGGCCCAGGCACAGACCGAGCAGTGGCACGCCGCGCTTGCGGGCGTAGCGGATCGCGCCGAGCTTGCCCTCGATGCCGCGGATGCCGAAGCCGCCGGGGATGAGGATTCCGTCCACGTCGCGCAGGGCCGCGGAGGCCCCCGCCTCCGTCACGCAGTCGTCCGACGGGACCCAGGAGATCTGCACCTTCGCCCAGTTGGCGAAGCCGCCGGCACGCAGCGCCTCGGTCACCGACAGGTAGGCGTCGGGCAGGTCGATGTACTTGCCGACCAGCGCGATGTTCACCGTCTCTCGGGGCTCGTGGACGCGCTTGAGGAGGTCTCCCCAGACGGTCCAGTCGACATCGCGGAAGGGCAGGCCCAGCTTGCGCACGACGTAGGCGTCGAGCTGGTTGCCGTGCAGCACCTTGGGCACGTCGTAGATCGAGCTCGCATCGGGGCAGGAGATCACGCCGTCGATGTCGACGTCGCACATCAGCGCGATCTTGTTGCGCTGCCCCTCGGGGACGTCGCGGTCGCAACGCAGGATCAGCGCGTCGGGCGTGATGCCGATGCTGCGCAGCGCGGCGACGGAGTGCTGGGTGGGCTTGGTCTTGAGCTCACCGGACGCGGCGAGGTAGGGCACCAGCGAGACGTGCAGGAAGAAGACGTTGTCGCGGCCCACGTCGTGGCGCACCTGGCGTGCGGCTTCGAGGAAGGGCTGCGACTCGATGTCGCCGACGGTGCCACCGATCTCGGTGATCACGACGTCGGGGACGATGCCCTCGGAGTCGGGCGCCTGCATCGCGAGGATGCGGGCCTTGATCTCGTCGGTGATGTGCGGGATGACCTGCACGGTGTCGCCCAGGTACTCGCCGCGGCGCTCCTTGGCGATGACTGTCGAGTACACCTGGCCGGTCGTGACGTTGGCGATGCCGGAGAGGTTCCGGTCGAGGAAGCGCTCGTAGTGGCCGACGTCGAGGTCCGTCTCGGCACCGTCCTCGGTGACGAAGACCTCGCCGTGCTGGAACGGGTTCATGGTGCCCGGATCCACATTGAGGTACGGGTCGAGCTTCTGCATCGTCACGCGCAGACCGCGCGCCGTGAGGAGCTGTCCCAAGCTGGAGGCCGTCAGGCCCTTACCCAGGGAGGACGCAACGCCTCCGGAGACGAAGATGTGCTTCGTGGCGACGCGCGCGCCAACGCGAGGAGAGGGCAACGAAACTCCCGTATTCGAGCGGACAGACCTGCTTCTACTACGGGACTTCAGCCTATCACCAGGGGTCAGCGGACGCCCGTTCCGTAGGCGCGGACGTCGCCGCGCGTCGCCTGCGCGAGCGCCAGCGCGGTCGAGACCTGCCCCACGACGGTGTCCGCGTCGTCGACGGTGGCGAGCGCCGCGGAGAGCCCGCTGTCCTGCCGGACGACCACGATCGGTCCCGCACCCTGCGACGATCCGGAGCGACCGGCGAGGACCGCGCCGTCCCCGTGGCGCGACAGCGCGGCGGCCAGCCGGCCGATCCCCTGCCCCTCGCCGGCTCGCTCGCCCGGCACTGTTCCGCCCGTCACTATCACCGCGGCGCGCGCGCCGGG
Source organism: Tsukamurella asaccharolytica (assembly GCF_007858435.1). GTDB lineage: Bacteria > Actinomycetota > Actinomycetes > Mycobacteriales > Mycobacteriaceae > Tsukamurella > Tsukamurella asaccharolytica. Next base: position 8,196 of record NZ_VIGW01000010.1, on the reverse strand, counting down.
CACCGTCGGACCGGAGAAATCGACGAAGCCGGCCTGCTTCAGGGCCGCGAGGGCGTCGGTGCGGCCGGTCGACGGCGCCGCGGCGGCGCCCTTGGCGAGCAGGACTGCGCCGAGCAGGTCACCGGCGCGGGCCCGGGGGTCAACGAGGGCGTCGTCGAGGGAGACGCCGCTCGGGACGGCGTTGTCGACGACGCCGCGCAGGCGCTCGGACTTGTCCTCGGCGTAGAGGTCGGCCGTCAGGGTGACGGTGCCCGCGACGGTGCCGCCGCCCTGGGTGAGCCGATCGCTGATCCGCTGGACGTCGCCGCGGTCGGCCGACGGCGCGACGAACAGGAGGACGGGCACGCCCGCGAGGCTGCGGCCCAGCGTCGACGGTGCCGCCGCGCCGGCGTAGGCGTCCGCGGCGCGGGCGCGATCGGTGAGCGCGGCGTTGCTCTGTTCGAGCTGATCGACCTTCGTGCGCAGGTTCTTGAGGTCACTGTCGGTGGTGAACCGGGCGAGGACGCCCCCGCCCAGCGCGACGCCGACGGCGAACGCCAACAGCACCGCCGCCCAGACCAGCGCGGGCCGGCGGGCGCCGGGCGAGCGGAGGCGACGCGAGCGGCCGAGCACCTAGAGTGCCCGGAACTGGCCCTGGACCCAGAGCGCGAAACGGTTCCACTGGTCGATGAGCCACTGCAGCACGTCGTGGCCCTGGTTGGAGACCAGCACGGCAGCGACGACGGCGACCAGCGCGGCGAGGATGAACAGCGCGATCGCGCCGCCGTGACCGCGGCTGCGGTAGAGCGTGGCGACGGCCTTGCCGTCGACCAACTTGGTGCCCACCTTGAGGCGGGTGAGGAAGGTCGACGGGTTGGACTCGCGGCGGCCCGCGTCGAAGAACTCCTCCAGCGAGGCGGAGTGTCCGACGGAGACGATGAGCGATGCGCCGTGGTGGTCGGCGATGATCAGCGCGAGGTCGGCGGCGGAGCCGGTGGCCGGGAAGGTCATGGCTCCGATGCCCAGGTCCTGGATGCGCTCGAGGCCGGGGGCGTGGCCGTCAGGGGCGGCCGGGAGCACCACCTGAGCGCCGGAGCGCAGCGTGTTGGTGGTGATCGTCTCCGGGTCGCCGACGATGAGGTCGGGGCGGTAGCCGGCCTTGACCAGCGCGTCGGCGCCGCGGTTCACGCCGATGAGCACCGGCGCGTACTCCTTGATGAAGGGCTTGAGTCGCTTGAGGTCCTCGACGTGGTCGGCGCCGTCGGAGACGACGAGTACGTGCCTGTTGTTGAGGTTGACCTCGACGTCGGGGATGCCGACGCCATCGATGAGCAGCGGCGACTCGACGCGGATGAACTCGACGGTGTTGCCGGCGAAGGCCTCCAGGTGGTCGACGACGCCGGAGCGCGCGGCCAGCATGCGGGAGGTCACGTCGGTGTCGGTGAGCTGCTCGCCCTGGGCCAGCTCGCGCTCGCCGGTGTAGACGACGCCCTCGTGGACGCGGACCTTCGCGCCGTCCTTGACGCGGGAGAAGACCTCCTTGCCCGCGTCGTCGACGAGCTCGATACCGGCGGCCGCCAGCACCTCGGGTCCGAGGTTCGGGTAGCGGCCGGAGATGAACGGCGACGCGTTGACCACCGCCGCGACCCCCGCCTCGACCATGAGGTCGGCGGTGGTGCGGTCGAGGTCCAGCTCGTCGCACACCACGATGTCGCCGCGGCCGATCCGGCCGAGCAGACGCGTGGTGTCCTTGTCGACCCGGGCGGTGCCGGTGACGCCGGGCAGGTTCGACGTGTTGCGGGACAGCAGGCCAGTGAGCTTCATGCCGCACATACTGCCCCGCCAGTCACAAAAGTCACGGGAGGCGCGCCGACAACACTGGAAACTTTGAACTACTTCCACCGCTTCAGTTGCGCATCCGCGTCGACCTCGAGCACGCCCACCGATTCCCAGCGGTTTCGGCGGCGGCGACCAGGCACTTTCTCACCGAAACCGCTGGCAACCGCGAAATCGCCCCGGCGCGAGGGCTAACCGCTCGCGTGCGCCCCCGACTGCGCGACCTTGTCCGAGTCGGCGGCTTCGAGGAGCTCCTCCGCATGCGCGCGGCCGGTATCGGAGTCACCGAGCCCGGCGAGCATGCGCGCCAGCTCGGCGATCCGCTCCTCGCGCGACAGTGCGGTCAGCGTCGAGGTCACCGAGCCCTTGCCCGTCTGCTTGCCCACCGTCAGGTGCGTGTCCGCGAACGCGGCGACCTGCGGCAGGTGCGTCACGACGATCACCTGATGCCGCTGCGCGAGCGCCGCGAGCCGGCGGCCGATCTCGACCGCGGCCTTGCCGCCGACGCCGGCGTCCACCTCGTCGAAGACCATGGTCAATCCCTGCTCGGTGGCCGCGAGAACCACCTCGAGCGCCAGCATCACACGGGAGAGCTCGCCGCCCGACGCGGACTTGCCGATGGGCAGCGGATTTGCGCCGTCGTGCGCGACGAGCCGGAGCTCCACCACGTCGGTGCCGTGCGCGCCGGCCCGGCGCGGCGCACCGTCGACGACGACCGCGGCGGCCTCGGTGTCGGGCGCGGCGGCATCCGGCGCCACGTCGACGGTGATCGACGCGCCGCCCATGGCGAGCTTGCGCAGCTCACCGGTGACCTTCTTGCCCAGGGAGCCGGCCGCCTTGACGCGCGCGGCGGTCAGCGCCGATCCCGCCTCCGCGAGCGAAGCCTCGAGGGAGGTCACCCGGGTCTGCAACGCCGCGAGCCCCTCGGCGGACGTGTCGATCCCCTCGAGCCGGGTCCGCGCCTCCTCGGCCCAGGCGATGACGCCGTCGATGTCGGGCGCGTACTTGCGGGTCAGGGTCTTGAGCTCGGACTGGCGCAGCAGGAGCGACTCCAGCTCGGACGGGTCGCTCGGCAGGTCGGTGAGGTAGGCGCCGAGCTCGGTCGCCACGTCGCCGGCGACGGTCGCCGCCTCCTCGATCCGCTCGGCGAGCGCGCGCAGCGCCGCGTCGTCGGAGCTCGAGAGTGCGGCGCGGACGGTACCGAGCAGGTCGAGCACGGAGCCGGCGCCCTCGGCGTCGCTGCCGTAGCCCGTGCCGGTGAGGGCGGCGTACGAGGTATCGGCGGCCTCGCGCAGGGTGTCGAGGTCCGAGAGCCTCTTGATCTTCTCGACGGTCTCCGTGTCCTCACCGGACAGCGGTGCGACGCCGTCGATCTCGGCGAGCGACGCGGTGAGGTGGTCCTGCTCGAGGGCGAGCTCGCGCGAGCGGGTGGTGCGGTCGGCGAGCTCGGCGCGCGCGGCGAGCCACTCCTCCCGCACACCCTGGTAGGCGCGCAGGGCCTTGGCCGCCGGGGCGCCGGCGAAGGCGTCGAGAAGGTCGCGCTGCCGCTCGGGGCGCAGCAGCCGCAGCTGATCGTTCTGCCCGTGGACGGTGAGGAGAGGGCCGGCGAACTCGGAGAGCGTGCCGACGGGCACGCTGCGTCCGCCGAGATAGGCGCGGGAGCGACCGTCGGCGGCCACGCTGCGCACGGCGATCACGGCGTCGTCGTCGAGCTCGCCGCCGGCGTCGTCGACGGTCCCGCGGACCAGGTCCGCGGAGCTGGCGCCCGCCAGCGAGAAGCGACCCTCGACGATCGCCTTGTCCGCACCGGCGCGGATGCGGCCCGGGTCGGCGCGGGCACCCGCGAGCAGGTGCAGGCTGGTGACGACCATCGTCTTGCCCGCCCCGGTCTCACCCGTGAGCACCGTCAGGCCGGGCGCGAACTCCGCCGCGGCCTGTTCGATCACTCCGAGCGACGAGATGCGGATCTCTTCGAGCACTGCGTTATCCCCCGATTCCCGTGCTGGTGTCGGTGCTGCCGGCGTCGCCCTCGCGGCGACCGCGCCAGCCGCTGATGGGCAGTTGGAACTTGGTCACCAGGCGGTCCGTGAACGGGCCGGCGCCCAGCTTGATGAACCGGACCGGTTCGATGCCGCGCCGGATCTCGATGCGCCCGCGTTCGGGCACGTCGAGGGTGCGCCGGCCGTCGCAGAACGCGATCGCCTCGTGCCGGCTGCCCTCGACCTCGATCGCGATCACCGACCGCGGGCTGGTCACCATGGGCCTCGCGAACAGCGCGTGCGCGTTGCTCGGCACGATGAGCAGGGCCTCCAGATCGGGCCACATGACGGGCCCGCCCGCGGAGAACGCGTAGGCGGTCGAGCCGGTGGGCGTCGCGACGAGGAGGCCGTCGCAGGCGAAGCGGGAGACGGGGCGCCCGTCGACCTCGGTGACCAGCTCGAGCAGGCCCTGCCGGGAGCGGTTCTCGACGGAGACTTCGTTGAGCGCCCAGCCCGCGGCGACGAGGCGGTCACCGTCGTGGATCTCGACGTCCAGCGTCATCCGCGGGTGCACGGTGTAGCGCCGCTGCACGAGATCGTCGATGGTCTCCGGCACAGTGTCGACCTCGGACTCGGCGAGGAAGCCGACGTGCCCGAGGTTGATGCCGATGATGGGGACGTCGGCGCGGCGCGCGAGTTCGGCGCCCCGCAGGAAGCCGCCGTCGCCGCCCAGAACGACGACGACCTCGCAGCCGACCGCGGCATCGTCCGGCGCCTCGCGCACGTCGCTCTCGAGCTTCATCCGCACTCCGGCGGCGTCGAGCCGGCGGCGAATCTCGTCGACGGTGCGGTCCACGTCGCTGCGGAGCGTGTGCACCACCACCAGGAATGTGCGGTCGTGCGGTGTGGTCACTGCGGTCCCTCCGTCACAGCCCTGTCGATCATGTCGTCCACCTCGTCGGGGAGGGCCACCGCGCCACCGGCCCCGGCCTCGCCGGGTTCCCTGCGCAACCACAGGAAGTATTCGACGTTGCCCGACGGCCCCGGCAGCGGACTGAAGGTCACGCCGCGGGTACTCAGGCCCGCCGCGGCGGCGGCCTCCGCGACGCCGCGGACCGCGCTCGCGCGCAGCGCGGGATCGCGCACCACGCCGCCGGCGCCGAGGCGCTCCTTCCCCACCTCGAACTGGGGCTTCACCATGGGCAGCAGGTCCGCGCCGGGCGCGGCGCACTGCGCGAGTGCGGGCAGCACGAGACCCAGGGAGATGAAGGACAGGTCCCCGACGACGAGGTCGACGGGACCGTCGACCGCGCCCGGCTCGAGGAAACGGACGTTGGTCCGGTCGAGGACCGTCACGCGGTCGTCGTCGCGGAGTCGCCAGACGAGTTCGCCGTAGCCCACGTCGACTGCGTAGACGCGGGCGGCGCCGCGGTGCAGCAGCACGTCGGTGAACCCCCCGGTGGACGCGCCGGCGTCGAGGCAACGCCGGCCTTCGACCGCGACGTCGGGGAAGGCGTCGAGCGCCCCGATCAGCTTGTGCGCCCCGCGGGAGGCCCATTCGACCTCGCCGGCGACGGCCGTGACGTGCACGGGGTCTGCGGGATCGATCTGATTGGCGGCCTTGCGCGCGATCTGCTTGTTGACGGTGACCCGCCCGGCTTCGATGAGCTCGCGGGCGTGTTCCCGGGACCGGGCCATGCCGCGGCGGACCAGCTCGGCGTCGAGCCGCACCCTCCGAGCCATCAGGCGCGATCCACGGTGTCGAGGGCGTCGACCAGCAGGTGGTGCGCCTGCTCGAACAGCGCGGCCTGCCGGCCGAGGGTCGCGAGCTCGCCGACGCCGGCCACGGCACCGGGGTCGACGACAGGCTCCGCCTCGAGCTCGTCGACGCGACGCATCAGGTCCTCGACGGCCGTGCGGACGTCGGCCGGGTCGTCCCCTCGAAACACAGTCGGCTCCACGGGGTCCACGCTATCGGATCGTCAGCCGCAGGCCCGACCGCCGCTCCTCGGAGAGTGCGCGGGCCGCGGCGATCGCGGCGTACGTCGCATCGGCCGGGTTCGCGCCGGGGGCTCCGGTCACGGTCAGCTCGTCCCCGTCGACGGTGGCGGTCCAGCCGTCCCGCGGACCCGGGCGCGACGCCGCCGGTGGCAGGCGCAGGCCCGCCAGGGTGTCGGCGACGAAGGTGGGCTGGTGCACGTCCGGCGCGGCGACGACGTCCTGCACGTCGTTGACGCCGGTGAGCACGAGGAAGGTGTCGGCTCCGAAGGCGTTGCCGCCCTGGATGTCCGTATCGAGGCGGTCTCCGACGACGAGCGCGCGCGTGGCCCCGGCCGCGCGCATCGCGTCGACGAAGATCGGAGTGAAAGGCTTGCCTGCGACGTGCGGCTCGCGCTCGGTGGCGTGGCGCACCGCGGCGACCATCGAGCCGTTGCCGACGAGCAGGCCCCGTTCGGTGGGGAGGGTGGCGTCGGTGTTGGTGGCGACCCACACGGCGCCGGCGCGGATCGCGAGAGCGGCCTCGGACAGTCGCGCCCAGCCGGTCTCCGGATTGTGCCCCTGGATGACGGCGCGGGCCTCCTCGGCCGTCTCCACCGGCACCAGGCCACGGGCCTCGACCTCCTGGCACAGCGCCTGCGCGCCGACGACGAGCACCGGCGTTCCCGCCGGCACGAGGGACGCGAGCAGTCCCGCGCCGGCCTGCGCACTGGTGACGACGGTGTCGTCGGGCGCCGCGAAGCCGAGGTCGCGGAGATGCTGGGCGACGTCGCCGGGGCTGCGGCTGGCGTTGTTGGTCACGTAGGTGACGGGTAGACCGTCGAGCGCCTCGGCGGCGCCCGGAATCGCGACGGCGCCCGCGTAGGCGGTGCCGTCGAGGTCGACGAGCAGCCGGTCGTAGCCGGCCGCGAGTGGTGCGCTCATTCCGCGGCGTCGGCGGACAGCTCGGCGACGCGTTCCTCCGCGTCGGTGAATTCGTCCTCATCCGCCGCGGCGGCGTTGAGGAACCAGGTCAAGGCGTCGTCCCGCCGTTCGGCGCCGAGCAGCGCCTCTGCGTACACGTAGAACAGGCGGGCGGCGTGAAAGCCGCGTCGCGCGGGATCGAGGTCCTCGGCCTGCAGGGTGACGACGGCCTTGTCGTACTCCCCCAGATCCATGCGGGCGCCGGCCTCGACCATCCGCAGTTCGGTCCGGTCGTCGCCGGTCAGCTGCGCGGCCTCCTCACCACGGGCGGTCTCGATGGCCTTCTCGGGCCGGCCGAGGCCCCGTTCGCTGTCGGCGATCAGCGGGAGCAGGTTGACGGCGCCGCCCATCCGCTTCGCGGCGCGCAGTTCACTGAGCGCTTCCGACCACTCGCCGTTCATGTACGCCGCGATGCCGCAGGCCTCCCGCACGGCGGCGATGCGCCCGGCCCGCTCGCGGGCGGCACGCGCATGCGCCAGAGCGGCCGCGGGGTCGCTGTCGAGCAGCCGACCGGCGAGCACCAGGTGCGAGGACACGAGCTCGGCGTTGTTCTTATCCAAGCTCAGCAGGTCACGCCGGATCGCGGGGTCCAGTTCCTTCGGATCGACGTCGTTCGGGATCGACGGCTCGCCGGCCCGGGTGCGCGGCCGCTCGGAGCGCTGGTCGTCGCGCGGAAAACCACTCCGGCCGCCCTGGCTGGAACGCGGGCCTGAGCCGTTGCGAGCCCCGAAGGAATTGCCGCCACGGCGGTCGCCTCCTCCTCGGCGGTCTGCACCGGGGCCGCCGCCTCGACGATCCGCGCCGCCCCCGGTGCGACGGTCGCCCGACGGGCGGCCGCCGTACTCTCGGCGATCCCCGCCGCGGGAAGCGCCGCCCCGGGAGTCGCCGCCACGGTAGTCGCCGCCACGGTAGTCCCGACGGTCGCCGCGCGCGTCGCCGCCCCGAGAACCACCGACGTCACGCCGCTCCCCGCGGTTCCCGTCCGAGCGGCCCTGATCCCGGCTCCGGCCCTGGTAGCCACGGCGCTGTTCGCCACCGCGCTGTTCGCCGCCGCGCCGTTCGCCACCCGAGCGACCGCCGCCGCCCCGGTTCGTGCCACGTGACGAATCTCCGTCGGTGCCGCGATCGGTCCGGTCGGCGGGATTGGTGAACCCCGCGCGCTGCCGGCGCTCGCCGTTCGACTCAGCCGCCACGTTGCACCCACTTCCCGTCGCCTCCGAGGCGACTGCCGCTATTACTGTACTTGGACATGGCGAAGGCCCCTGGGGAGGTGGAACACTGCGAAGTGTTCGACACGATCCCCAAGGGCCTTCATCCTGTATCTAATTTTAGTCCGGCGGTGTCCTACTCTCCCACACCCTCGCGAGTGCAGTACCATCGGCGCTGGAGGGCTTAGCTTCCGGGTTCGGAATGGAGCCGGGCGTTTCCCCTCCGCTATGGC